>PMTM01000009.1 GCA_003167365.1 Spartobacteria bacterium | reverse complement strand
CGCTGGCGAGCGTTCGCTCAAGAAATGTTCGCTGATTTTTCCAATCGAATGTGCGAATGAACGTGCGGGTAGCGAGAAACGTGAGCCACATCACAAAGAGAACTGAAACTGCAACGGTGATTATAGGTCTTTGCTGTTGCCGCTTGCTATCGAGCAGTCCTGCGATTTCCAGAGCTACCGCCAAAAAAAGAAATGCGCTCGGCAAATAAAGCCAATGTTCGGCAACCGTGGCGTTTAATTCCACAATGCCGCTCACAGGGAGATAGCTGACGACGAAAAGGATTAGATACGCGAAGACGGCGGAGTCGCGTTTGTAGGCTCGGACCATCCAGTAAGCAAGCGCGGCCATGAGCACGATTCCAAGGAGCGTTTGGAGCTCCCGCCACGAGGCCGCAGTCATATTCGCGTCATTGGGGCCAATGGGATGAGTATCGACATCACGGTCCATGTGCAGATTCAACGGAAGCAGAATGAGTCCCGCATATTCCGCGACAGCGCGCGAGATCAGGATCGGCTTCAACAGCGCAGGCGTCGGCGCACGCGGATCCGGGGGCGGAATGTGTTCGGCCGCCAAACGCAGGCTTGAGTAAGTGACGAACACGAGCGCGGTGATCGCGGCCGTTCTCCACAGGTCGCTCCAATTCTTGCGCAAGACCAGAAACGCGATAGCAAGGACGGGAAAGATCAATCCTGCTTCTTTGCTGAGCGCGCTTAACAAGAAGGCAATCAAGGCCGCGGCAAGCACGACCGTTTTGTTTGTCCCAAGCGCGCGGAGACTGCGAATAACGAGATACAAGCCGAGAAATCCGAAGGCGGCCGCGAGCGGATCGGCGCGGCCAGAAATATAAATGACGGCCGAACTGTTTACTGGATGAATCGCCCAGGTAAGTGCGGCGAATAGCGCAATCAGATGACGCCTTCGCGTTTCTACGTTTAAGGCGAGCAGCAATTCTTCCGCGAAAAAAAGGAGCGCGATTGCCGCGCCGGCATGACAGAGAAGGCTGGTTAAGTGATAGGGTCCTGGTCGAAATGCAAAAGCGGCGTAATCGAGTGTATAAGTGAGTCGCTGAACTGGCCGATAAAAATCCGAGGCTGTTGCATCAACGAAAAGAAAATGATTGAAGCCTTCGGGAATCAAACGCCAGCTTCGGATAAGCGGGTCGCGCAAAATCAACGCGGTATCGTCCCAAACGAAGCCGTTTTGCAAAGATGGTGCGTAACTGGCGAATACCGCCACCGAGACAAGCAACGCGGCAAAAATTTTCTTCACGCGAAAATGGAGTTGGACAGAATCAGTAAATTGCGCGTCTAAGTTGCCGAATGTCTATGTCGATCTTTCGATTGTCTATGATTTGCGCGCTGATCACCATCGGCAGCAGTGCACGTGCCGCCGGCGTCCCGGATGATTGTACGCAGCTTGTTGTCGGTATTGCCCCAGATTGGAATTCAATGCGCGGAACGCTTCAACTTTTCGAGCGGCCACGAGGCGGAAGCTGGAATGCTGCTAGCGCTCGGTTCCCGGTGTTGTTTGGGAAAAGCGGACTCGCTTGGGGAACTGGTCTCGCGGGCCAAGACGAAGGTGGCCTTCGGAAAAAGGAAAGAGATGGTCGTGCACCGGCCGGCATTTTTCAAATTGGCGAGATTTACACTTATGACGCCCAACTTCCGCCAGGCGGCGATTACCCATTTCATCAAGTTAGCGAAGGGGACATTTGGAGCGACGATCCGCGCTCGCCGAACTATAACCGCCACATCACGATCGATCCCAAAAATCCGCCGGACAATTACAGTCACGAAAAAATGCGCTCAGGCGATTTCGCTTATCACTGGCTCATCGAGATTCGGCACAATTCCGATCCACCGATTCCCGGCGCCGGAAGCGCGATATTTTTTCATATTCGGCGTGGAGTCGATCGACCGACTACCGGTTGCACGACGATGGCCGAGCCGAACCTGGTGAAAGTTGTGACCTGGCTACGAGAACCGCGGCACCCGTGTTACGTGCTCTTGCCAGCGGGGGAGTACGAAAAGAAAAGATCGAGTTGGAACTTGCCAGCGACAGATAAGCACGTCGCAGTTACGGGCGATTGACGGAACCGTCTCTACTTGCGGCATGCCTTAGAGTAGGTCTTCCAGCATTCCAAGAATGCGGTCGCAAAATCTTCCGGGCGCGCTGCGATCCAGCCATCGATCACCTCCGCTGGAAAAAATTCGACCGCGTCGATTTCGCTCGCATCGGTTTTCAAGTCTCCGTCGTAGTGGCCCTGATAAACCCAAATGAATTCCTGGTCCGTGCGATTAGTGGCGGGAAGCTTAGCGATTCGTTCCAGGGGAACATCAATCCCGAGTTCCTCCTGCAGCTCACGCTGGGCAGCGTGATCGTACTCTTCCCCAGCGCTAAGATGGCCTGCGGCGCTCGAATCCCAGAGCAGCGGATGCCGATCTTTCCAGCGGGAGCGCTTCTGCAAGAGAATTTCGCCCTTTTTGTTGAAAATGAGGATGTGTACGGCCCGATGGCGCAAGTTATCCCCATGCACTTCGGAGCGGGACGCTTGGCTTAAGACGTTGTCGCTCTCGTCCACGACCGGAAACAATTCGCTATCGACAATGTGGCGCTCCGGGGCCGCCACTGGTCGCACATAATTAGTGAGGGCGATCCATTGCTGCAGCGACACCGCTTCGGCACGTACTTGTCGATCTAATCCAAGGCTTTCGGCCGTCCGTTGCCAGTTGGGAACGAAATCAGCGATCAATTTTCCAAGTTGCTTCCGCCTCTGGGAAAAACCCCGTCGCACCAGTTTGTTAAATAATTCGGTATCGACCGCTGGCAACTCATTCGCAGGGCGCGGCGAAATGCGCACGAGTGCAGAATCCACCTCGGGCCGCGGAAGAAAAACACTCGCCGGAACCGTGCGAAGATATTCTACGCGATGATGTAATTGAATTTGCAAAGTGAGCGCGCCGTAATCTGCGTTCGCTGGCACAGCGGAAAGACGTTGCGCCAATTCTTTCTGTAACATCAACAACCACATGCAGATAGGACTTGGATATTTTACATACTTGATGAGCAACTGACTGGAAACGTAGTAGGGGAGATTTCCAATCAGCTTCACTCGCGGTTGCTGATACAGCGTGCGCACATCGAACTTGAGCGCGTCCGCGTGCAGAACTTCCAGCTGTTGATCCTGAAATTTCTCCCGTAGAAATTTCACGAGTCGCTCGTCTTTCTCGATTGCGAAAACGCGCGAGCCGCTTGCGACTAGAATTTCCGTCAGTGCGCCGAGCCCAGGACCGATTTCTACGACGTAATCTCCCGGCGTCACCTGCGCTTTGTCGACGATCCAGCGCGCCAGGTTGCGATCGTGAAGAAAATTTTGGCCGAGCGTCTTAACCGGCGAAACTCGTATTTCACGCAGCGTCTTGCTGATCTCCGAGAGTATCATGGCAAGACTGGTAATCCGGCCGGAGAGAGGCAGAAATTCACGACTTTGTTCACAAAATCCTGTGAACAAAATACGCTGTCCGAGTATTCTTATTCACAAGTTATTCAACCACTGGCGTGAAAAGCCGCTCTCCGCCCTAAATAGCCCTTATTTCTTTCTCTTTCCGGCCTTTTGCGACTGCCTTGGGGCAGCTAATGCGGGCCGCACCGGTCTCTTGCGGCTCGACAGGTAGATGCGCCGTGCATCCTTCAAGGATACGCCTTCCAAAAAGAAGACGATGGCCGCGCGCCCGATGGCGTAGGTGCCCGCACCGGCCACCATTCCGCAAATCACGTTGCCCCAGCCTGGAAAAAACTTCAGCAGCGCTCGCGCGCCTTCTCGCAGAAGCATTCCCGCCCCGACGTTTGCTCCCAGCGCGCCGATGAACTCCGTCGCCGCGCGCAAACTGCGCTCGCGCCCGCTCACGTACATGATTCCCGAGACCATGACGAGTTGTAGCGTGGTCAGTATCGGCAAGTCAGCCAAAGGGATCGGTTGCATGCCGATCGCCGTGCACACGGCGGCGGTAGATTTCACCAAGCTCTGCGCGACTTCGCGTTGCGCCTCCCGGTCGCGCGAAATTCGAATCATCTCAATCCGGGCTTCGTTCGGCACGTGACGCGCCAGAATCGACAGCAGCTCGCGCGACTCTGCCGCCAAACGCTCAGGGGCCAGCAATGGAAAGCGGAACACGCGCAAAAATCGATCGTCGGTTTTTGTTTCGCTGATGGAATCCAGAAGCGAATCTTTCGATGCCTCAAAAACGATCCCGATCACGGCTGGATTTGCGCCAACGCTGTCTTTCCATTCCAGACAGTCGGCCAGATCCTGCGTCTCCGACTTCCGTCGGCCACTCTTACCTTCACGTTCGATCACGTAGAAAATTACGTCTGCGGGTTGGCGACTTAGTTCACTTTGGATTTTCGCATTTCCTCGGGTCTCCGCTCCGCGCGTTTCCAGAATAGAGATCGTGCCATGGTCTCCCAAGCGCACATCTTGCCAAACATGACCCTCCAACGGCAGAGCGACGGTTTCTTGAGGATCCACAGATGCGAAAAGAGCAGCCACGACTTCCCGGAGAGGGATCTTGTCGGATCCGGTAAAAACGAAACGCGGGGGACGGTGCTGAAGGAAGAGTTCTTTGAGCGGGGTCAATTCGCGCAGAATCGGTCCTTGAATCGTCTCCGGCAGTTTGCCTAGGAGACCTTCAAGCCGTTCAACGATGTGAAGAAGCGTCGGCTGATTCATCGGAATTGCAGATTGTAGAGTTCACAGCGCGGATTTGCCAGTATGAGCCGTTCTTAGCTGAAGTATCGCACTCACAATCGAAATTGGTGCTTTATATCTGAATCTGAAATCATAAACCTTGCTTCTAACTATGAGTTTGAATCTCGAAATCCTTTCCCGTGCGGCGAACGAAGCTCGCGGCCTTTGCATGGACGCCGTGCAAGCCTCGCAATCCGGCCACCTCGGCCTTCCGCTTGGTTGCGCGGAAATGGGTGCAGTGCTTTACGGCTACGCCTTGCAACATAACCCGGACAAGCCGCGTTGGATCGGGCGCGATTACTTCGTTCTCTCAGCTGGTCATGGCAGCATGTTCCTTTACGCCTGGTTGCACATGAGCGGCTACGATTTGCCGATGGAAGAAATCAAACGCTTCCGGCAATTGCATTCCAAAACGCCGGGACATCCCGAGTTTCTTGAGACGCCCGGGGTGGAATGCACGACCGGCCCGCTCGGCCAGGGCGTTGGCAACGCGGTTGGAATCGCGGTCGCGTGCAAGATGGCGGCGGCGCGTTTCAATACCGACGAGCACAAGATTTTCGATCAACACGTCATCGGTCTTGCTGGAGATGGCTGTTTGCAGGAAGGCGTATCGGCCGAAGCCAGCGCTTTCGGGGCCCATTTCGGGTTGGATAATTTGATTCTGATCTACGACTCGAACGCGGTCACGCTCGATGCCATGGCCAAGGCGACGCAAAGCGAAGACACCGCCGCGCGTTTCAAAGCTTATGGTTTCGACGTTCAGGAAGTTAACGGCCAGGACATGCAGCAATTTCTCGATGCGCTCAATACCGCGAAGGAAAACAATAATGGAAAGCCGAAGTTTATCGTCGCACACACCCTGATCGGTAAAGGCGTTCCGGAAGTTGCGGGGACGCAAAAAGCGCACGGCGAAGCAGGCGCAAAGTTTGTCGATGCCGCGCGCAAAGGACTCGGCCTGCCCGAGGAACACTATTTTGTCTCAAAAGAGACGCGCGACTATTTCACCGAACACAAGAAAAAGCTGCTCGCGGATTACGATCGATGGGATAAAACCTACAACGATTGGCGCAAAAAAAACTCCGAGCAGGCAAAGCTGCTCGATGACGCCATCGACAAGAAAGTTCCCGGCGATCTTTTGTCGAAAATTCCGGAGTTCCCCAAAGATGCCAAACTCGCGACGCGAAAAGCCGGTAGCGAAGCACTGCAACCGCTCGCGAAAGCCATGCCTTTGTTTATTAGCGGCAGCGCCGATCTGCACGGCTCGACCTTGAATTACATCACCGACGCCGGGGATTTCACCCGCGAGACGCCGAAAGGCCGCAACATCCATTTCGGCATTCGTGAACATGGCATGTGCGCGATCATGAACGGCATTTCCTATCACGGAATTTTTCGGGCTTCGGGCGCAACCTTTCTTGTTTTCACAGATTACTGCCGCGCGTCCATTCGGCTCGCCGCGCTTTCGAGGTTGCCGAACATTTATATTTTCACGCACGACTCGATCGGCGTCGGCGAAGACGGTCCGACCCACGAACCGGTGGAGACCGTGAGCTCAGTTCGTCTTATGCCGCAGATCGACGTCATTCGTCCGGCCGATCCGGAAGAAACGGCCGGCGCGTTTGTCGCGGCCCTGCAGCGAACGGATGGACCGACTTTCCTCGCGCTCACGCGTCAGGCCGTGCCGATGTTGAACGATATCGATGTTAAATTGCGGCGTGAAGGAGTGGCGCGGGGCGGTTACATCGCGAAAAAGGAAAAAGGAAAACTCGATCTCATCCTCATGTCGTGCGGGAGCGAGCTACAACATGCTATGGCCGCGGCCAAGGAACTGGGAGAAAACGTCCGCGTCGTCTCCATGCCCTGCTTCGAACGTTTCGCGCGTGAATCGGAGAAATATCGCGAGGAAGTTTTGCCGGACTCATGCCGGAAACGCGTCGCGATCGAAGCCGGCGTCACTCAAATCTGGGATCAATATGTTGGGCTCGACGGAAAAGTGATCGGCCTGCATCGCTTCGGCATGAGCGCTCCGGGTGATCAAGTGATGAAAGAACTCGGCATCGACGCCAAGCACGTGGTCGATGCTGCGAAAAGTCTCTGATCTGCGGAATGGAAACCGCGGATTACGCGGATTCAAACGGATCAGAAAGAATATTTCCCTCACGCCGACGGAAGCTCAGCTTGCCGCAAACTTTGCCACGGCAGCCTCCAGACAACCGCCGCGACGTCCTGCAATTCGTAGCCATGTGCGTTTCTCGTCCTTCGAAAGGATCTGTGCAGAGTATAGAACCGCCCGTTTATCCCAAGGACCGAGAGTATCGACTCCGTTCTTATATCCTTTAACCCAAGTTCGATCCTCACGGCGCGTTGCGATCAATGCGCAATCTCGAAGAGTGAGGATTTTGTCGTAATTCTTAGGCAATTCTATCGCGTTGAATGCCGGGTGTTGCAGAAGCGCAGCAATCCAAGTGTTCACAAACGGCAACTGAGTCCGGGGACTATCAATTATTTTTTGAAATTCATCCTTGTAAGACTTCGCAATGTCCTTTGTAAGGACTTTCAGCAAATAGAGCACTATCTCCCTTAGGAGTGGAACTACCTTGTCGAAGTGCTTAAACAAAACTGGCACGATAGAACGGACGCGAAAGCGCCCAGCGTTTCGGAGAATCCGCCGGATGAGAGAAAAACTTGGGTAGGTCTTCTTCAACTCATTTTTTAGCAAATCTACGTACACTTCAGAGAGAATGTCGTATCTACCGTCCTTTTATATCGCTTCGAGCACTTCCTTAAACCTGTCTTCATCAAAAGCTTCCCCTGGATCATAATCAGCAATTTCCTCGAGGAGTTCCTTCCAGTAAGCCTTCATGGCTTTTTCTTTACCGCGCGCCTCGACTAGTTTTTTCTCTTCTTCTTCTTCATCCCGCATCTTGTGCACGAAACGCTCCACGGTGAGGATGCGCGTTTTCTCCCCGGAAAACACGAGGCGGTGATTTGAGTGTACGAACGCCGTAAGTTCGTGCAGTAATTTTTCCGCCTCGTCCTGCGTGTCAAAAAATATTGAAATGTCGTCAACCCAGCGCACGAATTTGTCGGTGTAGGTGAGAATCTTCTTGTCGATATCGGCGGCGATTAGTTCAGCGATAATGATGCTGGGAGTTGGCCCAACCGGAATTCCACGCGAGGTCAACGTGTTCAATCCCAGTAAGAATTTTTCCATTGCCTTTCCATGAGCCTCATACGCCAGGCCACATGCCTCCTCGATCAGATTCTGAATACGGTGGGTGTAGATCTGATTGTAAAAATCAACGAGATCACACGTCGCAACGTACCCATCGCTAAATTCAGCGGCCAGTTTCTTCGTTTTGCGGTTGTATTCCCGCCACGTATTATCTTCTAGATCAAAAAATGAGCCTTTGACGCTCGGTTTGATTCGATACGACCATACAATGCCTTTCTCGCGAGGTATTCGGTATTGTTCGAGCTTTGCCGCTATTTCATAGGTCAATGCCGTGTAGATGATCGAATCGAGCGGATCTAATTGGTGCACAACTCGAAAAGTTCCGTTCGCCTTCAGCGCCAGTCCTACTACTGGTATTTGCGGCGCATAGTCATGCAAATCTAGTCCCGATAGGTACTTTTTTACTCCGCTCCATTGTTCGGCGATAGCCTTGAACTCAAATGGTTGGGGGAAAAAGTCGTTTGCGGAAAACCGTGTGACGTGTTTCAGCGCCCACTCAAGGGACGATTCTTTTAGTTGGAACATTCTGGGGCCATTGCACTGCCCAGACTGTGTATCTGCCACCAACCGTAACGCAACAAACTTCGCGTCTCGATAAGGCGCTGCATCAGTTTCTCCCAACACGGCGCGGTCGCGATACGGCCGCCAAGGCGGCCGCACTCAGACTTCTTCCGTTTTCACTCGACATTCCAGCCCGTCCTTATTCAAATCCGAGGCGCCAGCATCCGGTTGGCTTTATTTATATGATGAAGAACCGATTCGATTTCACTTTTCGCTGTCTTTTGGCGCTCGCATTTTTCGCCGTCATTTTCACTGGCTCGCTTTTTGCCGGCAGCGCTCAGTGGAACTTAAATCCGTCCAGTGACTGGAATACGGCGGGGAACTGGACACCGGCCACTGTGCCTAACGGCCCGAGTGACACGGCGATTTTTGGCCCAACGAATAACGCAACTGTCTCTCTCTCCGCTAACACTGAAGTCAATGGTATTAATTTTAATGCGACTGCCAGCGCCTACACCATCACCGCCAACCCCACCTTTACGCTGACCATCAGCGGCGTGGGTATCACCAACAATTCGGGAATAGCACAGAACTTTGTCACCGCCGTTGATGGCTCCGGTAACCTTGGCACGATCGTCTTCCATAACAGCGCGACGGCGGGCAGCATGACAGTATTCACCAACAACGGCGCCACGCTCATCTACGCCTACGGCGGCATAACGAACTTCGAAGATACCTCGACCGCGGGCAGCGCCACCATCAACAATAACGGCGCCACGGTCAGCGGCGCATTCGGCGGCCAAACGAATTTCAACAACACCTCGACCGCGGGCAGTGCCACCATTAACAACAACGGCGCCTCGACCAACGCAAACAGCGGCGAAACGGATTTTGACAACACCTCGACTGCGGGCAGTGCCATCATCAACAACAACGGCGGCACGGCCAATAGTGCAAGCGGCGGCTTTACGTTTTTTCTCGACACTTCGACTGCGGGCAGTGCCACTATCAACAACAACGCCGGTACGGTCAGCGGCGCAAGCGGCGGCGAAACGGATTTCGAAAGCACCTCGAGCGCCGGCAGTGCGCATATCAATATTGCGGGAGCTGGAGCGACCGGTCAAGGCGTCGCCGGCCGTGTGGTCTTCAGCGGCAATGCGACTGCCGGTAATGCGACTTTCTTTAATGGAAGCAGCTCGGTCGTCAATGCGGAAGGCGGTCAAATATTTTTCTATAATCAGACAAATGCCGGCACTGCGAGCATCGAAAATTTCAATGGAGTGGGGAACGGCATCACGCACTTCTTCGCTTCAGCGAGCGCTGGCGGCTCATTTATCGTTAATGATGGAGGTACCGCCTTTCCCGAGTCGGGGGGCGAAACGGATTTCAATGATACTTCTACCGCCGCCGGTGCGGAGATTACCAACAATGGCTCGACCGCTGCCTCAGTAAACGCTGGCGAAACAGAATTTAAGGGCAGTTCGACGGCCGGTAGTGCGTCCATCACTAACCTAAGTGGCGGAAACGGTGGCGAAACGGATTTTCTCGGCAGCTCGACGGCGGGCACCGCAACGATCGACAACATCGGCGGCTCGGCCGGTAATCTATTCGGTGGCTCAACCCATTTCCTGAACACCGCGAACGCCGGCAGCGCGACCATCACTAATAGCGGTGGCTCGGGTGCAGGCGCAATCGGCGGATACACGCCCTTCACCGACAATTCAGACGCAAGCGGCGCTACTCTGATCGCCAATGGCGGCACGACTGGGGGCGGAGGCGGAAGCATTTTCTTTGACGATGATTCGACTGGCGGCACGGCGCGGGTGGAAGTTTTCGGCAATGGCCAGATGGATATCAGCGAGCACAACGCTCCGGGCGTAACCGTCGGCTCGATCGAAGGCAGCGGAAATGTTTTCCTCGGCGCGAACAATCTGACTGTGGGCAGCAATAATCTGAGCACCACTTTTTCGGGCGTGGTGCAGGACGGTGGAAGCGGCGGCGGGACCGGAGGTTCGCTCACCAAGATCGGCACCGGCACGCTGACATTGAGTAATGACAACACCTTTACTGGTGCACTCGATATCGAAAACGGAACAGTGGCGGTGGACAGCCTCTTTGCCTTGGGCGCAGGTAATGTCAGGGTCAATGGCGGCCTACTCCGAAGTGTAACCGGTAACGAAACGTTCGTAGTCCAGGGCAACTACGTTCAAAATAGCGGAGGCACACTGCGAATCGGGATTGGCCGGTATGGTGGGCTTATTAGCAGTGACACTTTGGAGGCGAATGGGACGGCTTCGCTGAGCGGAACGTTGCAGCTAGTTAACGTTAATAATTTCACGCCTACGAATGGAGAGCGGGTGACCATCATCACGGATAATGGCGGACATACTGGCGTCTTCGATACAGTCACCAACAACTTCGCCGGCGTCATGCAACCAGTCGTGCGCTATGACGAGGCTCTCGATATTTACGTTCAATTCCAACTAGGCTCCTTCAACATCGGCGGTCTGACGCCGAATCAAAAATCGGTTGCCCATAATCTGGATGTTGCGGCGAACGATCCGGCGGCGGCCCCATTGATTAACTTCCTGGTGTTGGAACCGCTCGGAGCATTGCCGCACGATTACGATTTGATCGCGCCGGAGGAACTCGCCTCTATATATGAGATCGGGTTCTCGCAGGCGGTCGTGCAGAACGACAACTTGCAGCGCCGCATGGACGATATCCGCGCCGGCTCCAACGGTTTTTGCGCCGATGGTTTCGTGCCGCAAGTGAGCGGGAAAGATTATACCAAGGACTCCGACGGCAAAGCTTCGCTCCCCGACAAGAGCACGCGCGACGTCTATACGCCGGCCCCCGACAATCGCTGGGGCGTGTTCGTCACCGGCACGGGCGATTTCGTCAACGTGGGTAACGACGATTCCAATGCCCCCGGTTACGACATCACTACGGGTGACGTTACCGTGGGCGCCGATTACCGGCTCTGTAACAACTTCGCTATCGGTATCGATGCCGGTTATTCCCGCAGCACCGCTGATCTAGTCGATGACGGCCGAGTGGATGTCGATGGCGGGAAGGTCGGAGCTTACGCCACGATGTTTGGTAAAGGACTTTTCGGCAGCAAATTTTATGTCGATGGCGCCGTGGGCGGCGGCTTCAACAGTTACGACACGCGCCGCACCGGTCTGCAAGATGAACCGGTGCGCGGCAGTACCGACGGGAGCGAGTTCAACGCCATGATCTCCTACGGTTCGGATTGGACCTTCGGTTGCTTCAACATCGGGACTTGGTCGAGTGTGCAGTTCACTAATGTCAGCATCGATCAGTTCACTGAAACCGGTTCGCTTGCCCCGTTGATAATTCAGGATCAGGACGAGAACTCATTCCGAGCCACGACCGGACTGCACGCTTCGTACGATATCAAAGCCGGCCACTTCATCTTCCGTCCGGAAGTGCGCGTGGCCTACCAACACGAATATTGCGATCAGGCTTACCAGGTTGATTCGCAGCTCGCCTCTGGCGCGGGCGGTGTCTTCCGTGTGCGCGGACCGGATATCGGCCGCGACTCCGCACTGGTTGGCACGGGCATGAGCATGCAGTGGAACAACCGTCTCTCGACTTACGTTTACTACGACGGCGTGCTCGGTCGGAACAACTACGACAATAACGCGGTCAGCGGCGGTTTTCGTATCGGTTTCTAGAACGCCTCTTCCGGCTCGGACACATTGCGCGCTCGGGTCTCGAATCGCGTAAACTCACTTAAGAAGGTAAGCGGGATATCGCCGATCGGTCCGTTGCGTTGTTTAGAGATGATCAAATCTGCGTTTCCGGCCGCTTCTTCTTTCTCCTCCTCGGTATCGGCGTAATATGCTTCGCGCACGAGCAGCCCAACTAGATCTGCATCCTGCTCGATGCTGCCGGATTCGCGAAGATCGCTGAGACGAGGACGTCCCTTACTATCGCCCGTTCGATTCTCGGGATTTCGATTCAGCTGTGCGACGACGATGATGGGAATATTCAACTCCTTGGCTAATCCCTTCAGTCCGGCGGAAATTTCCGAGATTTCGATCTGTCGATTGTCCTGTCCACGGCGTGAGGTCGAACGCAGTAGCTGTAGATAATCCACCACGATCAAACGAATGTCCTGTTGCGCTTTCAAGCGACGGGCCTTGGCCCGCAGTTCCAGGATGCTAAGAGCGGAGCTGTCGTCGATAAACATTTTCGCCTCCGCCAATTTCGATGCCGCAGAAGTCAGACCTGAAAATTCGCGTTCTCCTAAAAAACCGTCGCGCACTTTTTTAAGATTTACGCGCGCACGCGAACAAAGGAGACGCTGCACCAGCTGCTGGCTGTTCATTTCCAAGCTGAAAATGGCCACGGCCAACTTTTCGTTGATGGCAACATGCTCGGCGATATTCATGGCGAAAGCGGTTTTGCCCATGCTCGGTCTGGCCGCGATCACAATCATCTCCGCCGGATGGAGTCCGCTGGTCATGCGATCGAATTCCACGAAGCCGGTGGAGATGCCGGTGATGCCGCCCTTATGCTCGTAAAGTTTTTCAATCGTTTCGATCGCTTCCATGACCTGGTCTTTCATGGAAGGCATCTTGCCTTTGAAGCGATCCTCGCCGACGGCGAAGATTTTTTGCTCCACTTCGTCGAGCAGATTGTTTACCTCGTCCTGCTCTTCGAATGCGCGACGCACACTTTCGGTGGAAGCCGCGATAATCTGCCGCAGGATGTATTTGTCGCGGACGATATCGAGGTAATAACCGACGTTTGCCGCCGTCGGCACGAAGGTGAAAAGACTGGTAACGAATGATGCGCCGCCGACGCTATCAAGCAGATTCCGATCGCGCAGCATTTGCGTGAAGGTGATCAGATCGATCGCTTGTCCCGCGTTCCAAAGCTCCACCAGGACTCCGTAGATGGTCTGATGCGCCGGGATGTAGAAATACTCTTCATTAATCCGCTCGACGCACTCCGCGATGGTCTCGCGCGGGGAAATGAGCATGGAGCCGAGAACACCTTGCTCGGCCTCGACGCTATGCGGAGGCGCGCGGTGAATATCCTGCGAAGAACTTGTGAGTGACTGCCTTTCGCGCGATCCCCCATTTTTCTCCGGCCAGCCTCGGCCGGGCGCTTTGCCCGATTCTTTGCCAGGCCGCTCACCAGTCCAGGTGGTGGGCGGTTGCGTCGCCATTTATTCTTTTTTTCTTCGGAAAAACGATCGGTGCGGTTTCTCGGTGTGTTCGTCCGAAGGCCCGGTCTCAACCACCTTGGTTTCCTCGGACGCTTTCACTAGAAAGTTAAGTTGCGCAGTCACGTCGTGATACAACTTGATTGTTACTTCGTGTTCGCCTGTGTCTTTAATCGGGCGGTCGAGAACAATTTTGTGTCGATCTAATTCGACTCCGACTTCGTTCTTGAGCCGGGCCATAATGTCTTGCGCGGTAATCGAACCGAACGCTTTGCCGGTTCCACCCGTTTCCAAGGTAAATACCAGCTTGGCTTTACCAATGCGGCGGGCTATTTCCTCGGCTTCATTGAGTTCGCGCGCTTCTCGTTCGGCGCGTTTCTTCTTCAAATTGTCGAGCTCGCGCATGGTGGCGGGCGTCACTTCATAGGCTTTCCCGTGCGGCAGAAGATAGTTGCGCGCATAGCCGCGGCGCACTTTCACGACGTCGGCTTCGGCGCCGAGGCCGGGAACATTTTCCGTCAGAATAATTTCAGTGGAAGGCATGGTTAAGTGAATTTCGGAAAAATTTTTTCAGCGCGCGCAGCGAACGAGTATATGAGCAGTGCGACCGCTCGCTGTCAACGTCGCGAAGAAACTAAATCAAATATTAAATCATCCCGAGCTTCATCCGCCCGGCTTCACTGATCATGCTCTGGTTCCACGGCGGGTCCCAGACCAATTGCACGTCGGCTTCGTCGATCCCGTCGATGCTCAGAATTTTGCTCTGTGCGTCGTGTGCAATTGCGGGTCCCATCCCACAGCCGGGCGCGGTCAGCGTCATTTTCACTTCCACCTTCTTGCCGCCCTCGGGTTTGTCCATCAGCCTGCAATCGTAAACCAGGCCAAGATCGACAATGTTCACCGGAATTTCGGGGTCGAAACATTGCTTCAGCTGATCCCAGACCGCCTTTTCGTCGACGGTTCCGCTCGCTGTTGTTTTTGGCGCACCGTTTGTCGATGCCGGTTTCTCAAGACCGAGCGCGTCCAAATCCTTGTCCGCAATGCGCGAAAGGCCGTGAGGCGTAGCAATCGTATAACTTCCACCCAGCGTCTGGGTGATTACGCCCTTGGTGCCGGCGGGAATCGTCATTGTGTTTCCGCTCGGAATTTGAATCGCCTCGCAGTCGCGGCTCAAAGTGAATTCAGTGTTTTCGTGCATAATCGTTATTCCTTCCTTCTAAACTAGCACTGTCATCCCGAACGTAGTGAGGGACCTCGCATTCGAAGATTGTGTCACGCTCGTTTCACTGAGGATCAACAAGTTTTTGAGAGATCCTTCGCTTTGCTCAGGATGACACGGAAGAGAGGCAGTGGCGGTACAAGCCTTCATTTGTCGATCACTACTCTTACTTTCTGCTTCCCGTTTCCTGACAATTGTTCGATCAGCGTTGGAGAGGTCGATCTGGGCGCGGTTGTTTCCGCTCCTAAAGCCGAGCGCAGCGCACCTTCCACAAGCTGCGCGCAATGAATTTTCACCGGCGGCAATGGGCCAAGAGGCGCGGCCAATTCCTCGCCCGACATCGACTTCGCCTCATCGGCGGTTTTGCCTCTGAGCATTTCGGTGGCCACGCTGGCAACGGCGATCGCCGTCTGACAGCCAAATGATTGAAACGTCGCGCGATCGATAACTTTACGCCCGTTTTCCTCCTTGAACTTGATCCACATTCGAAGCATGTCGCCGCAATCTGCGCTGCCAACCGTGCCGATCGCATCGGCATCCTTCATCTCACCGAGGTTGCGCGGATTCTTGATCGCTTCCTCGATTTTCGATTCTAGTTCGTCGTTTTTCTTCACAGGGACAATCATGTTAGACGTGAGTCGCGTATTGCATCTACGAATTCTCCAAATGGTAGCGCGGCAATTTGGGATCGACGTCGATACTCCAGGCTTCGATTCCGCCGCGTAGACTCTTTA
Organism: Spartobacteria bacterium; assembly: GCA_003167365.1. Lineage (GTDB taxonomy): Bacteria > Verrucomicrobiota > Verrucomicrobiia > Chthoniobacterales > UBA10450 > Palsa-1382. The sequence goes on along the minus strand of PMTM01000009.1, from coordinate 207,342 downwards.
CATTGTCGAAGGCATGTCCTTGAAAATACGCGGCCGCGTCCAGGCTGCGCGTTCCCTGATGATCGTAAATCACCAAAAGATTTTCGCGCGACCAGCTACTTTGGATTTCCTGCATCAACTCCTGCGTGAACAAATGCGACTTGTCGATCTTGACCGCGTCGTATTCTTCGCGCGTCCGCACATCAAGAAGGTAAACTTTCTCGCCGCGCGCGATTCGCTCTGCTACTTCTCGTGGTTCGATCTGCATCGCGCGCTCCGCTTCCTCGCTTGCGACGATGTGCTCGATCGCTTCATCGACATCGACATTCTCATTGCGCGCACAAACTTGCGCGAGCGTCTCATCCGGACTGAATCCGCAACTGCTGCACCCGCCGATGTGGTACTTGCGAAAGAGCGCACGCTGGGCACAGGGAAACTGCATCAGCAATTCCCGCATCGTCATGTTCGGATCGATTGTTGCCGGCGCGGAATTCATTGGAGAGAAAGTTAAGTCGCCGTGATCGAACTGCAACTGTAGCGCCAGCCGTGTCGGCTGCGGTGATTAAGCGGATGCAGGCGGCAGGCCCGCCGCTACAGCTTCTTCGGGTCTTCCAGTAACTCGATTACGCGCTTGAGCAAACGCCCGCCGCCGCCGCCATCCAGGCTGCGGTGATCGAAGCTCAACGTCAGTTGCGCTTCCGTCACTGGAACGAATTCTTTCTTCGTTTCATCCCAGCGCGGAACTTTCTTGCCGACACCGAGCCCGAGCAGCACGGTTTGATCGGGCAGTGGAATCGGCGTTCCCCATTCAATTCCGAACGTTCCGAAATTCGAAACTGCCGCGATGCCGCCGGCTTGCATGTCCGGCGAAACGCGGCGTTTGCGCGCAAGATCGACAAGTTCTTGATACTTCGTCGTAAGATCGATAAGCGACGTCTTGTCCGCAGCGCGAATGATTGGAACCATGATTCCATCTTCAGCTTCCACTGCGACGCCAATGTCGATCGAATTTGACTGCACAACTTTTCCACCAATCAGTTTTGCCGCGGCTGAAGGATTTTCCGCAAGTGCGAGTGCAAGCGCGCGCACCGCATAAAGCGCGGGTCCCGGTTTCGAATCGCGCGATTGTCGATCTTGCAGCACCGCGTCTAGCCGCACCGAAGAACCGATCGTCGCCAGTGGCCGTGACCAGCTTCGCCGCATCGCGTCGGCAACGCCGGTGCGAATTGCCGAAGCGTCACTCGATTTTTGGTTGTCGATATTACTCAAAAAGTTTTCCAAATCCTTAATCGTCACACGATTTCCGCTACCGGTGCCGAGAATGCCGGCAAGGTCGGCGTTCGTCAGTTGCAACTCGGCCATGCGGGCACGCACCCGCGGCGACAAAAATCCCGCGCCTTTCAATCCTGCCGGAACCGGCAGACCACCGGTCGATTGTTGCGCGCCGTTGCCGCCGCGTGCAGCGACCTTTTGCTGCCGAGCCGGTGCGACCTCCTGCTCCGAGCGCCCGGGGATTTCTTGGGCGACCTTCTGCTGCACATCTTTGGGGGTCGTCTTCGTGAATTTGGCCGCGTCTTCTGCGCTTGCCTCTACGTATCCGAGCACTGTGCCGATCGGATACGTTTCCTTCACTTGCGCAGCGATCTTGTCGATCTTGCCTTTGCACGGCGTGGTCACGCCCATCACCGCCTTGTTCGTTTCGACCTCCATGATTTCCTGGTCGGCAACGACTTCGTCGCCCGGTTTGACTTTGATATCGACGATCGTTGCTTCGGCGATCGATTCGCCCAGCTGCGGCATGATGATGGGAACTTGCGGCATAAGATTATTCTCGAAGAAGATTTCGCGCTTTCTCGGCAATTGTTTTCGCGCTCGGACGGTGGGCACTCCAAAGATTGGGATGATACGGAATCGGCGTGTCTTTCGCGTTAATCCGCGCGGGCGCGGCGTCGAGCAGATGAAAACCTTCCGCGGTCACGCGCGCGATGACTTCCGCAGTCGCGCCGCCCCATGGAAATGATTCGCCCACGCAAAGCAATCGGCCGGTGCGCGCGACCGACGCAAGCACCGTGTCTGTGTCGAGCGGTTTAACCGTGCGAAGATCGACAACTTCTATCTCGAGACCTTCGTTCGCGAATTCCTCCGCAACAGTGAGTGACTCGTGCAGCATCGCGCTGTAGGTCACGATGGTCAGGTCGCGGCCTTCGCGCGCAATCCGCGCCTTTCCAATAGGCAAACCTTCGGTCGGAAGTCTGTCGGCCTTGAGATGGTAATAGAGATATTTGTGCTCGCAGTAGACAACCGGATCGTCGATCGCGACCGCCTCGATCAACATCGTATATGCATCCTCCACCGTCGCCGGCGTCATCACGACGAGACCGGGATAATGCGCATAGAGCGATTCCATCGATTGACTGTGAAACGGTCCGCTGCCTTTTGTTCCGCCTGATGGCAATCGCACCGTGATCGGTATCGGAATGTTCGTCCGCCAGTAATGCGTGCCCGCGTTATTTAAAATTTGGTTCAGCGCAATGCTGGAAAAATCCGCGAACTGCATCTCGACGATCGGGCGCATTCCTTGCAGCGCCGCGCCAATGGCCGTCCCAACCATGGCGTCTTCGCTAATCGGCGCATTCAAAACACGACCCGGAAATTCTTTTGCCAAACCTTTCGTCGCCTTAAACGCGCCGCCAAAATTTCCGCCGACGTCCTGGCCGTAAATGAAAACGCGATCGTCATCGCGCAACAACTTGGCTTGCGCTTCACGAATCGCTTCGAGATACGTGATGCTCATGGAATTTGATCGACCAGGTGCCGCATCGAGATCGCGCACCAATCTTCTTCGCCAGCCTCGGGCGCAGCTTCTTTTTGCGCAGTCGCGACTGCGTTTTCCACTTCGGCCGCGGCCTCGTCGCGCCACTTTTTCAGCGTCTCGGCGTCCGCGAGGTTAAGATCGACAATGACCTTTTCCGCGCATTTGAGGCAATCCTGCGCGAACGGCTCGCGCTTGATTTCATCGGTGATGTAACTGGCATCATCATGTTCGCCGTGACCGGCCAGCCGCAAAACCGAAGCGACGACCAACTGCGGCGGACGACCCGCGCGTGCACGCTTCACCGCGCCACCGATCACGTCGAGACAAGCCGCGAGATCGGTCCCATCAACCGTGTAACCTTCAAATCCATATCCTTTCGCGCGATCCACCAAATCGGTGCAGGCAAACTCGCGGTCGTTCGGTGTCGAATACGCGTAATGATTGTTCGTCGCGACCAAGACGAGCGGAACTTGCTCGACCGCCGCGATGTTCATTCCCTCGTGCGTGGCGCCGCTTTGCATTCCGCCTTCACCGATCGTGGTCAAGCCGACGAACCCCGTTTCTCCCTTGAATTTCTTTGCCAGCAAAACTCCAACCGTCACCGAAATCATTGCGCCGAGGTGACTGATCATGGCGAGTTGTCCTTGGCCCGGCTTGCCGCGATGGATATTGCCGTCACGCCCGCGCATCGGGCCCTGCCGCGAACCAAGATAGGTCCGGGCGACATCGATTAGAGGTTCACCGAAAGCGGATCGTCCTGCTTGATCGCGAATCAGCGGCGCAAAGATATCGCCCTTTTGCAAAAACATCCCGCAGGCGGCGCTGATCGCCTCTTGTCCACGCCCGACATAAACGCCGCCGGTGATCAATCCGCCACGATAGAGACTGGCGAGTTTGTCTTCGAAGACGCGCGTCTGCAACATCCAGCGATACGCTTCGAGGTAGCGCTCGTGCGGCGCGGTTTTCTTTCCCTTGGTTTTCTTTTCCGAGCGCTGCGCCGCCTGAAGCATCCAGCGATTTTACGCAAGATCGACAGCCGCGCGCAAAATTTTTTTCTGGGCAGCGTTGCGAAGGTGGATCGAGCGCTCCGTCGCTCGGTGTCAAAGAGTAGCGGCGAAGTCGCGTTGAATTACCAACGCGCAAGGGACTGCACGTTCCACTTATCGCGCGGCGAAGTTAGCCTTGGGCTCGGCGTGACCGTTTTCCGCGAGCGCGAATTGACGCTGCGACGAAATTGTTTCGCGATTAGACGGTTCGCGTTCACCTTCGCGGCGCTCGCTCAATTTCATTCCGACGAGCTTGCTTACGCCGCGCTCTTCCATTGTCACGCCATACAGAACGCTGGCCTTCGCGATTGTGCGCTTGTTGTGCGTGATAATGATGAACTGGCTTTCTGCAATGAATCGGTCCAGTGCAGCGACGAAGCGGTTGATACTGCCCTCATCTAAGGCGGCGTCCACTTCGTCAAGCACGCAGAACGGGCTCGGCCGCACGATGTAAATGGCGAAAAGCAACGCAACCGCTACCATCGAGCGCTCACCACCGGAAAGCAGCGTAATGCTTTGAAGTTGTTTGCCCGGGGGTTTTGCCGTGATCTCGATTCCACAATTCAGCGGATCGCTCTCGTCCATGAGCGACAAGTCCGCGCGCCCGCCGCCGAACATTTCCGAAAACATTTCGCGGAAGTTGGTTCGCACCTGCGCAAAGGTTTCGGCGAACAACTTCTTCGTCGTGTTGTTGATTTGCGAGATCACTTCGAGCAATTCGCGGCGCGAGGCGGTCAGATCGTTGTTCTGCGACTCCAGGAAGCGATGACGTTCTTCGAGTTCGTCGTACTCCTGCACCGCTTCGAGATTCACCGGGCCCATGTTGTCGAGCTGGCGCGTAAGTTCGAGAATCAATTTTTCCACATCGGCGCCGCCAAGATCGACAATCTCCTCCGGAACTTCCTCGACTTCTGCCTCGCTCGTTATCGGTGGCTCTTCAGCCGTTTCCGAAGAGGCGGGTTCGACTCCTTTCGAGCGCCGCTTCAATTGCACTCGCAAAGTCTTTTCGAAAGCCGGTTCGTCTGCCTGGAACGCGCGCAGATCGACCTGGTAACGTTGCGTGACGCGTTCCGCAAGATTGTCGATCTTCATTTGCAGCTGGCTTTGCCGCACTTGCTGCTGCCCGCGACGGTCATGCAACTCGCTCAATGAATCTCGCACTTTACGCAACTCCGCTTCGCGCTCGTTGATGGTCGCGAGCTGGTTCGCACGCTGCTCCCCGAGTCTGGCGAGGGTTTTTTCGGACTCGGCGGACAACGCAGCCTGCTGCTCGATCGCTTCGGCCGCGGCGGTTGATTCGACCGCTTGCACGGACAAGCGCTTCTCAAAAGTCGCAATGTCTGCTTGGCGGGCGCTTATCAGCTCGTTTAGTTCCGCCTCGCGCGCGGTCATCGGGTTTCGCTGCGCGATCAAACTTTCGAGACGCTGCCGCTCGGTCGCGACCGCCAAACGCAGATCGGTCAATTTTTCCGCCCCTTTTTCTTCTTCCTTTGTTGCTTCCTCGCGCTCGATTGTTGCGCTCGATTGCCGATCTTGCTGCGTCGCGAAATCGTCGCGCGATGCTTCCAATTCAGTTTCTAGCGTCGTGATCCGAGCGTCGGCCGAGTCGAGTTGCTGAGCGAGAGCTGACCTTTCCGAAATTAGATTATCGATCTTCTGCGTAGCGTCGCTCAGTTCGCGTTCCAGCAGCGTCAGGTTGTTTTTCGAAGCCGATTGAGCGAGATCGGCCGCTTGATGTTTTGCACGCGATTCCTCGAGATCGTGCGCCGCCTTTTTCGATTGAAATTTTGTGTCATCCCACTTCTTGCGCAGCGTGTCTCGTTGTGCGCTCAATACCGAAAACTCCGCGGTTAGAATCGAAATGCGGGATTTGCGTTCGAGGAGCGATTCGTTTTGCGCGCTGCCGCGACCGCCGAAGACGATTCCCTCAACCGAAATAAATTCGCCGGCAAGAGTAGCGGCGGCAAGGTGGGGTGAAGTTTTTTTGAAGCGCATCGCTTGATCGAGATCTTCGAAGATCGCGATATCGCGCAACAATTGACGGACGAGCGGTTGAAATGGTTCCGGCGCTTCGACCTGATCCACCGCCCAGGCCAGCGCGCGTTCCGGCAGCAGCGTCCGTTTGGAGTCGGCGGACGAATTGCCCAATCCCGGGACGAACAAAGCGGCTTGGCCGAGTTTTTTTCCACTTAGGGTCGCCATAATCTCGACCGTCATGTCGGCGTTTTGCAAAACGATCGCGTGCAAGTTCCGCCCGAGCGCCGCTTCGACCGCGACGGCAAATTTTTGATCGACATCGAGCTTTGCCACGAGCGCGCCGAGGACCGCCGGTTGAAATCGCTTCGGATCGGTGAGACCTTTGAGAACAGCTTGCGAACCTTGCGCGAGGCCTTCGCCTTCTTCGTTTAGCTGCCTAAGAACATCGAGGCGCGACTCCTTTTCTGCGAGCGCTCGTTCGAGTGCGATCAATTTCTTTTCCGCGTCGTCGAGCAGTTGACGCTGTTGTTCCAATCGCCCTTCGTTTTCGCGCATTTCGGCGAGAAGAACGTCAATGCTCTTTCGATCTTTCTCCGAAGCCAAACGCACGGCGGCAATTTCCTTTTCAGTTCTCTCTCGGGTCGCGCGTGCTTTCACGATTGCTGCGTCAAGGTCTTTCAAATGCTCGCCAGTTGTTTCCCGGCGAATCGTGATTCCGGACAGCTCGTCTTCCAAAGCATCGACGTGAGTCTCGCTCTTGGTCAGCGCCATTTGCAGTTGTTGGATTTCGGATTCGTGCGCCGTCCGTTTCGCGCGAAGCTCCGAAAGCTCGTCGGCAAGCTTTTTCAATTCGGCTTCTTTTGCTTGAAGCAGTCGCCCGGTTTTTTCAATGAGCGCGTTCGCTTCCTGCATGGCGACGGTTTGCTGGCTTTGTTTCGATTCTGCCGCAGTAATGTCTTGCCGTGAGCGTTCGAGCAGTTCGTTCAATTCCTGTGCGCGTTGCTTATTCAGTTCGATGCGGCTGCGATGCGCCGCGATTTCGCTGTGTAGCCGTTGTGCCTCCGCGCGGCCATCGGCGATCTGCGTGTCGATCTTGTCCAAGACCTGGCGTTCTTCCGCTAACTTGGATTCGCTGTTGTTGATCTTGGCGCGAGATTCTTTTTCCGACTCAGTTAGCCGTTCAATTTCGCGCTGACATTCGCCAAGTTTGGTCTCGAGCGCCTGAAGCTGCTTTCGTGCATGATGAGTATCGAGCACGCGCAGATCAGCGTGCAACGCTTGATATCTTCTCGCCTTTCCCGCCTGGCGTTGAAGCGATCCAATCTGACGCTTGACCTCCTTGATGATGTCGCCAATGCGCAGAAGATTCGCTTCCGTCGCCTCGAGTTTGCGCAATGCCTCACGCTTTTGAGCTTTGTATTTTGTAATACCCGCAGCTTCTTCGAAAACCGTGCGGCGATCCTCTGGCCGCGAGCTCAAGATCATGTCGATCTTGCCTTGTTCCATCATGGAATAGGCGGCGCGCGCGACGCCGGTGTCCGCGAAAAGATTTTGAATGTCGCGCAAACGGCATTGCGTCTTGTTGAGGAGATATTCGGAATTGCCGTCGCGATAAACGCGGCGCGTTACGCGCACGTCGTGCCAGTCAACTCCGAGTTCACTCGCGCAATCAGTGAAAGTTAGCGAGACCTCGGCAAAACCGAGCGGCTTGCGCGTGTCCGTTCCGTTGAAGATAACGTCCGCCATTTCGCCGCCGCGAAGCGACTTGGCCGATTGCTCGCCGAGCACCCAGCGAATCGCGTCGAGCACGTTGGATTTGCCACAGCCATTCGGGCCGACAATGGCGGTGACGCCTTCGTGGAAATTGAAAGCGGTTTTATCGGCGAACGATTTAAAGCCGAATAGCTCGAGAGATTGCAGATGCATGTCGTGGCCAATTTCTCGGCCTCGAAAGTCAATATAATGAGCTGCGGAGCGTTACAAGGCCAAAATCATACTATTAGCGGGGTCTCAAGGTCTGAGTGAACGCTAGATTTTGTGCTTAGCGGGCGAACCATCTGGGCGATAATCGACAACCCAATAGCGATTTCTGATTTGGAGGATTACAGGACAGGTCATTTTAATGGCCATCTTTCCGCGGCGACGATCACCGCTCTACAAAATCATTTTCGCGCCCGGAAAACTTCTGTTCCCGCATTAAATTTCCGCGCTAGAGTGCAAACATGCGCGCAAGTCATCTTGAAGATTTTTACACGTTTCTGCGATTTCCAAGCGTCTCGACGGACGCCGATTATTCGGAAAAGCTAAACGAGTGCGCGCATTGGTTGGTTAAGAAATTAAACGACGTTGGACTCACGGCGCAATTGGTTCCGACTCCCGGCCATCCGATTGTTTGGGCGCGGAACAAACATCAAAAAGGGCGGCGCACCGTTCTCATTTACGGGCATTACGATGTGCAGCCGCCGGACCCGCTCGAGTTGTGGGAATCGCCGCCGTTCGAGCCGGTTTTGAAGGACGGATACGTTTTTGCGCGCGGCGCGACGGATAACAAAGGTCAGATTCTTTCCCACATCCTCGGCGTTCAGGAAACGATCGAGCAGCAAGGCGATCTGCCGGTGAATTTGCATTTCGTCATCGAAGGCGAGGAAGAAATCGGCAGTGGAAACCTCGGAAATTTCCTTTCACAAAATCGTGAGGCTCTGAAATGCGATGTGGTGGTGGTTTCCGACACGGGAATGATCGCGCGTGGTGTGCCGACGCTGGGCTATGGTTTGCGGGGGATTACTGCGCTGGAAGTAAAGGTGACCGGCCCAAAGATCGATTTGCACTCCGGCGTCTTCGGCGGTGCGGTGGCGAACCCGGTCACGGCTCTGGCGCGTTTGCTCGCGACTTTGCACGATCGCGATGGGCACGTTGCCATCCCGGGTTTCTACGAACAGGTTAAGCCGCTGGAAGATTGGGAACGCGAAGCCTGGAAAAAATTACCGATCGACGCGGACAAGGAAATTCTAAAAGAAACGGGTGCGCCATCATTGTTCGGCGAAGCTGGATACAGCACGCTTGAGCGGCTCTGGGGGCGGCCCACCGCGGAAATCAACGGTATTGGCGGCGGTTATCAAGGAATGGGAACGAAAACCGTGATCGCAAGTCACGCGATGGCGAAGTTAACCTTTCGATTAGTCCCGAATCAGAAGGGCGAGGAAATTTTGGATTTGGCCAAGCAGCATTTGCGAAAGAATCTGCCGCCGGGCGTTACGCTCGAGCTGACCGACGGTCACAGCGGTCCGTGGTATTTGACCGATCCGCATTCGGCTCAAAGCCAGGCCGCGCAACGCGCTTTGCGCAAAGCTTTCAACGCGGACGTCGCGGTCATCCGCGAAGGCGGCAGCATACCGATCGTCTCCGAGTTCCGAAATATTCTTGGCGTCGAGACGCTTCTGCTCGGGCTGGCTTTGCCGGATTGCCGGGCCCATTCGCCAAACGAAAATTTTCCGCTGGAGAATCTCGACGCAGGCATCCGAATGAATAAAGCTGTCCTCCAGGAATTGGCAGCCTGATTCTCGGACAAGGGTACATGAAAAGAACATTGCGGCTCTTGATCATAATAGCAGCGGTATTCGCAGTGGTTGGGGGCGTGCGTGCAACCGAAGAGGAAGACGAATCGTTCTCCAAAAAGGTAAGAGATTTTCTTGTTAGAACGCCGACGCCAATGCCGCGCAAACATCGCAAGACATCGGCAACGCCCAAGAAAACGGAAGCTCCAAGTCCTTCGCCCGGCGCGGCAGTCACTCCTAAACCGAGCTCGACGCCTGAACCATCGGTCACGCCACGGCCTTCCACATCTCCCAAACTGGTTTCAAATCCCACCATAACGCCGATACCGGGCGAAACGCCGGCGCCAAGTCCATCGCCTGTCGCGAAGAAGAACACCCCGAACGCCACAATTTCGACCGACGAGATTGTTGGTTACGAAAATTACTCGCCGGAAGTGCGCAAAATTATCGAATCGGCGCTGGCACTGACCACGCAGAACCTTGGTTATAAATACGGCTCGGCCGATCCAGCCAACGGCGGGATGGATTGCTCCGGCTTCGTTTATTATGTCCTGTCAAAAAGCGGGATAGGCGACGTGCCGCGCGATGCGCGTGAGCAATACGTTTGGTTGCGCAAGGCGGGCAGTTTTCAGGCAGTTCTCGGACACAGCGACGACACATTCGAGCTCGATTCCCTCAAGCCGGGCGATCTTCTTTTTTGGAGCGGCACCTACAGCGTCGATCGCGATCCCGATATCACGCACACGATGATTTATCTTGGTCGTGAAAAGGCGACCAATCATCGCGTCATGGTCGGCGCCAGCGATGGTCGCATTTACAAGGGCCAATCACGATTTGGCGTAAGCGTGTTTGAATTCAGAGTCTCGCGGCTCGGCGCAAAATCCGACGCCAAACCGGGCCCGATCTTCGTCGGTTACGGACGCATCCCGGGCCTGCACGACGGTTAATGATCGATCTTGGCTGGAGTCGTGCTCGCTTCGGGAGAAGGCGCCGGCTGCGCGGGAGTGATTGTTCCTGTCTCACGGTAATGTTTCGTGAGCGCGAGCGCGATAAGCGCGAACACGATAACTACGACCACGCGCTGCTCGCCTTTCGTCAGGCCAAACATTCCGAACGCGGACTTCATGACGTTGCGTATTCGATCGGATCGTTCACGCCCGCTTCGCGAAAACCTTTCCGGCGCAACTGACATGAATCGCATTGGCTGCAAGCGCGACCATCCGGGAGCGGGTCGTAGCAACTGTGCGTGAGCGAAAGATCGACATCGAGCTCGAGCGCCTTGCGAACGATCTCCGCCTTCGACATTTTGATCAGCGGCGTGTGAATCTTGAAATGCGCGCCTTCCACGCCGGTTTTTGTGGAAAGGTTCGCCAGCTTTTCAAATGCGGCGACGAACTCGGGACGGCAATCGGGATAACCGCTGTAATCGAGCGCGTTCACACCGATGAAAATGTCGAGTGCGCCGACGACTTCGGCCCAAGCCAAGGCGTGGGAAAGGAAGACCGTGTTGCGCGCCGGCACGTAAGTGATTGGAATGCCGCGTATGATCTCGGCTTCGGAGCGCGCCTTGGGGACGTCGACATCGCTCGTCAGCGCGGAGCCGCCAAAAATGTCATTATCGATCTTGGCTACGCGATGCTCTTTTGCTCCCAACGATTTTGCCACGCGACGCGCGGCATCGATCTCGATTTTGTGGCGCTGACCATAATCGAACGAAAGCGAGTAAGCTTCGAAACCTTCTGCAATTGCCAGGGCAAGAGTTGTCGTGGAATCGAGTCCGCCGCTTAACAGAACGACCGCGCGCTTCATCGGCCGTTGCGGCCAGCCTTCTTCGAGTTCTTATCCGGAAATTGCGCGCGCACAGTAAGGGCGATGCCGCCGCGCGCAGAAAATTGCGCCGTCACGATCGCTTCGCGCGGCGAACACGCGCGCACGAAATCATCGAGAATGCGGTTCGTGACCGCTTCATTGAACGCGCGTTCGTTGCGATACGACGCGAGATAAAATTTGAGCGACTTGCTCTCGACGCACGAACGATCCGGCAAGTAGTCGATGTCGATCCTGGCGAAATCGGCCTGGCCGGTTACCGGACAGAGCGAAGTAAAATCATCGGTCTCGAAGTGAATCCAATAATTTCGCCGCGCAGGATTCGGAAAGGTTTCCAAACACGCTTCGGCCGGCGATGCCGGAAGTTTCGTTTCGCTTCGTCCCAGCAGGGTTAGTCGATTTGGCGCTGCTCTCTTTGTTTTCGGCACAAGGCGAATAACGCTCAATTCGCCCGCGCTTCAAACGACATGTAGCCACGACGCTATACGCGTCTGGCAAACGGGCCAGAGGCTGGTGGCTACAAGATCGGATCGTTTTGATCAGTCCGGATGCCGCAGCATCGGATTGTTCAGCGCTCGCTCACGATCGCCATTTCTACCGTAATTCCAGTAGTCGATCTTCAAGCTGTTCTTCAATTTCAAATGGCTGCCGTCCGCCGCGCTCCATTCGCGCAGCAGAAAAGGAAATTCGTGGTCGAGAACAAAATGATCTTTGCCGCCGGAATGCTGCAGATCGACATCGATTGTCTTGTCGCTGGAAGTAAACGAAATCTTCGCCGGTTTGAACTCGATCGTGTCTTTTTTGGAATTGATCACCGTCGGCGCCAACTCAATCTCGAACTCGCCGGTCGCTTTGGAGAAATCAATTGTCCGCACGCGCAACGGCAGTTCGTCATAGAAGTAACCGTTTGCCGGCGGCGTGATATTTTCATTGCCGTCGGCCATGCCGTCCCAATAGGTGTGCCAGTTGAAGGCGAGTTGTTCACCGAAACGACGCGCTTCTTTGAACGTGTTGCCGAAGCCGTCGCTGTGCGTGAGCGACCATTTCAGCAAGACGCCGTTGTCGATCCGCCAAAAGTTCGAATGCATCTGCTGATGAACGGAAACGCCCATCGGCACGTGCAGGACTTGGTTTAGCTTTATCACCGGCACCACGCCCGGCCGTTTCCAATCATCCACTCTTACGCACTGTTTCGGATCGAACGGCTCGCGCAATAGAATGTGTAGCACTTCGCACGGCCGCGTTTGTCCTTCGCGAACAACCTGTGTGTCATAGAAATTTAACTCCGCTTTACCGTCGCTCCAATAGCTGTCGTTTTGCAAAAGCGCAGGCGTGAATTGCGCGGACGCTCTTGCCAGGAAGGCGCAAGTGATCGCCGTTACGAGCGCGCGCGTGGCCCTCATCCCCGCACGTTATGACGGGCAGAGACTATGTCGAGCCGTTTGAATCTTGAACGTTGAGCGTTGAATGTTCGCTTTCTTGAAGACCGAAGCTCAAACATTAAACATCAAAGATCGCATTGGCGTCATCGACCTGCTCGCCCACGACACAAAAGCGGATGAGGTCCTGCTGGTGATGAACGAGCCGCGGCCGTGGGATAGTTCGGACGCGCGGTTGCACGAATTGCAGGAACGCTTCAACGCTTACGCTTCGTTTTTGCTCGATGGCGAATTAGCCGACTCACATCCCGAGCTGGCTAAGAAGCGCGCGCGCATCGAGGTGCGTTGCGCGCATATGCCGGACGCGCGTGCAATTGAACTTCTCGGCATGATTCACGATCAGCTCCGTTTTCAGGACATTAAAATGGAAGTCGTCGTCGCGGAGCGGACGAGTTGCGCGCCGGACTGTGGTTGCGGCGAACTGTAGCGGCGGTCTATGACCAGCCGAAACAGAATCAATATTTCAAGAACGATACCACCGGCGTGGGCACCAGCTTTTGGCGGCCATGCAGAAACTCGAGCTCGATCAAAAACTGCGCCTCGAGGAGCTTGCCGCCGGTCTTAGCGATAAGCATCGCGGCCGCGGCGGAAGTTCCACCGGTCGCCAGCAAATCGTCCACCAGCACAATTTGTTCACCGGGCGAGATCGCATCGACGTGCATCTCCATTTCCGCTTCGCCGTACTCCAGCGAATATTTCGCCGTCTCCGTTTTGTAAGGCAACTTCCCGCGCTTGCGAATCGGAACGAAGCCGACCCCGAGCTCATAGGCGACCGCCGACCCAAAAAGGAATCCGCGCGCGTCGATGCCCACGATCTTGTCGATCTTTTTCCCGCGGCAACGCTCGAGAAAAACATCGATCGACGCTTTGAAAAGCGCGCCGTCGCTCAAGATCGGCGTGATGTCTTTGAAGACAATTCCGGGCTTGGGAAAATCCGGCACATCGCGCACACCTGCTCGCAACTTTTCGATTAAATCGGCAGCCATCGGCCCGAAAGGCTAATGAGTCGCTACTAAACGTCAACAAGGTAGGGACGCCGCGCTGCGGCGTCTGCAGACAGCCCCGAGAGTTTTCGGGCGGTCGCTAGCATTCGAGAATATTTCGGGAACTTCGCCATCCTTATTCCGTAGTCCCTTGTGTGAGGACGATCCTCACATACCGGTAAAGATATCGGCTTCCTCCCTCGGACGATCGGGCTGCCCCGCTGTCGCGTTGGCTGCGACAGCGGGACGCCTTCTTTAGGGAAACCACCCGCTTGGAGGACGCAGACCTACCAAACGCTTAACTGAGTGGTGCTGCTGCTTGCGCAGGCTTGTAAACGAAGAAGGTGACGATACCGAGCAGGATGCATTGCGCGATGCCGGCGAAGAACCATTTGCAGGCAATCGTGCAAGGAATCGGGAGCACCGCGTACAGCGTGATCGGCCACGCGCCGGAGAATGCTCCCATGAGGAAACCAAAGCCCACGGCGCAACCGAGCCGTGCGGTATCCGCCCAGCGCGTCCAAAGGAGAACGAAGGTGATCACGGTCACGATTTGCGCGCCTATAAACCAACCCATCATAGATTTCATTTCCGGTTCGGCTCGCCAGACTTGCTGGGTTGCTTCGTAATCGGGGTTCATCCACACATGGTGAATAAGGAAGTCGGTCGCAAAGATGACCACGTAACCAGCAACAATCGCGAGAATAAGGCGTTTGATGTTCATGAGCGCGGATGATGGCCCGCTCCCAGATGGAATGGCGAGCCTAAAGCGAAGCAAAGGTTAACCGCGAGTTGAGGATGAGCGGAGCATTGCCAAGCGCAAGGCGTAATCTTACAGTGGCGGCTCCCGATGGATCGGCATCTTCTTGTTCTCTCGACAATCTGTTATCTGGCGGCCGTTTTGCGCTTGGTGGTGGCCTTGCGTGCGCGAATTTTTCCGCGCGGTCGTTTTAACTTTTTTGCAATCGGGCTTGGCTTTATTTTTCAGACGGCTTTCTTGTCGGTCCGCGGCCACGAACTGCACCGATGCCCGCTGACGAATTTGTTTGAGGTTCTCATCTTCCTCGGCTGGTCGGTGGCATTAATCTACATGCTGATCGGACCGGCCTACCGTCTGTCGCTTATGGGCGCGTTCACGGCGCCGCTAGTTTTTCTGATTCAAGCATTCGCTTTGCTCGCGCCGATAGACGTGCGGCATCCGGTGAAGTTGCCGGTGAATTCGTGGCTCGAGTTTCACGCATCGATGTCAATCGTGGCATATGGCGCGTTCGCGCTCGCCTGCGTTGCGGGCGTGATGTATCTGGTGCAGGAGCGCCAGCTCAAGACCCACCAGATGCGTTCCATTTTTTATCATCTGCCGCCGTTGACTGATCTGTTTGCCGCAATCACGCGACTGCTCTGGTTGGGGTTCGCGCTATATACACTCGGGCTCGCGAGCGGCTTCTTCGTCGGCGAACCTTTGCCGCGGATTCAAGTGATTTGCGCGGTCGGGGTCTGGCTGCTTTACGCGGCGATTCTCCAAGGCAGGCACCTTCGCCGGTTGGCGCCGCGTCGCGTCGCGGCACTGTGCATTATCGGGTTCAGCGCGGCGCTAACACTTCTTTGGGGCATTAGTTTCAGCGCACAGCTGCACTCACTGCCATGAATCTTTTCTGCGTAGGGCTTAGTCATCACAGCGCGAACGTAGAAACGCGCGAGCGCTTTGCTGGTGATGCCGAGACTGAGTGCTCCTTGCGCAAGTCTGGCTGCGCGGAAGCATTGATATTAACGACTTGCAACCGCGTGGAAGTCTACGGTGCGTCTGAAAAACGTGTGTCGACCGAAGAGATTGCGCGCTGCCTTGCGCGCAAGATCGACCAGTATGATCCGAGCCACGCCTCGGCGTTCTATCGCTACGAAGAGGTTCAATGTGTGCAGCATCTTTTTCGCGTAGCCTCCGGGATCGACTCGATGGTGGTGGGTGAAACGGAAGTTTTCGGACAGACAAAGAAGGCGTATGAAGGCGCGCGAGCATGCGGAGCGGCCGGCCCGAAACTTCATCGCTTGTTTCAGCGCGCGTTTCGGGTGGCCAAGCAGGTCCGCAGCCGCACTCAGATCACGCGCGGCGCGGTCTCGGTTGGATCGGTGACCGTCGATCTTGCGCAACGAATCTTCGGCGATCTCTCGGTCCGAAAAGTTCTGGTGCTTGGCGCTGGAGAAAACAGCGAGCGCACGGCGCGCGCTTTGGTTTCGCGTGGCGTCACCGATCTACGAGTAAGCAATCGGTCCGGCGAACGCGCTGAAGAGCTTGCCCAGCTCGTCGGCGGCGTGGCGATTCCGTTCGATCAGTGGCGCGAACAATGCCGCCAGATCGACATCTTGATCACGTCGACATCTTCCGACGCGCCGTTACTCAAACCGGAAGATCTTGCGCCGGTGTTGGACGACCGCATCGATCGCCCACTTTTTATCATCGATATCGCGGTGCCGCGAGATGTCGATCCTAGGGTGAACGAAATGGAAGGCGTTTATCTTTATGATATCGATTCGCTG
Source organism: Spartobacteria bacterium (assembly GCA_003167365.1). Taxonomy (GTDB): domain Bacteria; phylum Verrucomicrobiota; class Verrucomicrobiia; order Chthoniobacterales; family UBA10450; genus Palsa-1382. The sequence goes on along the minus strand of PMTM01000009.1, from coordinate 191,190 downwards.
CAATCGGTGGCCGATCAATCGCTCGCGCTGCGCCGGCAACAGGTCGCGGCGGCCGAGACGATCATTGCCGAGCACGTCGAAGATTTTCGGAATAAGTTTCTCGATGAGGGTAGTGGAGTTTTGCGCCAAAAGGCACAGGAGGGATCGCCGATTAACGACGCCTCGCTTCGTGCCTCGGAATTGTAGCGGCGCTCTATGAGCGCCGAAAATATCTCAATCGGCGGTCACGGACCGCCGCCACGGAAAATTGTGCTCGGAACGCGCGGGAGCGAGTTGGCGCGCACGCAGACGACTGCGGTTGCCAATGGATTGCGTGCGCACTGGCCTGGCTTAACAATCGAAACAAAGATCATTCGAACGCCCGGAGATGAAGGAAAGAAGCCAGTAGACTTGCACGCCGGCCGAAAAGGATTGTTCACCGCGGAGATCGAACGAGCGCTGTTGGCCGGAGACGTCGATCTTGCGGTACACAGCGCAAAAGATTTGCCGAGCGAATTGACCGCCGGAACAGAGATCGCCGTGGTCCTGCCGCGCGCGTCGGTGGACGATGTTTTGGTTGCAACGACGCCGTGCGATCTGGAGTCGATTCCAATGAATGGAATTGTCGCGACGGGCAGCATCCGGCGAAAACATCAGCTTCATTGGAAGCGGCCCGACCTGGAGATTGTCGATCTTCGCGGCAATGTCCCGACGCGCTTGAGCAAGCTCGCCAAAAGCGAATGGCATGCGATCGTTCTGGCGCGCGCCGGCCTCGAGCGTCTCGGATTTGTCGAGCAGAAGGATCGTGTTGCTTTCGCGGGAAACGAATTTTCCGCGACGCTTCTTCCACAAGAAGTTTTTCTTCCGGCCGGTGGACAGGGAGTTATCGCGGTTCAAATCCGTAGTGGCGACGATCGCGTTAAGGTGGTGGTCGACTCAATAAATGATTTCGACACGCGACTATGTTTGCGAGCGGAGCGCGAATTTCTCCGATTGCTGCATGGCGATTGCAATCAACCGGTGGGAGTTCTTGCGACTATCAAAGGGACAATGATGAAAATTCGGGGACAGGTTTTCGATCTCGGGGCCACGGCGCCCCGAGAGGGCGCGATTGAAGGACCAAGCGCAGACGCGGAAAGTCTCGCGGCGGAATTGTTTCGGAAAATCAATGGGGGCTAATTTCGATTACGAGCATGGACACGAGTAAAAGTAAGAGTGGCGCGGCCAAAGTTTATCTCGTGGGAGCGGGGCCGGGCGATCTCGGGCTGGTGACGTTGCGAGCGAAAGAGTGCATCGAACAGGCAAACGTGATCGTCTACGATCATCTTGCGAATCCCGAGATGCTGAGTTGGGCGCGCGAAGATGCGGAGATCATTTACGCCGGCAAGGAGGCGGGCAAACACGTGCTGAAGCAGGACGAGATCAATGCGCTGCTGGTGACAAAAGCGCGCGAAGGAAAGCAGGTCGTGCGATTGAAAGGGGGCGATCCTTTTGTTTTCGGACGCGGCGCGGAGGAAGCGGGGGCAATTGTCGATGCAGGAATCGCCTTCGAGATTGTTCCCGGAATTACTTCGACGATCGCGGGGCCGGCCTATGCGGGAATTCCGGTGACGCATCGCGGACAGAATTCGCATGTCACCTTCTTCACTGGGCACGAAGACCCCACGAAGGCGCAAAGTTCGATCGATTACGCGGCGCTGACGAAACTTGGCGGCACGCAAGTGATGTTGATGGGCGTGGAACGGATCGAATCGATCGCGCGCCAGATGATGGAACAAGGTGCGCGCAAGGATCTTCCCGTTGCGCTCGTGCGTTGGGCGACGACTGGCCGGCAGGAGACGTTGGTCGGCACTCTCGAAAACATAGCGAAGCAAGTTGTCGATATTGGTTTCGAAGCGCCGGGCGTGGCGGTCTTTGGTGAAGTGGTTTCGCTGCGCGAAAACTTGAATTGGTACGAGAAGCGACCGCTCTCGGGCAAGCGGATCGTCGTCACGCGGACGCGAAAGCAGGCGAGTGAGTTGAGCAACCAATTGCGCGCGCTCGGTGCGGAGGTCGTCGAATTACCTACGATACGGATCGAACCGCCAACGGAACTGCGCGAATTCGCCGAGCTCGTGCAGGACGCGCATTCTTACGATTGGATCATCTTCACGAGTCCAAACGGCGTGGAGGCGTTCTTTGAGATGTTCTTTAAACTTTACGACGACGTACGTGAGATCGGCGCGTCGAGGATTGCGGCGATTGGACCGGCCACGGCGCAACGGGTGAAAGATTATCATGTGCACGTCGATCTTCAGCCCGCGGAATTCGTAGCGGAAGCGATTGTGCGTGAGTTTATAAAACAGGGTGGCCTGGAAAATTTGCGAATTCTTATCGCCCGAGCGGAAAAGGCGCGGGACGTGCTGCCTAAGAAGCTCTCGGGCTTGGGAGCAATTGTGGACGAAGGTTTCGCTTATCGCACGGTTCCAGAGACGCGCGACGCTACCGGCGCGCGACGCCGTCTATTGGAGGAAGGGGCCGATTTGATCACATTTACCAGTTCGTCGACGGTGGAAAATTTTCTCGCACTCGGCGTGCCGTGGCCAAAAGGAATGCAAGTGGCGAGCATCGGACCGATCACGTCGAAAACAGCGCGCGATCACGGTTTGAAGATTGGCGTCGAAGCACGGCGGCACGACGTCGAAGGTCTGGTCGAAGCGATCCGCAATTTTTTCGCAAAGGACCGGAATGGGTAAGACATCGAAGAAGGACGAATTCGCGGCCGTGATGAAGCTGCTGAGCGCCGAGGCCGAGAAAGCGCTTCCGCCCAACAACGAGGAAAACGGCGACAGCGCTATCGCCGAAAGCCGCACTGCGGAGATGGTGCAAGAGTTTCGCGGGCTCAGCGCGCGGATGCAGCATCTCGAGAATTCGCTGGCTGATCGCATCAACGAGTTGGCGACTTCGATGCAAAAGACTTCGGATTTGAATCTCGTTCAGCAATTTCAGAAAGTGGACGAGCAGCTCTCCGCGATTCGCAGCACGGAAAGCGTTAATCAGCGGCTTTTCGATTCTTTGCATGACGAATTGCTGAAATACCGCGACAATTTTCTGCACGAGTCCCTGCAGAAGCCTTTCATCCACGACCTCGTGCACCTCTTTGACGACCTAACGGCCCTTTCCGCACAGTTGCGAAACGCGTCGGAAGAGAAGGGGAAGCGCACTCATGTCGCACAATGGCGCGACAATCTGGAGAACGCGGTTCATTCGCTCACCGAGATTCTCCACCGGTTCGAAGTCAACGAAATCGAGCCGCGCGAAAACGTGGACCGGTCCCTGCATCGCGTTCTCAGCTACGAACCGGCGGATTTTCCCGAGGAAGACGGCCGCATCGTTATGCGGGTGAAGCGCGGGTTTCTCTGGCGAGAAAAGCTCATTCGGCCCGAAGAAGTTATCGCGAAACGCTTCGGCTAGGACCGTTGCGGCGAATTATCGATCCCAGCCAATTTTCCGCGGCTCGAGCTCGCTGAAAATCATCTCTTCGTTCGGCATAGAAATTGCGACTAAAAGAGAAGCGCAATACCAATGAACGCTCTGAATTCTCCACTATGGCAACACGCAAAGCAGTAGGCCTCGACTTGGGCACGACATTCTCGGCCGCGGCACACATCGATCCGTACGGGAAGCCACAAATGATCCCGAACGCCGAAAGTGAGCGGATCACGCCTTCGGTGATTCTTTTCGACGGCACGAATGTGGTGGTCGGCTCGGTTGCGAAAAACAACTCCGTGGCCGAACCCGAAAAAATCGTCGATTTCGTGAAGCGCGAGGTGGGGAAGTCGAAGGAACAATTTCATCGCGAGTTCGGGGGGAAGATTTATTCAGCGGAAGAGCTTTCGGCGCTCATTATCAAGAAGCTAAAAGCGGACGCGGAAAAATATCTTGGCGAACCGATCACGGACGCTGTCATTACCGTGCCCGCTTATTTCAACGATGCTGAGCGCACCGCGACGATTACCGCGGGCCAGCTCGCCGGCCTGAACGTTCTCCAGATTATCAACGAACCTACGGCCGCGGCTTTGGCTTATGGCCTGGATAAACTCGACGAAGACCAGACGGTTTTCGTCTTCGATTTAGGTGGTGGCACGTTCGACGTGACCATCATGCGCATTCACGAGCATACGATCGAGATGATCGCGACCAACGGAGATCATCGGCTTGGCGGAAAAGATTGGGACGACGTCATTGTAAACAAGGTGGCGCAGGAGTTCGATAAGCAGCATGGCGAAAATCCGCTGCTCGATTTGCAGAGTTATCAGGACCTGCAGAGCCGGGCGCTTGCGGCCAAGATCCAGCTTTCGAGCCGTAAACGCACCGCGATTGTCCACCATCACAATGGCAAGAGCGTCAAGATCGAGCTGACTCGCGAGGAATTCGAAAAGAGCACCCGGCACCTGGTCGAGAAATGCAAGACAATCTGCGAGATGGTCATGCAGGAAGCGAAGATGAAGTGGGACAAGATCGACAAGGTTCTCCTGGTCGGTGGAATGTCGCGCATGCCGATGGTGCAGGCGTTGATTTTAGATCTGACGCCTTCGCCGATCATCGACACTGTGAACCCTGATGAAGCGGTAGCGCTGGGCGCCGCTATTCAGGCGATCCTGTCAATGTTGCGTGAAGAGACTGTGACCGGCGAAAAGGTCCTCGGCGATGATACACGGCAGCAATTTTCCTCTCGCGAAGGCGGCTTGATTCAAGTCATAGACATCACTTCGCACACCCTGGGCGTGGTTCTGTGGGATGAAAAGCAGCTTCAGGAATACGTTTTTCCGATGATCCGGAAAATGACGTCGATTCCGGCGCTGGCGAAAAACTCCTTCGGAACGGCCAGCGCAAACATGCAGCACGCCGTGGTAAAAATTGTCGAGGGTGAAAGTTCCCTGCCGGCGGAGTGTACGCCGCTCGGGATTTGCGACGTCAAACTGCCGCCCTTCCTGCCTAAAGGTTCACCGGTCGAATTGACCTACGAATACAACGCCAACCAAGTGCTAGAGGTGGCGGTGGAGGCGTGCGGCAATCGCTCGAAGGTTTCCATCGGCAGGAACACCGGCCTGGCCCCTGAAGAAATCGACGCGGCCATGTCCGGCCTGAGCGATTTGACGGTCGCGTGAACTCTAAATGCGACATTAGTTTTCCACTTCCGCTCCCTGACGATCCGCGAAAGTGGGAAGGTTGGAACAATTACAAGTCTTCCAATTTTTACGAACGGCTCTGTCTCGATCCGCACGCGAACCCGAGCAACGAAGTCATCGAAGAGCATTGCCGGGAACTGTTGCGCTGGTGGCAGAAAAAATTGCCGCTGAAGAACCAGCCGAGCAACCCGTTGGCCCAGTTACTTCGATCCGGGCTCGATGAATCGTCGCGATTTCTGACTGAGGCCCGCGTGGAGCTTCTCGATCCGGTGCGACGACGCGTGATGGATCAGGAACTGGCCACGCAAGACCGCGAGGAGGCCACTACCGAGTTTCAAAAGTATTTGAATTTCGCAACGGCCAATGGCGTTCTGACTGAGGACGAGGAAGAGAATCTTTTCCGGTTTGGCGCAGAACAGGGACTGACCAAGGAACAAATCGAGTCGCTCGTCGAGGCCGAATTGAAAGATAGCGGTATCCAGCGAGTGGAAACGATCGTGCCGCCGGCACCCATGGCCGGCCAGGGATCGCAACTCGCGGGCTCTGGAAATCCTCAGGACGAATTTCTACGCATGCTGCGCTTGAGCGCGTTGGACAGCATTTCCATGAGTGACGATCAACGCGATGCATTCATCAATATGGCCGAAAATCTCGGCCTTGCGGCGGATGAGGCGGAGGACCTTGTCGATCTTTACTTCGAGGAAGCCGATGAAAAATCGATGGCGACTCCACAAGCGCCGCGCATCGAGGTTCCGAAGCCCGCCTCGGCCCAAGCGGCTGAGCAGCGTAAACCGGTTGAGCCGGCGATCGAGATCAACGCCGTGTCGGAACGCTTGCGCTTCGTAAACTTCGAAAACTCGCTTGGCGAACAGATGCTCTTCGTGCCGTCGAGTGAATTCGTTATCGGCTGTGAAGACGTGGATGCCGCGCCGAACGAGCGGCCCCTTACAAAAGTAACTCTGAGCCGTTATTATCTTTCGCGGTATCCAGTTACGAATCGGGAGTACGAACAATTTGATGCCGCTCACAAGCGCAAGCGTATGCCCGGCGCCGGCGATCTCCACCCCGTCGTATACGTGAGCTGCCTTGAGGCGATGAAGTTTTGTGAATGGCTTGGCAGTCGAGAACGGAAGAAATACCGGTTGCCGACGGAGGCAGAATGGGAATTCGCCGCTCGCGGGCCGGACGGCCGAAAGTATCCGTGGGGCAATTACGCGGGACGGGGCGACCTGGCGAACTTTGCCGACAAGAACACCGTTTTTGCCTGGAGCGATCGCGAGATCGACGACGGTTACCCAGAAAGCTCGCCGGTGGGCGCGTTCCCGCTTGGTGCCGGTCCCTTCGGGATGGAGGACATGGCAGGCAACGTCTGGGAATGGTGTCTCGATTATTTCGAATCCTACCGCGGGACGCACAAGGTGAACCCGCGGGGGCCGACCTCGGGCGCGAAGCGCGTTTATCGTGGCGGAAGCTGGAAGTCGCGCTTCAACAGTTTGAGAGCGACAGCACGCGGATCGAACGTTCCAAGCTATTCCTGCAACGACCTCGGGTTCCGAATCGTCTGCGAGTGCGAATAAAGCACGGGGCGTCTGATTCGCGCCAGAGTTAGATGTCGATCTAACGGAGCTGGTTACGGAGTAAATCGGAACTTTGTTCGGCCCCGCTTTGCGTTCGCTTTTGCTTTGCGGCGAGTCTTTTGATTCGGCGTCTCAAATGCGCGCAGGCGGCGGACTTCCTCGAGAATGCCTTCGGCATCCAGCTTGTTCTTAAGCCGTTTCAAGGCCCGGTCTACGGGTTCACCTTTACGAACGATAACTTCTGGCATCTATGATCAACTCCTGGATTGGAAACTAGCCGGAATCGACCGGCGAGGCGGAGTTTACGTGCCAAAAGGGCTCCGTCAACTTTGGTGAATAACTTTCCTTTTAAGAGGCTACCGACGGGCCGGTCGCGCTCTTGGTTTGGATGACTTCTTTGCGCAGGGAGGAGGTGCCGCCTCCGCGAGCTCGCGTCCACCAAAGCACGATAGGTGAGGCAATGAAAATTGATGAATAGGTCCCCACGGCTACGCCGATAATGATGGCGAGCGAGAAATCGCGCAGGACCGCGCCCCCGAAGAAAAATAAACACAAGATCGGAATGAGCGTAACCGTGCTGGTCAAGATCGTGCGGCTCAGCGTTTGGTTGATGCTCTCGTTCATGATTTGCTCGATCGAGCCACGCCGCCCGCTGCCCAATCCTTCACGAATCCGGTCGTAAACGACGATGGTGTCGTTAATCGAATAACCGGCGATCGTCAGCACGGCGCCGACCATGGTCAGGGTCAATTCGCGGCCCAACAACGAAAAGACGCCGACCGTGATGAGCACATCGTGCAAAAGCGCGACGATCGCGCCAACCGCGAAGGAGAGCTCGAAGCGCATGGTGACGAAGATCAGAATTCCCAAAATGCCGAGGCCGAGCGCGATCAGCGAGTTTTTGGCCAACTCGCCGCCGACGAGCGCGCCGACACGCTCCGAGCGTTCGACTTTGAAGCCCTCAGTCGGCAGGGATTGTATGACCTGTTTTTCGATCTTTTCGCTCGTATTGAGAGCGGAGCGAATGGTGATGTAATTCTTGCCCCCTTGTTGCGATTGCTGGATCAACGCGTCTTCCAAGTTGAGCGGTTTGAGTGTCTCGCGAACCTGATGGATCGGGACGTCGTGCACCGTGCTTAAGGTAACCAAATCGCCGCCGCGGAAATCGACGCCGAAATTCTTGTCGCCTCGAATGTAGAACGCGGTTCCCCCGGCGATTAGGAGCGCGAGTGAAAGCATGCAAGCGAGAAAACCTTTGCCGAGAAAGTTGATGTTCTTGGAGGAGATCAAATGCAGCATCTTGATTTGCTTGAGCCGCCCGCTATCGACCAACCAATTGAAGGCATTCCGACCGACGATGAGCGCCGTGAATAGCGAGGCCAGGATGCCGAGGGTAAGCGAAATCGCGAACCCCTTGATTGGCCCGCTCGCCTTCCAGAATAAAATGGCCGCCGTGATCAGCGTCGTCACGTTGGCGTCGAAGATCGAACTGAAAGCCTTTTCATAGGCCGTTTGCACCGCGACCTTGAGCGTCTTGCCCAGCGCCAATTCCTCGCGCAACCGTTCGTAGATCAGCACACTCGCGTCCACCGAGAGACCGATCGTCAGGATGATGCCCGCGATTCCCGGCAGCGTCAGAACAAAACGGAACATCGTGAGCGCTCCCATCAACAGAACGAGATTGATGATGAGCGCGAGACCCGCGATCAGGCCGGCGAGTCTATAATAAACGACCACGCACAGGAGCGTGATCGCGAGGCCGACCAAGCCGGCGTTGACGCTGGCGCGGATCGAATCCATTCCGAGCGTCGGCGAAACACTGCGCTCCTCCTCGATCGCCACCGGCGTTTGCAAGGGGTTTTCGAGCACGCTGGCCAATCCGCGCGCTTCCTGCTCGGTGAATCGGCCCGAGATAACGGCGTCGCCACCGTAAATTGCAGTCTTGATGACTGGCGCCGATTGGATGGTCCCATCGAGGACGATGGCGAAACGGTGATTGACGTGCGCTTCCGTGATTTTGCCGAATTGGGTGGCCCCTTCGCTATCGAACTTCAATTGCACGGCCCAACCTTCGTTCCCGTAGTAAGCGTGTGATTCGGAAACGCGATTGCCGCCCAGGTCCGCTTTCTTTTTCACCAACAAGCGTTCCTCCCGCGGCTTTTGATTCGGCTCGGCGTGCGGTTTGTAAACCTCGATCCGATAATCCGGCGGAATCACTTCCTGGCCTTTGTCGATCTTGTCCAGCCGCTCGCCGCCATCGGCATAGACCAGCCGAAATTCCAATTTGGCCACACGCGACAGTTGCTCGCGCGCTTCTTGAATCTTAGCCGGATCGAGCCCGGGAATTTGTACCAGGATGCGATCCTCGCCCACCGGAGTGATGACCGGTTCGCCGCCGCCGAAATAATCAACCCGCTTGCGGATCACTTCCACCGCCTGGTCGAGCATCGCCTTGCTGATCTCTTTGTCTCCGCCTACAAGGCGAATCAGGAATGAAGTGCCGCCTTGAATATCCAAGCCGAGCGCGATCTTTTTCTCCGGGGGCCAAATTTCCGCGAAACTGAAAGCGACCAGCAGCACCATCAGCGTCGTCGCCAGCGAGCGTTTTCGTACGCCCTGATCGGTGGCGAAATACCAGCCGAAAAGAACGAGCAAGCCGAGGCCGATGAAAAACGTGAGCGCGGGAGTCATGAGGAAAAGCGGAAAACTGAAAGCGGAAACCGGAAAGTCATTTCTCAACTCTCAACTAGGAATCTGCTTTGATCACCGTCGCGACGGCCGACTTCTCCATCTCGATCTTTACGTTGTCAGCCACCTTCACGATCACGGTCGTGTCTTTCACGTTCGAAATCAGTCCATGAATCCCCGCGTTTGTTACCACCTTGTCGCCTGTCTTCATCGAAGCGATCAAGCGCTCCTGATCCGCTGCCCGTTTTCGCTGCGGGCGGATCATGAGGAAGTACATGATCACCAGCATCAATGTCATCGGGACAATGAAGCCGCCTAAGCCGCCGCCCACTCCTGGCGTCGCCGGAGCTGTCGTTTGCGCTAGAGCTAAAAATAAAAGGATCATGCAGAAATGAAGCGGAGCGCACCTTAAACGCGAAAGCGTTCACTGCAATTCTTTAATCGACAAACGCGGCCTCAAGCGAACCAGCTGGAATAAATGCCGAGCGCGCGTGTCGCCGCGGCAATCCTTGTCGGCGGCGAAAAATTTCGCAAGACTTCATCCCGTGCCCCCGCTCTTTGCTCCCAAAATAGACTGCAAATTGCGGTCTATTTATCGTTAGATGTCAGGAAGCAGAATCTAGAATAACCTTATGAACAATAAATATTTCATCGGAAATGCCATTCTTTGGGCCGCTGCGATAATCGCGTCGGCGCTGGTCCATGCACCTGCTGTCTTATCCAGTATTATTTTACCGGCATTGGCTGTTTGCTCTCTGGTAGTGATCCGCCCCAAGTCGACGGATCCGGACTGCCAAAAATAGCGCGCTCTTGCCCATGATATGAAGTTACGGCAACCATCTCGTTAGACTCCAATGCGCACATTACGCATCCTGGCTCTGCTCATCGGTGTGCTCTTGGTTGTGCAGGGAATCCTCGGTCTCGCAGCTCCGGACGTGTTCCTGATGAAACGATAAATCGGAATTTTTTTCGCCGGGGCTCAAACTCTACTTCGCATCTCCTTTGAAAGGTTGAAGGCAGGAGGATAAATTAGGACCGCGCAAAGCGTGGTGGCTATAGCTATTTGATTGTAAGATCAATATCGCGCGTCTTGTAGTCTCCTACGAATCCTTTTCGGAATTCATCGAAGCTTTCATTTTCGATTGCGGCGCGCGCTTGCCGCATAAGATCGAGATAGAAATGGAGGTTGTGCAGCGAGATCAAGCGCAACCCGAGAATCTCTTCGGACTTCACCAGGTGACGGATGTAACCGCGCGCGAACTCGTGGCAGGTGGAGCAGGCGCAGCCTTCTTCGATGGGGCGCTTATCGAGCGCGAACTCGGCGTTCTTTAGGTTGATCGTGCCGGTCGAGGTAAACGCGGTGCCGTTGCGCGCGAGTCGCGTCGGCAACACGCAATCGAACATGTCCATTCCGCGCGCGATCATCTCTAATAATTGCGGCGGCGTGCCGAGCCCCATGGCGTAACGCGGTTTGTCCTTCGGCAGGAACGGCTCGCTCGATTCCACTGCGCGCATCATTTCTTCTTCCGGTTCGCCCACGCTCACGCCGCCGACGGCATAACCGTCGAAATCAAGATCGACAATCGCTTGCGCGCTCGCCTTGCGCAGATCTTCGAACGTCGCACCCTGGATAATGCCGAAAATCAGAGTGTTGAGGGTTGAGGGTTGAGAGTTGAGAGAAGCAGACTCTTCTATTGGGCGTTGAGCGTTTTCTGCTTTCCCGCGGCCCGCTGCTTCTTTGCATCTTCTCGCCCAACGCGTTGTCATTTCCGAACTGCGCGCGGCGTAATCGCGCTCGCACGGATAGGGCGGGCATTCATCGAGCGTCATCGCGATGTCGCTGCCGAGCGTCGCCTGAATTTCCATCGCGATCTCCGGACTGATGAACGCCGGCGTTCCATCAACATGATTTTGGAAATGCACGCCTTCTTCTGTGATCTTGCGCAACTTTGCCAGCGAAAAAATTTGGTAGCCGCCGCTATCGGTTAGGATTGGTCCATCCCAGTTCATGAACTTATGCAGTCCGCCGAAATATTTGATCACATCGAGACCGGGTCGAACGAACAAATGATAAGTGTTTCCGAGAATGATTTGCGCATTCACTTCGCGCAATTCGCGTGGACTCATTGCTTTTACGCTGCCTTGCGTTCCCACCGGCATGAATGTCGGCGTATCGATCACGCCGTGCGCGGTCGTTAGTCGGCCGCGCCGCGCTTTCGATGATCGATCATGTGCGAGAAGTTGAAACATTTTCCGGTGGAATGAGAGATTCCTCGACTCCGCTCGGAATGACAAATGATCGCGCAAAAAATTCTTTGCAGCTTCGCGTTTCAACTTTATAGTGCCGCTCCCCGCATCAGGCGCGTAAGGAGTTTATTGCGCGGCCTGAGCGGATTTTTTTGTCGCCCGAGTTCAACCTTCGGGCGGCGCTTTGTTTAGAGAAAATGCCAACGATTAATCAGCTTATTCGAAAAGGACGCCGCAAGGTGTCGGTGAAATCGAAGTCACCGGCGCTGACCAATTGTCCGCAACGGCGCGGTGTGTGCGTGCAGGTGATGACGCGCACTCCGAAGAAGCCGAACTCTGCCTTGCGCAAAGTGGCCAAGGTGCGATTGACGAACGGCCAAGAAGTGATCGCCTATATTCCGGGCGAGGGACACAATTTGCAGGAGCACTCGATCGTGCTCGTACGCGGCGGACGAGTGAAAGATTTGCCGGGCGTGCGCTATCACATTGTGCGCGGAACGCTCGACTCGTTAGGCGTCGATGGGCGGCGCCGGAGCCGTTCGAAATACGGCGCGAAGCGCCCGAAAGCTGGCGGGGGCGGCGCGGACGCAAAGGGGAAAGCGGGCGGCGGCAAGGAGGCCGCGCCAAAAGCAGCTGCCGAGAAAAAATAATTTTGGATAGAAAGATCGACAATGTCACGACGGCGGAAAGTTTACAAAAAGGAGGAGAAGCTCGACTCGCGCTACGGCAGCGCGTCAGTCGCTCGCCTTATTTCCACCGTGATGAAGCGCGGCAAGAAGTCGCTCGCGGAACGGATCGTTTACACCGCGATCGATAAATCGCGCGAAGGTTCCGATTCGGTCGATCCGCTCGAAGTTTTAAACAAGGCGCTGGAAAATGTTCGTCCGCGTCTCGAGGTGAAATCACGCCGCGTCGGTGGCGCGACGTATCAGGTGCCGATGGAAGTGACGCCGGCGCGCCAGGTTTCACTCGCGATGCGTTGGATCGTGCAATATGCGGACAAGCGTCGCGGCGTGCCGATGGCGGCCGCGCTCGCGCAGGAAATTAAAGAAGCCGCCTCAGGTCAGGGCAACGCAATCAAGAAACGCGAAGACACGCACAAGATGGCGCAAGCAAACCGCGCCTTTGCGCATTTCCGCTGGTAATTATTATGCCCGCCACACTCGAGAAAAAACCGGCTGCTTCGACGAATCCAAATTCGCCGGACCGCAACTTTCCGCTCGAGCGGACGCGCAACATCGGCATCGCTGCGCACATCGATGCCGGCAAAACGACGCTGACCGAGCGCATTCTTTTTTACACGGGAATGATTCACAAGATCGGCGAAGTGCACGATGGCACGACCGTGACCGATTGGATGGAGCAGGAGCGCGAACGCGGCATCACAATTACTTCCGCCGCGACGACCTGTTCGTGGACACAGCGCAAGGAAGAAGGCGTTTACAAAATTTTCGAAGGAATCAAGCAGCGCGTTAACATCATCGACACGCCTGGTCACGTCGATTTCACCGCGGAAGTGGAGCGCTCATTGCGCGTGCTCGATGGCGCGATCGCCGTGTTCGATGCCGTTGCGGGCGTGCAACCGCAATCGGAAACCGTTTGGCGGCAGGCGACAAAGTACAACGTGCCGTGCCTCGGGTTCATTAACAAGATGGACCGCGTCGGCGCCGACTTTAACATGTCGATCGACAGCATGCGCAAGAAGCTGGGCGCAAATGCGTGGCCGGTCCTGCTGCCGCTCGGCAAAGAAGATCAGTTCAACGGCCAGCTCGACGTTATCAATAAAAAGGCGATCATTTATTTGGACAATGACCAAATGGGATCGACCTACGAGCTGGGCGAGATTCCGAAGGAATATGTCGATCTTGTCGACAAGGCTTATGCCGATCTGGTCGAGCAAATCTCAAATCTCGACGATCAACTGGCGGAAGCTGTGCTCGAAGAAAAACCGATCACGCCGGAGTTGTTGAAGGCGGGCATTCGTCGTCAAACCATCGCGAACAAATTTGTTCCGGTCATAGCTGGCACTGCATTGAAAAACAAAGGCGTGCAGTACCTGGTCGATGCCGTCGTCGATTATCTTCCGAGTCCTCTCGATATTCCGCCGGCCAAAGGAATGGAACCGGATACGCACGAGCCGATGGAAGCGGCGACCGATGATAACGGAAAGTTTTGCTCGCTCGCCTTCAAGCTTTGGAGCGATCCGTTTGTCGGCAAGCTGGTTTTCTTCCGCGTTTATTCCGGAACCCTGAGCAAAGGCGACACGGTTTACAATCCGCGCACGAACAAGCGCGAACGCATTTCACGCCTGATTCAGATTCAGGCGGACAAGCGCGAAGACATCGATACGTGTTATTCGGGCGACATCGCGGCGATTGTCGGAATTAAGAATATCACAACGGGGGATACGTTGTGCGATGAGGATCACCCGATCTTGCTCGAGCCGCCCACGTTTCCTGATCCTGTAATTTCGATGGCGATTGAGCCAAAGACAAAATTGGATCAGGAAAAAATGGGCATCGCCCTGCAGCGGTTGTCTGAAGAAGATCCGACATTCAAGGTCTTCACCCATGAAGACACCGGCCAGACGATCATCGCCGGCATGGGCGAATTGCATTTGGAAATCATTCGCGACCGCATGTTCCGGGAATTCAAAGTGGATGCGAACGCGGGCAAACCGCAGATCGCGTATCGCGAGACAATCACCGGCAGCGCACACGGCGTCGGCAAGTTGATCAAACAGTCTGGTGGGCGCGGTCAGTATGGCCACGTCGAAGTGGATGTGCGGCCGGGCGCACGCAGTACCGGCTTGGTGTTGGAGAACAAGATCGTCGGCGGCACTATTCCGCGCGAATACATCCCGGCAGTGAAGAAGGGGATCGAGGAAGCCATTCTTAATGGCGTCCTCGGCGGTTATCCGGTTGTCGATGTCGAAGTCGATATTGTTTACGGAAGCTTCCACGAGGTCGATTCGAACGAACTCGCGTTCAAGCTGGCGGCGATTTTCGCGATGAAAGATGGCTTCAAGCAGGGCAAACCGATCCTGCTCGAGCCAATCATGAAGGTGGAAAACATTACGCCGGAAGAATATCAGGGCGACATCTGTGGTGACTTAAGCCGTCGTCGCGGCAGCATCGAAAGCATCGAGACACGCGGTAACCTGACGATCATTCATGCCGAAGTTCCGCTGGCCGAGTTGTTCGGTTACGCCACCGCGATCCGCTCACTTTCCAAAGGCCGCTCGAGCTACTCGATGGAGCCGTCACACTTCGAGCCGGTGCCGCAAAATTTAGTGGCCGCCATTCTCGATCAGAAGGAGACAAAATAATTATGGCGGATGGCCAACGTATTCGTATTCGCTTGAAGGCGTTCGACCATCGAATGCTTGATCAATCCGCCGTCGACATCGTCGAGACGGCGAAGCGCACTGGTGCGCGCGTGGCGGGACCGATTCCGCTGCCGACTTTGATCGAGAAGTTCACGGTGAACCGTTCCCCGCACGTCGATAAGAAATCGATGGACCAATTTGAAATCCGCACGCACAAACGCCTGCTCGACATCATCGAGCCGACTTCGAAAACGGTGGATGAACTGAAGAAGTTAAATTTGCCTGCGGGCGTCGATATTACGATTAAGATCTAGCGCTTGAGAATTTTGCAACAACATCATGAGCATCGGGTTACTTGGACAGAAAATCGGCATGACCAGCGTTTACGACGCGAAGGGTCGGCTGTGTCCTGTAACCGTGGTTGCCGCGGGCGATAACGTTTTGTTGCGTCGTCTCACTTCGGAAAACGAAGGCTACTCGGCGATCCAGGTCGGCTTCGCCACGCAAAAAGAATCGCGGGTGACGAAGCAATTGCTCGGCGAATTCAAGAAGGCCGGCGTGGAACCAAAAAAATTGATTCGCGAATTTCGTCTCGATGCCGATGCGCCGGAAGGCGAAATCAATTTGAGCATTTCTCAATTTCAGCCGGGCGATTATGTCGATGTTACCGGCCGTTCGAAGGGCAAAGGCTTCCAGGGCGTAATGAAGAAGCACAACTTCCACGGCCAGGGCGCGGCCCACGGATCGAAGACGCATCGACGTAACGGCGCCATCGGCAATCGTTCCACACCTGGTCGCATTTGGAAAAACATGGGCATGCCTGGCCATATGGGCGACGAGCGTGTGACCGTGCTGAATTTGCAGATCGTGCAAGTGCGCGAAGTGGACAAGATCATTTTGATTAGCGGCGCGGTGCCGGGATCGAACGGCAGCTACGTCGTCGTTCGTCCGGCTATTAAGAAACCGGAAGGAAGCACCAAGAAAGCCGAAGCGCCTGCCAAGAAGCCTGAAGCGGCTGTCAAGAAACCGGAGGCAGTGGCACCTGTCCCCAAAGAAGAAGCGGCAAAGAAATGAGCGCGAAAGTTTTAACGAAAGCCGCAGCGAAGGAAGCGAAGATCGAGCTGATCGAAAGCGGTCGCGGGACGCAAGCGGTCCACGATGTCGTGGTAGCAATGCGCGCGGCGCGGCGCTCAGGGAGCGCGAACACGAAAACGAAAGCGGAAGTCGATCTTTCCGGTGCAAAGCCGTGGCGGCAAAAGGGGACGGGACGTGCGCGGGCCGGGTACGCGTCATCGCCGGTTTGGCGCGGCGGCGGCGTCGTGTTTGGCCCAAAGCCGCGCGATTATTCCAAGAAAGTTTCAAAAACAGTCCGGCGTCTCGCATTTCAAAAGGCGCTCAGTGAGCGAATCAGCGCCGGCGATGTCCTCACGATTGACAAGTTGGGCGTTAGCGAAATCAAAACGAAATCGTTCGTGTCGATGGTTAAGAAGGCGACGGACGCGCGGAAAGTTTTGCTGATCTCAGATTCGTTCGACGAGAAAACTTTGAAATCTGCGCGCAATGTGAAGTCAGCACGACTCGCGACTGCCTCAGATGTGAACACGGAGCAGTTGCTCGCATTCGAGAAAATTGTGGTGACGGCAAAAGCACTTGAGCTGCTCGCGGAAAGGACCCGATGAACGAGCCGTACGACATCATTCAAACCGCGTCGCTGACCGAGAAATCGTCGTTGTTGAGCGAGAAGCTAAACAAGTACGTCTTCCGGGTGAGTCCGCGCGCGAACAAGATTCAGATCAAGAACGCGATCGAGCGCATGTTCCAAAAGAAAGTTGTCGATGTTAACACCTGCAACTATGCCGGGAAAAAGAAGCGCGAACGCCGCGCTGATTACGGGCGCAAGCCACATTGGAAAAAAGCGATCGTGACATTGAAGGAAGGCGAGAAGATCGACCTCGTTTAATATGGCACTCAAAAGCTATCGCCCGCTTACGCCGCCGCAGCGCTTCAAGTCGCTTCCTGCTTTTGAGGAAATCACGAAGTGGGCGCCGGAAAAGAGCCTGGTTGAGGTAAAGAAAAGGACGGGTGGTCGTAATAACAACGGCCGGATGACCGCGCGCCACATCGGCGGCGGCCACAAGCAAAAATATCGTAAGGTTGATTTCAAGCGCCGTAAACGCGGAGTTTCGGCGGAAGTGATCGGCATCGAGTACGATCCAAATCGCTCGGCCCGCATTGCTCTTATTAAATATACCGACGGCGAGCTTAGTTACATTCTTGCGCCCGATGGATTGCTCGTTGGATCGAAGGTCACGGCCGGCGATAATGTCGCGCCCGATCTTGGGAATGCGTTGCCTTTGCGCGCCATTCCGCTCGGCTCAAACATTCATAACATCGAACTAACGCCGGGACGCGGCGGCCAGGTTGCGCGCAGCGCCGGACAACAGGCGATTCTGAATAACCTCGAAGCCGGTTATGCCCTCGTGAAAATGCCTTCCGGCGAAATTCGCCGCATTCACGAAAATGCTTACGCAACAATCGGTCAGGTCGGCAACGTCGATCATATGAACGTCTCGAGCGGCAAAGCCGGACGCACGCGCTGGCAGGGCCGGCGATCACATGTGCGCGGCATGGCCATGAATCCCGTCGATCACCCGATGGGCGGCGGCCAGGGTAAATCGAAGGGCGGCGGCGGGCGGCATCACCCGGTCAGTCCGTGGGGCCAGCTCGCCAAAGGATTCAAAACACGCACGAAACACAAACCGAGCGATCGCTTCATTATGGAGCGCCGGGGGAAAAAGTAATTTGATTTTATGTCTAGATCGTTGAAGAAAGGACCCTTCGTCGAGTCGCATCTCCTGGAAAAGATCGACAAAATGAACAACGCGAGCGCGAAAAAATCGATCAAGACCTGGTCGCGGCGCTCGATGGTGACGCCGGACTTTGTCGGCCACACGTTTCTCGTTCACAACGGAAAGATTTTTCAATCCGTCTTCGTGACCGAGAACATGGTGGGTCACAAGCTCGGTGAATTTTCGCCCACGCGAGTGTTTAAGAAACACGGTTCGCACACGGCGAAGGTGACGAAATAATTGAAATTTGTTTGGGCAGTGTTGGGCTGCGTAACGCTGGCTCGAGGGCTAGCGGCAGAGGGAAATAGTTCTTTGTCAGAATCCAAAATTGAAAACGCGGGACAGACCGTGACGGCGGCGACGCTGCTTGCGCAGAATGAAGAACTGCGCCGGCAATTGTCGATCCAACAGGAATCGCTCAAGACTGTGACGAGCAGCCTGGCGGAATCGAACGCCGAAGCGGAATTGTTTCGCCGCAAGTATTCCGATCTGCAATTGCGAATGGAAGCGCTAGGGCTCGAATCGGCGAACAAGGATCGCTCGAAGCTGGAGCAACGTTTGTTGACTGCGGTGAGCGATTTGCAGTTGGCGAACAAAGAGCGCGACGAATTTCGAGATCAAATGTTGCGGCTCAACGAATCGATGTTGCGATATTTGAAGACGTCGCAGGGCGGCGATGCGCAGGCGCGAATGGACGTGGAAACGCAATTGCGCAAGGCCAACGAGATCGCGACAAGATCGACAACGACTTCTCCGCAATCAGCACAGCCGAGCTTGATGGACGGCAGCGTGATCAGTGTGAAAGACGAATGGTCGTTTGTGGTCGGCAATCTCGGCGAAAAACAGGGCGTGAAAATCGGAATGCCGATGCGCGTGATGCGCGGCGACAAAAAAATCGCAACGCTTCGAGTGGTCGATGTCCGGCAACGGATTTGCGGCGCGGTGATTCAAGAGATGGATTCTGGAAAAGAACAAATAAAAGTGGGCGACCGTCTTCAAGTGGAGACCCGCCCGAATGTGACTTTAAAATAAATGGAAGTTAGATCGATATTAAGATACGCGCGGATTTCGCCCTTCAAGGTGCGCGAAGTTACGCGTGAGATTCAGGGTCTGCCGGTTTCGGCAGCGCTCGACCTTCTCGCTTTCACGCCGAAGAAGGCCGCCTTTCTCATTGGCAAGACGTTGAAAAGCGCGGTCGCGAATGCCGAGAACAACGCGAACATGCGCGTCGATGTCCTGGTCGTAAAAGAAGCAATCGTCGGTGAGGGCCCGACAATGAAGCGGATGATGCCGCGGGCGCGCGGCAGCGGCAGTAGAATTTTGAAGCGCAGCAGCCACATCCGGATCGTCTTGAGCGACGAGATCCCAATCAACACCCGCGCAGCGCGCAAAGCGAGAGCGGAGGCTGAGAAGAAAGCTGCGAAGAAGGAAGCGAAAGCCGGCGAAGGAGCTGAAAAATCGACAGCTACTGCCGAGAAGAAGCAGATGAAGCCGAAGAAAAGCGGCAAAGGAAAAGCGAAGAAGTGATTTTTATGAATTGTTATTCTGAGCGGAGCGAAGCGGAGTCGAAGAATCTCTCGATGTTATCGAGCGGGTTGCTCTCGGAAAACGTGGGCGCATTTGAGCGATCCCTCACTACGTTCGGGATGACGCACTAGATTATGGGTCAAAAAGTTAATCCGATTGGTTTTCGTCTCGGTGTGAACCGCGATTGGCGTTCGCGCTGGTACGCATCGCCTCAGGAGCTTCCCGCATTTTTGCACAGCGATCTCAAGATCCGCGATTACGTGAAGAAGAAACTCCTGTTCGCGGCTGTAGCGAAAATCGTGATCGAACGCGCGTGGAACTCTATTCGCGTAACGATCCACACCGCGCGTCCCGGCATCGTGATCGGACGCAAAGGCGCGGAGATCGAGAAGATGACGGAAGAGATTTCGAAAATGGCGCAGGGCAAACAAATCAAGATCGACATCCAGGAGATCAAGACGCCCGAACTCGATGCGCAATTGGTTGCGGAAAACGTAGCGCTGCAAATCGAGCGCCGTATCGCCTATCGCCGTGCCATGAAAAAGGCAGTGCAAGTCGCGATGGATTTTGGTGCGGAGGGAATTCGATTGCGCTGTTCGGGACGTTTGAACGGCGCGGAGATTTCGCGTTCGGAGTGGTACCGCGAGGGAAGTGTTCCTCTGCACACTTTGCGCAAGACCATCGATTACGGATTTGCGGAAGCCAACACCGTTTACGGAAAGATCGGCGTGAAATGCTGGATGTGTAAGAAAGAAGAAGTGTCGCCAGACCAGCCGGCTGCGTCCGCCCCGCCGCCTCCGCCACCTGAACCTGCCGCAGTCTAGGGAGGAAATTTATGCCGTTAATGCCCAAACGCGTGAAGTATCGCAAGACCCAGCGGGGGAGCCGCAAGGGGACTGCATCGCGCAATCTGCGAATCGATTTCGGCGAGTTTGGTCTGCAAACGCTCGAGCGCGCGTGGATCACGAACACACAGATCGAAGCCGCGCGTGTGGCGCTGACTCGCAACATGAAACGTAAAGGCAAATTATGGATTCGCATTTTTCCGGACAAATCGGTCACCGGTCGTCCGCCGGAAACGCGAATGGGTAAAGGAAAGGGACAGCCTGAGTACTGGGTGGCGACGGTAAAGCCGGGAAATATTTTGTTCGAGCTCGACGGCGTCCCGGAATCGGTCGCGCGCGAATCATTGCGACTGGCCGCGGATAAACTGCCGGTGCGGACGAAGTTCTTGAGCCGGCACCACGTTGCGGCTTAACGAGGCATGAAGATCAAAGAAATCATTGAGATGAGCACGGACGAGCTTCTGACCAAGAAGCGCGATTTTCGTCAGGAGAGTCTGCATTTGCGTTTGCAACAGCAAAGCGGCCAACTCGAACAACCGAGCCGGTTGCGCTTGTTGCGGCGCGACGTCGCGCGAATCGAAACCGTGCTTTCGCAGCGAAATAAGACTGCGGAAAAGAAATAATTTTATGGCCGAACAAGATCGACAGTCAACTGCTCAACCGCCGCCGCTACCGACTTCCGCGTTGGCGTCTGATCGCGGGACCCGCAAGACGCGGGTCGGCGAAGTGCTTTCAAGCAGCATGAACAAGACGATTGTCGTGCGTACAACGACTCGCGTGCCGCATCCGAAGTTTGGCAAGATCGTGAAGCAACAGCGAAAATTTTACGCGCACGACGAAGAGAACAAGGCGAAGGCCGGCGACACGGTGCGCATTATGGAGACGCGCCCGCTGAGCAAATTGAAACGGTGGCGTCTAGTGGAAGTCCTCCAAAAATAACTGTTAATTTATGGTGCAAATTCGATCCAGATTGGATGTAGCAGACAACAGCGGCGCGCGCATGGCGACGATGATCGGCGTAATCGGCAAAGGCAGCAGTCAGTTCGCCGGAATCGGCGACGTGATCACGGCGAACGTGAAAGAAGCGAGCGCCACCGGAACGGTGAAAAAAGGTGAAGTTGTGCGCGCGGTATTGGTCCGGACGAAACAGCCGATTCGCCGCGATGACGGCTCGCTTTTGCGTTTCGACAACAACGCGATCGTCATTATCGACAAGGATTTGAATCCGCGCGGCACTCGCATTTTCGGGCCGGTCGCGCGCGAATTGCGCGAGCGTAATTTTATGAAAATCGTATCGCTTGCTCCGGAAGTTTTATGAATCGCGCCAAGTTCCACGTAAAGAAAGGTGACCAAGTCGAGGTCATCTCCGGGAACTTCAGAGGTTCATCGGGCAAGATTCTGGAAGTGATTCACCGTAAACAACGAGTATTGGTCGAAGGCGTTCGGATTATTAAGAAGCATCTCCGCAAATCGGAAGACAATCCGAACGGCAAGATCGCGGAGCGCGAAGGCCCCATTCATATCTCGAATGTGAAATTGATCGAGCGCGCGACGAAGGCCGATAAAAAGGCGAAAAAAGAAAAGAAGCCGACGAAAGAGGCTGAGAAGAAAGCGGCGTAATGGAAAACGAATTTTACAAAGATTACAAAGACCGCGTGATGCCTGCGCTGCAGAAGCAGCATGGCTACAAGAATCTGCACCAGGTTCCGAAGGTGGAGAAGGTCGTGATCAACACCTCGGTCGGATCGCAGACCGATGTGAAGCAGGCGCTGGAAGAGGCGAAGACGGAATTGGCGCTGATTAGCGGTCAACGCGCCGCGGAAACGCGCGCAAAGAAAAGCATCGCGAACTTCAAGTTGCGCAAAGAGCAGGCCATCGGCGCAAAGGTGACGTTGCGCGGCGAACGGATGTACGAATTTTTGGAACGCCTGATCAAGACCGCGTTGCCGCGCATTCGCGATTTTCGCGGTGTTTCGCCGCGTTGCTTCGATGGAAACGGTAATTACACGCTCGGCGTTTCCGATCAGTCGATTTTTCCCGAAGTCGAGCTCGATAAAATTAAGCGCAACATTGGATTTGATGTTACAATCGTCACCACCGCGCGGACGAACGAAGAGGCCAAATCGCTCTTGAGCGAAATGGGAATGCCGTTCAGTGATCGGGCGAAGAAGCCCGCCGCGCAAACCGCTTCAGTTTCATGAGTACAGTTACAGATCCTATCGCAGATCTTTTGGCGCGCGTGCGTAATGGCGCGCAGGCGCAGAAGGTCGACATCTTTGTTCCGTACTCGAAGATCAAAGCCGAGGTCGTCCGCATTTTGAAGGACGAGGGGTACATCACCGATTATTCGGTCGACACGGAAGCGGCCCATCCACGAATCAAGATCACGAACAAATTGGTGGACCGTACGAGCGCGATCACGGGGTTGAAGCGTGTGAGCCGGCCGGGGTTGCGCCGTTACGTTGGCGCCGAGGAAATCCCGCGCGTGCTTGGCGGAATGGGCATCAGCATTCTTTCGACACCACGCGGCGTCATGTCGGGACGCGAAGCGAAGAAGCAAAAAGTTGGCGGCGAGCTACTGGCTTACGTCTGGTAATTTATGTCACGAATCGGAAACAAAGCGGTCGAGATTCCAGACAAGGTTAAGATCAACATCGATGACGCGGGAAGCGTGTCGGTGGAAGGGCCGAAAGGGAAACTGAATTGGACTTTGCCGCGCGGGATCAAGGGCAACGTGAAAGACAATCGCGTGTCGCTCGCGCGTGACGCGGAGACGCGCAGCGTGAAAGCGCTGCACGGATTGTCGCGGTCGCTCGTGAACAACATGGTGCAAGGTGTCAGCCAAGGCTTTACCAAGAATCTCGAGATCGAAGGCGTCGGCTTTAAAGCCGCTGTGCAAGGTTCGAACTTGAACCTGAGCTTGGGATTTTCGCATCCGATTCTATTTCCGATTCCAAAGGAGATCAAAATCACGATCCTGGAGAACACGAAACTTACGATCCAGGGGATCGATAAGAAACTCGTTGGCCAGGTAGCGGCGGACATTCGCCGGTTCTATCCGCCGGAACCTTACAAGGGCAAAGGCGTGCGTTACGCAGGCGAGCAGGTTCGACGCAAGGAAGGAAAGACGGTCCAATAGTTATGGCACTTAATCGCAAAACTGTGCGCGACCGCATTCATAAACGAATCCGGAAGAAAGTCGTTGGAACGGCGGATCGTCCACGTCTGTGCGTGCACTTTTCGGGCAAACATGTTTACGCGCAGGTGGTCGATGACGACGCAGGCAAAACCCTAGTCGCCGTGGCTACGACGGAAAGGGTTATTTCTGGAAAGAACAAAACTGCGGCCAATCGCGCGAGCGCGGAAGTGGTCGGCAAAACAATCGCCGAACGCGCCAAGGCGAAGAAGATCGACAGCGTTGTTTTCGATCGCGGCGGATTCATTTATCACGGAAAAGTAAAGGCCCTCGCGGACGCAGCTCGCGAAGGCGGATTAAAGTTTTAATTTCATGGCAGCACCCAATCAAGGCAGACGGCAGGAGCGACACACGGACAAAACGGCCGCGGCCAGAGGCGAAACGACCGAGAAAGTAGTGTTCATCAATCGCTGCGCGAAAGTGGTGAAAGGCGGCCGCCGTTTTAGTTTCAGCGCATTGATCGTGGCCGGCGACCACGACGGCAAAGTCGGCTGCGGTTTCGGCAAAGCGAACGAAGTTTCGGAAGCGATTCGCAAAGCGTCGGAAGCGGCGCGCAAGGCGATGGAGAAAGTTTCATTGCGTGAGAATACCATTCCGCACGAGGTGATCGGCGAGTTCGGTGGGGGTCGCGTTCTATTGCGGCCGGCGTCCCCGGGAACAGGCGTAATTGCCGGTGGCGGCGTGCGCGCGGTGGTCGAGGCGGCTGGAATTCGAGATGTGCTGGCCAAATCGCTCGGTTCGAGCAATCACGCGAACGTGGTTAAGGCGACGATCGTGGCGCTGCGCTCATTGCGCCGGCGAGATCAGATTATGAAAGTGCGCGGGATCAAAAACGGTGACGGAAAGGAGCCGGTGCAATCATGATGCGTTTGCATAATCTGCGTCCGCGGCCCGGTTCGCGTCATCGCGTCAAGCGACTCGGCTGCGGCGAGAGTTCCGGTCACGGAAAGACGAGCGGCAAAGGTCACAAAGGACAGAAAGCGCGTTCTGGCGGCAGCATTCGCCTTGGATTTGAAGGCGGGCAGATGCCGCTGATCCGTCGTTTGCCGAAACGTGGATTCAACAATGCGGCGTTTCACAAGAGCTACGCGATCGTTAATCTCGACACGCTCAACGGATTCAAGGCTGGCTCGGTGGTTAACGAACAAGCGCTGCGCGAATCGAAACTGATTCGAGGAAATTTCGAAGGGGTCAAAATTCTTGGCGACGGCGAATTAAAACATGGGCTGACGATTGAAGCCGACAAAGTGAGCGCGTCGGCCCGGGAAAAGATCGAGAAGGCCGGTGGGACGATTACGTTGCGCGAGGCTCGCGTCCGGCGAGAAATGCCGGCAAAGGAAGAGGTCGATCTTGCGGAAAAGGAAACACCGAAAGAAGCAACCGGCAAAGTGACGGCGAAGAAAAGATCGACAGTTAAGGCGCCGACCAAGGCAAAAGCAAAGAAGACGTCACGTAAGAGCTAGCGCTCCGCGATGATCCGGATTTAGCAAATGGTTTCGGCGTTCCTCAACACGGTCAAGATACCGGAACTTCGCCGCCGGATTCTGTTCACGCTGGCCGTGATCGTGATTGTGCGGTTGGGCGCAGCGATCACCACACCGGGTGTCAATTCAGCCGTGCTTCAGGAGTGGTTTCGCACTTCCGCTGATAGAAGCGGCGGAGTCGCGGCGTTATTCAATTTGTTTAGTGGCGGCGCGCTGGAGAATTGCGCGATTTTTTCGCTCGGCATCATGCCGTACATCAGTGCGTCGATTATGATGCAACTCTTAACGGCCGTGATTCCACGATTGGGAAGGTTGGCGCGCGAGGATGGCGGCCGGCAAAAGATCATGCAATACACGCGCTACGCGACATTGGTGCTGTGTATTTTTCAGGGCTACCTCCTCGCCGTGTCGTTCCAACATCCGGAATCGTATCACACCGTTCTGGGAGGAATTAGCGACACGATTCGAAATCTTGGGGTCCCGCTGGTTGAAGACACCGGATGGACATTCCGGGTCGTGACGGTGATTTCACTGACAACGGGGACACTTTTTTTGATGTGGCTTGGAGATCAAATCACGGAGCGTGGAATCGGCAACGGTATTTCGCTCATCATTACGATTGGAATTGTGGCGCGCCTGCCGGCGGCCCTGGCGCAGGCATGGAAGACATTTGTGCCGTCAGCGGAAACGGGAACAAGTCAGGTGAGTCCTGCGATCCTTGTCCTGATGGTGGCATTCTTGTTTTTGGTGATCGCGGGAGTGATCACAATCACGCAAGGCGTGCGGAAAATCACCGTGCAATACGCCAAGCGCGTGGTCGGCCGAAAAATGTACGGCGGACAAACGCAATACATGCCCTTGAAAGTGAATTACGCGGGTGTCATGCCGATCATTTTTGCGTGGGCTATTTTGCTTTTTCCGACTCAGATTCTTGGCTTCGCCTTCAAGAACAGTCGCGTCGCCAAACAGATCGCGGACATGCTTTCCACCGGCTGGGCCCATTACGTTTTTCTCGCGGCGATGATTTTCTTTTTCAGTTATTTTTGGGTCGCGACGCAGTTTCAACCTTCGCAGATCGCCGACGATCTGAAGAAGTACGGCGGCTATATCCCCGGTGTTCGACCGGGCAAACCAACATCGGAATTTCTCGATTTCACCATGACCCGGCTCACTTTTGCCGGCGCAATATTTCTAACCTTGATCGCGATCTTGCCGAGCCTTCTTAGTCAGGGCTTGCACGTGCCGCAAATCACCGCCCAATTTTTTGGCGGCACTAGTTTGCTTATCATCGTGGGCGTGATTCTTGACACGATGCGTCAGGTGGAAACGCATTTGATCCAGCGGCATTACGACGGTTTTTTGCGGAAGGGCCGCATCCGTGGTCGATCGTTCGACCGAGCTTCGTATAGCCGTGGCGACGCGGCGGGCTCTGGCGCGCTGGTGTGGCTTTATGTCGGCATCGCCGTGATCGTGATCGGCGGGGTCGCAGTTTTTCTATACGGCCGCTAGGTGAAAAGGCGACTTGTTCTTCTGGGCGCGCCTGGTTCCGGGAAGGGGACCCAGGCAGAAATGATTACGCGCCAGTTCGGTATTCCGGTCACTTCGCCGGGCGCAATTTTGCGTCGCGAAAGCGACCTCGGTACACCGCTGGGTCTGGAAACTGCCGAAACGACTCAGCACGGTGGATTGGTCTCGGATAAAATAATCGTCCAATTGATCGAAGATTGGCTTCGGTTGCACGGCGCGAGCGGTTTTGTTTTCGATGGGTTTCCGCGAACGCTCCCGCAAGCGGAAAGTTTATTGTCCATCTTGAAACGGCTGCACACCGCGCTTGATCTCGCGATCTGGCTGGAAGTGTCGGAGCAAACTGTCCGCGACCGAATCTCCGGCCGTCTGCAATGCGGTGGATGCGGGTTCACGACCAGCGCTTCCAGCGCCAAGTTCGCGGAGCGCCCGATCTGTCCCTATTGCGATGGGCCGCTCGTGCGTCGCACCGACGACGAGGCCGAGGTTCTGCAAACCAGACTTCAAGAGTTCAATACCAAGACGCAGCCGCTCGCTAATTTTTACGAGAAGATGTCGATCTTGCATCGGATCGATGGAAATCGAGACCGTGACGTGGTGTTTGGTGATATCTCTCAATTGATTGAGCAAAAAGCCACGGCATGATCCCGATCAAAAGTGCCAAAGAGGTGGAAAAAATGCGGCAGGCGTGTCGCACCGCCAGTGAGGTTCTTGATCGCGTCAGTGAAACGATTCGACCCGGAGTGTCCACGAAAGAGATCGATGAAGTTGCCGCTGACTTAATGGAAGAGGCGGGTGTGAAGAGCGCTTTTCTCGGTTATCGGCTCGGGCATCGTGTTTTCCCGGGCAACATTTGCATTTCACTCAACGACGAAGTTGTGCACGGCATCGGCAGCCAACGCCGTATCCAATATGGCGACATCGTGAAGCTCGACATCGGCGTTATTCAAGAGGGGTGGGTTGGGGACACTGCCACTACGGTCGCTGTCGGAGTCGTCGACGATCGAGTCGAACAGCTATTGCGAGTTACAGAAAGCGCTCTCGACCGGGCGATTTCGGTCGCCCGAGAGGGAACACGTCTCGGCGACATCTGTGCCGAGATTGAAGATGAAGCGGTCCGTAATCATTTTTCGGTCGTACGCGAATTCGTCGGCCACGGCGTCGGACGGAGGTTGCACGAGGAACCGCAAATTCCTAATTACGGCAAACGTGGCAGCGGCCCGAAATTGAAAGCCGGAATGACGCTCGCGATCGAGCCAATGATCAACATGGGCACGGCGGCCGTCAGACTACTGGACGACGGCTGGACGGTTCGCACGACGGATGGGATGCCCTCCGCGCACTTCGAGCACACGGTTTTAATCACCAAAGACGAGCCCGAAATCCTGACATGGCGCGCAAAGACGCAATTGAGGTAGAAGGCACCGTCGTTGACTTACTGCCGAACACCATGTTTCGGGTCGAGCTGCCGAACGGGCACCGTATTCTGGCCCATATCTCCGGAAAAATGCGGCTGCACTTCATTCGCATCTTGCCAGGAGACAAAGTTATGCTAGAGATTTCACCCTACGATTTGTCGAAGGGGCGGATCACCTTCCGCCAGAAGTGAAAACCGGAAACGTTTCTCGTTTTCGCCCGTGTAATTATGAAAGTGCGACCATCAGTAAAAAGACTTTGTGAAGCTTGCAAGATTGTGAAGCGCAAGAACGTTGTGCGCGTCATCTGCAAGAACCCGCGCCATAAACAGCGCCAGGGCTAGGAGATTATTTATGCCAAGATTATTGGGAGTTGAAATTCCGGCTGAGAAACGCATTGAAGCGTCGCTCACTTATATTTACGGGGTCGGACTAACCACGGCGCGACGCATTCTCGAGCAAACCAATATCGATCCGAATTTGCGCGCAAAGGATCTCACACCGCAGCAGATCAACGAAATCATTCATGCCATCACGAACAACAAGATCCAGATCGAGGGCGATTTGCGGCGCGAAGTGCAAGGTAATTTGAAGCGCTTGCAGGCGATCAATAGTTATCGGGGCGTCCGGCATCGTCGCGGGTTGCCGGTGCGCGGCCAGCGAACTTCGACAAACGCGCGGACGCGCAAGGGACCGCGCAAGACGGTTGGCGTGATTCGCAACAAGGACGCAAAGGCAGGCAAGGTTTAACAACTAATTTCAATGCCAGACTCAAAGAAACCGACCAAGCCCAAAGCGGAGAAGCCGAAGGCTAAGAAGACAAAAGCCGAGGGTTCTCCAAAGGCGGCAGCGGCATCCGCGGCGCCCGTAGGTGAAGCGGTCGCGCCCATCGCGGTCGCGCCGGAGCCCGCCAAGTCGAAACCCGAAGCTGCGGCCAGACCGGCGAAGAAGACTGAGAAGCCGAAAGAAGAAGCAAAGCCGGCTGAAGCTCCTCGCGAAAATCTTTCGCTCGATCCCGATGACGTAGAAAAGCCAAAAATCGTCAAAGCCAAGGGAAGCAAGAACATTCACTCGGGCATTGCGCATGTTCTTTCCACTTTCAACAACACGATCGTCACCATCACCGACCTAAACGGGAACGTCATCGGATGGTCGAGCGCAGGGAAAGTTGGCTTCAAAGGTTCGCGAAAAAGCACCGCGTATGCGGCGCAAATGGTGGCGCAAGACGCGTCACGTCAGGCGATGGGCCACGGCCTCAAGGAGGTCGAGGTGCTGGTACGGGGACCCGGAGCCGGACGCGAGTCGGCGGTGCGCGCTTTGCAGGCGATCGGACTCGATCTGACGCTGATTCGCGACGTTACGCCGGTTCCGCATAACGGTTGCCGGCCGCCAAAACAACGCCGCGTTTAGATCGACATTTTTCTCAACTCTCAACCTACAACTTTTCATGGGCAGATATACCGGACCGAAAACCAAAGTCAGTCGCCGCTACGGCGTACAGATCTTTGGGCCATCGAAATCGCTCGAGCGAAAAAATTATCCGCCCGGCATGCACGGACCGAAAGGTTCCAGGCGCAAGCAATCGGAATACGCCATTGCGCTAGGCGAAAAGCAAAAACTTCGTTACCAGTATGGACTGCTCGAGCGACAATTCCGCCGCATCTTCCAGAATGCTTTGCGCAAGCGTGGCGTCACCGGCGAA
Organism: Spartobacteria bacterium; assembly: GCA_003167365.1. Classification (GTDB taxonomy): domain Bacteria; phylum Verrucomicrobiota; class Verrucomicrobiia; order Chthoniobacterales; family UBA10450; genus Palsa-1382. Next base: position 161,658 of record PMTM01000009.1, on the reverse strand, counting down.
ACGTTGCTTCAGCTTTTGGAAACGCGACTTGATAACGTGATTTTCCGTCTCGGTCTCGCGAATACCCGAAATGGCGCGCGCCAGCTCGTTTCGCATGGGCACGTGCAGGTTAACGGCCGGAATGTGAACGTTGCTTCATTCAATGTGAAAGCGGGCGACGAGGTTGCAATCAAGGACAAGCCAAAATCGAGACAGCTCGCCCTGCGCAATATCGAGCTCACACAAATAGTGCCAGTGCCCGATTGGCTGACGGTGGACCGCGATGCGCTTAAGGGCAAAGTTGCGCGCATTCCCTCGCGCGATGAAATGCAGCCGATCGTCAACGAACAGTTGATTGTCGAGTTGTATTCCCGATAGGGCGATCGGGAAATTTCGGCGGTCAGGAACCGCTGCTACAGGGAATTTTCCAAAAACTCGAGCGCTTTGTCATAGCTGCTTCGCTCGAGAAAATGAGCGAGCTGAGGATGGATCGGCTTCGGCAATTGTAATCGCAGTTCTTCGATGCGTTCTGAAATTTTCTTCAGCCGCGCCATATGCCTCTCCGGGTCGCGTCGGCTGGTTTCGTCACCGATAATGGCAAGTCGCTCTCGTAAGGCTGTAGCAAGATTGGCAATTGAATTTTCCATGGTTTCGAGCGGCCGCGGGCGTTGAGTCCGAAAGTTAAGCTTGAAACGGCTGGCCGTTTGGCGCAAGCGTGCAGCGATGGCTAACACGCCAAAAAGAATTCTGATGGTGGACGACGACGTCGCGCTCCTGCGTATCGTCCGCGAAGCGCTGACTTCGTGTCTGCGCTGCGAGGTAGATACTTCCCCGAAACCAGAATACGCCTTCGAGCTTGCCCTCAAGAAAACCTACGATCTGCTGATTTTCGATTTCTCAATGCCGATGATCGACGGCGCAATGCTCTTCTTTCTTATCGGCAAGGCCTACGACAACATGCAGCCGCCGCGGGATCTTCCGCCATTGCTGCTTGTTTCTGGAAGAGCGGATGAGCAGCGCGCCCAGGAATTGTTAAAAGAACCTGGGGTCGCCGGACTCATCGCCAAACCGTTTCCAATGAATCGACTTCTCGAAAAGGCAAAGGAATGCGTTCCGGGATTGGAGTCGCTTCAATAACGCGACAAGCGCGCTGTCTTCCTAGCGCGGTCCCAGCTCAGAGAGAAGCTGCCGTTTCGCCTCGAGCCAGTCAGTGTCCGCATCACCAGCCAACTCAAGTCGGTGCCGGCGTTCGGCAATAAAGTAAGCGCGAATCCGGATTTCCTCGTCAGTCGGCTCGATTGCCGCCGCCGCCTTTGAACCCTTTGTCTTTGCGGCGGTCTTCTTCTTTGCGGTCGCCGGGGATTTCCTGGCGCTGGTTGATCTCTTGCTTGGCGCCTTCTGGTTGCTTTTCTCTTCGGTTAGAGGTGGCCCATTCGCAGCGGAGCGACGATTTTCGTCTTGGACAATTTTGCTTTTTTTCGCCACAGATGTGTTCGGTTTGAAATCTCTAATCCGATTACCGTGGACGAAGCGCTTGGCAAGTAGATTCTCGACTTCGTTTTGCACGAAAGCGCTACTCAACTAAGCTTGCATATGCGTCACTTTATCTTTCGCTGGATATTTACCGCGATCGCTGTGTTCGTTGCCGCACCTATCGTCGGCATTAATTACGGTGACAGCCTCGGTTGCCTGCTGGGTGCATCACTGCTGCTGGGCATTGTGAACGCTTTCGTTCGTCCGATACTTCTAATTTTGAGCGCGCCCTTGATTTTGCTGACTCTTGGCTTCTTCATTTTGATTGTTAACGCGCTGATGTTGAAGTTCGTGAGCGAGATCGTGCCGTGCTTTAAGGTTTACGGTTTTTGGAATGCTGTTTTCGGTGCACTCATCATTTCAATCGTGAGCTGGATTTTGAGCGCGTTCTTTCGCGGGAGTGACGGACGTGTGCATGTGCTTACCCACCACACTCAGATCAAGCGTGTGCGGGGTCGCGTTGTCGATCCAAACGAACGCTAATCAAATGACTGACTGTCTGGGAATGCTTTGCCCACTCGCGACATCAGCAAGTCGATTGGTTTTGCTACCGCTGCGTGATCGATCGCCGGTCGTGACCAGCCGCCGGTAGACCTTGGCAGGAACGGGAAGTCCAAGCGCATTTACGACCACTAATTCAGCGGCGGCCGGGTCCCACAGTTCCAAAGACTTATGGCGAAAGGGGTATCGACCTCGTGGGCCGAAATGTTCCTAGCGCACCGTGGAAAGTCCGGGAGGGGTGGTCTGCTTCCTGCTTCAAGCATTGCCGCAATATCTCACATCCCGATATAATTATGTTTACTCTTCTAAAACGATTGGGCTGCGCGACAGCAACTCTGCTCAGTGCAGCGTCTCTGGCGCAAGCGCAAACCGCAGCTCAGCCAGCCGCGGCTGGGACTCCCGCGGTAGTCCAGCCAAGTTCTACCGATCCGAGCGGTCCCGCAAAGAACAGCGACCTGTTGTTAGTGCAGGCTTCCGCGCCATCCGGGTCGCCTGCGGCTGTAACCAATCCCACTGCGACCGGCCCGGAAGCCGCTGCCGCACTAGAAAACGGGGGCGTTGGCATTCGTGAATTTCAGGGCGATGAAATCGGGCAAGTGCTGCGATTGCTCGCGCGACAGGCCAAGGTCAACATGGTCGTCAGCGAAGCTGTTACCGGCACGGTGACAATGCGGTTGGAAGATGTGACCGCGCTTCAGGCCATTACCATTATCGTAAAAGCGAAGTCGCTCTTCCTGGATAAGATCGAGAACGTTTACTACATCAAGACTGGGGCAGAACGCACAGCTGAGCCGACCGAAAGCGACAGTTACCAGTTCAGCTATTCACGCGCCAAAGATGTCGCTCCGCTGCTTGCTTCTCAGCTGGCGAGCAAAGACCCGCCCCAGGTGGACGAGCGGATTAACATGATTTTCTACCGCGAGACGCGCAGCAACATCGACAATATTCGCAAATTGCTTGTTTCAATCGACAAGCCAACCAAGCAGGTGATGATTGAAGCGCGCCTGGTGGAAGTGAGCGCGAATCCAGTACAGGCCTACGGAATTAACTGGGCGGGCGTGGTCGGCAGCTCCACGGCTCCGCAAACTTACAGCTATGGCACTCAAACCGCCGCCGGTGTCCCTGTTGCCGGCGCAAGTCCAGCTCCGACTGGCAACTTCGTGCTTGGTAACGGCTCCAGCAGCAATATCTTGGGTAGCCTTGGGCATCTTGGTTTAGGCCAATTTGCCATCCTCAGTGTTCCGCAGATGACGGCGACGGTGCAGGCTTTGAACGAAGACTCCGATGCCGAATTCCTCGCTAATCCGCGAATAGTTACGGCGGACAATCAACAGGCTAAAATCGAAATCACACGAGCCCAACCAGTCGCGCAAATGACCTTCAACGCACAAACTGCGACATCCGAGTTTAGCGGGTTTCAGGATAAGAAATTCGGCAACACGTTGACAGTGCGTCCGTCGGTCAACAAAGACAACTTCATTACTTTGATGGTCAAGCCTGAAATCAGCAACAAAGTCGGCGATCAGGCATTTACTCCTCCTGGAAGCGGTGGCACGATTCTAAGTCCCATCATCGACACGCGTACGCTCGATTCTAATGTGCTGATCAAGAGCGGCGACACTTTGGCCGTTGGCGGCCTCCTCTCCGACCAAGTTGTGAAAAGCCGAACCAAAGTGCCAATAATGGGCGATGTGCCGGTCTTGGGATATCTGTTTCAAAGCCGTAATAACGAGCGCACCAAACGCAATCTGCTTGTTTTCGTGACACCGACGACTATCGACCAACGGTATGGCACTGGGTTGGAAGATCAGATCAATGGATTGCGCCACAGCGGCGAGGAGTATGCCGATCCGAATGGCTGGAGGAACAATGCCAAAGGCAGCACGCGATTGGTCCCTACGTCTAATCGCCAGCTCGCAGCCGATTATGCCAAGCCTGGGATGCCGCCGCCTCCCGAAGAGTCGAGTGACGTGCAGTTCAAGAGTTCCGCCAAAGATCGCGACAACTAAAAATTTTGCAGATGTGGGGTTGAGAGGGGGCGGATACTCGTGAGAGGTCCGCCCTCTTTTGCTTTCTCATTTTTCAAGGTAAACGCGCAGACGTTCGCGCAGTTCTGTCCGGGCTCGAAAAAGAACGCTCTTCACCGCTGGCACCGAAAGATCGAGAATCTCCCCGATTTGCTCATAGCTCATCTCTTCGTAACGGCGGAGTATTAACGCCATACGCTGACTCTCGGGAAGCTGTGTGATGGCACGCTCGATTACCTGCTGAAGTTCAGCCTCCAAGAGCGACGCGTCGGGCGCTTGTGCCGCTTCGTCTTCCAGAGGCCTTTCTTCGGCTCCGGGTTCAGTCTGAATCGGAACCTGGGCGTGCCGTTTGGAACGCCGCAGTTCGTTGAAAACGAGGTTGCGCGTGATTTTGAGCAGCCACGTCGTAAATCTCGCGCGCGCCACATATCGTCCCGCGCTTTTCCACACTCGAATGAAAACTTGCTGGGCGATATCTTCGACATCCGAGTTGCTCCCAAGCATTCGGGCGACCGTGCCGGCGACCAGAGATTGATGGCGCTCGATCAGTTCCTCAAAGGCTGCGGTATCGCCGCGACCCACTAGCCGCATGAGTCGCACGTCCTCAGCATCGTTTTCCGATCTCCCAGGGTCCTGTGGGCTATGGCGGGGCATCGCTTAGATAGACCTTCGCAATGACGCTTACGAGATTAACATCGGCAGCTCGCCGCCCCTTCCTCGCTTGGCACTTTCGTCACCATGCTTTTTGTTGCAAGCCCGAAGCCCTCTGTGCATGCTTAGTTCTGAAATCCTTTCCCTATCTCGGCGCCGCAAAATGAATTCCCTATTAATCCCGAAAGAACTTAGAGCGATCGCCGAAAAAATCGAGGCGAGAGTGCGCATTTCCGACGCAGACGCGCTCGATCTTTATCGCTCGAACGACCTAAACGCCCTCGGGGTCATGGCCAGCGCAGTGCGCGAGCGAAAGAATGGTAATTACGCCACCTATATCCACAACCGATACATAAATTACTCGAATATCTGCGTTCTCTCCTGCCAGTTCTGCGCCTTCGCGGCTAGGAAGCGAGACGCTCATGCCTTCGAATACGCAATTGAGGAAATCGTTCACACGGTGGCGGAAGCGCTCCGCCTCGGCGTTACTGAAGTACACATGGTCGGCGGCTTGCATCCGACTTTGAAGAAAGATTGGTATCTCAGACTCGTGCGCAGCCTTCGCGCGCTCGATCCCGATTTGCATATCAAAGCTTTCACCGCCATCGAAATCAGGCACCTCGCGCGACGGATTTTTCGCATGCCGATTCGCGATACTCTGGAGCTTTTGCGTGAGACTGGTCTCGGTTCGATCACCGGCGGTGGCGCCGAGATTTTCGATGCCGCGGTGCGTGATGAGATTTGTCGCGGCAAGGAAACGGCGGAGGAATGGCTTGATGTCCATCGAACTTGGCACGGAATGGGAGGCCGCAGCACTTGCACGATGCTCTACGGCCATATCGAGACGCTCGAACACCGTGTCGACCATTTGCGACAGCTTCGCGCATTGCAGGATGAAACTGGCGGTTTCACCGGTTTCGTCCCATTTGCTTTTGAGCCGCAGACGACGGTGCTCTCTCACATAAAGGCCGCTTCCGCTTTTGAACAGCTTCGCAATCTCGCTGTCAGTCGCATTTACCTCGATAACGTTGACCATCTCACGGCTTACTGGGTGAGTATGGGCCTGCCGCTCGCGCAGGTTGCGCTCAGCTATGGCGTGGACGACCTGCACGGCACCATCCTTGAGGAGAAGATTTTCCACATGGCGGGCGCTACTACCCCACAACAGCAAACCGCGGCGGCGCTCGAACACGCCATCCGGGAAGCCGGGCGTGAACCGGCGCAGCGCGACAGTCATTATCGCCGCATCAAATCGACGGGCGTCACGCCGGTCAACGGCGCGGAAGCAGTCGCAGCCGAATTGGCCTGCGCCTGACGAGTGCAGGCCTCGTTGCGAATTGGCTGCGTTAAATATCTTAACGCTCGACCGCTGATCCATGGATGGGACGGACCAGTCACGCTCGATCATCCCGCGGCCCTTTGTGATCAGCTCGCGCACGGCGAGCTCGATGTGGCCCTCGTCTCGAGCTTCGAGTTCTTGCGCAACCCGGTCTATCGAATCGTGGATGGTGTCTCCATTTCCTCGACGGGTCCGGTCTACAGCGTTTTTGTCGCGCATCGCGGAGACATCTCGGAAATAGGGGAGATCGAACTCGATCCGGCGTCAGAAACATCCGTCAATCTGCTGCGTTGCTTGCTCGCCGAATTAAAATTAACTCCGGATCTGACTCGCACATCGACATCAATAGTCACGGATCGTCGAGCGCGTCTGATCATTGGCGATCAAGCCATTCGCTTTCGAAAGGAACACGAGAACGAATTTCATTTCTGGGATCTTGGCGAACAATGGAAGAAACTTGTCGATCTTCCATTCGTTTACGCGCTCTGGCTGGTCCGGCCGGAAGTTGTCGACGTAAGAACGATTGGCGATTGTTTGCGCGCGTTACGCCATGAAAACCTGGTAAGCCTCGACCGCCTCGTCGCTGAAGAGAAAGAGTTCGATCGCGATTTTTGCCTGCGCTATTACCGAGATCATTTGCGATTCAACTTTGGAGAAAATGAGAAGGAAGGCCTTCGCACTTTTCAAAGATTAGGCGAAAAGCACGGCTTGCATCCAAAGCGCGACATCGAGTTCAATCTCGTGTAGCCACGATCGCCGCGTAAAAGGTCGCTGCGTTCTACGCAGCTTCGCTTACGCGGTCGTAGGCAACGGATGGGCTCCGAAATGGGGTCTCAACTGTGCGCGCAAGAAACGCCGGCCGCCTCCACTCTTCAGGTATTTCTCGCGGCCTAACGCATCGGCTTCCTCAAGATAAGCCTCATAATAGATTAATTTCCAAGGGCCTCTAAACGAAGTAGCGAACGCTTTGCCCTCACGGTGAGTCACCAACCGCTGCTTCAAGTTTTTCGAAAAACCGATGTAAAGACCTGGTCGGTCTTGGATTGAAGCACGTAGACATAAAACATTTATGATCACCTTCACGTTCGATTTCGCCAGCGGTGGCTGATCTTGTTCTCGTTAGGTCTTGCAACCCAAAACCGACCCGAGTTCCGTCGTCATTCGCATCTTCAACGGCCACTTGCCCCGATGCCCAATTTCATCCTAAGGTGTCGCTCTTGGCAAATACCACCTACGAAGCCTGCCCGACCGACCTCGTCAATGCCCCAGTTGACGTCGTGTGGCGGCTGCTCACAAACCTCTCGGGCTGGGGCGACTTCTACGATGTTCGCGTGAACCGCGTCGATCCAGTGGGACCAGCGACGGTCGGCCAACTTATGTCCGGCGAATCGGGACCTCGTTGGCTCCACCTCAAGGTGTCCTTCCGATTCACAAACATCGACCCGACGTCATACAAGCTCGAATTCGACGTGACCTTCCCTTTCTCCGTATCCGTTCACGAGGACCTGGATTGTGTTCCGCTCGACGACGGACGTTGCCGCGTGAACTACCATTGCAATTTTAGTTTTCCGCGGGGTTGGCGCGGCGCCGCCATCCGCGCCCTCCTTGGTTCCGAATTGCGGGACGGCCCGGCTGACTCGCTGCAACGCCTGAAACGTGCGGCCGAGGCCGCGCATCGCGGCCATGCTTGACGCGTCGCCGTTGGAGCCCGCCATGACGTTCTAGAAAGCGGCTTGGTCTCTACCTTTGAACACCCAATTCGCACAAAACCAAAAGCGCTGTGCCGCGCTCCGTTTCAGAGATCGCCTGCGAAACAAGTTAGAAACGCGACCAGCTTGGCTCTGTTTATCAATGCACGTAGTTGTCGATCTTGTCATCGAATCGGCAGCGATTAAGGTGATCGGTGCAAAGCCGATGGATCATTGCGCCGCCGGAAGAGCTGAACGGCGGGCCGATTTCGTGGAGTGAAATCTGCGGGGCTGAATGCATCGCGCGCCTGCTTTTGCGCAAGGGTTTCGCGAACATCGAGGAAGTGGAAGATTTTCTGCGGCCGCGACTCAAATCGTTAAGCGATCCGTTTTTGCTGCCGCAAATGGACGCGGCCGTTGCACGAATTTTCACCGCATTGGATCGAAGTGAGCGGATCGTGCTGTTCGGCGATTACGATGTCGATGGTGTGACATCGCTTGCTCTCTTGTCGGAAACCTTGCGCACGTACGGCCCCGCCGCGGCGGGGCCCGATTTGTTTTTGCCGTCGCGGATGGAGGAAGGTTACGGCTTGAGCCGCGAAAGTGTCGAGCGCTGTCTCGAGAAGCATCAGCCACGACTCTTGGTCGCAGTTGATTGCGGCACATCGTCCGTGGCGGAGATTGAAGATCTTGGGCGGCGCAGCGTTGACGTGATCGTGCTGGATCACCATGAGCCGAAAATTGAGTTGCCCAATTGCGTGATTGTTAATCCGAAAATCGATCCTGATTCCGGACTTCACTATCTCTGCAGCGTTGGGATTGTTTTCAAGCTTTGCCACGCGTTGCTTAAAACCCGGCCGATTGAAGGCTTCGATCTTCGCTCGAAACTCGACCTTGTCGCGCTTGGGACCGTGGCCGATATCGTTCCGCTCAAAGGCGAGAATCGGACGCTGGTGCAGCACGGTTCGCGGGAGATCGCGCGCACAACGCGGCCAGGTTTGAGAAAACTGATGGAACTGAGTTCGGTGCGCCCGCCGATCCTTGCGGAAGACATCGGTTTCCGGCTTGGGCCGCGGTTGAATGCTGCGGGGCGATTGAGCACGGCGGAAAAATCTTTGCAGCTTCTACTCACCAAGGACGAGAGCGAAGCTGCGACGCTGGCCGAGTTTCTCGACAAACAGAATCGCGAACGACAGGAAGTGGAGAAACAAACTGTCGCCGCAGCCGATGAGCAAATTGCGCGCTATTTCGATCCCGTTCGCGACGCGGCCATAGTTGTCAGTGGCCGGGGCTGGCATCCGGGCGTGCTTGGAATTGTCGCTTCACGAATCGTTCGCAAGTATTACCGGCCGGCGATTGTCATTGGAGTCGACGAAAATGGATCAGCTAAGGGAAGTGGCCGTAGCATTGAAGATTTCAACTTGGTCAAAGCGTTAGATCTTTGCGCCCAGCATCTGGAAAAATTTGGCGGCCACGAAATGGCGGCTGGTCTGACCATTCGCGAAGATAAGATAGAAAAATTCGCCACCGCTTTCAGGCGCGCCGCGCGCGAGCTGCTTTCCGATGACGATCTGCAGGCGCGTTTGCGGCTGGATCACGAACTGACACTTGCCGAACTCAACGTCGATCTGCTCCATTGGCACGAAATGCTGCAACCGTTTGGCAACGCCAATCCACAGCCGCTTTTTCTTGCGCGCGGGGTTGAACCCGCAGCCCCGCCCCGCGTGATCAACGACAAACATCTCATCCTTCGTCTCCGCCAGCGCGATTCTCACCGGCGCGCAATCTATTTTGCGGGGGCGACGGAACCGCTTCCTTCGGCGCCGTGGGATATCGCGTTTCGGATTCGCGCGGACGACTACGAAGGCGAAAGGCTGGTGGGGATCCAAATCCAGGCGTTGCGCCAGTCAGCGCCGATTGATTAATGGAAATCTTGCAAAGCCTTGAAGAGCTGGAGTGGATCCCGCGCCCAAAGCTGCTTGCGCTTCGCCGGCTTGGGATCGAGACCGCGGAAGATCTGTTCACTCATTACCCGCGGCGCTACGAAGATCGCCATCAGTTTCCGGAGTTTCCGCGCGAAGAGAGCGATAAGCCGATCTGTTTATGCGGCGAAGTAACCAAAACGCAGCTGCGGCGCTTCGGCGGCTGGAAAAAAATCTTCGAAGCAACCATTCAAGAACCGAACGCGAACGCCTTAAGTCAGCCGCTCGTCTGTCGCTGGTTCAATTTGCATTACGTGCAAAAGATGATCGCGACCGGACAGCAGCTCGTTGTTTTCGGCAAACCCCGGCTGCGCGGCAAACGCATTTGCATGGAGCACCCTGAATTCGAAGTGATCGAGAACGATGAGGAGATGTCGATCCATTTCCGGCGAATCACGCCGGTCTATCCAGCGACCGAAGGTCTTTCGCAGCGGCTCTTGCGCAGCATCATCCACCGACTCTTAAGCGAACTCTCCGATGAACCGTTAGAAACGTTGGCGCCGGCTGGGCTCGTCCCCGGTGAGAGGCGGCAGGCAATCCGCACAATTCATTTCCCGGAAAGTTGGGAGGCACGCGATACGGCTCGTGAGCACCTTGTCCTCTCCGAGTTTTTCGCGATGCAACTGCTTATTGCTTCGCGTCGCGCGGAATCGAGCGCTCGGCCTGGCGTGGCGCATTGCGGGCGAGGGGAACTTCTCGAGAAATTTTTGCGAGCGTTGCCGTTTGAGATGACCGCAGCGCAAACGAAAGTGATTGCCGAGATCAGACGGAACCTCGCCGAGAAACAACCAATGAACCGTTTGTTGCAGGGGGACGTTGGCTCAGGCAAAACGGTGGTGGCGATTGCGGCGATCCTGCTTGTAGTCGAAGCCGGCTTTCAAGCCGCGTTCATGGCGCCGACGCAAATTCTGGCGGAACAACACTACGCCGTTCTGCGGCGCTGGCTCGAGCCGCTCGGCGTGCGATTGTCGATCCGCACCGCGGCGCGACAGGAGGAAAGTTTTCTTCCCCTGGTTGCGGGTGACGAAAACCCGAATGTAATCATCGGGACGCATGCGCTTCTTTACGACAACGTTTCGTTTTCGAACTTGGGACTCGTCGTAATTGATGAGCAGCACAAGTTTGGTGTTGCGCAGCGCGCGCAATTGACCGGACGCGAACCCGCTCCCGATGTGCTGGTGATGACGGCAACGCCAATTCCGCGGACGCTGACGATGACGATTTACGGCGATCTCGATGTCTCGATCATCGATGAGATGCCGCGCAATCGCGGCAAAATCGTTACGGCGGCGCGCGATGAATCGAAGCTGGGCGAAGTTTTAGGATTTCTGCGCAAACAATTGGAGGCTGGCCGCCAAGCCTACATTATTTATCCGCTGATCGATGAGAGTGAAAAGCTCGATGTCAAAGCGGCGGCGGCGGAGTTCGAGCTCTGGCGCGAGCGCTTGCATCCGTTTCGCTGCGAATTGTTGCACGGCCGCATCCCGGCGCCGGAGAAGCAGGAAATTATGGAGCGTTTTCGACGCGGCGAAACCAAGGCGTTGATTAGTACGACGGTCATCGAAGTGGGCGTCGATGTTCCGAACGCGGCGGTGATGCTGATTGAAAACGCCGAGCGCTTCGGTCTCGCGCAACTTCATCAGTTGCGAGGGCGAATCGGTCGCGGCGAACACAAGTCCTATTGCATCCTGCTAACTGTGGATCAATCGGCGGAAACCGCCGCCAAGCTCGCTGTCCTGGAGAAGACGATTAACGGATTCGAAGTTGCCGAGGCTGATTGGAATTTGCGTGGACCGGGCGATTTACTTGGGACGGCACAGAGCGGCTTGCCGGCGCTCAAGATTGGAAATCTTATACGCGACGCGCACTTGATGCGGCAGGCGCGCACCGCCGCGATGTCGATCTTCGATACTGATCCGTGCCTGGAGTTGCCTGAAAATCAACGTTTCCGGCATTTGATTGTCGAACAACAGGGACGAATCTTTTCCCACGTCAGTTGATGAAAAATTTCGCTAAATTTTTGATTTTCGTTGTGCTCTTGAGCGCGGCGGTTTCGCTGCTCTACGATCAGCGGATCAAGCGTGGCGAGCTAAATCCGGTTTCGCAACGGACGCCGGAGAAATACACGCTCGCCTCGGCGCCAAGTGTCGACTCCAAAGACGTGGCTTCGCTGGAGGCGTTAAATCGCGAGCGACGTGTGCTGGTAAACAGCGTTATTCCATCAGTTGTCGCAATCAAGACGTCCAAAAAGATCGCGGTCCGGCGGCAGGGAGCGCTTGACCCATTCGAGTTTTACTTCCGCAACCATCGGCAGCCGCTTCGAAATCCGCGTGACGAAGCGGTGGTGCAAAATTCGCTTGGTTCCGGCGTCATCGTGACCGACGAGGGCCACATCATCACGAACAATCACGTTGTCGATCAAGTGGACGAAATCGAAGTGCAGTTGAGCGATGGCCGGACGAAAAAGGCGCGCGTGGTCGGCGCGGATGCGCAGGCCGATCTTGCTGTATTAAAGATCGACGATCCGGCCGTCAAACCGCTGAAGCTGGCTGACTCGGATAGCGTGCAAGCCGGGGATTTTGTTCTCGCCATCGGGAATCCATTCGGATTCGAAGAGACGGTTACGGACGGAATCATCAGTTCGAAAGGACGGCCGAATCGCACTGACGGTTTCGGCGATTTGCTGCAAACCAATGCCGCAATTAATCCTGGCAATAGCGGCGGGCCGTTGATCAATTTGCGCGGCGAAATCGTCGGCATCAACACGGCGATCATTTCGCGCAGCGGCGGTTCGCAGGGAATTGGTTTCGCCATTCCATCGAATACGGTTCGCAACGCGCTGGAGAGTTTGTTGAAGCAGGGCCGGATCATTCGTGGTTATCTCGGAATTCAGGCGCGCCAACCGCAGCCCGGCCATCCGAATACCGACGCGGAAGGCGTAGTTGTCGATGACGTGGTCCCGGGTTCGCCGGCGGCCCAAGCGCAATTACAAAAAGGGGACGTCATTCGCAAATTCAATGGACGTGACGTGAGGAGTTTGCCCGAGCTGCGCAACCTCGTTTCGCAGGTTGAGTTGAACAAGAATGTCGAACTGGAAGTTGTCCGAAACGGGAACCCGATGAAAGTGACGACCGCGATAAAAGAACAACCGATCGATTATCAGGCGACGCGAATCGTCCCGCGCCAAGACCAGCCGCAGCCGCAAGAGTCGCCGCGCTCGGACGAACCAGACCAAAGCGAAGGCGGCCTCAGATCTATTCATGTGAGTGACTTGACTCCGGAGATGGCGCGGCAATTGGATTTGCCGAACGGCGTCCGCGGAGTTGTCGTGACGAATGTCGATCCTGACAGCGGCGTCGCGGATTTGCAGAAAGGCGATGTAATCGAAGAATTGAATCAGCAGCCAGTGAGCTCGGTCGTGGAGTACAACAAGGTTGTTGGATCGCTTGATTTAAATCAAACCCAGGTGCTATCCGTTTGCCGGCACCGGGCGCGATCATTTATTGTTTTGCGGCCGCGCTGATCCGATTTGGATCGGCCGCGTTGTAGGCGAATTAGAGGTGAATAAACGACGGGAGCGTCGAGTCCAACCTCGAACATTCAATCACGCTATGAAACGCTTCCTTCTTTTCTTAACCATCGTCGCTCTCGTTCTGCCTGCTGTTCCGCGCGCGCACGCAGAAGATGTGTCGGTCGATTTTTTCTACAATAATCTTTCCGGCGGAAGCTGGATCGAAGTCGGGGACTATGGCTACTGCTGGCAACCCGACGTTGCCGCGAGCGATTCAAATTGGCGGCCTTACTCCGATGGTTATTGGACCTACACCGACCTCGGCTGGACGTGGGTTTCGTACGAAGATTTTGGCTGGGCCACCTATCATTATGGCCGTTGGGCCCGGCTTTCCGACTTGGGTTGGGTCTGGGTTCCAGGCAGCGATAGCGAGCTTGAATGGGGTCCCGCTTGGGTGTCGTGGCGCACCGGCGGCGATTATGTTGGTTGGGCGCCGTTGCCCCCGCACGGCCATGCCGTCGATGAGGGCCGCGCGATCACCGGTCACGTTGATGTCGAATTCGATATTGGCCCTTCTTACTACAACTTCATCGACGTGCGTTACATCGGCGAGCCGGTCCTGCGCGAACGGATTATAGAACCGTCCCAGAACGTCACTTACATCAACCAAACTGTGAACGTGACCAACATCATGTACAAGAACAAGGTCGTTTACAATTACGGACCGGATTTCAACACGGTCAGCGCTCGTTCCAACCGGCCCATTCAGCGGCTGAAGTTGGAGCGCCAGAGCAACGTCGATTTTTCAGTCGCGGCCAAGTCCGGCGCGATGACGAAAGTTGAAGGAGATAGATTGGTCGTAGGCGCTCCGCTCACGATTAGGAAGTCGGCCAGCCAAGTCGCGCCGCCAATCGTGAAGGTTAAAGTGGCGCAAGCAAAGCTCGACCATGGTTGGTCTGGTTCCGATCCGAAAGCGGAGGAACAGCTAAAGAAAAAAATGCAGACGGAGGATTCGAAGAAAATTCCGCCACCGACTGGCGGAGCGTCTCCAGCCGCGCGCGCTGCCGGCAGCGCTTCGCCCGCAGTTTCCGCAAGTCCGGCGACGTCAGCTTCACCGGCAACTGCTACTTCACCCATTGCTTCAACGGTTCCGGCGACATCGGCTTCACCGGCTGTCTCCGCTTCGCCATTCGGCAACGGAAAAAGAAATTCTAGCGCGCAAACTCAGCCTAACGCTTCGGGTACACCCATCGCCACGTCGAGCGCTTCGGCTTCGCCTGTTACGACTCCAATTGGCAAGGTCAGACGCGGTGAATTGCAGAATGTTCCCGCATCTCCAGCCGCCACATCGACGGTCGCTCCGGAATCCACCCCGTTCGGCGGCAAACCGAAAGCAAAATTCGAGCGCGGAAATCCTAGTGTGGCGCCGCCTCCAACCGGCGCGACTTCATCTGAACCGCCGCAAAATCGATACAAAGCGAAACAGCTCGAAGCGACAGGGACTCCAAGTGTTGGCGGCGCTCAATCCACCGAAAGCGGGCAGGGGATGAAACATAAGACGCAAGAAACAAGCGTTCCATCAACTAATACACCTTCGGGCGCCGCGGGCGTGCCCGTCGAGCACAGTCAGGGAAAACCGCAGGGCGGAAAGGGTAAGAAAAGCGAAAACGCTTCTCCCTCTCCGAGTCCGTAAATTCGCAAATAATTTGGCCATCGCGGCCCCGGTTTATCCGGGGCCGTGGTGCGTACATCGACAAGCGCTGTAGCGGCAGCCGTGTCGGCTGCATCGATCTCTTGCTTAGAGAAGCTCGGCGATTTGTACCGCGTTTAGTGCCGCGCCTTTGAGCAACTGATCGCCTGAAACCCAAAACGACAAACCGTTTTCAAACGCACAGTCGCGCCGGACGCGTCCGACCGCGCAATTATCTTTACCGGCTACATCCAGCGGCATCGGATAGCGATTGTTGTGCGGTTCATCGATCAGTTCCAAGCCGGGCGCTTTCGCCAGAACCTCGCATGCTTGTTCGACCGAGACCGGTCGATCGAACTCTGCGCTTACCGCCACCGAATGTGCCCGATAAACCGGAACGCGTACGCACGTGACCGATGCTTTGAAGTCCGGCAGATGCATAATCTTCCGTCCTTCATTTTGCAGCTTTTCCTCTTCGCTTGTGTAACCGGTCGGAAGAAACGAGCCGACGTGGGGCAAAACATTAAAAGCGATCGGGTGCGGATAAACTTCAGGTGTTGCTTGGCGATTGTTCGTAGCGGCTTCGATTTGTTGCTTCAATTCCGCAATGGCGCGCGCGCCGCTGCCGGAGACCGCTTGATAACTTGCGGCGATAACACGTCGAACTCCAAAGGCACGGTGCAACGGATAGATCGCCATCAATGCCACGGCTGCCGTGCAATTCGGATTAGCAATTAAACCCCGATGATCGCGCACGTCGTCCGCGTTAATCTCCGGTATCACGAGTGGCACGTCGGGATCCATCCGGAAAGCCGGTGAGTTGTCGATCGCAACCGCTCCGGCTTGCCGTGCCACCGGCACGAAGCTTCGCGCGACCTGGCTGCCGGCGCTGAAGAATGCGATGTCGATCTTGTCGAACGAATGTTCGTTCAGCTCTTCGATGGTAAGCGATTCGGCGCCAAAGCGGATAGATTTGCCGGCCGACCGCGAAGAACCGAGCGGACGCAAGCTCGCAACGGGGAAGCCGCGCTGTTCGAGGACCCGCATGAATTCGGATCCAACCGCGCCAGTCGCACCCACCACCGCAATGTGATAGTTTTTCATCGGCAAACCGATTGTATAGCTGCTGCACTCACATGCAAAGTCCACGCGCGAAGATCGACATCTCTATTCACGATCAACGGCTCACTTTGAAACGCGGCGATGAAATAGTCCGCTCTTATCCGATCTCCAGTTCCCGTTTCGGCATCGGCGCGGAAGAAGGCAGCAACAAAACGCCGACCGGAAGTTTTCGCGTGGCGGCAAAGATCGGTCACGGCATGCCGGTTGGCACGATTTTTCAAGGCCGCGTGCCGCTGAAGCCCGACGATCCACTTCCCGCGAGCGAGGACTTGATCACGTCGCGAATTCTTTGGCTCGATGGTTTGGACGAGCACAACGCGAACACGCGCGACCGCTTCATTTACATTCACGGGACCAAGCACGAAGACAAAATCGGCCGGCCCGACAGTCACGGCTGCATTCGAATGCGCAACGCCGACGTGATCGAACTATTCGATCTCGTGGATGAGGAAACGCCGGTGGTGATTGAGGAATAAATCCCGGATTTGGAGCTCCTAAAAAAGTCGAGAAAAGCGTTGCTTCCATCGGGTTCCCTGCCTAAACAAGCGGAGCAACTAGCGGAGAAAGGAGGCGAGATTAATTGAAATTTTTGAAAGCGATCATGATCGTGGCCGTTTTGGCCAGTGCTTTGAGCCTGGGAGCTTGCGCACAAAAGAAGGAAACGACCGCCACAACGGCGAGTTCCACACACGGATACTCAAAGTAACTTCAACCACGAGTTGTCCATTTCGAGACAGCTTTATCAAGGGGGCCAGGTCGCGTTCGACCTGGCCTTTTCCTTTGTCGCGGCTTCCGAAGAGAAAGTTCGGCGACTACTTGCCGCGCAGCGAGATCCTGAACGAAGTCCTGAGTTTAAACGCACTAAGCGGTATTTAGCTGAAACGATTCATGTTCTCGAGCGCGATTTATCGGGCCGCGGACTGAGATAAGCTGCGATGAGGACCTAAAGGCGCTTCTCCTCGTCCAAGATTACCTGGCTGATCTCCTATTAGCCTTGGCAAGCCGCGTGCCTCGCAAGAATGAAACTTCTTAACGTACGTGAATTCTAAAGACTCTTTAATAATAGAGTGTCAGCCATTACCGGCGAAGGATTCAGGCCTAACCGTAGCTCATGATGAAGGTGACATAGATAAGAAGAATCAAGACGCGAGTGGAGCCGGCCACGGCAAGCGGATTGAGCACGCGGAGACGCGAATTGATCAAGCGGAGACGCGGATTGACCACGCGGAGACGCGGATTGATCACGCCGAGACACTGATTGATCAAGCTGCGACGCAAACGGAGCAGATGCAGCAAGTCGCCTCGCAGGCCGAACAAGCCAACGCGCAGGCCGAACAATTCAAAACGCAGACCGAACAAGCCGACACGCAGACGCAGCAAGCCAATACCCGGACAGATCAAGCCAATACCAGAACGGATGAAGCCAATACCCGGACGGATCAANNGATCAAGCCAATACCCGGACGGAAGAGGCCGAGGCGCGGACCGATCAAGCCAATACGCGGACGGAGCAGGCTGAGGCACGGAGTGTGCAAGCGATTCTCGCCTCCGAACTCCGTTATCGGCGGCTATTTGAAACGGCGCAGGACGGCATCCTCATTCTCGACGCCGAGACCGGACAAGTGGTGGACGCTAACCCGTTCATGAAAGATTTGCTTGGCTATTCGCAGGAAGAATTTCTAGGGAGGAAACTGTGGGAAATCGGTCCCTTTAAGGGCACCGGCGCTTCCAAAATCGCTTTCGCCGAATTGCAGCTCAAAGATCGTATTCGCTATGAGGGTCTGCCGCTAGAAACGAAGGACGGGCAACGGGTTGAGGTCGAGTTCATCAGCAATGCCTACCTTGTGGATAAGAAGCGGCTCATCCAATGCAACATTCGCGACATCACGGAACGCAAACTGGCGGAAATGGCTTCAATCCGGCTGGCGGCGATTATCGAATCTTCGAACGACGCTATCATGGGGAAAGATTTGAAGGGCATCATCACCAGTTGGAATAAAGGTGCGGAGAAAATTTTCGGCTACACCGCTGACGAAATGGTGGGGACTTCAATTTTGCGGCTGATTCCAAGTGACCGGCAGAATGAGGAGAATCAAATTCTTGAGAAGATCAAGCTTGGCGAAGGTGTGATGAACTTTGAGACGCTGCGACAAACCAAGGACGGAGGGTTGATTAGTGTTTCGGTCACGGCATCACCGATCAAGGATGTCTCCGGTACGGTCATCGGCGTATCGAAAGTGGCGCGCGATATCACCGAGCACAAGGCGGTGGAGGAGAAAATCAGCCGTCTCAATGCGGAGTTGGAACAGCGCGTCGGCGAACGCACTCGACAACTGCAAGACGCCAACAAGGAGTTGCAGGCGTTCAGTTATTCCGTCTCCCACGATTTGCGCGCACCGTTGCGCCATGTCCTTGGCTTCGTGGACCTGCTGCAAAAAGACGCGGGGCCATCACTTTCCGAAAAATGTCTCCGTCATCTGACCACGATTTCTCAGTCGGCAAAACGGATGGGAGATTTGATTGACGATCTGCTCGCCTTCTCACGTATCGGACAATCAGAGATGCAAAAGACGGAAGTGCATCTCGACAAATTGGTCCGCAAGATATTGGGCGATTTTCAGGCGGAGACAAAGGGGCGGAACATCGTATGGCAAGTCCACCCGCTGCCGTCGGTGCGGGCTGACCGTGACTTGCTGAGAATGGTACTGGTCAATCTGATTTCCAATGCGGTGAAGTTCACCGGCCATCGGGCCGAGGCTAAAATCGAGATCGGTTGTGCTCCAAATGGAAATGGCGAAACAGTGATTTTCATCCGCGACAACGGCGCCGGCTTCGATCCGAAATATACCGGGAAACTATTCGGCGTGTTTCAACGTCTGCACAATCAGAACGAGTTCGAGGGCACAGGCATCGGGTTGGCCAATGTCCAGCGCATCATTCACCGGCATGACGGCCGAGCCTGGGCCGAGGGCGTGGTGGATGGCGGCGCGACATTTTATTTTTCAATCCCCAAACAATAGGAGCCATAGATGAATATAAAGCATATCCTGCTGGCAGAAGACGATCCTCGTGACGAGCAACTGACGCTGGCCGCGTTGGAGGAATATAATCTGGTCAACCAGGTTTTCGTCGTCCACGACGGCGAGGAGGCGCTGGATTATCTTTACTGCTGGGGAAAATTCAAAGCGCGCACGACCGGTAATCCCGTAGCGGTGCTGCTTGATCTCAAGATGCCGAAAGTCAGCGGGCTGGAAGTATTGAAGATCATCAAGGCCGACGAACACTTAAAGATGATACCCATCGTGGTGCTTACCTCCTCGCGCGAAACGCCGGACGTGACCGAGTGTTACCAGCATGGCGTCAATGCTTACGTGGTGAAGCCGGTAGATTTTGGCGAGTTCGTGAAAGCGGTTAAGCATCTCGGCGTTTTTTGGGCGGCTGTAAACGAACCGCCGCCGCAGACAGGGAGAGAAAAAACTTCGATTCAAAACGGAGAATTCGTTTCCCCCAGAAAGAAAGAGGTTAAGCATGAAATCCCCGCTCCACATCCTGCATTTGGAGGATGATCCGAACGACGCCGCGCTCGTTCAATCCACCCTCGAAGCTGACGGCATTACCTGTGCGACCACCTGCGTCCAAAACCACGATGATTTTGTAGCGGCGCTCGAACACGGCGGCATTGACCTGATCCTTTCGGATTTCTCGCTGCCCGCGTTTGATGGGTTGTCCGCAGCGGAAATCGTGCGCACCAAATGGCCGGCCATACCTTTAATCCTCGTGTCCGGGACGCTGGGTGAGGAACGGGCCATTGATTCGCTCAAGGGCGGTGCGACGGATTATGTCCTGAAGGGACATCTTTCACGTCTCGTTCCCGCGGTGCGCCGTGCCATGCATGAAGTAGAAGAACGGGCCGAACGTCAGCGGCTAGAGGCGCAGTTCATCGAAGCGCAAAAATTGGAAGTGATCGGCCAACTGGCCGGCGGCGTGGCCCATGATTTCAATAACATTCTGGCCGTCATCATGTGCTACAGCGATTTGATGCTGGAAGAACTCGGCCCCGACAGTCCTATGCGCAAACATGCCGAGGAAATTCGCAGCGCGTCGGAGCGTGCGGCCGGGTTGACGCGGCAACTGCTCGTCTTCAGCCGCAAACAATTGGTACAACCCGTCGTGCTCGACCTCAATGACGTACTAGAAGACCTGTCCAAAATGCTGCGCCGGCTCATCGACGAGAATATCGAACTCACGATTCTTCCCGGAAAACAAATCGGACACGTCAAGGCCGACTGCGGCTATGTCGGGCAAGTGGTGATGAATCTCGCCCTCAATGCCCGCGATGCCATGCTCAACGGTGGCAAGCTCACCATCGAAACAAACAATGCCACGCTCGATGAGAACTACGCACACACCCACACCGGCACAATTCCTGGCGACTATGTGATGATCAGTGTCACAGACACGGGAACCGGTATGACCGACGAAGTCAAAGCGCATTTGTTTGAGACGTTTTTCACGACCAAGCCCGTGGGCAAAGGCACTGGTTTGGGCCTGGCGACCTGCCAGACCATCGTCCAACAATCTGGCGGTCACATCAGCGTTGACAGTGAGGTGGGTAAAGGCACGACCTTCAAGATTTATTTTCCGCAAGTCGAGGAAGCGCTTGATGTCGCGGTCAGACCGATCCAGACCGGGCCGGTGACGCGCGGGACAGAAACCTTGCTGGTGGTGGAAGATGACCCATCCGTGAGGCATCTGGCTCGCGGTATATTGGAAACCCAGGGTTATGAAGTACTGTCGGCCTCAAACGGGCAGGATGCGTTGCACGTGGCGCGTGAGCATAAAGGATCACCGATTCGTTTGGTGATCACCGATGTCATCATGCCGCTGATGGGCGGCAAAGTGATGTCAGAATGGCTGACAACGACTTATCCCGATCTCAAAGTCCTCTTCACCTCGGGTTACACGGATGGCGCCATCACGCACCACGGAGTGCTTGAGCGAGGAGTTGAATTCCTGCCCAAACCTTATACGCCAGCAATTCTCACCGGCAAAGTGCGTGAGTTACTGGATAACGTAATTGCGCCTCACCATAAGCCGGAGGAAACAACTCACGGTGCGAGCCTTGCTGCCGTCTGATGAAGACGAGTGGTTGAAAGCGCTACATGTTGTGCGTCACAGATCAAGCGCCACGCGAATTGAGCGCCAGCTCTCGCGTGAAACCTAAGCCGCTCACTCAAAAGACCGCACGGTTCTCAGGACGAGAGGCCTGCGTTCTCAAACTTTCTCCTTAAATCATTATGGTCGATACGGACACGAAAACCGGTAAGGCAGCATTCGCTGCTGCTCTCGCGGCGGTCGTTATCGGCGCGAGCGTACTCTCCGGGTGGCTTTTTGAGGTGGAATTTCTCAAGCGCATCGCCCCCGGTCTGGTGGCGATGAATCCTGCTTCGGCAGTTGCCTTCATCCTCGCCGGCGCTTCGCTCGCGCTCTTTCTTCGGTCTCCGCATGGCAAAGATCGAAAATCGCTCGCTCTGATTTTCACGGCGCGTCTGTGTGCGCTCGTCGTTGCGCTTATCGGACTGGCCAAACTTGTCGGTGTCTTATCCGGCTGGGACTTCGGCGTTGATCAATGGCTCTTCGCCTCGAAGCTGCCGGACGGTCTTCAATTCCAAAATCGCATGGCGTCGAATACTGCGCTTAACTTCTTGCTGCTTGGCAGTGCGCTTCTGTTGGTGGACGTGAAAAATCGATCCGTCCGCTTTTGCGTGGAGTTTTCCGTCGTCGTTGTCGGCTTTGGATCGCTCCTGGCCATCTTAGGTCATGTCTACAACGTCCAGTCGTTTTACCGCCTCGGCGATTCTATCCCGATGGCGCTGAACACCGTGATCACTTTTTCAATGTTGAGCGTCGCATTTCTCCTATCTCATACGGACGGCGGTTTGTTGGCGGTATTTGCCGGCGACAGCGGGGGTGGAACGATGGCGCGGCGTCTCTTGCCGGCGGCGATTCTCGTCCCGGCCGTGCTCGGCTGGCTCTCGCTGCAAAGTGAAAAGGCAGGAATCTACCCCGGGGAATCTGGCGAGGCCGCGGAGGCCGTCGGGAATATCCTTATTTTCACACTCCTCGTTTGCTGGAGCGCCAAGGGGCTTTTCAACGCGGACCTCGAACGCAAAAAGGTGGAAGAAACATTGCGCGAAAGCGAGGAGAAATTCCGCCAGTTGGCGGAGAGCGTCACGGATGTGTTCTGGATGACTTCGCCTGACATGCAGAAGACTTACTACGTTAGTCCAGCCTATGAACAGATTTGGGGCCACTCGGCGGAAAGCGCGTACGCCAACCCATACCAATGGGCCGAAGCGATCCTACCGGAGGAACGTGAGCGCGTGTTTAATACCTTCTTAGGTCTCGGGGCAGACAGGGCCAGCGTGAGCGTGGAGTTTCGTATCTCGCGCCCCGATGGTACGGTGCGTTGGATCTTTAGCCGCGGTTTTCAAGTGCGCGATGCTGCCGACAAAGTGATTCGCGTCACGGGTATCTCCAGTGACATCACCGAGCGCAAACAGGCGGAAGAGGAGCTGAATGGAAAGACAGCGCTCCTCGAGGCCCAGGTGAACTCCTCCCTCGATGGAATTTTAGTCATTGACCAACAAGGAAACATGTCCCTCCAAAACCGGCGTTTCGTTGACTTGTTAAAAATCCCCCCGCACATCGCTGCCGAGAAAACCGACGAAAACCGGCTCCAGTGGGTCACGGACATGACCAAAGATCCGGAGCGGTTTGCCGAAAAAATCCGTTATCTTTATGTTCACCCAGCCGAAACCAGTCGGGATGAGGTGGAGCTGAAGAACGGAACGGTATTGGACCGGTATTCGTCTCCAGTAATTGGTAAAGACGGAAGATACTACGGCAGAATCTGGACGTTTCGCGACATCACCGAGCGCAAACAGCTCGAAGCCCAGTTATTACAATCTCAGAAAATGGAAACTGTCGGCAGACTAGCCGGCGGTGTTGCGCACGAGTTCAATAGCATCCTAACGGCCATCATCGGCCAGAGTGAATTACTGCTCGGCGATCTTCCCGCAGGGAGTTCGATGGCCAAAAGCGCGACCGAAATTAGCAAAGCCGCCGGTCGTGCCGCCACGCTGACCCGGCAACTTCTGGCGTATGGCCGCAAGCAATTGCTACAACCGGAAACCCTCGATCTGAACCAGGTCCTGGCGAGTATGGAAGGTATGTTTCACCATCTCATGGGCGGTGATGTGGATACACAGATCGTTCCCGCGCTTGACCTGCAAACGGTGAAGGCGGACGCCGGACAGATTGAACAGGTTATCATGAACATGGCCATCAACGCCCGCGATGCCATGCCCAACGGCGGCAAACTCACGTTGGAAACCGCCAATGTCTCGTTCGACCAGGAGAGTGTAAGCCGTTATCCAGAATTGAAACCGGGCGACTACGTGATGGTGGCGATCACGGACACCGGCACGGGCATGAGCGAGGAAGTAAAGGCGCGCGTGTTCGAGCCGTTTTTTACGACCAAGGGTATTGGCCAGGGGACAGGTTTGGGATTGTCCACCTGTTACGGCATCATCAAACAAAGCGGCGGTCATATCAGCGTCTATAGCGAACTTGCCCGAGGTACCACCTTCAAAATTTATCTGCCGCAAGTTGAGCAGCAGACGAAGATTCCCAACGAGCATCTTGACTCACCTGATTTACCTGGCGGGACGGAAACCATTTTGCTGGTCGAGGACGATCCGGCCTTGCGTGAGATGGCTGTGACATTGTTAAGACGGCTGGGGTACACGGTTTTGGCGGCGGCCAATGGGATCGAAGCCTTGAGCCTGAAACAGCAAGGCGACATCGGACACATTGATTTGCTGTTCACCGATGTCGTCATGCCGCACATGAGCGGCAAGGAGTTGGCTGACCGTGTGCGGGCGCTGTATCCGCACACCAGGATTCTTTTCACCTCCGCCTACACCGAGAATGCCATCGTCCATCAAGGCGTGTTGGACAAAGGCGTGTCGCTTCTGCAAAAACCGTTCACGCCGTCCGCGCTGGCGCACAAATTGCGGGAAGTGCTGGATCAACCGATCGCTCCAGGACCGGAGATTGCGCAGGAAAAATTGGGCCTCACAAAAATCGCAGATCGCGTCTACACCTCATAGCGCCCCGCTGATGGCGGAGTCGGTTGAAAAGTTCTTCAAGATAAACGCCGCACCTGCTGATCACCTGCAACCGCAGGTTAGGCGTCATTGTGGAACTTCAAAAATTTCCTTCAAGGATAGCTTAACCTTCTTGATGTGGTCGCGCACAATGACTTCGACGGTAAAAGTGCCGGATGGGTCTTGAGGCTCGATTCTGATTCCCATGCGCCCCTGAGTGAGTTGAAGATTGTGCGCCGGGACGAGATACTTGCCCTTCCAGCCAATCACATCCTTCTGCTCGCCGTAGATGCTGCCGTCGGGCCTGCGAACAATAATGTCGCAGGTCACATCAGCGGAACCTTCTGCGTCGAGGCCAGGATCGGCGAAAAGAATGGCGGTGAATATTGGGACATTACGATGGGCCGTCTTCAAAGGCGTGAGCTTCGGGGTCTCCGGCTTGCTCCAATCTTCAAAGAACTTGGCGTTCTCGGTCAGGAAGAGCTGTGCTCCAAAGCCGTTCACGGATTTCATGTTCGGCGCGTCTGCGACAGGCTCGCCGTCCTTCCGCCACGAACTCGCATCTTCCCCGAGCAGAACACCACCGGAGAGTACAAGTATAAGTATAAGAGACAGTGGTTTCATGCCGCGTGCCTTGAGGCCTAACGAGATAAAGCTCAGCCGTGTTTCTTCAGCGCACAAGTGGCAGCCCGGTTGAAATCAACCTAGCTATGCGTTTGATCTATGGTGTGGCTGCGGGACTTGGTTGAGCTGATTCTTCATGCTGACGCCGCTGCCGAAGGGCTTTGAGCTCTTCTTGCAAGACTTGAGGCGGCGACAGTTCGTAAGCGCGCGAATATTCTTCTTCCGCATGCGCTAGATCGCCCATGTCCCGATAAATATTTCCGAGATATTGATGGCCGTAATAATCCTTCGGATTTTGCGCAGTAAGAGTCTTCGCCAGATTGAGGGCCGTGTCGTAGTCGTACCGGCGCAATGCCCGACTAACCTCTATCCAAGGACTGGTCACGCGGCTCGGCAATTCCGATAGCAGATAAACAGTTATAACAAGAGTAACGATCACTTCGAGAGCTATCCACTGATTCGCGCGTCGTAATTTGCCAAGTTCGGAGAGTATTTGCTGATTAACGTCTTCGGGTATTTCCAAGCTGCCGCCGCCTGGATCGAAATCGTCCGGAAGCGGTTCCCGGGCGTCATCCAGGATGTGACGTGCTTGCTCGACTTGCTCCTCGACCACGAGGAGTCGAATCGGCATTGCTAATGGGCCGCCACCATAAAGATTTGAATTTTCGTCAGCCAAGCTGCAAACGATCTTTTGATCGTCCAGCAGCGATTTTGCCATGGCAGCTTCCGCTGGATTCGAATAAGTGCGCAGAGTGATCATATTCTTGAGGCCTAACGAAACAAAGCTCAGCCGCGGCTCTAGCAGGCGCAAGAGTCTACTAGACTATACGGGAAAAAGTGTTTGTTCGTGTTACAGCTGTGCCATCGACGGCGGTCGTGGGCAGCTGGATGATGAGTTCATTGTCCACCACACGCACATTTCTAATATAGATGTTGCCAACGTTGGCGGGAGAAATTGATCCTTCAAGATGCGTTGTGAGAGTGCCTGCGATTTCGTCTATACTGTAAGTACCGAAGTAAGCATCGTATCCGTTAACAGCGGCAGTATTATTTTTGGCTTGGACTGGCTGTGCCACATTCTCCTGATGAGATCGATCGCGTTTCATAAACTGGGCTGCAAAATGACTTGGCGCAAAGCAAAGCATACCAAGCGGATCTCGGCCGAGAAACGGATCGATGCGGATTTGCCCCGTGTCGTCGACATCCTCACGTGATTTAAGCTTCCAAATGCCGAGAATCGCGGCCGCAAGATTGGCGGTTAGCGGTGGAAGAGAAACTTTCTTCATATGACCCCTACGAACGTGCGCCCTAACGAGAATAAGATCAGCGACGGCTATCGGGCGCGAGCGTCAATTGCAGTGAAAATGTTTTAGTCATTGGAAAACGTGATCGCACAGCGGGTAGCCGTTCGCTGCATCGTATGGTTAGACCTTGGCGTTGCGGAGGAGCGGAAACCGAATTTCATCTGCGTCAGTTGCACTCATTTTTTCTCAGGGGCGCGCGTGCTGTGAAAGAAATGAATGCGCCAGATGCCTTTTTCTTTCTGAAGAACAGCTGATTCCAGCCAGGTCACGTCCTTTGTGCCGGCTGCGTCCGTTATCGAGCCGTGATTGACATACGTAATCCAGGCGATGTCTCCGGAAATGTGAACTTCAGGTTCGTTTACGGTCCAGACATAAACTTTGCCCGCGGCATGCGCCGCTTTGATCAGGTCCATCAAGGCATCACGGGTAAAACGCCCTCCGGCATCGAAGGCGTAGAAGTCGGGAGCGGTAACAGCGTGAAGCTTGTCGAGATCATCGGCCGTTGCGGCGGCAAAAAACGAGCGGATGGCCTCTGTTACTTGAACCTGGTCGGCAGCAGACGGACCTGGCTGATCTGCACCGCTGGCGCCGATTGTAGAGGTCAATAGCCCGGCAATCGCGATAAAAACTGTGTGATATTTGGCCATGATATTAGGTCATAACGAGAATGAGATGAGCCACCGCTGCCGAGAGCGAACGTAGCTCGAAGCGGTGATGGCTTAATCACCTGAAGCGTGGACACGTGCCGGGCAGCGGTTGGCTCCATCGTATGGTTAGGCCGTATCAATCGCATTGGTGTTCTAGTTACTGCCGCGCAGTTCACGTCGCTCCTCTTCAGTCATGGGTGGTTCATGCACGATCGCCCGCAACTCGTCGGTCGCCGGAGAAGGGGCGAAGTCCGGGTATATGGAGTGAAGGTTCCGCATGTCGCCACCGAAGCGGTAGTGCGCGATCAGCAAGGCTTCGGAGAGTTCGATTTCATTGGCGAGTTGCGCGCCTGTGAGTCGCGACGCGTCGGCATCGGACGCGGTGTAACGGCGGGCTGCGGAGATCGCCCGCAGCCGCTCCGCGCTGCTCGCCTGCACTTCACTGAGTTGGTAGTACAGGTGTTCTAGCTGCCGCACGTCCGAAGGAGACATGCGTGCCGTCACGCCCAAATTCTGTGCGGTCTGCCAGGCGGCGGTCGAGAACGTCGTGATGTTGGAATGCCAGCTGATTGTGCCCGGCCAGGTATCCGGCGCGGCACCGGGATGCTGCTGTAAATACTGAAGCACGGCGAGATTCGTCTGGAAGCGCTTAGTTTCGCGCCGGAAAAGTTCGGTGGTGGTCGCGAACTCGTGCTGATTCGCAGCGCGCTCTTCCACGATCGCGTCTCGCGCCTCACGCACCTGGTGCCGGTGGTGAATGCTTTCTGCAGTCTGTTCGAGGCCGAGCGCGATCAGTAACCCAATTACGATCGTGGCGATATGAACAAAAAAGTCGCGCCATCCGTGCGCTGCGTGCGGCGGTGGGTGAACATCCAGCATAGGTGCAGAGGCCTAACGAGAAAAAGCTGAGCTACGGCTACCGACGCCGAGCGTCAAATGCAAGCTCGAGGTTTTAGTCATGGAAAATGTGATTGCACAGCGGGTAGGCGTTAGCTCCAGCGCATGGTTAGGCGTTTTCATTTTGGGATCTTCCGACCGGCCAGCTCTCCCGAGAATATGGTGGCGAGGAATAGACCCAACGCAGTCCCCTGTAGGAGCGTTAGAGTGTAGGCAAAGCCGTGCTCGATCTGAGGCGCGGGCATCCAGAGACGATAATGGCGCAGCAGCTCTGCCGTGCCGACGAACGCGAGGAGTAATCCTGCTAGAACGATGACGCCCTGAGCCCACCCGCTGCGGATGCGCGTCCTTTCCAAGCGGACGAACAGCAAGATGATACCGCCGATAATGTAAAGGACGTAAACCGAAACATCGATCAAGGAACGTTGCGAGGTTGAGTTGAAAAAGCGCAAAACCGTAGAAGAAACTAGCGCAACCGCCGCTGCGACCACGATAAGAGTCCACACGGGTTTCATATCCGCGGTTTACGCCTAACGAGAAGTAGACGGGAAAACCCCGCCTTTAATTGCGGGGAAACCCCGTCTATCACGATTGCCTTTTGGGGGAATTGTTTCCACACTGGGGAACATGCCCCAGAACGTAGCGAGAGCCTTAACCGCGAACAAGGCGAAACTCGGCAACAAACTGCATCTTCTGTAGCGGCGCTCTATGAGCGCCGAGTCTAAATCAATTACGGCGGTCATCTGCTTTCGCCAAGACTACAGCGCGACAAATAGACCGCCGCTAAAGTCATTCGAGCAATACCGGCATCATCGATGCCGCTACAGTCGCCTTCCATTTCCGTGAGTTCTAATTAAAGTGCGCGGATGCAATTGAACGGTCAGCGGCTGACTCTTGCCGAGATTGCTGCGGTCGCACTTGGAAACGACAAGGTCGAAATTTCCGCGGCGGCCCGGCCGCGTATTCTGGCTTCGCGCAAGGTGATAGATGAAATCATCAAGCGGGACACGGTCGTTTACGGCGTGAACACCGGGTTCGGTAAATTGGCGGACGTGCGCGTTCCGCATAACGAACTGCGCGAGCTCCAGCTCAATCTCGTGCGCAGTCACGCTTGCGGGATCGGCCGGCCGCTCTCGGAGCCGGAAGTGCGCGCGATGATGTTGCTGCGCGCGAACGTGCTCACGCTCGGCTTTAGCGGGATTCGTTTGGAGATTGTCGAGATGCTTTGCGAAATGCTGAATCGCGGTTTGCATCCGGTAATTCCCGAAAAAGGATCGGTCGGAGCGAGTGGCGATCTCGCGCCGCTGGCGCATCTGGCTTTGAGTCTCATTGGCGAAGGCGAAACATTTTTCGAAGGGGAACGGCTCGAAGGCGCTGAAGCGCTTCGACGCGCGAAATTGAAACCGGCGCAGCTGGAAGCGAAAGAGGGACTCGCCTTGCTCAATGGCACGCAGGCGATGCACGCTGTCGGCGGCTTGTCGATCTTGCGCGGGAAACGGCTGGCGCGCGTAGCCGATGTGGCCGGCGCGATGACTCTCGAAGCGTTGAAGGGAACGCCGGCCGCGTTTGATGCGCGATTGCAAGATGCGCGTCCGCATGCCGGCCAGAAAGCAGTGGCCGATCATTTGTTATTTCTGCTGAAAGGAAGCGAGATTCGCAAATCGCATCTGAAAAATGATCCGCGCGTCCAGGATGCATACAGCTTGCGTTGCATGCCGCAGGTGCATGGCGCGATTCGCGGCGCGCTGGCGCATTGCGAAGATGTGCTGCTCATCGAATCGGGTTCCGCCACCGACAACCCGCTCGTTTTTACGGAAAGCGGTGACGTGATTTCGGGCGGAAATTTTCACGGCGCGCCGCTAGCACTTGGGCTCGATTACGCCGCCATCGCGGTAACGGATTTGATGAGCATCAGTGAACGGCGAATAGAACGATTGGTGAATCCGGATCTGAGCGAGGGACTTCCAGCATTTCTTGCGCGGCATCCCGGCACACAATGTGGTTTCATGATCGCGCATGTAGCGGCGGCGGCGTTGCTCAACGAAGCGAAGGTGCTCGCTCATCCGGCGAGCATCGACAACGTACCGACCTCGGCCGGAAAAGAAGATCATGTTTCGATGGGCATGACTTCCGCGTTGAAGTTGCGTTCGATTGTTGATCTTGCCGAAAATCTCTTGGCGATCGAATTGCTCGCAGGCGCGGAAGGTTTGGAACATCGGCGTCCGTTGAAAGCTGGAACTGGCGTCGAACGCGCATTCGCTGCGGTCAGAAAAATTGCACAGCCGCTTACGCAAGACCGGTCACTCTCACGCGATATCGCGCGGGTAGCCGAAGCGATTCAACGCGGCGATTTCGATAGCGGTCACGAAAAGTTATGAGCGGCAGGCGATCTGCCAGTCCGGCTCGGACCATCCGCGCGCCGCGCGGTAGTGAGCGCAGTTGCAAAGGCTGGCATCAGGAAGCTGCCATGCGGATGCTCATGAATAACCTGGATCCGGACGTGGCCGAGGATCCGGATCGTCTCGTTGTTTACGGCGGAACAGGCCGAGCGGCGCGAAGTTGGGAAGCGTTCGATGCGATTGTGCGTTCCCTGCGCGAACTCGATAATGACGAAACGCTGCTCGTGCAATCGGGCAAACCGGTCGGCAAATTTCGTACGCACGAAGAAGCGCCGCGCGTTCTCATCGCGAATTCAAATCTGGTCGGCCAATGGTCGAATTATTCGGAGTTCAATCGGCTCGAACGCATGGGTCTCACCATGTATGGGCAAATGACGGCGGGCTCATGGATTTACATCGGCAGCCAGGGAATTGTGCAAGGCACGTTCGAGACATTTGCCGAGGCCGGGCGCAAACATTTTGGCGGATCACTCGAAGGAAAATTGGTCGTGACCGGCGGACTGGGCGGGATGGGCGGCGCTCAACCGCTCGCTGCCACCATGAATGGCGCGCTCTTTCTTGGCGTCGATGTCGATCCAGCGCGGATCGAAAAAAGATTGAAGAGCGGTTACTGCGATAAGATCGCGCGGTCGCTCGATGAAGCGCTCAAATTGATCGACGCTGCGCGCAAAGATCGCCAAGCGATTTCCATCGGATTGGTCGGCAACTGCGCGGACGTTTTGCCGGAACTGGTGAAACGCGGAATCGTTCCGGACATTCTCACCGATCAAACCAGCGCGCACGACGCGTTGAATGGTTACGTGCCAAACGGGATGACGCTCGACGAAGCGCTCGCGTTACGGGCGAAAAATCCCGACGAGTACATCGACAAATCGATGCATTCGATGGCGGTACACGTCGAAGCGATGCTCGCGTTGCAAAAGAAAGGCGCGATCACGTTCGATTACGGAAACAACATTCGCGCGCAAGCGAAGAAGGCCGGAGTTGAAAACGCATTCGACATTCCAGGGTTTGTTCCCGAGTACATCCGTCCGCTTTTTTGTGAAGGGAAAGGACCGTTCCGTTGGGTGGCGTTGAGCGGCGATCCGCAAGACATCGCGCGCACCGATCGGCTCGCGCTCGAACTGTTCCCGAAGAATCAAACGCTGGCGCGCTGGATGAAACTCGCGAAAGAGCGAATTCAATTTCAAGGATTACCCGCGCGCATTTGCTGGCTCGGTTACGGCGAACGCGCGGAATTCGGCGTGGCCATGAACGAACTAGTGAACCGTGGCGAGATCAAAGCGCCGATCGTGATCGGGCGCGATCATCTCGATGCCGGTTCGGTTGCGTCGCCCAATCGCGAAACCGAAGCCATGCTCGACGGCAGCGACGCAATTGCCGATTGGCCGTTGCTCAACGCGTTGGTCAACACTGCATCCGGCGCATCGTGGGTATCGATCCACAACGGCGGTGGCGTCGGCATCGGTTACTCGCAACATGCCGGCATGGTCGTCGTTGCCGATGGCACTGAGAATTCCAAACGACGTCTCGAGCGCGTTTTAACCAGCGATCCGGGAATGGGCGTGCTTCGCCACGCCGACGCCGGCTACTCGCGCGCAATTGATTTCGCGACGAAGCACAAGATCGACATCCCGATGGAACCAAAAGCACGCGATTAGTTTCCCAAGGCCGGAGTCACCGACTCCGGCTACAGGAGCAAGATGTTGTAGCCGGCATCGGTGATGCCGGTCGATTTGACCGGCCGGGATCACCGATCCCGGCTACAACCCGGATGGTTTTGGTCAGCGCGAGCGGATATGCTAGTAATCAGCGGCCGGACTTATGCAAAAACTCATTGAATGCGTGCCCAATTTCTCTGAGGGCCGCGACTTGGATATCATTCGGCAGATCACCGCCGCAATTGAATCGGCGGACGGAATCTCCCTGCTCGATGTAGACCCTGGCGCAAGCACTAACCGGACGGTGGTCACGTTTGTCGGCAGTCCCGAAGCGGTGGTGGAAGGCGCTTTCCGTGGAATTCAAAAAGCCGCGGAACTCATCGACATGCGCAAACACAAGGGCGCGCATCCGCGCATGGGCGCGACCGATGTTTGCCCGTTTATTCCGGTGAGCAATGTCAGTTGGGACGAAGCAATCGCCTGTGCCAACCAATTAGGAAAGCGCGTCGGCGATGAATTGAAGATTCCCGTTTATCTCTACGAGAAGGCGGCGAAGGATCCGTCCCGTTCGAACCTCTCAATCATACGTGCTGGCGAATACGAAGGCTTCTTCGAGAAAATAAAAGAAGCGAAGTGGAAGCCCGATTTCGGGCTCGCCGTCTTCAATGAGAAGTCAGGCGCAACGGCGATTGGTGCGCGGGAATTTCTGGTCGCCTACAATGTGAATCTGAACACCAAAGCAGTGCGTAGGGCCACGTCGGTTGCTTTTGATGTGAGAGAAAATGGCCGGATCAAAACGGATGACGGCACGCCTTCAGGAAAACCTGTGCTCGATGCCAACGGTGAACCGGTCCGCGTTCCCGGAATGTTGAAACACGTGAAGGCCATCGGTTGGTATGTGGAAGAATATGGCATTGCCCAGGTTTCCATGAACCTGACCAACATCGAAGAAACGCCCTTACATGCGGCGTTTGATGCCTGTAATGAAGCCGCCAGCAAACGAGGCTTGCGCGTGACGGGATCGGAAGTCGTCGGCATGCTTCCAAAAAAATGTCTGGTCGATGCGGGGAAATATTTTCTTCGTAAACAAAAATGGTCGGAAGGCGCTTCGGATGAAGACCTCATTGACATCGCAATCCGCTCAATGGGATTGAATGAGTTGAAACTATTCGATCCGAAAGAGAAGATCATAGAATTCAAGATGGAATCCGCTTCGAAAAGATCGCTGGTGAAGATGGACCTGCGCCAGTTTTGCAATGAAACGCTGAGCGATTCTCCGGCGCCGGGTGGCGGTTCGGTGGCCGCGCTGATGGGCGCACTGGGCATTTCCCTGGGCGGGATGGTGGCCAATCTCTCGGCCGGAAAGCGCGGTTGGGAGGACAAACTCAAATATTTTAGTGATTGGGCGGTTAAGGCTCAGCAGCTGAAAGATGAATTGCTGTTTCTGGTAGATGAAGACACCGCTGCCTTCAACAAAGTGATGGACGCATTCGCGTTGCCCAAGGATTCGGCAGAAGAAAAAGCAGCGCGTTCAGCGGCCATACAGATGGCGAACAAATATGCGTCAGAGATTCCGCTGCGGGTAATGGAAACTGCGCTTAAGTCTTACCAAGTCCTTGCTGAAATGGCTGAAAAGGGTAATCCCGCTTCGATTTCAGATGTTGGGGTCGGCCTTCTCGCAACGCGCGCTTGTGTTGACGGAGCAGCGATGAACGTAAGAATTAATTTAGCCGGCCTGAAGGATGAAAAACTGAAATCTGAGCTTCAGGGAAAAGTCCAAAAAATCAGCGCCGAATCTGAGTCCAGATTCAAGACAATCATTCAGATTGTTGAAAGCAAATTGAATTGAAGTCTGTCGCCGTTCTACACGCATCGCAGCTGGTCACGCTGGCGGGTCCGCCGCGGCCGCGTGTGGGCGGCGAAATGTCGGAACTCGCGATCGTTCGGGACGGCGGAATGCTCATTCGCGACGGCAAGATCGAAAAGGTTGGACCGAGTGACGAGATCGAGAAGCAAGCGGGCGATGCGCAGGTCGTCGATGCAAAAGGGCGCGTCGTTTTACCCGGTTTCGTCGATGCGCATACCCATCTCGTTTTCGCAGGCAACCGCCTCGACGATTTCGAACGGCGGGCTCGAGGTGAAACTTACGAACGGATCGCAGCGGCCGGAGGCGGGATTTGGTCAACGGTGGAAAAGACGCGCGCGGCATCCGATGTCGATCTTTTCGAGCAGGCGAAGAAACACGCGCAATGGTTTTTGAAATGCGGGACGACGACCGTTGAAGCGAAGTCGGGCTATGGATTGACGGTTAATGATGAGCTGGAAATCTTGCGGACGATCCAGCGAGTGACGCAAGAAACGCCGCTCGAATGCGTTCCGACATTTCTCGGGGCGCATGCGATTCCACGAGAACACCAGACGCCGGAGTACGTCGATTTGATCGTTAACGAAATGTTGCCGCGCGTCGCAGAAGATAAGCTGGCGGAGTTTTGCGATGTCTTTTGCGAGCGCGGCTACTTCGATCTCGAACAGTCGCGAAAGGTTCTTACCGCGGCGAAGAAACTCGGATTGAAACTGCGGATGCATGCCGATCAGCTTACCAATTCAGGTGCGGCGAAGCTGGCTGCGGAATTAGGCGCAACGACCGCGGATCATTTGGAGAAGACGGGTGAGCGGGGGATTGCCGCGATGAAATCGGCCAATGTTCAACCGGTTCTATTGCCCGGTTCGGTCTACGCGCTTGGATCGACGTTTTATCCGCGCGCGAGAGAAATGATGGAAGCCGGACTCGCGGTTGTTCTCGCCACCGATTTCAATCCTGGGTCGGCGCCGACTCCGTCGATGCCGATGGTGCTGTCGCTGGCATGCACACAGATGAAAATGTCGTCGGGCGAAACGATCACGGCCTCGACCATCAATGCTGCGCACAGTCTTGGTCGCGGGGACAAGATCGGCTCACTCGAAGCCGGTAAGCTGGCGAACTTCGCGATCTTTGATTGCGAAGATTATCGCGAGCTCGCGTATTGGTTTGGGTTTTCACAAACGCATTCGGTTTACGTGCGTGGGGAAAGGGTCTGACTTTATTTACGGTGCTCGCCGCGGCGAGCACCGCTACAATATTTGCGAAGCCATTCGCGCACTCTTAAGGTCGCTGGCTCATGAAAGTCGACGTTGAAAAGCAGCCGGATGCCACATCCAAGCTCTACATTGAACTGCCAGCGGAAGAGGTTTCCAAAGAATGGGACACGGTCGCGAACAATTTCGCGCGGTTCGCCAAGATTCCAGGTTACCGGCCCGGCAAGGCTCCGCGTCGCGTGATCGAGGCGAAGTTTCGCAAGGAGATTCAAGACGAGCTAACGAAGAAGCTGGTCTCGAAAAGTTATCGCGATGCGATCGAGCAAAAGAAGCTACGCGTAGTTTCGGTGACCAACGTCGAAGACGTTCAGTTTGGCGAAGACAAGTCGATGCGCTTTCGCGCGACGGTCGTGACCGCCCCGGAGTTTGAGCTGCCGGAATACAAAAACATTCCGGTGCAGTTGCCAGACACGAAAGTTTCCGATGGCGAAGTCGATGCAGCGCTCGAGCGTTTACGCGATCAATCGGCGGACTTTGTCGATGTCCCGGAGCGTGGTACGGAAATGGAAGATTTTGTGGTGATCGATTTCGAGGGTTCGGTTGACGGCAAACCAATCAGCGAAATTGCGCCGCAAGCGAGCAAGACTTTGCATGGCGGAAAGAAGTTTTGGCTTCGTGTCGCGCCCGATAATTTCATGCCGACGTTCTGCGAGCAGCTCGTCGGGCAAAAGCCGGGCGAGACCCGCCTGATGATGGTCGATCTTCCGGCGGATTTTCCCGTGAAAGAATTGGCGGGAAAACGGGCCACTTACACAGTCACACTGGGCGAGATTAAGCAGAAGGTTTTGCCGGCATTGGATGATGCTCTGGCCGAAAAGCTGACGCCTGGAAAAACGTTGGCCGATGTTCGCCACATGATCGAACACGATCTCGAGCACGAGAAAGAGCATGAGCTCGAACGCGCGAAAGAAGCACAGGTCGTAAAATATTTGCACGAAAAGATTCAATTTGATTTGCCGCCGGTTCTCTTGCGGAGCGAGACGAGGCGAGCGCTGGGTGAGCTAGTGCAGCGAAATCGTCAACGCGGCATAACCGACGAGATGTTGAAAGAAAAAGAAAAGGAGCTGGTGGAAGGCGCGGGCGGTTTGGCCGCGCATCGTTTGAAAACGAACTTCATTCTTCATCGAATCGCGGAGCGCGAGAAGATCGAGGTCACGCGCGATGATTTTGGTGCGCGGATTCGCGATGAAGCCGAGCGTTACAACATTTCTGCGGAAAAAATGCGCAAAGAACTTGAGGAACACGATGGCCTGGATGGCTTCGCGGAACAGATTCTGCTTGGCAAGACCCTTGATTTTCTGAAGGCGAATGTTAGCGTCCAGCCGTCGGTAGAACCGGCCGTTTCCGAGCAAAAATCATGAGTCGATCCAACGCAAATGTGTCGCAGTCCGTCCTAGTTCCGATGGTGGTGGAGCAAACTGGGCGTGGCGAGCGGAGCTACGATATTTACTCGCGGCTACTCAAGGACCGGATCGTTTTCATCGGCACGGCGATCGACGATCACATCGCAAATCTGGTCATCGCGCAACTCCTCTTCCTGCAAATGGAAGACTCGAAAAAGGACATTAACATTTATATCAACTCGCCGGGTGGTTCGGTGACGGCGGGACTCGCGGTTTACGACACGATGCAGTTTCTTACCTGCGACGTGACGACTTACTGCCTCGGCATGGCCGCGAGCATGGGAGCGGTGCTGCTGTGTTCCGGCACGAAAGGCAAACGCTTTGCCCTGCCGAATTCCGACATCATGATTCACCAGGTCTCGGGCGGCGCACAAGGCGCGGCCAGCGACGTCGAGCGCCAAGTCGATTACATGTTCAAGCTCAAGAAGCGCCTGATTGGAATCATTGCGAAGCATACAGGTAAGCCTGAGGAGCAGGTGAAGATGGATTCGGACCGCGATTACTATATGTCGGCGGCGGAGGCGAAAGAATACGGCTTGGTGGACGAGGTGATCAAGTCTCGCAAAGAATTGAAGATGGTCGATGGCGCAACCGCGACTCCAACCTTAGGGGAACGTCCGGGAACCGGCGCCGAGGCTGTTTCACCGCGCAAAGCCGGGGAATAAAAGCTGCTTAAAAACGGGATTATATGGCGCGGGCTTCCAACCTCACAATGTGCTCGTTTTGTGGCAAAAGCCACGCCGAGGTGCGCAAGCTCATCGCCGGTCCGGGCGTCTACATCTGCGACAGTTGCATTAATGTCTGCAAGAGCATTCTCGACAAAGAGCTCAACGAGGATGCGCGCCGTCAATCGTCGACCATCCGCGTTCCGAAACCCGTCGAAATCCGGCGTTCGCTCGATCAATATGTGATCGGCCAGGACATCGCCAAAAAGACGCTGTCAGTCGCAGTTCATAACCATTTCAAACGCGTTTTACAAACTTCTGCAGCGACCGATTCCTCATCGGCGTTTCAACCCGATCCGTTCGCGGACGTTGAAATCGAGAAGAGCAACATTCTACTGGTGGGCCCGACCGGCTCCGGGAAAACGTTGCTGGCCAAGACGCTGGCCAAGATTCTCGACGTTCCATTTTGCATTGCTGACGCGACGACATTGACCGAAGCGGGCTACGTCGGCGAAGATGTTGAAAACATCATCCTCCGTTTGCTCCAAAATGCAGATTACGACGTAAAGCGCGCGGAAATCGGCATCGTTTATATCGATGAGATCGACAAGATCGGCCGCAAAACGGACAACGTAAGCATTACGCGCGACGTTTCCGGCGAAGGCGTCCAGCAAGCGCTCCTGAAAATCCTTGAAGGCAGCACTTGCAACGTCCCGCCGCAGGGCGGCCGCAAACATCCGCACCAGGAATACATTCAGGTCAACACCGAGAAGATTCTGTTTATCTGCGGTGGTGCGTTCGTCGGGCTCGACAAGATTGTCCAGAAACGCATCGGCCAAAAGGTAATGGGTTTTGGAAGTCCGGACCTAGCAGTAGAAGAAGCGATGCGCAAAGAAGCTTTGCGGCATGTCGAACCGGAGGACCTTCTCGCTTTCGGCATGATCCCGGAATTTATCGGACGCTTGCCGGTCGTCAGTTCGCTCGACGCACTCACTGAAGATGAAATGGTGCAGATTCTGACCGAGACGAAGAATGCGATGATCAAGCAGTACACCAAACTTTTCGCTATGGAAGGTGTGCGTTTGACCGTGACGAAAGACGCGTTGCGCGCCCTCTCCGCTCAAGCGGTGACCAAAGGAACCGGCGCGCGCGCCCTGCGTGCACTGCTCGAACGCATCATGCTCGACATCATGTACGACGTGCCAAGCCGCGAAGACATCGCGGAAGTCACGATCAATCGCGCGGTTGTCGAAGGCAAAAAGGTGCCGCTCATTCGCAAGAAGCAAGACAAGGACGCGGCCTAGAGCAGGAGAAAACGCCGAACGCCCAATTTCGAATGGGTGAAAGAATCTCTCGGTGCCGAGCGACGCTGATTGAGTCGCAAATTACTCCTTCTGATTTCAAGATTGGACGTTGAGCGCCGGTCACGCCGTAGCCTTGCGAAGGA
Organism: Spartobacteria bacterium; assembly: GCA_003167365.1. GTDB lineage: Bacteria > Verrucomicrobiota > Verrucomicrobiia > Chthoniobacterales > UBA10450 > Palsa-1382. The sequence continues at coordinate 123,282 of PMTM01000009.1, read as the reverse complement.
GGGTTGGGCGTTGGACGTTCTCTGCTGTGCGGACCGTTCTAATAAACACCGGCACTGAGCTTCTGCTCGGCGATGTGCAGGACAAACACCTGAGTTTCATCTCGCATCAGATTCTCCCACTGGGACTGCGGATTGACGAACAGCGGACGGTCCCGGACGGAACGGCGATCCGAGACGCGCTCAACGAACTATTCTTACGCGCGGAAATTATTTTTGTTACTGGCGGTCTCGGCCCGACCAGCGATGACATCACTCGCGAAATTGTGGCGGAACTGCTTGGCCTTGAATTGCGTCGTGACGATGCCGTGATGACCGCAATTTCCGAGCGGTTGTCCAAACGCAGCATCCGATCGACAAATCGCATTCCGCGGCAAGCCGACGTTCCTGCTGGTGCGCGAGTCTTAACCAACGAGAACGGCACCGCGCCTGGGTTGTACCTACGGAAAGACGTCAATCCACGGATTCGCTCGCCTCATCTTTTTCTGCTACCTGGTCCACCGCGTGAGTTACAGCCGATGTTTTGCGAATCAGTCATGTCGATTTTGCGCTCGATTGTGCCGGCTTCTTTGAAATTGAGTCGCCGGTTGTACAAAATCGCGATGACTGGCGAATCGATTATCGAAGAAGCAATCGGGGAAGAGATCCTTGCGATCCCGGGCATCGAACTTGGCTATTGTGCGCGACCCGCAGAAGTGGACCTGCGCATTATCGGAGAAGCCGCCGGCGTCGATCGAGCAGATGCGATTATCCGAAGCAAGTTGGGATCGTCGATCTTCTCCACAAATGATGAATCGCTCGAAGAAGTAATTGTAAAGCTGCTTACCGAGCGAAAAGAGACAATCGCCCTGGCGGAATCTTGCACTGGGGGTTTGCTCGCGCATCGCATCACCAATGTCCCGGGTGCGTCCGCGGTATTTCTCGCGGCTTATGTCACCTACTCAAACGACGCGAAAGTTGACGCGCTTGGTCTCGTTTCAGATCTGATCAAAAAACACGGTGCAGTCAGCGAGCCAGTGGCGCGCGCCATGGCCGAGGGGGCACGGGCGCGTGCGAGATCGACCTATGCTATCGCCACGACAGGAATCGCTGGACCGACTGGCGGCTCGGTCGAAAAACCCGCCGGCACGGTTCACGTTGCGTTGGCTTCTACGGACCAGGAAACAATCGCGCGAAGATTCTTTTTCCCCAGCGACCGTGAGACATTCAAGCAGATGACCGCGCAGGCCGCTTTCGAATTGCTGCGCAAGAAGTTGAGGACAGAAGTGTAGAGGCGCTCGCTGCGGCGAGCGCAGGGAAAAGATGCGGCTGAGGACAGCCGCCGCTACATCGCAGAACGACGTCGATCTTGACCTAGTAGTCGCCTACGTCGACCGGCGTGCCGACCTTGACGTGATCGTAAAATAGTTTCGCCCCCTCGACCGACTCGCGAATACAGCCGTGCGATGCGGGATATCCCGGCAAAATTCCGATGTGCATTCCGACGCCGTCGCCAGTGAGGCGTAAGAACCATTTCATGGTCGCGCCGGCAAAGTGCGTGCCGCTGGGCGCGGAATCGATGCGAGCACTCACTCCGGCACGCACGGTCCGGCCGCTTCGATCGATGAAATCGCCGTAGATGCTGGAATGATGGTTGGGATCTTTTTCGAGAACAGTGAAATGGCCCGTGGGCGAACTATGGCCGCTCTTGCCCGATGAAATCGGACCGTCGATCACGATTTGCTCTCCCATCATTAGGTAGGCGCGCTGTTTTGGAATCGAGACAACGATGTGGACGTTATCGGGCGTTGCTTGCTTGAGCAGCGATTGATTGACTTTGACCGGATCTTGCTTGCGGATGAGATCGGAGGCTTTGCGCACAGTTTGGCCGGAAGCCGCGGCGGGGCGGCTTTGGACGGGAGGCGTCGAGGGCCGCGTTTGACCAGCGGCGAAAGAAACGGCCAGGACCGTCCCAGCAGCGCAGAGCGATTTCAGGAGGATTGCCGGCATAGTCAACCGCGACTGTAGCCGCTCACGCGATTAAGCCAACCCGATAACCACCGAGATTCTTTTCTTTCCGGTGGCGCGTTTTGGACACGGCGGGCCAGGACGGTGGCGGCCGAGCGGGAGAATTCGCCTGCGGCGCCGGCACCGGATCCGTGCATCCCTTCGAGCACCTGGAGCAAGCCCCAGCCTTGGTCGCGATAGCGCTCCGTGTGCAGCACGCCTTCGCCTTTGAAATTCACGTAATCAACCAGGGCGTAGCATCCCTCCGGCGTACCGGTCATGCGCTCGAATTGTTTTCTTATATCCTCGTGCTCCGCGGCTGGTGCTTCATTTAACATCTTGGGCAATGCATTCTCGAGCCGTTTGACCAAAAACTCAGCTTGAAGATCGACCGTGTCGACCAGGAATTGTCGCAATTGTTTCATCTCCGAAGTTTGCTGGGCTCGAAGGAATTCGGCGCGCGAATTCCACGGGCACGGAAGTTCTCCCACGCCCAGCAGCAATTTCGGCAGCTTCGCGCCGCGCCCGGAAATGAAGCTTACCAGTTTCGGGAAACTCTCCTCGAACGGCCCGCGCTTTCCCTTTGGATACCAGATGAAGTGACCGATGCCCAACGAAGCAAAGTCCTCGCCGGCATTCCAGGAGGTCAAACCTGCGACCGTTCCGTTACACTCATTCTGCCAGATTTTCTTACCAGTCCGAAGAGCTTCTGCATCCGACAAACCGATCGCCGGAAGCGCCCGTATCGGAAGGAAACTGCAAAGAATCGCCGCAAGAAATGATAGCCGAACGGACCAGCGGCTTCGTGTCCTTGACGGGTGGTGTTTATCCATTAGCATGCAACTTTCTCAGCCGCCGGGATTCTAAACAACTGCATTGACAATTCCACTCTTATGCGACGTCTTATCATCACTACCGCAATTCTTTCTCTAGCTTCCATAGGGTTTGGAGAAGACAAACCGCAACTGAAAGACCTAAAGGATAAGGTAAGCTACAGCGTCGGGCTGAGTGTCGGCAGCAATTTCAAAAAGCAAGGCCAGGACCTTAATCCTGACGCCGTGCTCGCCGGACTTAAAGACGCCCTCAGCGGCAAGCAGCCGGCCTTAAGCGAAAAGGAAATGCAGGAAACCATGGAAGCTTGGAGCAAACAAATGGAAGACAAACAAAAAGCCGTGGGTGAAAAAAATGTGGCGGACGGCGTGAAATTTCTCGCTGAGAACAAGAGCAAGAGCGGTGTGAAGACGACTGCGAGCGGTTTGCAATACAAAGTGATCAAAGAAGGCAGCGGCGCGCAGCCGAAGGTGACGGATACTGTGACCGTGCACTACCGCGGCACGTTGATTAACGGCACCGAGTTCGACAGCTCGTACAAGCGCGGCCAGCCGGCATCATTTCCGGTTAACGGCGTGATCAAGGGATGGACCGAAGCGCTGCAATTAATGAAGGCTGGATCAAAATATCAGCTTTTTATTCCGTCGAGCCTGGCTTATGGCGAACGTGCGGCTGGTGCCGATATCGCTCCGAATTCGACTTTGATCTTTGAGGTCGAGCTGCTCGATGTCAAACAGCCTGGAGGCAGCGCAGCTTCTTCACCGTCGGCGACCGCGAAATAAGATAGAGCGCTGCGTTCGCATCAACGCGCGGACGTGGCTGGTTCCCATTGGAGGCGCGTCGCGTCGCCCCACAGGCTCTCGAGACTGTAGAATTCGCGCTTATCGCGATGGAAGATGTGGACGACCACCTGCAGATAATCGAGCACGATCCACTGGCTGGCCGGAAAACCGTCTACCGCGGCCGCGCGAACGCCGTGATCTTCCTTTAGTCGCGCTTCAATTTCACCAGCGATGGCTTTGAGCTGCGGCTCCGAGTTGGCCGAGCAGATGACGAAGAAATCCGTGAAGGTGGAGATTTCTCGAAGATCCAGCACGACGATGTCTTCCGCCTTTTTGTTCGAGGCGGATTCCGCGCAGGTCTTTGCTAGATTTTCGGCGGTTATCTTTGGTTCTCCCGGTAAAGATTCTCTCGGCGAATAATCTCTTCGACCATTGCCGGTACGAGATAACGAATGGATCGACCGGATGCAACTCGCTTCCTGATATCCGTGGCGGAGATATCGATCTTGCGGTGCACGACTTCATAACCATGCTTCGTTTCAAAACTCGTTCGTTCGAGGACGACGAAGCGGACTAATGTTTGAAGCTCCTTCACGCGATGCCACCGTGTGAGCGTGGCAATGTTGTCTTCACCGATAAGATAAACAATTTCCGCGCTGCTCTCCCGTTTTCGAATCTCTTCCACCGTATCGATGGCGTAAGACGGCGGTGGCCGAAGCAGTTCGCAATCATCCACCGTGAAACCTGTTTCGCCTTCGACTGCCGCGCGCAACATCGATAGTCGAACTTCCGCGCACGCCGCCGGAGATTCCTTGAGCGGCGAAACGGCCGCGGGAACAAAAATCACTTTCTCCAGCTCCAATGTTTCGAGTGCTTCGCGCGCCAAAATCAAATGCCCGTGATGAATCGGATCGAAGGTGCCGCCGTAAATGCCGATCTTTCTCAAGGCGTGATGACGCGAGCGGTCGCGCCGATTCCGAAGAAGAAGAACGCGCGGCCGAGACGTTTTTTGTTTTCCGCGCGCGAGATCGACATCTAGGTTGGGAGAGTATGAAGGGCGATTCGCTTGGTCAACTTATCCTTGGTAGGGATGGACCGCCGGGACGTCCGAAATCAGCATCGCGATAGATCACCAGAATCAAAGCGTGAGCAATAATCCTCTTGGCCAACTTATCCTTACCGGTGTTCCGGGAAAAGAACTGGATGCGGAAACCGCGAAATTGTTTCGGCGAGTGCAGCCCGGCGGTTTTATTCTTTTCGGGCGCAACATCGAGAACGCCTCGCAACTGCGCAAACTGATCGATGATTTGCGCGATCTCTCCGAGATCGAGCCGATCATCACGATTGATCAGGAAGGCGGCCGCGTTTCTCGATTGCGTTTGATCGGCAACGAACCGCCGAACGCTCAGCAATTGCGCGAAAAGGACGAGATCGATCTTATCCGCCGTCACGGCGACATCACCGGACGATTGCTGCGCCTGTTCGGTTTTAATCTCGATCTTTGTCCAGTGCTCGATATTTCCTTCGATGACGCTGCCGACAATTCGTTGAGTGGCCGTTGTTACGGTAAGACGGTCGAGCAAGTTGTTCGCAACGCCGGCGCGTTCAATCACGCGATGCGAGAGCAGGGGATCACGAGCTGCGGCAAACACTTTCCCGGTTACTCCGCGGCAACCGTCGATGCGCATCACGATCTGCCAAAGATTGAGCGCACCCGCGAAGAGTTGGACCGCGAAGAGCTCGCTGTCTTTCGCGCCTTCGTAGGTAGGGACGGATCTCCGAGCCGTCCGACGAATCCCGTCGATAGCATGATGATTTGTCACGGTTGGTATCCCTGTTTCGAACCGAAGAAAACTCCCGCGTCATTGTCTCATCGCGTGATAACGCAACTGCTCCGCGAAGAAATGAATTTCGAAGGTTTGATCATGACCGACGATCTCGACATGGGCGCGATCTTAAATGAGTACGGATTGGAAGAGACCATCCGCCTCGCTATCGCGGCCGGGAACGATCTGGCCATGATCTGTCACCGCGTGCCGTCAATTGACGAAGCGCATCGCACACTCGAAAAGTTGCCATCTGATCAAACTCACCGGGCACTGGAGAGTGTTTCGCGTTTCAAAAAAAATCTCGCGCCGCCGGACAAATTCTCTGAAGCCGGCTTCCGCAAGATCGACCATGAAATCTGGGACCTTCGCGTTGCGGTCCTCGGCGAAAAACTCGCTGCTATCCGCAGCCCCGAAGACGGCAAACGCTCGCCAGTTGAGACCTATTAGCTCTTCGCCGTTCTTGCTCGCGCAGCGAGAATGATATCGCGGCCGGTGAGGTAGAGCAGAACGCAGAGAATGATGAAGGGAAGTGTGGCGAGCAAGTCTGAGTTTGCACCGGCGAAGAATGGGTTTTTCGCGGTGGACCAATCTTCGATTCGGCTGCTGATATCGGCGAGGCTGGGCACGCCGGCCATGAATGCGATGACGATTCCAGCAAGCGCGCCGCCGGCAATGTAGCCGGACGCGAGTAACACACCGGGACTCTTATCTCCTTCGGCGATCATTTCTGTCTCCGACAAATTCTTGTGGTGGAATTTTACTCGCAAATAGCGATCGACCAGCCAGCGGACGATTCCTCCGATCCAAATCGGGCTGGATGATGAGAGCGGGAGATATACGCCGACGGCGAAGGCAAGCGAGGGAATGCCGCTCATCTCGAGGACGATTGAAATCATCACGCCGAGCAGGACAAGCGCCCACGGAAGTTTATGGCTGAGAATTCCTTTGATGATGTACGACATCAACGTCGCCTTGGGCGCATCGAACTTCGCGACGGCCGATCCATCGGGCCGCGTGTGATGCGTGCCGTTGATTCCTGGATCGACAAGATAAGTGACGGTGCCCTCGTCATTCACCAGAAAGCGTTGAGCCGGGCCGCCGGCGGAATCGAGGCGCTGCCAGACGCGATAGGTATTCTGGTCTGAGGAAGCTTGCGGGCCAGTGATCTTTTCCGTAATCCCGAGTTCGTTCGGCGGAGCATGAAGGTCAGGCGGAAAGTTCCTTTCGATCTTGTAGGAGATGTTCCCGTTGTCCCCGACAAGATAATCTCCTGAGTCCATTCCGGCGACGGGCACCGCACCGCCGACATGGAGCAAACGAAAGGTTCCGCCGCCATTCGGTTTCACTTTTTCATCAAACGGCTGCAATGGCACGCCAGCGGGAGGGGGCATTTGTTTTTCGATCCGAGTGAACGTAACCGCCGGAACGTAAACGGTGTAGGCGTCGTTGAGCTTGAGCAGGATCGGGCCGAGCACGATGGCGGAGGCGAGCGCGCCGCAGAGGATGGCGATTTGTTGAAACTTCGGGGTCGATCCAACGAGAAATCCAGTTTTGAGATCTTGCGAGGTAGTTCCGCCATTGGAGGCCGCGATACAGACAATGCCGCCGATGGAGAGCGCGGTGACGAAGTAATGCGGCCCGGTCCAGCCGACGAAGAGAAAAACGAGGCAGGTCAAAAGCAGCGTTGCCACTGTCATCCCCGAAATCGGATTCGAAGAGGAACCGATCTCGCCGGTCAAACGCGAGGAGACCGTGACAAAAAGAAAACCGAACGCGACGATCAGAAGAGCGCCGAGGATGTTCCATCGCAAATTCAACTGCGGCACGATCATGATGATGGCGATAATCACAAGGCAGCCGCCAATGACGACTTTCATCGACAAATCCCGGTCAGTGCGCGGCGCGTTCGCACTCGCGGCGTGACCGCCGCGGAGATCGGCCAGCCCCCCGCGCAATCCGTGCCAAATAGTCGGTAACGAACGCAACAAACTGATGATGCCGCCGGCGGCGACCGCGCCCGCGCCGATGTAAAGAATATATGCGCCGCGGATGTCGTTAGGCGACATGTCGCTGATCGGCATCATTCCGGGGGCGATTGCGCCAGTGGTGTGTGCGCCGAAAAATTTGATCGCGGGAATGAGCACGAGATACGCGAGCACGCCGCCGGCGCACATGATCGAGGCGATCCGCGGGCCGATGATGTAACCGACTCCGAGCAACGCCGGCGAAATTTCCGCGGAGATCGATCCGGCCTCGAACGGCGCGGCGAAAATTTTCTGCGGCGTGTCCTTCCACATTTTGAACGCGCCCATGGCGGCTTGATAAAGAAAGCCGATGCCGAATCCGGAAAAGATCACCTTGCCGCCACCGGCGGCTTCTTCGTTCACGATTGCCGCGTTTGAAGTGGTTTGCGTTTTATCCGCCATTGCCATCGACTCTTTCGATGCTGCTGCTTTCAAAACTTCGGCGCAGGCGGTGCCTTCGGGATATTTCAGAAGTCCGTGTTGATCGACAATCAGCGCGCGGCGCAGCGGAATCATCATCAAGATGCCGAGCAATCCGCCGAGAATCGCCACCAGTATGACGCGAGTAATCTCGAGATCGAATCCGAGGATCATGATTGCAGGCATGGTGACGCCGAGGCCGAACGCGATCGATTCGCCCGCGGAGCCGGCGGTTTGGACAATATTGTTTTCCAGAATGTTCGCGTCGCGCAGACCCATTTTGGAAAAAAGCCGAAAGAATGTGATCGAAAGCACAGCGACCGGAATCGAAGCGCTCACGGTCAATCCGACTTTGAGAACGAGATAAAGCGACGAAGCGCCGAAAACCATTCCCAGCAGAGTTCCGACGATCAAGGGAAGCGGCGTGAGTTCCCGAAGGTGTGCTGAGGCCGGGATGTATGGCTTAAATCCAGCGGCAAGAGGATTCGTCGGCCTTGCTCCAATAATGTCCGGATATTCGTTGGGCGGATTCGCTGGATCATTCGCCATTAGGAACAACTCTTAGAAACCGGCTCAACATGCAAGAGCGTTCTGTCATGGCTTGCAATCGAGGTCGTGAATGTTAAACCTACTTAAGAACTGTAGCGGCGATCTATGACCGCTGAACTTGATTAGATCCGGCGCTCGCACGGCACCGCTACAAAGAAAATCCATGAAGAGAAACTGGAACTGGTCGCTGTGGGCGGGATTTCTTTTCGCGCTGGCCGGCTTCCTCAGTTATACCTTTTTCGTTCAATTTCCGCTCACGCGGGATTTTCCGTGGGCGAACTTCTTATTATTCGGCATCGGCGGAATTCTTCTCATCGTCGGCCTCACGCGCGCATTCGGAAAACCGAAACTTTATCGCGGCAAAGTTTTCGGAACGATCTTGACCATTCTGAGTGTGCTGGTTTTCGCGCTCTTTTCCTACATCGTCTTTTACGAATTGAAACAGCTGCCCGCCTCAGCGGAAGCGCCGCGCGTGGGACAAAAGGCGCCGGAGTTCACTTTACCGGACCAGAACGATAAGCAGGTCGCATTAGCCGACCTGATTTTATCGCCGGCGGGGAAACCAGGAGGCGCGGTATTGATTTTTTACCGCGGTTTCTGGTGACCACTCTGTAACTCCGAGTTGCGGAGTTTCCAGCAACGGCTTTCGGACTTCGATACGCGAGGTATTCGCGTTGTCGCCATCAGCGTCGATCCGGTAGAGACGAATCAGCGGCATTGCCGAAAGATGGGATTTACTTACCCGTTTCTCTCCGATGCGAAGGCTGAAGTCATTCGGAGTTACGATCTGTTGCATCGAGGCGGAGGACCAAAAGGCGCTGATATTGCCCGTCCGGCCGAGTTTCTGATCGACTCTACCGGTATTATCCGCTGGGTAAATTTGACCGAAAGCATCGGCGTGCGGGCGCGGCCCGAAGAGGTCCTGCAGATTTTCGACGAACTGAGCGGTAAAGTCGCACCTTAGATTGACGCCGCTCGGTTGAACCAATAACTTCCGGGCCGTGCATTCGGAACTGGAACAACTGCTGATTATTCAAGATCGACAGCAAAAGATCAGACAGATCCAGACGGAAATAAAAACGTTGCCGCAGCAAAGAGCGAATCTGGAAGCGCAATTGGCGGCGAGCATCGCGGGTGTGGAAGCGCTGAAGCAAAAAGGACGCCAGGTCGAAGTCGACCGCAAGAACCTTGAGCTCGACGTCGGCACACGCAGCAATAGCATCGCGAAGTTGCGAACGCAGCAATACGAGACACGCAAGAACGACGAGTTCCAGGCGATGGGCCATGAGATCGAGCGTTACGAAAATGAAATCAAGAAGATCGAGGACCAAGAGCTCGAGCTGATGATGCAAGCCGACAAGGTCAAGGCCGAGCTGGTCGAGGAAGAGAAGAAAGCAGGTGCGACCAAGGAATCTATTTCACGTCAACTTGTCGATCTCGACGAGAAGTCCAAAACGTTGGAATCGCGTTTACAGGAATTGACGAACGAGCGCGCGGAGTTGGCCGCGAAGATCGACGAAGATTTGCTCGATCGGTTCGAGCGCCTTTTTGAGAGCAAAGGCGATGCGGCGATTGTCGCGCTCGAGCACAATGTTTGCACCGGTTGCCACATGAAAGTGACGACGGCGACTATCATGCACGCCAAAGCCGGCAAAGAAATCGTCAACTGCGAACAGTGCGGCAGGATTCTCTACGTTTCCGAGTAGATTCCAGCTCATCGTTCTAAATCCGCAACCTTCGTCGGCACGAGGATCGCGTCGCTCATTCCGTGCAGAAGTTTTTTGTCGGCGGGAACAATCGTGGCCAATGCGCCGCGTAGTTTGACTTTGTCTTGTTCGACAAAGAAATACGGACAAAGCCGGACGCGACCTTTCATCACCTTCAATTCTCCGGAATTGGAATCCCAATATTGATGATCGAACAGCCGGCCCTTGTGGAATTTCTGCAGGATCATCGGCGACGAGTCGAATGTCGTGAGCGCATCGTCGATCCGTCGCTGCCATTCTGTGTGCGGAAGATCGCTACCGAGCGAGACTCCGCGACTTCCCCAACCAAGCGGGGAGAAGCCGCTGACCTTTAGAAGAAGATCGCGATCCTTCTGGCTAAACTTGCCGGCCTCGCGCCAGTCTTGAATCTCCAGTCGCGGAATGACTGCGTGCTGCGGCAGCGGTGTGGGATCGAGGAGCCAACTGTAGGGAATGACCTCCTGAAGTTTCAGAAAATATTTCTCGCCCAGCTCGCGCCGCCAGAATTCGCGCAGCGGTTGCATCCAAAAAAGCGCGAACCACATTTTCTCTTCGAGATAAGGTTTAATCGGCGGCGTGATTTTGATTTTTTCTTCGGCAACGGCGCGCAGAGTCTGGTCGATGTTCGGAATATTTGGCAGATCGAAAAGTTCGAAGAACCGATAGACGTCGCGACCGTCTTGCGGCTCGTAATTTTCTGCCGACACCACGCGCCAGCTGTAGCCGGGGGCGGTGGCCCCGGCCGGTGTTGATTTTGCCTTAGAACCGGGGTCAGCGACCCCGGCTACAGGTTGTCGATTGTTTAATCGCGCCGCGATCCACTCCATTTCCGGCCGATACGTTGCGGATTCTTCCGCAATAACGATGTCACCGCCGTTCGGCAATACGCTTTGAAATCCTTCGAGCATTCCTTCGGCACCGCCGACGATTTTCTTGTCGAATGCCGAGTAGGTTTGATTGAGCCAAGCGGTCAGTCCGATTCCGCCCGGGACCGAATCGATTTCAGCGATTGTGTAACCTTCATCAGTCAGAACGAGGTCCGGCCGAATCACGCGCGGCAAATCATCGCGAATTTCTTTGCCTCGCGAGAACTCAATTAGTTCCGCCGGTTTTCCCGCATCAAGATAGCGCGCGATCCACGCCGGCTGTTTGCCTTTAACGCTGAGTTGATAAAGCTGATTGCACGCGCGTTGAAAAACGAATAGCCGATGGCCGAGCTGGTCGAGGTCGCGTTCGAAATCTTTCTCGATCGGAAAAGCATCGGGCGAAAGCAGCCAATCCTTTTCTGCGAACAATCCCTCTTTGGGAAAGGCCGCTCGGATTGCGCCGAGTTTGTCGTCTTGTACGAGCATCGAGTTGCACAGACTCTCAACTGTCAACGCTCAACTCTCAACTTTGCTCAGCGGCCCGCCGCCATCTGCTTCAGCGCGAGCTTCACCAACTCTTCCGCGGATTTGTCACCCTCTTTTTGCTGCAACTCGCGCACGATTCGGTGGGCTTCGACTTGTTTGTAACCGAGCGCGATCAGCGCAAGCACAGCTTCGTTTGCGCGTTCGGCCTCGGGTGTCGGCGCATGTGTGGCGCTGGCCGCTTCCCATGCCGCCGCCACGCCCACCTTGTCTTTCAATTCGAGAACGATGCGCTCCGCCGTTTTCTTTCCCACTCCGCTGATTTTTGAAAGTGCGGCGACGTCGGAGTTCACCACCGCGCCCTTGAAATTGTTCACGCTCATTCCGCTAAGAACCGCGAGCGCGAGCTTCGGCCCGATTCCGCTGACGTTGTTGACGAGTAAGCGAAATAGATCGCGTTCGGCCGCGGTCATAAACCCGTAAAGAATGTGCGCGTCTTCTCGCACGTGCAGATGGGTGAGAATGCGAATCGGTTGGCCGGCGGCGGGAAGCTTGTCGTAGCTCGAGAGCGGAATGGAGAGTTCGTAGCCGACGCCGTTAACATCGACAATCGCTTGCGTCGGCAGCGCGTTGGTCAGCTTGCCGTCGAGAAACGTGATCATCTCTCGCAATCCCTAACAGACCAGAGCCAAACTGCAAACCTCGCCGCGTGTCATCCTGAGCGGAGCGAAGGATCTCTCACAAACGAGAGCAACACTGTCAATTGCTTGTATAATTTAGACATCTAAATGGGAGGTTCCTCGCTTCGCTCGGAATGACAGAAAGTGGTCGGTGTCATTTGACAGTTTAGTTCGATTTAAGAACTAATGTCAGCTCCACGCGCTTGCCTTTGACTATGTTGAACCCGCGGTGCGTATATGTCTTCCAATCGCCCGGATGATCGGCAAAGAGGGTTTCGGCAAGGTTTGCCGGCACGATTACAAAGCGCGGGCCCGGCTTTTCCATAAACGGTTTCACCATGTCGCGATCGAGCGTTGTCATCCAACCGCGAACCCGGGAACGAAAATACCAGACGAGGCTGGGCTCGGTGAAATCCATCGCGCCGAATTCCATTTCTGGCCGAAGATCGTTTTCCGATTGTTTGAATAACTCTCGCGAAGGAAACGCGGACGCAATCAGCGGCGGTCCGATCAGCGCGATGCAAACGTAAATCACCGCGACGCTGGTTGCGATCCCTTTAAATCGTCGCACCCAAAACTCGCTCGCCACTAATTGGCGAGCCAACAGCAGTGAAAGCAACGGAAAAGCTGGCAGCGTGTAGTGAGGAAGTTTTGTCATCACCACAGTGAAGATAGCGAAGGTGATCGCGGTACCGGCAACAAGGTACATGTCGATCTTGTCGCGCGCGTTGTAGCCGTGGTCGCCGACCGCGGCCTTCCGATCTCGCCAAAGTCCGCGCATTAGCGACGGCAGTTTGATCGACCACGGAAAGAAGCTCACGAATACGGTCACGAAATAGAACGGCAGAAGGAGCAAATACACGACGAACGAATTCGAGCCGTGGCCTTCCATCGCGACGAACGAGCGCCCGATTACGTGACGGCCAATCCCGACGCGCAGAAATTCTCCGTGCGTCCGAATAAGCGCCGGAACCGCCCAAAGCGAGATAATCGCCAGCGTGAGCGCAATGCCGCGAACAAACGCGATCCGTTTCCCGAGTTCCACTTCTCGATCAAAGATTCTCGTCGATCCGACGGTTAATAGTGGGATCAGCCCAATTGGTCCCTTCGCGAGGAAGGCAAAGGCAAGCGACAGATAAAAGATCCACCACCATCTCCATTGAGCGTTGAGTGTTGGACGTTGAGCGTTGGATGTTTTCTTTTCCGCAACCAGTTCGTATCCCGCCCAATGCGCCATCGTGACGAACAGCACGAGCCACATATCCGAGACCGCTGCTTTGCCGTGCGCAAAAACTTGCAGCGACAGCGTAAAGATAAGCGCTGCCCACCAACCCACTCGATTTCCTCCGATGCGTGAGCCCCAGGCGAAGATCGCCAATGCGACCAGGGCCGCAGCGATGGTGGTGGGAAATCGCGCGGCGAAATCGTTCTCTCCAAAGATGCGATAGCTTGCGACTTGAGCCCAGTAGCTGAGGGGAGGCTTATCGAAGCGATAGTGATTGTTAAAATATGGAACGACGTAATTTTCTCGCTCGATCATCTCGCGTGACGCTTCGGCAAAACGCGGCTCGTCGCGATCGATCAACGGCAAACTCCACGTGCCGATCACGTGAAAGAGCACGCAGGCAAAAAACAGGAGCGCGTAATTGCGGATTGCGGATTTCAAGATGCGGCCCCAAGAATAGCCGCCGTCTGGTGAGACGTGAATTTATTTGTGAACCGTAAACGGCTTCTCTTTTGGGTGCTTGGCGACATCATCGCGGTCATTCTGGTCGCATTGGCGTTTCATTTTGATGAATTAGTGCCCAATTACATCGCGACCCATCCGAACGACGCGTTGAGATCTTTCATGCAGAAGGTCAGCCGGTTCGGCAATTGGCCGGAGCACGTGGCGCTCGGGATTCTTCTCGGAGTCGTTGCCTGGTTGCGCGGCAGCAAGAAATGGGTGCGGATTGTTTTAGCGATGCTAATTGCGTGCGCGCTGGCCGGCGCAGCGGTGCGAGTTATTAAGATTGGGACCGGTCGGGCGCGTCCCTTCGTCCAAACGGAGGAGCAATGGAACGGACCAAGTCTGAGTTCGAAATTTCACTCGTTTCCCTCCGGCCACACCGCTGCATCAACGGCGTTCTTCGGCGTTTTGCTTTTCGTCACTTGGCGAATCGGTCTCGCCTGTCTGCCGATCCCAATGTTAATCGCCTTTTCGCGCATGTACGTTGCTGCCCACTATCTGTCGGATGTTGTTTTCGCGGCGATTCTGGGGCTGCTTTGCGCGCTTGTCGTGGCACGCTTTATTCTGCAGCCAATCGAAAATCTAAAACCTAAAATCTAAAATGTCACGGCGGAGGGGGTGGGATTATCCAAAGCTGCGCTTTGGCTCTGGAGTTAGAGCTTCGCTTTTAACTCTTGCGCGTGACGCGCCCCACCAGTCGAACGGCGTTCGAATCTCCGCCGTGCCGCACGCAACTCCTTCCGATAGCGCGCGATTATTCGATGTCGTGAAGCTGGCGGAGGGGGTGGGATTCGAACCCACGAAGGCTTGCGCCTTGCCGGTTTTCAAGACCGGAGCCATAAACCGCTCGACCACCCCTCCGGAAATTTCGATCGCGAGAAGTGTGCCATCGCTGGGAGGTTGAGCAAGCCCGGCTGTAACTGTAGCGGCGCTCTATGAGCGCCGAAACTCAACAGTCGACGGTCATAGACCGCCGCTACAACAGAATTGCTCGACCAAGCAAGATGTTCATGTGAACTTATCTCATGGCAAACGGCGCACGAGACAAGAAAGCCAAGAAGTTCGTGCCCATCGTCGAAGAAGCTCCGCCTCCGTCTCCCGTGATTCACGGTCGAGGCGCTTCGTGGAGTCCGGCTAATCGCTTCGAAAAGCTGCATGTCGATCTTGGCGATGTCGATGTTGTTCAAGTCGATGAAAGCGACGAAGAGCGGCCGCGACGCGAGACGCAGTTTTTCCGCGACGGCACAAAAACGATCATTTCGCACAACAACAGTCCGGATGTCGGATTCGAAACCAGTGTCAATCCGTATCGCGGTTGCGAGCACGGCTGCATTTACTGCTTTGCCCGCCCAACCCACGAATATCTCGGGCTTTCCGCGGGACTCGATTTCGAAAGTAAAATCGTGGTCAAGACGGACGCGCCGGAGCTGCTTGAAGCGGAGTTGTCGTCGCCGAAATGGAAACCGCAGGTAATCATCATGAGTGGCGTGACCGATCCTTACCAACCGGTCGAACGGGAACTTCGAATTACGAGAAAATGCTTGGAAGTGCTGGCGAAGTTCCGGAACCCGGTCGTGATCATCACGAAAAATCGCCTCGTTACGCGCGATGTCGATTTTCTGGGCGAGCTGGCGAGTTACAACGCCTCGGCGGTGAACGTCTCCGTTACGTCGCTCGATCCAGAATTGCAACGCGTGCTCGAGCCGCGGACGTCGTCACCAAGCGCGCGCTTGCAGGCAGTGGCAACCTTGCGCGCGGCCGGAATTCCAGTCGGAGTGATGGTAGCGCCGATTATTCCGGGACTAACCGACCACGAAGTGCCGAAGATTTTGGAAGCATGCGCGAAAGCCGGAGCGCAGTTTGCGGGATACACGATCGTGCGCTTGCCGTGGGCGATTGCTCCGCTTTTCGAGCATTGGCTTGACGAGCATTTTCCCGAGAAGAAGGAGAAGGTTCTGCAGCGCATCCGCAACATTCGTGGCGGAACGCGATTGAATGATGCGCGCTGGGGTTCGCGCATAAAGGGTGAGGGAATTTTCGCGGAACAAATTCGTTCGATGTTCGAAGTGGGATGTCGTCGAGCGGGAATGAACACGCGGCCGAAACTCTCGACAGCCGCTTTTCGAAGATCGACAGCGCAACTCGATCTGTTTAGCTAATCGATGAACCGCGGATTGAGCGCGAGGCTCAAGATTTTCTTATTCTTATCCGTGTCATCCGCGTAATCCGCGGTAAATTTCCCTGCCGCTTCGTCTCCGAGAACGACGCAAAAACGTTGTTGAGATTTGGCTGACATCCCAGAGGGTGCGCAACGAATTATTATGTCACTAAACATCCAAGACCTTCACATCGGGATGAAAGTGCTTCATCCGCGCTATGGCGTCGGCGTGATTAAAGCGCTCACCGAACATACGGCCGATATTTCCTTCGATGATGCGCCACGGACGGTTGACCCCGCCTCCAGCGATCTCGCTTCGGCAGAGCCGAGCGCTGCGTTGACCGGGCTTCAGGTTCCGCTGGCAAGTCTTATCCGCGACACGACGCATGCTGTGGTGGAGGCGCTGGGTTTGGAAAAGAAAGATGCGATCGTCGAAGGATTGGCGAACCGCTGGCAGCGCGGAAGTCTGATCATGCAATCAGTCGACACTTCGCTTCAGCCGAAAGAGGTGCCGATCGAAACCTTTTTTCACAAGATCGTGATGATTAGAAATAACCTGCGCGTCCTCGAGCAGAAGGTGAACGCGAGCGATAAGCTGAGCGATGCTGACAAATTCGATCTTCAGCAATACATCACGCGCTGCTACGGATCGCTGACGACATTCAATATTCTGTTCAAGGACAAGGACGACCAGTTCTCGACGAAGTAAGTGACACTTGATCGCGCGGGCAGTTGCTGTCATCCCGAACGAAGTGAGGGACCTCGCACAGGCTGACGGCGTTTACCAAGGAACATTAGAGTGGCACTTCACCGTATGTGAGGTCCCTCGTCGTCTTCGCGACTCGGATGACAACCCTACGCGATCCAGATCGTCTTGATGTTGACGAACTCGCGGATTCCGTGCGCGCCGAGCTCGCGGCCGAAGCCGGAGCGCTTCACGCCACCGAAAGGCAAATGCGGATCTGACGCGACCATGGCGTTGACGAAAACCATTCCGGACTCGAGTTCTGAAGAGAACAGTTCCTGCTCGCTGGAATCGGCCGTCCACACGCTCGCTCCAAGTCCGAAGCTACTGTCGTTGGCGATTTCAATTGCCTCACCGGCGTTGCGCACTCGGAAAACAGACGCCACCGGTCCGAAAACTTCTTCGGAATAGGCGGGCGCATTACGCGGAAGATCGACCAGGACGGTGGGCTCATAAAAAAACCCTGGCCCATGCACGCGATTACCTCCTGTTAACAGCTTCGCGCCGGCTGCGACCGATTTCCGCACTTGATCGTGTACGCCGTTCATAATGCTTTCCGTGGCAAGCGGAGCGATCTCCGTCGCTTCGTCGAGTGGATCACCCATCTTCAACGCGCGCATTCGGTCTACAAACTGCTCGAGAAACTTGTCGTAAATCTGATCGGCGATGAGAAAGCGCTTTCCCGCGATGCACGATTGGCCGCTGTTGATGGTGCGCGCTTTGACCGCGGTGGAGAGGGCGCTTTCGAAATCTGCGCTCGGCATGACGATGAACGGATCGCTTCCACCAAGCTCGAGTACCGTTTTTTTGATTTCGCGCGCCGCCGTGCTCGCGACCGCGCTTCCGGCTTTTTCGCTTCCGGTAAGCGTAACCGCTTTCACGCGAGGATCGACAACCACCTTTTCAACCTGTTTGGCTTCGATGAGCAGCGTTTGAAAAACGCCTTCGTCGAAACCGGCGCGGCAAAAGATTTCTTCAATCGCGAGCGCGCATTGCGGAACATTGGCCGCGTGTTTGAGCAGGGCGACATTTCCCGCCATTAACGCTGGCGCAGCAAAACGAAAGACCTGCCAGAAAGGAAAATTCCAAGGCATAACGGCGAGGATCGGTCCGAGTGGTTGATAGCGAACGAAACTTCGCGCCGCGCTGGTCTGCGCCGGCTCGTCCTCCAAGAATCGTTCCGCGTTCTCGGCGTAGAATCGACAAGCGCGCGCGCATTTCTCCACTTCCTCAATGGCAGCGCGCAAGAGCTTTCCCATTTCGAGAGTCATGGTGCGCGCCCACTTTTCCTTCTCCTGCTCGAGCAGCGTCGCCGCCACAACCATTAGTTGCGCGCGCTTGGCAAACGGCTCCCGGCGATGATGCGCAAACGCCTGTTCGGCGCGCGTCAATCGTTTCTCGATTTCATCATCGCCGAAAGCAGGAAATTCTTTCAGCTTTTCGCCGGTTGCCGGATTGATTGACGCGATTGCCATTTTGCTAATATGTGGCGCAAGTTTCCAACTTGCGAATTTACAAACGCAAGCGAGACGCTTGCGCTACAACCGCAAACCTTTCGGAATCAAAACGCGGTCGAGTAAATCGAAGAGCCACTGCACAAGCAGCGCGAGCACCGCGGCGGGGATAGCGCCTTGCAAAATGGTGACATGATCGTTCAGGTTCAGCCCGCTCAAGATCGGTTCGCCCAGTCCGCCGGCGCCAATCAATGCCGCCAGCGTGGCTGTGCCGATATTGATTACCGCACTGGTTTTAATTCCGGCCAGGATCGAACGCGAGGCGATCGGTAGAAAAATCTTTCGAAGTTGCGCGCCGCGTTCGAGACCAAGCGCGATGGCTGATTCGCGGAGCGATCGCGGGATATCTTGCAAGCCGGTCGCGGTGTTGCGCACGATCGGCAAAAGTCCGTAAAGGAAAAGCGCCGTGATTGCGGTGCGCACACTGATGCCGAAAAAGGGAAGCGGCACGAGCAGCGCAAGCAACGCGAGCGATGGAATTGTTTGCATGACGCCGGCAAAACCGAGGATGACGTGTCCAACTGCGCCGCCGCGACTGGCCAGGATGCCGAGCGGAATCCCGACGATCACCGAGAGCAACAAAGAAAACCCGGCAAGCTCGAGATGCCGCAACGTCCAGCGCGCGAGTTTGTGGGCGAAGGATTCGCCCGAAAAGAAGATGGTCGATCTTGCACCATTGTTGAAATACAAGCTCGCTGCTCGCGCGTAGTCTTTCGTGCGTTCCGCTTCGGCATTGAGCTTGATCATGCGCGCTTCGTCGATTGTTCCCTCGAGTTGGCGGAGTGCGGAGATTACTGGCGTGGGAAGAGCGAACCGAAAGAGAAATACCGCCTGGTAGCGAGGGAAAAACTGCTGATCGTCTTCCAGCGCGACGAGATCGTATTCCGCAATCTTTGCGTCAGTGGAATAAGCGTCTTTCACGTCGAACGAACCATTCTTGAGAGCGGCGTAGCCAAGCGCGTGATCAATGCCAACCACACTTTGCGGATTTAGCTGGTAACGCGACGCCAGCGGTCGCCAGCCGTCGTGACGATCTAAAAATTCGTGGGTGAGGCCGTACTTAAGCTCGGGATGTTTTTGCAAATCGCTGATCGTATGAACACCGAGTCGCTCTGCTTGGTTGCGCTGCATGACGAGCGCGTAAGTGTTATTGAAACCAAGTGGTTCTGTCATGCCAATGCCAAGTTTTTCGAGCGCGCTTTCGAACTCTTGCATGGATAATTGTCGTTCCGTCTTCAAAATTTCCTGGGCGATTGTTCCAGTGTATTCCGGATAAGCGTCGATTTGCCCGGTGCGCAACGCTTCCCACAAAATAATCGTGCCGCCCATGCCCTGCCGATGTTCGGCGACAATGTTAGCGTCGCTTAACGAACGTTTGGCAATTTCGCCAAGCACGTAGGACTCGGTGAATTTCTTCGAGCCGATCACGACGGGCCCGGCTGAAAGAGAAGAAGAAATGAAAATCAGGAAGGCAGGAAGGCAAGAAAAGAACACGAGTCTCTGAAGGTGTTTTTCCTGGCTTCCTTTTTTCCTGATTCGTTTCATACGAGTGCGAGGCTGCGTTGCGCGTTGATGAATTCGGTAACGAAATCGCTCGCCGGATCGCCTCGAAGATCGGCAATCGATCCTCGCTGAACGATCCGTCCTTCGTTCATGAGCACGATCTCGTCGGCGAGATAGGCGGCTTCCGCGAGATCGTGTGTGACGAGCAGCACGGTTTGTCGTAAACGCGAAAAGATTTCCTTCAAATCTTTTTGCAACGAAGCGCGCACTAGCGGATCGAGCGCCCCGAGCGGTTCGTCGAGCAACAACAACTCCGGCGAAAGCATGAGCGCGCGCATCAAACTGACGCGCTGACGCTGGCCGCCGGAAAGTTCGACCGGATAGCGAGCGAGCAAGTTTTCTGGAAATCTTGTTAGCGCGCAGAGTTCCGAGAGTCGCCTTCGCATTTCTTCGTCAGGCTTTCCGAGATGTCGCGCCATCAAGAGAACGTTCGCGCGCGCGGTGAGGTGCGGAAACAAACCGCCTTCCTGAATGACGTAGCCGATTCGCCGGCGCAACATGTCGATCTTGTCCGGCGTGACGGGAGCGCCGTCGAAGTCGATTGTGCCAGTATCCGGTTCGATTAACCGAATGATGAGACGCAGTAGCGTTGATTTGCCGCAACCACTCGGGCCGATCAAAACCGTCGTTTTACCTCTCTCGATGGCGAGAGTTGTCGGGTGCAACGCTGGAGCGTCACGATAACGCTTGCTGACCTCGACCAGTTGAACCAGCGCGCTCACCGGCGGCTACTTTGCCACGGTGAAGTAGAAAACGCCAAACAACCGCGCGTCGTCAGTCCACATCCGCACGAATTCGAATCCGGCTTCGCGGGCGAGGGCAACGAATCCGTCGGGCGTGTACTTGTAAGAGAATTCCGTGATGATATTTTCGCCGGCTGGAAAATTGAATTGATGATCTTCGATACGAGCGACTTGGTCGATATCACTGATCAAATGCATCTCGATACGGCCTTCCGCGGCATTGTAGATCGCGCGGTGCCGCCAGTGGTTAAGATCGAAATCGGCGCCGAGTTCGTGATTGGCTCGGACGAGCAGGTTTAGGTTGAACTCCGCGGTGATACCGGCGCTATCGTTGTAAGCGGACTCGATCACGCGCGGATTTTTTTGCAAATCGACGCCGATCAATAAACCGCCGTCCTTTCCGCACAGGTCGGCAATTCGCTGCAAAAATATCTTCGCGGCACGCGGCTCAAAATTGCCGATGGTTGATCCGGGAAAGTAAATGATCTTGCGCGAGGAGACTCGGCCCGGCGACGGCAACTCGAAGGGTTCGAGGTAATCCGCGCAAACGGGCAAAATTTCCAATTCCGGAAAAATCTCGCGAAATCGTGTAGTTGATCTTTGCAACTGCTCCTTGGAGATGTCGATCGGGATATAGACTGCCGGGCTGTTTAATTCTTCGAGAAGAATTCGCGTTTTAGTTCCGGCGCCAGTGCCTAAGCCGATCAGCTCGATTTGCGTACCTAGCGCCGTTGCGATCGTGGCGCCTTGCAGTCGAAGAATCTGGAGTTCGGTTCGCGTGACGTAGTATTCCGGGAGGTCGCAAATTTTTTGAAACAAGGCAGCGCCGCGCTCGTCGTAGAAAAATTTGCACGGCAGCGTGCGCGGTTGATTGGAAAGACCGGCGATGACTTCCGCGAGGAAATCGGAACTAGCCGGCTCGCGGTCGAGCACGGCGCCGGCGCCGAGTGGGAGACTCATTGTGGATCGCGGGCGAGTCTAACTCCGTTGAACTGCCAGCGTTTCTCGGGTTGAAAGAAATTTCGATAAGTCCGGCGAATGTGAGTCTGCGAAGTAGCGCAAGAACCACCGCGCAAGACGTATTGATTGCACATGAATTTGCCGTTGTATTCGCCGAGCGCGCCGGCTGCGGCGCGGTAACCAGGGTAGGGGGAGTAAGCGCTACGCGTCCATTCCCAAACGTCTCCGAACATCTGCATCAATTGTCGAGCTTGCGCGACGTTTGAGGCTTGCGGGTGAAATCGTTCGCTCTCAACGAAATTGCCATCCATCGGCAAGTTTGTCGCGGCGCGTTCCCATTCGAACTCGGTCGGCAGTCGCGCGTCGCTCCAGTTGGCGAATGCATCGGCTTCAAAATAACTGACGTGCGTGACCGGCTCGGCTTCGTCGACTGGACGAAAGCCGGACAAAGTAAAATTCCACCACGCGCCGTCGCGTTTTTCCCAGTAAAGCGGCGCTTGCCAGCGTTGTTCGTTCGCGGTCGTCCAGCCGAGCGACAGCCAAAATTCCGAGCGCGCGTAGCCGTTGTCCTCGATGAACGCGATGTATTCGCCATTTGTGATCGGCCGCATTGCCAGGGAAAATGGCAGAACAAGTGCGCGATGGCGTGGCCCTTCGTTGTCGTATGAAAATTCGTTGCCGTTGTGGCCGATCTCGACAATCGCTTCGTCGAATTCAACAAAACTCAGCGGCGCAGGCTCCGCAGAAACGATGTCGATCTTGCGCTCGCGAAACACCGGATGAAGCGGGTTTTGTGCAAAAACATGTTTGATGTCGGTGACGAGCAGTTCCTGATGCTGTTGCTCGTGATGAATCCCGAGAATGACGATCGGTTCGATTTCATCGAGAAGTTTGTCGTCCGCGTTAGAAAGGAGATTTTCGATGTGCGAATCGATCGAAGCACGATATCGCCGCGTGTCTTCGACGGTGGGTCGCGAGATCAAGCCGCGCAGGTCGCGCCGGTGCATGTCGCCCGCGGCATTGTAGTAGGAATTGAAAAGATAGGAGTAATCGGGGATCTCGGGGCGATATTGAGCAATCCACCTTTTCAGGACGAAGGTTTCAAAGAACCAGGTGGTGTGTGCGAGATGCCATTTTGTCGGACTGACATCCGGCATCGATTGCACAACGCAATCTTCGGCGGCGAGATTCGCGGAAAGCTTCGTCGAGAAATCCCGCACTTCGTGAAAACGCGAAAGCAAGCTCGCCGCCCGCGAGGATGCGGATTTCGGACGCGTTTCCGCGGCCGCTGTTTCGTCAACTGTGGCGGCCGCGCTTCGATTCAAACGATTCCACCCTCCTGCTCGAGCTCTTCCTTGCGCGCCTCGAGCATTTGATCGTGCGAGGCTTCTTCCACGCCGTCGGCAACGAGAGCCTCACCGAGCGTTTCTTCCTCTTCATCCACCCCCGGGCGCGGCACTCGATGTCCTCGATTCTCGGGGACGACTTCCCATTCTTCCTCCAGTTTCAAAGTCCCTTCGGTTTCTTCCGGCGGCAGCGGCACCGCCGTACCCGACAGCTCACGACGCGCCTGGTCCCAATCGGCGTCCGTAAATTCATCCGGATCGCGTTCGTCGATCAAAGCAATCTCTCTCGCGCGCGCTTCCACTATTTCCGGGGAAGGCACACCCATGCCGTTTCCATGCAGCTCAATCTTTCCCGACCCTAATTTGGAGTTTTCCTTCATATCAATTAATACGGAAACGGAATGCTGATCGGTTTCGTCGAAAAAGATAATGCTGAGTTTATCAATCCGGAAAGCCTTTTTGTTCGGTGAGCATTTCATGAGATGAAGGTCGAGGAGAAACTGCTTGCGCTTAATGGCGGCGATTACATCGCGTATGGTGAATACGGCGACGCGCGCGGCATGCCCGTGTTCTTCTGTCACGGCTGGCCCAGCTCGCGCACGATGGCCGAATTGACGGACGCGGCGGGCCGCGATCTGGGCGTGCGCATCATTTCTCCAGATCGACCCGGAATCAGCCGCTCGTCATTTCAGTCGAATCGCAGGTTGCTCGACTGGCCGGCGGTATTGCGACAGCTCGCGGACCATCTCGAGCTCGAACGATTTCACATACTCGCGATTTCCGGAGGCGCGCCCTACGCTTACGCAAGTGCGTGGGCCATGCCGGAACGCGTCCGCGCAATCGCGGTGGTGAGCGGTGCGCCGCCAATTGCCGATCTTAGCGATCACAGCGGATTGCTTAGGCTTTATCGCTGGATGCTCGCGCTTCATCGAAAGCGTCCCAAACTCCTGCGAAAGTTGTTTTGTGTCGCAAAGCCAATCGCGACGATGCGGCTGCCGATCCGATTTCGGCCGATGCTTCTGAAACTCTTGCACCCGAGCGACGCGGCCGTCTTGCGCGACAACGCCGCGTTCGAAGCCTGTTTCGAAAGTGCAAGACGCGCGTGGCGCGGTTCCGTCGAAGGTGTAATAATCGACGCACAAATTCATGCCGAACCCTGGGGCTTTCGATTAGAAGACGTCGGTGTACCGGTTCGGCTCTGGCACGGCAAACAAGACCGAGCGTTTTCGTTTCGCGTCGCCGAAGAGGTCGCGCGACGATTGCCGAACTGCACGGCTCGTTACATCGAAGGCGCCGGCCATTATTCGCTGCCTATTCGGCACATGCGCGAGATTCTGGCGGACCTGATTGCGGTATAGTTATCGACGCGCTGTAGCCGTCGCCCTGTGGGCGGCGCTGTCTGTTGTCGTTGCTAGGCACGATCGATAAACACGAGTTCGCCTGAGTAAGGATAGTCTTCGGATCTAACGACGAAACCGGCGCGCGTGGGATTGTCGCGCACATATTGCCATTTTTGACCATAGCTTTCGTCATTGCGCAAAACGTGATCGAAAAAACCGCGTTGCCAGATCGAGTGAGCATCCGGTTTACGCTTGATCGCTTTAGCAAGCCTTTGTTTCAGAGAGCCAATCCATCGACCTAAAACAAAATCATCGGGACCGCAGACAAACAGATGAATATGGTCGGGCATAATTACATAACGTCCCACCGCTATATTCCGTTCCGTGAAACCTCGTTTCGTAAACTCCTGAAACGCGATGTGCACTGCGCTATCTGCCAAAATAGCCCGGCGGCAATAAGTGCAAAGCGTCACAAAATATAAAGGATTGTTCGCAAAGACCTGACCAAGTCTAGGTGGAACGCGTGGATATTTGCTCATGGGGGTTTATCCGCTGTAGCCGTCACCACCATGGGCGACACCATATCTAATTTGTATGTGGCCGAGACTTCTTCAAGAATCTCGTTTCGCACAGCGAAACGGCTACAGGAAGGCCATTATTTGCTTCCCATTCGGATTGCGTTGTAGCCGTCGCCCTATGGGCGACGCATCGCGCGAATTATTCTCATCATCGCCGCATCTCGCACAGCGAGACGGCTACAGGATGCGGCTACATCAGTTTTTCCGTGCGTTCGGCATGGCGCGCGTTAAGAGTTCGCCGTGGAAGATTTCACGGGCGGAGCGATTCACGATCAGCCGGCGCGGCGGCAATGGACGGTCGATCCTCCTTTTGACGAGCGAGTCCGGGAATTGGTCCGCGATTGGGGTGCGGAAAAGTCGCCGGAGTTAATCGAAGAGTTGATCGTGACCGCGCTAAAGATGGCGCGCGATCAGATCGGGGTGGCGGACCTCAAATTGATGAATCGCTCGCTCAAGGAGATGCGATACGCCGCAAAAGCGTTCGCACCGTTTCGAGAGTTTCGAAAAGTGGTCGTGTTCGGCTCCGCCCGAACTCCTCCGGACGCCGCTGAATCAAAAGTAGCGGAAGATTTCGGGCTCGAAATGGTCGCGCATAATTACATGGTGATAACCGGCGGCGGTGACGGGATCATGGGTGCGGCGCAACGCGGCGCCGGTCGCGAACACAGCTTCGGTCTTAACATCCGGTTGCCATTCGAGCAGCAGGCCAACGTGATCATCCAAGGCGATCCCAAGCTGATTAACTTCAATTATTTTTTCACGCGCAAACTCAACTTCGTGAAAGAGACGCACGCCTTCGCACTTTTCCCAGGTGGCTTCGGCACGCTCGACGAAACGTTTGAGGTGCTTACCCTCATGCAAACGGGCAAGGCGCGCATTATTCCCGTGGTCCTGCTCGATCGGCCCGGTGGAACCTATTGGGAAACCTGGATAAAATTTCTCACCGAACACCTCCTCAAGCTTGGCCTTATTTCGCCGGAAGACTTCGCTTTTTTCAAAATTGTTTGCAGCGTGGACGAAGCGGTCGCGGAAATCTTGCAGTTTTATCGGGTCTATCACTCGGCGCGTTGGGTTGGCGCGGAGCTCGTGATCCGCCTCCGCCAACGATTGCCGACCGAAGCGGTTGTCGATCTTAACCAAAAATTCGCGGACGTAGTGCAAATGGGCGAGATCGTCCAAGGAACCGCGCTGCGTCAGGAAAAAAACGAACCGGAGATTTGGGGACTGCCGCGATTGATCCTAACAGCGGATCGTCACAACTTCGGCCGGCTTCGCGAGTTGATCGACGCGATCAACTCAGCGCCGGCGGAATGAAAGAAAATCGCAGCGCTTTTATGCGCTTGCGCCAGCTTGTTCCGGCGCACTGCCCTTTTCGAGAATGTAATCGTGGATGGTATTGACCGTACGTAAAGCTTTGCCCGCGACTTCCGAATTGGGAACGCCGACGCCGAAAGTTTTTTCCATGCTCACCACGAGTTCGAGTGCGTCGATCGAATCGAGGCCGAGCCCGTTGGGTCCGAACAATGGAAGGTCATTGGCGATTTCTTCGGGCGTAGTTTGCAGCATCAAATTCTTGACCAGCATTTGTTTGATGCGACTGCGAAGATCGGACTCGGACATAAAAGAAGCGCCGAAGTTGTCGCAAGCCGCGACGAACGTCAATCACGCGTTGCCATCGCAGCACGCTATGCGGCTGAGACAGCCGCCTCTACACCGGCTTGGTTTGATCGCCGGGCGGAGTTGTCTGATTCGGGTCCGGTCGAACGTCGCCGGTGGCGGGTGGAAGCGGATTCTGCGGCACGGTCGATTGCGCGGACGCCGCGGGTTTCACTTCGGCTTGACCTGCTTTGTGCAGCTCGTCCCCAAATTCGTCCTTTGCTTTCTGGAATTCCTTAACGGCTTGACCCATGCCTCGCGCTAGTTCCGGCAATTTCTTCGCACCGAAGAGCACCAGAATGATAAGCAAGATGATGATCAAATCCGGCCCGGCCAAATTCATGAAGCTGGCGATGAAGCTCATACGTTGATTTAAACATCAGACCATTTGCTGAAGTTGCAAGGTAATTCATGGCCACATCAGGTGTCGCAATCAAGCATGATCGACTGCAGCTATTTCTCTTCGCGCAGCAGATTGGGAAACCAGTAATAATTGCTCCGCAACGGTTCGGTGAGTCCACTGAATCGCTCCACCTCGGCGGCATTGAGTTGATCCAGAAATCTTCCGGTGAACGGCGAGGGATAGCCAAATTTGTAGAGCAGGAAATCCCGATCGATCGTCCCGAAAGAGTGAGAGCGAAGATAGATCGCTGGTTTTGAAAAACGCTTGTCGTCGAGAATATCCTTTAGGCTGTAGCAAAAGAAGAACGGCAAAGTGTTTACGCTGACCTGAAGCAAGAAAGAATAGACCAATAGCGCAATGGTCCCTCCTCCAAGCAGGGATTTCGCGATCCTGTTCGGACGCTCAATCAGCCACATCAGATATTCGATGAATGGCAGGCTGATGATTGGGAGTATCGGCAACAAATAACGCGGACCGTAACTCGATTCGCCGCGCCAGTTTATGTACATCGAATTGACCAACAGCAGCGTGAGTCCAAAAAGCGCGGCGGCGATCGCATCCGGTTTGTGTTTCCGAAAAAAGTTTGGCCAGCCGGCGAGCGCGAAGAGCAAAACCGGGAAATGGAGAAAAACGCTGTGATGCGGGCTGAAGAGAAATCCCCACAGAGCGGGAATCACATTGGCATGGAACGGATGGCTTTCCTTTTCCCATTGGGTGTAACCCATGGCGAGTGGAGAACCGAACTTATACCAATTCGCCGCTGCCAGAATGCACAGGAAGATACAGGCCGGCAGCCAGAAGAATAAAAACGGCCGAAGAAAACGATCGCGATGTTTTCGCGTAACCGGTGGAATCGACCCCGTCTTTAACAGTGCCCAAATAACGACGAGAGCCGGCAACAAAGCGGTATACACAGTTTTGCACAGACAAAGTGCGCCAAAGAAAATCGCGGCAATGAAAAGTTGAGCGTCACTTTTGCGTCGATTGGTGTCGTTTCGTTGGAGATCGAAACCGGAAACCAAATGATAATAGAACGCCAGCAGGAAGAGCGTGTGATAAATCTCGAAAGTTTGTGCGCGCAGGTAGTTCCACCAGAAGGTCGAATAGAGAGCAGCCAGAACGAATATCGCTACGACTGCGTTCGATCTCGTATATCGGCGAGCGAGTAAAATCAGATAAAGCGCCGTGGCCGCGCTCAAGATCAGATTAAGCAGGTTCAGAAAGAGCAACCGGGACGCAGAGTCTATCGCGAGATTGCCCGTCGCAACCCTCTCCAACCAGAGAGCTGGCACATAGATTAACGTGTTCAGCGTTCCGTACTTTGGGTACCAATTCCCATTCGGATTTTGGTAAAAGTATTGACCGCGCTCGCCGAACTTTTCGGCGATCTCCGATGGAATCGCCCACTTACCGGTATCAAGCAGAATGGTGGTCTCGACCCGGACCGCATGCGCGTCGCCCGGATATTCCTCCGCCGGCATGGCTAGGAGATTTATCGCGAGGACAACTACGATGATCGGCACGGCAACGCGAAAGAGCGAACGATCATTCTGTTCCATACCCAGCTGATCGTAATATCAGCCGCACCGCTATCTCGCGACATTGTTATGCAAAGAAAATCTAACGAGAATAAGATCAGCCACCGCTGGCGGGAGCGAGCGTCTTTGGTTTCATCATTCTTAATTCATCCTTCAGCCTTGCCGCAGAGCGGCCAGCGGTTCGCTGCATCGCCTGGTTAGACCGTTTGCAATCGGTCGACATGCTTACTGCTTTGGCTCAGGCGCCTCATTGGAAATATCTACCACACAACGCCACTGATCATCCGGATCGAGACGCCAAATCGATATCCCCCGTGTGTGCAGAGTCATCGTGCTCCCGTTCGGCCCGGGCACGGTTGCCTCGTCCGCTCCGCGCATGTAGGCCATCTTACCATCTGGCGAAAAAGTCGGCTTTTCCGAAATCCAGTGAATCTTAAAGCCTGGCGTCTGAAAGCAGGCTGTCACGTAAGCGCGAATCGCTGCCTTACCTTCCAGCGCGGGCTGTCCTGGAAAAATTAGGATGGCATCATCGCTCCAGTAGGATACCACCTTATCGACATCCTTGCCGGCGGCGGCAAGGTCAGCCCATTCCGCATCTCGGCGTAGTAATTTCTCCCCCTCGATCGCGGCATCGAAGTGTGGTCTCGAGCAGCTGGCAAGAGCCAGTGCGATTACGGCTAGGTGTAGGTGGCGTATTAATTTCATAGGTGTGGTATGGATGGTCTAACGACAACAAGATCAGCCACCGCGCGAATTACCAAGTGGCGTTCATAAAAGAGTGAAAGCTACGCATAAGGACGGTCGGCGGTTGGCTGCATCGCTCGGTTAGACGTCGCGGTCATCGTTTACTGCCATTCTTGAACATCAACAAAGAACCCTCGGAGATTTCCATGTTTCTCGACAGGGTAAGGCACAAGAAAGGGTCCATCTTCCGGCGCCAAGTTAACAATGGTCACGCCGTCAGGCACCTTGTGCTTGGTCATGTAGCGCTTCCAGATTTTGTCAGCTTCGTCATGCGTTGTTTTCTTGAGGGAGTCGACCAAACTGCAATATCTGTCGATGCATTTCGGCGGAGGGATTGAAAACACTAATCCCGAATTTGGTCCAGCCGTCTTTAGTGAAAGCCGTCAACTCATTCATCATCACTCCATCTGTGATATCGGGGCCATCTAGATCGGTGTGTGCATGCATCCTGTCTCGAAGTGTAATGAGCCTCTCGTGGGTAATCTGAAACTCGGTTGGAACAATCGTTGCCTCAAGCCGAAGGGATTTCCGTTGTTTGAATGGGCGGGCGTAAAGAACGTGCAGGGAAACGAGAAGAGGATCGTGAATCAACTCATGGCGGTCCAGACCAGACGTCAGAAAAAAGGAACTGATGTCGTGAACCATCTTGAAGCAGACGCTGGCTGACTGATACTTCACGAAGGCCAGACGATCGGTATACGGTGCGTTCACGATTCTCTGACGCCTAACGAGAACAAGATCAGCAACCGCTGGCGACAGCGAGCTTTGCTTTCTTTTCATCCTTCAACCTTGGTTCACGCCGGCCGGCGGTTGGTTGCATCGCATGGTTAGATCGATTGACGCGTCGCAATCTCATTAGCCTAAATTTCTTCGGAATCCGTCTCTTTGCCGAAGTTCTCAAGAAACCAATTCATATGTTCCATCTCGCGCTCATTATCTGCCCAATCGAAATAATGACTCCATTGTTCTAGAAGACTCATGGCGCCTAAGAAGAGAAATTCTTTGGGATCAGCCTTAGCGGCTTCAAGCCCGGGAGGAGTAAGGATATCCGGTTGATGCCATCCTTTAAGATAAAAGTTTCCGCAAAATGTTTCGATAGCCTTGTCAGATAGCAAAGCAATGTGTGCCTTAATATCAAACGACGTATTAGTAATATCATGAACTAAATCATTACGTAATCCGGACCATTTGCTTACGAAGCGACGTTCTTCTTTTTCCACGTATTCCAAAGATTTTGCGAATTCGAGTTTTTCACTCATTGAAAGGCGTGCAAGCCGTATGGCTAATTTGGGTTGCGCGAGCTGCTGCACGAGCAAACGAGTTAACGCTGCCTCGAAAAGTGCGTGTGTCTTAACAAAAAACGACCAATCGCTCTCGGCTAAAAGATCGAGACAAAACTCTGATCGCAGAGACAATCTTTTTTCGAGTTCTGCCAATCGTGATTGTGTTTTGGGAGAAAGCATCCGGTTATGGAAATCGACTCAAACAAGTCTTAAACGTCGTAGTACATGCTGAACTCGTAGGGATGAGGCCTCAAGCGTAGCGCGTCGTATTCCTTTTGTTTCATGTCGAGCCAATTGGCGACGAAGTCGCTGTTGAAGACGTCGCCCTTGAGCAGGAAGGAATGATCGGCTTGGAGTGCTTGGATAGCGCCGTGGAGTGAATCCGGAACGCTGGCTATTTGGGCGAGTTCTTCGGGCGGAAGCTCGTAAAGATTTTTGTCGAGCGGGTCACCCGGATCGATACGGTTTTGGATACCGTCGAGTCCGGCGAGAAGCAGCGCGGAGAAGGCAAGGTACGGATTGGCTGCCGCATCCGGGGTGCGGAATTCGATTCGCTTCGATTTCGGATTCGCGGAGTAAGTCGGAATTCGGATCGCGGCCGAGCGATTACGGGCGGAATAAGCGAGGTTGACCGGCGCTTCGAATCCGGGGACGAGGCGCTTGTAACTATTGGTAGTTGGATTCGTGATGCAGGTGAGCGCGGGCGCGTGTTTCAAAATTCCCCCGATGAAAAAGAGAGCCATCTCGCTCAACCCGGCGTAACCGTTTCCGGCAAAGAGCGGCTTGTCATCTTTCCAAAGCGACATGTGGGTGTGCATGCCGCTTCCGTTGTCAGCAAAGAGCGGCTTCGGCATAAACGTCACGCTCTTGTTGTGACGCTTGGCCACGTTACGAATAATGTATTTGTAGTACTGCATCGAGTCGCCCATCACCTTGAGCGGCGCGAAACGGACATCGATCTCGGCCTGGCCGGCGGTGGCAACTTCGTGATGCTGTTTCTCGATCGCGACGCCCGCTTTCTCGAGCTCGAGGCACATTTCGTTGCGAATGTCCTGCAACGTGTCCATCGGCGGGACCGGGAAATAACCTTCCTTCGGACGAATCTTGTAACCGAGATTTGGGAATTCTTCGCGCGCGCTGTTCCAATGTCCTTCCACGCTATCGACGAGATGAAACGATGAATTGCCCGAGTAGCTGAAGCGCACGTCGTCGAAAATAAAGAACTCCGCTTCCGGTCCGAAGAATGCGGTGTCGGCGATTCCCGTGCTCTTCAAATAAGCTTCCGCTTTTTCGGCGACCCCGCGCGGGTCGCGATCGTACGGCTCGCGCGTGATCGGATCGACAATGGTGCAAATAAGACTCAGCGTCGGTTCCGCGTTGAAAACGTCGATCCACGCGCTCGTCGGATCCGGAATCACGAGCATGTCCGACGTGTTAATCGTCCGCCAACCGCGAATGCTCGAGCCGTCGAAGCCGAGCCCTTCCGTGAAAATGTCTTCGTTGTATTCGGTAAGCGTGGTCGTGAAATGCTGCCAGGTGCCGGGCAGATCGGTGAACTTGAAGTCGACCAATTTCACCCCGTTGTCTTTGATCAGTTTGCTAACGTCGGATGCGGTTTTTGCTTTGGACATGTGGTGGGTTGAGAGGTTGAGGGTTGAGGAGTTGAGAATTCCAGTTACTAAATCGTCAATTCACTAAATCGCTGAATGGCGTCGAAGCGCAACTCGCCCGACGCTGGTTCGCTTGTTGGAAGTAAGTTTGGCGATCGAGCGGGTTCTTCACACCGCGTTCTCGCCGATTTCTTCCGTGCGGATTCGCACTGCATGTTCCACCGGGAGCACGAAAACTTTTCCGTCGCCGATCTTGCCGGTCTTGGCCGCGGCCACCACCACGGTAACGGCTTTTTCCACCATTTCATCCGCGAGCACGACTTCGACTTTCACTTTAGGCAGGAAATCAACGGTGTATTCGCTGCCGCGATAGATTTCAGTGTGACCTTTTTGCCGGCCAAATCCTTTCACTTCCGTCACGGTCATCCCTTCGATGCCCAGCTCGGCGAGGGCTTCCTTAACTTCCTCGAGCTTGAATGGCTTGATGATCGCTTCCAGTTTTTTCATGCGAGGTAAACTTGCGCCGACGAACCGTTTTGCAATCGGAATCGGAGAGCGAATCGCGGCACGCGCTCTCTTAGCAATGTCGCGCGGCAAACGCAATCACGAAATTTTGCGGCAGATCCGCGTGTCATCCTGAGGTCGCCACGGCGACCGAAGGATCTCACAATAGCCGTTTTGGCCCACGCGAATCGATAAAGTGCAAAGTGTTGTGCGAGGTCCCTCACATCCGTTCGGGATGACAGACCTCGCATGCCTCGTGAATTTGACGTTGCCGCCTTCGCCGAGTTTATAATGCGTTCAGATGCCCCGCGACTCCTTCGTTCATCTCCACCTCCATACCGAATACTCGCTCCTCGATGGCGCGATCCGGATGAAGGAGCTGATGAAAAGAGCGGTGGAATTCAAGATGCCCGCGGTCGCGGTGACAGATCACGGCAATCTTTTCGGCGCGATTGAGTTTTATCAGGAGGCGACCAAAGCCGGGATCAAACCGATCATTGGCTGCGAAGCGTACATCGCGCCGGGATCGCACAAAGATCGGCCGAATTCGATGCGCGACGCGGCGTATCATTTCACTTTGCTGGCGCAAAACGAAACCGGATATCGCAATCTGGTTAAACTCATTTCCACCGCGCATCTCGACGGGTTTCACTACCGGCCGAGGATCGATAAGGAGCTTTTGGCAGCGCACTCCGCGGGTTTGATCGGCCTGAGCGGTTGTCTCGCCGGCGAAATCAATTCCGCGATTCAAGCGAACAAGCTCGACCATGCGAAACAGGCCGCGGCTGAGTATCGCGACATTCTCGGCGCGGAAAATTTCTTCATCGAGCTGCACGATCACGGAATCGAGGAACAACACCGATGCAATTGTGTGCTGCCGCAACTCGCGAAAGATCTGGGGGTCGGCCTGGTCGCCGCGAACGACGTGCATTTTCTGCGGCGAACCGATCACGAGGCGCACGACGTGATGCTTTGCATCGGCACCGGCAAAATGGTGCAGGACGAGAAGCGCATGCATTACGTGCCGGAGCTTTATTTCAAATCTCCGGAGGAAATGCGCGAATTGTTCCGCGATTTTCCGGAAGCAATCTCGAACACGCTCGAAATCGGCGAACGCTGCCATCTCGATCTGGAATTCGGCCGTTCGAAATATCCGGAGTATACGGTGCCGGAAGGGAAAACGCGCGAGGGTTATCTGCGAGAACTTTGCGAGAAAGGTTTGCACGAGCGTTACGGCGAGCGCGCTGGAAGCGATAACCAAATTCAGGAGCGTCTGCAGCGTGAGATCGAGATTCTCGAGAAGACCGGTTTCGTCAGCTACATCCTCATTGTTTGGGACTTCATCCATTTCGCGAAGGGGCGCGGCATTCCGGTTGGGCCAGGCCGCGGTTCGGCGGCCGGCTCGATGGTGGCCTACGTGATGGGCATTACCGACATCGATCCATTGCAATACGGATTGATCTTCGAACGCTTTTTGAATCCCGATCGCGTTTCTCCGCCCGACATCGATGTGGATTTTTGCGAAGCACGGCGGGGTGAAGTGCTCGAATACGTTCGCCAAAAATACGGCGAACGCCGGGTCGCGCAGATCATTACCTTTGGAAAATTGAAAGCGAAGAGCGTGGTGCGCGATGTCGGCCGCGTGATGGGCATGAGTTACCGCGATGCCGATCGGATCGCGAAGATGATATCGAACGATCTCAATACCACCCTTGATTCCGCTGTTGAAAAAAATCCCGAGTTGAAACGCGCGCTCGCGACCGAAGAACCGACTCGACAGTTGTGGAATCACGCAAAAATTCTTGAAGGACTGTCGCGCAATGCCGGCGTGCATGCCGCGGGCGTGGTTATCGCCGATCGCGATTTAACCGACTACATCCCGCTCTGCCGCGATGTGAAGGGCAACGACATCGTGAGCCAATACGCGATGAATCCGCTCAACGATCTCGGGTTGCTCAAAATGGATTTCCTTGGGCTCAAAACGCTGACGGTGATCGAGGACACCCTCACGCTCATTCGCAAACGCGAACCGAGTTTTTCGCTCAAGAACATTCCGCTGGATGATCCGGCCTCTTTTGCTCTCTACAATCGCGGAGAAACGATCGGTATTTTCCAAGTGGAGTCGGGCGGCATGACCGGTTTGTCGAAGCAATTCGATGTGCGCAAACTCGACGACATTATCGCATTGATCGCGCTCTATCGGCCGGGGCCAATGGAACTGATTCCCGAGTTCCTAAGAGCGAAGAAGGGAATTGCGCCGATCAAATATCTGCACCCGTTGCTCGAGGAAATTTGCGCCGACACTTATGGCGTAATGATTTACCAGGAACAGGTGATGGCCGCGGCGAGCAAGTTGGGCGGCTACACTTTAAGCCAGGCCGATCTTCTCCGGCGCGCCATGGGCAAGAAGGACAAGGAGAAGATGTCGAAAGAGCGCAAGAACTTCATCGAAGGCTGCGCGCGCACGAACAAAATTCCCGAGAAGAAGGCGAACGCGATTTTCGATTTGCTCGAAAAGTTTGCCGGCTACGGATTCAACAAGAGCCACAGCGCCGCTTACGGAGTGATCAGTTATCAGACCGCTTATCTGAAGGCGAATTACCCGGTCGAATTTATGGCCGGATTGCTGAGCAACGAAATCAATAATACGGACAAGATTTCAATTTTCGTGGGTGAATGTAAACGGATGGGCATCTCGATTTTGCCGCCGGACATCAACCGCAGCGGATTGAAGTTTCTGCCGGAGGCTGTAGCCGGGATCGCTGATCCCGGTGACGCAAAGGCTAATCTTGGAGCAGCCGGGGTCAGCGACCCCGGCTGCAGACAGAACGCCATTCGCTACGGTCTGGCTGCGATCAAGCATGTGGGTGAGGGCGCGATGGAATTGTCGATCCAGGAACGGGAGCGAGGAGGAGAGTTTACTTCGCTGGAAGATTTTTGTGGACGGCTTGGTTCGCGTATCGCCAATCGGAAGATGCTTGAAAGTCTGGTCAAGACAGGTGCGTTCGATTTTCTCGAGCGTGAACGCGCCGAGCTTTTTGCATGCATTGACGAAGCGCTGGCCGCTTCCGCGGCGGCTCATCGCGATCGTGCCGCCGGACAAGTTTCGCTTTTCGGAGACCTGGCGCCGGAAGTTTCATCGCGCCGAAGATCGGTGATCGCCTGGAGCCAGCACGAAAAGATGTCTTACGAGAAAGAGCTTCTCGGCTTTTACGTGACCGGTCATCCGCTGGATGCATACGTCGATATTATTGCGCGCGGGAATTATCAAACCATCGGATCGCTGGCTGCGCTCGCCGATCGCAGTCAGTTCAAAATCGTCGGCGCGATCGCGCAGGTCGAAAAAAAGTTCACGCGGAAAGAGGGGAAACCGTTTGCCGTGTTATGGCTGGAAGATCTCACCGGCACACTTGAGGTGGTCGTTTGGAATGAAACGTACGTTCAGGTTTCCGACTCTCTCCTCGCCGGCCGAGTCATCGGCGTGCGGGGGACAATCGACAAACGCGACGAGTCGCTGCGGGCGACGGCCCAAAAGATCAAAGTCTTGACGCACGAGAAGACGAACGGAATTTCTTCCAACGGCGGTTCGGAAGAAACTCCTGCTGTGTTGTTGCAGTTCTCGATCGCAACAACCGCGGAGGAGCTTCGCGAAGTGCGCGAGATTTTATCGAGTTCGCCGGGACGCCGTCCGGTCCAGCTACTTTTTGGCCGCACCGGCGGCGAGCCGCTTCGCGTTGAAGCGGGCGCGGATTTTCATGTCGATCTTACGCGCGATCTCGAAGAGAAGCTGGCGAAGTGGCTCGTGACGGCGAAGAGCGAGCGCGAGGTGGCGGTCGATCCAACGCCAGCCTAACGGCGCTTCGCTCGCTTCCGTGGTTGAAGGGGTCCTGGCCGAGAATGCGCGCCGAACGCTAATGATTTCTCGCCCGTACTATCACCGAAACAGAGTCGAACTACTCGTGTCGCTCCGCCCTCTTTTGCGTTAACCGACCAATCGCCTTTAGAGAGGCTTCCGCGAAACTCCAGTTCTTCGATCGGCGGTGCCAACGTGAGGCCAACGGGCGTAAACTCAATTCTACTGGCGCAATCGATTGTCTGAGTCGCGAGATCAAAGATCGGTAGCACCGCCACAGTCTTGATCGAAAGGTCGTTTACATCGTGAAGATCGATTTCTCCACGAAATGACAGATCGACATCTTTCGTCGCCAAATTCAAGAAATCGATCGATGCGCGATCTCCGTTGAAAGTGAGACGGCCATTCGTTTCTATAAGATTCATCGGAGCGTTCGCTAATTTTCCGCTTAGCAACTGCAGGTCGCCGGCGATGCGCGGATGTTGCAAGGTTCCGGAAAGGGAAAGCTTGCCGCTCAAAATCCCTTCGCGAAAAATCTCCGGACGAAAGTATTGCGGTGCGTTTGCTAGAAAGACGGACGGGAAATCCAGCGTGAGCTTGAGCGGCGAGATGAGGAAAGCGTTCCAGTCTGCACCGATCTGTAGCGGAAAGTTTGCGGTGAAATTGAGCGGGCTAGAACCGGGCAGATTTACAATACCGCGCGCGTCCCAAATTCCCGAGTCGATTGTGGCCTGAATTTCGGCCGGCGTTGGTTTCGAATCGACCGTAATAAATTTGCCGAAGATCGACAAGTAATCCGACAAATTGCCGATGGAAACGCTCAGCGTGCCGGAATAATCGTGCCCATGCGACATGTCGATCTTGCCTTGCGCGTGGACGAAATCTTTTTTCCGATTGAGTTCCAACTGCTCGATCTCGAGCTCGGCGGCCTTCAAGTTCAATCCGACGTTCAAGAGGTCGATCGGGGTCTTGAAAATCGTAAGCGACTTGCCACTCGCGGCCAAGCGCCCGACGAGTTTTCGATCGCGCGCGTTCAGTGTTCCGTTGATCGCGATCTGACCCGCAAAATCTCCGGGCTCGGCTCCAAAGAGACCGGCGAAATCGCCGAGGTCGTGAATCGAAGCGGAGATGTCGCCGTGAAAATCCGGACGCAACCAATCGGATGAGTTGGAAGGAAGGGCGCCTTCGCCGCTCATGGTCAGCTGATTGTCGCGCTGCTTTACGTAAAGCTGCTGCAGCTGGATCTGGCGATTGTAGAGCGCCGCGCCGAGCATGATGATTTCGGACGTTCGTCCCGCCCAACTGGAATCGGTGAGTTCGATCCAAATGGAAGCAGTAGCGTGCGGCAGATCGCGCGTATCACCGTGAAAGGTGAATTTGCAGGCGTGAAGCAAGCCCTCGATCGGACTGGTAAAGCCGAGCGCTTCCGACGTCTGCGCGAGCGATGCTTGCGCAGCTGAGCCCGCGATGCTCCAGACGGAATGCCGGTGGCGCCATTCATTGGAGACGCTGGCGCGGAGTTTTCCGCCGAACGTGTCGAAGTC
Organism: Spartobacteria bacterium; assembly: GCA_003167365.1. GTDB lineage: Bacteria > Verrucomicrobiota > Verrucomicrobiia > Chthoniobacterales > UBA10450 > Palsa-1382. The sequence goes on along the minus strand of PMTM01000009.1, from coordinate 85,279 downwards.
AACTTCGATGCCGACGCGTTGGCTTCCCAGATGCGACAAATCCATCGTCATCGACTGGAGAGCGAGACCGCGGGCCAGCGCCACGCCGCCCAAAGTCAGGCGGTTGTCGTGCCAGCCGGTGGCGCCGTTTAGATTGGAAAAGGTTTGGCGGAATAACGGGGAGGCAATCATGAGTTCGCCGACCTTGAGGCGGCCGGCTTCAATCTGGCTCGCGGAAAGAGAAGTGTTCCGCAGCAGGATGATGGTCGATCCGCTTTCAACGCGAAGATCGATCTTGGCCACGTTGAGATTCTCCGGAAGGAGTTTTTGAAGAGTTGGCCAGACCAACCGCGACTTTTCTGTTCCATCTGAAACAGAGCAGTGAGTTTCGACGTGCAATTCTTTAATCGAAAGCGCGCGGATGGCGCGTCCCGAAGCGCCGGTCAAAATTCTGGCGAGTTGAAGATCGACGATCGCCTCCGAGACTTTTACATCAATCCGGCACGGCGCGTTGTTAGCGGATGCGATATGCAAGTTTTGGATCAGGACTGGTCGCAGCAGCGGCGCGTCGACCTTCTCGATCTCAACCTTTAAGCCTTGCCGACGCCCCTGCCACCAGAGCCATGTGCGCACTCCGGTCGCAACCGCCGTGGGCCCGATCCAAAAGACAAAAAGACTGATGAGCACAGCCAACAGGCTCGCTATCAGGAGTCGGCGTCGAAAGGGCATTTACGTCTGATTGCTTTAGCCGCAAAGGCGACAGGGGGAAAGTTTTCTCGCACGCGAAGTTAAGGCAAGAGCTTGCTCGCTATTCCTTTATCACGGGGAAGCCGAAAACCACCCGCACGGGCTGGGGGGCGTGAATGCGTTCGTTCAACTGCTGCTGCAACGCGCGCTCAGCTTGCACGGGCAGACCACTTTCCTCGGCCTTTTGTCGCGCGAGCTGGGGCAAGATCGACAACTCATTCTTCACATCGTCGGCCGAGATTTGATTCCAAAAACCGTTCTCGAACTCGAGCACATCGAGTTGGTCTTGTTCGACGCCGAGAATCTGCGCGTGCGGAACCTGCACCACGATTTCTTCGGGACGCACGTCGACAGCGAGATTTTGTCGCAGATCGAAACCGGCTTTGACCGCGAACGTTCCGTGCAACTTGATTCGCTTCGAGCTTCCCGCCCATGTGTGCGCGAACTCGTGTTCGACCTCGATGCGGCGCGAGACAATCGCCAACTCGCTTCTGGTCGTGGTTTGTTCCAGATAGACGCGATTGTTGATCGTGATGCGCGGTTGCAAATGCGCGACATCGACAAAGGCCGAGCGCAAATCTTTTCCAAGGCGCTCGAGCTCAGCTGTACTCTGCTTCGCCGTTCGCGCCGGCCAGCTTTCCAAACGCAGGAAAACGAGAACAACGACGGCGGCGGCGACGACAACAACAAGCATGATCGCGGCGGGCCAGGAGATTCGGCCATTCGCCTCCGGGCTTTTTTTCATGAGGCGTACCTTCCGATCAAAAAGATACCGCCCCCCACGTCCGAGGGACGTGAAGGGCGGCTGTTCCCCCCAGAACAATCTTCCAAAACTGGGCAGCTAATAAACGAGCTTAGCTGCGATGACAACAAAATTCTATACGAACTAGGCGACGTGTCACGATCTTTATCATAGTTTCCCCTGTGAAACTGGGAATTCGTTATCAAACGACCTACAGTTACGAACCGGCGATCAGCTTCTCGCCCCACGATGTTCGGCTTTTTCCTCGCCATGACCGCTTCAGCCGTGTTCGAACATTAGAATTTAAAACCACGCCCTCAGCCAACGTGCGTTTTGCTCGAGACGTGTTCGATAACACGGTCGCGTCCTGTTTTTTCCCCGATCCTTCAGCGGAACTAAATTTGCAATTGGCGCTCGATCTCGAGATCGATGAAAAGGACCCGTTTCATTTTATTCTCGAAAATAGCGCGGTGGATTTGCCGTTCGATTACGATCCCGCGATTCTTGCCGTACTGGCGCCTTACCGCGAGCGAAAGATCACGCATGAGTTGGCGATCCCGGGATGGACGCCGCCAAGCGCGTCGAACAAACGCAACACGGTTTCTGTTTTGGCCGATCTCAATCGCTTGCTCCATGAAGCGATCGGATACGAGCGGCGCGAAGGAGGGGCGACGCGATCTCCGGTCGAAACGTTGCGGAACGGGAGTGGGGCTTGCCGCGATATTGCGGTGCTGTTGGCCGAGCTCCTGCGCGAAATGGGTTTGGCGGCGCGACTGGTCAGCGGTTACTTGCGCGAAAGTGACGGCCAGACTCGGCGCGCGGAAGGTTCGTTGCACGCGTGGACAGAAGCGTTTTTGCCCGGAGCCGGTTGGGTCGGCCTGGATGCGACCAACGGAATCTTTTGCAATCATAATTTCATCAGTGCGGCCGTCGGCCTAACTCCGTCAGATGTCACGCCGATCAGCGGCAGTTACTTTCGTAAAGATGAAATTCCGAATCGGATGAACAGCTGCCTCGAGTTGGTAAATCTCTGAAAGGAGCTGTAGCGACGGTCTGTGACCGCCGTTTATTAGAGAATCGGCGCCCATAGAGCGCCGCTACAATTGCCGATCTTGCGCGGGCGCTTGCGAAAGGTCGCATCGCGGTTTTTAGTTTTACATGCGCAATCTGAGAGGGGAAAAGCCGCGAAGTCTCGCCGGCTCGTTTCTCGCCGCTCATCCCAACATGCTCGATCCGAATTTCCGGCGCACTGTTCTATTTATTTCCTCACATGATCCGGATGACGGCGCGTTGGGAGTGATTATCAATCGGCCGCTCGACAAGCACGTGTCGGATCTGGTGAACGAATTGCCGCCGTACGGATTGGCTGACGTTCCAGTTTTTCTCGGAGGCCCGGTCGGGAAAAATCAGTTGATGTTCGCGGCCTTCGAATGGGAGAAGGGAGAAGGGCTGAAGCTCAATCACAATGTGGATGTCGATGAAGCCGGCGAGCGCGCCGGTGCGGATCCCGCCTCGGTCCGCGCCTTTGTCGGTTACGCTGGCTGGAGCGCCGGCCAGTTGGAGGTAGAAATGAAACAGAACGCGTGGCTATTGCACAAACCGAATCGTACCGCTCTCAAGCCGGAGATCCTTCCCAAATTGTGGTTCAACATCATGCGCGGTTTGGGGCCGTGGTACAAATTGCTTGCGGCGGCGCCGGATAATCCATCTTTGAACTAGCTTCGCGCACTCTCTTCTGCGAAGCACTGCGTATGATTATCGGCGTCCCGAGGGAAATTAAGGAACAGGAGAATCGTGTTGGCCTTTTGCCTTCGGCAGCGGAGCAGTTGAAACGGCGCGGACATTCCGTGCTGGTCGAGAAGAACGCGGGCATCGGTTCCGGTTATCCTGATGAGGATTACATCAAGGCCGGCGCGGAGATTGTCGATCTTGCCAAAGATGTTTTCGCGCGCGCAGACATGATCGTGAAAGTGAAGGAACCGCTCAAAGCCGAGTTTCCATTTTTGCGCAAAGGCCAGATTCTTTTCACCTTTCTCCATCTCGCCGCGAGCAAAACTCTGACCGACGCTTTATTAAAGTCCGGCGTCACTGCCGTCGCTTACGAAACGATTCAAGTCGGGAATCGATTGCCGTTGCTCGAACCGATGAGTGAAATCGCCGGCCGCATGTCCACCGTGATGGGCGCGTATTATTTGGCGAAGCATGTGGGTGGCAGCGGTGTGTTGCTCGGCGGCGTGCCCGGCGTGTTGCCGGGACGCGTGGTGGTGCTCGGCGGTGGGACCTCGGGTGTGAACGCCGCGCGCATGGCAACCGGTCTCGGCGCGGACGTTACGATTCTCGATGTCGATCTTGAACGCTTGAGATTTCTCGATCTCACCATGGCCAACACGCGGACGCTCTTCTCGAGCGAGGCGCATTTGCACGAGCTGATGCCGACGACGGATCTCTTGATCGGCGCCGTGCTGGTGCCGGGAGCGAAGGCGCCAAAACTAATCACGCGAGCAATGTTGCGGAAGATGAGACCAGGCAGCGTGCTTGTCGATATCGCGATCGATCAGGGCGGTTGCGCGGAAACAGCGCGACCGACGACACATGTCGATCCCGTTTACGTCGAAGAAGGCGTGACTCATTATTGCGTGGCCAACATGCCGGCTGCGTATGCACGGACTGCCACGCAAGCACTCACCAATATCACTTACCGGTACGTTCAACTACTGGCCGATCATGGACTGGAAGGCGCTTGCGAAAAACAACCGGCTTTACGCGGTGGAATTAACACGCGCGACGGCAAGCTCACGATCGAAGCGGTCGCGGAAGAGCATGGTTTGAAATACGAGCCGGCGCTTTGATCGACGGATTTGTCGTGCCAGGCAAAACTTTATTTGCGACGGCCGAAACCCGCCCTTGCTCCGATTCAATGTTTGACCCACATTGGGATTCCCATAAACAAATTATGAAGAAATACATCTGCATTCTGGCTAGTGCCGCGCTTTTAGCGGCGTGCGAGCAAAAGACTGAAACCGTGACACCGGCTGCGAGCCCATCCACGGAAGCGAGCCCCGCTGCGACATCCGGCACGGAGTCGACGACTACTACAACGACGACCTCGCCGTCGCCTTCACCGTAGCCTGCCGGAATAGATTCCGCTTTTGCGAAGTCTTTCCCTGAATGCGTTCAGGGGAAGACTTTTGCTGTACAAAATTCGTTTCGCAGGTGTTGTTCTGGAAACAATGAGTTACAGCGAATGTCCTTGTGTTGCCGGATCGCAATTGAGATAACGCCGCTATGAATTGGCTGGCGATCATTTGCGCGGGCGCGGCCTACTGGATGCTGGGTTTTGTCTGGTATTCTTTGTTGTTCGGGAAAACTTGGGGAAATGAGTTGCGGCGTTATCGTGCCCAGTGGCCGACACCGACAAAAGGGGAAATGGCCGGCAACTTAATCGGCACCTTCGTTTCGAACTTCATCGCAGTCACGGCGATCGCTTACATTTTGGATCACTCCACCACGCCCGACATGAATCATGCGTTGCGGCTTGGGGTCGCGGCGGGCGTAGGGCTTTCGGCCACTGCGCTCACTATCGCCCACATTTGGGAATCGAAACCGACTAAGGTTTGGATGATCGACACGAGCTACCACCTTCTTGGTTGCATTTTGGCGACGGTCATTTTGTTTTCCTGGCGTTAGCAGCGCCGCCGTCGTTTAGCGATTTCAAAATGCATGTCCGCACCGCGCGATTTGCGTCTTCCGAAGTCGCGCCGCCTTACGCGGCCATCGGAGTTTGAGCGCGTAAAAAAGGAAGGCCGGTCCGAGCGTGGAGCTTTGCTCATCCTTGGTGCCCTTCAGTCGCCCGATCGACACTCTCTGCGCGCGGGATTTGTAACTTCAAAACGCATCGGCGGAGCAGTCGTTCGAAACCGGGTTCGGCGCCGTTTGCGTGAAATCGTTCGCAAACATCAACAAGATTTGCGAGCTGATCTTTGGATCGTAATCATTGCCCGGCCAAAAGCGGCGCGCGCCACCTATCGCGAACTGGAAGATGAGTGGTTGCGCCTGGCAAAGCGCACTTCTATTCTAGCGGCCTAATGGTTCCGCTGATTCGAATTCTTGTCCGCGCCTATCAATGCACGGTGTCGCCGCTCCTCTCCTGGATGGCGGGACCAGGATCCGGCTGTCGCTTCGAACCGACCTGTTCCGAGTACTTTTTGGAAGCCGTAGAAACGCACGGCACTTTTCACGGAAGCTGGCTGGGCTTGAAACGCCTCGGGCGCTGCCAACCTTGGGGTGGTTTTGGGCACGATCCAGTTCCGCCGCGAGATCGCGTGGTTGCCGGTTGCGCCACCGAACAGAGCGTCTGTGAATAGTCTTTCCGTTACCAATTATGGATCGAACCGCGTGGGTCGCCGTTATACTTTGCGTCATTGCTCTTGTGCTATGGGAGTGGTGGACCGTACGTCAGGCTCCGCCGCGGCCATTGGCAATCACGGCGTCGCCGGCGCCAGTTTCTTCCGTATCGCCCGTTACTCCTAGCGCAACGACTGCTCCGCTTGCCTCGGCTCTTGCGGCTTCAACGCCAACGCCGGCGGCAACAATTCCGTCGTTCGCTCTAAAAACTGAAACACTCAGCAACGGCGACGTCGAGCTGCATTTCACAAACCGTGGTGGCGGCATCAGCGAGGCGATTTTGCCGAAGCACAAAGCCGAACACGAGAAACGGGTTTCGTTAAATTCCCCGGAGCATCTCCCGATCGGCGCGATGGTAGAAAATCCCGCGGCGCCCATTCTGACGGAATACGAGATGATCCGCGAAAGCGACGCCGTTCGGCTTAAGCAGACGACAGCGGACAATATCACGATTCGAAAGAAGTTTTTCTTTCCGAAGACGAGCGAAACAAAGGACAACTACCTCGTCGAGCTGGATGTCGATCTTCAGAACGGCGGCGCAAAGCCGTATTCAAGCTCCGGCTATTTCCTCGGCCTCGGCTCGGCGGTTCCGATCCACGCCAAGGATTTCCCTTCCTACACACGTCTGGCTTGGTGCGTAGAAGGAAAAGCAAAAGGCGTTGACGTCGGTTGGTTTGCCGGAAGCAGCGGGTTCGTTGGAATGGGCCAGCGAATGGCGCGTCCGCTCTATCAAGAGAGCGTCGCTAACGCGGAATGGGTCGCCGTTAGTAATCAATTTTTCACGACTCTCATCGCACCGCTCACGGCGAAGGCGAACTCCGTTTGGGGACGGCGCGTCGAAACCGAATTGTCGCCCGACCTAAAGGTCGCGGCGATCGAAGGCGCGCTCGGCATGCCGGGATTCGAATTGCAGCCCGGTCAAACAACCAGCGTGCGTTTTCAGATGTGGATCGGTCCGAAGCTTTATCATCGTCTCGCGCGTCTCGAACACGACGAAGCGGAGATCATGAACTTCGGGATATTCAAACTGGTCAGCCAATTCCTGCTGAACTTCATGAACTGGTTGCACAGCGCGGTGAGAGATTACGGTGTGGCGATTCTCGTCCTCACCACCATCATTCGAGTTGTGCTTTGGCCGTTGCAAAGCAAAGCGAATCAATCGATGCGCAAAACTGCTGTGCTTGCGCCGAAGATGCAGGAATTGCGCGAAAAATATAAAGACGATCCGACGCGCATGAATCAGGAGGTGATGAAGCTCTATAAACAGTACGGGATTAATCCCGTGGGCGGTTGCCTGCCGATGGTCATCCAGATCCCGATCTTTTTCGGTCTTTACCAGATGCTGGGACAAGCCGTGGAATTGCGGAACCAAAAATTTCTTTGGGTCCCAGATCTTTCGCAGCCGGACACCGTCGCGCATCTGCCGGTGCTCGGCTGGCCGATCAACATTATTCCGCTCTGCATGGCCGCCACCCAGATTTGGCTCATGGCCATGACGCCAAAAACCGGCGACGCCACGCAGCGGCGCGTCATGATGTTTACGCCGCTGATCTTCTTATTTATCTGCTACAATTTTGCCGCCGCTCTGGCATTGTATTACACCGCTCAAAATCTTTTCAGCATTTTGCAATTTTATCAGAATAAGAAACAACCCGTGCCGACGCTTGAAAAAGTCGCACCTGCTGGAAAGCAGAAACGACGATGACTCCGAAGGAATTACTCGACACCATGCTTGGCTTTCTCGGTTTCGTTGTGCAAATCGAGGAGTCGCGGAACGAGGCCGGCAATTTGGTTCTGCAAATCTACACCGAGGAAAGCGGACGCTTGATCGGTCGCGACGGCGAAATGCTCGAAGCGATCACGTTTCTTCTCAACCGCCTCATTCAAGCGAAAGATAAGGACGCGTTGAAGGTGATTGTCGATTGCGAAATGTATCGCTCGATGCGCGAGGATCGGATTGTGCAACGTGTACGTGAATTGGCCGAGCGCGTGCGCATCACCGGACGTTCGCTTCAACTCGAGCCGATGAATTCCTACGAGCGCCGTATTGTGCACAACGCTTTCAAAGACGATCCTGACGTCGCGACCTGGAGTCCGGACGATTCGGCGCGCATCAAACAAATCACGCTGCTCAAACGCCAGCCGAAAAAAGAAACCGCGCAAAAAGAGTAGCTGTCGATCTTGTTGTAGCGGCGCCCTATGAGCGCCGAGACTAATTAAATTCGGCGGTCGTAGACCGCCGCTACAGTTCGGGCAGAAAACGCGCGGCCTCTTTACTGGCGCGTGGACCCACTTCTGGTCGCCAGCGGAATTTTTCCGAAAGCGGATTCGATTTTCCTTCAACTGCGTCGGCAATCAGTTTGCCCAGGACCGGTGCGAACTTGAATCCGTGGCCGTTATCACCCGCCGCCACAACCAGCCCAGGACGTTCCGGGTCGGGCGCGATCCAAAAATGTCCATCGTGCGTGTCGCAATACAAACAAATGCACGTGTAAACAATCGGCGCACGCGCGAGCGCCGGGAATGTTTCGGATAGGAACGCGCGCAATTGTTTTTCTTCTTCCGCAGTCACCACGCGTTTCGAAGATTCCGGCGACATCTCGCGGCCGGGTCCGTGATTGGCAATCTTTACCACGCCATCTCGGTTGAGCGGAAAGCCGTAATAGCCCGTCGTTGAGACGTCGGCGCCAAAAACCGGGAACCGTTCCGGGGCGAACAAATCAGGTTGATGAGGTTTGAGATGAAACACTGGTTGTCCGGTCGCGCGGAAAAAGTTTCTCGTAAACGGCAACACGTATGGTGTCCACGCGCCGGCTGCCATCACCACGACGTCGCCGGCAATTCGCTCTCCGCCGTCGAGCACAATGCCTTTCACGCGATCACCGCCTTCGTCCAACCTGGAAAATCGACTGCCTTCCCGTAAATCGATGCCAAGCGATCTCGCGCGCTCTAATAGCGTCGCGACTACGCGCCCGCTTTCGGCATAACCGGCTTCCGTTTCAAGAAGGCCATCATGGTACTGTTCCGCGTTCCATGCTGGAAAACGTTCGCGCAGTTGCGCCGAATTTATCCGCTCCGCCTTGTCGCCGCGCCGTTCAAACAGTTTGAGACTATCGTATTCGTAATCGCCCGGTCGCATCTCTTCGTGCCGCATAAACAGCGCGCCTACCTCGTGATATAAATCGAGGCGAAATTCTTCATTCCACTCGCGCCAGAGCTCGATCGAGCGTCGAGCCATCGCCATATATTCTTCATCCGTGCCGTAAGCCGCACGGACCGCTTTGCTGATGTCGGTCGACGCGGCGAGAGGATGCGGCAGCGGTCCTGGATCAACCAGAGTTACTTTGTGGCCGCGTGTTTTTAGTTCGATCGCGGCAGTAACGCCATTAATTCCCGCACCGACAACAATTGCGATCACGCGCCGAATTCGAAAATGATTTTGCCGCTGCGCTTCCCTTGGGCGGCGTGCGCCACTGCGATTTTCATTTCGCTGAGCGGATAAGACTTCTCAATTTTCGTTTTCAATAAGCCGCGCTTCGTCATTTCAAAGAGCGACCGGAACGCCTCCATGCGTTCCGGCATTGTCGCATTGTCGTACCACTTGTTGATCCAAATTCCGCGGAAGCGAAGATCTTTGAAAATGAGAAGGCCGTTCGGAATTTTGAGCGACTGCAAACTCATCGCGCCGAACGTGACCATCGTCGATCCAGGCGCGAGCGTGTTTGCGAGATGCAAGGCGCTCTCGCCTCCGACCGCGTTCAATCCGAGGCGGATCGGCGCTCCGCCCGTCACGCTCTTCACTTCTTCACGAAGATTTTCACTGTCTACCAGGACAACATCACCGCCTTCCGCGCGCAATTCTTCGATCAATTCCTGGCGTCGAACCACATTGATCGTTTTGTAACCGAGATCGCGGGCGATCTGGATCACCGCACGACCAGCAGCCGAGTTCGCGGCGTTTTGAATCAGCCAATCACCGCGTTTTAGATCGATGTAATCGTGCAGCAAACGCCACGCGGTCATCGGATTGATTTTTAACATCGCCGCCTGCACCGGTTCGATCTCCGGCGGAACGGCGACCAGCTCGCTTGCTTTCACCGCGAGCGCATCGCGCCACGTCCCGATGTGGTGCGGCAAGATCACCAGCGCACCGGCTGCAATTGTTGTAACGTCGCTGCCAAGATCGACCACGACTCCAGCGCCTTCAAAGCCCGGGGTCGCCGGCAGTTGCGGCCGCAGCGGATATTTTCCTTCGATTGCATTCAGGTCCGCCGGATTGATTGGCGCGGCCCGCATCTGCACAACTACTTCGTCCGGCGCCGGTTTCGGCCAGGGCTGCTTCTCAATCCGCAAGACCTCCGCCGGATTTCCGTGCGTTTCGTATACTACCGCGCTTATATCTTTCTTCATCGATGCCTTCGCAGCCTCACGCTTCCGTCAACAATCTGCAAACTGGCGCCCGTGTCGCGTTGCTCGGGCTATTCATCAACGTGCTGGTGGCGAGTGCAAAGATCACCGCTGGCATTTTTGGCAATGCTTACGTCCTGATTGCGGACGGCATCGAGTCCGCGCTCGATATTGCCGGTTCGGTCATTATTTGGGGTGGGTTGAAAGTCGCAGCGCGTCCGCCGGACGCGACTCATCCTTACGGACATGGCAAAGCCGAACCGATCGCCGCCGTTCTTGTCGCGATCGGAGTACTGGCCGCCGCGCTCGGCATCGCCATTCAAAGCGTGCGCGAGCTTTTTCGACCGCATCACGGTCCCGCGCCTTTTACGCTCGTTGTGCTCATCATCGTCGTGATGGTGAAGGAAGTCTTGTATCGCTATGTAATTCGGTTGGGGCGCGACGTTGAAAGCACCGCCTTGCAAACCGACGCCTGGCATCATCGCACCGATGCGCTGACTTCGATTGCCGCGTTTATTGGAATTTCCCTCGCGCTGATTGGTGGCAAAGCCTGGCAAGGCGCGGATGATTGGGCCGCGATTTTTGCTTGCGGACTGATCGGTGCGAACGGCTACCGGCTGTTGAAACCCGCACTCTACGAAATTATGGACACGGCTCCGCGCGGCGAAGTTATCGATCGTGTTCGAACCGCCGCGGCTGCTGTGCCCGGTGTCATGGAAATCGACAAATGTTTTGCCCGAAAAATGGGCCTGAGTTTTTATGTCGATCTTCACGTTAGAGTGAACGGCAACATTTCCGTGCGCGAAGGCCACGACATTGCCCACCAGGTAAAACGCGCTATTCAAGAAACCGATCCGCGCATCGCCGACGTGCTCGTTCATGTCGAACCGGCGGCGCAACTGTAGCAAATTGTAGCCGCTTCCCTATGGGAAGCGTATCGCGTCGCACAGCGACGCGGCTACAGCTCGGGCAATTGCTCGATCAATGCGACTAATCCCTGCGCAATCGCTTTCCGCGCTTGTGCGACCTGACGAGCAAACCGGCTCAAGCGCCCGATCGCCATTGGATGCGTGAGAAGATAAAAAGCGAGCCGAACGCCATCCGTTTTTTGGCGTTCCACATTGAACAGAACATTCGGCGGCGCCGGAAACGGTTGGTGCGGAGAATCGCTGATCGCGCGAAGCGAAAGCATTGGAATCGCGTGCGCGGTGCACGCGGCGGCGATGTATTCAGTTTCCATTTCGACGGCATCGGCTCCGTGCTCACGCGCAATCCGATTGCGTTCGTCGATTGAATCGACAATGGCCGTGGCGGTAAAAAGTTTTATCGTTTGCACATTCCGCTGGCGTAAGATTTCCTGTGCGCTCAAAAGCAGACGTGGATCTGAAAAATTTTCCGCAAGAACTAACTCCCCGATTTTTAATCCTTCACGGACTGCTCCGGCAAATCCGGCGCCGATAAAAACCTTGGGCCGCGTTTCGCCAAGAAATTTATCGATCCGATTCTCACAGCTTTTCCGGCCGACGCCGGTGTGCACGATTGCGACCGCTCGTTCGCCGATCTTTCCCTGCACAACCTTGGCCGGGCCGATGGCAACGGATTGCTTGTCCTGCAAAAGGTCGATCAGGCCGGAGCTTTCCGCCGGAAGCGCGAATGACACCGCAATCATTTCGCGCATCGAAGACATTACTTCGCGCTGTCGACAATTCGAATTTGGAGAATTGCCTTGCCGCTTGTTGTGCTCTCGCTTCTTGGCGCCGGCAAAACTGCTCCAAGTTTCTTTAAAGAATTACCGAATTCGTTTACGCGCGCGGCTGGAATTTCGGCGAATAAAAGAATTCCATTTTCATCGTTCAAGCCCTTCACCGCTGAGCCGCCACATTGGCTCGCGGTCGCGATGACCTTGCTTGCCATTACTTCGCGCTGTCTGGCCGGCGCTTCGAGTTTGATCTCATCGATTTCAAAACTGGGTGTGGGCAGCGCGGATACGCCCGCTTTCTCCAGGGCTTGCACTAATTGCTGATGATTTTGATCTTCCACCGGACGCGCCGGCGGTTTCTTTTTCAAAAATCCAATTGCGTAAAGAGCGAAAACAACATTGAGAAAAACCAGCGCTACAGACCAGACTGCAATTTTGCGGCCCAAAATCGCGCCGCGATTGTCGATTGCCTCATCTCCCAACAACACTTCCCGCGAATCGCGCATCCGGCTGTGAATTTCACGGGCCGCGGCGAGCTCGCGCCGCGCATGCGCATCCGCCGCGAGCTGTCGCTCAATCTTCTCGCGTTGTTCCGGAGACAACTTCCCGTCGAGATAATCAAATAGCTTGTCCGGACTCATATGGCGCGAAAAGCGTGACGCGAGATGCCTTGGCGCGCAATCGTTAACTCGCGCAGTCTATCTTAAGTATGACCGGCGAGTTTGCTCTTTCTCCTCTGGGAAATAGAGTAACGCGCTCGTGGGCGAAAAAGGTCAGAGTGAAATTTCTCCGCGCGGAGGATGGAAGCGTCGTGCACTTATTGCGCTGGCGATCTTTGGCGCACTCGTTTTGATTTTTCATCGGCCGTTGCTCCAGGAGCTCGTCCGACTGGTCGCATTGCATTATGCGGCCAAGGAAAATCTGAAGATGGATTTTCGCATTGAAGGCAACGTCTTTACGAATTTGACGGTGCGAAATCTGCACGTCGTGCCGATCGGACCGGCTGATGTCGAGTCGATTGATGTCGATTTTGCGCAGGCCGACTACAGCTTGTTCGCATTCGTCCGGCATGGCCTGACTGACTTTTTCCGAAATGTAGAAGTGCGTTCGGCGCGCGTTGTTTTGGATCCGTCAAAAGGACATCGAAAAAATCGGCAATCGAAAGCTGATAAGAGAATGACGCTGTGGCCAATCTTTCCGGAAAGAGTGCGATTATCCGATGTCGATCTGGTCGTGCGGAATCGGCCGCACGATTTCGTCATCGAACATGCCGATCTTGATTTTAATCCGCGCAGCCCGGGCGAATTGCGCATTGGGAAGTTGCAACTGCCGACGGCGCAAGAGTGGTCAAAACTTTCCGCGCAGACTTCCTGTGCAAACAGAAACCTGATTCTGCGCGATCTCGCGCTTAATAATGACGAGCGTATCCGGTCGCTCAACATCGACGCCTCACGCATCAACGCGAAAACTCTGGCGATTAGTCTGGAGTCAGAGATCGGTGGTGGGAAAATGTCGAGCTCAGTCGCTTTGAGCGAAACACGCTCGTCGCTAAATACGGAATTTCATTTGAACGCTGAAAGCATTGCATTGGATGCGCTCAATAAATACCTCGGCTGGCCCGGCGGATTTGTGCGCGGAGAGATCGCGCGAGTAAATTTCGATGGAACAGGTGTAATCAATTCGCCGCGGACCTGGAACGCGACCGTGACCGCTCAGGTGAACGACTTTCACGGGCGGGGGATTGTCTTCGACCGTGGCGATTTCAAGATTGTTGCACGCGATGGTTCGGCCACGCTGCAAGCGGCCGACTTAGTCCAAGGTCAAAACCAATTTCATCTTCGCGGATCGGCAGAGTTGCCGTCCGACACTAAACAATTTGGCCGCAACTCAGCGACGCTCGAACTGACAAGCTCGGCCATCGATCTGCAAACGTTGACGGCAGGAAACCGGGAGCCGGTAACCGGCTCGGCTCAAATCAATGGCCAGATCGACATCAAGGATGGGAAACTCGAGGCAAATCTGAACGCTTCTGCGGACGCGATTAAATTTAACGACGGCAGCGCAGATAAATTGAATGTGAATCTCAAGGCGACCAAAATCATGCCGTCTAATCCCCGGCCGGGGTCATCGACCCCGGCTACAGCGGGAAAGCCGTGGTTCGCCGATCTTCGTTCCGAAGTCGCGCTGAATGGATCGGAAATTCGATTCCGGGATTATATTTTGGACTCAGTGGAAGGCTCTGTTAGCGGAGCCGGCGACTTGGTGCGGATCGATCGGTTGACGGCGCGACGAAAACAAAATGAACTGAACGTCCGTGGCCGCTACCGATTGCCGGAAGATCCGAGTAAATTTTCAACGCGACCGGAGCAAATCGAAGTTGCGCTCAACGCGCCGGAACTGGGCGATTACTGGGCTTCCGATTCGCGCGACAAGGTTTTCGGGCCACTGCAAATCGACGGGCGAGTCGAGTGGAAGCAAGGAGTCGGCAATGGGCAAGTGTCGATCTTCGGGTCGAATCTTCGGATGCGCGATCTCGTTTTCAAACAACTGAGCGCGCAATGTTCCATTTCGCGCAACGTCGTTTACGTGAATGATTTTACGGCGAGTTTGAATGAGCACGACTTCGTGGGCGCAAATGGAATGGCCGATCTGAGCGCGCCGTTTCATTACAGCGGGAAGGTCGCCGCCAATGTTGCCGACTTGTCCACGCTGCAACCTTTGCTCCACGCATCAGGCAACGAGAACAAAGTGGAAGGCGCGCTTGCGATTAACTGGGAAGGCAACGGCGAAGCGGGAACGTTCAAGAATTCCGGGCAATTGAAACTTGCCCTCGAGAAGGGCCGTTACGGCGACTTGAAATCGCTGCAATCGAAGGTGGATGCAAAATATTCGGCGGATGGTCTCGATGCTCCGATAATTTTTCTGCGCAGCGACAAGATGAACTTCCAGGCGAGCGCGCAAGCGAAAGGCGAAACGCTGGAGATCAGTAACATTCAACTCGATCAGGAGAAATCGAAGTATGCCGAGGGTTATGTTTCCATTCCGTTCATTTGGAAAAATCTGGGGACGAACCAGCCGGTGTGTCCGCCGAATGGCAAAGTCGTCGCAACTTTTGAATCCAAGAACATCGACATCAAAAAGCTTTTTCAAGACGTGGGCGCCAAGCCGGTCGCGTCGGGTGTGTTGAATGTGAAGCTTGATGCGAGCGGAACGATCGCGGATCTAAACGCGCGTTTGGATGTCCAACTGCGCGACGTTCGGAGCGAGAGCCTTCCAAAATTCGAGCCGGCCACCTTCGATCTTACCGCGCTATCGCAACACGATCGGTTGTCTGTCTCCGGCAAACTGCAGCAAAGCAAAATTCAACCAATGGAGTTGTCCGCGGATTTGCCATTCGATATTCCGAAAATTGCGCGGGAACGAAAAATTCCCGACGACACTCCGTTAACGGCGAAGGTCCGCTTGCCTCGGAGCTCGGTAAATTTCGTCCGGCAATTCGTTCCCGATATTCAGCAACTCGATGGCGACCTCGCGCTGGATGTGGATGTAAGTGGAACGATTGGGCAACCGGTTTTGAGCGGGGCGGGGGACATCACGGTGAACGTGGCGCGGTTCGAGAATGCGACCCTGCCGACGCTGCGAGATTTCAAGGCGCGAATCGATTTTGCGCACGACGCCTTCACCTTGGAGCGTTTCGGGGGCGAACTAGCGGGCGGTCGTTTTACGCTGGCCGGCCGTGTCAGTTTTCCGAAATTGTTTTCGCCAATCCTCGATTTGCAATTGAAAGCCGACAGCGTGCTGGTGGCTCGCAATGACGACCTGACCGCCCGTGCGAATGCGGATGTGAAAATAAATGGGCCGTTCACGAGCGCGACCGTGACGGGCAACGTGGCCCTGACCAACAGTCAGTTTCTCAAGAACATCGATCTCATTCCGATCGGTTTGCCTGGCCGGCCCGCGCCGCAACCGGCTTCGTCGCGACCGGATATCTCATTGCCGAAGCCGCCGTTGCGCGATTGGAAATTCGATCTCGCAATTAAAACGAAAGATCCGGTTCTCATTCGTGGAAATCTGGCGAATGGCGGCGCGACCAGCGATCTGCATCTCACCGGTACCGGTTTGCATCCGGGTTTGCAAGGCACGGTGCGGCTCGAGAAAGTGGAAGCGACGCTACCTTTTAGCCGTCTCGAAGTTTCCTACGGTTTCCTTTACTTTGATCCGAGCGATTCGTTTAACCCGCGCATCGAATTGCACGGCACGTCCTTGATCCGCGATTACACCATTCATGTTTATGTGTACGGAACGTCACTTTCGCCGGAGGCGGTGTTCACGAGTGAGCCGCCGCTGCCGCAAGACGAAATTATTTCTTTGCTCGCAACCGGCACGACTCGCGAAGAGCTATCGAGTGGCACTAGTGTAGTCGTGGGCCGAGCCGGCATGCTGCTTGTGCAACAGCTCTACCGGAAAGTTTTCAAGAAAGGCCAAGCGACCCAAAGCAACTCCATTTTCGATCGGTTGGATGTGGACTTTGGCACGGTCGATCCCCGCACCGGACAACAGCAGGGGACGGCGCACTTGAAGATCAACGACCAGTTTGTGGTCATCGGCGATCTCGGAGTGGGCGGAGATTATCGTGGAATGCTAAAATATTTGTTACGTTTTCGTTGAAATGCGCCGCGCGATCTTTCCCCTGACCTGCACCGTGGCGCTAGTCGTCGGCGTCCTGGCGCAAACGGCAGTCACTGTTCCGAAGCCGGAAGAGAAGGCCAAGGAGGAACGGATCGTGGCGAAGGAGCAGGAAAAACGCGCGCAGAAAACGAGCGTGATCGACTTTAGCGGAGAAAAAACCTTCAGCGAAAAGGAACTGCGTTCCCAATTAAAGGAGCAAATCACAGTCATCGATGAGTTCGGCCTGACGGCGGCGCGGGCGGACGATCTCGCGTTTTTTCTGGAAGTAATCTACCGCAAACACGGCTACGTGAAGGTGCGCGTGAAGTATGTGATCGAGCCGGGCGAGCGTTTGCGCCTCGAGATCGATGAAGGTTCGCTCATGACGCTCGGGACGGTGACGTTCGATGGAAACGTAACCGAACCGAAGGAGAAGCTGTTCGAGTTTGCGGCCGGGCCGACGCGTGAGCGCTATTCAAAATTGCAAAAGAACCTGCCTTTCGTCTCGGCGGACATTCAGGAAGGCGCCGATCTCGTGCATCGGTTTTATATCGCGGAAGGTTTTCTCGACGCGACGGTCGATCCGCCGAGTTACACTTATCACGACGAAACTAATCAGGTAGATGCGGTCATTCCGATTCACGAAGGGCGCCAATACTTCTTCGGCAATGTCTCTTTCACCGGCAACGCCATTTACGACGCGGAAACTTTGCGCGGGCAAATCGTTGATCTTCTGAAACGGCCTTACACCGATGCGCGGCTTGCCGATATTCCGCGGCGCTTGCAGGCGTATTACAAGGCGCGCGGTTATTATGATGTAAAGATCGATGCGAGCGGCGAACCGGCAATCGCTTTGGATGGCCGGGTGCCTGTGCAAATAGTGGTGGCCGCCGGGCCCGTTTATCACTTCGGCGATGTGACGGTCAGCGGATTGGATCGTTTGCGGCCGAGTTTCGTTGCTAAACGATTCAGCAGTCTTAGCGGCAAGGCCTACAGTCCGGATGTTCTGGACGAGAAATTCCGCGCGCTGATGCGGACAGGCCTTTTCAGTATTTTGCAAATCAAACCGACGCCAGTGGATGGCGATTTGTTGCGGCTCGACATCACCGCGGAGGAGGCCAAGAGCAAAGAGTTCGGCATCTCGATCGGTTACGGCACTTATGACGGCGGGATTTTTGGATTGCAATTTCGGGACCGTGATCTGTTTGGCTACGGCCGTCCGCTCACGACCTCGATCGAAGTTTCGCAGCGCGGCTATAAAGGTGAAATTCTCTACGAGGATCCATTCTTCCTGGACACCGATTTCAGTTTCAAGTCGCGGGTCGGCGCGTTGACTTACGATTTCGACGGCTATTCGAAATTCGAGCTGGGCGGACGTCTCGAATTGTCGCGCAAAATCACGAAGCAATATGAAACAAGTTTGTTTTTCTCGGTTCGCCACGTGGAAGTGACCAGCGCGAGTATCGACCCGATTTTCCTTGGCCGGACCTCTTACTTTGTAAACTCCCTCGGGTTCAGCCAAACGCTTGATCTTCGCGACAGCCCGCTCGTTTCGCCACGCGGTTTTGTTTTCAATCAAACTCTGGATCTGGCCCTGAACGCGTTTGGCAGCGATATCGAGCTTGTCCGTGGCACTATTCGCGCGAGTTACTATCTGCCTTTTGCTCCGAAAGCGTTGACACCCGGCATGGTGGAAGATCGAAATGGCACACCGTTGCAACACTGGTTTCAACAGTCATCGCTCGCGTTTGGTGCGCGCATGGGCGCCGTCCATTCTCTCACCACCTCGGGTGCCGGTGAAGTAATGGCGATACCGATCGACGAACGGTTTTTCAACGGCGGAAGCGCGACGGTGCGGAGTTTTGGCGAGCGCGAGCTTGGGCCGCACGATTCAAAAGGCAATCCCATCGGCGGCGAGTTCTTCACTGTCTTCAATGCCGAATACACTTTTCCGATCTTTGGCGAACTTCAGGGCGCGCTTTTCGCCGATGCCGGCAATCTTTTGCCGAATGCGGAAGACCCTGGCCTCGACGACATGCGTTACGCCCTTGGCGTTGGTTTGCGCTACCGATTGCCCATCGGTCCGATTCGTCTCGATTATGGATTTAATCCAGATCGACACGCCGGCGAAGATTTTGGCGCATTTGATTTCAGCTTCGGCTTTGCTTTCTAATCGCTAGGTAGGGACGTACCTCCGGGGTGTCCGTCGATCATTTCAGAGAGAGCCGGACGGCTCAGAGAGCCATCCCTACCTGGAAAGCAGGAATGACTGGAGCGTTGCGCCCCGCCGCCGCCTCGCGGTAACGTCGAAGCCCTTCGAATGAAAGATCGACAAGCAGACTTAAAAGATGATCTCGGCGATGTGCCACCCGAGGAATTCCGTAAGCAGTTGCATCAACTGGCGGATTGGATCGCCGATTACCGGGAGAAAATTGGCGAGCTGCGTGTCGCGCCGAACGCCAAGCCGGGCGCAATCCGGGCGCAGCTTCCCGCTCAACCGCCCGAGGAAGGCGAATCGTTCGAAAAAATTATCGCGGACATCGATCGAGTGATTGTTCCCGGAATGGTGCATTGGGGACACCCGATGTTTCTCGGCTATTTCGGCTGGACAACCACGGCGCCGGGAATTCTCGGTGAGATCATCACTGCGCCGCTGAACGTCAATGCGATGACCTGGCGCACGTCACCGGCGGCGACCGAACTGGAGACGCTTGTCATCGATTGGTTGCGGCAATGGTTGCATTTGCCGAACGATTTTGATGGCGTTGTTTACGACACCGCTTCGGTCGCGATTATGCATGCGCTGGCCGTGGCCCGAGAAGAAGCTGTGCCATCAACGCGCAAGCTTGGCCTCGCCGGTCGCGCGGACGTTCCGCGGTTGCGCGTTTATGCTTCGGAGCAAGCCCATAGCTCCGCCGAAAAGGCGGCCATCGCGCTCGGTCTTGGCGAGGAAAATGTGCAGCGCGTCGCCACCGACGCGGCCTTTCGCATGGACGCGACGGCGCTGCGCGAAATGATTTCGCGCGATCTGGCGGCGGGGATGCGGCCGCTCGCTGCGATCGCCACGGTCGGCACAACTTCAACCGCGAGTGTTGATCCCGTCCCGGAAATCGCGGTCATCTGCCGCGAACACAAAATGTGGTTGCACATTGACGGCGCTTACGGCGGGGGATTGGCGCTGCTACCCGAGTGCAAATCGGTGATGGCGGGTTGGAGCGAAGCAGACTCGCTCGTGATCAATCCGCACAAAATGCTCTTCGTGCCGTTGGATTTCAGCGTGCTCTACGTGCGGGATCTTGAACGACTTCGGCGCGTTTTCACGCTTGTTCCGGAATATTTGCGCGGCGATACCGTCGCGGCGGAGAAGAACTACATGGACTACGGAGTGCAGCTCGGCCGGAGGTTTCGCGCGCTCAAAGCCTGGATGGTTTTCCGCACTTTTGGCCGGGCCGGAATAGCGGCGCGGATTCGCGATCATCTGCGGCTGGCGACGCTCTTGGCCGAGTGGGTGAAGGCCGATGATCGCTTCGAGCTTGCCGCGCCCGTGAGCATGGGCGTGGTTTGCTTTCGATTCATCGGCACGGATGAAAATAAGATCGACGCGATGAACAGCGAGATGGTCGAGCGAATCAACGCGTCGGGCCGCGCTTATCTCACGCAAACGAAATTAAACGGACGAACGGTCATGCGGATCGGACTGGGAAATATTCTCACCACGGAGCAGCACTTGCGAAATGCCTGGGAGCTGATTCGAGCGACGGCGGGCGAGTCGTAGCCAAAAAAAATTTGGCGATGCAGAAAGAGTCCGTAAACTCCGTCACTTATGATTCGAACGATCAATAAACACCAGCGCTGGCTGATGATCGTGATCGCTCTCCTGGCGATTCCGTTCGTATTTTATTTCAACAAAACCGATTTGGCCGCAAAGGGATCCGATCGGTTCGCGCGAGTTTACGATCGCAATGTCTCGATGATCGAGGCGCGCCGCGACGGGCGTTTGTTCGGGCTCGCGCAAGCATTGGGCATGAGCGATTTTTGTGATTCGTTGGCGGGAGGCGCGAACGGCCGGAACCAGAACGAAATCACCGCGCAATTCATTCTGAACCTGATCATCCTGCGGCACGAAGCCGCGCGTCTCGGTATTCGGCCGACGACGGCGGAGGTTGCCGATTTCGTGCGCGACCTGCACGTATTTCGAGGGCCCGCTGGCTTCGACATAAATAAGTACACCGAATTCTCGCAGAACTTGCTTGCTCCGAATGGTCTGACTGAAGCGCAGGTAGAAGAGCTGGCCGGTGACGAGATTTCGTTGAACAGAATCAAACAATTAGTGGCGACGGGAGTTGCAGTCTCGGAAACGGAAAGCAAAGCCAATTTCGAACAGTTATACGGCAAGATTACGGTGAGCGTCGCGCGGTTGCGCATGGCCGATTTCGCCAAAGACATCAAGGTCACCGACGATGATGTGCAGAAATACTATGAGGCCCATAAAGCGGACTTTAAGAGCGAGGAAAAACGCAAAGTTGAACTGGTGAGTCTCGCGTTCACGGACGAGCAAAAAAAACTGGCGGGCAAAGAACGGATCGACGTTTTGCAGAAGCTGGCCGACCGCGCCAACGATTTTACTCAGGCGCTGCTCGAAAAGGGAGCGGACTTCAAGCAAGTCGCCGCAAAATTTCAGTTACCCATTCGTGAGACCGGAGAGTTCACGCAGTTAGCTCCCGACCCGCAGATCAAGGGCGATCCCCAACTTGTGGCCACTGTATTTCAACTGAGCGCACCGGAGCCGAACAGCGAACCGGTTCAAACGGCCGACGGCTTTTACATCCTGCATCTAACCGGCGTGGTTGAAGCGCGGCCGCTGACGATGGAAGAGGCGAAGCCGAAGATCGTCGATACGATTAAAGAGAGCCGCGAACGCGAGACGGTTTCAAACAAAGGGGCGAAAGCAGCACACGATTTGCGAGAAAGTCTTAAAGCGGGCGAGTCTCTCGCATCTGCCTTGGCCAAGGTAAATTTGAAAACGGAGAAGGTCCCGCCTTTTTCGCTGGCCGATGAGTTCGAGCCAGGAACGGAGCCAAACAAACCCGCGAAGGAATCGCCCGATTTTCCCGCAATCAAGAGAGCGGTCGGCGACCTGAGTACCGGCGGAGTGAGCGAATTCTGGCCGGTGACCGATGGCGGGCTGATTGTGGTTGTCGAAAAACGCGAGCCGCCGGATGAAGCAAAATTCCGCGAAAGCAAAGCAAGCTTCGATGAGCGCTTCCTCAGCAACAAACGAAGTTTTGTCTTCTACGAGTGGTTGCGCGAACGGCAGCGCGAGGCCGGCATCCTAAATTCGAAAACTTAAGTAGCGGTGTCGTCTCCGTCGATCCCTCAAGATGGAAACGCGCGACGAAATATTCGATGACGCGAACGGCGATCTGGCGATCGGAGAGCTGGCAAGCGCAGTTGAAAAGTATCGGCGCTGTGTCGATGTCGATCCACAATTCTTCGACGGCTGGCATGCGCTGGGAATGGCGTTGATGAAACTCGGGCGTTTTCCGGAAGCGATCGAAGCCGGCAAAAAAGCAACCGAGCTTCAGCCGAACGATCAGATCGGTTGGACGAGCTTGTCCTTGTTTTACAATCGCAATGGCGACATCAAAGAAGCCGAAGCCGCCGGAACGAAAGCGAAGATCCTTTCATGGGGTGGAAAGATCGCGAAGGAGTAATTTCGATCTCATGAGAATTGAGAGATGTCTCGCTTTCGCTCGACATGACAGAGGTTGGGGGCGGAAAAATCGCGAAAGAATAAAACAAACCGCCGCTCGCGAGTTGCACACGAGCGGCGGTTGAAGATGTCGATTTAGTCCGCCTGAGGCGGATCGCCTTACCAGATATTTACGCGCTTGTCCGGCGGGCGAATCATCGGGGAGTTGTCCGGCAGATTGAACGCCTTCGCGAACTCGGGAAGATTCGAGAGTGGGCCATTGGTGCGGTAGTGCGCCGGTGAATGCGGGTCCGTGTTCAAGCGCAGCTTCAAATCTTCGTCGCGTTGTTTGGATCGCCAAATTTGTGCGA
Organism: Spartobacteria bacterium; assembly: GCA_003167365.1. Taxonomy (GTDB): domain Bacteria; phylum Verrucomicrobiota; class Verrucomicrobiia; order Chthoniobacterales; family UBA10450; genus Palsa-1382. The sequence goes on along the minus strand of PMTM01000009.1, from coordinate 62,570 downwards.
AAGAGAGAAAGAAGCGTTGCTCCGGAGTGTAGCCATCAATCTTTGGCTGCGGTTTTCCGGCCTGGGCTTTTTGCAGCGCGGCGTAAGCCAGCTTCACTCCGCCGAGATCGGCGATGTTTTCGCCTTGCGTGAGCTCGCCGTTGACGTGCAATCCCGGCAGCGGTTCGTATTCGGAATACTGGGTGACGATCGCTTGCGAACGTTCCTTGAATTTTGCGGCTGATTCCGGCGACCACCAGTCGCGTAAATTCCCGGTCGCATCGAACTGCCGTCCCTGGTCGTCGAAGCCGTGCGTCATTTCATGACCGATGACCGCGCCGATTCCGCCGTAGTTCATCGCGTCGTCAGCCTTGGCGTAGAAAAATGGCGGCTGCAAAATACCGGCCGGGAAAACAATCTCGTTCATATTCGGATTGTAGTACGCATTCACAGTTGGCGGCGTCATGCCCCATTCTGTGCGATCGACCGGTTTGCCGATTTTATTTAACTCGCGATTGCTTTCGAAGTTTTCCGCGCGAATTGCGTTCAAGACGAACGGACCGCGGTCGATCTTGAGCAATGAGTAATCCCGCCATTTGTCGGGATAACCGATTTTCACCGTAAAGGCCGCCAACTTTTTGAGCGCTTCCTGTTTGGTCGGTTCGTCCATCCATTCGAGCGTCTTGATGCGATCGGCCAATGCTTCCTTGAGATTGTTCACCAGCTCGAGCGCACGCGCTTTCGCTTCGGGCGGGAAATTATCCGCGACATACAACTTGCCGAGCGCTTCACCGATCGCCCCGTCCGTGGAAGTTACGACGCGTTTCCAACGCGGCTTAATCTGCTTTGTGCCGCGCAGAGTAGTCTCTTTGAAACTGAAATCCTCGTTGACGAAATCTTTCGACAGGTCGGGCGCCATGGCATTGATGAGGTGCCAGCGCAGGTATGCCTTCCAATCGTCGATTGGCGTGCTGGTGAAAGTCGTGTTTCCCGCTTTGAAGAAATCCGGTTGCCGCACGTTGATGTCACCCGGCTCGCTCAGATTGATTTCCTTGAAGTAATCCACCCAATTCCAATCCGGCGTGAGCGCTTGCAGTTCGCTCTGCTTCATCTTGTTGTAATTTTTCTGCGGATCGCGCAGCTCAACACGGGTGCGTGACGCCTGAGCCAGACTGGTTTCCATCGCGAGAATTTTCTTCGCGTCGTCACCGGCCTTGGCCGCGGGCTCGCCCAACAACGTCAGCATTTTCGTTACATGAGCGACGTATTGATCGCGTATTTTTTTCGAAGCGTCGTCCGTCTTGGTATAATAATCGCGGTCCGGCAGGCCGAGTCCGCCCTGACCCGCCTGAGCGATCTCGTGGGTACTGTCCTTGTCGTCCTGTCCGGAGCCGAAGCGGAAAAACACGTTGCCGCCAAAGCTGTGAATATGGGCGATCTCCTTCAGCACATCGTTACGATCTTTTATCGCGTCGATGCGATTGAACTCGTCTTGCAGCGGCTTGGTGCGAGCGGCATCGATCGCTTTCTCATCCATACCGCTCCCATAGTAATCGCCAACTTTCTGAAGCTCAGGCGCGGTCTTTGAATTCGCCGGCGTCTTCGCGGCTTTCTCTGTAATTTTATGAAGCGCGTCGTTGTTCTGTTCGATCAGCTGATTAAAGCTGCCCCAACGTGAGTACTCGGGCGGTATCTCAGTGTTTTTGATCCAGCCGCCATTGGCGTACAGGAAGAAGTCGTCTTGCGGTTTGACCGACGTATCCATGTTTTTGGAATCGAGCGTCGGAGTCGGAGCGTTGCTTTTTGGCGAAGATTTTTGCGGCTCGGATTGCGCGTGCAGTGACACGGCGCAAAGCAGCGCCGCGATTGAGGAGATGATGATTTTCATGATGAGGTCTCTATTGGTTGAGCGATCCACAGCATTGCCAAGAATGCGGCAAAGCTGCGGCAGCAGTTAATGGTCAGTCAGAAATGATTGGATTCAAATGATCAATTGCGTCGAACAGATGCGTCCCCAGTGCAGATCGAGACGACGATTGGATCATGTGCATTGCAGCCCGTATGCCACAAAACCATCTGTCATACAAGCCGTTGTTGTCCTGCGACTTAACAGCGCTGAGCAGAAATGCCGCAACCGTGTCTTGTCCCGGTCTTGGGATTTCGTCATCCCAATTTTGGCACAAACAATTGCCTTCTCGTCCGTTCGTTGTGGCGACAGCAGCAACCTGCAACCTTGAACAGCGACGGTTGTCCAATGTCGAAGTGTGATCGATCTTGCGCGCCCGAGTGATGACTTTCCCCGAATGACTTTGATGAAGATCCAGAGGTTCTTGGCTATTTGGTTGGCGACCACCGCCGCGATCACTTGCGTTGCGAGCGGAGCGGAGCCGGCCGATCCCTGGCAAATTATCAAAGTCGGCACGCACGATTATCTGAGCGTCGATAACATCGCAAAGTTTTACGGTCTCCCGTCGGGAGTCGCGCCATCCGGGAGAAAGATCCGGCTCGAGAACGAAAAAGGCTTGCTCGAGTTCAATCTCGATAGCCGCGAGATCAATATCAATGGCGCGCGCAACTGGCTCTGTTTTCCCGTGATCGAAAACGGCGGAAAGTATTTGGTTTCGCGGATGGACCTGGCCAAGACCATCGAACCGCAAATGCGCCCGCACATGATCACGAGCGTTCGCAAATTGACCACGGTCGTACTCGATCCCGGACATGGCGGTTACGACAAAGGCGCCACCAGCCGTTACGGTAACGAAAAGGATTACGCGCTTGATGTAGCGAGAAAACTTCGGCCCCTGCTTCGGGCCAAGGGATTGAAAGTGGTCCTCACCCGCGAAGGCGATTACTTTGTTCCGCTTGAAGTGCGGGCCAAGATCGCGAACACGGCCAAGGATGCGATTTTTATCAGCATCCATTTCAACGCCACTGATCGCGACGCGTCCGCCAGCGGATTTGAGATCTATTGCCTCACTCCGCTCGGTGCGCCTTCCACCGCCGACGATTCGCTCGCGCTCAGTTTCATGAACGTGAACCCCGGGACCGGCGTGGATACGCACAGCGTCGGAGTGGCCGCTTGTATCTATCATTCGATTCTCGGTCACACCGACGAACCCGATCGCGGAATCAAACGCGCGCGCTTCGCCGTATTGCGGCTTACCCAAATTCCATCCGTCTTGATCGAGGGCGGATTCATGACTGAGCGCGGTGAGAGCAAAATGATCGCGAAGAACGAATGGCGCACCGATTTCGCGCGCGCGATCAGCATCGGTATCGAAAGCTACCGCAACCTGGCCGAGAAAAAACAAAAGCCGCTGACGGTGGCCGATTATCGGCGGCAAAAGAATGGCGTACAGCTCGAATTCTCTCCGCCGCCTACGGAACTGACCTTGTTACATCCGACCATTGAATCGCTGTCGTTAGTTCCGAGACCGGCGGAAGTGCTGCCATCACTCTCATTGCAATCGCCGACGCCATTGCCCACGCCGTTGGAGATTCATCCGTAAGGTTTCCTCGCACAAAGATCACAAAGGACACGACGTATTACTCGATTCTCCGCTGTGACCGTTGTGTCCTTAGTGCGCAGATTCTTTCTGCGTGATTGGTCACTCTCGCTCCCGCGCTCGTGCCAGCTTCCCTAGCTGCGTTACCGCCTACCCGCGCGACTCCCGGTCGCGCGTGTTGACTCCTTTTAGCCGTATACCTACGCTTGGCCGCAACCAAGAACCGAAAGGACTTATGAAAAAGTACATTACCTATGCAGTGATTGCCTTCTTCGCCATGATCGCTGTTTCGATTGCCGCGCCGGACAAGGCCGCGATGGAAGCGAAAGAAAAAGCGGCCTGGCAAGCCTTCAAAGACAAAAAGGTCGACGACTTTAAGAAGGTCGTCGCCGCCGACTTCATCGGCGTTTATGCCGAGGGCATCTCCGGCATGAAAAAGGAGATGGATGACATGCAGAAGTGGGACATGAAATCGTTTGCGATTAGCGATTACAGCGTCGTCGCTGCTGGAACAGATACGATGGTGAGCACTTACAAGGTCACCATTGAGGGCACCTACGATGGGAAGGACGCCTCCGGTACCTATAACGCCGGCTCCGTCTGGAAAATGGAGAAGGGCGGGTGGATGGCCATCTTTCACACCAACGTGAAACAAGAGGCGGCAGCTAAGCCGGCCGGTTAGTAACTGACACGGGATCCAGCGCGCGCGAATCGAGCGCGCGCTGCTCCCGCGGCGTTTGGTAGATGTAGTGGCGGTCGCCGCGGCGACCGCAATTTGATTTAGATCTACGCGTGAGGACACACGCCTCTACACCGCGGCGTCTGCGGACAGCGCAGCGCGCTGTCCCTACCACTCGTCACTTGTCACTCGTCACTTCCGCAGTTATTCTCAATCGTAGTGCGGGGGAGCTAATGAGCTGAGAGGGTCGCCGCGGCGACCGACCCCTTGAACCTGATGCGGGTAATGCCGCCGAAGGAAGGTCCGGCAGAATCTCAGCCATGCGTTTTCCGCGCATGGTTTTTTGTTTGTGACTGCAACAACCCAACCAAATCTGGAAACCAAGAAACCAGGAAAGATTTCTGATTCCTGCTGCTTCATGGATTCATGGCTTCCTAATTCATTCATGTCTTTATAAATAGTGGCCACAGATACACACAGGTTTTCACAGACCAATGAACCGCGGATTACGCGGATATTTTGAAAACGGAAGGCTTCGTCTTATTAAATTGATGTCTTCCTCCTGCGTTCCTGCTTTCCTGATTCACCTCTGCCTTTTATCCGTGTAAATCCGTGGCCTAAATATGATTGCCAAAAAAGAAGACAGCGAACCAACCGCCGAGCAGCCGTTACCGAACTCGCGCAAGGTTTACGTCGCCGGAAAACAACATCCCGATCTTCGCGTCCCATTCCGCGAGATCAGTCTCGCGCCGACGAAGACCATGAACGGCGAGATCGAAGTGAACGAGCCAGTGCGTGTTTATGACACGAGCGGACCGTGGGGCGATGCAGACCAAAGTGTGGATGTAACTAAAGGTTTGCCCGCGCTGCGCGCAAAATGGATCCGCGACCGCGGCGATGTCGAAGAAATCGAAGGCCGCGCGGTAACACCGATTGATGACGGTTATCTGTCAGAGAAACACGCCGCGAGTTCGAACGGTAAAAATGGCGGTCCGCCGCGGACTTCAGCTTTCAGTGTCCAGTTTTCAGCTTTAAAGCGAAAGCCGCTCCGCGCACGCGCAGGTCGCGCCGTCACGCAGCTCTATTATGCGCGACAGGGAATCATCACCCCCGAGATGGAGTTCATCGCCATCCGCGAGTCTGGAAAAACGGAAAGCGGAAGTCTGAAATCTGAAATCTTAAATCTTAAATCTGCAATTGCCCGCAACGACCTCGCTCATCAACACGATGGAACCGCTTTTGGAGCCAACATCCAGAAGCAGATCACCCCTGAGTTCGTCCGTGACGAAGTCGCGCGCGGCCGCGCCATTATTCCCGCCAACATCAACCATCCCGAAATCGAGCCGATGATCATCGGCCGCAATTTCCTGGTGAAGATCAACGCCAACATCGGCAACAGCGCCGTCGCGTCGTCGATCGAGGAAGAAGTCGAGAAGATGCGCTGGGCCACGAAGTGGGGCGCCGACACCGTGATGGATCTTTCCACCGGCAAAAACATTCACGCCACGCGCGAGTGGATCATTCGCAATTCGCCGGTGCCGATCGGCACCGTCCCGATTTATCAGGCGCTCGAAAAAGTCGGCGGACGCGCGGAAGAACTGACCTGGGAAATTTATCGCGACACCCTCATCGAACAGGCGGAGCAGGGGGTCGATTACTTCACCGTCCACGCCGGGGTACTATTAAGATACATCCCGATGACGGCGCGGCGCGCCACCGGCATCGTCTCGCGCGGCGGCTCGATCATGGCGAAATGGTGTCTCTCGCATCATCAGGAAAGTTTTCTCTACACCCGTTGGGACGAGATCTGCGAGATCATGGCCGCCTACGACGTCAGCTTCTCCATCGGCGATGGTCTTCGACCAGGTTCTATTGCTGACGCCAATGATGAGGCCCAGTTTGCTGAGTTGTTCACGCAAGGCGAGCTGACCCAGCGCGCTTGGAAACAGCACGTGCAAGTGATGAACGAAGGCCCGGGCCACGTCCCCATGCACATGATTAAAGAAAACATGGAGAAACAACTCGAGTGGTGCGGCGAAGCGCCGTTCTACACCCTCGGCCCGCTCACCACCGACATCGCGCCCGGCTACGATCACATCACCAGCGCGATCGGCGCGGCCATGATCGGCTGGTACGGCTGCGCCATGCTTTGCTACGTCACGCCCAAAGAACATCTCGGATTGCCGAACAAAAAAGACGTCAAAGACGGCGTCATCGCCTACAAGATCGCCGCCCACGCCGCCGATTTAGCGAAGGGCCATCCCGGCGCGCAATACCGCGACAACGCTATCTCCAAAGCACGTTTCGAATTTCGCTGGGAAGATCAATTCAATCTCTCGCTCGATCCCGAGACCGCGCGCGAGTTCCACGACGAGACGCTCCCGCAAGAAGGTGCCAAGACAGCACACTTCTGCTCGATGTGCGGACCTCATTTTTGCAGCATGCGCATCACCGAAGATGTTAGAAAGTATGCCGCCGAACAAAAACTGTCAGAGGACGAAGCATTACAGGCCGGTATGGAACAGAAGGCGCGAGAATTTACCGAGGCGGGCTCGGAGATTTATTCGAAGGCTTAAGTCGGCAGTGTTCGGCACAAATGCCAGTCCGGTCTGGTCGCCGCGGCGACACGGACTCGTCCCGCGGCGAGCTCGGACCGTGAAGTCATGAAATCGTCGCCGGCTTTCATACTCCTGCCATTAATCACCTACGTTCTGTTGGTGCTCCTGTTTGCCAGAAGAGGAAGCCCGCTGAATGCACTTGGCAAAAGTCATATCGTTTTTTTTGGCTTCATTGCCGTCTCCACAGAATTTCTATCGGCATTTCATTGGATTGATTTTCCTCATCTGCTGGGAATCTGGGGTTGTCTTGGTTGTGTTCTTGCCGTCGCATTCAGGAAGCGTCCGGGATTCTCATCGATAGAAAAATTCCCCCGGATATCACCGGTTTCCATACTTCTGCTGGGAACCATTGTCTTCATCCTGGCGGCCACATTCGCGACAGCGATTCTGTACCCACCGAACAATTGGGACTCGATGACCTACCACATGGCTCGAGTGCCAAACTGGATTAGCAACCGCAGCGTATCATTCTATCCAACAGCGATTGAGAGGCAGAACTTTTCAGCGCCTCTGGCCGAGTTCGCCATCATGCATCTGCAACTCCTGTCCGGTTCGGATCTGTTTGCCAACCTTGTGCAATGGACCTGCTTTGTCGTGTCCATAGCCCTTGGTGCTTTAATTGCCGCGGAACTTTCGCTGAACAGGAGAGAGCAACTCATGTCAGCGGTGATTATCGCTACGATCCCGATGGCGATTCTACAAAGCACAAGCACACAGAACGATCTGGTTGTGTCGAGTTTCATATTGGCATTTGCACTCTTCATGTTGCGCCTGGGGAAAGACTTCAACATCGAGAACATCCTCTTTGCGTCACTGAGCCTGGGACTGGCTCTCTTAACCAAAGGAACCGCGTATATCTATTGTGCTCCCCTTGGCGTGGCTCTCGCAGTGCCAATACTTTTCAAAGCGAGGTCGAACTTTTCACTTCTGATCAGACGCGCAGGCTGTCTGTCGCTGGTGTGTTTGATCGCACTTGCCCTCAACAGCGGACATTTCGCACGAAGCTACCGGCTCTATGGCTCACCTGTTTACGGCGGACCTGGCTGGTTGAATCAGGACTCATCGATATCCGCGCTACTGAGTAACATTCCAAAGAATCTATCTCTACATCTTGGGACGCGATCGCGACATATCAACGAGGTGATAGACGAGACGTTGCGATCGGTCTTGGGAAAGCAATTGGACAACCGGGATAACAACTATCTCGGGATTCCGTTCCGCATCGTTCCCTACCGTCGCCACGAAGATTACGCGGGAAATCCCATTCACCTGTGGCTTACGTTGTTAGCGTTCGCTTTGGCTTTTGTATGGGCGCGAAGACAATTTTCTCAGAGAAACTGGTATGCAATCGCATTGCTCCTCGGTGGTTGCCTTTATTGCTTGTGTCATAAGTGGGATCCGTGGGCGAGCAGGGTGCATACGCCATTATTCGCCTTGGCCGCGCCTGTCATCGTGATTGCTCTAACCCAAAATGCCAAGGGGATCGGCCGATACAGTGCCTTGGCCGGGATTGCGTTCATGGTGCTCTACAGTTTCCCTTTTGCTTTGAACAACCAGACTCGCTCTCTGCTCTCCAACGACTGGAAACAGAAGGAGCGAATGCAACTCTATTTCACAAACAGGCCTGAGCTATATGAGCCCTATAAGAGGGCGATGAATGTTTTGGAGAAAGCCGGCGCGCAAGATGTGGGATTGTATATCGGGGGCGACGGTTGGGAATATCCGTTCTGGGTGTTTGCTAAAAGCGGGGATATGCGATTCCGCCATGTCGGCCTCACTGAGCAATCGAAGGTCCTGCAAACAGAGGCGAGCTTGCCAGCATACGTCGTTGCCACAATGAACACCGATACGTGGCCTGAGCGAAAAGAGTACAGCCCGGTGTATGCCTCGGATAATGTCAGTGTGCTGAAAAGACTCGGGCACGAGTCGATGCGATGAAAGAAAAGTCAGTTGAAAAAGGTTCGGAAGTTTACGCCAAGGCGTAGAACCCCATTCTGCATTCCCGTAGGAGTGGACATGCTTAATTTTATGTCCATTCATTATTTTCGCTTACGTTTTTTGGAAAAAAGGCGCGTCAAAAACTCGGATAAGGAGTGTCTGAAAATCACGCCTAGAACAATGAGGGCTATCCCCGCGAGAATCAGATAAAATGTCGTGGGGCCCAACCAGGCTTCGAGAAGTTTCCACTTCTTCCCGAAAAAATATCCGATCAGGATGTAACAGGTGGTATAAACCGCCGACCCCGTGAGATTGTAAAAAAGAAAAATGCGCCACGGCATTTTCGCCATGCCGGCCAGCAGATTGACCGCGACGGGTGGAAACAAGAAGATGAACCGCGCGATAAAAACAGTCTTGGCGCCATGACGTTTGAAAAATCGCTCCGGCCACTTTAGCCGTTCGGGCGTGAGATGGAGCCAGTGAAAGCTGCCATGGCCTAACCGCAGTCCTAGCCAAAAGGAACAAATGCCGCCCAGGAAACAGGCCGCCGTTCCGGCCGCAATGGGTTGCCACAGCGAACCCGTAGCTTTCCCCAGGACAAATCCGGCGCCCAAGAGAATCGTTTCTCCCGGGAGGGGAACACCGATGTTGTTCAAGAACACAACGATGAAGACGAGCGCATATCCGTAGTGAGGGATATGGGGTAATAAAGAATGCAGCCAGTGGAGCATATTCACCGCTCTTTCAATCTCGCAATTCTCCTTTAAAAGCGCGGTCGAGCTACTGCGCAAGTTTCACATCTTCCGTCTGCAATTTCTCTGGGAGCGGTCGCCGCGGCGACCTGGTGCCAGTCCGGTCCGCCGTCGGACGGACTCGTCCCGTGGCGAGCTCGGACTTTCGACGACTCGCCGAAACGAACTTTTGGTGTCGTGGTATGATTCGGTAGTTTTCGGTAGACGCGTTTCGTGCTACAAGATCGACATGGAAATCAAACTAACCGCTGTCTTCAGAAAGTTTCCCGAAGGCTACGCCGCCTTTGTGGAAGAGTTGCCCGGCGCGAACACACAAGGCGCGACGTTGGAAGAAGCCCGCGTAAATTTGAAGGAAGCGGTCGAAATGGTTTTGCAGGCGAATCGCGAATTGGCAGAAGAATCGTTGCGCGGCGCCGATGTTCTGCGTGAACCGCTCGCGACCGGATGAAGCGGCGAGAGCGGAAATCTACTCGAAGACATAACTGTTCGGCGCACGTATCTCATTAGACTATGATCAAATTCCTCTTCGGTCTTATTGTTGGAATCGGTCTGCTCCTGCTTGGTGGTTATCTGTTCGCTACTCGCGGCAGCTTATTTATGGGGACGAAAGGCGGCCCGTTGCCGATGGAACGATCCCTTGCGCACAAGGCCCTTTCCGCCTCGATCGGGCAAAGCTCTCAGGATCAGTCGCCGTTTCCGACCGACGAAACCAATCTCCTGGCCGGCGCTCGCGTCTATCAGCAGAACGACTGCTTCATGTGTCACGGCCGGTTGGATCAACCCGCTTCCGATATAAGTAAACGGTTTTACCCGCACGCGCCGCAGTTACTTCCGCCGAGCAAAGGCGTGACCGACGATCCCGTCGGCACCACTCACTGGGTGGTGAAGAATGGCATCCGGTTCAGCGCCATGCCCGCGTTTGAGGGAAAACTGACCGACGCGGAGATCTGGCAGGTGAGCCTCCTCCTGCTCAACGCCGACAAATTGCCTCTGCCGGTTCAGGAAGTCCTCCGTCAGCCGCGCTCGGACTGAAAGATTTGTCGACGGGTTGCCTAGTGGCTCCGAATGGCCGCTGTGGAAGATAAACGCGAATTCATTTACCGAGTTGACGCGCACGATCGCATCGTGTTCGCGAATGCGGAATGGTATAACTTCGCGGGCGAAAATGCGGCTATGACCATCAAGCCGGCCGCCGTAATCGGTTTCTTGCTTTGGGATTTCATCTGTCATCCAGAAACCAAGCAACTCTTTCACGACCTGCTCAAGAAAGTCCGCGAGACCGGAAGGCCGGTGACGTTTCCTTATCGTTGCGATAGCCCGGACTGCCGACGATTCATGGAGCTGGAGATTGTGCGCTACCCAATCAGGAGATTGAATTTCGTAGCCGGATTCTCCGGCAGGAGCTGCGGGCGCCAGTGCGGTTGATGGAGGACAAAGTCGAGCGAACAGAGGAATTACTGATCATGTGCGGCTGGTGCCAAGAAAGTCGCGATGCCGGCCCCGCGATGGGTGGAGATCGAGACCGCGGTCAACGAATTGCATCTTTTCGACGCGGCGCGCCAGCCGCGGATTTCACATGGCCTATGCGAGGCATGCGCTTCTCTTATCAGATCGAAAAGCAAGATCTCCTGACAATTACGCAACGAAGCAGGAGCGAATGAGTCAATGGAGCGTCCGGTCTGGGGTCAGGCGTTTTCGGCCGACAACGGTAAGACTTGGGAATGGAACTTTTTTAATGTCTCGGAGAGACCTAAAGAATACCCAAGCCTCGCCTCGCCGATTGTCGCTGGCTTGCACCCACGTGTAGCTTATGTGCTGCCTGTTCGGGCAAACATCCGCGAAATGGCGAATCAATCCAGAAAAGCAAAGCAGCCACCGCTCTGGTCGGAATTCTCGACGCCGCTTTTGATGCTGGCTACCTTTGTCCTCGGCGCCGGCGGGATGTGGGTAATCATGTACACATCCGCGCCGGAGAAGCAGGTGGTGCAACGCTTTGCCCCCGCGCCTCCCCGGGCGTCTCCCTCCGCGCCCGAAACGCTCGAAGTGCCAGACGTTTCACAACTCCCGCCCGCCGAGGCAGCGCGCACCCTGGCCGACTGGAATTACGATCGCCAGAACTGGACTCACGCCATCGAGCATTACCAGGAAGCGATCGCGCGCGGCGCCGACAACGCTGATGTACGGACTGACCTCGGGAATTGTTTTCGTTTTCTTGGGCAAGGGCAGAAAGCACTCGAGCAATACGAGCTCGCGCAAAGAGAAAACCCGCAGCACGAGAACAGTCTTTTTAATCAGGCGGGCCTCTATGCCGAAGTTTTGCACGACGACGACCGCGCTCTATCTGTCGCGCGCGAGTTTATCAGCCGTTTCCCGCAAAGCCCGCGCGCGCCGGCTGCGAAAGAATTGATTAACCGCCTCAGCAAGAGAAGGAGATAGGGAGGGTGCAGGAAAGCTATGACCCAGTCGCAGATGCGATTTCAGGAGCAACAATATCTTTGGTTGCCGCAGGCTTGCCTATGGGACTTTGGCCAATGGACTAGTAACGCACCGTCATCGGCCCGCAGCCTTTTCGCAACGCTCGAGCAATCGCGGCGCTTCCATTCGCTTCGCCCACTTCGCGAATGCCGGCGTCGCACCGCGCCAGCGCCACGTAAAAGCATTCGCTCACGTGGCTGTTTAGTGGAACCGCGTAAAGAGGCTCGCCTCCACGCGGTTGATTAATGGGGCGTCGGGACATCGAGATTAGAGCCGCGTGCGATGGATTATTGAGTCGTCGGGTCATCCTGATTTAAGCCGCGTGAGGCGGAGCCTTTTACGCGGAGATAGTGACGCAGTTGAGCGCGCAGGAAACGCCGTCCGGCGCCGCTCTTCAGAAATTTCTCTCGGCCCTCTGCGTCTTCGCGCTCCGTGTAAGCTTCATAATAAATAAGCTTCCATGGACCGCGTGATTTCGTGACGAATGAAGCGCCCCGCTTGTGCTCCGACAACCGCCTCTTCAAGTCCGTCGAGAAGCCAATGTAGAAACCGGCGTCGCTCTCTGACCGCAGCACGTACACATAGAACACCCCGTCAGAGGTGTAAGGTCAGCAATCTTGCTGCAATCACTCTTGCAAAGGTGGTCTCCGTCTGGTCAGATGGGTCGATGGTTTCCCCCGAAAAAAAAGGCAGCGCCAGCGGAGGTTCTCAAGCCGGTCGCGTCTCGATTATCAACGCTGTCCAGACACCGCTGGGATTCTTCACACTCGGATTGTTGATCCTAGAAGGAGGTTTACTTGCAGTTTCGTCGATAGTCCCCGAACAGAATCGAACCAGTCTTTTTTGGGGATGCTTGATCCTGATTTTCCTGACCATCCTTGTTGTCGCGTTTTTGGCGTATTCTCGACCCGAATATTTGTTTGGGCGGAATCTATCCGCAACGTTTCCAGTTGTCGCCGAGTCCAAACAGCCCAAACTCGAAGAAGTGGTTCCAAAAGGGCTGTCATTCAAGCACGATATTTTTTTGTCCTCGCCAATGGCGGCACTGCCCTCCACGAAGGAATATGAGGCTAATCGAAAATTGATCCTTGAATTAATAGATACTTTTCGGAGGGAATGTGGTTTTGACAAAATATTCTATGCTGGCCGCGATATTGGCTCCGTGAGTGACTTCGACCCGGAGGGTATTTCAGTGAAAGACGATCTTAAAGCGATTGAAGAGAGTCGCTATTTTGTTATGATTTATCATTCGAAAGTAGTTACGAGTGCTCTTGTTGAAGCGGGCTGTGCAGTGGCGCTTCGCAAGCCGTCGCTGTATTTTGTTCGAACCGAGGATGATCTTCCATTTCTTCTTAAACAAGCTGTGCAAGCGTTTATCGACGTGAAGATATACAGATCTGAGAATATCAAAGACGTCATGAAGCTTGTATGTAAACAGCGATTAAAGCTGTTCGGCCAGTAATGAATACGAAGAAGATGCGAGTATTCGTGGCGGGGACATGGAGAAAAAAAAAGGCTAGCGATTTCGCGAATGTCGCAACCTCGCTTGGGCAGCAGCTAGCAGAGCGGGGATATGACCTTGCGTGTGGTCCAGGAACAGGGATCTCCGAGTTTGTAATTCAGGGATACCGTTCGGTCGACTCGCGGGGTGAAGTGATTTTCTTTCTGCCAGATCGACGTGAGATGGAGAAGGTCGGAGAAGAAGTGGGTTTCGGTGCCGATCGCATTGTTGAGACTGACCTGGATTATCCGATGAGAAACATTTATCAGATTCGCGCTTCCGACGCGCTTTTCATTGTAACCGGCGGCGACGGTACTTTGGAAGAAGGTGTAATTGCGCTTGCAGATTACGGTATTCCCGTTGCTGCGCTTCGCGGCTCAGGACCCGCTGTTCAGGCTCTTGAATTGCTATTGCCACTTTTTCCGGTTTGGGAAAAATTATTAAAAATCGGAGAAAGCGTTCCAGACCTTTTGGATCATCTTGCCTCTAATATGATAAATAAGGGAAGTGGCTCCGCTGTTCCTGGGAAATATGTTGCCTTGAAGACTGCGTGAAGCGCTTGAAAAAGAACTGAATGATAAGTCAGCTGAATGGAGCCGAGCCGGGATGAGGCGACATAGATGGGCAAGCCCGAGAGGGCGAGAGCGTGGGCAACGCTTGAGTCAATTCGTTGAGAAAGGCGCTGAAGTTTACGCTAAAGCCTGAAGCGCACGTACCAAATTCTTGCTCATCAACTTAGTTGAAAAACACGGTACTCATTTGCGGCTTAGTCCTGAGCATTATCATCGTCGGGGGTCTGTGGTTTTGGATTTGGGTCAACCGTGGCAATGACTCCATCATTTGGCTGTTCGCCAAAACAGTCGTCGCGCCTTTGGTTCTGGCCTGTGTGCTTCTCTTTTATGAATTTTTCGGCACACAGCCGCTCGCCCGAGACGAAAATCTGACGTATGTGATTCCATACTTGGAGGATCGTCGGATTGTCGATCTTGCCAGACTCACGTTCCCGTCAGTTGATCGATCGGTCGTAGAAGCGGCAAACTCTTGGCAGAAAGCAGTCTCTTCCAAATCTGTGGCTGAGTATTCTTTAACAGACTCCGCTTTCTTCTTAGACTTGGCTGAAGCGGGGACGTTGATTTGGATGCACTATAATATCGGCGATCATTGGGACGTCGACCGGGCAAGATTTGTAGGACTGTACGGTGGAGGGATGGGCCAAATTCGATATAGACGCGATACAGAAAAGAATCCCGTGCGATTGAACGTTTCGAAGATCGCGTCGCTCATACCGCAAAACAAATGCTACCAAGCGTATGCCCGCGAGCGACAGACAATTGACTTAGATGAAACAGTGAGCGCGCTGGTGTTGCCTTCGTCATCGAAGATCTGGTTTGAACGAAATCCAACAACTAGAACCATCATCGTCGGAAATCCGCGTATCGAATTCTCGATCCGATTCACGAGTCTTTTCGGCGAGAATGAAGGCCCCGAGACAGTAGTCGTGAAACACATTCGTGAAACGCTGAAGAAACCCGCTGTGCGAAGCCAAGTGATGGAGTTAAGCATCCACTACAGGACAAAGCGGCTTCTTCGATGGTCGAACACTACTATCAAGCAGGAGGCATGGGCGACCGATTTGATCAACCGGTTTAAGTATGACTTCGATTGGGAAGTGATTCGAAAAGCAATCGAGCGCGACTACGATCAGCATCCCGAGAAATCGGCTGAGCAAGAGGTGCACGCGCCATAGGACTGAAAGAAAGTCAGGAGTGCTCGCGGAAGAAGGATCATGACCGAATGCCCAATCTGCAAGGCACCGAGTACGCACGTCGTATCCGGTCCGGAACCAAAAAATGTAAATTGCCTTCGGTGCGGAGCGTTCAAGATAACAGCGGAAGCTGATGGAATTCTCCGAAATGATCCCTTCCCACCTGCGCAAGCTGCGGCTGCGGCGTCGCGGATTAGAGAGAACCCAGGGTGCTTAATTACTAGGGATGAAGTTGCCGAGTTTCGCCATTCTCAACCGCTACCGCTATCGGCAAAAGCAATCAGGATTCTTCGATATCTTGCCCATAAGAGCCAACCCGGAAGGGGAGTTTTATTAAACCTCGTCGATCTCGACCAGGCATTCAGAGTCGGCAAAGATGAGCACGCGGTCTATTACGATCTCAATTTGCATCAAGTAAACCCTAACTACGCCCGCAATGCGGAGTTGATTGGCGTAAGTGGGGCTGAGAATTTTCGAGAATTGATGTTCTTGCTCGATGAACATCTGAAGAAGGAGAAAGGACTGCTTGCTGATCCAGAAGGGAAGATCAATCAACCAGAATATCAACTTACGCCCGCCGGTTGGGAATTCATAGAGCAGCCGCAAGAGAGAAGTCGACTCTCCAACATAGGATTTGTCGCAATGTGGTTTGACGATTCAACGAGGTCACTCTTCGCTTCTGCGATTGAGCCCGCGGTTGCCAGTGCTGGATTTGTTGCAAAAGAATAGATCAACATCCACACAACAACCGGATTGATGATGAAATCATAAAAATGATCCGTGTCAGTCGGTTTGTTGTAGCGGATTTTACCGGTCAGCGCGGGAGCGTGTATTTTGAAGCCGGTTTCGCTGTCGCGATTGGATTGCCCGTTATCTGGCTGTGTAGAAAAGATCAACTTGCTGATGTCCACTTCGATACCCGGCAGTACAATTTTCTCACCTGGACCGACGACAATTTAGAAAATTGTCGCGATGGTCTACTTGAACGAATAGAAAAAACAATTGGAAGAGGAGGCTCTTAAGCAGTCTCTGAGTTTCTTGTGCACGAGTTTGGTTTTCATCCCGAGATTGAGATTCCCGCTACGCTTAAGAACGCTGCGACATTGGAAATGTCGCACTTCATGGTGAGTTTGATCTTAAATCAGCGTCTGATCGGCTCGGGAACGCTGGTGTGCGTCGACGATATTCATGCGATTCTGTCAGCGCATCATGTCGCCGAATTGTTGGACGAGCCTGATGTTACACACCTCGGCATAAATATAGCCGCATATCCTCACGGTTTCTTTGTTGCCGTGGAGCAGTTGCAACATGTCGTCATCGGCAGCTGTGCTGCAGGAGCAAGTGAAGAACTTGGTCCTGATCTCTCCTTGATCCGCTTGCTTAGTCCAGACTCAATCGCCACGATCAAAAGCAAAAAGTCATTCTATCGTCTGGATAACCCTAGGCGGGATCGATTCTGGTTGGAATTACCAATCGCGCACATGCCCTGGTATCTTGTGGGTGCTCCCGCCGAACGCTCGAGTAATCAGGGAGAATTTGGAACTCCAGGCCACATTTTAACGGCCGTGCACTTTCACGCTGAGGCAACCTTCAAAAGTCGCGTTAGTCGCGAAGGCTTCGATTTCGTCACGTTGCAATTGATCGCGGGTGAACATAGTTATCCCGCCGACTACCGTGGAGTATCTGGCGGTGGAGTTTGGGTCTTGCCGCTCACTATGGATCCCGACAAAGGTGCTTCAACGCTGAGTTACGATCCGCCCACCCTGGCGGGTGTCGCGTTCTACCAAACCGAATTAAGTTCCGGCGAACGTCAGATTATCTGTCACGGACCAGAATCTGTCGCCGTGCGCGCGCGCGACGCGCTGCGCGGTTTGAATCATCGCAAGGGAAGTAAGTAAGACGAGCGCTCAGGCCAGAGATCAGCGGGCAACCCACTGCCACGGCGCAGCGTTCGACGGGGTTGGCTTTCGTAAATGAAAAAAATTCTGGCCAACAAAAAGGTCTGGCGTGAGTGGTCGCGAGGCAAAGTGGTTGTGGTAAAAGATGACGGTTGAATCGTCAGCGTCTGATATCACTGCTACCGCGCTTACGTATGTTTTCTGCGTGGGCGTCAAAGTTTGACGACCACCGTTTATATCAGGGCGCGTCTGAATTACGCCGGCGCTTGCGAGCGATACGTAAACGGTTCGGTCTCCGAACATGGCAGCATCGATTTCGTGCGGTTGAAGGTAAAACATTGGATACGCAACACGTGTTCTCCCAACCCTCACATTGTCGTACAACGCGACGATAAGCGGTATCTTCTGCGAAGAGTACGGCTTTAGCTGCCTTGCTGCCCGCCGAAGGTGAATACGAGCGCGCTGGCCGATCGTGCTGCCTCCGCCAGTACACCCGCCGTTTTCCATTTCGCGGATCTGGCGCAAATCGTCTCGGTTTGGCCGCAACTCTTCAACTTCGACAATCACTTCCGTCGTGGAAGTGCTGACAATGAAATCCGCCGTAGCAACACCTTCTGCGTCTCGGAGAACTGGACGAACAACGCCGTATCCAGCATTGATGCAAATCTTCTCGAATACTGCCTCTGAATGCGTAGCCATCAGCGTGGCCGGTTCGGACACTTCAGCATGTGTAAACGCATCTTGTTGGTAACCGCGATGCCGCCGGACGGCTTTCCCGTTTCGGCATCTGCCTTTTCGAAATGGCCGCAACCGTAGGGGCAATAATCGTAAACCTGCTGTACTGGTCGCGATTTCCTTTTCATTATTCGTTCGCGCGTCGGGCTACGCGGCGTTGGCGCCCGCCGCAGCGGCGAAGCACTCGTATTTTATTCCATGGTCGGCGTGAGAATACAACCGACGCGTTTACTGGCCGGCTAGCTTGGTTTTCTTGATCGCTCGCGGGGAATTTCGGCGATCACTGAACCGGATGAAGCGCCCGACTGAGGCGACGACCGAAGAGCACGACGGGCAAGAAGGGAAGAAGTCAAAATTAAGAATTAGGAATATCGCTGCCACTTAGCTGGATGCGCTTGTCTGACCGTGGCGGTCTCAGCATAATTATGCGCTGACGATGCACGCCACAGCGAAGTCAGAAGTAAGAATTAGGAATTAAGAAGTTGCTGGGCGGCTGCCAGGGTCACTTCTTTGGTTTGAAACTCGTTCGTTGCCCGCACTCACTCGCTCCTACCCTCGTCACTTTACCTTGATCACTCGCACTGCCTCATGCTCGCGCCAGCTACCCTAGCTGCGTTGCCGTCTACCCGCGCGATTCCCGATCGCGACGTGTTCTATGTCGCGTGTCCCACACGCTCCATTCACCAATACTCTTCACGCGGACTTCTTTTTCAGCTTTGCCCGCGCTGCTCGATAGTTTGCGATGTGCTCCTCGACGGAGACGCGAGCAACGGTTTCGCCGACTACATTCAAAGCCAGGTCCTCCAATTTTTTGAAGCGGACGCAACCTTTACCCATGTCGAGCTTCTTGCCGCTCTTCTTGTATTCGCTGGTGAACCAGGTTGAGAGAGTGGGATGACCGTAGAAGCACAGGAAATGCAGCACCATGCCCGACTTCTGCGATGCGAGCGCAACAAATGGCAGCGGCACTTTGGGATTCTCGCCATAGCCCGCCGGATACACGGACAGCGGGACGTACCAGCCGATCATCCCGAACTGTATGCCCTCCTCATATCCGTCCGGCAGGTTCTCATTGATCGCCTTGCGCACGGCGCTGAGCGCGGCGCGGCGATCCGCGGGGAGTGCGGCGAGGTATTGGGCCACGGTGGAAGCTGTCATGTTGGCGACGATACACGGCTCCGAAAGGCAGAAGGAAGAATTAAGATTTAAGAAGTTCTGAGCGCGACCGGAGTAACGCCAACCGGCTTTAAGAAGAAGCCGCGGCGGTGGCGCATGTGCTCTCGACGGCGGGCGAGATCATCATCGTCACTTCCCCGCAAATGCCTTCTGTCTTCGCGAGATCGAGTTTCGTCATTTCATTTCGTGCATCCCCGTTCCAGCCCAGTTCGATGGGCGTGAAGGACGGGAAGTTATTTCAGAATTGGCGTTGCAACGCTTGATGAGACTGATCTATTTCGACAAAAATATATGAAAACTTTACTTTTGTTCGTTGCGCTCGCCGTTGTTTTACCGATCCGGGCGGCTGAGGTCCCGGAGAAGTCGGAGATCAAGAAGATGGCGGAGGAATCGATGACTTTGTTTGGCGAGGGGCTGAAGCAAAAAGATTTCGCCGATTTCTATGAGAACATCGCCGAGGTATGGAAGAAGCAAACGACGGCGGAGAAGTTGCTGGCGGCGTTTCAATCGATGGCCGGCCCGAATTTTGATATCCTTGGCATCGTCAAGGAGTTGAAGCCCACCTTCGAGCCAGCGCCCGAGGTCAACTCCGATGGAGTTTTGATTATCAAGGGATATTATCCGACGAAACCGAATCACCTGGTCTTCCAGCTCAAATACATTCAGGAGGAAGAGGAATGGAAGCTGGTCGGGATCAACGTGAAGACGGAAAAGAGTGACGAGTGATCCGCCACGGCGGGCAGGCTCTGTGACAACTAACGAGGCGTATCAAAAATCTGAAAAACTGAAAGCTGAAACGCTGAAGCTTAGATTTTTTCCCAAGCCCGATCGGCCACTGGATCGCGGCCTTCGTCGAATTCGATGTGGTCGATGAGAGTTTCGATCGGTTTGCCGGTGAGGCCGCTTTCCTGGATGCGCTGGGGAAGGAGGTGGCTGCGTTCGTCGCGCCAGCCGAGCTTGGCCATGAAGCGGTTCCAGACATGGCATTCTTCGTCGGTGCGCGGTGTGCCGTGGGCATGCGCCCAATTCAAAACGGATTCGTCGGTTTCTCCGGCGAGCACACGGCTCTTGATCTCCGAGTGCGGAACGCCGAGGAAACGGCAGCAGCGTCCGTCGAGAGTGAAGAATTGCGCGTCGCCGAGGTAATCGTGGTAAGCCGCCGGGAGTTGACCCGCCGCGTGGAGGCGGATCTTGTCCAGCATCCGCCCGAGATAAATGAGGCGCCCGACTTTATCGTAGCAACTGCGCAAACCAGGAACGTTCGGCATGGGCAAAACGTCGGTTAGGTAACATCAGAAATCCAAGTTCGTTTTACTACGGCGCGACCAGTTATCGCTAAGGCTACGGGTTGGCAGGCAAGTGAGAAGGGATCAGATTGCTAAATGATCAAGCATAAGACTGGAACTCGGCAGGAATGGCTGAAAGCTCGGATGGAACTCCTGAAGGCGGAGAAGGATCTTACGCGGCGGAGCGATGAACTGGCGCGAAAACGGCAGGAGTTGCCGTGGGTAAAGATCGACAAGGAGTACCGCTTCGAGACCGACGACGGCAAAGGGTCGCTCGCTGATCTTTTTCGCGGACGTTCGCAGCTGCTCATTTATCATTTCATGTTCGGCCCCGACTACAAAGCGGGGTGTCCGTCCTGCTCGGCGATCGCGGACGGCTTCAACGGTATCGCGATTCACCTGGCCAATCATGATGTGATGTTCTGGGCGGTGTCGCGCGCGCCGCTCGCGCAATTGAACGAATACAAACGACGAATGCGTTGGACGTTTCCATGGGCGTCGTCGTTCGACAGCGATTTCAATTTCGATTTCGACGCGTCGTTTACCGAAGAGCAACAGCGCAAGGGTATCGAATACAACTACCGGCGCGAGCCGCCGTCGGAGCCATGCGGCGAAGCGCCCCAGTTGTCGCGCTCAGCACCGGACGGGCCGACCAGTTTCGCGGCGGCTTCCGGGACCGACGTGGACACGTACACGCGCGAGAGGCCGGGTATCAGCGCATTCGCACTAGAGGATGGAGATGTTTACCACACTTATTCCGCGTATTCGCGCGGAGTGGACGGACTCTGGGGTATGTATCAATGGCTCGACCGCGCGCCGAAAGGGCGCAACGAGGATGGCGATCTTTGGTGGAAACGCCACGACGAGTACGGGACCGAGCCGCGAGGCAAAGACTGCTGCGCGCATTGAAACGCGCACCGGCGATTTCCGCAGTGAGGCAGGTTCGGCTACTCGGGCGGGAGATCGACCCGGGCCGTAGTGACCCATTTTTCTGCGCTGTCCCGATCGGGGAAGGCGGCGATGCGACGATTGGCCTGACGGGTGCGGTTAATAAAGTCCAAAATAGCTTTCATAGGCGCGGTCCGTTCGCTGACAACGACGGCGCGGTAGATCGGTCTCTCGGAATTCGGCGAGCCGGCGATCAGCCGCGCGACGACGGCTTCGCTCACCCGCGCCTCAGTGATGGCGTAGAAATCCCAGATGCGATCGAAGGCGGGATCGAAGGCCGGGTCCGCGAGCAGTTGTTCGCGGGCGCGGAGAAATTCCTCATCCGTAACCACGTCCGCGCAGGTGGTAATGGTGAGCCGTCGCTTCGCGTCGATGGTAGCTGTGACGGGCATGGCAAGGAAAAGTCCAGCTACATTCGTTCCGCGCCGCCCGTTAAGATTGGGTCAAAACTTACCATCGACACTCTGCTGCGAGATCGATTAGCTAGCGGCCGAAAGAAGATAAATGAACAGAGCCTTTATGATAAACAAATTCATCCGTCTGCTAACCGTGATGATCGTGCTGGATGCGGTGACGTTGTTTGCGCAACAGGGGGCGACAAAGCCCGGGGAGGGGACGCTGACGTTGAGCAAGAAGACGTTCCAGCTGGCACATGCGGTCGCGTATGAGTCAGCGAGGGATGGGAAAGAGGATCTAACAGTGGTGCTCAGTGCCCAGCCAGTTTCAAATGAGAAGTTGAAGAAGGCGCTCGCGACAGAAAAGGAGGGCGGCTTCGCCGAGTTTCCGTCGCCATATCTAAAACTGATTTTTAAGAAGACCGGAGAGTTGAAGAACTGGAGCGCAATCGGTGGCGGCACGACCATTGGTGGGAGTCGCGATGGAACGGGAGAACTCAAGTTGCAGGACGGGCGCGTTGCCGGTAAGGCGAGCGCGGCGGTTGAGCCGGACGCATTGATTCGCAAAGGGTTCGATGTCCGATTTGATGTTGCGCTGTTGAAGAACGGCGAAGAGCTGCCGGTATCAACTGCGAAAAAATACGGTCCGGCGGCTAACGTGAAGCCTTCCGTGACCGGCGATTTCAAGGGGAACGGCAAAGACGCCCAACTCGCTTATGTGTCCGCCCGTTGGGGCGAACCCTTTAGCGGAAAAACCGGGATCGTGCTGGTGTTCACGGAGAAAGATCATTCCAAGGCCACGAAGCCCGATATTGACGCGATGTTTGGAAAGTTTGGCAGCGCGCTGATCATCTCGCTGCACGAAGACGGCGACATCTACAGCTGTCAGGTAGCGCACAGCGCGCTCAAAAAGCAGGGCTTCAGCTCGAGCGGGTCGATTGAGACGAGCGGCTTCACCTATGATGCCGGCAAAGTGGAAGGCGAGCTCACAACCAATGGGCCGGTCGAGACTTTTGGCGAAACGTGGGAGGTAAAGCTCAAGTTCGTCGCTCCGTTAGGCGAAATTCCAAAAGAATTCCAGGTTGCCGAGTCGATAGACACGAAACAGGCGTCGACAAAATCCGAAAAACCCGAAGCTGCTGAGTCGGACGAGAAGCCGGCGACGCAGCCCACTGCTCCCGACTTGAACGCCAAGGATCTCGCCCTAACGAAAGATGCGAGCGACATCGAGTACAAGGCGCTCGTGGGACAAATGAGTTTCAAGAGCAAGTTGCCTGTGACGAGCGCCTGCGCGGAGCTTACCGCAAGTTTGCAAGGACAGGGATGGGCTAAAGATGGCAGCGACCTGATTACCGCGAACTCATCCATCCTGACGCGCAAACGCGGCCCAGCGTCGCTCACCATTTTTGTTAAACCCGACAACGGCGGAAGCGAAATAAAAATGATGACTAAAGGTTTGTCCTGGGATTAGAGCGTGGCGACGTAGTTGAAGGCGTCGTTCATAACAACTACGAATAGCGACGCATTATCCAACGTGCGAGCAGAAGTTCTATGCTCTACGCGGGGTAACGCGTGACGAGTAGCGATGAAAGTTTAGCGTCCGCTTGTCTTCAGTTGGTCGTCGGCCAGGCCCATCGTGCGCAGGAACGCGCTCCAACGCGGGTCATCTTGAATATTCGTTAGGAGCGGATCTTTGCGCAAACTGGCTAGGCCCGGGTCGCGTTGCCGGCGCGCACGCTCCAACCATTCGAAAGCCTTATCCTTGTCTCCGCGATACGCGTGCACTTCGGCGATCTGATATGCCGCCGTTTCCGCAAAATCCTTGGTCAACTGCGCAAGCGCGGCGTCTGCCTCCGGGATTTTTTTCTGGCCCCAACGTGCGCACGCCACAATCAGGAGCCGCGCCCATTCGCCTGCTTCGCCTTCGGTCGCTGCCACAGCCTCTTCAAATTTGCCTTCGAGAAGATAGGAAAGACCGAGACCGGCATGCGCCCAAGGTGCCGCTGGATTCAACTCTACCACGCGCGGGAATTCGGCGCGCGCTTCGGCGAACCGCTTCGTCGCCGCCAGGTTAAACGCGAGAAATGCTCGCGCTTGAGGGTTGACCGGGTCTAAGTCGACTGCTTTGCGATAGAGTTCGAGTGCTCGATCCATGTTTCCGCGTGCTATCTCGAGGTTGCCCGCTGCGATAACAATGTTCGGATCTGCCGGCGCCAGCGCCAATGCCTTGCTCAACGTTTGAGCTGCCCCGTTCCAGTTAAAGTCGAAATTCGTCTCGATCGACCCGCGGGTGAGTAACGCCTCCGGCAAGTTAGGCTCAATGGAGAGCGCCCGCGTCACTGCGTCACGCGCACTCGACAAATGCGCGTCGAAAGTTTTTTGTCCGCCCTCGGTCGCAAACGCGGCAAGCCAGCCATTCGTCCCCGCGACTCCGGCCCACGCGAGCGCGAATCCGGGATCCAGCTCCACGGCGTGTTGGTAAGCAGCTAAAGCTTCGCGCGCACTTTTTTCCGAATGGCGATTTTCATAAAAGCGGCCCTGCAGATACAATTGATGCGCTTCGACGTTTTTCGTTCCGCCTTTTTCCGCCGCCTGCACCTCGGCCTGAATTTTCTCTTTCGCCGTTGAACCGGCATCCGTTCCGGCGAAACGACCGCGCAATTGTTCGACGATCGTCTGTGCAAGCTCGGTTTGCACCGCGAACACGTCCTTCAAGTCACGAGTGTAATTTTCCGACCAGAGTTCTTCGCCGGTATCAGCGCGGGTGAGCCGGGCGGCGATCCGGACCGCTTCGCCGGATTTGCGCACGCTGCCCACCACCAAATGAGCCACGCCGAGTTTCTGACCGATCTCCTGGGCGGTGGCATTCTTGCCTTTGAACGAAAACGCGGATGTCCGCGCCGCCACATGCAGTCCCGGAATCTTTTGCAGAACAGTCAGCAGTTCCTCGCTCACGCCATCGGAAAAATATTCGCTGCCTTTGTCGTCGCTCAGGTTAACAAACGGCAGGACGGCAACGGAATTCTGATCAGGTGCCTTTGCTGGAGCGGCCGGCACGGCGTGAGGCGCCGCCGACTGCTGGTTCTTGGTCGGGCGCTCCGTCCACCACCACCCCGCGAGCAACGCGATTATTATGAGAACAGCGGCCGGAACCAGGACGGGCGATTTCCTGGAAGCTTGCTTCGCCGGAGATTCAGCACCTTTCTCCCACGGCAACACGATTCGGAACAGGTCCATCGGCAGCTTGATGTTCTTCAAATCCGCCGTGCCGAATTTTTCAAACCTGGCTTCGAGCGCGTTGCGAATTTGCCGTTCCACATCCATCGAGACGCAAATGCCGCCCGCGCCGGCCAGCGCCTCGATGCGGGAAGCGATGTTCACGCCGTCGCCGTAAACGTCGCCGTCGCGATGCATCACGTCGCCGATGTGAATGCCGATTTTGAGTTCGATGCGCCGGTCGGACGTGACATCGTGATTACGCTTGGCCAGGGTTCGCTGAATTTCGATGGCGCATTGCGCCGCTTCCAACGCGCTCCCGAATTCCACCAGGAAAGCGTCACCGATGGTTTTGATTTCGGTGCCGTGAAACCGCGGGAAGATTTCACGCAACAACCGGCGGTGTTCCTCCAGTAGCTCGAGAGCGACTTTGTCGTCGCGTTGGGCTATTGCGCTATAGCCCACCATATCGGTAAACATAATGGCGGCGAGCTTGCGCTCTTCGGTCGGCACGGTCGGCATCACCATTTCTCTTACTGGCTATCTCAATAAATAACAATGCCCTGAGCAGTCTTGAGCCAGTCTCATGAAACGGTTCGTTTTCTTTACCGGCCACCGGAACAATCCGGCCATCGAGTTTTTCTTTCAACGGGTGAACGCGACGGTAATTATCAAGCCCTTCACGCTGAAGGCGCTCGACTCGACGATCCGCGATGTTTTTCGCAAGCTGCGCTGATACGTCGCATTTACGCTTCGCCGACGCGAGGGCGCGTGCGAGCAAAGCGAAAACTTGAAGAAAATAGCGCGAACGTCGCGTTTGCCGTTGAACCCGAAACAACGACGTTGAGAAGATGGAGATCCGAAGAGAGTTGAGATGTTGAGGGGAAACTGAAACGCGGAAAGCTGAAGCACTGAAACCGGAAGAGAGCGTTATGGAGATAAAAAGATCTGGTTCACGGCCTTCCGGCAAAGGGCCGGCCGAATATTTTACCGGCACAGTTCGCATTGACCCGCTGTTTGAAGCCCCTGAACCGGCGCGCGTGCGTGGCGCACACGTCACGTTCGAGCCGGGTGCTCGCACCGCCTGGCATACGCATCCACTCGGTCAGACGTTGATCGTTACGTCCGGTCTTGGTTGGGCGCAGCGCGGAAGCGGCCCGATCGAGGAAATCCGGCCCGGTGATGTGATCTGGTTTGCGCCCGGTGAAAAGCATTGGCATGGCGCTACGCCGACGACCGCGATGACTCATATCGCGATTCAAGAAGCGTTGAACGGCAAACCGGTCGATTGGATGGAAAAAGTCAGCGACGAACAATACCAACGGAAAAGCTGAAAGTTGAAAACTGAAACGCTGAATGGAGCGAATGGGATGAGCGACATAGAAGGTAAAACGACGAGGGTAGGAGCGAGTGAGCGCGGGCAGCGAACGAGTTTCAAAAGTTGAGGGGTTGAGAGCGTAAAGCTCCGTTGGAGCCACGCTCCTTTACGGAGTTGAGAGTAGGACCCCAGAATGCAAATTGTACCAGCAATTGGAAACGATTCGAAAATCTTCAGGTGAGATTGACTCGCGATCTCCAGATCACTCGGTCGCATCACCATGCGACCAATGCAGTCTACCCGCCGGCGTTCCCGCATGGCGTGTTCGTCTGGATAAATCGCGGACTAGCGCCGTCAGAATCAGTGTAGGATGATCACCTGATGACGGTACCGTATTCGAAAATCGGCCGATGGGTTGCCGAATTGCTTCTGGTCTTTGTCGGCGTTTACGGCGCATTTTGGCTCAACAGTTATCAGCAGCATCAGCAGGACGCGAAGCGGCGCGATCAGATCCTGGCGTCGCTCGAGCAGCAATTGCGCGAAAGTATCGAGAGCGGAAAAATTGCCGGTGCGAAAGAAGATCGACAAGCCGCGGAGTTTCGGCGCGCGCTCGACGCCGGCGAGATGCCGCCGCTACATCCATTCACGTTCACGACTGATTACAATCCGGGCGACATCGCCACACTGCTCCAATCCGGCGGCATTGAATTGCTCGGCGTGAAAACGCTCATGGCCTTGCGTGGGGTCGAGTCCGTGATTCGCTGGGGCCTCAGCCGCATGGCCGATTATAAACAATTCAGCAACGAGTTGATCGTCCCAAATCTCGATCAGGATATTTCCTTCTTTTATGATCCGGCCACAAAGAAGCTGCGAAAACGTTTCGAGATGTATCCCGAAGCTCTCCAGGCAACCGCGAACTTCGCTCACGATCTGGAGCGAACACAAACCGAGTTGCTCAAACGAATTCAGGTCGAACGGCACCCGTGAGACGAGGTGGGGCGCTTTAGAGTCGCTCCACTAGTGCCTCGGCCGCGCCAGCGAGTCCGCCACGACCCAGGCGGCACCGATCACGGCGAGATTCAAGGCGTTCTCGGCCCAGTTCCAATGGCTGGGATCGGCCAGGAGCATCGGCACGTGCACTAGCAGGGTGAAGGACGCGAACATGGCGGTCAGCAGGATCGCGGCGAGGCGGGCCTTCACGCCCGTCAGCATCGCAACGCCCGCTGCGATGAAGCCAACCCCGGTCGCATAAGCCCAGAACTCTTGCGTAGGCGGCAGCCATTTGGGGACCAACGGGGCGGTGAGGTTCATATAGAAAAAATGCGCTCCGCCGAATAGCAGCGCACAAACCCCGAACGCCAGTTGGCCCAGACGCGTGAGGCGTGCGGCCAGGGCCACATCGATCTTGGCGCTGGCGGCGTAGACGATCAGCCCGCCCGCCGCGATCGCGAGCTGCTCGGCGACGCCGCTGTAGGTACCGAACTTGGCATAATGGGCGAGCACCACGCGGCCGTTCATCAAGATGACGACAATGAGCGCGTAGTAGGCGGTGAGCGCCGCGGCGCCCCAGGCCGCGGTGCGACGCCACTCGACGGCCGCGCCCGCGACGAGCATGAAAGCAGCGGCGGCATATGCCAGGGCGGTGCGGTCGGGAAAGTCCTTGGGTACCGGCTGCCCCGGGTCGAAGCCCCCCCACGCCAGGCAGACCATGGCCAACGCCATCACGCCTAAGCCGTAGACGCGCCAGCCGAAGGCCATCGTCGTTTTTTCCGCGGTCATGACTTTTCCAGCGTTAAACCAGCCCTCTAATGGATGGAGTTTATAAGCCTGCTCGTTAGCCAGTCAACGCGGAAAAAACCCGGGTCGGAGCGAGTGAACACGGGCAGCGGACACGGCGTACCGGGAAGTCGCCGGGTAGATGGTCCGACCGCCGAGGTAGGCGGTGAGTGAGAGGGAGCGAACGAATCAACGAGTTTCAAAAGTTGAGATATTGGGCGGTTGACGCGGGAGCTTCGCGTCTTGCTGGGGTTACGCGTTAAAGCGCTTTGAAATTTGCATCCTATCAGTTGGTCACTCGTTCTCCAGATCTCGTGCCAGCTATTGATTCGGATTACTCCCGAATCCTCACGAGCTTCCCTCGCCCGCCTGACCGTCCACCCTTCGGCCCTCCCGGCGCGAAGTGTTCTAGCTGCGTTTTCGCCTATCCGAAGTCTTCCCAGTCTTCGTGTTGAGGTGTTGAGAAGTTGAGGGGAAGTTCAAACATGAAGAAGCGCAAACTTGGAAAAAATAATCTGGAAGTATCAGCGATTGGCCTTGGCTGTATGGGAATGAGTTTTTCTTACGGCCCGGCGAAAGATAAAAAGGAGATGACCGATCTTCTCCACGCCGCGGTAGAACGCGGCGTTACAGTCTTCGATACCGCCGAGGTTTACGGCCCGTTCACAAACGAAGAACTCGTGGGCGAAGCTCTCGCACCTTTTCGCAAGCAAGTGGTGATCGCCACCAAGTTCGGATTCGATCTGAGTGGCAGTGATACGCGACCGGGAGCGGCGGGCCTGAACAGTCAGCCGGAGCATATTAAGAAAGCCGTCGAGGGTTCGCTCAAGCGGCTCAAGGTCGATGTCATCGATTTGCTCTATCAGCATCGCGTTGACCCGAACGTGCCGATCGAAGAGGTCGCGGGCGCGGTGAAGGAATTGATTCAGCAAGGCAAGGTGAAGCACTTCGGCCTTTCCGAAGCAGGCGTGCAAACGATCCGTCGCGCGCACGCCGTCCAGCCGCTCACCGCACTTCAGAGCGAGTAATCGCTGTGGACCAGAACTCCTGAAAAGGAAGTGATCCCGACACTTGAGGAACTCGGAATTGGCTTCGTGCCGTATAGTCCGCTTGGCAAAGGCTTCCTTACGGGAAAGATCGACGAACACGCGAAGTTCGACAGTTCCGACTTCCGCAGCACTCTCCCTCGTTTTACACCGGAGGCGCTCAAGGCAAACCAAGCCTTGATCGATGTCATCGGTAAAATCGGTCAGCGGAAGAAGGCGACCGTCGCTCAAATCGCGCTCGCGTGGCTGCTCGCGCAGAAGCCGTGGATTGTTCCAATCCCCGGCACCACGAAACTGCATCGCCTGGAGGAGAACATCGGAGCAGTTTCAATCGAACTTACACCGGACGATCTCCGTGAGATCGAAAGCGCCGCTTCAAAGATCACGGTGCAAGGCGCACGGTATCCGGAAAAGCTCGAGCAAATGACCGGTCGCTGAGCGCTCGAATCGGACTTTTCCTTTTCTCTGCCATTATCTAAGCTCCGCATATGAGAAGACGCTTGTTTTTGATTGCCGCTTTGACGCTGATGACGACCACGCTGGGTTTCGCGCAGGACGATGACATCGATGCAGCAATGAAGAAGGCACTGGAGGACGCAAACAAGCCTGCCAGCAAAGCGGACATGAAGAAGCTGGAGCAGGAAGCGAAGGCGCAAATCGACCAGGCGGAAGCGGAAAACAAAGCTGAGGAAACGAAACAAAAAGCTGCGGCGCAGGCAGTCGTTGATGCGAAAGGCCCAACTTCATTGCCGGATTGGACACCGCAGGTCCCGCAATTCACGCCGTCCGGTCCCCCCGCGCGCAAGTTAGTCGACGGCGAGCCAAAGGTAATCGTCACTGGCACCTCGCCGCTTTCTCCCGGCGCTTTGTGCGACGCGTGGGATAAATTTGCGAATCCGAAGTTTAGCCACGAACGCGGCGGCTCCGAGTTCAATCATAACGCCGATCTTTTCGTCAGCTACAGAAACAGCGAGGACAACACGATGGTCAAATTGGAAGCCGAACGCAAAGCCGGCGCCAAAATAACCCACGTAACCATCTCATCTCCGTTGCCCCTTCCATCGCCGGCCGATCAGGGCGATTGAGCCGGTTGCCTGCCTTCGACGCCGATGAATCGCCGTAGTATCTTAGGCGATATGAAAGCATCCTATGTTCTATCTTTTCTTTGCGGCGCCGCGGTGATGCTCGGCTTCAGCACGCTCAGCGAATCCAACTCCCCGCACCACGTTTACGAATTGCGCCTGTATCACGTCAACGAGGGCAAAATGGATGCTCTAAAAGCTCGCTTTGGTAATCACACCGACTCGATCTTCAAGCGGCACAACATGAAGAGCATCGGTTATTGGTCGCCCGAAGATGCGCCGAGTTCTCAGAACTTGTTTATCTACATTCTGGAGCATTCCAGCCGTCAAGAAGGGGAGAAGAATTGGGCCGCTTTCCAAGCCGATCCGGAATGGCAGAAGGTGAAGGCCGAGTCGGAGGCGCACGGAGCACTGGTGGACCATATCGATCGGTATTTCATGGACCCGACCAGTTTTTCAGCCCTCAACTAGTCGCGTCTAGAAGCGAAGGGACTTGGTTTTCTTGATTCCGCCTATCCCAGTTTCAGCAACACGGGCGTCGCACTACAGCAACTCGACCGGATCGCCTTTGCGAATCATTCCTTCCGCGAGCACGGCGCCATAGACGCCGGCCATGCCTTCATGCGCTTGCGCGACGGCTTTCAATATCGCCGGCGTTTTTTCCGCCGTGTCGGGATCGAGCGTGATCATCATGCAACGCGCATCGCGCTGGAGAACGGCGACGGTTACTTTTGAGCCAATGCGCAACGAGCGACCGACGAATTCATTTTCGGCGAAGCCTTCGGATGATATTAGATCGACATAAACATTTGCGCGGAAGCGACGCTTATCGACGGCGACGCCGGTTTCCTCGCCCAGTTTTTTCGCCGTTTGCACGGCGAAGATCGACAGCGGACGACAATCGGTGATCGCCTTGTCCGAGCGAAGCAACGTGAGCTCGTGATTTCCGTCGATGCTTACTCGCAGATTGTCGATCAAAGCCGGGTCATCAATCGGGAAAGTTTTCCCATCCGGCGTTTCGACATCGATCATTAACTCGGATACGTCGGCTGAGATCGGATTCGCGCCCGACCCCAATTTCTCAGCTTCACTCAAGTTGACCGGCCGCGCTGCTTTCTCTGAATTTCGGAAGCGCGCGCGGTAGCGAATCATTTGACGTTGATCGCGTCCGGTAAAAAACGGAAAACCTTTTGGACGGGCCGAGCTTTCAAATGCAAAAAGGCGATCGGCATAAACTCCGGCATAAC
This sequence comes from Spartobacteria bacterium, assembly GCA_003167365.1. GTDB lineage: Bacteria > Verrucomicrobiota > Verrucomicrobiia > Chthoniobacterales > UBA10450 > Palsa-1382. Next base: position 31,234 of record PMTM01000009.1, on the reverse strand, counting down.
CGGCGAACAATTCATCCATCTCTTCGCCGCGCATGCTTTTGACCGGATACCGCCAAAGGCTCTCAACTTTTCCGACGATGCTCACGGCACTAAAGTAAGAAGGAGGAAGTAAGAATTAAGAAGTAAATTCCGGCGAACACTGAACCGGCTGGAGCGCCTGACTGAGGCGACGGCCGAATAGCCCGACAAGAAGGCCGCCGGCGGATAGTGTGCCGTCACTGGTAAGTCAATCCGTTTCGCGGGGAGCCAGATATTTCAGGTGAGATTGACTCGCGATCTCCAGATCACTCGGTCGCATCACCATGCTACCAATGCAGTCTACCCACCGGCGTCCCCGCATGGCGTGTTCGTCTGGATAAATTTTGGACTCGCGTGGACGTCAATTTGGCGCAAGAGCGTGTCGCCGGAGTTAACGAATCGATGCGGTGTGTCCGCCGGAATGACGACGATGCCGCCGGCTTTCACCTCGCGCTGTTCATCTCCGACCGTGATGGTGGCGCAGCCTTCGAGCGTGAATGCGACTTCGACGTACGGATGCTGATGTAAAGGCGGGCCTTGCCCGGGCTTGGCCTTGACGATGTAGGCCGAGAAAGGCGCGCCTTGAGTTTCGCCGACGAACTCATGCGACATTCCAACAAACGGCAACTGCTCGAGACTGATGAAGCTCATGTCGGAAATCTACGAGAAAGTCTGCGAAGTTCCCGCGTGAACTTCGGTCCGAGCCGGACTGGCATTGTTAAGAGTTGTGAGAAAGAGGCGCGGGAGTTACTTACTGATGTTGATTTCGTTATTATGAATAAGGCCCTCGAACTCCGCCTCGCCAAACGCATGGCGCGTCTCGGCACCGAGACCGCCTTCGAAGTACTAGTGAAAGCGCGCGCTCTGGAGGCGACGGGCCGCGACATTGTCCATCTCGAAATCGGGGAGCCCGATTTCGATACCCCGGGCAACATCATCGGGGCGGCGACCGATGCCTTGCACAAGGGCTTCACCCACTACGGGCCTTCGGCCGGCTTGCCACCGCTGCGCGAAACGATTGCTCAGTACGTGAGCGAGACGCGCCGGGTAAAAGCAACACCCGAAGAAGTGGTCGTTGTCCCCGGCGGTAAGCCGATCATCTTCTTCACCATTCTTGCGCTGGTTGAAGAAGGGGATGAGGTCATCTACCCCAATCCCGGATTTCCGATCTACGAGTCAATGATCCAATTCCTCGGCGCGAAAGCCGTGCCGATTCAGTTGCGCGAGGAGATGGATTTCCGACTAAATGTCGACGAACTCGAAGGGCTGATCAACGACCGGACAAAGCTCATCATCCTGAATTCGCCGCAGAACCCCACCGGCGGCATGCTGACGAAGAACGATATCGACGGCATCGCGCGCGCGATCGGCGACCGCAATATTATGGTGCTGACCGACGAGATTTACAGTCGTCTCATCTTCGAAGGCGAACATCATTCCATCATGTCGGTGGACGGCATGAAGGAGCGCTGCATTTTGCTCGACGGTTTCTCCAAGACTTATGCCATGACCGGCTGGCGCATGGGCTACGGCGTAATGCGCGCCGACTTGGCGACACACGTTGCCCGTCTGATGACCAACTCCAACTCCTGCACGGCCAGCTTCACGCAAGTCGCCGGCATCGAGGCGTTGCGTGGGCCGCAGGAGTCGGTCGAGACGATGTGCGCTGAGTTTAAGAAACGTCGCGACGTGATGGTCGCCGGGCTCAACAAGATCAAAGGTTTTTCCTGCCGCTTGCCCAAGGGCGCGTTCTACGTTTTCCCCAACATCAAGCAAACCGGATGGCCATCGAAGAAATTGGCCGACGCATTGCTCGACGATGCCGGCGTCGCCGGTCTGTCCGGTACCGCCTTCGGCGATTTCGGCGAGGGCTATTTGCGCTTCAGCGTGGCCAACTCGATCGAGAACATCGAGAAAGCGCTCGACCGCGTCGGGGCCTGGGCGGACAAGCATCTTCAATAGACAGGATTCACGGGATTTTGTGGATTGTTCATAACGGGTCTCGTACAAATCGGGGAAATCCTGTCTAGGAATGAAACGAATCTTTGCCACATCCCGCATCGGCGATCCGGCCGAGAACCGTCTGCGCGAGCACGGCTACGAGCTCGAAGTCTTCCAAGGCCCCGAGGCGCCGCCGAAGACTCTTATCATCGAGAAAGTGAAGAGCGGCATCGACGCGTTGATCACCACGCTCCGCGATCGCATCGATGCTGAAGTCTTCGAAGCAGGAAAGGGCTCGCTCAAGGTCGTGGCCCAGATAGCCGTCGGCTTCGACAACATCAACCGCGCCGACGCCAACAAATACAAGGTCCCATTCACGCATACCGCCGACGTGCTCACTGAAGCGACCGCCGAGTTCGGTTTTTTCATGCTCGGCGTGCTGGCGCGCAAAATGTATTCGAGTGAGCGCCTGGTGCGGGAGCAGAAGTGGCCGTCGTGGCATCCATTCCTGCCGTTCCTCGGCGACGAGGTCACGGGCAAGACCATCGCCATTATCGGTACCGGACGCATCGGCCTGGCGATGATCAAAAAGTGCTCGGGCTTCGATATGAACATCCTGTGCTACGACCCGGCGTATCACAACGACAAGTACATCGCTTCCATCCAGGAGTTAATGGACCTGCGCTACGCCACGGGAATTCAGAAGGAAAGGACCTGGATCAAGTACGTGGAGATCGAGGAGGCACTTAGCGGCGCCGATTACGTGAGCATCCACGTCCCGCTGTTGCTCGATATCGACACCGACAAGCCGACCTACCACTTTATCAACGAGAAGACGCTCAAGCTGATGAAGCCGACGGCGTACCTGGTGAATACCTCGCGCGGTCCGGTCGTGGACGAGAAGGCACTCGCCAAAGCGTTGAAAGACAAAGTCATCGCCGGGGCGGCGCTGGACGTTTTTGAGAAAGAGCCCCTGCCGGCGGATTCGCCGCTGCTCGATCCCGAAATCGCCGACCGCACGCGGCTGTTCCATCACTTCGCCAGTGGCGCGCAGATCACGCGGCTCTCGGTCGATCCCGACAAAGGCATGGCTGGGCGCACTGCCCAGGCAGTGATCGACGTGCTGGAAGGGAGCTACGGCGGCGACCCAACGAAGATGCCATATGTTGTGAATAAGGAAGCGTTTGAGAAAAAAAGCTGAAACGCTGAAAAAAGAGGTTGAGCAGTTGAGGCATTGAGACGTTGAGACGTTGAGACGAACGAAGCAGAGGGAGAAGTACCTTAAAACTGCCTGGGGAAAACGTTATATCAAAATCGCCTGCGACGTTATCTCGCGGGGTAAAGAAAATAGGTCAGATCTAAACTCCGAAAGGTTTCGCCCGCCACGGCGGGCAGGCAGAGCAGGGCACTTAACATTTCACGGTGACAGCTCCGCCAGATTTGGGTTGTCAGCCGGGAAGGCGATCTAAAAGATCGACCTCATGAAATTCACCAAAAACATCGGCATGTTTCTGCTCGCGGTTTACTTGATCCTTGATGGCCTGTTAGGCTTCGGTTTGAACATCGGACCAGCAGTTTTTCTGCTCTACATTGTGGCGCTGGCCGCCGGCGTCTTTATTCTCATCGGCAAATAGCGACGGAGGAGTTGAGAGGTTGAAAAGTTGAGCGGTTGAGCGGGAGACCGACCGAGTCGCCTTTGGTGCGCGCCGCTATGGTGTCTCCGAAGTAATTTTCAACCAGCTCTTGTGAATGAATCCGCTCTTGCCCGGGCCGATGATAACGTGCGCCCAATCACGTTGCATTTGGTCGATCTCGAGCCGGTCGCCATTCTTCACCATCGCGACAATTTTCGCTTTAACGAATGGCTCTTCGCGGACAGCCGTCGTCCCCTCAGGATCTTGCACGATGCCATACATTGCTGGATGCACCGGGCTCGACCCCGGAATAGCCGAGGACGCGGGAGTGGATTGAGGCGTTGATTGACCGGCATCTTGCGTCGCCTCTTTATCTGATCCGTTAACCGATGAGCGGAGAGGGCGACCATTGGCGGGCAAGAGGCCTTTCATGCTGTCAATTTGCCAACCATCTGGCGCGAGCACCAATTCGATCGGACCTCGCCATTGCGGCTGCTGGGATGCAGGATTGGCGTCTTGGAAAACTGCCGCGACGCTGACGCTGCGTTCGCTCTTCGAAACAATCGTGGCGTCCACCAGCTTGGCCCGCGGGGTGAGGGCGACGTTCCGGGAATATACTGTGAAGGCGAGATGGCTGCGGAAATTCGCGGACAAGAGATTGAAGGCCGCGGTCGCATCTCGTTTATCCAACAGATCAAAATAATGGTGCAACAACGCCAGCGTCGGCTCCGTCTGATCGGCCTTTGTCGTAGCTGCCGCTTGGTCGGCCGAAGGCGCGGCAGTCATACTTCCAGCGCCGGCGCTTTGGCTGCGAGATGGATTCTTTAAAACGAGAAACCCGATCACCCCGGCGACCAAGGCCAGCGCGACCACAACTCCTATCCAAAGTAAGGGTCGCTTGGGCGGAGGCGTCACCGGAGTTACGACGGTTTGCGATGGCGAAGCTCGATCCGGCTCCGCAGCCGGGCGGGCGCTCTGAGATTTCTCTACCGCCGCGAGGATTTGTTCCGCCGCCCTGATGATGGATCGGTCCCGGGCATCGGGCGCGATTGCCAGCCAGTGCACGGTCGCGAGAAGATAATCAAGGCTCTTGGAGGGCGTGGAATCATCGAACCGAACTGGAACGATATTGACGCCAAACTTTAGCGCGCGCTCCACTTCGCGCATCACGTGGGAAGAGACATTCGAGTTTTGGCTGTAAATCAGCACGAAACAACTGGCGCTCTCGATCGCGTTTAGGATGGACTCCGCATAAGAACCGCCCGCGGGCACGTCTCTCGGAGCCAGCCAGCAGACCACTTCGCGCTCCTCCAGCGCCTTCACCAGCAGCTGCGCGGCGGGTTCATCTTCGTGGGAGTGGCTTACGAAAACGTGTTTACTCATCGGTCCTGTCCATGAGCTGAGGTTTAACAAAGATGACGCGCGCGACCAGCTTTTTCAAACGCGTAGGCGGGCGACTAAAGAAAGTAAGATGGCCGAATTAAGAATTAAGATTATCTCGCGCCGCTTTCGTTATCATCCGGGGCGAGGTGGGAATCAACGCTCGTCTAGACGTGCTCGTTTCGACGGGCCCGTCGAAAAACTTTTGCGCAATCCTCTCTCAACCTGGCTTCTTACGTCACTGGCCCGGCACCGGCGATGGCGAACCGGAAGCATTCGAACGATCTAAGAATCCGCCTTGCCCTTGTCCATTACCGCCGCGGTGATGTCCGCTATGCTGCGCAGAGTTAGTCGATGAATCATCGTTGTCATGGTGGGCACAGGCTGAGCTGAAAAACGCGCAGCCGAGGCAAAGAAGGGCAAACTGCACCTTCATGAAACCGGATTTGAAGCGATACGGAATTGTCATGAGCCCTTCTCAAGATGAATGACAGGATGAAGCAAAGAACGGTTACAAAGTTTCTTGGACTCAGAAGGCAGAAGTCCCGCCTGAGGCGCAAAGGATATGCTATCTACCTTGCGCTAGTAATCTGTTACTTTTGAGGAAAGCGCGCACGGCATCGTTGAATTCACGCGGCTTTTCCATCATGACAAAGTGGGAGACGTTCTCCCACACTTGATAATCGAGCTGCGGCACGAGACTGCGGACAAATCGCTCGTATTCCTCGGTCCAGACCGGTTGCTTAGCCAGGATCATTAGCACGGGCACGTTAATCTTATCCTCCTTCCAAAGCTCGGGATCGACCGTGTTTTCAAACTCGCTTACCGCCACATACTGCGGTGTGCGCAACATCAATGTTTTGATTCGCTGACGCAGCGCTTCGTCTTTGATTGGCTTCGTCATCGATTCGACGAACTTGCCGGCCGCGCTTGGATAATTAGGCCCGCGGAGCGGCGCGATGAATTGTTGCATCGAAGCCGCATCGACAAACGGCCGCAGACCTCCTTCCACAATAACAAGACCGCTTACGCTGGTTTGGAACTCACGGTAGAATTGCCGGATTACTGGCACGCCGTTGCTATGACCGACGAGAATGGCTGAGCGCACCTGAGCATCGCGTAAGACGGTATCAATGGCAGCCGCGTAGAGATGCATTGTGTATGACATCTGCGGCTTGTCGCTCTCGCCATGACCGGGAAGATCGATGGTGATGCATCGCATCTCCTTCCCGAGCTCAGGCGCTTGCATATTCCAGACCGTCTCGTCGCACGCCCAGCCATGAATAAAAACGAGCGTAGGATCCGCTTTGCCGTAAACCGAGTAATGGACTTTTAGATCGCCGTCGAGCTTAGCGAAATGTGATTGCCCGGTCGTCGATTGCGCCATTAGAGAGATCGCCGGCATCACCACTGCGAGAAAAAATGGGATGATCTTCCGCATCAGGCCCGGAACCTATCCGCCTGGTATCGCCGTCGCAATATTCTTTCCGTGATTGAAGCGGCATAATCCGGGGGCGCGGGTAAGTTGCCTTTATGATTTTCCACTGCATTCGCTACACGATTGATCCGCAGAAACTCGCTGATTTCGAAACTTACGCGCGACGCTGGATGGAAGGCGGGATCATCAAACGCTGTGGGGGCGAGCCGTTAGGTTATTTTCTCCCGAAGAAGGGTTATGGCGGAGCGGATAATATCGCCATGACCCTTATCGGATTCGAAAGCCTCACGGCTTATGAGGAATACCGAAAGAAGTTGGTGGCAGATCCGGAAGCGAAGGAGAATGTGGAATCTGCGAAACGGTCGGGTTGCATACTGATCGAGGATCGCTCCTACTTTTATCGTGTCGGCGGCGGCGAGGTCGGAAACATTTGAGGGTCCGAGTCGGACTGGCAGTTTTACGCTCGCCGCGGCGAGCGCCTCCACACGTTCTGGCGGCAAATTGGTTGCGAGCAAAAACGACGCGTGTCGCATGATTGCTGCTACCATACCAACATGAAAAATTATTTAAAACTCGGCGCCCTTGTCGCTGTAGCCCTCTCGTTCGTCTTCATTCCGGTACGTCATGCGACCGCGGAGGATGAGGAATATACATTTAAGGTCCACAATACGACGAAGGACACGATCAAGAGTCTTCTCGTGTCGGAGGACGGCAAGGAATACGGCCATTTCGATCTCGGCAAGGAAGGCATCAAGCCGGACCAGACGGTGACGTTGAAGTGGGACAAATCAACCAACAAAAAAGGCTGCAAGTGGTACATCAAGGCGGTGTTCGCCGACGATAGCGAAACCGAAGCCAAGAAGTTCGATTTCTGCGAAGAGGATCTCGAACTGGATTTCTAAACGAGCGCAGGACCAGAGCAGCGACCTGGTTGAGTCGGTGCGGCGGGAAGAGTGAGGGGACAGTTGAGGTCTTGAGTGGTGTAGTGGCCCCGCTAAGCGGGGTCTCAGCCGCAAACAAAAACAACTGCGCTCGCCGCGGCGAGCGCCTCTACAGCTCCGCCGCCATATCTAACATCGAGGTCGCCGCGGCGACGATTGCTCGATCCACCCGTTTACTCACAGCGCCGGTTACGCTTTCCCGCCGAAGGTGACGTGGTCGTCGAGGTCGAGATAGTCGAACCAAGTTTTCACATCCTCACGCGTTTTACTGATGTCGCCGACGCGCTTGGTGAAAAACTCCAGCGTTTCCACGTCGCCGTCCGGGCCGCGCTCATTTAGATAAGCGCTCCACTGCTGAATTTCCCACGGCGTGTGCTGGTTTGGAGCGTTTTGCTCGATCCACGCCAGCATATCGCCGTCACCTTTTCCCGTCGCGAGTTCTGATTTCAATGCCTCCGCCGTGATTCCGGTAAAACGGAACCAATGATGGTCCATCGGGTTGTTGTATTTGTATTCGCCCGCCGTGCCCGCATGTTCGGCGCGGCCCTTGTCGAGAATGCGGGCGAGCATGACATAGCCGCCGAGACGCACCCGGGGACTGCGTGGCGGACGTTGCGTAAGATTCGGCGCGGGACTCGAGGGTGCATTCATCAGGCAATGTAACAGCGCTTATATATATTCTCCAAAGATAGCGCGGACGCATTCATCACAGAATCTGAATTTGGACAAACGGTAACGAGCCACGTCACTCCTTGGACTGTGAGTAACGCTTAAAAAAACTGAGCACCGCCCGCGTGCCAGACTATTTGTTCGTCAGGATGACTTTCAAGGCGCGTTCCTTCCCGGCATTGCCGAAAGTGTCATAGGCCTTCATGACGTCATCGAGCGTGAAGTGATGCGTGACGAGCTGTTTCGGCTTGAGCTTGCCGGACATGACCGTCTTGAGCAGCAGCGAAGTGGTCACTGCGTCGACGAGCCGCGTCGTGATGGTGATGTTTTGCGACCAGAGTTTCTCGAGGTGCAGGGACACGCTCGCCCCGTGCACGCCGATGTTGGCGATGTGGCCGCCGGCGCCGACGATTTCCTGACAGATTTCGAACGTAGCGGCTACGCCGACCGCTTCGATAGCGACATCCACTCCTTTGCCGGAAGTCATGGCCATGACTTTTTCGACGGCCTTGCCATCGGTGCTGTTGACCACCGCGGTCGCCCCGAACTGCTTCGCCACCTCGAGACGGTTGTCATCGAGATCGATGACGATGATGTGCGCCGGAGCATAGAATTGTGTCGTCAGCAGTGCCGACAGTCCGACAGGGCCCGCACCGATGATGGCCACCATATCTCCCGGTTTGACGCAGCCGTTGAGCACGCCGCATTCATAGCCGGTCGGCAGGATGTCGCTGAGCATCACCATCGCGTCTTCGTCTGCGGCCTCGGGAATGGGATAAAGACTCGTGTCGGCAAAAGGAATCCGGACGAACTCGGCCTGCGTTCCGTCAATCGTGTTGCCCAGAATCCAGCCGCCCTGCTCGCAATGGGAGGGCATGCTGCGCCTGCAAAACTCACACTTTCCGCACGCCGTGATGCACGAGATCAGGACTCGATCGCCCTTGTGAAAGCGGCTGACACCGGTTCCGACCTCATCGATGACCCCGATCCCTTCATGGCCCAAGATGCGACCTTCCGCGACGGTGGCCACGTCTCCTTTCAGGATGTGCAGATCCGTACCGCAGATGGTGGTCTTGGTTACCCGCACCACGGCGTCGGTCGCTTCGCGTAGCGAGGGCTTCGCCACGTCTTCCAACTTCTTCTTTCCTGGACCGTGATAAACGAGTGCTTTCATGGGGATGATTTTGCGTGACTATACCATGCGGCACGGGCAAGTGAAAATGGGTGTTACCCCGCACGCGATCATTGCGTGCCGAGCGCGGTCCCTCGGGCGTTGCTAATTAAGTCGTGGTTCCGCCGCCATACATAACATCGGTCCGAGCCTGGCTGGTGGAATCAGGCGGCGTGACGTTTTTCGATTACGAAAAGCGCGATTCCGCCTAAGACCGCGATGGACGCGATTAGAAAACGCAGCGTGAGCGGCTCGCCGAGCAAGAGAATCCCGCCGGTGGCCGCGAAGATCGGCACACTAAGTTGAACGGTTGCGGCGCTTGTCGCTTTCAAACTGGACAACGCAGTATACCAGATCACGTAACCGGCTCCGGAAGCAATCGCTCCGGAGAGCACGGCATAGCCGATTCCTACGCGATCGAGGTGCGCCCACGGGAACAGGATGATGCTGACAATTGCAGCGAACGGAACGGCGCGCAGAAAATTGCCAGCGGTGGCGGCAACTGCGTTGCCACTTTGCTTTCCGCGCAACGAATAAATTCCCCAAGCCACACCGGCACTGAGCATCAAGATCGAACCACTAAACGGCGGAGCCGAAAGACCAGGGAACAGGAGCACGATAAGCCCGCTCACGGCCAAGACGAGACCGACGATTTGGATTGCATGCAATCGTTCGCCTTTGCGCAGACCCCAGAGAATCATTGTGGCCTGGACAGCGCCAAACAGAAGCAATGCTCCCGTTGCGGCGGTGAGATTGCGATAGGCAAACGAAAAAGCAGCGGCATAGGCGAAGAGCGCCAGCGCGGACGGCCAGTTTCCAGCATCTTTCCATGCCGCGTTGCGCATCTGCATAATGAGCCAAAGCGCGGCGGCGCCGGAGAAGATGCGAATGAACGTAAAGCTGGCGGCGTCGATGCTGGTTTGCTTCAACGCCACTCGGCAGAGCAGCGAGTTGCTCGCGAACGCGATCATCGCCGCTAATGTTAGGATGAAAATTCGTGTCGGTTTCAACGCATGGGGAAAGTTGAGTTGTGGAATTGTTGAGTAGTTGAGAGGTGGAACGGCTCCGAAAACTTTCGGGGGCGTTGCTAATTAAGTTCCAGGCTTCGCCGCCATGATGAGATTGGAGGACTAAGGTGTAGTGGCGGCTGTCTCAGCCGCAAATAATTAACTTCTGCGCTCGCCGCGGCGAGCGCCTCTACAGCTCCTTCGCGGCACTTATTATTGCGGCCCGTGTTGCTCGATGTCGATCAAGCGCGGCAGGAGTTTGTCGTTGGCGTGCTTGAGCGACTTAAAAAGCATCCAGTAAAAGGATGCGACTGCAATAAGAAGCACGCCACCGGTGATGAAATGATGCGCGCGTATTCGTTGCCAGCGCGGCATGAACGCGATCAGTCCAAATACGCCCAGCACAACGATGACCGCGTCAAAACTGGCCCGTTGCCAATAACTGCCGCCCAGGTGCAGCCACATGCCGAATTCGTCGAAGGTTAGCGCTAACCCGAAACCGTAAACGAGCGCGCAGACGCTGCGCTGCGTGTCGTTCAACTTCGCGAAGAGCAAAACTCCCGCGACGGCGGAGAGCAAAAAGATTCCGTAGTTAAGATGATGAACATGCGTTCCGCCCATGTGCAGGAAGAAGTCGGGCATGCGCCGCGTCATAATTAAGATCACGAGTGCGCGCGACGCGATGAACGTGAGCAGAAACGCCGTGAATACCAGCCGGGCCAGGTGCCGCGTCGGCGAGGGCGGAGCGATCGAGCTTGCCATGGTCTAGTGTTCTAGCAGAAATCGTTTCAGGTATGAAGAAATCATTACGCGCCGCGCCGTTGGCGATCATTCTTTGTGCCGGTCTGTGCGGCAAGAGCGCATTGCGGGCGCAAGGAGCGGCTAAAACATTGGACGATTTAAAGAAATTGGAGATCACCTGCTTTGTTCCTTCGCATCTACCAGACGGTTTTCGATTAAAGAAAGTCGAGATCACTTACGATCAGCACAATAGCGGGGAAGATGAGAATCATCCGTTGCCACTTTACTCGGTGGAATATGGAAACGGTCGGAAGGCGACATTCTCGATCGAATCGGCGCGCGAAGGCATCTGCGACCGCAACGTCATGGTCGAAGAGGACTCGGAGGATGCGGAAATCCAATCTCCCCTGGGCCCGATGTATCTGATCTACAGGCCGAAAGGGAAAACCGGTCGCAAGATCGAGATCAAGTCGAACTGGCAAAGCGACACGAACATGGACGTAGAAAAAGCCAAGGACGCAGCCGGCCACCCGATCCTGGGAAGGTACCACGGCTTTTCCGCGAGTGGGATTACGGTGGCCGAGTTCGCCAAGATCGTAAAGTCGCTTCACCCGGTACGCTTAGGCCCAGTCCCCGCGCAAGTTGCGGCGCGCCCTTCCGCGCCGGCGCTCAAGATTCACCCCAAAGTGTTCAACATGATCGGTTGCTGGATCTCCGATTCGGAAAGTCCTGTGGTCACGGAAATCAATCTGGATGCCGTCGAGAAAAATGGGAATGAATTTAATCAGGACGGCGTGAGACAAGACGGCGAATGGATCAGATGTCCCGTGCCCGAGGCAAACGGATTCATGCGCTACCGGCTGCTCGAAGCAAAAGGGAATCATTACCAGGTTGAGTATCAGGAGAACGGTGGTGGCAGCCTGACGACTGCGTCCATCATTGAGTTCTCGATTGAGAAGCGGGACATTCGCCGCGACGGCAAGCCGGCCAGCATTCGCGTGCTTCGAGTTTCATCTTACAAACAAGAATGACCGAAGGAATAGTTGAGCAGTTGAGCAGTTGAGAGATTGGATTCGACCGATGCGCATCAGCGAAACGAACTGGATGATGGTGGAAGAGTATCTCAAGCGCGACGACCGCTGTGCGTTGCCGCTTGGGAGCACGGAGCAGCATTGTTATCTGAGCCTTAGCGTGGACAGCATTTTGTCGGAACGGATCGCGGCGGAAGCGGCGGAGCCGTTGGGCGTGCCCGTTTTTCCGGTGCTGGCTTATGGCATCACACCGTACTTTCGCGCGTTTCCCGGCACGATCACGCTGCGCGTCGAAACTTACTTATCGATCTTGCGCGACATTCTCGACGCCATGGCGGAGCAGGGGTTCAAGCGAATCCTGATCGTCAACGGACACGGCGGCAACACGCCGACGCAATCGCTCGCCGCCGAATGGATGGCGGATCATTCCGGCATCAGGATCAAGTTTCATAATTGGTGGAACGCGCCCAAAGTTTGGGCGCAAGTGCAAGCCATCGATCCGGTCGCGTCGCACGCGTCATGGATGGAGAATTTTCCGTGGACGCGTTTGGCTAACATCGACATGCCGCGCGAACAAAAGCCGATGAGCGATCTGGAGCGTTTGCGGCAGCTCGATCCGAAATCGGTGCGCGAATATTTGCGAGATGGGAACTACGGCGGCCGCTATCAGCGCGACGATGAGGAGATGATGAAGATTTGGCGCGTCGGTGTGGAAGAAACGCGCGCGTTGTTAACTGCGCCTTGGAATTAAACGGTTACTTCATTTCGCGCACGGCGGTGAGGGCCTGGTGATGTCGGCGCAGAAGCGATCGAGTCCGAGACCGTTCCCTGCGCATTGACGCTGCTTTTTTGACTTTGATTTGACGCACCTGACACTGACTGGAGCAAACAACGACTGTGGAAAATCTCCCGGCTACTCTACTGAACCTCAGCCTAACGGGTTATGTACTTGGAGCGGTGGCGGGGGTGTTGTTCTTGCGCGCCGAGAAACTCGCCAACATTTTCACGTTCGGCTGCGCGTCGATGGCAAGTCTATGCGGTGTCGTCTCCTCCGTGATGGTTCTGGTCACGGGCGCAGCTGCCGCGAACCAATCAGTTCAACTACTGCCGTCGCTGATTCCTTACATTCATTTTACCATCCGCGTGGATCCGCTATCCGCGTTCTTCCTTCTCATCGTGTCGCTGCTCGGTTTTGCGCTCTCGACGTATTCGCTGGGTTACGCGAAAGGATTCTTCGGGCGCAAGAACGTCGGTGTGCTGGGCGCGTTCTTCAATGCGCTGCTGCTGGCCACGGTGTTGACGTTCGTGGCGGACAACATCTGGCTGTTTCTTATCGCGTGGGAACTGATGGCGCTGACGGCCTATTGTCTCGTGACCTTCGACCACGAAGAGGCAGAGACGCGCAAGGCCGGAGTGCTCTACTTCATCATGGCGCACATCGACGCCGGGTGCGTCATCCTCGGCTTCTTGCTGCTATTCCAAGCTTCTGGCGATTACAGCTTCGCCAGTTTGCATGACATTGGCGCGCAGATGTCGTCCGGCAAACGTGACGCGGCATTCCTCTTGTTCCTGATCGGTTTCGGTATCAAGGCGGGCATCGTGCCGCTGCACATTTGGCTACCGGTGGCGCATCCGGTCGCGCCCAGCAACGTGTCGGCGCTCATGTCCGGCGTGATCATCAAGACCGGCATCTACGGGTTGATCCGGGTGCTGTTCGATTTTCTCGGCACGCCGCCGCTCTGGTGGGGCGTGACGATGTTGACGGTGGGCACGATCTCCGCCGTGCTGGGTGTGCTCTATGCGCTGATGGAACACGATCTCAAGCGCCTTCTTGCCTATCACAGCATCGAAAACATCGGTATCATCGTAATGGGCTTGGGCGCGGCCCTGATGTTTCTGCATACGGGCCATACGGTGCTGGCCGCGCTCGCACTAATCGCCGGGCTTTACCACACGATTAATCACGCGTCGTTTAAAGGACTGTTGTTCCTTGGCGCGGGCGCCGTGCTCCACGCCACGCATACGCGCAACATGGAAGAAATGGGCGGCTTGATTAAACGCATGCCGCAGACTGCATTCTTTTTTCTCATCGGCGCCGTCGCGATTTCCGCCCTGCCGCCGTTGAACGGTTTCGTCAGCGAGTGGCTGACTTACCAGGCGCTTCTCCAGGGTTTCGGCACGACGGACAGTCTGATGCGGCTGATTTTCCCGTTGAGCGGCGCGATGCTGGCGCTGACGGGCGCGCTGGCCGCAGCGTGTTTCGTGAAGGCGTTCGGCATTACATTTCTCGCGCAGCCGCGCAGCAAGCAGGCCGAGCAAGCGCATGAAGTTTCCGGTTCAATGCGATTTGGAATGGGAGTGCTCGCCGCCGCGTGTGTGGCGCTCGGATTGTTTCCCACGCAATTCGTTCAACTGCTCGATCCCCTGACGCAGCAACTCACCGGACAACAAATCAGCGCGCAACTCAGTCTCGCCAATGGCCTGGTGCTGGCGTCGCTCACGGAAAAAAGCGGCACTGTCTCCACACTTGGCATTTCGCTGATGTTCGTTTGCCTGCTGCCGATTCCGTTCGCGTTGTGGCTGGTTTTCGCGCGCAAATCGAAGACGCGCCGCGGCCCGACCTGGGACTGCGGCCAGCGCGGATTGACGCCGCAGATGGAATACACCGCCACTGGTTTCTCGAAGCCGATCCGGATGATTTTCAAGGCGCTGTTTCGTCCCCGCCGCGACGTGCAACGTGAATATGAGTTCTCCCCTTACTTCGCGACAACGATCCGGTTCGAGAGCCATGTCGAAGAAGTATTTGAACGGCGCATTTACCAGCCGCTCCAGATCTTAATTCTGCGCGTGTCCCGGCAAATTCGTGCTCTCCAGGCGGGCAGCATTCACGCTTACCTGCTCTACATCTTCGTTACGCTGCTGTCTCTGCTGCTGCTGTTTGCCCGATGAACCTCGACCTGCCAGCCCTTCTCGCGCAAACGGCGTTGCTGCTGTTGATGGCGCCGCTGCTTAGCGGCCTGATCAAGAACTGGAAGGCCAAGCTCCAGAACCGTCGCGGCCCGCGCATCTGGCAGCCCTACTTCGATGTGGTGAAATTTCTTCGCAAGGACATGGTCATCTCGGAGCACGCGTCGTGGATTTTCTTGGTCACGCCTTACGTGGTGTTCGTGACGGCGCTCTCGGCCGGACTGATGGTGCCGATGATCACGGCGCATGCGCCGATGAGTTTGTTCGGCGGCGCTTTGGCGCTCGTCGGCTTGTTGGCGCTGGGCCGGTTCTTCCTTGCGTTAGGCGGTCTGGATCCGGCGAGCGCGTTCGGCGGTATGGGCAGCAGCCGCGAAATGACTCTCTCCGCCATCGCCGAACCCGCGATGATGCTCGCCATTTTCACCGTGGCCATCGCCGCCGGCTCTACCAACCTAAGCCAAATCGTGCTCGCCAGTCATGGACCGCACTGGAAATTTCTCGACCCGTCGCACGCTCTTGCTTTTGCCGCGATGTTTATCGTGCTCCTGGCCGAGACCGGACGCATCCCGGTGGACAACCCAGCCACGCACTTGGAACTGACCATGATTCACGAGGCGATGCTGCTGGAGTATTCAGGTCGTTACCTGGCGCTCATCGAGTGGGGCGCGTCGATCAAACAACTTGTCCTGATGTCGCTGCTGGCGAACATCTTCTTCCCGGTTGGCTTGGCGGCGGACGCGACACCGGCCGCATTTGGCCTGGGTCTGCTTTTCTTGGTCGCAAAACTCGTTTTGCTCGCCGGTGCGGTGGTGCTGGTCGAGACAACCAACGCCAAGTTGCGCCTCTTTCGTGTACCCGATTTGTTGAGTGTCGCATTTATGCTCGGCACGCTCGCGCTCGTCTCCACGTTCTTATTTTGATAGCCATGAATCCGCCTACCTCCGAATCCGCCGCGCACCTCATCACGTTGCTCGCTTCAATCATGTTGGTGCTGCAACTCCTGCTCGTTGTGCAGCGGATGCTCGTCGCAAACATCCGCGTGTTCGCCACGCAATCGCTGCTGCTCGCCGCTATCGCCGCCGTCGTGGGCTATGCCTATCACGCTCCGCATGTCTATGTGGTCGCGGTGCTCACGCTCGCCGGCAAAGTGATCTTTCTCCCATGGTGGCTCGAGCGCCTGGTGCGCCAAATCAAGATCGAACAGGAAATCGACGCATTCGTGAACGTGCCCGCAGCCATGCTCATCTGCGGAGCGCAGACCGTGCTCGCTTACATCGTCGCCCGTCCAATTACGTCGCTCGAACGGCTCGGCAACAACACGCTCGCCGTCGCCATTGCGCTCATGCTGATCGGCTTTTTCCTAATGATCAACCGTCGCAAAGCCATCACGCAGGTGCTCGCGCTCCTGACGATGGAAAACGGCGTCATGCTCGCCGCGATTGCGCTGACCACCTACGGAATGCCGCTCGTAGTCGAGATCGGAATTTTCTTCGACGTGGTCGTCGCGGTGATGGTGCTCGGCATTCTCGTCTTTCGCATCCGCGAAACGTTCGCCTCAATGGACGTGAGCAAGCTGAACGAACTCAAATGGTGAACTCATGCTGCTGATTTCCATCCTCTGTGTCCCGTTTGTCGTCGGGCTGTTGTGTCTCTTCGCCCGGCCGCACGCGTTGATGGAGGCGCTCAACATCGCGGGTTTCGCGAGTGTGCTGATTCTCGGCGTGAAGTTGTTCAAGACTGTGCTGACGAATAACGGCAACGCCGTTACGCAGTGGAACGAGTTCTTGCGTGCCGACGCCCTGAGCGCGTGGATGGTGTTGCTAATCGCAATCGTGTCGCTCGCCACGTCGCTCTATGCGGTGCGTTACTTCCGACGCGACCTTGCCAATGGCACCGTGACCGAGCGGGGCTTTCGCGAGTACTACGTGCTCACGCCGTTGTTCGCCACGGGCATGCTACTCGTTGTGCTCGCCAATAACCTCGGCGTGATGTGGATTGCGGTGGAAGCCACGGCGCTCTCCTCCGTTCTGCTTGTAGCACTCTACAATCGCAAAACCTCACTCGAAGCCGCGTGGAAATATGTCATGCTCGGCGGCGTCGGACTGGTGCTGGCGTTGTTCGGCACCATCTTCACTTACGCGGCGGCCATCGGCAAAACGGGCGGCGAAATGCCGAGCTTCAACTGGTCGCGGTTGCTGGCGATGGCGCCGCAACTCGACCATCACTTAATCACGCTCGCCTTCATCTTCGTGCTCGTCGGCTACGGTACCAAAGCCGGCCTCGCGCCGATGCACACCTGGCTGCCCGACGCGCACAGCGAGGCGCCGTCGCCTACGAGCGCGATGCTCTCAGGCGTGTCGCTGAAAATTGCCATCTATGCGCTGGTCCGCTTTCACATTCTCGTTACCGCCTGCCTGCATTCCAGCTTCAGCTCCAATCTGCTCATCGGCTTCGGGCTGTTTTCAATGTTACTGGCCGGGCCGTTCATTCTAGTGCAGCAAAATCTCAAGCGAATGCTGGCCTACTCCAGTCTGGAACACGTGGGCCTGATCTTTGTGGCAGTGGGCATGAATGCGCCACTGACAGTCTTCGGCGCGTTGTTGCACATGGGCTACCACGCGCTGACCAAGCCCGTGCTTTTCTTCGCAGCTGGCAACATCCAGCAACGATTTCACACGCTCGATTTCCAACGCATCGGCTCCGGACTCGTGCGCACCATGCCGGTGACGGCATTGTTGCTCGGCCTCGCTACTGTGGCCGTGAGCGGACTACCGCCGTTTGGTCTCTTCGTGAGCGAACTCACGGTGCTTGCCGGCAGCTTCACCTCGAACTACGCCTGGGCAAGCGTAGTGATTCTGATCTCGCTCATCGTCGTCTTCTGCGGCGTGCTGAACAAAATGGCCGGACTGCTGCTCGGCCCAAGCAACGGCGCACACGCGCGCGAGACTATTTCTCTCAGCAACATCGCGGCCATGAGTTTGCCGCTGGGAACGCTTCTCGTCTTTACCGTCTGGCTGCCAGATTGTCTCCGGCAGTTGATGGAGCTGGCGGGTAACATCATTCGAGGGCTGCCATGAATCTGCTCCCCTCCCTTGTGTCGATCTTCGACGAGCTGACACAGCGTTTCGGTGCGCAAATCGAACACGCGCACGCGCCACAGCCAAACGAGCTTTATCTGCACGCAAAGCGCGAATTGGCAGGCGCGCTTTGCTCGACCTTCTATAAGAAATACGACGGACGGCTTGCCGGCGTGTTTGCCGAAGATGCCCGCGCCGAGCACGACGTCTTCTTCGTTTATTATCTCTACGCGCTCGACTCGAAGCACGCCTTCGTGTTGGTGCGCGTGCCAATCCCGGCGGAACAGCCGGAACTCCTTTCGCTAACGAACGCCGTGCATGCCGCCAACTGGCAGGAGCGCGAGATCCAGGATTTGTTCGGCATCAAGCTGGTTGGCCATCCCAACCCGCGCCGCGTCGTGCTGCACGACGATTGGCCGGAAATCTATCCGTTGCGGAAAGATTTCGATCTGCGCACCGAGCTTCCGCCGTTCACAGGCGTGCGACACAAATTCCGCGAGGTCGAAGGCGAAGGCGTGTTTCAAGTGCCGGTCGGTCCGGTGCATGCCGGCATCATCGAACCGGGGCACTTTCTATTCAGCGTCGCGGGCGAGCCCGTGCTCTATCTGCAACTGCGATTGTTTTACGTTCACAAAGGCACCGAGAAACTTTTTGAGAGCCTGCCCATTCCTCATTGTCTCCGATTGGCTGAAAGCATTTCCGGCGATTCCAGTTTCGCGCACGCGACAGCCTTTTGTCATGCGGTCGAGCGCGCCGCTAGTGTGGAAGCGCCGCCGCGCGCCCGCGCGCTCCGCACGCTCTGCCTCGAACTGGAGCGTCTCTATAACCACGTCGCCGACATCGGCGCGATCTGCACGGACGTGGCGTTTGTCACCGCGAACATGCACGCCATGCGGCTCAAGGAGCGTGTGCTGCGCGTGAACGAACAGCTCACTGGCAATCGGCTGCTGCGCGGCATGGCCTGCCTGGGCGGCGTCCGATTCGATTTTGACGCCGACCAACTCCGCGTGCTGGCCCAGCTCGTGAACGAGTTCGAGAAAGAGTTCACTGAACTCGTCGAACTGATCCGCTCTAATTCCGGGACTCGCGACCGGCTCGAGACAACGGGCGTGCTTAAACCGGAAGTCGCGCGCAACCTCGGCATCGTGGGTATTGCGGGCCGCGCATCCGGCTTCGACCACGACCTGCGCCGCGACTTTCCGCACGACTTCTACAACGAGGTACAGTTCACCGTGCCGGTCTTCACCGAAGGCGACGTGCAACGCCGCATGGTCGTGCGCCGTGAAGAATTGTTTCAATCATTCGCAATCATCCGGCAGGTCCTGGGCAAACTGCCGTCGGGCTCCATCCGGACTGCGGTGGATGAAGTGCCGCCGGACCGCGTCGCGCTCGGCTATGTCGAAGGCTGGCGCGGTGAAATCTTTCACTGGATTCACACTGCGCCCGGCAACCGGCTGGCGCGTTGCAAAATCAAGGACCCGTCGCTTCAAAACTGGCCCGCGTTGAGCGAAGCTATTTTGGGCAACATCATCCCGGATTTCCCGGTCGTGAACAAAAGCTTCAACTTCTCGTATTCGGGAACAGATCGTTGATTATGTTTGAAACTCTTCGTCAAAGTCTGAAGACAGGCATCGTCACATCGAGTTATCCGAAGACGCCGGTAGAAATCTCCAGCCACGCGCGCGGCAAGCCTGAGATTGATTGGGCCAACTGGAAGGATGCGCGCATCGGCGCAAGCGTTTGCCCGACAGCAGCCATTGCTTGTGAAGATCGGGATGGCAAACGCACCGCCACGCTCGATCTGGGCAAGTGCATCTTCTGCGGTTTGTGCGCCGAAGCTGATGCAACGATTCGCATGACATCCGCGTGCGAACTGAGTTCGTGCAGCCGTGATGAGTTGAAGAACGTCGCGCGCTACAAGCTCGCCAGTGACGGCACCCAACAAAGTTTAATCGAAATGTCCGGCGCGGTCGCGATGCCAATAGAACCATCGAGCGACTCGTTTGAAACGACCGGGCGCGAACTGAAGCGGCGCGTCGCCCATGTCTTCGGCCGCTCGCTGCACATTCGCGAAGTCGATGCCGGCTCGTGCAATGGCTGCGAAATGGAGATTCAGGGATTGAACAATCCGATCTACGACATCGAACGGTTCGGCATCCACTTCGTCGCGTCACCACGTCACGCTGACATGCTGCTCGTCACCGGCCCCGTCACGCGCAACATGGAACTTGCGTTGCGGAAAACCTACGACGCCATGCCTGCGCCGCGACTCGTCGTCGCGGTGGGCGCGTGCGGATGCAGCGGCGGAATCTTCGGAGTCAATTACGCCAGTCTCGGCAGCGTGGACCGGATTCTGCCCGTCGATGTTTACATTCCTGGGTGTCCGCCTAACCCATACGCCTTGTTACACGGAATTTTGATGGCGATCGGCAGAATGTAGCGGCGGCTGCTTACTCAGCCTGCCCGCCGTGGCGGGCGAATCCTCGCATTTTATCGCTCGCGAAGACTTTCGGAGTTCGGAGTCCCTGGCCCCAATCATTGTAATAGTGGTTCCCCGAATTCTCTTTTCCAACGTTGACGTATGCCATTGTGATTTCCCTCCTGCGTTGAATCATGCCGGGTCCTGGCTCATGAGTGCGAGCCGAAAGCAATAGGGGTCCTGCTTATATATATATGAGCGGTGCCCCGGGCGAATGACTTAGTGGTCTCTTTTATCATTTGTCACGTGTCGTTTTTGTGAATTTCGCCCAGGTGGATCGGCCCCGAACGCTTTCGGAGGCGATGCTAATCCACTCGGCTTTGCCGACATTATTTCTAATGTCGGGAACTAATCACACGGGTAGCACTGGCAGCCGCTGGCACTGGTCTTGGTTCGACAAGCTCCAGAGTATTTGGGCCCTACGACATTCCCGTTTTGGCAGACCCAATAGTGATTGTCTTCCTGCCCTCCGCCACCGATTTTTGCCAGCCCGTTTTGGAGGGGCGGCCCACCGATCGCCTTCAAGCCGGCTTCAGTTCCATTTTTCGGATCGACGGTGATCTGCCCGGCCGCAACCAAGAGCCCGGCAGCGATAATGAACATGAGCGAAGAAATAACGGATTTTTTCATATGGCATTGATGAACTCATCCAGATTGTCCGACCGCTTCGGCAAGTAGGCAATTAATAATGCCGGCGAAGCCGAGTAAACTTTACCATCGCCCGACGGAGCGACCGATCCACCTGGACCTTGCTGTCAAAAGCGTCCGCGCTTGTTGCCTCGAGGTGTAGTGGCGGGTGTCTCACCCGCAAATCTTTGATCAGGAGATCTTAGGATCGTTGCTTCTGGGCAACTCGAGTGAGTCGCTCACAGTGACCTCGTCGGCGTGAAGCCTTCGAACGACAAGCTCATCAATTTCCAGTCGTCGGATTCGGGCGCGGCCAATTGCCAGTGTACCGATGGCGACAGCACCGATCGCCAATGCCCCAACCGCGACCGCGCCGAGCGCAGTGCCTATGATTGCCAGGCCGCTTAAGCCTAGATGATTTGAACTATCGAGCTCCTTCATAAATCCGACTCCTTAGATCTCATCTTAGCAATTACCTATATATTAATGAGGGCCCGCTGCCTTTCTCGATATCGCGCTCAGCCCGGCCGACATCTTATCGACGATCTCCGTCCCGATGCCGAGACCGTGGCGCTGGACGATCCAACTCGGTTCGTTATACGAAAGCCAGGTCTTACCGGCTGCATCCTGCCACACCAGCGCCTTTAACGGCAGATCGATTCCGAACGTCTGGTCGATCTGCATGAGCGGCGTGCCGGCCTTGGCGTTGCCGAAGATAATGAGTTCGGTTGGTTCCAACGCCAGCCCCGCTTCCGCCGCCCCCGCGGCGTGATCGATCCGGGCGAACACCTTCATTCCACCCGCGCGGATCTCAGCTTCCAGCCGATCCATTGTCTCCTTTACGCCGAAGCTGCTGGCAATGGTTGTTAACCCTTCAATATGGTTTTCTTTCATTCGAAGAGAGACTGCCGGCCAACTTCGCGCTGGGCCATTATCTTTGTCACGTGGCGTTTTTGTAAATTATCAAAAAAGCTCGAAAGTTTACGTGAACGCGTAGTAACAATTAAACGTGCGTTCGACTTCGTCACCGCCCCACCTTGTTGAAGGCAAATCCGCAAAGTCTAAGTGGCCATTGGTCGCTGTTTGGCTCGGCACAGTCGCTACATTTGCATTTACGCTGTGGGATGGTTTCACGGCGTCCGTTGTCGGCTACGAAACGAAATACTCACCCATGGTTGCTCTGACGGCTGTGATGGTAATCGGACTCATATGGTATACTTACTTTACTAGACAGACGCTCGAGCATACGCGCCAAAGTCAAAGAGATGCGACGGATCGTTTGCGCCGAAGCCTCTGCACAGCAGTGCTTGCAGAATTGCGCGATCTTTCTGCCCGACTAATGAAGCTCCACGCGTACGGTGTGTCTGCAGGAACGGTTGATTTTTTTTCTCATCCGATGGTTCAGCTTGGCAGTGGCAATCCAGCAGTAATGCAGCCAGAGACTATTCAAGCTTTAGCTGAAACATCACGTCGCTTAAGCGATATACAGGAATTTTTGCGAAGGGATGAGGAATTGGCTAGGTTGCCGTCTGGAGTCTCGCTTACGACCGTTCAATCCGCTCAAATTGAGAAAGCTGATATTGATCGGTTAATTAAATTTCGCGCAGCGTGGGCATTTAATTCCATTGCCCGCCTGGTTAAATTACTGCGTCTAGAGGGAGGTAAAATGCCAACAAAGGTAAACGAAGAACCTGTTCAGACGTTAGACGAAATAGAATTGCTCCCCGATCCGTTCGTTGATTTTTCGTGAAACACATTACGAAGGGCCTTCTGCGGCGACAAATAGCCGACGCGGTGCTTTCAGAAAAAGAGTTAGCTCAACTACACGAGGATGGCTTCGTATTGTTGGAGTCAAAGTTTGATGGCGATGACTTGATCAGTTTAGCAAATCATTTAGGTCATCCGATTCCTCCGAAGCCGGGAAGTTCGATCATTTCCGATTTGTGACCTAGATCCTCTGTCTCGCAACAAACGCCAACCTTTAGCTCACTTTTTGGGCTCGCTCATTTCCCACTTCATACGGATACCGCTCACTGGCCATTACCTGCACGTTTCGTGATTCTCCACGACGCAGGCACCACGCATGATCGCCCAACTTTGCTTCTCCCATTAAAGGCCTTTGTGGCTCAGTGCGACATAGAGGATATCGTGGATTCAGTATGGAAAGCTTTCGGACCGTTCGGTTCTTTTCTGTGCTCCGCAGTGAATTTGTCCACTAAGAATCCGATGGTTCGGTATGATCCGCTATGTATGTGCGCGGCTAACGAAACTGCGAAACGTGTCTCAGACGTCTTGAATGAGATGAGTTGGAATTCGATCAGTGTGAATTGGCGGCCCGGGATGACTCTTGTGATCGATAATTGGAAAACTCTCCACGGTCGTGGAGCAGCCAACATCGATGATTCCCACACACGATTCTTGCAGCGATTGCTAGTCTTCGATAAGAACGAATTACCCCTTTTCCCCGATGTCTTGGCAACCTGACGCACTCTGGTCCAAAGCGAAGCTTTATATGAGCCGAGCATTGGAAGAAGATCGCGATGACGCATTCTTTCCTTTTTGGTCTTCGCTGGCGCTGGAGTTTCTTGCGAGAGCAGCGGTTGCTAAAGTCCATCCGACCCTCCTAGCCGCACCAGATGTCAGCATGCAGAATGTTTTGTATGCACTTGGAAAACCAGCTCCCAAAAAAGGTGCTAAATCGATTCCGGCGAGTCTGGTCTTCGAACTATGCAAGCAACTTGTTCCAAACTTCGGAGTCGATGAAGTAGCACTTTGTGAGTCATTGGC
Organism: Spartobacteria bacterium; assembly: GCA_003167365.1. Lineage (GTDB taxonomy): Bacteria > Verrucomicrobiota > Verrucomicrobiia > Chthoniobacterales > UBA10450 > Palsa-1382. Next base: position 7,326 of record PMTM01000009.1, on the reverse strand, counting down.
GAACCGTCGCAACGAAGAACTTCACTCCGGCGGCCTTCCATTCGAGCAGTTTGCTGCAAGCGATTGGGTCGCCCGGTTTTATAATACATGTAACAAGCTGGTCATTTTTCAGGAACGAAGCCTTGTGGACTTCCTTGGAAAGGAAGAAACGACAGTGGCGGAGAAGGTGATGATTGCGGCAGAGGAGGCAGTGATCGAAAAGGTCAAGCGTTCGATTTCAGCGCACAAGATAACTTTTGAAGAAAAAGATAAAAAAACGCGTGAGCGGCTGCTTTCTGCCAGCAAAGAAGAGGCAGATAGAATGTCCATGCGCGGAGGTCATGGCGTGAAATGCCCGGCCTGTGGAGCCTCTACGTGGGTAACAGGTGATGTTATCGCTTCGCAAGGTGCGAAATACGAGGATCATCAGGTAGTTGTTCGCGCGGCGATGCTTCCAACCAAAATTGAATGCATCGCCTGCGGCTTAACTCTTAGCACGCATGCAGAATTGGAAGTAGCCGGCATTGGTGGCCAATACACGCATACGAGCTACTTCCATCCCGTAGAGTATTACGGTGAACACAATGAACCCGATTGGGAGTATTCCAACGAATAGCAACGGTTGAAAGGCAAGTCAGTGGGATATAAAACCAAATCGGCAATCAAAGAGTTGGAAGAACTCATTGACGGCGCTCAGCATGTTGCCGATCAGGGCAGATCATCCCCAGAGTTTATGCGGTGGTACCTTCGAGCGGCAACTTTCTTAGAGGAGGTTTTTGGACCCGCCTCCAAGTACTATCTTTTTTTTAAAACCGTTCAATTTCATGCATCAGGAAATTTCATTATTCAAGCTTGGGACCTCCAGGCTGCACTAGATAGCCGTCATCAGGAGGGATTCATTGACGGCTTGAACAAGTGTGTCGGCATATTCCAAGCATGTATTGATGAACTCGAAAGAAATCCGATTTCTAAACTCTATCGCGCTAAGGATACCTCGAAAGAGTCCAGCGAGCTTATCAAGATAATTTCGCTAGCTGATCGGAAACTTCGGAAAGTTGTGCGTAGCATTCCACAGCACGAAAAGGAAATACAAGACGCGTTCGAGAGTCTCCTAATAGGAGCCGACATTCCGCATCGACGAGAACATCCACATATTGCCTATTCGTCGAAGACTTATGTGCCCGACTTCAGTTTCGATAAAATTGATCTTGTAGTCGACGTTAAGCTCTGCGCGAAACGTTCCCGTGAAAAAGAGATAATCGCCGAGTTGAATGACGACATCATGGCGTACAAAACGAAATTCGGGAATACTCTCTTCATAATTTATGACGTCGGTATAATTAGGGACGTCGACCGTTTCGCATCGGAATTCACAACCAGGGACGATGTGGTCATTAGAATCATCAAGCATTGATGATATGCGGACATAAAGCCACGGCGTGCCAAAGGGTTGAGAGCTTGCCAGGAAGAATAGGTGCGGAGAGGCACTTAACTCCGAAAGGATTCGCGAGTAGGCGGTCGAACATACAGAGAAGAATAGATGCGTTATGCGCCTACCAGACGATAGTTCCAGAAGCTTATGTCCTTTCGCCAACTCAATCTTTCACCACAAATCCTGCGCGCGGTCCAAGATGCCGGATACACCGAGCCGACCCCGATCCAGGTCGCGGCCATCCCGCACATTCTGGCGGGACATGATCTCATCGGGATCGCGCAGACCGGCACGGGCAAAACCGCGGCGTTCGTTCTTCCTATTCTGACCAAGCTGGGTGCGGCGATGCAGAACGGTCAAAAGCGCGGGACGCATGCGCTGGTAGTGGCGCCGACGCGTGAGTTGGTGGTGCAGATCGAGGAGAATGTGCGCGCTTACGCGAAACATCTTCCGTTGCGCATGGCGACTGTTTTTGGCGGCGTGAGCGAACGTCCGCAACTCGAAGCGTTGCGTTCCGGGGTCGATCTTGTCGTGGCGACACCGGGCCGGTTGATCGATTTGATGGGACAGCGCGCGGCAAATTTTTCTCAGCTCGAATTTCTCGTGCTCGACGAAGCCGATCGGATGCTGGACATGGGTTTTCTTCCGCCGATTCGTCAAATTGTGAAAGCGTTGCCGCAGAAACGGCAGACGCTCATGTTCTCGGCGTCGCTCTCGCGCGAGATCGAAAAGCTGACACACGAATTCCAACGGTCGCCCAAGATTGTCGAGATCGGGCGGCGCGCGAATCCCGCGGACACGGTGACGCAGCTGGCTTACGAAGTTCGCCCGCACTTGAAGCCCGCGCTCTTGCTTCATCTACTGGCCGATCCGCAGTTCGATACCGTGCTCGTTTTTACCCGGACCAAGCGCGGCGCCGATAAGATCGCGCGCAGGCTCGAGACCAGCGGGATCGCGACGGGCACAATCCATTCGAATCGATCGCAGAATCAACGGCTGCGCGCGCTGAAGGATTTCAAGTCGGGCGCCGTCCGCGTTCTAGTGGCGACCGACATTGCCGCGCGCGGCATCGATGTCGATGGGATTTCGCACGTGGTGAATTACGATTTCCCGATGCACTCGGAGGATTACGTTCATCGCATCGGACGCACCGGCCGCGCCCACGCCATCGGCGACGCGATTAGTTTCATTACGCCTGAAGACCGGGGACCGTTGCATTCACTCGAACGTTTCATCGGTCGCGGGATCGTGCGGAAGAAAGCGGAAGGTTTCGACTATGAAGCGGCCGCACCGGCGGGCGAGGGCAGGGGAGAGCGCCGCCATTTCCAGCCAAAGATCGAACCGAAGTTGCCGGGAAATTCTGCGCGCGGCAGCGGTGAGGCGGTGCAACGCCACAATGGGCGACCGCCGCGTGGCTTTTCATCGACGCGGCCGCCGCGACGGTCTTATCGACGGCATCGATAAGACAATTAAGAAGTAGGAATTAAGAATTAAGAGGACGGCATGAGGTGGATTGGCCGCTCCGTCGGGTGATGTTAGTATCTACTCGGCTTCGCCGACATTATTTAGCATCGAGTGTAGTGGCGGGTGTCTCACCCGCAGTTCTTAGCTCTGCGCGTGAGGACACGCGCCTCTACATCTTCGTGGCGGCTTCGCCGTTATTATTAGCATCGCCCCCGAAAGCATTCGGGGCCGATCCACCTCAAAGAGTTTTAGGCTGAGTTGTTCCCCTTATCAGAGCGCGTAGATTCAAATCATGGCGGAGCAGGATTTAAACGCGATCGCGTTTCCGACCTTCGATGAGGCGCAGATGGCGCGGATCGAGAAGTATGCGAGCGGAACGCCCAAGAAATTCCAAGCCGGCCAAGCCTTGTTTCACGTGGGGGATCGCGACGTCGAGTTTTTCGTCATCAAGTCCGGTGAAGTGGAGATTGTCGATGAGAGCGGCGACCAGCCAAAGACGATGATGACGGTGGGCGCCGGACAATTCACCGGCGACGTCGGGCATTTGACGGGCAATCCGAAGGTGGTGAGCGGCATCGCGAAGACGGATTGTGAAGTGTATCAAATATCGGTCGAAACCTTGCGCGGGCTTCTCAATCAAGATCCGCGGCTGAGCGATCTGATTCTGCAAGCGTTCATTGCCCGCCGGCAAGTGATGCGAGAGTCGGGGGATTTTATCGGACTGCGCGTGATCGGTTCCCGCTATTCGCGCGATACGTTTCGCGTGCGCGATTTTCTGGCGAAGAACCGAGTGCTGTTCACCTGGCTGGATTTGGAAGGCGACCCAGCGGTGAGCCAGGTGCTCGAGCAATTCGGAGTGAGCGAAGCCGAAACGCCTATCGTCGCCTGCGCGAGCCGAGTACTGTTGCGCAATCCGTCGAACCTTGAATTGGCCGAAACGATTGGCATTCGCCGGTCAGTGGAGCACACGGTTTATGATCTAGCCATCGTCGGCTCGGGACCGGCGGGATTAGCGGCGGCAGTTTATGGCGCCTCCGAAGGATTGAATACGATCGTACTGGACAGCACGGCGCCGGGAGGTCAGGCCGGGAGCAGCATGCGGATCGAGAATTATTTGGGATTTCCAACCGGAATCACCGGCGGCGAACTGACCGATCGAGCTGTTCTCCAAGCCGAGAAGTTTGGTGCGCGTATTTCCATTCCAACGCCGATAAGCAAGTTGAGCTTTGACAAGGCCTACTCCGTTCTTGAATTGGATGGCGGCGAAAGTGTTACGGCCAAGTGCCTGCTTATCGCGACGGGAGCGGAGTACCGTCGCCTCAATGTGGAGCACTGCAGCCGGTTTGAAGGCGCCGGTGTTTATTATGCAGCCACGGCTAACGAAGTCGAAATGTGCCGCGGGACGGATGTCGTCCTCGTGGGCGGCGGCAACTCCGCGGGGCAGGCGGCCGTTTATCTTTCGCAGAACGCGCGCAAGGTGTTCCTGCTAATCCGCGGCGACGATCTTTGCAAAAGCATGTCGAGTTATCTCGCCCATCGGATCATGAACACACCGAACATCGAGATCCTCCGCTGCACCGAGGTCGCGGCCATGAGTGGCGACGATCATCTGAGTTCGATCGAAATCCTGGACAAGGTGGCCGGGAAGAAGCGGACGATCGAAACCGTAGCGGTGTTCAGTTTCATCGGCGCGACGCCGCGAACCGATTGGTTGCCGGCGGAAATCGAAAGAGACGACAAGAGTTTTGTGCGCACCGGAATCACTTTGGCAGATTCGCCGCACTGGAAATTGAAACGGCAACCGTTCCTATTAGAGACGAGCCGCCCGGGCGTGTTCGCTGCGGGCGATGTGCGCTCAGGCTCAGTCAAGCGCGTCGCCTCAGCCGTGGGCGAAGGCTCGATGTCGGTACAGTTCGTCCATGAGTATTTGAAAACAATGTGACGTTATGGCTAACGAAACCTGCGCCCACATTTCCGCGATTGCGACAGTCAAACAGGCTAAGCGTCGCGAGTGCGCGGAATGCGTGAAGATCGGCGGGCAATGGGTGCACTTGCGGACTTGTCAGGAGTGCGGCGCGACGCTGTGTTGTGACAATTCGCCCAACCAACACGCGAGTAAACATGCGCGCGCGAGCGGACATCCGGTGATTGCGTCGTCGGAAACTGGCGAGCGCTGGCTCTATTGCTATCCGGACGAAGCGTTCGCGGAATACTGAGCAAGCGAAGATTGAAGCAAACGCCGAACGCTTAACGCCGAACGTCCAATGTCGAAGTCAGAAGCATGCAGGCAGGCGGAGCGGCCGATCCACCGTCACGCCGTTTTCTTCGTGAACTTGTTGAGAAGCGCGTTGGTCCCTTTTTCCAAAACGATTCCCCACGCGCTGAGCACGGCCATGGTGGCCACAGCGATGAGCAAGAACATCCAGATCGGTTGCTGCCGGATGCGCAGTCCGAGCCAGATGACATACGGTTGATGCACGAGATACAAACCGTAGGAGAATGCGCCGACGAGGCCGATCACTTTGGCCACGCGCGCAAACCGCGCAATGATTCCGGCGACGCCGACCGTTACCAGAAAGAAGCAGCCGCCGGTGCCGAGATCGACAAAGATATAAGTGTAGCCGTTGTGGTAAAGCTGTAGCGCCGCGGGATAGAGCAGCAATCCGGTCACCAATGCTGCGCCGCCGAGGAAGAACCGTTCCGCCCGGGCCGGCGACTGGCTGTACCACATTCCCAGCGCCATACCGAAAGCGAATTCAGGCAGTCGGCAGATGGCGAAGCCGCCCAGTAACCACAATCCATCCTGCGGATAAACGATGAGCAACAGGTAGCGCGCGAAAAATCCGACGGCACATGCGATCAACAAAAATGTCCATGGTCCGAGTTTTCTCGCCGTCCAGAAGAGCAAGGGAAAGATCAAATAAAGCTGGATGAGCATGGAGAAATACCACCAGGCTGCATTCAGGTACATAAAGTTCATGGTGATATCCACGAACCGCAGGCCGAGCAGGCTGAGCACGATGCGACTGTCGACCTGTTCAAAGCGCGCGACGAAAGGCGAAAGCAAATAAACCAAATGCGCGACCCAGTACATCGGATAAAGACGCAAGAGCCGCGCGCGATACCACTTTCCCCATGCCACCGGCGCTGATGCCGCGCGGCTCGCGGTCGATTGCATGAGCACCCAACCGCTCAGGATGATAAAAGCGCCGACCGCATGAAAACCGAGTCCGGAAACAAATAGCCAGACGTTTCCGAGAATGGTGATCGCGCTGCTGGCGAGATTACTCCAATCGTCTGGTCGAAGCGATCCGTGCTCGAAGTAGGTCGTGAAAAAATGAAAGTAAACAACCGTTAGGATCGATAATCCCTTTGCCACATCGAGCCAGACAAGTCGCTTCATCGCCGTCCGACTTAGCAGCGCCGGAGCGAAGTAGGAAGTAAGAAGTAGGATCTATCAGTTTCGCTTATCGAAGACGCCATTGATTTCGGCGAAAGGAACTGCGTCGGCGAAGGAATCAAAGGTACCTGTCTCGGCAATGCTGCGCGCAGAATGGATGAACGCGCCCCACGCGACACGCGCCAGGGTTGAGCCGACAGAAATGCGGCGCACACCGAGATCGGCGAGACGGGAAACGGTAAGTTCTTTGCTCGGGCTCGACACCAAAACATTGACCGGCCTCGGAGCGACCGCTTTCACGATTTGTTCGATCTCGTCGAGTTTGGTAACGCCGGGCGCGTAGAGACAATCGGCGCCCGCTTCAGCGTAAGCGACGAGTCGATCGAGAGCGAAACGGAGTGGATCGGGTTGCCCAACGAGCCATGCTTCACAGCGTCCCGTCAACACGACTGGAACTCCCGAGGAATCGATCGCACTGCGTGCGGCGCGGATGCGTTCGACGGCCGCACCTTTTTCGTAAAGTGGTGCAGCACTGCGTCCGGTGTTGTCTTCGATCGACAATCCGGCGACGCCCGTCGCGATGCAGCGTGTCACGTTTGCGGCCACGCCTTCGGGATCGTCCGCATGTCCCGATTGGAAATCCGCATTCACGGGAAGTGGTGTTGCTGCAACAATTTGTCGGATGTGCGCGAGCATGTCCTCGAGCGGAAGAGCGGGCGTTGCATCCGGCACCCCGCGAGTAAAAGCGACGCCGGCCGACGTTGTCGCGAGCGCTTGAAATCCGAGATGTTGCAGATACACAGCCGTTCCCACATCCCAGGGGTTTGGCAGGACAAAACATCCTGACTCGTGCATTGCCCGAAATTTTGCGACGGCGGAAAGTTGGCTGGCCTCGTTCATGTCCGGACTTTGAATTTGTTTCTACGAACGCAGTTGCTCTACTTCTGATCAACCCTCAAAACGAATTGTAGTTATTCCATTTTTCAAGCATGTCTATACGTCTCGCAGACAGCGCTTTATAAAGCTTAAAAAAAGGATTGACGATTCTTCC
>PMTM01000004.1 GCA_003167365.1 Spartobacteria bacterium | reverse complement strand
CGCGGGATGGGATCCTCGGTCGATAAAGGAACACCTGGCGATATCGCTGGAAACGGTTAAGGACAATTTCTCCCGTTATGGCTTGCTCGATGAGCAGGTCGTATTCGTGAGAGGGCTATTTAGCGACACGTTGCCGTCCTTGTCTGCCGGACCGTTCGCTTTGCTCCGGCTCGACGGCGATATGTATGAATCGACTCACGTCGCGCTGGAATCACTCTACCCCAAACTTTCTCCCGGCGGCTTTATCGTCATCGACGACTACTCGCTGACACCGTGCAAGTTGGCGGTCGCTGATTTTCGTACCCGCATGGGCATCACGGCACCGTTACACGAGGTCGACTGGACAGGAATTTGGTGGCGCAAGGAATGACGCGCTGATGCGGCACGCCACGAGAATCGCAAGCTCTAACTCAGCAGGCTGATGTGGAGCCCTCTTTCTCAAGCACAATCGGCGCAAATACCCGTTCACGTTTCAAGTCACGTTAGTGCCGAAATGATCGCAAAGGCTTGCATCGACCTCCTAAATTTCTCTTATTTCTTATTCACTTCCTCGCAATCGGATGATTGTACCAAGAACTTACTTTAGCGTGCTGTTCAGCGGTAATAGTAACCGGAACGGCGGAGGAAACCCATGTCAAAAATGACGGATCGAGATTTTGTCACCTTTTTTAAGCCAGGCCAACTTGAAGCGTATCATCAAGGGACGATGAACTACCAATATCGCGGTATGCCTTGCGTGAAGAGCCCATTGGATCTTGCGATCTATCTAGCTTTGCTGTGGGACGCAAAGCCACGCACCGTTTTCGAGATCGGATCGAAGGCGGGGGGCAGCGCTTTGTATTTTAGAGACGCGATGAGATCGTTCGGATTGGACGGTTCGATCGTTTCCATCGATCTCTCGCCGCCGCCTCTGGCGATCGAACAGGTTCTGTTTTGCCAAGGTGACGTGCACGATCTTGCAGCGACCTTCCAAAGAAATGATCTGCATTCACGGCCACGACCCTGGTTGGTCGTGGAAGATTCCGTTCACACCTCCGCGGCCTGTCGAGCGGCATTGCAATTCTTTGCCGAGCACCTACAGGCCGGCGAGTTTATTGTGATCGAGGATGGCGTTGTAGCCGACTTGGGCTGGTCGGACCGCTACGAAGGAGGTCCCAATCGTGCGATCGCACAGTTCCTGCAAGATGAACCGGGGGTATTCGAAATTACCGCGTATTGCGACATGTTTGGTCGCAATGCGACCTTCAATCCAAACGGCTACTTGCGTAAAACGTAAAGCTCAGACGAACGATCGCTACATCCCTTTCGCGATTGGGCGGAAATAGTTGTGCTTAAAAACATGCGCGGGCTACTTCGGTTAAGTAGCCCGCGCGTAATCTGTCAAAACGAAGTGCGACTTTACTTGAACACCGGAGACAATGTTGGCGAACCGGTCCCTGTGATCACGTTGCTTGGACCAAAAGCTGCCACCGGAGCGCCGTTCAACGAACTGATGCCCGCCGGGCTACCCAAAATGTTGGTGCGGATCAGAGCGATCGCATTGACGGCGCCGTTCGCCTGAACTCCGAATGATGTGTTGCCGTCTAAGAAGCTGTTCATGATTGTCACTGAATTTGCGACGCCACCGGATCCAAGCACGTTCACGCCGCCAATATTGAAGGAGATAATCGAGTCCAGGATGACGACGCGGGTTCCGGCCGTTGAGCTTGTCACATCGACGCCATTGCCTGAGCCGGCTGCGAAATGACGAATTGAACAGCGAGTGATTTCAACAATGGCTGCGGAGTTCACCTTGACGCCGTCGAGGCCCGTGCCGACCCCTTCGATATCAAGGCCTTCGAGCACCACCCTATCGGTCGCGCCAGCACTAATAACTATGCCGTTCGTGCCCGTGACCAGGACGCCGGCTTCGATATGATCGGAACGAATCGTAATCGACTTGGTGATGGTCACGGCGCCAAAGCCGCCGGGATCGAGCACGTTAATTTCGCCAGCCGGAGCGGTCTTCGAAATTGCGCCGGCGAAGGTCTTGCACGGTGCGGTGCGGCTGCATGGGTTGGCATCGTCGCCGACGCCCGACACCCAGGTGCGGGTCGCCTGCGCCTGAGCGGGAGTTGCATAAAGAATTGCGAAGCTTGCGATCGCGGAAATCGTTAACAAATATATTTTCATGGTTTTTCCGGGTTTGGAGTTGATCGAATATTAAGGTCGCATCGATTGCGCAACCGGATTCGATGACCCGAGCTTAACGCAAATGATCCGTTATACCAATAGGAAATTGGCTCTGATGATCCCAGCTTCCTCGGCCGCAATCGCCACTTTCACGGCTGACTTCGGCGAATCCGCTGGCGGGATTTCCAAGACCGCAATGGACTTCGTTTCATTCCCGTCTCGATAGCTACAAGCGGCGCCTTTAGCTTTTCTGCGGATTTTTAGCTATCCGTCTCGCGAAAGTAAGCCTCGGGAGGAGCACCCGTTTTCGCTTTTGATCTCGCGCGTTCGCAGAGAACTCCCTAGCCTTCGTCCTTATGAAAACCTTATCCTCGCAACTAGAACTTCTCCAGCAAAAAATGGCGGCACTCGAAGCGCGCGACGCGGCATTGGAAACGGAGGTCGCGCAATTGCGTCAAAGCCATTATCCCGACCGACCTGCCAACGGAACCGATTTCGCTTCCGTGACCGATCGTCGCGGCATGATGAAAAAAATGGCGGGACTAGCCGTGGGCCTGGCCGCGGCAGGCTTGCTTAAGCCATCGCGCGCGCTCGCGGACAATGGGGATCCGCTCACCTTCGGATCAGTCACCACGGGGGCCGCTGCAAATAGCCAGACCAGTGCGGCTCGGTTTGCTTACACTGGCGCGACCTTAGATGGAGCGTTGTTTGTTTTTGAGGATGGCACCGAGTATACGCCTGACGAAAGCGCTTATGACGCAGTGCTCGCGGGATGGGCGACGTCAGGCGGGCCAGGAGGCGCCAACGTCGGCGTTTACGGGCTTTCGGAGGCTGACTCCGGCATTGGTGTACTTGGTAAAGCGAGTTCGGTTGGGGTGACCGGCATTGCGTACAATAGCAGCGGCGTGGGCGGAGATTTTGCTGGTATCCGCGCCGCATTGGCGTTGCATTTTGGCTCTGGCGCGATTGCGGATCCTAATGCCGGAGTGACGGGAAGCGCAGTGGGTGATGTCTATTGTGGTTCAACTAACGGGAGTCTTTGGTATAACGCGGGCGGATCAGTGCCTTATTGCAGAGTGGCCGATTCGACTACCGCAGGCGCGCTGACGGCCTTTGCCTCTTCCTCGCGTTTTGTCAATACCATTACCGGCAGCGGCAACACCTACGCCGGCCAGCATCTCAGTGGCGGAGCCACCGCTACCTACCAAATCGGCGGCGTCACGGTGAGCGGCAACACGGTTCCGACAAATGCACGCGCCATCATCGGGCGCATCGCTGATCCCAATCCCGCTGGCCCCGGTGGCAATATTCTAGTCGGCGCGGCCAATCCGCCGGTCGGCGGAGTGATCGCGATTGTGGCCGGTGCACCGCAAAACAGTTCCTTCATCAGCGCGTTGGATGCGACTGGTAAACTCTACGTCAAGAATACTTCCGCGAGCGGTTCGACCGACATCATCATCGATATTCAGGGCTATTACTTATAAAGTCTTCTGGTTTACCACGCGCGCCGCAATTACGCGCGCGAGGGATTTCGGACTGCGTAATTCTGCGTGATTTCACGCAAGAGCGCTGATTAGCCGCTTCGCAAGCAACAAGCAAGCGCGCTGACTATTGTCTGCGTTGAGGAGGGCGCGGATGTCGGCCTCGCTGGTGCACGTTGCGATTTGTTCTGTGATTGTCATTCGCAAATTCTGTTAAGTCGTTTTCGCATTAACAGATTCTGGCGCTCAAGGACTCTGGCTAAAGCGGCGGAGATAGTTTGAAACGGGTGACCCGTTTTCTCTTTTGATCTCGCGCGTTCGCAGAGAACTCCCTAGCCTTCGTCCTTATGAAAACTTCATCCTCGCAACTAGAACTTCTTCAGCAAAAAGTGGCGACACTCGAAGCGCGCGACGAGAAACTCGCGGCGCTCGAAGCGGAGGTCGCGCAATTGCGCGAAAGCCATCGCCCCGATCGACCTGCCAGTGGAAACGATTTCGCTTCTGTGACCGATCGCCGCGGTATGATGAAAAAGATAGCGGGACTTGCCGTGGGCGTGGCCGCGGCCGGCTTGCTTAAGCCATCGCGCGCGCTCGCGGACAATGGGGATCCGCTCACCTTCGGATCGATCACCACGGGAACCGGGGCAAATAGCCAGACCAGTGCGGCTCGGTTTGCTTACACTGGCGCGGCCCAAAGTGGAGTGTTGTTTCTTTTTGAGGATGGCACCGAGTATACGCCTGACGTTAGCGAATATGACGCAGTGCTCGCGGGATACGCGGGAAGCGGGCCAGGAGGCGCCAACGTTGGCGTTTACGGGTTTTCGAGCTACGGCACTGGTGTAGTTGGTTATGCTCCTGGTGGGAATTCGATTGGGGTGCAAGGTAGAAGCGACGCCGGCGTGGGCGGAGATTTTTTTGGTGGCCGAGCCGCATTGTCGTTGGACCAAGGCTATGGAGCAGTCGCCGATCCTAATGCCGGAGTGACGGGGAGCGCAGTGGGCGATGTCTATTGTGGTTCAACTGACGGGAGTCTTTGGTATAAAGCGGGCGGATCAGTGCCTTATTGCAGACTGGCCGATTCGACTACCGCAGGCGCGCTGACGGCCTTTGCCTCTTCCTCGCGTTTCGTCAACACCATCACCGGCAGCGGCAACACCTATGCTGGCCAGCATCTCAGTGGCGGAGCCACCGCTACCTACCAAATCGGCGGCGTCTCGGTGAGCGGCAACAAGGTACCGGCAAATGCACGCGCCATTATCGGGCGCATCGCTGATCCAAATCCCGCTGGCCCCGGTGGAAATATTCTGGTCGGCGCGGCCAATCCGCCAGTGGGCGGAGTGATCGCGATTGTGGCCGGTGCGCCCCAAAACAGTTCCTTCATCAGCGCGCTGGATGCGACTGGTAAACTCTATGTCAAGAATACTTCCGCGAGCAATTCGACCGACATCATCATCGATATTCAGGGCTATTACTTGTAAAGTCTCCTTTTCGTTAAGGCGAAGTAGCCACTTTTGACCTCGTGCTCACGCGAAGGTCATCCTACTCTTCGTCCTTATGAAAACCTTAGAGTCATCTTCTGAACTTGAACTTCTTCAGCAAAAAGTGGCCGCACTCGAAGCGCGCGACGCCGCGCTCGAAGCGCGGATGGCGCAGTTGAGTCCTCGCCTCGAACCGACCGCCAGTGGGAGCGATTTCGCTTCTGTGACCGATCGCCGCGGCATGATGAAAAAAATAGCGGGACTTGCCGTGGGCGTGGCCGCGGCCGGCTTGCTTAAGCCATCGCGCGCGCTCGCGAGCGATGGGGATCCGCTCACCTTCGGATCGATCACCACGGGGACCGGTGGAAATAACCAGACCAGTGCGGCTCGGTTTGCTTACACTGGCGGGGCCACAGATGGAGCGTTGTTTGTTTTTGAGGATGGCACCAAGTATAAGCCTGCCGATATCTTTAGCGTAGTGCTCGCGGGATTAGCGGCAAGCGGGCCAGCAGGCGCCTTCAACGGCGTTTTAGGGCTTTCGGAGGCTGAGGGCGGCATTGGTGTAATTGGTGCTGCTGACAGTGGCAGCGGCGTGGGCGGAGAGTTTTCTGGAGGGCGAGCAGCATTGGCGTTGCTGCCATATTTAGCGGTCGCCGATCCTAATGCCGGAGTGACAAACAGCCAAGTGGGCGATGTCTATTGTGATTCATCTAGCGGTCTTTGGTATAAAGCGGGCGGATCAGTGCCTTATTGCCGACTGGCCGATTCGACTACCGCAGGCGCGCTGACGGCCTTTGCCTCTTCCTCGCGTTTCGTCAACACCATCACCGGCAGCGGCAACACCTATGCTGGCCAGCATCTCAATGGCGGAGCTACCGCTACCTACCAAATCGGCGGCGTCACGGTGAGCGGCAACAAGGTTCCGTTAAATGCGCGCGCCATCATCGGGCGCATCGCTGATCCCAATCCCGCTGGCCCCGGCGGAAATATTCTGGTCGGCGCGGCCAATCCGCCGGTCGGCGGAGTGATCGCGATTGTGGCCGGTGCGCCCCAAAACAGTTCCTTCATCAGCGCGCTGGATGCGACTGGAAAGCTTTACGTCAAGAATACTTCCGCGAGCAATTCGACCGACATCATCATCGATATCCAGGGCTATTACTTGTAAGTCTCCTTTTCGTTAGGGCGAAGTAGCCACTTTTGACCTCGTGCTCACGCGAAGGTCATCCTACTCTTCGTCCTTATGAAAACCTTAGAGTCATCTTCTGAACTAGAACTTCTCCAGCAAAAAGTGGCGGCGCTCGAAGCGCGGATGGCGCAGTTGAGTCCTCGCCTCGACCGACCAGCCAATGGAAACAATTTCGCTTCTCCGACCGATCGTCGCGGAATGATGAAAAAGATAGCCGGCTTGGCCGTGGGCGTGGTGACCGCCGGCCTCTTGCGCCCGGGCCGTACGCTAGCCAGCGTTCAACCCGTGCCCGACACCACCGGAAGCGCCATTCTGATGGGACAATTCAATCAGCCGACCACGTCGGTCGCGACGGCGCTCGGCAATGTCGGCACCACCTTGGCCTCCGTCGTCTTCGTCGGCGCGAATACCGCCACCACTGGATTTACGCCGCCGGATAGCACTAGCATAGGTGTGGCGGGTCATGCCTCCAACGCTTCGGCAAGTAACGGTTTTGAGGTCATTGGTGTTTTCGGTCGGGCTCTCGCCAGTGACTCCACTTTTGGCATAGGAGTCCATGGGGAGGGAACTATGACTGGAGTCGAAGGTGTTGGGACGATCGCAAACACGATTGGAGTCGCCGGCCAATGTGATTCGGGCACATTTGGTATCGGAGTCCAGGGCAGCTCCATATCCGGCGTGGGCGGAGCGTTCTCTGGGGGACGGGCAGCGTTGTCGCTTAGCCCGGGAACGTCGGGGGATCCGAACACTACACCCCCTGGAGGAGGCCTCTACGGCGATATCTATCTCGATAACTCAAAGGGAGGTATTTGGTACAACGCTGGGAACATTACAAACCCCTATCTCCGCTTAGCCGATAATACCACCGCGGGCGCGCTGACGGCCTTTGCCCCTTCCTCGCGTTTCGTTAACACTATTACCGGCAGCGGCAATACCTACGATGGCCTGCATCTCAATGGCGGAGCTACCGCCACTTACCAAATCGGCGGCGTTACCGTGAACGGCAATAAAGTGCCGGCAAACGCGCGAGCCGTTATGGGCCGTATCGCTGATCCAAATCCCGCTGGCCCCGGCGGAAATATTCTGGTCGGCCCGACTAATCCGCCCGTCGGCGGAGTGATCGCGATCATCGCCGGCTCTCCACAAAATAGTTTCTTCATCAGTGCCTTGGATACGAGTGGAAAGCTCTTCGTTGAGAATACTTCTCCGAGCGGGTCGACCGACATCATCATCGATATCGCGGGTTATTATTTATAAGTCTCCTTTTCCTTAGGGCGAAGCACCCACTTTTGACCTCGTGCTCACGCGAAGGTCATCCTACTCTTCGTCCTTATGAAAACCTCATCCTCGCAACTAGAACTTCTTCAGCAAAAAATGGCGGCGCTCGAAGCGCGCGACAAGGAGCTGAAGACGACAGTTACGGCATTAGAAGCGCAGGTCACACAGTTACGTCAAAGCCATCCCGTCGCTTCGACCAACGACGTTGACAACAAGCTCTTCCACTCCGCGCCCACCGATCGCCGCGGAATGATGAAAAAGATAGCGGGCTTGGCCGTGGGCGTGGTGACCGCCGGCCTCTTGCGCCCGGGCCGTACGCTGGCCAGCGTTCAACCCGTGCCCGACACCACCGGAAGCGCCATTCTGATGGGAGCTTTCAATCAGCCGAGTACGTCAGTCGCGACCGTGCTCGGCAATGTCGGCACCACCTTGGCCTCCGTCGTCTTCGTCGGCGCGAATACCGCCACCTCGGGATTTACGCCGGAATCCTTTCAAAACATCGGGATCGTGGGTCTTGCTTCTGCGGATTCTTCTACCACGCCGATTAACGATATGATAGGTCTCTACGGCCTTGCGCTTAACACAGAAGGTCCGGGATACGGTGTCTATGGCGTCGGGCCCACTACCGGGGTCTATGGCTCCTCCGATTCCGGCGCCGGCGGAGTGTTCTTGGGGGGGCGAGCAGCATTGTCGCTTGCGTTGTCAGAAGGCGCGGTGGCGGATCCGAACACTTCAGAGCCTTCTGCATCCTCCCCCGGTGATATCTATATCGACTCTAATACCGGCATTTGGTACAGGCCCGAGACCGGAGCGGCAAACCCCTATCGCCGCCTGGCCGATTCGACTACCGCGGGCGCGCTGACGGCCTTTGCCTCTTCCTCGCGTTTCGTTAATACCATCACCGGCAGCGGCAACACCTACGCGGGGGAGCATCTCAATGGCGGAGCCACCGCTACCTACCAAATCGGCGGCGTCACGGTGGGCGGTAACACGGTTCCATCAGACGCGCGGGCCATTATCGGCCGCATCGCTAATCCAAATCCCGCTGGCCCCGGTGGAAATATTCTGGTCGGCGGGACCAGTCCGCCGGTCGGCGGCGTGATCGCGATCGTCGCCGGTGCGCCCCAAAACAGTTCCTTCATCAGCCCGCTGGATGGGAGCGGAAATCTCTACGTCGAGAATACTTCCCCCAGCGGCTCGACCGACATCATCATCGATATTCAGGGCTATTACTTATAAGTCTCCTGGTTTACCACGCGCGCCGCAATTACGCGCGCGCGGGAATTTCGGACAGATTCGGACACTCTCGAACCGCGTAATTCTGCGTGAATCTGCAATACGCCCATTTTCTCGCTCTATATATAATACGCAATTACGGCAGAATCGCGCAAACACGTGAAATGACTGAACTGGGTTCTCAGCCCGAGCTCAACTCAGCGATTCGTGCGGCTGGCCGAAGCAACGTCAGCAACTTTCCACGCGGCACGGAATTGTTTATCGATCTGCTCCGCTTCGTATTTTCGGCCCTGAGCATTTAAACAATCGCGCAAACCCGAAAGCGCGCGACCATCGCGCGGGCTGCGCGCGAGATCCGCGCGAAAGACCTTCTCGGCTTCAGCCAACTGCTTGCCGGCAAGTAAAGCGCGGCCAAGCATCGGGCGGACCGGTGGATACCAAGCTGGCGGCTCGCTGTAATTGAGCGCGTCTTCAGCCGCGACCGCTTGCACTAAGAAATCAATCGCAGCCTTGTCGTCATGACGGCTGCGCGCGATCGCACTATTAAGCAAGTTTTCGTGCACTTTGAAGACGGCTCCTGTTTTGTTGAGCTGGTCATACATGGTGTCAGGCGAGATTTTTGACGAAATTCCCTGCCAGGCCAGTTGTTCTTCCGCGGCCAGTTCGGTCTTGCCAAGGTTCGCCTGGGCCATCCCCCGCACAAAACGCCAAAACTCATTGGTGATAGCGAGCGATGCATCCGGCTGCGGCAATTTCAAAATGTCGTCCCATCGTTCAAAACTAAACAAGACGACCATCGGCGTGGGCATAAAGCCCTCCAGCATCGGCATCATTTTCACGCCGGACGAAACGTTTGCGACCAATCGCGCCGCTGCATTCTTCGCTTCGGCGAAATTTCCGTCCATGCTGGCGGCGTAGGCGAGGAAGTGCAGATTGTGACTGTAGTACATGAGCGGGTAAACACCTTGCTCGTGCGTCGCAGCGAGAAAACGTTTGTCCGCGTCCGCGGCCACTTCGTTGCAATGAGCGGCGGCGGAATGATCGCCGACCCGCGCATAAATATGCGCCGGCATGTGCACGAGATGGCCGGCAGCAGGCGCCAGTTTCTCCAAACGGGCCGCGCTCGCTAAAGCCCGCTCGGGATTCGGCGATGCTTCAACGGCATGGATATAATAATGATTGGCGCCGAGATGGTTCGGATCGCGTTTCATAACTGATTCAAGCGTGGCGACGATCTCTTCCGTTCCTGCCGCCGGCTTGCCATCAGCAGTCCAAAGTTTCCACGGATTCAGATTCATCGCGCTCTCGGCATAGAGCGTCACCGCGTCGAGATCGTCCGGATAGCGCGCGGCCAACTTCGACATCGCTTCTTTGTAAGCCGTATCGAGCGCGTGAAGATCGGCCTGTGGGTCGTTGGAATAACGAACGACCAGCGCGTTGATATATGCGCGTTCCGGTTCCGATGCGTTTTGCTGCAAAGCGAGCGCGCGTTGCACGGCATCGTAACCGGCTTTCTCGCGTTCGGGATCGACCGGCAAATTGTAATTGGGACCAAGCGTCAGCGCAACGCCCCACCAGGCCATGGCCAGCTTTGGGTCGAGCTCAGCCGCGCGTTGAAACGAGCGCCGCGCCTCGTCGTGATTGAATCCATAAACGAGCTTCAGCCCTTGATCGAAAAACTGCTGGGCCTGCCGGTTTTTCGTTGAAACCGCGTGATGAACTTCGCCAAGCCCTGACATCAGAGTAACCGGCGCAGCAGGGAATGCTGCCGTAATGAATGCTGACAAAGCGACTGCGATGAGCGCCTTCTTCATAAAAACTCCTCCTATTGTTTTTCTTCGTCGAGCTTCGCCTTAACGGCGTTCTCAATTTCTTCGTAAAGAGCTGGATCGTTCTTCAACGCTTCTTTCCCTGCGTCTCGACCCTGGGCCAGCTGAGTGCCTTTGTAATTCAACCACGAGCCGCGTTTCTCAATGACTTGTTTCTCAAGGGCAAGATCGAGCAGCGCGCCGGTCGAGGAAATGCCTTCGTTATACATGATGTCGAACTCGGCTTCGGTGAACGGCGGCGCGACTTTGTTCTTCACGATTTTGACCCGCGTACGATTTCCGGTGACGACGCCGTCGGTCTGTTTGATCGCGCCGATGCGCCGAATATCGACGCGAACGCTCGCGTAAAACTTCAGCGCCCTGCCGCCCGGCGTTGTCTCGGGATTCCCGAACATGACGCCGATTTTTTCACGAATCTGGTTGGTGAAGATGCAACAGGTCCGTGCCTTCGAAATCAATGAAGTGAGTTTGCGCAAAGCCGCGCTCATCAGCCGGGCCTGCGCGCCAACCGTCGTGTCGCCAATTTCGCCTTCCAATTCCGCCTTGGTAACAAGCGCCGCGACAGAATCGAGCACGATCACATCAAGTGCGTTGGATCGGATAAGTGTTTCGCAAATGCGCAGCGCTTCTTCGCCGGAACTCGGCTGGGAAACAAGCAAATCGTCAAGATCGACACCCAATCGTCTGGCGTATTGTGGATCGAGCGCGTGCTCCACGTCGATAAACGCCGCCAGCCCTCCACGTTTCTGCGCCTGCGCAATAACCGTGAGAGTAAGAGTCGTTTTACCCGAGGATTCCGGCCCGAAAACTTCGACTACTCTTCCTCTTGGAAAACCACCGACGCCGAGCGCGCGATCGATCAAAATGTTGCCGGTCGGGATAACATCGATATCGACGATCTTTTCATCGCCCAGGCGCATGATTGCGCCGTCGCCGTAGTCTTTGGCGATCTGCTGGATGGCCAGCTCGAGATTCTTATTCCGCGCCGCCGTTACTTTGCTTTCGTCAGGTTTCGTTTCAGTTTTGGTCGCCATAGGGGTAGGCTTTAAGTAAGGCGACCTGGAACGATTCGCCAAGCAGAAAAGCTTTTTGTTTTTCCGGCAAACAAAGCAAAGGCCGCGAACCTCGCGGTCACGACGCCTTGATCGATTTCGTGCCGATCGCCCGAAATCTTCCCGCGCATCAGCTGGAAATGAGGTTTACCCGCGACTCACACGCCGCATAGTTGTTTCGTGCCGTCAACCGAACGAGATGAACGATTCATGCGCGTAGCATTGGGTGAAGCGCGCCGGGCCATCGGATTAACCAGCCCTAATCCTGCCGTCGGTGCGGTGCTGGTCGTTGGCAGTCGAATTGTCGCTCGCGGTCATCATCAACAGGCCGGGGGTCGGCATGCTGAGATCGAATGCCTTCGCGAGATGACGGGCGCAATTCCAAAAAACGCTACGTTGTACGTAACCCTCGAGCCGTGCTCGACCGTAGGAAGAACGCCGCCGTGCATCGACGAAATTATCAAGGCGCGCGTAAAAAATGTTGTTGTCGGCGCTCTCGATGTGAATCCACGCCATGCCGGCCGTGGGATCGAACTCTTACGAAACGCGAGAATCAAAGTGCGAATCGGTGTCCTGGCCGGCGGGTGTGCGGCGCTAAATGAGTCATTCAACAAATGGATCGCGACCGGGCGGCCTTTCGTTATTGCCAAATGCGGCATGAGCCTTGACGGCCGGCTAACACGACCGCCGGGCGAATCGCAATGGATCACGAACGCTGCGGCGCGGCATCACGCGCATGAGCTTCGCGCAAATGTCGATGCCATTCTGGTCGGCGCGGAAACGGTTCGAACCGACAACCCGCGGCTGACCGTGCGCGGTCTTCGCGGAAAAAAGCAACCATTGCGTGTCGTTCTCTCGCGATCGGGGCGCTTGCCGAGGCAGGCTCACGTATTCAACGACCGTTTTGCAAAGCAGACCGTCGTTTATCGCAGTTCATCGCTCGACGCTGTTTTGAAGGACTTGGGGCGGAAGAATGTCACCAGCGTACTAATCGAAGGCGGCGGGAAAATTCTGGGGCAAGCGCTCGATCAACAATTGATCGACAAAGTGCAGTTGTACTTCGGGCCAATCTTTGCGGGCGGCCAGGTGTTTGGATTTTCGGGACGTGGAGTTGGCTCAACCGCGGCAGCAGCGCGATTGAGCCGCATCAGCTACCACAAAATCGGCAACGCCGTTTGCGTAACCGGTTACCCAATTTACCCGGAGGACGCTCCGGCCGAATAATTCCATGCAACCTTCCGTCTCAATTAGTGTTCAATAAGTGAGGTGAACAAAAGATGAACTGGAAAAAACTTTTGGTAATTGGGTTGGCGGTGGGCGGCTTTGCTTTCGCGACGGCATCGCCATCGCAGGCGGGCGTTTCGGTTGGAATCGGAATCGGGGTTCCCGGGTATGGCTATTACCCGTATGGCTACTATCCGTACGGATATTATCCTTATCCCTATTATCGGGGCTACTATGGGTCCGGTGTATACGTGGGACCTCGCTACTATAGGTATCACGGCCACCGCGGCTATTATCGCGGGCGGCACAGGTAAGACTATTTCTCGCAACTTCTATGAGCTGGCTGGAGATCCCAAGCCAGCTCATTTCGTTTCAAGGCTTGGCGCACGGTCGCGCCTCCCCGTGCGCCTAAGAGTCTAGTGGCTCGGACTTGTTGAGACAGCTGGAGTCGATGTCGATGAAACTCCAGGCGAATTTTCTGGCGGTTGAAATTCCTTCTTCAGGCGTTCAAGTTGTTGCTGCCGCCTAGTCTCGTACTCCTGCCGCAATTCCCGATCGATCCTGCCGCGCTCTTGAAGATAGCGTTCTTGAAAGAGATCGCGCTTCGCCTGGTCGAGACGAAGGCCGGAATCGCGTAACACCGCTTCAGCCTCGCTTCTAATGCGTTCGCGCCGCAATATTTCGCGGTCCCGCATCACCTTGCGCTCGTCGGGACTCATCTGAAGCCAGCGTTCTGCGTTCTTCCGAAATGTTTGCCGGTCTTCCGGCGAAAGTTGAAACCAGCGTTCACGCGCGGCTCCTTTAAACTGGCCGTTGTGCCGGTTAAATACGCCCTTCCGGGTTCCAAGAGATTGCGGTTTTCCCTGAGCGAAGGCGAAGCTCGACACCGAGACCGACAATGCGCCGATGAGCCCTATAACTTTGAGTCTTCGTCCCACGGGCTGTTCTCGTCGGAAGCGAGCAAGTTATCCAGATCGGCGACGACCTCGTAATCCTGCGCGTCGATCTTCGCGATGACAGGATCAATTTGAGTATCCGGCGATTCCCGATGCAGCAGCGAACCGCTAGTAAGAATCAACGCCGCAATGACGGCCAGGGCTGCACCGGATGCGGGAATCAATCTGCGGGGAGCGAGCCACAACCGCATTCGCACCGACCAACGTGGTTCCTGACGAATTTGCCTCAGGATGTTGCGCGCGAAAAAGGGCGAAACCTTCGGGTCTGCGCCGCGGCCCAGTAGATCCCACAGTTGCTCGTCATCTTCGCGTTTCATTGCCATCCGCCAATTAAACTAACTGAGCGGCCAAAAGTTGCGCGAGAGGAGCGCATAAGATCGACATCTACGTCTCCGCTGCTTCAAGGAAACCTTCCAGCTGGCGGATTCGTGTAGGATGACGCATTTTGCGCAGCGCCTTGGCTTCAATCTGGCGGATACGTTCGCGCGTAACGCGGAATTGCCGGCCGACCTCCTCGAGCGTGCGGCTATAGCCATCGACCAGGCCGAACCGTTGCTCCAGCACCTGGCGCTCGCGTTCCGTCAAGGTCTCGAGCACATCCTTTATCTTCTCCTTCAAAAGGGCAATCGCCGTCATGTCGCTCGGATTTTCCGCGCCCTTGTCCTCGATGAAATCTCCAAAGTTGGTTTCTTCGCTCTCACCCACCGGCGATTGAAGGGAGATGGGCTGTTGCGCCATTTTCAGAACGGCCCGCACCCGATCGACCGGCAAAAGAATTTCCTCAGCCACTTCTTCAGGCGACGGCTCCCGGCCGTATTCTTGAACGAGCTGTTTCTGCACGCGCATCAATTTGTTGATCGTCTCAATCATGTGCACGGGAATGCGAATGGTGCGCGCTTGATCAGCGATAGACCGCGTGATCGCCTGGCGAATCCACCAGGTCGCGTAAGTAGAAAACTTGTAACCGCGCCGGTATTCGAATTTTTCGACTGCTTTCATCAACCCCATGTTGCCTTCCTGGATGAGATCGAGAAAAGAGAGACCGCGGTTGGTGTATTTCTTCGCGATTGAGATGACGAGCCGCAGGTTCGCTTCCACCATTTCGGTCTTGGCGCGCAAAGCCTGGCGCAGCCAAGTCTTCAGCGCCTGATATTGCTCCGTATATTCATCGAGAGAAAGCCAGAGCTTCTGCTCCAAATCGCGCAATTTTGCGACGAGTGGCGAGCGCGCCCGGCGCGCCCGGGGCTGCTTGGCCACTTCGCTCTGCAGATGAAGCAGGATGCGGTAATGCTCGTCGGCCAGATTAACGAATTCTTCCGTGACCTTTTGCTTAAAATAGAACTTGGGATAAAAGCGTTGCAGCGAAGCGACCGACCTTTGAAACGACTTGAGTTTCTTGGCATCTTTTTTCGGGGACTTGCGCAAAAGTTGGCCGTATTGCTGGGCAATTGCGTTGTTCAGCTTTTCCACCTGCGCGCACAATCGTGGCAGCATTTTCATGTAGCGCTCGCGGCTCTCTATTTTCTTGTCCAGAATCACGCGGTCGAACCGTTCCCCTCCCTCGGTTAATTTTTGGGCCAGATCGAGATGAGCCTGTGCGATAAAGCCGAAAAGATTGATGTGCTTTTGCACCATGGTCTCGGCTTCCTCGATTCGCTTGGAGATTTCCACTTCCTGCTCGCGCGTGAGCAGCGGGACCTGGCCCATCTGCTTGAGATACATGCGCACGGGATCGTCGAGGATATCGAGTTTCGGTTCGGACTTTTCCTCTTCTTCCTCTTCCGTGTCCTTTTTCCCGTCTTTGTAGTTATCGACCTCGGAGGCTTCGATGATGTTGATCTCCATCCGGCGCAGCCTGGTCAAAATCGCATCAAGCTCGTCGGCGTCAGTCACTCCTTCCGGCAAGGCCTCATTCAAATCGTCGAAAGTGAGATATCCCTGCTCCTTCGCGAGCTTGATCAGCTCGCGGATACGACCTCGAACGTCGTCCTCGGATCGCACTTGCGGTTCCGAATCGGTTTTGACCGCCAATGGTCGACCCGGACGCCGACCTCGCCGAACCAAACCGGTGATGCGCTTCGGCTTAAACGCCCTGACCTTCTGTTGTTTTAATTTTGATCGAGCCACAGAAATTTTGGTCGTAGAACTCCGCCGCCCGCGTTTCAATTTGGGCCGCTTTGCCGCCGAGCGGCGAGACTTTGCCTTTCGTGTCGAATGCCTGGCCAAGATTGCGGTTAAGGATTAACTGAGACGCTCATCTACTGCCCTCGACCGACAATCAGCTATCGATCTTACGGGCAGACTAAAGCCTCGGAAGTTCGTGGAGCTCCTTTTGGAAATCAAGAATTTGTTTCTGCAAATTGACCACTTCGCCGGTGCTCAATCCGGGAAGCTTCATGCGGCCCTCGGCGACCTGAAGCTGGCGCCGCAAGGACGCCTGGCGCAGTCCCATCCACCATTGTTCCGCCACTTCGATAGCGTTTCCCGGCATCCTTTGCATTAACCACGACGACACAAGTCCCTCTTCGGCCGGCGAAAGTGCGGCCATGAAGGCGTTCAACGAGGCCGCGTCGTTCGCTCGTAGCTCGCTCTCTAAAATACGCGCCAGCAATTCCGCCCCAGGCGTTTGTTTCAGCGCCTCGCGCCAATTCTGCTGTTGCAGAAATTCGCGTGCTTCTTCGCTCCGCAAAGCGAGGAGACAAAGAATCGCAATATCATGGGGCGGAGCCGGTCCTGCTTGAAATCGACTTGATTCCTCTTCTCCGCGCCGCTCACGAGGTTGTCTTGGTAGTAATCGTTCAAAGTCTGCGGCCGGAACACCGAGCCGGGCGCTCACCTTGTTGCTCACTTCGCCCTTCATCATCGGGTCATGAACTCTTGAGACCGTGTCCGCCAGCCTGCGGGCAAGCTCCATCTTCGCCCCTAACGAACCAAGATCGACATTCGCCGCTTCGCGGTCGATCCAGTAATCGAAGAAATCGCGGGCGCCGGCAATCCGTTTTTCAAATTCGTCTTTTCCTTTTCGCCGAATCAACGAATCCGGATCTTCGCCGGGCGGCATCTCGACAATGCGCACAATCAAATCGTTTTGCAGAAGCGCATCGAGCGAACGCTCGGCCGCTTTTTGTCCAGCTTCATCAGCGTCGAAGCAAAGAACCACTTCGTTCACATAGCGCTTGAGCACGCGCGCCTGATTTTCAGTAAATGCCGTCCCCTGCGGCGCGACCACATTTATGATTCCAGCTTCGAACAGAGTGATCAAGTCGATCTGGCCTTCGCACACAATCGCGCAGTTCGCCTCGATCAAACCGCGTTTCGTTTTATGCAATCCGAAAAGCACTTTGCCTTTTCGAAAAAGAGGGGTTTCCGGCGAGTTCAAATATTTCGCCGCTTCGCTTTCGCTCTGCAAAAGGCGGCCGCTGAACGCGATTACTTCGCCCACATCGTTGCAAATTGGGAACATGAGCCGTCCGCGAAAACGATCGTAAACCCTCTGCTTCACCGTGGGCGCCGGCTCGGTGTCGTCTTTCGTTTTGACCAGGCCACTGGCCAGCAGTTCGCTTTCTTGATAGCCGTGGTCGCGGGCCCAATTGCCAAATGCGTTCCACTCGTCCGGCGCATATCCCAATTGCCACCGCTTGGCTACCTCTGCCGAAATCCCCCGTCCCTTCAAGTACTCCCGGGCCGGGGCTCCCAATTGCTTTTTTGATAAATTCTCCCGAAACCACTCCGCAGCTTCGGCGTGCAACTGCAACAGGGTGCGCCGTGTTTCATGTTGCCGGTCTTCGCTGGCGCTGGCCCCGCGCTCTTCGACCACCGGCATACCGGCACGCGCCGCCAGTTTGTGCACCGCCGCCGGAAAATCGATGTGTTCGTACTCCATAACGAAACGGAAGACGCTTCCGCCAACGCCACACCCAAAACAATGGAAGGTCTGGCGCTGCGAACTAACCGTAAACGACGGCGTTTTCTCCTGATGGAACGGGCAAAGGGCCTTGAAATTTGCTCCCGCTCGCTTCAATGGAAAATACGAACCGATCACCTCGACGATGTCGTTGGCGGCGGCGATTTGCTCGATGGTTTCTGATGGGATCGTTCCCATTGTCTCGGATTTTTCTCGTTTGCTTGCGTGAGTGATGTCAAACTAAACCAGCACGACGAGCGATCCAAACCATGAGAATACAATTGATTCGTCCGCTCCCGCGGACTCAGCCTGGCGGCCCGCCCGTCTATCTCACTCGCCGCCCGGCGGCTCGATTGTCGGTCTTAGCCACAGTTTTTTTGTTGATCGCATCCGTCACAACCAATGCCCGCGACATCATCCATAAGGGCGACATCGTCGTGGTTCCCCTGAGCGGCGAAGTCTCGCCGTCGCTCCTCATGTTTTTGCGGCGTGAGGTAAAGGCGGCGGAGAGCAGCGGTGCCGCCGCGATTATTCTGGAAATGAACACTTACGGCGGACGGCTCGACAGCGCTGAAGAGATGACCAGCGTCCTCAATCACGCCACCATTCCGACGTACACGTTTATCAACTCTAACGCGGGCTCGGCCGGTGCGCTCATTGCACTCGCCACCCAGCATATCTACATGGCGCCGGTCAGCGCGATTGGCGCAGCCGCGCCCGTTTTATCCACTGGTGAAGATCTTCCCCTGACCGAACGCGAGAAAACAGTCTCCTACTGGTCCGCTCTTATCCGCAGCTCAGCGATCAAAAATGGCCACAATCCGGACATCGGCGAAGCATTCATCAGCAAGGAAAAGGAAATCAAAATCGGCGATCGCATGATTCATCCCAAAGGCACACTGCTGACTCTGAACGCGCAGGAGGCGACGGAAAAAATCAACGGCAAGCCGCTGCTCGCGGATGGAATTGCCGATTCGATTGCCGATCTTGCGCAAAAGGCCGCGCTTAAAGGCAATGTTGTCTCACTCAATCCCAGCGGTTTCGAACAACTCGCGCTTTGGATCACAGCGCTCGCGCCGTTGCTTCTCCTCGGCGGAATTATCGGCGCTTATCTCGAATTCAAGATTCCAGGGGCGACCCTGCCGGGAATTATCGCCGCGATCTGCTTCGCGCTTTTTTTCCTTGGTCACTATCTCGCCGGTCTCGCCGGCTGGGAAGTTGTCATCCTTTTTGTTGTCGGGTTCGCCCTCGTGATTATCGAAATCTTGTTTTTCGCGCACTCCACCATTGTATTCGGAGTCGTCGGAGTGTTGCTCATGCTCGCGTCGCTGCTCTGGGCCATGATCGATCGTTATCCCGGAGAAACTTTTTTCCCGACCGGGCGAACGCTTGCTCTTCCGCTGCTTAATCTTTTTATCGCGATCACCGCCGCCGCCATCGTCATCGTCATCCTTGCGCGGTATCTCCCGCGCACGAGTTTTTATCGGCGTTTTGCACTAATGACTTCAAATCCGCCCGGCCCATCGCTGGCGGGCGCGCCGCGCGAATTCACGACCGCGCTGGCGCTTTCGCCGGGCATGGAAGGAATTTCGGTTTCGATTTTACGACCCAGCGGCAAAGCACGATTTGCCGATCACGTGGTCGATGTCATCACGGAAGGCGAATTCATCGCCTCAGAAACGCCAGTCAAAATAATTCAGACGGATGGAATGCGCGTTGTCGTCAAAAGTATAACGGCTTAATCAAAATCGACATGTTCGGCATTCATGATTTCGGCCTGTTCCTGACGACGGGAATTCTGCTCAATCTCGCACCTGGACCGGACACGGCTTACATCGTGGGTCGCAGCGACTACGATGGCTGCGTTTCGTCAGGGAATTCTGACAAATATCCTTGCACCGAATCATCCGCCGGCCACGACGCGGATAAATTCGATCCGGTCGCCATCGGCCAATTTCCTTTCCGGCCATTCACGCTGGTGCAGCGCGACACCGTTGTGCTCAATCAAAATGGATTGCGGAGGGAGTTGATAACGCTCGACCAGTTCGGCGATTGTTTGCGCGCCACGCGTCTCGGCGTTCTCGCCATTGAGCGAAACGGTCATCTCCGAGAAATCGCCTGGTCCCAATCTTTCCAAACCGGTTCGAGTCCGCGCCGGCGCAAAACGTTGGCGATTTCGGAAGGTGAACGCTCATCACTAATCTCAAACTGACCGGTGGCGAGTTGATCTTCACCGTCCTGGAAATCGGGCGCGACAATTTTTCCTCGAACCGTGAGGTGAAGATCTTTTGCGCCCTGATGCGTGTAACCACCGGGCTCGGTGTGACTGCCGGCGCTCATCATCGTTACACCAAGTGACACGAGCGAATCGCGCAGAGAAGCTCGCTCGCGTGTGCTGAGCACAATGCCCAATTGAGGAAAGGTGATGCGCAACGCGCAAACCAGTTGCGCCAATTCCCGGTCCGCTATCGAAAAAAGCGGACGAAATCCGCCGGCCGCCGGTCGCAAACGAGGAAGGCTGACGCTGATTTGCGACTGCCAGCAGCGTTTGAAGAGGTACTCGAGATGAGCCGCCAGCGCGACCGCTTCCTCCTGCCAGCGCGATAATCCGAAAAGCACGCCGATGCCGAGCCGGCGGAATCCGGCATCGTAACCGCGTTCCACGCAATCAAGGCGAAAATTGAAATCGCGTTTGGGTCCGGCGGTATGCATTTCCGAATAAACCGCGCGGTTATAAGTTTCCTGATAGACTACCAACGCTTCCGCGCCGGCATCAACGACCGAGACGTAATCGTCGGTCACCATCGGGCCGACTTCGATCGCGATCGATGAGAAATCGGCCGTTAAGACGCGGACGCAATCGGCGAGATAGTTTTTGTTTACGAACTTCGGATGCTCGCCAGCCACGAGCAGGACTTGCCGGAAACCTTGTTGAGCGAGATGCCGCGCTTCGGCGGTCACCTGATCGGCCGTAAGCGTGACGCGCAAAATCGGGTTATCGCGCGAAAACCCGCAGTAACTGCAATTGTTGATGCACTCATTGGAAAGATAGAGCGGCGCGAAGAGTCGCATGGTGCGTCCGAAATTTTGCAAAGTGAGCGCTCTCGACCTTTGCGCCATTGCTTCCAGCTCGGCATCAGATTTGGACGCGATAAGATTTTCAAACCGGCGCGCCAGCGCCGATTTTTCGAGCAGGAGGTTGTCGAGCGTTTTCGCAAATGACATCCCAATAACTTCACGCGTGGCGGACAGTTCGCAAATATACAAAACAAAACGCCGGAGACGCGATGCGCTCCGGCGTTTTTAAATCGATTTGCCGCCCTTAGAACGCGAAGTTAATTCCGCTGCGGACCATCCCGAAGTCACTGTTGTCACGGGTGACGAAGTTCCAGCTAAAATCGTTGGTCCAGCCGATGTGGCGGGTGAAGCGGACTTCAAAACCAGCGCCAATCTGACCGATTCCTTCGACTTCCGCACCGTGATGCTCAGTGTGAAAAAGGGGTATTGGAATGTTACCTATGCCGCCAAGGCCGTCCTGTACGATTTCGTCGCGCTCTCCTCCGTCAAAAATTCCACCGAAGCCGCCCCAGATATAGGGAGCGAAGCGTGAACATTGAAGCGGATAACGCAGAGTGAACGTGCCTAAAACGGCGCCGATGGGACGCGTCTCGGAGCCAGTCTCATCGATGAATACAGGATGGTTTGCGAAATCGAATGTCTGCCGCCGGGCCTCCGCCGCAAAACCTTCGATTCCAATTCCGAAGTAACGGTGGAAGAAATACTTGACGTCAAGACCGCCCCCAAAAGCGTGATCGGCCTCGATGTACTCGTCATCTCTCCAATCGTTTCCCGTAAAAAGGTAAGTTCCCCACAGGTTGATATTCCACTCGTTGTCCGCGTACCACTCCGGACACGGCGGAGGCGCCACCTGCTTCATTTCTTTATCTTCTCCGGCTCGAGCGACTAAGCCAACCGACAAAAGAACCAAAAAGGCTAGGGCGAATTTCTTCATAAATGGGTTATTAACAGAAGCGCGGTATCCGGTCAACCCGAATACCGCCCCTCGAAAATGCGATTAGAGAGCCCTAAAAGGCGAAGTTAATCCCGCTGCGGACCATGCCGAAATTATTGTTTATGCCGTCCACGACGTTCCAACTGAAATCGTTCACCCAGCCAATATGCCGGGTAAAGCGAACTTCCATGCCGCCACCCAATTGGCCGACCAGTTCAGTTCTCGCCCCGTGATGTTCGGTCGCGAAGGTAGTCGGATCTGTATTCGTTATAACGAGCTCGTCTCTTTGACCGCCTCCGAATATGCCGCCGCCGCCCACCCACACGTAAGGCGCGAAACGCGAACACTGGAAGGGATACCGCAAGGTAAACGTTCCCAGCACCGATCCGATCAGGTTATGTTCCTGACCCTCGGAGAAAGTGAAACTTCTAATGTTGCCGTTGAGGTCGAAGGTCTGTCGGTTGGAATCCACGGCCCAACCCTCAATGCCCACGCCAAAGTAGCGATGGAAAAAATACTTGGCGTCAAGGCCGCCACCCCAGGCGTGATCGGCGTCAATGTACCTGTCATCTCTCCAATCGTTTCCGGTAAATGCGTACGTGCCCCAAACGCTAACATTCCATTCGTTGTCCGCGTACCATTCCGGACACGGCGGGGGAGCCACCTGTTTCATATCTTTGCCGGAGTAAACTTCCGGCCCGGCTTGAGCAGCCAAGCCAAGCGACATAAGAACCAAAAAAGTTAAGGCGAACTTCTTCATAAGCGGGGTTATTAACAGAAGGGCGGTATCCGGTCAACCCCGAATGCATCCGATTTTTCTGGAAAAGCTCCAGGTGTCGAACCGCGAGACTGAGCGCGCTTCAACACGGAAACCTAAGCTTTTAGCTCGGCGCCATTACTTGCATCGGTGACCGTGAATTTCTCGTGATGAAAAGTTGGGTCGCCGCGGAACAGGAGCCGGCCGGCGTAACGTCTTTCCAGCTCGACTAACAGTTCCTCATCTTCTTCTTTCAATCTCTTCAGCACATCCGGATTTAGGATGACGCGGATTTCATGGACGGTGTCCTGGTATTTGCGCATGACAGTATTGAGAGTGCGATGAAGCTCCACGCTGGTTGTCATCGAGGTCTTGACCACGCCGCGGCCGCCGCAGTACGGGCAGTTTTCGTAAATCGTATCGCTGAGGCTTTCCTGCGCGCGCTGGCGCGTCATTTCCATCAGGCCAAGTTGCGAGATCGGCAGCACGTGAGTCCTGGCCTTGTCCCGCTTCAACCGTTCCTTCATCAAAGCGTAAACCAGTTGCTGATCTTTGCGGCTCTTCATGTCGATGAAATCGCCGATGATGAGGCCGCCCACGTTGCGCAAACGCAATTGCCGCGCGATTTCGTCCGCCGCTTCCAGATTGGTTTGGAGAATGGTTTTCTCGACATCGCGTCCGCCTTTGTTGCGTCCGGTGTTCACATCGACGGCCACCAGAGCCTCGGTTTCGTCAATCACGATGTATCCGCCGCATTTGAGCCAGACCTGCCGGTGAAACGCGTCATCGATTTGCTTTTGCACGCCGTGGGTCTCGAAGATCGGAGTCGCTCCGTCGTAAAAGTGAATGCGGTTGCTCGAGCGCCGCGAAATCTGGCCGACGATGTCGATCATGCGCGTAGCTGACTGCTGATCGTCACACAGCACTTCGTCGATTTCTTCGGTGAGAAAATCGCGCACCGTGCGCTCGACCAGATCGGGTTCTTCAAACACTCGAGCCGGCGTCGGTTCGTCTTTGATCAACTGCTCCACCTTCGCCCATTGATCGAGCAGGAACCGAAGGTCGCGCACGAAATATCGCGCACGCTGGCCCTCGCCCACCGTGCGAATGATCACGCCGATGCCTTCGGGAATCTCGAGCTCGCGCAAAATTTTGCGGAGCCGATCGCGTTCCTTTGGATTTTCAATCTTGCGCGAAATACCGCTGCGGTCGCTGAACGGCATCAAGACCAGATAACGCCCGGCGAAACTGAGATTGGTGGTAACGCGGGGCCCTTTTGTCCCAATCGGCCCTTTTGTGACTTGCACGATTACTTCCGAGCCGATCGGATAGATATTTGGAATGTCCCTGGCCGTGATCTTTTTTCTCTGCTTCTTGCCGGGCCGATCGATTTCTTCGATCCCACTGTCGAGCGCGGCCGGGATTGCGTCCCAGAAATGAAGGAATGCGTTTTTTTCGAAACCGATGTCGACGAACATCGCCTTCAAACCCATCTCGATGTTCTTGACTCTGCCTTTGTAAACGCTGCCGACGATGTTGCGCGAGCTCTCGCGCTCGACGCTATATTCTTCCAGCCGGCCGTTCTCGAGCAACGCTACTCGCCGTTCGAGTTTTTCCACGCTGACAATAAGTTTGTTGCCGGTCTTGCGCGAAGAAAGACCTAAAATTTTTTTTACCTTTTCTAACATAAATCTGGATTGGTTCTGTGATCGAAAACGGGGGCGGTGCGCAAATGTTGTTCATCGCTCGCTGGATCGATAATTTATCGTGAAGATGGACGACGCACCGGGGGCGGAGTGGGCGTAGGCCGCCGCCCTCCGAAAAGCCTTTCAAAAAAGTTAGGGGCGCGCTGGGGAGGCGTTGGTGCCGGAGCAGCGCGTGCGACCTTCGCACGTTTGGCGACTTGGCCTTGGGCGTCGGCTTCGGGCTCCACATCAGGATCGCCGCCCCCGCTGGCCATTTGGGTGTCGGCGGTCGAAGCATCTGCGTTTTCTTCGTCATCGCCGCCGATATTGGGGCCTTCCTTTTTGTAATCGACCGCCGCGATCATCTGAAATGGATTCGGTTTGTGCGCCGGCGCGAGCCACGCCACCTGCATATCGAAGCGTCCTTCATCCAAGGCGAGCGTGCGCTCCAAAATACGGTCCGCGATCGGCGCCGCAACCCCACCGCCATGTTCGCCGCCTTGCACCATCACGGCGATGACATACTTCGGATTATCAAAAGGGGCGAAGCAGGCGAACCAGGCGATCGTGTCTTTGTGGCCACGATCGGCTGCCTGCGCGGTTCCAGTTTTTCCTGCTACCTGCACGCCTTTCAATCGCGCTCGGCCGCCCGTTCCACCGTCTTCGTTGACAACTTTCCACAATCCTTTCCGCACCAGTTCGATTTGATCGCGGGTAAAATCTTTTCGCAAATCCGAGCGGATGCGCGGAGTTGTCGGCATGGCCGGTTTTCCCTGTTCGTCCAAAACCGGCGAGCCATCCTGGTTCACAATCTTGTCGATCAAGCGCGGATAATAACAGACCCCGCCATTCGCGACGGTCACATACGCCATCGCCAATTGCAGCGGCGATACGAGATCGTAGCCTTGCCCGATCGAAACGTTCGCGGTCTGGGCTTGAGACCATCTTTCCTGCGGATGGTGGATCTGCATCCATTCCGGACCCGGCATGATGCCCGCTTGCTCGGAAGTCAAATTAACGCCGGACTCTTCCCCCATCCCCAACATTTTCCCCGTTATATCAATCGATTCGATCCCGGCCGCGTTTCCGTATTGATAGAAAAACGAATCGCACGAAACCTTGATCGCGTCGGTCAAACCGAGCGTCCCGTGAGCGCCGCCTTTTTCGGAAATCCAGCAGCGAAAATAATGATCGCCGTAACTGACGCCGCCGCTGCAATTGAAACGGGCGGTCGCGAGATTTTTACGCAAACCGGCCAGCGCCGTGACGATCTTGAATGTCGATCCCGGCGGAAACGCGCTGATCGCGCGATTGACCATCGGTGTGGCTTCATCTTTTCGCAGCGCCTGCCAATCCTTCGCTTTGATGCTCGGTATAAAAGTATTCGGGTCGAACGACGGCACCGAAACCATCGCCAGGATATCGCCGTTGTTTGGATCGACCACCACGACCGCGGCGCGACTGACCGCGCGCAACGCTTCCTCCGCGATCGCCTGAATCCGCGCGTCGATCGTTAGAAAAACATTCGCGCCCTGCATTGGCGGCTCCTCGCGCAAAACACCATCGATCACGCCCTTCGCGTTTCGCCGCAAATAGCGGACGCCGGGCTTGCCGCGGAGATATTCGTCCATCGTTTTCTCGATATTCGATTTCCCCTCCACGTCACCCTGATAGAACGTGTACTTCTTCGCTTCCTCCTTGTTTGTGTCGTCGGGCGGGCCGACGTAACCAAGAATGTGCGAGGCCAGCGCGCCGTAGACATACGAGCGCACCGGTTTGATCGCGATGTCCACGCCGGGCAGGCCGACATCATGCTCGGAGAATTTCGCCATCGTCTGGAAATCGATGTCCTTGATGTAGGAAAAAGGAACTTCGGTGTTGTTCCGGTAATGCCGCTGCAGTTGGCCGGCGTTGTAATCGCGCGCCAGATCGAGATCGTCCAGCCGCGGCACCACGCCGTCGTTCACGATCTTGATGATGTCGGGTTCCTTCAAGTCCTTCGGCATGCCGTTAATGGTCGCCCGATATTCCACCCGCGGCGGCGAGCCGAATCGATCGCGATAGCCTTTCACCATTTCCGGCAAATAAAAATCGACTTCGTAGCTCGCGCGATTCTGCACCAGCGCCAGGCCGTTGCGGTCGCGAATCTCGCCGCGCACCGATGGGATTCGCACGGTCGCTTCCGAGCTGCCGCGAATTTGTTTGGTGTAATCCGAACCGCGCGCCACTTGCACCCACCAGAGCCGAAATCCGAGCGCGCTCATCCCGAGCAACATCAGCAATCCCAGAAATTGAATTCGCAAACGCGGATTGAGACGGCGCCGGTTCATTCGTAACTTTCCCCTTCCGGAAGATAATCATAACCGGTCACGCGCCCGATCCAATGCAGACCCCAAAAAACGGGAGGCGCCATCAACATCGCGATCAAACCCGGTCCGCCGATTTGCCACCACACATCCGGTGAAAAAAAGAGGGTGCCGCGCCGGAATGTGATCATGAGATATTGCGCTAGAATAATTAGCGATGTGCAAACACCGCTTAGAATGCAATGCACTTCCCAGCGGCCGCGAACGAACAGTGGCCTAAGCCCATGCATGATTCCCGCAAGCACAGCGTAGAGCAGTATTGACCAGCCAAGCGAAATTTCAACTCGCGACCCGATCACTTGCACCGTTAGCGCGTCGAGCAGAATGCCGGCAAAGAATGCCAGGGCCAGCATTAACGGAAAGGGCAACGCCATCGCGCCGTAAAAAACGATCACTGGAACGATGTAAATGTGTGCGTTGTACATCCACGCGAGCGGCGGAATGAAGTACTCGACGATTTGCGCCAGCAGCACGAGCACCAGCAATACAAAAAAGAAAATCATTTTCGTCCGATCACCACGAAAACATCTTCCAGATGCGACATGTCGACCGCGGGAGTGAGTTGCGCCTGGCCGTCAAGCTCGCGCGCGTGAAAACTCTTGACCGTTCCAATCAACAAACCGGACGGAAAAACTCCGCCCACGCCGGACGTGTAACTTTTCTGACCCGGCTGAAGATTCGCCTGCTTCGAAAGGAAATTAAGATTCAACATCGGCGTTACTCCTCCGGTCACGCGTTCGCCCGAGACGATGCCTTGCTCGCGCGTCCCTTCCACCGTCGCCGCCACCTTGCAATTTTCGTCCGCCACCAGGAGCACGATCGAGATGGTCTTGCTCACCGTCGTGGTTTTGCCAACGAGTCCTTCATCCGTCACCACCGGCATATCGCTTTCGAGTCCATCGTCCTTGCCGCGATTGATCGTGACCGTTCGCCACCAGGTCGAAGAATCGCGCGTCACAATCTCTGCCGGCACCAATCGAAAAACCGAGCGCTCCCGATAATTGAGCGCGTGCCGCAAGCGGTTGACCTCGTGCTCGACGTCGCGCAACGCCTGGTTCGTCGCTTTCAACGAGCGGTTCTCCACCCGTAACGACGTATTGTCTTTCTCCAGTTCTTCGAGCGACTTCAATCCGCTTCGCACCGACGTGATCTGCTTTTGCAACCCGGATCCGCTCGTAAAAAAAGGCGAGAGCAGTTGATAAACGCCCGCTTGAAACTTGCGCGTTGTCTCTGTTCCGAAACTCAGGAAGTATCCGAGCACGGCGCCGAAGACCAGCAACGCGATGATGCTGGTGCGGCTCATTTCGATTGCGGATTTTCGATTGCGGATTGCGGAAAAGGCCGGCTAATCGTTGCTTTCAGTCCGCAATCGAAAATCCGCAATCCGCAATCATTAGCGCCACTGGCGATCGGCTGAGGCGACTTGACGCAAAAATTTAAGTTCATTGAGGCATTTGCCGGTTCCTTCCGCCACCGCGCTGAGCGGATCTTCCGCAACATGGACAGGCAAACCGGTTTCTTCGCTCAAAAGTTTGTCGAACCCGCGTA
The DNA here is from genome assembly GCA_003167365.1 of Spartobacteria bacterium. Classification (GTDB taxonomy): domain Bacteria; phylum Verrucomicrobiota; class Verrucomicrobiia; order Chthoniobacterales; family UBA10450; genus Palsa-1382. The sequence continues at coordinate 177,937 of PMTM01000004.1, read as the reverse complement.
ACAACGCGCCCCCGCCCGCCAGCACCAGCCCGCGATCGACCAGGTCGGCCGAAAGCTCCGGCGGACAACGCTCCAGCGTGATCCGGACCGAATCGACGATCGTCGAAATCGGCTCGAGCAAAGCTTCGCGCACTTCCTGTGAAGTGATCATGAGCGTCTTCGGCAAACCAGCCACGAGATCGCGGCCTTTCACTTCCACACTCGTTTCCTTTTCGCTCGGATAGGCCGAGCCAATCTTGATTTTGATTTCTTCGGCCGTCCGTTCGCCGACCATCAAATTGTAAGCGCGCTTCATGTATTGCACGATCGCTTCGTCGAGCTCGTCGCCGGCCACGCGCACGCTGCGGCTGAAAACAATTCCGGAGAGCGAGATGAGCGCGACTTCCGTCGTGCCGCCGCCGATGTCGATGATCATGTTGCCGGCCGGATCTTGCACCGGAAGACCAACGCCGATCGCCGCCGCCATCGGTTCTTCGATCAAATAAACTTCACGCGCCCCCGCGTGGGTGGCGGATTCGCGCACCGCGCGCTTCTCTACTTCGGTGATTCCGGAAGGAACCGCGATGACCACGCGTGGCCGCGCACGCACCCGGCGATTGTGCACCTTGGAAATGAAATGACGCAGCATCGCTTCCGTCACTTCGAAGTCCGCGATGACGCCGTCTTTCAATGGACGCACCGCCACGATGTTTGCCGGCGTGCGACCGAGCATGCGCTTGGCTTCGTCGCCCACCGCGAGGACCTTGTTCGTGCCGGCCTGCACCGCCACGACCGATGGTTCGCGCAAAACGATCCCCTGATCCTTTACGTAAACGAGAGTGTTGGCCGTGCCGAGATCGATTCCGATGTCGCTCGAGAGCCAGCCGAAAAGTCCGTTGAACATGAATTAATTAATTGATCAGCCTGTTCGGAAGCGCGTCCCGGCCCCTCGATCATAGCAGCTACCGTGCGCTGCGCCCCGCGTTTCCACCGGCTGAAACGCCGTAACATGAAACAGAGCCTCGCGGCGTCAAGCTCATAATATATACGGAGAAGGCCGCAAACGCCGAACGCCCAACGTCGAACGCCCAATTAGATATGAATGCGATCCTCTGAATTCGAGATTGGACGTTCCGCGTTGGGCGTTCGACGTTCTCTGCCAATGGCTTCGAATAAGATCATCGTCGCTCCTTCCATCCTCGCCGCCGATTTCTCCAACCTGGCCGGCGAAGTCCACGCCATCGAAAAAGCCGGCGCCGATTGGATTCATTGCGACGTCATGGACGGCCACTTCGTCGACAACATTTCTTTCGGCCCGATGGTTGTCGATGTCGCACGTCAGCAGACCAAGCTTCCACTCGATGTCCATTTGATGATCGAGCACGCCGATCATTATCTGCCGCGATTTGTCAAAGCCGGCGCAAACTCAATCACAGTTCACGTTGAGCCCGAAGCGAAACACGATGTCGTGAAAACCTTGAAGCAAATTCGCGATGCCGGTTGCCGCGTTGGACTGTCGCTAAATCCCGCCACGCCGTTCGAAGCAGTCGAACCGTTCCTCGATAAGATCGACCTCTTGCTCGTCATGACCGTCCACCCCGGTTTCGGCGGACAACCGTTCCGGCCTGAGATGATGGAAAAAGTGAAACGCGCCGCCGAGTGGAATAAATCTCGCGAGCAGAAGATCGACATCGAAGTCGACGGCGGCATTAACGCCGAGACCGCGCACTTGTCCATCCACAACGGCGCCAACGTTCTCGTCGCCGGCACCTCCATCTTTCACGCGAAAGATTATTCCGAAGCGATCCGCGAATTGCGCGGGGAATAACGCGACCAACACCCAGTGTTGTCATCCCGAGCCGCGCAGACGGCGAGGGACCTCACAATCGCAGCTTGGATTTTCAGCCGACATAGAACGCTCTTGCACCCTGTGAGAGATCCTTCACTCCGTTCAGGATGACAACGAAGAGGGTTGATCTCGCACGAGGTGCTCAAATGATCACCCCAAAATTAAAACGCGTGTCATCCCGAGCGAAGCGAGGGACCTCACCAGCGCAGCTTGGATTTTCAGCCGACATAGAACGCTCTTGCACCCTGTGCGAGATCCTTCACTCCGTTCAGGATGACAATGCGAGGAATATCCTTGCATCAACGCCTGCCAATCGCGTGTCATTTGAGTAACCCCAGACAGCAGTGAAGACATTCTATGTCTACATGATGACCAATCGGAGTCGGGTCGTTCTTTATACCGGCGTGACAAATAGTCTTGAGCGTCGCCTTTGGTTTCACGGCAACACTCCGAAGCAAAGCTTTACCAAGCGATACAAAATTGATCGGATCGTTTACTACGAAAGTTTCGATGACGTTCGTGATGCCATCTCTCGAGAAAAAGAGATCAAAAGATGGCGACGAGAAAAGAAGAATGAACTAGTTAGAAAGCTGAATCCGAAATGGGAAGATTTGGGTAAGAAGTATATTCTTCGGCCTTAGGCGAGGTCCCTCGCTATCCGCTCGGGATGACAACGCGTTTTAGCCTTGGATGGTCATTGGAGCACCTACCCACGATCGTCGTTCCCCGCGTGCGCTGTCATCCTGAACGGAGTGAAGGCCCCCCCTTAAGCTCATCGATCACACTAACTAACAAGCGCGTCCAAACTTCGATTGCGAGGTCCCTCGCTCCGCTCGGGATGACAACGCGTTGGTGATTGTCAGCTTGTTTGGGAACTAAGGAAACTGATCGTCGTGCGTCGATTACGCGCCGACTACCCGGCCACGACCGGCTGGGCTTCTTCGGTCGTCTCGGCCATCACTTCATCGGTTTGGGTGACGCGGACAACTTCTTCAATCGTGGTCATGCCTTGGGCGACGCGACGCCAGCCGTCTTGCCGCAAAGTTTCCATGCCTTCGGCGACCGCGCACTGCTTGAGCTCGCCGCCGTCGCGCTTCTGCATGATCATTTTCCGAAGCGGCTCCGTAATAACACAAATTTCATAGATAGCCGCGCGCCCTTGATAACCGGTCTGCCGGCAATGATCGCAGCCCGCGCCGCGCAGAAATTGCGTGCCGAGGTCTCTCAGCGGAAAAGCGATCTCGGCCAAATACTCTCTCGGATAGTCGACCATCTGCGAGCATTCCGAGCAGATCGTACGGACGAGCCGTTGCGCGATAAACGCTTTCACGACAGACGCGAGCAAGAACGGCTCCACGTCCATGTCGAGCAAGCGCGTGATGCCGCCGACCGCATCGTTCGTGTGCAACGTGCTGAAGACAAGGTGACCGGTCATGGCGGCGCGGATCGAGATGTCCGCCGTCTCCACGTCGCGAATCTCGCCGACCATGACGACGTTCGGGTCCTGACGCAGAATGTGGCGCAGACCTTTTGCAAACGTCAGGTCGATCTCCGGTTTCACATCGATCTGCGACACGCCGGGCAACCGGTACTCGACCGGTTCTTCGATCGTGATGATGCGGCGCTGCACTGAGTTGATGCTGGTGAGGAAGCAATAAAGCGAGGTCGACTTGCCGCAACCGGTCGGGCCGGTGAGCAAAATGATTCCGTTCGACAGCGCGAGCAGATTGCGAACGACGCGCTCTTGCTTATCGCTCATATCCAGCCGATCGAATCCGAATTGCTGCTCGGTGCGGGTGAGTAAACGCAAACTGATCGACTCGCCGTTCACGGTCGGGATGGTCGAGACGCGCACGTCGATGTTCTGATTGGTCGATTGCAAATTGATGCGTCCATCCTGCGGCAAACGCCGCTCGGCGATGTCCATGTGCGCCATCACTTTCAAACGCGAGATGATGGCCGATTGCAGCACGCGCAACTGCGGCGGCACCGCCACTTCGTGCAGGATGCCGTCGATTCGATAACGAATCCGCAAATCGTTTTCCAGCGGCTCCACGTGAATGTCGGTCGCGCGCTCGATGATCGCTTCGCGAATAATCTGGTTCACAAACTTGACCACCGACGCCTCCGGATCGTCTGCGTTCAGGTCGGTGCTTATCTCAATGTCCTGCAACGCTTCGAACGCGCGGTTCGTCTTCAGGATTTCGTCGAACGTTTCCGCGCCCACGCCGTAAAGCATTTTCATCGCGCGCAGAATTTGCGGGCGCGGCACCAGCACCCATTCCGCCGGCTTCTTCAAGAGCTGCGACGCGAGCTGGCGGCCGGTCGAGTTGAAAAGATCGTAGGTCGCGAGCACGACCGAGTTCTCCCTCACTTCAACCGGCAAAATGTGATGTTGAAAAACGAAACGGCTCGGCAAGAGCGACAACGTCTGGCGATCGATGGCCTTGGGATCGAGCGAGACCAGGGGCACGCGGAAGAAATCTCCGATCGCTCCGAGGAAACGTTCCTCGTTCACTTTGCCGGAATCGATCACCTGCGCGACCCACGAACCGCCATTGAGATTCTGCGCGAGTTCGATCGCTTCTTCCTGCGTAGGTACACCACCCGCGAGCAACAGATCGATAATCGACTGGTTGGCCGGCGACCTCATTTCTGTGGCGGCAAATCTGGCGGCAAATCGGGCGGCGGCAATTCCTTGCCGGTTTTTTCCGGCGTCAGCTTTTCTTCCTCATTGAGATCAGAGCCCATGTGCACCCTTTGCTCATTCTTCACGCGCAAGCGGTAGAGATCGAGATTGGTCAACGTCACCTCTGGACGCATTAGCACAATTAACTCCGCACGACTTGTCGTGTTCGTTGTACTGCGAAATAGCGAACCCACCCAGGGGATGCGATCGAGGACCGGTAATCCCGTCGTATTCTTCTGTTTGCTTTCAGTGATTAGACCACCAAGGATGATCGTCGATCCATTGGCAGCGGCCACATTGGTGCGAATATAACGCGTCGCAATATTCGGAATGGAATTGCCATCGACGATGGTCGTACCAGCGAGACTGTCGACCTTTTGCAAAATATCGAGCGAAACCTCCTTCTCCGAATTGATTAGCGGAACCACTTCGAGTTGCAGCGCTACCTTCTTGAATTCAATGCTCGATTGCTGACCGACATTCGTGCCATTCGTAGCATTGGTATTAACGATGGAAGAGAGCGTGCTGACAGGCACAGGAATCTCAGTTCCAGAAGCGATGATCGCTTTCTTGTTGTTGCTCGTGAAAACCATCGGCCGCGAAATCACCTTAAACCTCCCCGTCGAATCAAGAAGATGCACAACCGCCGATAAGGTGCTGCCGGCGGCCGCATAAACGTTTGTGCCGGTAGTTGCCGCGCTAGCAAGCTGAGTAAACGTCCCGAGATTCGCTGGATTAAATAACCCTGCAGGATTTGTAGTAGTTGTCGGGCCTGTGCTGTTGACCACTCCATTTGCGTCGGTCACCGTATTGCCTGTGGTCGTGGTCACTCCCGGTAAAGGCGCAGTAAGACCATTGTTTGTAAACTGAGCTGCTTTCTTGAGTCGCAAAAAATAATCGACGCCGAATTCTTCGTCGTTGTTCAGCGTCAACTCGCCGATCACGGTGCTGATCGCGACCTGCGGCGCTTTCACGTCCATCTCGTCGAGAATCTTCTGGACCTTCATCACCACTTCGCGGTTGCCAAGCATAATGATCGAGTTCGCGCGCTGGTCGGCGATGATCTTGGCATTTCCAACCGTGACCGCCTTGGGCGTGGTATCGACGGCAGTGGTGGAAAGTTCTTCTGAAACGTTGAGGTTGCCGCCGCTGCTATCGCTTCCCGTACTCCCCGTGCCGCTCGTGCCGCCGTTCTGACCGTTGGCGCCGCTCGTCGTGTTGCGGCGCTGCTGTTGTTGCGGAGCGAGATTTTGAGCAGCTCCACCTTCCCCGCCTTTTTGCTCGCTGCCCGGCTCAGTCAAAGCTTGCACGAGCACCGGCAAAATCTCGCCGGCCGAAATGTATTTCAACGGACGCGTGACCGGTTTGGCAAACTCCACGTTGGCGTCGAACTCGCCGATCAATTTCCGGATGAACGGCATGTTGATCGGACGGGTGACGACATGAATGCGGTTCGTGCGTACGTCCGCCGTGATCTTGATTTTGCCGACCACAACCGAGTCCTCCGAAAGCGCGGTCAACGCGGTCATCGCGCCCGGTTCGCCCTCCGCCGCCGAAATCTGTTGCGGCACCGGCGCTCGCGCGGCACGAACGCCGCCCGGCCCCGTCTTGGCATTGGGCGACTGCCCTTTCTCGAAAATATCGCTCAACATATCGACGACCTTGCTGGCGTCGGCGCGTTCGAGTTTGATGAACTCGCTCACCACTTCGGCCGGCGGCACGTCGATCTGATCGACGATGTGGACGAGGCTGCGAATGACACTGGAATTCTCCGTGACCAAAACACTCGACGCTTTCGGCAACGCCAGGATCGAGGTGTACGGTTGCGCCGGCTGCAAATATTGGTTGAGGACCTGCTGCAACTCGGTCGCGTCTGCATAACGGAGCTTGAAAAGAAAACTGATCACGTGATCGCCGGACGGAATTTCCGATTCATCGGAAATGACCGGCACACCGGTCGTGCGCGGATTTCTCCCGGTGCCGATGACTTTGACGATGTCGTTTTCCGCAGGCACAAGCGAAAAGCCGTTCATGAGCAGGTTCATCTCGATGATCTTGACCGCTTCCTCGCGCGGAACGTCTTTGCTGATGAAGATGTTGATTTTGCCCTGAACAAAATTGTCCACGACCAGCTTCTTGCCGGTGAGCTGCTCGTAGAGATGCAGGATGTCGGCGACGTCGCTGTTCGGGAATTGCAATCGCACCATCTGCGGCGCGCCCGCCAGTGCGCTTGCAGCCGGAGGCGGAGTGGCTAATGCGATCGCCGACGAAGGCGGCGCTTCGCCGGGCGCGACCTGGCCAAAAACGCCAGTCGATCCGGCGAACAAGATTATGACTACGCAAAAAGGTCTCAGCACGTGCGTATTTACGTGGTCAGTATATCATGGTCAACCTGCTTCGCCCAGAGGGAAACGAACGGTAGAGGCAGGCGTGTCGCCTGCATCGGCGGCCAGGTAGGGACGTTTCTCCGAAACGTCCGACGAATCTCCGGAAAATAAGTCGGACAGCTCGGAGATCTGTCCCTACCTACTCATTCAATCACGCGATTGTCATCCTGAATCCGCTTTAGGCGGATGAAGGATCTCTCATAAACTTCGTCGGCGTCCTTTATGGCGGAAGAGAATCCAAGCTGCGATTGTGAGGTCCCTCGCTGTCTGCGCAACTCGGGATGACACGGGTTTTAATTAAGGATGGTCATTAGAACCCCAGTGCACGATCAACACTCTTCATCTTCAGCAAACTCGACAAGAGGCTGTCGTGCGCTAAATGAATTGTCGATGGTCCGGTCGATTCCCGTTTTCATTTTGGCCGTGATCTTTCTGGCCGCAGTAAACATTCCCGCATTCGCCGCGCCTTCGACCACTGACCAAATCCGCGCGGTCCTCCAAGCACAACAGGAAGCGTGGAACCGCGGCGACATCGACGGCTTCATGAATGGTTACGCTCGCGCCAGATCGACCACGTTCGTTTCCGAAGACACCGTCACCCTCGGCTGGCAGACGGTGCGCGATCGTTACAAGAAAAAATATTCCGATCGCGAGAAAATGGGCGCGCTTACTTTTTCCGATCTGGAAATTACGCCTCTCGGCCGCGACGCCGCTATCGCGCTCGGCCGTTGGAAACTGAAACGCTCAAAGGATGAACCGCACGGCCGGTTCACATTAATTTTTCGCCGAAACGCCGAAGGCTGGCGGATCGTGCACGATCACACCTCGGCAGCCAGGTAGGGACGTTTCTCCGAAGCGTCCGACGAATTTCCGGAAAATAAGTCGGACAGCTCGGAGATCTGTCCCTACCTATTCATTCAACCTTGCGAGCAGCTTCTCGTGGATCCCATCGAATCCGCCGTTGCTGAACACCGTTACGACATCTTTCGGCTGCAACATCGGCACGATGCGATCGACAATCGCGTCGGCGTTCTCTTCGTAGAACGCCGGCCGGCCGGCCTCGGCGATTGCACTGATGACCGCTTCCGGATTCAAGCGATCGTCTTCCGGGATTTGCTCGATCTTCGCTACCTGTGAGATGAAAACACCGTCGGCGAGTTTTAGCGCGTCCGGCAATTCCTGTTGAAAAACGGCGCGGCGCGTCGTGTTCGAGCGTGGTTCGAAAATCGCCCAAAGCCGATGACCGGGATAACGATGGCGAAGCGCTTGGAGCGTTTGCGCGATCGCGGTGGGATGATGCCCAAAGTCGTCGATCACCGTTACGCCGCGCGCTTTGCCGCGGATTTCCTGCCGGCGCGCGATTCCCAAAAAACTGGCGAGCGCCTGGTCGATCTTCGCTTTGGGCACGCGATAAAAACGCGCGGCACTCGCGGCCATGGCGGCGTTGCGCACATTGAACTCGCCGATCAGCGGAACTTCAAAGGTATCGTCGCCGAGCGTGAACCGCGATCCATCGGCGGAATAAGCGACGTCGCGAATTCGCTCCGCGCAGTTTTTGGAAAAGCCGACCTCGACCATTTGCGCGCGGCAATCCTTGCCGACTTCCACGCAGTTCGGATCGTCGCCGTTCAACAGCACCATGCCGTTTTGCGGCACGATGTTGAGCAAACGCCGGAAGCTCAGTTTGATTTCGTCGAGATTGTTAAAGATGTCGGCGTGATCGAATTCGATGTTGTTCACGATCAGCAGCTCGGGCAGGTAATGAATGAACTTCGAACGCTTGTCGAAAAACGCGGTGTCGTATTCGTCGCCTTCGATCACGAAAAATTTCGAATCGTTCAGCCGCGCGCCTTGTCCGAGATTTTTCGGAATGCCGCCGATGAGATAACCCGGGTTGAGCCCCGCCGTTTCCATCATCCAGGCGAGCAGCGCGGTCGTGGTGGTTTTGCCATGCGTGCCGCTGACCACGAGATTATGCCGGTCGCGCAGGAAATAATTTTTCAGAACTTCCGGCAACGAGAGATAGAAAAGTTTCCGATTGAGGACGGTTTCGACTTCCGGATTGCCGCGCTTCATCGCGTTGCCGATCACCACCACATCGGCGTCGGCCGGAATATTTTCCGCGCGATAATCCTGATAAAGCGCGATGCCTTTCTCTTCCAGAAAGGTCGACATCGGCGGATAAATATTTTCGTCCGAGCCAGTGACCGCGAACCCGCGTTCGCGCAGCGCCGCAGCGACCGAACCCATCGCCGTTCCGCAAATGCCCAGAAAATGAAATTTTCGCGGCGCCTCTGTCACGCCGTGTCTTTACGCCGAGACTGCGCGCTGCGCTACCCCAACGAATTTTTGAACCGCGGATTACCCGCCACGGCGGGCAGGCAGCGGATGGTCGCGGATTTTCTAAAATGTGTTGATCGTGCGCAGGATGTTCTAATGACAACCTTAATTAAAAACCCGTGTCATCCCGAGCGGAGCGAGGGACCTCACAATCGAAGCTTGGATTCCCTCGCGGACATAGAACGCTCTGCAACCTTGTGAGAGATCCTTCATCCGCCTAAGGCGGATTCAGGATGACAACGCGAGGAGCAAAACGCTCTTTATCCGCGCAATCCGCTGCCTGCCCGCCGTGGCGCGCAATCCGCGGTTCTATTTCGTTCAAATACTTCTTTGTGTCCTTTGTGGACTTTGTGCGAAGCCGCTTGGTTCTATTTTTTCTTGAACACCTCGACTGCGTTCCAGGCTTCGTCCGGCGGCTGTTGCTCGTACTCGAGAGCGCGTTCGAGGTACGTTTTGGCAAGAAAATCGTCCGGATAAAATTCGAGGAAGCGTGAGAAAAGAATTTTCGCCTGGTTGAAATCGCGCTGCCGGAATTTCAGAATGCCTTCTTCGTAAGCTTCGAGCCACTTCAGCAACTCCGGATCGACATCCTCATTTCGCGAACCGATCAGCGTGGAGACATCCACCGGCTCACTTTTTCCTTTCACCTGCACCCGCGCGATGCTCTTGAGATGGAACTCGTCGCGAACAAACTCAGTTGCCGTCGGTCCGATCAGGATATCGACGCCATAAATGCGAGTAAGACCTTCCAGCCGTGAAGCAAGATTGACCGAGTCCCCGATCACGGTGGGATCCATGCGTTCGTGCGAACCGATATTGCCGACAATGACTTCGCCCTGGTTGATGCCGATGCCCATGCCGAGTCCCATCCGGCCTTCCGCACGCCATCCTTGGTTCAACTTCTCCAGCGCGCGCCGCATCCCAAGTGCAGTTCGCGCCGCGTGCCTCGCGTCCTCCGCGACACCGAAGCTCTTTACATTTCCCCACACGCACATGATGGCGTCGCCAATAAATTTATCGAGCGTGCCGCCGTTCTCGAAAACGACCGCAGTCATCTGGGTGAGATACTCGTTCAGTTGTTTCACCAACGCCTCTGGGTCGGCTTTCTCAGATAAGGTCGTGAAACCGACGAGATCGGAGAACAAGACCGTGGCTGGAACACGCACGCCGAGGAGCGAGTGGTAGTAGCTGTCCGGATTCTCCAGAATCTCCTTAACCAGATTCTTCGACACGTAGCGTTCGAGCGTCCGGCGAGTGCGCAGTTTCTCGATTCTTTCCAGGGCATACTCGAAGCCCAACGAGAACGCGCCACTGATCAGAAACGTGGCCAGGACCGGAACGGTGAGCACGAAAAGTCCGGCCCGATCGTAAAACAGTCGCACCGCTTCCAAATACGCTGCGCCGATTACAACCATGATCAGAATGGAGAGCAGCGGCCGTCGGACAAAGGCGACCACAACCCACGCCAGAATACCTGCGATGCAAACGAGCGCGTAATCTGTGGTCAGTGTCGTGTTGCTCAGGAACTCGTGGTCCAGCGCCGCCGCCATGGCGTGCAGATGCAAGGTCGGCCCCGGCGTTTCCGGACTGAGCGGCGTGTCTTCGACGTCGTGTGTCACCTGCGCGGAGGGACCTATGACGATGATCTTGTCCTTGAAGAAAGCGCCGTCCGCATAATTCTGGTGCCAGAATTTCGCATCGAAGAGTTCGTAAAGCGGCAGCGGACGATAAGCGTCCAGCGCGCTGAATCTGATCAAGTGTGCATTTAGATCACGCGGCACATCCGCGCCTCGCCCCATTTTTTCAAGACCGCGCGCCGAAAGCGATTCATTGGCAAACTCGCCCGGTTGAGGTGGCATTTGACCTAACTGCATGTCCGTCACTGTGTAACGCGCCGCGCGGATTTTTTGATCGAGCCGATCGGCAAAAAAGGTTACATAGCCGACGCGATCGTCTTGTATTTGTGGCGGGGGAATAAGGATTGAGTCGGGCACGACTGCCTGCGCAAATCCCCCGCCGCCTTGCGACGCTTCCGAGAAATCGAAGTTCGCGCCCAGAACTACCTTATCGCGATAGCGATCGAGCGCGGCGTGAAATGCGAGGTCGCCGTCGTTGGGCGGATTGCAAACCAGATCGAACATGACCACGCGCGCACCCGCCTGAAATAGCCGGTCGAGCAAGAGCGCCCAAACTTCGCGCGACCAGGGGAATGGCCGCTCGGTCATCAATTGCATCGCGCGACTGTTGGCCAATTCGTCCGGTGTCAGCGGCGGCAATTGCAAGGTGCTTTGGTCGATGCCGACAAATAGGAAGTCGGGTCTGGTCGCAGTCTTGCGTCCTTCGCGGATCATCAAATCCTGGAAGGCCTGCTCGCTCGACCAGACCGTGGAAAAAAACGGCACTGACGGAATTTCGCGAACGAGCACAACGCATGCAGTGCAGACCACGCAGATTCCCGCCAGGATGATGACGCGATGGCGGTATAACCAATGCATGGCGTGAGTTTATGAATTTTCACACGACCGGCCAATGGCAATCTTCTGTCGCGGCGTTTTCCTTGCCTGTCATCCCGAGCGAAGTGAGGGACCTCTCAAATGCGCAAACGATCACGCAAGTCACATCACACATCCCGCGGCGCGGACAGTACGCACACGGTGTTTGGAACAGCCACTGTCGCTAGAACGCCGCCATACTAGCGTGGGGTCCCTCACATTCGTTCGGGATGACAAGGCCAGAAGAGGCGGCGGATGTCGAAAATCGGTTGTCATCTTCCCAGTTCCACCTACGTTTCCCGCCCGGCAAAGTTGCCGGTCATCTATCCACCTGTCCCGCCGTGCGGGACTAATTCAGCGAGCGAGGTCGGAAAGATCGATAATATAATAACAGCACGCTGAACCAGGAGCTCCGGAGTAATTTCGGGGCAAAACAAAATGCCAAGAGCAACTAATGCCCCGGCTAGCCGGGCCCGACGCAAACGCGTCATCAAATCGGCCAAAGGTTTTCGCGGTCGCCGTTCGAAACTTTTTCGTTACGCCAAAGACGCGACCATGAAAGGCAAATATTGGGCCTATCGGGATCGCAAAACGCGCAAACGCAATTTCCGTTATCTTTGGATCCAGCGGCTTAACGCCGCCGCGCGCGCCAACGGAATGACTTATAGCCGTTTCGCCGAAGGCTTGAAAGCAGCCGGCATCGGTCTCGATCGAAAAATTCTGGCCGATCTTGCCGTCACCGACGAAGCAACTTTCAAATCGATTGTCGATCAAGCCAGGAGCGCGCTGGAAGGCAAATCGAAATCGAAGGCTAAGAAGGCGGCGTAAACTGTAGGGCGTTTCCGTGAACCCCGAAAGCTTTCGGGGCTGACACATCTGAAATTGGACGTTGAGCGTTAGACGTTGAGCGTTCAACGTTGATTGCGACCATGTCTCACCCACTCGAACAGCTCCGCGACGATGCGCAGCGCGAAATCGCTGGCGCATCCGACGAGAAAGCGCTCGAAGCCGTCCGCGTGCGCTATCTCGGACGCAACGGCACCATTTCCGCGTGGGGCGAGCAGATGAAAACGCTCGGCCAAGAGGAAAAGCCGATCGTCGGCAAATTGCTCAACCAAGTCCGTAACGCGCTAACGTCAGCCCTCGATCAAGCGTCCGAAAAATTCCGCGCCCAGAAAGAATCGGAAACGCTCGCTCACATCGACATCTCATTGCCGGGCACACCGGCCGAGCGCGGATCGTTGCATCCCCTCACCCAAATGCTCGAGCGCGGCATCCAGATTTTCCGGCGCATGGGTTTCGCGCTCGCCGATGGCCCCGACATCGAGACCGAATGGCATTGCTTCGACGCACTCAACACGCCGGCCGATCATCCCGCGCGCAACGAGCAGGACACATTTTATCTGCCCGACGGCCGCTTGCTCCGCACCCACACTTCGACCGTGCAAATCCGCACCATGCAGTCCGCTGCCCCGCCCATTCGCGTGATCGCGCCTGGCGCCGCGTATCGCCGCGACGAAGTGGATGCGACGCATAGCGCGCAGTTCCATCAGATCGAAGGTCTCTATGTCGATCAAAGCGTCAGCGTCGCCGACTTGAAAGGCACGCTCGAGTTTTTCATGCGCGAACTCTTCGGCGCCGACACCGCCGTTCGTTTTCGTCCCCACTATTTTCCGTTCACCGAACCGAGCTTTGAAATCGATGTGAAATCGAAAGCGCTCAAAGGCGGCGAACGCTGGATTGAAGTCGCCGGCTCCGGCATGGTGCATCCGGCCGTGTTCGAAGAAGTGAACAAAGCGCGCGGCGACGACGCCTACGACCCGGAAAAGTGGACCGGCTTCGCCTTCGGTCTCGGCATGGACCGTCTCGCCATGATCCTGTTCGACATTCCGGACATCCGCCTTTTCGCGCAGAACGATCTGCGGTTCCTCAAACAGTTCGCATGATTCTCGTCATCCAAAATACAACCGCGTGTCATCCCGAGTCGCGCAGACGGCGAGGAACCTCACACCTGGGCACTTCATTACGCAAATCACGCAAAGTGTTTTCTGAAAACTGGAACGCTTTTGCGAGATCCCTCGCTCCGCTCGGGATGACAAGCTGATCACGCGCACTAATCTTCATGAAATTTTCCGTTAACTGGTTGCGCGAATTTGTCGATCTTCCCGATCCGCCACAGGACGGATTCGCCGGGGCGAACAAGATCGACGAGCTCGCCGAATTGCTCACCCTCGCCGGCATCGAGATCGAAGCGATTGAGAAACGCGGCGCAAAGATCGACCAAGTGATCGTCGCGCAGATCAAAGAATCATCGCGCCATCCAAACGCCGATCGTCTCAGCGTTTGCGTGGTTGATGATGGAAGCGGTCAGACGCGCCAAATCGTTTGCGGCGCGACCAATTACAACGTGGGCGACAAAGTGCTGCTCGCGTTGCCTGGCGCAAAGTTACCGAATGGTTTGGAGATCAAGAAAAGCAAACTCCGTGGCGTCGAATCGGAAGGAATGCTTTGCAGCGGAAAAGAGCTCGGATTTTCCGAAGATGCGGCCGGCCTTTTGATTCTATCGCCAAACGCGAAGATTGGTGCGCGCGTGGCCGATCTTTTTCCGAGCGACACGATCCTCGACATCGAGATCACGCCGAACCGCGGGGATTTGCTCAGCCACTTCGGACTTGCGCGCGAAATTTCTGCATTGGTAGGGACGCCTCTCCGAGGCGTCCGTGAAGTCGGACGTTTCGGAGAAACATCCCTACCTCTTATTAAGAAAGGAATCGAGATCAGTGCGCCGCACGAGTGTCCATTCTATTCCGCGCACAAGATCGACAATGTGAAAGTCGGACCCAGCCCCGATTGGTTGCGCGCAAAGATCGAAGCCGCTGGAATTCGTTCGATCAACAACATCGTGGATATCTCGAATTTTGTGATGCTCGAGCTGGGCCAACCCACGCATGCATTCGATGCCGACAAACTAAAAGGCGGGATCAACGTGCGCCTCGCGCGCGATGGTGAAAAGTTTCTCGCGCTCGATGGCAAGACTTACTCGCTCACACCAAGTGACTTGGTCATCGCAGATCAGGAACACGCTGTCGGTCTTGGCGGCGTGATGGGCGGCGAAGAGACGGGCGTCACGGAAGCGACGCGAAATATTTTGCTCGAGGCCGCGTATTTTCTGCCATCCAGCGTTCGTCGAACTGCGCGCACGCTCAACTTGCCGAGCGATGCGAGTTACCGGTTCGAGCGCGGTGTCGATCCGGAAATGATTTTGGCTGCGTCGAATCGTGCCGCGGAGTTGATGCGCGAAATCGCCACCGCAACTCCGGCGAAAGGAATCAGCGTGGCCGGAAAAATTCCGTCGAAGCCCGAAGACGTTTCGCTGCGCTACGAAAAGTGCGAACAGCTTCTTGGTGTGACGATTAAATCGAAAACGATCGATCAAACCCTGGAGCGGTTCGGACTGAGTAAGAGTAAGAAAGGAGAGACGGGAACGGCCTGGACAATTCCGAGTTATCGCCGCGACCTCCGGCGAGATGTCGATCTGATCGAGGAAGTCATCCGCGCCTATGGCATAGATAAAGTGACGGGGACGGACCGCAGCCGCTTCACGCCTTCGAGCGCGGCGGACAACGCTCACTATCTCGAGACAGATTTGCGCATGACAATGGCGGCGCGCGGTTTCGACGAAACGCGAACTTCGAAGTTACTGCCGCGCGGCGCAATCGCTTTCGGTGAAAACGCGATCGAATTGCGCAATCCGTTGAGCGAAGATCATGTCACGCTGCGGCCCAGTTTAATTCCGGGATTGCTCGGAGTGCTCGGACGAAACGTGCGCGCGGGCGTGGAACGCGTAGCGATTTTTGAACTCGGCCGGGTCTTTCTTGAATCCGATGGAAAAGAAGAGAGAAAACTCGGAATTCTAGTTTGGGGAAATTCCGCAAGCGCGTCGAACTGGAAAGCGCAAACAAAACGCCGCCTCGATTTCTTCGATCTCAAAGGCGCGCTCGAATCGCTGGCGATTTCAGCGTTGTCACTTCGACGCAGCGAACATCGCGATCTTGCACTGGCGACAGAAATTTTGTCCGGTAATCAAGTTGTTGGAGTGGCCGGACAGCTCGCGGCATCACGCGCAGCTACAATCGACGCACCCGGAGCGGTGTTCATCGCCGAGGTGCATGTCGATCTGGTGTTGGACGCGCGACGATCCGTGAAAGCATTTCGCGAACTCGAACGGTTTCCTGCGGTCACGCGCGACATCGCGATGATTGTGCCCGACAAAATCAGTCACGCGGAGGTTTTACGCGTGATCGAAAATCCGAAGGAGCCATTGCTCGAAAGCGTGCAGTTGTTCGATTTGTTTACCGGAGAAAACAACGAGCTGGGCGCGGCACGAAAGTCGCTGGCATATACATTGACATACCGCGACCCGAGTCGCACACTGACGAGTGAGGAAGTGACCGCGGCACACGCGAAGATTCGCGAGCGTTTGCGGCACGAAATCAGCGCAGAATTGCGCGAGTAGTTCTTTGAATTGAGAGCCGTTGATTGAGGGTTGGGCAGGAAACCAGTGTTTTTCTCTCAACTCTCCACCGACGGCTTTCAAAATTTACCCTGCGGTGTTCGAGATTACAGGTGAGATTCCCGAACCGATATTTCATAACCAGGAGGCTTGGTTGCCTGAGAAAATGACGTGCCTTAATTGGAAGTCAGACGCTCTTGCGACGGTCATCCGCCCGTTACCGAAAGGGAACGGGATATCTGCCTAAACGGCACTAGCGGGGTAAAATTTTTACAAAACGCCCGAATCGAAAGGTTCGGGCGTTTTTTCAGACGAAGCAGTCGCGCCATGAAAGTTCTCATCACTAACAATAATTTCGAAACGCGCGGAGGCTCCCAGGCATTTGTTCGATGTCTGGCAAACGGATTGGAAAACTTGGGACACTCGGTGCTTGTTTACACGAACGATCCGAGCCAACGGTCACTCGAAGATGATCCACTGCCGTTGGCAACGGATATCGAAGATCTTCCCTTCTTGCCGGACGTGATCCATGCGCAACATCATCTCGACGCCATGCCGGCATTGGCCGCGCTCCCGGGCGTGCCCGCCATTTACCATTCCCACGGCGCCGTCTGGAAGGATTGTGTGGTGAAACATCCGCGGATCTATCGCTATTTGGCGATGTCGCGAACCTCCGCGTACCGCATCGCGGTCGAATCCAACATCTCGCCGGAAGACATCGAGGTATTTCCGAACGGTGTGAATCTAAAGCGCTTCACCAAAGTGCGCCGCCTTCCGACGCAACCCGCGCGCGTTCTCTTTTTCAATCGTCATCACGCCGCGGACAGCGCGACCATCTCTGCCATCCGCGAAGCGACATGGAAGCGGGGCCTCGAACTGGACTGCATCGGCTACTATTTTGGGCGAGTGACCGATGAGCCGGAGAATGTCTTGCCGTCCTACGACATTGTTTTCGCCTCAGGCATTTCCGCGATCGAGGCGCTGGCCAGCGGATGCGCCGTGGTCGTGCTCGGGCGAACAAGCTGCGGCGAGATGGTGCAGCCGGAAAACTTTGACGCCTTTCGGGGAACGAATTTTTCCATTGCGACCAATTCCCCGCCACCCTCGGTTGAGAAGATCGAAATGCAGCTGCGCCGTTACTCGCCACAAAGTTGCGCTTTGGTTACCGAACGACTTCGGTGCGAGGCGGATTTTCGCAAATCGGTGGCCAGACTTGTCGAAATCTACCAACGCGTCATCGAGCAGCATCGGACGCGGTCACCGGATCCCCGCGCTGAAAGTTTGGCTATGTCAAAATATTTGCGGCGAATTGTTCCAGTCGTCGGAGTAACCGACAATAGGCTGGCAAGGAACTGAGTTATTTGCGCGGCAAAGAATCAGGCATGAAAATTCTCATCACTAGCAACAATCTCGAAGGCCGCGGAGGCACGGAATCCTTTGTGCGGACTTTGGCGCGGGGACTGGAAAGCGTGGGGCACTCGGTCATGGCTTACAGCAGCGATCCCGGCCAGGGCGAACGGCTGCTCGAAAATGATGTCGTACCGGTGGCGACGGACCTGGAGAATCTTCCCTTTTTGCCCGACGTGATTCATGCGCAGCATCATCTCGATACGATGACGGCATTGACGGCGCTTCCGGGCGTGCCGGCAGTTCATCACTCCCACGGCGCGGTCTGGCGAGGTTGTGTGGTGCAACATCCGCGCATCTACCGGTATCTGGCCATGTCGCGAACCTTCGCGCAGCGCCTCGAAGTAGAGTCCAATATTTCACCGGACGATATCGAGGTATTTCTCAACGGCGTGGAACTAACGCGCTTCACCCAAATACGAAATCTTCCTGCACAGTCCAAGCGCGCTCTTTTCTTTAACAGCCGTCACGATGCCGAGAGCGATACCTTGTCTGCCATCCGGGAAGCGACGTCGCGGAATGGTTTGGAGTTGGATTGCATTGGCCTGCCTTTTGGACAGCTAACCAACGAGCCGGAAAAGGTCCTGCCAACTTATGATATCGTTTTCGCTTCGGGCCTTTCGGCGATCGAGGCGCTGGCCAGCGGTTGCACCGTCGTCGTGCTTGGGCGAACAAGCTGCGGCGAGATGGTACAACCGGAAAACTTTGACTCCCTTCGGGGGGCGAATTTTTCGATCGCAGCCAATTCACCTCCGCCGTCGGTCGAGAAGATCGAAGCTGAATTGCGCCGTTATTCGCCACAACGTTCCGCGTTGGTTACCGCACGCCTGCGGGAGGAAGCGGATTTTAGCAAATCGGTCTCCAGGCTGTTGGATATCTACCAATACGCAATCGAGCAACATCGGACGCGGCCACCGAATCCCCGCGGGGAAAGTCTGGCAATATCACGCTATCTTCGTCACATCGTTCCGCTGATCAAGATGACGGACAATATGATGGGAAGAAACTGGTCCTCGGCCTCGAGGGCCAGTTCCTTCGAGGAATTGAGCGCGCGGGTGGCTTTGCTAGAAAAAGGCTTGAAAAAGACGAAGTGAACGCGCGCGCAAGGCGCCGCATCACCCCTGGTCGATCTTGCGCGCGATTCCGCTTTCGCGAATAAGATCCTGTGGTAACCATCTTGCCGATGCGCGCAATTCTCGCCCTCGAAGACGGCCGATTCTTTGAGGGCGAGTCATTTGGCGCCACCGGCACGAGGGTCGGGGAAATCTGCTTCAACACCTCGATGACCGGTTATCAGGAGGTGCTGACCGACCCTTCGTATCACGGCCAGATCGTCGCGATGACTTATCCGTTGATCGGCAATTACGGAATCAATTCGCTCGATCAAGAAAGCCGCTCGCCGCACGTGCGCGGTTTCGTCATCGAAGAGTTGAGTAAAATTTCAAGCAACTGGCGCTCGGAAATGTCGCTCGACGAATATTTGCGCCAGTGGGACATCCCCGGCGTCCAGGGCATCGACACGCGCGCACTCACACGTCACCTGCGCACGCGCGGCGCGATGAAAGCGTGTCTGACGACGGAGAACATGTCGCCGGAAGAGGCAGCGCAACGCGCGATTAAAGGCGAGGGCGTAATCGGGATGGATTACGTGAAAGAGGTTACGGCGCCGAACGTTTACGAATGGGATCCCGACGATCGGTTGAGCAAATTCTGGTCTGTGGCCAATGGCAACGCGACCTCATCGGCGAAGCAGCCGTTGCCGCCGGTGCGTTCCCGGATCGTTGCTTACGATTACGGAATAAAGGAAAACATTTTGCGCCGGCTCCGGCAGAACGGCTTTCGCGTGACCGTCGTTCCAGCAACCACAACCGCGGAAGAAACACTCGCGCTCAATCCCGATGGCGTTTTTCTTTCCAACGGTCCGGGCGATCCGGAGGCGCTCCCTTACGCGCACGAATCAATTCGTGGATTAATCGGCAAGAAACCGATCTTCGGCATCTGTCTCGGACATCAGGTTCTCGGGTTCGCGTTTGGTGGATCGACATTCAAACTGAAATTCGGACACCGCGGCGGGAATCAGCCAGTCCAAGATTTGCGCAGCGGCAAGGTCGCGATCACCTCGCAAAACCACGGATTCGCGGTCGATCCGAAATCGTTGCCGCCAGAAGTCGAAGTGACGCACGTAAATTTGAATGACGGCACCGTGGAAGGAATGCGGCATAAGGAACTTCCCATCTTTAGTGTGCAATATCATCCCGAAGCGGCGCCTGGTCCGCACGATGCGTCCTATTTCTTTTCGCAGTTTGCCGATTTGATCGAGAAACAAAGGCCGTGATGTCTCGCCGAGACGTCCGTCGAATCCGCAGAACCGTTAGTCGGACGCCGCGGAGGTGCGTCCCTACCTGATATTGACCGCGGCGCGAGCCGGCTGATATTCCCCCATGTTCAATTCAACAAACAAACCCACAGTTTTGAAAGTCGCCGTGGCCGCGAGTTTCATCACTGCTCTCGCGTTCTCGCCAATGGCTCTCGCGGAAGAGCACGGTAAAGATGCGGACGCGACCAAAACAGTTACCGGCGAAATCGTCGATATGATGTGTTTCGTCGATCATAACGCGACCGGTGATAAGCATGCGGCTTGCGCGGCCAAGTGCATCAAGGGCGGCGGACCAGTCGGTATCTCGAGCGAAGGCAAAACCTATCTCGTGGTCGGCGAACACAAGCCGATGAACGATCAGCTCGCGGAGTACGCGGGCAAGACGATCACCTTAAAAGGGAAAGTGACCGAAAGAGAAGGCGTGCTGATGTTAGCGAACGCAGAGATCGTAAAGAAATAGCGAAGTAATTCGAGCAGGCGCGCAACATCAGCGACGAACTGATCTGCGCGCCGCTTTGTGTACAGGTAGGGCGCGATCTCCGAGCTTGGATTCTCAGCGGACATAGAACGCCCTGCCATCCTATGAGAGATCCTTCGCTCCGTTTAGGATGACAACGCGAAGAATGTTGATCGCGCGCGGGTGTTCTAATGAACACCCTAATCTAAACTCGTGTCATCCCGAGCGAAGCGAGGGACCTCACGACGCCTTCGATGATTTGCGAGGTCCCTCGCCGTCGCTCGGGATGACAGCGGTTTTTGCGCGCGAACGGAGCGCGATCACTTCGCGCAGCATGCGCAAACTATCGTGAACGAAATGCAC
Source organism: Spartobacteria bacterium (assembly GCA_003167365.1). Lineage (GTDB taxonomy): Bacteria > Verrucomicrobiota > Verrucomicrobiia > Chthoniobacterales > UBA10450 > Palsa-1382. The sequence continues at coordinate 157,084 of PMTM01000004.1, read as the reverse complement.
TTTGCTGCCTTCGTGATGGTCCCAGCGAACGGGAACTTCGCGCAGACGCAATCCAGACTGATGCGCGAGATAGAGCAACTCGACATCGAATGCGAACCCGACGATGCGCGCAGCTTCGATAATTGGGCGAGAAACATCGAGACGAAACGCTTTGAAGCCGCACTGCGTGTCCCAAAACGGCAGGCCGGTAGCGAGCCGCACCAGTAAATTAAAAACGCGACCGCCTTGTTCGCGCCGCCATGGTTGATGATGACCGATTAAACTGCGATCGAGCGCGCGCGAACCAAAGGCGATATCAACGTCGCTATTCGCGATTGGTTCGATCAGCTTCGGCGTTTCTTCGAGCGGCGTGGAGAGATCGGCATCCGAAAATAATGCGATCGGTTTCTGCGCGGCGAGCAATCCTTTGCGCACCGCCGCGCCTTTGCCGTGATTCGGAAAATTTTCGAGTAACCGCGTTTCGATTTTCGCCGCCGCCAGAACGTCGCGTGCAATCGCCGATGTTGCATCGGTCGATCCGTCGTTCACCACGATCAGTTCGCTTTGCGGACTGGCCGCGCCGAGATAATCGAGAGTCGCGCGAAGCGTGTTGCCGATGCGTGACGCTTCATTGAACGCAGGGATGACGAGAGAAAATGGCGGCAACATGGGCTCAAGAGTTGTAGAGGCGTTCGCCGCGGCGAACGCCTTAGTTAAAACGCAAGTTGGAAACTTGCGCCACTTCTATCTGTAAATCTCGACCACGAACTTGCCCCGCGAATCGACATAACCCCGGTACATACCGTTGGTGTTGAAAGGGAGAGCCATCTCGCCGTTTTTGTCGATCGCAATCAGGCCGCCGCTACCGCCGAGTTGTTTCGCCCGATCGAGCGCGGTCTCAGCAGCATCGCGCAGCGGCATTCCCCGGTGCTCCATGAGAGCGGAGGTTTCGTGAGCCACCACAGCGCGAATGAAGTATTCCCCATCTCCAGTGCACGAAATCGCACACGTTTGATTGTTCGCGTAAGTTCCGCCACCGATGATGGGCGAATCGCCAACGCGGCCGGCTTTTTTGTTCGTCGTTCCGCCGGTCGATGTGGCCGCAGCGAGATTTCCATTCTGATCGAGCGCAACCGCACCGACCGTGCCGTGTCGATCTTGATCCGAAATAATGAATTTTTTTTCGCCCACGCCGCCATTTTTCTCAGCCGCTTTCATTTTCTGCAGCGCGTCCCAGCGCTCCTGCGTAAAAAAATACTTTTGATCCGGCAAAATCGGAACGCCATTTTCCTTGGCAAATGTTTCGGCCCCGTCGCCCGTCATCAAAACGTGCGGCGATTTGTCCATAACCATGCGGGCGAGGCCGATTGGATTTTGAATGTGGCGTAAATTCGCCACCGCCCCGGCCTTAAGCGTCTTGCCGTCCATAATCGCGGCATCGAGCTCGTTGGTTCCGGCATTGGTAAACACCGCGCCCTTCCCCGCGTTGAAATGTGGATCGTCTTCGAGCACACGCACGGCCGCTTCGGTCGCGTCGAGGCTCGATCCGCCTCGTTTCAAAATCTCGTAACCAGCGGCCAGCGCGCGCTCCAGCCCGGCGCGATACTCGCGCTCGCGTTCCGGAGTCAAGTTGCTACGCTCGATCGTTCCAGCCCCACCGTGAATCACGAGCCCAAACTTCTTCTGACCTGTTTGCATAGTTTGCTGCCCAAATGCGGACGCACTCAGTAGCGCGACTGCGAGCAGGGTTTTAGATGGCCAAATTAATTTCACCGCTAAACGTCATCGGCGAAAGTTCTTCGCCCGGTTCCGGCGCGTTAGCAAGAAACCTCGAGTTGATGCGGCAATTTCTCAAGCCTCGACAGGCGATTCTCGATGTCGGCTCGACCACGCTTGGCGAGAAAGACCTAATGCTCGAAGGCACCGCTCGGCTCCGGCGGCGTCTCCCCCTTTTCACTTTCTGCTTTTCCCCACGGTGAAGTAAGGCACCTTCCCCTCGACATGGCAAACACGCATACAGGCACCGGGGCGCAAAGCGAGACCCTGTCGACAAATCCGGTCGTGGTCGTACGAGGAATCGGTCAGCTTGGCCGCAGCTTTCTTCGAGAAGTCGGCGCCATGTTTTGGTTCATCGCACATACTCTCGATGAAACGATTGACCGTGTCCGGCAAGGCCGGGTCCCGTTTCGCGCGGCAAGTTTTTTTCAGCACACCGAGCGCGCCGGCGTCGAATCGGTTCCGCTGGTCGGCCTCGTTTCATTTTTTCTCGGGTTGACGATGGCTTTGCTAACCGGTTACCAACTGGAACGATTTGGAACCGAGCGCTTGGTTCCCGGCTTGGTCGCGATCGGGTTCACACGGGAGCTGGGGCCGCTCCTTACCGGAATCATGCTCGCGGCGCGAATCGGCGCGGCGTTTACGGCCGAGCTTGGAACGATGAAAGTTTCCGAGGAAGTCGAAGCGATTGAAGCAATGGGAATCGGGCCGCTGCGTTTTCTGGTCGCGCCGCGAATGCTCGCCCTCTTTTTCCTGATGCCTTGTTTGTCCACCATCTCGAATATCGCGGCGATTTTCGCGAGCAGCCTGGTGTGTCGAGCCTACTTCAATATGGCTTTCGTCTATTCTATCGATCTTGTCCGCGACGCGTTGCTCATTCGCGACATTATTACTGGCATTCTAAAAAGCCTGATGTTTGGCTTGATTATCGGCGGGATCGCTTGTTATCGCGGATTGACCGTGAACGGCGGCGCCGCCGGCGTCGGGGCCGCGACCACCTCGAGCGTTGTCACCGCCATCACCGTCGTGATTGGCGTCGATACGCTCTACAACACGATTTACACCATTTTCTTTCCGACATGACCGCACCCTCCTCCCACGTGGCCGAACTGCGCGATGTGAAAATGCAGTTCGACGAAAAAAAAGTGCTCGACGGAGTGTCGCTCCAAGTCAATCCGCTGGATCGTCTCGTGATCATGGGACAAAGTGGCAGCGGCAAAAGCACGATTCTACGGTTGATTCTGGGAATTCTGCAGCCCAACGCAGGATCAATTTTTTTTAAACAATTTGAAATCACGCGGCTACGACGCCGTAAACTCCAGCAGGTTCGCCGGCACATCGGAATGGTTTATCAATACTCAGCGCTGCTCAGTTCTCGTAACGTTCGCGACAATGTCGCGCTTCCACTCGAAGAGCTGACTGACAATTCGCGCGACGAGATCGACGAAATTGTCGATGCCAAACTCGATCTGGTCGGCATGAAAGACTCGAAAAAATTGATGCCATCGGAGTTGAGCGGCGGTATGAAAAAGCGCGTGAGCCTGGCGCGCTCGTTGGTCATGGAACCGGAACTGATCCTTTTCGACGAACCGGTGGCCGGTCTCGACCCGGTCATCGCTTCGGTGATCGACGAATTAATCATCAGCCTGACGGAAAAATCGCAGGTGACTTCGGTCATCGTGACCCATGAGATGGAGAGCGCCTTTCGCATCGGCACGCGAATGGCTATGATTTATCAAGGAAAAATAATTGAAGACGGCCCGCCTGAGCAGTTCAAGCAATCGAACAATCCCGTGGTCGCTCAATTCTTGAGCGGAAGCACAGAAGGCCCCATTCTGGAAGGAAGCCAAGATGCAATTGCAACGAAATGAAATCCTGACCGGCCTCCTGGTGGTGGGGACCGTGGCGGTGATTGTAGGAGTTCTTATCCTGCTTGGCGCGCCGGGACTTTTCCGGCCGCTCGTCATTTATAAGATTTACGTGGATAACGCGGCGGGAATTAAACTCGGCGCCCCGGTCATGCTCGCCGGGCGCCAGATTGGGCAAGTCCACCGATTATCATCGCCCGTCTCACGCGAAGAAGATGCGCGCGCACAAGAAGCTGCCGCGTCCATTCGTCCGCCCGACCCGAACGCGACGCCCATGCCGGCGAACAGCAAACCGAAGTTCGAGGTGCGCATCGACGTGCAAGTGGACAAGAATGCGTTGGTCTATCGCGATGCGCAGACCCGGCTGATGCAGCTCGGGTTGCTCGGCGAGATGGCGATGGATATTACCCAAGGGACCGAAGAGTCCGGCCGCGCGCACGACGGCGAGATGTTCGCCGGCGAACGCACTCCCGATTTCAGCGAAGCCGTATCCAACATGCTCGAAGTAATCAAGCCAGTCGCAGCGGAAGCGACCTCCACCATGAAAGAACTCGAGGCAACGGCGCAAAATTTAAATCACATCACCGACGAAAATTCGGAGCTCAATCAAGCGCTCGCGCAATTCAAAACTTTCGGCGAACATCTTGTCAGTTTAACCGCGCCGGAAGGTTCGCTCACGCATTCGCTTAAGAACATCGAGGAGATCAGCAACGATCTTTCGGCAAATCATAATCTCGAAGTGACCTTGCAGAATTTTCGCGTCTCATCCGACAAATTGAAATCGATGATGACCGGCCTCGAGCCTCAGATAAAGGAAGCCGGAGAAAACATCAAAGAACTCACTGAGAACGTAAAATCTCAGCCGTGGCGTTTGGTTTGGCCGAGCACGAAGAAATCTCCCGAGAAATCATCGACGCCTGCGCCCGCGGAAACAACCATCACCGTCCGGAAATCAACCAAAGCCAAGGCGAGCCCGACACCAGTCGAGCGTGCGGGCGAGCGATAATTCGCGTTCGCCAGCCGCGCGCTTTGTCATCCTGAGGTAGCTGCGGCGACCGAAGGATCTCGCACTCGCAGCTTGTGTTATTTTCTTTCCCGAGAAGGTCCATCCCCTGTGAGAGGTCCCTCGCTCCGCTCGGGATGACCGGACGATTTATGCGGCGCTACCCGGAGCCGTAACTCTTGGTGAACTTTTTCTTCGACTCGGATTCGTCCGGAACAGTTGGTGGCGGCGGCTCGGCGCTCGCCGGCGCTTCCGAGGTCGATGCCTCAGGCTTTGATTCATCCACGCTCGGCGCTGCCGGTTGCGCCCCGCCCTTTCCGACCTGTTGCGCAACTTCGACGTAGGCCATTTGCAAATTGGAAAGGGCATTCCGCAAAACGGTGGCCTCTTCGCCGGTCAAATTTCCACGCGTCTTTTCCTGAATCATGGCCAGCTGATCGATAAACATTTTGGCCAGCTCGAGATTCACTTCGCCTTGGCCGGTCTTTGGATTGGGAATTTGCCCAAGAAAGAGCGCAGCGTTCTGCGCGTGCATCATGACGAACTCGACGAAGCGCTGGGAAAGCTCGCCGCTTTGGGTACTGGTTTGGTGTTCAGCCATGGGTCAATTATTCTTCGGTGCTGCCGGAGGTGGCGGCCGCACAATTGCTAAGACATACGGTTGGTCGCGAAAATATTTTGCGGCGACGCGTTTGATCTCATCCAGCGTCACTCCCTCGACGTCGCGTTCAAGCGCTTTGTAATGATCGAAGCCGAGTCCATAAAGCTCATCGAGCGCGCACTGGTAGCCGAACGAATCGTTGCTTTGATTCGCGATCTGTTGTTGGCCGACCAATTTCTTCTTGGCTCGCGCGAGTTCCTCCTTGGTAAGGCCTTCGTTCGCCAGCTTGCTGATTTCGTCGAGTAAAGCGGCCTTCACCGGCTCGACCTTTTGCGGATCAGTCCCGAGATAAAAGGCGAAGAGCCCGGGCACAAGGCCTTGCATTTGAGTTGCGCCAACAAAATAGGCCAGGCCCATTTCTTCGCGGATGCGAATGAAAAAGCGTGAACCCAAATCGCTGCTTGCTTCGTCGATCAGCTCGAGTGCGTATCGATCTTTGCTGAAGATGTCCACCCCGCGGTAACCAACCATGAGGACGCTCTGCGCTTTCTCTTTCTGGCTTTCGACATTCTCGATCTTCTTCAGCGGGTCAGGAGGATCTACCTTCGTCAAAGCAAGCTCGCCCGGCTTCATTGTTCCGAGCGCTTGCTCGAACAGTTTTTTTACTTCCGCGGCCCGGACGTTCCCGAAAACTGAGATCACCCCATTTTTCGCGACGAGATAGCGATCGCGAAATTCGAGCAAATCTTTTTGGGTCAAACGCTGCACGGCTTCGACCGAGCCATTTCCGCGCAACGCGTACGGATGATTCTTGAAAAGTTTTTCACGCAAGATATTGCGCGCGACGGCCGTGAGTTGTTCTTCTTCCTGTTTGATCCCGGCGATCTGCACTTCCTTTTCTCGCGCCATCGCTTTTTCCGGCATGGTCGCGTTGAGCAAGACATCGGAAAGCAAATCGACGCCCAGTTTCAGATCCGGTTTGGTTAGGTGGACCGATACGCTGCAACTGTTATTGCCTGCGTCGCTGCCGATAGCGCCGCCCACCGCCTCGATTTGATTCGCGATTTGCTCGGCCGTCCGCTTCTTCGTGCCTTTGAGCAAGGTTTTCGCCATCAAGCGAGTGATGCCGTTAGTCGGCGGCGTTTCCGCCAGTAATCCGCTGCGGAAAACAGCGACAATCGAAACCAGCGGTAATCGGGCGTCTTCGCGCACGAGAAGTCGCAATCCATTGGCGAGTTCGAATTTTTGAATCTCGCCCGCCGTCACCGGCTTGGCCTCTTCCCCTTTCGCGGCCAACGAACCTTTTGGATTGAGCGAGACGACGGTCAGGTTTTGATCGACCAGATATTTTACGGCCACGCGGTGAACGTCATCCAGCGTCACTTTCTGCACGGCCACGAGATAATCCCGGCTGAAATTCAGATTGCGCGTAAGCAACCAGTTCGATCCGATGTCGGAAGCCTGGCCTCTCATGGTCGTGAGCGAATCGAGATGATGGCTCAATTGGATTTTCTTTGCCTTCATCAATTCTTCGGCGGTAACGCCGGCTTGTTTCACTTCGTCGATGATTTGCGAAATCAATTTCTGCGCCGCTTCGCGCTTTTTTGGATCGACCGTCGCATCCACACCAAACATTCCGGGATCGCCCGGCGTGTAAGAAAAAGCTCCAACACTGAACGCCAATCCAGTTTCTTCGCGGACACGGCGATAAAGACGCGAGCTGCGTCCATCGCCCAGAATCGTCGAAAGCAAATCAAGCGCCGGAACATCCGGATGCGTGATTTCCGGAATGTGCCATGCCAGCGAAAGCCGCGTCAGTTCCGTCGCGAACTCGTTGTGGACTTCGCGCCGTCCGAGCTGCGGCGGTTCGTCCGGAATGAAAACAGGTTTGAGCGATTTCTCCGGATAATCTTTGAAGAAATCCGCGAGCTGTTGCCGCACTTTTTCCGCGTCGACGTCTCCCACCACCACGAACGTGAGATTGTTCGGAACGTAGCGCGTCTTGTAATACTGCATCACCTGTTCCTGCGTCAGTTGATTGTAAATACCCATCTCGCCGATGACCGGCAGCCGATAAGGGTGACGCTGATACGCGGTCGCGAAAAGAAGCTGGCTCGTCACTCGATCTGGATCGTCCAGATTCATGGCGAACTCGCGGCGAATCACTTCCTGTTCCTTGCCGTACTCCTCCGGCGGCAGCGTCGAGTTCATCATCGCATCGGACAAAACAGTCAGCGCGGTGGAGACGCCGTACTTCGGCGCGTCGATCCAAAAAACGGTGCGATCGAACGAAGTGTAAGCGTTGATGTAACCGCCGACGTCCTGGATTTTCTGCGCGATCGCGTTGCTCGACTGCGTCTTGGTTCCTTTGAAGAGCATGTGCTCGAGGATGTGAGACAATCCCGCGCCGAGCCTTTCATCCTCGTCGACGCTGCCGGTAGCGCACCAGGCCTGCACACTCGCCACCGGCGCAGCATGATCTTCTTGCACGATGACCGTGAGGCCGTCCGGCAAGACCCACTTCTTGGCCTGGTTCGGTGGAAAAGTGATGACCGCCGAGTCATCAACAGGCGCGGCGTTCAAATTGACAGTGCTCAACATAATTGCAGAAAAAAGCGCCAGGCGCGGCGCCCGGCCGATCATATAGATTTCGGTGCCGGCAAACTTTTTGGAAGTTTTTTCGAAATCGGTTCATCGGGAGCGAACGGCTTTACAAACGCGTCCTGGAAATCGTAAACGGCCTTGAAATCTTCCATCGAATCTTCCTCCGTTTTTCCGAAAACCCCGGCCTCGATCAAATTGAACACCATGTGCCCGATATCTTCGCAGCACTTGATTCCCCAGGATTCAAAAACGGTGACCACCAACGGCCCAAATTCCTTGAGCGCGTACTGCCGCACACCGTCGAGCAACTCCGGACCGGCCACGTGGCGCACTGTTGTCCCGCGAACCTTCTTCTGTTGCTTCGTCGTGTAATCGAGTGCGTCCCGCAGGAAGACATAAGCATCGCGTTGATAACGCGGATCGTTCGCCACGATCGAATCAAGAGCTTCGGCAAATCCAATTTTTTGCATGAGAAACGAAAACGCGCACTACGCTGCGCCGCCTATGATAAGCACCAACCTTCGCGTGAGCAACTGCCGCAAGATCGACCTTGTGTCGCCTCCGACACTGGAGGTAACATTATCTCAGTGCAGTCTTTTACGGCATTCTCCCCAGCGACGATAAGAAATAGGCCGCATCATGCCGCCTTTTTTCACGGCATCTTGCAGGCCAATTCTCGTTAGGTTCTATGACGCGTGCATGACAGAAGCTTCCGATTGGCGACTCCGCGGGCAGGAAAAATATCTCGCTGGCGTGACTCTCGTTCACCGTGCATATCGCCGCTACACCGCGAACCGGGATTGGGACCACGACCATTGTGCATTCTGCTGGGCGAAGTTCATGGTCGAAGATCGACCAGACGTGTTGCACGAGGGTTATGCTACGACCGATGATTATCACTGGATTTGCGAGCCTTGCTTTCGCGATTTCCAGGAGCAGTTTAGATGGACAGTTGTCGATGATGCGATCCCGCAGACCTAACCAGGCGATGGAGCGAACGGCCACCCGCTGTGCGTTCACGTTTTGCGTCGCTAAAACCTCTTCGCTGCGACTTATGCCCGCTCTTGGTGGTCGTCGCTCATCTTGTTCTCGTTAGATCGCCTATGACGAAGGTTACTCGTATCGCTCTGATCGTTCTCGCCTTGTGCTGCGGCAGCTGTGTTCGGAGAGCGTCATCCAACACGACACTCCCATCGGGAAGGCAGATTAAGATCACGAGCATCATGCCCATGGTCTTTCCGAAGGGCCCAGCTGCGCTGGTAATGAATTGCCAAACGGATATCCCGATGAGTGACAAGGTCAATTTGCGGAAAGAAGTGGACGAGATCTGGGCGACATTTTTTAAGAAAGAAGTTGAGCGCGCTAAAATGACGAGTGCTGCGATTCGCATTAGTCATCCTGAAGGGGGTGGCCTGATCACTCACAGCCAGGGTTACGGATTCGTGTTTGAGAAACGCTCTGATGGTCAGTGGCATTGCCTTGAGGACGACAAGAAGTAACAACTCGCAAAAGCGATCTAACCAATCGCTCGAGCCAACCGCTGGCTGCTGTGATGACAAGATTTAATTTTATGAAACAGTTCTCGATGTCTGCCACGCTCGCTCCCGCCAGCGGTGGCTCAGCTCCGTCTCGTTAGATGTAATTGCTTGTGCCGATGCTGACTCCGTAAGATGCGAATGTAGATTTATGAACCCAATTTACTTCACTGCGATCCGAATAGCGTCGGTCTGTGCCATTGCGTTGGTGTTGTCGTTCAACACGGCAGGTGCTACGGAAGACGAACTCGCTCGAGCCCTTCGTGAGGATCAACAACTTTGTTCAACTCCGGAGGGCATGATGTACGAGGTCAAATTCTTGGCAGCGGTCAGTCCGAAAACGATTGCCGCTATCAACTCGTGCACTGGTTCAAAGAATTACGACTTCGACATGGCGTTCAAAGTCTCCTCGGATGGCAAGATTACGCGAATCGCTTATACACCGAATCAACCGGTAGCAGCGTGTGCCGCGGCAAAGCTAAAAGGTGCTTCGGGCCCGAGGCCGCTGCGAGGCCCTTGCACCATTTTTGGTCATTACAGCAGCAAGCCAAAATGACGTTGCCGTTTACGTCTAACCAAGCGCTGGAGCGAACGGCCACCCGCTTTGCGTTCACCTTTTGCGTGGCTAAAACCTCTTCAGTTCGAGCGACGCTCGCTCCCGGTGGCCGTCGCTCAGCTTGTTCTCGTTAGACTAATCCCGATGCTGCACAAGGTACGATTAATTGCGGCGATTGTCTTGGCCTGTGCGATTTTCTTGCCGCTCAGCGAATGCTCGCAGGGAGGCACCCATTCTCCGCCAGTCTCGAAATCCATCTCACAACAATTGTTTCCTCAGACTAACGCAGACACTACTTACCAGTACGCCTATCGGTGGTTAAGCTTTACTTGGTTCGGTGCCGTTACGGCTTTAGCTTTTACGTGGCCTCTTGTCCTCGTTCTTTTCGTCCGCAGATGCATCGGCTCTCGATGGCGATGGTTCTTTCAAGTCCTCGAACTGCTTTTGTGCGCAGGAACAATTTATTGGCTTTATATTCTTGCGCTTCGCGGATTTGGCGCCACATGGCTTTATGGTGCCTATATCGGGGTCTTCGCAGCGGGGATATTTACGTGCGTCGGCGTGGTTTGGTGGTTCGTTGGAAGGCAACATGCTGCGGAAGAAGAAGTCTAACCAGGCGATGCAGCCAACCGCTGGCCGGCGCACGCCTCACTTTACTTAGGCCTTAAACGCAACCGCGCGCGCCGCAGCGAATGCCTCCTCAATTATCCGTCCGACCAGATCGCGAATTCGCCGCCGCCGGGTTCGCGAAAATGAAAACGGTGGCCGCCGGGAAATTCAAAAATCTCTTTTGTGATCTTGCCGCCAAGCTCGGCAGCCTGTTTCTGCATCTTCTCTAGCTCGCGATGATAAAAGACGACGAGCGGCGCACCTGATTCGACGTTGGAGGTTTTCTCAGACGCGAAAAACCCGCCGGTCATGCGCCCATCATCAAAGGCGGCATAGTCCGGTCCGTAATCTTGAAAGGTCCAGCCAAAGAGCGCGGAGAAAAAGCGCTTCGTCTCGGCGAGATTCTGTGAAGGCATTTCGACGTAGTCGATCGTGTTTGGGAGAGATTTGTGCATGACAAATCAATTTTGGAACTGTTCCGCCAGTGCGTCCAGATAAACCGAGATCGCATCGTGCCGGCGCGGCGCGGCATCGCTCTGTTGTTCGACTGCGTTCAGATAATTTTCGAACGCGCCGCTCTTCGTGCGCGCCTGGGTCGCTTCAAACCAATTCAGGTAATCGTCAATCTTGCTCATTCGAATGGCGAGGTTCGCCCGCAACACTCGGAGCCGCGCGAGCCGCTCGCCGGTTCTCGAGCGTTTGCCGGCGGCGAGAAGCGCCGCGACCTGCTGATATTCCGTAATGATCGGACGGAGAACAGGATTGGAACTCAAACCAAGAAACAAGAGTCTTCGACTCATTTCTTCGAGAGCAGTAGACTCCTCGGGAGAAAGCCTGCGTCGCGATAAATCCTCCAGTTTAACCGCGCTGCTTTCGTTTCCGCGGGCCGCAACTTTGATGGCCAGTATTTCGTCAAGACGCTGCTGCGTTTCCTCGAACGTTAGCAATCGATAACTCTGCGAATTGCAGAAGCGCATTACCCGCGTCTTCCAAATTTGCTCAACCGCGGGGTCGTTTAGCGCGGCAAAATGCGCTTTCAGGCCCGCCAGTGGTTCGGCGGAATTACGCGAAAGATTGTCGATGTACAAACCGAGCCGGGATTGACCTTCCGGCTCATCGACCAGCCATTTCACAAACGCAGCGGAATAGGCGCGATAAAGAATGCGCGCTGGTGAATCGAGCCCCGCAAGCTTTCGGGGCCGAAGAAATTCTGAGAGCGGCATGATTTTATCGATGCCAACCAGAGGTTCCAGAGCCTCGGCCAACGGTTTCGAGTCACGGTCCGCCGCGTGAGCGAGCACGCCGTCGAGCAGCCAGTCCGGCGGATCGACATAAGCCGTGCCGGCAGCGATGTCTCCCCGATCGCGGTAAATCATTTCCAGCAAAATGGCTCGCAACCACTCGCGCTCGGTTGCCGCGCTATTGAAGTTGGGCGCGATGATAAGATCGAGTTGGAGTTTCAAACCGAACCCGGTCTGACTGAAGTGGAGAGCAGCCGGCGGGACCTCCGGCAAATTCGCCCGCGGGAATTGCAGATTAATTACAATCGGCGTTTTCCACGAATCGGGTCGTCGGAGAAGCGAAAGCAAATTAGCTTTCGTTTCTTCAGCCCGACGAGAGATCGCTCCTCGTAGCGAAACGTCGGCGCCATAAACGATGAACTGCCGTGAAGTGCTTACCGTACGCTCCGGGGCAGCTCCTGAAACCAGCGTGACCGCCAGGAATGCCGAAGCGGCGCAAGTTGCGCAACGACTTAACTTCATCCGATTGGCTCGATTGATACTCCTGCGGACCGGGGGGTGCGAGCGCGAACTGCGATCTAGATTTCGTTTCTTTAGCGTAAAAATTTTGAAACTCTTACCCTAATCGGGTGTATAATCTTTAGAAGGAACCCACTTATATGAATGCGAAAAGAATATTTCTATCGGGAATCGTTGCGACAACATGCCTGGCAGCATCGGCGGTCATTGCCGCACCCAGAGCCTCAGGCGGTTCGGGATCAGGTGCTCACTTTTCAGGATCGAGTGCTCGCTTTTCGGGATCTTCTCGCTTCGCGGGGAATAGGTCAGCATTCGCTCGGACATCAGGAGTAAACAGCGGCCATTGGCACCATCATCACGGCCATGTCTTCTTCGGCGGCGGTTTCGGATATCCATACGGATACGGTTATCCTTGGTACGATCCGTATTATTATCCATACGATTACTACGACTATAACCGCCCGGTCGTTTACGAGGGCGCCGCGGCTTATGACGACGGGCTGATTGTGCAAGTGCAGCATCGCCTTGCTCGCGCCGGTTACTACCACGGATCTGTGGATGGAGTCATGGGACCTGAAACGCGACATGCGATCCGCTCCTACGAACGCTCGCGCAATCTGCGGGTGGATGGCGCGATAAGCGATCGGCTTCTTGATACATTGGACATTCGCTAACCCAGCGATTGTCGATCTTCGGTTGGTTGGCCGGCGGGTCTCGAACGGAGAGAGGGGGGACTCGCCGGCCTCGCTTATTGCGGCGCCGCCGTCACGATCACGACGCTTTTGTCGTGAAATTCAATCGCGTCTGCCTTGGTAATTAATTTTCGCTCCCGATCCAAAGCGGACCACACGTCGGCAAAGATAATATTCAGGTAATCCATGATTTGAGGATGAATGGGCAGCCGCCCGATCGCTCCCCCTCTACTCGAAACGTTGAGCTTTCCGTCGGCCAGTTGCACCGCCAGAGAAGTGCTCGTGTAAAGGGAATATCCAAAGATAGCGCGCTCCACGGTGATATCGCATTTTCCTTCCTCCAATCGGACGATGCCCCGGTTAAAGTCGAGCAATGGCTTGTTCAACACCTTCCGTTTGCCTTTGAGGGCGGAGGTCAAATATTCGTTTATCTGATCTTCAGTGTATTGAAGCTGATTCGGCCGGTGATAAGTGACGGCCGTCTCAATTTCCAATCCGATCTGCGAGAGCGACTGCGTCTCCTTGTTCGGCGGTGGAACATCGGGCGGCAAAATCATTTGAATCACCGCTGCCGCGGCGCACGCGTACAGGATTAGCTTGGATACCTTGAAAAAAAGGAGCCGCATCTTCGCACGCCGCGCGTCGAACATGTTGCGAACGCGCTTTCTTTCCTTCACGCGCTCATCCGCGGGTTTCGCTGAAATGACTTTCGAGCGGTCGAGCTTGGCCCCGCAATCGTGGCAATAAATACGTTCCGGCTCGTTTTCGCGCCGGCATTCCGGACAAAGCAACTTGGTCATGCGGCTGTCTCTTTCTTCGGCTTGCTCTCGGCGGTAGACGCCGATTTTGCGGTACCTTGGGTCGCAGGTTCTTTCGTGCTGGACGATTTATCGGCGGTCACGGGCGCCTCTTTCTTCGCTCCCTCCTTGTAAGAGTTGCTGCGATAATCGGTCGTGTAAAAACCGGAACCTTTGAAAATCAAGCCGGCGCCGGTGCCGAGCAGCCGTTTCACTTTGCCATGGCCCCATTTTTTTTGCCGGCAAAGTTCCTTGGAGCATTCGCGAAAGGGCTGGTCGCGCATGGATTGAAACGTCTCGAAATTCTGTCCACACTTTTCACAGTGATACTCGTAAGTGGGCATGGCGGAAAAAGTAACGGCGGACGACGGTGGCAAGTGTGCATCAACCAAAGCACAATTCAAGCCGCATGGACGAGTGCACCAGGCTCGTCGTGGGTGTCCTCAATATCGGCCAATCCCTTGACTTTGCCACGGTAGAGCGCTAGAAACTTCGTTCCAAAAAATCCTTATGTTGCGCTTATTTCTTCGTGTTTTTGCTCCATCACTCGTTGTGACTGCGGCTCTTTTTCTAGGCGCATGCGAAGAGACGGGGCCGCAGGTTCAATATCTTGGCGGCACTTCCGGAGCCGCTCCCACTGGTCCTCCGCAAGACACCGTTTCCTATTGGGACGGCGATGGAACTTCGGGCAAGCCTTCGGTCAAGATCAGCCTTGGCGAGCAACGCGCCTATTTTTACAAGAGCGGACAGCTTGTCGGAGTCTCGCAGCTTTCCACTGGCCGTGAAGGACTCAATACCCCGCTCGGTCATTTCGCGATTAGCCAAAAGGACATCAACCACGTCTCGACCAAGTATGGCGATTACGTCGACGGGGCCGGCAACGTGGTGAAGCCAAATGTCGATGCTGAAAAAGATCCGAAACCGCCGGGCACGCATTTCAAGGGCGCCCCCATGCCTTTCTTCATGCGGATTGTCGGCGGCGTTGGCATGCACGCCGGTTATCTTCCAGGTTATCCGGCTTCGCACGGCTGCATTCGCATGCCCGAATTCATGGCCGAAAATTTCTTCAAATCGCTCTCGACCGGCACCCCGGTAACAATCACAAATTAGCTTGGCGATCGCTGGTTTTTTACATACCGGCTTGCAGTTGTCTTACCTCGGCGGCATTCTCGTCTTCCTGCTCGCCGAACATGATCATTATTACTCAACCGCACGCGACTGAGGCGCAGATCGAGCGCATCGTCGCGCGAGTGCGTGAATTTGGACTCGATGTCCAAATCAGCCGGGGCGCATCGCGCGTCATCATCTGCGTAATCGGGTCGGCCGAGTTGGCCAAGGAGAAACCGCTGGCCGCCATGCCTGGCGTCGAGGCCGTCATTCCGGTATTAAAGCCATACAAACTGGCCGCCTACGAATTCCGCGGAGGGGCTTCATCCATTCCTATCGGCAACGTAAAGGTTGGACGCACCGAACATGTCGCATTGATTTCCGGACCGTGTTCGGTCGAGAGCCAGGAGCAAATCCTGTCGATCGCGCAGACGGTGAAAAAAGCCGGTGCAACAATCCTGCGTGGTGGCGCCTTCAAACCGCGCACATCGCCTTACAGCTTTCAAGGCCTTGGCGAAGATGGCTTACGATTTCTCGCGCATGCCCGCGAGGAAACCGGCATGCCGGTTATCACCGAAATCATGGACCCGCGCGATCTGCCCACGATCGAAAAATACGCGGATTGTTTGCAGATCGGCGCGCGCAATATGCAGAACTTTTCCCTCTTAAAAGAGGTGGGCCGCAGCCGCCTTCCCGTCCTGCTCAAACGCGGCTTTAGCGCCACGCTCAACGATTTAATCATGAGCGCCGAATACATTCTCAAAGAGGGCAACATGAACGTGCTTTTGTGCGAGCGCGGCATTCGCACGTTTGAAAATGCGGCGCGCTACACCCTGGACCTGAACGCTGTTCCCATTCTTAAGTCGAGAACGCATCTTCCCGTCGTGGTCGACCCGACCCACGGGATTGGCCTGCGCGAATTTGTTCCGCAAATGGCGCTGGCCGCAGTCGCCGCGGGCGCGGACGCGCTTATGATCGAAGTCCATGACACACCGGAAATCGCCAAGAGCGATGGCGAGCAAGCGCTTACTCCCGATATTTTTGAGGAACTCATCCCTCGTTTGCGCGCCGTCGCCCAAGCGGTTGGCCGTTCGCTGTAGCACCGGCCCGACACCACCAGGATTGAACTTCGCTCGCCTTCGGCGAAACATTCGCGGTGGGAAGATCGATACATGATGAGTTGCTCGCGCTCGCTGCGGGCGCTGAACCGATCGCGGAAAAGCTGGGCAAGATCGATAAGGGAATTTGGCCGGTCGCGTTTTCCCATGTCATCGAACCGGCCCAAGCGTTTCTTGTTGCCGCCATCGCGCGCAAGATCGACAAGACACTTTGGATTCTCTGTCCCAGCGTTCGCACACAGGAATTGCTCTATGAGAGTTTGGTAAACTGGCTGCCCGACGCGCAATTTCTCCCCGAAGCCGAATTTGCCGCGGTCGAAAACATTCTGCCCGATCCGGAAATCGCGGCCGAGCGCCTCGCCTTGTTATCGCTGGTCGAGCGTCAAGCGAGCTCGCACGTGATTGTCGCGACACGCGCAAGTCTCGATCAAGCAGCCCCCAAACCGGGCATGCTTCAATCGGCGTCGATGCAATTGAAGCAGGGAAAAAGTACCGGCATGGAAAGTCTCCTCGAAAGATTGGCCCGTGCCGGCTACGAGCGCGCCGCGCAAGTCACGACGCGCGGACAATTCGCGGTGCGCGGCGGGATTGTCGATCTTTATTCGTGGCAGGCGACGCTGCCGGTGCGCGTCGAGTTTTTTGGCGACGACGTCGAGTCA
This sequence comes from Spartobacteria bacterium, assembly GCA_003167365.1. GTDB lineage: Bacteria > Verrucomicrobiota > Verrucomicrobiia > Chthoniobacterales > UBA10450 > Palsa-1382. The sequence continues at coordinate 140,420 of PMTM01000004.1, read as the reverse complement.
ATGCGCGAGTTCGACATCGACACGCAAACTTCCGTGCGCGATCTCCGATCAATCGATGTCCTGCTTGGCTCCGCGGAAGAGCAAAGCGGGAAAGTCCGCGACTACATTGGCAAAGATCATCTCAAGATCGACCTCGGATCGGATCAAGATTTCGATGCGCAAATTCAAATCACCGAAGGCTGGATCGAAAGCGGCCCGGAAGATTTCAACGGCGCCTTTCAGGATTGCCAAGTCGGGGAATTCGCCGTGGGCGAGTTCATGCTGGCAGAAGTGAAACGCGCGCAATTCATCCAGCAACTGAATGACTGGCGCAAGGATAAGGCGCGCATCGTGATTTATTTTCAGACCGAGGGTGAAATCGAGCGGTTCCGCGAGATTATCGGAACGGCGGACAAATCATTGGAGGACGTCGATCTTGTCGAAGGCACACTGCCTCGCGGCTTTTGTTTTCCAGCGGCAAATCTCGTTGTTCTTTCCGCCGCGGAATTGTTCGGCCGATTTGCCGCGCATGCCCGTCGGCGCTTGCGCCGGGCCGAGCGCAATCGCGCGCAGATCGATTTTAGCGAACTGACCGAAGGCGATTACGTCGTTCACCTTGAGCATGGCGTCGGACGATTTCTCGGGCTGATCAAACTTTCGAAAAAACCGGGATCGGTGGAGGCAGACGTGTCGCCTACGGAGGAAACCCAGGAAGTTCTCGCGCTTGAGTTCGCGGACGATGCCAAGCTCTATGTCCCGCTCGAACAAGCGTATCTCGTTTCGCGTTACGTCGGCGTCGGCAAAAAATCTCCGCCACTCAGTTCGCTGGGCGACGCGAAGTGGTCGCGGGCAAAGAGAAATGCCGTCGCTTCGGTTTTCGATTACGCCGGGAAAATGCTCGCGCTCCAAGCGGAGCGCGAAACGCAGCCCGGTTACGCATTTGGGCCCGACACGAAATGGCAGGTCGAATTCGAGCATTCGTTTCCGTTTCGGGAAACCCCGGACCAAGCCCGAGCGATTACCGAAAGCAAGATCGACATGGAACGTTCCCGATCGATGGACCGGCTTATTTGTGGTGACGTCGGCTTCGGCAAAACAGAGGTCGCTATCCGCGCCGCGTTCAAAGCCGTGATGAATGGCAAACAAGTTGCCGTCCTCGCGCCGACAACCGTTCTAGCGCAACAGCACTTCGAGGTTTTTCGCCAGCGCATGCTCGACTATCCGGTGCGGATCGAAATGCTGAGCCGATTCCGATCGCAAGGCGAGCAGCGCAAGATCATCAAACTGCTGCGCGATGGCGGAGTGGACATTGTGATCGGGACGCATCGGCTCATTTCCGGCGACGTGATTTTCAAAGATCTCGGTCTCGTCGTGATCGACGAAGAACAGCGCTTCGGCGTTCTGCACAAAGAAACATTCAAGGAGCTGTTCAAGCTCGTCGATGTCCTCACCCTTTCCGCGACGCCGATTCCGCGCACACTTTATCTCTCGCTCGTCGGCGTGAAAGACATGTCGACGATCGAAACGCCGCCGCTCAATCGGCTGCCGGTCGAGACAGTGGTGTGCGGTTATGACGAGCGAATTATTCGCGACGCAATCAAGCGCGAGCTCGAGCGACAGGGGCAGGTTTTCTTTTTGCACAACCGCGTCCAATCGATCCAGCGCATGCGCGATAAGATCGTCGATCTTGTCCCGGAAGCGCGCGTCGAGATTGGCCACGGCCAGATGGATGCAGACGAACTGGAAGAGGTCATGCAACGTTTTGTCGCGGGAAAAATCGACGTGCTGGTTTGCACGACGATCATCGAGAGCGGTCTCGATATTCCAAACGCGAACACGATCATCATCGATCGCGCCGATCGTTTTGGTCTGGCTGATCTTTATCAACTCCGCGGCCGCGTCGGGCGCGCCGAGCACAAGGCTTATGCTTATCTTCTCTTGCCGCGCGAAATGATGACGGTCGGCGCGGCGCGCAAACGAATTAATGCGATCAAGCAATACAGTTCGTTAGGCGCCGGTTTTCGAATTGCGATGCGCGATCTGGAGATTCGCGGCGCCGGCAGCATTCTCGGCACGGCCCAGAGCGGGCACATCGTCGCGGTCGGATTCGATCTTTACTGTCAGTTGCTCAAACAAGCGGTCGCCCAACTCAAAGGTGAAAAGCTCCGGTTGCGGCTCGAGGTCGATGTTCGGCTTGATTTTGTCGCGACCAACGAGGCGGAGTTTGTGCAGCTTGGGCCGCAGGAGCGTGTGCCGGCGTTCATCCCAACGAGCTACATCGCGGACACGACTTTGCGCATTCAGACTTATCGCCATTTCGCGGAGATCACCACGCATGAGCAGCTGGAACGGCTCCAGCGGGAATGGCGCGACCGTTTCGGCAAATTTCCGCCCGCGGTTGACAATTTGTTCCTTCTCGCTGAAATCAAGCTCGCTGCCGCCAGGACTGACGTTACTCGGGTTGAGGTGCGTGAACGCAAGTTAATGCTGACCCGGCGCGGCGATTTTATACTTGTCGGTGGAAGATTCCCTCGTTTAGTTGCCGATAGAATCGAAGCGCATCTAAGGGAAGTTTTGGAGCTAACAGAGAAACTTTGAATTCGTATGGTTGGTAGATCTATTTTTGCATCGTTAACGGTTTTGGCACTCGCCTCGTCCCCGCTTTCTCAGGCGGCTTTTTCCGCCGAACCGGAAATCGTTGATGGTATCGCCGCGATTGTAAATGGTGAGGTCGTTACCTACTCGCAAGTGCGCGATCTTTCCGGGCCGCGGGAAAAGTTACTGCGTTCGCAATTCAAGGACGATGAGCTGATCGGTAAAATCAAAGAAGCACGACAAGCTGCGCTCAAAGATTTGATCGATCGGCAATTGATCCTTCAATCCTTCAAGAAGGAAAATTTCCAAATCCCGGACCACTTCGTTGAGGAAAAGATGCACGACATCATCCGCGAAGATTTCGGTGGCGATCGCAACACGTTCGTCAAAACGCTTCAGGCGCAAAATTATACGCTTGGCGAATTCAAGAAGATGGAATCCGAGCGAATTATTGTGCAAGCCATGCGCGGCCAGAAAGTCAAAACGAACAAGACGGTTTCTCCAATAAAGATTGAAGAATACTACAAGACGCACCGCGAAGAGTTCACCGCCAAGGAGGAAATTAAACTTCGACTGATCATGATCCCGAGCCACGCCAATGAGGGCGGTGCGGCCGCACAGAAAGCGATGGCTGATGAAATTGTTGGGAAACTGGCCAATGGCGCAGAATTCGATCGCATGGCGCAAATCTATTCCGAAGATGGCTCGCGCGAGCTCGGGGGAGACTGGGGCTGGATCGAGCGCAAGACACTCGCGGAACCGCTCGAAAAAATCGCCTTTAAGCTCCCGGTCGGGAAAGTAAGCAAGGTCGTCGAATTCAGTGGCAACTATTACATCCTGAAGGTGGAAGAAACGCGCGGCGGCGCAACGCGCTCTCTCACAGAAGCGCACGACGACATCGAGAAGAAGCTGATTCAAAAACAAGCTCAGGATTTGCAAGAACGCTGGATCGCCAGTCTGCGTTCCAAGGCATTCATCCGAACTTTTTAGCTCGACATCGAGCGTTGGACGTTGAGCCTCGCCGTTCGGCTACTTGCTAGAAGCGGCGGAGTTGGTGAAGATGCGCGATGCTAACGCGCATCGGCATCACATTGGGCGATGCCGCCGGTATCGGCCCCGAGATCGTTCGCGCCGCGCTTGATTCAAAGCGTCTGCCCGCGTCGGCCGAATATCGGGTGATCGGGAAATATCCCGAATGCGCGCCGGGCCAACCTTCACTGGAAACAGCCCGGGCGGCCGCCGCTGCGCTTGAAGAAGCCGTCACGCTAACTCGACGCGGCGAACTGGACGCGGTCGTCACCGCGCCAATTCACAAAGCGCGAATGTACGAGATCGGTTTCAAATTTCCGGGACAAACAGAATTTTTTGCGAATCGATGCGGCGTGAAAAATTTCGCGATGTTGCTGGCCGGCAAGACAATGACGGTCGCGCTGGTGACCGCCCACATTCCGTTGAGCGAAGTTTCGCGTGCGTTGAAACAATCGGAGATCGTTCGAGTCGGTCTTTTGCTGGTCGATTTTCTTCGCTGTCGATCTAATCCCGCGATCGCGGAACCGCGCATCGCAGTCGCCGGCTTGAATCCGCACGCAGGCGAATCCGGAAAAATTGGACGCGAAGAAATCGAAATCATCGCGCCGGCGATCGCCGAACTAGAATCCGCAATCCGCAATCCGCAATCCGCAATCTTTGAAGGTCCTCTTCCGCCCGATACAGTTTTCCATCGTGCGGTTGAAGGCGAATTCGACGCAGTGCTTTGCATGTATCACGATCAAGGTCTCATTCCGTTCAAGCTCCACGCCTTTCACGAAGGCGTGAATGTCACGCTCGGTCTCCCCTTCCCGCGAACCAGCCCCGATCATGGCACGGCCTTCGAGATTGCAGGCAAAGGTATCGCGCGATCCGACAGCATGATCGCCGCGATCACGCTCGCGGTTGAGCTCGCGCAAAAATCATGACCAGCGCCAAGATCTACAAATACATTTCGGTCTTCAACATCGGGTTGCAGAACACGTTCGTGTACCGCTGGAATTATTTCCTGCGCGCCATTTTCGGTTTGATACCGCTCGCCGGCACCGTCTTTCTCTGGCGCGCCATTTTTCACGAACGCGGCGGCGGCCTGCACGGTTACGACTACGGCTCGATGATTTATTATTACTTGCTCACGCTGCTCGTGAGCAACCTGGTCACGCCGACGGAGGATGAATGGCAAATCGCCGCCGACATTCGCGAGGGCCAGATCAATTCGTTCCTGACCAAGCCGATGAGCTATCTCGCCTATCGCTTCAGCATTTTTCTCAGCGCCCGTCTCGTCTATACCGCGGTCACCTTGCCGCCGATCGCGCTCATCTTTCTCTACTTTCGCCATTACATCACGCTGCCGGGCGACGCGATGACTTACGTTTACACCTTGATCTCGCTTTTGATGGCAGCGTTCATGCAATTTTTCATCACCTACAGTTTGGCCATGATGGCGTTCTGGATTCTCGAAATATCGACCGTCGTTTTCATCGTTTATTCATTCGAATATTTCCTCGGCGGCCAAATGTTTCCCATCGACATTATGCCGCCGGCTGTCCAGCTGGTCATGAAATGGTTGCCGTTCTATTACGAACTCTTTTGCCCGATCGCGATTTTCATGGGGCGACTGCAAGGCGCCGAACTCGCGCAAGCATTGTCGATCCAGGCAAGTTGGTTAGTTGTTTCGTGGATGGCAGCACGCTTCATGTGGAAACGCGGCCTCGGCCACTACCAAGCCGTCGGCGGATAAGCTCGGCTTGAACCGACTGTCACACCGCGCCCGCGCTTCCAAAGCCACGACCGAGAGTCGCGATAAAGATTACCGTCAGAACGGCCGCAGCAAATAGCCACGCATATCCCGCTATTACCGCGAGAGGAGGCGGTGGATTTGTTTTTTGTTCTCGACGGTTCATCGCGAGCAGGAGCAGGCCGACTCCAAGACCGAAACCTTCCAGCGCCGCCTCACGCAGTGCTGGTGTCACCGGCCCAAAGAAAAAAAGCGTCGCGATGCAAGAAAGAATACCGGCAGCTAAGTATGCCGTGAACAGCGGTGCGCCGGATGGCAGATACGACACGACCAATCGCATCGTCCACCGATAAATAAACACACCGAGCACTCCGAGCACCAGACGCCAAACCCATACCGGTTCGAGTTCCAACTGGCGCAGCACAAATGCCCAATCGCCGGTATTTGTGACTGCGCTCAAAATGAAACAACCAGCGCCCCAAAACAGATTGAACGCCATCGCCAGAACAAGAAAGAGGCGCCAGAGAATCGGTGGCGCTGTCCATTTGCGTAAAAAATACCAGCAGAAGGTTCCGACGATGAGATTCATCACCGGTCCGGCCGCATCCGTCAGCACACCGCCACCTAAGGAACGAAAATAGACCGATGTCAGTAAGGTTATATGACCACCGGCAACCATGCACATGCCGCCGTGCCCAACGACTTCGTGCGCGGCACACGCAAGTATGAATGCGATGATCGAGATAGCCGCCATCGTTGCATGGCGATGCAAACTGCGATCGGTTTTCATGGAATGCCGGACGACTGGTTTAGATGACAAATCGTTGCACAAGTGCAATTCAGCACGCGGAGTTATTCGTCGTCGGTAACCCGGCGGCTTTCCAAGCTTTAAACCCGCCGGCCATCGAGCGCACATTCTTATAGCCCATCTTTTGCAAACTCTCGGCGGCAAGCGCGGAACGGCCACCACCGCCACAGTGACAGATGATGGTCGTGTTCAGGTCGGGAATTTTTTCTTCTATCTTCCATTCGATGGTGCCGCGACTGAGATGAATGGTACCGGGAATGCGCTCTTCATCCCACTCATCTTTTTCCCGGACATCGACAATTATCGCGTCGCCGCTCTTCGATTTCAATTCCGCGTCCGTCGGCAAAATCTCAGTGATGTTCTTTTTCGCGTTTGCGACCAGCTCTTCGTAATGAGTTGCCATGGAAATTTCAGCGGTTATAGACCGCCGCTACAGTAGCAGCTTTGGCAGCATCCACAGATTTCGCAGATTCATCTGTCGGCATTATCCGTGTCATCCGCGTAATCCGCGGTTAAGAATGTTTTGTTATTCGTAGCGCAACACGTCGATCGAGATCAGCAGCGGGAGAAAGCGTTTCATGAAGGCCACGGTTGACTTGGCATATTATTAAGAGAGGAAGAGGCGATGCGCCGCTACCTAGAGATTTATTCGATCATGCTGCGCAACTCCCTCATCAGGGAGTTGAGTTTCAAGGCGAACTTCATTCTTTGGATGGTGGTCGAGGTCTTGTGGTTTTGCGGGCAAATCGTTTTTTTCAGCATCATCTTCGGTCAGGTCGATCGAATTGGGGATTGGACAAAATGGGAAGTCGTCCTCCTCGTCGGCACGCACCAGATGATCGCACAACTTTTCCAGGCCTTCTTCTTCGTGAATGTGGCCAACCTTCCCGAGCTTGTTCGCACCGGAAAACTCGATTCGCTGCTCGTCTTGCCGATCGACAGCCAGTTCGCCATCTCGACCAAACAATTCGGTCTCGACAGCGTCATCAATGCCGGGCTCGGCGGCGTGGTCGTTTGCTTTTCATTGGCGCAACTCGGCCTCGTGCCGAGTGCGATGTCGATCTTGCTCTACCTCGCCGCGCTCGTGTTCGGCGTCGCGGTGCATTACTCGATCATGCTCAGCCTGGCCGCCGTCAGTTTCTGGATCGTCCGCGCCCAAGGCTTGGTTTACGGCTACTTCAATTTTCTCAACATCGCGCGCTACCCCGATGTGATTTATCCGCGAGTCTTCCGCTTCGTCTTCGGCTGGATCATTCCGGTCGTGATCATCGCTAACATTCCCGCGCGTATCCTCATCAAACCTCTCGGGCAACCAGCCTGGCTCATGTTTCACCTCATCGCCGCATCGACGATCGCCTTCTGGTTGTCGCGTGTTTTCTGGCGTTTTGCCTTGCGTCATTACTCCAGCGCCAGCTCCTGAGATCGACATAAAACCCTGGACGACAGGCTGATTTTAAAGGGAAATCTCCGCTTGCGCCTTGGTTGAAATGTTCTTAATTAAGCCTCCATTTTTGGCGCCGCCCCCAGGGCGCCTTTTGACTTATGGCCAAATCGAAAAAGAAAAAGGTTAAAGCAAAGAAGGCCGCCGCTCGCAAAGCGAAGCCGGCGCGCAAGGTCTCGGCCAAGAGACCGACATCGAAGAAGGCAGCGCACGCTGGGAACCGCTCGAAGATTTCCAAGCCGGCCGGCAAAAAGAATTCTAATCGCTCGCAGAGTCCTTTGGCGCTCATTAAGTCCAATCATAAAGGGCGCAGGCTCGATTCGTTCACCCGTGGCCAGAAAGATAAGCTTCTGCAACTTCGCGATGCGATGGTGGATTCCATGGCCGGAGTCGCGCAAGACACGCTGCGTTCGCGCGCTGAAGGCAGCGAGGCCTCCGCTTTCGGAATGCACCAAGCCGACGCCGGCTCGGATGCGTACGATCGCGATTTCGCCTTAAGTTTGCTTTCGCAGGAACAAGACGCGCTCTACGAGATCGATCAGGCGCTCAAACGCATCGAGCTCGGCACGTACGGCAAATGCGAAATGTCGGGTAAACAAATCCCACGCATGCGGCTCGAAGCGATCCCGTTCGCGCGTTTCACGGTTGAATGTCAATCGCAGCTCGAGAAGCAGAACAAGATGTCGCGCGTTCGCCAATCAGTTACATCGCTCTTCGGATTGACCGACGAGGAAGGCGGCGACGGCGAGGAAGAAGAGAAGCCCGAACAAGAAACAAAGGAGCGAGACTAATCACCATGGCCCAGGAAATTATCACGCTGGAATGCACCGAAGCGAAAGCGCTCGGCAAACCGGTTTCGCGTTACATGTCTTCCCGCAACAAGAAAAGTCCGCAAACGCCAAACCGGCTCGAAAAGAAAAAGTATAATCCTTTCCTAAGGCGGCATACCCTTCACCGCGAAACCAGGTAATTGCCCATGCAACCAAAAACCGCTAAACGCCGTTCCGCTTTTCGCCGCGCCAATCGCACCATGCCGCGGCGCCGAATCGACATCGCGGTCGAAGCGATCGATTACAAGAACCCCGATCTCCTCAAAAAATTCGTCACCGAAAGCGGCAAGATTCTTCCCCGCCGCGTCACTGGAATGCCTGCGCACATGCATCGCAAGATCACGCGCGAGATTAAGCGCAGCCGTTCGGTGTTGCTGATGAAGTAACTACGTCTTCTGTTGTCCGAGCGAAGTCGACGGCTCTCTCACTACGCCTTCCGCGTCCGCTCCCCCTGCTCGATCAATTTCCAGAACTCACGCGCTTTACCGAGCTGGGCATCTTCCGACATCGGCAGTTTGCTGCGGAAAAGAAAATCGCGAAACGTGTTCTTGTGCAAAACGCGATGAATGGTGATGCCTTCCTCGCGCTGCTCAAAATAAATCCGGTAATCTTTCGCGCGATAGCGATATAACTTTTTCCCTTTCCGCTCGATCACGCCAAAGCGCTTGGCGTCGAGATGATCGAGATCTTCGGGGAGAATCTGAAACTCAGCCAGCAGATCGAGCTGCAACCGCTTCGACAGCGCCGACATCTCCGCGGCGCTCAGTTCGTTGAAGATGATCTGGAACATCGAGAATCAAACGTAAACGCGCCGGACGCGGCTGCCAATGCGCGTAATAATTTCCCAAGTGATTGTGCCGGCGCGCTCCGCCAGTTCGCTTGCCGAAATCTCCTCGTCGTCCTGTCGACCCATCAAAACAACCTCATCACCAGGTTTGACCTCAACAATCTCTGAAACATCGATCATCATCAGGTCCATCGTCACGCGGCCAAGCAACGAGCAGCGTTTGCCGTGGACCAAAACAGTCGTATCGCGATTGGAAAGATGCCGCGGATAACCATCGGCGTAGCCAGCGGAAAGCGTCGCGACCCGCATCTCTCGCGGCGTGATGAACGTCCGTCCGTAGCTTACGGAACTGCCTTTCGGCAAATCGCGCACGAGACCGATTCTCGTTTTCCATGTCATGACCGGTTTCAGCAGTTTCTGAAACTCGGGAAGTGGCGAAATGCCGTAGAGCATGATGCCCGCGCGCACGATATCGAAACTCGGATCGCTGAACGCGAGAACGCCTGCGCTCGGCAGCACGTGCACTTTGTAATCTCCAGGAACTTCAGCGCGAAATTGCTTAACGAGTTTCGCGAACCGCGAAAGTTCATCGCGCGTGTAATCCGCGTCCTCATTCGAAACCGGCAAATGGGTGGAGATGCTATGAATTTGAATATTCGGCAACGCGGCGACTTTCTTGAAAACATCCGGCGCGTCCGATTCCGGCGTTCCCATCCGTCCCATTCCGGTATCGACAACAAAGTTGATCGCGAGCGCTTGATCGCCCGCGGCGCGATCGAATGCTTGCGCTTCTTCCAAAGTCGAAACCGAGGCAATGAATCCGCGCTTGGCGATTGCCGATCTTTCCTCCGGAATGGCCGGGCCGAGAATGATAATCGGATGAGACAGCGTTTTCCGAAGAGTGCTCGCTTCTTCCAGGTTCGCGACACCGAACAATTGCGCGTCGTTCGCGAGCATCTCCGCGACGCCGACCATGCCATGCCCATAAGCATTCGCCTTCACGATGGCGAGAAGCTCGACCGATCCGGTCCGCTCACGCACAACCTTCGCGTTGTGCCGTAGCGCGCTTCGATCGATCTCGGCCCAGCATCGATAGGTTTCGTTCATGTAGTGGTGGCCGATCTTGGCATGGTGATGTGCGGCTCGCGTAAATACATCGGCTCAAGCGGCGGCAAAGAGAAACTCCGCTCGGGGTCTTGAGCAAGCCGAGCCAAAACCTGAGCTGACGGGTAACGAATCGCCGCGCGCTCAAATTGAGGAAGCGGTTCTGAAGAAAAGATCGGCATCTTGTCTTCGAGCTTATCCAGTTTTTCTCTCAATTCAGCTTCGCTGAGCAACGTCGGACCTTCGACCAAATCGTTGGTCCGAATTCGCGCGAAGAAAAACGTACTCCGGCGCGCATCACCGATTACGCAATATTCGTTTTCTTCCGTTTCCACAGCGCAAATGGATGGATACCCCATGAGCCGCGCGTTCGCGGCCAATTGCAAACCAATCGCGGTCGAGATGGCAATGCGAATGCCGGCATAGGAACCCGGCCCTAAGCCGACAATGATTGTTTTCGGCAAATCAAATTGCTTTTGAAGCTCCGCGAGATTTTCAAAAAACAACCCGGAGTGCTTCCGATCGTTCGGCCATTCGCGCACCAGATCGACCTCCCCATTCAGCCACGCCGCGCTGCCGCGCGCGGTTGAAATCTCGAGCGCCAGGATTTTCATTTCGCGATAATCGCGCGCGTAGATTCGGATTTTGCCTCGAAACTAATCCAGCGTGCAGGCTCGGGGATGATTTCCGGAAATTTGTCCGCCCATTCGATCACAGAAACCCCGTCGCCAAAAAAGTAATCGTCCAGACCGAGCGGCGCGATCAATTGCCGATCTTCCAGCCGGAAGAAATCGAAATGATAGACGGGCAGACGGCCACCGAGATATTCATGCACAATTGTGAAGGTTGGGCTGGTAACCGCCGCGCTGCTTCCCAAGCCGGCGACGACACCTTTGACGAATTGAGTCTTGCCTGCGCCGAGGTCGCCGGTGAGAGCCAGAACGGAACCGGGCTGGATTTCTTGGGCAAGGCGACGGCCCAGCTCTTCCGTTTCGGCCGCGCTATTGGAAATGAACGAAGCCACCGGAGAGTTGAGAGTTGAGGGTTGAGAGTTGAGAGATGCAGCCGATGCGAGTAAGCAGAAGTCTTGGAAATTTCTGGCGCCAACTTTTCTCCAACTGTTTGCGATCACGTGGAGCAATCGTGAAGAGCAACTCGTAGTCTTCGCCGTCGGAGATTGCATTGCCGGTCGTCGTGCCGGGGGCAAGCGGCAAGCTTTTCCTATCGATCTTGAAACCGACTTTGCTCGCTTTGGCGAGACGCGGCAAATCCGCGCCGAGTCCATCGCTCAAATCCATCATGGCATGGACGGAAAAGTTTTTGGTCAGCCAGCGCGATTCTTCGATGCGCGGAACAAACCGTAGATGCTTGCCGCGGGTCGCTCGGCCGAGTCGGCCGGTCACGAAAAGATCGTCGCCGGCGTTGCCGCCATTGCGCGAGACCCATCTATTTTTCTCCACGAATCCGACAACGCTAACCGAAATCACGATAGGTCCGCGCGTGCTGCTCGTTTCGCCGCCGACGATGCTCACCCCGAAGCAGGCAGCGGCTCTTCGCAAACCGCGATAGAAATTGTCGATCTTATTAACGGGCGTTCGACTCGGGCTGATCAACGTGACCAAAGCGAATTGCGGCACGCCGGACATCGCCGCGAAATCGCTCAGCGGACGCATCATCGCTTTCCAGCCAACAGCCGCCGCATTGTCGCGCGCAAGAAAGTGAACGCCTTCGACTACGCAATCGGTCTTGAAAAGAATAAGCTCGTTCTCGCGAGAAGAGCGCAGCACCGCGCAATCATCCCCTGCTCCCGCCAGTACCGTTTTGTTCAGTTTGAAACGGGGCAAAAGCCGGGCGAGCAACCGATCTTCGCCGAGCTCGCTCAGTTTCATTGCGGAAGGATTTCAGGGAATGCGAGGAGCGTGAGCATTACGGCGTTGAAGAGCGCGTGCATCGTCATCGAGACGAGGATGGAGCCGCTCCATTCATAGGCAATGGTCAAACAACAACCGAGGGCAAAGAGCGGCGCGAAGGAAGGGAAGTGCACGTGGGCGGCGGCGAAAAGCAGAGAATTTAGCGCAAGCGCCAAAAACCAGCCGCAATACCTCTTGAACACGCCGTAGAGAAAGAAACGGAAAAGGAATTCCTCGCCGATCGGCGCCAGCACCACCGCGAGGAAAATAATTAGGACGCGCTGTCCGATCGTCTCGGAACCGGTAAAGACCTCGACAATCATTTGCCTGCTCGAGCCGGCGCCGTTACGCAGAAAGTGTTGCACTATCACATCGGCCAGCGCGATTAAAGGATAGGCAGCGATCAGCAAGACCGTTCCCGTGAATAATGTCCTGCGCAGACCAATCTTGGAGAAGCCACCCAGCAGGTTGAGGTCGAGACGGCGAAGTCTCAAAAACGCGACTATGAAAAGGAGCAATCCGACTTGGAAAACAATTTCGGAGACGATTTCTCGCGTGCCGATTTTCTTCGGCTCGACCGACAACGCAAGAGTGATAGTCAGGAGAAAAAAGGCGACCAAGGCAACCGCGAGCACGGCTTCGGCAAAACCAAAAGTCGGGCCGGAAGGCTCAAGCGCATTCGTCGATATTCGCGCGGCGATTTGGCGAATCAGCGAAACGTAAACATAAACGCACGCGACGACATAGAGCGCGTTGATAACGGCCCCGGACGCCGTGGAAAAGCTGGCGAACACCATGGATGCGCGGAGCTAGGGAGCGTAATAGCCCGGCAGGAAATAAGTGCGTCCGCTTTCCAATTGCGGAAGCAGTTGCTTGGGAAGCTCCAGCGAGATCTTGGTATTCCCCGTTTCTCCAAAAGCGCGAAAGAATCGGCCCAGGCTGAATGGTGCACCATACTTTACGATGGTCGCCCCCGGGGCACCGCCCAACTCTTTGGCCTTGCTGAACGCATCTTCGATCTCGCCGAGACCGTCGATCAATTTGTGGTCGAGCGCGTCTTTCCCGGAGAGAATTCTGCCATCGGCCACCGTGTTGCGCAGATTGTCCGCCGGCAAATTGCGTTCCTTCGCGACGATCCCGAGAAACTTGTCGTAAGTTTTCATAATGAAACTTTGGACGAGCTCGCGTTCCTCCGGCGTGATCGGACGCGCGCCATTGAGCATGTCTTTGAATTTGCCGCTTTTGAATACGACTGAAGCCAATCCGATCTTGTTGAATAACTGCTCGTAATTAAATGTTTCGATAATGACGCCGATGCTGCCCGTGATAGTCGTCTCATTCGCCATCAAAAAGTTTCCACCGCAGGACACGTAATAGCCGCCGGAGGCAGCAAGTGTATCCATGTAAACCACGACCGGTTTCTTGGCCCGCGTCTTGACCACGGCGTTGTAAATCGTATCCGACGCCGTGACTTCGCCGCCCGGCGAATCAATCTCCAACACCACGGCTTTGACACGGTTGTCTTCCCTCGCCTGCTGCAAAGCCAGGCGCATGTCCTCGACCATGGATTCGCTAACAGTTCCCGGCACGCTCGAGCTGATCAGGCCGCGCATCATAATGACCACGACCTTATCCGGGCCACCACGCTGGACGAGTACTTCACGGAAACGCGGAGTCGCCTCCTGGTCCCACGACCCGACGCTGACGCGGCGAAAAGCGGTCGCCGCGAGGAGAAAATTAACAAAAACGCTGGCGCAAAGGGCGACAAATAAGAAAATGCTCAGACAGCCGAGCTTGCGATTTGCCATGGTCGCCAAAGCTGGCGGAGAACCCGAGAAGGCACAAGCGGTTTTCGCGAAGCAGTTGTAATGGGAATTATCCTCGCCAATAATATCCCCGGGATGGGGGGTTTAGGGGCATCATATTCTGGCGTGCAAGCTGCTTTTCAAGCTTGCATGAATAGCAGCGGGAGTCTCCCAGTAAGCGAATCAGCGGCACGCCGTGTTCGGAAACCCAAAGGCCAAAGACGCAGCCGCACTCGCACAAAAAGCGCCACCACGGCTAATTCCGGCGGCGAGCGCGAAATGGCCGCAGCCGGCACGCTCACAAGGACAAAATCGCTCCTACTGGCCGCACTCCGTGTCTGGGAGTTGAAGCAACGGGTCGGCGAGTAAGTTCGCTCGCTAGCGTTGGCGGATTAGAGGATTGAACCCCTTAACGCTTCATCGCTTTAACTCTTCAGCGTTAACGTAATCCTCACATGGCGACATCGTCTGTCATATCGAGCGAAGTCGAGACATCTCTCATTTCACGTCGTGCCGGCAACGATGCACTGGATTTTTCTTCGTCACACGGGAATGTTGCGGCCAATTGCGCCCGTAGCTCAGCCGGATAGAGCAACGGATTTCTAATCCGTAGGTCGAGTGTTCGAGTCACTCCGGGCGCGCACCCTCTAAAATCGCCTTTTCATAGGTAAAAACGAGGAGCAACACGCATTCGCTTGAGTGACTCGTTCTGACACGAAAACCCCATTTTAACGCGATTTTACTTGTAAATAGGGCAATAGAATGGCAATGGATAAGTCATGAGAAAACGGTTTCAGGTGAGAAAATACAAGCATCCGCGGCTCAAGTTCGTAGTGAACTACCGAGAGGCCGGAAAACGGAAGCGCAGTTTTTTCGAGACAAAAGAGCAAGCCAGCGCATTTGCCGCTTTCAAGAACGCGCAGCTACGCAAGTCTGGACTTGAAGGCGCGGAGTTTTCGTCGCGGCTGCGGGAGATGGCGCAAGAGTGCGCGGAACGGCTGAGCGGCTACGGCAAAACGCTCAAAGACGCGACAGACTTTTTGGTCGCCCATTTGAAAGCGAGCGAGAAAAGTTGCACAACAACGACTCTGGTTGGCGAACTGATCGCAGCCAAGAAAGCGGACGGCGCGAGCAAGCGATACCTGGAAGATTTACGTTCCCGTCTCAACCGTTTCGCACGCGAGTTCGACGGGCAATTAGTTGCGACAATCACAAGCGCGCAAATCGACAACTGGTTGCGTGCGCTCCAAGTCTCGCCAATCTCACGCAACAACTTCCGGCGCGTGCTCGTCGTGATGTTCAACCATGCCATGCGGTGCAGCTACGCGACCAGCAATCCAGCGGAGAACACTGCGAAGGCAAAGGTTGTTGATCAGATTCCGGGCATTCTCACCATCACTCAGACGGCTCGCCTTCTCGAAGCTGCTTCGCCGGAGTTGCTGCCGTATGTAACGATCGGCGCGTTTGCCGGACTGCGCCGCGCTGAGCTGGAGCGGCTGGATTGGTCAGACGTTCAATTCGACAGCGATCTGATCGAAGTCACGGCAGAGAAGGCTAAAACGGCCCGGCGACGTTTCGTGAAGATGCAGCCGAATCTGCGCGATTGGCTGCTGCCAACGCGGAAGCTCAGAGGCAAAGTCACACCAAGCGATTTCCGCAAACTGTTCAACGCGGCACGCACAGCGGCTGGCATCGCGGAGTGGCCGGATAACGCATTGCGACACTCGTTCGCGAGCTATCACTTGGCGCACTTCAAAGACGTTGCCGCGCTCGCGCTCGAAATGGGACACACCGACGGCGGCATGATCTTCGAGCACTACCGCCAGCTCGTTAAGCCGAAGGAGGCGGAGCGGTACTGGAACATCAGGCCAGCGGCAAAAGAGAAGATCGTGCCGCTCATGGCGCGCGCTTAGCGACATTTTCTCTCAAAGCTCCCGAACCACAGCAAGCACCAAGACTGTAGTTTGCAGAGCAAGTGACTCTCAACCAAAGTCACTTCGGACATAGAACACCGTGTTACTGAATAGGCTAACCGATGGGTTCGAGTCCTGTAGGCTCCGAGGTGCCGAACTCGTGACAGTCATTTTATCTCGCGCGAGTTGATAACCGGTGCTGCAAATGAATTTCCGCCCGTACGGATGCGAGCGGGGGTGACATTGAGCATAAATACTCTTCCGTCGATTGTGGGAACAAATCTCTTCTCCCTTATGCTCACTGAATAATTTTAAAGATGCGTGGATTTTTCCGGCGCGGAACGTCGAAGCCAGTCTCAATTTTGTTTTCTTGTTTGAGCGCTCGGATTACGGGTCTTGCGTGCGACGGCGTCATTCCACGCTCCAGACAAAACCGGTAAATCGCCGGCTCGTTATCTAACTTCTGGGTGATAATTTTCTCCCGTAAGTCTGACTCGAACACTTCGATCTTGCGCGGACGTACGATATCCAGAGTAGGCTGACTGGGATCAAAACCCTCGCGAGTGATATCGAAGTTCGCTTCACCGTTAGTTCCATCTTGTCTCCAAGCCACTCTCAGAAATTTCTCGATTCCGAGTGGATGGCTGCTGCCGAAGATAATCCCGTAAACGTTCGAGCCTTTTTTGATCGAGTAGGGAGCCAACCAGAATTCGCGCCCTGGCGGGATGAGGTTCCGATAGTGGTTAAGAACTACATTGTGAACTTGGTAATAATCTTCCGGCCGGGGAAACTCGATGTATCGCTTGATCGAGGGATGGTTCGCGAAGCGATGCAGAAAAGATGAGCTGATAAAGAAAATGAAGTCGGTCCGGTCGAGTGCGACGAGAGTGTGAAATACCTGATCCGAAACCTGACTGACTCCGTACTGGTCAATGATAACCAAGTTTGCCGACGAAGAATGGCTTATTTCGGCCAGAGCTTTCGGGAACATGTGTTCGAAGGTCCCAGCCTCGTATCGAATTTCGACGCCCCGCAGGTCGAGCCCACTTGAGCCAACAGCAATCTTTAGCTTGTTGATTTTCGCAGCACTTTTGTCCGAAAACCAGACGTGTATTCTTAGTCCTTTGGCAAGGCTTAGGCCAACGTGTCCACCGTTTGCCAGTTCGGAGAGGGTCCGAAGGGGGCTACCGGAAACGCCGTTGTCATCCGTGCCGGGTCCCGCGAAGAAATCGAAAAGGTTTAATTCGGTCCAACGGGGTTCTCGCGGGCTTGTGAAAACCGGCAGCCACTCGCGAGTATACAGCTGGAAGAGTTCAAGCTTAGTAATCGTCCCTTCGTCAAACGACTCGGTCTGAGGGGTCTTGTCAGCCACGAAATCAGGCGGCTGACAGCACTCTCAACTGTTCCCACGCCAATTTTCGGACGCGTTGGGTGGGAGTCTGGAGGGCGTTGTACGTGGGAAATTCGTTGAAGGTTTGACCGTTGAGTTCCCGGCCGTATCGGCTCTTCTGGACACCACCCCATTGCTTGAAGAAGAACGGCACGCCTCCCGCGTCACATTGTTGCCGGATGTTTTCTACCCATTCTGGACGCATCGGCCGAGCGCCCGGCCCGCTCTCCCCACCCACGATGACCCAATCTATGTTTGAGAGATCGATCCTCCCTAAATCTTCAAGCAGTGGCTCGATGGAAAGGAATTTCACCGCCGCACCGGAGCGTCGCAACTCTTCAATCCGGGGCAAGCCGTGCTGTCTATCTTCAACGCTCACACCCCACCAAATATATGGTTGGTCTGCTGTGCCGCGTAACTTTCTCGAGAGAAGCTCCCGAAGGCGTTTTGGCCGCTTAGTGAGGACCTGGTAGATATGCCAATCGGCGATTCGCATCACTGAGGCGACCTTCTGAATAAACGCGTCAGGCACTCTTTCGTGGAACAAGTCGCTCATGGAATTCACAAAGATCCGCCGGGGTCCGCGCCATAGCAGCGGCTGGCTAAGTTTCTCAGGAATAATCCGGAGATCGAATCCGAATTGGAAAGGATGTCCTTCCACGCCGCGGAATCGTTCCGCAAAAGTCTCGGCATAGCAGTTCTTGCAGCCGGGACTTATTTTCGTGCAGCCACGAACCGGATTCCAAGTGGCATCCGTCCATTCAATTCGCGATTTGTCGCTCATAAAGCAGTTCGGCTCTTCATATCATGTGCGGAATCCAGTGACCAGAAAATCCCTGTCACTCGGTTTCAATCAATACCCGTTTGCCCCCCCGATGATTTTGGAACAGTCCACTTTTGTCCGCAAGAGTCAGGGTTGAACGATGTGAGAATCAATCTCCAAAGGCCCGTTGGTTGGGCGACGCAGTATTTTTTAGAGACAAGCTTCATGCTCACACGCACCCCCGCTCGAATCCATGTCCCTATGGATGTTTTCGGAATCTGAAACACGAATGCCGATTTGCGCTCTATTCTTGCACAAACTCTTGCACACTGCGTCGGAATCCCTGTCGTGTCATATAGAGGGCGCACACAGACGCAGCGGACTAAGACTTATAAAAGCTTCGGATTCGCGGCCAAATGATCCTATGAACTATGTTGAGATCGGAGTCAGATTTACTCAGGACCAGCCCATCCCGACCAGCTTGTGGGCGGTTTACCAACTAAGACAGGTTGTTGATAGTAGCGCTTGGTTTCGTTGTTCATTCCTTCAAACCAAATACTGGGAAGGCGACCGAAGTGATGTCTATACGCTGATCGAAAGTTTTCACCTGCTTCTTGTGGGACCGGCGTAGCGGGAGTATCCGGTTGGTGGCTAACGAAGTGACCCACGGTAGAGTCACAAAATTCCTTGTATTGGCGGGTAAATAAAATGAACTGATGCCACACCTCATCGACAAACGGGCCAATCATCGCCAACGGATGCACGCCAATTCCTACCAAAGCAATGAACCTTTTGAACTCACGTTCTAAGAGGTTTTTTTTGGCGGCCGGAATACGATGCTCCGCAATCAGTTTGTCGAGAACGAAAGACATATCGTAGTTCTTTAAGCGACTCGGGATTCGATGCTGAAGCTTCACGCCCCTTGGGGACTTATCGAACGAGCTGCATTGTGTTTTCATGAGCCTTTAGCCAAATTGGCTGATTTTTGGGTCCAAGATTTTGCAGGTTGTACCTGGTTAAACCAAGCAATTTTCGGGCCTAAAAGTTTCCTTACTTTCCACGAGAAAGATTTTGGCCACTTCAGAATAACCCCTTCTAATTCATCAAGTTTCTCGCAAATTTGCATTGCAGGCAACTCTTCCGTCGGTAAGAGCCCGTGAACATAGTCTCGAACCGCATGGATGTTAAGCAGGCACGTTCTTGCGGTGCCCCAGCTCTTCCAGCCGCGACACCAAACCTTTTTCAAAATACGCGTCTGCAAAATTTCCTTTCCCTTTGAATCCCCCAGTTCGTGTTCGGCCAGAATGGAGATTATGTCGATTTTATCCTTCTCGTTGAGCTCGACAATCGCGAGTTTTGAGAGCAGAAGTTGAGTTATCGGCAGTGTATATTGATTGTCCCTATCAAAGTAAGGCGATGGGACCTCGTGATTAAAACGCAGTCGACCAAAATAGATGTCGATAGTGCAAGCCGTCTCTCCATTTGGTTGCCATTTGTAAAGCCGGTACTCGCCGCCAGGATATTCTCCAAATTCTGCCATTTCCAGTCCCGACCCAAGCATAAAGCGATGGACTGAAGGTATTCGCGAAGCATCAGCTACAAAATCGAGGTCGTAATTCTTGTAGGGTCGGGCCGCGAGTGCATTGCCACCTATTCCTTGGCAGTGAGTTCGGATGCCGATGCCGCCGAACGTTCTTAATTCGATCTTTTGCTCAGTGGCTCCATCGATCAGCGTCTTGGCTAATTTAGCAAGAAAATCTGCCTTTGCATTGGGTCCCATTTCGAGAGGAACAGTGGTCTAGTCTTTCGGAATCTCTTTGAACAGCGCATCTAAATTAACTCCGACTGATTCGATACGCCGCTGCAATTTCGCCTTGTTGACCTCGTAAACAATCAGTCCAGTGATGTATACAACAATGAGAACCACGATTGCGCGTGCCGGGGTTCCGCCGCTGATGTCGGGATACCACACTGCGGCGAAAATGACCCAGGAAAATCCCGCAGCACCGATGATTCCCACGAGCTGAAACAGTGTAACGCCGAGAAATTTTCTACGCATCATTCCACGAGCGCCTGCGAATACATCCGGTCTTTCAGCCGGGAGATATGCCGCACTTATTCCAGTTAAGCAGAAGGCAACTGCAGCGAGCGCCACGGCACCAACGAGAGTAAAACCGAAGAAATAATTCGCTGCGATGCACAACAAGACAGCAACGCAGATGGCGAGAAATGCACGCCAAGGAGTATTCGCCGTGCCCGCCCTGGCCAGCAGCCCTTCTGGCATCATGCGGTCACATGTCCAAGCGATCAAATTATGGGTGCACACCTGTATCATCACGTACGGGATAAGTAGGAACCAAAGAAGATTCCCGACCTGCATCACGAGATTAACTACCGGATGCACGGCCAAGATTCCCGTGAAAAAGTTCAGGGAATTGGCGGTCAAGCCGAGTTTCTCTAGGACCGGCGGGAAGCCAATAGCGCTGTGAAATTCTTGGCTAACAACGTTAACATATTGTCCCATGCCGAGAATGAATACCAAGATTCCGATCAATAAGGCCGAGAGGATCCCGCGAACTTGAGACTTCTGTGGCTCCCGGACTTCGCCACCAACATAGACCGAATAAGTAAATCCTAGAAAACAAAGAAAGCCCAAAGGCACAGCCTGCAAACTCGCATGCCACATAGCTTTGGGATCAACCGTAATGTTGTTTTGCCGCGCAGTACCAATTACGACATCATATGCGTTTGGAACGCCCTTCAGTTTCTGCATGAAAGCATTGAATGCGGCCACGAACTCCGCGTGCGTGTGGCCGAAGAGTGTATAGATCATCAAAATCGGACCTAATAGTGCGAATACAAACGCCAGATAAATCACGACCCGATTGAGACCCAACTCGAAGTAGGCGAGCAAGAAGTAAAGTACAAGCAGAAGCGTGCTACCAATGGCAACATGGTCTGGGCGGCCTAACGAAAAACCAATATCAATTAGCGACTGGTTGTTCATCGACACACCGAGTGTCAAAAGGGCAGGCGCAATTCCCACCGACAAAATAAAGCCTAAATTCAAAGCGAGACCGTAAATTTGGCATGCCGTAAAACCCCAGCTCGTTAGAAACCCGAAACGATGACTCAAGCTTCGGCCCACAAAGATATAATCCCCACCTGTGCTTGGCATGATTCCGCCGAACCACCCGTAAGTTAGGCCATTAAAAAACGCCAGGACGGCCCCAAGCGCCAAAACAATGATGATGTTCGCGCTGGGCGCAAACGAACCGATGAAAGAGGGGTTCGTAGAAAGGGCAAGACCAAGCGAAAACCCGATAACATTAAATATGAAGACATCCAGAGTGTTAAAGTCCCGCACATATCCCGATCTCCCTCGATCAAAAATGGGACTCGCAGCTGTCGCTTCGCTCATCTCTCTTCCTCCCTAGATTTTACAGAATCTATGTTTGAGCCCGACGTCGAAGGAATGTTTCGCTTCTTCATCTCTTCCAGATCGTCTTTAATTTCGGTGATCTGCTCAAGAATCTTTTCATCTAGCGTCCTGCTTTGATGCGCTTCAATTGCGGGTCCAACGACTGGGATTATTGATAGAAGGGCGTCCCATAATGATCGAGGTTTGTTCTTCTTTACCCGGGGATAGCGTTCTTCTGTTAGAAGATCAGCTTCGATTTCGCCCCTCTTGTTTATCTGCAAATAAACTCCCTGTAGATGTCCGGTGTAATAGTCGGTTCCAGGATTGAAGCAGATTGTATTGCCAATCTTATCCTTCTTTGCAGTGACCTCGTGAATATGGCCATGTAATCCCACCAAAGGTTGCCAGACTTCGATCGCTTGCCGAACCGCGGTAGAACCCACGTGTTCCTTCGCGGCACCTCTCAAACCCGCCGCTTTTTGTTTTGTGTTCGGATCAATTTTGTTGGCGAGGTCAAGCGTGGTGTCTCGCGGAGGGCAATGGAAATTGAATAGCAAATGCTTAGAATCATGCGCGGACAGCCGGCCTGTCATCTCCGCAATTCTTGTTAGGAGTTCTGTTTCATCATCCCGATTCTTGCATTGCCTAGGACAGTCCCACGGCGTCCAGTTGGAATAGCCCGTGGAAAGCATCTTCAATCCGCACGGAAGATCACAAATCTTACCTTCTGGACGAATCAGTTTGGAACTTGCATCGAGAATGGGATCGATAAAGAAGGGATCATCGTTTCCAGGATTAATAAAAACTTGGCACTCATCACGCGAGGGGAGCAGCGTATCTGCCAATTTGACCCATTCCTCTACGCGCTCTTTGACAAGACGATCAATGATCTCCCGATGGTAGTTCGGATCGGTTACAAATCGTTTGTAGCTCGTTTCATTGCATTCGTACGGATAATAACCAATATCGGAAAGCCGTTTCTTGAAGTCCGACAATTTCGTGACAGGAAATTTAACCGCGCCTCCTTCGACTGTCGCGCTAATGCACCCCACATCATCTTCGACAAGAGGAATGACCTGTTTCCCCGTAATATCTCCTCCGATAATTAGAACGTTTGGTCTATTTTCATTCTTGACTGAATTCAGGAACTTTCGGAAGCATTCGTTTGCCCCGTGCACGTCTGTGAAGAACCAGATTCTCGCCTTGTCGTGAGTCATCGAAGCCAATTGGGGTAAAACGGCACGTGCAATTTCTACCGTGTCCTAGCGACTTCGACCGGCCTAATCAAGTCAAACCTTTCCTCGAAGCGTGTTCTGCGATGGCGAACAGTTGTGCAAGGATTTGTGCAAGAGTAACGACATTTCTACCGCCCCAATACAAACGCCTTTCAAACCAAAAGCCCTAGCGTTTTGCCCGGAAAATGTCGTCGAATTGATGTACAACGAAAAGCAAAGAAAATGCGAAAACTTTAATTTTAAGTCCGTGGCGTCTGTAGCGTGCCCATATGAACTCACAGAATTTCTCTGCTAACGCGCAAAAAACTGTTCCCGCCGAGTACATTCCACCGATGTCGTTGCACCGCTTTTGCGGAATCACAGGACTATCCAAGGCGTCAGCGTGGCGTTACGAAAAGCGGGGATGGCTACGGACGCATTTAATCGCCAACAGGCGGTATATATTGGCGGCGGATGTGTCTACATTTAACAGGAGGCTCGCTTTAGACGAATTCGCAGGGACGACTCCTCCATTTTCTCACGCCAAAGATAGGTAGTAGTACAGTTTAATCAGGCAACCAAAAGGCAACTGTCGAACCTGAGCTATCGTATTGCAGCGGATTGCTACTCCGTCGTTTGGCAAACAGCGATTAGCGGCAAAAGGTAATATCCCTTTTGGATCGCGTTAGAATTTAGTTTGAGGAATTCGGCCTCTTGATGGACCTGTTGACGCAGCCGGAAGTGAATTAGCCGGCAAAACGTCGAACCCCATCGCACTATCCTTGCCCGCCAGCCTTGATTGAAGCGCTACTTTTATCTTTTTAAGCGCCGACATTCGACGTTTGACGGTTAGATCACACTCCCAGATCCGCACAACCGTCCACCCTGAGCTGCGAAGGGTTCGGGCTGCGATTCGGTCTCTCGCTTTGTTCCGCTCCAGTTTTCTGCGCCACCAGCTCGCTCTAGTCGAAGGAAACTGGATGTGTTTTGGACAGCCGTGCCAGAAACACCCATGGACGAAAACCGCGACGCGATGCTTAGGAAACACGAAGTCCGGCGTTCCGGGTAAAGGGAGATGGCGTCGCCAACCGATAATTTCCTCTTCACGAAGTAGTGTAATAAGTTTCTTTTCAGTAGACGTGTTTCCTCGCGAGCGGACGCGCGACATGATTTGTGAGCGCTTTGCCTTGTCGAAAACGTCAGCCACTTTATGAACGCTTCAGCGACATCGGCTCTGGCATCCCGCAGAAACCTAGAAAGTCGCAAGTCTTGCAGCGCAGTTGACCGTCACGTGCCGCCTTTTTCGGCCCCGATTTAAACTTTCGATCACGAATCGCAGTGGCTGTTACGATCACCGTTTTCTTGGCGTCAGCGACGGAGTCGTCATCGAGCGGAACTTCGAGTTCGTGTTTATCATTGTGTTCGCGGTCAACGTCGAGGTAGCGGACGAGCCCCTTATCCGGCTGGTACTCGAGCTCGCGCTTAGCGGCGACGGCGTAGATGCCGACTTGAAGCCGCATTTCTTCTTCATCGAGACTTTGATGTTTATCGCTTTCCGGGTCGCCGGACTTGAAATCAATGAGAGTCACTCTTGGTGGATCATCTCGTCGTACAATGTCGATTGCGCCCGAGATGAGAGCGCCGCCTTCGCCGTCCTCATACTCGACAAGCGTTTCGAATTCCTTTTCGGGCTCGAAAGTCACATCGCGTAATTCATCGACGAAATGCTTTACGTAATCGACTGCGATCCGCACTCCTTTCGCGCGCATGTTCTCCGCCGGCTCGCCAGTGGTGTAACGGAGATAGAACAGTCCTTTGTCGATGAGCTTTTGAATCTCCGTCGCGAGCTTGGTATGATCTTTGGCTAAAGCGGCCCAGCGCGCAGGATCGGAGTGAATTGCGCGCATCAAATTATGGATGCCGCGGCCATAGCCGAACGCTTGGTCGATGGTTGGAGCAAAACCGAGAACTTTGCGTAAATAAAAATCGTGGGGGCACTCCAAGTAGTACCGGAGATCTGAGAACGACGTCGCCAGTTGCGTCTCGCGCTTATATTCCAGCGGAGCGTACTTAAGATCGCGCAGCAAACGCTCCGAGTTCGCCGTTACTGTTCCACCCGACGCTTGGAAGATTGGCTGCAGCTCTTTGATGAATTTGGAGGTTTGCTTCGACGAATGGCTTACGAATAGAAATCTCTCTGCACGGGTGAGAGCAACGTACATCAATCGTCGTTCTCCGTCGTAGTTCTCGTTGTCAGACAATCCCTCTATATCTATTTCCTTCCGAATTGCGCCGGACAGGGGCAAGGGGGAAACCCTTCTTGCCATCTGGCTCGGAAAGCGACGGGCGCAAACGTCTGCCAGAAACACTGCTGCAAATTCGAGTCCTTTAACCCCATGCACCGTGCTGATTGTCACCGCGTCGGGCTTAACGATAAGGGGTTGCTCTTCGGTGCGTCCCGACTCCGAACCGTACTGACAGAGGCCGATGATTTGCCACTTGTAGCTTTCCGTACTGGTCCAACCCGGCATTTCGATTCCCGTGATTAGGCCGCTCAAGGCGCCAAGATGGAACAAAGCGGACTCTCCGCGACCTTCGCAAGTGTCCCAGTGCTCGACCTCCGCTTCTTCGAGCAACATGTGAAAGAGCTGCTGTGGGAAAAGACGACGCAGCTTGCCGGACTTCCCGAGAAAATCTCGCAATCTCTTGCAGCGAAGAAATTTCACCTGGCCGGCGCCGAATGTGCGGATGTTCTCAATTCTCTGGCGAATGGCGGAGGACGCGAAAATTAATCGCTCCTCTACGTCGCGGGTCACAGCGAGGCCGGACTGGCGGAGCTGGCGTGCGGCGGCGCGAAGGACTGCTTCAGGTTGCGGGGCACACTGTAGGACATCATTTATCCTACGGGGCAGGCTCTTTGGATTGTGCTCCGAGCCATAAAATTGGTCCAGCCCGCCGGTCAAAGCGAGCGCTCCCAAGAAAAATAGTATCTCAGGTTGTGAAAAAAGATCTGGTCCGGCGCGGACGATGGAGGGAATGCCATCCGCCTCCAGCGCCTTCATATATGTTCGAACATCAGTGGATGATCTTGCGAGCACTGCAATGTCGGACAAGGACAGTCCGCGCTTTTTGCCATCCCGTTTGTCATGCTCGACGCCTTCAGCCTCGGAAGGTACCAGGGCTCGGATCGCCTTGGCGATCCAAGCAGCCTCTTTTTCGCGCGCTGGGAAACCGATCATCGCGATGTGCGATGGATGTGTGTCCAATCGATCGGATTTCCCGTGGAGCATGTCCACCGTCGTCATTCCGCCTGCTGGCGTAATCGTTTCCGCCCAGCGGTTGGCAATTTCGATGATCCGCGGCGTCGAGCGAAAGTTCTGTTGAAGGTCGATCACCTCCGCGTCGGATGCTGCTTTGAACTCATTCCAGAGTTCACCGATGATTTCGACTTTGGCCCCCCGAAATCCGTAGATCGCCTGGCGATGATCACCCACTGTCGTCAGCTTGCCGCCTTTGCCGACGAGAAGCTCAACAAGGTCACGCTGTACGGGATTAATATCTTGCACCTCATCGACCACCAGGTGAATCAGATCCTCAGCAAGCTGCTTTTGTCTTGTCAGGTCCGCCCTCAAAAGCCGAATGAACTCAGTCTGGGAACTGCTGAAATCCAAGAAGCGCCGACAACGAAGATACGCGTAATAGCGTGCGGCAGAGATGGCGAAGGCCTTGGCTTCCTTCGTAATCCCAACATTGGTTTGGAGCGTCGCTCCCTTGCACCATTCCTGTTCTACAGCACCAAGTTCGTACGGCGCTATTTGGTTAGTTAGCTTAACATGGAATCTGTTATGCTCATGCAGCTGGTCATAAGCTTGGCCGAACTGCTCGACGGTAGCGGACATCCCTTGCATCGGCCCGAGTGCCGCACGTAGGCCGCCTAGTCCGAGAACACCGTTGAAACCGCGCAAGATCAGAGCCGCACGTGCGGCCTCATCGAGAATGTCGAAGTTGTGATAATCGTCCGGCCAGAATTCCCGGAGCTTTTCAAGGCAATAACCGTGAATCGTTCCGACGTACATGCCGCCAAGATTCACGTCTTCACCGGACGGAGTAATCACGCCGATCCAACGACGGACGCGAAATTTCATCTCCTTCGCGGCTTTTTCGGTGAACGTGAAAGCGACGATCCGGTTTTTTGGAACCCCTTCGATCCCGATCCACCACGCCACGCGACGGGCCATGACCTCCGTCTTGCCGGAGCCGGCTCCCGCTACTACGAGCAACCTCCGTCTTTCTGATCGTACGGCGCTCTTTTGGCCGTCGGTTAGATTATCGAGCAGCTTTTTCTCTATGTCTTGCGTGGACATTCTTTCGCCGGCTGTCGCAGTGGGACTCAATTGCCTTTCGGATCTTCTTTGCGTGCCGACGAATGAATTCAGGCGGAAGAGCGTTTCCGATCATTAACGCTACCGCCTGTTTGCCGGCGCCTGAATCAAATTTGTAGCGCCTGGGGAAGCCTTGCAAAATTGCCGCTTCACGCATCGTGATGCAGCGATTGCTGCGCGGGTGCAGAAAACGGCCTTTTGAAGGATTAAAGCAGCCGCTGGTAATAGTGGGCGCTTTTTCGTTCCAAGCCATCCGGCCATAGACGTCTTTGAAGCCGTCGCAGTTCTTATGGCAGCGCAGCTGATTCGCTGTGCCGAGATCTAGCCGGCTGCCGCCATTGATAGGAATCTGTGAGATCAGCTTTTGGATCTCTGGATCGCGACGTTCGGGAAAATCATGTAATTTGTCTCCGCTGGTCCTTACTCGCTTCAAACCAGCTAGCGCCTTTCGCACCGTTAGGCAATTTCTTCGCGCCTGGGCGAAAGGAATTTCAAATCCTCTACCCGCCAATAGGATCAAGCGACGCCGGCGTTGAGGAACGCCGTAAAATTGTGCGTCTCTGACATTGCATTGCACTTCGTAGCCGATCTGCTCGAGCCCCGTTTGCAGGTCTAATAATGCTGTCTTGCCCAAAAGTCCGGGTACGTTTTCCATCATCACCGCTTTGGGCTTGAGGACTCGCGTGAACCTCAACATCTCTCGGACAAGCGGATTGCGCCCGTCGCGGTTCCGTTTTCCTCCGTTTTTTGTACGGAGCGTGGAGTAACCCTGACACGGCGGACAACCGGCGAGGAGATCTAAATCGCCTGATTTAAGGCGAAGCTGCTTCATCCATTTGCGCGGCTGCACTGCTCGAATATCCTGCGACAGCAAATCAACCTCGGGATGGTTCAGGCGATATGTTTTGGCTGCGACCTCATCAAGCTCGACAGCACCCACGACACCGAAGCCAGCTTCCTTTAATCCCCGCGTCAGGCCGCCACAGCCAGAGAATAAATCGATTGCAGTGTGTTGGGGCGGCGCCGTCTTCAAGGCTCGGTATCTCCTAAGCCTTGTTCACGCTTCTCGCCGCGCCTCGAGGTATCAGTCTCTAGGATCTCGCGCGTACGTAAGACTTCGGTCTCTTTCCTAACGAAGCCCGGTGCTCCGACGTCGCCTTCAAGCACTGCGCGATAATGTGAGTAAAAGCGTGAAGCGCGTGCGAAAATATCGCTCCATTTTAGTAGCTGAAAGGAAGTCGATCTTAAGAAACCATCCAGCGTTGATTCACGGACATTGATCTGCCCTTCGTGAACGAGGACGGCAAGACATCGCTTGTAAGCTTTTCCGAGCTCATCCTGGTACCGCTGCAGTCTTTGCAACTCTTCTAGTTCCACCGCGTGCGCTGGTCGCTTTAGCTCTATGATGACTAGAATATCCTCATCTCTGTGAAATGCGAGAAAGTCGATCCTCTTGTTCTCCATTTCCTCTTTCGCGTCTTTGTGACCCCAGTCCTTAAGGATTTTGCCGATCGATTTTTCCTCAGCGAAAACCTGCCACTCGGGATTAAAGAGCCAAGGATATTCCGCGAGTAGGTCGTGTAGATTGTCGGTGATATTTTTCGACGGAGTTTCAGGCTTGTTCGCGATTACCATGTCGCGCAGGCGCTCAATGACGCTGAGGCGGCCCTTAACAATTTCAAGAATTGCGCGGCTCTCCAGGACCTTCCAGTCATGTAACCGTGCTAAGAGCTGCTCAAGCTTTTCCGGGTCTTGCCCCGCGGCATTTATATCTTCGACAACATCGTGAAAGTTGCGGAATTCGTATGCTCTTATTAACGCATTAGCCAAATCCAGCGTGCGTTCATCTCCTTTCGGTGAACGTTGTCCAAGTACCATCAGGAACCGTGAGATCTCTTTTGTAACGGCTTTGTCGAGTCGAGTCAGACGGTCTTTGAACTCAGGTATTTCTAGGACCCACTGTTCAACTTCTTTGCCCTTCAGCTCTGCGCATTCGATCAAAACGCGGCGTGTGAGTGCTTCGCCCCATTCTTTAAGCTCCTTCAGTTCTTCTTTCTCCCAATCCAGCTCTTGCCGATCGGTAGAAGTCAGATCCGATTCATCGTTAACCCCATCATCTAAGTAGTCAGCTTGAATGTCGCCGAATACATATCGGGTAGAGTGCTGCCCCGATGCAGTGGATTCTACGTTGAAGAAGAAGGGCGGAGCTTGTGCTGTTCGGCCATGAGCATAGATCGCAAATCCCTGCAACTCTTTCGATCTGATGGGCGTCTTTGCGAACGCATAGCGATATAACACCTTGGCGCCAGTTGGGAGAGTTTCCTCATTAAAGTCGTCCTCTGCGGGGCTCTGAAAAAGCAATTCAATCGCAGGTTCGGTTACGACAGCTCCATTTACGTGTATCGCCATTTGCCCGCGAGTCGTACGCGAGAACCTCCTCGCGAGAGTTTCGGTCAGTGCCGCAACGTTTATTGATGATGCGTGGCGAAGCTGCGACAGCGTGATCATAGTGCCCGAAGCCGGCCAACCAGCGCTTTTGTCGACTTCACCCCAGGGAAACTTGACATCCGCAACCTCGCCAGCATCGCGCTTCAGCTCTTGGAGCGACATGGTGAAATGAACGGCCTTAGGCATCCGCGACGCCCATGTCGTTATGGTCACGCGGGAAGCCAGGCCGAAGCCAGCCAGTTTGCCGATTCCTTTTCGGCCCATAACTTTCCGGCCCTGGTTTTCGCCACCATCTTCGTCTCGTCGATTACGGCCGATTACCAAGTATTGATCCTGCACGGCTTCTGCAGTCATCCCTTGGCCGTCATCCAATATCGAAATAGAAGAGCCGTCAGGATCATAGTTGGCTTCGTTAGGAACCGTTACCCAAACGTTCCTTGCGCCCGCATCCCAACAGTTTGCAACCAGCTCAGCAATGGATGGAGCGCGGTGCCGGTACATCTGACTTCCGAGGTGTTCGATCGTTCGACCAAGGATCTGCAGATGAAATTCGCCAGCCATAATTTCTAATCCACGGGAAGAACTTTCGTTGTCTCCTCCCCAAACTGACTAATCACCCGGACGGCGATCTTCTGCCCCGTCTTCGCTTTGAATGGGTGACTTTGGTGACCGTAGATGCGGCCGAAGGCTTCGTCATCGAGTTGGATTTTGAGGGTTAACTCCGCGCGGCGACGGGCGGATTGGGCGGCGAGAGAATCGATTCCCTTTTTCCAAGCCTCGAATTCGTCTTTGTCGCCGCCGCAGAAGAAGACCTGTTTAACGACGAAATTCGAACCGTCATAGTTGTCGTCGAGCATCCAGTAGGCGATGTCGTGCACATCCCGGCTTTTCACGATGTCTTTGATCGGGTCGTAGATGTCTAGGCCGGCGATCTGGACCTGGCCGGTGCCGTCCTTGTTTTTATGCAGACGAATGTCGGGTTCGCCGATGGTGACGAAGGATGCAGCCTTCTTGTCTTTCTTCAGCAGACCTTCTTGCAAAAGGTCATCGTGCATTCGGACGCGCGTAACTTCGAATGTCCCCATCGAAAACGTTTCACGCCGGTTCTGAATCGCCGAGTCGAATGAGAAGCCAAGAATGATCAGCCAGCCTGCGTCGCCTTTTTGTCGACACTCCTTGATCGCTTCCTCAACTGCACGTTTGCTGATCGTGCCGAACTTCGGGCCGATATGAAGGTAGGCTTTTTTCTCGCCGTCCGGGGTATTGTAGAAACCTTCGGCATGGAGGTTTGATGATGCCAGCCGGTCGATGCGTACGAAAACAGCGTTCTCAGTCTTGTCACCGGTCTTGATGCCAGCAGATTTTAAATGCTCAAAAACCAGATCTTCAAAGCCGGCGAGTCCTTCTTCACTATCCCTCCGAGCTGCTAGTTCTTCCGGTGAAATCGGCTCGTAGCTTTGAAGTGTCTCTACGGTAAAAGGGCCTGCGACCCGTAGCCGCTTCTTGTCCTCTGTTGGCACGTCATAAAGAAGCTCTTCCTCTGGTTGCTCGCCGTTAGCGATGCTTTTGAGTGTGATGTGTGGGACTTTCTTGTAAACGAATCCTTGCCGAATATCGCAGCTCTCGCTGTCGTGAAGTTGGTAATAAGGAAAAGTCGCCGTTCCTAATCGCGTCTTGGCGATGCTCAGTGCGATGCGCGATGTATCGACTGTTATCCATCGGCGGCCCCATTGTTCGGCGGCGTAGGCCGTGGTGCCTGCGCCGCACGTGGGGTCGAGCACTAAGTCGCCCGGATCTGTTGTCATCAAAAGGCAGCGCTGAATTACCTTTATATTTGTTTGAACCGTATAAATCTTTTCGTCTGTAAAGTTTCCCGTCGCAGTATCATCCCAAAAATTCGTGATCGGCTGAAACGGGAAGTCGTCCGCATATCGTACGTACCGAATGCTATTTCTTGCCACATGAATCCGTCCTGCCTTGGCGAGATTGGCTAGACCAGCAATGGTCGTTTTCCAATGATTCCCGGCGCCGCAATCATAAATCTTGTTCTTGTAGTTGAATTCACGTGATTCAGCAGCGCCGGCTCCTTGAGATATAAGACTAGTGGGTTGGTACAATCGTGCCTTCGGTGGAATCAAGTCCTCGCCGCGCATTTCCCGAGCCGTTAGGCCTCGATACGTTCCATCTTCGAATTGAATCCAACGGTAGCGTCCGCCTTCAACCGAAACATCTTTTTCGAGATAAAGCTGGCGATACTTTATCGAAGCTACTTCTTTCGCATACCAGATTAGATAGTCGCCGTTTCGGGCTAATGTAGTAGTTTCGAACCCACTTGTAGTTGTGAAACTAATGAGGCTTACAAAATTGCCGCTTCCGAAGACCTCGTCCATTAGGGAACGGACCAGGTGAACGTTTTCATCCGACATTTGAACGAAACAGGAACCCGAGTCATGCAAGAGGTCGCGAGCGATCAGCAGGCGATCGCGAAGGTAGCTTAAATAGGAGTGAATGCCGAGCTCCCATGTGTCGCGATACGCTTTAATCATTTCCGGCTCGCCGGTCAGCGAGTCGTCGTCCTCCTTTACCGCGCGGTTGTTAATTTTGATTTGCCAATTGGATCCGTATTTTATCCCGTACGGAGGATCTATATAGATGCACTGTACTTTTCCAGCCATGCCTTCTCGCTCGAGGAGGGATGTCATCACCAGCAAGCTGTCCCCCTGAATCAGCCGGTTCGTCCAACCGTCTGAGTGGACGTAGTAATCGCCGATTTTTTCGAGTTCGCTATGAGAAAGAGCATTCCCGAACAATTCATTAACGCGAAAGAAGTCGGTTTGGTTTGGATCGGCTTCTACAATTTTGTACAGGCTGCGAATCAGCTGTTCCGGTGCTATATGTTCGTGGCGGTAAAGCGATCGGATATCCACGTCACTCGCAATCGTCCTGTCTTCGGGTCCGTACTTGTGCATCCAGAAAAGCTCCGGGTCCTGGCCGCGATGAACGATTGGATTGCGCGGAAAAGAAGCCACGGCTGAAGCGTCCTGAACTTTTGGATTGGCGTCTTCGTAGCCGGCTTCTTCCGAGGACGGCACATGCGCCCGTTTCTCGTGTTTGTGCTTAAAGGATTTGATCGGCTTCGGAGGCTTGGGCATAGCAGGCGGATTTAGGCTACAGCAACTTCGGCGAGGGAGGTAAATGGCTGCTTAAGTTTACCGAGGACCTTGTCGCGCAGATCGGCGACGGCTGCTTCACTGTCCAGTTCAAGGAAGTCCCAACGGCTCCAATCGTGTTTGGCCGCGACGCTGTTTACGGCGGGGAGCCACCGGTGCTCGACGAACCAGCGCTTGGCAGTTTTATCGAAACGCATGCCGGAAATTTCAATGATTAGATTCATTCGATCGCCAGCCTGCGTCATGCAGTGGACGATGAAGTCGGGCATGTAGTCACGTTCGACTCCATCCTTGTCCACGTAAGGAATTTTGAAACTGAGAAAGTTATTCTTCACCCAACACTCAATTTCACCGTCGCCAGCCATTAGATCCAGAGCTTTAGCGGCCTTGCCTTCCCATCCGCTGTCCACGACGACGACGTTCACATGACTAGATGTAGTGGGATACGTGTCTTTCGTGGTGTTACCATTCACGTGGCGGCTGCTGCCGGTCGGGTTGTAGTAGTTCAGGACCGGACGGATTCGTTCTTCGGGCGACGTGCCGGGGAATATTCCGCGAGCGACGTGATCGACCATGGGTTTGGGATCGTGGAAATAGATAAGCTTTTTCCATTTCGGGTCTTTGCCCAGGACGCGAACTTTCGTGTGATACCACTCGGTGACGATGGCCTTTAGCTCGTGGAATTTTTGGAACTCTGGTGCGCCTTTATCGGTTGAGAAGTGGTTTCGCAAAAGGTCTTTCGTGATGAGGTAAATGATCTCCTGTTCGCGGCGTTCGAGGACATCGACGACGGTTAGCTTTTGCGTTTCGGCGCTGACAGCAGTGGACATGACGGTCTGCGTCGGCAAGGTCGAGCCGTCGATGACGTAGTCGTCGAGGGCGGAGAAATCGCGATTTAGGGGACCATCAGGATATTCAATTCGGTAGCCGTCGACGTTCGGAAACGTGATTTCGAACTTCTCTCGTTCCTTGAGCGCAAAGACGCGAGTGTAATCCGGCGGGTCGGGGACTTTCGTCGTGCCGCCTTTGAAGAGCTTGAATGGAACGCCGATGATGTGAGCGTACTCAGGAGGGAACTTTCGAATCGCGATGCGGCGCTTGTCAGTAGTGGGGTTGCCGTGCCTATCGTAGGCTTGCAGAAAGTAGCTCTTTCGACGTAATGCCCTGCCGGCAACCTGTTCACACAGAAGCTGCGATCCAAAAGCGCGAAGTCCCATGATATGGGTGACCGTGTTCGCATCCCATCCTTCTGTCAGCATCGAAACGGAAACGACGCAACGGATGTGAGCGCCAAGCGAGTTTGGCTTACCTACAGAATTTACAACCTCTCGAAGGATTTCGGCATCGGTCATGTCTTCAGCAGCGCCTTGACCGTGAATGCGAACGTAGTCGCGTTTGAAATTCGCGATTTCGGAACCAAAGACCTTCTTAAAATCGCCGTCGATTTGTCCGGAGTTCTCAAGGGCGTCGCTGTCGATGAGCAGCGTCGGTGGTTTTGTGCGCGGGTGTTGTGTACCGGGGTCGAAATTTGACAGGAGGTCGAGAACTCCGGTGACAACTTCCGGCTTTTCACCCTCTTCAGCCGGCGTGAGCTCGTACCCGGCGATATATTTGAATACCTCTTTTGAAACGGAGGTATTGTTACATACGATGATAAACACGGGTGGCGTGTCAGTCATTTCCAGCTGCCGCTCGCCGTCACTGCCTAACGAATGCTTCCGTCGATGGAACTCTTCCTCGTAATGCCTATAGAACTGCGCGAGCGCAGCCTTAACTGTGTCCGGGAGGTGCGGCGGGGCCTCGCGAACCGCTTCGCCCCTTTCCTTGGCTGCTGCGCGCCGGCGTCGCTGACCCGCACGCGGCAGCCGTTCTTTTACGTGTTCATATAGGTTTCGAAGCACGGGCAATTCGAGCGCCTGCGTGTCGTCGGAAGTGGGCAGGAAAGGGATCTTCACGAGGCCGGATTCGATTGCTTCGATCAAACCGAAGTCGGACACAACCCAAGGGAACAATGTGTAGGGTTCGTAACCGGAGCCGGTCAGGAAGTACGGGGTCGCACTGAGGTCGTAGACGTGGCGCACTTTGAAGCGCTGTGCGATTTGACGCAGTCCGTTAAACCAAACGGCCGCGCGTTCGTTTTCTTCGTCAGTATCCTCGCCTTCAGCGACTCGATTGTCTTGTTTAGGGAGATAACAATGATGAGCTTCGTCGTTGAGGATCAACAACCGGGATCCCGGCTTGAGGTTGCCGAGCAGCCTGCGAACAACCTGGTTGAAGTCCTCGCGGCCTTCCTGCTTTTTCCCGGCTGAATCACGTTTCCCATCGAACGGAGAGCGTTTGTTGCCTTGCAGAGTTTTCGGTTCGAACGCGTGATAGTTCGTGATGACCAACCGCGCATTGATCTGAAGCAGTTCTCGCCGCCACGATGCCGGGACAAGCCAACGCGCGTAGTAATAGTCGAGTGCGTCGGCGCTAGTACGCGGATCGACTTGAAGGACGGCGAGTCGGTTCTTGATGGTTACGCCTGGGGTCACCACCAAGAAGCAGTCAGCAAAGCGGATGTCGTTCCGATATTCTACACGATTGAAATATTGGTAAACGATCAGCGCCGCCATCACGACCGTCTTCCCCGCGCCCGTGGCCATCTTGAACGCGATGCGGGGAAGATTGCTTTGGGGATCTCCTGAGATGGCTTGCGCAGTTTGCAACTGCCGCAGGATGTTTTGCCCAGGATTGGATTTGTCGGCGACTTCGTTCAGGTAGATCGCCGTTTCGACGGCTTCGCGCTGCGCGAAGAAAAGTTTTAAGTTGTCTGCTCGTTCTTCGTTGAGAAACCAGAAATGGAGCAGCTCGCGCGTGACGCGAGTTGTGTTCGGATACTTGGCGTCCCGCCAAGCCGCGACCTCCTTGCGAAGAAGGTTTACCAAATGTGTTCCATAGTTTGTGGCGGCGAAATCCTGCATCTTCAGCAGGTCTTCTTGTTGTCGCCGCTGCGGGAGAGGAATCGTCTGAAGCGCCCCGGCGAAGATGCGTCGGTTTTTCTCGACCTTCGAGTAATCAAGCTCACCCTCTAGATTGGTGGCGTAGTGCAGCAACGGCTCCTCGTAGGGGTTGTTGAGGATTGGGTTCGCTTCGCTCGCAGCAGCCATTTATGAGGCGATCCTAAGCGAAAACGCGCGAGAACTGAAACGCTGAAATCCAGCAAAGAAAAGCGCGCGCTGCTTTACTGTGGCGTGCCTCCTGGCTGGTCGTTCCTACGGACTGGCAATCCGCTGTAACAAGAGGAACGCTGTCAGATGTTGCCGTTTTATTGCCGACTCAAGGCTAGTTTTGGCGATTCCCTCGTAATTTCCTTAGGATAAAGGAACTGACCCTTTGCGCCTCGAATTCCGTTAATGCGTTTTCGTATTAACGGATTCTCAGCTTTGTTTTAGTTCGTTGTCTCACCAGCGTCCGCGTGAACCCCTGTTCGGTCTGACGCCGGCCGATTACGAAATGGTTGTTTGTCGCCACAACTATCGGTATTGATTACTTCTCGTCCTGAAATTTTGCGCCGTTCCACTTCAGTTCGTGCAAAATCGCTCCACTTTGCTGACTGCGCACGAGCACCGTTCGCCCGTATCGCGGCAGTTCGAATCGCCAGTTTCCCTTGCGATCGCCAGCATCCGCGACTGGAAAGGTTGAACGGCTAACCTTGTGCATTTGTTTGTCTGCACCTAATCGGAAAAAATCGAGGAACACCAAACCAGTTCTCGCATCCTCTCTACTTTCCTCGCTATGGTCGCCCCAACAAACTGCAACCAGCGGACTACCATCGCGAAAACGGAACAGTGCGACTTCGAAGGGGGCCTGTGCGCTGTCCCCCGTACAACTGATGTAACCGTTGGCCAAATCGATCAGGCCGCATTTCGGTTGCTTGAGAAAACGTAACAAATCTGCTGGTGGTATCTCGAAAGAATCTCGCGGAAGCAGAAGGAAATAATCGACCACATCGAGCGATTTCTTATCCGCACGATAGGGCTTTCGCTCCTGGTAAAGTTCGAGAGCTTTTTCCATTTCACGCCGATCTGGATAATCACTGTGTATGTCCATTGCCTGTTTCTGATATTTGATGGCTGTGTCAAAGTCGCCGACCTCGGCACAAGCAGCTGCAAGAGTGTCGATAAAACTCCCGTCTTTCCATTGCGTGAGTTCGCACGCCTTGGTTGCGTAAGTGACAGCTAGATTTCCATTTCGCTGAGAGTTGTCCGGGCAGGTGGCGAGAAACCATGCAAAATCGTTGAAGGCATTAGAAGATCCCACTGACGACTCTTGGCCGATGGCGTTGTGAAAAAGCTCGATCGCTTTCTGATAATCTCTTTGCACCCCTTTCCCCTCAGCATATAGGGACCCCAGATATGCCTGACCGGCGGCGTTACCCTGATCGGCTGATTTCCGATAAAGCTCAGCTGCTTTGCTGTAGTCTTGAGCAACGCCCTTTCCCTCCGTGTACAGATTCCCCAAGTAAACCTGAGCGCCGACGTCGCCCCGAGCGGCCGCTTTCTCATAAGGTTCTGCTGTAACGAGCGACATGCTCAACGGGGCGATGTAGCGTTCGTTCACCCAACCCTCGCTGCCGTGAATGTAATCGCGTGACGGCAGCATCAGCACTTTGCGCCAAGTCACGCTCTCTTTTCCGGCAGAATTGCGAAGTCGATCTTGTTTAGCAAATACATGCTCACCGGCGTCGAACTCATAGAGAACGTCGGACTTGGCATCTGGCTTCGCACGCACGTTAACGCCTGTATCTGGTCGCATCTGAACAGTACAAATTTCCACGCCATAATCGTTGTGCAGCAACTCTGCCACTCTCTTCAACCACTCCCGCTGCGCAGGCGCCCAGAAAAGCGCATTACCAGACTCAAACTGAATCGCGCAGAGCAGATCGTCTCCGGGGCCCTTTGCTGGCTGTAACCGCGCTGTGTAAAAGCTGGCAGCGTTATAATCGTCCAAGGCGAAGGAAATTTGCGCGTGCTCCCACGATCCCCATATGTCGCCTGGGTATCGTGCAGAGTAGTCATCGCACAACTGACCCGCTTCCATAAAATCCCCTGCGCGCTCCTTTTCGTCAACGTGTTGCTTGATTGTGGGTTTCTCTTTTTCGAGATCCGCTTTGAATTGAGCCAGAGAAACAGGGGTAGACCCGTGCAGCTTATCGACCAGATCAGTAATGTAGTAAAACGGAACGCCGAAATTGCCGAGCGGCCAACCGGTCGCTGACGCGATACCAAGCACGTCGCCTTTGTGAGTATCCACGACCGGCGAGCCACTGGAACCGGGTGCTACCGGCGCGTCAAAACGCAGAGAATCCCGCTTGGCAAATTTAACGTCAAATACAAAACCGGACACGGCTCCTTCCGACCAAACTCCTCTAAGTTGCCCAGGATTCCCGAAAACGAGAATCCGCGTGCCAACGTCGGGTTTGTCTGCGCGCGAAGCGCGTAGCTTCAGGAAATCCGCCCCAGTCACGGCAGTCTTAAGCAAAACCAAATCATCTTTCGCAGAGAAACCCAGCACCCCTTCGATTTCGCACTGCGAGCCGTCGCTTCGCGTGACTCGAATATGATCGATGTTGGCCGCAGACACTACGTGCCAGCACGTCACCAGATTTCCGTTGGCGGAGATGAAGAACCCCGTGCCGCTCGCCACTGACCCGCCGGACGGAGAAAGGCCCGCGATTTGTACTACCGCACGCTGCACCTGCTCTGCGACAAATGGCAATGGCATCGGCGATGGTGACGGCATAAAGCGACTTGGTTGGGCGTCGGTTTGCGCCGAATCACTTGCCAGCCGCCGATTGGCCATCGCCCGCTCGCGTAGCTTCATCGCGTAAGCCGCGAACCGGCTCTGCCCGTCAGAAAAATCGTCGGCGATTTCCCGCCGGGAACCGCCCGCGTGTTCCGACAAACCTTGAAGGAAAAGAAGGCAAGTCACGCCAAAGAACAACGCGGCGAGTACGGCCGCTCCAATCCACTTCAATGTCTTCTGTCTGAACGCTCGTGCCAAAGCGAAGCAATACAGGACGCCAGCCCCGCCGAAGCCGGCGCTTCGAATCACGTTCGATAAGAACGTTTCCGCGCCAGGCGAAAATATTCGGTGACTCGCCGAAGCGCTCCGTTTCTCAAATGGAGTTGCGCTTGGCAATGTCCCCTCTTCGAGGGCAAGCATCGCGTGCGCTGTTTGCAGCCGTAGCTCGGTCCGGTGATCGTTCGGCCTGATCTTGAGGGCGGCCTCATAGTCCGAGACTGCTTTGTCGTAAGCACCAATCAGACTATGCTTGTAGCCTCGCTCGGCCAATAGCTCGGCATCGTTTGGATTTTTCTTAACTGCTTTAGTTAATTCCAAGATCGCCGCCTCGTACTCCTTTCGATTCGCTTCTTGGATCGCACGATCCAAGTAGCCAGGAGCGGGTGCCGGCGTAAGCCGCCGACTCAAAGAAGAAGAAGAACCGGGCGTCGCAGGCGTTGACGGGCTGAGCAGACTTGCTTGAGCCACGGTCATTGTCCAAATCGCGCTTTCAGGTTGTGGACCACTGTATTTTAAAGTGGCGATGTATTTCCCATCGGATGATCGCAACGCGTAGTCCGCACCAAATGGTCCAGCCTCGATCTCAATCCATCGCGCTTGCGGTGCGTTCGTCCTCAGAACTGCTTGGACGATATCATTCGGTGGTTCTCCCAAAGGGTTTAATGGATGGTCAGAAAAGTACGTTTCCGCAACTGAAACTCCGTCCACGAAGGTTGCGTCTACACTGACATTTTCCGATCGGAACTTATACGTTTGGCCGATCTTAAGATTCTCGATGGCATACGGCTTTCCAAACCGCTTGATTAGCTCCGCCGCGCTTTCGCCAAGTTTCGCATGTGCGGGCATTGCGAAGCACATGCAGAGAAAACCGATTAAGACTCTCAGCATTGCGTTGTCGTTTACCAAAGCGCGACGGCGCTTACAAGCAGCCACATCTCTAGATTGAGCGAGGCCCCTCGCGTGAATTACTGCTTGCTGACGAACTCCCAAGAAACAACTTGGAAGTTCGCTTTAGCGGCTTCGTGGTGAAGAAACCCATCATTGATTTCGATTGTGCGCTTTTGGTGTGGTGGGATGACTTTCCGAATTGTGTTGTCGCCAAGTAACGCATCGACTCCACCAGCATCCACCTTGTCGCCGGTTTCTGCGGAATACCTCGTTCGATACTGAATGTTGCCGATTGGCTTGTCACTGCGGTTGAAAAAGGTGACGTGCCAAATTGCGATTGAATCGAAACCGCCCTTTTCCCATTCGGTGTGGACAACCTGAAGTAACGTAGGATCGGGCGTGGGGACGGGCGTAATTGTTGGCGTGGCAAGCGATGGACGTGCTAACGCTGGTGGGATTGACGGGGTGGTGAATATTTGCGAGATCCAATTCGGAAAGTCATCCCATCCGATCCAGCCGCGCCGGTCGATTTCGGCCCCGGCCAGGAGAACGAGAATCAAGCCGAGGATCACAAAGAAGGCGACTAAGCGGTCATTGGTCTTTTTTGGTTTGGTAGGATTAACGGCCTTTCTTGGTGGCGAGCTTAGGGGAGTTCCTTGTTTTGAGCCTGGGGCAAGTGGCATACCGCATGAGGGGCAAGCCTGGGCTTGATCAGATACACGGCGCTTACATTCGGGACATTCAATCAGGGCCATAAGTGATTTGTTAGCGCAATCGAGAGCGCGAGAGCAACGGCCAGCCATCCATTCTTTGTGCCGTGCAAATGCGTTTGCACGGCGCGAACAAAGTCCTTGAGCATCTTACTCAGTTTCAATGTGTGATCCTAACCAATCTCAAACCAAAATTAAAAACTCAACCCCTCAACTTAATCACGTTCCGTGAAAATCACAGAAATGCCGCGCGCCACAATGCTCAGGGCGGAATCGGCATTTTTTTCCTACTTTTGGCCAACTCTTGGCTAACCGGCCCCGCTGCTCCAATGGTCGCTCAAACTTGCACTTTTCC
The DNA here is from genome assembly GCA_003167365.1 of Spartobacteria bacterium. GTDB lineage: Bacteria > Verrucomicrobiota > Verrucomicrobiia > Chthoniobacterales > UBA10450 > Palsa-1382. Next base: position 99,677 of record PMTM01000004.1, on the reverse strand, counting down.
TGCACTTCCCCCGCACCTTTCCCGATGTGCTATTGCGCGCTGAGAAGCAAGCAGGCAAGCACATTGAAAATCACCCACGGACGGCTGATCGTGCCACTCGGACGCTGGTTGTTACCCGCGTTGAGCAGGCCGCGAATTTCCCTCTCGTTTTCCGCTTATGGCAGTCGTTCGATGATTGTCATTTTATAGTAATTCTGTTAAGTCGTTTTCGACTTTTCAACCTCCGGTTCCTTGTCTCCCGTAATGTAAATCAGCCTCCCTTGCGCCTTCCCGATCGCGTCGAACCAGAATCGGCACCCGAATGCCGTTCTTCTTGATGTCCTCAGTCAGCTCCTTCAAATCCTGGTCGGTGATCTTCGGGAACGCCGACGCGGCAGGATGAACCTTCAATGTTTTCTCACTCATTTTCTATTTTCCTTTTCAGTTTGTGCCTCGAATTCTGTTAATGCGTTTTCGACTTAACAGAATTTTATTGGCTTTGGTTTTGGTTCGTTGTCTCATCAGCGCCCGCGTGAACCATGTTGCTGTTTTTTTGCGTTGCACTTGTCGTTGTTGTTTTACTGCTCCCTAGCGGCTGGAAAACGGGGACATAAGCCACCCGTTGCGGCGACTTGTGTCCCCGATTGTTTCCGCTCCCTGAGCGTTCTGGTGTCCGGGTGTTTCTCTCACTTGAACATGCGCACTTGGGCACACCGTTACCTCAGAGAAGCCCTCGGGAGCTATCGTGTCCCTGTCGCATGTGCCTTCATGCTTGCGGAACAGACGGAGCTGTCCGGAGCACTCTGCTGATCGAAGCGAAGCCGCTTTTTCTCCGATCCTCCCGCCTAGGTGGTCCCCGCGGGAACGTGTTTTCCTCCTCCACATGCGGTATTACCCCTGACCACGTGGTCTTGGAAACGGCGCCGATCTACCTGGCCCGGCACAGCCTTTTTCCTTGCATCAAGTACGATGCATCTGGTTTTCGAGCGCGCGTTCAATCGCGTCCAAATCGTAGCGAATTGTTCGCGCGTTAATTCTGATGAAAGAAATAAGGCCGCTGGAAACCGAGGGACCTACCTCCGGCAGAGTGGCCCCTTGTTTGCCGGTATGGCCGACTTCATAGCTCGTCCTGTTTCGAGAATTTGCCGCGAGGCGGTTCATGACTTTTTCACGCGGGTCAAACGACCCACCTCCGTAATCTCGTACCGCTGAAGAGCGGCAATTACCTTGCTCGGCGCGAACAAAACCGTGCGATGGCCCAGGATTAGCCGTGGGATGACGCGTCGGTGTGCGAGAGTGCGCAGAGTGCGGACGGGAATGCCGACCTCTTCAGCCAGCCCCGCGTAATCGACTAATTTTTCTTGGGCCATTTTGGTTCTCGTTGAACCCGGCCCGAGAGCCGCACGCGACAAAAAAAAACTGACCCCGTGCGGCCTTGATGCTAGGCCAGGTCAGTTTCAGTATGCTGAGCATCACCCCAGCGACAAAAATGTAATTCCTGCTCCAAGCGAGTGCAAGCGGAAACTCCGCGATGCAATCAAGTACTCGCGCGAATCAAACAGAAAAGACGCGCGGAAAATGCGACCTCGAAAGTCGTGTCGGGCGACCGGCGCTCGCGTTGGCCGTCCCTCGCCTTGGAATCTTCAGAACTGAAAACCATCAGGAATTGGCAAAAATGTGGCAACTCTGAATACTTTACCTAGTAAGAAAACGGATTTCTAATCCGTAGGTCGAGTGTTCGAGTCACTCCGGGCGCGGTTCCCTTTCGCGGAAAGATCGACAATTATTGCGCGCAAAAACGCGGCCGCGTTCGAATTGATAGCGTGATCTTCTCCACGCGCTCTTTGCTTACTGTCGGACTCTTGCTCATTTTCGCCGGCCAAATCCTCGCCAGAGAATCTCTCGAACAGACGATCGCTTATCTCATCGATTACGTGGGCAGTTCTAAGGCGACCTTCGTTCGCAACGGCGCCGAGCACACCCCCGCGGAAGCGGTTTCGCACATCAAGGCCAAGTACGAACACTTCAAGAATCAGGTCAAAACACCGGAAGATTTCATCCGGCTGTCGGCGTCGAAAAGTTTACTCACGGGAAAACCGTACCTGGTGCGAACTTCAGATGGCAAAGCAACGCATTTAGACGCCTGGTTAACGGAAGCGCTCAAAGAGCACCGCGCGCGATAAACAACCATGTGGTAGCGTTCTGCGATAAGATTCTGAACATGAGTCGCCTGCCTATTCTGCGCGCCTTCGCGCCGCGCAAGAGTGTCTCACTCCTGTCTTGTGTGTTCCTAACCGCCGGGTGCGCAATCAAGAGCGGCAAACAGGTACGGCAGGAGATCACGCCTCTTTATTCGGCGAACTCGCTTGAATTCCGGCAATCGGCTGGATCGTTGCTCGGCCCGAATTTCGTGCCCGGTAACAACATCACGACCCTAGTAAACGGGAATCAAATTTTCCCAGCCATGCTCGGCGCAATTCGCTCAGCCAAAAAGTCGATCAACTTCGAGACCTACATTTATTGGGACGGAGAGATCGCGCGCGAGTTCACTGAGGCGTTGGCGGAACGGGCACGCGCCGGCGTAAAAGTTAACGCCATCCTGGACGCGCAGGGAACCAGCAAAATGGGAATGGGAAATCTGGCCAAGCTGCACGACGCCGGCGTCGAAATCGTCAAGTACCATTCAATCCTCTGGCTGGATCCGCGTCGTTACAACAATCGCAGCCATCGCAAATTGTTGATTGTCGATGGAAAAATCGCGTTCACTGGTGGCGCGGGCATTGCAGATGAATGGACCGGCAATGCCAATTCGCCGGAACATTGGCGCGATAATCATTACAAGATTACCGGCCCGGTTGTGGCGCAGCTCCAGGCCACTTTCATGACCAATTGGCTGAAGACACGCGGCAGCATGTTGCACGGCGCAGACTTTTTCCCGCCGCTCGCCAGCACCGGTTCGTCCCTCGCGCAGGTGATCAGGAGTTCGGCGGGCAATGAAAATCTCGGTTTGATGTATCTCCTCGCCATCGCTTCGGCGCAGAAAACGTTGCGGATCGAGAATGCTTATTTTTTGCCGGATGAGCTCATCCGGAAAGAGTTGATCGCCGCGGCCAAACGCGGCGCAAAAGTCGAGATAATCTTGCCCGGGAAACACATCGATCAAAAGCTCGTACGCGCCTCTTCAAAGCGCCATTGGCCTGAACTGATTAAAGCCGGCATTAAGATTTACGAGTATCAACCAACCATGGTGCACGTGAAACTGATAATCGTGGACGACACGTTCGTTTCCTTCGGCTCGGGCAACCTCGACGATCGATCGATCCGCCTTAACGATGAAGCTAACGTGGACGTATTGGATCGAAGCTTTGCCGCGCAACAGACGCGAATCTTCGAGATGGATAAACGCCAATCGCAGGAAATGGTTCTCGACAAGACTGGCGGTCTAATCTTTCTGCATCCTCTGCAACAGGCCGCCGGGCTCGCATCGCCGCAACTTTAAGCGGCTGATTTCTTCCATTTCCTCTCGTGATCGAGCAGCCATTTCTTGCGCCACAACCCACCGCCGTATCCGCAGAGTGTCCCGTCCGCACGGATGACGCGATGACACGGGATGACGATGCAGATCATGTTGGTGCCGTTGGCGCGGCCGACGGCACGGCGCGCGGCCTCATCACCGAGCTTTTTTGCCATCCACGAATACGAGCGCGTTTCGCCGATCGGAATCGAACGCAGAATTTTCCAAGTCCGCATTTGAAAATCCGAACCGACCGGTGCGATCGGAATATCGAACTTTAACTTCTTTCCGGAAAAATAATCGGCGAGTTGCGCACGAATCGAATCGAGATGCAGATGCTCACCTGGCACGATGTTTGTCCGTAAACGTTTCCGCAGAATCGACAATTCCCTTTCCGTCGCGCGGCGGTCGGCGAATTCGAGCAAGCGCAGACCTTCGTCATCCGCGACCGCCAACATCGCGCCAAGCGGTGTGTCGATACGTTCCGCAAACATGCACGCCCGGTCCTTTGCCGCCGTCGGCGGATCGCCAAAGATTTTCGTAAACGCTTCGCGGAAACCGCTGGCCGATTCGAAACCGCTTCCGTTTTTGGCTTCATCGACACGCCGGCCGCGGCGAACTTCGCGCAAGGCGAGACCCATCCGCCGCGCGCGATGATAAGCTTGAAAGGTCATTCCATAATGCCGTTTGAACTGACGTCGCGCAGTTGAGGGATCAATCGATAACGCGGCCAGCTCTTTGTCGGTCAGACGCCCACCCGGCGCTCGCTCAACTTCCGCGCGCAATTTTTCGATTAACTTCGGCGGACGTTTATCCGGATCCATTGGGTTACAACGCAAACAGGGACGGTAACCGCCGTGCAATGCTTCACTCGGGGTTGGAAAAAAATCGACGTTCGCGCGCGCCGGCTTTTTCGCCGAGCAGGTTGGGCGGCAAAAAATGCCGGTGGTGCGCACGCCGACGAAAAAAATTCCTTCGAAACTGGAATCACGATTGACCAGCGCGCGATACATCGTTTCCGATGGAGGAAGAAGTTCTGGCATTTTCATACGCGTTGAATCCGAAAGGTGTAACAACCGCGAGTTACACTTCGCGCATCCACAAATGCAGTCTCCGGGTTTTGCAGCAACTTTTCAACGACCGCTTCCGGCGCAGTGCCATTTACGACTTCGGCGTCGATCATGTCGTTCCTTGAATTGTAAGCGCGCATCACGCGTCCGTTACGAAAGTCGGCGGGAAATTCGCCCGTCGCGCTGTAGCGTTCGCACGGTCCCGCGTGAACGAAGATCGGACCAGTTTCTGAATAAGGCCGGCCGGGCGGGATCGCCGTGAATGGAAATAGAATCACCTGCTGGCCCGGCTGCGCCCAGCGAAGACAGTGACGACAAGGACAGCCTCTTAGCGAATCCACGGTAATGACGACATGATCCGGCGCACCACTCGCGGCGACGCGCCGGGCCGTCTCCGCGACTTCGGTCGCAAGAGGAACGATGCGGAACATAGAATTTTTCATGAACGCAGCGTAACCGCGTAGATCGGTGTCGCGCATCGACGGAATTCGGGCATTGAATTCCGTGCGCTGCTAGGGACGGCTCTCCGAGCCGTCCGTGGAATTCGTCGGACACCTCGGAGATGTGTCCCTACCACCTATGAAACGCTGGGTGGCCTTCTTTCACCGCGACGAAAAGCCCGCGGCAAGTCGCGCAAACTTTTCCACTTGCGGTCAACGTTCCTTCAACGGTGGCGCGATCGTCGCTTAGATCGACGGTTTTCGCTGAAAGATAAACTGGACCGTTGGTTGGTGTCGGTCGCAGTAACTTGATCGCATATTCGGCCGTAACCGTGCATGGCGCTTGATCAGAATTCGCGCGCTTCATCAAATGATACGCGGCCGTCCAATTGCAGTGACAATCGAGCAATGTTCCAATGATTCCGCCATTCAGAACGCCGGGAAACGCTTCATATTTTTTCTCCGGCGTCCACTCGGCGATCACTTCGTCGCCTTTCGGAAAGCTGCGGATGCGCAAGCCATCCGGGTTGGCCGGGCCGCAACCCCAGCACTCATTTCGCGGCGCGTATTGTTCCTGAAGAGATTTTGATTCCGTCATTGTAGCGGCGCTCTATGAACGCCGAAAATAATGCTACGACGGTCATAGACCGCCGCTACAGTTTTGTGAGTCACGCGCCTTTTGAGGCCGCGCCGGGATACGGCCGCAGCTTCGGCCCCGTGTAAAGCGAGCGTGGCCGGATCAATCGATTGTGATCGTGTTGTTCGACCACGTGCGCGCACCAACCGGCCACGCGCGACGCGGCAAAGATCGGCGTATTCAACTCCGGCGGAAATCCGAGCATCGTGAGCACCGGCGCAGCGTAAAGATCGACGTTCGCGCACAGGTGTTTCTCGCGCTCCATCGTTTCCTCGAGCTTTTCACAGATCGGTATCCATTGCTCCTTACCCGTTCGCTTGCCAAGATCTCGCCCGATTTCGCGCATGATCGGCACCCGCGAATCGCCCTTCTTATATACCCGATGACCGAATCCCATGATCTTCGCCTTTTTCGCGAGCTGCTCTTTCAACCAGCTTTCGGCGCGGTCGGGCGTTTTGATATCGTCGAGCATCTTCATCGATTCCTCGTTAGCCCCGCCGTGCAGCGGTCCCTTCAGGGTTCCGCACGCAGAAGTTACTGCGGCGTACATATCGGCCAGTGTCGAAGCGGTCACGCGCGCAGCAAAAGTGGAGGCGTTGAATTCATGATCCGCATACAAAATGAAAATCGTGTCGAGCATTCGGATTTGCCAGGCTTGCGGAACCTTGCCGGTCAACTTGTAGAACAAATTCCCAGCCTGCGTCAGATCGAGCTTTTCCGGCAGCGGTTCTTCGCCTTGAGAAATTCGCCAGCCGTCTGTGCTCAGCGTCGAGACGCGCGCGATCAAGCGGATCGCTTTGCGAATGTTAGCGGCGTGCGAGTGATCATTGAGATCCGGATCGAACGGCGCCAACATCGACACGCCGGTGCGGAGCATGTCCATCGGATGCGTCCCGCGCGGCATCAGTCGCAGCATTTTGACAACGGGCTCCGGCAATTCCCGTTGCGTCGCGACCTCGCGCGAGAATTTGCCGAGCTGTTCCTTGCTGGGCAGCTCGCCGTTAAGCAGCAAGAACGCGACTTCTTCGAAGCTGGCCTGCTCCGCCATTTCGTGAATGTCGTAGCCGCGATACATCAGCCCGGCGTTGGGATCGACCCAGCAAATTTCTGTTTCGCCCGCGATCACGCCGGCCAGGCCGGGACTGTATGCTGGTTTTGTTTCTGTACTCATCAATGTGTTTCTTCTTACTCGCGATTAAGAAACGTTCAATGTTCAACGCTTAACATATTGTTGAGCGTTGAATGTTTTTCTTATTGGTTACGCAAGCCCGGCCAACTGTCCGCGGCCGGATCGTAATCCAACAACTTGTAGAGCTCTTCCCGGGTTTGCATCTGGTCGATCGAATCCGACTGCGTCCCGCGTTTCTTCAAATCGCGAAAAAATTCTTCGGTTGCTTTCATCGACACACGGAATGCGCTCTGCGGAAAAATCACCATGCGATAACCGAAATCCGAAAGCTCTTTGAATGAAAGCAATGGACTCTTGCCAAACTCAGTCATGTTCGCCAGCAACGGAACTTTCAGCTCTTTCGCGAAATCGCGGAACTCATCAGCGCTCTGTAATGCCTCGGGAAAAATCGCGTCAGCGCCAGCCGCGACATATTTTTGCGCACGTTTGACGGTGCTTTGAAAATCTTCGACGCCGCGCGCGTCTGTCCGCGCGATGATCAAGAAATCTTTATCTCGTCGGGCGCTGACCGCCGCTTCAATTCTGCCGGTCATCTCTTCAATATCGACCACCGATTTCCCGGAGAGATGACCGCAGCGCTTTGGAAATTCCTGATCCTCAATATGGCAACCGGCGAGGCCCGCGCTTTCCAATTCACGAATGGTTCGCGCCACATTCTCCGCTCCACCAAAGCCCGTGTCCACATCCACAATCGCCGGAATTCTTGTCGCGTTCGCAACGTACCCAGCCAGGCGCGCGACCTCGGTCAGAGTAAGCAAACCAATGTCAGGCACACCCGCCGTCGCGTTCGCCATACCCGCGCCGCTTATATATAAGGCGTCGAAGCCTGCTTGCTCGACCTGCCGCGCGATGGACGCATTGGGCACGCCCGGCATCATCACCGGGCCTTTCGCCATCAATTCGCGTAAGATCGCGCCTTTGCTTTTCATTTCATTTTCACTGCCTGCATCAATCCATCGACATTCTTCACTTCATCCAGCTTCCAGACAAGATCGACAATCTTCTTTGCCCCCGCGTCGCCCAAGGCCGGCACGACCAGCGCATTGAATTTCCCTTCCAGTTGCTGGTCGCTCAGCGGATTAAACGCGTTGCCTAACGGATAATCGACGCGCTTGGTCAGGGTGCGTCCGTCTTCCAGGGTCACGTGCACGATGTTCGCGACTGCTTTGGCGTAAAGCGAGCTCAACTCGGCGTTGCGCTGCACCGTCACGTTCTCGAGAAATTTCCAGATCTTCGGATCCATGAAACGCTCCGGCTGGAATTGTCGATCCGTCACTTCGCCGTCGATCAAGGCGATGCTCGTGATATAAGGCAAACTGTGGTCCGCCGTCTCGCGCGTCTCCGGTTTCCATTTCTCCGGCTCGCTCCCGATAATATCGACCGAGGCATCATGACTCTCGATCCGCACCGATTGAATCTGCGAAGGATCGCCGATTTCCTTGCGCAAAAACATGGCCGCCTCGATCGCGCTCTGGCTGTGATATTCCGCCGGCCAATACTTGATGCTGGTGTTGAGAATCATGGCCGCGGTGCCTTCGTTCACGTTTTTCTCGCCCGGGCGCTTCACGAAAATTTCGCCAACGTTGCCTAACGAAACGCCGAGTTCCTTTTCGAAACCCATCTGGCCTTCAAAAATTGGCGCCGGTCCCGTCATCCCCGCGCGCGCAAGCAACGCAGAGTAAACTCCGTGACGCGCGGCGTTAGCAAACGCGACGCCTTTCCAGTGCGAAAGTTCACCGACCCGCGCCTGTCGCATCGCTGCGCACGCCACGCCGGCGATATTTACGGCGTGCCGTGTCTTTTCCGGATCAAGTTTCATTAACCTGGCGGAAGCCAGTGCGGTCGAAAACGCGCCGTAGGTCACGTGGTCCCAACCCCGAGCGCGAATACTGGCCGCGTCGCACAAGCGGCATTGCACTTCGTAAGCGAGCGCGATTGCCGTGATCAATTCGCGTCCATTTGAGCCGAGACTTTCCGCCATCGCCAGCGCGGCTGAAAAGTTGTCGCTCGGATGCGCCGGCTCTTTGGACAGATAAGTGTCGTTGTAATCGAAATAGCGAATGCAGCAGCCAGTCGCGAACGCGGCCCAATCCGGCGGCGCTTTGTGATTCGTGCCAATGATGGTCGCACCATTCTTGGCTGAGAACTCCGAGGCGACGTTTCGCGCAATTACACACGGCTCTTCGTTCCACGCGCCTAGTGCGCAACCGATAGAATCGATCACACGCCGTTTCACCTCGCGCACGACTTCCTTCGAAAGATCCTCAAAGCGAAGCGAGCAAGCGTAATGGGCGAGTTGGTGAGCGAGTGTCTTAGTCATTAGAAAAAATTGAAGCTGCAATCTGCCGATGGGATGCGATTCGGCAAGCGGATTGGGGATTGCATTCTCATTATTAGCAACTCACACGGCTGGCGGAATTCCTTCGTGCCCTTCGTGCAATCCGTGGTTAAATCTCTCTCCACATGAGCAAAGTCTATCCCAATGCCACGACTGCGCTTGCTGGCTTGCTCCATGACAACATGACGATCGCCGCGGGCGGGTTCGGGCTGTGCGGCATACCGGAAAATCTCATCGCTGCATTGCACGACAGCGGCGTGAAGGGCCTCACCATCGTCGGCAACAACGCGGGCGTGGATGGCTTCGGCATGGGGATTTTGCTCACCACGCGGCAGGTGAAAAAGGTCATGGCCTCCTACGTCGGCGAGAACAAGGAGTTCGAGCGCCAGGTGCTGGCAAACGAGCTGGAGCTGGAACTCATCCCGCAGGGCACGCTCGCCGAGCGGTTGCGCGCGGGCGGCGCGGGGATCCCGGGGTTTTACACTCGCACCGGCTTCGGCACCAAACTGACCGAAGGCAAAGAGACGAAAGTTTTCGACGGCAAGGAATACGTGCTCGAACCCGGCATCACAGCCGAGGTCTCGCTGGTGAAGGCGTGGAAAGGCGACAAATCCGGCAACCTCATTTTTCGAAAAACCTCACGGAACTTTAACCCAATGATCGCCAGTTGCGGCAAGGTTTGCGTGGCCGAGGTCGAGCAACTGGTCGAGATCGGCGAGCTTGATCCAGACCAGATTCACACGCCGGGCATTTTCGTCGACCGCATCATCCAAGGCCCGAGCTACGAGAAACGCATCGAGTTCCGCACCGTGCAGGGCAGCGCGACCTCAAAAAAAGAAAATCCGATCCGTGAGTTGATGGCGAAGCGTGCGGCGCAGGAGCTGCGCGACGGCTACTACGTCAACCTCGGCATCGGCATCCCGACGCTCGTGGCCAATTACATTCCCGAAGGGATGAACGTCACGCTGCAATCCGAGAATGGTCTGCTCGGCATCGGCCCGTTCCCGACCGAGGACGAGGTGGACGCCGACCTGATCAACGCCGGCAAACAAACCATCACGGCGATTCCCGGCTCAGCCTTTTTCTCGAGCGCCGACTCGTTCACGATGATTCGCGGCGGGCACATCGATCTCGCCATTCTCGGTGCCTTCGAGGTGACGGACAAAGGCGACATCGCGAATTGGATGGTTCCCGGCAAGATGGTCAAAGGCCCCGGCGGGGCGATGGATCTCGTCGCCGGGGTAACGCGCGTGGTGGCGGTAATGGAGCACTGCGCTAAAGACGGCAGCCCGAAGATTTTGAAAGAATGCACGCTGCCCATCACGGGCCTGGGAGTCGTCAACCTCATCATCACCGACCTGTGCGTGTTCGAGGTGAAACAAGGCGGCGGACTCGTTCTCACCGAGCTGCATCCCGGTGTCACGGTGGACGACGTCCGCGCGAAGACCGGCGCACCGTTCGACGTCGCGCTGAACCGCTGATTCACGACGATACGAAATACATAGACAGAATTTTCAGGATTGTTTTTCTCAATCCCGTTCATCCTGTTAATCCTGTCTCTTCTTTTCTGGCACTGGCCGCGGGCACAGCAGCACCAGCAATGACGCGATCGTCCAGCACGCGATCATGAAGATGAAGCCGGAATTGAACGATCCATTACGCTGACTCAGGTTGCCGATAATTTTTGGACCGACGAATCCACCGATGCTCGCTGTGCAATTGATGAAGCCCACCGCAGCGGCCGCTGCTGAACTGGAGAGGAATGCGGAAGGCAACGCCCAAAACGATGGCAAATAGGCGACGGTGCCGAAGCCGACGAGCGTGAACACCGCAATGAGCAGTACATTCGAATGGGGGATGAAAAACCACACGCCGAGCGCGAGCGCGGCCGTCAGTTGAGGAATGGCAAAATGCCACCGCCGCTCGCCGGTGCGATCGGAACTCCAGCCGAGAATGAGCATTCCGATCAGGCCCGCCACAAACGGAATCGCACCGACCCAGCCGATGCGTTGAACATCGGTCCAACCAGTGAAACGCTGGAGCATCGTAGGAAACCAGAACCAAAACGCATAGCCACCGCTATAGGTGAAAAATAGCCCGGCCGTGAGCACCAACACCGCTGGCTGCCGGAGCGCTTGCCAAATCTTGGCGTGCTCCAAGTGTGCTTTGGCGCGCCGCTCTTCGGCAAGGCGAGCAGTAATCCAATCGCGTTCGTCAGGCTGGAGCCATCGCGCTTGGTTAGGCCAATCCGGCAACACGAACACTGCCGCGAGTCCCAGGACAATCGCTGGCAAGCCTTCCAGGAGAAAAAGCCATCGCCATCCGGTGATGCCCAACCAGTGCACACCGAGAATCGTGCCGGCAATAGGTCCGCCGATCATAAATCCAATTGGAATCGCGGCCATAAACCGCGCCACCGCCTTGGCCCGGTCCTGATAAATGAACCAGTGAGAAAGATAAACAATCACGCCGGGAAAGAACCCCGCCTCGGCCGCGCCGAGTAGAAAACGAGCGCCGTATAGCTCCATTGGAGTGCGCACAAAACCGGTGAGAGTGGTGAGTGCGCCCCACGTGATCAGGGTTATCGCCAGCAGCAGCCTTGCGCTCCAGCGTTCCACCAACAGCGCCCCGGGAATTTGCAGCCCGAGATAGCCGATAAAGAAAATTCCACTCGCCGTGCCAAACACCGAATCGGTCAGACCCAGGTCGCCTTTCATTCCGAGCGTCGCGTAAGCGATGTTCGTGCGATCGAGATAGTTCGCGACGTAAAGGAGAAAAAGAAACGGCAGCAGCCGCGTCGCAATGCGAGTACGCGCACTCGCCCCGGCGTCTAATTGCGAGGAGGAAGCCATCACTGCGCGCAGAATAACGCGCGGGTCATGCTACTCACAATGCGAATCCCGCTCAGTCGCGCAAACCGCGTTTCAAATTCGAACGTGAAGAAATAATTGGTAGGGTCATCGCGCTGCGATGACCGCGGACTAAACCATCGGACGGAAATGGCCGACCACTTCTTGCAAGCGGCCGGTGGTCTGATCTAACGAGCAAACCTCCACCGTCTCGATCAACGTCGGGAAACAATTTTTTCCGCACTCGAAAATCCCCAAGCTCTCGACGAGATTAGCACACACAGTTGCGTTAACGAATAAACGAAATGAAAAATCGACGATTAATTCCTGGAAGAAAATGCGCAGTGGCATTCGCGGTGGTACTCGCGCTTTCAACTGTGTGGCCGGTAGCTGCAGCCGATCCAACAGATTGGACGGGCGAGTTCAAAACTTCTGTCCACGGAGGAGGGGTTTTCGAAGTCAGTCTGGAAAAGCAAGGAGACGTGATTCAGTTGTCGTTTAACGCCGCGTATTCCGATGGCCATGGCGCGGCGCCCGATGGCAGCGGCACCGGAAAAATCACCCCGAAAGGTACAGTGGAGTTCACGTTTGAGGACAGCTTCTCGAACACGGGCACCGGTACGATCAGCCGCGCTGGAAAAGATATAATTGTCTCGATGAAGATGACAAATGTGGCCGAACCACGCTGCTTGCCTTTCTACGGCGAGAACATGCGGCTCAAGCGCGTGAAGAAATAATTGGTAGGGTCATCGCGCTGCGATGACTGCGGACGCTGCAGCGCGGCGTCCCTACCTACACCATCGGCCGAAAACGTCCGACGACTTCTTGCAGCCGGTCGGTGATCTGACCGAGGGAGCAAACTTCGACCGCTTCGAGCAACGAGGGGAAGCAGTTGTCACCGCGCTCGACTACGTCGGCGAGCTTGGCCAGGGCGCGTTTCGCTTTCTCCGCGTTTTTCTTTTTGAATTTCGTAAGCCGATCGATTTGAAGCTGCTGCTTTGAGCGCGGCGTGCGCGAGAGTTTCACTTCGGGCGCGTCGTCTTGGTTGCAATATTTATTCAGCGCAATGATCGGACGAGTGCCGTCGTAAATTTGCTGCTCGTAACGGTGCGCGGCGCTCTGGATTTGGCTGCGCTGATAACGATTCTCGACCGCAGCGAGCACTCCGCCCATCCGCTCGATCTCGCGAAATTCCTCCAGGATCGCTGCTTCAACCGCGCGCTCGACCGCTTTCATTCCGGGCGAGCCACTCAACATGTTCATGGTGTGTTTGAAAATGCCGGACTCCTCGAGCAGGATCGCCTGCCCGTGCGCGGCCAGACGAATCCATTCTTCCGTCGGCGTTGTGAACGGCTCATCCGCGCTGTTGGAATGGGACGAATTCGTGGCGTTCATGTAGGCCAGCATCAATTCCGCCGCAGTCCGGGTGAGATTGTTTTTGAATTCGGCCGCAACGAGCGAGCGACCGCTGGTTTGCGTGTGCAATTTAAACATTTGCCCGCGCGGCCCGGCGCCAAACGCGTCGCGCATTCCGATCGCCCAGATCCGACGCGAAACGCGCGCGAGCGCGATGTATTCGACGTCGAGTCCGCAATCGAGAAAGAAGGAGAGGCGCGGACCGAATTGATCGACCGACATGCCGCGCGCGACAAACATCTCCGCGTAAGCAAAACCATTCGAGAGCGTGTAAGCAGCTTGCTGGACCGGGGTCGAACCCGCTTCGCCGATATGATAGCCGCTGATCGAAATCGGATACCAGCGCGGCATCTCGCGCGTCGTGTACTCCACCATGTCGGTGAGAAAACGGAGCGACGCTTCAGTCGGGAAAATCGTTTCGTTCTGTGCCTGAACTTCCTTAAAGATGTCGGCCTGGACTGTGCCGCGCAGTTTCGGAACCACTTTCGCGCCGAACCGGCGTTTCGCGGCCGCGATGTACATCGCCATGATGATCGGCGCCGGGCCGCTGATCGTCATCGACGCGGAAAAATCGGGCGAGCCAAGATCGAATCCATCGTAGAGCCGCACCATGTCTTCGACGGTGTCGATCGCGACTCCGCCTTCTCCAATTTTTCCGAAGACGCCGTCCGCGTCGCTGTCGATTCCGTAAAGCGTCGGGCCATCGAACGCGGTGCTGAGTCGATGCGTGCGCTGATGCGCGGTGAGAAAATGAAAACGCTCGTTCGTGTCTTCCGCCAGCATCAACCCGGAGAACAATCGCGTTGGTTCCTCGGCCTGCGCCGGTTTATCGATTTTCTTTTTGTCGATCTTCCCGTTTTTCGCGTGGCCATTCTTGCCATGACCATTTTTTCCAAAGCTGCCCGTTTCGATTTCGCGCTCCGGTTCGAGATACATTTCGCGATAAGCCCCGTTTAGAAACGGAAACTGGCCGGGCAATCCTTCGCCAAACAGATAGCGCGCGATCTCGCCCGGCTCATCCACTTCAGGGAGCGCAAGCCGCGGCAGTTCGAGTCCGGTCGGCGCACGCATGATCGGTGTGTTCGCTTTCACTTCGTTCCAGCGGTCCACCAATTCGCGTCCGAACTTTTCGTCGGTGCGCGCCCGCTTCACCTGATCGAGGACAAACCGATTATATTTCTCAACCGACTCAACAACTTGTCCGAGTTTGCTCATCTTTTTCGCCTCCGTCGTTGTAGAGGTGCTCGCCGCGGCGAGCGCCTTTTTCCGTGGCCGGCGCTCGCCGCAGCGAGCGCCTCTACATTTTGCTTTCCGGAAATTAAACCGAACAACTCATCCACGCCAGGATCGCGATGACGTTTCGCCACGCTCGCAACCAACTGCTGCGCACGCTTGTTTTGGTCCAGGCGCCGTTCGATTTCGAGGATCGCCGCGCGTGCGCGCGCCTGATCGGTCTTATTGACTACGACGATGTCGGCCAAATCGAGCATGACGATCTTCTGCAACTGCAAACGAGCGCCGTAATCCGGATTCATGACCAAGACGGTAAGATCGACAATTCCATTTTTCTGGAACGGCATCGCTTCCTGTCCGGTTCCCACCGTCTCGATGATCACGTAATCGAAACCGCCTTGGATCAATTCGCGCAGACAACCTTCCGTGGCCGGCGAGAGACCGCCCGTTTGTCCGCGCGTCGCCATGCTGCGCATGAAAACGCGATCATCCTGTGAGTTGATCATCGTGGCGCGGTCGCCAAGCAACGCGCCTTCGCCCACGACGCTCGGATCGTGCGACAAGATTGCGATACGCGCTTTCGGTTCCTGCCGAAGAAACCGCAGCACCAGCTCGTCAATCAATGTCGTCTTCCCCGCGCCGCCCGGTCCGGTGAATCCGATCACTCTTGAATTGCGGACTGCGGATTTCGGATTGCGGATTTTTCCTTTGGACGCTGGGCGTTTGCTTTTCGCAAAGCGGTCCTCAATCTGCGTCAGCTTCCGCGCGAGTTCGATATCGCGCGTTTTCGCTCGCGACCGCTTCTTGCGCGGCTTGCCATACTTTTCGCGGACATAGTCCGCCATTTCATCGAGCGAAGTCCCGGCAAAGAAAATTTTCTCCACGCCTTTGCGTTCCATCGCCATCGCATCGGCAAGTGTGATCGTGCCGCCGCCGCCGCCGAAAACCTTGATGTCGTCCGCGCCTCGCTTGCGCAATTGCTTCACCACGTCGGCGAAAAACTCAATGTGCCCGCCGTTGTAACTCGAAATCCCGATGGCGCACACATCTTCCTGAATGGCCGCGCGCACGATGTCGCCCACCGAGCGATGATAGCCAAGATAAACCACCTCGATCCCATGCCGGATGAACTCGAGATTGATCGTGTTGATGGCGCTATCATGCCCGTCGCAGATCGGAACGGCGGTGAGGATGCGAACTGGTAAAGCCATGTTTTATGACAAAATGAACAGAAACAATCAGGAAGCCAGAAAAACAGAAGACAAAGCGATTCTGCTAACCGCGGATTACGCGGATTTATACGGATACTGATTTGCGGCACAAGGCGATGATCTTCGATTCTTATTTCCTGTTTTCCTGGTTTCCTGATTAAGTTCTCCTTCCTGATTTATGGATGATCCACTCAATTTCACTGACAAAGTCGTGCTCGTCACCGGCAGCTCGCGCGGGATTGGCGCGGAGATGATCAAGGCCTTCGGCCAACGCGGGGCGAATTGCGTGGTGAATTACATTGCCGATCCAGCCGGTCAAAACAAAACCGATGCCGAAACGGTGGCGAACGAGTTGAAAGATCCGCTCGTGATCGAGTGCGACGTGACCAAACCGGAGCAGGTCGAGGCGATGATGAAACAAATACAAGATCGACATGGTGGTCTCGACATTCTGGTAAACAACTCCGGAATTATTCGTGACCGCACGATCAAGAAAATGTCGATGGAAGAATTCGAGAGCGTCGTGCGCGTGAATCTGACTGGGACATTCAACGTCACGCAGAAAGCCGCCGCGATTCTGCGTAATGGCGGACGCGTGGTGAACTTGTCCTCAGTCAGCGGAGAGATGGGATTGTTCGGCCAGGCGAATTATTCGTCGAGCAAAGCCGCAATCATCGCGCTCACGAAGGTTTCCGCACGCGAGTTCGCCCGACAGAACATCACCGTCAACGCCATTGCTCCCGGCTTCATCGACGTCGGGATGAGCAAAGGCATGCCCGACGAAGTGACGGAAAATTTTAAGAAGCAAATTCCTCTCGGCCGTCTCGGCGACGTGCAAGAGATTGTGAATGCTGCGCTCTTTCTCGCTTCAGCGATGGCTTCCTACATCACCGGTCACGTGCTCAACGTAAACGGTGGCTTTTACATGGGCTGAAGCCAACGATTAGCGCTGGCCGTACGTGAATCAGCATGATAATAACACCGGCTGACAAAGTTAGCGGTCAAGTCCCTATGAACATCACAAAGCGTCCAGCGATCGGAGAACGAATCTTGCGCCGTGCACTAATGGCTTTCATCGCCATCAGTTGGTTAACCGTTCAAAAGCAAGCGGTAGCCACCGATTACCTATGGACTGCCGGCAGCGGACTTTGGGATAACGATAACTTATGGGATCCCTTCGGTCATCCAGATGGAGCTGGGGACACGGCCACGTTCAATGCCATCGGTCCACCTACTTTCGGAATCAATCTAGATGCCGGCACCTTCACGGTTAATACGTTGCACCTTAACGGCGATAGTGGAGACGGCTACACATTTTCCTTCGGCACGTTACAGCTGGACGGCGTCGCCACTATTTACGTCGAGACGCATAATGTGTTCGACGATTTCAACGGAAATCTGACGCTCAACTTACTGGCCAATGCCACTATCAATACGTCATTGGCGGATAGTACTTTCCAGATAGCCGGTCAGATCACCGGCGGGTTTAGCCTGACGAAAACTGGCCCGGGAATGTTAACGCTTTCCGGGACGAACACTTATTCTGGTGGAACAACCATCAGCGGCGGCGTTTTGGCCATTTCTAATGACAACAACCTGGGCGCGACGACGGGCGGCGTTAGTTTCAGTAATAATGCGACTTTGCGAACGCTAGCCGATATTACTTTCGACGCGGCGCGCACGTTCACGTTGGATGCCACGGGTGGGACGATCGACCTGTTCACACATATGTCCACCCTGAACGGCGCCATTTCAGGAGCGGGAGTATTGAGCGTCATCGATACCGATACGACACAAGGAGGCGAGGGGGTCCTGACCCTGACCGGGAATAACAGTAGTCTAACGGGCGGCCTTTCGATCGGCTCGGCCAATCTCAACAGCGTGACCGTCGTAGTGAGCGCGGATAATAATCTTGGTGCGCCCACCGCGCCGCTCTCGATCCAGGATAATGGGACCGTGGAGGTGACCGGATCATTTACCTCAGCGCGTCCGGTCCATCTGCCCGAGAGCATCGGGAATATCGTGGTCGATTCTCTAGCAACCTTGAACCTGACCGGCTTAATCGATGGCCCGGGCAATTTGCAAAAGGCCGGGCAGGGCACGCTGGTGTTAACGAATAATAATACCTACAGCGGCAGCACCATTCTGTCAGGAGGAAGTCTGTACGCGGATGTGAGTCCGGCGGGCCCGACTAATCAGGCGCTCGGTACCGGCTTAATTAATGTATTGAACGACGGTGTCGTCCTCGGCTCGCACGTGGACGGGGAATACATTCCTAACGCCATCGAGGTGCAGGTCGATTTCTCGATCGCGCCTCCTACCACCGGTACTCACGGACTGATTCTCAATGGCGACGTGGATTTGGATGGCGCCACGCGAACAATCACGAACATAACAGCCACTGGCGCCACTACCTTCGCGGGAGCGATCAGCGACGGCGGCGTTATTCTGGATTCCACGCAGCCCTTTGGCAGGTTCACTTACACGGGCGCAACGGCAAACACTTATACTGGCCTGACCACGGTGAACGGAGTAACTCTCGTCCTTAACAAGTCGGTCACGAATGGCGCCATTCAGGGCGACTTGTTGATCAACCCCAATGGCGCTGTATATCTCGAAGCCGACGAACAGATTGCCGACACTTCCACCGTGACCATCGAGAGCACGGCCACAATAATTTTGTCGGGACATAACGAAACGATTGGTTCGCTGTTCGGAAGTGGCGAAGTGTTGTTGGATGACGGCGGCGGCGGCCCGGGCGGCACTCTCACCATCGGCGCCGGCGATTTCTCCGGCCTGATCAACGATGAAGGCGACAACGGCAAAATAGTCAAGGCCGGCCCCGGCACGCTGATCCTGGAGAACGACAACACCTATAACGGCGGCACCACCATCAACGGCGGCGTACTTGCCATCGGCAGCCTGAATGGAATGGGAACCGGTGATGTAATCGTCAACGGCGGCACGTTGCAAACTTTCAACGGCCCGCGCCCGATTGCCGTCGGCGGCAACTATACTCAAAATAGCGGAGGAACGTTACGGCTCCAGATTGGCGGGACCGATTCCGGTTCGGAGAGCGACTTCTTGAGTGTCACTGGAAGTGCGTCGCTCGCTGGCACTCTGTCCCTTGTTCGCATTAATAACTTCAATCCCGCGAACGGCGACCGGGTCAACATCATTGCCGATGGGGCCGGACATACCGGCGCCTTTGATACTGTCATTAGCACTTTCGGGATGCTGCAACCGACCGTTCATTATGACGAGGCTCTCGATGTTTACATCCTGTTCCAGTTAAGTTCCTTCTCCGGTTTGACCGGGTTAACGCCTAACCAGAAATCTGTCGCTCACGAATTGGATAATGTTGTGAACGACCCAGCCATGGCGGCTTTGATTAATTTTCTGGGAGTGGAACCGCTCGGCAGTCTGCCGCACGATTACGATCTGATCGCGCCGGAAGAACTCGCATCTATATATGAGATTGGGTTCTCGCAGGCCGTCGTGCAGAACGATAACTTGCAGCGGCGCATGGATGATATCCGCGCCGGCTCCAACGGTTTTTGTGCCGATGGTTTCGTGCCGCAAGTGAGCGGGAAAGATTATACCAAGGACTCCGACGGCAAAGGATCACTCCCCGACAAAAGCACGCGCGATGTCTATACTCCCGCACCCGACAACCGTTGGGGCGTGTTCGTCACCGGCACGGGCGATTTCGTCAACGTGGGTAACGACGATTCCAATGCTCCCGGCTACGACATCACTACGGGTGACGTCACCGTGGGCGCCGATTACCGGCTCTGTAACAACTTCGCCATCGGCATCGATGCCGGTTATTCGAGGAGCACCGCCGATCTAGTCGATGACGGCCGAGTGGATGTCGATGGCGGGAAGGTCGGAGCGTACGCCACCGTTTTTGGCAAAGGACTTTTCGGCAGCAAATTCTATGTCGATGGCGCAGTGGGCGGCGGCTTCAACAGTTACGACACGCGCCGCACCGGATTGCAGGATGAACCGGTCCGTGGCAGCACAAACGGCAATGAGTTCAACGCCATGATCTCCTACGGTTCGGATTGGACCTTCGGTTGCTTCAACATCGGGACTTGGTCAACCGTGCAGTTCACTAATGTCAGCATCGATCAGTTCACCGAAACCGGTTCGCTTGCCCCGTTGATAATTCAGGATCAAGACGAGAACTCGTTTCGAGCTACGACTGGACTGCACGCTTCCTACGACATCAAAGCGGGTCACTTCATCTTCCGTCCGGAAGTCCGCGCGGCCTACCAACACGAATACTGCGATCAGGCTTACCAGGTTGATTCACAGCTTGCTTCCGGCGCGGGTGGTGTCTTTCGCGTCCGCGGACCCGACATCGGTCGGGACGCCGCGCTCGTCGGTACGGGCATGAGCATGCAGTGGAACAACCGCCTCTCCACTTACGTTTATTACGACGGCGTCCTCGGTCGGAACAATTATGACAACAATGCCGTCAGCGGCGGATTTCGCATCGGCTTCTAATCTGTAGCTGTCGCGGCGCTCGATGAACGGCGAACCCTTTTACAGCGCAAACGCTCCCCCTGCCAAATCGTCGCAAGACAAACCAAGGCGGTGTTTTTCAGGATGAAATCCGCCGCAAGACTATCTAGATTCACCTTGTGAAGCCCACGCTATTTTGTTTCGCGCTTGCCTCTTCAATTTTTCTCTGGGGTTGTACCAACCACTCGTCGACGTATTCAGGAGATGCTCCAACTAAAGACAGGGACGATGTGGAGGGTGAGCCAAATCGTGTACCAACTGGATACGGCGAGAAAATGGTCGAGGTTACGCCTACGCCTCGCCCTTCCGTCACACCTGGGCTGGTCGATCAACCAGTCGATCCGACCGGTCGACCGGTATCGACCCCCGGACCACACTAGCCGGGAATCAATTGATCAAACGCGGTGGCCGTTCCGCGTGGGATATCGTCAAGCTGCTCGTCTTGGCTTCGTCTTCTAGTCCAATTTTTGCACCAACAGCCACACCAGTGCGGAGAGCAAGCCGGCGAACGTAGATAGAACCGTCCGCGCGCGCATCGACTGACGTTTCTTGAATTCCGGCTTCGGAATGTCGTCGTGAATATGGCTGGCCTCGTAAAGCATCATGAGGCAAAACGCCACCACGAAGCCAACCGCGGCCCACTTCAAACACCCAATGATCAGCATGGCGAACAGACTCTAGCGCTGTTGCCGCCCTCAACAACTTCTTCGGTCCACTTTTCGTTTTCCGCCTTTACTCAACTCTCAATATCTTCGCGGTTATTCTGCGCGCAGCGCGACCATTGGATTGACGCGCGTCGCGCGACGAGCCGGAACAAAGCAGGATACCGCGGCGACCGCGGTCAGTATTGCCCCCACCGCGCTGTAGATCCAGAGAGTGTCGAGCATGTTCACCTGAAACAGAAAGTTTTGGAGCGCGGCGGCGCCGATCGCTCCGAGCAGGAGCGCGGTCACACCTATCCCAAGGAAGAGCCCGATCCCTAGCTGCCACGCGCCCTGGGTCATGACCATGCGGAGAATTCTCACCGCGTCAGCACCGAGCGCCATGCGAATGCCGAATTCCTGCGTCCTTTGGTTGACCGAAAAGCTCATGACTCCGTAGAGACCGACCGACGACAATAAGATGGCGGCAATGCCGAAAATCGTGAAGAGCGTGGCGGTAATGCGATTCACTCCAAGAATTTCATCGTGTAAACGAGCGGGTGTTCCGCCGAAATAGGTTGGAAGGTTGGCGTCGAGCTGGGCCACTGCCTGGCCGAGCGGGGCGGCGAGAGTTTCCGCCCGCTGCCCTTGGTGCGGGCGCACGACGATGGTGACGAACT
Source organism: Spartobacteria bacterium (assembly GCA_003167365.1). Classification (GTDB taxonomy): domain Bacteria; phylum Verrucomicrobiota; class Verrucomicrobiia; order Chthoniobacterales; family UBA10450; genus Palsa-1382. The sequence continues at coordinate 77,950 of PMTM01000004.1, read as the reverse complement.
GCGGCGCGGGCGGCACGCCGAGTATCGGAACATAAAAACCGCTGTTATCGGTCTGCTGATTGAATGGCCCTTGCATGAGCGTTTCGGGAACAACGCCGACGACTGTGCGCCACTCTTGCGGTTGGGCGGGATTGAAGATTCGAATCCGGCGGCTGAGCGGGCTGTCGTGACCAAAATATTTCTGCGCGAAACCGGTGCTCACGATCGCGACCGGCTGTTTTCCATCCGCGTCGTCAATCGTGAAGTCGCGACCTTCCAAAATCTTCAAGCCCATGGTCGAGAAGTATCCGTCCGAGACAAACTCGAAATTGCCCTGCGGCCTGTCTCTATCGGTTACATAACTTTTGCCGTCCACTTCATATTGGCCGAAGCCGCCAAAGGTCATGCGAAAACGCCCAGTCATGGCGGCGCCGTCGAATGCCGGATTGCTGCGCAGCGAGCGCAACGCCCGCACGAAAAACTGCTGGCGCGCCTCCGATGTCGGATAATCGCCTTCGAACAGGCCCATACGTGCGGAGTAAACGCCGTTTTCGTCGTAGCCGTAATCGAGCTTGATCTGATTTCGAATGGATTTGATCTGAAGCGTCGCCCCGATCAACAGCGCGGCCGTCAACGCGATCTGGCCAACGACGAGGACGCGCGTGATGACATTGACGAGTCGGCTGCTATTGCCGCGCCCGCCTTCTTTCATCGCTTCAGCAGCGTTAGCGCGGGAGGCGAGTAATGCGGGAATGAGACCGGAAACAAGCGTCGCAATCAAAGCGATCCCGACGGTAAATGCGAGGACCGGCGCGTCGATGTCGAATGAAACCCAATACGGCAAGGGAAATGGCAGCGCGTTCGTGGCGCGAACGAGCAAGCCCACGGCCCAATACGCCATCGCCACCCCGACGACCGCTCCGAACGAAGCGACGAGCAGGCTCTCAGTCAGCATCTGTCGCACGAGTCTCCAGCGCGTGGCGCCGAGTGCGCCCCGAATGGCAAGTTCCTTCGCGCGCAAAGCAGCGCGCCCAAACTGCATATTCATCACATTTACGCACGCAATCAGTAAGACAACGATGACCGCTCCCAGCATCGCGTAAACCGTTTGGCGAAGTTGCGGGCCGCTGAATGTGTTCATGAGCGGTTGCACACTCGCAGAGACGAGCTGTCCATTTGTTTTCGGATTGTCCTTTGCCAAACGTTTCGCGAGTCCGACAAATTCGGCGTTCACTTGATCGATGCTCACGCCCGGTTTGAGCCGGCCCATGATGGAAGGACCTAGACCCGCCGGGTCGCCGCGCGGCTTGAGCGGAAACTCGTTGTAAAGCGGCACCCAAAGCTGCTCGGAGATCGGGAACTTGAAGTTTGGTGGCATCACTCCGATCACGGTGGCGGCGCGGCCATTAATTCTAATCGCTTGCCCGACGATCTTCGGGTCGCCATTGAAATCGCGCTGCCAGATTTCGTGACCCAGCAACGCCACCTTTTCCGCGCCCGGCTTGTTGTCCTCGGCGGTGAAATCGCGGCCCATTATCGGCGAGACGCCGATGATTTTAAAGAAATCGTCCGTGACATAGCCGCCGGTATAACGCTGCGGATTGTTTCGATACGATACGTTGATGGTCGATTGGTTGATATAAGCAGCCATCTGCGCGAACGACTGCTGAGCCGCGCGCAGGTCCTCGTAATCTTGCCCCGATGGAATGTTGCCGGTGCCGAAGTTATTGTTTTGCGGAGTCCCCTGCGGGTCGATCAACCCAACACTCATCAATTGCTCGGGATGCGGAAACGAGAAGCCGCGCAGTACGAATGCATTGACCACGGTGAATTGCGTCGTCACGCCGCAAATGCCGAGCGCGAGCACCAGCACAGCGAGGAAACAAAACGATTTCTCCTTGATCAGGACGCGAAGACCGATGCGGATATCTTGCAGGAAGGACTCAAGCATATGGATGAGGTGAGTGGTTGAGAGCTGAGAAGTTGAGAGATTGGTGGCTAAGAATTTTCGAAATTCTACTGTCAATTTTCCGTCTTTGACGTCAGCTGTTGCAAAGCGCGTGCCAACGCAATCTCGAGACACATAAGTTGCTGGTCATCACACAGTTGATCCGATTGGCTCTCATTCGTTGCGATCGACAAGTGTTCGCTTTCGGGAATTTCTCGTCCCGGTTTTGGGATCGCGGAGTTCGCAGTTTGCAGTTCGGAAATCTGGTTCAACATCTCAACGCCTCTCCTCTCAGCTTTCATATGGGATGCATAAAGTCAGCTATTCGGATTCAGAGATTTTCTTTTTTCCTCCGTCCTCCCATTCCTCTTTTAAGAGAGACGCCGCCGATTACGCCTTTTGTCTAAACGCTTTGATGGTTATTTTTCTCAGCTTTCTGCTCTCCGCGTTTCAGCTTTCAGTTTTCAACAACTCGACTTCTTAACGTTTCCCTTCTTGCCATCGTATCGCACCCGGCCATAATCGCCGCCGACCGGAGGCACTTATGACAAAACGCATCATTCTCGCGGGGGTTTTGGGTGGAATCGCGATGTTTATTTGGACATCGATCGCGCACATGGTTTTGCCCTTGGGCGAAGCCGGCATCCGTGAAATTCCAAATGAGCAAGCGGTCCTCGCCGCCATGCAAGCAAATATCGGAGAGTCCGGGCTTTACATTTTTCCCGGCTCGGGCCTCGGTCCGGACGCGACCCGGGAACAAAAGAGTGAAGCGATGAAAAAGATGTACGAAAAGCTCGCGAATAATCCGAGCGGCATTCTTATGTACCATCCGCCTGGTCGAGTGTTCGCGATGGGCAAATTGTTAGGAGTCGAATTCTCAACCGAGCTTCTCGAATCCATTCTCGCCGTCTTCCTTCTTGCTCAAACCGGTCTCGCCAGTTTTGGCGCGCGCCTCGGTTTTGTCTTCCTCGCCGGAATTCTCGCGGCCATCGCGACCAATGTTTCCTATTGGAACTGGTATGGCTTTCCTTGTGTTTACATCGCCGCCTACATGTTCATACAAATAGTCGGTTTCATCTGCGTTGGCATCGTCGCAGGACTCGTGCTCGGAAAGAGCAAGACCGCATAACTTCGCTTCCTTTTCGCGTTTTCTCTTTTCCGTCTCAACCCATCAGCGCCCGCGTCATTCACCGGAATTCTCCGACAAGCTCTGCAACGCGTCAGCCAGCGTCTCGAAGGTGACGATTTGAACTTCGGGACCGTAATGAAATTGCGACAGAATATTGAGGCCAATGTCCTTGTGCGGATCGGGCATCACTCTAATCACCAAACCCACCTGTTTCTTGGCTATGGCATCCATGATCTCCGCAATGTGAGTTGCAGCCGAGGAATCCATTGAGTCCAACCACCGAAAATCGGTTAACGTCCGGAAGCCCGGTGCGAAATTTTCTAACGTCTCGCGGACTTGTTGTGCGGCCTGTTGTGCCTCTTCCGCGCTCATGTGCCGCGCAACACTGATCACTAAAAGGCGCTTCGATCGGTCAGCTTCGACTAAAAACATATTTAGCGATCACATCGCGGCGGCCGCGATTCGCTGCCGTCCTGAATCCGTCTCCTGCAGAAATCCGCGATCGGCTTCGAGGTTCCGCCCGCGTTGCCTCTCTCCAACCCTCAACTCCCAGTTTCTTTGGCCCTACGCGGCTTTCTTCTTACTCACGATGATCCCCGGGAACTGCACGACCTGCGCCGCAGCAGCGTCTTTCCCGTTCTGACCGAAGGTCGATTCGTACGTCAGCTTCTTGCTGGCGATCTCGGTTAAAGCGACATCGGCGTGACCAAGCCCTGGAGCAAATTCCACGAGCGGGCGATGCCCCATACAGAGCTGCCGCACACGCCGCGAGACCATGTTCACCAGAATTTGCTGATTAGGAACTGCTTCGAGCGCAGCTTTAACGAGTTCGGCTTTCATATATAGATAAGTGCGAGTTACCGGCTGACGAAGCATTAAACTCCCGAACGGCGGCTGATCACGTTTCAGAAGAATCGCAGCAGAGAAACTTCCCTCACTATCGTCGTAGAACCGCGAAACACAACGTGTATCTCTCCTCGGAAAACGGGAGGAGCGAGCCGGCCCGCCGCGCCCGATTTGTTAGCGCCTCGTTATTCGATCGCGTGAACGATGTAGGTACCGACTTGTTTATCGCTCTCCAGTTTTAGCAGGCCGCGCTTTTGCGCTTCGAGGAGCAGGTCGTTGAAGGCGCGGAAGCCATGCGCGCGCTCGTTAAAGCCGGGGTTCTGGCGTTTAATCGCCTGCTTCACCAGTGAGCCACGGATCGTATAGTCCTCGCCTCGCTCGGCGCGCAACGCTTCCAAAGTTCTCGTGAGAAGCTCGAGTGCCTCGTCTCGTGACGGTCCATGATCTTTGTCACGCGCAGGTTTCGCAGCCGGCGCGGTCGCAGCGACGCCGGGGCGCTTTTTCGAAAGCTCCACGCGCACGAGATCATCGTAGTAAATAAATTCGTCGCAATTGCTGATGAAGAGGTCCGAGGTCGATTTCTTGACGCCAACGCCGATGACCGTTTTGTCGTTCTCGCGCAATTTGCTGACAAGCGGAGAGAAATCCGAGTCGCCACTGATGATGACGAAAGTGTCGACGTGACTCTTGGTGTAGCAAAGATCGAGCGCATCGACGACCATGCGGATGTCGGCGGAGTTTTTGCCCGACTGGCGCACGTGCGGGATCTCGATCAGCTCGAAGGCAGCCTCGTGCAGCCCGCGCTTGAACGTCTTGTAGCGCTCAAAATCGCAGTAAGCTTTCTTGACGACGATCTGGCCCTTGAGCAGCAGACGCTCAAGCACCTTCCGGACGTCGAACGCTGGAAAGTGCGCCTCAAGCGCGCCGAGTGCGATATTCTCCAAGTCGAGGAACACAGCCATCGTGGCGTCGGAATCATGAACGCTCATTAGGCTGTGAATTTACCGACATCGCACTCGCGAGATAGCGAAAATGTGAAAACGGGATTTCCCGATATTCCGGAGAGCCGCCGAAACCCTTTTCATATTCAAAAGATACGGCTTGTGCAGACGCCGACGGCACATGGTCTGCTCCTCACGATGGTATGCAGCTATCTCACGCGCTCAGGGGATACGCCGGAGTTATCCCGATATCCGATTCGGAGAAGCGCCCGCAGGCATTGGCCAAACCCGTTGAGCACAGGCATTTGAAATACGCGCTCGATGAGATCACTGCTTACATTGCGATCAGGGACAACTTGCTCGCCGAAGCCGAAGAAGGTCCGACGACTTCAACACTTCATCGCGTCTGCATCGCCAATGATGTTGTCGAGATATTCTTGAAGCCAGCGCGACCTCCATATCAAGCGCAGCATTTGCCGGAGGCCGATGCAGTTCGCGAACGCGAGCGTTGTGAAACGGTGAAGGCACGCATCCGCGACCTTGGCGCGCCTGTTGCATTGGTAGCGTCCCAATGCGCGGCCGCTTAGCCTTTCTCCAAGTCTTCGGCTGTTAGCACGAGCCGCTCGACCCGTCGATCGTTCGCGATCCCTTCCACGATCTCCGGGACGTCTGACACAGTGACGCGACCGTAGAAAAAGTGATCGGGCTCAACCAAAATGGTAACGCCGGACGAGCACTGATCCAAGCAGCTCGACGTGCAAACCCGCGCCTCGACCTTGGCTAACCCGCGCGCGGCGAGCTGTTCTTTCAATGCCCGATGCACTTCTTCCGAACCACGCGCGGTGCACGACCCCTTTGGGTTGTCTTCAGCTCGGCGGTTGATGCAGACGAAGAGATATCGCTGGCGTTGCGGCATGCGTGAAGGTTGTCAGCCTACGTCCGGGTGGTCAATTGCCTCGCTTATTTCCCGCCCTGCACACTGAGTTCCCAACGGTAGCCATCGGGATCGTGAAACCAGAGACCCATGTTTTTCGAGCCGGGCCCTTCCGGGCCGATTTCGTCGCCGGGATCTTCTACGGCAACCTTGTGCTTCTTCAGGTATTTGAGCGCCTTTCGCAATGTCGCCATGTTCGGCAGATGAAATGACATATGCTCGATCGTTTTCGGCCACGGCTTGCCTTTGAATAGCGCAATCGTCACGTTGTCGTTGCCGACCGCGACGCCGTTTTCGAACTCAAACTGCTTACGCAAACCGAGCGCGCGCTCGAACCATTTCGCGCTTTTCTCCGGATCGCGCACCGCTAACCCGAAGTGACCGACGACGCCAAGTGTAAATGGAGGCTTCATATAACAGGATCGAGTGAACTTCATCGATTGGCTGCCATAATCGATCATCATGAGTTGACGTATTCACCGTCAAATCGCACATGTCACAAAGACATGAAGGTCGGTGGCCAACATTTCCGAACGATCTGGCTCAAAGCCGATGACGACGATGTTGTGCAATTGATCGATCAGCGATTCTTGCCGCACCGCTTCGTGATCGAAGAAGTCACGACAGTGGAGCAAATGGCGATTGCGATCCGGGAGATGCATGTGCGAGGAGCCGGTTTGATCGGGGCGAGCGCGGGATTCGGGATGTATCTCGCCGCCCTCGGCGCTAGGGAGAAGGATTCGTTGGATCAACATTTGGACGTTGCCGCAAAGCAACTCGCTGCGACCAGACCGACAGCGGTGAATCTTGCCTGGGCGATCGAGCGGCAATTAACGAGCATCGCCGAGGGGAAAACCGCGCGAGAAAAGATTGCCATCGCTTTGAATACAGCGAAGCAGATTGCCGAGGAAGACGCGGAACACTGTCGGAGGATCGGAGAGCACGGCCTGCATCTGATTTCGCAAATTGCACGAAAGAAAGCCGGGAAGCCGGTCAATGTGCTCACTCATTGCAACGCGGGATGGCTCGCGTTTGTCGATTACGGTTCCGCCCTGGCGCCGATTTACGCCGCACATGACAACGGTTTGGCTGTTCATGTCTGGATCGATGAAACCAGGCCGCGGAATCAGGGTTCGAAACTCACCGCCTGGGAACTCGGTCAGCATGGTGTGCCTCATACGTTGATCGCGGACAACACCGGCGGACATTTGATGCAGCGCGGCGAGGTGGACCTGGTGATTGTCGGAACCGATCGAACCACTTACACGGGGGATGTTGCGAACAAGATTGGGACTTATTTGAAAGCGCTGGCGGCGAAAGACAATCAGATTCCTTTCTACGTGGCCTTACCTTCGTCTTCCTTCGATTGGAAAATCCGCGACGGTTTGGAGATTCCGATCGAGGAGCGCGGCGCGGACGAGGTCAAGCACGCCGATGGGTGGCTCGACGGCCGGCACGTCGAAGTGCATGTCGCACCGGAAGACAGCCCCGCGGCAAACTACGGGTTCGACGTTACACCGAGACGGCTGGTGACTGGATTAATTACCGAGCGGGGCGTCTGCAATGCGGACGAAAAAAGTATCCTTGAGCTTTTCCCCGAGCATTCGCCGTGAGCGAATACATCAAATTCACGTGCGAACACGAGGTTGTTCCGGCTGTTCCATTTGACGGCTTCGCCGAGTTGAACGCATGCCGCCAAAAACTTCGCCGATTGGGAGTGATCGGGATGGACGCAGATGGGATCGGGTTCGGAAACCTGAGCATCAGGGACGGCGCAACCAACGGCTTTTACATTACCGCTTCGGCGACTGGCGGAATTTTCGAGCTGACACCCGCTGACTGCGCCAGAGTAGTGGCGCACGATTTCGCGAGGAACTGGCTCCGATGTGAAGGTTCTGCTATTGCCTCATCCGAATCGCTGACGCATGCGGCGGTTTATGAATCGGAAGCAAAGGCCGACGCGGTCATTCATGGCCATAACCTAAAGTTGTGGGCGGCGCTCCTGGGCCATGCCCCGACCACATCGAAGGAGGTTGAGTACGGCACGCCCGAAATGGCGTACGAGGTGCGGCGCCTTTTCAAAACCACGGACGTGAAAAGCGGGAAGATTTTTGTCATGGCCGGACATAAAGGAGGAGTCGTCACTTTCGGGAAAGATCTCGAAGAGGCGTTTACTGTTCTGGAACGAGCGATCGGTAACGAGTAAATGATGAGATCGTTTTTCCTTTTCGCCCCGGCGCGAGTGCGCCAGCTTCGCGCGCGCAAAGCGATTAAAAATCCTGACAAGCACTCGGTCGACGGCGAAGGCGGGTGGGATTATTTGTCGATCGACGCAGCTGAAACTGGATTTGTCTTTGAGATGACCTGATTGTCGTCCCTCGCTGCTGCATGCGCATTCTCTTCCGTTCGCAATGATAATAAAAAGACATGGATAATCGCGCTCGCTCCGGTAACGCCGGCCTCCTAAGCAAAGTCCCGGAGGTCACCCTCGCCTTTTGGGTCATTAAAATCTGCGCGACGACGCTCGGTGAAACCGGCGGAGATGCCTTGTCCATGACATTGAATTTAGGCTATGCGATCAGCACCGCGATTTTCTTTGGGATTTTCCTCGTGACCGCAGCGGCCCAGGTCAGCGCGAAATCCTACCACCGCTTTCTCTATTGGGCCGTCATCGTCGCCACCACCACCGTCGGCACCACGATGTCCGATTATCTCACTCGTACCGCTGGGCTGGGTTACCTTAAATCATCCCTGCTGCTGTTCGCGATTGTGCTTGGCGTTCTCGCCCTGTGGCGTTTCACCCTGGGTTCGGTCTCCGTGAATCGCATCACCGACCGCAAAGTGGAGAGCTTCTATTGGGTTACGATTCTCTTTTCCAACACGCTTGGCACGGCGCTCGGTGACTGCCTCGCTGACACCACCCGGCTCGGTTACGAAGGCGGTGCGTTGGTGTTTGCCGGTGCCTTGGTTCTCATCGCCGCTGTCTATTTGTGGACCGATATTTCCCACACGGCACTCTTCTGGTCGGCCTTTATTCTCACCCGGCCGCTCGGCGCCACGCTGGGAGATCTGCTCACCAAACCCGTTGCGCATGGCGGCCTGTATCTAGGCCGCATCACCTCGTCGCTCATCATCGCCGCCTTCATCATCGTCGCCATTCTCTTCACATCGCGGAAAGCTGGCAGCCATCCTCGGGCGCATGAGGAAACCTCTTGAAGGCGTAGTGGGTTTCACGGCTGGTGATTCAAAATTCCAGCTGCATGCCGAAGTAGCCGATTAACGAAATCCGCTGCCCGGGCGCAGAGCGGACGTCGTGGCTGAGCGATGCGATGCGCGCGGCCGACTCGCTAAACTTTTGCCGAAGGCCGAGATGTTTACGGTTACCAGAACATGCCCGGCTAAGGCTTCGCTGATTCGGCCAGGCCGTAGACCAGCAGCTTTAAAGTGTTCGGCACAATCGTCGGTCGCGCGGGAGAAGCACCGGGCGACGCAGGCGGAGGCGGCTGAAATTGCGCAGAGGGCAAATAGATCCGATGCGTTTGCGGATCGAGCGCCATCGTTCGCGCACGAGGTTCCGTTTTGAGCGTCTGAACGACCGTGAACTTCTGCGGTGTTTCCTCTTTCGCGATCGTGGTCGTGCCGTCGCCACAAGACGCGAACGCGAGCTGCTTCACATCGTCGAACGCACAGCCATCGACGCCAGAGCCGATCGGAACAGTCGCCACAACCTTACCGGTTTCGGTGTCGAGTATCGCCAGCATCTTGTTGTGACAACCGGCAAACAAGCGATGATGCGCGGCGTCGAAAGCGATGCCGCTCGGCTCTTCACCAGGCGCGACCGGCCAACGCGCGGCCACCTCGTGCTTTGCCGTATCGATGACGACGACCTCATTCTTATCCTCGAGATTGCAGTAAACGCGTCCCGCGGTACTGTCGGCCGCAGCGAACTCCGGACTGCCACCGAGCGCAATTGTGCTAACAACGTTTGCTGACTTTGCGTCGATCACAGTCGCTGAATTCCCCTTGTGATTGAACACATAAACCTCGCCGCGACGGGGCTCGTAAACCAGCGCGTCCGGACCTTCGCCGGTGTCCACTTTCGAGATTGTGCTCAGCGTCTTTAGATCAACGACGCTAACTTTCGCTTCTTTGCCGTTCGAAGAAAAACCGCGCTGCAGCTCCGGCGCGACGGCGAAGCCGTGCACACCTGGTGTGTCGGTCACCTCGCCGACAACCGCGTTTTTCGCAAGATCGACAACAACAACTTTTGTCGCATGCGAAAGGTAAAGCCGATGCGTCAGCGAATCGATCGTGAGAATATCCCAGCCGCCTTCACCGCCGATTGGTATCTCGCTCAAAAATTTGTACGGACCTTCATCCGCGGCCGTCGCGTTCTGCAACGCAAAGGCACACGCCACCACCAGCAGAGAATTGAAACGCATTACACACCACTATCACGATATTTTGCTTTGTCCGCTTTCGCTTGTTTCGCTGCACAACTTAAGACAGACCAAATTTCTCCGGCGCGGTAAAGCTTGCCGTCGACGGGCCAGTGTCGTCTCCGACCACAATATTGTGCTTGAGTCGAACTTTGTCTCCGGCTCGTCGCGATTGGGTCGATCGTCCCTATGCAATTATTCGCGGCCCCAAACCATGGCCACGGAAGTCGTTAAGCTTCCGCCCATGTTGAAGGTGACAAAGTTTTTCACGTTCTCAATCTGTCGCGCGCCGGCTTGATTCGTGATCTGCTGATAGGCGTCGAACACCTGGCGCACGCCGGTCGCGCCGACCGGGTGGCCATCGCCGATCAAACCACCGCCGGTGTTGACCGGAATCTCGAAATCGATTTTCCCGCTCACATGTTCGCCGCGGACTTGTGGCAACGCCGTCGCACCGCTCATGGCCAGCTCGGCGCCCTTGCCCGGCTCGGCCAATCCGAGAATCTCGTAGGCGAGAATCTCGGTGATCGAGAAGCAATCGTGCACTTCTGCGCCTTGCATGTCGCGCGGCTTCAGGTTTGCCATCGAGAACGCGTTCGTCGCGGCTTTGCGCGCAGTCGAGAATGTCGGCGCGTCCTTCTTCGCGAGCGCGAGGTAATCCGTCGTGTGACCAAAGCCGAGCAGGCGCGCGGATTTGGATTTGTCGCGCCCGATCTTTTTCAAATACTTTTCGGAGCACAGAACGAGCGAGGCGGCCCCGTCCGTGATCTGTGAGCAATCGGAAACTTTGAGCGGGGGCGCCACGCTCGGATTCTTGTCGGACACTTGTGACGCGGAATCGTAAGTCAGATCCGCGTCGCGCATTTGCGCCAATGGATTGAGCTTGGCATGCGCGTAATTCTTATACGCGACCTGCGCCAGTGCATTCTCGGAGACGCCATATTTATCGATGTAAATCTGCGCAATTTTGCCGAACAATTTCGGGAACATGAAGTCACCGTATTCCGGTCTCTCAATGTGATAATCCGCCGCGGCGCCAAGAACATCGGAGCCGTCAAGGGACGACATCGTTTTCTGCTGTTCCACACCAACGACGAGGACGACATCGTAAAAACCGCCCATGATCCACTGCGAGGCGAGCAAAACGGAGAGCGCACCGGAAGCGCATGCGGCCTCGGTGTGCATGGTGGGAATGCCATGCAGCTTCGGGTCGATCTCCGGCAGAAACGCGCCGAGATGCAGCTGCTTGGTAAATTGTCCGGCGTTGAAATTACCGACCGTGCCGGCGTTGATTTCGCCCGGATCGATCTTCGCGTCGGCGATCGCTTTCTTTCCCGACTCAGTGATGAGGTCCCGGATCGTCTTGCCTTCCTTCTTCAGGTTGCGCTTAAAATCGGTTCGGTCACCGCCGAGAATATAAACTTCGTTCATACGTTGATTACTTTAGCTAATCATCTCGCCCTGTCATCCCGAACACGGGGTCGCGACCGGGCGGAGCGATGACCTCGCAAAAGCTCAAACGGCCAGCACCACCATCCAGAGTTTCTGAATGAAACGCATTGAATTCATCATACCTTTTCAAGGTTCTGATCCGCAAACAGCTTTGAAAGTTGGTTAGGATCATGGAAATAGCACCCAGCCATGGCACGACTGCACGAATATCAAGGCAAAGCCATTCTCGCTGCCAACGGATTCAAGATTCCGCGTGGCCGCGTCGCCTCAACCGCTGATCAAGCCGTGGCAGCCGCAAAGGAATTCGCCGCCGACAAGAAGGGCGGCGAAGTGGTCATCAAGATTCAGGCTTGGACCACCGAGCGCGCCAGCATTGGCGGAGTGGCCTTCGCCAAAAAACCAGATGATATTCGCGCGCACGCGGCGCGCATGCTGGCGATGAAAGTTGGACAGTTTCCAGTCGAAGCCGTTTTAATGGAAGAGAAGATCGACATCGAGCGCGAGTTTTTTCTTTCGTTCGCCATTGATGACGCCGCCCGCGCCCCGGTGATTATTTTCGCCGGCGGCGGCGGCAGTGGAATCGAAGAGCGCGCCGCCTCAACCCGGCGCATCCCCTGCGACGTGAAGCACGGACCACTGGATTCGGCCGTTGGCGAAGCCGCCGCTTCGTGCGGACTTTCGCCGGCGCAGGCGGCGCAACTCGCCGAGTCGATTCAAAAATTATTTGCCGCCGCGCGCAGCGTTGAAGCCCGGTCGCTTGAAATCAATCCGCTGGTGCTGACCAAAGATGGTCAGTTCGTCGCCGCCGATTGCCGCATCACGATTGATGATTACGCCGTGGCGCGACACCCTGAACTGGGGATTGAAATTGCGCGCGAGTTCGATCATCCGCCCACGGCTCTTGAACGCGTGGCTTACGCCGCCGAACAAAACGATCATCGCGGCACATTTTATTTCGCGCAGTTGGCCACGGCGGCCGCCAAAGATTCCAAAGGTCTGGTTGGTTTTCACGGCGCCGGCGGCGGCGGGTCCATGATGTCCATGGACGCCATCGTGAACGCGGGATTCACCATCGCCAATTTTACCGACACCAGCGGCAATCCATCCGCGTCCAAGGTTTATCGCGCCAGCCGAATTATTTTGGCTCAGCCTGACCTGGTGGGATATTTCGGTTCGGGCTCCGGCGTCGCGAGCCAGGAACAATATTGGTCCGCCTATGGACTGGCGAAAGCATTTTGGGAACTCGATCTAGATATTCCGGCGGTGATTCGTTTGGGCGGCAACACCGAAGATCGCGCCGTGGATATTTTACGGCGCATGTCCGGACTGCTGCGCGCGCCGGTCGAGGGCTATCGCAAGACCGACGCGCCGGCCATGATCGCCGAACGATTCGCGGAACTTGTCGTGAGCGCGAGCGGCACCAAATGGAAACCGCGCGCTCCGCGCATGCCGAAGTTCGTTAAAGATAAATCGGCCACCATGCTTCCCGTGAAAAGTGGTCGCGTGTGGATCGACACCTCGGAGTGGTCGCGAATTCGCGCCGCCGTCGAAACGCACTCAGGCGGATTGATCGTGGATCGCGCCGGCGCGCCGGTGGCCTCGCTAAGCTGGGAGGAGTTCGCCAACAAAGATTCCGAGTTGCTCGCGTGCGATGTCGAGTGTCGACTCGCCGGAGTCGAAGGCTTCCATATTGAGCTTGATATTCCTGGCTTGGACGAATTGATTGGAGAGGCGCGCTAAATGGCGATTTTGATCGACGAGACCAAGCGTGTTCTGGTGCAAGGCATTACTGGCCGCGAAGGTCAGGCGCGCACGCGCCTAATGCGCGAGTACGGAACCAATGTTGTCGCGGGTGTGACGCCGGGCAAAGGTGGGCAGACCGTTCTTGGCGTGCCCGTGTTCAATACGCCGCAGGATGCGGTGAAAGCGATAGGCAAGATCGACATCTCCGTGCTTTTTGTTCCAGCGGCCGGTGTGAAGGACGCGGCCATTTCGGCAATTGATGCGGGCATCAAACTCACGGTGCTAGTGCCCGATCGCGTACCAGTGTGGGACGCGATGGAGATTGCGGCGGCGGCCAAAGCGAATGGTGCGATGTTTCTTGGACCAAACACTCTTGGAGTTTTGAGTCCAGGCAAAGGCGTGGTCGGCATGATCGGTGGTCGTGCTGAAAGCGCGAGACAATGGTTCAAGCCCGGCATCCCAACCGGTGTTGGAGTGATCAGTCGTTCTGGCGGCATGGCTTCGAGCACGGGCTACTACCTGGGACAGGCTGGGGTGCGCATTTCAACCATCGCGCACATTGGCGGCGACGCTGTTCTTGGAATTCGTATTCCCGACGCGGCGCTGATGTTTGAAGCTGATCCGCTCACCGAAGCCATCGTGATCTTTGGTGAAATTGGTTCATCACAAGAAGAGGAGTTGGCGCAACTGATTCGCGATCGAAAAGTGACCAAGCCGGTGATCGCATACATCGGTGGCAAGGCGGCGCGCGAAGGCACGCGCTTCAGTCACGCGGGCGCGATTATTGAAGGTGGTCGAGGCACGCACGCCGGCAAAGTGAAGGCGTTGCGTGAGGCCGGCGCCACTGTGGTCGATGCGTTTGGCGAACTGCCGAGCGCGGTGGTTGAAATTCTGAAGCGAATGAAAGGACGAAGTCTTATGAGTGAAACCGATAAAAACGCTGTGTGGAATACCGCCGTAACGCGCATCGAGCCCAATCGAGTCGCGGTGCGCGGATACGACATTGCCGATCTCATGGGGCGCGCGTCCTTTGGCGCCGCGGTGCATTTAATTTTGACCGGCGAATTGCCGTCGCCGCCAATCGCACGCTTGATGGACGCGGTGTTGGTGGCGTCTATCGATCATGGCGCCACGCCTCCAAGCGTGTTGGCCGCGCGAACCGTCGCATCCACCGGCGCCTCGTTGAGCGCGTCGGTCGCTGCCGGCATCATGTCGATCAATCGTCATCATGGCGGCGCCATTGAAGATTGCGCCCGGCAACTGAAAAAGATTTCGGATCGCGCCACGAGTGAATCCATTTCGATAGATGAAGCCGCCACGCGCACGCTCGCAGCGATGAAGGAAGCGGGCGATCGCATGCCGGGATTTGGTCATCGGTATCACACCAAGGATCCGCGCACAGCGCGGTTGTTCGAGCTGGCGCGCGAAGCCGGCGTCGACGGGCCGCACATGAAAGCGGCGCGCGCCGTTGAAAAATCTTTCGCCGACGCCAAGAAAGCGTTGCCGATCAATGTGGACGGCGCCATCGGGGCCATTCTCGCTGATTTAGGAATGAACCCCGCGGCTTTCAACGGCATTTTTATGATTGCGCGAACGCCCGGCCTGGTGGCGCATGTCATCGAAGAGCAAACTCGCGAGAAACCGATGCGGCGAATCGATCCAGTCAATCACGGCTATGACGGACCTGGTCCGCGAAGCGTATCGAAAGACTAATCTTTAAGCAGGAGGACAAGGATGGCAGACGAAAAAATACTTACCAAACATCCGCTAGGTAAAAGTGGGAAAAATATCGACAAACAAAAATACGAAACGCTCAAGAGGGCGATCCTATCCGCGTTGAAACAGAAAGAACTCACTCACACCGAACTGTTCACCAAGCTCAACAAGACATTGAAAGGCAAGTTTTCCGGAAACATCAGTTGGTACGCAGAAACAGTTAAACTCGATTTGGAAGCTAGAAAAATAGTAGAAAGAACCTCTGCGAAACCTCCAAAGTACCGATCGAACCAAAAACCATGACAACAACCCAGCGCAGCAACTACGGCGTTAACGA
Source organism: Spartobacteria bacterium (assembly GCA_003167365.1). GTDB lineage: Bacteria > Verrucomicrobiota > Verrucomicrobiia > Chthoniobacterales > UBA10450 > Palsa-1382. Next base: position 62,486 of record PMTM01000004.1, on the reverse strand, counting down.
AATCGCGGAATTATTTCCGAGCTTGATGAAGATCAAGGACCAGTCGCTGCGCGAAAAGGTAGCCGCCGTGTGGAACGAAGCCATCACCACGGGCTGCGGCGGCAAGGGCTGGACCTTCGACGAACTTCGCGCGGTCAAGTTCACGCTGCTGGCCGGCGACATCGACATGACCTTCGTCGAGCATCTCAATTCGTGCGCGCGGCAATGCATCGCCATTGCGGATGTGCTGGAGAGTTCGTTCCGCTGCGGCATTCCCGTTCAGCGAGATATTCTCATCGCCGGCGCGCTGCTGGCCGATGTGGGCAAGCCGCTCGAGTTTGATAAGGACGCGTCGGGCAAAGTGATTCAGGGCACATTCGGGCAGCAAGTGCGGCATCCATTCACCGGCGTCGCACTGGCCTACAAACACGGCATTCCCGGCGAAGTCATGCACATCATCGCCACGCACAGTCATGAGGGCGACAAGATGGAGCGTTCGATCGAGTCGATCATTTTCCATCACGCCGACTTCGTGGATTTCGATATCGCCAAGCTTCTTGGCAAGCGTGCGACGAAGAAATGATTCTTCCCGCGAATCACGCGAATTGACGCGAATTTTCTCGTTTATCTATTATCTCTTAATGTTCCTTTTAGCGTAATTCGCGTGATTCGCGGGTAAATCTACTGGAGAACCATATGGGCCTCACGCTTGTTGAGAAAATTGCCGCGCGACACGCTGATGGACTCGCCGCGGGAACCGTGGTGCGCGCCGGGGATTTCATTTCGATTCGTCCGCGCCATGTCATGACGCACGACAACACCGGCGCGGTGATTCCAAAGTTTAAGCAGATCGGCGCCACCGTGATCTCGGATCCGGCGCAACCGGTCTTCGCGATCGATCACGACATTCAAAACGTCACGCCGAAGAATCTGGAGAAGTACGCCAAGATCCAAGCGTTCGCGAAAGAGCACGGCATCGATTTCTATCCAGCGGGCACCGGTATCTCGCATCAAGTGATGGTGGAACAAGGTTATGTCGTTCCAGGTGCCTTGGTCGTGGCGAGTGATTCGCATTCGAATTTGTACGGCGCGATGGCGGCGCTCGGCACACCGGTGGTGCGAACCGATGCCGCGAGCATTTGGGCCACCGGAGTTACGTGGTGGCAGGTTCCGAAAGTGGCCAAGGTGGTGTTGAAGGGAAAACTTTCCGCGGGCGTGACTGGCAAGGACGTCATCATCGCGTTGTGCGGGCTCTTCAACAAAGACGAGGTGCTCAATCACGCAGTTGAATTTTTGGGCGATGGCGTGGCGCATCTTTCCATGGGCGCGCGCATGACCATCGCCAATATGACTACCGAATGGGGCGCGTTGGCGGGCGTGTTTCCATTCGATGAAGTGACGGTGAATTACTTGCGCTCGCGCGTCGGCGCGTTCACCAACCCGGCTCGTCCGGGAACGCGCAGCGCGACGAGTCGCTCCGGCTACACCAATGCCGACATCGATGCGTGGTGGAAGAATCGAAGCGAGTTGAGCGCGGACGCGGACGCGGACTACGCCATCGAACTTGAACTTGATCTGGCGACCGTGGTTCCACATGTGTCCGGGCCTAACGAAGTGAAGACCATGGTGTCGCTTGCGGAAATGGAGCGAAAACATGTCCCAATTCAGAAGGCTTATTTGATGTCGTGTGTGAATGCGCGCCTGGAAGATTTACACGACGCGGCGGAAGTGGTACGCACTCGCGGTGGACGCGTGGCCGCGGGCGTCGAATTTTATTTGGCCGCGGCCAGCGCCGAAGTGCAAGCCAAGTCCGAGTCCGCTGGCGATTGGAAAACTCTGGTCGATGCGGGCGCCATCGCGCTGCCGCCGGGTTGCGGAACATGCATCGGCTTGGGTCGCGGTCTGGTCGGCAAAGGGGAAATCGCGATCAGCGCCACCAATCGTAATTTTAAAGGGCGCATGGGCGATCCCGACGCGCAGGTATATTTGGGTTCGCCCGCCGTCGTGGCGGCGAGCGCACTTGCTGGATTTATTTGCGCGCCACAAACATTCAGCGATCGCGTCGCCGGCATCACCGTTCGCCGCGCAAAAAGCAAACCGCAGGCAGATGTTTCGGTCGAAATCATCGCCGGTTTTCCACCAAGCGTGCGCGGCCGCGTTCTCTTCATCGACAAAGACAATTTGAACACTGACGGCATTTTCGCCGGCAAGCACACTTATCGCGACGACATCACGCCGGAAGAAATGGCGGCGGTCACATTCGAAAATTACGATCCGAATTTCAACACGCTTTATCAAAAAGGCGACGTCGTCGTTGGCGGACTAAATTTTGGAACCGGCTCGAGCCGCGAGCAGGCGGCGACGGCGCTGAAGTTCAAAGGCATTCCGTGCGTCATCGCCAGCAGCTTTTCCGAAACCTACAAACGCAACGCGTTCAACAACGGCTTCGTGGTGTTCGAATGTCCCGAGTTGGTGACGTATTTGCGCGCCATCCCGCGCCTGCGGGACGCGCCCACCACAGTAGCGCCGGAGATCACGATTGATTACGGCAAATCCACGCTGACCATGGATGGCAAATCATTCCCCTTCCCTCCGCTCAGTCCGGCGGCCCAGGAACTGATTGTATCTGGTGGTGCGGAAAATCTCGTCGCCAGTCGGTTGCGAGCGAAAGCGCAATAGCGCGTCGCTTCGGATCAATCCGTGTTATCCGCGTAATCCGCGGTTCTCCACAAAAGATTCATGGCCAACTTGCAGGCCGTAACGCCCCTCGATAAAGTCGCGACCATGGCTAAATACAAAATCGCGTGGATGCCTGGTGACGGAGTCGGCAATGATGTGATGGAAGCCGCGCGCATCGTGTTGGATCGCATGAAACTCGACGCCGAGTATGTCCCTTGCGACATCGGCTGGGATTTTTGGTGCAAGGAAGGCAACGCACTTCCCGATCGCACGGTGAAAGCTCTTAAGGAAACAACGTGCGGACTTTTCGGCGCGATCACGAGCAAGCCGCAAAGTGAAGCCAAGGAAGAATTGGCGCCGGAACTGAAGGACAAGGGGCTGGTTTACTTCTCGCCCATCGTCAAACTGCGCCAGATGTTCAACCTCCACACCAACATGCGGCCGTGCAAAAGTTATCCCGGCAATCCGCTGAATTATCGCGGCACCAAGATCGCCAATCCCAGCGGCGAAGACATCGCGATCGATCAAGTCGTGTTCCGTGAAAATACCGAAGGTATGTATGGCGGCGTCGAGTTCTTCCCGCTGCCCGAGCCGGTTTACACCGCGCTCTGCGCCAATCCGAAGATGAAGCCGTGGAAAGACAAGGGCCTCGAGAATGTCGCGCTCTCCACCCGCATCATGAGCAAGCAAGGTTGCACCAATATTTGCCAGCAAGCCTTTGAGTTCGTCAAGAAAACCGGACGCAAACGCGTCACGCTGATCGAGAAACCAAATGTGCTGCGCGAAACCGGCGGCTTGATGATGCGTTGCTTCAAGGACGTGGCCAAAAATTATCCAGACATCCGCGCGGACGACGCGAACATCGATGCCATTTGCATGTGGATGTTTAAGAACCCGCAGGATTATTCAGTGCTGGTGGCGGAAAATATGTTCGGCGACATCGTCAGCGATTTATGTGCCGGCCTGGTCGGCGGGCTCGGCTTCGCGCCCAGTGCCAATCTCGGCGACAAATATGCTGTCTTCGAACCAACTCACGGATCCGCGCCGAAATACGCCGGCCAATACAAGGTCAATCCAATCGCCATGCTTTTGACCGCCAAGTTGATGCTCGACTGGCTCAAGGAAACCGAAATGGCCACGCGTCTTGAAACCGCCGTCGCCCGCGTCATCGCCGAAGGCAAAGTGCGCACCTACGATATGGGTGGCAAAGATTCCACCCTCGACGTGGCCAAAGCCATCGCCGAGTACGCCAGTCCGTAGCTCCACTGCTTTGTCCAAGACTGGCTGGGTCCCTGTCCCTATATGTCATGTCGAATCACGCGCCGCGACTTTGGCGTCTAAATGAGAACAAGTTGGACTACGCCACGACGGACGCTCCGTTGTCCTTGGCGAGCACCGCGTCGACGTCAGCGACGAACCCGGGAATGAAGCCTGCATGTTTGGCGTCGCGCCACCAGGCTTCGCCGCGCACTGTTTTGAGCAGGCCGCTCAAGTGAGGTCCGACCGCCAATTCGAAAGTCCCTTTCGGAAAAATACCGCGCTGCGTTCTCTCCCAAATGTGGAAGGACGCCCAGAGATTTTCAGCCAGCATTTGCTCGAGCCTCAGCTGATCGGCGGCATCGAGGGCACACTCTCCGTGCAAGCCGGCGGTCATCAATTCGGCAATGTCGCGGTTTTTGGCGATGGCCATGCGGATCACCGTCCATTGCGCCATCGTGGAATTATGCTCGTTGCGCTGGAGTGCGCCGGTATTCTGCCTGATCTGGAGACCGACAAAGATCAAAGACACAATCACGCCAACCGAAGCAACAATTTGCGCGAGATAGGATATTTGTTCGAACGACATAGGTTTTAACGTGCGTAGACCTAACGAGATTATACGGAATTTTTCCGCCTAATTCACAGCCCTATCCGCGCATGAGCTCGACAAACGTGGCGACCTTTGGCACGGGCGAAGATTCGACAAAGCTTCTGAATCGCGGGTTAAAATTACCTCTACGCCACTCCCACCACATCTTCACGCCCGGCTGATTAAAGTACATCAGCATGTGTTCGCTCCACGCCGCCCATGATTCCTGATCGATGAAGCCGCGCTCGCGTTGCGAATAAATGTTCTCAAAATGCTTAAAAATGGAGAAGATGAGACTGAAGTAGATCATCTTCTCGGCATCGGAGAACGACGCGAACGATTCGCGCGTGGCCGCAATTCCCCGGGTGAAGACCTCGGCATTATCAATCAGTATTTGCGCAACTGAGATATATCCGCTGGTCATGTTTTCCTGCACCTGCACGCGGGTCGCTTTCGTGTTTTGCCGGACCTGCAAACCGACAAAGATCAGCGATGCAATGACGCCCAGTGTTCCAACGATTTGAAATACGATATTAAGCTGTTCGAGAGTCATGGTGCCTCATCGAGCCGCGAATCGAATCTGCCGTCAATGTTGTTTTCAACCGCGGATTACGCGGATCTAACGGATTACCGGTAAGAATCCCATCAGTACGTTCCCGCCGTCGTGGAATCTAAGACTCGATACCAAATTCTAGATTCTAGATGCTCGATTGCTTATCAATCCGTGTTATCCGCGTAATCCGCGGTCAAGTTGATTGGTATTGACGTCCAACAGCAGTTCTGCCGGAATCGCCGCATGATGAAAACTCGAATTGCAGTAGTAGCAGTGGCCCTGTCGTTTGTGGGGGCCGCATTTTGTTTTGGTGCAGCGAAAACGACCGAGCCGGCGGCAAGTCCAGCGGCTGCAAAAACCGCCAAGGCAACGGCTCCGACCAAGATGGCAGCGGCTAACGCGCACGTTGGAACATGGAAGGCCAATGAGGCGAAGTCGAAGGTGGCGCCAGGAATGGGCAAGACGAACACCGTCGTTTATGCCGAGAAGAAAGATAAGATCCAGGTGACGGTGGACGGCGTCGACAAGGATGGGAAACCAACGCACGGCGTCTGGATGGGCATGACTGACGGCAAGACTTATAAGGTTAAGGGCAACCTGGCCTGGGACGCGATGGCTTACAAAATGGTGGACGATCACACCTATGACATTACCGCGATGAAGGGCGGGAAAATGTCGTGGAGTGGCCGAAGCGCCGTCGCCAAGGATGGCAAATCGCGCACGCTTAATATAAGTGGCACCGGCGCGGACGGGAAGAAGTTCAAAGAGAAGATCGTTTACGACAAGGCGTAGGTAGGAAGCGAAGAGCAGGAAATCAGAGGGCGGAAGGCAGAGGACAGCTGTCAGCTGGTGGCGGCGGCTTCCCGATTTTCACTTCGCTGTCTTGTAACTACGGCTCTGCCGCCGGCACGACGCGCGGTTTGAGCGCATCCTGCATAAACGCGTCAGCGTCTTTACGGAATTGCAGCAGCGACGGGTGATTGATGTAGACCATGTGCCCAGCTTCGTAGAAGGTCATCCGCAGGTTATCGCGGATGGTCGGATCAAGTTGCATTCCGTGCAGAACGTTCTCGGCGGCGTAATAGGGTGTGGCCAGGTCGTAGTAACCGCAGCAAACCCACAGCTTCAAATAAGGATTGCGACTCATCGCCTTGCGCAAGTCTTCGGCTACATCGAGGTATTGGTTCGACGCGACGTTGGCGTAGTTCCACGGCCGCACGTCCGCGATCATTTCGTAGGGCAAATCGCTTTCGAACTTTAGTTCGCGCCGCAAGTAGTCGTTCATCATCGCGCTGTAAGGGCCCAGGACGGCTTCGTAGCTCGGATCAAAATCGTAATCCTCCGTGCCCGGCTCATAGCGAATGCCGCTGAAACGCGCGTCGTAGCGGCCGATGGAACGGTTTCTATCCTTGAGCAAATCGAAGAAAAAGCGCCGCGCAGGAATCCGTAAATTCCATTGCGCGATCGTGTCTGCCGGTAAACCGGTGAATCGCGCCAGATTGCTCGCAAGTTCTTTGCGCTGATTTTCGTCGATCTGATCGCCGCGATTAAGCGCGAGCAGGTATTTGTTCGATGCGAAATTTTCGCTTTCGCGCAGCACGTCGGTCAGCGGTTTGTTTTGCAAATCCGGCGGCAGTTTTTTGTGGTACCAGGCTGCGGCGGTGTAGGTCGGTAAAAACAGCGGATACGGCCGGTCGTTCCCGGGCGCGAAGCGTATTGCCGAAAAATCTAGCACGCTGGAGACAAGGATGATGCCATTGACGTAGAACCCGTAGCGCTCCTGCAAATAATCGCTCAGCCCCGCAGCGCGCGTCGTTCCATAGCTCTCGCCGATAATAAACTTCGGCGAGGCCCAGCGCGCATTTCGTGAGGTGTAAAGCCGGATGAAATCGCCGACGCTGGCCAGGTCTTCCTTAAAGCCGTGGAATTGCTTCGGGTCTTCACCGGGCGCGCTCCGGCTGTAACCGGTGGAAACAGGATCAATGAAAACAAGATCGGTGGTATCGAGCCACGTCGCTTCGTTGTCCACCAAATGATAGGGCGAGAGCGGCGCTTCGCCACGCTCGGTCAATTCCGTGCGCCGCGGCCCGAGCGCGCCCAGGTGCAACCACACGCTCGCCGAACCGGGCCCGCCGTTGAACGAATACGTGATCGGCCGCTTTGACGGGTCGTTGCCGAGATCGGTGCGCGTGTAGGCCACGTAGAAAACTTTCGCCTTTTGCTTCGGCTCGTCTTTGTCTTTGCCCCCTTTCTCTTTTGATTTGTCGGATTCCTTCGCTGGTGTGGATGACGGTGCCGGCTCGCGCGCTTTCTCCTCATCGCCTTCTTCCGGCTTTTTCTTCTCGCTCCAATCGCGCATCACCATGTACCCCGCCGTCGCCCGATAATGGATCGTCTTCCCGCCAACGGTGAGTGTGTGCTCGGTCACACTCGGCGACGGCTCTTTCTCCTCCTCCTCTTTGCCTTTATCCTTATCGCGGTCCTTCGCCTCACTCTTACCCGGCGTGGCGGATTCAGCGGTGGATTGTGTCTCCTTGCCCGGTTTCACTTTCAATTCGCCAGGGACCGGTTTCTCCCTTTGCGCCCGAGCAAAGGGGGCGGCGGCAAAACAAAGAATCGCGATAACGGCGGCAGCCAGAGTGCAGACACGAACAGATTTCATCATCGCCATCTTATCATAAGAATGGAGTGAGTGTTACTGGGATAATCGCACCACGACCGCCATGCTTCTCCAATGGCGCAGCGGCTGTGCTTGAAATGTCTCAAGCGATCTCCCAATAACGAATCGAGCGGCGGTCTGCTTTCTCGGGCTACTACTTTTTTGGCGCTACGATTTTTTGCACGAGCGCGTCGAAACGCGGCTGACCGCGTAGATCGTCGAACAACGGATCTACTTTGATGAGAGAAATATAGAATCCGGTGTCGTCGTAGCCATGCTCCAATTCGTCGATCGCGTGCGCCTTATCGCCTAACGCAGTAAGAACAACCGCGAAAGCATAAGGGGAGACGTATTGCGATTTTGCCTGTTCCCTCAGGCGTGCGAGAACCTTTCGCGCCTCGTCGGTTTTTCCCTGGCGAGCATACGCCTGGCCGAGCATGGCGAGCGAGAACGGATCGTTATTTGATTCGAAGGATTTCTGATACTCGGCAGTCGCGTCAGTGAGCTTCCCCTTAAACTGAAGGGCTTCCCCGAGATAGTAATGCGCCACATAAAAACGCGGGTCCATTTCCAAAGTCTTGCGAGCCTGCGCCTCCGTTTCGTCGTAGCGGCGTGCATTAAAATAGACCCAAGCGAGATCGGCGTTGCAAATTAACGAGAGCGGATCGAGCTCGATCGCGCGTTTTCCTTCCACAATCGCGCGATCAGACTGGCCGATCGCCATCAACGGAAGTGCGATCCAATGGTGCGCCGTCGCATAATTCGGATTTAGCTGAATCGCGCGCTCTAATTCGGTAATCGCGCGGTTGAGGTCGAGTTCGAGGTTAGCAAGCAATCCCGATGATGCGTGGGCCTGCGCCAGCGAATCATCCAGGGCCAGCGCTTTCTTTAGAGCGGCTTTGGCGGGAGAAGCTGCCTCTTTCGTAGAAATAGCGCCGTAGGCGGTAAGAAGCAGATGGGAATCAGCCAGGCCGACATAAGCGAGCGGGTAACCAGGATCCTTTGCGATCGCTTGATCGTAATACTCGATTGATTTGCGCAAGTCCGCGCCGGTCCGCTTCTCCGCAAAGAACCTGCCTTTGAGATAAAGCTCGTAAGCTTCCGGATTCACCGTCGGTGTTTTCGCGATCGAGCTCTTCTCCGAGCCGGTGAGCCTCGCTTGCAACGTCTCCGCGATGGTTTTCGCAATCTCGCTTTCGACCGCGAAAATGTCGGTCAGTTTACGATCGTAAGTGTCCGCCCAAAGATGCGCGTCGGTCAGAGCATTAATTAACTGCACGTTCACCCGCACCTGATCGCTGGCTTTCTGGACGCTGCCTTCGACAATGTGAGCGACGCCGAGCTGCTTCGCGATCTGGGGTAAGTTGTCCGGCGTGCTTTTGAAATGTTGCGTCGATGTGCGCGAAATCACTTTCAAATCGGCGACCTTGGCCAGTCGCGTCAGGATTTCATCCTGCACACCTTCACAAAAGTAAGCATTGTCCGGATCGCGACTGAGATTGTCGAACGGCAGCACTGCGATCGATTTGTTCGGAACTTCTGTAGCCGCCTCGCTCTGTCGAGGCATGCCTGCCGGTGTCGAGCGCACGAGTTGATACACGAAGAGACCGGCCGCGACGACAGCAAGAGCGATCGTTACGGCAACAATCTTTCGTCCGGTCCGTCGCGCGATCGATTTGTTCGGCTCGATTTCGGATTCGAGTTTGATTCCTTCCGGCGTGATCTCAAACGCCCAGGAAAAAATCAGCGCCATCGGAAAACCGAAGATGATGACGAGAACCAACACCTTCATCACCCAGGCTGGCGCTTCGAACGTCGGCAACAAAATCGACGCCGCCTGAATCAACAGCCACGACACGACCGCATAAGCGACAGCGACCTTGTAAACATTGCGCCGCTTGAGCTCGGCGAAGAAGTTGTCGATCTTCACGGTTTCGCACCCGTTTTCGGCGCGAGAGAGGCGACGATTTTTTCGAAGCGTGGATCGCCGCGGAGCGGGTCCCAAAAAGGCAACAACTTTAATCCACCGTAAGTAACTACAATTCCTGCGGCTGGAGCGCGGACTCCAAGTTCCAGTTGGTGCACGGCCAGATCCTTCTCGCCTGTCCACGCTGCAATGATCGCGAAGAGCTGGATCATAAGGCTACCAGTGACAGAGTCTTTTTCTACCGGAAGAAGTTCGATCGCGTGCCGTCCTTCCACCAAGGCAGACTCTTTGCCTCCCATAGCGGCATCGATCAAACCAAGCACGCAAAGAGCAGGTCCAGAATCTGGCTGCGCTTGCAAAATTTTGTCCTGCTCGAGGCGGGCTTTGTTGAAGGCGTCGCGCGCGCTCCCTTCGTCTTTGGTAACCCGCGCCAGCAAGCCTTCGCCAAAGCTGGCGCTCAAATAGACGCCGCCTTCGCCAAAAGCAGCAGTATGGTTCAGTGCCGCCAACGCCCGCTTCGCCGCCGTTGGATCGCGTTCTGCTAGCGCGCAAAGAAACCAAGTATCGGCGGCGGCGGGGATTGCACTGGGATCTTCTGCGAGAATTGAGTCGATCGCATCGTGCAGGGGTTTGGTATCAGCCTTCCAGTAAAAATCGACCAGGGCCCGCTGAACTCTGGTGGGGACATCCTTTGGAACAATGGTCAATACGCGATCATACATGGCGGCTTCCTCCTGGTAGCGGCGGAGAAGTTGATAGCTGAGCGCGAGCTGTTGCATGATGAAGTAATTGCGTGGATCCAGCTCGACTGATCTTTCCAAATTGCGGACGGCTTCGTCCGATTGGCCGCGCCGGCGCAAGATGTAGCCGGTGAGTTCGAACACCCGCGGATCGTTCGTTAAACTTCGCCGCGCCTGCTCCAGTTCAGCGAGGGCGCCGGAGTAGTCACGGTGCCCGTAATACAAATATTGCGCGCGCGCGAGATGCGTTTCGCCGGCATCGGGCCGCAAACGAGTCACCGCCTGGAGGGCAGCTTCGGCGGAAGCCAGCCGTCCCACAGAATGATCGTAGTTCAGTGAATAAAACTTCCCGTGAGCTATGATTAGTTGGCAGTAGGCTTCGAAAAACGCCGGATCGAGCGCAACAGCCTGGTCAAGAAGCTCAATGGCCTCCCGCAAGTTTTTTTCATCAATAGTGCTGAAACCGATTGAAAGCAGAAGAGTCTTCGCCCGGCTGTAAAGGTCGAAGGCAGCCAGGTTTGTGGTGGGCGGCTTTTCAATCGCCGCTTTCTCGTTAGGCGACAGCCTGGCTTGCAGTTGATCGGCGATGGCTTTGGCAATCTCGCTTTGGATCGCAAAGACATCGGCCAGATCGCGATCATAAGTCTGCGCCCAAAGGTGGGCATCAGTCTTCGCGTCGATCAATTGCGCATTTACCCGCACCCGATTGGCGACGCGTTGCACGCTGCCTTCCAGCAAATGAGCTACGCCGAGCTGCTGACCGATCTCGCGCAGATTCCGCACCACTCCGCTCCTGTATTGCATCACGCTGGTGCGGCTGATCACCTTCAAGTCCGCGATCTTGGCCAGATCAGTCAGGATTTCATCCTGCACACCATCGGCAAAGTATTCGTTCTGTTTTTCCTCACTCAGGTTTTCGAAGGGCAACACGGCGATCGATTTGTTTGTGACCGTCGCCGCAGATGGAGATGTCGATCTTACGCGAATGAATTGGAAGACAAACAGACCGGTGGCGATGACCGCGAGCACGGCGGTGATGGCGACAAGCTTGCGCCCAGTATGATGGGTGATCGATTTGTCAGTCTGCACCTCCGATTCGCGCACAATTCCTTCGGGCGTGATCTCGAACGCCCAGGAAAACGCCAGCGCAATCGGGAACCCAACAACAAGGATGAGGATGACGATTTGCATCACCCATGGCGGCGCATTGAATGCGGGAAGGAAAATCGATGCCGCTTGAATCGTGAGCCACGCGACAACTGCGTAAGCGACAGCGACTTTGTAAACGTTGCGGCGCTTCAACTCGGCGAAGAAGTTCATCGGCAGATGAACGCGTCAGGGCCGTTTTCAGGCGTGGGCGAACATAGGTCCGGCCAGCGGTTTTTCTTCCAGTAGTCGACCAGCCCTATGCGTTTGGCGAAACCCTGGAAGGCCGGGCTTTGTCGGGCCTTGCGCGCCCAGGCATCGGGATACCAAAGGAAGTTAAGGTAGGCGTCGGAGAGGCCAGTCGAACTGTGCTCAAAATCCTCGAAGGAGCGCGCAGGTTCACCCAGCCTAAGCAGCATACTCGAGACGTATTGATCGTCCGGTCGCGCCGCGATCACCTGCAAGGCCGCGGCGCGTTGCGCTTCGCCCATATAGGCGCCGCGATAGATGTTTTCCAACTGGGCAGAGGTAAACGTCGTGCCCATGGCTACAAGCGCTCGCGCCATTTGCTCGGCGCCGCGATCGTAGTCGCCCTTCGTCGCAGAGATGGAGGCAAGGGTCAGGCCGCCCAAGGGCAAACCCAAGGCTTCGGCACGCTTGGCCGTACTCGTCGCCGCGGCGTTGTCGCCGGCCAGGAAGCGCAGCATAGACTTATAATATAGAGCCAGAGCGTTAGCAGGATCACGAACCACGACTTGATCAATCATGGCTTCCGCTTCGGTCGAGCGACCAGTGGCCGCGAGTTCGTTAGCGGTCCAATAATTGGCGGTGAAATCCTCCGGTTCCAACGCCACCGCGCGCGCGGCTGGTGCCACCATCTCGACATAGCGACGACGCGAGAAAGCGACATAGCTGAGCGCGACGTAGGCCTCGGCATCGTCCGCATCGAGCGCGATGGCACGGTGGGCGGCGGACTCGGATAAGTTCAAGTTTGTTGGCCAGTCACTTCCGCTGACGTACTGCGGCAGAACGGCGTGAGCGATGGCGAGCTTGGCCCAGGCGCGCGCAAACTTTGGATCGAGAGTGGTAACCTTCTCCAGCTTGGAGATGGCGCGGGGAAGGTTATCGCCGACCCGGGCGTTCACCATAGACTGGGCTTCGATAAACAACGCATAGGCTTCGGCGTTATCGGTCGTCTTATCGACCAGTCGTTGCTGGCCGTTCTCACCGAGGACGACGTTTAACTGCGTGGCAATATCGTGGGCACAGGATTCCTGCAGATTAAAGACATCCGCGAGTTTGCCATCGTAGGTGTTTGACCACTCCTGCACGCCGTCAGAGGTGCGCAGGAGGGTGGTCGTGATGCGAAGCTGTTCGCCCTGGTTGCGCACGGAGCCTTCCAGAATGTGCGCCACCCCGAGATCGGTTCCGACTTTTTCCAGCGCGACGTCCTTGCCTTTATAGTGAAACGACGAAGCGCGCCCCACGACCTTGAGGTTCTTAATCCGCGCGAGCGCGTTGAGGATTTCCTCCGCCATCCCTTCGGAAAAAGACTCCTGGTCGTGCTTGGGAGAGAGGTCTGTGAAAGGCAATATCGCGATCGACTTGCCCGGAATCGGTGTCGCGCTCGAGCTGATCGCAGCATCGCCAGAAGCAGTTGGCTTCGGGCGCAAGATTTGGAAAATCATCAAACCGGCCGCGATCACGGCTAGCGCAATCGTAATTCCGACGATCCTTCGTCCGGTTCGGCGGGTGATGGATTGGTTAGGCGCTATTTCCGACTCCAGCTTGATTCCTTCCGGCGTAATCTCGAAAGCCCATGATAAAATAAGCGCGGCCGGAAATCCGAGAAGGATGACGATCACGAAAACCTTCATCACCCACGGCGGCGCTTCGAAAGTGGGAAACAAGATCGACGCCGCTTGAATCAATAGCCACGCTACGACCGCATACGCGACCGCGACCTTGTAAACATTGCGCCGCTTCAGCTCGGCGAAGAAATTGCGCGGCTTCATCTCAGCTGTTCACTGGGTCCAACTAGCTCCTTACCTGTCAGCAATTCCTGAAAGCCTGGATCGTTTCGAATCGGAGCCCAGACGGGATTAGTTTTCAGGCTAATCACCGAGACTTCGTGACCAGCCGGCATGGCAAGTAATCGCCGAAGAATATCGATCGCGCCGGTAGCATCGCCGGTGCGTGCCTTGATTGCCGCCACGTTATATAAAGTGAAGGTGCCGACTAGCGCATCCTTCTCCGGAGGAAGAAAGTCCACTGCTCTCTGGGCTAACTTAAGAGCGTCGCTCTTGCGATCGAGGCCAAGATAAATCCAGCTTAGTTGAATCATGCTATCAAGATCCGATGGCCGTTCCTGTAGCCTGGCTTCCACCAAGCGACGTGCTTTTTCCATTTCGCCCCTGGCTCCAGCGGCATCACCCGCAAGGATATGGACGGTACCTCTAGCTGAGAGACGAGCGTTTTCTCCCAGACCATTACTTTGATTCTCAAAGAGTTGGAGCGCGGCTGCATAGTTTCCTTCCAGGACGGATACGTAAGCCCGGAGACCGAGAGGACCTTCCACAGTCATATGGGCTGCATCGGCCAAGAGGTTGGCATCAGGCGGGAAGGTCTCAAGCAGACGGCGTGCGCCTTTGAAATCTCCTCGTCCATTCAGGTAGCTGATGAGCAACGCGCGCATCCCGTCTACGGTGTGTGGATTGAGCGCGAGAGAGCGTGCGGCATAACGCTCCGCCTCTTTCCACATGCGCAGTTGGGTATGGCTGGTGGAGAAGTTTCCCGGCACACCTGCTTCCCGCGGATCTTGTTCTTCAGCCTTGCTTAGTTCAGACAAACATTCCTGCCATCGGCCTTGCCGACGATGGACATAGCCACTGTATTCCAAAGCACGGGCATTATTAGGCTGTAGCTCAATGGCGCGACGGAACTCACCAAGAGCTTCGTCATACTGCCGATGACCAAAGTAATAGACTATTCCGAGGGACACATGTGCTTCTGCTAGCGTAGGTGCCAGTTTGACCGCGTCCTGCGCGGTTTGTCGTAATTCTTCCAGCTCTTTCTCGGATAGAGGCTCGACGAACCAGTGACGCTGCATTCGACTGTTAACGAAACGAGCAATGGCCAGGGCAAATTTCGGATCCTGCGCGATGGCCCGCCGATACCAACTAGCAGCCTGGTCGTAGACTTCAGGTTTAAGGGAGCTCTCAGCTTCGCGTTCTTCGAACTCACCTTTGAGAAAGAAATCGTACGCTTCGGTATTCTCGGTCGGCGCGCGGGCGACGGTATTTGCCTCCGCCGGCGAAAGCTTCGCCTGCAGTGAATCCGCGATTTCCTGCGCCACTTCGGTTTGGATCGCAAAGACATCCGCAAGATCGCGGTCGTAGGTCTTGGCCCATAGATGCGAATCTGCGCGCGCATCGATCAGCTGGACGTTGACGCGAACCTTGTCGCCGGATTTTTGGACCGAGCCTTCGAGAACATTCGCGACGCCGAGCTGTTGCGAAACGGTCTTTAGATCTTCGGGCTTGCTCTTGTATTTCGCGGTCGACGTGCGCGAGATCACTTTCAAATCGGCGATGCTTGCGAGCTTGGTCAGGATTTCGTCCTGAATGCCGTCGGTGAAATAAGCAGCGTTTTTGTCATCGCTCAGATTTTCGAACGGCAACACCGCGATCGATTTTTGCGAAACTGTAGCCGCCTCGCTCTGTCGAGGCGTCTGGATTCTCTGCGCCGTGTAGCGACCGATAAAAAACAATCCGATCGAAAACGCCGCGCCCACGATCACAACATAAATCCACGCGCGTCTCTTTTTTGCCGGCGTTGACGGCATTGCGTCAGCAATTTCGGTTCGTTTGATCCCTTGCGGCGTTGCTTCGAACGCCCATGCGATTACGAGCGCAATTGGAAAGCCAATCGCAATCAACACGATAACCAAACGCACAACCCAGTTCGGGATTTCCAAGAACGGAAATATCTGCGTTGCAATCTGAGCGATTAACCAGCCGACGACTGCGTACGCGACCGCGACTTTATAAACGTTACGCCGCTTCAACTCGGAAAAGAAGGAAGGTTTGTCGCTCACTTCGTTTTTTCCTGGCAAAGTTTTTCAAAGCGCGGATTGCCGCGCAGCGGATCAAAATCCGGATCGAGTCGGAGCAAGGCTGGTGTGAGCGGCATAAAGGCCCAACCGGAATAGCGCGTCCGCAGCAGGCGTTGCAGGATCTCGATCGCCTGATCCTTTTCGCCGAACAACGCCAGGACGCGGGCGCGTTCCTCCTCCCAGCTGGGTTGGTTGCGCAGATCTCCGGCGCGCAATTCCATCGCTCGGTCGATAACACGAAAAGTCGCCTTCTTTTCACCAAGGTGACTTAAGGCCTGAGCCAGGGGACTGAGGAAGCGCACGTTGTCAGGTTGCTCCTGCGCAAGCGCGCTGGCGCGGTCGCGGACCTGGCGGAAGTTGGATTGCGACGAAGCGTTATCTCCAGCGAGAGCTTGAAGATCGGCGAGCTGGGCGGCGCTAAACATCCAATCGAATCCTGAGTCGGTCGGACGAGCGAGCGGCTCGAGGATCTTAATGGCTGCCGCCGGATCGCGTCGCAGCTTGGCCTGATACCAAATGGTGGAGACGGCATCATAATCTTTCAAGCGCGGCTTTATCCGATCTACGAGCGCCTGTGCTTCATCGAGCTGGCCTGAAGCCTGGTAGGTCTGAGCTTTGTAGCCCAGTAGGTTTGGTTCATCCGGCCAAACTTGCAGCGCGTCGTCGGTCATACGGCGTGCCGTGACAAAATCACGCGCATCAAAGCGGTTATTCAAAGCCCATCTCCGCGTTGCGAGATCTCTTGGATTCAAAACGACGGCCTGATCCAAGGCATCGTCGGACTTCTTCCACTCGCCAAGACGAGCCGCCGCAAATGCCAGGAGCTGCAAAACCTCGGCGTTGTTTGGCCAAGTTCGATGCGCCTGCTCCATGAGATCGACCGTTCCTTTTAAGTCATGTTGCACGAGGTAGGCAAAGTAACCGCGTGCTACTTTTGTTTCCGCAGCCTGCGGCTGTAAATGCTCAGCTTCGTTCAGGGCTTGTTCTGCGGCTGCGTGTCGTGCCGGCGTTGTGTCGTCGATCAAAAAGAGAACAGCGTCGACTCGGGCGAGCGCAGCCCAGGCGATGGCAAACTGAGAATCAAGGCGAACCGCCTCTTTATAAGATTTCTCGGCCGCCAGGAGCGATTGTTCGTTGATCTCCCAAAACTGCGTATTACCTCGGAGATAAGCGCCATAAGCTGCGAGGTTAGTCGTAGGTTTATCCGCGAGAGCTTTCTCTTCCGCACCGGTTAGCTTCGCATTCAGCGCCGAAGCGATGCTTTGCGCCACTTCTTTTTCAACTCCAAAGATGTCGTCCAGGTTTCGATCGTAGCTTTCCGCCCAAAGATGATCGTCCGTGGCCGCGCGGATCAATTGCACATTCACGTGCACGGCGTCACGCGCCTTTTGCACAGTGCCTTCCAAAATGTTCGCGACACCGAGTTGTCGCGCAATTTCGGGAAGGTTTTGCGGACTGCTCGCGAAATGTGAAGTCGATGTTCGCGAGATCACTTTGAGCGCACCGATCTTTGCCAGTCGTGTCAGGATTTCATCCTGAATTCCCTCGGCGAAATATGCGTTCTCTTTGTCACTGCTCAAATTTTCGAATGGCAGAACGGCAATCGATTTGTTCGAAAACTCGTTAGACGATACGGTTTTGTTTCCGGCGGTATAACGGCCGAGGGAAAACAACGCCACTGAAATCGCGCCACAGATCACAACGATGTAGATCCAAGCGTGCTTCTTGTGTCCGGTCGCCGCCGCCGGCATCGCATCGGCAATCTCCGTTCGCTTGATTCCTTCCGGAGTCGCTTCAAAAGCCCACGCGATGACGAGAGCGATCGGAAATCCGATTACGACAATTGCGATGACTAGTCTTACAACCCAGTTGGGAATTTCCAGGAATGGAAAAACCTGCGTGGCAATTTGAACGAGGAGCCAGCCGACAATCGCATAGGCGACGGCAACTTTGTAAACGTTGCGCCGCTTCAGCTCGCTAAAGAAGTTGCCAGACTTCATGTTTTCATCCTCGGGCGCTGGGCTTCAAAAGGATAGGAATAAGTAAGATCAACGAAGTTTGCATCCTAACTCTTGGTCACTCCCCCGAAGGCCTTCGGGGTCGCGCCAGTCCGCCGCGGCGGACTGCATTACCGCCTACCCGCGCGGCTCCCGCTCGCGCGTGTTCATGGCCTTGTCTTTTGACACACTGTCAATTTTAGAGCAAGGCTGGCCTTGCTCCGATTTATCGCTGCCGCTTGAAGCACTTGGGCCTGCGCCTCGACAGAGCGAGGCGGCTACAGTGTCGATAGACCACTTCTATCTACGGCTTGAAAATCTGCGCGGCCCAATCAAGATCGACATGTCATGGCACATCAACCAACTGAATCGAAGCGTCTTCTCTCATACGTAATCGCCGAATGGGCTTGCGCTCTGAAATACGAGCATCTTTCTCCCGAAGCCATCCAGGCGGCGAAATTATTCTGGTTCGATTCCATCGGCTGCGCTTTGGGCGGCAGTCAGCAAGATGACGCCAAGATTTTACTGAAGCATTACCGCGCGATGTCCGCCACGGCGGGCGAGGGCGGCGGGAAAGGCAGCGCCACGGCATTTGTCTCCGGTTTCAAAACCAATCCGGTGGATGCGTCGTTTTTGAATGGCCACATGATCCGCGCCATGGATTACAACGACATTTATTGGAAGGCCGATCCATGCCATCCCAGCGATCTCATCGCCGCGCTGCTGGCACTCTGTGAAAGCGAAGGTCTGGGCGGCCAGGATCTGATTCTCGCCACCATCATCGCCTACGAAATTGAAATGCGTCTTTGCGAAGTGGGCCGGCCGGGCGTGCGCGAATACGGTTGGCATCACGCCACACTGAGCGCGTTCGCGGCGCCAATCGCGGCCGGTCGAGTGCTGAATCTCACGCCGGCGCAAATGGTGTCGGCCATGGGTATCAGCGCGTCGCGAACATTTTGTCCGGGCGCGGTGACGGCGGGCAAGTTGACCAACATGAAGAACACGGTGGATCCGTGGGCGGGGCGCATGGGCGCCGAGAGCGCGCTTCTGGCGCGCGGCGGATTTTCCGGTCCCGAACACATCATCGATGGCAAAGAAGGTTTGTTCGCCGTGTTCAAACATGTGCAATACAAGGGACAACCAGCCACTTTCGACGCCGAGGCGCTGGTCGAGGATCTTCCCAGCTCAAGCAAGTCTCACTATCGCATCCTTGACTGCGGCATGAAGAGTTTCCCAATCGAGGCACTCAGTCACTCGCCACTCACGGCCATGATGAAGACGGTCAAGAAACACAACATTCAGGCCAACGACGTGAAGGAAATCAAAGTGGAAGTGATCGCGCGCGCCGCCGACATTCTGGGCGATCCGCACAAGTATCGACCGGACTCCAAAGAAACCGCCGATCATTCGCTGCCTTATTGCATGGCTGCGGGACTGGTCGACGGCATGGTGACGCCGCTGCAATTCAAAGAAGAGCGCGTGCTGGATAAGGCGCTCATTCCAATCATGGACAAAGTGAAAGTAGTGCCCAACGAAGAGTTCGAAGCGCTCTTTCCCAAGTTTCAGCCGAGTCGCGTGACCATCACCACCAATAACGGCGCGTCACACTCCACCCGCGTCGATGTTCCCAAAGGCGATCCGCGCGATCCAATGACCGAGGAAGAAATCGCGGTGAAGTTCACCGCGCTTGGCGGCGATGTCATCGGCAAGGATCAATGCAAAAAACTGCAGAACTTCATCATGAGTATTGAAACGGCCAAGAACCTTGACGGACTCTTTGAGCTAACCACGGCTCGCGAAGCCGTTCACACCTAAAGGCGAGTTGGAGTCGAGACGCGGCCGCTGTTAGGCTGACATCAGAGGAGATAAAGCGATGCCAACGTTTGAAGCGGTTGACTTCTACAATCTCGATGAACTGCTGACGGCGGACGAGCGCCGCACACGAGATGCCGTGCGCCATTGGGTGCAGGAGCGCTTTCTGCCGGTGGTCGCGCAACACTATCGCGATGGCACGTTCCCCACGGAGTTCGTGCCGGAGCTGGCACAGCTCGGTGTCTTCGGGCCGAGCATCAAAGGCTACGGCTGTGCCGGGCTCGGGAGTGTCGCCGCCGGCTTGATCATGCAGGAGCTCGAACGTGGCGATAGTGGACTGCGCACCTTTGCCTCCGTCCAGGGCTCACTCGCCATGATGGCGATCAATCTGCTCGGCTCGGAAGAGCAAAAAAAACACTGGCTGCCGGCGATGGCGGAGGGCACGAAGCTCGGTTGTTTTGCACTCACGGAGCCCGACTTCGGTTCGAATCCCGCCGCTCTGCGCTGTCGCGCGCGCAAGACCGGCGACGGTTATCGCCTCAGCGGAGCAAAGAAGTGGATTGGCAACGGCACCATCGCCGACGTGGCAGTGGTGTGGGCCAAGGTTGAGGGCGAAGCCGGCGTCGATCCGGACAATGCCGGCGCGATACGTGGATTCCTAGTCGAAAAGGGTACGCCGGGTTTCACGGCGGCGCTGATCGAGGGCAAACTTTCGCTACGCGCGGCGTTGACGGCGACGCTCGAATTCGACGACTGCGCCATACCGGCGACCGCGTTGTTGCCGCAAAGCGGCGGACTAAAATCGCCGCTCTTATGTGTGAACCAGGCACGTTACGGAATCGCCTGGGGCGCAATCGGGGCGGCGATGGCGTGTTACGATGAAGCGCGGCAGTACGCGATGCGCCGCGTGCAATTCGACCGCGCCATCGGCGGTTTCCAGCTGGTGCAGGCGAAGTTGGCGCGCATGCTCACCGATATTACCAAAGCCCAACTGCTGGCTCACCGCCTGGCGCAATTGCAAGACGCCGGCACGACGCGGCACTACCACATTTCCATGGCCAAGATGAACAACGTCGAGATCGCGCTCGACGCCGCGCGCACCGCGCGCGACATCCTTGGTGGTGTTGGGATCCTCGATGAGCACCAGTGCTTTCGACACATGTGCAATCTCGAAAGCGTGAAGACCTACGAGGGCACGCACGATATCCATCTGCTGGTGCTCGGCCGGCACATCACCGAAATGTCGGCCTTCGCCGGCTGATCAGTTATTCAGGTCACGCCGTCGCACTGCCGGCGTCGTCGCTGCCAAATTGGATTCCCTGGGCCAGCGGAAGTTCGGTGGAAAAATTAATCGTATTCGTCTGCCTGCGCATGTAGCTCTTCCACGAATCGCTTCCGCTCTCCCGTCCGCCGCCAGTGTTCTTTTCACCGCCGAACGCGCCGCCGATCTCCGCGCCGCTCGTGCCGGTGTTGACGTTGGCGATGCCGCAGTCGCTTCCAGCCGCGCTGATGAATTTCTCCGCCTCGCGCATGTCGTTCGTGAAAATTGCCGAGGTCAAACCTTGCGGCACGTTGTTCTGGATCGCGATGGCTTCGTCAAAATCACGATAGGTCATCAAGTAAAGCAGCGGGCCGAAGGTCTCGTGTTGAATGATTTCAAAGTTTGGCTTCGCGTTGGCGAGACACGGTGTCATGTAACAGCCACCGGGAAATTGCGCGCCGTCGAGCCGTTCGCCGCCGTAAAGAACTTCGCCGCCCTCATCCTTCAATCGCTGGATAGAATGCTGCACCATATCAACTGCATTCTTATCTATTAAGGGGCCCATCAACGTCTTCTTATCGAGCGGATTGCCGATCGGCACCGTTTTGTAAGCAGCCAAAAGTTTCTTGCGCACTTTATCGGCCACCGATTCGTGCATAATGACGCGACGCGTGGACGTGCAACGTTGCCCGGTTGTCCCGACCGCGCCGAAGAAGATCGATTGCGTCGCCATGTCGAGATCGGCGCTCGGGCAGACGATGAGCGCGTTGTTCCCGCCGAGCTCCATGATCGTTTTGCCCAGACGACCGTGAACCGTTTTCGCGACATCGAGACCCATGCGCACAGAACCGGTCGCCGAAACCAATGGAATGCGGCGATCCGCCGCGAGCTTTTGTCCGATACTCGGACCATCGCCAATCATCAAAGTGAAAATTGCCGGATCGGCTCCGGTTTCGCGGCAAACGCGTTCCGCGATCTTTGTGACCGCGATCGCGGTCAGCGGAGTTTTCTCGGACGGTTTCCAAATCGTGGCGTCGCCGCAAACCGCCGCGAGCGCGGCGTTCCACGACCAAACCGCGACGGGAAAATTAAAGGCAGAAATAACCGCGACCACGCCGAGCGGATGCCATTGCTCCATCAAACGATGACTTGGCCGTTCCGACTGAATGGTTAAGCCATAAAGCATACGCGATTGACCGACCGCGAGATCGCAGATGTCGATCATCTCCTGTACTTCGCCTTCGCCTTCCGCGAGAATCTTCCCGGATTCAAGTGTGACGAGCTGACCGAGCTCGTGTTTGAAATCGCGAAGCGCGTTGCCCAGGCGACGGACCGTTTCACCGCGCACTGGCCCGGGAACTTCTCGCCATTTCAAAAATGCTTTCTGTGTGTGTGTGACTGCGATCTCGTAATCTTCGTCCGACGCGGTGCGAACACTTGCCAATCGGCGCCCGTCGATTGGCGAAATCTTGTCGATCTTAGCGCCACCGCCGCGCCATTCGCCAAAGAAGACGCCGGGATTTTCCCCGGCGATGCCGAGTTTCTCGAGGACCGATTGCATTCTAAAACAGGTAGGGATTGTTCTCCGAACCGTCCGTCGAAATTAGTCGGCGCGCTCGGAGATCGCGCCCTACCAAAACGCCCTTCGTCCTCATTTTCGCATCCGCGCGCATTGTCTACGCAACAACTCCATCGCTTCATCGACAACTTCCGCCGTGAGGTCGAGCGCGGGACGAAAACGAATCGCGCGCTCGCCCGACTTCAAAGTGAGGACGCCGGCATCGAATAAGCCTTTCCAGAATTCATCGCGCGTTTTCGGATCGGGCAAATCAAACGCGATGAACAAGCCGCGACCGCGCACCGCAGTCATGATCGGAAATTCCGCCGCAATCGTGCGCAGCGATTTCACAATGCGTTCACCCATCAGGCGTGCATTCTCGATCAAGTTTTCACTTTCGATGATGCGCATGAAATGGGTCGAGCGCACCATGTCGGTAAAATTGCCGCCCCAGGTTGAGTTCAATCGGCTCGGCAATCGAAACGCGTTGTCCTTCACTTCGTCAATTCGCGGGCCGGCCATGACACCGCACACTTGCGCTTTTTTCCCGAACGCGAGCAGATCAGGAACAACACCGAAATGCTGACAACACCAAGTGCGGCCGGTCACGCCCATGCCGCATTGTATTTCGTCGAAAATTAGCAGGATCTCGTTCTGGTCGCAAATTTCTCTCAACTTCTTAAGCCATTCCCCGCGAAAATGATTATCGCCGCCTTCGCCCTGAATTGGTTCGATGATAATTGCGCAGATGTCGGCGCCTCGCTTCTCAAGCGCGAGCCGGATTTCCCGCTCGGATTCATTTTCGCGCGCAATCACGTCAGCCTCGCGCTCGCTCTCGGGCAACGAGAAATCAATCGATGGATTAGAGACGCGCGGCCAATCGAATTTTGGGAAAAGCTCAATCTTTCGCGGATCGGTATTGGTTAGGCTCATGGTGTAACCGCTCCGGCCATGGAAAGCCTTACGAAAATGCAACACATCAGTGCCGACTTCGCCGCGGCCGGCCGCAAAGTTCTTGCGCACCTTCCAATCCATCGCCGCCTTCAAACAGTTTTCGACCGCGAGCGCGCCGCCCTCGATGAACAAATAGCGCTCGAGCGGCGGCAAACCAACGATGTACGAGAACGTTTCGACAAATTCGGCATAGCCTTCGGAATAGACATCCGAATTAGCGATTTTTACTTTGGCCGCGCGAAGCAAATCGTGCTTTACATCGTCTCGATCGAAGTAGGGATGATTGAACCCGACCGGTAGCGAACCGAAAAAACCGTAGAGATCGATCAGCTGTCGCCCGTCAACCGCATCATATATATATGAGCCGCGGCTCTTCTCGAGGTCGATGACGACCTTGAAACCGTCGAGCAGAACATGCTCTTCGATCGTCCGCAGGACGTTCGAGGACATTGCACTCTTTTTCTTTTCGCTCTTCTTAAGCCGGCTTCGAGATGAAGCCGTCTCCGTGAGCACGGGCGGCATACTCATCCGCTGAGAGTAGCTGTCGCCCGTCGATTGGTCAACCGTAGTGACCATTTAATACTCGTGAATCCAGCGCTTCGATCACAAAATTCTGTAGTGGCGAAGGAGCGACTTTGGGCGATGATGAGCGCCTTGAATTCGCAAAGAATAATTAACCGGAGCAACTTTGCGCCGTGAGACGAGTCGTTGTCACGGGGCTCGGCTTTATCTCGAGCATCGGAAATAATCGCGCACAAGTTCTCGATAGCTTGTTGAATCAGCGCAGCGGCATCGAGTTGCATCCCGAACTCGACCTTCCCATATCGCCGGTGCGACTGGCCGGCACGATCAAAGGGTTTTCGTTTCCGAGCGAAGACCAGACTACCTGGCGGTTTCCCGGAGACATTGCCTTTTCGCGAAAAGAACTGCGGTCGATGGCGCCGCACGTTGCTTATGCACATGTGGCCATGCACGAAGCGATCGCGGATGCAGCGGCTTCGCCCGAAATCGTTTCCAACGTGCGCACCGGTTTGACCTCCGCTTCCTCCGGTTCCGCCATGATGCTGTACCGAAACATGAGCAAAATGCTCACGAAAGGTCCGCTGCGCTGTCATCCCTTCAGCCTCGCGGCGAGCGTTGCCGGCACCCTCAATTTTAATTTGGTATCCAATTTCAGAATCCACGGCGCGTCCGCCGGATTGATCAGTGCCTGTTCCTCATCGGCCCACGCTTTTGGCTATGCCAGCGACCTCATTCGGCAAGATCGGCAAGACGCAATGTTTGTCGTCGGCGCGGAGGATTGCGATCTCTTTAGTATCCTGCCGTTCGCCGGCGTGCGGGCGTTGACCCGATCGACCGATCCAACCAAAAGCCCCTGCGCTTTTGACAAAAAGCGCGACGGTTTCGCGGCCAGCGGCGGCGCAACGGTTCTATTTCTGGAAGAACTCGAGCACGCACGCAAACGCGGCGCGAAAATTTATGCGGAAACGCTTGGCTGGGGGCAAAGCTCCGATGGCTACGACATCGTCGCGCCCGAACCGAATGGTGAAGGGCTGGCGCGTGCGATGAAAGATGCGTTGAAGGCTGCGAAGGTCGCGGCTGAGGAAGTCGATTACATCAACGCGCACGCCACGGCGACGCCGCAAGGTGACGCAGCTGAATCGAACGCGATCAAGTCTGTTTTCGGGAATCGTTCGCCGCTGGTGAGCAGCACTAAGAGTCAGACCGGTCACGCCTTGTCCGGCGCTGGCGCGCTCGAAGCGGCGATTTGTTCTCTCGCCATTAAGGAAAAATTCACGCCAGTCTCGATGAACATTACCGAGCTTGATCCAGTCTGCGAAGGCCTGCGAATCGTTACCAAGCCCATTGACTTCGCGCCGCGCACGGTCGTTTCAAATTCGCTCGCGTTCGGCGGGGCGAATGTTGCGCTGGTTTTCAGAGAATTACCGTAGCGGCGGTCTGTGACCGCCGGAACTAAATAGATTCGGCGCTCATAGAGCGACGCTACAATTACACCATTCCCTGGCGCAGACCTTCGTGTTTGCCGGCGAGCAGATCTTGCGTGAGTTCGTACCCACGTCGATCGACGTTAGCGCTCGTGCCGGCGAAGTGATTATCGATCCGCGAACGCGCGGACCGGCAAAAATAATTGGCGACTGAGAGCATTTCATCGCGCGGCGCGCCATTATTGATCTTCGACTGCGCGAACGAGCACGTTGCGCTGATAGCGAAAAGCTCGGTGGCGATTCCGACGAAGCGCGAAAGCAAGAGTTGCTCGCGATCGAGTTTCGGACCGAACCGCGCCATGGCGTGAAACAATCCGCGCGCGAGTCGCTTGCTGGTTCGAGCCGCGTAATTCACATGCGTTTGGAGATCGGAATGCAGATTGTCGATCTTGCCCGCGCCGCCCGGCATCCATTGGCGCGGGTACCAACCGGCATAAAATTTTCCGGATGTGAAAACGGCCTTGGCGCGTTCCGACATCGGCAACTGCGTGTTGAAAATCGCGCCGCCCACTTTCAAATGCGGATCGAGCGCCTCACGCGCGATAAACAAGCGCATGATTTCGCTCGAGCCTTCGAAAATCAGATTGATGCGGCAATCACGCAGGAAACGCTCGACCGCGATCGGCTCCTCGCCGCGACCTGCGAGCGATTCGGCCGTTTCATAGCCCCGACCGCCGCGCACTTGCATCGCGTCATCGGCAATCTTCCACGTCGTCTCCGTCGCCCACATTTTGCACATGGCGGTTTCGATGCGCAGGTCGCCGGCTTTCCGATCTACTTGCGCAGAGGTGTGGAACGTCATCGCTTCCATGGCGAAAACGTTGGCCGCCATCTCTGCGATTTTGCCCGCGATGGCGGAATGCTGCCCAATCGGCACGCCCCATTGCACGCGCTCACCCGCCCATTTGCGGCAGATTTCGAGCAAGCGTTTGGATAATCCGACGCACGCCGCCGGGATCGTCAGGCGCCCAGTGTTTAAGGTCGTGAGCGCGACCTTCAGACCCGCGCCTTCCTTCGAGATCATGTTCTCGCGCGGCACGCGGACGTTGGTGAATTTCACTATGCCGTTGTAGAGCGCGCGCAGTCCCATGAAATGGCAGCGATATGTGATTTCAAGTCCGGGCGAATCAACGTCGACGATGAACGCGGTGATCTGTTTGCGCTCCTTGCCGTTGACGATTTTTGGCGCCGTCTTCGCCATGACCACAAGCACGCCCGCCTTAATCAGGTTCGTGCACCAGAGTTTCTCGCCGTTCAGGATGAACGCCGAACCGTCTTCCGTCGGGTCGGCCCGCAAACTCATGTTCGCCGGGTCCGATCCGGCATTCGATTCCGTAAGCGCAAAAGCTGAAATCTCGTGACGCGCCACCCGCGGCAGATATTTTTTCTTCTGCTCCTCCGTGCCGAACAACAGCAATGGCTGCGGAACGCCGATCGATTGGTGCGCGGAAACAAGCGCGGTGAGATTTGCATCCCAGCTGCCGAACAACATCGCCGCGCGCCCGTAATTCACCTGCGACAAACCGAGCCCGCTGTACTGCTTGGGGATTTTTATCCCGAACGCGCCCATCGCGAAAAGATCGTCGATGTTGTTCTGCGGAATCTCGCCCGTGCGGTCGATCTCGTCGGCATCCACGTTTTCGCCCAGATACTTCTTCAGGCTGGAGAGAAATTCCTCGCCGGCCGCGCGATCTTCCGCGCTTTGTTCCGGCCACGGATAAATGCGATCGAAATCGTAACGGCCGACGAAAAGATTGCTGGCGAAGCTGCCTCGCTCATCAAGCGGATCGCGCGACGCCTCGGTCAGTTCAAGCGCGTCGCGCTTGCCCTTCGACATTTTCGAAGTATCGATGACAGGCGCGGTGGGCTTTTCGGGCTTCACGCTGATTTCTTCGCTGATCTGTTTCTCAGGTGCTTCGAGCGGCGATTTCATTTAAGATTCATAAAACGTCGTGCCGTCGCGCGCGTGCTTCTTCAAAATTTCGCACGGCACAAACTTCTCGTCCTTCTGTGCGAGCCGTTCCATTTCATCGACGAGTTTCTTTAGTTCAAAAGAATCGGCGAACCGGAGCGGGCCGCCGCGGAAAGGCGCGAAGCCGGTGCCGAGTATCATCCCGTAATCGGCGTCCTCAGGCGACTCGACGACTTTTTCTTCCAGACAACGCGCGGCCTCATTTACCATGAGGAAGACAAGACGATTCGGAAGATCGGCCGCATCATCTTGCCCGACGCGCCGCCACTGTTGCAACGAATCATTGGGCGTTTGCTGTGTGCCCTCGTGCTTATGGAAGCCGCTCCCGGATTTTCGCCCGAGCATTTTCGCGGAAAGCATCTTGCGCAAAATCTCCGGCGACTGATCCCGTTTCCCGTACGCTTTCGCCAGCGTGTCGGAGATATCGACCGTGATGTCGACGCCAATCTCGTCGATCAAGCGCAGCGGTCCCATCGGCATGCCCCAGTTTACTAATGCATGGTCGATATTGTCCGCACTGACGCCGTTTTGGAAAAGCTCGGCGGCATCGAGCAAGTAAGGAAAGAGAACGCGGTTGACGAGAAAACCCGGACTGTCGCGCACAACCACGGGCAGCTTTCCGATCTGCCGCGCGAAGGCGAGCGTCCGCGCCTTAATCTCATCCGAAGTTTGTTCTCCAATGACGACTTCGATCAACTTCATCCGACTGACTGGATTGAAAAAATGCATACCGACGACGCGCCCGCGCGAATCCGTTTCGGCAGCCAGTTCACCGATCGGAAGAGCGGAAGTGTTCGTAGCCAGAATTGCTTTTGGATTCACGCTCCCAGCGAGATCGCGAAAGATTTTTTTCTTGATGTCGATCTTTTCCGAGGCGGCTTCGATCACGATTTGGACGTCGCGCATTTCTATATGAGCGGTCGAAGCAATGATGCGCGCGCGGCCTTCCTTCGCTTTTTCCTCGGTCATCAACCCGCGCTTCACCGCGCCCGCGTACGTCTTGTCGATGTTGGCCAGACCGCGATCTATTTGTTCGCGAGCAACATCGCACAGAATCACGGTCACACCGCGCGAGCTGAGCCATTGCGCGATACCCGAACCCATCACGCCAGCGCCGATCACAGCGGCATGAACAATTTTATCGGGCGGCGCTTTCGAAGTTCCCTTTTTATATTTCTCCGCCAGGAAAAAATTGCGGATCAAATTGCGCGTCGATTCGGTGTTGCCCAGCTCGACAATCGCGTCGAGCTCGAGGGCGAGCGATTCTTCCACCGGATTGCTGAACCCGGTGGTAATGACGCCAAGAGCGCGGGCCGGGGCGGATTCCGCATTCTGCGGAATGTCGATTCTGCCTTCCAAGCCGGGAGCGGCTGGAGCCACGCGTTTTCCGGCGGCCAATTTCCGGTGCGCGATCTCCATGAGTTTTTCACGTGGGACCATTTCATCGACTAGACCAAGCTTTTGCGCTTCGGACGCGCCGTAAAGTTTCCCGTTCAAAATAACTTCCGTCGCGCGCTCGGCACCGATCAGGCGCGGCAAACGGGTCGATCCTCCCCAGGCCGGAATAAGGCCCAGCGTTGTCTCCGGCAATCCGATGCGCGTACTCGGATCATCCGAGGCAATGCGATAATCGCACGCCAATGTCACTTCATACCCGCCGCCGGCGCACGCGCCGTGAATCGCCGCCACAGTCGGAATTTTGAGCGCGGCCAGACGATTGAAAATGCGCTGGCCTTCCGCGATGAACGCGCGCAGCTCGCCGGTTTGCGCTTGCTTCAAAAGTGTTTTCAAATCGGCGCCGGCGATGAAAATCGATTTCTTCGCCGAGGTGATAATCAGGCCGCGCAAAGACGGATCTTTCTCGATAAAATCGATATGCTCGTTCAATTCAGCGAGCGTCGCGGCATCGAAAACGTTCGCGCCGGATTCCGGCCGATCGAATGTGAGCACACAGATTTTGTCGTCGTCGATTTCGCGGCGGATCATCGAGTTGGTTACCGAAACAGCCATTGTTTCATATTGGCCGGTTTCGGGGAAATGCCAAGTGCGGAGAGAAAAAGGACGAGACAGGATTAACAGAATTTCCTGGATTCCAAAAGACAACCTGTTCTGCTCTTCAATCCAGTTCATCCGGTAAATCCTGTCTATTTCTCACATTTCAAATTGTCTGGATTGCGCAGGGCAAATCGCGGTGTTAGAACTCGGCGGCACCCGAGGCGGAAGGGTTAACGTATGGTCGGCAAACTTTTAGCACCCGAAATCAAGAGCTTGATCGACGCGCGCAATTTCGTCGCGTTGCGTGAGCTTTTCGAGGAGTGGCCGCCGGCCGACGTCGCGGACGTGATTCTCGATCTTCCGGACGACGAGCAGGTTATCATTTTTCGTGTCCTGCCGGCAGCTATGGCGGCTGATGTTTTTGAATACATCGGCGTCGAGGAACAGCAAAAATTGCTGCACGCGATGGCGCACGAACAAGTGGTCGGCATTTTGAACGAGATGTCGCCGGACGATCGCACGGCGTTGCTCGAGGAAATGCCAAGTGCGGCGGCGCGCCAGTTAATTAGATTGCTCACGCCGGAGGAACGCCATGTGGCCCAAGCGCTCCTCGGTTATCCGGAAGGGAGCGTCGGCCGTTTGATGACGCCGGATTTTATCCCCGTGCGTGAAGATTGGACGGTAAAGGAAGTCCTCGATTTTGTGCGCGAATACGGACAGGACAGCGAGACTCTCAACGTCATCTACGTCGTGGATGAGCGCGGTAAGTTAATCGATGACGTGCGCATGCGCGAGTTCCTGCTCAAGCCGCTCAACGCGAAGGTGAGCGACATCAGAGACCAAACATTTGTCGCGCTCAAGGTGAACGATTTGCAGGAGGAAGCGCTGAATGTGTTCCGAAAATACGACCGGACCGCGCTCCCGGTAATCGATACAAGTGGCGTGCTCGTTGGCATCGTGACAATCGACGACATGCTCGATGTCGCGGAAAAGGAAGCGACGGAAGACATCCAAAAACTCGGCGGTTTGGAAGCTCTCGACGAACCGTACACCACCATCCCGTTTCTGCGGATGGTGAAGAAACGGGCCACCTGGCTAATCGTTCTATTTCTCGGTGAAATGCTGACCGCCACCGCGATGCAGGGTTACAATGGGGAGATCGAAAAAGCAGCCGTTCTGGCGATGTTTTTACCGCTGATCATTTCCAGTGGCGGAAATTCCGGATCGCAAGCGACGACGCTGGTTATCCGCGCGATGGCTCTGGGCGAATTACGTTTGCGCGATTGGTTTCGCGTAGTCCGCAAGGAACTCCTGTCTGGATTTTCTCTCGGTCTGATTCTTGGATGCATCGGTTTTATCCGAATCGCGCTGTGGCAATATTTACACATTTTTGACTACGGAACTTACCATTGGCTGATTGCCCTCACTGTCGGCGCTGCGCTTGTCGGAGTGGTGTTGTGGGGCACGATAAGCGGGGCAATGCTTCCATTCCTACTGCGTCGTTGTGGACTCGACCCCGCGACATCATCGGCGCCATTCGTCGCCACGCTGGTCGATGTGACGGGGTTGCTGATTTACTTCAACGTGGCGCTGTTCATTCTTCGCGGCACGCTCTTGTGACTAGGCAGGTGTTTTGTCATGCTTACGCGAACTCATTTGCTCTAGTGAGCTATCTACTCGCCGGCCCCAAGCGTGCCGAGCCAGATGCCGACGGCGAAAACGATCCCCCCGCCTATGATCACTTGCACAATGGTAGTAAGCAACGGTGTCTTCATGAATCGAAAGCGAATCAGTGCGATACTAAGCAACTCGACGGCGACTACGACGTAAGCAATACGAAGCGCCGCTGGCAGATTGTTCATCAAAAACGGGAACGTGTGGAGCATCCCCCCGAGGCCAGTCCCAAGTCCAACTATAACTCCGCGCATAATTGGCTCCCCGCGCCCAGTTACTTTTCCATCATCAGAAAGCGCTTCAGCTAATCCCATACTGATTCCCGCCCCAACAGATGCGGCCAATCCAACAAAGAATGTCTTGTGTGTGTTGTGAGTGAGACCGGCAGCGGCGAATAGCGGCGCCAATGTTGAAACGGAGCCATCCATCAGCCCGAGCAGCGCGGGTTGAACCTTTTGAAGTACAAAAACTCTATCCGCCGACTTTGAGCGTTTACTCATTGTTCCAACTGCTGATTCCGATTGCAGCCGCGAACATCAGCAGAGTCGTGATGCAAACTGAGGCGACGCTCCAATGTGAGTTCGTCTGGTGATTGGGCTCCAGCCTCACGGAGTGTTCTTAGTTGGTCTGAAAGCGAGGCAATCGTAAAGGACGCGATCTGGCTGAAAATTAGAAGAAGATCGGAGCAAAATCTGGATTCCTTGGTGCTCAGTGCGACCATTTTGAACGAGGTGGGAAGCTAGTTCATCCTGTGACTCCAGTGCATGCACCATTTCAGGGTCCTGACATAGGATAACTGGTTTGGAGCCGGGAATTGCCAGAATAGAGAGCGGAATAATGAAGCGAGCGAGTTCAAGAGGTAAGCCAAGCTCGTGAGCAGCGGCATGCTTAACTTCAAGCTGGATCATCCGCGCTCTTGCGTCCGGCGTTGTCGATTGCAAAGCGACATGAATCGCGTCAAGCAGCCGGTCGCGGACTTCTCCCAGATCGGTCAACGATTTGAGATCTTGTAGCGCGACCTGCGTCTTGATTGCTTTGGCGAGCGAGGAAATCTCTTTGAGATAGGCATTTTTCTGCCCTTCCGGCACGAAATACATGACTAGGAGATGCACCGGCTCGTTATCAGGCGCACCGTAGTCGATACCCGCGGGACTCCATCCGACCGCGCAAACCAGTTCGCCATCGTGCGGAGCGCGCGCGTGCGGACATGCCCAACCTTTTCCTATGCCTGTATTGTGCACGTTCTCGCGCGCTAAGACGCTCTCGGTAATACCACCTTCGACTCCAATGTCCGGGATAGCCTCAATTAGCGCAGCTAGATATTCCAGCGCCTTGGTCTTATGACTGTCCGTCAATTCAATTAAGCGACCAGCCTGTAGGGCATCTAGAAGGCTTCTCATGTTAATCTATTCCGTATTTTCTATGGAACCAGACTTTGACCCAATGGGTTAGCACCGAATAGCAAAGAAGGAATCCGGCGATCCAAATCCAAAAGCTGGCCGGCAACGGGACGAAGCCGAAATAACTCCCGATCGGCAGATACGGAAGAGCCGCGCCCGCGATCATAACAATGATTGTTGTCAGAAGCAGGAATGGACTAGCGATGCTTTGAAGAAAGGGAATCCTGTTGGTTCTGATAATGTGAACGATGAGCGTTTGTGTCAAAATCGATTCTACAAACCAGCCAGTGTGAAACAGGCTTTCATAATACGTTTTCATTTCCGGAGTGGTCGCAGCATGGGAGTAGAGTTTGCAGTTAAAGAAGTACAGCATGAGAAAGAAAGTCGCGTAATCGAAGATGGAACTGATCGGCCCGATGAAGACCATAAAGCGACGTATATTCTGGATGTTCCACTTGCGGGGAGTCTTGAGGTATTCTTCATCGACATGGTCTGCTGGAATGCCGACTTGGGATGCATCGTAAAGCAGGTTGTTAAGCAAAATCTGAATCGGTGCCATCGGAAGGAAGGGAAGAAAATAGCTTCCGCCAACCACGCTGAACATGTTTCCAAAGTTCGAACTGGCGCCCATGCGGATGTATTTGATGATGTTGCCAAACACCTTTCTTCCCTCAATGATGCCGTCCTCAAGCACGAGGAGACTTTTTTCGAGAAGAATGATATCGGCCGATTCCTTCGCGACATCGACCGCCGAATCGACAGAAATGCCAACGTCAGCCGCGCGCATCGAAAGAGCGTCGTTGATGCCGTCGCCCATGTAGCCAACTACATGCCCGCGTTTTTGCAAAACGGTAATGATGTTCTCCTTTTGTGACGGAGATAAACGGGCAAACACGTTGTTCTTTTCGGCTAATTCCCCGAGTTGTGCTTCATCCAGGCCAAGGAGCTTGTCACCGGTGATGACCTCTTGGTCACCTAAGCCGACATCCTTGCAAATCTTCCGGGTAACCAGCGCGTTATCACCGGTTAGAATTTTCGTGGCGACACCGAACTGTTTGAGCGAGGCGATGGCCTTTGCGGCGGAGCCCTTAGGCGGATCAAGAAAAGCGATATAGCCGAGCAAAATCAAATCGCTTTCGTCGGCGACCGAAAACACCTGCTTGCTTTGCGGAAATTCGCGGTAGGCGATTCCGAGCACGCGGTAGCCATCACGACTCAATTCTTCATACTCTTCCAGGAGATCATCCTTGATGAGGTCAATCATCAGATGGATTTCGTCATCGATCTGGTAATGCGTACAAACTTTGTAAATGTCTTCCACCGCGCCCTTGCAAATCAGCACGTGGTCGCCTTCGTAATCCACAGCGACAGACATGCGCTTGCGATGAAAATCGAAGGGAATTTCATCCACTTTCTTGCAACCGCGCTCGACGTCGAGATCGCTATGCGAAAGAACCGAACGATCCAGCAGGTTGCGCAACCCGGTCTGATAGTAACTGTTCATGTAGGCGTAGCGCAGGACGTCGTCGCTATCACGGTTGGTGACATCAACCGCCTTTTCGAGAATCACCCGATCTTGCGTCAGCGTGCCCGTCTTGTCGGTGCAGAGAATATCGATCGCACCGAAGTTCTGAATAGAGTTCAGCCGCTTTACGATGACCTTCTTCTTCGACATGGCCATGGCGCCTTTAGAAAGGTTCACCGTTACAATCATCGGCAGCATTTCCGGTGTCAGTCCCACCGCCACCGAGAGGGCGAAAAGGAGAGCCTCCGCCCAGTCGTGTTTGGTCACGCCGACAATCAAAAATACAATCGCGACCATGACCACCATGAAGCGGATCATTAGCCATGTGAAACCCGCGATGCCTTTGTCAAAACTCGTCTGAGCTCGCTGACCCGCCAGCTTTTCAGCGATCGAACCGAAGTGAGTCCTGCTCCCAGTGTTGACGACTACCCCGCGAGCGGTGCCGCTCACAACATTGCTCCCTTGGAAACAAGCGTTCTGTAACTCGATAATGCCCCGTCCTGTTACATCCGCAGGTCCAGCCTGTTTCTCCACCGGCATGGATTCGCCGGTTAGGGAGGATTGACTTACGAAAAAATCCTTGGCACTGATTAAACGGAGATCCGCCGGGATAAGCGCGCCAGCTTGCAAGATGACGATCTCTCCCGGAACAATCTCAGCTATTGGGATGTCACATTCTTTTCCGCCGCGCATCACCAGAGAGTTGGTTTGCACCATGGCGTTAAGTTTTTCCACGGCCTTGCTGGAGCGATGCTCCTGCACGTATGCCAGCACCACACTGAGCAGGACCATAGCCCCTACCACCGTTGCCGCCCGGACATCTCCCATCAATAAGGAGACCACACAGATCACGAGCAACTGGATGACCAGAGGATTGCGGCATCGCTGCAAAAGCTCCATCACGATGCCGGCCTCTTTTCTATGACTGAGAATATTGCTGCCGTACTCTTCCCGAGCAGTTTCAATTTGCTCGTCCGAAAGGCCATTCTCTGTCACGCCGAGACGCGCCAACGCTTCCTCGTCCGGTAGCTTGCATAGCTCCATGAGTTTCTGCTCATGCTCTGAAATAGCAGCAGATGCCGCCTTGACCGCTTTTTGGAGGATGGCGGGATGCAGCTTGTCCGAAAAAATAAATCGAAACATGAAAAGTCTCTTTGGGTGCTCGCCGCGGCTACAGGCGCTCGACTTTACGGATCATCCGAATGGTGGGACGAAAGTCGAGTGGAGAATTGATTGGGCTGCATCCGGACGGCGGCGACCACGCGGCAGAGCCGACTGAGTTGCGTTAAAGCTTCGAGCATTGCGCGTGAACGCCGCGATTCCAAACGATCAAGCAGTGCGAGAGTCCAACTAATCCGCCAACGCAATAGAAACCAGCGGATCAGGCGACGGAACCGCGTTTCCGGAGGGAGACTGTATGCAATTCGAAACTTTCGCAGTGACACCTCCACGCGTTCGATACGCACGTCCGCTTCTTCCGCCAGACACAGCAGGATCAATTTGCGTTCCGATCCTTCGGCCTCGCGGACTGCGAGAGCGTGATAGATCCGGGCGTATTCGTGGAGGGCGCGGTAACGCTGCGTGATGTTGAGCCGCACCTGCCGGAGCTGGCGGATTGTAGGGCCGCGCGGCGACGCGGCAGATTGCTGAGTCGCCATCCATCTGGCGGCCGTAGTGCTGAAAACAGCTGGACTCATTCGATAAGGTGTATACTCCTATACCCCATCACGTCCAATCCCTTCTTTACGAACCTCAAGATTGTGCGTAGCCTCGCACCGTGACTAGGAAATCCATCCACCGGCATCCCGAAGAAGAACGCCGCGCCTCAGTCATCCGGGTGCGCAAGATCGTCGGCCAGCTCAATGCCGTCGAACGAATGATCGACGAGGACCACGAATGTGTAGAGATCCTCCTCCAGATCGTCTCCGCCCGGCGCGGGCTGAAATCGCTCGCCGAAAAACTGATTCATTCGCACACTCGTCACTGCATCGAGGAAGCACACACACTGGCGGAGGGCCGACGGAAGTTGCGCGAGTTGCTCACGGTTCTGGAGCGTTATGTCGAGTAGGTGCAGTTAGGATTTCACCATTGAAACTTGCGCACGGAATTCGTCACGCTGTGAAACCCGAGCACGATCAGAGACTACGCACAATGGGTCGAATTTTCTCTTTTCTTTTCCAAAGACTTACGCTTCCAAAGTCCGCAGTGATCCTTGTGACAAGCTTTGGTGCTTTCGCCACGCCAGCATTCGCCACAACGAAAGGCCTCAGCCAAATCGTGACGCCAGACCTTCAAGACGAAGGCGATTTATCTTTGAGCCTCCAAATCGAAGACAAACGCATCGCTAATCCTTATGAATTGCAGGCCGAGATGGGCCTTACGAAATGGGCGGAGTTCGCCGTCTTTCGTGGATTCAAGCCGGGTGATTGGATTTTTGGGACCGAATTCGGACTAATTCAAAAAGAACCGTATCTGCTCTCGGTCGGATTTATAAACTGGTCGCCGCATCTCGGGGTCGATCCGCAGCCGTACCTCGAAGCCGGTTACTATACCGAACATAATAAGTTCATCGTCGGGATCATTCATGCCGACTATAAGAATGAGGCGATCCTCGGTTATGCCTACGACTTCAACAAAACCTGGCGGGCGCAGATTGATTTTCAGAGCGGCTCCGAAAACTCATCCACGATCGGCCTCACTTGGAACATCACCCCCGATTTCCAGATGAATCCCGCCCTCTACGTCAACAATGGATCCGAACACGATCTGTTTGGCTACATCGTCTTCACCTACACCTTTCATCTTTGGAAAAAGGGTGGAGGGAAAGAGATTGAGAAAAGCGACGGAAAGTAAGACGCCGCTTGCGGCCACAACAAAAGTTTGAGGCGCTAATCGACGGCGTCAGGCGCGAGCGCACACGACTGAGCGTTTTGTTCAATTTGAAGAGTTGAATGTTCGATCCCAAACACGTGATGCAAATGATCGCAGATTTCGTGCAGGAAGGCGTCGCCGCCAGATCGGTCCGGCATGACAAGATGTGCGGTGAGCGCGATCTCGGTCGTGCTCATCGCCCAAATATGCAGGTCGTGCACCGCAGTAACGTCGGGCAATTCGGATAAATATTTTCTTACCTTGAGAAGATCGACCCCCGCTGGGACTGCATCGAGCGCAAGATCGAAAGATTCGCGAAGCAAACCCAACGTGCCGATCACGATGATGATGTTGATGATAATGCTCGTTGCTGGATCGAGCCAAAACCATCCCGTGAAACTAATGGCCAGGCCGGCAACGACGACGCCGGCAGAGATCGCCGCGTCCGCCGCCATGTGCATGAATGCGCCGCGGATATTCAAATCTTTCTTGCGACCCGACATAAAAAGCCAGGCGGTGGCGCCATTGAGCACGATGCCGACCGCAGCCACCCAGATGACAATGTTTGCATCGACAATATCGCGGTGACCGAAGCGCCGCACGGCCTCCCATGTGATCGCGCCGACTGTGACGAGCAGAAAAATCGCATTGAGCAACGCGGCCATGATCGACGTGCGCCGCCACCCGTAAGTGCGCCGCGCGGTCGAAGGACGTTTCGCCAGATAACTCGCGCCCCATGCGAGAATCAGCCCGAGCACATCACCGAAGTTGTGTCCCGCATCCGCGAGCAACGCGAGCGAGTGGCCGAAAATTCCGAAGACAACTTGCACGAGGACATAGGCAATGTTCAGAGCCACACCGACGGCGAACGCACGATGGAAATTCGATGGAGCGTGGGAATGGTCGTGATTATGAGGCATGATTATCGGCGAAAACTACATCTACCTTTCTGCACGTCTGGCAAGTAGGAACAGGAAAATTCGCTGCCATCGTCTCCATCGTTGCGCATCAACCGAAGACTTCCAACAATTATCGAGAGCTGCTTCGAGAGCACGAGGAACTGAAGTTTGCGGACGCGGCGAAACGCTTTATCTCTTCAATATGCATCGATCGGATCATTCACATTTCCGGCATGCGCACGATTTCGTTCCTGATTTCTCGGGCGCGGAGCGGCGCACGCGCATCGTGATCGGCATCACCGCGGTGATGATGGTGCTCGAAATCGCCGTCGGCCTCGTCTCGCATTCGATGGCGCTGTTGGCCGATGGCTGGCACATGAGCACGCATGTCATCGCATTCCTCATTGCTGCGCTCGCGTATTACTTCACTCGACAGTACGCGGCGAATGTCCGCTTCAGTTTTGGCACGGGAAAAATCGGCGTACTCGGCGGGTTCACCAGCGCGGTGGTGCTTTCGATCATCGCGCTGTTAATGGCCGGCGAATCGGTGCGCCGAATGTTCGCTCCGCTGAGTATCCAATTCAATGAAGCGATTGGAATCGCGTGCCTGGGATTGGCGGTGAATTTGAGTTGTGCGCTCCTGCTCAAGGATGATCACCATCATCACGAAGGACACAGTCACGGTGGCCATCATCATCACGATTTGAATTTGCGTGCAGCGTATCTCCACGTCCTGGCCGATGCGTTCACCAGCGTGCTTGCGATTGTCGCGCTCACTGGCGGCAAATTTTTTGGCTGGACGTGGCTTGATCCAGTCGTGGGAGTTGTCGGCAGCGCTGTTGTTTTTTCCTGGGCTTACACTCTGTTGCGCGACACCAGCGGGATTCTGCTCGATTGCACGCCACCTTCATCCGATCTGCCGGAAGAGATCCGTCGAGCCGTGGAAAGCGACGGCGATTCGCTCGTGACCGATTTGCACGTCTGGCAAGTGGGGATGGGAAAATTCGCCGCCATTGTCTCAATCGTCGCGCATGAGCCGAAGAGCTCCGACAACTATCGAGAGCTGCTTCGAGAGCACGAGGAGTTGGTGCATTTGACGATCGAGACGCAGCGTTGCCGCGAGCACGACGTGCATTCTTTCAGCGCCGACTCTTAATGGATTCGGACTTTTCAGAAGTCATTTACTTTAGCTTCGCTTTGGTCATTATGCGCAGCGCGATGCTCTGATTAAACCAGCGCGTTCGACCATGAACAATCTGCAATTGGCCGTTCACTTTTTCCTGCAAATCGCAGTCATCCTGCTTTTTTGCCGCGTGATCGGGGCCATCGCGCTCCGATTTGGCCAGCCGCAAGTTGTCGCCGAGATGCTGGCCGGAGTGTTGCTCGGGCCATCACTTTTCGGTCTGCTCCTGCCGGAGTGGCAACAGTGGCTGTTTCCCTGGGACAAAACCCAGACAACGCGTGACGCACAAAGCTATCTGTTTCCGGCCGCGCAGCTGGGTTTGGCGCTTTACATGTTCGTAGTCGGAATGGATTTCCGCATCGACATCGTGCGGCGCAAGCTGAAGAGCTCGATCGCCGTGTCGCTCGCCGGCATTCTAACGCCACTCGCGTTTGGGGCTGGGCTGGCTTGGTTTTTCTTTCACTACACGGAATTGTTTCCAAAGAGCACTTCACTTCCGGAAGGAATGCTTTTTCTCGGCGCGTCCATGTGCATCACCGCGCTCCCGGTGCTCGCGCGCATTATCCATTTTAAGAAGCTTACTGGAACGACCATCGGAACCGTAGCGCTGGGCGCGGGCGCGATTAACGATGCAACCGCCTGGTGCTTGCTCGCGGTCGTGCTCGCTAGTCTAGACAACAATTGGAGCCACGCGCTGCTCAACATCGTCGGCGGATTGGCTTACGTCGCGTTTACTCTTCTGGTCGTCCGGCCTCTGTTGTCAAAGGCGCAAGGTCGACTGACGAAAGACGGCGCACTGACCGAGGCTGGCCTTGTCCTCATCCTGGCGTTGATGGCGCTCGGCGCCTGGTTCACCGATCTCATCGGACTGCACGCGGTCTTCGGCGCGTTTGTTATGGGAGCGGCGATGCCGCGCGGGATTGTCACGCGCGATTTGATCGCGCGCATTCAGCCGCTCACCGTCGCGCTACTGCTTCCGTTGTTCTTCACCTACTCCGGATTGAATACGAAGATCGGCTTGCTCAACTCCAGTTTCCTTTGGTTGATGTGCGGCGCGGTGCTCACCGCCGCCATCCTTGGCAAAGGCGTTGCCTGCTGGCTGGCCGCGCGCGTGACTGGCATTTCAAATCGCGAAGCGCTCGGCATCGGTACATTGATGAACGCGCGCGGATTGATGGAACTCATCATCATCAACATCGGACTCCAGCGCGGTATTATCTCGCCCGCTCTCTTCGCTACGCTCGTCATCATGGCCATCGTCACCACGCTTATGGCTTCCCCCATGTTCGAGCGCCTCGTCGGCACCGGCACCTATCGGCCCGTTACTTAACTAGAGCTAGGCGCATGACCAGTTCCTCGATTATAACTTTCCTCGTTATGAGCGGCAGGATGTTATAATTAACAGACCAATGTTCTCGATTAGCAAACTTCTTGGGCACGACGAAAAATTTTACGACTTGCTCGAAGCCAGCGCGCAGCAGGCCGACAGCAGCGTGCATCAGCTCATCGATCTCTTGGCAAAGGTCGAGCAAGGAAAACCTCTGGAGAGCGTGGCTGCGTTCGCGGAGAGCCGCCGCGAAGACAAACGCATTACCCAGGAATTAACCGAGCAGCTTTCGAAAACTTTTATCACCCCGCTCGAGCGGGAAGACATCCAGGGTCTGGCCGCAGCTCTATATAAGATACCCAAAACGGTGGAGAAGATCGGCGAACGCGTCCTGATCTGTCCGGAGGACCTGCACGGCCTCAGCTTTAAGAAGCAAGTCGAGCTTCTCGATCAAGCCGCCGAAACTGTGCTCGCCATGGTGAAAGCGTTGCGCACAGGCATGGACATCGGGACGGCGCGCGAAATGAACGACAAGCTGCAGACAATTGAGGGCAACGCCGACAAACTTGAGCTCGAATTGTTGCACGATCTTTATCACGGCGACTACGAGGCCAAGCAAATGATCTTTCTGCGCGATCTTTACGAACTGCTCGAAAAAGTAGTCGATCGCTGCCGCGACGCAGGCAACATCATCCTGCAAGTCGCGCTCAAGTACGCGTAGCCGTCCAGTTCTCCGGCGATCATCACGCTCGCTTTGTTTACCAGAACGAAGACCGGTAACTTCAATGCGTTGCCGCCGTGGCTCGATTTTCTGAAGACATTGATTGCACTCCGGCGCAACGAACTCCTTGCAGAAAACCTCATTGCGCGATGTCGATCCTGCGTGAAAGTTCGGGCTCCGTCAGGGGCTATGGATTGAGGACTAACGAACCCCGCCAGGGCAGGAATGCAGCAACGGTAGTCTGATCCTCCTTGCCGTAGTTCTCTGGCGGACTTTTCTTTTGCGCGCGTGAAACTGCTTAAGACCAAGACGGTGCGCTTTGCCGAGGTCGTGCAAAAAACTGGCGCGCCCGAGGTTTACACCCTTTGGCTGAAACCGGCGAAAGATTCGAAGTTTCAAGGCTTTTTGAAAAACAATCGCGTCATGACGATTCAGAGAAGCGAAAGCGGGACCGACTTCGGTTTCGCCGGATTCAAGGCGAGCAAAGGCGGGCGTTACCTCGTCTTTCCAAAATCGCTCAAGCGCTTCGACAACAATCGAGTCGTCGGGATTAATTGGGACTTGGTGAAATCGAAGTGACGGCAAGGTGGATCGGCCGCTCCGTCGGGCGATGCTAATTATTTAGCGGCTTTGCCGCCATTTGTAACATCGAGCAAGGGACTGCTCGATCCACCGACTGTTGGTTTTGTGTTATCTTCAGCACGACATGACGAAAAGCATCATCGATGAGCAGCGCAGCGCGCAGGCGCAATTGAGCAACGAGGAAATCACTCGTTACTCGCGCCATCTCATCATGCCGGAGGTCACGATCGAGGGACAAAAGCGATTGAAAGCGGCGCGCGTTCTGTGCATCGGCGCCGGCGGACTCGGTTCGCCCGCCGCTCTCTATCTCGCCGCGGCCGGAGTTGGCACAATCGGACTGGTCGATTTTGATAATGTCGATCTGAGCAATTTGCAGCGGCAAATTCTTCATGGCACCAAAGACGTCGGTCGAAAGAAATTGGAATCCGCGCGCGACCGACTGCACGACGCCAATCCGAACATCGACCTCGAATTGCACGATTGCCGATTCACCAGCGCGAACGCGCAAGACCTGGTCGCGCGTTACGACATCGTCGTGGATGGTTCCGATAATTTTCCGACGCGCTATCTTTCGAACGACGTTTGTGTTTGGGCGCGCAAGCCGAACGTTTACGGATCCGTGTTTCGCTTCGACGGACAAAGCACAGTGTTCGCGCCGCATCTCGGCGGCCCTTGCTACCGCTGCATGTTTCCCGAACCACCGCCGGCAGGAACGGTCCCAAACTGCGCGGAAGCCGGCGTGCTCGGCGTGCTCCCCGGAATCATCGGGATGATTCAGACAACAGAGACAATCAAACTCATCCTCGGCTTGGGCGAATCGCTGATCGGACGGCTCCTGCATTTCGACGCGCTGAAAATGAAATTCCGCGAATTCAATTTACGGCGCGATCCGCAATGTCCGGTTTGCGGAGAGAATCCGACGATCACTTCACCGATCGATTACGAGGAGTTCTGCGACACGAATACGGAGACCGCCGTATCGGCCGCGCTTCCCACGATTTCGGTCCATGAGCTTAAGCAAAAGATCGATGCAAAAGCCCTGATGGTCATTCTCGATGTCCGTGAACCGTTCGAATACGAAATCGCGCGGATCGAGAACTCCAAATTAATCCCGTTGGACGAACTGCCCGAGCGACTCGGAGAGCTCAATCAAGACGCAGAAATTGTCGCGCTTTGCCATGGCGGTATGCGCAGCGCGCGCGCCGTCGAATTTTTGCGGACCAACGGTTTC
The DNA here is from genome assembly GCA_003167365.1 of Spartobacteria bacterium. GTDB lineage: Bacteria > Verrucomicrobiota > Verrucomicrobiia > Chthoniobacterales > UBA10450 > Palsa-1382. The sequence continues at coordinate 19,872 of PMTM01000004.1, read as the reverse complement.
GCGCGCGCGTTCAATCTCGCAGGCGGGATCGATGCCTGGGCGAACGAGATCGATCCAACAATGCCGAAGTATTAATTTGTGTAGTGGCGGGTGTCCCCACCCGCAGGTTGGGAATTTTTGCGACTGGGGACAGCCGCCCCTACACCAAACGCCCTGCGCTCGCCGCGGCGAGCGCCTCTATACCTATTTCAGAGCCTCAGTTAACTCAGTTGCGCCAGGAACGTCGTTCCATTGCTTCAATAGTTCGCCGGTGCGGCTGAAAACGAAAACACGAAACAGAATCGAGCCGCTGTTGAGCTGCGAAACTACCGAGCCATCGAAATCTGCGACCGCGAAAATGTCGTGACGGGCATCGCGCACGATTTTGTTCGCCGCATATCGTGTTTGAAGTCGCTTCCCTTCTGCATCGAGACGGCGGCGAGCCATGCTCGTCAGAAATTTCGTCACCAGCGCGCTGTGTTTTCCGAACTTCACCAGCGTGATCATTCGATACGCCGGATTACCAAGACAAAAATCGGGAATGCGATCGCCGACTGCTTGTGCCTTCGGCAAGTCCGCCTTGGTTGTCAAGACGAGCACGGTTACGTAACCGTCGGTAGTCGAAAGCGTGTTGCCATCAATATCGACAAACTTGAGCGCATGAGTTTCGCCAACAGACAAATCGCCCCGGACCGAGACGACCGGAATCGACATGACAAAGAAAAAGAATTGAAGTGCGCTTATCTTCACCTGTAGCAACGTTGGCCACGATGAAGCGTTCTGACAAGTTTCCCGCCCTTTGCCTGCTGACAATCTTGCTCGCGATCACGCAGTCAGGTTGCGACCGGATGATCACGCCGCGCAACGCGCAGATCATCAAAGACGCGGACGCGAAATCGATGCAGGGCGATTTCCCGCGTGCGATTAATCTTTACGAAGCGGCGCTCGATGACAGCCCGAAGTGCGCCGACATCCATTACAAGCTCGCGTTGCTCTACGACGACAAGATGAACGATCCGCTCAGTGCGATTCATCATTTCAAACGCTATCTGACGCTCAGCCCGAGCGGCTCGCACTCGACCGATGCCAAGAATTTCATGAAACGCGACGAAATCGCGTTGCTTACCAGTTTGTCGGGCGACTCCGTGGTCACGCGCGCGGAAGCGGCGCGATTGCGAAATGAAAATCTTGGGCTGCACAAAGAAATTGAAGATCGCACGTTGAAATCGAGAACCGCGGACAAAGCGCAAATGCCAGACAAACCGAAAAAAGCCATCGCCGTGAAAGCCGGAGATCGAAGCTATCTCGTGAAATCGGGCGACACGCTGGCGTCGATCTCGCGCAAGTTCTATAAAACGTCCGCCCGGTGGAAACAAATCCTTAACGCGAACAAGGACAAGATCGACAATCCTGAAAATCTGAAGATCGGACAGACGCTCACGATTCCGTGAGCGCTTGTCTTGACGTCAAATTCGACAGGATTAACAGGATTTTGATGATTTTTGTTAGCGATGACGAAACTCGGAGCCTTTTCCGAATCCTATTGATTCAGTAAATCCTGTCTGATCAAAGTTACTTGAACGAAATCGGCGGCAACGCCTTCTCGATCTCGCTCCGATGCGCCTCGAAATGTTTGGGCAACTTCAGGTTTTCGCCGAGATGCTCGGCCGGCTCGTCGATGGTAAATCCCGGCCCTTCCGTCGCGATCTCAAACAGAATTCCTCCCGGCTCGCGAAAATAGATGGAATGAAAATATTCACGATCCATCACCGGACTAACAGCGAAGCCAAGATCGACAAGTTTTTCGCGCCACTTCAATTGCTCTTCATCGCTTGGTGTCCGAAACGCGATGTGATGCACCGTGCCTGCGGCAATGTGTCCATGCGGATCGTCCGGCCGTTCGACCAAATCCAACTGAGCACTGGTCGATTCTCCATTTAACGAAAAGCGCCGGCGACTCCCCTCCTCTGCGCTCAACTTGAATCCAAGTGTCTCGACCAACACTTTCGCGGTCGGCGCCGAATCTTGCAGTTGCAAAGTCGGCGCGTGAAAACCTCGCAATACAAATTCATTCGGCACTGCGCTGTGAAATTTAAGATCGATATCGTCACTTTGCGGCGACGCGATTAGTTCGAGGAGCAATCCATCGGGATCGGGGAAACGCAGACCTTGTTCGTCGAACCGCGAAATGTTCTCCACGCTAATGCCGTGTTCCTTCAGGTGGTCGCTCCAGTAGTTGAGCGATCCCGAGGGGATAGCTAAGCTCGTCGCGACGACCTGACTGCTGCCGCGTGTGCCGCGACGTGCATCCGGCCACGGAAAGAATGTGATCACCGTTCCCGGTTTCCCAATCCCATCACCAAAATAGAAATGATACGACGACGGGTCGTCGAAGTTGACCGTCCGCTTCACCAGCCGCAGGCCGAGGGTTTGCGTATAGAAATCGACATTCCGTTGCGGATCGCTCGCGATCGCAGTGATGTGATGAATGCCGAGGAGTTTCATATGGTGTAGTGGCCCCGAACGCTTTCGGGGCAATCACTAAGATCCTGCGCTCGCCGCGGCGAGCGCCTCTACCCTTGCTATCTACGGCGTGGGCCTGACGGTCGGATCGCCGTCTCTGTTTAGGATGTCTTGCTGCGCATTCCAGAGGTTCTTCTGCGACTCATCCATGTGCGCTTCTTCCTGCCTGCGCTCATCCAACGCGGCGATCCGTTTCACTTCTGTATTACCCGGACCCGCGTTTTGGGTGGTCTCGCAACCAGCGAAAGATACGGCACAAAGGATTAGGCCAGTAAGTTGAAGGTATTTCATATCGTTAACTATATAATAAATCGCATTCTAGTGTAGTGGCGGTCGCCGCGGCGACCGCAAAAGCTCAAACAAGCGGGTGAGACACCCGCCTCTACTATTTTGCATTAGATGTTCGGCGTTGAATACGACGCGCGTGGCAGGGCGTTGGGTAGACTGCATAGCCGCTCGGGGAGCGGGTGAGCGATCGGGCGGTCACGAGATCAACGTTGGAACTCCCGGGTTGGCCGGTTACAATCTTCCGCAACCTGTGCGCTCTGAACCACTCCAAATTAGAAACTTCATCGACGGCCAATTCGTTGAGCCGGTCGGCGGTAAATATATCGACAACATCGAACCGGCGACGGGGAAGCCGTATTCGCAAGTCGCGGACAGCGACAGCCGCGATGTCGATCTCGCCGTTGGGGCCGCCGAGGCGGCCTTCGCGGATTGGTCGAAAAAAACAACAGCGGAGCGATCGGACATCCTTCTGCGCATTGCCGATTTGATCGAACGCGATCTGGAGAAGTTCGCGCGAGCCGAGTCGATCGACACGGGCAAGCCGCTCTCGCTCGCGCGTTCGCTCGACATTCCGCGCGCCGTCGCCAACTTCCGCTTTTTCGCCACCGCAATCCTGCACACTGAGTCCGAAGCGCACATCACCGACGGCGTCGCGTTCAATTACACGCTGCGCCAGCCGCGCGGCATCGCGGGATTGATTTCTCCGTGGAATCTTCCTCTCTATTTGTTGAGTTGGAAAATCGCGCCCGCCATCGCGTGCGGCAACACCGCCATCGCCAAGCCGAGTGAGCTGACGCCGATGACGGCGTTTCTGCTGTGCGAAATTTGTGCTGAAGCGGGATTGCCGAACGGCGTGCTCAACATCGTGCACGGCACCGGGCCGAACGTCGGCGCTGCGATCACGGCACATCCAAAGATTAGCACGATCTCGTTCACCGGCGGAACGGTGACCGGCCGCAAAGTGGCGGAGACGTGCGCGCCGATGTTCAAGAAAGTTTCGCTCGAGCTCGGCGGCAAAAATCCGAACATTATTTTCGCCGACGCCGACCTCGACGCCGCCATCGCCGGCAGCGTGCGCTCTTCGTTCGCGAACCAGGGCCAGGTCTGTCTGTGCGGTTCGCGCGTGTTCGTCGAGCGGCCGGTGTATCAGGATTTTGTTAAACGCTTTGTCGAAAAAGCATCGCAGTTAAAAGTTGGCGATCCGCTCGACGAGAAAACCGATCAGGGCGCGATCGTTTCGAAGACGCAACTCGATAAGGTGAAGTTCTATGTCGATCTTGCGCAACAGGAAGGCGGTGTCACCGCCCTCGGCGGTTCGGCGCCGAAGTCGATCAACGAGCGTTGTCAGTCGGGTTACTTCTTTCCGCCAACGGTCATCACCGATTTGCCGGTGTCATGTCGCGTCAATCGCGAAGAAATCTTCGGCCCGGTCATCACCATCACGCCGTTCGACAGCGAAGAGGAAGTGATTGGATACGCCAATGACACCGATTACGGCCTGGCCTCGAGCGTCTGGACGCAAAACCTAAATCGCGCCCATCGCGTCGCAGAACGCATTCACACCGGCACAGTCTGGGTAAACTGCTGGCTCGTGCGCGATCTGCGCGTCCCTTTCGGCGGCATGAAAGCAAGCGGTGTCGGCCGCGAAGGCGGCGACGAAGCCTTAAGATTTTTCACTGAGCCCAAGAATGTTTGTATAGCGAAATGAAAAATTTAGCTGAGCGCTGCGCCTGCCGTGCCGTAGCCCCTGACACGCCGAAGCGAGACGAAGTCGGCTTGGCGAAGGCGGGCTTCTTCACCGAGCCCAAGAACGTCTGCATTGCAAAGTAGATAAGCTTAGAGTCGCCAAACTGAGACAGAGTATGACGAAGGACTACTCACAAGACTTCGCCCGGGTCGAGGGTAAAGTGTGGCTGAATTGCGCTCATCAAGGGCCCTTGCCGAACGCCGCCGTCGACGAAGCGCACGAAGCGATCGCGTGGAAAACCGCGCTTCACCTTCTGCGAGACGAATTGTTCTTCGACGTTCCTCTTCGACTAAGGCACGCTCTTGGCAAACTGATTGGGACTCCGCCCGAAGATATTATCCTGGGCAACAGCGCTTCCTACGGTTTGCACCTATTGGCAAATGGCATTCGCTGGAAGGCTGGCGATGAAGTTCTCGTGGTCGCTGGGGATTTCCCGGCCGATCTTTTTCCATGGCTCGGATTGGAAAAGCGAGGGATCAATGTCCGTTTTGTTGAGCCGCGACAAGAAGTTCTGCAAGCTGAGGAGTTAGAATCTCATCTCACAAAGTCCACCAAACTACTTTGCGTGACGTATGTGCATTCCTTCAACGGCCATGCTGTGGATGTGCAGAAACTCGGCGAACTATGCCGGGCAAAAGGTGTGACATTCGTTATCAATTGCTCTCAAGCATTGGGCGCGCGAGCATTCGATGTTTCGCGCATCGCAGTTGATGCAATCACCAATGTCGGGTTTAAGTGGTTATGCGGTCCGTATGGCACCGGGTTTTGCTGGATCCGGCCGGAACTGCGCGAATCGCTCGACTACAACCAAGCCTACTGGTTGGCAATGTTAACCCCTGAGGATTTAGCGAAGGAACTGCCTCGAGTCACTTTGCGATCGGATCTTGGCGCTCGTCGCTATGACGTCTTCGGCACGGCCAACTTCTTTAATTTCAAACCGTGGGCTGCCGCGGTCGAGTATCTTCTGGAACAAGGAATTGATCGAATCGAGACGCACAACAACAGTCTTGTCTCGCGGCTGATTGGCGGATTGGACCCAAAAAGGTATGACCTGCTCAGTCCGCGCGAGGGCGCCGCTCGCTCTACACTTGTGTTCGTTTCTCACAAGGACTCCAAGCGAAACAGCGAGATCTATGAAAGCCTCAGGAAAAGCGGGGTCTATATCGCTTCTCGCGCAGGAAAACTGCGCTTTTCTCCCCATCTATATAATACCCATGATGACATCGATCATGCCCTGTCGATTCTACAAGCTATCTGACAACTGCAGCGTCCCGTTCGGCGGAATGAAAGCCAGCGGCGTCGGGCGCGAAGGCGGCGAAGAAGCGCTACGATTCTTCACCGAGCCAAAGAATATTTGCATAGCGAAATAGCTGAGCTTTCACTCAGCTAGACATGACTCATTGGCAAAAATCAAAAGTCGGGCGCAACAAACCCTGCCCTTGCGGAAGCGGACAAAAATTCAAGAAGTGTCATGGTCTAAAGAACCAACCGGCGTTGGTCCCACCGGAAGTCCTGCAGGAGCTTCAGCCTATTGAGGTTTTAGAACGCCAGCGAGTAAAGCAACAGGGTCTTGGCCGACCGATAATATCAGCGTCGGTCGCCGGCACGCGCGCGGTTGCCGTAGGAAACGAGCTCTATCAAACAAAGGCTCAGACGTTTCACGAATTCCTGTGGGATTACATAAAAAGTGTTCTCGGCAGCGAATGGGGCAATGCCGAACTCGCAAAGGCTCCCGACAAGCGACACCCGCTACTTAATTGGTACCAAGAGGCAGCAAAGTACATCAATGCGCACATTCGCGAGCGCGGGAAAGTTCACACGATGCCTTCAATCGGAGTGGTTTCGGCATATTTGCAGCTCGCGTACAACCTTTATCTCATCGCGCACAATCAAGAATTGGGAAATCGCCTGATCCGAAGACTAAAGCAGCCTGATCAGTTTTTTCCCGCTTACTATGAGACATCTATCTTCGGCGCGCTTGTTCGCGCTGGTTTTGAACTCGAGTTTGAGGATGAGACAGATTCCTCAACCACGCATTGCGAAGCCACCGCAACCTTCCGAAAAACGGGAAGGAAATTTTCAGTCGAAGCCAAGATGCGGCAAGCGTCGACAGCTTCTGTGGACATCGGGCGTCAGATCAAAAAGGCCCTGCGTAAAAAGGCGATCCACGCTCGAATTGTGTTCGCCGAAATTAACATTCCGGAACTTCCCGATAGCAATCAGCAGGTCGCCTCACTCCAGAATATTCTCGACGATATTCGCAAGCGAGAATCCGAAATGCTCACTACGACCGAGCCACTTCCCTCAGCGTACGTCGTCGTCACTAATCATCCGTTCCTCTACTTTCCCGACAAGTCCGTAAGGCCGTGGGCTATCGCAGAAGGCTTCCGACTACCTGACTTTGGTTGGCGCGCGACCTTCGGAAGTCTACGAGAAGCTCTTGCGGCTCGCGAAAAACACCAAGAGATGTTCGCACTGAGGAACTCATGGGAGGAAAACCATGAAATCCCGACGACATTTGATGGCGAAATTGCGGAGTTTGCGTTCGGCGATGGACCGCCCCGCTTGTTAGTCGGCCACGACTACAATATTCCTAATAACGAAGGCGGAAATGTTGTTGGAACTTTGATGCAGGGCGTCGTGATGCCTTCTGAAAAGCAGTGCTTTGGCTTCTATCGAACGAAAGAGGGCAAGAATATCATCGCGACATGTCCGCTAACAGATTCTGAACTCGCGGTTTATGAGCGACATCCCGATACCTTTTTTGGCGTTCCGCAACGACCGCAGAAGGGCGCTCGAGATGCACTCGAGCTCTATGACTTCTTTTACGACGGCTACAAGTCGAGTTCTAAAGAAAATCTCCTAAAGTTGCTTAAAGGAGCATCTGATATGGAGGCATTGAAGACGTTGTCGCGAGAAGAGTTGCTACAAACGTACTGTGAGCGTCTCACGATTGGCTTTTTCCAGATGCCAGCCTCGTCGTAGTGCAATCGGTTAGCCCTCCACCCACCATCTGCTAGGCGATCGCAATTGTTGATAGGCCTCTACGAACTTAGCGCCGCATGAATACAACAAATCCGTTTTCATCCGCGTAATCCGCGGTTACAAATTTAAGCATGAGCGGAGTACGATTACTGGTTGGCACACGGAAGGGCGCATTCGTCCTGACATCGGATGCGAAGCGCAAAGATTGGAAAGTGGACGGCCCGCACTTTGCCGGCTGGGAAATTTATCACGTCAAAGGGTCGCCGGTTGATCCGAACCGGCTCTACGCGTCGCAGAGCAGCGCGTGGTTCGGGCAGATCATTCAGCGGAGCGATGATGGCGGCAAGACCTGGGAGACGCCGGGCAGCAGTCCCGAAGATTTGAAAGGTCCGGAAGGGATGCCGAAAGGCGAGAGCAACAAGTTCGTTTACGACGGCATCCCCGGCACCCACATGTGGTACGACGGCACGCAGCATCCGTGGGAATTCAAACGGGTCTGGCATCTGGAACCGTCGCTCGATGACCCCGATCACGTTTACGCCGGCGTGGAAGATGCCGCGTTGTTCGAATCGAAAGATGGCGGCAAATCGTGGAACGAACTGTCCGGTCTGCGCCAACACGATACCGGCCCGAAATGGCAACCAGGCGCGGGCGGAATGTGTCTCCACTCGATTATTATCGATCCGGAAAATCCGAAACGGATGTTCATTGCGATTTCGGCGGCGGGGGCGTTCCGGACCGACGACGGCGGCAAAACGTGGAAGCCGATCAACAAAGGTTTGCACTCGCAATACATTCCCGATCCGCACGCGGAAGTTGGTCACTGCGTCCATCACATCGCGATGCATCCGTCGCGCCCGAGCACGCTGTTCATGCAGAAACATTGGGACATCATGCGGAGCGATGACGCGGGCGATTCGTGGCGCGAAGTGAGCGGGAATTTGCCGAGCGATTTCGGGTTCCCGATAGATATTCACGCGCACGAACCGGACACGATTTACGTCGTGCCGATCAAGAGCGACTCGCTGCATTATCCGCCCGATGGCAAACTGCGCGTCTATCGCAGCCGGAGCGGCGGCAATGAGTGGGAAGAACTGACGAAAGGTCTGCCGCAAAAGGATTGCTACGTAAACGTGCTGCGCGACGCGATGACGGTGGACTCGCTCGATTCGTGCGGCATCTACTTCGGCACGACCGGCGGACAGGTTTACGGATCAAACGACGCCGGCGACACATGGAACGCGATCGTGCGCGATCTTCCGGCCGTTCTCTCAGTCGAAGCGCAGACGCTGTCATGATTCGCGTCGTGCTCCCGCATCATCTGCGCACATTGGCGCGCGTCGGTGACGAAGTGCAACTCGAGGTAAATGGTCTCGCGACGCTGCAATCAGTTCTCGACGCACTGGAGGCGAAGTATCCGATGCTGCGCGGAACGATCCGCGACCACGAAACACAAAAGCGCCGCGCACTCGTCAGGTTTTTTGTCTGCGGCGAAGATGTGTCGCACGAACCGCCCGACACTCCTCTACCGACCGTGGTGACGAACGGCACGGAGCCGTTCTTTATCATGGGCGCGATTGCAGGTGGCTGAGCCGAAGGCAGAAGGAAAAATTAAGAATTATGAAAGAAGATTACAGACTTTCGGTCTCCTAATTCTTACTTCTTAACTCTTACTTTCTTATGAAATACGTTGATGGATATGTCCTGCCTGTTCCGAAGAAAAACCTGCCGACCTATCGCCGCATGGCGCAGAAGGCGGCCAAGATTTGGCGAGATTACGGCGCCCTTCAGTTTTGTGAATGCGTTGGCGATGATCTCAAGGTGAAAATGGCGGCGTCGTTCCCGCGTACGATCAAACTCAAGCCCGACGAGGTGGTCGTGTTCTCCTGGATTGTATTTAAATCCCGCACACATCGCGACAGCGTGAATGCCAAAGTCATGAAAGATCCGCGACTCACAAAAATGATGGATCCGAAAGCGATGCCATTTGATTCGAAGCGCATGGTTTACGGCGGATTCAAGTTTATGGTCGACGCTTAGCGTGATCGAGTTCTCAACAATGAATTTCGCCACTGATGAACACGGATTGACACTGATTTTCTGAACCCTGAACCTTTGAACCTGAACCTTCTGCATCTGTGTCATCCGTGCCTGCCCGCCGTGGCGGGTAATCTGTGGCTAAGAACAATGACTAGATCCTTTATTATAATCACAGTGCTGACGCTGGTGGTACTGCCGATTGCTTCAGCGCAATCCGACAAGGTCAAGGAACAGAAAGATGACCTGACCATGCGCATACCTCCGAGCCCGGATGATCCGCTCAAGTCGATCACCATTCACCAGGAAATCGATTTCACAGCGAGTCCGCAGCGGATTTACGAAGCATTGCTGGACACTAAACAATTTACTGCGTTCTCCGGCTTACCAGCCAAAATCAATCGGGAAGCCGGCGGTGCATTTTCGCTGTTCGGCGGCCACATTGTCGGCCGGAACGTGGAACTCGTCCCGAATCAAAGGATCGTTCAGGCTTGGCGCACCGTGGACTGGCCCGAAGGAGCGTATTCGATCGCGAGGTTCGAACTTACGGCGCAAGGATCTGGGACGCATTTGGTCTTCGACCACATCGGCTTTCCGGAGGGCTTACACGATCATCTGGCAGAGGGTTGGGAGGCCCATTATTGGGAGCTGCTCAAAAAATATCTTCACTAAAGCGACTCCTCTGAAACCTGAACCTTCTGTATCTGCGTCATCCGTGTAATCCGCGGTTAAAATTAAATGAGTAAATCTTTCGAAAGTTCCCGCGCGCCTGAACCGGTGGGCGCGTTCCCGCACGCGAAGCGCGTCGGTGACTTTCTCTTTCTCTCCGGCATCGGCCCACGCGTGCGCGGCAGCAAGGAAATCCCCGGCGTGACGCTCGATGCCGCCGGAAATATCGTGAGTTACGACATCGAAAAACAATGTCACGCCGTGTTCGAAAATGTTCGGCTCGTGCTGGAAGATGCCGGCGCGACGTGGAATGACATTGTCGACGTCACGGTTTTCCTCACGAACATGAAAAAGGATTTCCCGATCTACAACAAGATCTACGCGGCACATTTTTCCGGACCCGGTAAACCAAACCCGACGCGCACGACGGTTGAAGTCACGGCGCTACCGACGCCGATCGCGATCGAGCTCAAAGTGATCGCGGCGACCGGAAAATAATTTAACCGCGGATTACGCGGATGAAACGGATTCAGATTTTTCCTGTCTTCCTGCTTTCCCAATTCAATTACTTGATCTTGGTTTCCTGGTTTCCAGATTCAGAATAGACAGGATTTTCTGAATTAGGGTCTCGTAGAAATCGGGATAATCCTGTCCGTTCCTCTGAATTCGGCGTTGGACGTTGGGTGTTGAGCGTTGGACGTTTGCTGCTGATCATGAGCACTAAGCCGTTTCGCATCATTGCCGCCGATCACACCGGAATCACGGTCGCGAATCTCGATCGGTCGCTCGCCTTCTGGCAGGATGTGCTCGGCTTTGAGCTTTCGCATCGCGCGCATCAAACTGGTGATCTCGCCCGCGAAATCACCGGGGTGCCTGGAGCTGAAATTTCGATCGCCGTTCTTAAAGCGCCTGGACACAAGATTGAGTTGCTCGAGTACCACGCGCCGTCAGATCGAAAGCGTGCCGATCTCAGACCTTGCGATGTCGGATCGGTCCATGTCGCGCTCACGGTCGATAATCTGGACGCTGTGCTTAGCACGATTGCCGCGTCCGGTTGGAAAGCAGCTGGCAAACCTCAAACTGTTAAATCAGGACCGAACGCCGGGAAGCGAGTTATTTACGTGCGCGACCCCGATGGGACCACCATCGAGTTCATGCAACCGCCGCCATAAACGCTGTCATCCTGAACCGCGAAGACGGTGAAGGACCTCACGCAGCACGCAAAGGTACACAAGTAAAACAGTGTGATCCACAACGAGAATGGGAGGTCCCTCGTCGTCTGACGCGACTCGGGATGACATCGCATGGGATCGAACGTTCTTCTGAATTCGGCGTTGGACGTTGGGCGTTGAGCGTTGGACGTTTGTTGCTGATTTATGACGATGACATTTTCCGCTGACGAAAAGTTCGCGCTTCAGCTTGATGCGGAGGATCCGCTGCGTCAGTTCCGGGAAAAATTTCACCTGCCGCTCAGCAAAGACGGATCTTCTCTCATTTACTTTGCCGGAAATTCGCTCGGACTGATGCCGAAAGCGGCGAGAAAGATCGTCGACCAGGAGTTGGACGATTGGGCGAAGCTCGCAGTCGACGCTCATCTAAAGGCGGAGACGCCGTGGTACTCCTATCACGAAACGTTGCGCGAACCGATGGCGCAGCTCGTCGGCGCGCAACCGAACGAAGTGATCTGCATGAATAGCCTCACGGTGAATCTTCACCTGATGATGGCGACGTTTTATCGGCCCACGAAATCGCGCTTCAAGATCCTGATGGAAGAACCTGCTTTCCCTTCCGATACCTATGCGATCAAAACACAGATCGTGCATCACGGGTTCGACCCGAAAGACGCGCTTGTGCTCGCGCGACCGCGCAAGGGAGAGTTCGCGGTCCGCCAAGATGACATCGAGACTGCGCTGGAGAAGCACGGCGAGCAGATCGCGCTGGTTCTTATCGCTGGTGTAAATTTCTTCACCGGTCAGCTGTTCGACATCGCGAAAATCACGGCGGCGGCGCAGAAGCGCGGCATTACGGTCGGGATCGATCTCGCGCACGCGGCCGGCAACGTTCCACTGGCGTTGCACGATTGGAACGTCGATTTCGCCGTGTGGTGCTCATATAAGTACCTCAACTCCGGCCCCGGCGCAGCCGCAGGCGCCTTCGTACACGAACGGCACGCGACCAACCGCAAGTTGCCGCGCCTCGCCGGTTGGTTTGGGAACGATCCGGCGACCCGGTTCCGCCTACACCTCGAGCCGGAGTTCATACCGGTTCCCTCGGCCGACGGCTGGCAGATCAGCAACCCGCCTATCTTCTCAATGGCGCCGCTGCGCGCATCGCTCGCCATCTTCGATGAAGCCGGCGGAATGGAATTACTTCGGGCGAAGTCGATCAAGCTAACCGGATATCTTCAATTTTTATTGGAGCAGACGTCGTCGAATTTTTTTACGGTCATCACACCGCACGAGACCGACGCGCGCGGCTGTCAATTGTCGATCCTAGCGCACGAACATTCGAAGGAATTGTTCAAGAAACTCGAAGCAGCCGGCGTGAAATGCGATTTCCGCGAGCCGAATGTGATCCGAGCCGCGCCAACGCCGCTCTACAATACGTTTCACGAAGTCTGGCGCTTCGCGAAAATTCTCGCCGACCATCAATAATCGGCGGATCGAGCAGCCGTCGCCGCGGCGACCGCGCTCGCCGGACTACCAGAGTCGCTTGCGCGGGTTCTATCTGAATGGATTGATAAACCGGATCTGATTTTCGCTCCTGGTCACTGACGCGAATGTGTTGGGCGCGCGCGGTGTTAATAACGTCCCAATATTCTGATCCTGAAGCTCGCGCGACGATGATCGGTTCACGCCAGCCAATTTCATCTATGATGAGACCACCGCTCTCATATGGCACGGTCAGAGCAAATTGGTCGGGATTGCCAGCTCGTTTCAAGCGATAACCACCCGCAATCTCCCTCAAATCGGGACCGAAGAGATTGTCGCATGAGCAAAGGCAAACAAAGACCACCAGGAATGCGATGCGACAGAAATCTTGAAACAAATCTCGGCTCCACATCACGTGATTATGCCAACAATTTTGTCGGCAACTCCAGCGGATTAGGCGACGAAGGGCGAATTGCCCTAATCCTGATTTTTGATTTCAGATTGTCAGCGTTTCAGAATTTCGGTGAAATCAACATCTATGAAATACGCCATCATCATCGTTCGACTTTTGCTCGGGCTCGTGTTCGTCGTCTTCGGATCCAACGCCTTCCTGCACTTCATTCCGATGCCACCAATGCAAGGTCAGGCCGGCGCGTTCATCGGAGCGCTCATTACAAGCGGCTACATTTATCCGATCGCGATTCTCCAAGTCGTCGGCGGCCTGCTCCTGCTCATCGGATGCTTCGTCCCGCTCGGCCTCACCCTTCTCGGCCCGGTGATCGCGAACATCATGCTGTATCACATCCTTCTCGACCAAAACGGTCTCCCGATGGCCTGCGTCATCTCAGTTCTCGCGCTCTTTCTCCTCTGGGCGCATCGCGATCGCTTCCCCGCCATCTTCCAACCGTAAACTCGCTCGCAACACTTTTACTCGCGCTGTAGCGTTGGCGAATGGGGATTAGCAGAACAATTCTTTGACGCAGTTGATCAATCCCTCAATGGCAAAAGGTTTGACCAGATACTTCACTTCATGCCGGTTGAAAAAGGAAGTGATGTGCGGATCGGTGGCGAAACCGGTAATAAAGATGAATCGATCTGACACGCTTGGGCGCACATCCCTGGCCTTGAGATAAAATTCGTCTCCGCGCATGCGCGGCATTTTCATATCGCAGATGACGGCGTTGTACTCATGCGCCTTGACCTTGGTGAGCGCTTCCTCACCGTCATAGGCGATATCGACGAGAAAATTTTCGTCCGCCAAGATCCACTGCAAGGCGGACGCAAGTTGCTTGTCATCATCGACCACCAGAATGGCTTTTAATTCGAGAGTATGGCCGCCTGGCTTAGATTCCATTGTAGGTAGCGCTCAGTTTAGCAGCCATGGTGCCATCTCCTACGGTTTGAGATCGAGCTGATCCTTGTGTCCTTAGTGGACTTTGTGCGAGACGGTTTGATTGATTATCCGTGATATCCGCGTAATCCGCGGTTAACCATTCTGCTGAATGGCGACAAAGTTTGTTCTCGTTGGTAGCGGCTTAGCGGGCGGTTTGCTCGCCGCGTATATGGGACGGCGCGGCTACGAGGTCGATCTTTACGAACGCCGCGCCGATCCGCGCGAAGGCAACATGGTAGGCGGACGCTCGATCAATCTCGCGCTCTCGACCCGCGGGATTCACGCGCTCCAGCAGCTCGGCATCGCCGATGAAGTACTCAAACACGCCATCCCGATGCGCGGCCGGATGATCCATCCCGCAGGCGCGGGATCGCGCACCATCTTTTCCCCGTACGATCGCGACCCAAAAAATTACATCAACTCGATCGGCCGCGCCGCGCTCAACACGACCGTGATCGAAGCGGCGCAGCGCTATCCGAATGTGCGCGTGCATTTCAATCATCGCTGCACCGATGTCGATTTTGACTCTGCTACCGCTCAACTCCTCAACACTTCCCCCTCTCAACCTCTCAACACCTCAACACCTCAACTCATCGTCGCCTCCGGCGACGCCGTGGTCGGCGTCGACGGCGCGTTCTCCGCCGTGCGTCAATCGATGCGAAAACAACTCGCAGAGTTTGAGTACGACGAGAGTTATCTCGCTCACGGTTACAAAGAGCTCACCATCCCGCCGACGCCGGATGGTTCATGGCGAATGGAAAAGAATGCGCTCCACATCTGGCCACGCAAAAGTTTCATGATGATCGCGCTGCCCAACCCCGACGGCTCGTTCACTTGTACGCTCTTCTGGGAAGAGTCAGTCGCGTCCCGCCGTGGCGGGATATCAACCAAGACCGACGACGAAGTTTTCGACTTTTTCCGGGAAGAATTCCCCGACGCCGTCCCGCTCATGCCGGCGTTGCTCGACGATTTTAAAAACAATCCAACCGGATCGCTCGTGACCATTCGCTGCGCGCCCTGGTATTATAAAGACAGGGTCGCGCTCGTCGGTGACGCCGCCCACGCGGTCGTGCCGTTCTACGGTCAGGGTATGAACGCGGCGTTCGAAGATTGCGTCGTGCTCGACGAATGCCTGGCCGAATTCCCGGATAACCGTGAGCGCGCCTTCGCCGAATATTTTTCCCGGCGGAAAGAAAACGCCGATGCGCTCGCCGCCCTCGCCGTCCACAACTTCATCGAGATGCGCGACAAAACCGCGTCGAAAATATTTCGCGCGAAAAAGAAACTCGATCACTTCCTCGAAGGCCTGCTGCCCGGAATTTATCTACCGCTTTACACCATGGTCACGTTCACGCGAATGCCGTATGCGGTCGCAGCCAAACGTGCCCGCTTCCAAAATGGCATTGTCTATAGCAGTCTAGTGTTCCTCATGCTGATCGCCGCATTCGTAATGATCCGACTAATTGTCTGATCCATTTCGCAACTTTTGCCGATGTCTCTCCGGTCGAAAGCAGTAGCTTTTTCCGTCGTTCAGTTGATCGCCGCCGTGTTCGTCTATTGGCATCTCATAACCGGCGGCTGGCTGACGAACCGTTACCAAATAAACGATCCCAACATCGTTAACCTGGTGCTGGCCATCTTCGAGCCGATCGCAATCGTCAGCGTGATTGCATACTGGGTTTGGCGAAAATCTTTTCTCTACCGGCTCATGTCCATTCTGGCTCTAGTCCAGATCATCGTCGGCGGTGGCTTTCTTATTTTAATTCTGCTCTTCATGCTCCTGTGGCATCCGAAAATGATGTAGTGCTCTGCCCTTTTACATTCGCGCCAGGCGCGCGCGATAGAACAACTGCGCAAATCCAATCGCCAACACACTGATAACTGCGTAGATACAGATGGTCGCCGTGGTGAAGCGGCCGTAGAAGCCTGCGAAATCCAACATCGGATTCGCTCCGTGACCGTTCACGACCACATACCAGAATGTCAGAAATCCAACGATGAAAGTTTTTGGATTCGCGGTCGTGACACCGAGCGCCGTCGACGTCGAGGCAATGAACACAATGCCGCAGATGAGAGCGGCAAACGCAAGCGGCCCATGCCAGATCGTCCGGGCGAGCGGCGCAGCGCACAGAAGGAAACTGAGCAGGCACGTGGAACCGAGCTTCCACCAAACATAGTTTTCGCGCAGACGCGAGATTGAGCGCACGCTGGCCGTCGTTCCGGCGCGCGCATCGCGTGTCGCGACATCGGAGACGATGAGAGCGAGCGCCGCAAACACGATCGGCAAAGTCGCGGCGAGCGGTGCGAAGAAGCTCACGATTGTAATCGCGACGAACGTCACGAACACGAACGGAAAGAGCGTAAAAGTGAGCACGGCATCGATCCACATCGCGCCGACGAATGAGCCTCCTCGGCTCGGGACCATCATGAGCGCAACCGCGCGCCGGCTCAATGGTTTGAAAAGATTTTGAATTTTGCCGATCCAATTTCGGCCACCCTTCCCGGAGATGCGTCGAGTTCGCACGGGATCGAAACGGTGGAAAAACAGCGCCGCGATGGGCAGCAACGACAACGGAGCCAGCACCGAGATCAGCCGAGGCAGGACCCATTCACGCGTCAAAGTCAGTCCGTTAAAGAGAATCGGCGGTTTCGTCGGATCGAAAGGCGACGCACCGATCGATACCGATTCCGTGTGCAACGTCCGCTGCAGCTGGTCGATCATGAATCCGAACCCGGTGAAATCGAAGCAGCGCGCCCAGTTTATTCGACCGTGGCTAGTCTCGTTCGCGACCACGAGGCCGATCACCGCCGTCCAGAGGAAGAAATATACGACGTCGCCGAATTTTCCGGAGAGCCACGGAATCGATTCGAACAGGACCGCAATCGCGGAGACGAAGACAATCGCGGCGGGAGTGAGGAGCAGGTATTGCTCGATAAACACGAATGGCTCGAGCCGCGCTTCGCCACGGACGGCGAGCATTACCATCGAGCTTAGCATAAAGCCGCAGACGAAGGTCGCGAGAAACGCGAGGTTGCCGAAGAACTTGCCGAGCAAGTATTCGCCGGAACGCATTGGGGTCGAAGCCGCGATGACTCCGCAGCGCGTGATGACGTCGCGTCGAATCGCATTGGAGATCACGTAGTAACCAAAAAGGCCGACGAATATCATGCCAATGGATGCTGTGCCGAGACCGATTGCACCCGAGTTATTGATGGCGCGCTGGCCATTGATCTGGATAAGCGCCCGGCCAGTAGAAGGCGCAGGAATCCAGACGTAAGCAAACGCGCTTAGCAATAGAAACACGATTACGGTCGAGACCCGCCGGAACCGGAGCCGGAAATCCACGCCGACGATGGCGCCGATGCGTGAGAGTGAAGCAATCATGCCGGCGATTGATCTGCGTTGCCGGAGTTCATCAAATAAAGAAACGCATCTTCTAATTCAGGCTCGGCCGCAGTGGCGGCAATCTCCGGTGACGGTCCGACGAATCGGATGTGCACTCCATCCGGTTTTCGGACTGCGCTCGAGATTTTGAGCGTGGTCCGCAGCTGATCGAATTGCTCGGATGCCACCACGCTTTGCCAAACGTTGCCTGCACACGTCCGCAACATCGTCTCCGGTGTTGCCATCGTGAGCAGCGAACCATTCTTCATCACCGCGATCTCAGTGGCGATCGATTCCACGTCCGAGACAATGTGCGTAGATAGAATCACCAGCTTCCCAAAGCCGATCTCGGACAAGACATTTCGGAAGCGCACGCGCTCCTCCGGATCAAGGCCGGCCGTGGGTTCATCCACAATCACAAGCTCGGGATCGTTGATCAACGCCTGTGCGATTCCGAGCCGCTGCTTCATTCCGCCCGAGAACCCGCCCACCGTCCGATTGGCCACGCCGTGCAAATTCACGCTCTCGAGCATTTCCATCACGCGCTTTTTCGAGCGCACGCCTTTTAGCGCCGCGAAGTAAGTAAGAAATTCGGTTGCCGTCAGATTATCATAGACGCCAAAATCCTGCGGCAGATAACCGAGTTTGCGCCGCAGCGCGTTCGGCCGCTTCACCACATCCTCGCCGCGAAACAGGATACGGCCGCTCGTCGGCCGCGTAATCGTCGCGATCATTTGCATCAGCGTCGTCTTCCCCGCCCCATTCGGCCCGAGCAATCCAACGACGCCGGACTTCACTTCCAACGAAAGATCGCGCACACCATAGTTCCCGCCGCGAAATCTTTTCGAAACGTTTTCGATGGTCAGCATGCCAGATCATGGCAAGGCAACAGCCATTAAAGAAAGCGAGAATTCAGAAAACGATCTGCGCAATCCGCGTAAAGATCGTATTCGGCCACGCCCGCAGAAACAAAGAACGAGAGACCTTCGATTCTACGTTTTCGCCCGCACCAGTTCCACCTCTGTCGCGTAATTGGTACGTCCCGAGTCGTCCTTAAAATTGGTGAATATCTCCACCTTAACATGCTCTCCGTCGGGACTGATCTGCAAGATCAGGACGGTGTGGGCGGAGCTAGTGTCCCAAATGGCCAGCGCGCGATCCGGCACCGTGCCGTTCTTCCGCGTGCTGTAGCAGGTTAGGGCGCTCTGGCCCCAATCATGATCTGGCGCCTGGAGATTACCCCATGCTTCAATCCAGGCTTCGCCCTTTTGTCGGTTGACGGAGAGACGCGTGAGACCCTCCTGCGGTCCGGACACCACCCAGAGGCCGTTGAGCGGGTTCACGTCTGCCTGCGCAAGGGCGAGGAAGAAGAAGAGAAAGAGGAAGGTGAAGAAGTATTTCGTGGGATAGGAGTAGGAAAGGTGATCGTGAAGGGTAACCCGCGCTATTTATCTACGAACATCATGTCCGTGATCATCTCGTGTTTTAGATAAGTATCGAGAAAAGTATTGTGCATAATCCTTAGTTTTTGGCCATGCACGAAACGCTTGTAAGCCGAAGCAGCGTCCAGTGGTTTGTAATTGGCCCAGAACTTTGTCTTGGGATAGACAATCAGAGTTAGCTGGTTTCCGTTATCCAGTTCGAGGAAAATGCTATACCAGCCCGGATTCCCTGGCTTGGCGCTCTCAATCATCCCATCCACCTCAATGCTGGTGCCCTGCATGGCTTGATTCCGTTCCCGATTGCGTTGAATAATGTCCGCGGGATCTGCGTAATCAGTCGCCCGAACTGTCCAACTCCCAGTCCAGCTCAAGACGATAATCAAAAGGAGCGCAAATTTGCATTTCATAGGCTTAGCCATGAGAAAATACCACCTACATGTTCCTTTAATCACGGATTACCCGCCACGGCGGGCAGGCAGCGGATGTACACGGATAAGAATCTAAAGCAGGAGCTTAGGAACTCTTTCTTCAGATCGTCATATCCTTGAATTAATCCCCTCTTCATCCGCGCCATCCGTGTCATCCGCGGTTAAATCTTCTTCCTCGAGCGCGACAGCGCATTTCTCGGCCACAAAAATCGATTTCTCGGGCGCGTAAATCCATTCCTCGACCGTGACAGCGACCTCCTCGGGCATGTCAGCCGGTTCCTCGACCGCGTCAGCGGCTTCCTCGGGCAGATAAATCAGGTCGCCATCCGTGCTATCCGCGTAATC
>PMTM01000014.1 GCA_003167365.1 Spartobacteria bacterium | reverse complement strand
TTGATCTGCGCGGCGGAACCGACTCGACTCACTGAGAGTCCGACCGAAATTGCAGGGCGGACACCTTGATAAAAAAGATCCGTCTCGAGGTAAATCTGCCCGTCGGTGATTGAAATCACGTTCGTCGGAATGTAGGCCGAGACATCGCCCGCCTGAGTTTCGATGATCGGCAACGCCGTCACCGATCCGCCGCCGAATTCTTCTCCGACGCGGGCAGCACGCTCGAGCAAGCGCGAGTGCAAGTAAAACACGTCGCCGGGATAAGCTTCGCGGCCCGACGGCCGCTTCAAGACGAGCGAAACTTGCCGATAGGCGACGGCGTGCTTCGAGAGATCATCGTAGATAATGAGCGCGTCCATGCCGTTGTCCATAAACCACTCGCCCATCGCCGCACCGGCAAACGGCGCGAGATACTGATTGGTCGCAGCGTCGGAAGCCGGCGCTGAAATGATCGTGGTGTAAGGCATCGCCCCTTCCTTTTCGAGAATAGTGAGAGCGCGAGCCACGTTGGAATTTTTCTGACCGATCGCCACGTAGATGCAATAAAGCGGACGATAATCTTTATTGTTTGCTTCTTCGGCCGCTTTATTGAGACGCGCCTGACTGATGATTGTGTCGATCGCAATCGTCGTCTTGCCAGTCGCGCGATCACCGATGATCAATTCGCGTTGGCCGCGACCGATCGGGATCATCGCGTCGATGGCCATAATGCCAGTCTGCACCGGTTGGCTGACGCTGCGCCGCTTGATTACGCCCGGCGCAATTTTTTCTAACGGATAAAACGTTTCCGTCTTGATCGGACCCTTATCGTCAAGCGGTTGGCCGAGCGTGTTTACGACGCGGCCAAGCAGCGCTTTCCCGACGGGCACTTGAAGAAGCTTTCCTGTCGTCTTGGCTTCGTCGCCCTCGGAAATCTTGGTTGAATCACCGAGCAGGATTGCCCCGACCTCGGTTTCTTCAAGATTCAAGGCGAGGCCGTAAACGCCGTTCGGAAATTCAATCATTTCGTTGAGCATGACGTCGCTCAATCCTTCGATGCGCGCGACACCGTCGCCGGTTTCGCGTACGACGCCGACGTTGCTTTTCGTGGTCGATGTTTTCAGTCCCGCGATCTTTGTTTCAATCTCTTCGAGTATGCTGCTCATGATTATTTCTTGTTAAAGTTGTTGCTGAAGGCGTTCGAGCCGGTTGCGCACGCTTCCATCCCACACGTCACTCCCGACGCGAATGCGCATTCCGCCGAGAAGCTGTGGATTCACCACAAATTCCGTTGTCACATCTTTGCCGTATTTCTTCTGCAGATTTTTTGTAATGCGTGTGCTCATGTCCGTGCTGAGTTCGGAGGCGCTCTCGATCCGGGCATGGCGCTTTTCCACTTCGAGGCGGACCAGCCGTTTGTAATTTTCCAGGATGTCGATGTAGTGACGCGGTTTTTTTTCGATCAATGCTCGAACGAGTGAGGCAATTCTGCCGCGATCGAGCTGGCCGTCGGCAAAGCTGGTGCGCAAGAGTTGCCGCGAAAGTTGCCGGATCTCCTTGTTGATTTTCATAATCAGGCCAATTGCCGTGCGGCTTCTTCCTGCAATCGCTTTTGATCGTCCGAAGTGAGCACTTTGCCCGTGACTTTCGCGGTCGTCTCGACAACCAGTCGGCCGAGCTGGCGTTTTAGGTCCGCCATCGTGCGCTCACGTTCGAGTTCGCCAGCTTCGCGGGCTTTGGCCATGATTTGTTCGGCGGCCGTGATCGCTTCCTGCTGTTTGCGCTCGGCCAAATGCGCGCTGCTTTCCCGAGCTTCGTCGATCATTCTTTGCGCCTGTTCGTTGGCCTTGGCCACGATCTCAGCATAACGCTTCTCCGCTTCGGCCAGTTCCTGCTTGATCTTGTCCGCATTCAACAAGCCTTCCGCGATCCGTTGCCGCCGCTCTTCCAACACAGTTAGGATGGGTTTGTAAGCGAAACGGCGCAGCAGAAAAGCGACAATGGCAAAGCTGACTACCTGCGACAAAAACAATACCGGATTCCAACCGAAAGTTTCGGCAGTATCACGCACCATATCGCCAAAGCTCCCGGCATTGGCGGCAGCCATGATTATCGTATTCATAAGGAATGTCTCGCCGCGAAACCAAATGGCAGCGGTGAAAACGGCCTAGTGGACGAGGTACAACGCGTAAAAGACGATTGCTTCCGTCAATGCGATTGCCAGAATCGCCTGGACAAGAACTGGTGTGAAAGCGCCTGGATTGCGGCCGACCGCGGTCGTCGCGCCCAAACCGGTAAGGCCAATGCCAATTCCCACACCCATGGCGGCTAGGCCAACGTGAATGCTTCCGCTAATCTCTGCTAGTAATGGTAATATCATATCTCTTGTAGTTAGTTTTTCTTTCACGACCATCGTGGTTTTCACAATTCGGTCGCTAAATTTTTAATCGTGCGCGGCGGCGTGTCCTCCCTGGTCGTGTTTTGCGATCAGGAGCGTAAAGATCGCCGTCAACAACATGAAAACGAGCGCCTGCACAATCCCTACCAGCACTTCCAAAAAGTAAAACGGAATCGGAATCAGCCAGGAAAGCGCGGGCACCATGGTCGACATTGCTTCTAGGATGCTTTCTCCGGCATAAATATTTCCGAAAAGTCGAAAACTAAGTGAGATCGGACGAAACAGAATGGAAATGATCTCCAGCCACCCAACCAAAAAGAAGATTACCACCATGATGACCTTCACGATGCCCGTGGTCTCGCCCTTTGGCCCAAAAAGATGGAGTAACATGCCCCCGACGCCGTTTGCTTGCACGGCCCACACGATCCAGAGCGCGAAGAATATTAGAGCCATCGCCGAGGTCATGTTGAGATCTGCGTTTCCGCCGCGTAAGAGCGCACGGTCAACATGGAAGACCCCGCTGGTCGGATCGTAATGTCCCCAGCCAATTGTGCCAACGCCCGGAATCAACCCGAACCAATTCACGAACAGAATGAAAATGAAGATCGTGGCGAAGAACCAGAAGGTCTTCCGGACGAGATCGCGGCCGATGATGGTCTCAAGAAAATTATAAAGACTCTCCACCATCCATTCCCAGAAATTTTGGATGCCATCCGGAATCTGTTTCACGTTGCGCGTCGCCATTTGGGCGAAGACGATTATGCCCGCGGCGACAATCCACGTGACAAGCATCGAGTTCGTCACCGTGAACTTGCCGATCTGAAATAAAGGAACTGCCTTCAGCGACAGGGCTTCGTGTCCCGCTTTCTCCGGCGCGAGCGACGGCTCGGCCGCAATTGTCGATGCTGCGAAGGCGCAACCGCAAACCAGCGCCAGGATCGACAATAAGAAATGAGATAAAAAACGATGCTGCATTCGGTTGGCGGCAAGGAAACTGTCTTCACTTAGTGCGCCGGTCGCGCAGGCCAGGGCACTCAACACAAACGACGCTTGCCGCGCTTACCAAAGCCCTTTTTGCGCGGATGACAAGAAACAAAATTTCTATTCCGCCGCGACTCGTTCGGCCAATTGCGGCGCGAGAGAAGAAGCTTCTTCCATATTCGTCCGTTCCTCCGCGGCCCGCATTACGATCGCTTCCTCGTAATAAGACTCGAGCAGGCGCGTCTGCGTTTCTTGTTCAAACTGAGAAACCACCGCGCCCCGCGCACGCATTCCCATTTCGTAAAGCATTCCGGGCACACCGGCGATTTCTTTCATCGATCGCGCCAATCCTGTGTGATCCTCTTCCGCCACGAGAAATCCACTGCCGCGCTCGACCGCTTCCGGAATCCCGCCGTGTCGGGTAGCGAGGACCGGCAGGCCAGTGGCCATGGCTTCCAGGATTGAATTTGGAATTCCCTCCTGGTTTTCGTCCGGCGGCATCTCACTCGGATGTACAAAAAGATGCGAGCTGAGATAAAGACCAAGCAACTTGGATTGCGAAAGAAAACCTACGAAATGCACGTCCTTGGAAATCCCGAGCCCGGCGGCGAGCATTTCCAATTCCCACTGGAGCGGCCCTTTGCCCGCTATATAGAATTCAGCGTTCGGATAATCTTTTTTGAATATGGCAAAGGCGCGCAGGCTTGTGGCCACGCCTTTTTTCGGAATTAACCGGCACGCCTGCATGATTCTCCACCGGCCATTCGCAGGCGCTTGCCGTTCAACCAGCGGAAATTCGTCCAACGGAACGCCAGTCCGATTGATGCGCAGTTTTTCGCGTGGACAACCGAATTGAACGAGCCGATTCGCAAGCGATTGGGAACGCGCTAAAACCAGCGGCACCGCCGCAAACAACCGGCGTAGCTTCTGTGGATAATTCGCGATGTCCTGTTTTATCGCCACGTCGGCGCCGTGAAAGGAAACCACGCAAGGCTTGTTCCATTGTTCGATGAACGGCAACAAGTGCACGCCGGTGTGACCGAAATAGATGTGCATCAGATCTGCGCCGCGATGCTCGAGAATCGACGACAGCATTTGATATTCGCCGCGATAAACAATCGGCGGCCGCCGCTTCACAAACTTGAGCCACCCGTGCCGCAGGAGATTCACGCGCGGTTGCGGAATCACCTCGATGTCGCGAAACGGAAAACGATCCGTATTCTGCACCGCCTTGGTCATCACGAAAGTGTTCACGCCGCGAAGCGCACACACCTGTCGATAAATGTGCAGCATTTCCGATTTAAGGAATGAAGTGCAGTAGCTGGCTACGACGCGTTTGCCCATGCGGATCCCTTGGTTTGTTCGAGGAGGCGTTGATTCTTTAACTGTTAATCGGCGACTATGATTCGACTGGCCTCGTCAAATGTAAATGTCCATCTTGCGATTGTCGATCTCCTTCGCCGGCATCGATCAGCCATTTCGCCAGTGTCGCTTTCAGCTCTTCGACCCCCTCGCCCTTCATCGCGGAGACCGGCACGACCTCGACGGACGGGAATCGGTTTCGCAGCGCCTCCAGATTCTCCCGCGCAGGCAAATCCATCTTGTTGGCAATTACAAACCACGGACGCTGCGACAAAGTTGGATCGTAGAGATTGATTTCCCGCCGAAGATTCTGCAGATCCTCGATCGGATTGCGGCCTTCACTTCCGGCAGTATCAACCACGAAAATCAAAAGGCGGCAGCGCGTAATGTGTCGCAGAAAATCGTGGCCGAGTCCGAGATTGCGGTGCGCACCTTCGATCAGTCCAGGAATATCGGCGATCGTGGCGCGGCCATAACCCGAAAACTCAACTACGCCGATAATCGGATGCAGCGTGGTGAACGGATATGGCGCAACTTTCGGGCGCGCCGCGGAAATTGTGCGGAGCAGCGTTGACTTGCCGGCATTCGGATAACCGACCAGGCCGGCGTCCGCAATTGTGTGCAGCTCAAGTAAAAAATGTCCCTGCTCGCCTTCTTCGCCTTCGGTGTATTGGATCGGCGCGCGGTTGCGCGAACTTTTGAAATGCACATTCCCTTTCCCGCCTTTTCCGCCGTCGCAAAGAACGAATTCCTGGTCTTCCGCCGCAAGATCGACCAGCGGTTCCGCGGTTGAAGTAGCGGTTCTAGCGTCAATCGCTTCTTCATTGGACGTTGAGCGTTTTCCACTCTCGTTATCCTCGCGAAATGCGTAAACGATTGTTCCCACCGGCACCTTCACGACTTTCGCCGGCGCCGCCCGTCCGTACATCTTCTTCCCCATCCCATGTCCGCCGCTTTTCCCTTTGATCAGCGGTTCGTAGAAGAGGCCCCTCAGGTTATCGACATGCCGATCCGCGCGCAGAATCACATCGCCACCGCGCCCGCCATCGCCGCCATCGGGTCCGCCTTTTGGGACAAACTTCTCCCGGCGAAAACTCACGCAGCCGCGCCCGCCGTTGCCGGCTTGAGCGAAAACTTTGATACGATCGACAAACATGGCTGACGCTGCGTGCGCACAACACGCTACGGCAACGTGACCATTTCGCGAATCTGCCCCCGGACTTCACTCGCGGTGAATTTGCGATCGTTTTCGAAAATCATCATTGGCAACCCGTGGCGCGGCTGCATGGTAATTCGGACCGCGCGATCGATCCGCGTTTCGGGAACCACTGTAAATCGGAACCGCTGCAGCATCGTCGCGAGCGAAATCTGGAGAAGTTGCGTCGCAAACATCGCGCCGATACACATGCGCGGTCCGGCGCTGAACGGAAGGTACTCGTATTGATTCGGTTCGATCTCACGCCAACGCTCCGGTCGAAAGCGCTCCGGCTCGGGATAGATGTCCGGCAAATGATGAGTGAGATAATGGCTGCAAAAAATGCGCGCGCCGGTCGGCACGGTATGCGGTCCCATTTTCACGTATCGCGTCGCCGCGCGGACGGTGTAGGGAACCGGCGGAAGAACGCGCATGCTTTCTTGAATGACGTAGCTCAGGAATTTGAGTTGAGGGAGTTGCTCCGGAGTCGGGCCATTGCCGCCCAAAACCGCATCCAGTTCGCCCATCAATTCGTGCATCACGGCCGGATGCTGCGCCAAAAGAAAAAGCGTCCAGGTCAACGCGCTCGCCGTCGTTTCGAAGCTCGCCATGAAAAGTATCGTCGTCTGACCGACCAGCTCGGTGTCGGTCATTCCGTGGTTTTCGTCGTCCCGCGCCCGGATCAATAACGAAAGAACATCGTTGTGCGCTTCGGGGCTGCGGCGCCGTTTCGCGATCATGGCCAGGATTCTTTCTTCCATCTTTTCGGCGTGTCGGATCAACCCGCGATATGGCGTGCCCGGAAAATTCACTGGAAAAAGCCAAACCGGTCCGGCAAAACTCCGGCGCAGCCATTCTTCAACCAGGCGGCCGAGCGGCAGAGCTTCGGCGGGATCGTGACTAAAAAGCACCGCGCTTGCGATCTGCAGAGTCAGCTCCCGCATCTCGGAGTAAATGTCGTAACGTTGGCCCGGCCGCCAGCGGTCGAGCATCTGGGTCGTAATTCCGGTCATCAGATCGTGATAACTTCGGACCGCCGTCTTGTGAAACGGCGGCATCACGAGCTGGCGCTGTTGGCGGTGTTGCTCGCCGGTCATGCGCGTGAGTCCGAAACGCACGCGGCGTTGCGCAGAATTTGTCGGACCGCGCAGAAACAGTCCCGTTGGCCGAAATTTCGCCGGATCGCCCAAGACTTGACGATTGAATTCGGGTCCCACAGCCAGCACATGAAGCTTGGTCGGTTCTCCCAATGCGACCGGGCCCAAAACCACGAGCGGCCCGCGCCGTTCATAAAGACTGCGCATTGAGGCAACGGGATCGTGCAACAAATTCAGATATTCGCGCGCAGCCTCGAATCCGATAATGGGCGCTGTATTCACGGAAGTGTGTTTAACACAGCGCAGCCTTCCACGCCCGCTTGAAACGAATCGAGGGAATTTTCCGCTACGGCAACTCGACCATTTCGTGGATTTGTCCCGCAACTCTGCTGGAAGCGTATTGACGATCGTTATCGAAAATCATCATCGGCATCCCATGTCGCGGTTGCATCGTGATGCGCGCGACTCGGTCGATGCGGGTTCCGGGCACAACGGCAAATCGAAAGCGCTGCAGCATTAAGGTGAGAGAAATCTTGAGAAGTTGCGTCGCGAATATCGCACCGATGCAAGCGCGCGGACCGGCGCTGAACGGCAGATATTCGTATTGGCTGGGATCGATGCTGTTCCAGCGCTCGGGCTGGAAGCGCTCCGGCTCCGGATAAAGTTCCGGCATGTGATGCGTGAGATAATGTCCGCATACGATGGTCGATCCATGCGGCAACGTCAGCGACCCAATCTTGACGCGGCGCGCCGTCGCACGAATGGCGTACGGCACCGGCGACAAGACCCGCATGCTTTCTTTGATCACGTAGGCGAGGAACTCGAGCTTTGGAAGTTGATCGGGCGAAGGCGCGCTACCGGAGAGAACGGCGTCGAATTCGTCCATCAATTTGCGCATTACCGCTGGATGTTGGGCCAAAAGAAAAAGCGTCCAGGTCAGCGTGGTCGCCGCCGTTTCAAAACTTGCGCCAAACAGAATCGTCGCCTGCCCGACCAGCTCCTCGTCAGTCATGCCACGGTTTTCGTCATCGCGCGCTTCCATCAAAAGCGAAAGCACGTCTCGGCGTTTGCCGGGACTCGCACGCCGCCTTTCGATCATGGAAAGAATTTCTTTTTCAATGCGCTCGGCGTGACGCAGCAATCCGCGGTAGGCCGTTCCCGGAAGATCGACAGGCAGCATCCAAACCGACGAAGAAAAATTTCGAAGTAGCCACTCTTCCATCAATTTCCCTATCGCCAGCCCTTCGTCCGGATCCGCGCTGAACAGAATCGCGCTCGACAATTGCAATACGAAGGCCCGCATCTCGCTATGAATGTCATAGACCCGGCCCGGCTTCCATTTATTGAGCACGCCGGTCGCGACCTCGACCATCAATGCGTGATAACCGTCGACTGCGCTCTTATGAAACGCCGGCATGATCAATTGCCGCTGCTGCTTGTGCCGCGCGCCATTCATGCGCGTCAAACCGAAGCGGATGCGCTGTTGCGCCGAGCCTCTCGGGCCGCGAATCAATTGACCGGTGGTGCGAAATGTTGCCGGATCACTAAGCACTTGCCGATTAAGTTCGGGGCCCGCGATAAGCAATCGCGGTTTGCTCGGTTGTCCGGCGAAAATCGGACCGAGAGGCGCGACTGGACCGTAACGCTTGTAGCATTCGCGCATCGCATCGACCGGATCGTGAAAAAAGCGATAGTATTCGCGAGCGGCCGCGAATCCGGTGACTGGCGCAATTTTCACGCAAGCTGTGTAGCACAAGTGCCCGCAACCGTCTGTGGAAAAGCTGGGTTCGTCGCTGAATCGGCGTCGCGCACCCCTTAAGACATCGCTATCAGGAAGACTTCAACAAAGCTTCGTAAAGCGCTTTCGTTTCTTGCGCGATCCGGGACCAGCTAAATTTTTCTTCCGCGCGTTTTCGGCCGGCGCGTCCAAATTTTTCGCGCAAAGCCGGGTCTTTCATCAATTGATTGATGCGTGCCGCGAGATCGCGTGAGAATTTTTCCGGATGAAGCGGCTCGAATGGGCTCTCTTTCATTTGCTCGAGCGGAACCAGGAAACCGGTTTCACCATCGACCACTACTTCCTTGATTCCGCCGACCGCGCTCGCCACCACCGCGGTCTCGCACGCCATCGCTTCCAAATTGATGATCCCGAACGGCTCGTAAATGGATGGACAACAAAAGACATCTGCGCGCGAATAAAGTTCGCAGGCCGTCTTTTTGTCGACCATCTCTTGAATCCAAATAATGTCGGGGCGTTTCGCCTGCACGCTTTCCACCGCCTCTCTCATCTCTTCCGCGATTTGCGGCGTGTCCGGTGCACCTGCGCAGAGCACAATTTGAAAATCGGGGTCCATGTATTGAATGGCGCGCACGAGATAGACGATTCCTTTTTGCCGCGTGATGCGGCCGACAAAAAGGAGATACGGTTTCTTGGGATCGATGCCGTAGCGCTCAAGCGCTGCGGTTGGGTCGACTTTTCGGTATTCATCGAGATCGATGCCGTTATGAATAACGCGCAGCCGCGCCGGCTCGACCTTGAATAATCGCTCGATGTCGCGCCTGGTATCGCCGGAAACCGCAATCACCGCGTCCGCCATTTCCAGCGCAGTCTTCTCGATCCAGACCGAAAAATCGTAACCGCCGCCGAGTTGCTCGCGCTTCCACGGCCGCAGCGGTTCGAGCGAATGAACCGTAACGACAAACGGAATCCCGTAATTCAATTTCGCGAGAATCCCGCCAAAATGACTGTACCAGGTGTGACAATGCACAACATCGGCATCGATGCTCGTCGTGTTAAAATCGATGCATCGACGAACAGCGCCGAACACTGACTGCAATTCTTTCGGACACGTAAAGTTACTGGCGTCTAGTTCGAAACCAGTAACCTTCAGCGCGCCTTTTTCAAAACGTTGCTCGCCAAAGCACCGAACATCGACATCGATTTTTTTCGCAAGCTCGCGCGAGAGGTAATCAACATGCACGCCGGCGCCGCCGTAAATATGCGGCGGATACTCGTTCGTGAGAAAGAGGACTTTCACTTTGCTCTATTAAGCGCGCCCAGAACCAAGCGCACGCAGTTTTACATCATGCGAGCAAGAGTCAGATCGCAGATTTCGCCGATCCACTAATGCTTCACTTTTAGGAGCAAGACCGGCACATCCACTTGGTGGCGGACTCTGTCAGCGGTGCTCCCGTAAAGCAGGTCGCTGATGAAACGGTGGCCGTGCGTGGTCATCGCGATAAGATCGGCGCCTTTCTCATGTGCGAGTTTGATGATCTGGTCCGAAGGTTCACCGAGCGCGAGCACGGCTTCGCACGAAAAACCTTCGTCGGTCAGTTGGCGGCTGCGTTTTTCGAGATAAACGCGGTCTTCTTTCATCTCCTCGCTCTCAGCGAGTTTGAGTTGATTGAAATTTCGCGCGACCCAGCCATCGGCGACGTGCACAAGAAGCAGCCTTGCACCGGTCAGGCGCGCCAGCGGTCGGATGTGACCGAGAATGGTGTCGTCGGCGGCACTGTTTTCAAGCGCGATGAGAATGTGTTGATACATGGCGGCGCGGTTTACTGCGTCGGCACGGGCAGGCCAACGAAATCGTAGAATGCTTTCAGCGCGGAGTCTGGCATAAACGTGTCGAAGAGCAGCTTTAGGTTGAGCAGAATGATGATGGCCGCCGTCGTCCAGCCCAGAATTTTCAACCAGAGTCTGTTCGCGAACTCTCCCATCTTGGCCTTTTCGTTGGTAAACCGCATTAATGGCCAAACGGCGAAGCCGAGTTGCATCGATAACACCACCTGGCTCGCGATCAGCAATTGCGTGGTTTTGCTTTCGCCAAAAATGCCGATAACGAACACGGCCGGAACGATCGCCAGCGCGCGGGTAATCAATCGGCGGAGCCACGGCCGCAACCGAATATGGAGAAAACCTTCCATTACGATTTGTCCGGCAAGCGTGCCGGTGAGAGTCGAATTCTGTCCTGAGGCCAGCAACGCGACGGCGAAGAGCACGCTGGCAAAACTGACCCCGAGTAGCGGACTGAGCAACTTGTAGGCGTCTTGAATTTCCGCCACATTTTCGTGACCGGACCAATGGAAAGCAGACGCGGCCAGGACCAGGATCGCGGCATTAATAAACAGCGCGAACATGAGCGCACCGGCCGAGTCGATGCTGGCGTATTTGATTGCTTCTCGTTTGCCTTCAGGTGTCTGCTCAAACTTCCGCGTCTGCACAATTGATGAATGCAGGTAAAGATTGTGCGGCATCACGGTTGCCCCGATGATGCCGATGCCGATGTAGAGCATTTGCTGGTTCGTGACAATGGCAGGCCCAGGGATAAATCCAAGCATGACGCCGATGAGGCTTGGTCTCGAAAAAATGAGCTCGGCTGCGAAGCAACTGCCGATCGTCGCGATTAGCGTAATGACCAACGCCTCGATGTAGCGGAATCCTTTGTTTTGCAAATAGAGCACCGCCAGCACATCGAGCGCGGTGATGACGCAGCCCCACACCAGCGGGATGCCAAAGAGAAGTTGCAACGCGATGGCTGAGCCGACCACTTCGGCCAAATCGCACGCCGAGATCGCGATTTCGCAAAGAATCCAGAGAAACCAAGCGGTCGGCGTTGAGTAATGGTCGCGACAGGCCTGTGCGAGATCGCGTCCCGTGGCGACACCGAGCTTGATGCACAAATGTTGAAGCAGGATGGCCATGAGGTTGGACATCATGACGATGGCCAGGAGGGCGTAGCCAAACTTCGCGCCACCCGCGAGATCGGTGGCCCAGTTGCCCGGATCCATGTAACCGACGGCGACGAGGAAGCCGGGGCCGGAAAACGCGAACAGTTTTCTCCAAAACGAAGCCGTCGTCGGAACGACAATGCTGCGATGGACCTCCGCAAGCGAAACCTGCCCTGCAGGTTTGCGCCAGCCGAGTTCCGGTTCGGCGGCAGCGATGCGGTCTGGCTGGTTCATTGGTGCAGTGATTGGTTTGTCTTCAAAAACGAACAGTGATGCCGGTGAAAACGTTCAGATCGTCGGCGGAGCGCGTGACACCAGCGTTGTAACCGCAATCGAGCTGCAAATTTTCGGCGATTGCATAAGTCAGGCCTAAATCTATCGTGCCGATCCACTGCGACCCGCGTTCGGTGCTGACGCTGCTGAAAAATTCGAGATAGCCATCGAGTTTTCCGATAAGCGCGTGTCCGAATGTTACCGAGTTCACAAACTCCTCGTGGTAAGAGCGGCCCACTTCGTTCCGCAGGAAAAGGACACCGGTCTCCATTCCCATATCGAAGCCGGCCGGCAGCTTTGCGGCGAAGGGAAAAAGCGCGCCCCCTTCGACAGAATTGTTGCCGAGCTGATCGGTGTTTGTCGGAAATTTCACGAACGGCAGGAATCCAAATGCCGTTTGACCGCCGTCGTCGCCCCAGAGGTTGATCTTCAAGCGAAGCGTAAAATCGCCGACGCCGGATTGAATCGACGTCGCCCGTGTTATGTGATCGTGCGTGTGAACCCACAGGTAATTGTCGAAAACAAATTGA
This sequence comes from Spartobacteria bacterium, assembly GCA_003167365.1. GTDB lineage: Bacteria > Verrucomicrobiota > Verrucomicrobiia > Chthoniobacterales > UBA10450 > Palsa-1382. Next base: position 19,177 of record PMTM01000014.1, on the reverse strand, counting down.
AGATCGACGTTGTTGAGCAGGCCGATCTTGACGTTGAAGGGAGCGACATTCCAGGCGCGCGTGCGCACATCGTTCGACTCATCGAGGGTAAAGTTAGCGAAATCCATTTCCAGCTGAAAATGTCCGGCGTCGACCGTATAGGGACTTTCGGTCTTGTCCGGCCGGTCGGGAGTCAGCTCGCGCATTAAATCGCGGGGCACTGGATTGAAAATCGTGTAACTGCTTTTGTCCTTCGATGCCGTTTCGTCGGGCATCGATGCCGGGCTGCTTTCGTCTGTGCCGGTTCCATCCGCAAAAGCGCAGACCGACGGGATCGCAAGGGCTACCAGCGCCAATCGGAAATGTCCGGCCGTGATCATTGCAAAAGTTAGTTAAAACTAACTTATTTATTCATAACTAAAATCGTGTCAAGATTGAATTTTATTTTGTTTTGACTAAGGCTAGGCCGGTTTCTATTTTCCCAATCGTGCCTGTAAAAAATCCCAGTTTAAAGTCTGCCGCCTCTTCCACGGTCGAGGATTATCTCGAACGCATCCTTGAACTCATCAATTCCAAGGGCTATGCCCGTGTTGTCGACATCGCTTCCGCATTGAAAATTTCGCAAGCAAGCGTGACGAACATGATCCAGCGCCTCGACACCGAAGGACTGCTGAATTACGAAAAATACCGCGGCCTCGTACTCACAACCGCCGGCGAAAAACTCGCGCGCAGCATTGCGCACCGGCACCAGTTGCTCACCGATTTCCTTAAACTCTTCGGCATCGATGATGACGTGATTTACCACGATGTCGAAGGCATGGAGCATCACATCAGCCCGCCGACGTTACGCGCGATCGAAGCGCTCACGGCGCAATTGCGCCGGCGACCGGCGCTTCTCGCGAAACTGAAATTGGCCGGCACGTAGTTTCCGCCGGGCGCGCAGAACTTTAACGCGACGTGACAACATCGATAATCGCGCCAGGTTCGCAGCGAATTGTCAGCGACATCGGGCGACAGCAGACGCTGCAATCCTCGATTAAAGTTTGCTCCGACTGCGAGGTATCGATCTCGAGCGCGAAACTCTGACCGCAATACGGGCAGTTGATTTCAGTCTGCGCGATCAGGTCCATCTGCGCCCGCCCGCGCGGAAACGGCCGCCTCCGCCATTTTCCGGAAATGCAGTTGACCGACACGGCGGCCGTCCGTTTGCGTGATCGTGACGAGGTAGCCATCGATCCTTACTTGTTCGCCCTGTTTCGGCAGATGACCAAGCAGATGCGTGACGTAACCGCCGAGCGTGCTCACATCGGCGCTATCGAGTTCAAGCCCGATAAGATCGTTCAACTCATAAAGACCAAGCGAACCCGCCACCGAAAATTCGTCCTCATTGATTTTGCGAAACTCTTCTTTGTCGGTATCGAACTCGTCCTGAATGTCGCCGACCACTTCTTCCAGCACATTTTCCAGCGTCACCATCCCGACCGTGCCACCAAATTCGTCCACCACCATGGCGAGATGCGCGTGTTTGCCCAAAAACAGTTTGAGTAATTTCTCCAGCTGCATCATTTCCGGCACCGGAATCAATTCGCGTTTGATCTTCAGCAAATCGGGATGCGGGTCGCGCATCATCGGGACGAGTTCCTTGATGTGAATCAGGCCAACAGTGTTATCGAGATTTTCCCGGCAAAGGGGAAACCGGGTGTGGCGTGATTCGAGCGCCTTCTTCACATTTGTCTCAAAGTCGTCTTCCAGGTCGAGGTAAACCACTTCGCCCCGCGGCGTCATGATATCGCGCACGACACGGTCGCGCAGGTCGAGCACGTTGACGACAAGCTCGCGGCCAAGCGACGAAACTTCCTCGGATTTTTCGCTTTGATCGAGAATCAGTCGCAACTCCTCTTCACTGTGCGCCAGTTCGGTGGCCGCGACCGGTTGAATCCGCAACAACCCTCGCAGAATCAAGTTTGAAGATTTTTGCAACAGCCAGATGGCCGGTCTAAAAATAAGATAGAAAGCGCGAAGCGGCCGAACCAATCGAAGCGAGACAGAAACTGGATCGCCGATAGCGATGTATTTCGGGGCCAGCTCGCCGAAGACAATGTGCAGGAATGTGATGCCGACGAATGCGAGCACGATTGAAACCGAAGTGACGAACGCGTGCGAGTGAATGCCCGCCAGAACGAAAAAAGGCTCAAGCATTTCAACCAAAAATTGCTCGCCGATCCAGCCGAGCGCGAGACTGGCGAGTGTCACGCCCAACTGTGTCGCCGAAAGGTAAGAATCGAGATGGCCGCGGACGTGTTTGAGGAAATTCGCCCGCCGATTCCCCTCATCCACCAGCTCGTCGAGCTGACTAACGCGCACTTTTACAATGGCGAATTCGCAAGCTACGAAAAAACCATTGAGAACGACCAGCACCGCGATGGCGGCGAGTTTGCCAAATAAGATCGCGGGCGAATCCCAATGTTCGGTCACGGCGTCAGCCAGTGGCGTCAAAGCGAAAAACGAAAATAACGAAATGCTCATTGCGCGGATGCATGCCCAGCATCCGGAACCCAATATCGCAGAACACTACCAGCTTGATTTCGTCACGCCAGGGATGAGCCCTTGCGAAGCGAGCTCGCGAAAAGTCAGGCGCGAAACCTTGAATCGGCGAATGAAAGCGCGGCGGCGCCCCGTCACTTCGCAGCGGTTAACCACCCGTGTCGGGTTGGCATCCCGCGGCAACTGTGCGAGGCCGGCGTAATCTTTCTTCGCTTTCAACTCCGCCCGCACTGCGGCGTATTTTTTTACCGTAGCGCGTTTGCGGTTGTTGCGATTTATCCAGGAAGTCTTCGCCATAAAGAAGCGCGGAATCTATGGACAAGCGCCCGAATTGCAACTCGTTTTTCGCCAGCCTGAGCCCCTTGCTTTCCAAGACATTCGGAGTTGGACGTTAGTCATCGGACGTTGAACGTTAGGCGAGTGTTTGCACTTGGCTCAAAGGATTTCCCTCAAAGCGCCGCCGACTTTGAACGAGCGATAGATGAAAGTCTCCGTCGTCACGCGCGCAAAGAAGGTCGAATTGTAACGGTCAGCTCCAGGGTCTTTCCTTATTTCGACGACATCGCAATCAATCTCGACGGCGCGCAATTTAATTCGCGACTTCCGACGCCATCACCTATCGCGGGCGAAACGAAACACGCTTGCGAAGCTGCCATCGTGACCCTGAGCGCGCGCAACGTCCCCGTGCAAGGCGCGCCCATTAGTTTGCGCATGGAAGTGCGCGACGTCGTTTTTCACAAGGGACAGGACGAAAACGGCGACGCGCTCTTGATCGTCCAAAAAGCAAGAGATGGGCACATCGTCGTCTCGGTGGCTCAATTGGATATCGAGAACGCGATCGCAGAGACGGCGCGCGTTGAAGCGGCCAAGAATGGAGTTTCCATCGAGAATGTGCGGCTCGCCTTGCGCGCGCGCGGCGCGCGCTCTGTCGCGGCAAACGTGCGGTTGCAGGCGCGCAAATTTCTGTTCCGCGCTAACGTCGACATTTCCGGTCAACTCGATATCACCGACGATTTCGTGGCGAAAGTTTCGCAGCTCAAATGCCGGGGCGACGGCGCGATCGGTTCGTTTGCCTGCGGCCTTCTCGAGCCGCATTTGAAACGGCTCGATGGCCACAGTTTTCCGCTCATGTCCTTGCCGCTGGGCGAAGTGCAATTGCACGATGTGCGCATCACGGTTGCGGACACGGTGGAGATCACCGCGGATTTCGGGACCGCGGAATCTTAGTTCAAGCTTATCGCGAATTGCTTCCGAATCCACGAAGGGTAGGCGTCGAGCCGCCCGAAGATCGGATCATAATAAGTGCCGTTGTGAAATACCGTCCAATGTCCGCCTCCGGAGCTTGTATCCGTCAGGAATACGATGCTGTCTGACCGAGGATTGTTGCCGCCGAGCTGAACGACTTTAGGCGTTGCGTGCGGGCGCAGACGACGAAGCGCCTTTACTAGCTGCCCAGCATTCGTCTGGCGATCCGTTCCAATTGTATGGATGACGGATTTTACATCTACGCCTGTGACCATAGCTACGCTTGTCTGACCGCACGTAGTAAATGTGGGTTGCATAAGACTGCGAAAACCCGGGATACTCGTAACACGCCGAGGCGTGGACGATCGCAAGTCTTGCGGTTTTGCCGCGGCTCCGTTGGGGACTTGGAGCGTTAAAAAAAGCAGCGCCGAAACGGTCGATAAGGCGAACCTGCCTCGCGTGGCACAAGATGCGAAGAATGAGGCTATGCTTCGGTTCATGCTCCTTGTTGGAGCAATGCGAGTGCCCGCGGCCGCGATTATGCGAAAACTGGCGCTGCTCTCCTTCAGCGAACTGGTGCGATGCGCCATCCGCCCCAAAATGATCGAAGCTCAAGAGCGCGTCTGCGCCAGCCGATTTGGTAAGCAAAATGCTGATTAATTTGAGCATGAACCTTGCAACGCCCGCCAACCCCAACTTCAAGGCGAAAATTCGCATTAAAGGAAAGGAATATGCCAGCGCCAGCGAGATGCCGGCCAAAATCAAAGAGGCCTACGCCCGCGCCGTCGGCGAAACTGCCCTCCTCCGGTCCGGCGCGCGGTTAGCGTCAAAACTCAACGCCAGGATCATTATTAACGACAAAGAGTTTACCAATCCTGGCGAGATGCCTGTCGCCGAACGCCGCCTCTATCAAGATACGTTGGCCGCCCTGCTGCCCAGCGATATTGTGCTCTCGACCAACGACGCAACCAAGCTGAGACGAAAGAGAGCGCTGCTGACGCTTCTGGCCATCAGCGCGCTCGCGATCATCGCGCACCTCTGGTTGCGTGGATTCTTCGGCTGAGATCGCGAATTATTGCCGCGCCAATCTCCGAAATAAAAACGCGCCGAGCACAAGGAAGAGCACGTTCGGAAACCAGACCAGAAGTTCCGGATGAACGTGCGGGTTGGCGCGAAGCGTGTCGCCGATGATGACAAAAAGGAAATAGGTAAACGCGACGATCAATCCCATCGCAAAACCGACCGTGGTCTCGCGTCGATGCGCAGTCACTCCGAGCGGCACGCCAATGATCGCAAAAGCCAGGCAGGAAAATGGAAACGAAAAGCGTTTGTTAATCTCAGTCCGGCTGGTGCTTTGCTGGCGTTTGTCTTCACTCTTGAGCTGCTCGAGTAATTGCTGGATCGACATGGCCGAACGATTCGGTTGACGCTTCTCGCGTTCGTAAAGTTCCTCGAGGCTGATCGGCAACGTCCCTTCCGTCATATTGATTCCATCGCGAATTCGCCGGAGATCGAGCGGATCCTTCTCATCGCGTTGCTGGTAACGCGCATTGTAGAGATGCATGAGAATGCGTTTGTTCTCCAAGTCGGCCTCGAGCATGCCGGTGCGCGCGTGCGTCACTTTCGTGGGCAGAGAGTTTTCGTCCAACTCGAAGACGATGATGTTTTCGAGTTTGTTCCCATCCTTCTTGCCAACGTAAATCTTCCGACCGGGAAATTCGTCGATGACTTGGTCGCTCCCGAAAAGCGCCATCGGATCGCGTGTTGCCAGGTCGAAGATGGTACTGCGTAATTTTTCCTGCGCGGCCGGCGCGACTTGCACATTAAGCCAAAGACAAATCGCCGTGCAAATGAACGCGAGCACCGCGAGGGGCACGCAAACGCGCGTAATCGGCACGCCGTTCGAGCGCAAAGCGATCAACTCGTTATCGGCGGAAATCCGGCCGAACACGAGCAGGATGGCGGTAAGCAATCCCCACGGAATCGTGAAAATAAGCGAGAACGGCAGAACGTAAGCGATGAAGCTGAGCAAATATTCCGCCGGCACATTGTGATTCACGAGCAGGGGAAGCAGTTTGCGGAAGATGTTGCCGACGACCAGGACGAGGCTGAGCACAGCGATGGCGAAGAGGACGTTGACCAGCAGCTCGCGAGTGATGCTGCGGTCGATCAATTTCATTGCCGATCTTTGTTAATCCCGATTACGCAATGAAACAAGCACCGGCACCGCCCGTCCTCCGCCTCAAAGTTGCGCGATAAGCTTTCCTTCCGTTTTACCTTCGCTAACTTACGGGCCAATGCAGAGCGAGATGTACGATGTAGCGATTATTGGAGGCGGGCCGGCCGGCAGCACCGCCGCAACTCTGCTCGCCCGCGCCGGCCGCCGCGTCATCGTAATAGAACGCGAAAAATTTCCCCGCTTTCATATCGGCGAATCGCTTTTGCCCTTCAGCACGCAAGCGTTCGACCGTCTCGGCGTGCGCGAAAAACTCGATCGAACCTTTATACCTAAATTCGGCGGAGAAATTATCTCCTCCTGCGGATCAAGGGGTGTGCGATTTTATTTCAAAGGCGGCTATCGCTCAAACCGCGACCGCGCTTATCAGGTAACTCGGTCGGAATTCGACAAACTGCTTCTCGATCATTCACGCGAAAACGGCGCTGAGGTTCGCGAGGAAACGACGGTAAAGAACCTCACATTTTCCGATGATGGGGTGAAGATCGACATCGAAACATCGACCAGCGCGACCGCAGTCATCGAAGCACGTTATCTCATCGATTGCAGCGGCCGGCAGACAGTTATCGGCAACTATCTCAATCTCAAGAAAACGTACGACCACCTCCAAAAATTTTCTGTCTTTGCTCATTACGAAAATGTCGATCGACTACCCGGAATTGATTCCACGCTTATCCGCATGGTGCGCGGAGTCGATCGCTGGTTCTGGATGATTCCGCTTACTGAGACGCGCATAAGCATTGGTGTCGTCATGGACACGGCGGCCTTTCGCGCGACCAAGCTCGCGCCCGAAGCGGCACTGGAAAAATTCATCGCCGAGCAGCCGTTGATGGCCGATCGCATGCGAAACGCCAAACGCGTCTCGCCGGTTTATTCGGCCGGTGACTATTCTTATCGTAACAAGAAGCTTTTCGGCGACCGTTGGTTGCTCGCGGGAGACGCCGCTGGATTTATCGATCCGGTTTTCAGCAGCGGCGTTTTCTTGGCCATCATGTCTGCGGAAAAAGCGGCCGACACCATCGACGAAGTGCTGCGTGACGAGTCGCTCAAGCCGCGGCTCTTCAAGCAATATTCGCGGCGCGTTAACCGCGTCATGGATGTCTATCTCACGTTCGTAACCTCGTGGTATAGCGGCAAAGAGTTTCTCGAAGTGTTTCTCAATCCGACCGAAACCATGCAAATCGCCGCCGCCGTCAACGCCGTGCTCGCCGGCAACGAAGGCCAAAGTTTTCAAATCAAATGGCGAATGTGGCTGTTTTATTTCTTTGTCCGCGCACAACGCTTCCTCGCCCTCTCACCGCGGCTCTCGATGGTCCCGAACAAACCCAACGGCGAGGTGCCGATGAAAACGGTCGGGGCGACCTCGTAAGCGGATCGTCCAGCAGCAGAGAAGAATTTCTTTCGATGTTTCGTCCTGGGTTATTCAAGAGGTCATTCGGTCGCCGCGGCGACCTCGGGATGACGCGACTTTTGTGCGGATTGTCGATCTTGGGTTTGCTGACGAGTTGCGCAATGATCTCGCGTCATCAATTCGTGGATCCATCGCGCGATTGGCAGGCGCGCAGCGGCCAACTCATGTATCGCACGGCGAAAACCACGCTCATCGGCGAAGTGCTTGTTCGCTTTTCAAAGACCGGCGAGTTCGAGCTGACGTTTTCAAAGGGACCCGGCGTGACGCTTTTAGTCCTTCGCCAGAACGACTCTTTCGCCCAGGTGAAGGGTGCTCTCGCACGCATCGGCTGGTCGGGCCCGATCGATCGCGCGCCGAAACAACTGCGCGGCTGGCTCCAGTTACGCGATAAAATCATTCACGCACCAGATCAAAAATCTATCCGTCATGTTGCCGGCCACGAAACTTTCCTGTTCCGCCTTTGACCGCCGCCAATCGCAACGCGACGGTCGAGACTTTCATCGCCGGAAACTATGCGGAGCAGTGATTACATCGCGCACTTGATGACACGACGTCGCGCCCTTGTTTGGGGCGCCGTCGTGTTGCTGGTCATCGCTTGCGTGACCATTCTCATCACGAGACTAAAGCTCGATTCCGACGTACTCAACATGCTGCCCAGCGGCTTCAGTTCGGTCGAAGGATTAAAAGTTTACAACCGCGATTTCGAGCAAACGCGGGAGCTGACTTTCGCTCTCCTTTGCCAGCCAGGCGATGTCGAGAAACTGGAAGAATTTTCGCCGCAGTTCGCAGAACATTTGCGCCAACAGCCCTGGTGCGAACGCGTGCTAGCTGGTTCGCCGATGGAGACGCCGGACGGTATTCGAGATTTACAATCGATCGTCGTCCCGCTGCTGATGAATCTCGAACCGGCGGAGTTCGAGAAGGCGATGTCGATCTTGCAACCGGAGAAAATTCGCGAGCGCTTGCATCGATTGCATCAGCAAATCGAAGCCGGCTCGCCGCGTCCGCAGTTGGAACTGGAGTTCGATCCGCTCGGCTTGCTCGCGCCGGCGCTCAAGCCATTGGGCCAGGGCACCGCTATTCAAGAAGATCAGCCTCTCGCTTCCTCCGATCGGACGATGCGAATCTTTCTCGCGGTCACAAAACAGGCGAGCATGAGCGCATTCGAGTGTCAGCGTTTGATGCGGGAGGTGGACCAGTTTCGGGCGCGCGCGAGTGAAGGCTGGGAAGGCGAACACCTGGAGATTCTCGTCACCGGTCGCGCTGCTTACGTCGCCGAGATCTCGTTGAGCATGCGGCACGATATCATTGCGACATTGCTCGGATCCATTCTTCTCGTTGGCAGCATTTTCCTCATTGGTTTCCAACGCTGGTTGCCGCTTTTGGGAATGGGTTTCGCGCTCTTGCTCTCTTGTTTGGTCGCGCTTGCACTTGGCTTTTTGATTTTCAACCGGCTCAACATGGTGACGGTCGGTTTTTGCGCGATCCTCATCGGTCTTGGTGTCGATTTCGCCATCCTCATCTTCGGACGCTATCAACAGGCGCGCGGCGACGGTGAATCGCATCAAGGTGCAATCGCCACATCGGTAGCAAAACTGGGCCGCGCGGTTTTTTTTGGCGCGATCACCACCGCGGTCGGCTTTCTCGCGCTCATCTTGAGCGGCTCGATGGGTTTCTCCCAACTTGGAGTGCTCATCGCCATCGGCATTCTTTTCGCCGGTCTTTTCATGTGCACGATTCTGTTTCTTTTTGTGCGCGAACGGCAGGCGCCAATCCGGCACGATTGGCTGTTCGGGGTCGTGAAAAAATATGTTCGTTGGAGCGTTAACCGTCCGGCGCGTGTTTTGATTCTGTCGACAACCATCTTGTTGGCTTTAAGCGCGTTCGGATTTTCACCCAGCCCTCCCCTCTCCTTCGACGCGAGTATGCGCTCTCTCGAACCGAAAAACAGCCGCGCGAGTCGCGCTCTCGAATCGATCATGCATAAAATGCCCGCTCGCTGGGAACCGGTTCTCGCCATCGTGCAAGCCCGCGACGAACAGGAGTTGCACGACGACTGGCGAAAAATCGCCGCGCATTGGAGCGAGCTTCAAGCCGCTGGGAAGATCAAGAGTTTTTCCACGCCCGCGGCGCTCACGCTTTCGCCGATGTGGATGCAAAAAAATCGAGAGCGATTGCGCGCGTTCGATTTTCAAAAGGTCCGCCGCTCGCTCGAAGAAACGCTCGATGCGGAAGGATTCAGCCGCGATTCGTTCGCGCCTGCGTTCGCATTGCTCGACGAGTTTCAGCGTCTGGTCGAATCCGCTGTGCCACTTCCGCATTGGCGGGAGAAACTACCGAAATCATCAAGCTGGTGGTTTTTGATCGATCGCTACTTTTCGAAAGATCCGCTGCTTACCACCGGCTTTGCTACCACCAACGCTCCGGTCGCAACGCACGAGCAGCGTGAAGAGATCGGTCGCGATCTTCCAGTCCCGGAAGTTCCGATGGTCCTTTCGGGCTGGAGTTTCGCTCTCGCCGATCTGCTGCCCTGGTCGCACCGGCAGCTTCTCATCATTAGCGGTTTGATGGCGATCTTCGACGCGGTTTTCCTTGCCTTCCTATATCGCGACTGGCGTCTTTGGGTTATCCAGGAAATTACGCTCGCGTTTGCTGTCGGAGCCATGGTCGCGTCAATGAAGCTGCTGCATATTCCGCTGAATTTGCTCAACGTCCTCGCATTCCGCCTCGTCCTCGCGATCGGCGTCGACTACGGAATCTACGTCGTGCTCGTTTGGCAAAAAGCTAGCGAACTCGAGCATGATGTCGCCGGTGTGATCAAACCGGTGTTGCTTGCCGGGTTGACTGCGGTCAGTGGATTCGCTTCGCTAGGTCTTGCAAAAAATCCATCGCTCAGCAGTCTTGGCATCGCCTGCGCCATCGGCATCTTTTGGAGTCTTGCCGCGACCATCTTCTTCACCTTGCCCGCGGCAGCGGCGGCTGAACCGAAGCTCTGGCGCGAAGATAAGACCGGCATTTCTTAACATCGATACTACATGCACAAGAACATTCTGAATTTGGTAGAGACAGCGCGTTGCGCGGTTCACGCTCGGCGACTATCCAAGATGAGGATGGCGCAGCGCGCCGTCGCTACCATTACGCTTTTCGCCATTTTCGCGTCCATCCCCGCTTCTTTCGGCGACCCACTTTCACCGGCCGAAGTCAAAAGTCTCCTCGCGCGAATTCGCGAAAAGCGCGCCGCCGAGCCGCAAGTCGAGGCTGATTTTCACGAAGAGAAAATCATTCGCCTCATGAACAAACCGATCGTCAGCTCGGGCAAGGTTTCGTTTCAGGCGCCGAACAAGTTTCGGCGCGAAGCAAAAGGCAACTCGCCCAGCGTCACCGTGAGCGATGGCCAGCAACTTTGGATTTACTACCCGAATTTTAAGTCGGCCGAGCGTTACTCATTGGGCAAACGCTCGCCGCTCGATTCCGTGATTGCGGCGATCAACACCGCGTTGAATCTCGAAAATGTGGAGACCACTTTCCATATCACCGGTGTGAAGATCGATCCGCCTCAGGCGGGCTGGGAGTTGGAACTCACACCGCGCTCGCCCTCGATGAAACGAATGTTTGAAAGACTGCATCTGCGAATCAACGACAACCTGCTGGTCGAACACACGGAAATGTTCCAGCCGAACGGCGACCGCATTGTGACAAATTACTCGAAACAAACGCGCATGCTTATTCCAGCGTCGACATTCGAATTTGTCCCACCTCCCGGAACGGATGTGACCACGCCGCTCGGAAAATAGTTTAGGCAGAGCACACCTGCGAACTTTCTCGACGCGGCTGCATGGCTCATGATAATCCTGGCGCGTTTCCCCCATGAAGCTGCACGGCTTTTTCGCTCCGCTCACGTCTATTTTTCTGGTCGCGCTCGTCGCGATCGCTGAACCGGCTCGCGATTCGACCGCCATCGTTTCGCACATTCAGCGCCAGTCCGTACAATCGAGCGGATTAGCCGCCGTTGGTTACAGCAAACACCGCCACATTCTCGAAATCGAGTTCTCCAACGGCGCAGTCTATCGCTATGTCGAGGTGCCGCCTTCCGTTCATCGCCTTCTGATGTCGGCAGAATCGAAGGCCGGGTTTTACGATGAGAATGTGCGAGGCAAATACCGCTCCGTTCACGTTCGATCCCAGCCCAAGAACTCAATCTCGAATTGAAACCTCGACGGTTGTTACGATTCGACGCGCTCAGGCAGCGACTCGTTCTCACCCCTGAGGAAAAGCGCGTCATCGTTTTTGTTTTGATCGCGCTCATCCTCGGCCTGGCGACGAAGCACTATCGCGACACCCATCCGCAGGCACCGGCCAAAATCGACAAGAAACATCCGCACTCCCGTACTGAGCGCGGTCCGTTATCTCCATCATCGTCGTCGGCCAAAGCGCCGCCTGAGTGAAGATCTGTTATCCGTTCGCTGCGGTGGCACGAAAATTTCTGCAAAAAACATATGCGCGTCTTGATTGCCGACGACCAAAAAGACGTCGGCACCACGCTGGCCGACCTCGTAACTCATTGTAATCATGAGGTCGTTGGGGTTGTCGGATCCGGTTTCGAAGCGATCCAGGCTTATTCGCGCCATCGCCCCGACGCTGTGGTCATGGATTACTGGATGTCGAAATTAAATGGTGCGACTGCGTGCCGAAACATTCTCGCTAGAGATCCAGCAGCTCGGATCATTTTGGTGTCGGGTTCTCCTCCAAATACGGATATGAGCGATTCCGGCGCGGTGGCCGTTCTGTTGAAACCGGTAAATCTGCACGACCTCTACGCCGCTCTCTACACCGCCGCGAACCCGCCGGTTTCAAACGAAGCCTGCGCAGCTTGTTGAAATAAAGGAACGCGCAATCCCTTAATGCCAGTCCGGCTCGGACCTCCTGCTTTGATTCGTTCGCTCCCGCTTACTTACCGCCTACCCGCGGCGGTTAAACCATCTACCCGCCGGCGTCCCCGCTCGCCGTGTTCCTAATTCGTTTCTTCTCTGGCTTCCTGGTTTCCGGATGAAAGATACCCGTCCGGAATTGGATCTTGCGCGCTTTCGTGCTGCCAGTAGATGCTCACGATCCACCAACGATTGCCGTCGTTGAATAACTGGATGCTGTTGATCCCGCGCATGAACGGTTCGGGATCGTCCGAATGGTGGCGCGATTCGTAGGTGCTCCAGACCTGAGCGATCCGACCAAAATGCTCGGTGCGACGGGCAATCTCTTTTTCGTAAAACCCATCCTTCAAGAGCGGCTCCACTCTTGCGATGTAGGCATCGACATCCAGCACCTGCGGCGCGAGATCGACCACATGATTCACGTCATCCCCCGCTTTCTTCGCGGTCGGAATCAAACGCGCGCCTGGAATAAACAACGAGCGCTCGCGATCCCAATCACGCTTCTGTCCCGCCGGCCCAGAAATCACATCGTAAGCCGCATTGATGATCGCGTCGATCGACGCGACATCGGCGGGATCAGCAATAACTTCTGACTTCGACATTGGACGTTCAGCGTTGGGCGTTCGGCGTTTTCTTAATAATCTCCAACACTTTCATCGCAGCATTGTGCCCGGGAATGCCACTAACAGCGCCGCCGCGCTGCGCGCTCGATCCGCAGAGAAACACATTGTCGTATTCGGTTTCGACGCCCCAGGTGCCGGCTTGTTCTTTAGTATTGGCGAATGGAAACGTCGGCGCGTCCTGGAAAATGTTGCCATGGTACATCCCGAGCGCGTCCTCGATGTCGACCGGGCTCTTACTTTCGATGCAGAGACTGCCATCGCGCGCGACAGCGAGACAATCTTCAAGCGGCTCTTCCAGCCATTGGTTCATGCTTTCGAGAAATTTCTTCTCCGCCTCTCTCCGCATCGTTTCATTGTCCCGAGAGAACAAACGCCACGGCGTATCGAGCCCGAACAGTGTCATGGTATGAAAACCTTTTTCGCGAAGTTCCGGTGCGAGAATGCTGTCGTCGGTAAGCGTGTGGCAATAAACTTCGCACGGCGTTTTGTCCGGCAATCGCCCTTTCGAGGCCTGATCGTAGCTGACATTCATTTGCTGGTAACCTTCGTCGCTGTGAAACGTCCCGCACCACGCCTCCTCCGCCGAATATTTTTTGGCCTTTAGCTTCGGCAACCGGCGCAGGAGCATATTGATCTTGAACACCGACCCTTCATCCGTGTCGTCCGGTTGATACGGACTCTGCAAATATTTCGCGAGCACGTTCCGGCCAAAGTTTACCAATAGAAATCGCGCATCGACCGTTTGCCGTTTTTCGTCGAGATCGAATTCGACCGTTCTTGTTTCGCCCGTCACGTCCAATGACAAGAGACGGACATTCGTTACCATTTCGGCGCCGCTCTTGTGCGCTGCTTCTTCCAGCTCGCGCGCCACCGCGCCCATGCCGCCGACCGGCACCTTCCATTCGCCGGTCTTGTTGCCGATGAGATGGTAAAGGAAACAACGGTTTTGTAACAGCGATCGATCGTTCGAATACGTCAAGACACCGATCTTCGCGTCAGTAAACACCAGTCCGCGCACCACATCGTCGTGCAAATAACGTTCGATCGCGTACCCAAGCGGTTCTTCCGCCAAACTGCGCCACGCTTCGCGCGAAATATCATCAACCTCGAACCGGCGCTTGAACTCTTCTTTCGCAACCAGCGGCTCGATCATGCTGTCCCAGGAATGTTCGGCAAAGACGCGCGACAAATTGTAAAATCGTTTCATCTGCTCGTGCTCCGTGCGATTTCCTGTCAGCTCGAACATTGATTGCTCGCTGGTCTCGTCGTCGACATTGCTCAAGAGCAAACCGTCATGCCGCCCGTCTTTCACGTACGGCGTGAACGACCCGGTTGCACGACGGCGTAGCTCGAGGTTCAACCCGAGCTCGCGAATAATTTTCTTCGGAAACAAACTGACGAGGTACGAATAGCGCGAAAGCCGCGCGTCGTAATCGGGGAACACCTTTTGCGAAGTCGTGGCCCCGCCGATGTAATCGTTCTTCTCCAACAGCAGCACGCTCAAGCCTGCGCGGCCCAGATAAGTCGCCGCCACGAGACCGTTATGTCCCGCGCCAAGAATGACCACATCGTAATGACTCTTCAGGTTTGATGTTGGATGTTCGATGTTTGATGTAAGCACGGCTTCTCGTTCAATTCGAGACTGACATTGAACGTCAGCGAAAAATCGCGAAGCGATTGGTGGATCGAGCAGGCTTCTGTAGCGGCACCACGGTGTGCTGGGAAACCACCGGGTGGACTGCATAGCCCAATGGGAATTCGGGTGAGCGTCTCGGAAGAGCGCGAATCAATCTATGACCACCGGAAATATTTAGATCCGGCCCTCATAGAGCGTCGCTACAACTCGGAGTCTTTCTCAACATCGCTCGACGGAGCGGTCGATCCACCTTCAAGTCCTTTAGTGTCCGTAACTGATGACGCGGGAAACTTTCCAGGAGTCACCAGTTTTCCGCCAGACCATGGCGAACTTGAATATGCCGCAATTTGTCCGACCCGGACCGGCACTTTTTTCATTCTCTGTATGGCAAAAAACATGTTGGCCGAATCTGGGTAGATTCAGACGCGAAAGGATTGCGCCTCTTATCGGCGGGGGGTAAATTCTTCCCGGTACCGTAGACCCTCAAAAACAAGTTATTCAAGTTATGAAAACGATTGCTTCCCGCTCACGTGTTCCAACCCAAACCCGCAAAGCATTACGCGCTCGCAACGGCAACGGCCACGTTTCCGGCAGCACTAAAATTAAAATTAGCTCGCGCGTTGCTGCGTGGCTCAAAAAACCAAAACAGAATCTCATCGGCGGCAAATGGGCACCCGCCGCATCTGGAAAACTGTTCGATGTGTTTAATCCCGCCGATGCCTCGGTGATTACCCGCGTTCCCGACAGCGGCAAAGAAGACATCAATCGCGCGGTGAGCGCGGCCCGGCGCGCGTTCGAGTCCGGCCCGTGGCGTCGCCTGACGCCGAGCGAACGCGGCAAACTCGTTTGGAAAGTCGGCGATCTCATTCTCGAAAACGCGGACGAACTTGCTGAGCTCGAATCGCTCGATAACGGCAAGCCCCGCGCCATCGCTCGCGTCGCGGACGTTCCACTTGCGGCGGACATTTTTCACTACATGGCCGGCTGGGCGACGAAGATTGAAGGCAACACCATTCCCATCAGCGTGTCCTACGCACCCGGCAGCCAATTTCACGCGTTCACGTTGCGCGAGCCGGTCGGCGTCGTTGGCCAGATCATTCCGTGGAATTTTCCGTTGCTCATGGCCGCATGGAAACTCGCGCCGGCGCTCGCGACTGGAAATTGCGTCGTCCTCAAACCCGCCGAACAAACACCGCTCACTGCGCTTCGCCTCGGCGAAATTTTTCTCGACGCTGGAATTCCTGAAGGCGTCGTCAACATCGTCACCGGGTTCGGCGAAACTGCGGGTGCAGCTCTCGCCGCTCACGACGACGTGGACAAGATCGCGTTCACCGGCTCGACGGAAGTTGGAAAGATCATCGTTCGCGCCGCTGCCGGAAATTTGAAAAAGGTCAGCCTCGAGCTCGGTGGCAAATCGCCCAACATCGTTTTCAAAGACGTTGGCGATCTCGACGTAGCCATCGCGGGCGCTGCCAACGCCATCTTCTTCAACCACGGTCAATGTTGTTGCGCTGGTTCGCGATTGATGGTCGAGCGCGATATTTTCGACGAAGTCGTGGAAGGCGTCGCCCGGTACGCGAAGAAAATCAAACTCGGCCCCGGCCTCGATCCTTCGACGGAAATGGGCCCGCTCGTTTCAGAAGAGCAACTGAACCGCGTCACGAATTACCTGCGTCAAGGCAAACAGGAAGGCGCGTGTTATGTCACTGGGGGTAGCAGAGCCGGGGAGCGCGGCTACTTCGTCAGGCCGACCGTCGTCAAAGATGTGAAACCGAGCATGAGCATCGTGCGTGAAGAAATTTTTGGACCGGTCGTCGTGGCGGAGCCATTTACGAAAGTTGAAGAGTTGATTCCGCGCGCGAACCAGACCCAATACGGCCTCGCCGCCGGCGTTTGGACGCGCGACATTTCCAAAGCGCATCGCGTTGCTGCCGCACTCAAAGCGGGAACAGTTTGGATCAACTGCTACAACATTCTTGATTCAGCGCTGCCGTTCGGCGGTTATAAACAATCCGGCTGGGGCCGCGAAATGGGTCACGCAGCTCTCGAACTCTACACGCAGACAAAAGCGGTGGTCGTCGGACTGTAACGGAGCGCGACCCTGACCCGATGGTCCTATCGGAATGCGAGATTAGATCTTGGGAAAATGAATCTTCAGCTTATAGCAAATGAAGAGAATTAGGATCGCGCCCAGGGTGGAAAAAATGAGGCCGGCCGGATGATATCGCTCGTTTGTCGGGCGCGAAAACATGTGAGTAACGGCACCGCCGATGATCGATCCGATGATGCCGAGCACGATCGTCCAGAAAATCGTCATGTGTATGTGCATCACCGATTTCGCGATAACCCCCGAGATCAGCCCAATAAGAACATACCAGATTAAGTGAAACATACTTTTCCCCCAGCGTTTGTCTTCAGAACGTTGTCGAGTATAACTCAGGGTTTGGCAATTAAGCAGACTTTCCTATGGCATTGATCGGCTTTCCAAATTGAAACTCACAAATTGGCCATCAAGTTTAAGGGTGGGTCTTCGATTTGTAGTTATCACACGATAAAAACACAGTCCCCGGACCGGCGCCCGATGCGTCTGGTCCGGGGATTTTTTGCGTTTCAATAAATTATTTCGCGTGCTTTTCCAGCACGGCGGCCATGCGGGTCTGATAACCGCGGCCGGCGGCCTTGTACGCCTCGACCGTGCTGCTTTCAAGGCGCAGAGCGATCATAACCTTGCGCGGTTTTTTCTGAGGGCCGCGCTGGCCGCGTTTCCGCTTCTCCGAATGTGCGGCGAGATCGGGAAAGACTTCGGATGCCGGCCTGGCTTTGGCGAACATGGCGTCGGTCCATTCCGGGTTTTCCTTGTCGATCATCTCAGGATCGGGCTTTTTCATAGCGTTTTACCTCCGTCTTGTGGGCGCGGCGCAGGCTGATAACCCGCACCATCGCGCCGGATTTGGTGAAGACCAGAGCATGAAGGCGGCTGCCGATATAACCGATGGCGAAAAAGCGGGCTTCGCCGTGGCGGCTGGACGGTGCGATCATGGCCGTGGTCCAATCGAATTCGTCGGCAAGCGTGAACGGCAGGCCTCTTTCCCTGATGTTCTTCGCATTTTTCGCCGGGTCAAACTCGATCTTCACTATTTAATTGTAGATACAAAAAGATATAAAGTACAATCACGAATTGTTACAAAATGGTTAAAAACCGGTTTTCGATTTTAAGGGCCAAGGGATGGCCTCTGTGTTTTACCCCTAGCGAGATGGCTCAGGATCGTTTCGTCCCCCTGCCCGCTCATCCATTTTGAAATGGCAACGGTCAGGCGAAAGCGGCGAGGCTGCCTTTGTTAAGGCGGACCTGGATGTCGCTGTTCCGGACGCCCTTGAGATAGACCATCGTCGAGGCGATGTCGCGGTGGCCCATCCATTGCTGCAGGGTGCGGATGTCGATGCCGTCCTGCAGATGTCTCGTGGCGTAGGTGTGCCGGAACTTGTGCAGGAACCACCGCCCGCAAAATGGACCGTTGGCGCAACGATTGATTCTCACCGTACCATCCTCAAGCTTGTGAGAGACAGCGCAGTGACCGCAATTGAGCTTGCCGCGCCAGACGACGGCCTTCAGCTTTTCCAGCATGGCGCCGTCGGGGTTGCCCGTCGCGCTCGGGAATAGCGGCTCGTCCGGGCCGGCATTGGCGGGGCGGAATTTCTCCAGCAGGGTAATCAGCTTCTGCGGGACCGGGACTTGCCGCTCCTCCCAGTTTTTCGGACGGAATCCCCAGTGGGGCTTCGCGGTGACGCGGATCGCGGTATGGCGGAAGTCGACATCGCGCCAGGTGACGAAGCGGCCCTCGGCATCGCGGAATCCGGACATCAGGTAAAACTTGAATCGGATTTCTTCCATCGGCGCGCAGGCCCTGAACAGTTTCGTCAGCTCGGAATCCTCGTAGATCGGGCGGACGGTTTCGACGAAGCTCGGCCAGTCGGCGGCGTTCAGGACTTTCGGTTTGCCGTGGCGCTTCAGCAGCTGCGAGAGGACGACGAGTTTGTTGTAGACGGTCTTGCCGTTGTGGCCCTGCTTCAGGCAATGGGTGGCGAAGGCGAGAAGATCCTCGCGGTCCACGGCCTCGATATGATCGCGGGTGCAGAAGGATTTGAAGCTGGCCAGGATCGGACGGTAGGTGCGGAAGGTCCGCAGGGAACGGTGGTACTGGATATATTCGGAATAGCGGTCGAGGGCTTCGGTGACGGTGGTGCGCTCGGGTTCCGGTTCGGCCGCGGGCTGCGCCGGAAGGATCCCGTTCTTTACTGCGGAAAGTTCGGCCTGCTTGTGCCGCGCCATTTCGGCGGCGGCGAAAGCATCGGGGCCGGCGGCCTGCTTCACGCGCCTCCCCTCCTCCCGCCATTCGATAAAATAGCCGCCTTCGGGGTGGACTTCATCCCTGCCCTGCACGCGGACATGGTCGCGGCGGACGCGGCCCTTGCTGTCGAACAAGGCGGGGGCCGGAATCCATCTGCCGTCGTGCTTGATCTGTTTGAGGAGGATGACGCGGGCCTGTCTTGGCATTCGGCGATCCCTCGACGGGG
>PMTM01000013.1 GCA_003167365.1 Spartobacteria bacterium | reverse complement strand
TGGCGGATCAGGAACGGCTAAATGCTGCATTGGGTACGAACTTGGCACCGACGGAGCCGACGGCATCGCCGAAAAAGAAAACCGACGAAAATTGAAATAATAGTTGACGAAACGTCAACTTTATAGGAAAACGGTTGTCGAAATGACAACTAACTTCCCGTTCATTGCGATTCCAGACGAGTTCGCTTGCATTATGGGTGTCGTTGACGAGGGCACGCGAATCTTTCGCGCGGAAGGGAATCACGAAGAAATGCAGCGCTGGTTCGACGCGCTTTGTCAGCATATCGGACCTTCCGTTTCGCCGGGCGGAGCCGCAGTGTACGCCGGTGTTTCTCGTGCCGGCGTCTACAAGCGTATGAAAACTGGCGGACTCAGCGCCTTTTGTTTTCACATCACGGGCAAGAAGAAAACTATTTTTGGTGGCGAGAAAAAGCTGAAAGAACTTCCGCTTGTTTACATACCGGTGTCGGAATGTAAGGCGTGGGGCGCGGAATTAGAGGAGCGCGGCGCGAGAATCGAGGCGAACCGTGGAACGGCGGAAGACGAAACAGCGTTAGACGAAGCCGACCCTGAAGATAACGATGCAAATCGGGATCCCGGTTTTGTTCATTTCGATCCCAAGGACAAAGGACGGCGAGATGTGAAGTATATGACATGGACCCAGATCGAAAGACCGGAGGAATCGAACGATGGAAACTGATCGACTGATCTCGTTGTTGGAAGTTGGGCGAATGCTCGGCGGAAGGTCGGTCAAAACTGTTCGCCGCATGATCGCGGACGGCAAGCTTCCGAAGCCGGTTTACGTTGGACGCACGCCGATGCTTTTTCTATCGGATGTTGTCGCATACATCGAAAAATTAAAGGAAAACAGAAAGGCGGCACAGTCATGATCAAGAAGGTTTATAAGCCTAGTCGACTTAAGAATGGGGAAAGCGTGGCTGGCCGCTTGTATCGCGGTCGGTATCGCCTCGATCCCCGCGATAAGATCAAGGATATCGCGCTGCACACGAATATTAAAGAGGTGGCCGAGAAGCGCCTGACGGACATCATGCGTGAGGAACAGCAGGAGCGGGAAGGCCTGATTCTGCCCAAACGTAACAGAGAGGCGGCGAAGCAATCGTTAACAGAGCACATCGAAGAGTACATCGCGGATCGTCGCTCTTTAGGGCGCGATGAAAAATACGTGCAGGAATTGCGCAGGAAACTGTTGCGATTGATTACGGACTGTTCGTGGCAATTCGTTAGACACGTAACGGCAGAATCATTCCGCGTATGGCGTTCGCGGCAGACCAAAACACCGAAGACTCTGAATGAATACCTCGTGGCATTTTCCGGCCTGATGAAGTGGCTGGAGCCTCGCATTGGTTCAAATCCATTGGGGTTTGTCGAGAAAATCCAAAGTGCCGTAGAGCCAACTCGAAAGCGACGGGGATACTCTGAGAACGAACTAGAAAAGTTAATCGCGATTAGCGGGCGGCGTGGGGTGGTATATCGAATTGCGGCGCGAACAGGACTGCGACGTGGAGAATTGGAGAAGATAGAGTGGCGCGATGTGACTCTTGATGGGCAGCAACCGTTCATCACGGTGCGCTCGTCGATCGCGAAGAATCATAAGCACGCAAGGCAGCCTTTAACACCCGATGCAGTTGACGCGCTGCGTGAACTGCGACTTCTCAACACTGACCCTAAAAGTCGCGTTTTCGCCGGATTGATTCCACGCATGAATCAATTTCGCGCTGATTTGGAAGCAGCGGGAATTTTATACATCGATGCGAATGGCGAATACGCGGACTTTCATTCATTTCGGAAAACCTTCGGGACGATGCTGACGCTTGCAGAAGTAGGTCAACGGACTGTGATGGAACTGATGCGTCATAGCGACATGCGTTTGACAGCCAAAACGTATACGGATGCGAACATGCTCCCGATTTCGGGGGCAATTGCTTTGCTGTCCGCCTTCGCGGCAAAAGCGCGAGACTCACAAATAGACTCACAAAAAATAGTCTCGGAGGGTCCAACCGTGTCCGCGACTGTCCCATTGAAAGCCGCCGATCCCATTTTACTAACTGCTGGAGATGAAGCGGTTAGTCCCTCAGAGTCCGCCTCTGTCCCACAAAGTCCGGAAATGGCAGATGGTGCGCGGTGCAGGGTTCGAACCTGCGACTTCTTGCGTGTGAAGCAAGCGCTCTACCACTGAGCTAACCGCGCGATTTCTTAGCCACTGATTAACACGGATTTTCACAAATAAGATTCGATTCTGATCTGCGCAATCCGCGTAATCCGCGGCTTGCCCGCCGTGGCGGGTTAAATGAAGTCTCTGGCGGCGACAAAACTAGGCGTGAAAAATTAAAAACAAAAGCAAACTCACGACAATTAGCGTGATCGCGGACGCCATCAAGATCATGTTGTTTCGCGGCCCCCGCAGAGCCGGGACAAGATTGTCGGCGCTGATAGTTGTCTCAACTTTTCGCAGATGGCGAAGAATCCAAACAAAAATGCTGATGACAATTACCAAGCCGAGGCCGGCCAAAATCCGGATAGGCAGCAAAGGATCCGGCAACCGAGCAATTATTTGAGGGATCTCCATATGGAAGATGCCGATCTGGTCGGCGACAAAATAGAGTGCGTGGCCTTCGTTTCCAGAAAATTAAATTGTAGGTCCTGCCATTTACAAATCAGGAGTTGCTCTTCTGATCCATGGTATCCGCGGTTAAGAATTTCATAGAAGTTTCGACAAGCAGAGCGCTTGCCCTACATCACGACGCGTTCTATTTAAGGTTATGTCCGAACATAAAGTCACTCTCACCTGGCGACGCGGCGATACGCCGTTCGAGTATCAGAAGTATCCGCGCGATCACACTTGGAAATTCGACGGCGGCCACGAAATGACGGCCACGGCCGCGCCCGCCTATCTCGGCAACCCGAAAAATGTCGATCCCGAGGAAGCGTTCGTCGCTTCGCTCTCCAGTTGTCACATGCTCACGTTCCTCGCGATCGCTTGTAAGCAGAAATTCGTTTTGGACGAATACACTGATGACGCAGTAGGTCACATGGATAAGAACGCGGAAGGCAAAATGGCAATCACGCGCGTCACGCTGAAGCCGAAGATCAAATTCTCGGGCGAAAAACAACCGACCGCCGATGAGCTCGACAAATTGCACCACGCCGCCCACGAGAATTGTTTCATCGCCAACTCGGTCAAGACCGAGGTCATGGTGGAGAAGTAATCTGTTTACCGCGGATTACCCGCCACTGCGGATAACACGGATTACTGCAGAAGAACTTAATCCGAAAACCGGGCCGGACTTTTTTTATCTCTTATTCTGCATCTGTATTATCCGCGACATCCGCGTAATCCGCGGTTAATTCCTTTCTGTTCATGACCACGAAGCCAGACACGCAACGCATGGAGAAGATCGTTAGCCTGTGCAAACGGCGTGGATTCATTTTTCAATCGAGCGAAATCTACGGCGGCCTGAATGGCTGCTGGGATTACGGCCCGCTCGGCGTCGAGCTAAAGCGTAACCTGAAGGATTACTGGTGGCGCACCATGGTGCACGAGCGCGACGACGTCGTCGGCATGGACGGTTCCATCTTGATGAATCGCGCCGTTTGGAAAGCGAGCGGTCATGAAGAGACGTTCACCGACCCGATGGTCGATTGCCGAACTTGCAAGGCGCGGCTGCGCGCCGACCAGGTGCCCGAGAAAAACGGCGTCAAGCAATGCGCGAATTGTGGCGGCAAGGATCTGACCGAGCCGCGCGCATTCAATCTGATGTTCAAGACGTACGTCGGCGCAACGGAAGATGAATCCTCGATCACTTATCTTCGCCCGGAGACGGCGCAGGCGATGTTTGTTCAGTTCAAGAATGTGCTGGATACCTCGCGCAAGAAGTTGCCGTTCGGCATCGCGCAGATCGGCAAAGCCTTTCGGAACGAGATCAATCCGCGCAATTTCACGTTTCGCTCGCGCGAGTTCGAGCAGATGGAGTTGGAATATTTTTGCCGGCCGGAGCAGGGGATGGACTTGTTGGCGTATTGGCTCAAGGAGCGAATAAAGTTTTACCAAGACATTGGGATCGCCCGCGAAAGATTGCACATCCTCGATGTGCCCGAAGAAGAGCGTGCCTTTTATTCCAGAGGAACATTTGACATCGAATACGAATTTCCCTTCGGCCGGCAGGAACTCGAAGGCGTCGCTTATCGCACCGACTACGATTTATCCCAACATCAAAAAGCGAGTGGCAAGTCGCTTGAATATTTTGATGAGGAGACGAAACAAAAATTCATTCCGCACGTGGTCGAGCCGAGCGCGGGTGTGGATCGCACCGTGCTCGCGCTGATTTGCGAGGCCTACACGGAAGATCAAGCGCCGGACGAAAAAGGGAATATGGAAACGCGCACCGTCCTGCGATTTCTTCCGCGCATGGCGCCGATCAAGTGCGCGGTGTTTCCCTTGTTGAAGAACAAGGAACAGTTGGTGGCAAAAGCGAAGGAGATTGTCGCTCTTCTCCGCCCGCACATGTACGTTTTCTATGACGAGAGCGGCGCGATCGGTCGTCGCTATCGGCGTCAGGATGAAGTTGGAACGCCGTTTGGCGTCACGGTCGATTTCGAAACGCTTGGCGAAAAGGACGCCAATCTTCGCGACACCGTCACATTGCGCGAGCGCGACACGATGAAACAAGAGCGGGTGAAAATCAGCGATTTGCCGGGCATCTTGAGCGCGCGAATCGTGTGATGCATCGGACGAAGAATTTACCGCGGATTACCCGCCACGGCGGGCAGGCAACGGATAACACGGATAGGTAGAGGCGGGCGTGCCGCCCGCACGGTTTCCTTTCTTCCTGCTTTCCTGATTCATTATGCTGCTTCCCCTTCATGGTTTCCTGGCTTCCAGATTCACTGTGCTATATCCGCTGCCTGCCCGCCGTGGCGGGTAATCCGCGGTTAATGCTTAATGGATCTCGAAGAATTCCGTAAGTATTGCCTCGCGAAACGCGCCGTTACCGAGGGCACGCCGTTTGGCGAGACTGTTCTGGTTTTCAAAGTCGGCGGCAAGATGTTCGCGCTGGCGGCGCTGGACGAAATTCCTACCACGGCAAATCTGAAATGCGATCCTGATCTGGCGCTCGAGTTACGCGACCGTTACGAACAGGTCCAGCCCGGTTATCACATGAACAAGAAACATTGGAACACGGTAGAAATCGAAAGCGGAATTCCGGACGCGGAGTTGCATAAGATGATCGACCACTCCTATGAACTCGTGGTGAAGAGCTTGCCGAAATCGAAGCGAGAAGAACTGTTGTAGGGACGCTCGCCGCGGCGAGCGCCTCTACAACGCCGGCGCGCTGTGAATCACTTCACGCAGTTGCACTTCTCCAATCTCCAGCTGCAGCGCTTCGCGTGCGACACGAAGAAAATTGTCGGGCGCATCGGTCAACGCGACTTCCAGATTGCCGGGATTGCCCGCGGGCGCACGCAACGATCGTTGATCCAGCAGCTCCTTTACTGCGCTCGCGCAGTTTTGTGCGGAGTCGACGAGTTTCACTTTCGAACCGAACGCGCGTTCAATGGCGCCGGCGAGCAACGGATAGTGCGTGCAACCGAGCACAAGCGTGTCGATCTCTTCACTAATCAACGGTTCGAGATAACGCAGAATGATGTTGTCGGTCAGTTTGTCATTGAGCCAGCCTTCCTCGATCAGCGGCACAAGCAGCGGACAGGCGCGACTGGTCACGCGCACGTGCACGTTCAATGCGCGCAAGGCATTTTCGTACGCACCGCTGCGAATCGTCGCCCGAGTTCCGATCACGCCCACATGTCGATTTTGCGTCCTGGCAATCGCGGCTTGCGCGCCCGGTTCGATTACGCCGATCACCGGAACAGAAAAGCTTGCCCGCAATTTCGGAATCGCGACTGAAGAAACCGTGTTGCACGCGACCACGATGAGTTTTGCATTTTCCGCCATTAACATTCGTGCGAGTTCGATGGCGTATCGCTCGACCGTTTCCGCGCTTTTGTTTCCGTAAGGCACGCGCGCCGTGTCCCCCAGATAAAAAATCGCTTCGTTAGGCAATAATTCGCGAAGTGCTTTGACCACGGTCAAGCCGCCGATGCCGGAATCAAAAACGCCGATGGGACGGGAGTCGGACATGTAGCGGGAAGGTGATGGGGGTCTGAGTGCGCTGCAAGTCCATCATGGTAGGGACGGGAGCGCCCTTGCGGCTGACACAGCCGCCTCTACATCTTTGCGGCTTTTCATTTTGCAATCCGCGGCAGGTCTCGGATGATTCTCCGCGATGGCGGAACTCTCAAAAACCTACGATCCGAAATCGGTCGAGCCCAAATGGTACGCGCGTTGGAGCGAGAATCGCGATTTCCAAGCGGACCCGAGTTCGGCCAAGAAGGCATTCTCGATTGTCATCCCGCCGCCGAACGTTACCGGGACGTTGACCCTGGGCCACGTTCTCAACAACACCATTCAAGATATCCTGGCGCGCCGCGCGCGCATGCAGGGGTTCGAAGTGCTTTGGCTTCCGGGAATGGACCACGCCGGTGTGGCCACTCAGACTGCGGTCGAGAAGCATCTTCGGAAAACAGAGAAGAAGACAAGGCACGATCTCGGCCGTGAAGAATTTTTGCGCCGTGTGCTGGAGTGGCAGGAGAAACACGGCGGCATCATCATCGAACAACTCAAACGCCTGGGCTGTTCGTGCGATTGGTCGCGGCAACGATACACGCTTGATGATGGATACGTCCGCGCCGTCCTAAATGTTTTTGTCGATCTTTATAAAAAGGGTCTGATCTATCGCGGCCGCCGCATGATCAATTGGGATCCGGCCGCGCAAACCGCGCTCTCTGATGAGGAAGTGATTTCCAAACCGCAAAAGGGAAATCTTTACTACGTGCGCTACGAGGTGGTGGAAGAGCCGGGCCAGTTCCTCGAAGTTGCAACGACCCGCCCCGAAACGATCATGGCCGACACGGGCGTCGCGGTTCATCCGAAGGACAAACGTTATGTCGATCTAATTGGCAAACACGCCTGGCGACCGCTCGCTCGCGAGAAACTTCCGATCGTGGCCGACGAGGCGATCGATCCGGAATTCGGTACCGGCGCTCTAAAAGTCACACCGGGCCACGACAAGATGGATTTCGAAATCGGAGCGCGGCACAAGTTACCAATCATCGATGTTTTGACAGCGAACGGCCGGATTGAGTGTCCGGCAGTTCCAGAGCTGCATGGACTCGATCGATTCGAAGCGCGCACGAAGGCGGCCGAGTTGCTGAAAGAACTGGGACTGCTTTCAAAAGTTGAGCCATACGAAAACAACGTCGGCTTTAGCGAGCGCAGCGAAGTTCCGGTTGAGCCGCGCATCAGCGAGCAATGGTTTTTGCGTTATCCGAAAACGGAGGAAGCGCTCGCCGTCGTGCGCGACCATCTCATTCGCTTCTTTCCGGTGCATTGGGAAAAGGTTTACGCGCAATGGCTCGAGAACATTCAAGATTGGTGCATCAGCCGCCAGGTTTGGTGGGGCCATCGCATTCCGGCGTGGTACGCGAAAGCGGAAAGCGGAAAGCGGAAAGCGGGAAACGAAAACATTTATGTCGGCATCGATCCTCCGGCTGATTCGGGAAGTTGGATCCAAGACGACGACACTCTCGACACCTGGTTTTCGTCGTGGCTTTGGGCCTACGAGACGATGGACGAAGAGACGCGAAAGAAATTCTATCCGACAAACGTTCTCGTGACTGCGCCGGACATTATTTTCTTCTGGGTCGCCCGCATGATCATTGCTGGGCTGGAATTCAAACCTGGAAAATCCGATCGCGTCGAAGACAACATTCCATTCCGCGACGTTTTTTTCACGGGACTGATTCGGGATCAGAAGGGTCGGAAGATGTCGAAGAGCCTCGGCAATTCGCCTGATCCTCTCGAATTAATCGACAAGTACGGGGCGGACGGTTTGCGATTCGGTTTGATGCGCATTGCGCCGAGCGGCCAGGACATTCGCTTTGATGAAAAACAAATAGAAGAGGGCCGCAATTTTGCGACCAAACTTTGGAATGCCGCGCGTTTTCGTCAGATGCACGGGTCCAGCGAGGCCGCACCGAAGATCGATCCCGCCACTGCGGGATCGATCTTTGCCATCGAAGTACTGGCGCGATTGAATGAAACGATCGATGCGGTCGAGACGGCGTATCGCGAATATCGGTTCAACGAAGTGGCGCAAAGGCTCTACGATTTCTTCTGGAGCGATTACTGCGACTGGTTTGTCGAAGCGTCGAAGACGGAAATCTTCGGCGAAGACGAAGCGAGGAAAAAATCTGCGCTGGCGGTGATGGATTTGACCCTCTCCGCCGTCTTGCGACTGCTTCATCCTTTCATGCCGCACATCAGCGAAGAGCTTTGGTCGCTGCTCGGTCTTGGGAAGGATTCGATTCAATTCGTGCAACCGCCGGTGAAGATGGATTTGGACGGGATCGATCTTGCAAGTAAACGGCGGCTTGTCTCCGCCGTTTATGAAATCGTGCAAACCGGCCGAAACCTGCGCGCCGAAGCCAAAGTTTCTTCAAATAAAAAGGCGAACTTTGTCTTGCGAAGTGACTCGGGTGAAATTGAAAACGAACTCCCGACCATCGCGCGCCTGCTCAACGCGGAGAATGTAAAGTTGGATCGGCAATATAAAGCAGATGCAGGCGGACCGATGGCAGTGACTTCGCTTGGAGAGATTTTCCTCATTGTCAGCGGCGGGGACAAGGTAATCGAGGGTGAGCGCCTCGATAAGGAGATCGCGCGAATCGAAGCGGAGTTGCAAACTGTGAAAGGGAAATTGAAAAACAAATCGTTTGTCGATCGCGCACCCGCCACGGTGGTGGAGGAGCATCGACAGCGGCAAAAAGATTTTAGCGAGCAACTGGCGAAGTTGAAGAAGGCGCGCGAAGGACTGAATTAAAAATCAGCCGGTGGTCTTCGATCTTCCCGCCGCGACGTTCGAAAAGCTTCTTCAGCTCGGGCGTGTAACAGATTCCGTCGTATTCGCGGTTCAACTCCAGCCAGACGCAACTGCGCGGCGTGAGATGCTTTGCCAGATCATCGAGAAAGAATTCCCATTCGGTGACTCCCCACAGGCCGGGTTGCTTGTGATCGTTAAAGCAAATCATGAATGCGGTAACGAGGTCGAATTTTTCGCCGAGATCGGGCAGGGGAACGAATGGTTGAATGCGCCAGGTCACGCGCGGCACGCCGAGCAATCGTGTGATTTCGCCAAACATCGGCACCTCATCGATGTCGAGGCCGACGGTGTCGTGGCCGAGCAACCGTGCGATGTAGGCGAAGTAGCCGGCGCCGCAGCCGAGATCGAGAATGCGTTTTGGCGGGGAAGCATCGAGATCGATTCGACGCACCCGGCGAATGTTGATGCCGATCCAACGGTCGAGATCGAGATATTTGGGCCAATCCTGGCCGGGATCATCGACCGCGTGTCGCCGTCGAATCTGGTCGAACTTGTCGCGATCGATGGTTTGAATTACGCGCTCGGTCTCGAGTGGAAATCGCGGCGCATGCAGGGATCTGCGCAAATGACGCCTCGCGCTGGTGAAGCCCTGGCCGGTAAGGAGTTTTTTTAGCTTGTGTCGAAATTGCACTCCCGGATACATCGCACGTTGTGGTAAGGCGGAGCAATTTCAATTAAGATGCGCATGCGATGAGCTTTTCGAAAAAGTTGCTTTGGTTTTTGGTGGCGGCGCTCGGCGCTGGCGCGATGGCAGTCCTGGCGCTGTCGCGCGGAGAACAAGTCGGCGCGCTTTGGATTATTATCGCGGGCCTTTGCGCTCTCGCGATCAGTTACCGATTTTACAGCAAGTGGCTCGCGACAAAAGTGCTCGTGCTCAATGACGAGCGGGCGACTCCGGCGGTGGTGCAAAACGACGGCAAAGATTTTGTGCCGACGAATCGCTGGATGGTTTTCGGCCATCACTTCGCCGCGATCGCCGGGCCGGGACCCCTGGTCGGGCCTGTGCTGGCGGCGCAGTTCGGTTTTCTGCCTGGAACACTTTGGATATTGATCGGCGCGACACTGGGCGGCGGCGTGCACGATATGATCGTGCTTTTCGCGTCAGTGCGGCGTCGCGGCAAAACGCTCGGTCAAATGGTGAAAGAGGAAATCGGTCGCGGCGTCGGCGCGCTCGCGCTCGTTAGTGTGCTCGCGATCATGACGATTCTGCTCGCGGTGCTGGCGCTGGTAGTTGTGCAAGCGCTGGCGAAAAGTCCGTGGGGTGTGTTCACGATTGCGATGACAATTCCAGTGGCTTTGATCATGGGCATCGGATTGCGCACGGGAAAAGTGAACGTGCTGTCGATCACCATTTTCGGATTGCTCGGACTCGCCTTCGGTGTTTGGGGCGGACAATTCCTCGGACACTTTCCCATGATCGAAAGCTGGTTTCGTCACGACGATCGCTGGCTCGCGTGGGCCATTATGATTTATGGACTGTCTGCCTCGATCCTGCCTGTCTGGATGTTGCTGACGCCGCGCGATTATCTGAGCACATTCTTAAAACTCGGGACGGTGGCGGCGCTGGCGCTGGCGGTGATCCTCATCCACCCGGTGATGCAAATGCCGGCGCTGACGCGTTTCATCGATGGCAGCGGCCTGGTGTTTGCCGGCCCGGTCTTTCCGTTTGTCTGCATCACGATCGCTTGCGGCGCGGTTTCTGGTTTTCATTCACTCATCGCTTCCGGCACAACCTCGAAAATGGTCGTGCGTGAATCGCGCATCCGCGACATCGGCTACGGCGCGATGGTGACCGAAATGATGGTCGCGTTAATGGCGTTGATCGCAGCCTGCGTCCTGCAACCGGGCGAGTATTTCGCGATCAACTCGAAAGGCACGCCTACGGAAATTGTCGAAAGAGTTTCAGCAGCCGGATTTCCGGTGACGGAAAACGAGATGTCGATCCTGGCGCACAATCTTGGCGAGGACACAATGTTCAATCGCGCCGGTGGCGCGCCGACGTTCGCGGTCGGAATGGCGCACATGTTTGCGCGGGTCTCCTCGAGTCCAGCCGCGCTCGCCCTTTGGTATCACTTCGCTATCATGTTCGAAGCGCTTTTCATTTTGACGACGATCGATGCCGGCACGCGTGTCGGGCGATTCCTCTTGCAGGATTTGCTTGGCAATCTTTGGCGACCGTTGGCCAACACGCGTTCATGGAGCGCAAACTTTTTTGCCAGCGTGCTGCTGGTCTCGGCGTGGGGCTGGTTTTTGTATCAGGGAGTTATCGATCCCTTGGGCGGGATCAATACACTTTGGCCGCTGTTCGGATTGGCGAATCAATTGCTCTCGGTCATCGCGCTTTGCCTGGGCACGACGATTCTGATCAAGATGCGCAAGGCGCGATATCTTTTCGTGACCGTTTTACCGTTGATATTTATGACCGCGGTCACGTTTTCCGCGGGCTACCTAAAGATTTTTTCCGCGGACCCGAGGCTCGGTTTCCTGACTGGCGCGCAGTCGCTCATGCAGCAAGCGGCGGGAATAACCGATTCGCAAAATGCCGCCGCATTAATTCGACAGGCGGACGTCTGGCGCTTCGACGCATTAGTCGCAGCATTCTTTCTCGTGCTCGTGCTCTTGATCGTAATCGGGTCTGCCATCCAATGGTGGCAATTGCTGCGCGGAACCAAACCGGTCGTATTGCGCGAAAGCGAATTTGTATCGGTAACGCAAATTCACGCGACGATCCGGTCGGAAGCCGCAGCCTAACGAGACAAAGATCAGCTACGTCTGTTTAGGCGACATAGGTTCGGATCATAACTTCTGAGCTTGTTGCCATCTCTTCTTCCATCCCTTGTAGTCGAACTTGGGATCATCTTTAGCAATTGCTTCAACCATGTCTGAAATTGTGTTCTCCAGATCTCCGCTCACCTCGGATGGAACTTCGAGGCTGGCCGCCGTGCCCCGAGATTCGCCAGAGGGGTTCGCGGCGCTCTCCTTAAAGCGGTGCATGTCGTAAAGTGCTTTAAGGTAGCCATCGATTTCCTCTTCGGTGAGAAATTCCTTGGGATAATACGTGCTGACTAAGTCTTTAATGATTGCAACCAAAGCATTGTTGTAATCATAGGTTGCCTGGTTCATCTCCGAAGTGACGCCAGAATCCCAACCCTTATGGCTTTGCGTCTTCGCCGCGGCAAGTCCCTTCGGAAGCTGCTCGATCAGCGTATAATCTTTCGCGTAGAGAATGGTCACACAGCAAAGCTGTGCCAGTAGGAGAATTAGGATTTGACGCTTCATTGGAGTTGTCGATTAACGAGAACAAGCTCAGCTGCCGCTGGCGAGAGCGAGTGTGGTTTGCAATGAACGTATTTTCATAAAGGAAAGCGGGGCAGTACGCCGGCCAGCGGTTGGCTGCATCGTCTGGTTAGGGGTAACGTTGCAAGAATAGATAGTCTGCGGAAATCTGCGTAATCGTGGATGATGAGCGAGGTCCCTCGCTCCGCTCGGGATGACAAAGCACGCTTTGTCAGCGGATGATTACTTGCGCCGCAACGGGACGACGATTTCCTGGTCGCGCCGGCCGAGGATAACACGGCCGTCTTCGATTCGTTTGACGGTGATCTGGTAGGTTTGGGTGCCCATTTGCAGGCCGAACTGTTGGCCTTCGGTCATGGTCTTGCCGTTGATGATGGCGAACCGGCCGCTTGGCTCCACAGTGATGGTGCTGACGACGAAAACCGTCGGGGGCAAATCTGTGCCTCCGTGGTCGGCACCGCCGTTTCCTATTTTCGGAGCCGGTTTCCATCCGATCGGCCAGAACGGATTGCGGCTGCCGTTGTCCATCGCGAACGTCGATTTATTTTTGAGCTCGACTGCCGGCTGCTCCGTTGCCTGAAGGGAACTTAGTCCGGTCAAGATCGATATGGAGATGAGGAGACCGCGTTTCATTGCTTTTGGATGATGGTGGCGACGTTAAGAGCGACCTGCTGAGATTGCGGGTCGGTCAGCGTCTGGATCTTTATCTTTGAAATGGAAAGCAGCGGCTCGGAATTCTCCAAATTGGCGAGAGCTTTGCCGAGCAAATCGAAATCGGCCTGCGGCAAATCGATCGTCCAATTGTATTTCATCCACTCGGAAAGCTCGGCTTGTTTAAAAGCAGTATTGCCATCGAGTTTGGCGACCGCTTTGTCGATCTGCTGGTTGGCAAAGAAAACTTTAATGCGCGGCGGGAACCAGGCGATGGGCGCGCCTTCCGGGTTCAAAGTTTTCAAAGCGGCGAAACGAGTGGTGGCGGCCTTGGCTTGCTGCTCGAGATGAACCGTTTTGGCCATTTCGCCTTTCGAAGAATTGAGCTTGTCTTGCAGGTCGCTAATTTTGTCCTTCATCCCGTTACGGCTTCTGTTCAGCGGCCCGAGAAAGAAACTGAAATAAACATAGAGCAAGATGACGAAGCCCATCGTGCTGAGCCCGAGCTTTTGGATTTGATCTTTGGTGAGCTTGAACGGAATCATTACTTTGGTGTTCGTGCGGCAGAAGGGGTTGTCGCTGGGTTTGCCGAGGGATGGGTATTGAAGTTCACGGTGAGGACGTAACGCGCCATGGCCATAGTTGTGCCTCCCACATTCACAATCGTATCGAGGTCTTCCAACGTCTTGAATTGCACTTTCACGTCGCTGTAATCAACCGGGTGATCTTTGATTTGTGCCGTTAGCTTTGTGGGCTTGCCATCGCGAAGAATTTCGAACTCAACCCTTTTTTTTGATTCTACTTGCGAGGCCAAACCGAGCAGCTCGGAAAAACTCTTCACATCATGCCCGTCGAACTTGCGAATAATGTCGTCTTTTTGTAATTGCGCTTCCGCCGCCGGCGATCCGGGCGTGATTTCATCGACAATCAGGTCCCCATTCTCAGAGGCACTTTGCCCAGACGGAGCAGTGCGCGTTTGGATGCCGAGACTATTTTGACCGAGCTGCTCGATCAGCAATTGGCGCAGGTCTTCAGCGGCTGAACGCGGCTCGCGTCCGGCGGAAACTCCTTCGATCGTGACCGTGACCGCTTTGTTGTCATCCGTGACGGAGCCTTCCATGCTGGTAAGCTGCGCGTTGGGCGCGACACAGCGGGAAAGTTTTTGCATAAATGGCGCCCAGTAGAAGCGATCCTCGATCAAAACATCGAGCACGCGCGTGGTGTTGATGATGTTGGTCAGTTCAGCCGCGCGTTTCTGGGCCGTTGTTACTTTTGGTTCGACCTTCGCCCAGTCGCTCTCGACTGCGCTCAACCGGCTTCTGATTTCCAGAGTCCGATAGGCATTCCAACCGTAGTAGAGAAAGAGCAACGCGCCGATGCCGGCGACCACCATCATGCCGATCTTAAGCGGATCGCGCTGACGTTGTCGTTGTTCTGAAATCGCCTCATGGAGGAGGTTGAGATGGAGTGCCATTGGCTTGTTAGTGTCTCAAGTATTCAAACGCTGCGCCGCAGGCGACGTTGAGCGAAACAAATTCACGGGGGAGGGCCTGGCGTTTTGCCGCGGGAAGCGCGACTTCGCAGGTTTCGAGCGGGTCCCAAATCTCGCACGGCAAACCAAGCTCATCGCTCAGCGCTTGCAAAACCATTTCTGCGCGAGCCATACCGCCGGAAACGAAGATTCGGTTGATGCTTTCCTCGCGTTGTCCTTCGAAGAATCCAATTGAATTGCGCACCTCGGTGCCGAGTCGGGCAAGAGAGCCGCGGCAAATCTCCGCCATCCCGCCATCTCCCTCGCTAATCATGATCCGGGCTGCGTCCGCGTCGAGCGCGCCGTCGGCGGTGAGCGCTTGTGTGAGTGCTTTGCCGCCGTAGTCGATGCTTCGCACGAGCACGAGTTCTCCTTTTCTCCCGATCAACACGGTGCTTTGCAGATGACCCATATCGAGGAGGAGAAATGCGTCCTCGTTGAAAACTTGTGGATAAGCGAATTCGAAGGCGTTGAACGAACAAATTGGCGCCAGCTGCAAAATCTCAATCGGGACGCGCGTCTTGCTCATCGCTTCGGTAATTTGTTTGACCGCGGGCCGCAACATCCCGCCGACGAGATACTTGGTTTTCGTTGCCACGGCTCCTTGCACCGCCACGTTGCCCGAACCTTCCATTGAATCGGCGCCGCTGCTTCCGTTGGCCGAGACCGGTGCGATGTCGAGAACGAAATCTTTGCACTCCTGGTTAAGCACGAGCAGTCCATTGAAGCGAAGTGCGTTGCGAAGCAATTCAACCGGCGTCGTCGGCTGCTCCACGATACGCAAAAGCGCTGCCGGATCGGAGACCGCAACGGCGGCCGCTTTGGCGCCGCCGCCCACTTCGCGAATCAGGAGCTTAAGTTCCTGTGCCAGCTGGTCGGCATTTTGAAATTCTTCCGGCACTTCGCGCGAAGCAAAACCGGTTAGAACAAAACGTGAATCTCCCTTCCGACGAAGCGAAACACCTTTGAAAATATGTTTCCCCAAATCGATGCCTATTACAGAATCTCCGCGTCTGGCCATGATGCTACGATTCTATGTAGCGGGAAACGTGCCGACGTGGGCGTTTTCTGGCCGTTCGAAGCCTCGTGTGCAGGCTGCGAATAGCTAAATTCTTATGCCGCAACCGGTGCGCGATAGCCGAAAAATTCGCGCTTTTTTATGATCTGGACCACTTCCGAAGGGACCATGCTTTCCCAACCGCTGTCTCCGGCTTGCAGTTTGGCCAGCGCTTCTGGCGGATAAATTCGCAGATACTTCGGATTATAATCTGTGATCTCTTGGATGAACCGGTTGTCGATCAGGTATTGAAAGAGCGACCGCAAATTCGACGCAACGCTCACCTGAGTTGCTGTGAGGATGCCGCCCGTTTCTTCGTCGATCATCGGATAAACATAAAGCTTTAATCCGCCCTTAAACATGCGGCCGAGCGCTTCCAGAATTCCGCCTTCGAGGTTGAGATAATATTTTTCGTCGAAAATCTCCATCAAACTCGGCACTCCCATTACCAGCCCGATCATCTTGTTCGTGTAACGCGACAGATAACTGGCCAGCCGATAATATTCACCGAACCTGGAAACCAAAACCGTCCGGCCAAGCGCGCCGAGAATGTCTACGCGGGCGAGAAAGTCCGCGTGATTCAATTGCCCCTCCGTGAGTAAATTCTCCAGCGTCATCTCCATCAGGACGATAAGTTCTTGATCCGAACATCCCGATTCCTTGAGGAAAACTTTGCGCGCGCCATCGAGCATGTCGTTGGTCGCATAAGTTACCGGCCGAAAACTGCCGCGTTCGACCAGGATCGCTTTCTTGTAAAACACTTCCGCCGGCTGCACCGTTTCGCCGTCGGCCGTGAACATGATGGCGTCGGTTAATCCTTGGCTGACCAGCTGCAAGCTCATCAAGCGATTGTCCACTCCGGCGAAAGCGGGGCCGGAGAATTTGATCATGTCCACCTGGATTCGCCCCGGTGTGAGATTTTCCTGCAGCGATGAAATCAATTGTTCAGGCTCGTGATGATAGAACGCTCCATAAAGGAAATTCACGCCGATCACGCCCAGCGCTTCCTGCTGGTCGACGTTCGTCTCGTCGAGCATGCGCACGTGAATGATGATCTGGCTCGGGTCGCCGCGCGTTTGTGTTTGAAAACGAACGCCAAGCCAGCCGTGCGATTCGTTGTGCTGCTTGAAACTGCGCGCTGCCACCGTGTCGGCGAAAACGAAAAATGTTCGCTGATCGCCAAGTTTGGCATCGAGCCGTTCGACCAGAAGATCGTACTCGTGGTCGAGCATTGTCTGCAATCGCACCCGGCTTACATAGCGGTCCGTCGATCCATAGATGGCGTCGCTAAACGTCATATCGTAGGCCGACATCGTTTTCGCGATTGTCCCCGACGCGCCGCCGACATGGAAAAAACGGCGCGCCACTTCCTGGCCGGCGCCGATCTCCGCGAAAGTTCCATACTTTTTGGAGTCCAGATTGATCTGGAACGCCTTCTTATCAGTGCCGACGTCCATCTCTGCGTTCATAAGCGACTCAAGATGTAAACATTTTGCCGCTTCTCAACTATGTAGTGGCGGCTGTCCTCAGCCGCAGTCCGCGCGGAGTGGAAATCTTGGCGCGTGAGGACGCGCGCCTCTACACCCGCTCGCTGTCTACAAGCGAACACTCTCGGCGCTCTTGGCCGAGATCCAACCTCGCAAATTATTCGGGAGCACGGCATAAATCCAATCGCCGCGCTTGCTCACAATTTTGATTTCGCTTCCGGGCGGCAGCGCCAAAACCGTGTTCGCATTTTCCGCCGTTGCTACGCGTGCTTCCACTCCTTTGTCCGTCACGATTGCTAGCGCGCTTCCCTTATTTCCGTTATCGAGCCAGACGATCGCGGCCACCGCGAAAGCGAAGATCAACAATGATAAGATCGACAATGCGATCAAGCCGGCGGAGCGGCGCCGTGCAGAAATCAAAATGACAATTCCGAAAATCCCAACCCATAACGCAATCGCGGCGGCAATCGTATATTGATTCGGAGTCATCAATTGCAAAGAACGCTCGGGAGCGTTCACTGCCAGTTCGAGCGCGCGTGCTTCATCGCGCGCGATTCGCAGATTCGCATCCGCCTCCGGATGTCGCGGTTCAAGGGCGAGCGCGCGTTCGTAATTCAAGATCGCGCGTCCGAAATCGCCGGCCCGAAAATACGCGTTGCCCAGATCATAAAATAGAGTCGCGCTCCATTGTCTCGACCGGGCAAGCGTTTCGTAACCATCGATCGCTTCCTTGAAATGGCCGGTTGCGTATTCCTCGTTCGCTTTGGCGAACGGCGTATCGGCTTGCGCGAATGTCGATGAAACCGCAAACAGACCCCCTACCGCGCAAAGAGTGATGATCAGTTGTTTCATGCGCGCAAACTCTCGATGAATTCCAAGAGTTCATGTCGATCTTGCGGCGTGGTTGTTCCCGCGCCGTTCTGTGCGCCGCTGTAACGCATTTCATCGCTGCGCGCGAACAATCGACGCAACTGCGCACGCTCTCCTTCATCTAATCCGAAGGTCTTTGCCGCGACCTCTACATCGACAACGTTTGGATCGACATTGCGGGCAAGCGCCGTCTTCACCTGCACCGCGCGCGAAGCTTGCGAAAAATATTCCTGCGGCGACGTGTCTTTGCGCCGCAATTTGCGCATCAGCTCGGTCGCTTCCTGTTGCAACGCGGCAATTCTTTGCGCTTCGCGATTGTCGATCCTGGCCTGGCGAATTTTCCATCCGGCAGTTCCAAGCAGGGCCAGCAGCGGAATCAACTGCGCCATCCAGAAAACGGAACGCGCATAAAGCGGGGTAAAGGATCGTGAGCGAACGGGCAACTCAGTCAGTTGATACAAAATGTCTTGCGGCTTTGACGCGGGCCGGGCGGATGCTTCCGGCGCAGGTTGCGGATTCGCTGTCGCCGCGGAAAGCGTAGCCGCAGGCAACGCATTTCCTTCCACTTGGATCGGAACTGGTTCGCTTCGCAACGTCACATATTGTTCTTTGACCGGATCGAAATAGGAAAACGCAAGTGGGGGCACTGTTTGTTTCTTTTCGTTCGGCGAAAGCACGGTTTCGAAAGTCTTTGCGCCGCTGATTCCGACGTCGTCATCCTGTTTGAATTTTGAAGAGGGTGGATACTTGTGCCAACCGCGGTCGTCCTCGATCGACGGCGCGTTGACCCGGTCGAAACTACCGCGACCAGAAATTGTCGCCGTTACCGTAATCGGATCGCCCACCTGCACGCTCTTCGGATTTGCCTCCGCTGTCATTGTGAAATTGCCGACCGCGCCGGAAAAATTGGCCGGCGCATTCGACGGCAGCGGTTTCACTTCGAGAGTAACAGGTTCGCTTCGAATGGTGATGTCGTGCGGCTTGCCAATCAGATCGCCGAAAAGCGAATCGTCGAATGGATCCATATTAAATATGTCGAAGGGTGAACGCGGTCCCCGCGGATTCCTGGTCGACGGCTGGCGGTCCGGAAAAAGCGCCACGGCCTTAACCTCCATCGCCGGAATTTCAAACTTCCCGGTTCGCGCCGCGGCCATAGCCGTCTTGAAAGTAATGACATTGTAGGTCGCGCCGTTGATCGCCTCCATGCTTTCGCCGGATTTCGTCAATTTCTGCACCGTTAGGCCCTGCGCGTTGATGTCCAATTGATCGATTGCTTGAAATCTTACCCGCGGGTTGAGGCAGAGTTTCAAAACCACAGGCACAGCTTCTCCGACGTAAGCCTGGGCCTTCGGAACGACCAGCTCGATAAACGCGATCTTTCTCGGATCGATCGACTGTTGCGCTGTACTTGAATTTCCGCGGGCCGAGCTGCCCGCGGAACCGGAGACATTTAAAGCCAACTCGGGCGTGCGCAGAGAGGCGCCACCCGCCTGAACGGTTTGCGGCGGAATCTTGAACTTGCCCGCCTTCATCGGCAACACCGTGTAGTTGTAGATGACGCTTTGCGAGATGCTGAAGTTGTTCATCTCGTAATGCTGCTCGGTTCCGGTTTGGCGAATATCGAGACCGTCGACCGTGATTTGACCGGGCGGTTTAGCGTCGGACCCGGTGATTCTGATTTGCAACCGGACAGTTTCGCCGACCGCGACTTCGGAATTACTTAGAACCGCCGTAACGCTCGGTGAATCGGCAAAGACCGCGCCGCTCGAAAAAAATCCGGTGAGCGCAGCAACCAGGATCGTGCACAAGGCTGTACGCCGCACATCAAACATCAAACATCGAACATCAAACATGAGATTCTACCAGTCGTTATAGACACGACGCGTGGCCTTGCGTTCATCAAGTTGCACATGCGCTTCTTCGTCTTTCATCGATTGCAATAGCGCCTCGGCCTGACGTTCGCTCATCTGGCCTTCTTTCTCCTGCTCCGC
This sequence comes from Spartobacteria bacterium, assembly GCA_003167365.1. Taxonomy (GTDB): domain Bacteria; phylum Verrucomicrobiota; class Verrucomicrobiia; order Chthoniobacterales; family UBA10450; genus Palsa-1382. Next base: position 177,783 of record PMTM01000013.1, on the reverse strand, counting down.
CTCAACCATCTCCGCATTCTTGTCCGGTGGCTTTTCCGACTTGTCGCCGGACGCTCCCTTTACGTCGCCGGCAAATTTCTTCGGCGGTGACCCGGCCGGCGTAGGCGATGGCGCAGCATTTTCTCCCTCGCCCTTGTCGCTTCCGGGCGAAGGCGACGGGCTTCCGGTTTTACCGGGCGAAGGCGACGGGCTTCCGGTTTCACCCGGCGAAGGCGATGGGTTTCCGGTTTCACCCGGCGAAGGCGATGGTTGTTTTCCCTGTCCCTTCTCAGATTTTTTCTCTTGGCCCGCCGAGGGAGATGGAGAAGGTGAAGGACTTTCTCCTGGCTTTGGTTGTTCCTGCTTCTGTTGATTGTTCTTCGCTTGAGATTGGCCTTTCCCTTGGTCGCGCTTCTGATTTTCCCCGTTGCCGGAACCGCCCTGTGATTGTTGTTGCTGCTGATCTTGCTGATTATTTTGGTCTTGGTTGTTGTTCTTTTTTTGCGGTGGTGGTGGTGGTGGCGGCGGTGTTGGCGATGGTGGCTTTTCTTTCGGATGTTGCTTTAGGCGCTCAATTTTCTTTTTTACCATCTCCAGATTGGACTTCGCCGCTTCGTTCGAAGGATCGAGTTGGAGCACGGACTCGTAATGCGATTGAGCATCGACCAAATCTTTTAGCGCCTCTTCCTTCGCTTTATCCATGTCGGCGCGTTCTTCCAGCGTCCGGCCAATGTTGAAGTGGCTGTCTTCTTGCAAACTCTTGTCTGGAGAAAGCAGTGACCCGCTAAAAGCTTCCAGAGCTTTATTGTAATCGCGCATTTTATAGGCAGCGGTTCCGGCGTCGAACTGCATCTTGTCTTTGACCGGACTGTCGGGATTGTTTTTCAAATCCTCCAGAAAACTTTGGTAGGCATCGGTGTATTTGCCATCCTCATAAAGTTGAAGGCCGGGCACCGCCGCCAAAGCGCATGGCAAGCAGAAGAAAAAGAGCGCCGCAGCGGCTGTGGCAACTTGCGTGAAAGCGGAGTTTCGCGCGGCCTTGCGCGCGCGTTTTCGCTCGCCGATCAAGATCGACGTCGCCAGCGCGAATATTGCCGCGCCGAGTGGCCATTCGTAACGCTCGATTGGCCGTCGGGACAAGCGCACGTCGATGTTGGCCGCCTGCATCTTGGTCAGGCCTTCCTCGTAAATCTGTTTCATCGAGCGCGGTCCGCTCTCGAGGTGCAAATAAAATCCTTCGGTCGCCTGCGCGATTTCGCGCAAACGTTTTTCGTCGAGTTTCGATTTCACCACCCGTCCGCTCGAGTCTTTGACGAAAGCTGTCCCGCCATCGTCGCCCGTGACCGGAATGAGCGAACCTTCGAGCGTACCGACACCGACAGTAAAAATGCGCACGCCAGTTTCGGCCGCCTCCTTTGCACTTTTCACCGCGTCGCCGCTCAACTCTTCCCCGTCGGTGAAAATGATGAGCGCCCGGTTTCCCGTCGCGCTCTTGCCAAAAATCTCCACTGCTCGCGCGATTGCCTGCGAAATGTTTGTGCCTCCTTCGGGAATCGTTTTTGTATCAAGATCATTGATCGATTCGATCACTGCGTCGTAATCGATCGTTAATGGCGCTTGGACAAACGCGCGCCCGGCAAACGCGATCAAACCGACGCGATCGCCTTGCAACTCATTGATCAAATCTTGGGTCGCGAGTTTGACGCGCTCGAGCCGGTTCGGTTGCACGTCGTTGGAAAGCATACTGCGCGAGGTATCGACGGCTAAGAGCAGATCGAGGCCTTTGCGTTGCACGTCCTGAAACGTGTAACCCCAGCGCGGTTGGGCGAGACTGACGATCGCCAGGGCGAAGCCAAAAAGGAGAAGGCCGAAGCGCAAAACACGGCGGAAATGATTCACCGTTCCCGCGAGTTGTGGCAGCAAGCGCGCGGAAGCGAATTCCTGCAGACGCTTCGCGCTACGCCGTCCCGCCCAGGCAAAGAGCGCGACGAAAACAGGGATCAAGAGCAATCCCAGAAACCATTGTGGCGCGCCAAAACTCATAACGTGGGAGCGGCCTGAGTGCCGCGACTTCTTGAGCCAGCTGATTGGTGTTCGATCGGGGCGCCAAGGCCCCTCCCACATTGAAATAAGATCGAGGTCGTTTTCACGGCAATTTCTTCCAAATGGTTTGTGACAGTAAAATTTGCCCAATCAACAGTCCGCACGCACTCATAATGCAGATGGGAAAGAGATCGCGGTATTGCTGATATTTTTTCACGCTTTCGGTCGATTTCTCCATCTTGTCGATATCGTGATAAATTTCCTCGAGCGATTTGGTGTCCGACGCACGAAAGAACCGTCCATCGGCGATTTTCGCGACTTCTTTGAGCCCGGCTTCGTTGAAACTGACGGTGGCGTTCTGATACAGAATATTTCCCACAGCGTCCGTCAAAATCTGTCCAGTTTGTGGATTCCCCATCGGAACGGGAGCGATGCCGTTCGTGCCTATGCCGATCGCATACAGTTTGATGTGCAGAGCTTTGACCGCTTCCGCCGCCGTATTTGGTGGAATTCTGCCGGCATTATTGTCGCCATCCGTTAAAAGGACGATCGCTCGGCTCTTGGCATGTTTGTCGTTTAGCCGATTCGCGGCTGACGCCATGGCCGACCCGATAGCAGTGCTGCCTTCGATCAACCCAATTTTCACACGATCGAGATTTTGCAGCAGCCAATCGTGATCCAGGGTCATCGGGCTCACCACGTACGGCTGCGTTCCGAATGCGATGATGCCAATTCGATCGTTTGGGCGTGCTTCAATGAATTTCCGGGTGTCTTCACGTACCGCGTCCAAACGCGTCGCTTCCTCGCCGCCAATGGTGAAGTCCTTGGTCAGCATTGAATTCGAAACGTCGAGCACGAGCATAATGTCGATGCCGCTGGCTTCGACTTGGGTGAGAGTCTTGCCTAATTGCGGCCGGGCCAACGCGATCACGAAAATTGCCAGCGCCGCGAGAAGCACGGTCCGCAAGATTTTTCCGGCGCGCGCCGCGCTATGTTTTCCGATCGCACGAAGAGTCGCGGTCGATGAAAACGTGAGGGCTGCAGCCGGACCGCGTTGGCCGCGCAGATAAGAGAGCAAGGGAATTGCCAACAGCAGCAAGAGCAGCCACGGATGGACAAAGGTCAGGCCGCTGTTCGCGGGCCACCAATTAGACAACTGCAAGCTGGCCTCCTTTCACGAAACGCGTTGCTTCTTCGAGCAGCAACCGGCTGTCCGCGGTCGTCGCTTCATAACGCGCGAACTTGATCAAGTCGCACCGGTTCAAGAAATCTTCGAGCAGCATCTTTTCATCTTCGGAAAACGGCGATGCTGTTTTGATTAGGTTCAAGAATTCGATCGAAGTCTGCCGCGTGACCGGCAGGTTGTATTGCTCGGTCGCGTACTGGCGAAGAACGTCGGAGACCCGAATGCTAAATTGATAAGGCGAAAGTTCCTCGATCTCATTCTGCATGCGATCGAGCATCTCCAAAGTTCGCTCGCGCGTCGACTGAATCGGAGTCTTTTTTCGACGCGAGCGTATGACGAACGATGCGGTCGCTGCCACGATGCTCAGCGCGACAAGCGTACCAACAAAAATCATCCACGGCGGAATGAGTGAATAATTGACCGGCGGCGCGATCTCGTGGAATTCTTGCGCGAGAAAGATCGACATAGACAAGATCGAAATTTGTCGTCGTTAACGAATTGCAAGACGGCGCTCACGTTGTTTAAAAAACGAGCGTAACGCCGGCAGATAATCCTCGCCCGTGCGCAGCGCGATAGCATCGACGTTGTTTCGGCGCAGGGTTCGCAAAAGTTCCGTTTGTTGCTCGTTGGCTAGATCGACGAAACGCGCGCGGGTGGCTCGGTCGCCCGTGTCGATCTCGATTTGCTCTCCCGTCTCCGCATCTTCGAGCGTAATGATGCCGATATTCGGCAACACTTTCTCTCGCTCATCTTGAACGTGGAAGGCGATGAAATCATGGCGCCGGCCGCTTACTGACAAAGTCTTCGAGAAATCCGGCGCTTGGAAATCTGAAATGAAAAAGACAACTGCGCGCCGAGTTACAATCCTATTGAGCGAATCAAGAGCCAGCGCCGGGTTCGTGCCGCGACCTTCCGGTTCGAAGAAAAGAATTTCGCGAATCAATCGCAAAGTATGCGAGCGACCTTTCTTTGGCGGAATGAAAAGCTCAACTCGGTCGGTGAAAAGGAGAAGACCGACCTTGTCGTTATTTCGGATCGCGCTGAACGCGAGCAGGCAGGCAACTTCCGCGGCCAGTTCGCGCTTCGATTGAGTCGTGCTGCCGAAATTTCCCGACGCGCTAACATCGACAATCAACATCACCGTCAGCTCGCGTTCTTCCGTGAATTTTTTCACAAAAGGCGTGCCAAGTCGTGCGGTCACGTTCCAATCGATCGCGCGAATCTCGTCTCCAGGCTGGTATTCGCGGACATCCTCGAAGTTCATGCCGCGACCCTTAAAGACGCTGTGATAGTCACCCGCGAACGCCGCCTCGACCAGCCCGCGCGTCTTGATTTCAAGTACGCGAATCTTCTTGAGAATATCGGCGGGGGTTTGTGTCGTTTGTTCCATTCAGCACAGCTCTATCATCCCGAGCGGAGCGAGGGACCGCGCATCTGCTTCCAGGCTCTTGAGAGATGCTTCGCTCCGTTCAGCATGACAGCGCTTTCGGTGGGGAAGTTTATTGGAAGGATTGCAAGCCATCACGGAACGGGCAATCCGGCAAAAATTCGTTCGATGATGGTTTCGCTCGTGACGCCTTCCGCCTCGGCTTCGTAACTAACGATGATGCGATGCCGCAACACATCCGCGCCGACACTTTTTATATCTTGCGGTGTGACGTAGCCGCGACCATTGAGAAACGCGTGGGCGCGGGCGCCGAGCGCGAGATAAATAGTGGCGCGTGGTGACGCGCCATAGCGAATGAGTCCTTCTAGTCTCAGGTTATATGTCGACGGCTCACGCGTCGCCCAGACGACATCGACAATGTAATCCTTCACTCGATCGTCGATGTAGATTTGATTAACAACTCCGCGTGCGGCGATGATTTGTTGCGGCTCGACCACTGGATTGACGCGCAAGTCCGGTGCAGATGTCGCCATCAGGTCGAGGATCTTTCGCTCCTCCTCTTTAGTCGGATAACCGACATTCAATTTCAACATGAAGCGATCGAGCTGCGCTTCGGGAAGTTGATACGTTCCTTCCTGTTCGAGTGGGTTTTGCGTGGCGAGAACAAGAAACGGGTCAGCCAGCGGATAGGTCTTATCGCCGATTGTGACCTGCCTCTCCTGCATGGCTTCGAGCAAGGCACTCTGCACCTTGGCCGGAGCACGATTGATTTCGTCGGCCAGGATCAAATTCGAAAAGAGGGGACCAAGCTTTGTCGTGAACTCTCCGGTGCGGGGGTTATATATAAGAGTACCGATCAAATCGGCTGGCAAAAGATCGGGAGTGAACTGCAACCGTTGAAAGCCAGTCTGGATGGAGGCCGCGACACTTTTTACGGCCAGCGTTTTCGCCAATCCGGGAACGCCCTCGAGCAGGATGTGACCGTTGGCCAGCAAACCGAGAAGCAACCGGTCGATGAGATATTTTTGGCCTATGACCACGTGCCCGACTTCCTGGCGCAAGGCCGGAATCCATTGGCCCAGTGCCTGTACCTCCTCAGTAATTTCCTGCGTTGATTTCATCAGTGTGATGTCAGACAGACGGCGAATAATAATGTTCGATCAAAGGTCTGTAGTCGCTTCGCTCTGCGAGGCACAACTACAATACTTCGCTTGGAGAGGGGCCGCCACAGTCAGTCACTATTTCGGCCGCGTTTCCTTTCGGGGTCGCGCTGTCAGAATAATAGGAAGACCAGGATATGGTTCAACTTCGCGGATGCGCGCTTCGAGATAACGCCGATAAGTTTCGCCCAGCAACTTCGGATCGTTGACGAAGAGCACGAACTCGGGCGTCTGTAGTTGTCGATCTTGCTCTCCGCTGGCTTGTGTCGCGTAGAATAACTTCAGACGCCGGCCGGAAATCATCGGCGGCGGGTTCGCTGCAGTCGCGCCTTGCATTAGACGATTGAGCACGCCAGTCCCGATCCGACTTTGAGCCGCGCGTTTAACTTTGGCGATCAAACGGAAAAGCTTATCGACGTGTTCGCCGGTAAGCGCCGAGGCGACCAGCACCGGCGCATAATCGAGAAAGAAAAGTCGCTCGCGTGTTGTCTCGACAATTTCATCCACCGCGGTCCTCGCGCCGCGTTTCGGTTTCACGAGATCGAACTTGTTGATGATGACGATTGACGCCTTCCGCGCTTTTTGAATCAGCGCCGCGATTTTCTTGTCCTGTCCCGTCACGCCGGCTGTAACATCGACAATCAACACGCAGAGATCGGCGCGCCGAATACTTCGCTCAGCCCGCATGACGCTGAAAACTTCCACCGAGGTTGAATGCTTGCTGCGCGCGCGCATGCCGGCAGTGTCGATAAACAGAAATTGTTCTCCATCCCGCTCATATGAAATGTCCACCGCGTCGCGCGTGGTTCCCGGCAAAGCGCTGACAATCGCGCGCTCGCTTCGCAACAGAGAATTGATGATCGAAGATTTGCCCGCATTCGGCCGGCCGATGATCGCAGTTTGAAGCACGTCGCTGCGCGAAGGTAACGGTCGATCTTGCTCCTGTTTGTCTGGCAAAAGATCGACAATCGCTTCGAGCAGCTCCGAAATGCCGCGGCCGTGTGCCGCGCTGATCGGAAACGTGTCGTCAAACCCGAGTGATGCGAAATCGGACTCAAGGCTCTCGTGTTTTTCGTGGTCGATCTTGTTCACGGCGACAACGACAGGTTTTCGCGATCTGCGCAGCATGCGCGCGAGTTCTTCGTCGATTGGCGAAAGCCCCTGTTTTGCATCGACGACGAACAGGAGAACATCGCTGTCGCGAACCGCGGTTTTGACCGCGCCTTCCACGTGCGCGATTAGCTCGGACTCTCCCGCACCGCCCACGCCCCCGGTGTCCCAAAGCGTAAATGGCTTTCCGCCGCGCGTGCACAACGCAGATATCCGGTCGCGCGTGATTCCGGGTTGATCGTGAACAATCGCGATCTGCCGTCCGGCGAGCCGATTGAACAAGGCGGATTTCCCGACGTTAGGTCGACCGACGATTGCCACATTCGGTGGCTCGCTCTTACCATTCATAGCGCGGGCAAGGGAATCTTAGTCCACCTTTGCGTGCGCGTGCTCCTGGGCTTGGAGTATGCCTTCCAAAACGTAAATCACGCCGGAAATAAAAGTGAAGACGCCCGCCGCGATCACAATATAGGGCAGGGGAATGAAGCGGAGCTGCAACATCACCCACGCGATTGCACACATTTGCATGACCGTCGCGACTTTTCCCGTCCAGCTTGGTCTGAGCCGCACTTTGCCATTGAGCAAGTGTAGAACGGCCGCGCCGACTAAGATGACCGCGTCGCGTGTAATGACCAGCACGGGAAACCAGACAGGGAACTTTCCGTAACCAGGATCAATGTCGCTCCAGTTGCTGATGCTTAGCGTGATGACGCCACTGAGGAGCAAACCTTTGTCCGCGATTGGATCGAGAATTACTCCGAGCGCGCTGCGTTGATTGTAGCGACGGGCGACATAACCATCGAGGCCATCGCTTATCGCGGCGACGAGAAAAACTACAATCGCGGCGAATCGTTGCCACTCGATTGGCTCGCCGCGCTGGATACTTTGTCCGTAATAGATCGCCAGCGTGACGAATACAGGAATCATCAGGATACGAACAACCGTGATCTTGTTGGCAGTCGTCATCAGGAGAGAGGATTGATGAAACTTGAAAGTTTAACCGATCAAGTTGCAAGGGAATTTCCGAGCGCAGGGCGACATTAAAATTCGCGCATCGCCAATCCCTCGGATACCGCGCGTATTACTTTCGCGGAGTTGAGGACCTTACCGTGAATTAATTTTGGTCGAAGGCGACAACCTACTTAGACTCCCTGCCCTCATCGAGGGCATTCAGTTTCCGTGAGGTGGATTGGCTAATGGACCAATCGAATGGTCCAGAAGTCGTCCGATAGATTTTCCGTGAGTAAATAGGCGTAGGGAATGGTGAAGTAGCCTTTCTGGCCCCACTTCGCACCCCACGAGTTGCGCACGGCAAAACGTTGCGTCGTATCATCGTAGCCCACCGCGAGCACGGCATGACCGCCGGCAACGGCTTCGGTTGGCGCTGGCATATTGAGAACGCCGCTTGTTGCAACTGCCGCGCTCTCGAAGCTATCGTAAACGGTGAAGCCGAAGACAAACGGGTATCCGTCAGCCAGGCAGCCTTTCATCTGCGCCAGGCTGCGAACGACACGCTGGTAGTTAAGGGCGACGAATTTCTTTGCGTCCGTGTAGCAGGACTTCGGTGGTGTTTGCGCCGGTTTAGCTCCGGCCGGCCAGACGTTCGTGGTCGCGTCAGCCGGAGTGTCGTCGTAAGGCCATTGTTTTTCTGGGCAAGCGCCTTGGTCGCCAACACTCTTAATGCCGTCGCGAATTTGCGCGCCGCTGTCGAGTGGCACGCTGTGTTCCATGCTCCGCTCGTTGTAGTAAATGAAGAGCCGTGATGGGATGAAGTCGGCGAGCTTTTGCTTTTTGCGATCGAATTCGAGGGCTGCGGCAATCGCGTTGGCGGTGCAAGAACCGATTTGTCCCTGGTTGTAAACAGGGGGACAAAGGTTGCGAAGATCGGCTTTAGCCGGGAGAGCACGGAGCTTCGCCATCGGCGCGGCGTATTGATGATCGCGGTTATCGGGCAGATCCGGCGCCCAGCCGTAGGCGAGACGAGGTTTTTGGTTTGGGAGCTTTTTCATTGATTTACAAATACTCTACGAAATTCAGCACCTAAAGTTCGAGATGTTTTCTCGAACAAATGATGTTTACGGCGCGAATTCATTTTGGCCGTGTGGGGGAAACCTGTTTAGACTTCATCGTTCGCAACGCCGATGTGGCGAAATGGCAGACGCAACGGACTTAAAATCCGTTGGGCTTTAAACGGCCCGTGCCGGTTCGAGTCCGGCCATCGGCAGCGGATTGATTGCAACGCGTAACTGAGATCGACATGCCGACCAACACCGAGAAACCGCTCTTCATTCCGATCATTCTCGGAACCGCGCGCCAGGGACGTGAGAGCGAGCATGCCGCGCGCGTTGTCTTCGAACAAACGAAGAAGCGCGCAAAAGTTGAAACCGAATTGATCGACGTGCGCAATCTTCCGATGCGTCTCGACGATGCCGGTGAACAAATGAAAGACCCGGCGTTTTCCGCGACCATCGAACGCTGCGACGGATTGATCATCGTCACGCCGGAATACAATCACGGCTATCCCGGCCTTCTGAAACATGCGCTCGACATGAATCTGAAAGAATACATCCACAAGGCCGTGGGAATTTGCGGCGTTTCGGCCGGACCAATGGGTGGCGCGCGGGTAATCGAGAATTTGCTTCCGGTCATGCGCGAGCTCGGTTTGGTGGCGATCTTCGAGGACGTCAATTTCGGACACGTGGGGAAGCTTTTCGACGAACAAGGAAAGTTACTCGATCAAAATTACATACGGCGCGTGGATAAGTTTCTCGACGAATTGATCTGGATGTCGCGCGTGCTGCGCCACGGTCGCGAGAACATCGCGCCGGTCTAGCGCGCGGTATCGTCGATGCAACATAAGATAGACAATCGCATGGCGCGGCTCGGGGTACTCGAGGCCGATCTCGAAGAAACGTTCGCGCGATCCGGCGGGCCGGGCGGACAGAATGTAAACAAAGTTTCAACGGCGGTGACTTTGCGCCATAGACCGAGCGGGATCGCGGTGACAGTGCAGGATTCTCGGTCGCAAGCCCAGAATCGAAAACTGGTGCGCGAACGTTTGCTCGATGCGATTGAGCGAACTCAAAGGCAACGACGCGCCGCGGAAATTTCACGGCGCGAAAAAGCGCGCCGGCGAAAATCCCCCCGGCCACGCGCGCTTAAGAGAAGAATTCTCGAATCGAAACGCAAGCGTGGCGCACTAAAGAAGCAGCGTGCTCGAGTGGACGATTAGACTAAGGCGGTCAAGCTCAAGGAAATGCTGGACGCAATTTTATGCTTCCAGCGCCTTGGGTCGCGAAGTTCCGATTGTCTAGCACTCGCAAAAGATCGCGTTTAATACATCTGCGGAAACGACTTGCGCCGAATCAGTTTATGAAATCCAGTTAATCTATGAAAAAACTTACCATTCTTACTTCCGCTCTTTCTCTCCTGGCCGCGATGTTTCTCAGCTCCTGCGCGTCAAAAAAAGAGACGATGACGACGACCACCACTCATGAAGAGACGGCCACGACTACTCCGAGCACAACGCACACGACCACGACGCATTCGGATAACCAGTAGTCCGCGATCGAATCCCTTTGGAAAGGGGCACGCAATTAAGCGTGTCCCTTTCCTTTTGCAGCGGCTTCTTCTTCCGAGTCGGTGTCGGCCGTTTCCTGGCTCACTACGGGCGCAATCGCCTGCAGTTTTTCGGCGCCGCGGAGGTCCATTAATTTCACCCCCATGGTGTTTCGGCCGACGGCGCGGATCTCTTTCACGCGTGTGCGCACCATCTGGCCTTTGGTGGTGATGAGCATCAGCTCGGCGTTGTCGGTCACCGTCAACGCGCCCACCACTGCGCCGGTTTTTTCGCCGGTTTTCATGGTGATGATTCCTTTGCCGCCGCGCTTTTGTTTGCGGTAATTGTCGAACGGCGTGCGCTTGCCGATGCCGTTTTCGCCGGCGACCAAAAGCATCGAGCCGTCATCGACCAGCGCGATCGCTACGATGACGTCGCCCTTATCGGGTCGAATGCCCCAGACGCCAACCGTATTCCGTCCCTGATCGCGCAGTTGTTCTTCGTGGAAACGCAGGCTCATTCCTTCCTTGGTAATGAGCACGATCTCGTTATTGCCGTTGGTGAGCTTGGCGTCGATCAGGCGATCGTCTTTTTCAATCTGGATAGCGATGATGCCGCCTTTCCGTACATTCGAGTAATCGGACAGATTGGATTTCTTAACGATGCCGGAGCGCGTCGCGAAAACGATGTGCAGGTTTTCGTCCCAGGTTTCATCGACAATGTTCGGGCTCATGCCTGATCTCTTCGCTTGCACGCGAATAGTGGCCGCAATCTTTTCGTCCGGGCGCAACTCCAGGAGGTTTACAATCGATCTACCCTTGGCCGCGCGACCCATCTCTGGAATCTCGTAAACCTTCTCGACGTAGGCGCGTCCTGATTGGGTGAAGAACATCAGGTAATCGTGGGTGGTAGCGGTAAAGAGATGTTCGACGAAATCGCCCTCATCTTCCTCAGTCGCGCCCTCGCGCGTAGACATGCCGATGACGCCTTTACCCCCGCGACGCTGCGCGCGGAAAGCGCTCACGGCCGTGCGCTTGATGAAACCGCCATGGGTGATGCTGATGATGCAGCCCTCGTTGGCGATGAGATCCTCCATGTTGATCTCGCCTTCGTCGGGCGCCAGCTCGGTTAAGCGCGGCGAGCCGTATTTGTCGCGGATTTCACGAAGCTCTTTTTTGATGATCGTGAAGACGCGCGCTTCTTTCGCGAGAATGTCGCGAAGGTCTTTGATACTGTTGATGAGCTCCTTGTATTCGCCGTCGATCTTTTCCCGTTCGAGACCGGTGAGTTGATAGAGACGAAGATCGAGAATCTGATTGGCCTGATGTTCGCTGAATGCGTAGCGGCCTTCCACCAGGCGCGTTTCATTGCGAATAAGAATGCCGATTTGTTCGACCTGTTTCCGCGTAAACTCGAAAGCGAGCAGTTTCACGCGCGCTTCATCGCGATTGGCCGATCCGCGAATGATGCGAATAAACTCGTCGAGATTGGCGAGCGCGATTAGAAAACCCTCCAGGGTCTCGGCGCGTTCCTCGGCCTTTCGCAATTCAAAGCGCGTCCGGCGAAGGACAACCTCACGGCGATGATCGATGTAAGCCTGGTTTGCATCCTTGAGCGGAAGCAACTTCGGCCGGCCGTGATCGATCGCCAGCATGTTGACCGCGAACGAGCTCTCCATCGCGGTGTGCTTGTAAAGATTGTTGATGACGATCTTCGGATTCGCGTCGCGCTTTAGTTCAATGACCACGCGAGTGTTTTCATCGGACTCGTCGCGCACTGCCGTGATCTCGCCCAGAATTTTTTCGTTCACCAGATCCGCGATACGCTCGACCAGCGTGGCGCGATTCACGTTGAAGGGGATCTCGGTGATGACGATCTGTTCCCTGCCGCCCTTGATCTCCTCCACGCCGGCTTTGCCGCGCACCTTCATGCTGCCGCGGCCAGTCTCGAGATATTGTTTCACGCCAGCGATGCCGCAAATGGCGCAACCGGTGGGAAAGTCCGGTCCTTTCACATGCTTCCGCAGCTCGTCGATCGTGATCTCGGGATCGTCGATCTGCGCGCAGATTCCATCGATAATCTCGACCAGATTATGCGGAGGCATGTTCGTCGCCATGCCGACGGCGATGCCGGTGCCGCCATTGACCAGCAGGTTCGGGAACGCAGACGGGAAAACAGTGGGCTCGGTGCGGGTTTCGTCGTAGTTCGGCACGAAATCGACCGTGTCCTTCTCCATGTCGGTCATGAGCGCCGCGCCGAGATGCGTCATGCGCGCCTCGGTGTAACGCATGGCCGCGGGCGGATCGCCTTCGACCGATCCAAAATTGCCCTGGCCGTTGACCAGCGTCTCGCGCATCGCCCACGGTTGGGCCATGTGAACGAGGGTCGGGTAAATCACCGCTTCGCCGTGCGGGTGATAGTTACCGCTAGTATCGCCGCAAATCTTCGCGCACTTGCGGTGCTGCCGGTTTGGGAACAACGACAAATCGTGCATCGCGTAGAGAATTCTGCGCTGCGACGGTTTGAGTCCGTCACGCGCATCGGGCAACGCGCGCGAGATGATGACCGACATCGAGTAATCGAGGAACGACCTCGACACTTCTTCGGCTACATTAATTGGCTCTATTTTTTCGTTCTCGTTATACACAAATTTTCTTAGACAGGATTAACCGGATTTAAAAGATGATGAAGATCAACCTCGTGTGCGTTCGATACATTGCGTCGATGCTTGCGCTTAAATTGAAGACTCGGAGCTCCAAAATTAAACAAAAGACCAAATTCTCGATTCGTGGCGGTGAGATAGTTCACCAACTGCACTTCATCTGCTTTGGAAATCGAATTGATGGCCTTCAATTCACAAATTAGATGATCGTTGATCACAAAATCAGCGATGAAATGACCAACGATTACGTCTTCATACCGCACAGTAATTCGTTCGCCCATGTCGATCTTTAGGCCCGCCTGGCGAAGCTCGTAGGCGAGCGCGTTCACGTAAACCAATTCGAGAAAACCGGGGCCAAGCGCGCGATGAACCTTCATCGCTAGCCCGATCACAGTCTCAGTCAACGCATGATCTTGATCCGAATCCAAGCGAGTAAATCCTGTTAATCCTGTCTAGACGTCGAGATTTCGAACATTGAGCGCGTTGTCTTCGATGAATTGCCGGCGTGGCTCGACGACGTCGCCCATCAGAATGGTGAACATCTTGTCGGCATCGACCGCGTTATCGTCGTTCAAATCCACCTTGAGCAGCTTGCGCTTTGCTGGATTCATCGTCGTTTCGAACAACTCCTTGGCGTTCATTTCACCGAGACCTTTGAAACGCTTGATCTGCACGCCACGACGTCCAATCTCCAAAATCTTTTGTAGGATTTCCGGAATCGAAAACAGCGGATGGGATGTCGCCTTGTCGCCTTCACCTTCGCTCAGCTCAAAGATTGGGCGATCGCTCGCGGCGTAGTGATCTACCTTGAGGCCTTTTTTTGCCAGCTCTGCGATCAGTTTCTGGATCGACGCCGATTCGTGTAACTCGACTAGTTTACCGCGGCGACGGTTCGCACCATTGGTGGCTTTGGCCGGCGCATCGCCGAGCGGCAGCAATTCCTGGCTGATCTCGGTGTCGAACAAGTTAAGATCGAGATTCTCGTGATGGAATTCCCGGACGGCCTTCTCATCGTGAAAATAATGGATGTTCTCTTCATTCCCGTCGCGAACTTTGACGAGATAGTTGGGAAGCTTTCCGGATTTTGAATTACGTTTCGCGAGATAGGCCTCGAAATCGCCGCCGTGGCGCCGGATCGATTCGCTTAATTTGGCCAGTTTCTCGAGCGACTCGAGAATGTCCTTTAATTGCGCGGCCGTGACTTCCTTGTCGTCGGCAAGATTTTTCAACCGAACATCTTCGGCGCCAAGCGTGATGAGAATTTTGTTCAGCTGAACGTCATCATCGACATACTCTTCGCGCTTCTTGCGCTTGATCTGATAGAGCGGCGGCTGCGCGATATAAATTTTCCCGGCGCGCACCAGCTCGGTCATTTGCCGGAAGAAAAACGTGAGCAGCAACGTGCGAATGTGCGAACCGTCCACATCCGCGTCCGTCATGATAATGATGCGGCCGTAGCGCAGCTTGGTGATGTCGAACCGGCCTTCGTCCTTGCCGTTGCCATCCTCCTTCGGTTTGCCGATGCCCGCGCCGATGGCGGTGATCATCGATTGAATTTCGGTATTCTTGAGAAACTGATCTTCGCGCGCCTTCTCGACGTTGATCAATTTGCCGCGAATGGGAAGGATCGCTTGATAACGTCGATCGCGGCCTTGTTTGGCCGAGCCACCGGCGGAATCACCTTCGACAATGTAAAGCTCAGTCAGTTCAGGATCGCGTTCGGAACAATCGGCCAGTTTGCCCGGCAAACCGCCGCCGGTGAGCGCGCCTTTGCGAATCGTTTCGCGGGCCCTGCGCGCCGCTTCTCTCGCCCGCGCCGCCGTCAACACCTTGTCGAAAATTCGGCGTGCGACCGGCGGGTTCTGATCGAAGTAAGTCATCAATCCCTCGTAGACGACTGAGTTCACCACGCCATCGATCTCGGTGTTCACCAGTTTCACCTTTGTTTGCGACTCGAAGCGGGGATTGGGCAGTTTGATGCTAAGGACGCAGACCAGACCTTCGCGCACATCATCGCCGGAGATCGCTGGATCCTTCTCCTTAATTAGATTGGTCGATTTCGCGTACTGATTGACCGCTTTAGTCAGCGCCGTGCGAAAGCCGGTGAGATGAGTGCCGCCGTCCGGATTCGGGATCGAGTTCGCAAACGGCAAAATCTGGTCGTTGTAGCTGTCGTTGTATTGCATGACCACATCGACAAAAACTTCATCGCGCTGCCGCGAGATCACGACCGGCTTCGGGTGGATGACCTGTTTGTTCTCGCCGAGCTGCTTTACGAATTCCTCGATGCCGTATTTATAGAGAAAGATTTCCTTTTTCGGAGAATCACCACGCTCGTCGGTCAGGGCGATTTCCAGGCCGGGATTGAGGAAGGCGAGTTCGCGGAGGCGGGTAGCCAGTCTTTCGAACTTGAACTCCGTCGTGATGGTGAAGATTTCGGGATCGGGCAGGAAAGTGATGAACGTGCCGCTTGCCTTTTTGTTTTTTACTTCGCCGATGACGGTCAGCTTGTCGGTCGTTTTGCCCTTGGCGAAAGCCATGTGATGGACCTTGCCGTCGCGCGTGACTTCTACTTTGAACCACTCGGAAAGCGCGTTCGTGCATTTTGCGCCGACACCATGCAAACCGCCGGAATATTTATAAGCGCCCTGGCCGAACTTTCCGCCGGCGTGCAAGTTTGTCAGCACGAGCTCAACTGCCGGCATCTTCCATTTCGGATGCATGTCCACCGGAATGCCGCGGCCGTTGTCGCGCACCGAAACCGACCCATCGACATGAACGGCCACCTCGATCTTGTCGCAAAATCCGGCGAGATGTTCGTCGATTGAGTTATCGAGAACTTCGAAAACCAGGTGATGCAAACCGCGCTCATCGGGATCGCCGATGTACATGCCCGGCCGTTTCCGGACCGCTTCGAGGCCTTCCAGTTTGTCGATCTGCGCGGCGTCGTACTTTTGCGCGGCGGAGGTGCTGGTCGATCGATTGCCTGACAATTTTTGGGCGGAAATTTCGTCTTGAGTTTGCAGCATAAAAGGGAGCCAAAGGACCCTCGAAAAAGATAGCGAGAAATAGTTGCTGAACAACTAATAATCTCGTGGTGAGGACTCTTTCTGGCCGCAAGCCCTAGAGCAGGAGAATTGGTCAGAGCGCAGGATATTGTGGTTTTGGGTGTTTCGTCCAAGTTTTGTCTGCGATACCGCGAGGAGATGCTTGACCAGACCTTTCCGAAACAAGAAATTGGCGGTCTCACATGCGCCTCCAAACCCTGGCCGAAGGTCGCTGGATCTTCGCGATTCTTATCGTCTTAATGCTCGCAAGCTTTTGGCTTACGCCATGGTTGTCGCTGATTTTTTTGATTCTGATTCTCTATACCCTCGCGTTTTTTCGCGACCCCGACCGCGAGGTGCCGGCCGATCCCGGCAGTGTCGTCGCCGCCGCCGATGGCGCGATCGCAGATATTGTTGAAGTCGAAGAAGGCGATGTCTTAAAAACAAAGACGCGGCGCGTCGGCATTTTCTTGTCGATCTTCGATGTGCACACAAATCGCGCGCCGATCGCCGGACGCGTTATTTATCGCGAACATCGAGAAGGATTGTGCGTCGATGCCCGGCGTGCCGATTGCTCCGAGAAAAATGAATCGATGACCTGGGCTTTCGCTAATTCACGCGCAACCATCGTTGTGCGACAGCTCACCGGCGCGATCGCTCGACGCATCGTGGGCTGGTCGCAAGTCGGCGACGAATTAAAAAAAGGCGATCGCTTCGGGATGATTCGCTTCGGGTCGCGAACGGAAGTATATTTGCCGCTCACCGCCACGGTGCTGGTGAAGGTGGGCGATCACGTGTCCGGTGGATCGACAATTATTGCGCGACTTCCTGAGCAATGAGCGAACCAAACCCAAAGATTTACCTCCTGCCGAACTTAATGACGGCGGGCAATTTGTTTTGTGGATTCACCGCCACGTTGAAAATTCTCGAAGGCGCATTGCTTCAATTTTCGAACCCGGACGCAGCCGGCGATCTCTTTCACGCCGCCATCTGGTTTATTCTCGGCGCCTGCATTTTTGATCTGCTTGATGGCCGTCTGGCGCGCCTCGGCGGACATGAAAGCGCGTTTGGCCGCGAATTCGATTCTCTGGCCGATATCGTTTCGTTCGGCGTCGCGCCCGCTTTGATGGTCTATCGCGTCGTGCTTCAGGAATTCCCGCGTGCCTGTTGGATCGTCGCGGCCATCTATCTCGTTTGCGGCGCGCTTCGTTTAGCCCGTTTCAACTGCGTCGCGGCGAAAGACGATGCAGCCGGAGTCGAAAACGAAAAAAATTTCACCGGCTTTCCTATTCCCGCGGCCGCGGGGCTGATTGCGTCGATCACGCTCTTCATGCTTTGGCTGGCCCAGGGCGAGCATCAGCTCGGCAGATGGAAATTCGTCCTGCCGCCACTCATGCTTTTTCTTTCGTTCATGATGTTCAGCCGTTTCCGTTACCCCAGCTTCAAAGGGGTCAATTGGCGAACGAAGAAATCCATTCCGCGTTTTTTGATCATTAGTTTCATCCTGGTTTTTACCGTCCTGAACTACGAATGGATGCCGGCCGTCCTTTTCATTTCCTATCTGCTCTACGGATTTCTCCGCCCGTGGCTCTCCCGCGAATGGCGCCGCGAAATCGAAGAAGAGATTGGCGAGGAGCCAGCCGCGGAAGCGGGCGAGTAGGCGCGCTAAGATGCGCGAGTGTGAGGTTCCTCGCTCCGCTCGGAATGACCGCGCGTTGTTAAGCGGGGCGGTTTAATCGAGCCAGAATCTCCGGATCGCGCACGTCGGCCCATTCGCCGGCAAGTTCGAGCGCCCGGACCCTCTTGCCGGACTGTGCCAGATCGCGGATCGCGTCGGTCAATTCGTACTCGCCGCGTGGCGAGGGTTGCAACTTAGCGGTAAATTCGAAAATGCTCGGCCGAAACGCGTAAAGACCGGCGTTGTACCATGGGCTGGTCGGTTGGCCCGGCTTCGGCTTTTCACGAAGATCGACAAGTTCCATTCGCTCATTTAGGAAGACCGCGCCGCCTTTACTCACGTCCTCGTCGCGTTTCACGGTAATGATCGCTTCGACACCATCAGCAAGATCGACAAGCTGTTTGTAATTTCGCGGATCGACCAGAATATCGCCGTAGCTCAGAACAAACGCCGAGTTGCCCACAAAATCGCGCGCAAGATCGACAACCCGTCCTGTGCCGTCTTGCACAACTTGGGTCGCGTACTCGATGTCGATCTTGTAACGCGAGCCATCGCCGAAATGATCGCGCACCACATCGGCGCGATAACCGACGACGATCAGAAAATGACGCATCCCGGCGCCCCGCAATCCTTCGATGATGTGCTGCAAAACCGGTTTGCCCCGCACCGCGATCATCGGTTTGGGAATATCGGCGGTCAGCTCGCGCATACGGGTGCCGCGTCCGGCCGCGAGCAGCACCGCCTTGTCGATCTTGGTCATGAACTAAAATACACGGCGCGGTTTGAATTGAAATTCGAGTAATGATCGCGCAGAGTCGCGGTCATGGCGGCTTTGCAATTTCTAAGCAAGTATCGCGAGACTGGTCTGTTGCTGATCCGCGCAAGCATCGGTTTGATCATCATCGTCCTCATCGCGCCGGTTTTGTGGAGTGGCAGCGGAAGCTGGGAACACTTCGGCAGCGCGATGAAACATTTGGATTTCCATTCGCATTACAAATTTTGGGGATTTACCGGCGCACTACTCGGCTGTGCGGGCGGGGTGCTCATGATTCTCGGATTATTCTTCCGAATCGGAGTCCTGTTTGTTCTAATAATAACCGTCATCCACCTCGTCGCGCTATGGGACAACAGTGGCGATTTTTACGCGCGACTTCCGGCATTAGAGATGTCGATCTTGCTCTTGAGCCTTCTTTTTGTCGGGCCCGGAAAATACAGCGTCGATAAGAACTAGCTACCTGGGCGCCATTCCCAGGTGCGTCACAGGAGCCTGCCCGGGAATTGGGCAAACCGGCTCGGGAATGTTGAGCTTTAATCCCGATGGAACGTCTAGTGTCGCGTGGCCGAGACGCTTCTTCGATTGATCGAGCTCGCGGCGCATGCGGGTCTTGTTCGTGCAATAGGTCATGACCGTTTCTTCGGCGGCCAAATTCGCGGCGAAAGCTGTGAGTAGGGATTGGTCGAACGTATGCCAGCCCATGGTCGATCCCGCCTCCATGATTTCGTGGAAACTTTTGTTTTCCGATTCGCCATAAATGAGGGTTTCACGCGTGCGCAGGCTGTTCCCCATTACCTCAGTAACGAGCAAACGTCCGCCGCCAACCTTGTCGACCAGCCGCTGACTGACGACGTAACGCAGCGTTTCGGAAAGCCGCTGCCGCAGTTGCGGTTCTTCATCGCGGGTGAACATCCCGAGGATTCGGCTGATCGTCTGGGCGGCATTGACCGTGTGCAGGGTGCTGAACACAATATGGCCGGTCTCGCAGGCGGACATGGCAATTTCCATTGTCTCGCGGTCGCGAATTTCGCCGACAAGGATGACTTTGGGCGCCTGGCGTAAGGCCGCGCGTAACCCATCGGCGTAGGTCGGGAAATCTTTGCCGAGCTCGCGCTGGTTTACCGCTGCTTTTTGATGCCGATGTTGAAATTCAATTGGGTCTTCTAGCGTCACAATGTGGATCGGTTGCGTCTTATTCAACTCGTCGATTATGGCCGCGAGGGTCGATGTTTTGCCGCTGCCGGTCGCGCCGGTGACCAGGATGAGTCCGTTTTTCTCCTTTAACATTTCGCGAAAGACCGGCGGCAGTAAGAGCGACTCAAGGGTCGGCACTTTCGTCTTCAATTGCCGCATGACGATGGCGTGTCGCTCGTTTTGCCTGAAAATGTTGACGCGAAGCCGGGCTATGTCTTCGATGGCGTAGCTGCAGTCGCACGACCCCAGCTCGGCGAAATCCCGCATCAGGCGTTGGTCGCCGCCAATGATGTAATCAGCCATATCTCGGATGAAATCGGCGTCGATCACTCCGCTTGCCGTGTCCACCGGACATTCGTGCAGGCGCCCGTGAATCTCTATCAGCGGCGGTTTGCCTGTAACGAAAAGCAAATCGGAGATATCGTGGCCAGTTCCCAGCATGCTAGTCAGGAGTGCGTCAACGGTCTGCTGATCCATGGGCGTCCGCTCGAAAGAGCTAGGATCGTGCCGGGTTATGCTCGCAAATCCCGACACATCCGGGACGTGCCGCATCAAGCTGCCAAGCGGAGACTAAATGTGCGGAGACGAAGCCGCTGCGCGAAGAGTTGGAACGCTCCTTGTCAGATGCCTTTCGCTTTCATCCGTTGGTTCGCTTCGGCCTGGTCGCCGATCCGCCTGTTGTTCGGGCGCTGTCTCCAGGCGCTCGACGATCTTGGCGTCGTCATCCGGAGCGGAAGCACCCTCCAATTCGCCGCCCGGCTGCTTGCGTATTCGGCGCGCCGCATAATAGGAACCAACCACCAGCACGCCCGCCAATAGTTGAGCCGCCAAGGTTTCGACGGTCGGGAAAACGGCGAACCACATCCCCATCCAAGCAGGAATAACATTCGCCAGCCAGTTGATCTGCGTTGTCGATATCCAGTGGGCGAGCTGCATCTCTTGCGCCTGTTCGCCGACCATCACCAGCAATACCACTCCCAAGAGGATGCCCGTCGTAATCAACATTTTTCGATACGGAAGCCGCTGCTGGAGGACAAACGTAAGGATCGCAACCATGCCCGAAAGAATCAGGCCGAGCAGCGCTCCCTTCAGCACGACACCTCCGCCCAATCGCAAATTATAGCTCTGCAAAAAGAGCACGACCTCGAAGCCTTCGCGGTAAAGCGAGGTAAAGCCGAGGAGGAGCAATCCCCACTGTACGCGCCGCCGCGAGACTTCCGCGGCGTTCGCATCTTCGAGCAATTCTTTTCTGCGGCGATTGTGCGCACGGATCCAGCCTCCCCAATAAATCTTGTGGAAGAACCAATTCATGATCACGAGTAAGACGACAATCGCGAGAAGTCCGGTCGCGGCCTGCAAGTCAAGCGCGGCGACGCTTTCAGTTAGCTGGCCCATGATCCCGACCGCGATGAACCACGTAATCAAGGTCGCGATAAAGGCGATGCCGGCGCCGAGCGCGACCGGCCGGCGATGGGCGCGTTTATCTCCGGTCATGCTCGCCGTGATCGCCGCCAACACTAGGATGCACTCGAGCCCTTCGCGGAATACCAGGACGCCAATATCAAGAAACGCGACGGTTGGACTCGTATTCGGTTGCGTCGGGTCCGGCGCGCCATGGCTGGTAACCCCTTGCCAGATAATCATTCCGAAAACGAAAACGGCAGCCACGACGATACCGATACGAATTGCGGCCTTCATTGGAGGTCGAAAGCTAACACAGTCGCAACGCGGCTGCTGACGGTCGGTTGCGTTTTTTTAGCGGCTGATTGCGCAGAATTGCCGGTGATTGTCGACGTTGCCGGGGAGGCATGTTGTGATTTTGCGCTCAGGGCGTAACTTCGCCGATGCTACGCGCGCGGGGTTTTACGCTGCTCGAGATCGCGATCGCGGTCTCTATCATGTTGCTGATTTTCGCTTTGAGCGTGCCGAGTTTGAGCGGCGTGATGGCGGACAAGCGGCTTCGGCGTTCGCTCGATGGCTTCAACGATCTTGTCCGGCAGGCGCAGGAGCATAGCGTCGCCGAACATCGAGCCTATCTTCTTGTTTGGGGCGAAAAAGATGTGGTGCTTCGCCCTGAAGCTTTCACGAAGGACGAGGAACCCAAACCCACCACGGAGTTGCAACTGGAACGAGGAGATGCTTTGACACTTGCCCTGCCTTTCGCCTTGTCGAATGATCCACCAGCCGAATGGATTTTCTGGCCATCCGGAACATGCGAACCGGCTGTCGTCCGATTCAAGGGCAGGAATGGTTCGTGGGCGGCGAACTATTCCCCGTTAACCGCTCGTCCCGAGCTGATCACTTATGCGGCGAGGTAATTTGGAAACGATGCTAGATGCTAGATGCTTGATGCTGGCTCCGGAGATCAAAAATCAAGTATCTAGGATCCAGCATCTCGTCGCTAAGAAGAAGACCGCAGCCTTCGCGCTTTATGAAGTGCTCATTGGCCTGACCATTTTTGCTCTTGGTGTGCTCGCGCTCGGGCGCGCAGTAGAAAACTGTCTGAATGCGAGCGCGCTGAGCGAGGAAGAAGATCGTGTGCGGCAGGTTCTTGCCAATCGAATGGCGGAGATTCAAGCGACGCCCGGGTTTCCCGACGCGGCGAAGGAATTGAAGATCGACACGGGTTACGGCGTTGTTCAGTTGATCCAAAAAAGCGGACCGGCCGAATTGAAAGAGGCGGACGGAACTCAGCTCGATAGAATTAATTTTGTGACTTTGAACGCGAGATGGACGCGAAGCGGGATCGACCAATCACGGCAAATCGAATTTTATGTCTATCGTTAACGGCATCCAATATCCAGAGCAGCGGATTGGTGCGAGGCGCGGCTTTACACTGTTAGAGATCACGTTGGCGGTGGCGATTCTCGGGCTCATGTCGATGGCGATTTATCGGTTCGTCCAATCGAATCTCATTTCGCTTCGCGTTTCTTCCGAGGCGAGCGCGGCCGATGCGCGCTACGGCGGTCTGCGCGATCTCTTGACCTCACAGTGGCAAAGTTTGATCCCGGGAATGAAGGCGCTCGTAGGCGAGCCGTTGAAGTTGGACGAGCGCTCGCGTGATGAAATCACATGGACGTGCGGCGCTGGTCCCGGTTTGCTCACTCGATATGCCCCCGGCGATTTCACCGTCAGCATGCGTCTGCAGCCGGCCAGCAAAAAAGGCAACCGCCTCGATCTCGGTTTTCTACGCAAACCCAAGAACGATCAGTCCATCACCAACGAGCGGGAGACGTGGGTGCCTTTGATCGAAGGTGTCAGCAGCTTGCAAATTCGCTATTTCGATCCGCGATTCAATGTTTGGCTGGATAAATGGGCGGACACGGTCACTTTGCCGCGATTGGTCAAAGTCACGGTGGGAAGGACTGACGCGTCGGTGCCTTGGGAAGCGATCATTCCGTTGGGGCGCACACCGTTATGAAGACTTCGATCTTGCCTTCGCGATCGCGCGGCGCGGCCTTGATGCTGGCGCTGTGGGCGCTTTTCTTGTTGAGCGCGCTCGTGATTTCTTGGGCGCTCGATATCGATTCTCGTCTCACGCTTTCCGGAAATGCGAACCGTGTTTTGGAAGCGGAAGCACTCGCCTGTTCCGGCGCGGAAGTTGCATTGCATCCGCTCATCAAACTGGATTCGCCGAATTTGAATCGCCGCATTAGCTCGCGCGAAAGTTACACCGTCCGAATTACCGGAGAGGGAGGCGGCTTGAATTTGAATTGGCTCGTTGCTGGTGAAGATCCGGTGCGTTTGGGAATTTTGCGCCGCTATCTCGAAATCAAAGGTATCGATCTGAATGAACGCGATCAGATGATCGATTGCTTGCTCGACTGGGTGGAGCCAAATACCGGACAACACCACTTGAACGGCGCGACCGACAGCGAGGATTATCATCCCTCGCACACTTTGCTCACGCGAGTCGATGAATTGAAAAAAGTGAAGGGCTGGGCCGAGTTTACGGCCGTGCCCGGATGGGAGGACGAGTTGTCGGTCAACAGCGCCGGCCCAGTGGATTTAGCATGGGCTTCACGCGACGTGATGCTCGCTTTGCCTGGGATGACGGAGCCATCGGTCGATCGCTTTCTTATGTTGCGCCGTGGTCCTGATGGAATCGACGGAACAGCCGACGATATGCAATTCAATAGCAAAGATGAGCAACTCGCCGCGCTCGGCCTTTCTCCGGAGCAGATCAAGCAGCTGGCCGGACTGGTTGGATTTAAAGACCCGGCGTTTCGAGTGAGGAGTGTGGGAAAATCGGGCGATGTCACGCGCGTCGTACAAATGATTGTGCGAAAGAACGGGAACGTTCCAATAGTGGTCATGTGGAAGGAGCTTTGATATCGAAGCGATACCGACATCTGTATTCATAATTCCCGCGCGCCAGGGCTGGACGCTGATGCGTTCCGCCGATCTTAATGGCACATGGGATGTGCACGCGCTTCGGACGCTGGACGACGCCGTCCCACTGTTGACGGCGGAAGATGATCTTGTCCTTGGCTTGCCGATATCTGCCGTGCTGGCGCAACGCTTTCGTTTGCCGACCGTCGATCCGTCGGAGTTTTCCGAGATGGTGAGAATCCAAGTCGAAAAGGCGCTGCCGTTTTCGCCAGATGAACTGACAACCGACTTCGAAGTTATCGAGCAAACCGAAACCGATAGCGTTGTTTCGGCGGTGGCGGTTCGCAACAACCAACTTGCCGAGCTCGCGGCGCCATTGCTCGATCACGGTTTCATTCCACGGCAGGTAACGGTTTACGCCGCTCAACGCGCCGCCACCCACGCTCCCAAGGGAAACACGCTTCTTATCTATCCCGAAGGAGAAGCGCTGGTCTCCGCCGTGACGGAAAACGGCAAGCTCAGCCTTACTCGCACGCTTGAGGGCGTGGATCCGGAGAAATTGCAGATGGAACTTCCGCAACTCGCTCTGAGCGCGGAGTTGCAGGGAATCAACGCCTCGTTTCCAAACGTACTGCTGGACGAGACCTGTTATGAATTGCGCGACACAGTTCAGGGCATTCTGGCCAGTCGCGCCGAAATGGTTGGGATCGAAACACCGCCGGCTTCAGTTAAATTGAATTTGCTGCCGGAAAGCTGGCGCGCGCGGCGTTCTCAACTGGTCAGGCTAACGGAGTGGCGGAAGCGCCTGGTCTGGGCTGGGACCGCCTACGGCGCGGTGCTGTTGCTCTTCCTCAATTATATTGGGTTGATGCGTCTCGAAATCGGGCGCCTCGCTCGCCGTGTCGCGCATGATGCACCGCAAACGGAATTCGTTCGTTCGACAGATGCGAATTGGAAGGCGCTGGCTCCGGCGATCGACCCGCGTTATTACCCGGTTGAAATATTGCAGCATCTTTCCGAAAGCCTGCCTTCGGTCGACGTCCGCATTACCACTTACAATCAATCGGCGCGGCAGATTTCGATAGATGGCGAGGCGAAGACCGCGGCACTCGCTTATCAATTTGTGGATAAAGTTAAAAAAAATCCCGGCCTGCAGGCATTTGTGTTCGACTTGACAACTCCGCCGCGAATTTTGCCGAACGATCACGCGCAGTTTCGATTGGAGGGAAAACCGCGATGAAGTTGCCCGCTTTTTTTGAAAGGATGAATCGGCGCGAGCGCCTCCTCTCCGCCAGCGTGGCCGGCGTCCTCTTTCTATTGCTCAATCTTTTTATTTGGAACTGGTTCTTCGGCATGGCGGGCCGAGCCCGCACTGAGCTGGCGGCAGAGAAGGCCGCTCGTAAACAACAGTCGGTTTATTTGAAGGAAAAAAGTCTTTGGGCGAAGCGCGACCAGTGGCTTCACCAGAAACAGCCGTCTCTAAAAAACGCAGCCGAAGCATCGACCTTTCTCGATCAACTCAAACAAGTCGCCGGCAAGTACAATATCCTGATCGAGAATCCCGCTATTGGGTCGGGCGAAACAACTCCGACCCATCAAACGGTTTTTGCTTCTATCGAAACAAAGAGTCCGTGGCCGCCGTTGGTTCATTTTCTCTACGACGCGCAGCAGCCCGATGCGTTTGTCGTCTTTGATAGCGTAAATCTCAGCATTGAGAGTGGCGATTCCACGATGATGCGGGGCAAGTTCAAAATAGCCAAATGGTTCGCGCCGGTCCAAAAAGGAAAGTGATCATCATGAAATCCATCGCAATCTGGATGTCGATCTTGACGTTGGCTGGCGCGGTCTTGGCTCGCGCGGACGATATCCCGAATCGTTTCAATTTCGATCGTTATCAAGCAATGCTGGACCGCTCGCCGTTTGCCGTGGCCACCGCGGTGGCGTTGCCGGCGGCCACGCCGGATTTTGCGAAAGATCTTTATATCGCCAACGCCGCGAGATCTTCCGATGGCGACATGGTCACGCTCGCATCCAGTACCGACAAGAGTTTCAAAAAGTATCTTTCAACCAAGCAACCGGAAGACGGCTATAGCATCGCCAATATCGAATGGTCGGATCGGGTCGGCGCGACGAAGGTGACAATCAGCAAGGACGGAAAATTCGCCACGCTCACTTTCAATCAGGCGTTGTTGACTCAATCGGGCCCGAACGCGCCACCGGCGCCCACAGTTATTGTCCCGCCGGGCGGTTCGACTCCCGTTCAAACAACTTTTCCAAAACCGGCGCCAATCCCATCGTTACCGACTCCTCCACCGCGCGTTCGTGGGGTAATACCGAGGAGTCCCGGAGGGGCAGAAGGTGCCACTCCCATTCCAAGGCCCATCGATAATCCGGAAAACTGAGCGCTGGTCAACCGCGCTTCGATTAGTTGCCCCAATCGTCGTCCGGGGTGTCGGGTTTGCGATCTGGACCTGCCGAATAAAGATCGAAGCCGCTCGGATTTTTCCGGCCGGGATTTAAGTAAATGTAGTCGCTATGCCACGGATCTTTAGGGGTTTCCTTGAACAATTGATACCAGCGCGAGGGCCTCGGATCCGTGTCGGGTTGGACAACGAGCGCTCGCAGGCCTTGCTCAGTTGTCGGCATGAATCCATTCATGCTTTCGTAAAGTTTGAGCTGCGTAGTTAATGCCTGAAGATCGGCCGCCACCGTAGTGTGGCGCGCATATTCGACGTTGCCGCCGAGCTTATAAATAGCGGCGCCAAGCAGCAGCGAGATGATCGTCACCACGAGCATGATCTCGAGAAGCGTGAAGCCTTGTTGTTTTCTCTTCATGAATTAACGCCCCGGTTTCAGCAGGTAATCGGATTTCTCCCAAAGATATTTCAATTGAATCTGCGTCCCTCGAATCGCCGATGTCGATGTTCCCGCGCCAGCGAGCACAATCACGTCATTTGTCCCAACTTTCAAATTATCGATCGGCACGATCTTCTGTGCACGCAGCCAGCCGGTGTATTGAAAACGCATTTGGTGGGCGAGAGATTCCATTTCGCCGCGATAGCCGGGATCGGCCAGCTCGGGCAGCGTCAGCGTTGCCGGACCGATGTCTTCGCCGTTAACGTAAACTTCTGGCGGCGCGTCGACGCGTGGACTTGCGACTTCAAACGTGAGCACAGCGAGTAATGGCTGCGATTCAATTCCGAATTGAAATCCTGCGCCTTGCTCGACGCTCGGTCCGATGCGGATAGTGTCCGCGGCCAACGTCGCCGTGACGGTGCCGAACTGCTCTATGTCTTGCGTTGGCGAGTGCAATGGCGGCAGCTCTGAAAAGGGTTGGGGGATCATGTCCCGATGTTCAGTGCTGAGCGGATGCACCACTTCGCTACTCGTCATCCAGTCGAGATAGGCGCCGCGGATCGTTTTTCCGTCGCCCGGGACTTCGATGTCGATGGTCGAAATCCCGTTCATTGGAATCATCACTGAATCCGAACTGGCCACATCGATTCCGGAACCGAGCGGGCCGGAACGCAAAACTTGAGTGCCGGATTCATCCCATGCAACTAATTCAGGACGGGCGTCTGCTTTGTCATCGAAGAACAAACGGAAAAATAAAACGGAGTAATCTCCTGGCGGTCGCGCCACGCGAATCCGAAAAGTAATTTTTGCGCTCTCTTCATTGGCCGCTTGCCCGGCGACCATTGCGACAGATTCCACCCAGTTTGGCGCAGTCTGAGTGGTGGAATTGTTTGGTGCATTCTGGCGCAAGTCGAGCCAGGCGCTTTCCGGAGGCTTTGATTTCGCGGTGGCGTTATCCAGCCTTGGCAATGCCTCGGTCAGCGCCTCTTGCGCGTGTATAAAAGAGGTTGCGCCTAGAGTAAGTGCGAACGCAACGGTGCGGATGAGCATGTAAATCGCCGCCAAGATTATCTCAGTGCGGGCGGAACTGCAAGCTATGTGTCATTTCGAATACGGCTGAGAGGATGCTGTAAACGACAAAGCCGACTAAAATCGCAATCAACACAATAATGAGAGGCGGGATCAACTGCGAAATGATCGCGACCGTGCGATCCAGTTCGCGTTCGTAGACATCGGCGATCGTCTGCATGGTTCCGGCGAAGTGGCCGGTTTGCTCGCCGACCGACATCATGTCGGTAAACAAATCGGGAAACAGCTTTTGAACCTGCAAAGCTGCGGACAAGGTCGCGCCATCGATCACGGCCCGCCGCACCTCCACCAGTTTTAATTCGAGAAACCGGTTATCGGCGATCTCGGCCACGAGATCGAGTGCGCGAAGCAGCGGAATTCCATTCTCCATCAGCGTGCCGAGGGTGCGCGAAAACTGCGCGTAATAACGGTGGCGAATCACTCGGCCGTATCCCGGAATGACAAGGCGAAATCGGTCCCACGCTATTCGGCCTTCATCGGTCCGAACCAGCGCGCGAAAGCCGACGATCGCCCCGACCACGACAATCGCGGCGAGCCACCAATATCCGGTGATCGCATGGTTAACTTGCAGCAGAATGCGCGTGGGCAATGGAAGCGCGCCGCCGCTCTGCGACATGAAGCCCGTCAATTGTGGCACCATGTAAGTGATAAAAATTGTGATCAACACAGCGCCGGCAACCGCGAGGAAAGCTGGATAGATCAACGCTTGCTGCACGCGGTCGCGGAGATTTTTTGCCTGCATCAGATGCTTTACCAAGCGCAGCAAAATGTCCGGTAACGCACCGCTGGCTTCGCCCGCCGCCACCATGTTCACATAAATAGCCGGGAAAATTCGCGGAAAGTCCCGCAGCGCTTGCGAGAAACTTCGGCCGTCAACCAACGCTTGATGAAGCGTCCGCGTCATTTGTTGCAGGCGCGGTTGTTTGAGACGCTTCTCCATGATCGACAATCCTTCGTCGAGCGTCATTCCTGCTTGCAGCAAATGGGCGAGCTGCTCGGTGAAAACGAGCAATTGTCCGTGAGGAATCTTCAGGTTCTGTGTCGATAGCAGCGTTGTCGGTTTTTCCCCTTTCGCCGCTGCTTCGGGTGCGGCGAGGACCGCTTCGATCTTGATCGGTATGCACTGCAGCATTTCGATTTGCCGAATCGCGACCGCGCGATCGGCGCAATTCAACACGCCTTCGACCAGACCGCCCTGCGCATTCCGAGCTCGATAGGAAAACTGTGGCACGGCTTCGAAATTAGTCTGAAATCCGAAATCCGAAATCTGAATTCTATTGTTCTTTTTCTGCCATCCTGATTGAAATCGAGAGATGAACACGCTCCGTGCTGCGTTTCTTCCCGGTTTCATAGCCGGAGTGATTTCCATCTTCACAAGCTGGCTCCTGATGGGCGGCATCTTCCATCGATTCCAAAGAGAAACGCCGCAAACCTGGCGGCCAGAAGGACCGCGCAGTTATGCGCTTTCGAGTTTCTTTCACGTTTTCGCGGCAATCGGGGTCGCCTGCTTGTTTACTCTCGTCCTCCGTTTCAATGTCGCGGTATTTGCCAGAGGCCTTTGCGGCAGTGTTCTCTTTGCCATCTCTCTTTGGGGCGTCGTGGTGGTGCCAATCATGCTCGAATCCGCACTGTTTATTCGGATTCATCGGTTGGTTGTCTTTGGCCGCGTTCTGGACTGGCTCACGACTTTGTTGCTTGCCACTGTCATCACCGGATGGTGGCTTCGCTAGAATCCATCTGCGAAAAACATTATCGAAGCGCACGGCGCGTTGCTTGCTCGATAGAAATGACAATTATGATACGCGTGACTCTCAGCATGGTGCTCTTGATCGCGTTGACTTCACCAGCATTCGCGATCCTGCGCCCGCGTTATCCGGCAAAACCATTCCCGCCGCATCGCCGCCCATCTGCCGCTGCCGACAATGGCGGCTTTCCAACGGCGTTCAAAAATTGAAAGAGGCGGGGGCGGGAATCGAACCCGCGAATAGAGGTTTTGCAGACCCCGACCTTACCACTTGGCTACCCCGCCGCTGCGAGCCCTGAGCGTAATACGCGAGTGCTTTGTGTCAATTTGCCAACAGCAGCGTTCGCAACTGCTGAAATTCGACGTTGGACGTTGAGCGTTGGACGTTGAACGTTTGCTTCCGCTCTCATGCACTCACGTTCATCTGAATTATTTCGCGCCGCGCAAAAGCGCATCCCCGGCGGCGTGAATTCGCCGGTGCGCGCGTTTCGGAATGTCGACGGCGAGCCGTTTTTCGTCGAGCGCGCGGAAGGATCGCGGATTTGGGACGTCGATGGCAATGAATACATAGATTACGTCGGCAGTTGGGGCCCGGCGATTCTCGGTCACGCGCCAAAGGCCGTTGTCGACGCCGTCCGCGAAACCGCGACTCGCGGCTTGAGTTTTGGCATTCCCAATTCGCTGGAAGTGGAACTGGCGGAATTGATCTGCCAGTGGATGCCGTCGATCGAAAAAATCCGGATGGTCAACAGCGGCACCGAAGCGGCGATGTCATGCATTCGACTCGCACGAGGTTTCACCGGTCGCGACAAGATCATAAAGTTCGACGGTTGTTATCACGGGCATGTCGACGCGCTGCTGGTGAAATCCGGCAGCGGCGCGCTCACTCATGGGCGGCCCGACAGCGCTGGCGTGCCGAAAGATTTGGCGGCACTCACGATTTCGTTGCCGTTCAACGACGTCGATCTTGTCCGGAAGGCATTTCGTGAAAACGAGATCGGAGCGGTGATTCTCGAACCGATTCCCGCGAATGCCGGTCTTTATTTTCCACGCGAGGGTTTTCTATCGACTGTGCGTGACGAATGCACAAAACACGGCGCTCTTCTGATTTTCGACGAAGTAATGACCGGTTTTCGCGTGGCGCGCGGTGGCGCGCAGGAAATTTACGGGATCAAACCGGACCTCACCGCGCTCGGGAAAATTATCGGCGGCGGATTGCCGGTCGGCGCATTCGGCGGTCGCGCCGAAATCATGGATCAACTTTCGCCTGATGGTCCGGTTTATCAGGCGGGAACGCTCTCGGGAAATCCTTTGGCCATGGCTGCTGGACTGGCCCAACTGCGCGAGTTGGAGCGGATCGACGGCTGGAATAAACTCGAGAAACTCGGCGCGCAATTCGAAGATCTCGCGCGCGATGCGATCGCACCGGCCAAGGTCGACATCACCTTTCATCGCATCGGTTCGATGTTCTGTTTGTTCTTCGCGGGAGGACCGATTGTCGATCTTGCCGGCGCGCAGCGCAGCGATCTGAAGGCATTCGCAAAATTCTTTCACGCTTGTTTGAAACGAGGCGTGTACTTTGCGCCCTCACAATTCGAAACCGGATTTATATCGACGGCGCATTCTTCCAGCGACGTCGAGCGCACCGTGGTAGTCATGCGGGAAGCGATTACTGAAATTGCGCGCTAAATTCTTTGCTTCCGCGCGGCCCTTAGACTACGGAATGCCGCTGTGAGCCCGAACTCGCGGATTCGCGCCGTCGCGAAATTCTTTTTTGAAGGTGACCGGAAGTTTTTTGTCAAAGGCGTCACCTACGGTCCGTTCAAACCGGACGCGCAGGGGAATTATCTCGGCCGACCGGAACAGGTGGATGCCGATCTTGCCCTTATGCGTGAGATCGGGCTGAACGTCGTCCGGGTTTATCACGCACCGCCCAAATGGTTTCTCGATCGCTGCGCCGCCGGCGGAATGCGCGTGCTGATTACTCTGCCATGGGCGAAGCACATCGAATTTCTAAACGAGAGCGCCGCGCGCAAGGCGATCATCGATAGCGTTCGCGCGGCGGTGGAGGCGAATGCCGGTCATCCGGCGGTGTTCGGTTATCTCGTCGGAAATGAAATCTCGAGCGCGATGATTCGCTGGCTCGGGGTGCAGCAGGTCACCGAGTTCGTGGAAAAACTGGTGCGCATCGGTCGCCGTATCGATCCCGACGTTCTCTATTCCTATGCGACCTATCCGCCGACCGAATATCTCCTGCCGCAGAATCTCGATTTCTTTTGCTTCAACGTTTATCTGCACGATCAGCGCGACTTCGAAAAGTACCTTTTGCGTCTTCAGAATTTGAGCGAAGAGCGCCCGCTCATTTTGGGCGAATTCGGCATGGACACGATTCGCCATTCACAAGAAGAGCAGGCCGAGATGCTGGGCTGGCACGTCGACAGCGTGGTGCGGTGCGGTCTGGCTGGAACTGTTTTCTTCGCCTGGACTGACGAATGGTACACCGGCGAACAGGAAATTACCGATTGGGCCTTCGGAATTGTCACCCGCGCGCGCGAGCCGAAAAAAGCTTTTTACGTTCTTCGCGACAAGCTCGGACGGGACAGCACCGATCTGCCGCATCGCGATTTACCGGAGGCGCCTTTCGTATCCGTGATCGTCTGTTCGTACAACGGCGCGAAGACTCTCACCACCTGTCTCGAATCGTTGAGTAAACTCAACTATCCCGATTACGAAGTGATTCTGGTCGACGACGGCTCGAAGGACAATACCGCCAAGATCGCGGAACGATTTCCGCACGTGCGTTACATTTATCAGGAAAATCACGGGCTGAGTCACGCGCGCAACACGGGCGCGGCCGCGGCCAAAGGCGAAGTATTCGCGTACACCGATTCCGACTGCATGGCGGACGTCGATTGGCTTTATTACTTGATTGGCACGCTGGTGAGCGGGGACTATGCCGGAGTGGGTGGGCCGAACGTGCCGCCGCCGGCGAAAAATTGGATTCAAGCCTGTGTCGCGGCTGCGCCGGGTGGACCGAGTCATGTATTGCTCACCGACACGGTCGCCGAACACATCCCCGGTTGTAACATGGCGTTTTATCGCTGGGCTTTTGAAAACGTCGGCGGCTTCGATATCGAATACCACGCGGCCGGAGACGATGTCGATTTCTGCTGGCGTTTGCAGCAATCCGGTTCCGTCATCGCATTCAGCCCGACCGCAGTCGTGTGGCATCACCGGCGTTTCACGTTGCGCGCTTTTCTTAAACAGCAGGAAGGTTATGGCGAAGCGGAATCGCTTCTGCGTTTCAAGCATTTGATTTTCTTCGGGCCGACTGGCTCGGCCAAATGGCGCGGGCAGATTTACGGCACGCCGCGTTTCATTTGGTTCATCAATCGGCCGATTGTTTATCACGGGATTTTTGGCGAAGGTTTTTTCCAATCGATTTATCCGACACCGCAATCGGAAGTCGCCGCTTATCTCAGCAGCATCGAATGGTTCGCGCTGACGATCTTTCTCTTCGGCTTGGGAATTTTTCTGCCGGCATTGCGAATTGTTCCGTATCTCATGTTTGGCGGCACACTTTGCGTGGCGCTTTCCTACATGGTGCGCGCGCGCATCGAGCCGAAGTTCGATACCGTGCACGCGCGTTTGCTGGTCATGGCGCTGGCGTTCATCCAACCGCTGGTGCGCGGCTTCTCGCGTTATTTCACCTGGTTGCACTTTAAACGCACTCCGCGAAACGTCATCAGAACTCATGAGCATTTGCCCGCCGGTGCGCAGATTGTTCGAAACGCGCGACGCCGAATTTATTGGAGCGAGGAGGGGAAAGATCGCCACCATCTTCTCGGCTCGATTTTCCAGCTTCTCGAGGAAGAAGGCTGGCGTTATTCCACCGATAGTGGTTGGAACGAGTGGGACCTTCAAATTTACGGAAA
Source organism: Spartobacteria bacterium (assembly GCA_003167365.1). Taxonomy (GTDB): domain Bacteria; phylum Verrucomicrobiota; class Verrucomicrobiia; order Chthoniobacterales; family UBA10450; genus Palsa-1382. Next base: position 144,047 of record PMTM01000013.1, on the reverse strand, counting down.
CTTTTGGTGGAGCATTAAGCTGCAGACCGTCACCGAATATCACGGCGACGGAAAATGCCTGACGCGCGTCGGGCTTCGCCACAAGTTTGTCGCCACCACCGTGATCATAAACCTCGTCCTGTTGAGTATTTTGATTTACCGGCAACTCAATAGCTCGCATATCGATCTTTGGTCGATTATTCTGTATTCGATCTTTGCCATTTTTCTGGTCTTCCGCGCGCACGCTTTGAAAGCGCGTGTCGCCGAGCTGGTCGATGCGGCGGCTTATCGCGCCGGATTACAGCGCATAATGCGACGAGGCAAACTAGGGGCGCCGCGGACGGTTGACGCCACGTCGAAAGTTGATTCGACGGCCAGCGTTTGAAACACGCGTAAAGCAAAATGCGGCACGGCAAGCTTCTGCAACTCTCGTTCGCGATCGCGGCCGAGCTTGTCTTTTTCGCAGTCCTAAATTGTTTCGACGATTGGACGATTGAAACGATGCCGGTGAAATTTGTGGAAGCGGCATTCCTTTCAGGAATTGCCTACCTGGTTGCAGTCTCCAGTTTCGAGATCGAGCTCGGAACGCGCGGAAAAGCGATGATTTTTTGGGGGGTGGCGATCGCGTTGCGCTTGATCGCGCTGCCTCTCGCGCCAAGTGACGATCTCTGGCGCTATCAATGGGAAGGAAAAATCCAGAGCGCAGGTTTGAATCCGTATGTGATCGCGCCTGACGATCCAAAACTTGATGAGATTCGGCAGAGCTTTCCCGAATCACACAACATCAATCGAAACACGCGTGCGATGTATCCACCCGGCGCCGAGCTGCTCTTCGCGGCTTTCAATCGAATTTCGGATCGTCCGCTTTTCTACAAATTCTTATTTGCGATGGCCGATCTTGCCGCGGTCGCGCTGCTTTTAAGATTGATCGGCGGAAATGCGCGACATGAAGCCGCCGCCTGGTACGCTTGGAATCCGCTCGTCGCTTACAGTTTCGCCGGCGCGGCGCACTTCGACAGCTTGATGATATTGCCAATGCTCGGCGGGATTATCTTTCTCTTAAGGTCAGAAACGGAGTCGCGAGAGAAGTGGATTGGGCCGCTGCTGGCGGCAATCTGTTTCGGCATCGCCATTAGCATCAATGCCGTCCCGGTCTTGCTGCTTCTGCCGTGCATCTTTGCGCTTCGACTGCGCGCGATTGTGCTTGCGATTGCCGTGGCCATTCCGGGGTTGCTCAGTGTGCCGTACGGATTTCCGAGCGTCCGTATGTGGAATTCCATCGGTGAACTCAACCATCTGACTCGTTTGAACGATCTTTTCTGGTGGCTCATCGAGGAAACTCTCTGGCCCAATCCGCATCAGATGAATTATCGCTACAGCGTCATCATCATCGGTTGCGCAATAGTGGTTTCATTCCTTTTTGTCCGCAATTGGAAACGTGGAATGCTCTGGGTTCTCGGGACTGCGCTCGTCTTGAGTCCGGTTTTTAATCCTTGGTATTGCACTTGGATTTTGCCGCTTGCGACCTGGCGACGCGCCTATGCCTGGCACGTTCTTTCCGTCACCGTTTTCGCTTATTATCTTTTCTGGGACGAGCGGCTCTTTCAATTGCCATGGCACGCTGAGCCTTGGATGCACGGACTAATCATTGTGCCGGCGCTCGCCGCATTAGTGCTCTTTGTTAAGCGAAAAAGCGATTTACCGGGATCGGCATAATCCCGATTTGGTTCCTGCGGTCATAGACCGCCGCTACAGTTTTGCCAACGCTTCCTGAAAATCATCTGGCAGCGGCGCTTCAAAACTCTTCCATTCCTCTGTCCGCGGATGGCGGAAACCGAGTTTCCATGCGTGCAGCATTTGGCGTGGAAAAGTTTTCGCTAGCTTTTGCGAATACATTTTGTCCCCTAGAACGGGATGGCCAAGATGATGCAGATGGACGCGAATTTGGTGAGTGCGTCCGCTGTGCAAACGGCATTCGATCAGACTAATCTCGCCACTGGAACGCAGGACGCGATACTCCGTTTTCGCGCTGCGTCCGCGGGCGGGCGCCACCGCCATGCGTTGTCGATGGACCGGATGGCGTCCGATTTTCTCTTCAATCACCCCCGAACGTTTGCGTAGTTTTCCGGCGGCGAGGGCGAGATAAATTTTCTCAACAGAACGCCCCGCGAATTGTTCCGATAAGTCGCGATGCGCTTCGTCGTTTTTCGCCACCACCAGACAGCCGCTCGTCTCTTTGTCGAGACGATGAACGATTCCAGGACGTTCTTTGCCGCCTATTCCGGAAAGTGTTTCGCAATGATTAAGCAGCGCGTTGACCAGCGTGTGCTCACGATGACCAGCCCCCGGATGAACTACCATTCCGGCGGACTTGTTGACTACGACGAGATCGGCATCTTCAAAAAGAATGTCGAGCGGGATCTTCTCTGGTTGATTATCGATCTTTTCCAACGGCGGCTCGATGAGATCGACATCGTCACCCGTACGCACGAGATCGCGCGGACGCGACGTTTCACCATTGAGTTTGACGAACCCCGCGCGAATCAGCTGCTGAATTCGCGAGCGCGAGAATTGATTCAACTCACCGGCTAGAAAACGATCGAGGCGCGAACCCGTCGCGTGACTTGGAACGGTGAGAACGATTATTGTCTGTTTCGGCAAGCTCAAATCAAGTTGGGGTTCGATTAAGCAATATAAATCACGAACAGCCTCGGGTCTTCGCCGGAGTGAGTGCCAGAAATGGCGCGTCATTTGCTCCTTAAAGAGGGATGGGTCGCCGGACGCTTGGGATTTCAATCGCGGTTTGCTTGTCGATTTTTGCGGCGCGCGCCTCGCAATTGCCTCTGACCGCAAAAGATGTCGGGTTAATGGTTCGAATGGGTTATTCGAGCGGCGTGATGGCTCAGGAACTATCGACGCGTCATTTTGTCGATACTCTCGATTCGACGAAAGAGGCGGATCTAATCAAGGCCGGAGTGACACCGGAACTCCTCACCGCGCTCAAGAACGGAACATATTCCGTTCCGCCGGAAGAGATCGCGCGTGCGCGGGGACAAATTGCCGCTGAAGCCAAACGGCGCGCCCTCGAGGCTGAACAGTCCCGAAAGTTCAATACGCTTTACCAGTATCAATTGGCGAAAGAGCGCTCCGTCGCACAAGTTCAGGCCGCCGGCGCCAGTGGGATTTACAATTTTGTTAAGGGCGATCTCGTCCGTCCGCTTAATGGCTCTCTCGTCCATGCGGATGACGAAGCGCTCTCGCACAAGAAATTGATCGCGTTTTATTTTTCGGCGCATTGGTGTGCGCCATGCCGCAAGTTCACGCCGGAATTGGTGGAGTATTACAACCGGGTCAAGGATCAGCATCCGGAATTCGAGGTCATCTTTTTTAGTCTCGATAAATCGGAGTCCGAGATGGAGGCCTACATGCGCGAGACAAACATGCCATGGCCGGCAATCGATTACCAAAAACTTAAGGAAAAAGAGGCGCTAAAGAAAAGTGCCGGCGATGGAATTCCCTCTCTCGTTCTCGTCGATCAAACGGGCAAACTCCTCTCGAGCACATACGCTGGAGCGCAATACCTTGGACCAGCCAAAGTCTTAGCGGATCTCGACGCCATTTTTGCCGGCAACAGCCCGCCCAAAATCGCGCAAAGCCAAAGTCCGTAAATAAGAAACTGCAGCCGGCACGGCCGCCACGACAGTTTTCCTGAAGGATGAACGAATTCTGCCTTCGAGAGTCAGATTTACACTAATCTTGCGATGATAGGTTTTCGCGCGACCTTTGGGCGCGAGAGCATGGAACAAAACCCACCACCACCGCCGTTTCCTTCACCGGAGGAATTGAAAGCAAAGATCTCGGAGTTCATGAAACAGAACTTCGGAGATCGGGTTGCGTTCACGACCTTTTCTCAATCGGAGACGGAACCGGCCGAAGCGGGAAGCGAGGAGAAGCCGGAAAAGGTCGACAAGGAGGAGTTCCTTTTCAATTTCCTGCCGCGCGATATCAAGGCGCATCTCGACCGGTTTGTGATCAAGCAGGATGAAGCGAAGAAGGTTCTCTCCATCGCGGTTTGCGATCATTACAATCACGCGAAGTATCTGCACAAGCTCGAGAAAGAGGATCCGGCCCGCGCGGAAGAGACCGAGTACGCCAAGCAGAATGTGATCCTGGTCGGCCCCACCGGCGTCGGCAAAACGTATTTGATCAAGCATATCGCGGAGCTGATCAAAGTGCCGTTCGTGAAAGCGGACGCGACGAAATTTAGCGAGACCGGCTATGTCGGTGGCGACGTCGAGGATCTCGTGCGCGAACTGGTGCAGAAGGCAGACGGCGACGTCAACCTCGCGCGGTTCGGCATCATTTACATCGACGAGATCGACAAGATTGCTTCGGCGGGAAACATGATCGGGCGCGACGTGAGCGGGCGCGGCGTGCAAACCACTTTGCTAAAGTTAATGGAAGAAACCGAGGTGCCGGTGCGGAGCGCGAACGATCTCCAGGCGCAACTACAAGCCGCGTTCGAATTCCAGAAGCGTGGCAAAGCCAAACGCGAAACGATTAACACACGGCACATTCTCTTTGTGGTGAGCGGCGCTTTCGAGCGCTTGAAGCAACAAGTCTCGCGGCGAATGTCACAGGGCCAAATCGGATTCAGCGCGGAGCCGACGCAGGTGATGGACAACGAACTGTTTCAGTACGTCACGACGCAGGATTTCGTCGAATATGGTTTCGAGCCGGAATTCATCGGCCGTTTGCCGGTGCGCGTGGTCTGTGAAGAGCTCAACGCGGATGATCTTTACCAGATCATGAAATTTTCGGAAGGCAGCCTGCTTAAACAATATGAGCGCGCCTTTCGCGCTTACGGCATCGGGATCAGCTTTGATGATGAGTCGCTCAAGCTCATGGCTCAGGCGGCCGCGAAGGAGAAGACCGGCGCGCGCGGCTTGCTCACCGTGTGGGAAAAATTATTCCGGGATTACAAATACTATCTCGCCGGATCGGGCCTCAGCCAATTGCGCGTTACGACCGAACTCGTGCGTGAACCGAAGCGGGTGCTGGATCGTCTCATGGCTGAAGGTCACAAGCACGAAGGCGAAGCGCTGAAAGCAAATGCACTGCAATTTGCGGATCGGTTTCAACGCGAGCACGAGATCGAAATTGTTTTTGATGAAAGCGCGTTGCAGCGTTTGGTAGAGCGCGCTCAAACCGAGCGCATGACCATGCCGGAACTCTGCGCCCATTTGTTTAAGGATTATCAGTTTGGATTGAGCCTCATTCAAAAGAACACCGGCCAGAAGAAATTCACGCTTGATTCCGCCGCAGTCGATGCGCCGGACAAGTTCTTGAGCGAACTGGTTGTGCAGTCATACTACCCAGCAGCGGGCGCGAAAAACGCCTGATTGTCGATGAAACGTCCGTTTGTTGTTGCCATCATTATTGGTTTTCTTGTCGCCGGAGCGATTGGCGCTCTCCACGGCACGCAACTTCTGGCTCGTGTCGAACTTCCGGCGCGCGAGTTTATTTCGCTTCACGGCACGTTTAACAATGTCCTTAGCGAGCGCTGGCAATATATTTTTCTCTCGATCTTATCGGTCGGCGTCGCCTGGATGACTCTGACGACTCCGCGGCGGGGGCGGCTGGGCTGGCTCGTGCTCGCGTTGGTCATTGAAGTAATCGGTTTTGCCTGGGTCTGCTCGCTTTATCACGTTTTCTTTCAGCCGGCCCCATCGATCTTCGCAGTCGTCCTCGCGTTCGTCGTCTCGGAACGCTTCTTTGCCATTTACAGTCACAGCCGGTCGCGGGTTGCGCGTTTGTTGTTGGGCGATCGATTGTCGAAAGAACAAATTCAACGCGTGGTTGCCGGCGACATTCCGTTCGAGACGGAAGCGCGAACATTCCAAACTACCGTGGTCGTTTGCGATATCGCGAACAAATACGAGCTCGCTGAAGAAAACAATCCCACCGTTTTTGCTGAAACCACTGAAACCTTCATTCATCGAGCCACCCAACATCTGCTCGAAGCGGGCGCTTACATTCAGGCGGCGGACGGCGAAGGCGTTGTTGCTCTCTTCGGATTTCCGGATGCGGAACCGAACCACGCGGATAGGGCGGTGCGCATGACTCTCGGGCTGGTCGAGGCTTTTCGCGATTTCCGTCTGGTAAACAACGGAGAGACTCCCACGAAATGCGAGGTGCACGTGGGCGTCAGCTCCGGCACGATGATCGTCGCGCCGTTCAAGAATGACGATCGGCCAGGGCTTTTGACCAGCGGCGAGCCGGTTGAACTCGCGCGCCGCTTTTGTGTCGCCAACCGCTTTTACGGTTCGCGGATTTTGATTGGGCCACAAACGTTTGAGCTGGCCAGTAAACACATTGTCGCGCGACCAATCGATTTCCTCAGCGGTGTAAATTCGCAGGAGCGCCACGAAATCTATGAACCGCTCTCGCTTGCGACCGAGGCGAAGCCGGAACACATCGCGCGGCGCGACTCATTCTGGAATGGCGTCGTGCTTTATCGGGAAAAACGATGGGCGGAAGCGTATTCCGAATTTCAAAAAGCGCGGGGACCCGATGGCGAAAACGATGCGCCCTTGCAACTCTATCTGCGCCGGCTTGAGGTGCTCGCGTTGCATTTGACCGACGCGCCGGAGAAATAAGCCGCGCGTTTTGAGAAAGACCGAATATCCAACAGCGCTGCGTGATTTGATCGCGCAATTGCGGCAAATGCCCGGAGTGGGCCCGCGCTCGGCCGAGCGCATCGCGCTTTGGATGGTGCAAGCGCGCGGAGATCAGCCGCAGCAGATCGCGCGCGCCATCACGGCCACGCGCGAAGCCATTCATGCCTGCGAGTTGTGTGGCTACTTTACGACCAACCCCATCTGCGACATTTGCGCCGACACTTCACGCGCCACCGATCTCCTCTGTGTGGTCGAGCAACCAACCGATATTTTGCCACTTGAGAAAACGAGCGCCTTTCGCGGCCTCTATCATTCGTTGGGCGGACGCATCTCGCCGCTCGATCACGTCGGCCCGGAAGATTTGCGGATCAAGGAACTGCTTGATCGCGTCGAGAAGGAAACCCTGTCGGAAATCATTTTCGCCCTCGCCACCGATGTTGAAGGCGAAGCAACCACAAACTATCTGGTCGATCTTTTGAAGAATAAATCGATCTCGCTCACGCGCATCGCACGCGGCATTCCGGCCGGCGGCGGCCTCGAATCCGCCGACGAGCTCACCCTCTCGGCCGCTCTCTCCGGCCGGACGAAGCTTTAACTCATGTGTGTGTTATCCCGAGTCGCGAAGACGGCGAGGGACCTCACACAGGGTGAACGATTACGCAATGGTCGCTCGTTATCCGATGAGTCGGTGCGAGGTCCCTCATCCGCATCAGGCGGATTCGGGATGACAACGTTTTGTTGAGGTGACGCGCCTGGTTGATTTTCATACCCGCGTTGCATAGTCTTGCTGCAATGTCTTGCGCGAAAATCGATCCTGCGTTGCATCAAGCGCAAAAGCCGCCGTGGATCAAGGTCCGGCTGCCATCGAATCCGGTTTTCTTTTCGACTAAGGCGCTGATTTCCGATCTGCGCTTGCACACCGTTTGCGAGAGCGCGCAATGCCCGAACCGCTGGGAATGCTGGAGCCAAGGCACGGCCACAATGATGATCGCGGGTGATCGTTGCACGCGGGCCTGCGGATTTTGCGCGGTGACGACGGCGAAACCGTTTGCGCTCGAGGACGACGAACCGCAACGCGTGGCTGAGGCGGTGCGACGCATGAAGTTGAAACACGTCGTGATCACCGCGGTCGCGCGCGACGATTTGAAAGACGGCGGCGCGAATCATTTTGCACGCGTCATCGCTGCGATCCGCGAGATGGATCCTTCGATCGTGATCGAAGTGCTCGTCCCCGATTTTCACGCGCAAGATTGGTGCATCCAGATCGTGCTCGATGCCGCGCCGGAGATTTACAATCACAACATGGAAACAGTGGAGCGACTCACGCCGTTTGTCCGGTCGCGTGCGAAATACCGCACTTCGCTTCAAGTGTTGCGACGGGCAAAGGACCTGTCACCGAAAGTCGTGACCAAGAGCGGCGTCATGCTCGGCCTTGGTGAAACCGAAACGGAATTGTTTCAAACTATGGATGATTTGCGCGAAGCAGGGTGTCAGGTTTTGACCATGGGCCAATATCTGCGTCCGACTCCGAAACATTTGCCCGTCCTCGAGTACATCACGCCGGAGCAATTCGATCTTTACGGCGAGATAGCGCGGAAGAAAGGTTTTGCGCACGTCGCCTCCGGGCCGCTTGTGCGCAGCTCGTATCACGCGGCCGACTTCCACCCGGTCGTCCGCTGACAATGGAAGATCGGCAACGCGGCCCAGACATTTCGTCTGTGCCTTCGTGGACGGTGCACAAAGCGGATCGCGCGACGATCGCCGCCGTCATTCCGGCTTATCACGAGGAAAAACATATCGGTGACGTTGTCCGCCGGACACGCCAGCAACTCGATCATGTCCTCGTAGTTGATGATGGATCTAACGATCGAACTGCTGCGCACGCGCGCGAAGCCGGTGCGGAAGTGATCGTTCACCCGCAAAATCGCGGGAAGGGCGAGGCGATCAGGACGGGGCTGCGTCACTGGCTGGATCGCCAATTCACGTGGGTCTTTATCCTCGACGCCGATGGTCAGCATCGTCCGGAAGAGATCGACGATTTCATTCGCGCGTCCATGTCCGACGACGCGTCACTCTTGCTCGGTAACCGGATGAAAAACGTTTCATCGATGCCGCTCCTGCGCCGCATGGTCAATCGTTACATGAGCAACAAGATCAGTCGCGTTTGCGGCCAGGAGATTCCCGACACGCAATGCGGTTACCGCATGTTGCATCGGCATCTGATTCCCGAATTGCTCAGTGGCGCGAACCGTTTCGATTACGAAACCGAAATGCTCATCGTCGCCAGTCGCAAAGGTTTTCGCATCGAATCAGTGCCCATCAGCACCGTTTACTCCGACGAAGTCAGCAGCATCCATCCCGTGCGCGATACCCTCGGCTTCTTCAAACTGATGCGCCGCTATCGGAAAATGTAGCGGCTCCCTCGAACGTTTCCGTACCTTTGGAATTACGGCTGCTTCGCCGGCAGCGGTTCGCGGCTCTTAATAATTTCTTGCTCGGGCGTGAGCTTGTTCGCCTTGCCGCTGAAAATGAGCCGGCCCGGTTTCTCGCCCAGCGTCTCCGTGATTGCTTTGGCGTGCGTGCTAACCACTTTCAAGTTCAGCAAAATCACGCGCAGCTCTTTCATTAGATCCTGGAGATGCGTGTCGGTGCTGCTGACGAATTTTCCAGCTGTATCCATAAGCGTGTCCGCGTCTTTGGTCGCACTTCCCAGGTTTGTGACAACGTTCTGCAGATTATCCGCATCGACTTTTAACGAATCGGCCAACCCCGAGAACTTCGGCATGATGTTGCCCAGATCGCCTTTCAAGTCGGTGACCGTGCCATCAAGATTGCCGATCAACTTGTTCGCATCGTCTAAAAGCGGGCCGGCCGCGGCCGTAATCTGCTCGATGCCGTAAGAGGGATGTCCTTCGATTGCGGCATTATTGGCCAGCGTCTTCCCGCCCGGCGTGCCGGCGGAGAGCGCGACAAATTTCGGCGCGAGCAATGTGTCCGAACTAAGCGTGGCAACGACATCGCTAGGTATTGGCGGAATCCCTTCGTCGAGACTGATCGTTACGCGCACGGCATCTCTCTTGTTCGCCGATCCACCGCGCTCTGCTGCACTCAAGTGGCGCATGGCGATAACGCGCCCCGCCGGCGCGCCTGCGTACCGGACTTCGGAGTGAACTTTGATACCGGTCACGTCTTCGTAGTTGATCTGCAAAGTGCGCGTCGGTTTTTTCAAACGATAGCCCGAGAGCGCAATGGTGAGCGCGCCCAACAGCACAACGCTGCACGCGATGACGGAGAGGGCCACGATGTAGTCGGAGAGGTTCTTTTTCATGAAGTCTTGCGGTGAAATCGTCCGCGCGCGGCGACGAACGGACGCGGTTTAACTTGCTGATGATGCTCGTGCTCGTCTTGCGATAGGTTTAACGGCACCGGGCCGTCGGGTTCGCCATGGATAAATTGTTGCACTTCGGGATTGGGGCTGTTGCGAATTTCGTCGGGTGTACCTTGCGCAATAATGCTGCCGCGTCCGAGCATAATCATGCGCGTGGCAATGCGAAACGCGCTTGTCATGTCGTGTGTGACGACGACGGCGGTCATGCCGGTTCCCCGTGTGAGTTTGAGCGTCAACTGATCCACCACCGCGGTCATGATGGGATCGAGTCCGGAAGTCGGCTCATCGCTGAAAAGCAGTTCGGGGTCGAGCGCGAGAGCGCGCGCCAGGCCGACGCGTTTTTTCATGCCGCCACTGATTTCCGCTGGCTTGAGGTTTTCGAAGCCGGTCAATCCCACCATCTGAAGTTTTTGTCGTACGATCTCTTCAATCTCATCGAGCGAATTGTCGGTATGCTCCAAAAGTGGCAGTGAGACGTTCTCGCCCACGGTGAGCGACGCGAGTAACGCGCCGGATTGAAACAACATCCCGAAGCGCCGCCGCACACTGGTGATCTCCTGCTCGTTCATGGCGGTGACTTCTTCGCCGAAAATCTTCACCGAGCCCGAGGTCGGTTTCATCGAACCGATGATGTGCCGCAGCAATGTGCTCTTGCCGCAACCGCTCCCTCCCATGATCACCATAGTCTCGCCGCGATGGATCTGGAGCGAGATATCGTTGATCACGGCGCGATCGCCGAACTTTCGGACAAGATCGACAACTTCAATTACGGGCTCTGTTTCCGAGTTCATGCGCCGAAGAAGAAAATTCCGGTTAGCACTGCGTTCATAACCAGCATCGCCAGCAACGCTTCGACCACCGAAGACGTCGTGGCCTGGCCAACGCCTTCAGCGCCGCCTTCCACGTGCAAACCGGCGTTGCACGCGATCGTAATGATAAGCCACGCAAAAATCACGCTCTTGATCACGCCCGAATATAAGTCCCACGCGTCCGCGCTTTCCAACGCACGCATGATGAACCCGGCGGTGTTGAAATCGAGTGCGAGATGGCAAACGGCCCAGCCGCCGAAGACGCCGATGTAATCTCCCAGGATCGTAAGCACGGGCAACATCACCATCATGGCCAGAAACCGCGGCAGGACCAAGTATTGGACCGGGTTGATGGCCATGACTTCAAGCGCTTCAATCTCTTCCGAAACTTTCATGGTTCCAATCTCCGCTGCGACCGCAGACCCGCTCCGTCCGATCACGATCACCGCAATCAAGACCGGCCCCATCTCACGCAGAAGCGTCACCATCACCAAATCGGGCACGTAAATTTCTGCGCCGAGCTGTTGCAACGAATGCGCGGCCTGCATCGCCAGAGTCACGCCCACGCTAAACGCCGTTAGTGCAACCATCGGCGCGGCGCGCACGCCGATGAAAACCATCTGCTTGAAAATCGGCGACAGCTTGGGGAACTGACCCTTAAAGGGCGCGACCAAGACCCAGTAGAGCAGGCTGAGGTTGAGTTTGAGGTAATTTTTCAAAGCGCGTTAGTCCGAAACGCGCAGAATGACAAGATGCGCGGAATGACAAAAGCCCAAAAGCTCGAACTGCCGGTTCGAATTGAGGCGGGTAGGAGAAGGGCTGGACGAGGTTATTTTCCCGAATGCCGCTTTCTCGAGTCGAATTCCACGGGCAGCCACTGTCGAATTTGATCGTGATGCAGAGCCCAGGCTGCCCACACGCTTGCTGCCCAGGCACGCACGCGCTCCACGTGATATTCGACACTAGTGGCGCGATGGACATCGAGCACAGTCAAGGCTCCGCGGCTGGGCGGTGGCGTTAACCACGCAAACTTTTTCTTGGATTCGATTGCTTTGAGCATTGCTGCGTTGGCGCGCTCGATTTCCAAGCCGTATTCGAGCAAAAGGCAAAGCCGGATCAAATGTCCAGCGACTGATTGAATGCTTTGTGGCGAAGGATGTCCGGGATGCTGCGCGGCGTATGCGTCAACCGTCACCCGGTGAGTTTGAGAGAAGGCAACGTTGCTGTACTCGCGCGCGAGCACTTCGCCATATATCGCCCAGCAACCGGGAGAGGATTCCATGTAAAGGTGAGTCGGTCCTTCCATTTTCGGAAAGAGCCCACCGCAACCAACGCACTGGTCCAGGTCCATTTCTCTTTGCAAGGCATCGATCGCAATCTACCGGAAACAAAATACAAACTTCAAATCAATCCGCGCTTGCGAAAGTCGCCGATGTTTCCGCCACTCGATCGTTCGATCATGTCGATGGTGAATTTGAGCAGGCAGACTTCCCAGGCGTCGTCCACGCCCTGGATGACGACGCTGAGCGGTTCGTTGGCATCTTCGACGCGGCGTTTGGTGCGGTTGATGACGGAACCGATCGTATCGCGAAGCGTTTCTTCGGTCACATCGGTTTTGCGGAATTGAAAGCCGTAACGTAAGACCGCGATATTGCGCAGATTTTCACGCAAGTGATCGACGTACTCCTGCGCTTTGTCGCCGAAACCTTCGAGCAAGAGGCGCGTATAATGTTCCGGCGTGAGAATCTGCGGGCGCTCGGCGTGAATCCTTCCGTTGCGCACCCGGACCTGATCGACCTGGTCCATCAACTCGGAGATGAGATAGAAATTGAAGCTGGTGCTGCCGAAGGTCGCGATCTGTTGCTCGGGGGCGAGAATCACCTGCGTGTTCTCGATCGCGTAGTCGAAGTCGTCTTTCTTCACTGATTAAGAATAGGGGATCGACATCTTATCGCAAATGAGCGGTAGGGATGGCTCTCCGAGCCGTCCGACAAATTCTACGGACGTTTCGGAGAAACGTCCCTACCTACACCGGTGTTTCGCAGACGGATTCTTCGAAGACTTGCCGCACGCGACTGGAGCGCCAGCGCGTGATTGCCTCCCAAGTGAAAATCGCGAGCGCGGCCCAAATCAAACTAAAGGTGATGAGATGACCGCGCGTAAACGGTTCGTGATAGAGAAAGACGCCGAGGAAGAATGAGCCACTCGGCGAGAGATATTGCAGGAAGCCGACGGTGGTGAGCCGAAGATGACGCGCGGCGTGCCCGAACCAAAGCAGCGGCACGGCGGTGACGACGCCCGTGCTGATCAACAAGATCGACAATCGCAATCCGGCGCTGCCGAAAATAAGTCCGCCGTTGTAGCGCAGAAAAATGAGATACACGATCGCCAGTGGAAGGAGCAGCGTCGTCTCGAAGAATAAGCCGGGGATGGCCGCGGTGGCGGATCGCTTGCGCAGGAATCCGTAAAGGCCAAAGGTCGTGCACAAGGTCATGGCGACCCACGGAAAACGTCCGTATCCGAATGTGAGATACAAAACGCCGAGGGTGGCGAGCAGCACAGAGACAAGTTGCAAACGGGTGAGACGTTCCCGCAAGAAAACGGCGCCGAGGAGAACGTTCACCAGCGGCGTCATGAAATAACCGAGGCTGGTTTCAATGACGCGGCCGGCGTTTACCGCCCAAATAAACAACAGCCAGTTGCCTGAGAGCGACAGACCACTAGCCAGGCAATAAAACATCGCGCGGCGCGATCGCGCATAAGCCATCACTTCCGGCCAACGGCGTTGCCAGGTGAGAAGGCAAAACAGGAACGCAGTCGTCCAAACGAACCGATGCGCGAGAATTTCTGGCGCCGGAACGGCGCCGAGCCGCTTCCAGTAAATCGGAATCAATCCCCATGTGCCGAACGCGGCGATAGCGGCTATGAGCGCGGAAGTCTCATGAGATTTGTCCGGGCTTTTCGACATCTTCTTCTATTTCACGCTTGGCGGGCACGAGCAAATGAGTGACGCCGTTGCACGTGGGATAGAGTTTAGCGTGTCATCCTGAATCGCGAAGACGGCGAGGGACCCCACAAAGAATCGATGATTACACAAACAATTTGCGTGACGCCATGAGCTTAGGTGAGGTCCCTCATCCGCCTCAGGCGGACTCGGGATGACAGCGTTAGCTCGCAACGAATATTGTATAGTGGCTGTCCTCAGCCGCAATTTCCCCACGCTCGCCGCGGCAAGCGCCTCTACCCCCAACGCCGAGCAGCGCGCTTACTTCTTTTCTTCAAAAAGTTGGAGAAATTCGCCGTAGCCTTCTTTTTGCAATTTCTCGACCGGAACAAAATGGAGCGCGGCCGAGTTGACGGTATAGCGCTCGTGCGTCGGCGCCGGGCCGTCAGTAAAAAAATGGCCCAGATGCGAGTCGCTTTTGCTCGCGCGAATTTCGATTCGTTCCATTCCGAAGGAACTATCGCGCTTTAGGACCACGTGATCTTTTGAAAGCGGTTTGGTAAAGCTGGGCAGACCGGTTCCCCCGTCGAATTTGTCCACCGAACTAAAGAGCGGTTCGCCGGTAATAAAATCGACGTAAAGACCGGGACTTTGGTTTTCGAAATACTGATTATGAAACAGAGGCTCGGTCCCGTTTTCTCGCATGACATGATATTGTTCCTTGCTTAAACGGGACCGCAGCTTGGCCTCGCTCGGAACCGGTTTCAAATACGCGGCCTCCCCAGTCAGTTGCTTCGGCTCTCGAGCCTGGATGAAGAAAACTATCGCCCCCACCACGACGACGCCGAGCAATCCAAGCCAAAGGGTCAAATGGGATGATGTTCCTGGAGCGTGCTGGATTCTAGTCATTAGGAGAAAAGTTTAAGAAAAACCTTTCTCAAGCACCAGAACTTCCGTTGGCCGAGACGCGCTTACTTCTTCTTTTCGAAAAGCGGCAGAAACTCGGCGTAGCCCGCTTCCTTCAATTTCTCGACCGGAATGAATCGCAACGACGCGGAATTAATGCAGTAACGCTGTCCGGTCGGGGCCGGGCCATCGTCGAACAAATGCCCGAGATGTGAGTTGCCTTTGCTGGAACGAACCTCGGTGCGTTCCATTCCGAATGTCCGGTCCGTTTTTTCGGCAACGTTCTTCTTCTCGATCGGTTTGGTAAAACTCGGCCAGCCGGAGCCGCTGTCGAATTTGTCCATGGAAGTGAAGAGCGGCTCGCCGCTGACAACATCGACATAAATCCCGGCGCGATGATTGTCCCAATACTCATTGTGAAAGGCCGGCTCAGTCCCGCACATTTGCGTGACGCGATACTGCTCGGGCGTGAGTTTTTTCTTGAGATCTTCGTCGGACTTCTTGGCGTCAGTATTACTCTGTGATGGACTGGTCATAGGTGTGGGTGTGGGCTGGGCCGCGGGCTCTTCTTTCTTTTGCGCGCCCGCGCGATTCAAAAACATCAGAACGCCGCTCAAAGAAACGAAAACAATCGCGGCGAAAACGAGCATCGTGCGCGATCCGCGTTGCGGCCGTTGCGGCAGTTCAATCATGCGTAAAAATACGCCGAATTGTTGACGGCAACAGCGGAATTTGGCTGCGCCAGTTGGTGGCGAATACGCTAAAGATCCTGCCGGTCCGCCTCGGGCACGCGAATATAGCGACGGAACACCAGCAACCCAATCGGAGCGATCGATGCCGCCAAGGCAAAGATCAGCCACATTGTTCCGGAGCGCCGCGGGCCGGTCGCGGGGCAAAACGTTGCCAGGATCCAGCCCGATGTGCCGACGAGCAATTTGCCGACAAGAAATGGAAGATACGCCAGCGCGCCGTACGAAGCCTCCTGGCCTTTCGGTGCGATGGCGGCGGCATATTCGTAAACGCGCGGCGAATAGAAGGCTTCGCCCACCGAGAAGACTGCGAGATAGAGCGCGGCCATGATGTAATAGGGGTGCACGCTTCCCTGCAATCCGAGATAGCCATGCCCGAGCCATTGTCCGACCGCGCTGTTCGCCGCGGACACGAACCACTGCGTAGGCAGAGCCATGATAAATACTCCCGCCGCGCAAATTGCTCCACCGATGATCACCATTCGGTAGGCCGCGAACCGCTGGGTCAGAGCACCGATGGTGGGCACTAGGAGAATGATCAGAATGGCGTTGATGTTGGCGAGCTTCCCGACGGGCGCGTGCAGACCGAGTTCACGATCGCCGAATTTTGGAAAGACGTAATCCATTTGCAGAAAGATCGCCTTTAGAAATCCGATCAGAAGAAAGAAGACCAGAATGCGGAAGAATGCGGATTGACCAAACAAACGTCGAAACAGATGGAGCGTGTCGGCCGCGCTTTGCTGGACCGTCGCGGCAATGCGAGCCACGAAATTGCCGGCGCGTTGCGCGTGGGCTGAGAAAGTGGCCGAGTCTTCGTCGCGCCGGAGGAAGTAGATTGCAGGAAAAATCAGGATCTCAAAAGCGAGGCTGACGAGGAAAAGCTGCTGGTGCGGAGTTGGATCGAGTCCGAAAAAGTTGAAATGAAGATCGAGTTTTCGAATGTAATCAAAGATCCATCCCGCGGTGACGTAACCGATGTTCATTATCATGTAGATGATAGAAAACGACATCGAGCGTTGCCGAATAGTGGAGTAACGCCGCGTCGCGGCGAGCAGAACGGGAGTGCCAAGGGCTTCACCAACGGCGAGGGGGAGAACGCCACATGCGAGCGCAAGCCAGGGAATGGTGGTCACCGCCATTACGCTGCGCGCAATCGTGCAAATGCCGACACCGAGAAAGAAAGTTCGGCGAAGTCCGATCGCGTCCGTGAGCGAACCCGCGAGGAGTGTGAATACCGTCATGCTCGGCGCCCAGAACCAGCCGACGAGCGCGCCGGCTGCCTGGTCGCTGAAGCCAAGGTCCTTCGACAGCCAGAGGACCATCGTCTTGTTCGTGATCGAGTAAGCTGTGTAGAGGAGGAACTTGATCAGGAAAGTGAGCCACAACTCGCGTTGCGCGCCTTTCAGCACCGTGAACTTCGAGATAAATCCGTGCAGACCGTTCATTTCCACCGGCGCGATGCTGTCCTCCGGCGTGAAGCTTTGCTTGGTCGGATCGGCCACGGTTCAGCTATAACATGTCCGCGATGAAATCGCGGGCGTTGAATTCCTTGAAGTCTTCCAATTTCTCTCCCGTGCCGATAAAGCGCGTTGGAATTCCCAGTTCTTCCTGAATAGCGACAACAATGCCGCCTTTTCCGCTGCCATCGAGTTTGGTCACGATCAAACCGGTCAACCCGATTGCTTGATGAAATTCCCGCGCCTGGCTGAGCGCGTTACTCCCAGTCGTCGCGTCGATCACAAGCAAAGTTTCGTGCGGCGCTTCCGGATCGTGCTTGGCCAGACTCCGTTTCATTTTGTTCAGCTCAGCCATCAAGTTCGCTTTGGTGTGCAAACGGCCGGCGGTGTCGCACAAAAGGAAGTCGACCTGGCGTTTTGCTGCCGCTTGATACGCTTCGTAGCAAAGCGCGGCCGGGTCGGCGTTGTATTGGCCACGAATCATTTCAACCCCGATGCGTTCGGCCCAAACTCCGAGCTGCTCGATCGCCGCGGCGCGAAATGTGTCGGCCGCCGCGAGCAAGGCAGTATGTCGATCTTGCTGCAAATAGCGCGCGAGTTTCGCGGTCGATGTTGTCTTGCCCGTGCCGTTCACGCCGACGATCAAAATGGTTTTCGGTTTTCCTTGCAGCGGTAGAATTGGTTGCGGCTCGGTCGGGAGAATGAGCAGCAATTCTTCGCGCGCGACTTTGACAACGTCGCTGATGCCGAGGACCGACCAGGCTTCGCGCTCTTGCAATTTCTTCAGAATCCGCGCCGTAACCGGCACGCCCAGGTCAGCGCGAATGAGAGCTTCTTCCAACTCGTCCCAGTCGATCGGTTTGACGGCGAATGTTTGTGCCAGTGTTTCAAAGAATTTCATCGATCCGGACAGGATTTACAGGATGAGTAGGATTTGAGAAGGGACTCCTTGCGGTTGCCTGTTTTTAATCCGCTGAATCCCGTCAATCCTGTCCGGATTTTTCCGGCGAAGGTGCTGCCTCGCGCAACGGGCGACTCAAATCGCCTTTCACGCGATCGAGAATCCCGTTCACGAAACGCCCGGAATCCGCGCCACCAAAAGTCTTCGCCAGCTCGATCGCTTCGTTGATTGAAACGACCGGCGGAATGTCATCGCGATGAAGCATCTCATAAATCGCGAGGCGGAGAATGTTGCGATCGACCGCCGCGATGCGGTGGAACTCGTAGTTCTCGCAATATTTTCGGATGCGATCGTCGATCTCGGGCAAATGCGCGACCATTCCTTCGATGATCGGTTGCGCGAACTCGCGCACGTTCGGTTTGACCGGACAAAATGCCCAGAAATCGTCGATGTGTTCGGGCGTCTCGCCGTGCTGGAGATCGCGCCAAAAATGATATTGCACCGCGGCCTCGCGTGCTTTGCGTCGTTTGCCCATGATTATTTAACGCGCAACGCCGCCATAACGTTTGTGATTTCGAGGGCGGCCCGCGCCGCTTCCGTTCCACGATTGATTTTATCTTCCAGGCAGCGCTCGCGCGCTTCTCCTTCGTTGTTGAGACTGAGCACGACGTTGATCACGGGCACGGCGTAATCGACGGCGATGCGCTGCAACGCGTCCGTGACCGAGCGGCTGAGATTCTCAGCATGATTGGTTTTCCCCTGTAAAATCACGCCGGCCGCGATGATCGCGTCCGCTTTCTTTTGCGCGGCGAGCTCGCGCACCACGATCGGGATTTCAAAAGCGCCCGGGACCTGATGGATTGTAACCGTGGAATGAGGCGAAAGTTTTCGCAGCTCGCTGGTCGTGTGATCGACCAAACCTTGCACGTACTCAGCATTAAATTGACTCGCCACGATGGCGAACTGACGTCTAGCCGCGATGATGCGGCGACGAGGCGGAATCAGGTTAGACATCGCGCGCGTTAATGAAAGATCGACAAACGCCTTTGGGCAGCAGCTAGAGGCTGTGGCCCATCTTCACTCTTTTGGTTTCGAGGTATTTCGCGTTGTGCGGATTCGCTTCCGTCCGAATCGGCACCTGCTCGACCATTTGAATTCCGTAACCCTCGAGACCGACCACCTTCTTGGGATTGTTGGTTAGGAAACGGAACTTGCGCACGCCGAGATCGAACAGGATTTGTGCGCCCAGGCCGTAATCGCGCAGATCGGTGGCGAAACCGAGTTTGGTATTCGCCTCCACCGTATCGAGACCTTCCTCCTGCAATTTGTAAGCGTGAATCTTTGCCGCCAGACCAATGCCTCGTCCTTCCTGCCGCATATAAATAAGCACGCCGTTGCCTTCGTCGGAAATTTGCTGCAAGGCCGCGTGCAATTGATTTCCACAATCGCACCGGCGCGATCCAAAGACGTCGCCGGTAAGACATTCGCTGTGCACGCGCACGAGGGTCGGCTTGTCCTGTTCGATCTTGCCTTTCACCAGCGCGAGATGATGAGCGCCATCGAGTTTCGAACGGTAAAGATGGAGATCGAAATCGCCGTAATCGGTCGGCAACTTCACCACTTGCTCCGCCTCGACCAGTTTTTCGCGCACGCGCCGGTGCGCGACCAAGCTTTGGATCGTGCAAATGCGCAGCCCATGTTTCTTACGGAACTCCATCAACTCCGGCAAACGCGCCATGGTGCCGTCGTCGTATAAAATTTCGCAAAGAACTCCGGCTGGTTGCAATCCGGCCATGCGCGCGAGATCGACCGTCGCTTCCGTGTGTCCCGTACGCCGCAGCACGCCCCCGTCTTTCGCGCGCAACGGGAAAATGTGGCCTGGTTGCACGAGATCGTTCGGCATTGATTTCGGATTGGCCAGGATTTGAATCGTCGCCGCGCGATCATGCGCGCTGATGCCGGTGGTGACGCCATGCGCCGCGTCCACCGAGACGGTGAAATCGGTGCGATACATCTCGCGGTTCTGCGCCACCATGCGCTGCAGACCGAGTTGCTCGGCCCGCTCATTCGAAATCGGCACGCAAATCAAGCCGCGGCCGTGCTTAGTCATAAAATTGATCGCGTCCGGCGTCACTTTTTCCGCCGCCATGACCAGGTCGCCTTCGTTCTCGCGATCGGCGTCGTCGGTGACAATGACCATGCGCCCGGCCCGAATGTCATTCACGACATCGTCAACCGTGTCGAACTGCAACGCTTCCGCCACCTCCGCAATCATCGGCTAAGTTCGCCGCCGCTCCCGGTAACGTCAATTACTTCGCGGTGGTGCTGGCAGTTGCTTTCCGGCGGCAGCTATCGTGATTGCGAATGGCCGTTCTTGAAAATCCCATCTCGCCGCGCTTGCAGATTTCGGCGGACGGAAGCGAGCATCCATTCAGTTGCTTTTTCGGCCAATTCCGATGCGTTTCGCAATTCAAGCTTTTGTTTAATTCGGGTTTGATGCGTCTCGATTGTCTTCACGCTCAAGTGCAACTCGCGCGCCAGACGCGTCGCGCCGAAGCCGCGCCCGATCAGTGAAAAAACCTGTAGTTCTCGGTCACTAAGTATCGCTATGCTACATCGATCTGGCTGAATCTTGTTCTGCGTAAGATTTTTGAGGAGGCGCTGCAACACACTCCTGCTCGCGTAGAGTTCGCCCGCCAAAACTTGATCGAGCGCCGTCAATATCTCCAGCATGTCGTCATGCACGACCAGATACCCACCCGCGCCGGCGCGAAAAGCACGTTGCATGGACAACGCGTCGTCGCGAGCCGTGAGGACCAATGAGCGCGCTGCCGGATTTAGTTTCCGGAAATCTTTAATTAACTCGATACCGTCGCCACCATGCAGGGTAAGACCAAGGACGACCAGTTCGGGCCGGTGTTGAACGAAAAGGTCCCGGGCCGTCGGGACGTCGCCAGTTTCGGCGCAAACCTGGAAACGTCCGCTCGCGACGATGAGCGTAACCAGTCCGAAGCGCGTAACCGGCAAGCCATGCACGATAAGGACACGAGCGGTGTTTGAGGAGTCTGTCGGGGACTGACCCTGCAAACACAGCAGCGAATTAGCCGGCGAGTTTTCCGTGTTTTCCCGCATGAAATCATTACCGAACAGTCGTGCTCTTGGCCGTGGATGCATATGAAGTAGATCTATTCAGCAATTTCCTACGAAAACTGCCAGTCAAAGTTGTCGAAAAAATTCAGGTTCCGTCCCCGATAGACAAAAAAGCGCCGCTCTGTTGGAATTTGCAGCCATGCCGGATTTCGATGCGCAGACCACCAGGTTCAGTGCGAAGAACGCTCTGTTGCTTGCCCGGCTTAGTGCTGCTGCTTATTCAGACGAGGCCGAAGCGGAAAGCATTACAATTGGCGAACTCAAGTTCACCGCATTTCGCTGGATTGACTTGAGCAAACATTTTAACGAAGACGTCTTCGCTATCGCCGCCGGTTGCGCCGAGTTTGCCGTGATCGCTTTCCGCGGGACCAAGGACGTCAAGAATTGGATGTCGGATTTGTACGCCACGCCGGTGAGCTTCCCTTGGCTGTTCGAGAGCGGACCAGATGTAGGCGACATCCACGCCGGATTCGGTCATGCAACCAGAGACGCTTGGGGAGAGATAACCTCGGCGATGGAGGCGGTGCTTCCGCCGCCAGGCGTTGCGGCGGACATAAAAGGACTTTCTACGACAACTCAGCCGACGCTTTGGCTTACCGGCCACAGCCTAGGCGCGGCCCTGGCCGTATTGACCGGCGCTGCTTTTTCCATGTGGGCGCCAGCAACCATGCGTCCGGTGAACGGCCTCTATACGTTTGGCCAGCCGCGCGTTGGTCTCTATCGATTTTGCGGCAACTACGACAATTTGCTGAACAACAGAACTTTTCGCTTCGTCAACAAGGAGGACCTTGTCCCGCGCGTTCCTTTTCGCGGCTGGGATTACGCCGATATCGGGAGGATGATTCACTTTACCAGCAGCGGCGAGCCCAAACTGGAAAGCCCGGAGTGGACGAATTTCCTCAGTCGTACCCTCCAAAGCCTGCGCGATTTCGAAAGCATTATCGGGAACATCCACACCGACGTGGGCGATCATTCCATGGACGGCTATGCCGCGGTTGTCGAGGCCCAGGCCGCGGCCCTAAGTGCACTGCCATTATGAAACCAGCGGCGCAACAGTTTGCGGCATTACTCGCCGGATGCATTCTTCTCGCCGGTTGCAGCACGATGTTCGTTGCCCCTTACGACGAAACGACGGACCATCTGCTTACCGACCTATCGGTGAAAACCAAAACCGCGATCGCGTGCGCGGATGCGGGACAGCTATCAGCCGTCCATGTCTTGATATGAATTCACCTTTGTCTCTATCAATAATAATAAAGAGTCTTTATCCAAGCGCGCTTGTCGGCTTGCTCGTGGCGATCTGTCTGGCCGGCTGCGCAACAGCGGATCATTCCGGCGCGGCTGTGGTGGCGCAATGGAATGCACGGTTTAACCGGGCTGGTGGCGTAGGCGCCACACCGTGGAGCGGGGGAGCCCTAACGATGACCGTGCCCGATTTTGTCTACGAGGGCATCGCCGTTAAAGATTACGAATATAAGAAGTATGTCGATCTTATCCGACGCGGCACTTCTTGGGGAGGTTTCGGCGCTCAGACTGCCTCCATCGGTCTGAATGCGGCGGGCACGTTGACCACTTCTGGAACTACCAAAGTGCTTTCCGGAATCGCCGGCGCGGTCACCGGCACTTCTGCGGCATTCGGTAAGAACATCCTGTTCGATCAATCCATCAGCACCTTCGTCGGGCGAATGGATGCGTTGCGCACGACCAAGCTCGAATACATCAAGGGACGACTTGCCGACAAGGGTTACGGCTGCGCCGAAGCCTATCGCGATATTCAGGATTACGGCCACCAAGGTAGCCTCGATGCCGCCTTTGCAGACGTCGGCAAACAAGCCGGCGTCGAGCAGGCCGTTGCCAAGGGCGAAGTCACAAAAACGGAGAAGAACGGGAACAACCAATGAGAGATTGATTGAGATTATGCCGGATTATCTCACGCTATGGAGCGACAAGCGTGCAACGTGGCACCGGTTTTTCGATCCGGCGGTCGCCGCCATGCAACAAGCTCAGCAAACTCTTATGCCTTATATGCTTATTGATGAAAATGATGTGTGAACTAGGAGGATGTCGATCATGAAAACTGGACAACAAAGAATTTGGATAATGGTGGGGTTGATCGTGGGATGTTACGTGCTTGTCTGCCCGCTCTGCCACGGCTCGGCGGATCCGTTTCTGGATGGGCAGATCAAAGTGCTCGATCACAGAATCGGTTCCTGGGAACGGAGCGGACAGATCGTCGGCTGGCTGGTCTTTTTGGTATTTGTAATCGGGCTAGTGGTGGCGGCGCTGCAAGCGGTCACGGCGTGGTGGATGAAGATTTTGACTGGTGTTCTTTCGGTCTTAAGCGCCGGCTTTGTTGGCTATTACCACCAGTTTTTTCCGGCTGATGATCGGAGCTACAATAAGGCGGTGAGACAGGCGCGAGGCTTGGTCGAGACTTTCGTTTTGCAGTTGGAACAGTATCCGACCCTGGACGCGCCGACGAAAAGTGGTCTTTATAGCAAGTTTCAGGGTTTGATTAAGCAGGTCGAGACGATCGAGAACGCTACGATCTATAACTCGGCAGGGACATCGGACACGGAAATAGCGCAACCCAATTCGGGACTCAATTTGCTGCCGAGCGCTCACGCGCAGCCTAACCCCGACGCCGCGCGCGTGCCGGACTGGGTTAGCAACGTACCCAGCGACGAAAAGAACTTTTATTTCCTAGGCAAAGCCACGGCCAAAAGCTTCGAAGAGGCAAGGGCCAATGCGTTGCTTAACGGCCGACAAGCCGCGACGGCGATGTTTGTCAAATTGGCGAAAGGTTCCGAGACATTAGCTGCCAAACCACAATTGGTCGATCAGTTAGTTGGCGCGCTAGCGAGTTCGGCTGAAATCGCGCAGACCTTCGTCGCTCCCGACTCGGCAGCCGGTGAATACCGCGGCTACGCCCTCTTGCGCGTTTCTAGGAGCGCTGCGCGCTTTGCCGCGGAAAGCATTTTCGTCCAGACCAGTACACCCTATGACAAAACTTTTCTGGATCAGGTGCAGAAGAATGAAAAGAACTAAGGCCGTTTTCTATCGATCCAATCACGCTTGCTGATATCAAGGGCATCATCGTTGTCCAGGAATCCGACGGACGTGTCCACTGGCAGAGCGGCGCCGCCGTCGATGCGGATGGCGCCAACGGCCAAAACGGCAATCCGTTCGCTTATCGCGAGGACGGCAAAGGATTGGACGCCAATGCAAACGCGGGCTGGCCTGATCGCGGTTGGCGCAATGTCTTGATCGACAATGGCGGACATCCCACAGACGATGGCAATGGCAATTGGTATTCGAGCACAACCTACGCGTGGAAAGATCGACTGTTGGCCACGCGCTATGTCGATTCCACCAAGGTGCCCTACATTGTGGTCAACCCGATGGTGCGCAAGAAGGCGCGTGGTATCGTGATTGGATGCAAGGCGCGCGCCCGTTATAAGGAAACTACCGTGGACGCTGTGGTCGCAGATGTCAGCGGTCCTGGCGATATCGGGGAATTATCCATTGCGGCGGCAAAAGCTTTGAAATTCAAAAACGCAAGTCCGCGCAACGGCGGCGTAAACAGTGGCGTCGCTTTCGAATTCTGGCCGGACCAGCCGGCAACCGTAAACGGGGAATTGTATGAATTGCGAAGTGCCTGAGGTGGATTCGTTAAGGCAATTTTGGCTGTTTGCGACAGCGGCAAAATCGGCTCGCCGGCATAGACATGCTCGCCGATTTTCCCGATTCTTAAGATGTTGACTGCGAAATAGATCAGGTTGTTTGTCTTCCGAAGGGATCAGTCCCAAACAAGACCGACGCGTGTCCGATTAGCTCGGAGTCCGTTCTTCACCACACTGCCCGACTTCGCGTGAAACCACTGAATGGTTGGCGGGCGATGCGGCATGTCGATCATTTGCGCCGGCAATGTGATAAAGTTCTCTGACGAAGTCGCGATTGCGCATTAGGGGAAAAGGGAAAATGCTAAGCTCACTCAGTTTGTGAAGGAATCAGAAAAAATGTTTGTGATGAGTCGTCCAGGCGCTGTCCAGAAACGTCGGACGCGTTTGCGATGAAAACTTTGCGCGTCGGAGTTGTTGGCGTTGGGCACATCGGGAGCAATCACGCGCGGCTTTACGCCGAGCTTCCCTCGGCGGAGCTGACCGCGGTTTACGATCTCGACCTTGCGCGCGGCCAGCACATCGCGGGGAAATATCGCGCCGCGGCGGCAAAATCGCTCGCGGAATTCACCGAACTGGTGGACGCGGCATCCATTGCCACGCCGACGAACACGCATTACGAAATTGCTAAGCAGCTTCTTGCCCGCGGCAAACATTTGCTGATTGAAAAACCGATTGCCCAAAATACGGAGCACGCGAGCGAGCTGGCGGAGCTTGCCGCGCGCAACGAATTGATTCTTCAGGTTGGCCACGTCGAGCGTTTTAATCCGGTCCTCACCGCGCTCGAGGCGCATTTGACTCATCCGCGTTTTATCGAGGCGCACCGGCTCTCGCCTTATCCTAATCGCAGCACCGATATCGGCGTCGTCCTCGATCTCATGATCCACGATCTTGAAATCATTCTGCACCTCGTGCATTCGCCGGTGCAGAACATCGATGCGGTCGGCGTTCCGGTTTTGAGCCGGAGCGAAGACATCGCAAACGCGCGGCTGCGTTTCGAAGATGGCTGCGTGGCGAATATCACGTCGAGCCGGATCAGTCCCGAGCAAATGCGCAAGATTCGCGTTTTCCAGGAAGACGCCTATCTCTCGCTCGATTATCAAAATCAGACCGGCGAAGTTTATCGGCGCGTGGATGGTAAAATCGCGCGGTCCGAAGTGGAGATCGAACGGGGCGAGCCGCTCAAGCGTCAGTTGGCCGCGTTTATCGAATGCGCCAGCACCGGGCGGCAACCGAAGGTCTCCGGATTTCAAGCGACGGCGGCGTTGGAGCTGGCCGTCGAAATTACCAAGCGGATCGCATCGAGTGGCTAAGAGCATTTACCTCGTCGCGGGCGAAGCGAGCGCAGACAATCACGGCGCGGCCTTGATGGAATCGCTGCGCAAGCTAGATCGCGATCTTCAGTTTCTCGGGCGCGGGGGGCCGCGAATGAAAGCGATCGCGGGTGCGCAGCTCGTAGATTGGATCGACGACGCTGCTGTTGTCGGCCTTTGGGAAGTGATCAAACGCTACGGTTACTTCCGTCAAAAATTCCGCGAGACGCTCAGCGAAATTGCCCAGACCAAACCCGACGTGGTTGTGCTGATCGATTATCCCGGCTTCAATCTCAGACTGGCGCGGGCTTTGCATCGACGAGCAACGCGGCCAAAAATTATCTACTACATCAGTCCGCAAGTGTGGGCCTGGAATCGCGGCCGGATCAAGCAGATGGCGCGCTGGCTCGATCTGATGCTCTGCATTTTTCCTTTCGAAGCCGATCTCTACAACGAATCGGGATTGCGCACGATTTTCGTTGGTCATCCCATGATCGACAATTTGCGCACCCACAAGATCGACATCAAACGCGATCGGCATTTGATCGGACTTTTTCCGGGGAGCCGCTCGCGAGAAGTGCTCAAGAATCTTCCGGTCATGCTGGACGCAGTACGCGAACTTTTTCACGAGGACCAACTCTTGCGATTCGAGGTTGCAGCGGCGTCGGAGTCGCTGGCGGCGGACATTTGGGAAATGTTGACGGATGCTCGCATGAGAGAGGGATTATTTCGCGTCGTCACGAACGAGACGGCCGTGGCCATGCAACGAGCGTTTGCTGGAATCGTTGCCTCTGGGAGTGCGACGCTCGAGGCGGCATATTTTCGGTTGCCGTTCGTGCTCGTCTACAAAGTTTCATGGCTCACGTATCTGGCGGCGCGCTTTGTCGTTAAGGTGAAATATCTTGGCATGCCCAATGTGCTGGCGAATGACGAAGTCGTGCCGGAGTTCATCCAGCATCAGGCTAAGCCGCGCGCAATTGCGAAAGCGGTGCTGGAATTAATGGGCAACGACTCCGAGCGCGCGCGTATGATTTCAGACTTCGACACGATTATTAGCCGGCTTGGTCCAGGGGGTGCGAGCGCGAAAGCCGCGGAAGCGATTGTGCAAGAGCTTGCCGGTAGAGGCGGTTGACGATGAGAATGCCGAAAGCTAAGAGCGCGGTGTCATCCTGAACGAAGTGAAGGATCTCACACAGACTTCGTCGGCGTCCTTCATGTCCGAAGAGAATCCAAGCTTCGACTGTGAGGTCCCTCGCAGCGCCGAGCGGCAGCGGCTCGGGATGACATCGAATTGAGGAAATGCGTGCTCGACCTTTCGCGTGCAGAAATTTAGCGTTTGCGAATCTCGATGGAATTTCCGAAAGCAGAGGTTGAAAAACTTTGGGCGCCGTGGCGGATCGACTATTTCGAACGCGAACCGCGAAATTCGAATTTTTTGTCAGAAGCGGCCCAAGCGAGCGACGACGCAGCCCATCTCGTAATTACGCGGCGCAAGAATGCATTTTTAATGATGAACCGCTATCCTTATGCGGTCGGACATCTAATGGCCGTTCCGTACCGAAAGACGGCCGATGCATCGTCGCTGGGAGAAAACGAGGTGGTCGAGCTTTGGAATTTAGTGACCCATGGTCAGGCGCTGCTCCGCGCAACAATGCAGGCGCAAGGTTTCAACGTTGGACTGAACCTGGGCGAATCCGCGGGCGCGGGCGTGGTCGATCATTTACATTTGCACATCGTTCCGCGATGGAACGGCGACACGAACTTCATGCCCATCCTCACCGGGACGCGAGTCATCTCGGAAGGATTGCGCAGCCTTTACGATAAGTTGATCGACGCGCAGACCAAGATCGACATCGAGAAACGCGAACGTCATGGCTAATAGCTGGATCGAACCTCCGCCGCCGCAACGCGGAATGGGCTGCTTTGGCAAAGGCTGCCTCATCCTTGCTGTTTTCATTTTTGTTTTGATGATCGCCTGTTGTGTCGGTCTTTACTGGGGCTTCCGGCATCACTCGGCACTCGTTCGTGGGGGTTATTGGCTAACGAGGACGAATGTCCTGGCGAATTCGCCTAAAGAAATTCCGACACACGAAGCAACGGACCCAGAAATTCAAACGGTCAAAGAGCGCTGGAAAAGTTTCGAAGATTCGGTTAAAGCGCACGAGCCGGCGGAAATCGAACTAACGGCTGACGATATCAACGGCTTGATTGCGACCAGCCGGCACTGGCACGGCAAACTTTTTGTTTCAATCGAAGGGAATCGGTTCCGTTTGCAGACGAGCATTCCTCTTCGCGAGTATGTCCCTCAATATGGCTACTATTTTAACGCCGACATCACAGCTGATTTTGACACCGCGCAATCTATTGATTATCCCCGCCTGAGCGCGATTAACGTGAATGGTAAAGCGGTCCCGGCGGATCTTTTAGATTGGCAATATAATTCGCGATCGTTGCGCAGTTATGTCGCTCCATACGAGGACGAATATAGTGGCGGCACGGTCGAGGTGCGCGACGGCAAAGTAATATTACGATCGCGCGCCAACTAGTTTCCTACTGCATGATTTCGCGGACGAAGACGTTAAGCTGTCCGTCGTCCTGCTTGCGCACCTCGGTGATTTCGTAAGGACGCGCTTCGTCGCGACTAACCACCGAGCCTTGCGACGGCGGCGTGTAGCCGGCTGGAAAATCGACAATGATTCGCGTGGAGGAGCCGGCTCCGAAATGCAGGACTGTGTCGGTCAGTTTCGATCGTGGACGGAGCACGGCGCGATTGGCGTCGGCAAAATTCACGACGAATTGGCCCTTCAAGTAAACGCGTTCGCCGACGACCCCGCGGTCAGCCAAATCTTTTAGATCGCTCGTGCCGATGAGACGGCCCAGGGGCATTCTTCCCGGCGCAAAAGTTTTCCAAGTACCGCCGCCCGCAATCGAGGCGAGAGCGTTTCCCGAAGAATCCGCGGGCACCGGTTGAGCGGGTAATGCTGGCAGCGCGCCTTCGACCTGAGCTGGAGCGGCCGCGGCCACGCGTTCCGGCGGTGTCGCGACCGGTAGCGCACTAACAACGGGCGACTTGATCGCTGGCGTCGATCTGGGCGGCTCGGCCACAGTTGGTTTCGGCGTCGATGCCGCAGCCATGGCGATCGGTGCCGGCGAAGGCGTGACCAGTTGTTGCGCGATCGCCGGCGTCGGTGTCGCCTTCTGATTCTTCGCGAGCTTTCCGCCTTTCGGACTCGGTGTGGCTTTGGCGGAACGATTGTCGATCTTGGGCTGAACAGCCGCAACTTTCGGCGCCTCCAACGGCACCGCTTGCTCGACGCGAACCAATTCGTTTTCCGCCGGCGGAGGAGATCCACTGGGCGCGAGTCCGGGAATCGGAACATTTCCCTTCGCGGCAGGCGATTGTTGCCGATAAGTGGCGAAATGAATTTCGGCTTTGCGTCTGGTTGCGTCCTTAAACACCGGCCAACCGGCCCCGAGATTGAGATCCATCGGCGGCTCGAGACTGAAAGTTCCAGTGCCACGCGTGACCGTGTATGTCCCGTAAAGCAGCGGGATGGCGGTGATCATGAGCCGGCCGTCAACGAGACGCTCAACGTGAATGACGGCCGAAAGATCGTGGGTGCGTTCGAGTTTGATTTCCAAACCGACGTTGAGCGTTTGCTTCATCAACGGCACCACTTGGGGCTCGGCGGGATAAACGTGTTCCATCAGCAGTTCGCCGCGGTCAGCCGAGATGGTCAACGCAACCATGCCGTCGGCGAAAATGTCGCTGCTGCCCAGTTCGCGTGTTTCCATGATCGTGTATCGCCCAACGACGTAGGGAACGAGGCCGCGCACCTGCTGATAATTGCGAATGTAATTGCGCGTCAGCTCGCTGCTCGTCCTCGCCAGCTCGGCCGCGCCCATCGCGGAGTAACGTTCGTAGAGTTGGGTCGCGGTCAGGAACTCTCCGGGCGGCGCCGCGGTCAATTCAAAACGTTTCGGCGGCTCGACCTTGTGCAGCTTCTTCAGAATCCGGTAACTGTCCGGACGCTCGGGCTGGCCGATAATGTAAAAACCGGCGAGCCAGGCCGTGAAAGCTAAACCGGTGAGAAGCAGGATCGCGATCGCCCAGGCGAAATAGTTGGTCCGGCGGCGCGGCCGCCCGTGTCCGTACGGCTCTTCGTAGCGAAAAAGACCGCGATCCATTTAGACGAAAGCGAGAAAAACCCTCGATTTCAAGCGGGCTTGGTGGCTTCGAACGATGAACCACAGCCGCAGGTGCGCGCAGCATTCGGATTCACGATTTGAAAACCGACTGCGGTTAATCCGTCGCGAAAATCCAGGGTTGCGCCGCGCAGATACGACGCGCTTTCGTTGTCGATATAAAATTCCACGCCGTCGCGTTCCACCACCGCGTCGCCGGATTTTTTATCGTCCAGCGCCATTTCGTAGTTCAGTCCCGAGCAACCGCCCTTCACAATTTGGACGCGCAGTCCCTTATGTGCGGCCTCGACCTTTTCCTTGAGGAGAACGCGGAGTTGCCGGACAGCGTTGTCCGTGACGGTGATCATATGATTTTCAAAGTTACGACCACGGCTATTCAAGTCAACCAGGCGGGCGGAAAGCTGAAAGCGGAAAACGGAAAGCTGAAACAATACTGAAACGCGAAAGTCTTGTTACGCTTCGTTGAGAAGTTGCCCACCGCATCCTCGATTATTCCACGAAGTATTCTCCGTGTTTCCGTTTTCAGCTCTCCGCTTTCCGCTTTACCGTCTGAAATTGCATGAGCCGCATTCGATTGCTGTCGGAAACCGTGGCCAGCCAGGTGGCGGCGGGTGAGGTCGTGGAACGCCCGGCTTCCGTGGTCAAGGAACTGGTCGAGAACAGCATCGACGCCGGCGCGCGCAAGATCGACATCCTGATCCGGCGTGGCGGCATTTCTCTCGTTCGCGTGATCGATGACGGAAGCGGAATGGATCGCGACGATGCGCTTCTCTCCCTGGAGCGGCACGCCACCAGCAAGATTCGTTCGGCTTCCGACCTCGAAGCGATTGGCACGCTCGGATTTCGCGGCGAAGCGCTTCCGAGTATCGCCAGCGTCTCTCGTTTTCGATTAACGACGCGCGAAGCGGAGGCCGTCGCCGGCACCGAGATTTTAGTAAATGGCGGCAAGATCGAGACTGTTCGCGAGGGTGGGGAAGCGCCCGGCACGCAGGTGGAAGCGCGCTCGCTCTTTTATAATTTGCCGGCGCGCCGAAAATTCCTGCGCTCGGAAAATACCGAGAGCCGGAACATCGAACACCAAATTCATCTTCAGGCCATCGGCCATCCGCAGATTGCGTTTACGTTTGTGCGCGACGAGCGCACCGTTCTGCAACTTCCCGCGACCGCCAGTCTCGGCCATCGCATTCGCGATCTGTTCGGAAACGAACTTCTCGAACGTCTGCTCGAGGTGAACGAGGAAGCTTCATCCGCTATCGCGATTCGCGGCTTGATCGGTCGCGCGGGCGTGAGCCGCCAAACTCGCGATCAACAGCTCTTTTTCGTGAATGGCCGGGCCATCGAGAGTCCGGTGCTAAGCGCCGCGTTGCGCGAGGGATATCACACCGCGCTGATGAAAGGGCAGTATCCCATCACCTTTCTTTTTCTCGAGATCGATCCAGCCGCGGTGGATGTGAATGTTCATCCAGCCAAGCGCGAAGTTCGTTTTCGCGATCCAAATTCCGTGCGTGAGGCGGTGGTCCGTTCCATTCAGCGAGCCTTGGACAGCAACCGCGAAACCTGGCAGGAGCAATTCCGCGGGCCGGCGCCAGCTGCTGGAGGGACGACTTCCGTGTCGTCCGAATTAGTGTCGTCCGGAATCGAAGGACGGGACAGAGCCCGTCCCTCCACATTTGCGCCGCCGTTCCCTGCGCCTGTGACCGGCGATCCGACACTGGGAACCGCGGTCAGCGACCACGGCTACAGTGCGTTGCCCGCCGACGCGTCAACAAGAACTGGAAATGCGCAGCAATTCCAGATCATCGGGGTGCTGAACAAGCTCTACATTTTGATGGAGAACGCCGGCGGACTCGTGCTGGTCGATCAGCACGCCGCGCACGAACGCATTTTGTTCGAAGAGCTGCGCCGGCGAATGGAGGAGCAAGGCGTGCCGACGCAACGGCTGCTCATTCCGCAAACGTTCGATCTTCCACCGCGCGACACCGACTGGATCGAGCGCAACATGTCGATCTTGCAAAAGATGGGAATTGGCATCGAAGCTTTCGGTCCGAATACATTCAAGATCGACAGTTTGCCGGCGTTCCTAAACACGTCCGACCCTGTTCGTTTCATGCAACGCGTGATCGACGACTTGAAATCCTCCAGCGCGAGCAGCTCACCCATGCGCCTCGGTGAAGAGATGATCGCCAAAACCGTTTGCCGTCATGCCGTCAAAGCGAACGATCCATTGCGTTTTCTCGAGATCGAAAAACTGATCCAGGACCTGCTCGCTTGCGATCTGCCCTACTGCTGTCCGCACGGCCGGCCGACGATGATCCAGATTTCGCTCACGGAGCTGGAAAAAAAGTTTGGACGAAAAGTGTGAATCGTTGAAATCTGAAAACGGAAATCTGACATCGGAAAACTGAAAGCTGTACTGAACGCCGAACTTTTGTTACGCTTTCGTTGAGAGCGGTTGAGGCGTTGAGAAGGCGTTCGCCGCTGCGAGCCTTCCAGGAATTTGCCCCGAAAGCTTTCGAGGCCACTACACCGGTGACCGAGATGTTGAGACGTTGAGTAGTTGAGAAGTGTAGGCCACCGCGGATGACGCATCTTCGCAATCGTCAATCTGAAATCTACGATCTGAAATCGCGCGAACGCGCGGCGTTCGGCCTCAATTCATCCGAAAGACTTCTAGGAGACCGACTCCGGACGTGCCGTTATTTCCTCGCAAGATGGCCGTGTAATTTCCCGGGGCCGGCCATACCATAATCGCGGCTTCGTGACTGTCTGTCGGTGCCAGCCCGGTGGCTGCGATTAGCTCCGGCTGCGTGTCCTGCCAGTCATTATTTTCCGCGATCAGTCCGCCGTTTCCATCATATAATTGGAGGAAGGGGTCTGCGAGAGGGTTGTGGATTCCGACATTGGCCAGACTTGGCCCAATCCCCATTGCCAGCACCTCTGGATTCGTCCCGCTCCCGACGATAAGGCCGCCGATGACAACGTTATCGCCTGTTCCCACTAATCCGCGCGTACTCACGTTCCCAAGTGTGGAATCGGCCGTTGAATCCAGATCGTATACTTCGATCAATCCGACGCCGGTAGCGCCATTCTTTCCGTTCATCCCTGCCGTGTACATGCCGGGCGGAAGCGTTTGCACGATGGCGGATTCTAAATCGTTCGATGGTTGAAGCCCTGTTGCCGCAATCTCGGTTTGCTGGGTGTCTTTCCAGTTGTCATTGCTGGTCAATATTGCGCCAGTCTGATCGTAGAGGGTGAGTGTGGGATTAGTCAGCGCGCTTTGCACACCGTATTGAGTCAGAGATGGGCCAAGGGCGCGCATAATCACTTTCTTCGGCGCAGTTCCGGTTATGATGAAGCCGTCGATCAAGGTGTTCTCGCCGGTGCCGACGGTCGCGCGAGTGGAAAAGTTGAGCGTCTTTCCGGGAGTCTGCGACGGCGCAACGCTATCGGCCAGGCCGGTCATAGTCAGGCCAGCGACCGTCCGGTTTGCTGAGATCTGGATATTGGAACCACTGGTTTGAGCTCTGAGTGGTCCTGCGAGCGCTAGTCCCGCCGACGCTTCGTCTGCCGTATTGTTAGATATGGTCGAATTTACCAGAGTGCCGGCAGAGATGGTTAAGAACTGCTTGTACCCCTGGCCGGTCGGAGTGAAGGAAATGTAATTTCCAGTAATGGAAACATTTGAAGACGTGGAACCGGAGGTCTGGATTCCGTAGCCGGCACTGCCGTAGGGAGCTGTTCTATTTTGGATATTGAGACTGTTGCCGGCGATGGTGACGTTGTTTTTCGTCCACGTCGGGTCAGCACTGGCAACGAGACCAATCCCCAGCCATCCGCGCACTAACTTGTTGTTTAGAATCTGAAGCCCGTCAATGCTGCCGGTATCCTGGTAGTAGATGCTTTGACAATCGGTAAACGTATTGTCGTGAATCTGACAGTTCTTAATAAAGGCCGCATTGACCCCGCCGGTAGTAAAGCCAATTGCAGTGCCGGTGTTTTGGCCCGCAACGTAATTCCCGTACACACTCGAGTTGGTCATGAAATGCGTCATGCTCCCGCTAACCCATCCTTGCAGCGCGAACGCTGCTCCGTAATTCCCCTGGGGCAACTCAGCCCTGCAATATCGAATTATGTTGCCGGTGGCGTCTCCGGTAGCCGGAGCAGAAAGCTGAATTCCGAATGGCTCACAGGAGTTCGCCCATGAACCGTGACTGTTGATCTGGCGGACCCGCTCAATCAAATTGTTGCTGCCCATAAGGCTAATGGCATGAATAGCTCCCCATTGCTCGCCACCAGCTCCGAAGTCGGCCGTCAATGATAGTTCGGACCAGTTGCAATCAACCGTTAAGTCTCGAATAGCAACGTTGTCGGTGGAACCGTTGAACGATGATTTGAAGAATTCCTGGTCCCAGTGCTTCCCGGTTAAGTTTCCCATCATTTGACAGGTTGTTAAATACATCCCGGCGCCGTCAATAATCCAGCCCGGCTGAACCTGCCACCTGGTGGACGGAGAGACATCCGACCGGAACGTTCCTGCACCAAGGTGAATCGTAACGTTTGGCGTGTTTTGGAAACCGGCTATCACGGCATCGAACTTTATCTGCGTGCTGCCATCGTACGGGTTAGAGGAGGTGCCGGTCCCGCCATTGTGGGCTTGGGCGCTGATCCAGACTTCGCCCCCCGCCACGACGCCGGTGGCAGGTTGATCCGCGGCGGCATTGAACGACCCGAGCGCGAGGAAGATCGCCACCGTCTGAGAGGTGAAACGACGCGCCGAGCGGGGGAGCGTGGATCGAATTGCAATTTGGCGGAAAGTCACGGCGTATTGGGAAGCGGTATGGGGTAAAACTGGCGTTGTTATAATTACTAGAAGCAAAGGATGTGCGCGCGGAGCAGGTTTCTTATCAATAAGCGCGATATCTGCCTACAATTTTCTCGCTTGGCTCGGAATAACGATCGAAGAGACCAAAAAGAAATTACGAAGCTAGGTTTGCTTTTGGAAAGGGTCCCTGCATCCCACGCGACGAAGTTAAACGCTCGAAGAATTGTCCACCCGTGAACACGCCGTCGAATGCAAGTTTTCACAAAGTGTTTCCGCGGCGGCGAAACTTGTTCGTGCACAAATAAAATAGGAAAAGCGTGTTGTATTTCAGATAGCGCCTGAGCAAGCGGCGCGGTTCGCTCAAAATTCGAAAGAGCCAGGTCAACCCGCGGCGTTGCATCCACTCCGGCGCATCCTTTTTGCTTCCGGCTATGGCATCGAATGCAAAACCAACCGCGAAAAGAATGCCACGGTGTATTTGAGGCTTGTTTCGATAAATCCAATCCTGTTGTTTTGGCGTTCCCAAGCCGACCCAAATGAAATCAGGCGAGAGCCTATTGATCTCCTGCACAATTGCTGGTTCCTCGTCGCCCCTGAAATAGCCATGGCGCGAGCCAACAATTTGCAGCTCAGGTTGCTGAGCCATCAACCGTTCATGCAAACGCGCCAGAGAATCGGGCGAACCACCAAGGAAGTAATGCCTGTAAGGAAGTGGACTCTTCACGAGGCAATACCGCATAAATTTCGGACCGTAAACACGATCGGGAAGATTTGTTCCTTGGCGATTTATACACCAGACCAGCGGCATTCCGTCAGGAAGAAAAAAATCGAACACGCTTGTGGTCTCCCGGAACTTCGGGTCATGCCGGCGCATAGTCACGACCTGCGTATTGCTCAAATCAACGGCCCAGGTTCCGTCGGCTTTGACGAGTTGATGGCAATATCGGGTGAACTCGTCGTAGCTCGTCGCGGTTAGAGGCGTGCCTAATACGTCAATGACTTTCATTGGGATCTAGCAAATATTGGCGTTAGCGAGAACCAGGCATACTGCGATTTGGCTTTGGCGTCCATGCTTCTGCGGCAGCGAAGGTTGCCGCGGCCATTTCCTCCTAACGAAGTCGTCGAACCTGGTTGTTTCGAGAGTCAGCATTGCTTCGGGCTCCGCCACGAACTAATCTCGTCTCCCCGTGACTGAAGCAAAAGCCAGCGAGAATTGGGTCGAAACAATCGCCGGCTCGGCCAGGCGCAACCCAGCCGCTTTTTTTCTCGGCCTCGCCGTTGTTGCGACGCTTACTTATTTTTTCGGATTCGTCCATCTCTTCACCAACGGCCAGCTTTCCACTTTGGCCTGGGCCTGGCAGGCCTGGAATCCCGAAACAAATTACGAACACGCGAAGCTCATTCCGTTTATCGCCGCTTTTCTGGTCTGGCACGATAGAGACAAGCTCCGCCGCGCGCCGATCGGGTCGTCGCGCTGGGGATGGCTGTTCGTTGGCATCGGTTTGTTTTTGTTTTTCGCCGGTGCTCGCACGCTCCAGGCGCGCCTGGCTTTGACCGCTATCCCATTCTTGCTCTACGGCGCGGTGCTTTACTTGTGGGGCAAGGCGGTCGCGCGAGTTTTGTTATTTCCCATCGCCTTTCTGCTTTTCATGGTGCCGCTTAATTTTCTCACGCAAGCGACCGTAAGTTTGCAATTTATCGAGACCGGGACGGCCAGCGCCATCTGCAACTTCATCGGCATTCACGTCCGCACCCTCGGCACGATGGTGAATGCAACCGACAACACCTTTCAATTTCAAATCGATGAAGGTTGCAGCGGTATTCGCTCCTTGATGGCGATCGCGATGCTCTCCGCCATCTATGGGCACTTCACCCAGGACCGGCTCTGGAAGAAGTTGGCGATCTTCGCGGCGGCGATCGTCTTTGCCGTGATCGGGAACGCGGGCCGGCTCGTTTCCATCTTTATCGTAGCGCGACTATTCGGGCAGAACCTGGCCGGCGGCCCATACCACGCTATTTCCGGTTATCTCTCCTTTCCGTTTGCCATCGCGGCGATGTTGCTTTTCGGAAAGTTGATCAACTTGAAACCAGCGGAAATGAAAAAGGCCGCCTTGGTGAAAGAAAAGGTCGATTATGATTACTAAGCGCCTGCTCGCCGTGCAGATTGTGCTGCTCGTCGGATTCGGCGCGATCTTTCTCCTTCCGCACGTAAGCAAGAGCAGCCCGGCCGGCATTGCCGTGGCCCTGCCCAACGTGGTCGGAGCCTGGTTCGGCGACGATTCCGATATCACGCCGCGCGAACGGGAGATCCTGGCCAAGGACACGCAGTTCGCCCGCAAAATCTACACTGGCCCGCGCGGCGACAAGATTGTCGTCTCCATCATTCTCTCGGGAGACGACATGACCAACAGCATTCATCGCCCCGAACGTTGTTTGCCGGCGCAAGGCTGGAGTTTAGAATCTTCGAGTAAGCGCGTGATCGCGTTGCGTAACGGAAAATCGTTCGAACTGACGAAATTGCGCGCCGGACGTATGATCGAACAGGACGACAAATCGCGTTCCGTCCTGCATAATCTCAGTTATTACTGGTTCGTCGGCTTGGATCAGATGACGGCGTCGCACCTGACGCGGACCGCGATGGATTTGCGCGATCGGATTGTTCACGGATACAACCAACGATGGGCTTACGTGACCATCACCGGGATTATCACCCAAGGTTGGGTGCAAGGGGGCCGGAGTGAAGAACAGACCGCGGCCATGCTGGAAGATTTTATCAAGGATCTCGTTCCGCAGCTCAAGCGGCCGGAAGGAAGCGCGCTCCTTTAATTGACACCTTATTTCGGCTGATCGGTTGTCGATTTTTCCTTTGGAAAATCTACCGGCGGATGCTTGGTGAACACGATCTCCTGCTTCCAATAGGTCAGCCTTTTCTGCGATTGAAATATTGCTCGGACATCTTCCTCTAGTCCGATCACGTGGATTTTACCGCGCCAGGGAATGATCAGCGCTTTGCCGAGCAGGCGTCCGGTCTGAAAGTCTGTTACGCGCGTGCCGAACACGCGTGCGATGCAGAGCCCGGCGGCACGGATCAGTTTACGCATTAGTCAATCCACAGTCTCTTGACCGGATGCAATGTCCACGCGCCTTCGGCGCGGGCTTGCTCGATAGATTCAGTCTCATCTTTTGTTATACGGACGAAACGATTTTGCTCCGTAAAATCGCGGACGCGAAATCCTAAATGATGGGCCAGGGTCGGCAAGTAAAGCTCGAGATAGATCGGAAACGGCTCCTCCGTTGCCGCGACGGCGCAGAATGCTTCTCGGGTCCAAAAACTTCCGGTGCCAAACATGGAAAGCACCACCTCCGGTTCGGGGCGGTGGCTGATTTGAAACCAGTGCGACGCGAAGGCGTCATGAGCGACGTGATAAAGAAAGTGCGAATTATTTGTGTCGTCCACGCGATGGAGATGGAAGCCGAGCACGTCCGCTTCCTCCGTAGTCAGTCTTTCGATTTGTCGCTCGTTCAGGTCTCGCACCAGCGGCAGATGATCGAATTCCGCGAAGTGAATGTAGCGAAATTCCGGGCGGGTCTGGAGAAATTTGGCCCCAGCTTGGAAAACAGCCGTATAGCTCTGAAATTCGCGCTGATGATCGGACGTTCGCAAACCGGGATCATCGACGAAAACTTTTTGCTGGTGCGGGATGGAATCGAATTCCTTTTTGGATCCCCCATAGGCAAGAAGAATGCTTTCTTTGGCCACGCGTTCGCTCCAGTAGCCGAGCATCTTTGCCACGGCCGCCGGCGGCTGATGCGACAACACCAAATTCAAAACAGAGTTCATTCGTGACCGGGCTGGAAACAGGAGGCCTTCAATTTCGACACAGATACGTGCTCACCGTAATTTTCTCAAAAGGCGTCTTCGGATTTCGTTTGGTCTTCAAATCACGGTTATTTTACCATTGTCTCGCGCTTCCTGATACACTGAGTCCGTGCCGAGAGGTAAGTAAGCAAGAGCAGTTCCGAATTTTTCCCTCATCATGCGCATATTGATCACAGGCATTTGCGGATTTGTGGGCAGCACTCTCGCGGGTTGCCTTCGTGAAAATTTCGCAGGAGCCGAGATTTTCGGTTTCGATAATTTCGTCCGGCCGGGCAGCGAGGTGAATCGGCTTGCCTTGCGCGAAATTGGAATCAACGTTCGGCACGCCGACCTCCGCAGCGCGAGCGACATCGAGTCGTTACCTGGTGCGGATTGGGTCATCGACGCGGCGGCAAATCCAAGTGTACTCGGTGGCGTCGATGGCCGATCCAGCAGTCGTCAGATCGTCGAACATAACTTGTTTGGCACGGTCAATATTCTGGAATACTGCAAGCGGCACCGTGCCGGATTCATTCTGCTCAGCACGAGCCGCGTTTATTCGATCCCGCAGTTGAGCGGCTTGAAAGTTAAGGAGTTTGACGGCGCCTATCGTCCCGTCGCAGATCAGCCATTCCCGGCCGGCCTCAGCGTTGATGGTATATCGGAAGATTATTCGACCGCTCCGCCGGTGTCGCTTTACGGCAGCACCAAGCTCGCTTCGGAATGCCTCGCTCTCGAGTACGGCGCGAGTTTTGATTTTCCGGTTTGGATCGATCGTTGCGGAGTCCTGGCCGGCGCCGGTCAATTTGGTCGAGCCGATCAGGGGATCTTCAGCTATTGGATCAACGCCTGGCTGCGTCAACGGCCGCTCAATTATATCGGATTCAATGGCCGCGGGTCGCAGGTCCGCGATTGCCTCCATCCGCGCGATCTCGCTTCGATGCTGCGCCAGCAGATGGATGGAGCGTCCGATAAGCGCCGCATTATTAACGTCGGCGGCGGCGTGGCCAACAGCATGTCTCTCGCTCAACTCAGCGCCTGGTGCGCGAGTCGTTTTGGTGCGCGAGAAGTTGCCGCCGATCCGAACGCTCGGCCTTTCGACATTCCATGGATGGTGCTCGACTCCGCGCGCGCGGCCAAAGATTGGAACTGGCAGGTTGCGACTCCGTTGGAAAAAAATCTCGGCGAAATCGCGGACCACGCAGAGAAGCATCCAAATTGGCTGGAGCTTTCGGCCTCATGACAACACCCGCTGCGGCGCTTTCACTTCTTTCGGTCGTAATTCCGGCGCGGGACGAGGAGGATTGCATCGCGTCCACGGTGGAGCATCTCCACATCGAGCTCCGCCTGCGCAACGTGCCGCATGAAATTATTGTGGTCGTTGACGCCAGCACCGATCGAACATGGAAGGTCCTGCAGGAACTAGCCGCCAAGCTCCCTGAGTTGCGTCCGATGCAGAATAACTCGCCACCCGGTTTTGGCGCCGCCGTCGTCCAGGGTTTGGATGCAATGAAAGGCGACGCCGCGGTGATCATGATGGCGGATGAATCGGACGATTGCCGCGACGTTGTTCGTTATTGGGAGAAACTAAATGAGGGAAACGAGTGCGTTTTCGGGAGCCGTTTCATGAAGGGTGGCGGGGTAATCGATT
Source organism: Spartobacteria bacterium (assembly GCA_003167365.1). Lineage (GTDB taxonomy): Bacteria > Verrucomicrobiota > Verrucomicrobiia > Chthoniobacterales > UBA10450 > Palsa-1382. The sequence goes on along the minus strand of PMTM01000013.1, from coordinate 103,553 downwards.
ATCCGCGCTTCAAGCTATTTCTGAATCGAATGGCCAATTTTTTCCTACGGATACTTTTCAACATCCGGTTGAACGACACGACCAACGCATTCAAAGCCTACCGCAAAACTGTGATCGACGGTTGCCGTCCTCTGATCTCGCCGCACTTCAATCTCACGGTCGAATTGCCGCTCAAAGCAATCGTGCGCGGCTATACCTGGACCGTGATCCCAATTACCTGGCGCAATCGCAGGCATGGTGTCGCAAAATTTAGGATCAAGGAAATGGGCAGCCGGTATCTCTTCATCTGCCTTTATGTCTGGCTGGAGAAATATTTCAGCCGCGGCGATTACGTAAGGCGATGAGTGCGAACAGCGCGCGTGAGCTGCAAAAAATTTACGGCGCTCGTTTTGCACAGAACCTCGCTTATCGCCGAAAAGTTTGGAACGTGCTGGTTCCATCCTTCTTTCAGAAGTACGTCGCGCTCGGAGACGCCGTCCTCGACCTCGGCTGCGGCTACGGAGAGTTCATTAACACGATTCGGTGCCGCCAAAAACTCGCGATGGATCTCAATCCGGACGCTCCGAAATACCTTGATTCATCGGTTCGATTTCTAGAGCAGGATTGTTCTTCCCGATGGCAAGTGGAAGACGCTTCCTTGCAGGTCGTCTTCACCAGTAACTTCTTCGAGCATCTTCCCGACAAAGCCGCCCTCGGCCGGACCCTGGATGAGATTTACCGTTGCCTGGCGGCGGGAGGGAAGCTCATCGCCATGGGTCCCAACCTTAAGCATCTTCCCGGGAAATACTGGGACTTCTGGGACCATCATCTGCCCCTGACCGAGATTTCGCTGAGTGAGGGCTTATCCAATCGCGGATTCGAAATCGTAACGCGCCTCGGGAAATTTCTGCCTTACACGATGGTCGGCCAGCGCGAGTATCCCGATATTTTGCTCAAGCTTTATCTCCGCTTCCCGATGGCATGGCGGATTATGGGAAAGCAATTCCTCATCGTCGCAGCGAAGCCGCGCTCAGTTAGCGCCGCCGGGGCGAACTAGAGAGGATTACAACGCGCGGCACAGAATTGGTCGCCTATTGTGGACCCGCGCTTTGCTTCACTTCCTGCGATACGCGACAAAGCCTTCCTCCATCGCAACCTTTTCGAAACCCGCAGACTCCAGCCAATCTACGGACTCCGGTTGGCGATCATGGGCGTGGCGGAATCGGTTGACCACGCCGAGGATCCCTCCCGCAGGCGGTTGGGGTAAAGTGACGATGGCATAACTAGCGCGTTGCAATGCAGCCTGGCGATATTGATCCGGCGTATTCCTGGTCCAGACAAACGTCGGGCGATCGGAGTAATAGGCCAGCACGGCGTTGAATGGATAATCGATCATATCCCAGCGGTGATTTGGACGAAAAAGAATGGTTTCGTTTGAGCCGGTGTGGGCGCGTGTCCAGCGCGCCGCTTCCAGGATTGGCCGATCCTGTTTGAAAAGATATATGAGCGCTGGAACCGCGGAAATCATCACCACCGACGCGGTCACGACACTCGCGGCGAACCGCCAGCGAACGATCTTATTCCAGCCGAGCACAGCGTTCGCGCCGATCCCAAACAGCGCGCAGAGCGGGGCGAGCGCCGGAAGATTGTAATAGTTCTGTCCAGCGGCTGTATTCCCAAACCAAAGGAGATAAAACGCGGCCAGCGAGAGCAACCACAGCCCGAGGATTTGCCGCCGATATTTTCGCAGGAAGACCAGAAGTCCATAGCAAGTGACAATGGCCAGGGGACCAGGAACGACGAAGGCGCCAAGATATAAGAGGACCATGGTCCAGGGCTTGAGCTGAAAGCGGCTCTCCAACGTTCCGATAAATACTCGAAGATTGTCTTTCGATGAACCAAACGACAATGGCGACGTGTTCACCGTATCTGTATAAGCGCTCCAACCTTTTATGGCCGCCAACGTTAGCACGGCGGCGATGAGATAGCGGGGTCGCAGCAATCCCTTCCAGCCTTCACGCCGCCAAAGCAGAAACGCGAGAATGAGATAGAGATGGGCGGTTTCGGGAAGTTTAACCACTAATCCCATCAGTCCGACCGCGGCGCAGATCGACCAGCGCAAAAGCGTTGGACTCTCATCGTAGCGCAACACCAAAAGGACAAAGCCAAACGCCAGCAACTGCACCAGCATCTCCGGCATGAATGCTTGGCCGTAAAACACACTGAGCGGCGCGACTACGAAAAGCAGGTTTGCCCAAAACGCTTGTTGCGAATCAAGGATGCGTCGCCAGATAAATTGCAGACAGATGAAGGACGCAGCCCAAAGAAGAATAGTCGTTAGCTTGCCGCTTAGATCGAGATTGCGAGTCAAGAAATGCACGCCGATCACGAGGTAGTTGTAGATCGGCAACTCCAGGACGTAGTGCGCATCGAGATCCCCCAGCCACGGAATTTTCGAGCTCACGTGGAAACCGGGTTCGGCCATCAAACTTTTCGTTGCCGCCGCCGTCTGACATTGGCGAATCAGATGCGCATCCACCAGGGGATGGTTCAGAGCGACACAGCGTACCGCGATGCCGATAAGAAGAAACAACCAAACTGAGCGGTCGAATTTCAAGAGATCGAGAAGTTGAAATTTTCTGAGCGCTCTTTCAGGAACCGCCTCCAACGCCGCTGAAATCCCGGCAAGTCCGCAACCACTTCACTGTTTCGTTGATCCCATCTTCCAGCGTGTACGGATTTTCTCCGAGTAGGGCAAAGGTAGGTTCCATCGGCGTTTCGTAATTCGTAATCATGCTGCGAAATCGGGAGCTATTGATAAGAAATGGTTTCCCGGTTAGCCAGGTGGGAATGTCGCCGGCCAGGGCGAGGGCGCGCATCAAGCCGCGCGGAATGACGCGAACTTCCCGGCCAGTCAACCCACGCGAGAAACCACTGACCCAATCGAAAAGGTTGATCGGCCCATCTCCGACGTAGAGTGTTTTGCCGTTCACCAGATCGCGCGGCGCAGCAAAGATTTTCTCGATCTGGTGCACGACGTTTTTCACGTACGCATACGTGCGAATGACGGGCTGACGTCCCGGATGCACATAGAGCCCGCGTTCAAGCACGCGCCAAAATTCGCGCCGGTAGCGCATGTGCCATGGACCCCAAACGTTTGTCGGCCGGATAATCGTCCAGCAACTGGCCAGGTCGGCGTCGCGCGTCAGCTTTTCGGTGATCACCTTGCTTTGGCCGTAAACCGTTTCCGGAAAATAATCGGTGTCGCTCTTCGGCAATCGTCCGGGCGCGCAAACGAATTGCGTCGATGTGATGATGATTCGCTCGACCGAGGGCGTCGCGCGAATGGCGTCGAGAACGTTCCTCGTTCCCTCGGTGTTGACGCGGTAGCCCTCTTCCACCGTTGTCTTTTCGTCGCAGTCGGTGCGCGCGGCGAGATGTAGCACATGGTCCGGCTGGAATTCACGGAAGACTGCTGTCGTCGCTTTCGCGTCGAGAATATCGCCGGGACGCCAGTGCGATGCCTGTTCGGCATTGAGCGGTGAATGAAGTGAGTAATTGAGAATCGTATTTCCCGCGCGGGCAAACTCTTCGATCGCATTTGTCCCGATAAATCCCGAACCGCCTGTGATTAAAATTCTCATTTTGCCCGCAGACCGGAGTAAATTCCTTCAATCTTTTCAGTCATTTGCTGAAGAGAAAAATGTGATTGGATTCGATTTTTTCCGGCGAGACCCATTCGGATCCGGAGTTTAGGATCGTCGAGTAAAGTCCGAATCTTCGCCGCGATCGCGTCCGCATTGGCCGGCGGAACTAGAAAACCAGTCTCACCCTCGACCACTTGATCGAGCGAACCGCCCAGCGCGGTGGCGATCACGGGTTTGCTCATGCCCATCGCTTCCATGACTACGCCGCCAAATGGCTCGGCCTGAGCTGATGGCAACACGAACACATCGAGCGCGGCGTAAGCCGGTCGCGCATCGGCGATCTCGCCCGTAAAAACAACGCGGTCGGACATTCCAATTTGCTCGATCAGAGAGTGCAATCGCGGAAGATGATCTTCACTACCGGGAGAGGGAGATCCCACCAGGAGGACCGTCACATCGACGCCTTGTTGGCGTAATATTGCTGCCGCGCGAACGAGAAATTCCTGCCCTTTGCGCACAAACTTGATACGTCCGACGCATCCAGCGACAAAGTGTTCCCGGTCGATCTGGTATTTCTGCCGGAACTCGCTCCGCAGTTTGGCGTGATCGACTTCAAATTCTTCCATGGGAAAACCGTCATGCACCACCGTAACTTTTGGCTCGGCTGGAAATTGGCCGGCAATCGCATTGGAAACGCAAAGGATCGCATCGGAGCAAGCGAGAATATAGCGGCGGTAATATTTCCAGATGGCGCCGAATTCGCCGTACCAATCACGAATGTGCCAAACATGTGGCACGCGCGCGAGACGGGCGCCGAGCGCACTGGACAAAATTGTTCCCACATTGGTATGCACGAGATCGATGCGGTGCCGTCGAATAAGCGAACGCAGTCGCCAGGCGGCGAAGGGAATCCATAAAAAAAACGGGATCAAACGCCACGACTTGAAAACACGGCGTGTGATCACGCTGACGTTGGGATCTCTAATCAGCTCAACTTTGGCTTTCTCCAACAGAGGAATCAGCGGACCCGACTCCGGCAGCAAAACCACCGGTGTGAAACGAGTTCGATCGAGTGTTTGACACAGGCGAACCAGACATCGGCTGGCGCCGTAAATGTCGGCGCTGTTGAGAATGTAGAGAATGCGGATGGGCGGGGGACTCATAGACGGTTACGCCACACGCCAGTCGGTTTCGTCACGTGAAAGATCTGCCGCTCTGGACTATTTCCGAGCGTGTAGATCGTGTAATCAAATGGTCGAAGAGAGTAATGGCCGGCGAGCAATCGACTCACGCGATGGGATGCGACCAGGGCGGCGGAGGACAACTTTCGCCAGGGACTATTTGAAGTTCTCGTCCTCGCGGCTTCCGCCGCTGCTCCGGCGCTAAGCGCCATATTTGTCCCCACATCGGAAAACACCGAGGTCAGGAAATCCGAGGTCACGGTCTTGGCGCCCGCCTCGACCACGCGACGCAGCCAGTCGAGGTCGCCGATGTAACGCAGGTCAGGATCCAAAAATAACTGACGTTCGCGGATCAGCCTCGCGTGAAAAAAAATCGATGCCGTCAGATTGTACATTTGCCCGCCCTGCAAATGGCGCAGCGATGGTTTAAGTGCCGGCCGGCTGCAGATGTAGCGGCCGTTTTCATCGACCACTATGGAACCGGCCAGTAAAACATCCATCTGCGGATCCCGTTGAAAAGCGGCCACGACCTGAGCCAGCGCGCCGGGCAGGTATTGCTCATCGCAATTCAACTGACCGTAGATTTCGCCGCGCGCGCGGCGGAGACCGCGATTCACCGCGTCAAACATCCCCGTGTCTTTTTCCACGAAAACTCGGAGACGTTTCCCAAGATTTCCGAATTCCGATTGCAAGACTTCTGCTACTCCATCGGTGCCGCCATCTTGAATGATGTGCTCGTAATCGACACCTTCCTGGTCGGCCACGGAAGCTACCGCTAATCGGAGCCACTCGATTTGGTTGAAGCTTGGAGTGACGATCGAAATCATTTCAGAACTCGGACAGCTCCGCTAATCGAGCTCGCGATCCATGTGGCGACATTCCTCAAATTCGCGCGTCGTTTAAATTGACAGCAGCGTCAGTGCTAGACAGGAACCAGCCGTTCGGAGACGCGTTGTCCCGTGCCTCGCTCCGGGGCACTTCGAGCAGGCTCGCCGCCAGTGCTTTGCTGAAGCCGCAGGAAAACTGCCGCTGCTGCGAATTCTGACGGCAGAAAGGTGCCGACACTCAAAGCACCGATCCAGTAAAAAATAATCGACGTGGCCAGGGACAACGCCAGAAAGCGCAAGGTCAAGCCGGTGGGATCGTTCTTTTGGAAAGATACTCCGAAGGCTCGAACCAAGAGTCGAAAATTCCAAATGACGAAGAAAATTGTCCCGACAATTCCGAAACAATCCACCGTCGAAAAAAATCCATTGTGGATATTGCCGGTCTCGACCATCTGAACGTCCGCATAGGGATCGTTTCGATACACCGACTGTTCTGCCCAGGTACTTTGAAACCCGAATCCTCGTCCGAGTATGGGATGCTTCGGGAAATATTCCCGGGTCCAAATAGTCCAGATGCGCGCGCGGAAATCGTTTGAGGAGGTTGCATCTTGTGCCGTGTCGACATCCCAGTTTCCAGGAACGAACGACAGACTGCGCTGAAACTGTCTGGGCAGAGTGACGAATTCGGAATTAATCACGGAAAGGCCAAACAAGATAATGGCGAGAAAAGGCAGCAGCGCTAAAACCCCGAACTTTAAGTCTCGAATACCAGCGACGAAAATTACGGTTAAGGTATTAATAACGGCCGATCGAAAACTGGAAAACAGGACCGCCAGAAAACCGACCATTCCCATGATAAGGCGCGGGAAATTCGATAAGTGCAAGATTTGACGGAGCGAAATCTTCGCCAAAATCAGCGTGATTAGAAGCGTTCCGAAGTTGCCCACCGAGCCGAGGCGCGTTGTATCACTGGGTCCGCCAGTCACGATCTCTTCGATACCAGTTCTCGATACGGCGGAATAGAACGGGTAAATTGCGTAGATCGAAGCAGGAAATATCGTCGTGATCACTGAAATCATGAGATCAAATGCACTTATCCCAAGCACCACATAAGGCAGCTTCGTCCAAAGCTTCGGACTCATCGGAATGCTTTGGATGACGAAAAACGCGGCAAGACCGACATAGACATTTATATAATTTCGTCCGCCCCAGACGCTTGAACCGAGGAATTTCATTCCAAACCGGTCGTGCACTCCGTGCCAGGTCAGAACTCCCATGAAGCCCGCGATCAGCAGCGCGTCGAACCGGGTTCCCACGTTTAGTTTCGTTCGCTTCAAAACGATATCTTCGATCAAGAACTTGGCGACGCCCATGCCCATCAAGACTTGAAACGGGGTGAAGGAGCCGCCAAGAATCGGGAACGTTCCAGCCAGGGAAGCGGAAGCAATGGTGAGGACCCAAAAGAAACGGCCCATAAAAAGCCCAATGGAGGCGACTATGATGACGACAGCTCCGAGAATTAACTCGCCGTAATTCTCGGAACCGATCTGATTTCCGAGGAAGATCGCCAAGAGCAAGCCGCCCACAACCACACCCCACACTTTCACTTTTTGATTGAGAGCGGGATTGTCCATGTATTGCTTAGTCTTGGTCGTCTTGTGATTTCTGGGCGAGCTTATAACATTTCCAAATCCATGCCTAACGGTAATCTTCGCCAGCGGCCGTTGGATATCGTCGCCGCTTGCCGGAGCGCCGATCTCGGCATTCTGGTGCCAGCATTGGCTGGGCTGCGGCGTTTTGTTCCCTTTCGTAAATTGCATGTCGTTGCCGCGAACAGAAATTTTGCCAGATTAAAGCGCGCTCTAAGCGACGGCGTGGAATTCATCGACGAAGATTCGTTGATTCCTGGGATGACTCTCGCGGAACTCAAAAAACTTCCGCTGCCGGGCTTCCCGCGGGGGGCGGGCTGGTATTTCCAGCAGCTTCTGAAACTCGCATTTTGCTTCCAAAAAATGGAGGAGGACTATTTCCTGATCTGGGACGCAGATACCGTTCCGGTGAGGCCATTGGAATTCTTCGACGAATCAGGACGGATGCTCTTCACCATTGCGGAGGAAGAGCATGGTCCTTATCTCGACACCTATCGCAAACTCTTGCGGGAGGAACCGCGTCGTGAGTTTTCATTTATTTCGCAGCACATGATCGTGCAGAAATCGATCGTGCGGGAAATGCTGGCGAAGATCGAAACGAATTTTCCAGATAACGATTCGTGGGCGTGGAAAATCATGCGGCATCTCGAAGGCACGAGTACAAATCTATTTAGCGAATACGAAATGCTTGGGCATTACGTTAAGAACAATTATCCCTCGCGTGCCGCCTATCGAAAACTTAACTGGTTAAGAGAAGGGTCGCTCCGGATTGGAGGAAGCCCCTCCCGCGCTGATCTGGAAAAGCTCGGACAGAAATATGATTTTGTAGCCTTTGAATCGAGCGAGATGCCGCTGCGACGGTTCGTTCGGCGCGCTCGAGAGTGGTTCAACGGCCGGCCAGCGACAGATGTTCAAGCATGACCTGCCTATCTGCCCTCTCCAACGTGCCTTCTCAATTTTTCAGGCATGAGTCCCAATACGAACTTGCACACCTTCGCGGGCAATAGCGCCGCAGCGACTTCTGCGGGTTGGAATCGCATTCGGAGGAGATGTAAACGAGCCGAGCGGAAACTGCTGGCCGACGGATGAGGCGCGATTTTCTTCGCAGAGAACAGGCCTTCAGCACTCACGTCATGGAGCTGCGATTCCCAATTATCGAGGCGAGAAAGGTAAGGAACGAGCCACTTTCCTTTTCGCAATTTGGCGTCATGCGCCATTAAAATCCCCCCCACCGGCAGGCGAGGATCAATCAAACCAAACTCAAGGATTTGCTCTGAAGGATTATTTCCACCATCTAAAAAAGCAAAATCGATTTTGAATTGCGGTCCCTGTTTGGCGAGCCATTGCGGAATGATCCGCTGTGAGAAACCGAACAGAGGTGTGAACCGGTGCAGTGCTTCGGGCGCGGCGGTGCGGATATTTTTGAGCATCTCATCATAAATGGAACGGTCGGCTTCGATGCCCCACAAGTGGCCGACTCCGTTTTGTTCGAGGGCTCTAAGCAAATGCAAGGTGCTGCCGCCTCCCAACCAGGTGCCGACCTCAAGGATGACCTTTGGTTTTTGCTCCGCTTCCAGGACGGCCGCGGTGATAATGCGCCGCTCCTCGGAATTTAATTGTCCTGAAATTTCAACGGAGGACGCGTCGGTATTCATTATCGAGAAGCGATAACCGCACGATAAATTTCGGCGTGGCGCATGGCAATGACCCCTGGATCATAACGTCGCTGCATTTCGCGGACGGCAGATTCCGGACGCGGACAACCGGATCGCAGCCATTGCGCGATGGCAAATTTTAGCGCGCTTGAATCATCGAGGGGAAATAGTTCTGCGCCTTCAATTCCGCTGGCGATATCTGTCACGCCGCCAACTTTGGTCCCGAAGAATTTCAGATTGCGGGCCAGCGCCTCGGCCACGACCAATCCGAATGCTTCCTCGGACGGGGCATGGACGAGAGCCGATGCCGCGTCGAGAGCTGCGATCAACTCGGCCAGCGATTTGGTTCCGAGATATCGGGCAAATCCGATGCGCTCCGCCGCCTCGATCCTTTGCCGAAAAGCGGCTCCATATTTATCGCGCGGATCCGCCACGCCGATAAATTGCAGTTCGAAGGAATGGCCTTCGCGATACAACTCTTCGGCCAACTCCAGAAGTGCGAGTTGGCGCTTGTACGGAGAGATCTCGCCAATGTTTAGCAATATCGGTTTAGCAGTTGCTGACGCCGGGGGAAGGGGAGTTTGGAAAAACTCGCGCCGCACCGCGTTTGGCACTCGCCAGGTTTGGCGAGCGTACCTCTCCACCACTGACTCGGTATAAGCGGAATTGCAGAAGACGCCGAGAGTTCGTGGCAAGGTGAACCGCTCGAGCAAGGCTGCGCACCAAAGAAAACTTCCGACTCGCGCGTTCATCGCTTGCGCGACTGTCGTCATGTTTCCGTGAATGGTAACGACATTAGGAAATCCGGAAAACGCCGCGCTCAACGCACATTCCCGTTCCGTGCCCTGGCCGTGAACGATGTCTGGTTTCAGTTCCCGTACCTTCCGGCGAATCGCGCGGACGCAACCTTGGTAGCCGGTGCGCAACCAGCCAATCTTTGGCACGTGGAGCAAATGAAACCAGGTGTTCTCCGAAAGTTTTGCCGGAGCATGCATCAACTGCTGCGTACACGAGATGACGTGAATCTCGAGATCGGGTAACTCCGCGAGGCCTTGAAGAACCGCTTCAATGGCGGGACCGAACCGCGGCTGCGTTTCGGTATACGTGCGCTGATGCTCGCGATTGTCCGTTGTTAAGACAGTGATTCGCATGGCCGTGAATCAGGACTCAAGACACCAGGCGCCCAACCGTTTGGACAAACGAGCGAGTAAGAGCTGACGGCGGGTACTTTACCAGTGTCTTGAGCAAAAGATTGAATCCCTCAGAGCGCCGACCCAGTTCGACCAAAGACCGAACCTCCTGTTGGCGTAGTTTGCTTTTTCCAACTCGCGCGAAATGGCGCGCCCATGGCCGCTCATGCCAGGCCAGTTTCTTAACGTACCTTTCTCGGACCACATCATCTTCGAGTTCAAATCCTCCCCGTTCTCCGATCGTTTTGCTGGTGTCGTGCCAGCGAAAAGCAGCCAGGGGATGATCCACGAAATGGCAATGCTCACCTCCCACAATCAGGCGCAGCCAGAAATCATAATCCATGCAGTAGCGGAGCCGCTCATCAAAGAAACCGTATCGCTCAAAGAGCGATCGCCGCCAGAAGACCGCTGGCTGCGAAAGCCAACAATGGTCAAACCAACGCGGCCGAAAGGAGGGCGGCCTTCGACGTTCGGAATGCTGGATCCCAGATTGGTTAAAGAACTGACACGTGCCGCTCATCCAGTAACATTTGGGATCGGAAAACTCTGCCGCAACACGCGCCAGCGCACCTGGCAGATAGATGTCGTCGCTGTTCAGATAGGCGACAATATCGCCCGAAGCTTTTTTGAATCCCTTGTTTAAAGCCGCCGTCTGGCCCTCGTCCTTCTCGCTCACCCAGTAGGCGAGACGGTCTTGATATTTGCGGATGATCTCGACGCTGCCATCCGAACTTCCGCCGTCGATGACAATGTATTCGAGATCGGCGTGGTCCTGGTTCAGCACGGAAAGAATTGTCTCCTCCAGATACGCCGCCTGATTGTAGGAAGGCGTGATGATGCTGATCTTGCGCCCGCTCATCATGATGCCGAGCGTCGTGCAACCCGGCGGTAAACATCAGCGGTCTCTTGCGCGCATTTGTCCCAACTGAAAAATTCTTTCCGGGCGGACCCGAGCCGGCGAAGGTCGTTCAATCGGTCCGCACTGCCGAGAGTCTGCTCCATCACCTGTTGCATGTTCTCAACATCGCGCGGATCAAAGTACGCCACAGCGTCTCCTCCAATTTCGCGGAGCGAGCCTGCGTCCGAACAGATCACCGGACAGTTTTGGCCCATCGCTTCAAGAACTGGGAGACCGAAACCTTCATAGAGCGAGGGAAAGACCAAGGCCGCGGCGTTGCGATAATAAGATGCCAGCGCGCGATCGTCTCCGGCCACGAACCGAACTTTCTTCGCCACGTTCAATCGCGCGATCAGATCTGTTTCCTCTGCGGAAAAATCGCCGCCGCCGAAGGCGACGACATCGAATTTGTCTTTCAAGAAGGAAGAGGCGGCGAACGCCTCCAGAAACCGGGCAAAATTCTTGTATCCCTTCCGGACTCCGACATGGAGCAAATAGCTGCCAGGACTACCTCCGAGGTTGCGGGACGAAACTGCCGACAGTGAATCAGCCAGATGAACGACGGTGATTTTCTCCGAAGGGATTCTAAAAGTATCGATCAGGTCTTGCTTCGTGACGGCGGAGATCGCGACAATGTGATCGGCGTGTTCGCAGTGGCGCCGTTTTAGACCGGCCGGCACAGCGGCCGATTGCTCCGGGAAAAGCTCGTCGATCATATCGTACACGGTCAGGACAAGCGGATGCGATGCCGGATATTCCGCATCCGAATAATAGGTGCAATGAATAACGGCGGACGGAGTCCTGGCCGCGATGCGACGGCAGATTGCCTGGTTAAATTGGAGACGATAGTTCCCCAGTGGCCCAAGCTTTGGAATGTAAAATCCCGCCCTGACTGGCAGACGCCGCAAATGCCGGTTGAAATGAATTCCAGCGACAGTTTTTGCCGACACCCCCTGATTTGGAACGCGTGTGATCAATTCGCAGATATATCGGCTGATCCCTCCGACGCGCTGGAGAGAAAATATTTCGGGTGTGTAAATGATACGGAGCATTGTCGCCTCGCGCTAAGTGTTGCGCGAGCCTCCAACTCTAATGCCCTCGTTACGTTCCATTCCGAAACAAAGATTTCTCCATGACTATGTTTTTGTTAATCGGGTCTTCTTTTGATGCGGCAAAGCCGTGCGCTTCGTAGAGTTTCTTCGCATATGTGTTGGCAGGATGGACTTTGAGCATCAAGCGATCGATCTGACTTAATCTGCAACTGGTCTCGGCATGAACCAGTGTCAGTCGGGCCAGCCCTTTGTTCCGAAATTTGTAGGCAACGAATACTCCGTACATCGGCGCGGAATATCCCTCATCCAAACCACGCAACATATAGAAGCCTGCAAGTTCAACCTCTTGCCCGGTTTGAACTTCGATCCCAATCAAACGGTCCTTCTTCGCGTTCGAGATCAATGTTTCCAGTGCATCTACCTCAAACGAAAACGGATTAAAATGTTTTACATAGTCCGCGGGCGACGATTTCAATAATGCACTCAAAGCCGCGGCGTCACCGATCTGCAAAGGTCGAAACGCGACGGTTCTCATCATGACTTGAACCCTTTTAGGATTTCACAAATAAAGTCGATTTCGGTGTTCTCCAGATCCGGATAACTGGGCAAATTCAATCCACGCGCGGCCAAATCCTCTGCCACGGCAAATCGCTGATTGCTCGAAGAGTACATCGGCATGGTATGGATCGGATAAAACAGCGGACGAGTCTCTATCCCAGCATTCGCTAACGACGCGCGCAAAGCGTCACGCTGGTTGGGATCGGGCAAAAGAATTGAAATCATCCAATATGAATGCCGAACATTCGATGATTCGGGTTGTATCACGTATGGCGTGCCTTGCAGGCCAGCCTCGTACTGCTTGGCGAGCTGCCGCTTGCGATCCAAGATATTCTCGATGCGTTCGAGTTGGGCGACTCCAATTGCCGCACAAATATTTGTCATTCGATAATTGTAACCAACCACATCGTGCCAGTATTCCCGGTCTTTGGCCAAGCCTTGCCCTTTGAGATGTCTCGCGCGCTCCGCGATCGTGGCATCATTCGTCGTGACCATTCCTCCTTCGCCCGTTGTGATCGTCTTGTTGCCGTAAAAGCTGTAGGTCGCGATTTCTCCAAAAGAACCGACGTGCTGACCTTCAAAAAGAGAGCCAAGTGCCTCCGCGCAATCCTCAATCAAATACAGATCGTGAGCACTCGCGATCTTTCGCAGTGAAGCCAGGTCGCACGGGTGACCGTACAAATGCACGCAGAGAATTGCTTTGGTGCGCGGCGTGACTTTTTTTTCCACATCGGCAGGGTCCATTTGCCAGGTATCGCGCAATGAGTCGACGAACACAGGCGTGGCCCCGGCATAAACGACTGCGTTTACCGATGCGATATAGGTAAGAGTTGGAACGATCACCTCGTCGCCGGCCTTAATTCCCAAGGCTAGCAGCGCCAGGTGGAGCGCAACCGTCCCGTTGCAAACCGAGACCGCATGTTGTGCTCCGGTATACTTTGCGAAATTGCTCTCAAATCGATCGACGAATTCTCCTTTGGAAGAAATCCAAGTCGAGTTCAGGCATTCGTTGACGTATTGCTTTTCCAACTCGCCGAGGTTCGGTCGATACACGGGAAATCGAATCATGATTAATCGTTGCGGCTACTCTTTGAGAGCGTCGGAAAACACGGTTGCGTAGTCCGACGCGACGTTTTCCCAACTTGGGCGGGGATCATGCCTGCCAAGCAAGGCGCGTTCCTTCAGTTGGGGATATCGATCCACCATTTCATTGAGGGCTTGAAGAATCGACGCCGGACACTGCGGATTAAACCAAATTATATCGGCCGTTCTGGCAGCTAAGTGTTCGCGCATTACGGGGATATCGGAACAGGCCAGCGGAATTCCAAAGGATAACGCTTCCTCGGCCGGAAAACTTCCGCCCCCCTCAGAAAGCGAAGGCATTACGGTTGCCCAAGCCTTTTCAGTGATGGTAGCCAATTGTTTATCCGACAGATAACCCAATGCGAAGAAATCTGTCCCAGATTTTAGGCCAGTGCGCTGAATAACGCCTCGTAACCGATCTATTTGCCACCACAGGGGCGAATGCTCGGAAGGAGGTTCGGCTATTAAATTTGTGCCCGAACCAACCAAAACAAGCGGCACTTCCGCTCGCTTCGCGAAACGGGCGAAAGCAAACAAGAGATTATAATGGTTTTTGTGCGGATTGATGTTTGCCGGATAAAGTATGTAACGTTGAGGCAACGTTATTGGCAGGGGATCTTCAGCAGCGTCATGGACGGGCTCGGGCGAAACAGCGTGATGTATCACTTTAACCTGCTGACACACAGAGCCGAATATTTGGATCATGCGTTGCTTAGTCGCTTCAGACGACGCGACAACTGTGCGACATCGTTCAATCCAATTTAGGCTGTTAGAATGTTCGCGTTTAGCTGCAAACCCACCAAGGATTTCCGGATAGTCGAGTAATGTCACGTCCTGGAACGTACAAACCATTGGCTTCGTTGCGTCCAATGGTGCTTGAGAGTGAGGCCAAAAAACATATATGATGTCGTACCCCTCGGCTGCTGCTTTGATTTTTCTGTTCAGCCATAACTTCGCGTCTCGCTGAAGCACGAATTTCAGCCATTTTTTGATAGAGGCTGTACCTGGAATTCGCCGCAGATTTCCGTCTCCATAGAATTTGCGAGATGGAAGATCGAAAACATTAATACCGGCCTCGCTCAGAGAATTCCTCTGCGCCGTATCCAATTTGTGCTCGGGTAACGCAATCCGAATCGCCTCGACTTTCGGCTGATGACTGAGAGCGATTGCTAAGCGCAAAATTAATCGAACACCGCCTCCTTCACTTAACAGCGGACACCAAATCAAAAGCTTCATTGGTTCGTTACTCAATCTTCTTTACGATACCGAATTTCGTGCCGATAGAGAGCACCTTGCACGCTAGCTTTACTTGCATCACTCGCGCTGGCTTATTCGAGCCGTTACGCTGGAAAAGCCATTCGTAATCAGCGGCCAAATTCACGCATATCTGGGCTCGGAGTTGTCGCGCGACTTCTTTCATAGTCCTCTTTCCAAAAAAGCAAATGTGTTGGCCTGACTGCGGTGCGAGGTAGTGCCAAGTGGCATCGTGAATTTCTGGAAGGAACAACCCAGTAGTCACGAAAAGAGATCCGTTCGATTCTGAAAGGACCTCAGATAGCTTTCCGATTTCCGTCAAGGGTGCGCGAAAAATGCTCGAAGACTTCGCTTGCAATAATTACATCGAATGGCGCTCTTGCCTGCACATCTGACCAGCTGTTGAAAATGTTGTTCTTGGCAAAAGTGGGATCGCTGAAGAGATCGAAGCCATATGCCTCCCATTGAAGTCGGTGCCTCATGAACGAAACGCAGAATCCGGAGCCAGCGCCAAAGTCCAATGCGCGGATCGGCCTCTTCGCCATGCCACGGATCACTCCTAATTTGGTCAATTGTTCCAAACGAGTACAAATGCATATTTGCCGCCACGCCGCACCCGTGTCGTGAATTTCCCCTTTCGCATAGAGGCCTGACATGTCCTCGCTGTTGACATGATCGAGATGATCTGACTGCAGCAGATCGCAGCTTTCGCACTTGAAATAGGCCGCCTCGATTGTGCCAAGAAGGAGGTTCGAAAACCTGTATTGGGTTTGCTTGCCGCATAACTTGCAAGCTGGGCCACTTCGTTGCGTCATGGATTCTTCTGGTCCACCGAGTAGGGGGCCAACATCCATTTTTGGCATGGAGAAATAATTGTATTTCTCTCCGACAGCTCGCCTGCGTGTACCGCAGCTGTGACCACAAATGATAGAACGTTTTCCAACAAGATGTGAACAGGACCTCGGGGCTCGTCAATGCCGATGGACAGCATGTAAGTGCCGACGCTGAGCAGGTTTTCTGGAAGAGAGCATTCCACGCCATAGCTACCCACCCTGTTTTTCCCGACAGGGGAGCCGAGATCCCAGTCCGTTGTCTCGAGAATTACGGTATCATCTCCTGTAGAACGAATTCGAATGACAAAGCGAAGCTGTGGTCGAGCAGTCTTGCAGTCGACATCTATATGGATTGTTATCGGCTCGAATTGGTCGAAACTCGTCCGCAATTCCCCGCTGGGCGCTCGCAAACTCACGTGTGCAATCTCGATAGCTTCTTCAGTAATACCCGCCGTCTTTTTCGCAGTTGGAAGTGAGAGGAAGTGGGACGCGTAGTTTGCGACCTGAGCCGGGGCTAATCCGATTGAACTTACTTTCCCTTGCGCAAGCCAAATTGCCGTTTCGCAGAGACTGCTAACCGCGGCCAGGTTGTGACTAACAAATACAACCGTGCGCCCCCCCTGACTTATGTCTTTCATCTTACCCAGGCATTTCTTTTGAAATTCTGCGTCGCCAACAGCAAGGACTTCGTCGACCAGGAGAATTTCTGGATCGAGGTGCGCGGCCACAGCGAAGGCGAGGCGGACATACATACCGCTCGAGTAGCGTTTGACCGGTGTGTCGAGAAATTTCTCAATCTCGGCAAAGGCAACAATCTCGTCGAAGCGCGCGCGGATTTCCGCGCGGCTCATTCCCAAAATCGCGCCGTTGAGGAAAATGTTTTCGCGGCCGGTCAGTTCCGGATGAAAACCGGTGCCGACTTCCAACAACGATCCAACGCGTCCGTAGATTTTGGCCTGCCCGGATGTCGGCTCGGTGATGCGTGAGAGAATTTTTAAGAGCGTGCTCTTGCCGGCGCCGTTGCGTCCGATGATTCCGACGACTTCACCCTGTTTAACTTCAAATGAAATATCCTTGAGCGCCCAGAAGGTCTCAGACGACGAAAGCGGAGAGCTGAAACGCTGAAAGCGAGAAAGGATTCGCTTCGGCATCTGCATCAAATCTTCACGCAAGGTTTTGTAGCGCGCGCCATTCGCCTGGTGGGCGATGCGATAAGATTTGCTCAGGTGTTCAACAGAGATGGCGAGGTTAGACATGGGGAGTGTTGAGGAGTTGAGAAGAGGTTGAGTGGTTGAGAGTCTCTAAGCGATCCGAGTGCGCTGGTTACGATGGAGTCTCGAATTCATCTTCTCAACTGCTCAACATCTCCACGCCTCAACTTTCTTAAATCACATCCGCGAAACTTCGTTCCACGCGACGAAAGAAGAATGTGCCACTGAGAAAACTGAGAATAGAGACAGCGATGGTTATCAAGAGCAAACGTTGATCGAACGCGCCCGTGCCGAGGACAGACCAGCGGAAGCCTTCAATGAATCCAGTGGCTGGATTTAAAGCGAACCATAACTGCCATCTCGCCGGGATGAGGCTCATCGGGTACACGACCGGACTGGCATACATCCAGACCTGGACCAGAAACGGCAAGGCATACATGAAGTCGCGATACTTCACGCCCAACGCAGAAAACCACAACGCCACTCCGGTTGCGGTCAACGTTGCCAGCAAAAGAAAAACCGGCAGCGCAAGAATCCTAATGCTTGGCGCGACATGATAAATCGCCATCATCACAAAAAGGACAAGCAGCATGACGACGAAATCGACCAGCACGGCGAGAGTGTGGGCGAGGGGAATCAGCAGCCGCGGAAAGTAAATCTTCGAGACGAGCTGCGCGTTACTGACTAGACTATTGCCAGCCCGTTGTAACGCTTGTGAGAAATAGTTCCAGGCGGTCAAGCCACAAAAAACAAATAGCAGATAGGGCATGCCGTCACTCGGCAACTTGGCCAGCCGGCCAAAGATGGCGGCGAAAATCAGCGCTGCGATCAGTGGTTGCAGCACAACCCAGACGATGCCGAGCGCGGTTTGCTTGTAACGAAGTTTGATATCCCGCTCTATCAGGATCGATAAGAGATCGCGGTACCGCCAGAGCTCGCGAAGATTGAGCGCGGCCCACCCCTTCGTGGGCTTGATGATGACGGTCGGCAAGCGGGGTTGCTCGGGGGCCAATGATATTACCTCTTCAATGTTAATGGCACCCATGATCAAGATTCATCGACGCGGGATGAGGAAGGTAATGGAAAACCCGTAACGGACAACTCCGCGGAGGGCAAAGATTTAGGGCTCGGATCGATGCTATCCGGTGCGCACGAATCGTGCCGCCAAGACGTGCGTGCAACGCACCCTCATGATCAGGCATGCTCGCGGAAATGCTCTTTATCGAAGGTGTACCACAGTCCGCCCTTGTGCGAAGGGAAAGCATCGCGCATGGATGATGTCGATCTTTCAATCGAAGCACGAATATGGCCGACAAGATTGCACTCATCACCGGCATCACCGGCCAGGACGGTTCCTATTTGGCCGAGCTGCTTATTCAAAAAGGCTACACGGTTCACGGGATCGTCCGCCGGACGAGCAATCTGCTTCGCTCCCGCATCGAACATCTTCGCCGAGACGAGAACATTTACGGGAAGCGGTTGTTTCTTTCTTATGGCGATCTTTCCGACAGCACGACCCTGCGCCGCATTTTTCGCGATGTGCGGCCGAGCGAGGTTTATCATCTCGCCGGCCAAAGCCATGTCGGACTTAGTTTCGAGATTCCCGAATCGACTTGCGATGAGGCCGGCATGGCCACGCTCCGATTGCTTGAGATTGCGCGCGATCAGCCGGAACCGCTGCGATTCTATCACGCGTCGACTTCGGAAATTTTTGGAAGTGCGACGGAGTCACCTCAGAACGAAAACACGCCGTTGCGTCCGAGTAGCCCATACGGATGCGCCAAAGCATTCGCCACGCAACTGGCGCGTGTTTATCGGCAGGCCTACGGATTGTTTGTCTGCAACGGAATTCTCTACAATCACGAGTCACCACGCCGCGGCGAAAATTTTGTTACGCGAAAGATCACACAATCTGTGGCGCGAATCGCTCGAGGTTTGGATGCCGGTCTTACGCTTGGAAATTTGGAGAGCCGGCGGGATTGGGGACGCGCCCAGGATTACGTCGTGGCCATGTGGATGATGTTGCAACATGAAACGCCGGACGATTACGTAGTCGCGACGGGCGAGGCGCATTCCGTGCGAGATTTCGTGGAGGCGGCCTTTGCCGTTGTCGATCTTCCTTGGGAAAAATATGTAAAACACGATCCGGCTTTCGATCGTCCGGCTGAGCCAAAGCAATTGGTGGGCGACGCGTCCAAGATTCACAAGATGCTCGGATGGAAACCGACCGGAACTTTCGACCAACTCGTGCGCGAGATGGTGGAAGCGGACCTTACCGCGCTTGATAAGAGCCGATAGGGCGAGGCTCTGTCGAGCCGTCGAAGAAAAATGTCACGGCTCCGCGGAGCCTCGCCCGCGATGATCGAAGAGGTCCGCAATTGTCTTAAGCGCCGTCGTGTTTTCGGTGAACCACTGGTAAACTTCGCTGATGCCGCGTTCGAGATCGATGCGCGGTTTCCAGCCAAGTGCGCGGATGCGGCTGACATCGAGGAGTTTTCGCGGTGTGCCGTCGGGCCGGTTGCTGTCCCATTGGATTTCGCCTTTGAAACCGACGGCGTGCCTCACCATTTCGGCCAGCTCCTTGATGGTTTGATCTTCGCCGACGCCGATATTGATCGGCGCTGGATCGGAGAATTTTTCGAGCAGCAGAAGGCAAGCTTCTGCGGCATCGTCCACGTGAAGCCATTCGCGCCGTGGGGTGCCGGTGCCCCACAACGTCACCGAAGCCGCACCCGATTTTTTCGCCTGATGAAACTTATAAATCATTCCGGGCAACGCGTGGCTGGTGTCCGGGTCGAAGTTGTCCCACGGTCCGTAGAGATTGGTGGGCATGGCTGAGATGAAGTCGTCCTGAAACTGCCGGCGATAGGCGTCGCAAAGCTTTACGCCCGCGATCTTGGCAAGGGCGTACCATTCGTTGGTCGGTTCGAGCGGACCGGTCAGAAGGGAATCTTCGCGAATCGGTTGGGACGCCATTTTCGGATAAATGCACGAGCTGCCGAGAAAAAGCAGTTTGCGAACGCCAACCGAATGCGCCGATTCAATAACGCTGTTTTGGATCTTCAAATTTTGCAACAGAAAATCCACCGGGGAATCGCTGTTGGCTTTAATTCCGCCGACTTTGGCTGCGGCGAGAATGACATGGGTTGGCTGCGCTTGATTAAAAAATGCGCGGACCGCAGCGGCATCGGTGAGGTCCATCTCGTCGCGCGTGCGAACCAGAAGCTCGAATTTTTCGCCGGCGGTTTTTCTTCGTTCCAGCGCGCGAACGATGGCGCGTCCTACTAATCCGCAGTGGCCGGCGACAAAAATGCGTTGGTCTGTCGAGTCAGCCATTAGCAATTACTGCCGAATATTTTTTCCGCTCAATTCGTGCGTCAGCAACGCAATGTCCGCTTCCGTCATGATGCGCACGAGCTCCGAAAATTTCGTCTTCGGCGCCCAGCCAAGTTTCTTCTTCGCTTTTGACGCGTCGCCGATCAGCAAATCGACCTCGGTCGGCCGGTAATAGTGCGGATCGATCTCTACATATTTTTTCCATTCCAATCCGGCGTGACCAAAAGAGAGATCGAGAAACTCGCGGATGGAATGCGTTTCGCCGGTTGCGATGACGTAGTCGTCCGGTTTTTCCTGCTGCAGCATGAGCCACATGGCTTCGACATATTCCGGCGCGTAACCCCAGTCGCGTTTTGCGTCGAGGTTCCCCAGATACAGCTTCTCTTGCAAACCTGCTTTAATGCGAGCGGCAGCGCGCGTGATCTTGCGCGTGACGAACGTTTCGCCACGGCGCGGAGATTCGTGATTGAACAGAATCCCGTTGCTGGCGTGAATGCCGTAAGACTCGCGGTAGTTCACCGTCATCCAGTGGGAGTAAACCTTGGCCGCGCCGTACGGACTTCGAGGATAAAAGGGAGTGGTTTCGCGCTGCGGCGTTTCCCGCACCAGGCCAAACATTTCACTGCTGCTCGCCTGGTAAAAGCGCGCTTTCGGCGCCGCGTGTCGCATCGCTTCGAGGATGCGCGCGGTTCCGACCCCAGTCACGTCGCCGGTGTATTCCGGAATGTCGAAGCTTACGCGAACGTGGCTTTGCGCGCCGAGATTGTAGATCTCGTCCGGTTCGATTTTTGCGATCAGCGTGAAGACGGCGACGGAATTCGCCAGGTCGCCATGGTGCAGAAAAAGACGAGTATCAGTGCGGTGCGGATCTTTATAGATCGGTTCGAGACGTTCGGTGTTAAACGAAGAGGCGCGGCGGATGAGGCCATGCACTTCGTATCCTTTGCTGAGCAAAAGCTCGGCCAGATACGAACCGTCCTGGCCGGTAATGCCAGTGATCAGCGCTTTTTTCATGTCGATTGGTGCTCACCGCTCTCGTTCGAGCCGGGAAAAGTGGCGGCACAAGGTAGGAGACTTGAGTGACGGTGCAAGCGGCGGAGAAGAAGTTGAGTTGTTGAGGAGAGGTTGAGGAGTTGAGAAGGAGTTGAGTGGTTGAGAAGTCTCTAAGCGATCCGGGCGCGTTGGCTACGGTGAAGTGCGTTCAACTGAGCTGACACTTCTTCAATAGATCGGCGGAGAGTTTGCTCAGAACCCGCGGATAAGATGCCGATGTCCTGGCAAAGGATAAGCAGACAAGCAAGTTCCATCAGTGAGCTGTAGGCAATCTCCGAAAAGTGGGCCTGGTCTTTTCGGCTTTGGCGGGAACTGCCTTCAGCCAGATTAGCGGCGACTGAAACAGCAGCTCGATTGCATTGGCTGGTCAATCCATAGATCTCGCGCTGGGGGAACCTTGCGGTGGCGGCATAGATTACCTTTGCGAGGTCCCGGGCTGCTTGCCAAACGCGCAGTTTTTCAAAGGGATATTCTCGTCGTGTATTCATGACCGGAGTTTCCCTCAACTTCTCAACTACCTCAACGGCTCAACGCTGCCGCCGTTCGTTATATGACGGCGGAGGCTTCCCGTTTTTCTCAACTTCTCAACTACTCAACGTTTGAAACTCGTTCGCTGCCCGCGCTCACTCGCTCCTACCCTCGTCGCTTTACCTTCTATGTCGCTCATCCCATTCGCTCCATTCAACTTTCCGCTTTCCGCTTTGGATTTGCTCAAACTCAGCTAGAGCCATGCCCACGACCTGGTCCATATTATAATAGCGGTAGGTGGCGAGCCGGCCGACGAAGCTGACATTTTTCTCCGACACGGCGCGCTCGGCGTATTTTGAATAGAGCGCCTTCGCGTCCGGCGCCGGAATCGGATAGTACGGTTCGCGGCCCGGTCCAAAATTTTGAGGGTACTCGCGCACGATCGTTGTCGCGGGAAGCTTTTGGCCGGTGGCGTGTTTGATCTCAACGATGCGGGTGAAATCGTGATCGTTGGGATAGTTTACTTGCATTGCTGGTTGGAAAAATTCCTGAGCGATTGTTTCCGGCTCAAACCGAAGCGAGCGGTAGGGCAGGGGACCAAAGCAATGATCGAAGTACTCGTCGATCGGGCCGGTGAAGATCAAGTGATCGAAACGAACCTGCGACCGCGCTTCACGAAAGTCAGTGTTGAGACGGACCTCGATTTTAGGATGCGCCAGCATCTTCTCGAACATCTTGGTGTAACCATCCTTCGGTAACGCCTGGAAACTTTCGGACAGATAACGATCGTCGCGATTCGTTCTAATGGGGATGCGGCCGCAAACGCTGGCATCGAGATCCTTCGCGTCCCGCTGCCATTGTTTGCGGGTGTAGTTCTTGAAGAACATTTCGTAAAGCTTCCAGCCCACCTGCGAGACAATCACTTCTTCGGAATTTTTTGGGTTGTCGATCTGGACGCGCCACTCGGCCAGCTGCGCTTCCATCTCCGCGCTGGTCGAAGCTCGGCCGATCAATTGTTCGAAGGTGTTGAGATTGATCGGGAACTGCCAAAACTTGCCGTCGGTCCACGAGAGAATCTTGTATTCGACCGAACGCCACTCGGTGAACTGGCTGAGGTACTCGACGATGCGCTGCGAGTTGGTCCGAAAATAATGCGGCCCGTAATCGTGGACCAAAACGCCGGCCGCATCGTAGTGATCGTAAGCGTTGCCACCGATGTGATTGCGCTTCTCAACAATCAGACACGTCTGGCCGAGCTGCGTGGCAATTCGTTCCGCCAGGACCGACCCGGCAAAACCGGCGCCGACAATTAGAAAATCGAAAGAAGACAAAAGAGGTTGAGGGGTTGAGAAGAGGTTGAGGAGAGGTTGAGGAGTTGAGAGGGAGTTGAGTTGTTGAGAAGTCTCTAAGCGATCCGGGGGCGTTGGCTGCGGCAAACGCGGAGTTTCTTAAAGGGGCATTCCCGTCGTGCATTCATGACCGGAACTTCCCTCAACTTCTCAACTACCTCAACGGTTCAACTGCCAGAAGTTTCCGTGTTTCAGCTCTCCCGTTCCCTTCACTTCTCAACTGCCTCAACGCTCAACGTCTCAACTCTCCCGCCGTTTTCCGATTTCAGTTTTCCGCTTTTCTCTTGGTGTTCGTCGGGTGAAGGCGGGAGTTTTCCGCCGTGGAAAGCGCGCGCCACTTCTTCCAGGTCTTCGAGCATCTGGATCTTTTGCGTGAACGGCAAGTCGGCCCAATAAAGCAAATCCGCGAGATTTTGCTTTTCCCAAAGCTTCCGATCTTCGGGCGAGATCGGTTTGATGCTCGATTCGCTCATTTTTTCCTACTCTGAACCAGCTTTGATAGCTGCTCAACATCCACTAAATCCTGGCTGCGACCGACTTGTGTTTTCATCGCGATTAAAGTTGCGACCTGTAGGACAGGAGCCTTGACGCTTGCAACTTCCTCCCATTTTGCGGCGGCAAATTCCCGGTCAAAATCGAAGGGTTCGGTGACGAATAGGTCGAGCCGCGTCTCGGGCCGGTTTCCGTTCAACATTTGGAAAACGAGCATGCCTTTTTCTTCGTGCCACGTTTTCCGCAGCTCCGCATCCGCGAAGTCTGCCGCATCGACTGGAGCCAGCGGCCGATACCCGATCGCCTCAAGCGCTTTTATCGCGCGCAACGCATTTTCACTTTTGAGGTCGAGAACAATGTCCACATCCGCGGTATAGCGCACGTAACCATGCGCGACCACGGCCAAGCCACCAACGATGAGGTAGCGAACCTCGGCGTCGTTTAAGGCGCGCAGGATTGCTTCAACGTCAACGAGTTTCATCGGTCGCGAAAGTAGCAGAGGCTATGTCGCGGGAGAAGTCCAAGAAGGCAAAGAAGTTGAGAGGTTGAGCAGTTGAGAGTCTTTAAGCGATCCGGGGGCGTTGGCTGCGGCAAACGCGGAGTTTCTTAAAGGGTATTCCCGTCGTGCATTCATGATCTGAGCTTCCCTCAACTTCTCAACTACCTCAGCATCTCAACCACTCAACTTTCATGTTTAGTCGCGCCGCGCAGCTTGCGCTTTGCACTGCCAGTTCTAGTATGCGCGGTGAAAAAAATCGAGGCCGTGGTGAAGCCTTTCAAAATGGAAGCGGTGAAGGAAGCGCTCATAGAGGCCGGCGTAGAAGGAATGACGGTGAGCGAAGTGAAGGGTTTTGGGCGTCAGAAAGGGCACACCGAGATTTATCGCGGCGCGGAATACACGGTCGATTTTCTTCCCAAGGTAAAATTCGAGGTTGTCGTGTCGGACGAACGCTCGGAACGAACAGTCGAAGCCATTTTGCGTTCGGCCAAGACCGGAAAAATCGGCGACGGAAAAGTTTTTGTCATGGAAGTGGAACAGGCGGTTCGCATCCGCACGGATGAACGCGGCCCGGACGCCTTGTGAAATTCGATCGCCGCAAACGCTGATCTCAATTTATGCACGATTTTCTATTATCGATCTTGCTCGGAATCGTTGAAGGACTCACCGAATTTCTGCCGGTCAGCTCCACCGCTCATTTGCGCATCGCCGAGGTCATTCTGACCAAATTTGGGCTGGCGAACATCAGTCTCGATGACGGCTTTTGGAAAATGTACACGATCGTGATCCAGCTGGGCGCGATCCTGGCGCTGCCGGTTTATTTTCGGGAACGGATCGTGAAGTTCTTGGGAACATTTCCCGCCGGCGAACGGGGCGATCGAACGATTTTTACGCATCCGCTGAGCCTGACGATGATCGCGTTTGTCATCACCGCGATTCCTGCTTGGGCGTTGAAAAAACAAATCGGGCAAAACCTGGAAAATCTTTGGGTGATGGCGTGGGCGCTTCTTCTCGGCGGAATCGTGATGTGGATTGTCGATCGTGTTTTCACGCGGCCGCGCGTGACGCACATGGAGGAGATGAGCTTGCCGCAAGCGGCCTGGATCGGTGCCGTGCAAATTCTGTCGGCCGTTTTTCCCGGCACGTCGCGCTCGATGAGCACGATCGCGGCCGGACAAACCGTCGGACTTTCGCGGCCAGCCGCGCTCGAGTTCTCGTTTTTTCTTTCGATGCCGACGATGGTTGTCGCGACGCTTTACGATCTGTACAAAACGATTGCGCCCAACCGCAATGCCGTAGTCGGAGACAACATCGCGCCGCTGGTGGTGGATACGCATGGCTGGATCGTGCTCGCGATCGGATTCGTTATTTCATTCATCGTCGGGCTGGCGGTGGTAGCCTGGTTCATGCGATGGGTGCGCACGCGCGGTTTCGTTCCCTTTGCGATTTATCGGATCATTCTCGGTATTGTCATGTTAATCTCACTCGCGCGCGGGTTAATTTAGTTGTCGATGGAAAACGAAGTCATTCTTCCGGATTTGCAGAGCGCAGTGTTATGTGAAGACGTCCGCTGCGAATTCAACGGCATGCAAACGTTGGTCGGCGTGATCAACATCATCGCAACGCCGGCGCTGCCCATCAATTACATGCGGCTTTGCATTTGGGCGCGCTGGTGCAGCGGCTCGGGGAAATTCCGGCAGAAGTCGCGCCTCGTCGGCGTGGACGAGCAACAGATTATCGCGCAGGCCGAAGTGGAATTCGAATTGAAGGAAATGGAAGGACACGCGACCAACGTGCATTATTTCGGCGGCGTGCAGTTCCAGCAATTCGGGCTGCACCATGTCGAAATTTACCTGGCGGATGAGCTGCGGCTGCGGTTCCCGTTGCCGGTCGTTCAAGTAAAGATCAATAAGCAGCCTTAACTAACGGCTTGTCAGGGAGCGCGGATTGGTCTAAAACGGGCGCTTTTCATGGCTCGGAGAATTTCCATCGCGCTTGTTTCTTTTCTGGCATTGCTTGGTCAGACGAATGGACAAGAGGTGTTTGTGGCGCGCGACACCAGCGCAGCGCCGGCAGTGGTCCGAGTGGAAAAAGCAATTCCCATTAAAGAATCTCCCAAAGCACAAACGCCGAAACAGGAGCCGGTAAAAGAAGTGGCGAAAGCGCAGCCGGTGAACGTGCAACCGCTCAAAGAAGTAGCGAAAGCACAGCCGATGAACGCATCGACGGTGAAGGCGCAAGTTGCAAAGACGCAGCCTGCAATCGCGCCCGCCATCAAGGCCCAACCGTTAAGAGTTGCAATGGTCAAAGCGCAACCGGCGCTGGCGCAGTCGGTGAGGGAAGTTCCCGCGGCATCACAACCAGCGCAGCAAGTCAGCTTGCCGATGGAAACCGCTTTCACCAAGCTGGCGGATGGTTTCGATTTCCCGGTCGGCAAACCTGACGCGCAAGGTTATTACAAGGCGCGCGGTTTTCGGTCGAAAGGACATCTGGGTGAAGACTGGGATGGCGTCGGCGGCGGCGATACCGATCTGGGCGATCCGATTTACAGCATTGGAAATGGCGTTGTTGTTTTCGCACACGACTGCCACATGGGTTGGGGAAACGTGGTCATCGTGCGTCACACCTATCGCGAAGGCGGAGAGATCAAGTATATCGATTCACTCTATGGCCATCTGAACAGCATACTGGTGCGGCGCGGCCAATCGATTACGCGTGGAGAGGAGATCGGCACGATGGGGACGGCGCACGGGCTGTACGACGCGCATTTGCATTTGGAGATTCGCAAGAACCTCGAGATCGGGATGAGCCGGGCGAAGTTTGCGCGCGACTTCAGCAATTACTACGACCCCTCGCAATTCATCTTGGCGCATCGACACTTGCAGGCGAGCGAGGGCAAGTATCGCGTCGCTCTGAATACTTTTACCTACGATTCGAAGATCAACTGGGCGTCGAAGAAGAACTATTCCAGCTACCACGGTGGAAGCAGCGAGTCCGCCGCCGCACTGAAACAAGCCGTCGCCAGCCAGGGACGCTAGCCGAAAGATCGTTCGCAATCGCCTAAATGCGTTTGGTCAGAGCCAGGATCAGGACGATCAAGAGGATGATTCCAAGTCCGCCGCTCGGGTAGTATCCCCAACCGGCATTGTACGGCCAGGCCGGAAATGCTCCGACCAGCAGCAAAATCAGGATGATCAACAGGAGTGTACGCATGGCCGCAGGCTATCCGTGCCCGCGGCGGTGAGGCAATATGTTTTGCGGTCGCGGCGCGGCCGCCGCTACACCGAAAACTCTTGCAGGCGAGGGCTCGCTTCCTATCGTTCGTCGGCAAGTCCCGAGTGCGTCCGCCAGATGCATCGGGAAAATTTTTTGCCCATCAATTATGGCGAACACAATCCTGGTCGGGGCGCAATGGGGCGATGAAGGAAAGGGGAAGATCATCGATGTTCTCACTGCGAACGCGGACGTTGTCGTGCGCAGTCAGGGTGGAAACAACGCCGGCCATACCGTCATTCATCGCGGCACGAAATACATCCTGCATTTGATCCCGTCCGGGATTTTGCGCCGGGGGAAAGTCTGCGTCATTGGCAACGGCGTCGTGATCGATCCGATCGCTCTGGCCGGCGAGATCGATGGGTTGCGCAAATTCGGAATCAAGATCGACCGGAATTTGTTGATTAGCGATTGCGCGCACCTGGTCATGCCGTATCACCGTGTGCTCGATGAGCAGCGCGAATTGCGCAAAGGCCACGCCAAAATCGGAACGACCAAGCGCGGAATCGGTCCCGCTTACGGCGACAAAGCTGCCCGCACCGGTTTGCGCATGTCGGACTTAATGCAGCCGGTTCTCTTTTCTAAGAAGCTCGAAGCAAAAATTCGCGAGAACAACAGTATTCTCCAGGCACTCGGCGCGCCGGCCATTAGCTATCGCGAGGTGAACGAAAGTTATCTGGCGGCCGGACGGAAATTACAGCCTTTCGTCGCTAATACTGTGGTGTATCTCCATCGCGCGTTACAACGCGGGAAAGAAATTCTTTTCGAGGGCGCGCAGGGAACCTTTCTCGATATCGACCACGGCACCTATCCGTATGTGACTTCGTCCAACACGACGGCCGGCGGGGCCTGCACCGGCTCAGGTGTTCCGCCGCATCGGATGGATCGCGTATTGGGTGTGATGAAAGCGTACGCGACGCGCGTGGGCGAGGGACCGTTGCCGACCGAAGATCAAGGCCTAGCCGAGATGCTGCACAAAATGGGGCGCGAGTTTGGCGCTGTTACTGGCCGGGCCAGGCGGTGCGGCTGGTTCGATGCGGTTGCAGCGCGTTATGCGACGATGATTAATGGGATCGACGAACTGGCAATTACGAATTTGGACGGTCTCGACCAGGTCGATTCGATCAAGGTTTGCGTAGCATATCGGCTGAACGGAAAACGGCTGCAAGTTCCGCCGTGCGATGCCACCCAATTGGATAACTGCGAGCCGGTTTACGAGGAATTTCCCGGTTGGAATCAATCTACGCATTCAGCGCGTAAACTTTCGCAATTACCTTTAGCAGCAAGAAATTACGCGAAATGTATTTCCAAACTGGCCGGAGCGAGATTGTCGATCGTCAGCGTCGGTCCGGAACGCGGAGAAACGATCATTATCTAAGCCATGGCCCCGAGCGCGAAGTCAGTTCCCCAGCATGTCGCGATCATCATGGACGGCAACGGACGATGGGCGAAATCTCGCGGGCTGCCGCGGATCAAAGGCCACGAAGCGGGTGCGAAGGCCGTGCGCGAATGCGTCGAGGGCTGCGGCGATTTGAAGATTGAATATCTGACCCTCTACGCTTTCTCGGCCGAGAATTGGCAACGTCCGAAAAGCGAAGTCTTCGCTTTGATGCGCCTGCTCGAGAAATTCCTGAAGGAGAAAACCCCGGAGTTACTCGAGAAGAATGTTCGACTCCAGGCCATCGGGCGATTGACCAATTTGCCCGAGGCTTGCCAGAAACAGCTTCACAAATCGATCGAAGCCACGGCAGGCAACAATGGTCTGACCTTGATCCTGGCGCTGAGTTATGGCGGCCGCCTTGAAATCATCGACGGGATCAAGAGTTTGCTTCGCGCGGTCGAATTGGGTCACATCGACAAGGCGATGATCGACGTCGAGATGTTCAGCAAGCATCTCTACACTCGATACTATCCCGACCCCGATCTGCTTATCCGCACCTCGGGAGAAATGCGTTTATCGAACTTTCTTCTTTGGCAGCTCTCCTACACCGAAATGTTCGTGACGCCGAAACTCTGGCCTGATTTTACCAAGAAAGATCTTCTGGCGGCGGTGGAAGAATTTGGACGGAGACAACGACGCTATGGGGCCGTTTAGAATCAGTCCGACTTGTTGGATTCACGGACGCCCCGGAGGTGCGTCCCTATCTATTCAAACGAAGGCTTCGGCAACCGAATCGGCGAGAGATTTTCCAGCGCGAGTCAGGACAAAATTGCCGTTCGATTGTCGAAGTAAACCGAGCTGCACAAATTCGTCTGTTTCCTTCGCGAAAGGCTGGAGGATCGCTTCGGAAACGCCGTCGCGCGTGCGCAGCGAAAGCGCAATTCTCTCTGTCCGCTTCATCTCCGCGGTCAGCTCTTCTGTCCGGTCGACGGTAGAGCGACGATCGAAAAGCCGATCGGCGTAATCGCGATAATCCGCGATGTTCTGCCAGCGTTTTGTTCCAACGGTCGAAAACGCGCTCGGGCCGACTCCCAAATAATCTTCACCCGACCAGTATGAGCGATTATGGGCCGACGAAAAACCTGGTCGCGCATAATTCGAAATTTCGTAGTGCTCGTAGCCCGCTTCCTCCAGGATCGACATTGTCATTTCGAAAAACTCGGCGTCGGCATCCGAATCTTCCCGATATTCGCCGCGCGAATGGCGCAGGAAAAATTCCGTGTCTTCCTCGTAAGTGAGGCAGTAAGTGGAGACGTGCTCGGGTCGAAGCGCGATCGTTTTTTCCAGGGTGGCTCGCCATTGTTCGACCGTCTGCCCGGGCAAACCGAACATGAGATCGACGTTGATGTTTGAGAACCCGGCCGCGCGTAAGATTCGAAAAGATTCCTCTGCTTGATTTGCGTCGTGCTCGCGGCCGAGAACCTTTAGCAGCGCGTCGTCCCAGGATTGCACACCGAGGCTGATGCGATTGACACCGAATCGTTTGAGCACCTCAGCCTTGCCCGCCGCGACACTTCCAGGATTGGCTTCCATCGTCCATTCCACCAGCCCGGAGAGATCGAGATGCTCGTGAAATCCGCTCAGCAAAGATTCCAATTGCGCCGTTGTCAGCGCGGTCGGCGTTCCGCCGCCAAAGAAAATCGTTTCGGGAGCGAGGTCGAACTCAGCGGATTTCTGCGAAAGCTCGCGGACAGCTGCTTCACAGAAGCGTTGGGTCTCGGAATG
The DNA here is from genome assembly GCA_003167365.1 of Spartobacteria bacterium. Classification (GTDB taxonomy): domain Bacteria; phylum Verrucomicrobiota; class Verrucomicrobiia; order Chthoniobacterales; family UBA10450; genus Palsa-1382. The sequence goes on along the minus strand of PMTM01000013.1, from coordinate 72,900 downwards.
ATTGGCGCGTGCCTTGTAAAAAGCGCAGTACGGGCAGATGCGCGCGCAGAATGGAATGTGAACATACAAATGCCGGATCGGCTCGGCTCTAGAAGCAGACGTGTCGCTTGCATTGACGATAGAAGCGGGCGACACGCCTGCCGCTACAGTTGCGGAGTTGTGATTCGCGCTCTTGCTCATAAAGTCCGTTCCATCGCTCACACTACTTTGTCGATCCCAAAGCTAACTCTTCTTTTCTTCTGCGTCATCACGCCCGTGTTTGGCCAGACGCCGCGCCCGAGTCCTACTCGATCGGTCGTCTACGCCGCACACGATCCGGATGCGATCACGGACTACGTCACAAATCCCCGGGTGGTGCATGCAATGGTCGATCGCCTTGTCTTGACGGCAACCGGCCAACCCACTGTCGCGAAAGCTTGGGCGTCGCTCGTTTCTCCTGATGACAAAGTTGGTATCAAAATTTCCGCCGCCGGCGGCGAGCTTTTCACAACGCATCACGACGTCGTGAATGCGATTGTCGATGGATTGGTTGCCGCGGGCCATCCACGCAACAGCATCGTGGTCTGGGATCGTTCGTTGGGTGGAACCAAGTACGCCGGTTACCAGTCCGGCAAAGATGGTTATCAACTGCGCGCCATCGTCCCGCGCGACGGTTACGATCCCAAGGCGGTTCTCTCCGCGCCGCTCATGGGGAAACTGGTGTGGGGCGATTTCGAATACAAAGGCGACCTGGGAAAAACAGTCATTCTGTCGGATACGGAAAACACCAGCAACGTAAGTCATTTCTCGCGCATCCTTTCCAGCGAGGTCACGAAAATCATCAACGTTCCGGTGATGAGCAACAGCGAGGCGAACGGGATTGCCGGTTGTCTATACAACATCACGATTCCGAACATCGACAATTGGCGGCGTTTTAGCGAAGGCTCGCGTTTCGGCGCGACCAGCATCGCGGAGATTTATGCGGACCCAGTGATTGGCCACAAGGTTGTCTTCAACTTAATGGACGGCTTGATTGCGCAGTTCGCCGGCGGTCCGCAATCGGAGCCGAACTATGCCGTGCACCACGCCACGCTTTACGCCAGCAAGGATCCGGTAGCGCTGGACGTGGTTGCGCTAAGGAAAATCGGAGAGTTGCGCGCGCGGGCAAGCGTCCCAGTGATTGGCCCGGAGGCTTCCTATATCCAGGCAGCGGGGCAAATGGGCCTGGGCAACACCGACGCGACTTTGATCGACATCAAGAACGCGGGGCGTTGACCGCTGGGCGACAAAAAGCGTGAAGACGGAATTTTCTGTGCGTCGGCTGCGTGGTGCGATCCTGCGGTCCGTTTCGCGATCGTTTTATCTTTCCGTCCGCTTGTTGCCCGGGCGTTTGCGTGAGCCGGTCTCGCTTGCTTATCTCCTGGCGCGCGCAACAGACACGATTGCCGACACGGCGGATATTCCCCCGGCGATTCGGGCCGAGAAACTGCAAACGCTTTCCGGCGCAATCCAAGGGCAATCTTCTCCGGATACAATTGTCGATCTGGTCGGGTCGTTCGCGCCTTTGCAGAAAAATTCCGATGAAAGTGCGCTGATCCAATCGCTCCCGCGCTGCCTGGAATGGCTGGAGAATTTTGATCCGGCTGATCGCACAGATATTCGCCTGGTGTTGGAGAAGATTACGCGCGGGCAAACACTCGACTTGCAACGTTTCGTCAAGGCCGCTGAAGTGCGGGCGCTCAATACGGCCAGCGACCTCGATGAATACACCTATCTCGTCGCCGGTTGCGTCGGAGAATTTTGGACGCGGCTTTGTTTCCGGCACGTGCGGAAATTCGCCAAGCTCGATGAAAACGAGATGTCCGAACTCGGAAAGCGCTACGGCATGGGATTGCAACTGATCAACATTTTGCGGGATGCCGGCTCCGACCTTCGCAGTGGCCGATGTTATTTTCCGGAAGAGGAGTTGGCCACGATTCGATTGACCTCGGCGGACATTATTAGGGAACCGGATCGCTTTCGGCCGATTTACCGAAAGTGGAGAGAGAAAGCCGAAGCGGCGCTTCAGTCCGGAGTGGAATACTCGCTCGCTATTCGAAATCGACGGGTACGCGCTGCGAGCGTGTTGCCGGCGCTAATCGGCGCACGAACGCTCGCACTTTTGCGCGAGGCGGGCGGAACAGCCCTGAACCGCAAGATCAAGGTTCCGCGACAAGAAGTGCGCTCGATGATTTCATCCGTGGTCATGACGCTCGCGTCCCGTAGAAAAATCGAGGCGATATTCGAACGCGCGCAGAATTACAAAAAATAATTGCGCTGTTTCTGCGTGATCGGTCGCTCGAGCCGCTCAAGCACCAGCAGCATATCTTCCCAGACCTTCCGTTTTTCGGAGAGCGACTGGTTTCGAAGTAAATAGGCGGGATGATAAGTGATCATCAAGGGTGTTTCCTGATAGGAATGCCAGCGTCCGCGCAGATCGCGCATCGTCCCGCGCTCGCCGAGCAATCCTTCCACCGCGGCCGCGCCGAGCGCGACCAACACCTTTGGTTGGATGATCTCGATCTGTTCGACGAGATAAGGCCGGCATGTTTGCATTTCGAGCGGCGTCGGCGCCCGGTTCCCGAACGAGCCCTTCGGCGTGTCGGGACGGCACTTGAGAATGTTGGCGATGTAAACGTCGCCACGCGCGAAGCCCATGGTCTCGATTATTTTCGTGAGCAGTTGACCGGCGCGGCCAACAAACGGTTCACCCCGCGCATCTTCATCCGCGCCTGGTGCTTCTCCGATAAACATGATGTCTGCGTCGGGATTGCCGACTCCGAAAACCGTTTGTGTTCGTGAGCTGGCGAGGTGAGGACACTTCGTGCAAACGCTGACGCGTTCCCGAATTGGCGCGAGTCGCTCGAGTTTGCTACCGGATTGAACCGCTGACGGAGTGGCAAGAGGCGCCGATGCCGGTTGCGTTTCCAGAAGCCGCTCAAGCGCGGCGCGCGAGGCGCACGGCGTTCGCTCTTTTTCGTCGCGCAGCCGTTCGAGCGCGCTAATAACAAGATCGAGACCCGGTTCCTGCATCGGGTCGATCATGGGAAGTTTTGCGCTAAGCCGCAATTCCTTTGATGATGTTGCGATGAGTTCCAGGCTTGGCGATTACGATTACGCGTTGCCGGAAGGGCTTATTGCGCGACGGCCTTTGCCACGGCGCGATGAGTCCCGAATGATGGTTTTGCATCGCGAGAGGCAAACGATCGAACATCGACAATTCGGTGAATTGCCGACACTGCTTGCGCCGGGAGATCTACTGGTCTTGAACGATACGCGCGTGGTTCCCGCGAGAAAATTCTCGGACGACGGCGCAGTCGAGTTTTTGTTTATCGAACGGCTCGGGCCGTTGCGGTGGAAATGTCTGGCCAAGCCGGGACGTAAAATGCGAATGGGCGCCACGACGAAGATCGACCATGTGATTGCGCGCGTAGAAGAAATCCGGGCGGACGGCGAACGCGTCATCTTGCTGGATGAAGACGTCGATCTTTTCGCTGGCGGCTCGATGCCCTTGCCGCCTTACCTGGGGCGTGACAGCGACAAAGAAGACGACACGCGGTATCAAACTGTTTTCGCGCGAACACCTGGCGCGGTTGCTGCGCCAACGGCCGGTCTGCACTTCACTCAAGAAATTCTGAGTGAGCTTGCGCACGCGTTCGTCACGCTCCATGTCGGGACCGGAACATTTCGGCCCGTTCACTGCGAAGATATTCGCGAGCACCGCATGCATCCGGAGCAGTTTTCAATCTCGGCCGAAGCTGCGCGCAAGATCGACAAGGCACAGCGCGTTGTCGCCGTCGGGACGACGAGCGTGCGGGTGCTCGAAGCTGCGCACCGCGAAAATGAAAAACTGGTCGCGCAAACGGGATCGACCGGCATTTTCATTTATCCCCCTTATCGATTTCAACATGTCGATCTCTTGTTCACAAATTTTCATTTGCCACGTTCCACTCTTCTCATGCTGGCAAGCGCGTTCGCCGGCCGCGAGTTCATCCTGCGCGCCTACGAAGAAGCGATCGGCCAACGTTATCGGTTCTACAGCTACGGCGATTGCATGCTGATTTTGTAAGGTAGGGACAGCGCGCTGCGCTGTCCTGGACCGCAGCGCGGCGTCTCTACCCAAATTGCAGCCGAGACAGCAGAGTTGTGTTATTCTCCGCGCAAATGCTGGATCAACCGAAAGGCGAGCTCGTTATTCAAACGATCGCCATGCCAAAGGATACAAACCCGAATGGGGATATTTTTGGCGGCTGGTTGATGTCGCAGATGGATTTGGGCAGTGGAATTCTGGCGGCGAAGACCGCGAAAGCCCGCGTCGTGACGGTAGCGATGGAAGGGATGTCGTTTCTGCAACCTGTGCGCGTTGGGGACACGGTCGCGTGTTATGCATGGGTCGAAAAAATTGGGCGCACGTCCATGACGATCCCAGTCGAGGTTTGGGTGCAGCGCTATAAGACGGGCGAGCAACTTCGGGTCACGCACGGCGTTTTCACGTACGTGGCAGTCGATTCCGAAGGGAAACCGATTGCGGTCAAACGCGGCGCTTAAGGGCTCTCCGGCGCCTTCTCAGGCGCAGCAGTTTCCGGCGGAGCTGGCGGCGGCAATTGGGCTGGATCCATCATAACATTCGTTGCCCACCCATTTGGAGCCGGCGGAGTGGAAATCGCGCGGTTTTTTTTGACAATAATATGTCTTTTCTCCTTTAGCCGAGCCAAGCGGATTTTGCGAATATGTTTCAGTTGAGCGGTCTGCTGGCGTCCACCCTTGGAGAGAGAGGAGCATCCTGATAAAGCGATACAGGCGACGAGAGTCAACGCTGAGCCTCTTATGATTCGTTCCAGCATGCCTTTCTTGAAGCAGGACTCATGCAACGCCGAGCCGAGCTATGGGAGGAGCAGCTGTTTTAAGCGACAACGAGCGAGACGAAAATGTATCGCGCCGTCAGTTCGTTGCCACAAGAGCAGTTGCCTCCACTCCAGAAGACGCCGAGTTAAAGTGCCCTGATTGAATCAGTGTGCCGACAACTTGATATATCTTTAACTGACAGACCGAGCATTTCTGGAACAAGCTCGAAAGGGTGATGGGCGCGCTGTATGCCAATTGCCAAATCTGCTCCGCCAGCGGCTGTAGATAGGTCGGCGCGCTAGCTGGCCAATCAAAATTCAATTTCTGCCGCTGCACCGAAGTTGTTCCGGACGGGATTTGTTCCTTCAGGGCGCACAGTTCGTCGCGAAAGTGGACGGCGGTGAGCAGCATCTCACTATAATTGTGCTCGATCTTTTCCGACGGAATCTCGTCGTCGGTAGACTTGTTCCCTGAGGAAAGCGAGAAAGTACCGGACAGAGCTTCTTCTTGAAACAATTGCCAGAACGCTTCGCCGCCGGTCAGATGGTGAAACCGGCCGCGACAGGGGCGCCCTCTTTCAAAGGAGAAGACGGCGATGGGTTCGCCCGTGTCATCGAAAATACGAAGAACGCCGGTGCGGGCGGAGTTTAAGATGGTCTGATAAACCGTGATCAGATCGAAATTTGAAAGGTTGCCGCTCAGTTCCAGACAATGGCTTCGATCGAGCGCCATCTCATGAGCTCGGAGAAGGCGATTGGCCATTTGCTCGCACAGGTAATGGAAGAATGCCGGGACGCGCCGGACGAGGTCGGGAAAATTCTTCCTCTCGAAAGATTGTAGGCTGGACGATTCGCAGGTCCGAATGGAATGGTTGCGCGGCTGGCCGGCCAGGGCTTCGAGATCGCCGAAGATGTCGCCGCGCGACAAATAGGCATCCGTTCGATCAACGCTGAATTGATCGCCACCCATCGCCACGACTCCCCGGTTGATGATGTAAATCTCGTCACCGGGGTCGCCTGGACGGTAAATAATCTGATCCTCATCGAAATGCTTTACTCGCGAAAGTTGTCCTATCGCTTTCAGTTCGATCAAGTTAAGAGAGGTGCAAAATGCGAAGAAACCCCGATCGGGCATGCGGATTTAGAAGCAGAACTCGTGCGGGATATTCACTCTTCTTGCCTTCGGAACGGGAACTCCAGAAATCGCAACTTTCCAACGTCCGCTTCCGTCGTTAAGTCCTTTCGGGATGACCCAGTTTGCCTACGTCTTTGAACGTTTCCCCTCCTACGTTCAGACGTTTTGTTATCGCGAAATTGCTGAGCTGGACCGGCAGGGTGAAGCCCCCCCCATTTTTTCGATCCGGACGCCGGATAAAGAGCCGCCGCAGGATTGGGATGAGAAGATCGTCGCCCGGGTGCAATACCTCCCGGGCGAACCGCAACTAGTTGGTGAAATCGAGCGTACCCTCAAACGCAAGGAACGTAACCAAGAGATAGTGGAGCTTGTCGCGGAATGGGGGAGACGCTCCGATTTTCTGCGGCTCTATCAGGCGATTTATGTTGGATCGCGTCTACAGAAACTCGGGATCAATCATGTGCACGCGCACTTCGCCGGAATGGCTGCGCGCACGGCGTTTTGGATTAACAAGTTCTTCGGCGTCCCTTTCAGCTTCACCGCGCACGCCAACGATATTTTTGTGCCGCAAGAATTCGAGATCGATTTGGAAAAGCTAATCGGTGCGGCCAGCGCGATCGCGGCGGTCAGCGATTACGCCGCGAATTTTCTCAAAGAGCGGTTTTCCGCGAACGCGGCAAAGATTCACCGCATCTACAACGGGCTCGATCTTTCAAAATTCAAGCGCGCGGATTTTGTGAACGCGGTCCCGACGATTGTCAGCGTCGGCCGCTTGATCGACAAGAAGGGCTTCGCCGATTTGATTCGCGCTTGTGATTTGCTTAAGAAACGTGGACACGATTTTCGCTGCGAGATCACTGGCGAAGGTCCGCTTGAAAACAATCTGCGGAGGCAGATCGCCGACCTAAAATCGCAGGTAAATTTGGCTGGCCCAAAAACTCAAGCGCAAATTGTCCAACAGCTGGCAGAGGCTTCGGTGTTTGCGTTGCCGTGTGTTGTCGATCCCGATGGCGCGAGGGACAACTTGCCGACGGTGATCATGGAAGCGATGGCCGCGGGACTTCCGGTTGTTTCGACAACGGTTGGCGGAATAGCGGAGATGGTCGTGCAGAGTGAGACCGGATTTCTGGTTGAGCCGCATAATCCAGTCGCGCTGGCCGACGCGATCGAAAAGGTAATTGTCGATCCTGCGTTGGCGCGACGGCTTGGACAGGCCGGATGCGAACGCGCTCAGCAATTGTTCTCGATCGAGAGGAATGTTCGCGAGCTGCGCGAGCTTTTATTACAGTAACTCGCGCACGCAATTGATGGCGTGCAGATAAACGCGATGAGGACCGCCGCGGTTTAGTTCGTCACTCACCAACATGACGGGATCGTTATTTCCAGCCGGCATGAGTTGGTGCGTGCATTTCTCCCCGGCTTTGCCGCGCCAGACTTCGAAAAGATCGGCACCTTTCGCGTGCGAAACGACGAACTCAATTCCCTTCGAGGTTAAAACGATCTGACTAACCGGTTCGCCGTCGCGTTCGTTGAGCGTGATGTCGATCTTGCGTCCGTTGGCATCGGCAAATGTGAAATTGTTGCCACGTTTTGCTGTTTCGATTTTCCAATTCAATTGCGCCCCGAGCCATCCGGCCAGAAGCACCGCAGTTGATCTGAAGCCCGGCGCGAAATCGATTCGCGCGCTTTCAATTGTCCCGAAATGATGATGGGACGCGGGATGGTCGAAAAATTGTGCGACCGCGAAACGGAGTTTATCGAGCCGCGTCCAATTCAGGTCGCATAGTACCACTCGCTCCTTGGCTTCGTGTTGCGCGGTTTCGACCAGGCGCATTTGCGCATCGAAATTTTCCCAATCGTGGCTGTCGTAAATCAAGCGATCGACCCAAGCCCAAAGTTGCGGGTCCATCGGATCGTGAAATTCGCCCTGCCACCAGAGATGCAATGGAAGATCGGAATCCAAATGTGAAAACACAATGCTCGGCAGAAGATTGGCGCACGGTCCTTCGAGGAGAAAAGAAAGTTGCTCGGAACAAATTTGTTTCGTCCCGGCGCGACTAACGTGGCAATGCGCGCTGATCCAGGCTTCGACGCGATTCTCGGTCGCATTTCGATCGGCGCCAATGACGATGGCGCGGCAAGCGTGATCTCGCGCGATCTTTGAGATGAGTTGCGTATTTTTATCGAGCGAGCCCGGAGCTTCGCTATAAACCGCGAGGTTGATAAGCGACGCGCGGGTCAAAGCGCCTTCGTTTTGCGCCCAAAGTTTTTTCAGCTCCTTGTCGATTTTGGCGACCTCGACCGAGAGTCCGGGCGAATAATTTTCAGCGGTTGCCGGCATGAATCAGTAATCTTTTGGATCTTGCATATCCTTTTCAAGAAAAAGCGCGGTCATCCTGAGCGGGAGCGAAGGATCTCTCATCGAAGTGTGACGCATTCTATTTATGGGAGGTCCCTCGCTCCGCTCGGGATGACAGCGGTGTGAGTGAGAAGCCGCAGCGGATAATTTCATAACCTTCGCCATATTCGGCCCTCGCGCGCGAGCAGTTCGTCCGCTTCTTCCGGCCCCCACGAACCCGACGGATAAAAGCACAACGGCGGCGCATCTTTTTTCGAATGCCAGGCTTGTTCGATCGGATCGATAAATAACCAGGCTTCCTCGACTTCGTCGCGCCGCGCGAAAAGTGTGGCGTCGCCGCTCATCGCATCGAGCAGCAAACGTTCGTACGCCTCCGGACTCGCTTTGCCGAACGAGGTCCCATAATGAAAATCCATCTTCACCGGCTCGATCCGGAAGCTGGTGCCGGGCATTTTGGCCTGCATGCGCAACGAGATTCCTTCATCGGGTTGAATCCGAATGACGAGGACGTTTTGATCGAGCGTGGTCGCTTCCTTATTGAAAAGAACGAGCGGCGCTTTTTTGAAGTGAATGGAAATCTCGGTCCCGGATTTCGGCAGCCGTTTGCCGACGCGCAAATAAATCGGCACATCCGACCAGCGCCAATTGTCGATGAAGAGACGCAACGCGACGTATGTTTCGGTGATCGATTTTGGATCGACATTTTGTTCGGCGCGATAACCGACGACCGGTTTGCCGTTGATCGCGCCTTCCGCGTACTGTCCGCGCAGGGCATTGATGGCGACATCTTCTTTCGTCATGCGCCGGAGCGAACGCACGACTTTCACTTTCTCGTCGCGAATACTGTCGGCGCTCAGATCGGTCGGCGGTTCCATCGCAATGAGGCAAAGCAATTGAAGTAAATGGTTTTGCACCATATCGCGCAGCGCACCCGCGCCTTCGTAGTAACCGGCGCGTCCTTCCACGCCGAGCGTTTCCGATGCGGTAATCTGGACGTGGTCGAGGTAGCGCGCGTTCCAGAGCGGCTCGAAAATCGCGTTGGCGAAGCGCAAGACGAGAATATTTTGCGCGGTCTCTTTGCCGAGAAAGTGATCGATCCGGTACGTTTGTTCCTCGGAAAATGAACTACGCACCACGCGGTTGAGTTCGCGCGCGGAGGCGAGATCGGTGCCGAAAGGTTTTTCGACGATGACGCGCGCCCAACTGCCTTCGCATGCTTCGTTCAAGCCGGCGGCTTTGAGATGTTTCACGATTGGTTCGAATTGATCGGGCGCGACGGCAAAATAGAAAAGCCGGTTGCCGCGTGTGCCGCGTTCGGTGTCGATTTTATCCAGGCGCTCAGCCAGACTCTTGTAGCCGGCTTCATCGCTGAAGTCGCTTTGATGATAGTAAACCGCCTGCGCGAAAGTATTCCAGATTTCGTCGCGAACCGGTTGGCGCGAAAATTTTCGCGTCGATTCCTCGAGTTCTTTTCGAAAGTCGCCGTCGGTTTTTTCGCGCCGGGCGAAGCCTACGACTGCGACGGCGGGTGGCAGATCGCCGTCGGCCGCGAGATTATAAAGAGCAGGAATGAGTTTGCGATGGGTGAGATCGCCGGTCGCGCCAAAGATCACGACGCTGCATGGCTGCGGCACGGCGCGCGTTGATAAACCTTCGCGCAATGGATTGATGTTTGGATGATCGTTCGCCTGGCTCATTTGGTTGATCGCAGATTACGCAGATTCTCGCAGATTTGGTAAGAGCAAACTGTAGCCGTCGCCCTCTGGGCGACGCGGCCCGCGTAGTCCTGGCATATCCGGGTTACGCTTCGCAGAGCGAAGCGGCTACAACTACGATGGCAGTGGAAACCGCCGCGTCATTTCGCGGACTTTTACGCGCACGCGTTCCAGCGCGGCTTCATCCGCGCGATTGTTCAATGCCTCGGCAATCAAGTCCGCGATTTCGAGCATTTCTTCTTCTTTCATTCCACGTGTCGTCATCGCGGGTGTGCCGATGCGAATGCCGCCGGGCTTAAAGATTGGGTAAGTGTCGAACGGGATTGCGTTCTTGTTCACGGTGATGCCGGCGCGATCGAGAACTTCCTGCGCTTCTCGGCCGTTAATCTCTTTCGGACGAAGATCGACCAGCATGAGGTGATTGTCGGTGCCGCCGGAAACGATGCGGTACCCGTGCTTGCTAATTCCGGCAGCGAGCGCTTTCGCGTTCACCACCACTTGTCGTTGATAATCGCGGAACTGCGGTTGGAGCGCTTCGTGAAAGCAAACTGCTTTCGCGGCAATGACGTGCATAAGCGGGCCGCCTTGAATTCCGGGAAACAAGGTCGAGTCGATCTCTTTCGCGAACTTTTGCTCGCACAAAACGATCCCGCCACGAGGGCCGCGCAAACTTTTGTGTGTGGTCGTCGTGACATATTGCGCGTGCGGAATCGGACTCGGATGCTGGCCGCCGGCGACCAATCCCGCGATGTGCGCCATGTCGATGAAGAGAATCGCGCCGACTGAATCGGCGATCTGGCGCATCCGCGGAAAATCGATCGTGCGCGGATAAGCCGACGCACCGGCGGTGATCATCGCGGGGCGAACTTCTTCCGCTTGTTTCTGGAGCGCATCGTAATCGATCTGCTCGGTCTTCTCGTCCACGCCGTACTGGCTGACCTGATAGAGTTTGCCGGAGAAATTTGCCGGATGTCCGTGGGTGAGATGACCGCCGTGCGCGAGATTCATTGTCAAAATTTTGTCGCCCGGTTTAATTGCGGCGAAATAAACGGTCATATTCGCCTGCGCACCGCTATGCGGCTGCACATTCGCGTGCTCGGCGCCGAACAACAGTTTCGCGCGATCGATCGCGAGTTGCTCGACCGTGTCCACATTTTCGCAGCCGCCGTACCAGCGTTTTTTCGGATAACCTTCGGCGTACTTGTTCGTGAGCACGCTCCCTTGTGCTTCCATCACCGCGCGGCTGGTGAAATTTTCCGACGCGATCAGTTCGATATTTTCTCGCTGCCGTTTTTCTTCCGCGCTGATGGCGTCGAAGATTTCCGGATCGACCGTGCGCAAACCGCCGCCCGGAGAAGATGTCGATCCGGTGGAGCCGCGGCGAATTTGTGGAAGATCGCCCATTAAATAAGAGGAAGCGCCGCCGCTGCGTGGAGTTGGCGCGAGTTCGCTTTGTTCTACGAAGGCGAGGATGCTCGGTAAAGCGTTTTTAATCGTGCGCGCGCAAACTTCGTAAACGTCGCGCCCCATGCCGATCGGATCCGGCACGTCGCGCCAGACGGTTGCACCCGGTTCTTCAAATTCACGGAGCAGAAAAGCTTTATCGGCGCCATGAGGGAAGAGCATGTGAATCGATTCCAGGTGCGCGCCGGTCATGCCAAAAATGTGGGTGGCTTCATCGACCAACTCGGCAGTGAGCGGTTGGCTGCGCAGATTGCTGATATCGACCCCGTCCTCTTCGCACACTTGGACCGCATACAAACTCGGCGGCTGCCCGCGCACCGCGTGCACGCCGGCCGATACCACCTCGATGTCCTTGCGATTGCCGATCAGGCGACGGAAAAGCCCTTCCGCAATGGGACTGCGGCAGATGTTTCCGGTACAGACAAAGAGAATGTTTTTCACAAATTGCGCGCCGGCCGGCAGCGCGACAGCAACCTAGAATCGAACAAACTCAAGTCAACGGAACGTCTTGGATGGACGCGACGTAAGGGGCGGGCTGAGAGACAACGGCGAAAGGCTCGACAAAAAAAGATCGCCTGGTTAAAGGGTTACTTGTGAACCCTCCCCCGCCGCCAATTCCTGCCGGGATAAGCGTCGGTAAGATTTGCGCCGGCGTGTTTCTTGGGATTGTGCTGGCGGTATTTTTTGTGTTCTTCCTCGTGGAAAGTCCACAAGTCTGGAATAGGCATGGCGCACCGTCCCCGGAATACTTTGTCATCATCACCCGGCCGGTGCCGGTGAAGATGTCTTACGGCAACATCATTCTGCCTGGAGGCGCAACACTCGTTCTGTCACGAAACGCGTATTACGCCGGCGTAGTCGAAGTTCGCTACCAGCACGAGATCGTCAGAATTCCGATTGAGGCGACCACCTTATCCGAACAATGGTAAAGGTTGATAGTTGAGTGGTGAGAGTAAAGATGCGTCGCCCCGTAACCGCCATCACTCGTCAGGTGAGCGCGAGCATCAACAATTGCGAGCTGTCGTTTCACGCAAGACAGCCGATTGACGTGGCCAAAGCAATGGCACAGCACAAAGCGTATGAAGATTGTCTCGCCGGACTGGGTGTTCGCATCGTGTCTCTACCGGCCGAGCCAGAGCTTCCGGATGCGGTCTTCGTAGAGGATCCGGCGGTGGTGGTGGATGAAGTCGCGGTCATCTCTATCATGGGAGCGCCGAGCCGGCGGCCCGAAGCGAGTAGCCTGGCCGAAGCGCTCTCGCATTACCGGCCGATCAAGTTTCTCGTCGAACCGGCAACTCTCGATGGCGGAGACGTGCTGCGCGCCGGGCGTTTCATATTCGTAGGTCTATCGCAGCGGACGAATCAGGAAGGCATCGCCCAGTCGAGCGACATGTTTCGAGTCTACGACTATCAAGTCCAGTCGGTGGAAGTGAGGGGCTGTCTTCATCTGAAGAGCGCGTGCTCATACATTGGCCACGACACCGTTCTGGTTAATCGATCCTTGATCGATGCGGAACGATTCCGCGGGTTTGAATTAGTTGACGTTCCTGATGAAGAACCGGCCGCAGCGAACGCCCTGCTCGTTCAAGATGTGGTGATCATTCCTGCTTCTTTTCCCAAAACCCGTGCTTTGCTCGAGCAACGAGGATTTCGCGTGCAGACGATCGACTTGTCTGAGTTGCAAAAAGCAGAAGCCGGCGTGACCTGCACCAGCATCATCTTCAATCACGGAGCGACGGCGGTGGAAGATCGCGGAGTTTGAGTCGCGTCGACCGAAGTAGAAGTAATCTCCGCAATTCGCGGTCGCGATGAAGCGTGTTTAGACTGCGCGGTGCGTTCTCGCTGGAAACGCTTTCGTTACAAGATTGAATGGCTCGCGCTGAGCGCAGCGGCGAAATCCGTCCCGCTGCTGTCGCGAAAAGTGTGCTTTGGCCTGGCGCAGTTTCTTGGCGCGTTGACCTCAATATTGGATCGACAGGGCCGGCGTGTTGCTTTGAGTAATCTCGAGACTGCGTTCGGTGATCAGTTGTCGATCTTGCAGCGAAAGAGAATCGTTCGGGAGTCCTATCAACATTTCGCGCGAACGATGCTCGACTTTTTGTGGAGTCCGCGGCTCACCGCGGAAAACTTTTCCCGCTACATCGAGGTGCAGAACTTTGACGAGACCGAGCGGGCGGGCGGCCCGGAACGAAACGTGATAATCGCGTGTTACCACTACAGCAATTTCGAGTGGCTCGGTTTGGTCGGCGGCTTCTTGGGATTTTTCACCACCGTCATTACGCAGGAATTCAAGAACTCGTCGCTGGACGCAATTTTTAAGAAGATCCGGGAACAAACCGGACACGTGACGATCCCGCGTGAACGCGGCATCATCCGCCTTTACAAAACGCTCCGCCGAAAAGGACGCACGGCTTTGCTGGTCGATCTTACCGTGCCGCCGCGACAAGGCGCGGTGGCCATCGAATGCTTTGGGCTGAAGACGAGTGTGACTTCGGCGCATGCCTGGCTGCACGAGCAAACCGGGACGGCCATTGTTCCAGCGCATTGCGAACCGCTGCCGGGCGGACGTTACCGGGTTATCGTTCATCCGAAGATCGAGAACACGGCTGGGATGAATCATCAGCAGATCGCGCAAGCGTGCTGGAATTCGTTCGAGCCGTACGTTCGAAGGAACCCGGCGCCCTGGCTCTGGATGTACAAACATTGGCGTTATCTTCCTGCCAGCCCGGACCGCGTTTATCCATTTTACGCGCAGTTTTCCCCAGAGTTCGACGCGTTGGTTCGCGAAGCGATAAAAACGCCGGAAGACCTGTCCGTTTAATATAATAAAATCGACATCGTCGCTCCGTTGGTTGACAAAGCAGCGTTAAGATTTCCAGTAAGGAACCTATGCGACTTGTTTCACGTTTACTTTTAGTTGGAGCGGCAGCGGGCGCGGCCTTCCTCACCGGCTGCGAAACTGGACCCATGGGGCTTTCGGGAGGGAATTATCATGTCACGGCGCACCGTCCGCATGATCCCTCGGCGGTGCATGTGAAAGTTTCACTCGCCAGGCAAAACGTTTACGTGATGGAAGGCGATCGTTGCCTAATGGCAGTGGCCACTACTGTCGGCAAGGCGGATAAACCAACTCCGCACGGCAGCTTCAAAATTTACAGCAAGATCGAGCACAAGCGCTCGGGCTCGTACGGATTCAGTGTTCAGGGCAATCGGGTGGTTCCTTCCACCGGCGGCGGCCCGGGACGCTACGTCGGTTATCCGATGGGCTACTGGTGCGAGTTCGCGCCGGCTTATGGATTTCATCAGGGTTTCGTTCATCCGAATCCACACACCCACGGTTGCCTGCGCTTGCATGGGGAAGCCGCGGCGAAATTTTACGCGTTGGTGCGAATCGGAACGCCGGTAAATATCGCGACAACGCAACCCGAAGACGCGAGGCTCGACCCGATGGTGCGACGAGTGGACGATTCCGGGGTACCCGATCCCGATCCGCACCTGATGATTACCGACGCAGCATTTTCAAAACCGAGCGGGCCGTTGCTCGAAGAGTAGGGCTGAGCGCGGCAAACGGCCGCAAGACATCGTGAGCACCAATCTCATCTCCAGCGGCACGACGGCGCGCGAAAAAGTGAACTTGCGCACGCCCGACGTGATGGCGGCGGTGCAGCAACAGGTCGAATCGCATTATCGCAGCGATATTGTGGACAAGGTTCGCCGCGAAGGCGGGATCATTAAGGTCGGAGACACGACCGTTCGGCTGGCTAAACAATTTGGTTTTTGTTATGGCGTCGAACGCGCCATCGATCTCGCCTATGCCGCGCGCAAAGTTTTCAAGGACCGCCGGCTCTTCATCGTCGGCGAGATCATCCACAATCCGGAAGTGAACGAGCAAATCTCTTCGTTAGGGATCAAGAACCTGATGGGAAAGAACAAGCAAGCGGAGATTTCGGATTTGCAACCGGACGACGTTGTCATCGTTCCCGCTTTCGGAACCGAATTGTCGATCTTGCAACAGATCAAGGATCGCGGCTGCCAGATCGTCGATACCACTTGTGGCGACGTGATGAGCGTTTGGAAGCGCGTGCGCAAGTACGCCAGCGAATCGGCGACTTCCATTATTCACGGAAAAGCCGAACACGAGGAAACGAAAGCGACGAGCTCGCGCGCACTCGGCGACGGCAAAGGACATTATCTCGTCGTCCTCACGCTCGCCGACACCGATTACGTTTGCGATTACATCCGGCATGGCGGCGATAAGAATGTGTTTCTAGAAAAATTCCGCGGCGCGCATTCGGCCGGCTTCGATCCGGACGTGCATCTGCGGACCGTCGGCGTCGCCAACCAAACCACCATGCTTCGTGGCGAGACCGAAGAAGTGCAGAGAAGAATTCGGCAGGCGATTGCCGATCGAGATGGACCAGAACTGGCCGCGAACAATTTCCGATTCTTCGACACGATTTGCGGCGCGACCCAGGAACGCCAGGACGCGTTGCGTGAGCTGCTCAACGTGAAGCTGGACCTTTTGCTCGTCGTCGGCGGTTACAACAGCTCAAACACGTCGCATCTCGCGGAAATGGGCGAGGAAAAACTGCCGACCTATTTCGTGCTCAACGCTTCGCGCTTGTTGTCGCGCGACGAGATCAAGCATTACAACTTGCACGAAAAGCGCGAGGTCGTCGCCCAGAACTGGCTGCCGAGTGGACCGATCGTCATCGGCATCACGGCCGGCGCATCTTGCCCGAATAATTTGATCGAAGAAACTTTGTTGCGTCTTTTCGAGCTGCGCGGCGTCTCGCCGCCGGAGCTGGAAGCGGCAGCGTAAGATCAATAGTCGTTTAGGTAGGGACGCACCTCCGGGGCGTCCGACTATTTCCTCTGCATTCGACGGACAGCTCGGAGATCCGCCCCTACAAATAATCTTTTCATGTGCGCATGAGGACACGCGCCTCTACACTTTCGGCCATGCTCGAGTATGAGCTCTACTTGCCGCTGCATCATAACGACGGGCGCCCGATCGATCCGGAGAAACTGAAGGATTTGAAAAAGCGGCTGGTCGATGAGTTTGGCGGCCTCACCCATTTTCGTCAGGAGAACGAAGGGCTTTGGAAAATTGGGGAGCACACTTTTCGCGACCGAGTCGAAATTGTGCGGGTGCTTGCGAGCAATGAACCTTCCGCGCAAAAATATTTCGCAAAGCTAAAAGCCGACCTGACTCGCGACTGGAATCAGCAGGATTTCTTGATCGTTAGCCGGCAGGTAACGGCATTGTAGCCGCGCGCGATTGGCTTGACAGGCAAGATCGACATCGTCAGCCTGAGCGGCCATGAAATCGCTTAATCGTTTCGCGGATCCGGTTTACTGCATAATGCGCTTGATCGTGGGTTTGATGTTCGCCTGTCACGGCGCGCAAAAAGTTCTTGGCTGGTTCACTCCGCCCAACGCTCCTCCGCATTCGCTAGACACGATGATGACGGTTGGCGGCTGGATCGAAGTGGTGGGCGGGCTGCTCATAGCTATCGGATTGCTCACCCGCGTCGCCGCTTTCATCTGTAGCGGTGAAATGGCGGTGGCGTTCTTTATGGTGCACGCGAAAAGCGGCAGCCTCTTCCCGATCGTTAACCACGGCGAAGCGGCCGTGCTTTATTGCTGGATATTCCTGTTCGTTTTCTTTTATGGCTCCGGATGTTGCAGCATCGACGCAATCTGGTGCAAACCCGGTGCGTCGACTGCCTAACCAGCGCAAGATCGACATCTTCATTCCATGAAACGAATCGCCTTCGCATTCGCGCTAGTTTTTCTCGTCCAATCGCTTCCTGCGCAGGAAATAAAGGATTTTGGAAAGGAACGCCTGAACAGTTCGCCGCGTCATGGCGAATGGGTCGATTTCAAATCGGGCGATCGGACCATCAAAGCCTTCGTGGTTTATCCAGAGCGGAAAGACAAGGCGCCGGTCGTGCTGGTAATTCACGAAATCTTCGGCCTGACCGATTGGGCCCGCAGTTTGTGCGATGAACTGGCCGAGAACGGCGTCATCGCCATCGCGCCCGATCTGCTAAGCGGACAAAAATTTGAAGATGTCGATGGCGCGCGCAAAGCGATCTCGGCCCTGCCGAAAGAACAAGTGCAGGCGGATCTGGATGCGACTTCCGCGTATGCGCTGACAAAAATTCCGGCTTGCAACGGAACGCTGGCCGTTTGCGGTTTTTGCTGGGGCGGGGGATGGACGTTCAGTTATGCGAACATGAATCCGAAACTAAAAGCCGCGTACTCATTTTATGGAACGGCGCCAGATGACGCCGCCAAAGTCGCGAACATTCCGTGTCCGGTTTACGGATTCTATGGTGAGAATGACGAGCGCGTGAACGCAACCATTCCGAAAGGGGAGGAACTAATGAAAGCCGCCGGCAAAAAATATGAGCCGGTAATTTACAAAGGCGCCGGCCATGGTTTCATGCGCTCGGGCGAACCGAGCGATCCTCAGGTGCGTGAAGGAGACAAGAAAGCGCGCGACGACGCCTGGGCGCGCTGGAAGATTTTGCTCAAACAGTTGCCCTAAAGGGGGCCGGACGAGACGCTGTGTCCCCCGGACGCGCAGGGTCGTTATTTTACCAGTTCGACTTCCAAGTCGTAGGCTGGAAACAGCCGAGAAAGACCGGTGATTTCATAGAAATCCTTCAGAGAGACAACGCTGTTGATCAGCGGTTCTAGCAAGTAGTTGAAGGGCAGCGCGGGACTCTTTTGGAAGATAATCCGGTTATGACTGATTCTTTCAAAATGGAAGTCAAAGTAATAGTCACGACCCCACGAGTTGTCTTTGAGAAAGAAGTTAAAAGTCTTGTAAGAAAAGCATCGCCGGTGTGTCGGATCCACAAAGCTATTGCGCGCGGTAAAATGCGGCACTTTGATAAAAATCCGTCCACCGCTCTTTAGGATCCGGTGCAGATCCCGGAGGACGGGAATGTAGTCGCAATGCTCCAGAACATCTTTGCAGTAGACGTAGTCAAACTCTTCATCAGCAAAAGGCAGCGGGAGGTCTTCGATGTTATGCACCACATCCACTCCCGGGAGTGAATGCCGGTCCAGGTTTACCCACCCGTCTTTGATGTCTCGACCGCAGCCAACGTTTAGCCTTTTGGACATAAATGCGGTATCACACCAGCGTCCGCGATCATTTCGCGTTTTCTATTTCATCAGCAAGGGTGTTCGCATCGTAAACTTTGCGTAACGCTTCGGTAATGGCGGCGGAATCGACGCTGACGGCGCGGGCCTGTTTGTCGGAGTAAATGCAGTCGAGGACAAGCGATTGAATGTCGCCGTCAAAAATGATGCCGACGAATTCGTTCGCTTTGTTCACGACCGGGCTGCCGCTGTTGCCGCCGATGATGTCGGCGTCGCAAACAAAGTTGAAGGGCGTCTGCAAATTCAGTTTCGATTTGCGATCGATCCAACGCTTCGGCAGGTCGAACGGCGGTTGGTTGTTGTGTTCGGCGGCTCTTTGATAAAGGCCCGCGAAATTCGTCAGCGGAGCAACTGGCTTGCCGTTCTCTTCGTAACCGCGGACGGATCCGTACGATAACCGCAAGGTGAACGTCGCATCCGGATAAGTGCTCGTGCCTTCAATCGCAAACCGCGCTTTGGCGATTTCCGCGTAGGCCTGCTGCTTGGTCTCGTCTTGCGCTTCGAAGACTTTGCGGGCATCGCGCGCCGGATCATCAACCAGACGGGCCAGCGCAATCATCGGATCGTTCGCCGCGGTTACTGCAGCCGCGCCGCCGGCATAAAGCTGCTTGCGAACGGCAACATCCTTTAGCTTCGTTCCTTTGACCAACTCCGCCGCTCGATCCGCGGGCGATTTGCCAGCAAGAACCTGACGCACGAGCGGATCGTCGTAGCCGAAGCGCCCGGCCATATCGGTCAGCGAATCGGTCAGTGTCGTTTGCTCGACATCATCGTAAATTGGCGCGCTCGAAAAAAGATCTAGCTCGAGCGATTCCCGATAGCTGTCGCGGAATTCCGGGAAGCGTTCGCCATTCGGTTTCGGACGCTCGTCCCCTGCGCGCAAGAGCCGCCGCGCATATTTAAAAAGCGTGCTGTAGAAAGCGCGGGGCGCGCGGTAACTTCCCGTCTCGCGGCCGCGGGACGACTCGAAGTAATGATAGATCGAAAGAATTTTCGCGGTCTCTTCCTGCGCTTGTTTGATCTTTCCATAGGCAGCCAGCACTGGTTGCCATTTTGGATCACTGGCGATCCCATCGCGCAGCTTCTTCTCCCGAGCGGAGATCGAGCCCAGGATTTCGGGATCGAGCAACGCAGCCTGAACGCCCTCAAACGCTTTCCGGCTGTTTTGAATTCCAAAGAGATCTTCGCGCACGCGCCGCGCATTCTCGAAGTTCCGTTGGGCGAAAGCGGTGAGGAAGACTTCGCGCCGATTTAACCCACTGAGCAGATACGGCAGATCGTGATCGCGCATTTCCGCGAGTTCGTCGCTGGTCAATTGCCGGTCGGTTTTCCCCGGATGCCCACTTATAAAAGTAAGTTCGCCCTCGCTTGGGCCTTTCGAGTTCCATTTTAGGAAGTGCTCGATCCTGGCCGGTTGTCCATTTTCATAGACGCGAAAGATGCAGATATCGAGATCGAAGCGCGGGTACTCGAAGTTATCCGGATCGCCGCCGTAGAAGGCCGCCTGCTGCTCGGGGGCGAAGACAATCCGCACATCGTCATAACGCTTGTAACGATAGAGATGGTAAACGCCGCCCTGATAAAGCGTGACCACGTCGGAGCGCAGGCCGGTTTTCTCTTTGCTTTCCTTTTCAATCGCCGCAATCGCGTTGCTACGCGCCGCGTTGGCCTGCTCGGGCGACATTTCGGCTTTGACGACGCCGCTCACGCGCGCGGTTACGTCTTCCATCGACACCAGAACATTGAGCTCAAGGTCGGCACACTTGATTTCTTCCGCGTTCGTTTTCGCGTAAAATCCTTCCTTCAGATAATTGTGCTGCTCGCTCGACGCCTTTTGCAGCGAATCCGCGCCGACGTGGTGATTGGTAATGCAGAGTCCAGTCGCCGAGATGAACGAGCCGCTGCCGCCGGAGTTAAAGCGCACGCTCGATTTTTGCAGATGCTCGAGCCACTGCGAAGACGGTTCGAACTGATATTTTTCTTTCAGCTGTTTGAGCGGCGGCGAATTAAAGAGCCACATGCCTTCATCGGCCTGAAGCGAAGTGGCTACAGCGCTGAGACAAGCCAACAGAATCAAGTGACGCATGCGGAGCGAGAGCGAAGTCATAGATCGCGAAGATAGAGCGTTCATTTTCCTGCGACCAATCAATTTGCGAATTGGGTGCAAAAAACCTTTGCGCTTCATCGTCGCTCGCTTCTGAGCAAAGAAGACGCATTTCCCAGTCCGGTGGCGATTTCGGGAATGATTCCTTTGCGTACAAAGATCGGCAGCACCATCGGACGCATCGATCGTATCTTTGTCGCAAAAAGAAGGGCGCCGCCGGCGCAGGCGATGCCGCCGATGAGAAAGGTCGTTTGCACGCCGATATGATTTGCCAACGCGCCGCCGAGGATGCTTCCAAACGGCGCCATTCCCATGAATGCCATGGTGTAGAGACTCATCACTCGGCCGCGTTTGTCGTCATCGACGATCGTCTGGAGCAGGGTATTCGATATCGCCAGCTGCACGATCATTCCCAGACCTACGAAAAATAGGGCGAAGAGCGCAACAATCAGTCCGTGAGCCAAGCCGGCCACGATTAGTCCGCTGCCAAAAATGAGCGCTCCGGCTGCGACGCGGATGCCAGCACCGCGAATGCTTTTGCGTGAGGCGAGATAAATCGTGCCAAAGAGTGCGCCGATGCCAGGTGCGGTCATCAACAATCCAAGCGTATGGGCGCCGCCGTGCAAAATTTCCGCGGCAAAGATCGGCATCAACACGGCGTAAGGCATTCCAAGCAAACTCACCAGCCCGACGAGAAGCAGGACGGTGCGGATCGGTGGAAATCCGATCGCGTAGCGCACACCTTCAGTCAGGTCGTCGAGCGCGGACGAGTGCACCGTGATCGGTGCGCTTTTCTTGACGCGCATGGCGAGCAACGCGGCCACGACCGGCATGTAACTGACTGCATTGATGGAAAAACAAACCGCCGGCGTCACAATCGTTAGGAGCAAGCCGGCGATAGCGGGACCGAGCATACGCCCGCCAGTGATGACGAATGAGTTGAGCGCGACCGCGTTTGGCAAGTCGCGACCCGAGCCGACCATGTCGACGATGAATGACTGCCGCGTGGGCAAATCGATAGCCAGGATGATTCCGGCGAGAATATTCAGCGCGATCAAATTCCAAACCCGAAGCATGTGCGTGGAAACAACCAACGCGAGCGCGAACGCTTGCAGCATCGACAAACTTTGCGTCACAATCAGAGTGCGATGCCGGTTCCAGCGATCGACCAGAACACCGGCGAATGGCGTAAGGAGAAAGAGCGGAAGTTGCCCCGCAAAACTCACGAGTCCAAGAAGCAAACTCGAATGCGTCAGCTGATAAATCGTCCAGCCCAAAGCGATCTGCTGCACCCATGTGCCGACGAGCGAAATGCTTTGTCCGCCGAAATAGAGCCGGAAGTTTCTGTGGCGAAACGCGCGGACCATGGAGCGCAAACCCGCGGGCTCGTTTGTGGCTTCGCGCTTCACTTAAAACAAATCGTTTTGCGGATTTGGAACACTCGTACGGAGCTGAAAATGATGTTTCCAGCAGAACGCACGTTATGCGCCGCGGCTCGCCATTGTCAAAGCGCCTGCCACTCGCCTTAGGAGAATGATCCGGTTCGGTGCGAAGAGAATTGACGCGATGCCAATCGATCGGTTATCACCGGTCCGCACGAGCGTTTCACCGATGAGCAAATCTTATTTTCCAACGGACCGGGCCGGTCAAATCGATTGGCACAACAATTTTGCCGCTGAATTTCCAAAGGTTGGCGCGAGTCTGGGCTTCACCGCGGCAGAAATTACGTCGGCGGTAAGCGATTCGAAGTATGCCGTTTATTTATTGCAAACGCTCGGACCGGAAATCGAGTCCAACCGCGCGCACGCGGCGCTCGCTGTGCTCGAAGGTCAATCGCAGGGTTCTTATGTCGATCTTCCGAGCACGTCCGGCGCGCCACCTGCGGTCCGGCCCGGCATCGACACTCGCCGGCAGGCGCGCGTGGAACGGATCAAAGCCTCGTCGGCATTCACGTTTGATGTGATCGGCAAGCAACTTAAGATTGTCGCCGGGAAATTCGATCCGAAGAATTACAAAGCCGAGCTTGGCCAGGCGCGCCAGACCGGACCGAACACGGTGATCGCTCCATTCCGTAAAGCCGGTGGCGAGGTCGCCGGCATCAATCTTTACCGTCAACGCAAAGGCGAGAGCGCTCCGCAGCTCGTCAATTTTTTCATCCGCACACCGGCCGTAGATCCAACGCCGCCGGCGTCGCCGGGAAAATCCGAGGAGCGTACCTACACTGCCCGCGCGGTCATTAACGGCAAAGAAATCGGTCAGCCGAGCGACGCGGTTAACGTGACGGTGAGTTAAGTGCCTGGCGGATGAGGACGCCGATTGCGGTATCGCGTTTCGTTAGCGCACAATCAAATGGCTCGCGGAAGGCAAACCACGCAATTGGAATAATCGAATCGTAATCGGCGTAGCGTAGCAAGTTCCGAAAGGAAACCAGTGCGTGCTTGACGTGGCGCAGGCCGGACGGAACAACTAATACGTTTGTAACATGGAAGCCCAGATGAATCCTCCTCCAACTGAAGACGCCGATTTCTACGACGTTGTGATCATAGGAGGCGCGCTTTCCGGCGGGGCGACGGCGAATTTGCTGCTGCGGCAAAATCCAGGGATTCGGGTATTGATTCTCGAAAAATCGGCGAAACTTTCGCGACGCGTTGGCGAAGCGACCGTTGAAGTAAGTGCTTACTTTATGGGTCGAGTGTTGGGGATGACCCAATACCTCAACGAATCGCATCTCAACAAACAGGGGCTGCGTTTTTGGTTCACCAACGACGAAGTAAAAACGCTCGGCGAAGCGAGCGAGCTTGGTCCGCTTTATCAAGTTCGAGTGCCGTCGTATCAACTGGATCGCGCTGCATTTGACGAAGAGGTGCTCCGCCGTGCCGGCGTGGCCGGTGCGCACATTGTCCGTCCCGCGTCGGTCACCGATGTGCAGCTTTCGCCCGGGAAAGAGCAGACGGTTTCATTTCGCAATGGCGACGGGACGAAGACGGTTCGAGCGCGCTGGATTGTCGATGCATCTGGCGTTGCGGCAATACTCGCCCGGAAGGGAGGCTGGTGGGTATCCAATACCGAGCACCCGACCGCGGCGGCGTGGTCAAGATGGAAAGGCGTGAAAGATTGGGACAGCCGCGAACTGGCCGAGAAATTTCCACAATGGTCCTCCGCCGTTTACGCGACGCGCAACACCGCCACCAACCACGTCATCGGAGACGGATGGTGGAGCTGGTGGATCCCACTCAAAGGCGGCGACGTCAGCGTCGGTGTTGTCTTCGATCAGCGGCTGGTCGATTGGCCGCAGGATGGAGGAAAAATTGGCGATCGGCTGAAAACGTTTCTGATGAAGCATCCGGTCGCGCGCGAAATTCTGGCCGATGCCGAATTCGATGAGGAAGATGTGCATTGGCGAAAAAATCTCGCCTATTACAGCACCACTTTCGCGGGTGACGGCTTTGTTCTAGTCGGAGATGCGGCCGCGTTCATGGATCCATTCTACAGCCCGGGGATGGATTGGATTTCATTCACCACCTCGCGCGCGTCCGCGCTGATCGGGGCCCAGCGAAGAGGGGAGCCGCTGAATGATTTGGTTGAGCGGCATAATCGCGATTTCGCGCGCAGTCATCGCTGCTGGTTCGAAGCTGTCTACAAAGATAAGTACGAATACATGGGCGAATTCGATCTCATGAGCACCGCTTTCATCTTCGATCTCGGCCTGTATTACTTTGGAGTTGCGTCCCGCCCGTTTCGGTCGGGAGAGAAAGCGCTGCTCGTTCCGCCGTTTTCACAAACGGTGACCGGCCCGATCTTTCGTTTCATGCGCGCCTACAATCGCCGTTTTGCTGAGATCGCCCGTCGACGCCGCAAAAGGCGAATGCTCGGAAAAACAAATCGCGAACAACGGTGTCTTATCCCAGGTTTTGCTTTGCAGTCCGCCAACGCGAAACTTTTTCTTAAAGGCTTCGCGAAATGGGCGAAGGTGGAACTCGACGAGTTGCTGGCTCCAAGCAAATCTTAAATGGCTCCAGCGGTAGGATTCGAACCTACGACCAATCGGTTAACAGCCGACCGCTCTACCACTGAGCTACGCTGGATTTTGAAGCTCGCCAATTGAGCGGCGTATATTTTGCCCACTCAACTTCGCGCGGCAAGTGGTAGTTTGGTTGAAGGCGAACGATACAAACGAGTAACGAGCAATTCTCCCCATTTATTCTGACGTGTGCTTTCCTGCTCAAGCCCTCGTAAATCGCATTGCAAGCAAGTGCTGACGTGTTCTCAAATACTCCCGAAATAACCGTGCCAGTATCAGATTGTTCAGAGAAACGTAAGGACCGAACCAATGCGGCACCGGCGCAAAAATCTTCAAGCAAATCTTCGACGCAATAGATGATGAGCTTCAGAAGCATCGACATCTCCCCGCTTTGATTTTGATCTACACGATTATCGACAGCGCGGCGTGGCTGACATCGTGCGACGACTCCAGCCGTGTGGGAAAGCGATTTTTAACTTGGGTAAATCGTTGGATGGTGCCTTCGCTTTCTACCCCAGCTTGTTAATCGCGATTAAATAGAATCCCAAAA
The DNA here is from genome assembly GCA_003167365.1 of Spartobacteria bacterium. Taxonomy (GTDB): domain Bacteria; phylum Verrucomicrobiota; class Verrucomicrobiia; order Chthoniobacterales; family UBA10450; genus Palsa-1382. The sequence continues at coordinate 47,511 of PMTM01000013.1, read as the reverse complement.
TGATAAGACCGCCGGTTACGAGTCCCGACACGAGCGTGCCAATCAAACGGTTGACGGTCATTTTGATCCCTTGGCGGCCATTGGTCTGCGCGAATAGCCAGCCGAAGAACGCAAAGAGCCCAAGGACGATGGCACAATGGGAAACCCAATGATTGCCGGTGAGTTTTTGCATCCCTGTCAATACGGCGGGAATTTGTTCTTTCGCGACCACCAGCAAAGCATTGGCCACGCTGGCAAGGGCCAAAGAGAGTCCGAACGAAATTGTGTATTTTGCGACGCCGGCGTTTTCCATGTTTGCTCTCCCGTTTTACCTCGCCAGTAATCCTGCTTTTACTCCCATCGCAATGGTTGCCCCCTCACCCTCCACCATCAACGCCAGCAGGACGACCATGCCTGCGACCCAAAGTGCCACGCGGCGCGCATCTTTGTTTGCGGCTAGGTTGCCGGCGGCGGTGATGGGCAGATAGGTGGCCAGCATTAGCAGCGTGATGACCAGATGCTCCTTTGTCTCCATGAAGAAACTGTGGGCGAATGGCCAGGGACCCTTTAAAATGATGGCCTCGTCCACTTTGTAGGAGAAGACATACCAGTAACCGCCTATGAAAAAGGCAAGCCACATGAAGACTGCGGCGGCACAACTCATCTTTCGGATCCTGCCTCGATTGGTTTCGGAGATGTTCAGCACATCCACAAAAACCCACAAGCTCGTGACCAGGCAGGCCACCCCAAACAAAACATGAGCCATCAGGATAAGTTCATTCACAACGCAATTGCGGAACGATTCTTATCACTCCTGAATCCTCAGATGAGTATGATGTGCCTTGTTGAAGCGGTCGTCCAGGAATAATCACTGGATATTTTATGAACAAAATCATCTCGCTGGCCGTTTGCTTGAATTTGATGCTGGCGACGCGCATCGTCGCCGGCCCGCCGTTTTTGACCGACGACCCGGAGCCGGTGGATTATCGTCATTGGGAAGCATATTTGTTCACCCTGGGCGACTATTCGGGCGGCTATACCATCGAAGGCCCGGCGGTGGAAGTGAATTACGGAGTGCTGCCCGATACGCAGCTGCATCTGATCGTGCCGATGACCACCGTGTCTGGCGGTGGCCGGCCAACGGCCACTGGTTTGGGTGATACTGAGTTTGGCATCAAATATCGCTTTGTGCATGAAACGAATAGCTGGCCGCAAATCGGAGTTTTTCCATTTGCAGAACTGCCGACCGGCGATGCCAGCCGCGGTTTGGGTAACGGACGGACCTGGTTCCAGTTGCCGTTGTGGTTGCAAAAGAGTTTCGGCCCCTGGACGACTTACGGCGGTGGCGGTGAGGTCTTAAATTCGGCGCCCGGCGAGCGCAATCATCCCTACGGCGGCTGGCTTATCCAGCGCGATTTCGGAAAGCATCTCACACTCGGCGGCGAACTTTTCGCTCAAGGAAAGGACACGGCTGCCGACAAAGGATTTGCCGCGCTCAATTTCGGCGGCTCATACAAAGTCAACGAGCATTTCAATCTGCTGTTCAGTGCGGGACACAATGTTGCCGGCGACGAACACACGCTCTCGTATTTCGCACTTTACTGGACTTGGTGACCAAAAGTGCGCTCTGCTTCAGCTTCGGAAATCAGTGACGAATACACTCGCCTATCGGCTATTAACCAAATCGCGAAATGGATTTGGTTGCGGGGGCGGGATTTGAACCCGCGACCTTCAGGTTATGAGCCTGACGAGCTACCAGGCTGCTCCACCCCGCGTCTTGAAACTTACTATGTCGGTCTTGCGCGCGAAGGCAAACTTAAAGTGCGCTGGTTGATTCCGCCCGCAAAAATAGCGAGCGCGGCTGCGATCATCACGCATGTGGGAAGGCGATCCTTCCGGTTCGCGCGCGGCAATGCAATCGCATTTGCGTTCGTCTCGTGCGCGACTTCGTTGAAGAATGCCTCAGAAACGTTCCGCGAACAAACCAGCAGGCAAAATTATTGTCGGCACCGCCAGTTGGTCGGATCCCGGATTTGTTGAGCGTTGGTATCCGAAAGGAATGGGCGCCGGCGAACGGCTCGCCTGGTACGCGCAGCATTTCGAGATGGTCGAAGTCAATTCCACTTTTTACTCCGTTCCCGATTTGCGAATGGTGGAACGTTGGTGTCGCAGCACGCCGAAAGACTTTATATTCAACGTAAAACTACCGCAGCTCCTCTCCCATCATTCTACCTCGGCGAAATTTCTGCCGCCGGCGTTGCGGCGACTGGCGGAGATCGACGGCAAAGGCCGGGTGAGATTAACGCCAATTTTGGAAAAAGCCCTGATCGAGACTTTCCTTCGTTCGATATCGATCTTGCGCAACGAGCGAAAGCTGGGTGCGTTCCTGCTGCAGCTGTCGCCGGCTTTTTCTCCACGAAAGCACGAACTCACCGAACTCGATCAATTGATCGAGTTGTTGCGGGACGATCTGCTGGCCATCGAATTTCGGAATCGCAATTGGGCTGTCGGCGAGCAGCTTGGATTAACGATCGCGTTTCTGCGCAAACACCAAGTCGCTTTTGTGAACGTGGATGCGCCGGCCGCGGATCATTTCATGATTATGCCGCCGGAGCTGAATGAAATCACAAATCGACAGATCGCGTACTTGCGATTACACGGCCGCGACGCCAAGGCATATCTCACCGGAAAAACGGTGGCGGCGCGTTTTAACTACGATTACTCCGACGCGGAAATCGGAGAAGTTGCGCAGCGGGCGGGCAAACTTGGAGAAGAGGCGGATGAAGTGCACGTGGTTTTCAACAATAATGCGCTCGATTACGCGCCGCGCGCCGCTTCGCGGCTGCGGGTAGCGCTTGATCAAGTCTTTCGTGCGCCACCGCAGACACCAGCGTTGTTTTAGATTAGAATTTGGCGTGCAAGATCGACAACTAGACGCCGAACCAAGCTACGGACCTCGTTTGCCGGCGCCGCTCGCGCGATTGAAACGATGGCTGGCCGCACATCACCTGACGCTTATGACCATCGAGGACACGCCGCATTCGGTTGCGCTCGGCTCGGCCATCGGCATTTTTTTCGGTTTCACACCGCTGTGGAGTGTGAAGACGCTGCTTTCGATTGGCGTGGCGTGGATTTGCCGCTGCAACAAAGTCGCCGCCGCAGTTGCAGTCACTTTGCACGACGTCCTGATTTTCGTGATGCCTGCCATTTATTTTGCGGAATACAAAATTGGCTGTTGGACTTTGCAGCGTCCGGCACCGCCGCATCGAATCCGGTTCCATTTCGGCTTACATGATTACCTAAACTGGGATGTGTTTTTGCGTCTCGTTTGGCCGGCATTGGTTGGCTCTCTTTTTCTCGCCATTCCATCCGCGATCATCGTCTATTTCTTGATGCGGCTGCTGGTTAGCCGGTCGCGCGCGGCGGGGCAGGTTAATTAAGTCACTGCAACCGTAATAGCCGGTCCGCTTTTTCTACCGTAAACGGCACGAGAGTTGCATCAAAAACGGCCACGATCTGTCTATCGCCTGGCAATCAGGCACATGGCAGGCCGGCATTTACATACTATGAAATCTTTGATCGCAATCATCTCTAGCGTCTTCCTTTGTTCCTGCGGGGACATGTATGTCACCAAAACCCAGGTCGCGGGGGGTGAAGGCCGTTCCGGAGCCATCGATGCCAAGGACATGGGCTCAAAGGGCGTCCATATGATCACTAATTGCGGCGTCGGCGCGAGTGGTCCGAGCGCGATTTACATTCGCCCGTTTTGTGTGGATACCGCAACATTTCAAGGTGACGAGGCGGGCTCGGATGGCGAGATGCCGATTCGCAAGGCGCTGGCGCCGATCGAATTCGCCAGCGATCTGAAAGAGCAACTCGAGAAGATAGCGCCTGCGCGCATTTTGAAAGACAGCGAATCCCCGCGCGTCGGGTGGCTGGTGGAAGGTCAATTTGATCTTATCGATGGCGGCAGTCCTCTGGGCCGGTTTTTCCTCGGAAACGTTGGAGCGGGCCGTTCGGTGCTCGCACTGCATGTCAAGATTACCGATGTCGTAAAAGGCGTGGTTGTTTATGAATTCGATATGTCGGGTGGCAGCCGATTTCAAGGCAAGCTCGGGACAGTGCGCGCAAGCGGACTTGGCAGGGCCACGCATTTCGATCTGAATAATGCGGCCGAGCGAATCTATCTTACTCTCAGCACGAATCCTTATCGCTACGGCGATCGCGCCAACGTCAGTCTGCCGGAATAATTTTGCGCGCGGCAACGGCGGTTCGCGGCGGGATTGGTGTTGCCAACCCGAAGGCGCCGAATAAGGTGCAGCCGTCCAACGCTGCCCTTATGATTTCGTACCGATTTTTCACCGTCATCCTCACGCTCGCCATGTGGGCGGGCGGGCTTCGCGCAGCAGTTGCCGCTCAAGCGTTCATCATTGTTGATGCGCGGACTGGCTATGTTCTTCAGGAGCAGGAGTCGAAACAAAAGCGGCAGGTTGGAAGTTTGACCAAGATCGCAACCGCCTCTGTTGTCCTAGACTGGGCCGAGCATAAGAGCGGCGATCTCAATCAAACGGTAACGATTCCGCCCGAGGCCTTCGTCGGAGCTGGCGAAAATAATATCAAATTCCAGCCGGGCGACGCGATCTCGCTGCGCGATCTGCTCTACGCCGCGCTTGTTCAATCCGACAACATCGCAGCTTATGCCCTGGCCCATCATGTGGGATCGACCATTTCCTCGGTCGCTCCGGCCGCCTCGGACGCAAAAATTACGCCGGTCGATATTTTCGTGAGCCAAATGAATGCGCTGGCCAAGCAATTGAAGATGGACCGCACGCGTTTCGTGAATCCGCATGGGATCGACGACAACGTGAAATCCCTCCCGTTTTCCACCGCCGAGGATATGGCGCGATTGTCTTGTTATGCCATGAACAAGGCGGCATTTCGCTTTTACGTCTCGCAGAAAACGCGGCAAATTAATTTCCAACGCGGATCGCACAAAATGGGTTATTTGCTGCGAAATACGAACGAGCTGGTCGGCACTCGCGGGATCGACGGTGTGAAAACGGGCCGCACGGCGCACGCGGGTGAATGTCTGGTTCTTTCCGCCAACCGCGAAGCTGAAATTGTGAAGCAAGGCCCCATGACCACGGTCTATCCGCGTCATATCATTGTCGTGTTGCTCGGCAGCGCGAATCGTTTTGCCGAAGGCGCTGGGCTGGTTGATCGCGGCTGGCAACTTTACGATCAATGGGCCGCCGCGGGTCGCCTGGTCGATCCCAAGAAAAATCTCTAACCGCGACAAAGAAATGAAGCCACGGATCGGTGTTCTGACCAGTGGCGGGGATTGTCCGGGACTAAACGCGGTGTTGCGCGGCGTTGTCCTCGCCGCGGAAAAACATGGCTGGGAAGTCGTCGGATTTCGCGATGGCTTTGAAGGGCTTCTTCCGCCCGGCGATTATCTCGTTCTCGATCACAAAGGGACGAATGGAATCATGGCGCTCGGCGGCACGATCATCGGCACGACCAATCGTGGCCACTTCGTGGCAAAGATCGGAGGCGGCGATCGCGCGGTTGTCCCAGCGGAGGTGATCGAGCGAGCTCGTGAAGTTCTAACCGAACTCGGAGTAAAAGCGCTGATCATCGTGGGCGGAGACGGATCGATGACTACGGCGCTGCAATTGCAAGAAGCGGGCATCGATTGCATTGGTGTTCCCAAGACGATCGATAACGACCTGGAAGCAACCGCCATGACCTTCGGATTTGATTCCGCTGTTGCCATGGTGATGGACGCGCTCGATCGATTGCACACGACCGCGACCAGCCACAAGCGCGTCATGGTGGTTGAAGTAATGGGGCGTCACGCGGGCTGGATCGCGTTGCATGGCGGAATCGCCGGCGGCGCGGATATCATTTTGATTCCGGAAATTCCATTCGACTACGACAAGATTGCCGCTGCGATTAAAGTGCGCGATGCCGCGGGAAATCTCGGCTCACTGGTGGTGGTCGCGGAAGGCGCGCGCGCCCGAGATGGGCAACAAGTGAAGCGGGACATGGAAGGCGGTGAATTTCGGCTGGGCGGAATCGGGGACCTGGTCGCGCGAGAAATCGCCAAACGCACCGGCAAAGAAACGCGCTTGTGTGTGCTCGGGCATCTGCAACGCGGCGGCGCGCCGACCACGCTCGATCGAATTCTCGGGACGCGTTTCGGCGTGAAAGCAGTGCAATTGGCAAACGAAGGACATTTCGGATCGATGGTCAGTTACCAAAACTACCAGGTGCAACACGTCCCGATCGCCGACGCAGTGAATCGGTTACGCTTGGTTCCACCCAATGGAGAAATGGTAGAGACCGCCCGCGACGTCGACATTTCCTTCGGCGATTAATTCCCGAAACCGACAATTGTCGATCTTTGATCTGGAAATCGAACATCAAACATCGAACTTCAAAAATCTCGTGAAGATCGTTCTGGCATATTCCGGCGGGCTCGACACCTCCGTCATTCTCCGCTGGCTCAAAGAAAATTATGAGGCCGAGATCATCGCCTTTTGCGCCGACATCGGACAGGAGGAGGAACTCGAGGGCTTGAAAGAAAAAGCGCAGAAGACCGGTGCTTCCAAATGTTACATCGACAATCTTCAGGAAGAATTTGCGCGGGATTTTATTTTTCCGATGATGCAGGCTGGCGCGATTTACGAGGGACAATATCTTCTTGGCACCAGCATCGCCCGTCCGCTCATCGCCAAACGAATGGTCGAGATCGCGCAGAAGGAGAAAGCGGAGGCGCTTGCGCATGGCGCAACGGGGAAGGGGAACGATCAGGTTCGTTTCGAGCTTGCCGTCGCAGCCCTTGCGCCGGATCTACGCGTGATTGCGCCGTGGCGCCACGAGCGGTTTCGCGAACAATTTCCCGGACGCGCTGAAATGATTGCATTCGCGAAGAAGAATGCGATTCCGGTCGCGGCCAGCGCCGCGCAGCCGTATTCGTCCGATCGCAATCTGCTCCACATCAGCTTTGAAGGCGGAGTGCTCGAGGATCCGTGGTTCGACGCGAGCGCAAAGGAATCGCGCGATATGTATAAGCTCAGCGTCGCGCCGGAAGATGCACCGGACGAACCGGAACACGTCGAGCTTGCTTTCGAGGACGGCAATTGCGTCGCGGTGAATGGCAAACCGCTGTTGCCACTTGGTGTTATGCAAACGCTCAACAAGCTCGGCGGCAAACATGGCATCGGGCGTGTCGATATTGTCGAGAATCGTTTCGTCGGAATGAAAGGCCGCGGTGTCTACGAGACGCCGGGCGGCGCGATTTTGCATTTCGCGCATCGCCAAATGGAAACGCTGACCATGGATCGCGAGGTCATGCATTTGCGTGACAGTTTGATTCCAAAATACAGCACGCTCGTTTACAACGGTTTTTGGTTTTCGCCCGAGCGCGAAGCGCTCCAAACGCTCATCACTCAAACGCAGTGCGACGTCAGCGGCGTTGTTCGTCTCAAACTTTACAAAGGCAACATCATCGTGGCGGGACGGAAGAGTCCGAAGAGTTTATATGATCCAAAGATTGCGACGATGGAAGGTGACGCATCGATGTTTAATCAAAACGACGCGACTGGATTCATTCGTCTAAACGCGCTGCGCTTGAAAGTGCGTGCCGCAGCCCAAGGATTCAAGAAGGCGCAGAAGTCATCGATCAAAAGGTAGGGACATCGCGCTGCGATGTCCGCCGTCACTCCGGCTCGGAGCGCCGCAGCGCGGCGTCCCTACCACGGGCGCCTTTCGCCTCGACCTGCGTAAACGAAAGGCAAATAATCGGCGTCGAAAGAACGTCGGGTCTTTCCGCCCATGTCCACTGAGATCAAGAAGGAAATTCAGCTCGAGATCGCCCATGTCTTGTTCATGGACATCGTTGGCTATTCGAAGCTTTCGATAAACGATCAGCGCGCGGCGATTGATGAACTGACTCAAGCCGTTCGCGCGTCCGAGCAGACCGGCGAGCCCGATCGTGCCGTTAGCGCGTTACAAAAACTGCTTTCTACCCCGGGTGGCGCCAGATTCCGGATTCCTCTGCCGCTTACTCCCGCGCTGCTCCGGCTCGATCCGATGTTCGATCCGCTGCGCAGCGATCCGCGTTTCCAAAAACTTTGCGAGGAGAAAACGACCTGAATCCAATGCCCGCATCTTCGTCAGAAATTAAGTTCGAAATTGGGCACGTCCTGTTCATCGATATCGTCGGTTACTCGAAGTTGCTCATCAACGAACAGAGTGAGCAGATTCAGAAGTTAAAGGAAATCGTACGCGGGACAGACCAAGTCCGCCTGGCCGAGGCAGAAGGCAAATTGCTGCGGTTACCGACCGGCGACGGTGGCGCACTCGTTTTTCGCAATAATCCGGAAGCGCCGACGCTATGCGCAATGGAAATCAGCAAGGCGCTGAAGAATCACCCTGAACTTCGAATCCGAATGGGGATTCACAGTGGTCCGGTCAACGAGATCAGTGATCTAAACGAACAAGCCAATATTGCCGGCGCGGGAATCAACGTTGCCCAGCGGGTGATGGATTGCGGCGACGCCGGACACATTCTTCTTTCCAAACGGGTCGCCGATGACTTGGAACAGTATCCTCGCTGGAGGCCGTGTCTGCGTCAGCTCGGCGAATGCGAGGTGAAACATGGCGTCCGGATCGGAATTGTTAACCTCCACCGCGACGGAATTGGGAATCCTCAAATTCCAAAGAAATTCCGGCAAGCGAAAGCCGCTAGGGCTGCCAAACTCTGGAAGGTCGGGGCTGCCATTCTCGTTCTCGGTCTCCTGCTGGCGGGTGGACTCTACTACCGCTCGCATCAAACCAAGCCGCTCACAGATAAAGATACGATCGTTCTCGCGGATTTTACGAACTCCACCGGTGATCCCGTTTTCGACGAGACACTTCGGCAAGGCCTCGCCTCGCAGCTGGAGCAGTCACCCTTTCTAAGTCTGGTTTCGGACTCGCGCATCGCGCAGATTCTGACGCTGATGTCGCAACCGAAGGACGCACGGCTCACGCCGCAGCTCGCGCGCCAAGTTGGTCAACGCATTGGAAGCGCCGGCAGTATCGAAGGTTCGATTTCGATGTTGGGCAGCGAGTATGTCGTCGGTTTGAAGGCGGTAAACTGCCGCACTGGCGATCTGCTGGCGCAAGAACAAGTCACCGCCAACGGGAAAGAGCAAGTGCTGAAAGCGCTCGGTCAGGCGGCAAGCAGCTTGCGTCGAAAATTGGGCGAATCATTGGCGTCAATCCAAAAATACGACGCGTTACCCGAAGACGTGACCACTCCGTCGCTGGAGGCACTACAAGCGTATTCACTTGGTATGAAGGCTTATGACGTGACTAGCGATTTCGTCGCCGCCTTACCTTTTTTTCAAAGGGCCTCCACCCTGGATCCAAACTTTGCCATGGCTTATCTGCGCCTGGCTGAATGTTACCAACCCCAAGGCGAAATGGCCATCGCAGCTGACAACGCACGCAAAGCGTACCAGTTACGTGATCGAACGAGTGATCGGGAGAAGCTGCACATTTCTACATTTTACGAATATGTGGTGACTGGAAATCTGGAGGCTACTCGCAGAGCCTGCGACTTGTTTGCGCAGACTTATTCTCGGGATGAAGACGCTCGACTGTATCTGTGGCTTGTCTACACCGGTTTGGGAGATTACGAGAAAGCTCATCGGGCGGCGCAGGATGCGTTTAGGATCAACTCTGCAAGTGGCAATAATCTCGTGAATGTGATGTGCGCCGATCAGTGGCTCAACCGCGTCGCTGAGGCCAGGTCCGTTCTTCAAGACGCGCGTACCCATAATGTCGATTCCCCTTGGGTCGCTCTCATCGTCTATATGCTGGATTTCTTGCAACACGATGCCGTCGGCATGGAACAACAGGCCGCGGCGGCAATGGGAATACCCGGTATCGAGGATCAAATGCTGTTTCTCGAATCCGAAACGGCCGCTTGCGGCGGCGAGTTCACCAAGGCTCGCGAACTGACTCGACGTGCAGTGGATTCTGCCCGACGAGCGCAGGAAAAGGAAACGGCCGCGGAATATCTGGGACACAATGCCGTGAGGGAAGCGATCGTTGGCCGCTCCGCTGCCGCAAGGGAAGACGCCCAGTCTGCCATTGCCGAAACCAACGGAAAGAATGCGGAGGGATTTTCAGCAATCGCATTCGCACTCACAGGAGATGCAGCAAACGCCAACCGTTTGATCGAAGACCTGAGAACGCGGTTCTCGCAAGATACCTTTGTGCAGTTCGACTATCTGCCCATGGCGCGAGCTGGCCTTGCGCTGACGACCGGCAATGCCGCGAACGCAATTGCAGCGCTGACGGTTGCTTCCCCTTACGAGTTGGGACACACGAACAACGACTTCACGTTTGCGCTTTATCCGGTTTATCTCCGCGGTGAAAGCTATCTGGCAGCGAAAGACGGATCGGCGGCAATCACTGAGTTTCAGAAAATTCTTGATAACTTGAGCGTTGTTGGAAATGAACCGATTGGCGCGCTGGCATACTTGGGTCTCGGCCGCGCACATGGCCTGACCGGCGATTCGGCGAAAGCTAAAAGTGCCTATCAGCATTTTTTCGACCTCTGGAAAAATGCCGACCCGGATCTTCCGGTTCTAAAGCAAGCCAGGCTTGAGCACGCAAAGCTGCCTTGAATCCTATGCCATCTCAATCATCAGACGTGAAATTGGAGATAGGCCACGTCTTGTGCATCGACATCGTTGGCTACTCCAAATTGCTCATCAACGAGCAGAGCGAGCAGATTCAGAGACTTAAAGAGATTGTGCGCGGGACAGAGCAGGTTCGCCTGGCTGAGGCCGAAGGAAAATTGCTGCGGCTACCGACCGGTGACGGTGGCGCGCTTGTGTTTCGCAACAATCCGGAAGCGCCAGTTCTATGCGCGTTGGAAATCAGCAAGGCACTGAAAAGTCATCCCGAGCTTCGCGTTCGAATGGGAATTCACAGTGGACCGGTCAACGAAGTCACCGACTTGAACGAACAAGCGAACATCGCCGGCGCCGGAATCAACATTGCGCAACGGGTAATGGATTGCGGCGAGGCCGGCCACATCCTTCTTTCGAAACGCGTGGCTGATGACTTGGAGCAATATCCGCAATGGCGTTCACTTCTCCACGACCTTGGCGAATGTGAGGTGAAACACGGCATGCGACTTCACGTCGTCAACCTTTACCGGGATGAACTCGGAAATCCCAACCTGCCGGATAAATTCAGAAGCGCGGCACAAACTAGTCAGGTCAGACGCAAACCTTCCTTCGTGGGAATTATCACAGTTGTTTTACTCATCGGACTGGCAATCGTCGCGATGATCTTTATCCCGGCGATTTTGCGATCACGCGGAAAAGGGCAGAAGAACAATCCGGCGTCAGCTAATGAGACGTCGGTAGTTGCAATTCCGGAGAAAAGCATCGCGGTGCTGCCGTTTGAAAACCTGAGCAGCGACAAGGAGAACGCCTACTTCGCCGATGGGATTCAGGACGAGATACTGACGCGTTTATCAAAGATCGCTGACCTGAAAGTGATCTCGCGTACTTCGACGCAGCATTACAAAAGCGCGCCGGAAAACCTGCCTGAGATCGCCCGCCAACTTGGCGTCGCCAACGTCGTGGAAGGGAGCGTACAGAAGAGCGGCGACGCGGTGCGGGTGAATGTGCAGCTAATCAAAGCGGCCAATGATTCCCACCTGTGGGCCGACACATTTGATCGCAAGTTGACCGATATCTTTTCGGTCGAGAGCGAGGTGGCTAAGACCATCGCGGATCAGCTGCGGGCAAAGCTCACTGGCCAGGAAGAGCAGGTCATCGCCGCCAAACCGACGGACAACCCTGAAGCCTACGATGCTTATTTGCGTGGTCTCGCCTATAGTTTACGAACTTCCTTTTCGGCCGAGAATCTTTTGAGCGCTCAAAAGTATCTGCAAGAATCGGTCAGGCTGGATCCAAATTTTGCGCGGGCCTGGGCCTTACTCTCGAACGTCGATAGCCTTGGGTATATCACCACCTTTCTGCAACCGACATCGGCATTGCGCGACGAAGCACGGCAGGGTGCGGAGACGGCACTTCGCCTGCAGCCTGATTTGGGCGAGGGCCTATTAGCCAGGGGATTCTTTTATTACGCCTGCCTGAGAGACTATGACACGGCTGAGAGTTACCTGGAACGGGCGCGTCGGATGCTGCCGAATAACAAAGACGTTCCCGAGCTGCTTGCCTATGTCGCGCGCCGGCGAGGGCAATGGGACCGGAGTGAGTCTTACTTTAAGGAGGCCGAACAGCTCGATCCTCGTAACGTAAGCCTTCTGGCGCAGCATGCCTTTTCCTTCATCCATCGACGGCAATTCGTCGAAGCGGAGCGTCTCCTGAAACAGATTCTGGATATCGCGCCGGATGATCTGGACACGGTCGCCACCCAGGCAGCCATCGCCCAGGCGGAAGGAGATCTTCCGCGCGCCTCCGCCCTCCTGGCTTCCATCCATCCGCCCGCGACCGATGCGATCGCGCTCGAAAGACAGGCCTATCAGGCGATCCTCGAGCGCCGCTCTGCCACCGTCATTCCAAGACTTCAAGAAGTTCTGGCTCATCCAGATCGAAGCTTGGGTTACTTCAACGGTGAGCTTAGATTCTGGCTCGGCTGGGCGCAGAACGTAGCGGGCAACCAGGCCGCTGCCCGCGAGAGCTGGCAGGCGGCCCGAGCCGAAATGGAGTCGATCCTAAAGGAACAGCCTGAGAATCATTTTCTCATCGGTGACCTTGCTCTTATAAGTATGAGTCTGGGTGATAAGGCGGGCGCCTTCTCCCTCGCTGACCGCTGCCTGCAGATCAACCCAGTTGAAAAAGATGCGGTGGCCGGTCCACAGTCCTTGGAGGTCATCGCCCGAATCGCGCCTGCGCTGGGAGAGCCCGACCGCGCGATGGAGGCCATTGGGCGATTGCTCTCGATGCCGCACAGCGGCCTCCTGGACCGCAGCCTGCCGTTCACTCCCGCGCTCCTCCGGCTCGATCCGATGTTCGATCCACTGCGGAATGATCCGCGCTTTCAAAAACTCTGCGAGGGAAAAACGAACTGAATCCAATGCCCGCATCTTCGTCAGAAATTAAGTTCGAAATTGGGCACGTCTTATTTATCGACGTTGTCGGTTACTCCAAACTGCTCATCAACGAGCAGAGCGAGCAGATTCAAAAGTTAAAGGAAATCGTGCGCGGGACGGAGCAGGTCCGGCTGGCCGAAGCGGAAGGGAGGCTTTTGCGCCTTCCGACCGGTGACGGCGGCGCGCTCGTATTTCGCAACAGTCCGGAAGCGCCGGTTATGTGCGCATTGGAAATTAGCAAGGTAATGAAAAGCCATCCCGAGCTTCGCGTTCGAATGGGAATTCACAGCGGGCCAGTTAACGAAGTCACTGACCTGAACGAACAGGCCAACATTGCCGGCGCCGGGATCAACATTGCGCAACGGGTAATGGATTGCGGCGACGCCGGCCACATCCTTCTTTCCAAACGGGTCGCCGTTGACTTGGAGCAATATCCGCAATGGCGTTCGCAATTACACGACCTCGGCGAATGTGAGGTCAAACACGGCATGCGACTTCACGTCGTCAACCTTTATCGGGATGAACTCGGAAATCCCAACCTGCCGGAGAAATTTAGAAGCACGACACAAACCAGTCAAGTCAGACGCAAACCTTCCTTCGTGGGAATTATCGCAGTTGTTTTACTCATCGGGATGGCAATTGTCGCGATGATCTTTGCCCCGGCGATTATGCGATCACGCGAAAAAGGGCAGAAGAACAATCCGGCTTCAACTAATGAGACGTCGGTAGTCGCAATTCCGGAAAAGAGTATTGCGGTGCTCCCCTTCGAGAATCTGAGCGATGACAAGAGCAATGCTTACTTTGCCGAGGGCATCCAGGACGAGATCCTCACGAAACTCGCGAGCATCTCCGACCTTAAGGTTATTTCACGCACTTCAACCGCGAAGTATCTGAGCAAGCCGGAGGACTTAAAAACGGTCTCGCAGCAGCTGGGCGTGGCCAATGTTGTCGAAGGAACGGTGCAACGGGCCGCCGAAAAATTACGCGTCAACGTTCAGCTGATTGATGCGCGCGCCGATACCCACATGTGGGCCAAAAGTTACGACGGCGACGTCAGGGATGTCTTCATGATTGAAAGCCAAGTTTCTCATGAAATCGCGGAAGCGCTTCAGGCCAGGCTTTCGCCTAACGAGGCTAACACTCTCACCACTGCGCCGACAAAAGATCCCGAAGCTTATGACCTTTTCTTGAAAGGAGAATACGAAGAACACGAAGCTGAAAGTTCGCTCAAGTCCGAGGCATTCGATCAGGCGACCGCTTGGTATCGGCAGGCGATCACTCGCGATCCGAAGTTTGCTCTGGCCATGGCCCGGCTTGTGGAAAGCCGGATGTTCCGCCGCTGGTTCCTAAGCTCGGTGACCGATGCTGAACTGCCTGAAGTCAAGACTATGGCAGAGCAGGCTCTGGCGCTGGCACCGAACCTCGCGGAGGCACATATCGCGCTTGGAGAATTCTACTACTACGGGCATCGGCAATACGATCAGGCCCTCAGCGAGTTCCAGCGTGCCGTCCAGTTGCAACCGAACAATATGAGGGCTTTGGAGTATTCTGCCTACATCCATCGTCGCCAGGGTCAATTGGAGCTCGCTTTGTCCGAATTGGCAAAATGCGCGCAGCAAAATCCCCGGGATGACACGCTGGCGGCACAGATCGGCGGAACCTACTCCGGCTTGCGGATGTGGAGTGAAGCGACCCAGTCCCTGGAACGCTCCCTGGCGTTGAATCCTAACTCTGTGATCGGGATGCGTCTGCTAATTTTCAATTGTCTCAACGCAACGGGCGACATCAAAGAAGCGCGACGCATTCTGGCGAGTTTCCCTCCGGATCCACCACTAACTGGCAACTTCACTTCTGGCAGCGTCTCGAACGTAATCGGCGCTCGGGCCTACCTGTCTGTGGTTGAACGAGATTTTGCCGCTGCTATGAAAGTATGGGAGAAGGAGATCACTGATCCTGCCGGTAATCGTGAGCGACTTTGCGCCAGAGTGGCGATTCACGTTCTGGCTGGCGATGCCGCAGGTGCGCAAACCGAAGCTGAGAAAGCCCGTGTGTTGGTCGAGGCTCGATTACGCGAGCGACCGGAAGATACTTCCCCGCTGACACAGTTAAGCTGGATCTATCTGGCTCTCAAACGTAACGCTGACGCTCTTAAAGTAGCGCGCCAAGCGGTTTCTCTATTCCCGCCGGAGAAAGATGCCACGCAAGGTGCGGCCTACGCGACCGGGCTGGCGGAAATCGAGGCGCGCACTGGTGAGACGGACGAAGCGGTAAAGAGCCTTCGATGGTTACTGTCCGGCCGCGCTGGCGGTTTCGTCTCGATCAAGCTGCTGAAGATCGATCCGGTCTGGGATCCGATCCGTAGCGATCCGGGATTCCAACAACTTCTCGTCGGCAAAGAGGAGATCGGGCCTAACGCAGATCCGCTCGCGCCGAAATAACTGTAGTCGCTTCGTTATGCGAAGCGCGGGGACAACGTTGTTGTTGCGAATGAATGTGAGCGCGGCCCGCAGGGCAGCGACTACAGCCATCCTTGCGAGGTGCGGCTGTCGATCTTATACTTTGATGGCGTCAATTAACAGGAAGGAACCTTATGCCAACGACAATTGCAGCTCCGAAAAAAGCTCCGGCGACCGAAGCTGATTTTCTTCCACTCCAGGGGACCGATTACATCGAGTTCTATGTCGGCAACGCCAAACAGGCGGCGCATTTCTACAAAACCGCTTTTGGTTTTCAATCACTCGCTTATGCCGGGCCGGAAACCGGGACGAAAGACAGAGTCAGTTATGCGATCCGGCAGAACAAGTTGACCTTCCTTCTTACGACTCCGCTACGGCCGGACCATCCGATTGCCGATCACATTGCCAAACACGGCGACGGCGTAAAGGTGATCGCGTTGAAAGTGGAAGACGCAACTTCCGCCTGGAACGAAACGACGAAGCGCGGTGGCAAAAGTTTTATGAAGCCGACGACGCTGACGGACGATGGCGGCGAATTGGTCATGAGCGGCATCCACACTTACGGCGAGACTGTTCATCTGTTTATCGAAAGAGAGAACTACAACGGCCCGTTCATGCCGGGCTTCCGGAAGTGGGAATCCGCCTACAATCCGACTGACGCCGGATTGCTCTATTGCGATCATTGCGTTGGCAACGTCGGCTGGAACCAGATGAATCCGTGGGTGAAATTTTATGAGGACGTGATGGGCTTCCGCAACATCCTCACGTTCGACGACAAGGACATCTCGACCGAATACTCCGCCTTGATGAGCAAGGTGATGAGCAATGGAAACGGTTTCGTGAAGTTTCCGATCAACGAACCGGCCGAAGGAAAGAAAAAGTCGCAGGTCGAAGAGTATCTCGAGTTTTATAACGGCGAAGGTGTGCAACACGTCGCGATCGCGACCAAGGACATCGTCAAGACCGTGACCGAGCTGCAGAAACGCGGGATCGAGTTCTTGAATATCCCAACAAGTTATTACGACACGCTGCCGGATCGCGTGGGTCACATTGATGAAGATCTGGAGCCGTTAAAGCGGTTAGGAATTCTGGTCGATCGCGACAACGAAGGTTATCTGCTTCAAATCTTTACCAAACCGGTGGAGGATCGGCCGACCCTCTTTTTTGAAATTATTCAACGCAAGGGAGCGAAGAGTTTTGGCAAGGGTAATTTCAAGGCGCTGTTTGAAGCGCTGGAGAAAGAGCAGGACGCGCGAGGCAATTTGTAACAGGAGGGTAGGATCGATGCCGCAATATCAAAGACTCGGACAGATCCCGCGGAAACATCACATCTGGTTTCACCGCAACGGCGCGGCGCCGACTTACAAGAACGAAGGCATCGCTTACGAACACGTTATCACTACGCAAGGGTTCGATGAGACCTATTCGATCATGTACCATCTGCGACCGCCCACGCGGGTGCGCAATGTCGAGCTGATCAAACATTGGTCGCCGAAAAAAGTTACGGACAGTCCATTGCGACATCACCACCTAAAGACGGCGGATATTCCGCGCCGCGGCGATCTCTACACCAGCCGTATCCCGATGCTGTTCAACGAGGACATGATCGCGTATCGGGCGCGGCCGGCGAAGACCTACGACAAATTCGAGTATTATAAAAACGGAGGCGCGGACGAGATTATCTTCGTCTTTAAAGGCGGAGGCGTTGTCGAGACTCTCTTTGGCAAACTGCCTTATCGCGCGGAAGATTATATTGTCATCCCACGCGGCATCACGTATCGGCTCGTGCCCGATAAAGTTGAGGAAGAAGATTATCTGATTCTCGAATCAGTCGGGCCGGTCCGAATTCCTGCGCGCTATCTTAATCACGACGGTCAGATCAAAATGGGCGCGCCGTATTCCGAGCGCGATTTTCACGGGCCGACCGAGATCATCACCATCGACCAAGAGGAGGATGTCGATGTTCTGGTGAAAGACGGCTCGCGCTTCACTCGCGTGACGTTGGCGCATCATCCGTTCGATGTGCTGGGCTGGGATGGTTATTTGTATCCGTTCACGTTCAATGCCCAGGACTTCGAACCGATCACCGGCACGGTGCATCAGCCGCCGCCGATCCATCAAACATTTGAAATCCGCGGCTACGTGGTTTGCACATTCGCGCCGCGTTTTTTGGATACCCACCCCGAGGCCGTGAAAATTCCGTGGGTGCATGACAACGTCGAAGCCGACGAAGTTTTATTTTACGTGCGCGGAAATTTTGGATCGCGCCGCGGGATTGAACCGGCCTCGATCACCTTGCATCCGCGCGGAATTCCGCATGGACCGCATCCCGGCACGATCATGGCGAGCAAGAACGCGACCCGCACCGAGGAGCTCGCCGTCATGTTCGACACCCAACACACCCTCGAGCTCACCGAAGAAGCGCTTAAGCTCGACGACGATAAATACCCGCTGAGCTGGCTCGATTAGCCGCCACGTCATTGTGCAGAACCACGAGACTGAGCTGGAAGCAGCCGAGCGCCGCATTCGAAACCTGCCTCGTTGCGGAGCGGCGAAGCTCGCCAGCATGGAGCAGTCATATCTCGAATTGCTCCAAGCCATTGGCGAAGATCCCCAGCGCGAAGGTTTGTTAAAGACGCCATCGCGCGCGGCTCGTGCCTTCGAGTTTCTGACCAACGGCTATCGTCAGAGCCTGGATGACGTTGTGAACGGGGCGATTTTCGAATCGGATACGAGTGAAATTATCCTGGTAAAAGACATCGAGCTCTACTCCATGTGCGAACATCACCTGCTGCCTTTTATCGGCCGGGCTCACGTGGCTTATATTCCGCAAGGAAAAGTCATTGGCCTTTCCAAGGTGGCGCGACTGGTCGACGTCTTTGCCCGGCGTCTGCAAATCCAGGAAAACCTTACAATGCAAATTGCTGATGCATTAATGAAGACGTTGCATCCTGCAGGCGTCGGGGTGGTGGTGGAGGCAAAGCACCTTTGCATGATGATGCGCGGAGTCGAAAAGCAGAATTCGAGCATGACGACTTCCTGCTTGCTTGGCTCGTTTAAGGAAGACGCGCGCACCCGATCGGAATTCTTCTCCCTCCTCAAGGAATAACCGCCGTCATGTTCCTGACGGTCAGCAAGCGCTTGGAATTCTCGGCATCGCGGCGCTTGTTCATTCCACGCTGGACGGACAACCAGAACCTGATCACGTTCGGGCCGGAAACGAAAGCGGTTTACGGGAGCGGCCGCAACTACGTCGCGCATTTTGTTTTCACCGGGCCGGTTGATCCGACCACCGGAATGCTGATCAACATCAGCGAGATCAAGGAACGCGCCGGCAAGGTTCTGGGCGCAGGGTTCGATCACAAGTTTCTGAACGCGGATAATCCGAAGTTTAGAAAGTTGCCGCCCACGGCTGAGAATGTCGCTCGACAACTCTACCTCGATCTTGCGCCGCTTTTCTCCGACGTGGATACCAAGCTCACCGCTTGTCATTTGATCGAATCCCCCGAACGCAGCGCAACGTTTTATTCCGACGGCGCGTGTGAAGGAAACTATTGGTTCGAGTTTTCCGCCGCCCGCCAGACGATGTCGCCGCACTTGGGCCGAGCCATGAACCGACGGCTCTTCGGTGAAGCGTCGTCGATTCACGGCCACAATTATCGGGTCCGTCTCACTTTTCGAAGCGAAACGAAACTAGGCGAAACGCCGCTGGTTCGTCACGATAAGATAGACAAATGTATTCGCTCGCTGCGGGCCGAGCTGGATCATCGTTATCTAAATAAGGACGTCCCCGAACTGAAGAATCGTCCGATGACCACCGAGAGCGTGGCCGGATATATTTACGAACGGGTCAACGCGTTCGTGCCGCTTCATCGCCTGCGCTTGCACGAGCGCGACGATTTCTTCGCCGAGATTTCAGATGAAGAAAACGTCTTTCTTGGGATGCGGATGCCGTTTTACGCCGCTCATCGTTTGCATGCCGCCGGTTTATCAAAGACAAAAAACGCCGCGTTGTTCGGGAAATGCAATAATCCGAGCGGACACGGACATCGCTATCTCACAGAGACAACTATTGGCGGCGAATACGACAGGAAAAGCGGAACACTTTACGATTTTGCCGCGCTGCAAGCCGCGATCCGAGAGTCTCTCGCGCCCTGGCAAGATCGGCATCTTGATCTGGAGACCGATGATTTTCGAGACATGACGTCCACGGGAGAGAACATCGTGCGAGTCCTTTGGCCCAAGATCGACAGTCGCTTGAACACGCGACTCGTTCGCTTGCGACTTTGGGAAACGGCAAACAATCGTTTTACGCTGCGACGAACTTTGTAGCGGCGCTGAAAGTTTTGGAGGGACGCGCTCCGTCGCGTCCTCTAGATTGGACAGGACGGAGCCTGTCCCTCCATTTGTTGTTATGAAACGTTACCTCATCACCGGCGCCAGTCGCGGAATCGGCCGCGCCATCGCGGAAGAGCTGGCCGCACCCGACGTCACTCTGATGTTGCACGGGCGCGACACCGTCGCGCTTGCGCAAACTCGCAAATCGGTTGAATCGCGTTGCGCGCGCGTCATTCCGCTCATCCACGATCTCGCGGTGACATCGGGCGTTTCCAACCTGATCGCTCAAGTCGGAAGCGATCCTCTCGATCTTCTGGTAAACAACGCCGGTATTGCCGTCGTGAAACCGTTTGAGGAAATTACCATGATCGAATGGGAGCAAACCTTGGGGGTGAACATCACTGCGCCGTTCATGTTGATGCAACACTTCGCTCCGCAGATGCCGCCCGGTTCAAGCATCGTTAACATTCTCTCCGTTGCCGCCAAGACCGGCTTCCCCAATTGGAGCAGTTATTGCATGAGCAAATTCGCGCTCGAAGGCTTATCGCAATCCATTCGCGAGGAGCTGCGCGATCACAGGATTCGCGTCATCAATATTTATCCGGCAGCGACCGACACCGATATCTGGAACAATGTCGATGGTAATTGGCCACGCGATAGGATGATCTCGGCAGAGGAAGTTGCGGGCGCTGTGGCTTACGCGCTTTCGCGGCCGGCGGACGTTATGCTGGAAAATATCACGCTCGGAAATTTGAGCGGCGACTTATAAGCTGTTTAGTTTCCTAGGCGAAAAAGCTTTTCATCGATGCCTCGCCGCCGAGGAGACGTGTATGATCAAAGGTCTTGAAAGCGATATTACGGTGAATGTGATCGCCTCAATCATTGCGTCGCTTGTCCTGCTGGCCGCAGGTTTTCTTTGGGGAAAATACAAGGAGCGCCGAAAGTTCGGCAGGAATCTCGAGGAATACGATTTCTATCCGTTTACAATCAATCGGGACAATATCCCTGAGTTTAGTCTCAAAGATTTCCGGCTCGGAATGCATTATTTCCTGAAGAACAGCGATCACACCGCGGCGCGGCAATTGATTTTTATCGGCGAGCAAAACAGTGTGCGTAGTCAGCTTGAACCGGTCGAACAGAGAGTTTACGCGCAACTGTTCGAGAGATACGACGGAAAGAAGATCGCCGACGACACCAACGAGTATTTGGAAAATTATGCGCGGGTCGTTCGCCTGATCGGCAAATCATTTCCAAACACAGGGATGGAAATATTGCTCCACAACCTTGCCGATCCCGCCCATTCGCTCATTAGCCTTGAAAACGATGTTACCGGAAGACATTTGCGCGACGGAACTACCAATCTGTTGATCGATCTCAAGAAGCGACAACTTCTCCATGAAGATAAGCTGAACTACGAACTGACGATCGGCGCCCGAAAATTCAAATGCACAACGATTCCGATTATTCGTAAGGAGTTTGGAATCGTAGGGGCAATCTGCATCAATCTCGACGTGAACTATCTGACCGACGAGGTGATGCCGAGTAAGGAACGAATCGAAACGTGGTTCAAATCTTTTTGCCGCGCCGACATGCAGCTCGACGAAAATATCTTAAGCAAAGACGAGTATGCGAAAGCGATGAAGGGCAAGCGTCACTTTAGAGACGAAAGTGTTTGAGCAGCTTTGTCGGCGCAATGACAGCGCGTCATTCCGCATGGGCGGGCGCGGCCTGGACGCCTTGCCTGTGATATTTCACCAGCCGGAAGCCCCACTCGATTAATACTGATTTGTCTTTGTCGCTCGCGCGTTTCTCGTTGAGGAACTTGTCGATCTTGCGTCTTAGGTCCGGTTGCTGTTCGATCTCGTCGAGGATTTCGAAAATCTCCATCGACAGCAGCCAATCATCAGAGTGTTCCGCCTGCTGGGTTTCCCAAATCTCGCCCAGCCGCTCGTAACCGGTCTTGCTCTCGCGAATCTTGCGCACCTGCGCGTACAGGTTCTCTAGTCGTTTGCGCTTTGCGTCGGATGGAACTTTGATCGTGCGTTCTTTCGGAATAAGCGCGACCTGGTTGTAAGCATCCTTGTCCGCCGCGCCGTTGAAGACGGAGGTAACGCGCGCGCCGACCGCCATGTCGTACGTTCCCCACGCCGGCTCAAAGAGAATTCGGTCGCCGTAATTTGCCGTGCAATCAGAGAAGCTAATCAGAACCAGCTTGCCATCGCGTCTCGTAATCTTATCGATTTGTCCCGCGACTGTTACGCCGCTGACAAATTCGAGTTTGGCTTTCTTCCCTTCGATAACTCCTAATTTGCGCAGTTCGTCTTCAGTCAACGAATCGGGAGATGTCGATGTTTGTTTCCACTCGCCGATCGGCGAACCGAAACCTTCCTTATGATAATCGCGCCCATGGCCGGATAATTCTCTGTTCGCGCAGGCGAGTGCGGACGGCCCCGTCGTTCGCAAATAGATCGGCGCCTTCCCCTGTGCGATCACTTCCGTAAGCGTTCCGCTTACCTGCAGACCCGACGAGTACTCGCATGTCGCAGTGTTGTTGCATTCGATCCCTTTATTAATGCCTTCAAGTCCGCCAACCATGAATGCCATTTTGCTTGCGAATTCCTCGAGCACATCGGCGAGTTGTTTGAAATCGCGCGTGACAAAAAGCTGCGGCTGTTTCGTGGTGATATCGAACGGCGTATTCGCGGCCTCGATGGAGTAGGGGATTTTCTTTACCCCCGCTTCAAGACAACTGACCGACTCGCCGATCGATGAAAGTAATCCGGCTCCGTAAATCTTCGCGCTCTCGACCGCGCCGATGAGCCCGTACTCGACCGTCCACCAATGCAGTCGAGAGAGCAGCCCCATTTCCGATGGTTCGCCCAAGTTCTTTTGCCGATCTTCGACCAGCTTGGTCGCTTCTTCGATTTCTTTCGGATCGCTGTCCGGCTGTTCCTTCAAGATCGATAAGTGTCGGATCGCCTGATAGAGCTCGAAATCTTTCTTCGACGACATCGCTTTCGCGCCGACTTCGCCGAAACGCTGCAGGTAATCCGAATACTCACGGTCGACAATGATCGGCGCGTGACCGGCCGCTTCGTGCACGATGTCCGGCGCGGGCGTGTATTCGATATGATGGATCTGGCGCATGTCGCACGCGATCACCAGCACCTTGTAAGCTTGAAATTCCATGAACGCCGCCGGCGGAATAAATCCGTCCACTGCCACTGCGCCCCAGCCGATCTTGGCCAGGATGTCGTTCATTTCCTGAATGCGCGGGATGCGCTCGAACGAAATGCCGGTGTCGAGCAAACCCTGGAAATAAACTTTGTGCGCGTACTCCTTCAGGAAGAAAGTGTTTTGGCGCATGATGAAGCGCCAGACCGCGTGATCGACCGGTGTGTAATCGTCATAGCGCTGGTCCACCGCAAACTGCAACAAATGTTTCGGCAACGCCGCAACCGCCGTGTTATTCAGACTGATCCCGCTATTGGATTTCATCGGCATCTTCCGTGTTTATAAAATATGGCTCGATTGCACTAGGAGCAAGAGATTAGGTGGCGCTTGTTCTGTCATCTCGAGCGGAGCGAGGGACCTCGCACAGGGTTGTGGAGGACGCATTCGCCGCGGCGAATATGCCAAGGTTCGATGGTGAGGTCCCTCATCCGCCTCAGGCGGATTCGGGATGACCGCAAGAGAAGCGATCAATAGATCTCGACAACGTTCCCGACGCTCACGAGGTCTTTAACGCGCGCGGCGTCCCAGTTCGCCGTTCGAATGCAACCGTGGCTCCCGGCGCGGCCAATCGTTTCGGGAAAATTTGTGCCGTGGATGCCGATGCCCGGTTTGTTTAATCCCATCCAAAGGATGCCGACTGGATTGTTCGGCCCGGGCGGCAGGTTAAAGAAATCCTCGGTGCGGACGCCATAGTTCAGTACCCCTTCGTCGTGCCGGAACCAGGGCATCGTCGCGACCCCGAGAATCTTCCACGTGCCCTTTGGCGCAGGCAGCGTCGTCGATCCCGGTGTGATTGGGAATTCGGCTACGAGCTGCGCGCCATCGTGGATTTCTAGAAAGCGTTCCTTCGTGTCGATGAAAACCTTTCGATTCACAAATGCCGGGTTCGCCGGGATGAATGCTTCACCCAGTTTCTCAATCTCAAATGGCAGAACGTTGGGAACCTTTAGCGTCACGCCTGGCCTAAGAGCCTCCCAGTTTTTGCCAGGGTTCAGCTTCTTGATATAAGCCTCGCTCGAATGAAACCGCTCTGCGACGAACTCAAGCAGCGAACCGTAAGGCAGATATGTCAACTTCGCCTGCTCGGACGGCTTGGTCGGCGTCTCGCCGATAAACTTAAGGTTATCGAGCTTGATCGTGTAGGTCGTAAAAGTTTGCGGAACTTGATCGAACAGCCACGAATCGACCGCGCCCGTCTCCGGCATTTTGTGTGAGCGCTTGTAATGCAGTAGTGCCTTGCCGAAAAATTCGCCCATCTCTCCGTCGATCTTTCCCGGCCCGAAATCGTTGTTATCGAGAAAAATTTGAAGCCGCGTGCTCGTCTCTTCGTCGTAGTTCGGAAATGCCACCGGAATCTTTGGCACCGGCGTGGGGGTTGAAACTGGCAATGCCTTCTTTATCTGCGGCGGAGTTGGTGTGTTTTTCTTTTCCGCGAAAGCGAGGCTCGAGATCGAAAAAACAATCAGCGCGGTGAACAGACACTTCATTGAATGGAAGTAATGCGCTGTAGAATCGAATTGCGCAAATTAGACAGTTAAGAGCAGCGAGCTACGTCGGCTTTCTGTTCGAGCTCTCCGGCGATCTCGGGCATCCATTATTAATCGAAATAACCACGAGATTTGCCTACCACGCTTGCGGTATAGAGGCGGCTGTCCTCAGCCGCAAGCTTTTGCCAATGCGCTCGCCGCGGCGAGCGCCGTTACATTGTTTTCACCCAGCAGCGCAGCACTTCCGCCACGCTCCAGGCTTGGGCGATGCAACCGCCGGCGTGATGCGGTTCGCTGGCATCGAATACTTCGCTGATTGTTCCTACGCCGTTGTCGTTCATGTGCGCCGGAAAGTGTTCGAGAAATTTTCGCGCGCCCGTTTTGTCGCCTGGATGAACTTTTAACCACGCGTCGATGAACGGACCGATCAACCAGGCCCAGACCGTGCCCTGATGATAAGCGCCGTCGCGCGAGCGAAGATCGCCGGAATAAATCGGTCTGTAGTCTGGGTCGTCTGGTGAAAGCGAACGGAGTCCGACCGGGGTGAGCAATTTGTTTTGCATAAGATCGATAACGGAAGCCCACCGTTCCGGATTGAGAACCGGATAATCGAGCGAGATGGCAAAGATCTGATTCGGCCGGCAGGAAACATCCTGTGTTCCCTTTTCGCCGTTGCAATCGACGACATCGTAAAGATAACCGCCGTCCGCGAACCAGAAGCGATTGTTGAATGACTCGCGTGTGCGCGCGGCGAACTCGTCATAACGGTTCGCTGCTTTGTCGTCCATTTCGCGTAGCCAATACGCGAGCAAGCGGAGCGCGTTAAACCAAAGCGCGTTGATCTCTACGGCCTTTCCACGGCGCGGCGTGACAACCCAGTCGCCCATCTTCGCGTCCATCCACGTGAGTTGGTAGCGATCCTCTCCTTGCACGAGCAGTCCATCGTCAGGATCGACATGAATATTGAACTTCGTTCCGCGCAAATGATGCTCAACGATGTCGATCAAAGTCGGCAGCAAAAGTTTCAGCGTCGTCCAATCGTCCGTGCGTTCCAGATAACGGCCAAGGGCATGGAAGAACCAGAGCGTCGCATCCGCCGTGTTATAGAGCCCGCCGCTCGCGCGGTCCGGAAACATGTTCGGGATCAACCCGTCACGCACATAATCCGCGAAGGTTCTCAGGATATATCCGGCCTCAAGGGAACGGCCGGTAACAAGCGCAAGGCCTTCGAGGCTGATCATGGTGTCGCGTCCCCAATCGGTGAACCAATGGTATCCCGCGATGACGGTGCGAACTTCATCGCCAGCCGCGTGCGCGCGCGCCGCTTCTTCGAATCGGCCGCTAGGGGTAATGACAAACTGGTCCGCCGCAAAAACCAATTCTGCTGCAACTCCGGTGCGCGCCTCAGGAATCGCGTTCTGCAATAGACGTGCACGCCGCTCGCGTTCCAAAGCAAGCGCAGCCTCCGGCGCGAGGACTTCGATGATCTCCCATTTCTCGGTCGAGCCGACCAGCGTCGCGCGATCGTGTTCGCGAAGATCGACATGGAAGTAACCCGGACTCCACAAATTGCCCTCGTGAGCATAACCGCGACTCTGCTCGGTTCGGTAGATGACCTGATGGATGTTCGCGGAAGCGATAGTGAAGGCCGATACGCAGTCGTAAAGTTTCATCCGCAACGGAGGCAGCCGGCTACGCGCAGACGTAATTTCATATCGGCCCTCGACGGCCGCTAATTTATATGGAGCCGTGGGACCTTCGTTGACCGGAGTTTCGTGATGTCGAAAATGAAACGCGGGGCGCAATTCCAGGCGCGGCCGATCCGTGCCTTCGAGGATGCGGTAACTCACATGAACCGTGTTCTGCAGGTGCGGAAGCAAGACACGCTTCTCGAGCACGAGATCGCGCACGTGATAAGTCCAGATGGGCAGACCATCTTCGAGTCGAAATTCTCGCAAGAAATCGGCGCCCTGAAGATCGAGCTTTCCGCCGGCGCGTTCCTCGCCGCCGAGTGAAACGACATCGTCATCGTCGAATCTGAGAAATTCGGAGACATGACTCCACATCACCATGCGTCCAAGTGGCGCGGGCAATGCCGCGATCAGCAGTCCATGATAACGCCGTGTGATTGCGCCGGAGACTGTGCCGGAGGCATAACCGCCGAGACCATTTGTGACGAGCCACTCACGGTTGAGCAAGAGTTCGCGCGACATTTGCGCGTTGTCCCAGGGCATCGCTCGCGTAATCGACCCACTAATCTCGCCTCGTTTATTCATGAGAGCGTGCGCGCGCCAAACGAATTTCTAACCGCGCTTCCTCGGTTTGCGCCGCGGAGTTGTCTCGGGAATAAGTTTCAATGCAATCGCGGCTTCGCCAGGCAACGTCCAATTGTCCTGCGTTGCGACGGGAGTTGTTCCCGGTCCGCCGTAACGCTCGGAATCACTCGACCATAGAGTCGTCCATTCGAAACCGAGCGGCGGCGCAAGAAGCGGCTCGGGCATGGGATCGAGCAACTGAGTGTTGCCGAGATTCACCAGCAGCAAACGATCGCCATTTCCCTCCGCGAAATAACGGAGCACGAAACTTTTCGGTCCGAGGACAGCTCCATCCACCCCGCCGGTCGTTTGTTCCCGGAAGCGCGAATCTTCGCGCCGTAGCTTAATAAGATCGATATGGAAATCGTAGAGTTGTTTGTTCTTTTTCCGTTCCGAGAAATCCAACTTGCAACGAGTCACGCTATTTGGGTCGGAGGGTATCGGCAGTTGTTCTTGCGTTTCCGTGCTCGCGAGTGACGGAAACTGCGAGAGAAATTCGAATCGTCCTTTGCGAATCGCTTCCCGAAGATTGTCGTCTCCGATGTCGCTGAAATAAAGGAACGGTCTTGATGTTCCAAATTCCTGGCCTTGAAAAAGCAGCGGCGTCCAGGGGCCGAGCAGCAGTAGCGCGGTCATGGCGCGATATCGGCCGGGAGAAGTGCCGAACCGCACTCGCTGGCCGGCGAGCGTGTTCGAAATTTGATCGTGGTTTTCAAGAAATGCGATGAAGGCTTCCGGCGGCGCTCCCAGAGCGTGTGTGCCGCGAGGCGCTTCCTGCCAGGAATACGGTTGTCCTTGAAAAAGATAACCGTACTTCGCAGCCGAAATGAATTCCTGCGGTGCGCCGAGATAGTCCGTGTAATACGCTTCGCGACGGCCGGTGAGCGCGACAAACATGCTGTGATGAAGATCGTCGTTCCAGACACCGTCGAGATCGTCGCCGCCTTCGCTGCGCGGCCGAATCAATTTCACTTCCTGCCGTTCATTCTCCGCCACCAAAATGATGGAACGCTCACCTGCGGCACGGCGGGCAGCTCGGCCGATGGCGCCGATGATGTGCTCATCCGATTTGTCGAAGATGCTTTCTGTTGCGTCGAAGCGAAAACCGTCGAAGTGAAACTCTTCGATCCAATAGCGCCCGTTGGTGATGAAAAACTCGCGAACCGGCTCCGAGTTCGGTCCGTCGAAATTGATGGAATCGCCCCAATCGTTCGCATTCCCGCGCCGGCGATAATGATCGGAGAAGACGCCGAGATAATTTCCGTCGGGGCCAAAGTGGTTGTAAACGACGTCGAGAATTACAGCCAAGCCGAGCGAATGCGCATGGTTGACGAAGTAGCGCAGATCATCCGGAGTTCCGTACAAACGCGTCGGCGCGAAAAGATCGACGCCGTCGTAACCCCATCCGAAGTTTCCGGGGAAATCCGCGATCGGCATGACCTCTATGACGGTGACGCCGATGCGCGCTAATTCCGGCAATTGGTCCGCGGCGGCCCGCCAAGTTCCTTCGGGCGTAAACGTGCCGATGTGCATCTCATAAATGATCTGGCCTTTTAATTTCACCCCGGGCCAATCCGCGTCCGTCCATTTGAACGTCGTTGGATCGACAATTTGCGACGAACCATGCGGGCCATCCGGTTGAAAGCGCGACGCCGGATCGGGATGAAAATCTTTCGCGTCGTTTATTCGAAATCGATAAAGCGTTCCCGCGCCGACGTTCGCGAGGCCGAAAAAATAACCGCCCTTTTCGGATTCGAGCGGATGAAAGCTGCGCTTCGCGTTTTTGTCCGAAGTTGATTCGAGGACAAGATCGACATGTTTCGCCTTCGGCGCCCAAAGCCGAAAGTGCGTCTTGTTTGGATGAATTAACTCTGCGCCAATCGGATAACGGCGCTTCCCATTTTGAGCGCTCACCGACACTTTTCGCGCTCCAGCGCTACGCTGGCCGTGTTCCAAAGTGATTTCTCTTTTCATCCGAGGTCGACAACTAACAATGGCGCGCTCGTCCGCGCACTTCCTTATGTCGGCGTGCAAACCTTACACGAAATCTAGCGTGCGCGCTTGATTCCTGGAACCAAACAGGTTGAAATCGCGGAATGGACGGGATCGAGCCCAAGATCGAGATATTCAAACCTTTCGGCGAAGCGTTCGAGCTGATGAAGAAGATTCTTTTTCAGCCGTTCGATCTGGGCAAGTGGTGCGTTATCGGTTTTGCTGCATTTCTCGCCGGCCATTTCAGCGGCTCGGGCTTTGGCTTTTCGTCGCCGCGCTCTCTTGGCAGATTCCATCCGATAAGACCAATCAATCCCTTTCCGGATGTGTCGCAGATCGAGCCGTGGTTGATGATTGTGATCGGTGTTGGTGTGGTTGCGGTTCTGGCGCTGATCGTGGTTCTCTGGTGGTTGAAAGCGCGCGGCAGCTTTATTTTCACCGACTGCATTGTTCATAATCGCGGGGCGATCGCGCAGCCCTGGCATGAATATCGCAAGGAGGGAAACAGCTATTTTTTGTTCTTGTTAGTTGTCGGATTTGGAAGTCTCGCGTTTTTCGCAATCGTGCTGCTCAGTATATTTGCCGCGTTGAATTGGGGGAACTATTCGCCCCACGGCGCCGACGCAGTTCCCTATGCAATTGTCCTGGTGCTGCTTTTTCTCCTTTGGCTCGCTGCCGCCATCATCATTGGCCTGGTCAGTTATTTCATGATCCCCGTCATGTACATTCGCCGGTGCCGATCTCTGGAAGCTTTTCAAGAAGTTCTCCGGCTGATCAGCCGCAATCTCGGCTCCTTCGTGCTGGTCGCTTTGTTTGTCGCGGTGTTGATTATCGCGCTGGTCGTGGTCTCAACGATCGTGACCTGCGCGACCTGCTGCCTAGCGGCGCTTCCCTACGTTGGAACGGTGATCTTGCTGCCGGCGTTTGTTTGGCTCCGCGCCTTCGGTCTCTTATTTTTTCGGCAATTCGGAACGCAGTACGATGTTTGGGCAAATGTGATCGCGCCGCCGCCGCTAGCCGAGGCCACGCAATCGCTGATTCCTCCAACTCCGCCACCGATACAGAGCTGACTTGCCGTTAGCCGTCGGTTATCGACCAGAACTTGCGGAAGGCATTGGGCCAACTGCGATCAACCACGCTTTGCCGCGCATGATCACCCATTCGTTTGCGCAATGCAGGATCGACCGCTAAGGCGCGAATGGCGCGGGTGAAATCATCGACATCACGGGACTTCGTGATCAATCCGGTCGCTTTATCTTCCACCAGTTCTTTGGGTCCGCCCGAATCCGAAACAATGACGGGAACGCCGCAGGCTTGCGCTTCGATTATGACGTTGCCGAAGGTATCGGTCGTACTGGGAAAAACAAAAATGTCGGCGGAAGCGTAGGCTTCGGCCAATTCTTTGCCTTTAAGATAACCGGTAAAGATGGCGTCAGGCATCGTCGCGGCCAGCGCTTCTGAATAAGGGCCGTGCCCAACGACGAACAATTGAATCGGTAATCCCTCATCACGCAGTCGTTGGTAGGCTTGCGCTAGGACATCGAGATCTTTTTCTTTGGAAACGCGGCCGACATAGAGCAACCGGATCTGGCCATTTTTGATCGCTCCGTATTTATCGCCGAAAGTAGGGTCGTGCCGTTCCGGATTAAAGAGTTGGTGATCAAGGCCGCGCGGAAAAATTCTTAATTTCTGCGGATCGAAACCGCGCTTGATCCAACTCTGGCGATACTCCTCGGAGTTTACGAAAACGGTGTCGAGCTGACCGAAAAACCAGTGCATGTAGCTCCAGGCCACGCTTTCCCAAAAACTGTCGTCGGTCAGGATGCGGATGTACTGTGGGAAATCGGTGTGATAGATGCCGCTGGTTTGCAGGTTGAGCATTTTGGCGGCAAGCAAGCCAGTCAGGCCAATCGGGCCGGGCGTGCTAATGATAATCTCGGTAAATTTCTCGCGCTGGATGTAATCGAGCATCTGGAGAATCGGCGGGAAGCTGAGCTTCTGAAGTTCGTATTCCGGCAATTCAAACTCGCCGATGGGTGGGAAATTCTTGATTGGGATATCGTCGATCTCGAGCTCTTTTCGCGAAGTCACGACGATCAATTCTTTTCCCGCTGCCGCTCCCGCCGCCGTCATTTTGCGAATGGTCGTGGCGACTCCGTTGACGTCTTCGAGCGTGTCGGTGAACCAAGCGCGCTTGTGATTTTGAAGCGCGCCGGGAATTTCACCCGTCAGCTCCCGGAAAATTTGTCTGAGCCATTTGCGTGAGGGCGCCTGGCTATGGAACGCGTAAATGTAAGGCGCGAGGATTACGAGGATCGGCGCGATCGCGCTGAGCGCCTGCATCCCTTCCACGAAATTTCCGCTCGTGACCTGCTGAACAAATTTCTGGAAGAATCGAAAGGCCAGTTGTTCGGCGACCATGTTCGCCATGAGGAACGTCCGGCGCTCCGGTTCGGTGACAGCGTTGACCGCGTCGGCAAGCTTTGCCTTCACTTCCGGTTTTGCGAAGTAGTCGGAAAGCTCTTTCCAAAGCGACATGTTCGCCGGTTTGGCCAGCTCGAAAATTTTTCCTGAGAGCACGCCTTGGGCGATGAAACTCGCTTTCTCCTTCAGCGTGAACTTCGTGGGGTCGCGTCCTTCCATGAAACGCGAGAACATTTGCTCGAGCAGTGCGGCGCTCGGCCCGAGCTTCTCGTGAAATCTGTCCTGGATGAAACAGGAGACCGTGTTGTAAAAACCGTGCGAGAGGGCGAGGGGAGTTCCGCCGCTGCCGTGAAGAACGCAATCGCCTGCTCGCAAGTGAGCGAGAAACGCCCGCGCGGAGTTTGCGTCGGGAGTCTCCGTGTAGGCAGAGGCGAGAAACTTGCCGCCATGGTCGTCGGAACCGCCGGTAAAGATTTTTTTCCACGGTTCGGGATGCGTCGGGGCCACGCTGTGCCGGTGAGCGAAGGCTTCTATTTTTTCGCGCGTGAGCGAACCCAGGAGGTCCTGAGCTAATTCGCTCAAGAGCGCGTCGCGCAGCCCATTTAATCCCTCGAAATGTTTAAAGAGCAGAATGAGCCGCTCAAGATGGGACGCTTCCAGCTTGCCATTGATGCTGTAAAGCGGATGCGCAACGGCGTGCGCGATCTGCCCGGTCTGAAGGTATTGCTGTAACTCAAAGATATTCTCGCGAAGTCGCACAATGTCCTCATGCTGCGCCTCAGAGATTCCCCAAACGAGAAGATGAATCTTGCACGGATCTTGCGGAAAAGAGGTCGTAACTTGCTCACTGATAAACGTATTAGGTAAATCCAGAATTTCGAGGCAACCATCAATCGTATCGTGATCGGTAATCGTGACGTAATCCATCCCGCGTTCGATTAGTTGCCGATGCAGCTCCTTGGGATCAGAGCAACTATCGGGGAAATCAAAGCGGCGGAAGAGCCATTCCTCCGAGCGCGCGCTATGGCGAGAATGGATATGGAGATCGCACTTGCTCATCTAAGCCCTTGGTTGGTCGCCATTCTCTGTTCGGCGATCCAGTCTCGATAGGTCGTGGACGTTCTCACTTCATCCAATTCTTTGATGAGGTCGACAATCTGTCGCCAAACGGCTGGATAATAATAGTCGGGGGGATGAATGCTTAAGCGCAGCAATGGTTTCTCCCTTACCAAAAGACGCAGCCCGGCATTCCAGGCCAGACTCACTCCGCGTCGCCACTCGCTCCGCACGCTATAAACCAGCGACCAGGCCGAGAAGTCTTCGCCCGACCGAAGATCGCGCACGGTTCGCAGCCGCGTGGTGTACTCCATTTCCGCATCCCGCGCGGCGCGTTCCCCGTCGGCGCCCAATAACCAGGCGGGTGCGATAAATCCCCGCGGTGTCAATCCGCTCCTGCGAAATCCGTCACGGGCGGCGGTGATTCTTCGCAACGCCTCTTCGTATTCGAGGTCGTAAAACTCACCTTCGTCATCTGTATAAGATCTGGTCATCAGCCGTTTTCGCAGAGTTTCATTCTGGCCCCGCGGTCTTTGGTGAAAATAGCCGTGGATTACGATTTCGTGTCCATGCGATTCCAAATCGCGCAGCCACGAAACGAACTGTCCATCTTCGACGGCCAGTCCTTGATGATGATAATCGGGCACCACGAGCAGGGAACAAACGCGCACGCCATTGGTTGCCAACTCCGAAATAATCTTCTGCACAGTTTCGCGATTGGAAGGCGCGATGTCGTGAATTGAGACCACGAGAAAATCGCTGGCAACGTTTGCCGTCGCGACAGCTGGAAGAAACTGCGTTGCCGCTACCGAGGTCATTGTCGAAAATTTGGCGGCGCTTCGCCCTGGAACAAGTGAAAAGACGTTGCGCGGTAATTAGTCTCCCATGCGCACAATCGCACGAAACTCTTGTCCAGCCAGCGGCATGACCGATAAACGCGATTGGCGCACGAGCTGAATCCCTTTCAATCGCGGATCCTCTTTGATTTGGCGGAGCGTAATCGGCTGGCGCAAAGGTTTGATTGGAGAAAGATCGACCGCACTCCAATCGCCCTCGGAGGCAGTCGCATCCGCATAAGCTGGTCGTGTAACGCGCGCAATGCCGACAACAGTCTTGTCCTCTCCGCTGTGATAGAAAAGAACCTCGTCGCCTTTTCCCATCCCGCGCAGATTATTTCGCGCGGCATAATTGCGCACTCCGGTCCAGCTGGTTCCGCCGTCCGCCCTGAAATCCGCCCACGAGTAAGAGGATGGCTCCGATTTAACGAGCCAAAACCTTTTCATGCCTGAATACTAAGCGCTCGTTGCCGGATTCGACAACTACGCCGCTCTGTTTCAAACTCGAACTGATGCCACGCCTGCCCTTTATTACGTTTGAAGGATCGGAGGGCTGCGGAAAATCCACGCAGGTGCAAAGGCTGGCGGCTCACCTCGATCAAGCGGGGATTCCACACTTGATCACGCGGGAACCAGGCGGCACACCGATCGGTGAAAGCATTCGCGAACTCCTTCAATTCGCGCCTCACGGATTTGGGATGACGCCGGAAACGGAATTGCTGCTCTTCGAGGCAAGTCGCAGTCAGCTTGTGCGCGAAGTAATCAAACCGGCGCTGGAGCGTGGAATTTGCGTGATCT
Source organism: Spartobacteria bacterium (assembly GCA_003167365.1). Taxonomy (GTDB): domain Bacteria; phylum Verrucomicrobiota; class Verrucomicrobiia; order Chthoniobacterales; family UBA10450; genus Palsa-1382. The sequence goes on along the minus strand of PMTM01000013.1, from coordinate 13,464 downwards.
CGGACCGCTTTTTCGATTCCACAACCGCTTACCAAGGTGCAGCGCGAAAATTGGATCCGGCAATGGTTGAACGTTTGAACGCATTTGCCGTGGGCGATTGCCGTCCCGACGTCACGTTCGTGCTAGATGTCGACGCAGCGGCGGCACAGTCGCGTATGCAACAGAGCGCTCGCCGTCCTGATCGCATGGAGCAACAGCCAGCGGAATTTTACGATGAAGTCCGCAAAGCATATCGGGAGTTGGCGAGCCGGGAGTCCGAGCGCGTGGTTCTAATTGATGGTGCGCAAAGCGCCGACAAGATCGACAATCAAATTTGGGAGACGATCCTCAAGCGCGTGCCTGCGCTTTCGAAGCAAATGGCAAATCGCAAATCTAAAATCTAAAATCTCTCGATGGCATTTTCGCGCACAGACGCACTCCAATACTTGCGCCGCGCGCACGAGCAAAACCGGCTTGCCCACGCCTATTTGATTTCCGGACCGTCAGGGAGCGGCAAACGCGCTCTTGCTTCCGAGCTTGCCGGCCTCGTAAACGGAACCGACCCAAGCGAAGTTTTTTCGGCGCGTGCGCGCGAAATTTTCACCGCCGAACCGGAATCGAAATCGCGTCGCATCGTGGTTGAACAAGTTCGCGCGCTCGCGCACGCCCTGCAGTTGCGATCGTCCGATGGCCGCCGCAAAGTCGTTATCGTATCGGAAGCCGATCGTTTGCAACCGCAGGCGGCCAACGCGTTTCTCAAAACGCTTGAGGAACCGCCGAACAACTCGCTGCTGCTGTTGTTGAGCGCGATGCCCGAAGTTCTGCCCGACACCGTCCTCTCCCGATGCATTCCGATTCCGCTTGCCGCGGATGACGATAAGAAAGCCGACGAGCACGAAACTCAACTCATCGATCTGCTTGGCAACGCCGCACAGGAAAAAACCTGGAGCGTTCAGCAGGCTTATCGTTTGGCCCAGGGTTTGCAGCAGCTGCTTGGTTCGATTCGCGAGGAGATCAAAGCCGGAAACGCCGAAGCCATGAAGCGCGAAGAGGCGCATTACCGGAATTCCACTGACGGCGCGTGGCTCGAAGCTCGTGAAGACTACTACAAAGCGCTTAACGAAAGTCTCTACCTGCAACAACGCGCCAAGCTCGTCGAGACGTTGTTTGTTTGGTGGTCGGATGTGTTGCGTACGGGCAGCGGCGTGGCGCGTCGCGATTTGCCGGCCGCAACGAAGGCGACGGACGTTGTTTCGAAGCGTTTTACCATTCCGGAAATCCTTCGCCGGATTCGCGTCCTTGAAGAACTGCGCGACCATCTGGGTCGCAACATTCAGGAAGCGCTGGCCATTGAAGTTGCGTTCCTAAGAATCTTCGCGTCTTGAATCCATTGCCGTGATCGTGTCCGCGCGACCGCGAAATCTGATTGTCGCCATGCATCCGCCCGACCTGTTTCCGCCCAGGCGAATCGCGACTGAAGCAACCGGAGGAAAACGATATTCGCGGTCGAACAGATTACCTGCGCGCCAGGCGCGGATCGAAAACAAGAGCACGATCAAACTCACGAGCATTACCGCCGCCGCCACGCCAAGTTTCGACATCGGCGAGAGCGGCTTCGGCGGTCTGGATTGTGTTTCAACCAATTGGTCGGGTGTGACCGACGGAGTCGAGCGCGGCTGGTCGTTCGTTTGAGAAAATGCAATCGGCGCAACCAGAGTCGAGATCGACAATAACAATACCAACCAGACGGCGCCGCGGCGGATTCGATAGTGGAACGTATTCATCGATTGTTCGCTCCCGCTGCCACTAAATCGCCCACGCGTTTGTGCGCTTCGCTTGCCCTGGCAATCTCGCGCATTCGGTTCATCACACACTCGACGCATTCGCGAATCCCGCGCGAAACATCGCCGGCGCGAAAAGCATTTTCCGCGACTGCAAGCGCTGCCTGCAGATCATCCTCAGTCAGATAATTCTCGAGGCCGTAGCCGATGATGAGCGCGGCCATTCCCGCTTCGACATCGATCCCGAGAAGGAGATCGAAATTGTCGCCGGCGACCGCTTCGATGGAAGAAAACCCCGTGCGATTTGCCAGCCAAAAGGCGTACTCGGAAATCGAACCGCTGGGCACGCCGTTCGTGACGAATACAGAAAAGAGCGATTGCGGAAATTTCTTTTCAAAGATTCGCAGCAAGGCGCGTAATTTTTTGATCTCGCGCAACGGCAGTCGCCCGCTCCGATCGCTTAAATACCGCGTATGACGCGGCACCGCACCAAACTTCGCGTCAAGCCGGAGCAGACTGAGTTTGCACGTTGGACATTGCGGCACGGGTCCCGAAAAAACGGTTCGGCAAGCTGGACATTTCATCTCGCGAGTTCTCTGCTGCCTCCAGCGCGCATCGCTTTCACCTGGAGTCCACTGCTCATCGAAACTTATATAGCGGACATCGGCGAAATTGCACCTGCCGTCCCGCCGACTTTCGAAGATCGTTTGCAAAAGCAACTTGTCCTCGACGCTATTACAAAGAGCGCGAAAGCGAGGCGCTGGCTGAAGTTGTAACCGCTTCGCGCGCTTTTGAGTTTAATCCGCATAACTTCCGCTTTGCCGCGCGACGGCTTTTCCAAAAAACGAAGACCCTCGCCGGTTCGCGGCGAGGGTCCCGTTTAACTAATTAGAGTGCCTTATTTAGCACAGCAGGCGCTGCCTGGATGGCAGCAGCCACCGCCATTGCAGCAGTCGGCTGAGCGCGAGGTTGCCTGCGCCGTGCCGAGAAGTGCTGCGAGAGCGGAAACGATCAATAGGTATTTCATTTGTTCCTTTTCTTGATGTTGCGTTGGTTCTCCCTGCCGATCGTCATGCGAGCGGCGGGCCGGACGTTTCAAACAACGCAACCGCGCGGCGGCGGCACTAGTGGTGGGTTTGGACGAAACAAATTTTTCGCGCCAACATCGTTCGTTCTCTCTCCCGAAGCCGGTGGAAAAAAGAGGACGCCGGTAACTGGACAAACAAAGACCAGGCAGGCCGCGCACGCGGCGCAGCATTGTTTTTGTTGGGACGAATCAGTCGGGCAACCGTGGCGCTCATCGCCGGCCTTGGAGTGATATTGAACGACTCCCGCGCAGCAATCTGCTCTTGCTGGCTCAACTTGTGCGCTGATCGGAGCTCCAATTGTGACCATTCCAACGCAGAGCGCCGCCGCCAAGAGGAGAGCAAATATCCGCCGCGTCACGCGTTCAGACTACCTTCGTTCGGGTCCCGCGGCAACTCGCACACGGTGACCGATTTTGTTAAATCCGTAGGCGAAGGCTGAGCTGGTAAGCCCTTCGCGCGCTTCGAGTTTAGTCCCTCCGTTTCTGAGGGATGGAACGAGTGATGCTCCAAAACCGTCGAGCTTCTCCTTAAAGACCCCTTGAATATCCCGTTAGCACCCCGTTTGGCCCGGCGCAGTCGACTTTTTACGCAGATTGCAAGCATTGCCGTTATCATGCTCGGCAGCTTGGTGCTGACTGGGTGGCAACTCCAGATTCAAGGGTTTAAGAGCATCCTTTCCGGCCTGCTTTCGATGGCTCCGACCACCGCGGCTGGAATGTTGGTCTGCGGCGCTGCGCTAAATCTTTTGTCGCAAGAAAGAGCGAAGAAGGCGTTTCGTTTCTTGGCAACGGCCCTGGCCATGGTGGTGATTGCCCTCGGCCTTCTGATTCTGAGCGAGTACTTTTTTGGTTGGGACCTTCCACTTGATCACTGGTTGAGCAGGAGAGAAGCGGCACCTTCGCAACTGGTGCGGATGGCGCCAACAGCGGCGCTGTGTTTTATTTTGACCGGTGGCGCTGTTTTCACAGCATCGCGACAGATTCGCAGGCCGCTAAAGCTTCCGCTCGTCGCGGCGCTCGGTGCGGCGGTAATGGTCATTGGAGCATTGGCTTTGATTGGTCAGGTCTTCGAAGCAGTATCGGGTTCTCACTCATGGAACTATACGGGGATGGCCGTCCATACCGCGGCCGGTTTCCTCTTGTTAGGGAGCACGACCCTGGGATTGGCTCGAAGCCGCGCCACGTTTGGGTGGTCGCTGAATGCGACCACGACCGGCGGATTTCTCCTCGGCATAGTACTAATGGTGGCGGTGGCCGCGGTTTCTTATAATTTTACCCGGCAATTACAACGCACGGTCATCCTCGTCGGGCACACCCACGAGGTGCTCGCGGAAATCGAGGAGGTGGAGGTCAGCATGCTGGAACTGGAAACCGACCAGCACAGTTACATTATTACCGGTGACGAAACTTTGTTGGCGGAAAGGGGTGCGTTGGAAACTGACGTCCAGGAGCATCTCGACAAGCTCCGCGAACTCTCCTCGGACAATCCTAATCAACGAGGCCGGCGCAATCGGATCCAGTCGTTGCTTGCCGAACGTATTCATTGGGGAGACGAAACGGTTCTTGCTCGCCGGCGAAGCGGTTTCTCGGCTGCGCAGGAAAGAGTTTCGACCGGGACTGGTCGCGCCCTTTTGGAAGAGTGTAATCGCATATTCAAGGAGATGGAGGACGACGAATATGCCTTGCTGGCTAAACGGCAGAAATATTCGGAGACAGCCTCTCAGATTACGTTTTTGCTCTTGCCGCTGGGGTTGGTTCTCAGCCTGGCGGGGTTGTCCCTGGGATTGTTTTTCCTCAATGCGGGAATGGGCGAACGCAAGCAAGCGGAAGAGGCGCTGCGTGCATCACAGCAGATCATAGAAGGGATTATCAACGCGATACCCGTGCGGGTATTCTGGAAAGACGAGAATCTCGTTTACCTGGGCTGTAATGTGGCATTCGCACGCGATGCGGGATTTGCCGATCCGAAGGATATCATCGGGAAAGATGATTACCAGATGGGGTGGCGCGATCGGGCGGAACTGTATCGCGAAGATGATCGTCAGGTCATCGGGAGCGGTTGCTCCAAGCTTCTCATCGAAGAACCCCAGACGACCCCCGAAGGGAACGCCATCACGCTTCTTACGAGCAAGGTCCCTCTGCGCGATTCCAGGGGAGAGATTAGGGGCGTAATCGGAACGTATTTGGACATCACCGAGCGCAAGAGAGTCGAAGATCAACTAAAAGCCTCATTCAAAGAAATTGGCGACTTGAAGGCCGCGCTGGACGAACACGCCATCGTAGCCATCACCGATCCGCAGGGAAAAATCACCTCCCTCAACGACAAATTCTGCGCCATTTCCAAGTATTCACGCGAAGAGTTGCTGGGTCAGGATCACCGCATCATCAATTCAAGCTTTCATCCCAAGGAGTTCATCCGCGACCTTTGGACCACCATCACGCACGGGAAAGTTTGGAAGGGTGAAATTAAAAACAAAGCCAAGGACGGCACGTTTTACTGGGTAGACGCCACCATCGTTCCATTTCTCAACGAGCAAGGCAAACCACGTCAATACGTGTCCATCCGCACCGACATCACCGAGCGCAAACAGGCGGAGGATGCCTTGCGCGCAAGTGAAGCTCATCTGCAAACGGTCGTCGAGAATCTTAACGAGGGCGTGATCGTCTGCGATCTTAATGGCAAACTATTGCACTGGAATCGCGCCGCGCTAGAGATCCACGGGATTGCGAATGTCGATGAAAGCGCGCGAAAGTTGACCGAGCTGGTCGATACATTCGAACTGTCGGCTATCGATGGGACGCCCATCCCTGTGGAAGAGTGGCCGCTGTCTCGCATTCTTCGCGGCGAAAGCCTGCACGATCTCGAATTGCGCGTAAGAAATATCAAGGCCGGCTGGCAGCGTATCTTCAACTACGGCGGAACCCTGGTTCACGACGCGAACAACCAACCACTCCTGGCCATTGTAACGATAAGTGACATCACCGAGCGAAAACAGGCGGAAGAACTGGTGCAGGCAAGTGAAGAGCGGTATCGAGCACTATTTGAAAGCAATCCCAGCCCGATGTGGGTCTATGACCTGGAGACACTTTCGTTTCTGGCGGTGAACGCTGCTGCGGTCAAACATTACGGATATTCGCAAGGCGAATTTCGGGCCATGACCATTAAAGACATCCGGCCGTCTGAAGATATTCCCGCCCTGATGGATGATCTGTCTCAAAAAAATGACGACCTGAACCATTCGAAGCAATGGCGACATTGCACGAAAGATAGGAAGCTGATTGACGTGGAAATAACGTCGCACGAGCTGACTTGGCTCGGACGACGCGCGAAAGTGGCGCTGATCAACGACATCACCGAGCGCAAGAGGGCAGAGGAAACTCTGCGGGAGCAAGCAGACATCATTAATCGCGCCCACGACGCGATCATCATCCGCAATTTCGAAGATCGTCGTATCGTCTTTTGGAACAACGGTGCGGAACGTTTATACGGTTGGACGGCAGCCGAGGCCATGGGGGAGGCAGGCGATGCAAATTTCACCGATCCGAAAGAAATCGAGAAAATCATGTCGGCTCTGTTATCCGCGAATGAATTTCGCGGTGAAGTCAAACAAATCACCAAAGAGGGCAAGGAATTGATTACCGAGGGACGGGCGACTCTCGTGCGTAATCCAGACGGCACTCCGCGTTCGGTCCTGATTATTTGCACCGACGTGACCAAGCAGAAGAACCTGGAAACACATCTGCTGCGGGCCCAACGCCTCGAAAGTATCGGGACGCTGGCCAGCGGAGTCGCGCACGATCTAAACAACATTCTCACGCCAATTCTAATCTGCGCGGAAATTCTGCGGGAAAATCCTACCGAAGAAGATGCGGCATCGAGCATTGCGCTTATAGAAGAAAGCGCCAAACGCGGCGCCAATGTCGTGAAGCAAGTGCTTACGTTCGCGCGTGGGATCGAAGGCGAAAGTGTCCCGATCAAGCCCAGCCACTTGATTCAGGAAATGATCGACATCGCGCAAAACACTTTTCCGAAGAGAATCGAAATCCTGGGCCGTTACACGGATGACCTTTGGTCGATCAAGTGTGACCCGACTCAGTTACATCAAGTCTTGCTCAATCTCTCGGTCAACGCGCGCGACGCGATGCCGAATGGTGGCTCTCTTACAATCGGCGCGGAAAATTTCGACGTCGACGAACACTACGCCTCCATGACGCCCGGTGCGAAACCAGGTCCGCACGTAATGTTCCGCGTGACCGACACCGGCGCCGGCATGTCACGCGCGACCATCGACAAGATTTTCGATCCTTTCTTTACCACGAAAGAAGTTGGCAAAGGCACCGGTCTCGGACTTTCTACCACGCTCGGAATCATCAAGAGCCATGCCGGTTTCATTTCCGTTTACAGTGAAATCGGAACTGGCACGACGTTTAAGATCTTTCTGCCGGCGCAAGTGAGTGAAGCATCCTCTTTAAAATCTGCAGCTTCTCTCGAATCATTGAATGGAAAGGGCGAATTAATTCTCGTGGTCGACGATGAGGCCGGCATTCTCCGCATCACCAAGATGATCCTGGAGAAGCACAACTACCGTGTTCTCGAAGCGAATGACGGCAGTGAGGCGCTGGCCGCCTTCGCGCAGCAGATGGGCTCGATCGACGCGATTCTGACTGATATCATGATGCCTTACGTGGACGGCGTCGCGTTGATCCGAGCGATCAAGAAAATGAAACCCGAAATGGTCTTCATTGCTTCCACCGGTCAGGGCGAAGCAAACCGCGTTTCAGAGTTACAAGCTTTGGGCGTCTCCAATTTTCTTGGTAAGCCTTACGATGCACATACGTTGCTAAAAACAGTCGGCGATACTCTTAGCAGCGCGCGCCGCACATTGACAGCTGAGCATCGAAACCCGGACACCGTGCAGAAAACATTTGGCTTCACCAAAATCGCAGAAGGGGTGACCACCTCATAGCCTTCCAGTCACGCTCGCGGCCGAGGCGCTCGTCCTCAGCATTAACGGACGTATTATGAGTTTCGGCCGATTTATCATGACCGGCAACGCGGGATGTTGAGTTTGCTTTCGCGCCGCGCATTGACAGCTGAGCATCAAAACTCGACGATCAACGCGGTGAGATTTGAAAATCAGATCGCCGTTGTTACCGGCGCGGGGCGAGGGATTGGGCATGCCATTGCTGTCCGGCTAGCCAGTGAAGGGGCCCGTGTTGCCTCGGTTAGTAGAACGGAAGCGAATGCAAAAAAGACTGCCGACGAAATCAATGCAGCACGCGGGAATGCTGCGATAGCCTACGCGGTTGACGTTTCGGATCACGCCGCGGTGCAAAAAATCGGTGCACAGATTCTGGAAGACTTCGGCAAGGTTGACATCCTGATAAACAACGCGGGCGTGACGCGCGACGGTCTGGCCATGCGCATGTCGATCGAAGATTGGGACACAGTTATCAACACCAACCTGCGCGGCGCGTTCAACTTCACGCAGTCGATCATCCGCGCGATGATCAAGCAACGCAGCGGCCGCATCATTAATATTACGTCGGTAATCGGTTTGATTGGCAACGCCGGACAAGCCAATTACGCGGCGAGCAAGGCCGGGCTGATCGGGCTCACCAAATCGCTCGCCCGCGAATTAGCCAGCCGCGGCATCACGGTAAACGCGGTCGCGCCGGGGTTCATCACGACGGACATGACAGCCGGCTTGTCGGACGAGATCAAGAAAACGATTCAAGCACAAATCCCGCTCGGCAAAACCGGGCAGCCGGAAGACATCGCGAGCGCGGTTGCGTTCCTCGCCTCCGCCGAAGCCAGCTACATCACCGGCCAGGTGCTGTGCGTTGATGGCGGCATGGTAATGTAATATTCCTTGGCGAAGGCGGCTGCGTTGATGCCGGTATGGTGATGTAAGTGTAGCGGCGCTTGGCTCGACTTTGTTACCTTCCATAGCGTTGTCATCCCGAGCGAAGCGAAGGACCTCGCACAGACTCCCGTCAGTCTTCGTAATCTAATGGTAGTCAAAGCTCCGAATGTGTGGTCCCTCGCTTCGCTCGGGATGACACGTTTTGTTTAGCGCTCAGCAAACGCGCATCAAACCTGCTCTTCACTCGCAAACGATCGCAAGATCGACAGCCGCATTCGTGAAAACCCTTTGCATACTCCTGGCAAGCGTTCTCGTGTGCGCCGGTTATTGGTATGCGCATCGTCCGATTACTTACCCCGCAGGCGTTCTGATTTCTTCAGACCCCGAGCAAATCAATCTGCCTTCGGACACGCCCCCATTTGAGCAGGGAACCTTTCACTTAAAGCCGCTCGCCGTCTTCTCAATCGACGCGCGCGTGCTGCACCGGAAAGTATATCGTTACGACAACCAGGCGGCGCTCGTTCCGGTCGATCTCGCACTCGGTTGGGGTCCGATGTCTGACCAGCGCGTGCTCGATCAGCTCACCATCTCGCAAAGCGGGCGGTTCTATTGGTACGAATATCGGCAGCCGCCCATTCCAAAGGATCAAATCATTTCGCACAGTACGAATGTCCACATCATTCCAGCGACATCAGCAATCGCGTCGCGATGCAAATCGTTGCGCGCCGGTTCGCTGATACATCTGAGCGGCGATTTGGTTGAAGCAACCGGCCCGGGGATTGGATCTTGGAGAAGTTCGCTCAGCCGCACTGATTCCGGAAACGGCGCGTGCGAACTGATGTGGGTGAAGGAGATGTCGATCTTGACCGAAAGCGACACCCAAGATCGGCAAGAAGTCGTCCAACGCTAGAGAACCGCAGCGCCCTCGCGTCTCCTGCCGGTTAATCTCAAGGCCCCTTCACAACTTTGAAGGAATCGAAATACCTGTTCATCTTCCGATCACAATCAGCAAGGTGGCGATGGCTTTTTGCATTGCGGTAGTATCAACGATGAACTGAATTCTCCAATCGCACTGCGCCTGCTCGACTGACATGTTGCGCGGATAAACCGAATCGCTCGCAGTAAGCGAAAAACCGAGCGTCAACTTCGGCCACTTCCAGACCGAATTGCGACGGCTCGTAGTGATGGAAGCCATTTTGTTCCTGCGGTTGATTTGCCAGCGTAGTGCGCATCCGCTGTTCCGCTTCGCGCGAGAGGCACCAGCCAAAATACTCATACACACTGCGAATCGCGGCGATCGGGTCGCGCCGGATCTCGCGATAGTCCAGGTCGAAAATCCGTTCCGGCGGCAGGCGATCGCGCTCCTGCATGAAAAGCGCGAGCGTTTCCGACCAGTACTGCAACGCATCCCGCGCGATCTGACGCGGATCCACGGCATCGCTGAAAACGCTTCGCAAAATCGCTATGAGACTCGAGACCGAAGTAATTGCTTGTAGCGGTTCGCGATGCGCCTGGATGAAACGTGCGTCGGGATAGATCGATAACAAACTCGGCAGGGCAAACATGTGCACCGGCGCCTTCAAGACCCAACGGCGCGCGCTTTGCCGCTGCTGCAGATGCTGCAAGAAACGCCGGTGATACTCGTACGCGGGCAACAAATCCTGTTTCAAGAACCAAGCGCGATACGACGGCACGTTGTACATCGTGTCGAACTGGTCGCTCATGAACGTAGGGCTCATCAATCCCACGCATTCCTGAGGCAGCTCCGCGCCTACGGCATGAACCCGACGAAACGTGGGCGCCAGCCATTGCAACGAGGCCAGACTCCGCTCCGCGTGCCGAATTCGTTGCCGCTCATTCTCGCTCGTCGGCGGCGACGGCGACATGACCTCCCAAGTGAGCGGCGCGCGATGCTCGGGATCGGCCGCAATCAAAGTATGCAAGAGGGTGGTTCCGCTGCGCGGCAGGCCGACGATAAAAAGCGGTTCGCGAATTTCCTGGCGCGCGATCTCCGGATAAAGTTGTCGATCTCGTTCCATCAACAGGCGATTGCACAGTGTGCGAACCAGATCGGAACGAAGGGCGATCTTGCCGATCAGGTTCAGTCGCGCGTCGCGGTGGCAGGATTCGAGCAAACGAGAGAGCGCCTCAAAAAAATCACCGCTGCCAAAATCTTGGAGTCGGCAACGCCGTTTGGCGATCTCGATCAAGTCGGCCGGAAGAAATGGCGTTCGGGGGATGTCCACTTTCTCCAGCCAGACGCCACATTTGTTAAGCAGCCGTATGGAGAGCGGAGAGCGAGTTTGCTCAAAGGTGGTGGAGTGCATTCGACGAGCAAGCATGTTGCCGAAGCTGTCCGGCGAAGCAAGCTCCAAGCGGTGATTATCGGTGACTGGTGGCGTTAGTGGCGGGCTGTCCGCCGCTTGCTACGAGAGCAGGCGACACGCTTGCCTCTAGAGCGGTTGCGTCGAGCAAACTTCCCGCTTAATCATTCGTGATGACCACAGAGAAAGCGACGTTTGGCGCGGGCTGTTTTTGGGGGGTGGAAGAGACTTTCCGGAACTTGAAGGGTGTCACGGCGACTGCTGTTGGCTATGCCGGTGGTTCGAAAGAAAATCCCACTTACGAAGATGTGTGCACGGATAAAACCGGCCACGCGGAGGTTGTTGAAGCAGAGTTCGATCCGATTCAAATCGGTTACGAGCAGCTTCTCGACGTTTTCTGGTCGAACCACAATCCGACAACCTTGAATCGACAAGGGCCCGACGTCGGCGCGCAATATCGCTCCGCTATTTTCTATCATTCACCAGAACAGAAAGCTGCGGCGGAAAGTTCCAAAGATAAGATCGACAAAAGCGGACGATTTCTCCGGCCGGTGGTGACGCAAATCGAGGCGGCCCCGAAATTCTGGCGCGCCGAAGAATATCACCAGCGCTATCTCGCGAAGCGCGGCCAGGCGCACTGCGCGATCTGAGCGCATGAGCCGCGAGATTCTTCGGACAAAAACTTTCGTGGCCGATGCCGCAAATTTTATTGTCGATCTCGCCCGGAAGGCGCTGGCGGAACGCAATGAGTTTCGGATCGCGCTTTCCGGCGGGAACACACCTCGCCCTGTTTACACGGAGCTGGCGCGGATCGGTCGCGACCTGCCGTGGGAAAAAACCTTGATCACATTTGGTGACGAGCGCTGCGTCCCACCGGACGACGAGCAAAGCAACTACCACATGGCGTGCCAAGCGCTCTTTATGCCGGCCAACGTGCCGGAGAAATCGGTCATGCAGATGCGCGGCGAAATCGACCCGCAAATCGCGGCGCAAGAATATCAGGATGGTGTCGATCTCTTAGCAACGCAGCGCGGCGAACAGATTTACCGTCACGACCTCATTTTGCTTGGTCTTGGCGACGACGGTCACACCGCGTCTTTGTTCCCGGGAACAGCCGCGCTCGAAGAAATAATCCGCCGCGTGGTCGCGAATTTTGTCCCGAAACTCAATACTTGGCGGCTGACATTCACGCTCCCGCTCATCAATCATGCCCGGCATGTGTGTTTTCTGGTCAACGCGGCGAAACATGCGGACTTGATCGAGCGGGTGCTAAAGGGCGATTTAAAATATCCAGCGTCTCGGGTCAATCCGGACTTAGGCAAGCTCACGTGGATTCTGGGCGAAAACTGATTGGGTCCAACGCATTCATGAGAAGGCGTGCGCTAATGGGTGTCATTCCGAATCCGCCTGAGGCGGATGAGGGCCCCCGCACAGATGCAGTTGGCTTTCCTTGGCCCAGGATCATCCAAGGTCCAATTGTGAGGTCCCTCGCTTCGCTTGCGATGACAAATCGCGCGCACGCCGCTTGCTGATGATAACAGCAGACACAGCATGAGCGCGCCACGCACAATCATTGTCACAGGCTCGGCAGGCTTGATTGGTTCGGAAACGGTCAGGCGATTTGCGAAAGATGGGGCGCGCGTTGTCGGCATCGACAACGATATGCGCGCACAGTTTTTTGGCGCGGAGGCTTCGACCAAGAAAACGCGCGATGATTTGGTCAGGAATGTTCGCGGTTACGAACACAACAACATCGACATCCGCGATGCCATTGAAATTCGCGAGTTGTTCAAGAAGTATCGCGGACAGATTGAAGCAGTCGTCCACACCGCCGCGCAGCCGTCGCACGATTGGGCCGCGCGCGATCCGCAAACAGATTTCAGCGTTAACGCCACCGGCACGCTCAACCTGCTCGAAGCAGCCCGCCAATATTCACCGGAGAGTCCGTTCGTGTTTACTTCGACCAACAAAGTTTACGGCGACACTCCAAACCGGCTCCCGCTGCGCGAACTCGAGAAACGATGGGAAATCGAGCCGGGACATCAATACCAGCCCGGGATTTCCGAGACCATGAGCATCGATTACACGAAGCACTCGCTTTTCGGCGCGTCGAAAACTGCGGCCGACATTCTCGTCCAGGAATACGGCCGCTATTTTGGAATGCCAACGGTTTCGTTTCGCGGCGGATGTTTGACCGGTCCGGCGCACGCCGGCACCGAGCTGCACGGGTTTCTTTCCTACCTCATGATCTGCACGGTGACGGGACGGCCCTATCGCATTTTCGGATACAAAGGCAAACAGGTGCGCGACAACATCCATAGCTTCGATCTCGTCGAAGCGTTCGCGGAATTCATTCGCGCGCCGCGTGCCGGCGAAGTTTACAACATCGGCGGTAGCCGTCACAGCAACTGCTCGATGCTCGAGGC
>PMTM01000022.1 GCA_003167365.1 Spartobacteria bacterium | reverse complement strand
AATGCCCCCGAGATTCCGGCGTTGGTCAACGATGGTCCAATCGCTCGCACGATTAAATTCTTCGACTGCGATCCATTCACGACGAATCCGCCGATCAGAACTTGATCGTTAATTCCCACTTGCCCTCGCGCGGAAATATTTACCAAACGCGTAGGTGTGGAATCGATATCGTATGCTTCGACGGATGCGATGCCAGTGGTGCTATTCACGCCCCGAATAATGGCGGTGTAGCTGCCCGGCAACAGCGTTGCGATAATCGCCGATTCGTGCGGATCGCTCGGCGCGAGGCCGCTGGCCGTGATCTCGTTCACTTGCGTGCTGGCCGTCCAGTTATCGTTCGTCGCAATCGTGGCTCCGGTGGAATCGTGCAGTTCAAGCGTGGGATCAGCCATCGCTCCTGGGACTCCTGCCGCTCCCAAAGACGGTCCAATTGCCCGCACGATCACCTTTTTCGGCTGCGACTGCGATCCCTTGACGATAAAACCGCCGATCAAGACTTCGTCATTTATGCCGACCTGCATTCGCGTGGAAATATTTGTAAGGTGACTCGGATTGGCCGGCGTCGGAGTGGGTGTGGGCGTCGGCGCAGCAGGCGCGCCATATAAAGATTGGCTGCCCGTAATATCGTCGTTCGAAAGAGTTTCTTGGCTGCTGATCACGGAATTCATGATCGCAACGACGTGCTGCCCGGCGCTGTCCGGATGAGCCAGCCCCAAGGCATGTCCAAGCTCGTGGATTAAAACGCGCCGGATATCTCCAATGGCATAGCCATTCGATCCGTACTGCAGCGGTCCGCGATAAGAATCGAAGTTCTGATTGGAATTAAAAATGATGTCGGCCTCAGTCATCGTCGATCCTGAATAAATGTAGTACGTGACCGCGAGCGTGCTCGAACCGAAGGAATTACCGAAGAACGTAGTCGCAAAAGCGATCGAGTTAACGTGATCCCCAGATTGAACCGGCGCGGTCGAATTGTTTACGTAGGTAAACTGGGCTCGCTGAATTTCCGGGTTCCACGCGCCGAGCGCCGGCGCCGCAGCGGTGTTCCAGGAGGTATTGCCATCAAGCAATGTCCGGTTGGCGTTCCCCAATTCTAGTTGGAAATTTACAACAGTACCCGCAGGCCACTTCGGTCCTTCAAGGGCGTAAGCATCTGCCTGACGGGGCAATGCGCCGAGTGACAGCGCGATGGCTCCGACTAAGCCGGCGGCCGCAAATGGGCGTTTGAAGCTGAATCCAATTAGCAAATGACGGAGTCTAACGTTCATTATAATTACCATAAAAGCACATCGCGTGCTCAGTGGTGGCAAATCACCTCCATCGTACCGTTCTTTCTGAAACAAACACAACCCCTAACGCCGCCACCGCTTCAAAGAGATTACGGAACAATAAATATCTTCTGCGTGTACGGATCCTTTACTTTGCTGCCCGGAGTATAGCCGCTCACATCCACGTATTTGCTGGAATCATACGGGCTATATACGTATCCCGATTTTCCGGGGACCGGTTTGGCCACCGGAAACTCGCTTTGATTCGTTGCCGCGCGTGGGCCGACAGGTGTCCGTGGCATAGCGGAAGCGTCCGCTACCTTCTGTCGCGGCAGGTTGGGAGACGGCGTCGCCATCTGGCGACCGGGAATATTGACGTCCGACGGGGTTTGCCGCGATGCACCGTCAAATTGCCGACGGACAATCGTCACTGGCGCGGTCGCGACATGATAAGAAGTGCGCGCCACTCCACAGCCCACTAGCAGCCAGCCCCCGCAAAACAGAACGCCAAGCGCCTTCACAGTTTTGTTCTATACAGAGGTCGCTAGTCCGCGCAAATCCGCGACAAACTCAGCGATGTCGTTGTCAGTGACCGACCACGCGCACATCAGTCGATAAACATCGGGCTCGATGAATTTGTAAAAATGCCAACCGCGCGCCCGAAGATCCCGCACAAGATTTTCGGGCACGCGAATAAACACCGCATTCGATTCTACGGGAAAGGCGATGTCGATCTTGACCTCATTGCGCAGCCGATCCGCCAGTTTCCGCGCCGCGGCGTTGGCCTGCCGCGCGTTGCGCAACCAAACATCGTCGGTCAGCAACGCCATCCACGGCGCGGCGAGAAAGCGCATTTTCGAGGCAAGTTGGCCCGCTTGTTTGACGCGGTAATCGAACTCGTGAGCCAGTTCTTTTTTGAAAAACACGATCAGCTCGCCCGCACCCACACCGTTTTTCGTTCCACCAAAACAGAGAAAACCGACATCAACCTGCCAGGTAATTTCCTTTGGTGCACAATCGAGTGTCGCGATCGCATTTGCAAAACGGGCGCCATCCATGTGAACCAACAAATTCCAGTGCCGCGCAAACTCACCGATCGCCGCAATTTCATCACGCGAATAAACCGTTCCCAACTCCGTTGCTTGCGTGATGCTAATTGCGCGCGGCTTATGCGAATGAAGTTCGCCCTGTTTCGCCATGATCGCTTCTGCTTCGACGAGGTCGATCTTGCCATTAGCACCGCCGACCAAAAGCAGCTTTGAACCATTCGTGAAAAATTCCGGAGCGCCGCATTCATCGCTTTGGATGTGCGAACGCTCATGACAGATCACGCTGTGAAATGACTGGCAAACTTGCGCGAGCGCGAGCGCGTTTGCAGCTGTGCCATTGAAGACAAAGAAAACCTCGCAGTCGGTTTCAAAAATTTCGCGGACGCGTTCGCAAACGCGCGCCGTCCAGCGATCATCACCGTACGACGGCGCTTCATTGTTATTGGCCTCTTGCAGCGCCGCCCACGCTTCCGGGCAAATCGGTGCGGTGTTGTCGCTTGTAAATTTGTAGCGAGCCGCGTCTGTGCTCATGTCGGTCTTGCTAATCGACTTCCCACTTATGAGCAAACGCGAACCCGTGGGCTCGCGCCCTAGGAGATTGGATCCAAGTTGCGCGTGTGGTTGCGCAAAGTCTCCTTCGGCTTTGCCTAACGCAATTCACCGGAGTAATTTTTGGCCATGAGTTCTCTGCAAAGCAAGGTCGAGAGCCGCGGCGAGCAAATCTTCGATCTGGTTGATCGGCATCCCGAATCGCTTTTTAGCAAAGCCGGCTTTTACCAGCGCATGATGGCCCTCTCCATGCGGGACGAGCATTTCAAAGTACAAATGTTCCGCTTTGTCGATGTCCTCGCATCGCTCCGGCGCGGCCGCGAAATCGTTCGCCATCTCGATGAATATTTCGAGGACATGCGCAACGGCTACGCGCCGGTCATTCGGACGGGTGTTCGATTGGCGAAAATTGTCCCGTGGATCAGCGGGCAGGTTTTGCGTTGGAACGTTTCCGGAATGGCGCGCCAATTCATCGCCGGAAAAAATCCGCGCGACGTAGTGAAAACGCTGCGGAAGCGGCGCGGAGAAGGCATCGGATTCACGGTCGATCTTCTCGGCGAAGCCGTGGTCAGCGAACAGGAAGCGACCGAATACGCCGCGCGTTGCCTCGATCTTCTCGATCATCTCGCTCACCAAACGGAAGGCTGGAGCGATCCGCTCGGTGACGACGCCAATCTTTTCCCGGTCGTCAATGTTTCCGTAAAAATTTCAGCGCTCTATTCGCAAATGAACCCGGCCGATCCGGCCGATGCGATTGCGCATCTCGCCCCGAAGTTGCGTCCGATTTTGCGGCGCGCCCGCGAACTCGGCGCGTTCGTCAATTTCGATATGGAAAGTTACGCGCATAAAAATACGACGCTCGAGCTTTTCCGGACGCTTTTCAGCGAGCCCGAATTTCTCGACTGGCCGCACACGGGAATCGTCATCCAAGCTTACCTGCGCGACGCCGAAGAAGATCTGTGGCGTTTGCTCGAGTGGGGCCGCGAACGCGGCACTCGCTTCACCGTGCGCCTCGTCAAAGGCGCATATTGGGATTACGAAAAGATCAAGGCGCGGCAGAACGGTTGGGTTGTCCCCGTCTATCTGCAAAAGCCCGAGAGTGACGCGAATTTCGAAGCGCTCACCCGCATTCTGCTCGAAAACGAATCGGTCGTCACCGCGGCTTTCGGTTCGCACAACGTCCGCAGCATCGCGCACGCACAGGCGCTGGCCAAGGATCTTGGCATTGATCGCAGCCGTTTCGAATTCCAATTGCTCTACGGAATGGCCGGCCCGATCAAACGCGCGCTGGTCGAGATGGGTTACCGCGTGCGCGAGTATTGCCCGGTCGGCGAATTGTTGCCCGGCATGTCGTATCTCGTGCGGCGCCTGCTCGAGAACACTTCCAACGAAGGATTTTTGCGCGCGAAATTTTCCGATAATGTTTCTGCCGGGCAATTGCTGCGCGATCCCATTGACCTTGTCGATCAAAGTACTAATGGTGCGGACATCGATGGAGGGACGCGCTACGTCGCGTCCGACCAAGATCAACATTCGCGCAACGGCGCTCCCCTCGACCCGCCACCCGGCGATACTTACGAAAACGCGCCGCTCGTGAATTTCGTCCACCAAGAATCGCAGGAAAAGATGCGCGTTGCGCTAGACGAGATGCATTCACGATTGGGAAAAAAATATCCGCTCGTCATCGACGGCAAAAAAATTTGGATGGAGAAAACCACGGCCTCATTAAACCCGAGCTTGCCCGATCAAGTCGTCGGTTACGTTGCCGCAGCGGGAATTCCCGAAGCCGAACGCGCCATCGCGGCGGCGCGCAATGCTTTCGATAGTTGGAGCCGCACACCGTTTGAGAAACGCGCGCGCTTGCTCGAGCGCGTCGCCGCGATCATGGACCGTCGCCGCTTCGAACTTTCCGCGCTTGAAGTTTTCGAAGTCGGCAAACAATGGGCCGAAGCTGACGGCGACATTCGCGAGGCGATGGATTTCTGTTTGTTTTACGCGCAGCAAATGCGATTGCGCGGCCGGCCGCGTCTCACTCAGCACGTGCCCGGTGAAGAAAGTTATCAGCATTACTGGCCACGCGGCGTCGCGCTCGTCATCGCGCCGTGGAATTTTCCCACCGCGATTCTGGGCGGGATGGTTTCAGCCGCGCTCGTTACCGGCAACACCGTCATCATGAAACCGGCGGAACAAGCAGCGGTTTGCGGCGCCATGCTCATGGAAATGTTTGAGGAAGCGGGCATCCCGCCAGGCGTCCTGAACTTTTTGCCCGGCCGCGGCTCCGTCATCGGCGCGCACCTCGTCGATCATAAAGATGTCGATGTCATCGCGTTCACCGGTTCGCGCGAAGTTGGTCTGCGAATTTGGGAGAGCGCCGGCAAGACACGGGAGGGTCAACGCGAGTTGAAACGGGTCATCTGCGAAATGGGCGGCAAAAACGCCATCATCATCGATTCCGACGCCGACCTCGACGAAGCGATCGTCGATACAATTTATTCCGCATTTGGTTATCAGGGACAGAAATGCTCAGCCTGCTCGCGTCTTATCGTTCTCGAAGAAAATTACGGACGCGTCATGGAACGCTTGCTTTCCGCGGCCGCGAGTTTGCGCATCGGAAATCCCGAAGAGCCCGGCATTACTATCGGGCCGGTCATCGACAAAGCCGCTTACGATCGGATCCGGGAATACATCGAGATCGGGAAAGGTGAAGCTACGCTCGCATATCAAAAGGGCGACATCCCCGAAAAAGGTTACTTCATTCCGCCGACAATCTTTGCCAGAGTTAGTCCTGATGCGCGCGTTGCTTGCGAAGAAATTTTCGGGCCCGTCTTGAGCGTCATCAAAGTGCAAGACCTCGATGAGGCCATCAAAGTCGCCAACAACACAGACTACGCGCTCACCGCCGGATTTTTCTCGCGCAGTCCCGCCAATATCGAGCGCGCCAAAGCCGAAATCATTGCCGGCAACGTTTACATCAATCGCTCATGCACCGGCGCCGTCGTCGGACGTCATCCTTTTGGCGGATTCAAGATGAGCGGCGGCGGCACCAAAGCTGGCGGCGGCGATTATCTATTGAACTTCGTCGTCCCGCGCGTCGTCACCGAAAACATCATGCGTCACGGCTTCGCTCCCGAAGAAACGCCGCTCTATCGCGACGAGTTTCTCTGGCCTAAACATTAAGCGGACAGGATCGATAGCTTCATTCGCGGCGATTTACGCCATGCTCTACGTCGTCGCCACTCCAATTGGAAACCTGAGCGACATCACGTTGCGCGCGCTCGAAGTCTTGAAATTAGCGGACGTAATCGCGGCCGAAGACACGCGGCATTCGGGAATCTTGTTGAAGCATTACCAGATCGACAAGCCGTTCGTCAGTTATCACGAACACAATGAAGCGATGCGCACGGCGCAATTGATCGAACGGATCGCGGCCGGCGAGAACGTCGCGCTAATCACAGACGCCGGCATGCCCGGCCTTTCCGATCCGGGAGCGCGGCTCATTCGCGAATGCATCAAACGCGAATTGCCACTCACGATCATTCCCGGTCCTTCATCGATTTTGACCGCAGTCGTCGGCTCCGGATTTTCGATGGAGAAATTTTGCTTCCGCGGATTTCTGCCGGTCAAAAGCGGCCGGCGCGAACGCGAACTGCGCGCTGCCGCCGACCACGACGAAACAACCATCTTTTTCGAATCGCCTTATCGATTAACGAAAACTCTCAAGGTCTGCATCGACATCATGCCGGATCGACAACTCTGCGTCGCTCGTGAGCTCACTAAAAAATTCGAAGAGTTCCGCCGCGGCACCGCCTCTGAACTCCTTACCCATTACGAAGCGAAGCCGCCGAAGGGCGAGATTATTTTGCTTGTTGCTAGATGAGATTCAAAACCATCTCATCACATTTCACCCGACACCGTTGTGGAACGTTTCGAGTCGATTGGTTTTAACTCGTCGATCGGCTACAAGACGCGCGTGTAAGCTATTGTATTGCTTACAAGAAACATGTTCGTTCCGGACGCTGCGATGGTAAACGAATTCGCCCTAAAATCGAGTTCGCTTGAACTCGACGAGCTTCCGATAGTACTCGAGCTCGTTCTTGAGGGGATCCTTCACGCGGTCGATGAACTCCGGCGACAAAACAGAAGTTGCAGGTGTCACGTTATCATAACGGTGTTGAAGCTTCACACCCAATAGGCCTGACAACTTCTCTAAATCTACCTTATAGTTTTCAAACTCTCCGATAAAAAAGCAGCGATCCAAGGGCAGAGAGCCTAGATAGACGCGGTACGGCTCTGCTATGCTTTGTATGGTCAAAAGAGTATTTAGCTCTGCGGGCGTTTTTTGTGACAGCTCAAGCATCTTCGAATAGTTTAGCTCCTGGAGCCGACCGTCAAAATCGACCTTCAAAGCCCGTGAAACATGATGGCACCATTCCGATAGCAGGCGATCATAAGGATTCCGAATCCAAAAAATGAAGCTATCTCCTTCTTCCAAAAATGGAGCGATAGAATCATAGAAGAAATGTCCGTGCACAATTATCTTGTTTCCTTTTCCATTTTGACTGCGAACAATGGTCATAATTTCCGGGATGGAAATCGGGTAGTCTATCTCGGCAAAGTCTTCGAAGGTGCACTTTTCCCCAATGAGGCAAATCTGCCGCCTTCGGTTTATATACATGCTCCGAATCTTAAGATTTGAGATTTCGAGCGCAGTCCGAAACGATGTTCCGGCCGTCTTCGGGATGTGAATACTGAAGATCATGTCGAACAATGACTCTGAGGCGAGAACAAAAAAAGAGAAGTATTTGCCTAAACAGTTGGATGGCGACGCCTACGTAGCCTAAACATGAATGTTGCTTGAGACCATCGCCAGACCGCGAGGAATTTGGTCCCTATCGCTATTTTTTCGTGGCTGTCACTGCTAGAACTTCATCTGACAAGCGACCCTGGATCAGGTCAATATAGCAAATCAATCATTTCGTCGATGCTCCGGACGCGATCGGCAATACCTCCTGCCATTGCTGGCGTTGCGCGCGAGCTCACGAAGAAGTTGGAGGAATTCCGCCGCGGCACCGTCTCCGAACTTCTCGCTCACTCCGAAGCGCGTTCTACCAAAGGCGAAATCGTGCTGGTCATTTCATCAAAGTAGGTGCGTTCGCGTCATCGCTGCCCGGCAAAAAACAACAGAATCAGACAACTGCCTATCAAGAACATGACGACACCAATTTTCTTTGCTTCTGGGACCCCGTCGAAACAGCTAGCGAGCCAAGCTACTCCTCCTGCGCAGCAAGCCATAACCCACACAGATGCATCTTCCTCTGGCTTGAAGATTGCCTTTCCGCTTGTCAAAGTCGCGGTTCTGTGTGAATTTGCGCGGCTTTTCCCCGAAGCATTTCCTGTCTCTGTATGAGTTACGCAATTATTAAAACTGGCGGACGGCAATACCGCGTTGCAGAAGGCGACACGATTGATGTCGATCTTCTCGACCTGGAAGCGGGCAAGACCGCGACTTTTGGCGACGTGTTGATGCACGCCGACGGCGACAAGCTCACACATGGCGATCCGCTGATTTCAGGCGCAAAGGTGACCGCGGAAGTGGTCGAGCAACGCAAGGACAAGAAAGTCATCGCGTTCAAATACCGGCGGCGCAAAGGCTATCACCGCACGGTCGGACATCGGCGGAAACTGACGCGAGTAAAGATCAAGAGCATCAGCGCTGGATCGAAAAAGACCGCGGCGAAGAAGGAAGAATAGCCAGACTCTCAGCTCTCAACTTTCGACTAATAGCTTCCTAAAATGGCACATAAAAAAGGACAGGGCAGCGTTAAGAACGGCCGCGATAGCGTCAGCAAGCGGCTGGGTGTGAAAAGATTTGGCAGCGAATTGGTCGTAGCCGGAAACATCATCGTACGCCAGCGCGGGACGAAATTTTTGCCAGGGAGAAACGTCGGGCTCGGTCGTGACTACACCATTTTTGCGCTGGTCGATGGCAATGTGCGCTTCGATCGCGCGGGTCGGCGAGTGAATGTCGATCCTGTCGCCGCTTCGAAAAAGTAAGCTACGCCGTCTTTTGCGGTCCAGTTCGGGTCTATCTCAGGGATTGTGAACTCCAGCGGGTTTGCGGTATAAACGAATTTCGCTCATGAAATACAACACGTTTCTCCTCTTTGGCGCCCCGGGCAGCGGCAAAGGCACACAGGGAAAAACGCTCGGCACCATCCCTCGCTATTTCCATTGCGCCTGCGGCGATGTTTTTCGCTCGATCGACACGCGAACAAGAGTCGGTCGCGCCTTTCTCGATTTCTCAAGCAAGGGCGAGCTCGTGCCAGATGAAGTAACGGTTGAACTTTGGAAGGAAGCGATCGCCGCAGCGGTGGATGCGCACAAATTCAAACCTGATATCGACACGCTTGTGCTCGACGGGATTCCGCGAAATATCGCGCAAGCAAAGATCATGGAGAGACTGATCGACGTTAAAAAAGTTTTTCACCTTTCCTGCCCCAATCGCGACACGCTTTTTTCTCGATTGAAAAAGCGCGCACTCAAAGACAATCGGCTCGACGACGCCAACGAGCAGGTTATTCAGCGCCGGCTCGAGACCTACGACAACGAATCGAAGCCGGTGCTTTCCCATTATGCGAAAGAAATGATCACGGTGGTTGACGCGACGCAGCCGCCGTCGAAAGTTTTGTTCGATATCCTCGCCAGTTTGAATGGCGTGGATGGTCAGCATGAGCCAGGCACAGTTTGAAAATTTCACCGCTTCGAGTCTCTATTGCGAGAAATGCAAGGCGACCATGCCGGTGCGCGAGCGGCTGCTCTTAGTCCTGCCGAACAAGGAAATCTTCGATTATCTCTGCACCGGTTGCACGTCCTCGGTTGGTCAGCGTGAAGTGACGGCCGGCGACAAGCTTATGGCGCAAGC
The DNA here is from genome assembly GCA_003167365.1 of Spartobacteria bacterium. Taxonomy (GTDB): domain Bacteria; phylum Verrucomicrobiota; class Verrucomicrobiia; order Chthoniobacterales; family UBA10450; genus Palsa-1382. The sequence goes on along the minus strand of PMTM01000022.1, from coordinate 85,789 downwards.
GATGACTGCGCGAAGCCGGCGACGTACACGCGCGCATCAGTTGGCGCCGTAATTCGGCATGCGCATCGTTTTTATCGGCACGGGGGAAATCGGCGTGCCGACGTTGCGTGCGCTGCAACACTCAAGCGAACACGAACTCACCGGAGTCGTGACGCAGCCCGACAAACCGGTCGGGCGCGATCAAAAAATCACGGCGCCGCCGATCAAAGCTGCGCTCACCGGAGCGAAGATGTCGATCTTGCAACCGAAGCGGATCAAAGATCGGCAGTCAATCGACGAAATCCGCGCGTTGCAGCCGGACGTAATCGTGGTGATGGCTTATGGACAAATTTTGCCGCGCGACGCGCTTCAGATTCCGCACGTTGCTTGCCTGAATCTCCACGCATCGCTGTTGCCGCGCTGGCGCGGCGCGGCGCCAATTCAAGCGGCGATCGCCGCCGGCGATCGCGAGACCGGGATCACACTCATGTACATGAATGAAGGACTCGACACCGGAGATATTTTACTTCAGCGCAAGATCGATATCTCGCCCACCGACACCGGCGGATCGTTGCACGACCGGCTCGGCGAGATCGCGCCGGAGGCGCTGCTTGAATCCTTGTCCCTATTTCCCAGCAAGAATGCCCCGCGTGTTCCTCAAGACGAAGCGCACGCCACTCTTGCACCGAAGCTAAATCGCGAAGACGGCCGAATCGATTGGACGGAACCTGCCGAAGTTATCGAGAGAAAGATTCGCGCCTTCAATCCGTGGCCCGGCGCGTTCACCGTTCTCCTCGGAGATCCAAACAAACCGCGCAAACTGAAGATCTTTTCTGCATCGATTATCGATCTTAGCGGACAGCCGGGAGAAATCCTGCGACGCAAGAATGAAATTGTGATCGCGACCGGAATGCGGTCGCTCTCATTGGACGAAGTGCAACTAGAAGGAAAAGGACGGATGAGCGCGTCCGAATTTATGCGCGGATTCCCGAGCGACGGGTGGATCGACCGCTCCGCGGGCAATGTTAAGTAATCGCGGCTTCGCCGCCTGGCTTGGCATCGAGGTCGCCGCGGCGACGACTACTCGATCCACCATTTTGCTTTTCAAGATCAACATGTTCTGTTTGATCATTGTCGCTCTATGGCCACCGAGTCGCCCGCCTATAAACGTATTGTGCTCAAGTTGAGCGGCGAAGCGCTGCAAGAACGCGGCGGCCGGGACAACATTTCGCCGCCGATTGTGCGCGAAGTAGCCGAACGCATTAAACAAGTGCACGATCTTGGCGTGCAGGTAGCGGTGGTGATCGGCGGAGGAAACATCTGGAGAGGAATGACAGCAGCAGGACGTGGAATGGATCGCACCACCGCTGATTACATGGGCATGCTCGCCACGGTAATTAATGGCATGGCGTTGAAAAGCGCGCTCGAGGAACTCGGCGTCCAAACACGCGTGCAATCGGCGATCGAAATGAAGAACGTGGCTGAGCCATTCATTCTGGGCCGTGCGATCCGACATCTTGAGCTGGGCCGTGCCGTGATTTTTGTCGCCGGGACGGGAAATCCCTATTTCTCAACCGACACAACGGCGGCGTTGCGCGCGAGCGAGATTCGCGCCGATGTTATTTTGAAAGCGACGAAAGTGGACGGCGTTTATGATCGCGATCCAAACGTCGATCCCAACGCGCAGCGTTACGATCAAGTCACTTTCGCGGAAGCGCTCGAGAAGCGATTGCGGGTGATGGATTCGACGGCGTTCAGCCTTTGCATGGACAACAAAATTCCAGTGGTCGTGTTCGACATGAACAAGCCGAGCAATATCCGCGACGTTGTGCTCGGCCGGAAAGTTGGGACGTTGGTTTCAAATTGAAGCAAACTCAATTCAAGATCTAGGCATATGAGCGACGAAGACATTCTTCTGGAAGCGGAAATGACGATGGAAAAAAGCGTCGATTACATGATCCACGAGTTCTCAGCCGTACGCACAGGCAAGGCGTCGCCGGCCCTGGTGGAGAACGTCGACGTGGAAGCTTACGGGTCGACCATGAAGTTGAAACAACTCGCGCTCATCACTACGCCGGAACCGCGATTGCTCGTCGTGCAACCGTTCGATGCCAGCACCGTGCAAAGCATCGAGAAGGCGCTCAACGAATCGAAGATCGGCATCACACCCGCGGTCGATGGAAAAATTATTCGACTTCCGATTCCTGAACTGTCCGAAGAGCGGCGCAAAGATCTCGTGCGATCGCTTGGCAAAATGGCCGAGGAAGCTCGTGTGCGTGTGCGCAGTAATCGGCGCACGGCGCTCGACGAAGCGAAGAGGCTAAAAACGTCGGGCGGTCTGACCGAAGACGGCATGCACGATTTAGAAACGGAAGTGCAAAAACTGACCGACCGATTTGTGAAGTCAATCGACACGCATATCGAGCACAAAGAAGCCGAGATCATGAAGGTTTGATTCTTCTGTAGCGGCGTTCTCTACAAGCGCACCGAGGACGAACGCTGGCACTGGAGAGACGATTCCGCGCCCATTGTCATTCCGAGCGAACGCGAGGCATCTCCCAAGCTATCCAACGCGTCTTTGCGAGGTCCCTCGCTCGGCCGGGTAGTGCTACCGCGCCGCTACAGTTACAACCTAACTAGATCGAGCAGGAACTGGCACCAGAGATAAATCATCCCGCGCCAGGAATATTTTACGTCGCCACCATCCGTTTGTTTAAGAACGCCTTTGCGGATGTTGTGCGCGATCTGGTCGCGCAAATCGTTTTCCATTTCGAGCTGGATTCGGTCGTCATCCAACGCATCGATTGTATCCACTTCCACGCTGTTCTTGCGCAAGAATTCGCGATGGCTGTGATAAAGCTGCCAAAATGATTGATCCGGCCGTTGCCGATTGATCCGAAATTGCGGCGTCAATTTCAAGCCGTAGGAAAGCGGATAATTCCAAGTCGTCCAGATCGTGCCGCCCTTCGCTCGCGAAGAAATCCTCAAATAATAAAATGAAAGATCGTGCTGCTCGTTCAGGCAGATCGTCGCCTGCGCTCGATCTTCCTCTTTGTAAAACAAACGGAAGAATTGCCGATAATCCTCCCAATCCCAGCCGGCGTCGTTTACGTGCACGAAGCCTTCGCTCTCGATCTCGCGCGTAATTTCATTGAGCGTCGGAAAAATTTCGGATGACGGCGGTGTCTTGGGACGAAGCCGTTTCTCCTTCGGCAAACGGAGTGCGCGGATACGCGTTAGAATTTCCAGCCACGGCAAAAACAACCAGCTTAGTGCCGCAGCCAAGCCGAGAATCCACCTATCCGTGATAAAATAGATAGCGAGATAGGAAGCGATGAGAATGCCGAGCGCGCCGGCCTTTTGCGAAAAAGAAGTTTGAAAACTACGCAGCGCGATGCTGAGCACCAGCACCCCAAGCGTGAGAAAAAGGCCAAAGAGCATTACGGATTGATCTCGTTCTCGCGCAAAAAATCTTGGAGTTGATCGGTATCGAAATTCGCCAGCACCTTATCACCGGCTACGAACGTCGGCACGCAGGTTTGATCGGAAAGTTCTTTCATCTCCTGGTACGCTTGGCGGTCTTGCCCGACGTCAATCTCAACAAAGCTATAACCATGCTCGGTCAGATAGTCCTTCGCGTCCGTGCACCAAGAGCACATTTCGCGGCTGTACAATTTCAATTCTACGGTCACTGCGGGAATAAACAGGCGTGGATTGTCGCGGTCAACAGACGGTCGTCAATACGACTTGGCCCAAATAACGCGGCGTGAACTTGGTTCTCCGGTAAAAATGCAGCGACCTTTTTCGGATTCTCCAAATGGAATTATGCGGATCGTGACTTTAAGATCGTTCTTGATTTGTTGTTCAGACTCGCGTGAGCCGTTCCAGTGCGCGAGAGCGAAGCCACCGTGGATTTCCGGTTTAGCGGAATTTTTCGGCGTGAAGAAATCGTAAAAATCTTTTTTTGATTCGATGACGCGCGTTTGTTCGTCGCGGAATTTCTTCGCGCGTTCGAAGAGACTTTGTTGGATCGAATCGAGGATTTCCGGGACGCGTGAAACGATTTCCTGTCTCGACATCGACGCTTTCCTTTTCATCGGTTGATCGCGCCGGCTAACAGCAACTGAATTGCTTTCGAGATCGCGTGGGCCGATCTCGACGCGCAGTGGAACGCCTTTTTTGATCCACTCCCAATTCTTGGTGCCACCGCCGATGTCGCGCCGATCCACATCGACTTCGAGTGCGAGATCAGCATAGCGTTGGTCGCGCAATTCGCGCGCAAGTTTGTCGCAAGCCTCGAGTACTTTCGCGCGCGTTTCTTCCTTGGGCGTGATTGGCAGAATCATGATCTGGGTCGGCGCAATCCGCGGCGGCAAAATCAATCCGTCGTCGTCGCCGTGTGTCATGACGACGGTGCCAACCATTCGTGTGCTCATCCCCCAGCTCGTCGTCCAGCCAAATTCCTGTTTGCCTTCGCGGTTTTGAAATTGAATCCCGCTCGCGCGCGAAAAGTTTTGCCCGAGGAAATGCGAGGTGCCGGCCTGGATCGCTTTCCGGTCCTGCACCATTGCTTCGATTGACAATGTTTGCACTGCACCAGGGAACCGTTCGCTCTCGGATTTCTCGCCGCTGTAAACCGGAATGGCGAGATGATCGCGGACGAATTTTTCGTAAACATCGAGCATCTGCTTCGTCTCCGCGCACGCTTCCGCTTCGGTTTCGTGAACAGTGTGGCCCTCCTGCCAAAGAAACTCCGTCGTCCGCAAAAACAATCGCGGCCGCATCTCCCAGCGAACGACATTGGCCCATTGGTTGATCAGAATCGGGAGATCGCGGTACGATTGCACCCATTTCGCGTAACTCGCGCCGATAATCGTCTCGGAGGTCGGCCGCACGACGAGCGGCTCGGTTAACGGGCTCGATGGTTTCATTTTTCCATCGGCATCAACCTCCAACCGGGTGTGCGTGACGACCGCGCATTCTTTGGCGAAGCCTGCGACGTGCTCCGCTTCCTTGGCGAAATAACTCAGCGGAATGAAGAGCGGAAAATATGCGTTGCGATGTCCGGTGGCGCGAAACATCGCGTCGAGCTGACGCTGCATGTTCTCCCAAATGCCGTAACCCCACGGGCGGATGACCATGCAGCCACGCACATCCGATGGCTCGGCCAGTTCCGCCGCGCGAACGACCTGCTGGTACCATTCTGGAAAATCTTCCTCGCGACGCGGACTAATCGCAGTCTTCGCCGTGCTTGGATTGGACATTGCGACAGCAATTAAGCGCGCGAAGTCGAAATGACCAGTCGCCATTTCACGGACGGCAGAGCACGTCGCGATAAGACCAACAAGCGATGTGGCGGCTGTCCCCAGCCGCTCTGCTTTAATTCTGCGCGTGAGGACACGCGCCTCTACACCTACAAATTTTGGGCGACGATCTGCCCGCGCTCGGTATAACCGCCGGCGAAATCGATGCTACAGACGCTGCGATAACGCGCGTGCGGTCCGTAAGCTGCGCCGGCGTAATTGAAGTTAGGATTAAAAATGTTCTGGCGATGTTTTCGCGCCGGCAACCCGTCGTCGATGATGAGCGCAATGACAATGTCGCGCGTCGTCGTCTTTCCATAAGCGATGTTTTCGCCCCAACTCGAGCTCCACGCTCCATATCGGCTCATTCGCGCGCCGGGATTGCTTCGATCGCTGCCGTCGTGACCCATAGCGCCGTTCATTTGGTCCGCGCAATGATCAGCTGCGCCGCGGCACATTCCCGGCGAAAGCGTCAACGCCGGCCGTGGTCGCACCGAGTGAAGAAAGTGAACGGCATCATTAAGCGCGGCTACGCCTTCTTTCGTGCACAACCTCGTGTGCCCGGATAGGACAAGGAATCTTCCATCGAAATGCGATCGCAACTCTTCGATATAGCTGGCATAGAGCGCCGGATTTTGACGGGCGAGATTCATCTCACGGATTACAGCGCTGCCGGAGACGCATTCTTCTCCGGCGAAAACTTGATTCGAGAAAAATGGAGCGACGAGAACGAGAGACGCGGCGAAGAACGTGAGGCGGGTCATTATAATTTCCATAAGCACGTCGAGTGCCAGCCAACTCGCGATCCATCCCGTGCTTCGCGGTCGGAGACCTTGCGATCTTCGATTTGACACTCGCTGCCGCGTCTCGTAGTTTTCGTGCCTTTTTCACCCCTTGATGAAAACGTTTTCTGCCAAAGCTTCCGAGATCCAACGCCAGTGGTGGATCATCGACGCCAAGGACCAAATCCTTGGCCAGGTTGCCGTCAAAGCTGCAATTCTTTTGCGCGGCAAAGAGAAAGCCATCTTCACGCCTCACGTCGATACTGGCGACTTCGTCATCGTGATCAACGCCGAGAAAGTGCGTGTGACCGGAAAGAAGGAAGACCAAAAAAGCTACATGAGTTTCTCGGGCTTTGTCGGCGGCCACAAGACGGAGAACTTGGGTTCGCGGCGAGCGCGCCATCCGGAATTGTTGGTGGAACGGGCCGTGCGCGGAATGATTCCGCACAATCGCCTCGGCCGCTCGGTTTACACGAAACTGAAAGTCTATTGCGGCGAAACGCATCCCCATAGCGCGCAGCAACCGCAAACGGTGGCGCTGAAATAATTGGAGTCATCAATGGCAAAAGCAGAAGAATTCATCGCTACCGGCCGTCGCAAAACCTCAGTCGCGCGCATTCGTATGAAGGCAGGCAGCGGCAAGATCGACATCAACGGCCGGAATTTTGAAGATTATTTCCCGACCCCGCCGTTGCAGAACACGGTGCTTCACCCGCTACAAACCGCGAAAGTTGTCAACGCTTACGATCTCTCAATTAACGCCACTGGTGGCGGCGCGACCGGTCAGGCCGGAGCCGTGCGTCTGGCGATTTCGCGCGCGCTTCTCCAAGTCGATGCAAGCTTGCGCGCCACACTCAAAGCCGAAGGTTTACTGCGCCGCGATCCGCGGATGAAAGAGCGGAAAAAATCGGGGCAACCCGGCGCGCGCAAACGCTTCCAGTTCTCGAAGCGGTAATTTTAGTGTAGAGGCGGCTGTCCTCAGCCGCATTGGGAAAGCTGCGTCTCTCGAAATAACTATTTCGGCTTTGCAGCAGCGCTCGGAGTCGGCGCTGCGTTTGTCGGCGCAGGCAACGCCGGGCGCGCCAACATCGGAGGCGGACTCGCTGCATTTGCAGGAACAACCGTCGATCTTGCGCCAAGCTGTTGCGACAAACCGCTCCCTTTAAGCGAGCGCAATTGCAGACTGGCCTCTCCCACCACAATACTTTCGCGATATTGCGTCATAATTGCCTCGCAAACGCGGCGCGCGTCGTCAATTCGCCCCTTTGCTTTCAAGAGCTCCACTTGCGCGAGAAGGGCGAATGGCGCGACATAGCTTTTCGGAAAAGTCGCGGCCACTTGCGCGTACATCGACAACGCCTCGTCGCTCTTGCCGATTGATTCGAGATTGGTCGCAATTGCCATGCGCGCCGTGCTCACAAGATCATGCTGCGGATGTTTACTGATAAACGTCCGCAGCGTCTCGTTCGCTTCCGGGAATTTCTTGTCATGGCGCTGCGCTTCCGCGAGCAGGAGATAAGCGCTCGCGCCAGCGGGCGTGTTCGGATAACGCGCAATGATCTGCTCATAATCCTGCGCGCTCTTCGCGCTCGCGAGCAAACCGGCCGCACCGCTGTTCTGCCGTTCCGAGTAAACCCAGTAGCCGGCAAAGCCGATCATCGCGAGCAGTGCAACGATGAGCACTGCGGCGATCTCGTTCTTATATCTAATCCAGAAGACGCGGGCTTCGATCGCCGGGTCGTGAGAAGTAGGAAGAGCTGTCGGCATGGTTCGATGTCGATCTTACGCGTGCGTTTTAAGGGCCGCGAGCGTGCTCTTATGCCATGCGAAGGTTTTCCGCGCAAGCGCGAGAAAACCTATGGAGTGATACGAGTATGCTGGCTGGCCCAGACTTGCCAGTGCCCCTCACGCTTGATGTACACATCGGTGAAAGCAAACTTCACTTCCACGAGCTGGCCTTCCTCGTCGCGGGCCCTGATCCGATTGATCCCCGTCACGATTCCAGCATTGCCCTCCACGCGCACTTTCATACCGGAAAGCTCCATCAGTTCATAATTGGTCTTGTCGGTCTTAAGGGATTCTATGTCTTCCGCCTTGGTGTAGAGCGTACCATTGACGCTGATGATATCAGTCATGTCGCCGGCCAGGTTTTGTTCGAACCAGGTCATGTTGTGCGTCTTGAGAGCCTCGTTCCAATCGTGTTCCATTTGCAGCAAGAGCTTCTCATCCGCTGATTCCTGAGGATTTTTCGTGACCGTATTGACCGATTGAGCGACGGCCGGGGTTATTGAAAGCGCGATCAAAATGGCGAGAACGAGAACCTGTTTCATGGGGCTTGGGCTCCTTTATCTAAGGCATCGCGGCGATCTTGCCGTGTCGTTTCGCAATTCGCAATCATCGAAGCAGATCACCCAAGTCTTGCCCTGAGCACAGCCGAACGGATCGACATCCCCTGTCAGTTACGTCGAGCGCAGCGGCGACATCTCTTTCATCGAAAAAAAAATAGGATCGACCTCGCTGCTTTTCTGCATTCGGCGTTGGACGTTGGGCGTTCGGCGTTGGACGTTTGCTTCAATGCAGCCGCATAACAAGCTTTTCATCCCCGGTCCGGTCGAGGTTTCCGAGAAAACGATGGCCGCGTTTTCGCGCCCGATGATCGGACATCGCAGCGAAGATTTTAGGAATCTTTACCGCGACGTTCACCCAAAGCTGCAGAAGCTGTTCGCGACCAAACAGCCCGTCTTTCTTTCCACCTCATCCGCTTGGGGCGTGATGGAAGCCTCTATCCGCAACCTGGTCGATCGCGGCGTGCTTTGCTGCATGTGCGGCGCCTTCTCCGACAAATGGTTCGACGTAGCCAAGCGCTGTGGAAAAAACGCGGAGCCGTTGCAAGTCGAGTGGGGAAAACACATCGATCCGAAGGATATTGATGCAAAGCTCGCGACCGGAAAGTTCGACACCGTCACGTTGATCCACAGTGAGACCTCCACCGGCGTGATGAACCCCCTGCCGGAAATTTGCTGCACGCTCGCCAAGTATCCCGACGTCGTCCTCATCGTCGATACCGTCTCATCGTTCTCCGGCGTCAAGATCGACATGGACGCACTCGGCATTGACGTTCTCCTCACCGGCGCGCAAAAAGCACTCGCCCTCCCACCCGGCTTTTCACTCTTCTCCGCTTCTGACAAGGCTTTCGCGCGCGCTGAAAAAATTCCGAACCGCGGTTTCTATTTCGATTTCCTCGAGTTCAAAAGACAACAAGCGGAGTGGATGACGCAGAGCACGCCGAGCATCGGCCACATCCACGCGTTGCAATCAAAACTCGACGAAATTTTTGAGGAAGGCCTCGAAGCTCGTTTCGATCGACACGCCCGCACCAACGCGCTCGTCCACGATTGGGTGAAAAGAGCCGGCTTCGACTTCTTCGCCGAAGACGGTTACCGCACCAAGACGCTAACCTGCGTAAAAAACACCAAAGGCATCGACGTCCTCGCGATGACCAAAAAGCTGCGCGAGAAACATCACATCGTCATCGACCCGGGTTACGGCCCAATCCAAGGCAAGACTTTCCGCCTGTCCAACATGGGCGATGAAACCGAAGAAACGGTTTCGCATCTGCTTGCGTGCCTGGATGACTGCGGGACGTAAGCAAAGAGAAGGGCGCCTTCGTTTCCGAAAGCGCCCTTCATATTTGATGGCGGTAAGCCGAATTCTGTCAGCCTGATTGCTCAGACCGGACGATCATTTATCTCAACCCCGCTTTCGCGGAACCGCCCGCTACGCTTGCGCGCAGCGTGATGCGACGAACCCGAGGATCGTAGGACCGGCTGTCCTCCCTCTGTTTTGTCTTGCACCGCATGGGGTTTTTCGTGCCTCGCGAATTACTCCGCGAGCGGTGAGCTCTTACCTCGCCTTTTCACCCTTGCCTGCACTTCTTTCAAAGAACCGGCGGTGTCTTTTCTGTGACACTTTCCGTCACCGCAATTTTACAACTGCGGCGCCCGCGTGTTTTACGCGGCATGCTGCCGTATGGTGTTCGGACTTTCCTCAAGCAAGCCTCAAGGCTCACCAGCGATCATCTGCCATCGGCGCTTATCTTAGCACAATTCGGAATTAGAAAAAGGACCGCGGATTACGCGGATATCACGGATAGGCACAGGTTCGGACAGTTATCTCCGATCCGTTTCATCCGGGTAATCCGCGGTTAAAATTTATTCTGAACGCCGACCGCTTAGCGCCTATGGCTTTTGGCTGTCTTGGGTCTGAGCGCGGGATTGTTCGGTGACGTCGCGGGCGCGGTCGAGCGAGCGCTTCATCCAATTATGTTCGGATGCCTGACCTCGCGTTGCGGGCGTCAGTTTCGCTTCAACTGACTGCGTTGCGACAGGTGTGCCTGTGGCCGACGGCGTATCGCTCTGTTTCTGGCGCAGAAAGAAATATCCCAGGCCGACGACGATCACAAAGATGAGGAAACCACGCATTCTTTGTTTTGGAGCAGTTGCTGAGCCACTGCGAAAAGGCGCTTTCCTCCGGCGAATCGCGGATTTCGCGGATGAAAGCGGATAAAGAAAAAACCGTCACCAATCTGTGAATAATCCGCATATCCTCGGTTCGAAATTCTTCAAACAGTAAAGGATATCTCGACTCCGCTCGATATGACAAAGAGCGGTAAATTTTTTGACCGGGTAGCTGTCGATCTTATGCTAAAATTCTCTATGTCACTTTCAATTGGAACCAAAGCGCCAGATTTCACGTTGCCTACAAAAACTGCGGATGGACCGAAGCAGATCAAGTTGAGCGATAATTTCGGGAAGAAAAATACGCTGCTGCTTTTTTTCCCAATGGCGTTCACCGGCACGTGCACAACGGAGATGTGCGGAGTGAGCATGGATCTGTCCGCATACGGCAGTCTGAACGCGGCGGTTTACGGGATTAGCGGCGACAATCCATTTGCGCAGGAAGCATGGGCGCAAAAGGAGAAAATCACGGCGACGTTGCTCAGCGACTACGAGCACAAGGTCGCGCAAGCTTACGACGTCGCTTACGATTCGTTTCTGCCGCAAATGAATTTGGGCATGGGCGGCGTGCCAAAACGCGCGGTCTTCATCATCGATCGCAACGGAGTGATCCAATACGCGGAATGCAACGACGACGCGCGCGCACTGCCAAACTTCGACAAAGTGAAAGCGAAACTGGCGGAACTAAAATGACATCGCACGCACTAAGTTGTCATCCCGAGCGAAGCGAGGGACCTCACAATCGAAGCCTGGATCACTCACACCATTGCGTGTGCCGCCTCGAGTTTGTGAGAGATCCTTCGCGTCCGCTCAGGATGACAAATTAAAAAATGAACGACGAATTTAAGACACTGCAGAAGTTCGACGTGGGCGAAGGCCGCGAAGGATTTTTGCATTCGCTGCCGGCGTTGGAGGAACAAGGCCTCGGCAAGATTTCGCGACTGCCGGTGAGCATTCGCATCGTGCTCGAATCGGTGCTTCGCAATTGTGACGAAAAAAAAGTGCGGCGCAAAGATGTTGAGACGCTGGCGAATTGGAATGCAAAGAAGCCGGCGAACGAAGAGATCCCTTTCGTCGTCGCACGGATCGTTTTGCAAGATTTCACCGGCGTGCCGCTGGTGGTCGATCTTGCGGCTATGCGCAGCGCGGTGAAAAAACTCGGCGGCGACCCGAAAATCATCGAGCCGCTCGTGCCGGTCGATCTGGTGGTCGATCACTCGGTGCAGGTTGATTTCTTCGGATCGGCTGAAGCATTGCGGCTCAATCTGGAAATGGAATTCAAGCGCAATCGCGAGCGCTACCAATTTTTGAAATGGGGACAGCAAGCGTTCAAGACGTTCCAACTTATCCCGCCCGGCATCGGCATCGTGCACCAAGTGAATCTTGAGTATCTCGCGAAAGGCGTGCTTTCGTCGAAAGCGGAAAGCGGAAAGCGGAAAGCGGAAATATTCTATCCGGACACTTTGGTCGGTACTGACTCACACACGACCATGATCAATGGGCTTGGCGTGGTTGGTTGGGGCGTGGGTGGGATCGAAGCGGAAGCCGGTATGCTCGGGCAACCGGTTTACTTTTTGACGCCGGAAGTGGTGGGCGTGGATTTGAGCGGGAAATTGCGCGAAGGCGTGACCGCAACCGATCTTGTTCTGCACATCACCCAGATGCTGCGCGCGCAGAAGGTCGTAGGAAAATTCGTTGAGTTTTATGGCGAAGGCGCGGCGTCGCTGCCGGTTCCGGATCGTGCGACGATAGGGAACATGTCGCCGGAGTACGGTGCGACTATGGGATTTTTCCCAGTCGATCAGGAGTCGGTAAATTATCTGCGCGCGACTGGTCGAACGGATGAACAATGCGCAGCGTTTGAGAATTATTTCCGCGCGCAAAAAATGTTCGGCATGCCGCGTAAAGGCGACATTGATTACAGTGTCGATCTCGCGCTCGACCTCGCGGAAGTACAACCCGGCGTGGCGGGACCAAAGCGTCCGCAAGATCGAGTTAATTTACCGGCGCTCGGCGAAACGTTTCGGTCGCTCTTGCAAAAGCCGGTGACAGAAGGCGGTTACGGGAAACAAGATGTTGACCTTGCAGCGAAGCATCTCGTGCAACTCAACGGCACACCGCCCCGCGACGAGGAGATGGCTTCGACAGACAAACAGGACCAAGGCATCGAGTCAGGCGATGAACGAAACAAGGTTGAGATGGTGGCAAATCGGCCAACACCGGACACGGCCCGCGAATTAAAAGATGCTGATTCTGATCCGTTCCGGCATGGTCAGAGTCGAATCGGTCACGGCAGCGTGTTGATCGCCGCGATCACGAGCTGCACAAACACGAGTAACCCAAGCGTGATGCTCGCGGCCGGTTTGCTGGCGAAGAAAGCAGTCGAGCGCGGGCTACGCATCGATCCGGCTGTAAAAACTTCGCTCGCGCCGGGATCGCGGGTCGTCACCGATTATCTCAACAAAACGGGATTGCAGACTTATCTCGACCGACTTGGGTTCAACATCGTCGGCTATGGTTGCACGACCTGCATCGGTAACTCGGGGCCGCTTCATCCAAAGATCGAGAAGGCGATTAGTGATTTTGATTTGGTGGCAGCGTCGGTCCTTTCTGGAAATCGCAACTTCGAAGCGCGCGTGCATCAAAACATCAAAGCGAACTTCTTGATGTCGCCGCCGCTGGTGGTCGCATTTGCGCTCGCCGGACGAGTGGATATCGATCTTACGAACGATCCGATCGGCAAAGACAAAGACGGAAAGGAAACCTTCTTGCGCGATCTTTGGCCGAGCTTGCGCGAAATTCGGGACGCGATGCAATCGGCACTCAGGCCGGAAGTTTTCCGCAGGCTTTATCGCGACTTCGCGGATCAAAATCCCAAGTGGAACGAGATTCCGTCGAGCACAGGCGAAGTCTATCAGTGGGATGAGAAGAGCGATTACATTCACGAACCGCCGTTCTTTAAGGATTTCGCAATGGAGTCGGGGCGCATCCAAGAAATTTGTGGCGCGCGCGCGCTTGGAATTTTTGGGGACTCCGTCACGACCGATCATATTTCGCCGGCCGGCGCGATCAAACCGACTTCACCGGCGGGTGAGTATTTGAAGTCGCGCGGGATTCAACCGGAAGATTTCAACAGTTACGGCAGCCGGCGCGGCAACGATTTGGTGATGACGCGCGGCACGTTCGCAAACGTTCGGATCAAGAATTTGATGGCGCCCGGGACAGAAGGCGGCGTCACAATCCACTATCCGGACGGCGAGCCGATGTCGATCTTCGACGCGGCGTTGCGTTATCAAGAAGAGAACGTGCCGCTCGTTATTTTAGCGGGCCACGAATATGGGACGGGATCTAGTCGCGATTGGGCGGCGAAAGGAACGCGACTGCTCGGCGTGAAGGCAGTAGTGGCGGCAAGTTATGAACGCATACATCGATCGAATCTCGTCGGCATGGGCGTACTGCCTTTGCAATTTCTCGATGGAATAACGGCGCAATCGCTCGGGCTTGATGGTTCGCAAACGTTCTCGATCGGAGGTTTGTCCGACGCAATTCAACCCGGCCAGCAACTAAAGCTAGAGATCCAAGGCAAAGATCGACAATTGCGTTACGTGCCGGTGAAATTGCGAATCGATACGCCGATCGAGGTAGATTACTACAGGCACGGCGGGATTTTGCCGTTTGTTTTGCGGCAGTTGATGGCGAAATAGATTCGGCGGCCATAGCCCGCCGCTACAGAAGAATCGATCTACGCTCGACGGTAATGGGCGAGCCTTCCGTGATGAAGGCGGAGCGCGGCGGTTGACTTAAAGTTTCGGCGAATTGTTCGCCGCAGAGTGTCGCGATCTTGGCGTGAAGTTCGAATGTGTCCGCGTTCCATACTTTCCAGCGGGCATGCTGCACCCGATATTCGCTGCAACCAGCCCGGACAGAGGTGTAACCCCAATAATGTTCGGTGATGAATTCGGCATGCGAGCCGGCCGGAATGGATTGCGGCTCGCCCTGCGCTGTCATCTTGAGTGATTCCCATTTGGTTCCACGACGCCAGGAGTACTCCACTTTGACGCGACCATCGACGTGTTCGATGTCGTGTTTCATCGGCAGCGCAAGATAATGCTCGCCATAAAATGCGCGGGCGACCAGCGCTATGGCGCGGCGCGGAACCAATTCCAGAACAAAAACAACGCCGCGCCGCCACGTATCCGCAGATTTTTTGCGAACGTAAAAGCGCAGGTTCACTTCTTCGAAATCGCGATGGAGTGGGATGGGCAGACCGAGAAGACGCGTATCGAGAAAAAGAAATCCGACGATGCTGACAAACGTCTCGCCGTTCTCATAATCGATCTCGGTGCCGGACGGAACGAGCGGCGCGAGGATGCGAGGATCGATGGCGTAGTTAAGCATCGCCAGATAACGCCAATTGGCGGTGAGAAACGGGTGCACGCCAAAAACTAACTCCCCGAAGCTACTTAGCGCAGAAGTTTCTCGAGGGACGCGTCGTGTTCGGCGCCCAGCTCGGTGGCTCTGGCGTAATGTCGCTTGGCCAATTCCTTAGCCGGCGGCGTGGCCGTTGCGTAGATGACCGCGAGATTAAAGTGCGCATCCGCATACAGCGGATTATTGGAGATGGCCTCGAGCATTTCTTTTTCGGCGGCTTCCTGCCAGCCCTTCTGGCTCGCGGTGATGCCGAGATAATTATGCGCAGTGGCGCTCCTTGGGTTAATCGCGAGCGATTTCGTCAACTCAGTGAGCGCATCATCAAACTTGGCCTGGCGATAGAAAACGATGCCTAACGTGGTGTGCGAGAATTCATCTTTCGGCGCGATCGCGACCGCCTTTTTTAAGGTTAATTCCGCGGCTTTGAGTTTCCCGGTCCGAAAATAGACGACTCCGAGATTGGAGAGCGAGTAAAGGTTGTTCGGACTCTTGGTGAGAATTTCCTGATATTGCTTTTCGGCTGAGCGATATTTGCCGTGATCGAAATCCTCTTTTGCCTGCCAAGCCGTTTCAACCAGTTCGTCCGGAACGCTTGGTTTAAAATTGCCCGGCACACTGGATTCTGGCGGTGATTCATCCGTCTCAGTAGCGAGTTTTGCTTGGCCATCCGGCCCGGCAACTTTGACCGGGTTAGTGGGGGCTTTTTTGGCGAAAGTGAAGCTCGCCTTCAAAGCCGTCGGGTTGTCATCAGAAATCGAGATCACCGGCTGTCGCAGCAGGGCGAGCTCTTCATCGCTCAACTTCGCGATCGGCTGGGCGAGCAATTGGATTTGTTCGTTCAACGTGTCCGACTTGATCTGTAATTTCTCAAACTCAGCGAGCATGAGTTTCTTCGCCTGGTCGCGGCGCGCTTCCTCCTGACGTTCACGCACGACTATATTGCGCAGCATCGCGTTCTCTTTCGCAAGCCGCGCGGTTTCCTCAGGATTGGCGCCGGTTAGCTTGGCTTTGTCCAGTTCGCTGCTCGCCTGATCAAGCTGGGAACGAAGATCAGCCACGGTAGTTTCGAAAGTCTTGTTTTGTTTTTGACTCGTAGCCAACTGCTGCCGGAGCTGCTCAATTTGCTGTTTCACGTCAGCGAGTTCTTTTTCCTTTTTCGGCTTGTCCGCGCTGATCGTGCGCACGGTCTTCTCGGCGTCGGCCAGCTTCTGTTTCAGATTGGTGTTTTCCGCGCTCAACGTTTGCACGCGTTGTTGCGCGTCTTTCATTCCTTTCAATTTCAGAACGGCATCGTTGCGCTCCTTGGCGGCGCCGGCGATTTGCTTGCTCGCTTTTGCGCTGGCCTCGTCTTTCGCTTTCTCCGCCACCACACGTCCCTTTTCTGCGGTAACCAAAGTCTTCTTCAATTGTGCGATCTCCGCGCGCAAAGCTTCCTGCGCTTTCTTATCGCCAGGACTGCTCGATTGGATTTTCTCCAACGAACTCTCCGCATCGGTGAGCTGGTCGCGGACTTGTTTCTCCGCGCCTTTCGATTTCTCCAGCTCTCCCTGGGCCTGTTCGAGCTTAGTGTTGGTTTCTAGCAAGCGGCCGTTGAGAGAATCTTTTTCCTTCTGCACGGCATCGAATTCACCGCGCGATTTCTGAAGTTCGGTCTGAAGTTGATCGACCTTGTCCTGCAATTTCTTAGTCGCGTCCTTAATTGCCGTATCGCTCAGTGCGGCAGCAGAGGCGTTGCCGGCGCGTGGACTGGCGATTTCGACACTCGGTTGGGTCGCTCCAGGAGTTGGCGGAATTACAGGCGCGTTTCCAGGCAACGGCGTCGGGCCGGTCGTGAGATCTTCCTGGGTCGAGGCTTTGCCCTGCACCCGCAAAATGCTCTCGCTCACCTTGCGACTGCGATACTCGACAATCGCAGGCTGCCAGTCGGCATTTCTCTTGCGCAACTCTTCGAGGAGACTTCCGGCAAAGCGGTATTTCGCCAGCGCGGCTTTGAATTGGCTTTCGCGCTCCAACTTTTCGGCCTGTTGCGAAGTCATGTAAGCCTTTAGAAAAACTTCGCTGGGATCGTCCGATTGCGCGGCAAGGCGGCCGCAGCAAAGAAGAGCAAGGAAACCGGCGAGCAAGATCGACCCGATTTTCTTCATGCGATCACGAGGCGAAATCATAGTCCGCCTGGGCGTAGTTTCAATTCCAGCTTCCACCACGAACTAAGAACTAAGCGGAGAGCGTGCCACGCCCGAGCCGTTTGCCTTTGCAAAGCGACCCCAAAAATCTAAATTCCACAATTGTGTGGTGGTCGTAGCTCAATGGTAGAGCTCCAGATTGTGGTTCTGGTTGTTGCGGGTTCGAGTCCCGTCGGCCACCCATCTCCATTTTAGATTTGGGATTGTGGATCTTGGTTCGGTTCCTGTGCATGGCATGGTGGGTGCTAAGTATCAGTTCATGATTCCCACCGCGGATTTCTTTGACCCCTCCGAACTTCGCGCCGTCCCTCCCGCTTTCTGGAAACGCATCCTCAACGATGAGGAATTGCGCGATTGCGACAATCTCGAAAAACTGCTCGCAGGCTGCGAGATCATCGCCGTGCTGGACGGCAGGGATCTTCTCGCAGCCTAACGAGCAACTACATTTTCGATTTTAGATTGCCGATTAGGTGGGCTCGCCGTTCTCTTTTCCCAATTCTCCGCGGATTGATAAGCTCCCCGTCTGCGTCGAAAATCGTAAACGGGCCATTTAATACTGCTACTTGCCGATCTTCGCTTGAGCGCGGTTCGTCGCCGCTTAAAATCGCAAATCGATAATTTGAAATCGGCAATGTCATTGTGCCTGTAGCTCAACTGGATAGAGCTTCTGACTTCGGATCAGAAGGTTGGGGGTTCGAATCCCTCCAGGCACGATATTTACATTATTACCATTCCTAAAGCTTCAGCGTCAGATTCTTTTAGCTTGGCCACTTCTTGGCCACTTTTCGAGAGCATCCCCTAACGGTCTGGAAGCTTTTCGATTTTTTTCTTGCAAAGCAACGGCCAACACGCATACTTTGTGTTCCAACAAGACACCACCAAGATAGATACGTAAAGAAGGAGCAAAAATGCCAAACTATATTGAACCAACTGAAGTAATGTCACCCCGGCGTTATTGGACGCTTCTAGTCGTCATCGACCCAGGAGATGCGGATGAAATGGCGTTATGTGTAGGACGCTGGGAGGATGAGCCTTGCTTGGGAATGCGTTGGAACGGAACTAAAGCCAATCCCCTGGGGAATCCCCAGTCTAGGGGTATACCCACGTGGTTCATCATCGGGGGAAAAAACGGGAGAGATTACGCAAACGCCATCATCGAATCGCTCTCTCCAGAGAAGAAAAAGATCGTGCGCCACTTCATACCCAAGTAGTCCCGAGCCTTCATGCAAGAATCCGATTCGCGAACAATCAACACTACCTGAAAGGAAACAACTACTATGGCGCTCAACCCACTATCTGAGCTACGTGACGTTTACGGCATCAGCGACACTGACAAGGCCTTGATCAAGGCCTTCATGCAGGGTGCAGTGTACTGCTGGGTGAAGAATCGTAAGGACGAACCGTTTGCCGTTCGGGATTTGATGGGAGGCGAGAATTTCGAGTGGGAGGGCACGCCGCTGCACGTCCTTTACGAAAAACACATCAGCGGGGGAAAGGACAATGCGTCTGCAATCGAAGCAGCAGCCAAGGACTTAGGCTGGCTTGTAAAAAGTGTTCTGGCAGATGACAAACGGACTTTCATTCCCAGTAAGGCAGGGTTGGTGAACTCTTACCATTGGGTCGGCAGCGAACCATAATGGTCATCATCTTATGCGCCATGAAGCATATATCTCTCGGTGAATGCAAAGGTGCCTTTCTCAAGGCAATAAAATGAAATTCTACAGCCAATACCCGATGATGCGCCCCTATGTCGGGAAGGACTTCCATGGCGCTGGCACGCCATCGCTCTTGCTCATCGGTGAGAGCCATTACCTTGATGAGGATTGCCCGCAGCGGCGCTCCGAATCATGGTATTCAGGAAGTTTCACAGACCTTTCCGATGATCAAGTTACATACATCGACAATGTACGTCTTCTGGAAAACTCCAGGGCGGAAGGGTTCTCGAAGAAGTCACACGTCATCTTCAAGAATGCGTTTTCCGAAATCAACGAATACGGTCCGCGTTACTCAGACTACAAGCTAGTTGCAGACGACATAGCGTTTTACAACTTCTTCCTGCGCCCCGGATTGGAGGGCGATTCGCTTGAAGTCACTGATCAGGACGTTGCGATTGCCAACGACGCCTTCCTCCTACATTACGAGGCGCTCAAACCAACCGCAGTGGTCTTCCTTTCGCGCCTCGCGCTCGAAAACTTTCATCCCGCTGAATCGATTGCAACTGCCGTCATAGCCACCCCGCACCCGGGCTGTGAATGGTGGAATAAACCCGCGCGTGCATACGGAAACCGGAGGGGAAGAGATATCCTCGCGGATTTTATAAAAACGACCCAGTGGCCACATCATTCGATCTGAGAACACGGTAAGCTCTAATTATCTCAACGGCTCCATCCCGTTAGGGAGTATGGCGAAGAAGAACTAAAAAACGTGAGCATAGCGGTCGATGACAAAATTTGCAGAGGAAGAGAAGCGAATACTCCCCCACAGTTGATTTGCGACATTGCGAAAGCCGAAGCTTTTTCGGCCATAGGCGATCCGCATGCACCAGTGTTGTCTGCTTTTGGCGGCGGGCGGCTGCATGCGTGCCGAATGCATGGGTCGTGGGATCTGGAACGCGCGATGTCAGAGAACCACAGTGTCGTTATTCGATCCGTTCACAAGTTTGTGTCGGAATACAACAAGTACGTATGGGACGACATCACCTTTCGATTCGGAAGGCACTCATTTCTCTATGCCGATGATCACCATCTTGTCGGCTACGCTGATGACCCCAGGGAAGCCGAGCGCCTTGTGACTGAGTTTAGCGATTCATACGCGAAACCTATCCCACCCACCGGAGGGCAGTTTCACCTTATCAGGCAGGGGAGGAACGATGTTGGGTGTGAGCTGGTTCAGCTCGACGCTGGCACCATTCTGAGCACCGAATCGCTCGCTCTTCATTATGGCAGCGGTTCCCTGGAGTGGCATCAAGGTTACCTTGAAAAGCTAAATACCAGGAATAACGGTCTTACCATCTTTGAAGGGACACCGGGAACTGGGAAGACGTTCTATCTCCGGCACCTGATGGGCGTACTCAAAGAAACCCACCGCTTTTACTTTATTCCGGCTTCGACTTTGAACGTTCTTTCGAACCCTGAATTTATTGGCTTTTGGGCTCAGCAGCGCAATTACTTTTCAAAGCACAAATTTGTTGTTGTCCTTGAGGATTCGGATGTGGCCCTCATGACTCGCGGTACCGACAACCGTGATCAGGTCAGCGCGATCCTGAACCTCTCCGATGGAATGCTCGCCGATTTTCTTCGTCTCCAAATCATTTGCACGATCAACTGCGCCGCGGCCGACATTGACCAGGCCCTGCTCCGCCCAGGACGCCTACTGTGTCACCGCGCATTCGGAAAGCTGGATTACCTGAGTGCGGTTAGGCTCGCGGAAAGCCTTGAAAAGAAGCTGCCAGTTGTCCGAGATTATTCTCTTGCAGAAGTTTACGCAGAGCATGAAACCGACCAGACTAGGCGCACGCAGATTGGTTTTGCTGCATAAATCCTGACGAGCAAACCATGACTAATAAAGAATCAGAACGGGTAGTTGTTCTTATGTCGTGCGCTTTTTCGCCAAGCTCGCGCCGTTAATCGTGCAAGCCCGCCGCGAATGGCGCGAACACGCAGGCGAGTAGCCGAGACGCGGCGAACTATTCCTCGATCTTATGCCGCGTAAAATCGATTACAGTCGCGGCGCGTCTCCGCCGAGTGAATCGAAATAAAGCAGCACAAACGCGATCCCAAGCAAAGGGTGCACGACCGCTTGCAATAAACCGAGTACAAGACGCAGCAAGTCCAATCCCGCCGGCTTTGAGTTCGCGCTCAGCGATTGCAACAATGCCTGCGGATCTTGCGCTGTCATCGCTTCATGAAAATAACTCTGCATCATCGACCACTCCGGCCCGATGCTAAGCACGAGAACAAAGCCAAACCACAACGAGGCCAAAAAAGTTCCCCGCCATGACGGACGTTGAAACCACGGAAGATTGCGCCCGCTCCGCGCGAGTTCTTTGCTCCGACGCAACACGCCCGGAATATCCGATTGCGCGAGGACAGAGAATTGCTGCCAAAACAGAACGTTAATGAACCAGCGTCCGAACATCCAAACTTGCAATGCGAGCAGGGCCAGCGCGAGCAAGATCGTCAACAACGAGGCACCGACGAGAACCATGAGAAGGATGCCAAGCGCCAAGACCAATAACAAGAAGAACACGCCGTAAACCAAAAAACAAAGCAGCGCCACTCGCGGCCAAGACCTGAGTGCGCGCTGGAAAAGATCGAACATCGCGATCGGCCGATCGGCGGACAGTTCGCTCGTGAGAATCTGAATCCCGGCGATGTACACCGGCCACGCGGCCACGCTTAACAGCAGCATCCCGAGATTAAACATCGCCGCCAGTAAGGTCTGGAAATCCATTTCAGTGTTCGGAGAAGCCAAAGCTGTGCTGCTCAATTGCGCGCAAATGGATGGGACCACCACAATTGCCGTCAGACCCAGAAACTGCAGAAATCCTTTGCGATAAATCCGCAGGGTCTTGGCCAAGATTTCGGAGAAAGACTGGCGCCGGTCGACGCTTTCGTCGTTCAAAGTCGGCGGCGGCGGCGGGAAAAGACCGGGGATTTTGTCGGCAGTCGTCCAGAGATCGGCATCGGCCTGACGCACTTCATTCGCGGGAAGCACGCGGCCTTCGTTTTTCCATTCCTGCAGAGTTTCGAGATCAATAGGGCCGTATTCCCTGCCCTGCACACGAACGATCCATTCTTCCGGCATGCCGTGACTTAATCGCGATTCGAGAAAAAAACTAGCGATTGGCGGTGAAGGAGAGAATAGGATTTTCGAAACGCGGGTTGCAGCTTCAGTTTTGAAATCCTTACAATCCAGTTAATCCTGTCTCCTTAAATGAAGTTGCTTCTCATCGACGGCCACTACTACGTCTATCGCTCCTTCTTCGCGATCCAGAACCTTTCCAATTCCCGAGGAGAACCGACCAATGCGATTTTTGGATTCACCAAGACGCTGCGATTGATGCTCAAACATTTGCAGCCGGAACTGGGCGCCGTTCTTTGGGATGAAGGGTTGCCTCAGAAGCGAATGGAATTGCAGCCCGCTTACAAAGAAACGCGCAAGGAAATGCCGAAGACGATGATTCCGCAGCTCGATTTCATTCAGAAGCTGACTCCGTTGCTCGGTTTCAAGAACATCTCGCTCCCGAACACGGAAGCAGACGACCTGATGGGTTGCTACACACTCGCCGCCAGCCAGCGCAAGATCGATGTCGTGCTCGCGACGAACGACAAGGACTTGTTCCAGCTCGTCGGCCCTTGCGTGAAGGTTTATACCACGGCCAAAGCCGATCTCGCGTCGCCGAAAGACGCGTTCGCGCTTCTCGGCGAAGCGGAAGTAACCGCCAAATGGGACATCGAACCAAAGCTCATCGGCGACGTTCTCGCGATTGCCGGCGATTCGGTCGATAACATCCCGGGCGTAGGTATTGGCCGGAAAACGGCCGCCGCGCTGCTGCGCGAACACGGCGGATTGGATTCCCTGCTCGCCAACATCGACCAGGTGAAGAGTCAGCGCACGCGCGAGAAGCTGCTCAACGCCCGCGATCAAATCCTGCAAAACCGGAAAATGGTCGAACTCGATTGCGACACGAAGTTGCCGGTGCCGATCGACGATCTTCGCATAAAGCCGGATTATCCCCCGCTCATTACCGCTTTGGAAAAGTGCGAATTCAAATCGCTTCTGCAGGAGGTCCGGGAAGAGGCCGGACGCGCCGGCACGGGAATTCAATCGGAACTTGGCCTGTAGCGCGGTCTCCGACCGTCGCATCTATGAGTCTGGGCCGCCTCCCATCGGCAGAGAGACCACAGATACAAGATTTTCTCGTAAATAATTCGAACGGGCTTGGCATCCCACTGTCCAAATCATCAGGTTAAGGCGATTCGGGTAGTTGCACGTTTTCCGTATTTGTTGTTTCTCCTTGCGTGCGCTGCCCGAATCTTTTTTTTGCGGAATTCCGGCAGCCTAACTGCGATGTTGCCAGTCTGCGCCCCGTGTGATGTTTTCATAGGCGCGGCTTCCTATGAACGGCAACGACAATGCGTTTGGAATACGAGGCTTCCTCGTGGACGCCCCCGAATTTGGCGGGCTGCGGGGCAGTCGCAATGGCGCCATTATCGTTGAGAACGGCCGGATTCTGGCCGTGGGCGATTACGATAATCTGCGCCGTCTGCCTCAACCCCACCCCGTCAATTGGATCGATCGTGGCGCGGTCGCGATCTTCCCCGGGCTGATCGATTGCCATACGCACCTGCCGCAGTATTCCGCGGTCGCACGCGGCGAGAGTGAACTTCTTCCCTGGTTGCGCCAGAACATTTTCCCGGTCGAACGCGATTTCACCGGACCGAAGGCGCGTGAAGAAGCGCCGCAATTTTTCCACGCGCTCGCGCAAAATGGCACCACCACCGCGATGGTTTATGCCGCGATTTACGAAGACAGTTGCGAAATCGGTTTCGAAGCCGCCAAGGAAAGCGGGCTGCGCGTCATCCTTGGGAAAATGATGATGGATGTCGGCTCCTACGGCCAGTTGCAGCCGAAAAAAGTGTTGTCGGTTTCGTTGCTGGAAAGCGAACGGCTTTGCCGCAAATGGCATCGCTCCGAGGATGGCAGGCTGGAATACGCATTCAGTCCGCGGTTCGCCGTCACCTGCTCGGAAAAAATGATGCGCAGCGCGGCTGAACTGGCCGCGCGATTCGAAGCTTATCTTCAAACGCATCTCGCCGAAAACCGCGAGGAGATCGAAAAAGTTCATCACCTCTTCATGTCGGCCCGGGACTACACGCACGTTTACGAAACGTGTGGAATGCTGACGCCCAGAACCGTGCTCGGCCACTGCATTCATCTTAATCCGCGCGAGATCGCGGCCATCGCGGCGGCGCAATCCAGCGTCGCGCATTGCCCGAGCTCGAATCTTTTTCTCGGCAGCGGTTTGATAAAACTCGACCAGCTTTTGAAAGCCGGCATCGCCGTCGGTCTCGGTTCCGACGTAGCGGCTGGGCCTGAGCTCAATATGTGGCAGGTGATGCGCGCCGCCATCGAAGTGCAAAAAGCGCGGAGTGCTTACGAACCGAATCTGCGTCCGATACGCGTGAGCGAAGCGTTTTATCTCGGCACGCAAGGCGGCGCGCGCGCACTCGGCAAAGCCAAAATCATCGGGACGCTCGATGCCGGAAAGGAAGCAGACTTTGTCGTTGTCGATCTTGCGGCGCTGCTTCCCTATCAAAAAGATCGCCATTCGCTCAACGCGCTGTCTCCGGAAGACGTGCTCGCGCTTTGCATTTATCGCGGCGGTCCACATTCCACTTTGGAAACATACGTGCGCGGCCGATGCGTTTACCGCGCCGAACGAATCGCATGAGTGATCCCGTTCACGATCCGATTGCGATCGCGCTGCAAGAGGACATTGGTGAAGGCGATATCACCACGGAATCTTTTGTGGACGCCAGCGCCGTGGCTTCGGCAAAAATTGTGGCGCGCGAAAAAGCGATCGTCGCCGGAGCGAACACAGCCACGGAAGTTTTTCATCGGGTTGATAGCGCGACGCGCGTTCAGGTAATTCACAACGACGGTTCCGAAATCGATGCCGGCGACACGATCATCGAGATTCACGGCCTGGCCTGGTCGATCCTTAAAGCGGAGCGGGTCGCGCTGAATTTTCTCCAGCGCTTGTGCGGAATCGCCACGCTCACCCGGCAATTTGTCGACGCGGTGGGTGAGCATCCCGCGAAAATCCTCGATACGCGAAAGACCACTCCAGGGCTTCGCGCTCTGGAGAAAGCGGCGGTCGTCGCTGGCGGAGGCCAGAACCATCGCTTCGGGCTCTACGACATGGTGCTTGTGAAAGACAATCACTTGGTGGCGGATGTCGGAATGAAAGCGCTCGCCGAAACAATTCGGCGTATCCGTGAGAAGCGGCCGGACGTTCGGATAGAAGTCGAGGCCGACAATCTCGAGCAAGTTCGCGCGTTTGTGGAAATGGGCGATATCGATCTTGTCCTACTCGATAACATGAAGCCGGCGCAAATTCGCGAAGCGATCGCGCTCGGAAAAAACAGAGTAAAATTTGAAGCGAGCGGCGGCGTTACTTTGAAAAACGTCCGGCGTATTTCCGCCACCGGCGTCGATTACATTTCGGTCGGTGCGCTCACGCATTCGGCGCGCGCGATTGATCTTTCGTTGGAACTGACGCATGCCGGCACTTGACGCAGCAAAACTGCGCGGCGCCGTTGGCGGTCGCGTCATCGGCCGCGAAATTGTTGTTCTCGAAGAAACGTCATCGACGAACGATTCCATTCTACAAATGATGAGTCCCTCAACGCCCGAAGGCTTGGTCGTTTTCGCGGAACATCAGACCAACGGCCGCGGCCAGCGCGGCAATCGTTGGGAATCTGCGATGCACAAAGGCCTTTGGTTCTCGATTCTTCTCCGGCCGAAGATCGAAATCGGTGAATCGGCGCGACTCACTGCGTGGACAGCGGAAACAGTTGCCAACACCATCCACGAACAATTTTTCCTGGCCGCGAACGTTAAACCGCCCAATGACGTTTATGTCGATGGGCAAAAAGTGGCGGGCGTGCTTGTAGAAATGCGGGCGCAAAAAAACGCGCCGCACCTGGCGATTGCCGGAATTGGAATCAACGTGAACCATGCGCCGGAAGATTTTTCCGGCGAGATTCGATCTCGCGCCACCTCTCTGGCTATGGCGGCCAATCGCCAAGTGAATCGCGAGGAATTTGCCACCGCGCTTCTGCGTAATTTGGACCGGACTTATTGCGCGGCGTTCGGCTTATAGCTTTGCAGCGCGCGCAGCTTCTCGATCGCGCGGCCACTGTCGATCTGCTCTCTGGCCAGCGCGATTCCCTCGTTCATATCGCGCGCAATCCCGGCCACGACAAAGCCGCCTCCCGCGTTTGCCACCGCCATTTCGCGTTTCGCGCCTGTTATTTTTCCGGAAAGAACTCCTTCTAATGTAGCCGCATTCTCCGAGGCGGTTCCGCCAAGCAATTCTTCGATCCGGGCACGCGGCACGCCTAGCCACTGCGTATCGAGAATGGCGGAGGTTATTTTTCCATCTTGCAACTCGGCGATCGTGGTCGCGCCGCAGATGGAAATGTCGTCTATCCCGTTGGTATTTTCGGCCAGGCCGTGCACGATCCAGGCCCGTTCGCGGCCGAGCCGGCGCAATACGTCGGCGAAAAGGGTCGTCAATCGCGGCGCGAACACGCCAATCAATTGCCGTGGCGGACGCACCGGATTCAAGAGAGGCCCGAGCAAACTGAAAATCGTGCGGGAGTTTTGCCGGGTTAGCCGTTCCCGCATCTTCGCAATCTCGCGGAACGCGGGGTGATATTGCCGCGCAAAAACAAAGCCAAGCCCGAAGCGTTGCGCGCACTCCTTCAGTTCCTCGGGCGCGAGGTGAATAGGAACGCCAAGTTCTTCCAGAACATCCGCGCTGCCACACGATGAAGTAACGCCACGGTTCCCGTGCTTAAGCACAACGGCGCCGCCCGCCGCCAGAACAAACATGATTGTGGTCGAGACATTAAAGAGATTGAGGCCGTCCCCTCCCGTGCCGCATACATCAATCATCGGGCCGGGCAATTTGGCGGGATCAATCTTCGGATCGTCCGCGCGTTCCATGAAAAGCTCGACGAAACACGTGACTTCTTCAGCAGTTTCTCCTTTATGGTGAAGCGCCGCCAGAAAATCAGCCTTCAATTCGTCCGGGACCGCATCGGAAAGCAGCACGGGAACGAGGTAGCGGATATCTCCGTCAGTGAGGTCGCCGCCGTTGTGCAATTTGTCGATCAACGTTTTCACGATGAAAAAATCGCGTTCACGCGGCTTGAGGATTCATCTCGCGCAACCAATCGCGATAAATTTGCGGCGAAATCTCCGACGGCTTGATCTCGCTGCGGCCGCCCCAAAAAACATTCGTGTAGGAAACCGGAATGCCGCTCGATTGAAGATGTCGATCCATCGCCGCTTTGTGTTCGAGCAACAGTTGTTTGTCCGTGCCGTGCGCAACCGCCATGATGTTTACGTTCTTAAATTCCGGACCGGCTTCGCGCCAGTAGCAATGAGTCAAGATATGATGCCGGCCCACTTCGCCGCCCACTTCAATTTCGCGGCCGGCCGGAATCGCCCAATGGAAAAGCGCGTTGAATCGCGTAACGCGCACGCCGGCGGCGGAAGGTTTTACGTGCTCGAGGAAAGTTGAAAAACGGCCGATGATTTTTCGCGCGCTCAAATTTTCAGCCACTCGATAAAATTCGTCGAGCGTAACGCCCGCTTCACGCGCGCGCGCTGCCCAAGGCGTTGGCTGAATTTCTTCCGGCGTGAATTCCCGTTTAAGCATGAGCAAAACTTTCCATTCGTCTTCACTCAGATCGACAGCTTGCACCGGAATCATTTTCGCGGGCACGTTCGCTTTGCTTCCTGGTTCAATCGTTTTGCGCCGGACGTGGCCGACCCCGAGCGTGAAAATTCCTTTGGCCGGCATGAGCCGAAAATGTTCCGCGCCGACCTTTTTCGCGAGCAGTTCGCCGTGTTGCTGGAGCGAAAATCCGCGCGGCACTTTCAACGTCGTCCAAAGTTTGTAATCCGATCCCGCCGTCGCCGTGTCGGTCGAGCGCAACACCACGTGACCGGAAAACGGGTCGTGCTGAAACATCCAATCGAATGCGCTGTCGATCTTGTCCGCCGGCACTTTCCACGCGACCAGCGCGCCATCGGCCAGATTGGTCGCGAGCAATGTCTGGCGCACACGCCGGATCGTTCCCGCGCGCAGCATGGCCGCGATGCGCGCCATGACCAGATCGACATCTACATCCGAGCGTCGCGCGATCTCCGCGAACGGTTCGCGGACGAAGCCTTCGATCTTGTCCTCGGAGATCGCCAGAATCTTCGCATTGATCGGATCGTCGTGTTCGACCGGCAGCATGTTTCTAAGTAACGCAATCGCGTTAGATTATCCAAGTCCTAGCTCAGAATTCGAAATTGGACGTTCGGCGTTGGGCGTTCGACGTTTTCTTCAAATTACATGATCAAGGCCATCTTTTTCGATGCCGTCGGGACGCTTTTTTACCTCACGAAGGGCGTTGGTGATCATTATGCGCTCGTTGCGGATGAGGTTGGTCTGAAACTCGATCCCGCCGCACTTGATCGCGCATTCTTCGCCGCTTGGGAAAAAATGCCATCCCGCGGCGCGATCGACGGCCCGCGTGAAAATGACGATAAAGATTGGTGGCGCGAACTGGTCGATCTTGTTCTCAATGATGTCGCGCCCTCATTGAATGAACTCGACCGCGACAACTTTTTCGAGATCGCCTACGAACATTTCGCCGAAACCGGTGTGTGGGAAGCGTATCCCGAAGTCGTGGAAGTTCTGGAGAAGTTGGAGCCGCGATTTCAGCTCGCCGTCGTTTCCAATTTCGATGGGCGCTTGCGCCTGATTCTCGAGCACCTCGGCATCTCGAAGTTCTTCAAGTATGTCTTTGTCTCCAGCGAAATCGGTGCGGACAAACCGGACCCGGAAATTTTTCGACGCGCGCTGAAATTTAGCGGTTTCGCAGCCGATCAGGTTCTGCACGCCGGCGACGATCCAGAGCGCGATTGGAAAGCAGCGACCGCTGCGGGATTGTCGATCTTCAAGCTGGATCGGCCGAAGAATTCCCTACGCGATCTGGTCGCTAAACTGTAGCGGCGGTCTATGACCGCCGAGTGTTGAGTTTCGGCGCTCACAGGGGTCCGCTACAACCGGAGAATCTTGCAGCGAGGTTTGAACTGGATTACAAACCTTCCTCGCATGCGGGTTGGTAGCTCAATGGTAGAGCAGCGCCCTTTTAAGGCGTTGGTTCCGGGTTCAAGTCCCGGCCAACCCAGTTTCCTTGCGGCTTTGGGTTATCGATGAATGCTGTCAAAAATTCCATCGCGGCGCTTCTGACAATTACCGCTATGACCGTGCTGCGCGCTGCCGACTCCGATCTCGCTGCAACTGCGACGAATCGACTTGGGATTGATCTTCATCGCCAGCTCGCGACGGGCGACGAGAACTTGTGCGTTTCGCCTTATTCAATTCAAAGCGCGCTCGCGATGACGTTTGCTGGCGCGGATGGCGAAACGCGCGCGGAGATGGCGCGGGTGCTTCATTTTCCAAATGATGGCGATGCGATCCATGCGTCGTTTTCGTCGCTGCAAGGTTCGCTCGAAGAAATGGCGAAGAAGACGGCGGCACTGGTGGAGCAATCGCGAAAGATGGGAGGCCCGAGCGAACCGATTACGCTGGCGATCGCGAACCGGCTTTTCGCGCAAACCGGATACGATTTTCGCGATTCATTTCGCGCGCTGGTCAAAAAATACTATGGCGCACCGTTTGAGCCGCTCGATTTCCGTAAAGACGCATCCGGGACGACGGAGCACATCAACACATGGATCGCAGAGCAGACGCGAGATCGGATTCGCGATTTGATTCCCGCTGGCGCGCTCAATGAGACGACGCGTCTTGTGCTCGCCAACGCGGTCTATCTCAAAGCTCCATGGGCTCACGAGTTTTCGGAGGGCGGAACGATGCCGCAACCATTCCATGTTCGAGGCGGGACGCCGGTTGATGTGCCAACGATGCAAAAAGAAGACCGCCAATTCGGTTACGCGAAGCGGGAAGGTTTCACGGCGGTGAGTCTGCCGTATATCGGCAACGAACTGCAATTTCTCGTTCTCGTTCCAGACGAAGTGAACGGTCTGCGCGCGCTCGAATCAAAGCTCAGCACTCAGATGCTGTCACAATGTGCAAAGCTCGAGCCGCACGATGTCGATCTTACCCTGCCGAAATTCAAATTTGAACCGCCAACAATCGCGCTTTCCGACAAGCTGCAAGCGCTCGGCATGCATTCGGCATTCGATCAACCAAGCGGCAGCGCAAATTTCGATCGGATGGCGCCGAGAAACCCGAAGGACTACCTTTATATCTCTCAAGTGTTTCACAAGACTTTCATCGCGGTGGATGAGAAAGGGACGGAAGCCGCGGCGGCCACAGCGGTAGCGATGATGGCCGGATCGGCCATGATCGAGAGACCGGAACCGATCGAAGTGAAAGTGGATCGGCCATTCATTTACGCGATCCAGCACGTCCCGAGCGGAACATGTCTGTTCCTCGGTCGCGTCACAGATCCGCGCTAGCTGCCCAGGTTTGGTAGAAGCAAGTCGTCCACGGTGTAAGTGAATCGCCTAGATTACCTTAATTATCTTACTTCTTTTTGCCGCGGAGTCGGTGATACTCTCACAAAAGATTGGAATGATTAATATGAACAAAATTCTTAACACAGTCATCATGCTTGGCGTTCTTGCTTGCACGGCGAATGCGGCAAATGAACCTCAAAAACAACCGGCCACCGGTTCGCCCGCGCCGGATTTCAGTCTCGTTACCGGGGACGGCAGTCAGGTCAGTCTGAAGGACAATCGCGGCAAATGGATCGTCCTTTATTTTTATCCGAAGGATTTCACAGGCGGTTGCACGCTTGAAGCGAAGAATTTTCAGCGCGACCTCGCGAAATATGAGCAGGCCGGCGCGGTGATTCTCGGCGTGAGCGTCGATAGCGCGCAATCGCACAAAGATTTTTGCGCGAAGGAAGGATTAGCCTTCAAGCTGTTGGCGGATCCGGACGCGAAAGTCTCGGCGCTGTACGGATCAACCATGGAGTATCAAGGCGCGAAAATGGCCTCGCGAAATACCTTCATCATCAATCCAAAGGGAGAGATCGCGAAGGTATTCACCGGCGTGAAACCCGCCGACCACAGCGACGATGTGCTGAAGGCATTGGCCGAGCTGAAAAAAGGATAAGCGCGCCGTCAGACGCCGCCTTCCTAACTCAACAATACGAGGAGTAATCGATGCTCTTAAAGAAAGCGCGAGTTAGGCAGTACCGGAGTATTCGCGATACCGGCTTGTTCGATATCGAAGATGCGAAGACGATTTTGATCGGCCCGAATGAAGCGGGCAAGACCGCGGTGCTGGAAGCCCTTCACAAAATCAATCCGCCCGGAGCGCTCCGCAATTTCGATGCGCTCCGCGATTATCCTCGTTCTGAATTCAACGACATCATAACGGGCAAAGTTCGTCTCGAAGATACAACGTTGGTGGAGGCGCACTTCGCTCTCGGTCGCGAGGACAAGGAGGCCATCCCAATGGAGTTCCGCGACTGCGTGTATGTGTACGGCCGGCGGCCTGACAACAGCGCCTGGCACGCGCTGAACGGAGGTCCGCCACCGCCGCAGTATGGCGATTTCAAAAAAGACCTCGCGAGATTATGCGGGCATATCGATTCGCGGGCTCAATCCGATTCCAAGGGATCTCCAGCATCGCCAATTCCAAGTGCGCTTCTCGCGGCTTTCACGAAAGACTGGGCAGACTCGGACGAACTGACGGGCAACCGCGCGACGCAGTTGAAAGCCTGGCTGGAAAAAATCTTTCCCAAGATTGAGGAAGGCAATGAGATCGAAGAAAAACGGTACGACCACCTAATCGCCGCGGTCGACATAGATGAGCGTCGAAACACCGCGCTCAGGATTTTACATCAACGTCGACCGGTGTTCGTGCGATTCAGAGATTATTTTCGGGTGCGACCGCTCATCCATCTGGAGCACCTGGCACAACGGCTGGAAAAGAATCTGGTCGACGATGAATACTACGATTACGGCAACCAGTGCCTTCTTCGGCTTCTCGGTTTCAGCGCGCGCGAGCTTTCCAATCTAGGAAAAGCTGCTGAGCCAGAACCGGGCGACATCGAAGCTCTTCAGAAATATCGCGACCAGCTCGACCGCCGATCGTATCAACTCAACGCCGCCAGCGTTCGGCTGACCGAGGAACTTCGCCGCGCCTGGGTGCCCGACTTAAAGCGTGGGGAGGCCGATCGGTTGCGCATTGTTGCCGATGGTCAGTATCTGAAAGTGGTCGTGGAGGACGACCTTGGCGTGGAAATCGAACTCGATCAACGCTCGGAGGGTTTTCAGTGGTTGGTCTCGTTCTTTGTTGTGTTTTTCGCAGAGGCTGCTGACAGACATAAGAATGCAGTCTTGCTGCTCGATGAACCGGGTCTCAGCCTTCACGGCTTAAAGCAACGCGACTTTCGGGAAACGATCTCGCGCCTCGCCGAATCCAACCAGACACTTTACACAACCCACTCGCCGTTTTTGGTCGGACCCGACGAACTCAATCTAGTCCGCGTGGTCGAGATGACCGATCGGAAGATCGGTACGAAGGTTCATACAAACATCACCGCGCAGGATCCCGCCGCGCTTCTTCCTCTGCAGGAAGCACTCGGCTACGATCTCGCCCAGAGTCTATTCACGCAACAGCGCAATCTGATTCTCGAGAGCTTGACCGACTACTGGTATGTCGACGCCGTCGCACAACTGCTGCGCGACACAAACGTTATCGATCTTAACGAGAAAATCGCGTTGGTGCCGGCCAGCAGCGCCGGCAAAGTCGTTTACTGGGCCACAATCCTTCACGCGCATAAATTGAAAGTGGCAGCGCTTTTGGATTCCGACGCGGCTGGAGATCAAGCGCCCAATCAGGACCGGCTGGTCCACCTGCTCGGGAATAAAGCCGTCGTGCGCACCAAAGACGCCTACAGCGGTCCGGTGGACAAGCCGACGATAGAAGACTTGCTTAGAAAAACGCTAATCCACGTCGCGAAAGACAATCTTGGATGGGACGTCACTGAGGCGGCAAAGACTCAGGCTGACCGCTCGATTGTCGATGTGTTCGCCGGCGAGATCAGCGACTTTTCAAAGTATCGTCTGGCGAAAGCCTTCATGCGCTGGACTCGAGATCACCGCGCTTCCGATCTTTCCGATAACGAGCGTAGCCAGTGGAAAAAACTTATCGGTACCATTAATTGGACGCTCAAATAATCTAACGTGAATGCGAATTACGTTTTCGCTGTCGCTTTCGGCATAGGAATCGTCGCCGGCTTACGATCCCTCACCGCCCCCGCCGCGGTGAGTTGGGCCGCACATCTTGGATGGCTAAATCTGCACGGCTCTCCTTTGGCGTTCATGGGATCGACCGCAGCGGTCGCAATCTTTTCGTTACTGGCGATTGCCGAATATGTCGGAGACATACTGCCCAAAATTCCCAACCGAACCACGGCCGCACCCTTAATCGCACGCATCGTCATGGGAGGTCTTTCCGGCGCCTGCGTTTGCGCGTCGGCCAATCAACCCTTGCTCGTAGGCATAGCGCTGGGCGGAATTGGCGGTTTGATTGGCGCCTTCGCCGGTTATGAAATCCGCAAACGAGTGGTCAACAGTCTGAAGATAAAGGACGCAATCATCGCCCTAGCAGAAGACCTGGTTACGATCGGCTTGGCGTTTTTTCTCCTGTTGCCACGTTAAGTGGGTTCGTCATCCGATCTTCTTTCGGAAGCGCAGGGCGCAGAGAATGAAGAGTGAGATAGACATCGCGATCAAAATGACGAGGTGCGGCCAGTATTCGAAAAGATTGGCGCCGCGGAGAATGATTGCGCGCATGAGTGAGATGAAATAAGTCGCCGGCATGAGCGAGCCGAGCGCGTAGAAAATCCAAGGCATGGTTTCGCGCGGGAAAACGAAACCGGAAAAGAAAACGCTCGGCAGCATGAACACCATCGACATTTGCAGCGCTTGCATTTGATTTTCCGCTTTAGTCGCGACGAGCAAACCGAGACTGAGCAAAGCGAACACGTAAACCAGCGTCGAAAAGAGCATCGCAATCACGTTGCCGGCGATCGGCACGTGAAAAAGAAAATGCATGATGATGAAAAGCAGGAATGCCATCGCCATGCCGATGCAGAGGTACGGGATCAACTTGCCGAGCATAAGTCCCCAACGGCTCAATG
Source organism: Spartobacteria bacterium (assembly GCA_003167365.1). GTDB lineage: Bacteria > Verrucomicrobiota > Verrucomicrobiia > Chthoniobacterales > UBA10450 > Palsa-1382. The sequence goes on along the minus strand of PMTM01000022.1, from coordinate 51,618 downwards.
GACTCACCAGCAATTGCTCCAGTGTGCCCTTCTCGCGTTCTCGCACCACCGCCATGGCCGTGGCAAACGTAGTTCCGATCTGCAAAACAATTCCGATCACGCCCGGGATGTAAAAGTTCGGGCTCTTCATCGCCGGGTTGTAAAGCATTTGCGGCCGGATATCGATCGGCACATCGCGCCGACCGGTTTCACGCAATAACGATTCGATCGATTGGGTAAGCCCGACCGCAAGCGCGGTATTGAGCGCTTGCAGCGCGGTTGTCGAGTTCGATCCGTCCACCAACAATTGCACGTGGGCCGGATTGCCTGCCCGCACGTCGCGCGTGAATGTTGGTGGGATTTCCAGTCCGACATAGGCCCGACCTTTGCGGATTTCGCTCGCCAGTTCTCCGACACTCTGCACTTCGCCAACGACTCGAAACGTCTCCGTATTCACGAAACTATCGATGAACTGCCGGCTTTCGACCGTGCGATCTTCGTTCAGGACCATCATCGGCATGTGTTTCACGTCGGTGTCGAGCGCGTAACCAAACGCGATCATTTCGACGAGTGGCGGAAAGAACATGAAAAACAACGTCATCGGATCGCGCCAGACGATGATGAATTCCTTGAACAGGATTGCGCTGAGACCGCGGAAAGGAACGCGCTTCATGATTAAAACGCGGTCATCCCGAACGAAGTGAGGGATCTCGCATAGGCGCAAAAAATTTCCTCAGGGAATTGGATGCCTTCGCTTTGTCGATCTTCCCCACGGTGTAAGAAAGCAATCATTTCAATTGTGAGGTCCTTCGCTCCGCTCAGGATGACATTTCATTTAGGCTGCTTTCCTTTGCTCGGTCGCGTGTTTTGCGGAAAGCGCCACGAAGACATCTTCGAGCGACGGACCGATTTCATGAATTTCAGCGTGACTGATTCCGACGCTACGCAGTTTTTCTTCAATTTGCGCGTGCGTCACGCCTTCATCGACCAGCAGGTGCATTGATTGCCCGAATACCGTGGGAGTCCGCACGCCTGGCATGTGCCGTATCGCTTGCAACGCCGTCGTGACGTGGTCGCAAGTCACGTCGAGCCGCCGCGTTCCAGGCGGATTCACTTCCGGCAATTGCTTCAATTCATCCGGCTCGCCGCAGACGATCAGTTTCGACATGTAAATGTAGCCGACATGCGAGCAGCGTTCCGCTTCGTCCATATAATGCGTCGTGACGAAAAGAGTCATGCCTTGGCCCGCGAACTCGAAAAGCAAATCCCACAGTTCGCGGCGCGCGACCGGATCAATGCCCGCCGTCGGTTCATCGAGAAACAAGACGGCCGGTTTATGCATGAGCGAACAAGCCATGGCAAGGCGTTGTCGCCAGCCGCCGGAAAGAAGCGCAGCGCGCCTGTCGAGGTACGGCTCCAGGTGCGTGAGTGCGATCAGTTCGTCGCGCCGTTGATGCAACTTCCGGCCGCCCAGACTGTAAAGTTTTCCAGCGAAAATGAGATTCTCGTTCGCCGTCAATTCATCGTAGAGCGAAAATTTCTGCGACATGTAGCCGATCATCTCTTTGATCTCTTCGCCTTCGCGAATGATGTCGTGGCCTCCGATGCGTGCCGTGCCTTCAGTCGGCTCGAGAATTCCGCAAAGTAGACGGATGACAGTCGATTTACCGGAACCATTCGGGCCGAGAAATCCGAAGATGGAACCTTTGCCGATGGAAAACGAAACGTGATCGACCGCCGTGAATGTGCCGAAACGTTTCGTCAATCCTTCGCACTCGATCATCGCGTCAGGCATGAGAATTACGAAAACAGAAAATTACTTACGCGGTCATCCCGAGTCGCGCAGACGGCGAGGGACCTCTCACAGGGTGAATAATCACACAACTGATCGCTCGCGGGCGCCAGCATATTATGTGAGATCCCTCACTTCCGTTCGGGATGACAGGCTTGTGAGCACGGCCCTCATTTCACATTCGGAAAATAAGCGTCGGCCGCCATCCCGGCGCGCAATTTGTCGTCGTTATTCGGCAAGCGGATCTTGACGCCAAAGACCTGGCGAATTCTGTCCTCGACCGTTTGCACATTGCGCGGCGTGAATTCAGCCTGGCGATTCACCTGCTCTACCGTGCCGTCGAAATCTTTGCCAGGAAAAGAATCGACCCGAACGCGGACGTGATCGCCGACCTTGATCAGACCGAGCCAAGGTTCCGGAACAAATACCCTGACCCACAAATGTTGCGGGAGAAGCAGCGTGGCCACTTCACGATTGGCTGGCAGCACGTCACCAACCTTCACGCTCAACACTTCCAAAACGGAATCAGTGGGCGCGACGACTTGCATCTCGGCCAATTGCGCGTCGATGTCGGCGAGTTGAGCGCGCGCCTGAACCACGCGCATTCGTGCAGCCTCGACGTTCTTTTCCTGCGCCCTACCCGCACTCACTGCGCGCTCTGCATCACTCGGTGAAACTACTTTACGTTTGAGCAAATCCTGCTGGCGCTTTGCGTCGTCACGCAGGAAGTCGAGCTGCGCGGCTTGCGCGTCGGCGTCGTGAATGGCGGTATTGATCTGCGCCGCGGCGAGATCGCGTCGCGCCAGCAACTCCGATGCTTCCAACTGGACGATTGGTTGTCCGGTCCGCAATTTATCGCCCTCCTGCGCGAAGAGCTTTTCAACGCGACCTCCCGACCGTGGACCGACATGCACTTCATCAACTTCTATCGTGCCGGAAACCGCTTCGCGCCTAGCGCCGCAGCTCGCCATCAAGATTAACAATGCGATGAACGCACTGGTTCGAAGGCACTTGTCGATCTTTGCTTGCAAGACTGTCGTTATGAAACGGGATTTAACTGTCTTTCGCAAGCGATTGCGCCTTTGCTTTATTTCAAAATGGCCGGCTACTCGGGAACTCCTCTCGCGCAGAAACTTGGGATCAAGCCCGGTGCGACCGTGGTTCTGATCAATGCGCCCGCCGATTACCAGAAATTGCTGGGCAAATTTGCAAGCGATGTGCGGTTCGCAACTCGAGCCGGCGCAGATGCGAACTTCATTCACTTTTTCACCAAACGCCGCGCCGAATTGGAAAAACAACTGGCTCGATTTCGTGCGAAACTCGCCGATTCAGGGACACTGTGGGTTTCGTGGCCGAAGAAATCTGCCGGCATTGCCAGCGATGTCACCGAGGATGTCATTCGCGACGTTGCCTTACCGCTGGGATTCGTCGACACCAAGGTGTGCGCGGTCGATGAAACCTGGTCGGGATTGAAATTGATGATTCGACGAACGAATAGAAAATCGGAAACTAGAAATGAAAACGCGACATCTTGATCACATTGATTTGCGAGTGAAAGACCTTGCCGTGGCGTTCAAGTTTTATCGCAAACTCTTGCCGGAGCTTGGATTTACCTGCGACCGTTCCGATTCTGATTGGGGCACGTTCTACGCGACCGGACGCGACAAGGCCTTCGGAATTTTTCGGCTTCACGGAGGATCGAGATCACCAACCGAACGGCACGCGAATCGCTTTTTGGGCGCACACGCGTGAAGAGGTCGATCGCATCGCCAGGCTCGTCCGCGAAATTGGCGGGAAAAATCTGGAGGGACCGGAAGTCTGCGCCGATTACAGCCCTGGATATTACGCGCTTTTCTTTGAAGATCCCGACGGCAACAAACTCGAAATCTGTTGTCGTGAACACCCAATCGTTGCGAAGTAACGCAGCATCGGCGAAGAATCCGAAGATGAGCGATCCGGCCGCTGTTCCAAAAATCCTGCAGCGACCGTACCGCGTTCGTTATCTCAAACTCATCGCTGTTTTTAAAATTCTTAAGGGACTGTTTCTACTCAGCCTGGGAATTTCGCTCATATTTTTGAACAGCCGAACGCGTTGGACGGACGCAATCTCGGGTTGGGCCGATGATGAGCTGCTCGTCGTGCACAGCAAGACGCTGCATTATCTATTGAACCAACTGCAGCATGCGCTCATCGCCGGCCACTTGCGCGCTACTGGTTTGCTCGCGCTTTTTTATTCCGCGGTCTTGTTTACCGAAGGCATCGGAGTGTACTTGCAAAAGCGTTGGGCCGAGCTGCTGATGATCTTCGCAACGGCGGCTTTAATTCCGTTCGAGATACTTCATCTCTCGGTCAAGCCGAGTTTGGGCGCGGCTGTGGTTCTTGCCGTCAATTGTTTCATTGTTTGGTTCCTCTACCTTGTCTTGCGACGCAAACCGAACCATCCGCCTGCGCCGGTCGAGCGCGAAGTTGCGGAGATCAGTTAGGGGTTGCACGCGGCTCGATGCCAAACTTTCGGAGCGCGCGGATTGTTTTTTCCATCGGCAAACCGACAACGTTTGTAAAGGAACCGTCGATTCGCGCGATGATCTCCGCGCCGTGCCCCTGCGCTCCGTACGCGCCCGCTTTATCGAGCGGGTTCACCTTCGCGAAATAATTGTCGATCTCTTTTCGGCTCAATCGGCGGAAACGGACTCGCGAGATTTCATGAAAGCATGTCGATCTTGCAGCGGCGAGATGAGAAATAAAGACGGCAGAGCAAACTTCGTGGGTGCGCCCGCTTAGCCGTTGAAGAATTTGCGCGGCATGCTTCGAGTCGCTTGGCTTGCCGATAACTTCGCCATCGAGCGCCACGAGCGTGTCGGCAGCAAGAACGACTGACTCGGGATGAAGCCGTGCGGCGCACGCTCCTTTGCGAAGCGCGTTGAACAAGGTCATCTCGCGCAGCGTAAGATGAGCATCAAATTTTTCGACAACGCCGGCCGATAAAGTTTCGAATTCGAAACCTGCCGCCGCCAACAACTCACGCCGGCGCGGCGAATGCGATGCGAGTATGAACGACGAGCGCACTAGCCCAAGCTAGGGCTTCGGCGAAGCGCCTTGCAGTCCACTCATGTCCGGCAGTTTCATTTCCTGGTAATCCTTTGGGACCGCGAAATCGTCGTCACTCAATCGATCTTGCTTCACCGACGCGAGTGTCGTCGTGATCTGATTTCCTCCGGAGGAGATGACCGTCTTGATCGGCAGACCTGGGAAATCCCGATAGTCCGGCATTTGCGTATTGGACGTTCTCCAAATTGCCGGATTAACGGATTGCAATTGTTTGAGAATGGCGGCGCCATCCGGATATTTCGAGGCGATCCAGTAACTGGCTTTGAATTGCGGCGTCTCGTAAATGTACTCTTCCGTATCGTAACCGTTGATGACTTCTTTCTTGCCGGAGGACGCGAACTTCGGTTTCTCGCCAGTTTCCTTCTTCTCGTCTTTGCCGCTGAATTGGCGGGCCATTTCCATAGCAGCCTTCATTTTCTCAGCCGACATGCGCATGACGACTTTCTGATCGTGCATCAAGTTAATCATTTCGCCGGTTTTTCCATCGATGATCGCCGTCATCTTCGGATTAACATCGACCCGTGCCTTGTCGCCCTTGATCTTCATGGTCACTTCGCTGACCGGACCGACGCCTTCCTCTTTTTGCACAATAGTGAGATCAGCGCGGGCCGAAGCGAGCCAACTCGCACCGATGAAGAGCGAGACACAGATAAAATTCATACGTTGAGTTGCTACGTCGCATCAAGCTCAAAAGCAAGCAGGCGAATCGAGCATCCTTGCGAGGGAAAAGGAAAATGCTTACCGATTAAATGGCCGCCGACAGCAGATTAATGGTGCCATCGCCTCGAAAATAATTACTTTTTTTATTGACCTCCGGTGGCAAATGAACCCATAAAGGCGGAAAGAAAAACCAGTAACGCCCCGAGAACCATGAAGAAGCTCCCCATGTATTTGGTCGCCGCGATGGCGGTGGTCGTGTTTGCAAGCGAGGCTAGCGCCGCCACAACGGATAATTTACAGCACCTTATGAGCACTGCAGGAACGCTCACAATCGGTGACGAAACCTTCGGCAATTTCGACTATCTGGCCAGTGGCTTGACTACCTTTGATCCGTCTCAAATTCAAGTAACTGCGTCTTTCTCGGGTGGAGTGTATTACCTGACTTGGGCAGGAAATATGAGTCTCGTAAGCGGCGGTCCTGCTACCGCAGATCTTTTGCTCAACTACAGGGTAACGGCGACCTCTGGGCAGATCGGTATGATCGACCAATTTTATACGGGCAGTGCGCAGCCGCAGAGTGCAGCGTTTCTTTCCATAGATGAAACCGTGAGGGATTCTAATGGGAATCTGGTCGCCAACAGCCACCTGGACGCTAATGATCTTAGCGATCCATTCGCAGAACCAGGTGACAACCTCAACATCAACCCTCCTCAATCCATTCTGGACGTAACCAAAGACATCGGTTTTGGCGTAGTCAACAGCGGCTTCGTTACTATTTCTGAAGTTACGCAATCGTTCCACGAAGTTCCTGAAAGCGGCACAACAGTTTTGCTTGCGCTCGGGCTGGTGCCTATTGTAGCTGAGATTCGGCGTCGAAAACGAAGAGCGGGCTGAGATAAAGAAACAGCCGGAGCGGGTCCAAAGGTTCAAGCGGCGCTTTCTGGTTAGCCGCGATTCCAACGCTCCTCGAGCGAGCACAGGAAATACTCGATCTCGCGAGAATAGTCCGAAACCACTTGGCTTTTCAGCTTCATCGAGCAAACGTAGTTGCGCCTTTTCGCGCGGGCATAGCTTAATGGTAAAGTTCCAGCCTTCCAAGCTGGCCATGCGGGTTCGATTCCCGTTGCCCGCTATTGGCGGCAGAGCTCAAGGGATTTGTCTTGACCCAAAATGTTGCGCTGCAGTAAGAATAACGTTCCCTTTTGGTAAGGGTCGCTTATGAAGAAACTGGTCGCGCTTTGTACTGAAAGGCGGTTCTCTACAGAGGTTCTCAAGACGGCGCTTGTTCTTTTTGTCGGAATAGCGCTTGGTTCCGGTTTCTGGATAGCTTCGACGCCGATGGCGCATGGCCAGGCGAAACTCACGCCCGTGGAAATGATTCAAGCGAAGCTTCCGCAAGGAAAAACGATTGCGACCGCGTCAGATGCTCAGCTGCTCGAGGCCGTCTGCAAGGCCGTCAAGCAATCGCCAAAAGAAGCTCCATTGATCATCAGAACGGTTGCCGGCGCCAGAAAAAATCTTCAAGGCGATATTTTATGCATGACGATCCGATGCCTGAAGGAAAAACGTGAGCTCGATTGCAACTGGGTGACGGATGTCGTGCGCGACTGGATCAAGGCCGATCCGGATTCGGCCAATCAACTTATTGAGTTGGTTTCAGACTGTTCGCCTGAATGCCGGGATTCGCTGCAAGGATTACTCTCCGGTGGTAGTGCGTTCGCGGATGCGCCGTCAAATATCAATCCGCCTCCAGGTTCGGTGGGTGGCGGAGCGGCGGCCGGGAACACATGTGTCGTGTGTCACAACGGCGAGAACGTTCAGATCGCCTGCGACGATATGGCCAGTTATTTGACGACCCATCGAGGTGACACTGCCGGTGCTTGCCAGGTTACTAGCACAACCAATAAATAAATAGAGTTTAGATTCAAAATGCCGTTGCCAAACCAAAGGCAACGGCATTTTTGTTTTCGAGTGCTGCGGCTCAAAATGATGATGTCGATCTTACACAAACAAACTCGAAATCGGATTCACTTCTCATGAGTACGCTCGCCAACATCGCTTCGCGCTTGAGTCGCGGGACTGAGATTCTCTCGGCCATTTTGCTGGTGGTGGCACTCGTGTCGATTCAGGCGCTGATTGGCGGAACACGGTTGCTTTTTGCCTTACCGGCCTACACGCTTCTTGCGGCGATTGCGCTGCTTGCATTGGGTTCGCTCCGCAGCGCCAAATCGTTGCCTAACCAGCTGTGTTTATGGAGCGCGGTTCTTTTTTTTGGCTACATCGAGCTTCGCGCGGCCACATCGCCGGCGCCCTATTTGGCCAGGTTTGACATCTATTCCGTCTTGGGCGGCCTGATCGTCTATTTTTTTACGGCGTGCGTTTTCACTTCGGCAAGAGCCCGCATGTCGATCTTCGCCTGCTTGCTCGCGGCGGCGCTCGCCCATGTCTTGGTTGGAGTGATCCAATTCAGCAGCGGCAACAATTTCATGCCGGTTTCATTTTTGCAGCGGTTTGATTATGGCCGCCGCGCCAGCGGATTTTATATTTGCCCAAATCATCTCGCCGGTTTGTTGGAGGTGCTGGGCATTTTCGGTCTTAGCATGATTTGCTGGGGTCGCTGGCCCGTGTGGGCGAAACTACTCGTCGGGTATTCAACCGCGGCCTGTTATGCGGGAATCATTTTAACCGGAAGCCGCGGCGGTTATTTGAGCGTGGCCGGGAGTGTTCTCATCTTCACCATTCTAAGCATTTCGATCTTGCGCGCGACTGGCGCGAATTTGTTGGTCAGGATCGGCGGTGCAGGATTGGCCGCGGCAGTGCTGGCGTTGGCTGCAGGAACTTTGTTGATCCACCAGAGTGACGATCTGAGTGAGCGAGCGAAAAACGTTCTCGATGATAAAAACATGCGTCTCGATCTTTGGCGGGCCGCCATTCAACAATGGAAACTAGATCCGTTGCTCGGCACGGGAAGCCGCACCTACCAATTTTACGGCCGCAGATTTCGCACGGAACAAGTGCAGCGCGACCCGATCTACGTGCACAACGATTACCTTCAGCTTCTCAGCGATTATGGAATAATCGGCGCTGGAACTTTCGCGATCTTTCTCGTGTTGCACCTGCGTTATGGGTGGATCAATGCCCGTCGGCTGGGACCGAAACGGATTGCTCTTTCGCATCGCTTGGCGAGTAACACGATGGCGTTGAATGCCGGAGCGCTCGGCGCAGTTGGCGCGTATCTGGTGCATTCGATCTTTGACTTCAATCTGCACATCCCGGCCAACGTTCTCTTGATGAGCTTCGTCTTCGGAATTCTGGCCAACCCTGGGTTGTCCCGCGACAACATCGACACGAAGCCGATGTCGAGGATGGTTTTTTGGCGCCTCCTTTTGTTCGCGCTGGGTTTGATCCTAGGTGTGCGGGTTTGGCAGCTTGCTGCCGGCGAGTATTACGGGGAACGGGCACGCGTGGCATTGCGAGAGTATCGATCTCTATCGGCCATCGCTTTTGCGCTCAAGGGAATTGAACACGAAAAACAGAATCCGAATCTCTTTTATTACTTGGGCCGGGCCCGTGTCTTGGCTGGCGACCAAGCCGACTCTGCGGCGCGCGCCTCTTTTTATCGGGCGGCGCTTTCCCCTTACGAGGAGGCGCGCAAACTTGCGCCACTCGATGAAACCTACGCGCTTGAGTTAGCTTTTACTTACGACGGTCTGGGAAGATTCAGTGAAGCTGAATGGATGTACGACCAAGCGCTGGATCTCGATCCAAATTCAACATCGGCCAAACAATATTATCAGGCCCATCTCGAGCGATGGCGGACATCTGATATTACGCCAACTAAGAAAGAACAACCTGATCTGGCACCCAAGTCATGATTCCCGTCCCCGCGTTAGTCCAAATGCGGCTCATTATGAAAATTGCAAAAAAAACATTGCCGCCCAGGGGGCAACTTGTTTAACCTCGGCATCCCATTCAATGCGCCCAGGCAGAGTTTAGCCGCTGCGCCGGGAACGTAACAAAGGTATGATGAGAACGACTTATGCACCGAGGATAGGGCTCTTGTTCCTCGCGTTTCTCTCGTTCCTCACTGTCCTGCCGGCGATGCGCTCCGAAGGAGGAGGACCCTTAGCCGCGGGTACCGGAGGCGGGGAGAATGGTACGGGAATTTTCTCCGGGCCGCCATTCCTAGTCACGGTTTCAGTCCGCGACGGTTACGATGATAATCTTTCAACGAGTAAGCTCAACCGCCAAGCGTCGTGGTTTACAAACACGGGGATCTCGGCGTCATACTCGTTCGGCAGTCCTCGCACGCGATTCGACCTCAATGCAGGCGCCGGCGTGACGTATTATTTGAAACCCGTTTCCGGCGATGATTACGATACTAATTTTAACGTTAGCTTCTCGCTCACGCACAAGGCTACGCCTCGCCTGACTCTTAGCGCGGTGGTCTACGCGACCTACCAGCAAGAGCCGGACTTCAGCCTCGCTCTCGGATTAGACCGGCGGAGCGGAAATTACTTTTACACAAACGATAAGTTCACGGTCTCTTACCAGTGGACCCCTCGCTTTTCCACCGCAACCAGCTATACGCTTGGCGCGCTTCACTATGACAACAGCGCGGTAGGTATCTTTGAAGATCGAATCGAAAATACTTTTGGAAATGAATTTCGGTTCCTGCTTTGGCCGACCACGACGGTTGTGGCTGAGTATCGATATGAAATCGTCTCCTATGACGACATTAGTCGCGATTCGACCACTCACTTTGTCCTTGCAGGGTTCGATCACAATTTCAGTCCGCAGCTTAATATGTCCTTTCGCGGTGGCGCGGAATTCCGCAGTTATGAGACCGGTGGGGATCTCAGCTCGCCCTATTTTGAAGGCACGCTCAACTACAATCTGGGCAAGAACACGTCGCTGGGTTGGACGAATCGCTACGCGATTGAGGAACCGGATGTCTTGCTAAATCCGAGCCGGACCACTTTCCGCACCGGCTTGACGTTAAAACACGACTTCACGGCGCGCATTACCGGCTCGCTCGCGGCCTACTACGCGCATGAGGTGTATGACGCAGTCAATGCTCCTTCAACCATCAGTCCGGGATTTAACGAAGACTCTTTTGATCTTGCCCTTTCGGTTCGTTACGCCATCACCCGTTATTTCGCGATCCAAGCTGGCTATGACTATACGGATGTTATCTCCGGTATTTCTTCTTTTGAGTATTCCCGCAATCGCATTTTCGCCGGTGTAGACGTGACCTTTTAGGCGCTGCCTTCCGAGTTTACTACTGGCGTTTTTCTTGTAGGTTCCCCGTCTCTTTCGCAAAGCGAGCGTATGGCACAAACGGACGAAGTTAAGCTGCACTTTCTCGATTATTGGCGCGTCGTTCGGGTGCGCTGGGTCTTGATCCTTTTGTCCTTCCTCCTGGTATTGATAACGGCGGCGATCGTTACTTATTTTCAGCCCCGCGAATATCAAGCGTCGAATTTTGTTGAGGTAAAATCCACGGCGGAGAATCCGCGGATTTTCAGCGGCGGCGACCCTACTATCCCCATCCACGATCCACAGTTGGCTCCCACTGTTTACCAAGTCATCCAGCGAACTGGAATTCTCTATCCGGTAATCGAAGAGCTAAAGCTCCAGGATCGATGGAGCAAAGACGGCAATCGGCCATCGCGAGAGCAGACCTATCAGATACTGCGCGGAAAGCTCACCGTGGATGAAGTGCGCAATACCGATCTGCTGCAGATCAGTGTGTTTGACACTAATCCGCAAGAAGCGGCCGACATCGCCAATAAGATCGTCGCCGTTTATCAAGACAAACGCGTCGAAGAAGAAAAGGAAATCATGAATCGTGCGGTCGCGACCATGAATGAAGAGGTCGACAAGCAGCAAAAGAAGATGGACGACGCCGGTGCGGTCGTCGCGCGCATTCGCGATGAGGAACAAATTATCGATCTTAACCCCGAAGGCACCGAAGACTCGCAGGCGCCTGTCAATAATATCGTCATCAAACAGGAGAGTGAAGTAAACGACGCCGAAGGTCAGGTAACCACGCTGGCGTCAAAGTTGGAGCAAATTGAGAAACTTAACGGCGAAGACCTGATGCGTATGATGCCTACGCTGAATATTCAGGATCCGACGATTCAAAAAATTCTTCCTAATTATCAAGACGCTGTGGCCCAAGAAGCTTCCCTCCTAAATTCCGGGCTGGGCGAGAATCATCCAAAGGTGAAAGCCCTTCGTGCCACCAAAGAAGTCTACACCAGGCAACTTGAAGAACAGGTTAGAAGCATCCGCAGCGCCCTCGACAAAAATCTCAAAACAACTCAGACCACCCGCGACCAGTTAAAGAAGCGCCTCGACCAGATCAATGCCAAGCAACTCGCGAACAAGAATCTGAGCGCGAATTACACGCGAGCCAAGAATGCCTACATCAAAGAGAAATTGCTTTTTGATAGCATCCGGTCCCGCGCGCAAACCCAAACCATGGAACTGGCGATGCCGCGAACGGCGGTAAGCGTTAAACAAGTAGCCGAACCGCCGAGTGCGGCGGCACGTCCGCGCGTGGGACTCAACCTGATGCTGGGCGCCCTGGTCGGGCTCGTACTGGGTCTCGGTCTGGCCTTCTTTATCGAGTATCTCGATACCAGCGTTAAAACGATGGAGGATGTTGAGAGCCTTCTGGGTGTCCCTGTTCTCGCGATCATCCCGAAGGATATTAGACTTCTGCACAAGGAAGCAGGCGATACGCCTGACGCGGAGGCCTACCGGATCTTGCGCACCAACATAGAATTCAATCGCAAGACTCCGGAATCGAATGCGATCTCGATCGTAAGTGGTGGACCGGGGGAAGGTAAGTCAACCACCATCGCGAATCTCGCCTTTATTTCGGCTCAGGGAGGCTATTCCACCTTGATTGTCGATGCCGATTTGCGCCGACCCGTGCAACACGAGCTGTTTGATGTGAGCGACCGGATCGGGTTAACCACCTATCTCACCACCGAGATGGATCTCGAGGAAGTTATTTTGCCTACCAGCGTGGAGAACCTCAGCGTCTTGCCCAGCGGTATTCTTCCGTCGGATGCTGTCGGTATTCTCAATTCTCAGCGCATGTCAGACATGATCGCCGAATTGAAACAGCGTTATGACATTGTTTTGTTCGACTCACCCCCCATGCTTGGCGTGAGCGACGCGTCGGTTCTGGCAAGCGAGGTCGATCAGACAATTATCGTGGTTCAACACCGGCGTTTCCCGCGCGCAATGCTCACACGGGTAAAGCAAGCCATAGTCGGTGTGGGTGGAACCGTGTTGGGCGTGGTCCTTAACAATGTCGATCTAAAGCACGATCAGAACTACTATTACTACACGAATTATTACGGCTACTATCGGCCCCGCGATAAGGATTCACGCCGCACTCGCGACGGGAAGACGACCGCCAGCACAGCCCGCAACGGCTCTTCCGGATTGGATGAGTATTAATGCGCTCGTTTCTTCTTCATTCACTTTTTTTCTTCGCTTCCGCGGCGATCGTCTCAGGACAGGCCACACTCAGGGTCGGAGATCCGGTCGACCTTAAACTCAGCGGAGTGCCAACCGACGAGCAAACCCAGGTCAATAATACTTACACTGTTGATGCGAACGGTGTGGTTAACCTGCCTTACATTAACAAAATAAAAGCGGAAGGGCTTACACCCGCGCAGCTCGCCGGTTCCATTGAGGCGGCATATCGTTCCGGTCGGATTTACACTAATCCCACCATCACGATCACGATGCAGCCTACCGCCCGATTTGTGAACGTCGGCGGTTCCGTACGCAATCCCACACGCGTACCATTTACTGAAGACATGACGCTGCTTACGGCAATAAACGCCGCGGGCGGCTTCAATGATTTTGCCGATCAGAAACGGGTTCGTCTTCTGCGCGGCAAGGATGTGAAACTTTACGATGTCCGGCAGTTTCGCCGCGATCCTTCGCAAGATGTTAAGCTTCAACCTGGCGACATGGTTGAAGTTCCGCAGAGCTTTTTCTAGAGGCCGCTACGCGCGGTTTCCCGGCACTGCGATTACTGGTTTGTCGCAATAAGCTCGCGATGCCGCCAAGCGTAGGCGACGCCGGAATAAAGAGTCAACGCGACGGTAATCCAAACAAGGACCGGACCCGCCTCGTGCCACGAGCGGAACCACCATGTCGAGCTTTCGTTCGCATAGTGCAATTCGTGAACAGACAACAGCGCCAGGAAAAAAATTACTGTCACGACCTGCCACGAGGTCTTCTGCTTGCCCAAGCGTTCCGCTGGCAAGACATGTCCCGTTGCGCTCGCCATCAATCGCAAGCCGGTAATCAAGAAATCGCGCGCCACTACCGTCGTCGCGGCCCAAGCCGGAACAGCCTTGAGCGGCACTAGCGAAATAAATGCCGCCGCTATCATGATCTTGTCGACCAACGGATCCATCAGCTTTCCGAAATTGGTTACCCACCCGTAGCGCCGGGCCACTTCGCCATCGACAAAATCTGTTATACCCGCGACCAGGAAAAAGATCAGCGCGGCGGTGCTTCCATATTGCCAGGAAGAATTCAGCGCTGCGACGAAGAGGATCGTCAACACCAGCCGGCTCAGCGTAAGACGGTTCGCCCAGTTCATGTCCGTAAAACAGTCGAGGCGGTTTCGCCCGCAAGACGGGCCTTCTCGGCGGATTGATTGTCGATCTTAAATTTGGGGTGCTTCCAAATCGGAACTCGCTTTTTCAATTCTTCGACAATCGATTGACTTGCGTTAAACGCTTCCGATCGATGCTGGCCGGCCACGCGCACAAAGAGCGAAGAGTCCCCCGCGCCAACAAATCCGACGCGATGATGGACAGCGACAAGTTCCAGCGCAAAATCCGAAATCGCTCGCTCTACGACCTTATTCAGTTGATGCTCGGCCATCGCCCAATGCGCTTCGTATTCTATCCCCTCGATCTCTCGCCCCTCCTCCAACTCGCGAACAACGCCCCAGAAATCGACAATCGCTCCGGTGGCAAGATCGATAGCCTGTTTCGGCGCTTCTAAACGCTCTTTTGTTAGTAAAACCTCGTAAACGGGATTTGCCATGCGCTCCAACTGCTCACTAAACTGGCCCTTCGCCTTAAGGCGTGACAAAGGAGATTACCCAAAATGAGCACGAATCAATGTGATATTGGCCTGATCGGTCTCGCCGTCATGGGCGAAAACCTCGTCTTGAACATGGAATCGAAAGGTTTTTCCGTGGCCGTTTTTAACCGGACAACGGAAGTAACTGAGAGGTTCGCGGCCGCTCGCGGCAAGGGCAAGAACATCCTGCCGGCGCGGACGATGGAGGAATTCGTCGCCGCGCTCAAGCGTCCGCGCAAAGCCATGATTATGGTGAAAGCAGGCACGCCGGTCGATGCCGTCATCGGTCAACTCGCGCCACTGCTGGAAAAGGGCGACGTCATTATCGACGGCGGAAATTCACTTTTCACCGACACGCAACGCCGCTGCAAAGATCTCGAAGGTAAAGGAATTCATTTTGTCGGGATGGGCGTTTCCGGCGGCGAGGAAGGAGCGCTCAAAGGTCCGTCGCTCATGCCGGGCGGTCCGCGTGAATCCTGGGAAATAATTGCGCCAATCTTCCGCAAGATCGCCGCGCAAGTAGATGGCGAGCCTTGCTGCCGATACATGGGATCGGATGGCGCCGGGCACTACGTCAAGATGGTGCACAACGGTATCGAATACGGCGATATGCAATTGATCTGCGAAGCCTACGCGATCTTGAAAGACGTCGCCGGCATGGAAGCGAAGGAATTGGCCGACACGTTCACCGAATGGAACAAAGGCGAGCTCGATAGCTATTTGATCGAAATCACGTCGCAGATTTTTCGCAAGCTCGACCCGGATACCGGAAAGCCACTTGTCGATGTTATCCTCGATAAGGCTGGCCAAAAAGGAACCGGTATGTGGACTTTGCAATCGGCGATCAAACAATCCGTCGTCATCTCGACGATCAACGCCGCCGTGGAAGCGCGCGTCATCTCTTCGCGCAAAGATGAACGCGTTGCTGCGTCGAAGATTTTGCCACAACCGAAACCCAAGAAGTTCGGAGGCGATCGGGCAAAGCTTGTGGCTGCGGTCCACGATGCGCTCTATGCCTCGAAGATCGTTTCCTATGCGCAAGGAATGGAACTACTCGGCGCCGCGAGCAGCGAGTACAAATGGAACCTCAACTTTGGTGACATCGCCACCATCTGGCGCGGCGGTTGCATCATTCGCGCGATCTTTTTGAATCGAATTGTCGAGGCCTACCAACGTGATCCCGCGCTGCATAACTTGCTGCTCGATTCTTATTTTACCGGCATCGTCAAAAAAACGCAGGACAACTGGCGCGTCGCGGTTGCGACTGCTGTCGATTTCGGCGTGGCCGTTCCCGCGTTCAGCGCGTCGCTCGCCTACTTCGACAGTTATCGCCAGGCGCGGTTGCCGTCGAATTTGCTGCAATCACAACGCGACTTTTTCGGTGCGCACACCTACGAGCGCACCGACAAACCCGGCGTGTTTCACACCGAATGGATCGAATCGGATCACAATCCGGTTGAAAAACCGGCCGAGCCTAAAGAACCGTCCCGGCGGCACACCGGCGAATAGTTGGTCTCAGTGAAAATCGTGCGAACTGGAGCCGATAAGCTCTTCGTGATTGAGCGGCTCAAGTTTCTGCGCTTTGATTAAAACGACGCCGTCAGCGTTCTGGACTTCGCCGGTAATACGCAGAAACGCTTCCTCGGTGATGAGCAGACGGAAGCACTCAAATAAGTTAGGATCGACAATTGCATTTGAAACGCCGGTCTCGTCTTCCAGGCTGATGAAGACAAACCCTTTGGCTGTCCCCGGACGCTGACGACAAATCACGTTGCCGGCGATTTGCACGATCGCTCCGTGCCGCGCCTGGATGAGATCCGTCGCTCGCCAAACATCCGGTAAACTTTCGCGCAACAGTTTCATCGGATGCGGACCGGTGGTTAGATTCATCGTTTCGTAATCCGCCCGGACCCGTTCCGGCATCGTCATCGGCTTGAGCGGCGATTTTTCTCCTCTGTCATCCCGAGCGAAGCGAGGGATCTCACATAGGGAAATAGAACATTCTCCGTCCACAGTTTGCTGCGTGCTTCGTAGGTGAAGTCCCTCGCTTCGCTCGGGATGACATGCCGATGCGAATAGATCGTCATGCATGTTCTCTTCCACTCTCCACATCGCCGCCCGCCGATGATCGGTGAAGCAATTGAGCGCGCCCAGTTCGGCGAGAATGCGCAGCTCTTCTTTCGAGAGCGGCACGCGTCGCTTGAAATCATCCAGCGAATGAAATTGTCGATCTTGCCGTTGCCGCACGAGCTCTTCGGCGTGTTCCTGCCGCAATCCGTTCACCACGCAAAATCCCAATCGAACGGTGTCGTCTGAAACGACCGTACATCGGCATTCTGATTGCACGACGCATACCGGCTTGATTTTAACGCCATGCCGGTGGGCGTCTTTCACGATCGTAGCGGGCGTGTAAAAACCCATCGGCTGATTGCTGAGGAGACTGACGTAAAACTCCGGCGCGCGATGCGCTTTTAGATACGCGCTTCCATAAGCGAGGATGGCGAAACTGATCGCGTGCGACTCGGGAAATCCATAAAGCGCAAACGAACTGATCGATTGAATGATTTTGTCGATCACTTCAGGGGCAATACCCTTTCGCATCATGGCCGCGCGCAGCTTCACGCTCACTTTGTTCATTCGCTCCTCCGAGCGATGAAAACTGAGTGCACGCCGCAATTCCTCCGCTTCGTCACCGGAAAAATCCGCCATCACCATCGCGATCTTGAGCATTTGTTCCTGAAACAACGGAACGCCCAATGTGCGCTTTAGGATCGGCTCGAGACGCGAATCAAAATAAGTCACCGGTTCCCGTCCAGCTCGACGATTCAGATACGGATGCACCATATCGCCCTGAATCGGTCCCGGCCGAATGATCGCGACCTCGATCACGACATCATAAAAACATTTCGGCTTCATCCGCGGCAGCGTCGCCATTTGCGCGCGACTCTCGATTTGAAAAATACCGATGGTGTCGGCCTTTTGCATGATCTGGAAGGTTGTCTCGTCATCTTTCGGAATGTGCGCCAAGTCGAGCGGTCGGCCGCGATCGCGACATAACTCGAGCGCATCCTGCATGACCGACATCATGCCGAGACCGAGTAGATCGACTTTTACGATGCCAAGGTCTTCACAATCGTCCTTGTCCCATTGAGCGACGACGCGTCCCGGCATCGATGCATTCTCAAGTGGGACGAATGAACTGAGTTTGTTTTGGCAAATGATCATCCCACCGGAATGCTGGCCGAGGTGGCGCGGCAAACCGTAGATGGCTTGATATAAATTTATGAACGCCGGCATGCGCGGATGTTCTTTGGGTAAACCGGCCTGAGCGATCTGAGATTGGAGATCGAGCGTGTGTGGAAAGTCGCCGTTGGCAAACAAATGGGAAAAGCGGTCGATAATGCTCGGCGGAAAATTTAATGCTTTGCCGATCTCCCGCGCCGCACTGCGGCCCCGATACGTAATCACGTTCGCGGTCATGGCCGCGCCGTGCTTGCCGTATCGCCGATAAATTTCCTGAATCACGCTTTCCCGCCGATCGCCGCTGGGAAGATCGAGATCAATATCCGGCCAGCCTTTTCGCCCTTCGCTGAGAAAACGCTCGAAGACCAAATGGTTGTTCACCGGATCGACTGGGGTGATGCCGAGGCAATAACAAACCGCACTGTTCGCCGCGCTGCCCCGGCCCTGAACCATAATGTTGTGTTCGCGACAGAAATTGATGATGTCCCAAACGATCAAAAAATATCCGGAGAACCCCAGTTTCTGAATCAGAGCAAGTTCCTCCTCGATCTGGCGTTTAACCGCAACGCCGAGCCCTGCATAACGTTGCTGGGCGCCAAACCAGGTGATCGTGCGCAGAAATGAATCCATGCTGTGTCCGTCCGGCACAGCGAAATCCGGAAATGCGTAGCCGATGTTCTTCAGTGAAAAAGTGAGGTGTTCGGCCAACCGCGCGGTGTTTTCGATCGCTTCAGGCAAATCGCGAAAGAGCTCGCACATGTCAGCATCGCTCTTCAGGTGCCGTTCGCTGTTTTGCGTCAGCAGTTTGCCGGCGGCATCGAGGTGGGTGTGTTCACGAATACAGGTGAAGACGTCGAGAACTTGTCGCCCGTACGGTTTTGCATACTGCACGCCGTTCGTGGCTAAGATCGGCAACCGATAATGCGCGGCAAGATCGACCAGCGATCGATTAACGCGTTCTTCGCCGCGGAGAAAATGGCGTTGAATTTCAACGTAGAGATTTTCTCTGCCAAAGATCGACAATAATTTTTCGATCGCGTGGTGCGAATCGAGTAACGATGCGTTGTAAAATGCCACGAGCCCTTCGCCGAATGGCGGGAGTTCATTCCATTGAATCGAGCACTTTCCTTTCTCGCTTCGCAGATGCGAGTGGGTAAGCAGTTCGCATAAATTTTTGTAGCCGGTGCGATTCTCCACCAGCACGGGCAAAATACCGCTGTCCTCCATACTCAGTTCGCATCCGACAATTGGTCGCACCTTGTTTTCGCGTGCCGCAACGGAAAAGCGTTGTGCGCCATAAACCCCGTTACGATCGAGCAGGGCCAGCGCCGGCATCTCGAGCTCGCCGGCAGTCTCAGCTAATTGTTCTGGGAATGAAGTGCCGCGGAGGAAACTAAACGCACTGCGTGCATGGAGTTCGACATAAGACATACGCGGCCACCGGGGTGGTGGTTTTCACTAATCGTAAATGCCATCGACGGCCCATCCGCTCTCGGTTTGATGACAGCGCGCTGAAACTCCGTTCTCTAATTGCACATCCCATTCGAGCCGGCTCCAGCGTGCTTCATCCCACCAATTGCCGGAGGCCGCATAAGGCCCTTGTTGCGCCGAGACTTCGCCTTCGATTCGCGAACTTCGGATGTAGGCGGGCTTACTTTCGTTTAGCAGGACAGAAGCAGGAACATTTGGGCGAAAACGCCGCAGCGCAGAACGCGGGATTGCATCGTTTGTTGCAGACGCATCGTTTAACTCCCACGAAAATGGTTCGATACGAAAAGCATCCGGCCGATAAGTTTCCTCTAGAGCAGGCGTGCCGACTCGAGCCGCGCCTAACAAAGCAATGAGTCGCGCGAGCGTCTCGTAAAGCTGATTGGGATCACGCAATGCAGTTTCGAAAAGGCCGAACTGTTGCCGAGCAGGCTTGATCGGTTGAGCCTCGAGCGAGACGGCAATGATTGGTTGGGGGGATTTAAAATTTTCAAGATGCGTGTGCAGCATCCGAAACAGAAGATCGACATCGTTCGTCGGCTGCGGAATTTTAAAATGGGGCTCGTAACATTTTTTGTCGGCAAAAGTAATCCGAATAGTGAGTTCTTTTGCGACAAGATAGATTGCGCTTAATCGAAAAGTCAGCTGCTGCAAAAAACGGCGCAGCATGAAGAGCAGCGGTTCGACGGTTTCGACTTCGTGTTCGAATTCAAAGCTTTCCGCAAACGCTTCCGGAGGCTGTACCCATTTGAGCAGTCGAATCGATTTTCCATTTGCGCGCTCCCACAGCCGGACCGCTTCGGACCCAAGACGCGCATTTAGCTCCTCTTTATCCAGACTGGCAAACTGACCGAGGGTATGAATCCCCCACTTATGCAAGATCTCCAGAATCTTATGAACTTCGCCGGCGGTTTTAAGATCTTTCGGTGTCCCTTCCGCTTTCATACCCGGTTTATTTCCCCTGCGGAAGCAGCCTGGTTTTCATTTCATCCGAAAGTGAAGAAGTCAGGATCCAAGCCGTCGCGCCGTTTGAATCGGTCTTGAGCCAATTAGCGACAATGGGTTCGAGCTGAGCATTGCGGACAGTGTCGCTGCCGATGGATTCAGCCCATTGCGCGGCCGTTTGCGGATCAGAAACGGCAATGTTCCTGGCAAAAGTACCCACGGCTTTATCGCGCGATGCACCTTGCGACAAAGTCGAAAGCCAAGACGCCGCCGCGTAGGGATCGGTTTGCGACCAACGATTGATCAAACTCTCGAACGCGCGCTCTCGGGTGGAGTTTTCCGGAAAGGAAGCCGCCCACTGACTTGCAGCCTGTGGATCTTCACCGGCCCATTGAGTGATAATTGCAACCGCGGCATTCGTCTGCGCTTCGCCAGATGACAATCGCGAAACAAGTTTGGTTGCTTCGCGGGGATCGGTTTCGGAGACAGCTGCGATAACGTTGGGCAAAACAGAATCCCGGGCCATGGGGTCGGACAAATTTTCTGCCCAGGAAAGCGCAGCTTGCGGATCCTGATACGCCCATTGCCGCGAGATTTTTTCGAGCAAATTCTTGCGATCGTCCTTTTCGCTCGAGCGCAATGCAAAATCAGCCGCCGCGCGCGGATCGGATTCACTCCATTGCGAAACGATATTGGCAAGGGCGCCTTGCCGGCCAGTGCCGGCGGGAAGTTTTTGCACCCAACTAATGGCTCCTGGGATATCGCTACCGGCCAGTTGCATCGCGATTGTCAGGCTCGCTTCTTCCTGCGCTTTGCCAGATGGAAGTGTCGTGACATAAGAAGCGGCTGCCGTCGGATCCGATTGCACCCAGGCGGCCAGCACCGCATGCAACGCCCGTTTTTGTGATTCACCCGCGGGCAAAGCTTGTGTCCAGGCGAGCGCGGCGCGCGCATCGGTCAACGCCCATTGCCGCGCGATGTTGCCGATCGATTGATCGCGAGTGTTCCCATTCGGCAAGCTCACCGCGATGGTTGCCGCTTTTTGCGGATCTTTCGTCGCCCAGTTCGAAAGAATGTTTTGCAGCGCATTATTCCGTCCCTGGTTTTGCGGTAAATTATTTGCCCAAGTAAATGCAGCTTCCGGATCCTGATTCGCCCAAGTGGAACCGATTGCTTGCAAAGTCGCATCGCGACTTGTGCCCGCCGGAAGCTGCGTCGCGGCTTCCGCTGCCGCCATCGGATCGCTCGTCGCCCAACGACTAAAAATCGGCCAATAAAGATGCTGGCGGCTTCGGCCTGGCGGCAAGTTTTCCAAAAAGCTGAGGGCAGCTTGCGGATCTTTATCGGCCAGCGAGGAAACAATCGTTTGCATCGCTTGATCGCGAGCCTGACCCGGCGGCAATTGCTGCGTCCAAGCCGTGGCCGCTGCCAAATCGTGCTCGGCCCAGCCGCCGACGACACTGGTCACCGCTGCGTTACGAGGCGAACCTCCCGGCAAACTTTGCGCATAAGCGATGGCGGATTTCGGATCGAACTCGGCCCAACGGCCGACAAGCAGAGAGACGAGCGTGCTTTTGTCCTGTTGCCTAGGCAGGTTTTGCGCGAACGCGAGAACCTCGCGCACATTTTTTTCATCAACCGATTCAGCCAGCTTACTGAAAGTCACATAAGTATGGCGGGTGTCGGGACGTGCGACCGCAGCTTTAATGCTCTCGATAATTTGTTCGGCGGATGAAGGAGCGGGTTCGCCTGTGGATTTAATTGTCGATGTTGAATCTTTCGGCGGAGGAAGAATCGTAGTGGCGACCGACGTATTCGCTTCGCTCGACAACGCAGTTGCCGCTGTTTTCACGCGTGGAATTTTTGAACCTGGAATCGCGTAATGGCCAATCGCGACCCCGACAAGCAATGCCGCAGCCGCGGCTAAGATCGAGAATCGCATTTTCTTCATCGTGATATGTTCAGATGAACACTTTGGAAGTAAAGTGTCAAATGATTTTGACCGGACACTTGGGCAGCGCGCTCAAAAACGCGCGCCCGTAAGGTTTTGTTACGATCCGGTTGTCGAGGATGACGATAATCCCTTTATCACTCTTGGTTCGAATCAAACGGCCTACGCCCTGGCGCATTTTCAAGATCGCTTCCGGCAATGAGTATTCGGTAAACGCGTCGCCACCGCGTGCTTCGATAAACTCGAGCTTGGCTTCGATCAACGGATGATCCGGCACGGCAAAAGGCAATCGAGTGATGATCACGTTGGAGAGCGCCTCACCTGGAACATCGACCCCCATCCAAAAGCTGTCCGTCCCAAAGAGAACGCTGCGCGGTGTTGTCTTGAACTGCTCCAGCAATAGGCCACGCGGCAAACCCGCCCCTTGCACCAACAAGTTCATTCCCTTCTTCACAAAAAACTCCCCCATCTGTGCGGCCACCTGGAGCATGGCGCGATAATTGGTGAAGAGCACAAACGCGCGCCCATCCGTTTCTTCGACGAAATGCGCGATCCAATGCTCGAGCGCTTCTTCGTAAGTCGCATCCCGCGGGTCCGGCATCTTTTGCACGATGAATATTTTCATCTGTTTGGAAAAATCGAACGGACTCCCCAATTGCAACGGCTCAGCGTCGCCCGCGCCAACTCGCTTTCGAAAATAGGCGAGATCGGGACGACCGACCGCCAGAGTTGCACTCGTCATCACAGACGAGCAATCCTCGCGAAAAAGCATGCGGCGCAAAACCGGCGCGACGTCGATCGGCGCCGCGTTGAGCGACAAGAATTTAGCGGCTTTGCCCGTGCGTTCGACCCAATAAACGTGTTCACTAGCGCTTTGGGCGAGGAAGATCTCGATTCCGTCGCGCGCGTCTCGAATTCGCCGGCCCAGGTCCTGCAATTCGGCTTTGAGGAATTCGTCGTCTGTCTGTTTAGCGACCTCAGCGATGCGCGCTTGCAACGCGAGCAGGCGGCCGGTGATTGTCCCGGCAACCAGGTCCGGCTCGCGCACGCGAAATTCCCGCCCCTTCTTAAAATCGCAGCGCCCTTCCACACTTCGAAAAAAGAAATCGACATCTTCGATTAGGGAGCCAACCAGCTTCACTCCGGTCGCGTCTCGAGTGAAGGTGAAGAGGCCTTTTTTCGTCCGCGCGTTATACAACCGTTGAATTGTCGATCGTAGCCCGTATTCGGAAACGCCGATCCCAACCTGCCGAGACGCGGTCTGTTCGATCGTGTGTGCTTCGTCGAAAATGATGAAATCGTTCGGAAAGAGAAAACCGCTTTCGCGCTCTTGCTGCTCATCCGGACTCCCGAGCAACATAAAGAGCAGCGTGTGATTGATCACAATCACATCCGCGGCCAGAATGCGTTTTCTGGCCTGCTGATAAAAGCAATCGGCCCGTTGTCCGCAGGTCTTTGTCGTGCAGATATGAGGTTCGCTCGAAATTTGCGCCCAAACTTTTGGGTCGGGCTCGAGCGCCAAATCGCTCAACGATCCGTCCCTCGTAGTCCGCGCCCACTCGGCCAAACGCGTCAATTCAGCTTGTTCGGTTGTCGTGAAGAGCTCGTTCCCTTGCTGCAACGCGCGCTCCAGTCGCCGCGGACAAAGGTAATTGTGCCGACCTTTCAAAAGCGCCGCCTCGAACTCCACCGGCAGGATTTTCTTCAAAATCGGAATATCCTTATGAACGAGTTGCTCTTGCAGATTGATCGTATGGGTGGAAACGATCGCTTTCTTGTGCTGCTCGAGCGCGAACAGAATCGCCGGAACCAGATAGGCGAGCGATTTCCCAACGCCGGTTCCCGCCTCCACCACCAGATGCCGTTCTTCCTCCAGCGTTTTCGCCACCGCCGCGGCCATCTCCCGCTGTTCCGGACGGAATTCGAAGTTCTTGGCCTTCGAGAGCAGGCCGTCCTTGGAAAAAATCGAGCCGACCCGTTCGACAAAATCGGTGCCGAGAGAATCTTTGAGGGCGATCATTGCTATTTCGGTTTAGCCAGCAAAACTCATCTTACCATGTCGACCCGGCTACCTGAACTTAAGATCGTTAAGCTAAAGTGGGCGTCTCATCTTCAATTTGCGCCGTGAAACTGCTCGATCGCTACGTTGTTCGCAATTTTCTCCAAGCATATCTTTATTGCGTGGCGGCTTTTCTATCGATCTGGCTCATCTTCGATATTAGCGAAAATATCTCGGTCTTTCTCGATAACCATTTTGGCCTCAGCCGCACCGTTGAATTTTATCTGACGCAGTTGCCACAGGTCCTAGTGATCCTGTTGCCAGTCTCTCTCTTGCTTGCGCTCCTTTTTTCGCTGGGACGCATGTCGCGCGCGAATGAGATTGTTTCGATGTTGACTGCCGGTGTCAGCATCCCGCGCCTGCTCTTCCCATTGCTGGCAATTGGACTGTTGACGACGGTGGTCACCTTTGCCTTGAACTATTCGGTCGCGCCCCATGCCGAGCTTTCGCGCCAAAATTACCTGTCACGCACCGGCCCAGCCCGAAGCAATCACATCGAAGGTCAAATCTTCCGCAACCGAACTGACGCGCGGACCTGGTTTGTTCAGGATTTCCTTCCCGGCGAGAATGTCTTCAACAATGTGCAGATTCTGCAACAGGACGCGCACGATAATATCACCGCAAATTACCTGGCGGCCCGCGCGGTCTATCAGCCCGACAAAAAATCGTGGCTACTGGAAACGGCCAAGGTCGTGAACTACGATCGGCGCGGCAATATTCTTCACAGCGAGATTCTTCCGTCGCTTGTCATCGAACATTGGAGCGAGACCCCATTCCGAATCGGCAGCGCCAACGTGCAGGCCGAGTTCCTGAGTTTGCCGGAACTGAACGATTACCTCCATTACAACGCCGATTTTCCGGGCAGTTTGCTCGCTCCTTTCAGCACCCATTTTCAATATCGGCTGGCGCTGCCGTGGGCCTGTCTCGTCGTCGTGCTGGTCGCGGCGCCACTCGGCATCGGGTTCTCCCGCCGCGGAGTTCTTTCCAGCGTCGCATTCGCTATTCTGATCGTGTTTTCCATGAACTTTCTCACTCATTTCTTCCTGGCTCTGGGCGAAGGTAATCGAATTCCAGCCTGGATCGCCGCCTGGACGCCAAACCTGCTCTTCGCCGCCATCGGCCTCTATCTTCTTTATCTCCGCTCCACCAACCGCGAGTCCTGGAACTTTCATGTTTTCGGCCGCCGCCGTATAGTTTCGCGATGAATCCGCTGGCCAACGAATGGACGATCAAGCATCGATCGGATGCGTGCGCCCTGACCAACCGCCCTTTCGTCGCGGGCGAACATTTTTACACTTTGCTTTTCCAGGATGCCGAAGGATTTCGCCGGGAGGATTTGAGTGAGGAAGCCTGGACGAATCGAAACGAAAACATCCAGCCGTTTTCATTTTGGAAAACGCGTTACGAACCGGCGCCATCCGGGCCGGCCGAGACTCTCGGCAAAGAATCAGCCGAACAGATTTTTCGGCGTCTGCTTTCATCGGAGAACGCTCCTCAGAATACGTGTTACGTGCTCGCCGTGATGCTCGAGCGGAAGCGAGTCTTGAAACAGATCAAGACCGAGCAAGCGGAAAACGGGCGAGTGCTAATCTATGAACACGGCGCCACCGGCGACGTTTTCATTGTGCCCGATCCGCAATTGCGATTGGGCGAGCTCGGAAACGTCCAAAACGAAGTGGCCGATCTCCTCCGCAGTGCGGCGCAACATTGAAGATCGACATGCACTCCTCGCTTCCGTGGTTTTCAGGTTTTCCGCTTTACCTCGCGCCGATGGCGGGCGTGTCGGACAAGATCTTTCGCCAAATCTGCAAGGAATACGGCGCCGACGTCCTGACCACCGAATTTGTTTCGGCCGAAGGCATCTTCCGGCGAAATGACCGAACGCAAGAGTATATCGACTTCGACGAGATCGAGCGCCCACTCGGTGTGCAACTTTTCGGCGGAGATGCGAACCACATGGCCGAAGCGGCAAGACAGGTGGTCGATTGGGTCCAACCGGATTTTATCGATCTGAACTTTGGTTGCCCGGTCAACAAAGTCGTCGCGAAAAACGGCGGGTCGGCTTTGCTCAAGGATTGTCCCACCCTGGCTAGCGTCGCCGCGGCCGTCGTGCGAGCCGTCGCGCCATTGCCGGTGACGGCGAAGATCCGCATCGGTTGGGACGCCGATTCCGTTAACGCACCTCGCGTGGCGCGCATTCTCGCAGAGCAAGGAATCGCAGCCATCACCGTCCACGGACGTACCCGCGCGCAAGGATACTCCGGCGCCGCGGATTGGAACGTTATCGGCGAAGTTGCCGCGGCCGTTTCAGTCCCAGTCATAGGCAATGGCGACCTCGCGAGTCCGGCCGATGTTGCAAAACGTCGAAGCGAAACGGGAATTGCCGGCGTCATGATCGGACGCGCCGCCATGAGCGCGCCATGGATTTTCAACCAAACGAAATCTTATCTGGCCACTGGCGAGATTCCCGATCCACCGGGCGCGATCGAGAAGTGGAATTTAATTCTGCGTCATTGCCAGCTCGTCGTTCAGGGATGGGGCGTGGAAGACCAAGCGGTTCGATCGATGCGTGCCCGTTTGATGGCCTATTCCAAGGGTTTTCCCGGCAGCAAAGCGTTACGGGAAAAATTTCAGCACGTCTCGACGTTGGCCGACGTCGAAGCAATTGCGCAGGAACATTTGCAGATCGCCTTTAAACCGAAAGCTTTGGTCGGCGCCTGATTTATTTTCCAATGGAAACCTCCGCCCCAGCGATCAATTTCAAAGTCGGCAACGAACGCCTGGTCAAGGTGACCGAGAACGCTTCGCGTAAATTGCGTTCGCTGCTCGAGAAACAAGGCCGGCCAGCCGGGGCGTTGCGCGTGGCCGTGATCGGCGGTGGATGCTCCGGGTTGCAATACAAAATGGATCTGGTGGATGGACCGGCCAACCGCGACATCATGGTCGAAAGCTCCAACGTGCGCGTGGTGGTCGATCCCAAGAGCGCGCTTTTCGTGAGCGGATCGCTGCTCGATTTTAGCGACGACCTGCAGAAAGGCGGTTTCAAAGTCACCAACCCGAACGCGGTCGCGCATTGTTCCTGCGGCGAAAGCTTCGCTGCATGATCGATTACTTCGCGCTGCTCGAACAACCGCGCCGCCCGTGGCTCGATCCTGAAGAGCTCAAACAAAAATATCACGAGCTCACCAAGGCCGCTCACCCCGATCGACCATTTTCCGCCAGTCCGAATTCCGACTTCGCCAACGTCACTGAGGCTTACCGGGTTTTGCTCGATCCGAAATTGCGGCTGGACCATTTGCTAAACCTGGAAGGAATCCCTCCGGCCTCGCACACAAATGTGCCGGAACAAATAGCCGATGTCTTTCTCGAGATCGGAACGCTCATCCAAGAAACCGACCGTCTCCTGGCCAGATCGACAACAACTACCGCCTTGAGCAAAGCGTTGCTGCGCTCGGAAATCCTGGAAAAACAAAAACTAACCGCTGATCTCCTGGATAAACTGGAAACCATGTACGCCGGCGCGCTGAAAGAATTAAAGCTGCTCGACCAAGCCTGGACTTCGACCGATAAAGTCGGAGCCGGACTCCCCGCCTTATCGTCGCGCTTCGCTTATCTCACCCGTTGGATCGCGCAACTCAAGGAGCGCAAATTCCAATTGTCGATCTAACGCGACATCCTGTTCCGAAGGGGCTGCGCTTTCTGTTCGCATTCATTTATCATAGAATCGATCCATCGATCCGGCTCGTTAGATGTTGATTCTCAAACACACACCGTCCCTATTGCTGGCCGACTTCGTCGAACTGTTTTGGCTTCGGCAGAATGCACCGAAAGGAGTTGTGCCGAACAAGGAAGCGATCCTTCCCGATGGCTGCGCCCACTTGGTCATTAACCTCACGGAGGACGCCGTGCGCGTTTTCGAGCGCATCGATGGCGAGACCGTCATCACCTTAAGTGGCAGCATCTTCGGCGGTCCGCGCTCATCTCCCTACGCGATCTTGCCAACTGCCTCAGATGTCATCGGTGTGCTCTTCCGCCCAGGCGGAGCATTTCCATTTCTATCCATCCCGGTGGAGGAATTCCGCAACGCGCAAGTCCCGATCGAATTAATTTTCGGGGCACCGGCAGCCGATATCCGAGACCAGCTCCTGAGCGCAAACACAGCAGCCAAAAAGTTCGCTCTTCTAGAGTGCTTCCTTCTCCGCCGACTTGCTCGTCCATTCTCGCTTCATCGCGCCGTGGCATATGCAATCCACGCCTTTCAACGGAATCCATCGCCGACCATCTCCGATGTGCTGGGCGAAATCGGATTAAGCGAACGCCGGTTCAGCCGCGTCTTCAGTGAACAGGTGGGATTGACTCCGAAGCTCTTCCACCGCGTTCAACGCTTTCAAAGGACCATTAGCTCTCTGCCCGCCATGAGTGATGTGGACTGGGCTCGCACCGCCGTTGACGCCGGCTACTACGATCAAGCGCACCTGATTCATGAGTTTCGATCATTTTGCTCGATCACGCCGAGCGTCTTTATCGAACGGAAGATCGATCAGCGGAATCATTTGCCGCTTCAGGGCTAGGTCACTTTTTTACAATACACAGTCGAATCTCTGGCGCAGACTTCGACTGTATGACAGCGAGAGATGAACCAGCGCGCCGGAACGTCCCAGAAGCATAGATGACTCGACGTTTCACGGAAATGATGAAAGCCATGGCCATGACAGCACCCGCGGACACGTCGACTTCAAGCGGCGAATGACTAACGAACGCAAAAGCGCGTGGATTCTTGGCGCTATCGCCGTCATCGAATGCGGCTGGGTCGTGTTGAACCTTCGCGTCAACGGCTGGCGGTTTGTCCGGTATCTTGGGTTCGCACCGGGTCTTAGCGGCAACGTCACCGGCTGGATCCTAGCCGCAGTTGTCGTTGTCATCTTCGTCGCGCTCGCAATGCGACTCCCTTCCGTCCGTGCAAATTTGTTCCGACCGTCGCTGCTAAAATTACTCGCGATCGCTGTCGCCATCGGAGCCGGTATTCTAGAGGAGGTAGTGTTCCGCCGGTGGACGATGAACTGGCTCATGGCACATGGCTTTGGGGTTGTCGTGCAAGTGCTCGGAGCCGGTCTGCTCTTCGGCGCAGCGCACGGCGTTTGGGGATTAATGGGAAAGAGCGTGCGCGCTGCGGCCGGCGCGACATTAGCCACCGGCTTCCTTGGCGCCATGCTTGCGATCGTCTTTCTTCTTGCTGGGCGCAGCCTCGCGCCTTGCGTCACAGCACACTTCCTCATCAACCTTTTCATCGAACCCGGCCTGGTCCTCGCCGCCACTCGTGGCGAAATGGGTAGAAGCGGAAGCGTCGCCTGACCAATGGTTCTCGTCAGCGCGCGGCCGCCATCGCGCCGACTTCACCCTCGCACGGGCGTCGCAGCCGGACCTTCAGAACTCTCCGCCTTATCGTCGCGCTTCGCTTATCTCACCCGTTGGATCGCGCAACTCGAGGAGCGTAAATTCCAATTGTCGATCTAGCTATTCCGCCAGCGACACCATTAGCTGCTCAGTCCCAAAGTTGAGAAGAAAGTCAGCATAGTAGCTGCTGAAAACATCTTTGAGGTAGTCGCCGACATCGACGGACCTGTCTCCCTGCTTTAGCTCATACTTGCGGTTCTTAGTGATGCTAAACAAGAAGATCGTGTGGAAATAGACGGAGCTAATGTATTTCTTTTCAGCTAACTCCTTGTTCTCCACACTCAACCCGATCTGTTTGCTGAAATGATTTCGTAGCACTCGACTATCCATGTTGATGAAGATCTTCTCCAAGTTGCCTTCGCCATTCAGCAGAGGGTGCATGACGTCGGCGGTTATTTTGCCGCCCTTCGTTGACGATTGGCGTTACGTTTCTTGAACCAGTTCTCAATTTGTGCGTTCTGCTGAGCCCTTGTGCTGTCGTGTTTGATTGGCACAGTGAAAGTCTTTCCCATTACGCACACGATGGCTTCGTGAGTTCGGTATTCGATGTCGTTTAATTGGATTTCCATAGTGCGCATTTACGCCGGCCTTGGGTATCGGCCACAGGAGACGATGGCGCCAGTCCCTGCCATAGCGGAACTTAATGGCTCGGATTTCATAGGCTCTGGCTAGTTGGCTGTAATTGACAGTATCGGGCTTTGCTAGGAATGACCCCCCGCACTCCACCCCGCGGGTCGAAAACGTCACCTGCAAAACGGGGAATCACATGGACGTGGACTTGAGCGACTGTTTGCCCCGCAGCCGCGCCGTCGTTGAGTCCAATATTGAACCCGTCGGGCGTTGGCTCGAGCGTGGCCTGTAAATGAGCGACGCACCACTCAACCCACTGCATAAGTCGTGAGCGTTCTTCGGTGCTCAGTTCGTAAAAGCGGGCAACGTCACACTTCACGATGATGAGCGAATGGCCCGGCGAAACTGGATACTTGTCGTGCGCAACAACGAATAAGTCGTCCTCGGCTAGCACGCGCTCGCGCTCGATCTCCCCAAATGGCTTCATTCGCTTCGCCGTTAGTTAGGGAGGATCTTCCAGCCGAATTTGAAGCCTTGGTTCATTGCAATTTGTGCTTGCGGAACGATGACTTCCCGATACTTGGTGACAAAGCCATTCTCACCAAGGGATAGCAAGCCGGTAGTATCTTGTTTGAAACAATCGGTGTAGTCCTCCAAGAACTTCGGCCTCTCCTTTGCCGCTTGGACCGCGTTGAAGTGCAGCTTCGCGAGCCGTGGAAGATAAAGCTCCAGGTCAGGGAGCACGTCACCTTTCCTCGAATTGGTAGTGGCTTCTACGGGCGCGAGATTCCAAAGCAGATCGTGAACGACGAAGCTCCACGGCAGGAAATGATCAACTGAGAAGGTATCTGCAAGCGGGTGCTCGGAGTAGATGTCTTGGAAGTCATCGACCTTCCCGAGCTTGTCGAAATCCGTTCGCACGAGCCGCCAGAAATCTCGTGCAGCGGTGAGTTGTCGCAGCGTGGGTGCACGTAGTTTGTTCACGACGCCTGGCACGTTCGGATTTCGCGCCTGCAGGTAGAGCGCGAAGTGATGCTCAGCGAATGATTGAACGACGCCGAGGTTCTCGACGAGGAACACACGCCAAGAATCGTTCAGTCGAACGTCATTGCCTTCGAAATAGTAGGGGCAAGCGAACGGTGTCGTTTGGCTTTCTTTGGCAAATTCCATTGTCTTGCGCGTGCGCGCTGCGTCGTCGCGCTCACCTCGCACGTGGTCGGCAACCCAAGGTGCGAGAAAGCGCGTCGGAACGTAACGCCGGAAGTATTCGAGTTTAGCGCGGGCTGCGCCTGACCCTTCAACGAACTTGCGGATGGCTTCCGGCGTCGCGTGCGGTGAAAGGCCGCACTGCTCCTGTAATTCGCCAATAACCTCTTGGAGCTTGTCCTGTCGGCCGAGCGAGAGCCGATACAGACACACGGGATGCCATGCCGCGACAGCCATCTCCGTGAAGATTTCAGCGATGGAAAATGCCTTCTCCTCACTTCGCTTGATGAGTGCGAGAATCGCGAGGAACCAGACGAGTTTATAAGAGTTGGTTGTGTCCTTGAAGACCTGGCCGAGGAAGAATGTCTTTCCCGGGTAGCGGACCGCAACGCCGGCAAGGCCGGGAGAGTGGCCGGGAGTGGTGTCTTGTGCCATCGCGTGAGCCATGCCTACACTCGCGACGCCGCCCACGCCGAGCAAGCTGCGGATGAAATCTCGGCGTGAGCGTCCGGGTGCTCATTCATCTAGCCAGAAGTCTTTGCCGAGAATTTCGGCGGGGAATCTACTAGACGTGTTTCGTCGCCGTGTGGAGATCCACAATCAATCCAGCCAATACCCACCCATTCCTTTCGCATGCCACCGTCATTCACGGCGAGCGGCAGCCGTTTACTATTGCAAAACGCGAGCCGCGCCAATTCTGAACGGGTGATCGTGTCGGGCTTAGAAGCGACGGGTTTCATGGCGCAGACCTTTCGGCTCGCTGATCGGAGAAAGCGGTTTGTGATGCACGAACCGCCTTGGGGAGCCAAGTATAGCGACACGGGAATGACTCGTGTCCAGAGATTCGGTACCGCACGTTTTATTTTGCGGGAAAAACCACGAGAAGCGAACCAAATTTTGGGGACATCCTGATTATAGCGAGATCCTTGGTCGGTCACCGATCTGTTCATTTGAACTTGCGCCTGAATTGTTTTGCGCGAGCCTTACGTCATGCTGACAGATCGGCAAAAAAGCATCCTCGATTTTATCCAGAGCGAGCAACGCGAAAAAGGGATGACGCCGAGCACGCGCGAGATCCAGAAACATTTCCGTTTCGCCAGTCAGACATCGGTGATGCAATACCTCGACGCGCTCGAGCGGAAAGGATTTCTCGATCGACACGCGCGCAAGGCCCGCGCGCTGATCACGCCGGCGATGAAGGTCAGGATCACCGACATTCCGATCTACGGTCAGATTCCCGCCGGCATGGCGACATTGACCGAACAAACCGTGGAAGGTCATGTCTCGCTCGATATGCGGTCGGCCAATATCTCAAAAAGTGGACGGACCTTTGCCTTACGTGTCCGCGGGGATTCAATGATCGATGCGCACATTGTCGATGGGGACATTGTCATCCTGGAAGACCGGAAAGATGTGCAAAGCGGCGATATCGTGGCCGCGTTGATCGACGGCGAGACGACTTTGAAACGGTATGTCACGGAACATGGGCGGCCTTATTTGAAAGCGGAAAATCCGCGTTTTCCAAATCTGACTCCGGCACGCGAGCTAAGGATCCAAGGAGTGATGGTATCGCTGGTGCGGAAGCAGCCGGCCGGGCAACGGCGGAAACGCGTTTAACTCCGAAAGCTTTCGCGAGTAAATGTTCTCTTGAACATATCTCTTATTGCTGCATTCTCTTTGAATGGCAGCGAGCGGCAAGGTTATCGATCTTCGTAATCTTCTAGCCGAACGGTTTCAGCAGATCCAGTTGCCGGCGACAACGTATTTAAGCACCGGCTTATCTTTTTTCGATCAAGCGACGAACGGCGGATTGCCGAAAGGCGCCATTACGGAACTGATCAGTTCGCATACAAGTGCTGGAAGTGCATCGTTGATTTATGCGCTTCTCCAAACCGCCCATCGCGATCGTTACTTTCTCGCACTAATTGATGGCCGGGATTCCTTTGATCCGTCCGCCTCAGGCGGACTGGGCAATTCGCGGCTGCGAAATCTTTTATGGGTGCGTTGCGGTAAAGCAGCCGAAGCAATCAAAGCAGCCGATTTGCTTTTGCGCGATGGAAATTTCCCGCTGGTGATTGTCGATCTTGTCCTCAATGCCCCGAATGAATTGCGCAAGATTCCGCAGACCAGTTGGTATCGCCTGCAACGTCTGGTCGAAGCCGCGCCGACGGCCTGCCTGGTCCTGACCCGACAGAACATGGTCGGCAGCGCCCAATTGAAAATCGTTCTCGAAAACCTGTGGACGCTCGATACTTTCGAAGAAGAGAACGCCATCGCGCGGCTGCGCATTCGCGTGCAACGTTCGCATCTTCAAATTTCTGATAGCGACATCGCACTGCGATGTCAGGACAGCGCAGCGCGCCGTCCCTACCTGACGGAGGCCAGTTAATGTTTGCCACGCTTTATTTGCCGAATTTTTATTTGCAGGCGGTCGCGCGTCATCAACCTGAATTGCGCACCCAACCGCTGGCGTTACTGGACGACAGAGAGACAAAGCCCGCGATCATTCAGCTCAATGAGGTGGCGGAAAAGGCTGGCGTGCGCAAAGGAATGACGCCCACTCAGGGATTGGCGCGCTGTCTTAGTCTCATGGTAAAAATCCGAGCACGAACGCAGGAACAATTACTCGATGAAATTGTGCTTCACTACGCATTTACGCTGGCTCCCTATGTCGAAGCGACGAGTCCCGGTGTTTGCACAATTCAATTTACGGACAATCGCGATCTCGTCCGAAAGGTCGCGCGAGTGATCGAACAATTAAACGACTGCGAGATTACGGCAAAAGCGGGAATCGCAGATAAGCCCGATACCAGTTTCATGGCGGCTTATCTGGCGCAGCCACTCTTGAAAGTGAACGATGCGAAAGATTTTCTCGCACCGCTCCCAATCGAAACACTCGCGATCGCCGATAAGATCGGCCATTAATCGCAAGGCAGGGTAGTGGGTCAGTTTGCTTTTAGGCCGTTTCATCTTTTCTGATTCGTGGCAATGTTGCGGCATGCCGAAAACAAAACCGAAGTCGAAAAACCAGCCGAAGAGAGAGAAGCGCGACTTCGCGCCGACCGCTTTCTCCGCTTTTCAGAAAGGAACCGGAGTCAAAGTGATCTCGCAGCGTCATTCTCGTTCAGGGCGCGGCAAGTAAACTGTCGAGGTTGGCGCAAAGCGGAGCGGGTATTACCCGGATCTTAATTATTCGCCGGTGCGGGTTTTTGTTCCATGAAGACCCGATAAACCAAACCGGCGAGCATTCCGCCCAGCATCGGTCCGAGCCAATAAACGTAGTGCGCTTTCCAAAAGTTCGACGCGAGCGCCGGACCAAACACGCGGGCAGGATTCATGGCTCCGCCGGTAAGAGGTCCACCAAACAAGATGTCGAGCGTAATGGTCGCTCCGATGGCGAAGCCGGCGAGACCGCGCCCGCGCGCATCCACAGCCGTGCCATAAACAACGAAGACAAGAAAGAAGGTCAGGATTCCTTCCACCAGAATCCCCTGGCCCGGCGTTAGATTGATGGCCAGTTGCGGCGTGCCGGTCACAACAACGTCGCGTCCGAATAGACCGAGGCAGATCAACGCGGCCGAGAATGCGCCGAGCAATTGCGAGATCCAATAACGAATCGCGGTAGCGAGCGTGATGTGTCCGCCGCACAGCAGGCCAAAAGTTACTGCCGGATTTAGGTTCCCGCCAGAGATGTGGAGAGTCGCGGAGACAAAGACCGCGATGGTCAATCCGTGAGCCAGAGCAATGGCGAGAATATCGTGTCCGGCGGCTTTGATTGCGCCGATCCCGATAAAAATCAGTGCGAACGTTCCAATAAATTCTGCAAGGCAGGGACGGAGCTTATCCATGCGTTGATGCAATCAAACGGCCAACGATTTGGCAACGCCGTTGTTCGACGATATCCGACCGGAAAGCGTCGATCTAACCGCCGACGTAATTCGGATATTTCTCGCGCAATTGGCGGCTCGCGCGATCGGCTTCATCAGTCTTGCCGGCGCGTTGATAGGCGAGCGCCGCCTTCTGCAATGCGCGCGGGGTGATTGCCGGGTCGTCGTAAAGCAGCGCCACGCCCATGAACGCCTTTCCGGCGTCATCGAAATGGCCGCGCTCAACTTGCACGTCGCCAGCGAGCAAACGCGCCTCGGCATTCACACGCCCCTCCGGTTGAAGAGCCATGATTTCCTCGGCGATTTTTTGGGCATCGTCAGCTTTGTGGGCGGCGATTTTCACCGCGCCCAGCGCGAGTAACACCTTGGCCTTGCCCGCCGGATCGGTAGCAGTCTGCAAATAATTACTGAACGCATTATCGGCCTCATCGAAATTCTTCAGTCTGGACGCCGCGTCGCCGAGATAGAACCAGAAATCCGGTTTGGCGTTTCCTCGATTCTCAATCTTACCGAGAGCGCCGAGATATTTCTCAGCCGCGGGATAATTTTTCTCATTGTAATATTCGATGCCGAGCCATTCCAAAATTTCCGCCGGCGCGTTCGTCGCCGGACTCGCGGCCATGAAATCATCGATCTCTTTCGTCACCGCCTTCCGGTCCTTCAAATAAAAATAGCAAGAGATGATGCGAACGGTGGCGAGGTTGTAGTATTGCTCCTTATTGAGCTGACGCGCCGTATTGAGAGCCGCGAGCGCCGTCTTGTAATCCTTCGCCTCAAACGCAGTCTTACCGATGTAGTATTGCGCCTGAGCGGCGACTGTGCTTTTCGGAAATTCCTTCAACAGTTGTCTAAAGGCGTCGGTCATTCCCTTCGGATTCTCCTGCTGGCCGAGAATCAATGCCTTCTGTTGTAAGGCGGCCTCGCGCTCGTGGGCCGAGGGATATTTAGTCAGGATCGTATTCAGATCCGAAAGCGCGGCGTTGTAATTCTTGTCCTGTTGATAAACCAAAGCGCGTTGAGCAAGGGCGGATGGCGCCTGAGGATTATCGGGAAACGCCTGAATGAAATAACTGATTGCTTCTACGATCCCCGGTACGTCTTTCGTTTGCACGTAACACCAGCCGAGTTTGTAAGCTGCGTCCGCGCGCAACTTCGGCGAAAGCTGAGACGCGCGCAGCTCGGCGTAGATCGGCGCCGCTTCCGCAAACTTCTGTTGTTTGTAAAACGCTTCGGCCTTCAGGAGTTTCGCCTGGTCGGCGCGTTCCGCTGTGGGATTCGACTGAAGAAACGCGTCCACTTCGGCCAGGAGCGCGTTCGGATCGGAGTTGTAAACGTTAATCAGCCGCTGATAGCGCGCGTCCTTCGCTTCCTCGTGATTTGGATAATTGGCGATGATGTGATTGTAAATTGCTTCGGCCTCCTGCGTGTGGCCGAGTTGGCGGTGACTGTTTGCCGCGAACAACATCACTTCCGCGCGAGCGTCCTCGGGAATTTGTTCCTTCACCTTTTGGTAATCGATCAGCAACTGCGCGTACTGACCGGATTGAAACTGCAAACGTAGCAGCCCGACCTGCGCGATCCCGCGCCAGCGCCCCGCCTCCGGCAGCGCGCGGGCTTTTTGGAGCAAGGCCATTGCTTTCTCACCCATCGCCTTGTCGATCTTGCCTTTTTCCGGTTGCTGAAGATCGACCGCGAGCAAGCCGGCCCGCACTGCGGCCTCGGCTTTTAACGCGGGCCTCTGCGTTTCATTGGAGAGCGCCTCGTATTGTCTCAGCGCATCAGTTTTCCGGCCACGGGCAAGCGCAAGCGCCGCCCCAGTTTGGCGCGCGTCTTCCCGATAAGGATTCGGATTTTTGACTTCCGCTACCTGCAGATAGATATCGCAGGCTTCATCTTTGCGATCGAGAATCTCGAGGCAACGCGCTTCGAAATATCGCGCGGAAAGCGCGACGGCAGATTCTTTCGATTTCGCAGCCGAGCGATGAAAAAGCGGAAGCGCGGCGCCGTAGTTTTTGTTGGTGAAAGCCATCTCGGCGAGCGCGTAGGCCGCAGGCCCGGCGAAATCGCTCTCGCCATAGTCATCCAGCACCTTTTGGAAGCTGGTGCGCGCGGTCCCAGCCTTGCCGAGATTTCGATAACATTCACCGAGCGAAAAATACGCATTGGCGCGTCCGGACGCGCCTGGATAATCGTCGAGATATTTTTGATATTCAGGAACAGCGAGGTCGTACAATTTGCGGGTGAAGAGCGCGTTCGCGTATTCGAGCTGGCGGCGCGGAGGCGATTCCGTATCGGGCGGTGGCGGTTCCGTTGAAGGTTCAGTCGAACTTGATGCTGGCGGCGTTGCCGTTGGCTGGTCACTTGGCAACGCACGTGGGGCCGGTGGTTCGTTGGCCGGCTGAGCGCGACGCACTTCCGGAGGAGTCCGTTGTTGTGCTGGGACAGCCGTGATAATGCAAAACGAAATGGCCAGTCCCAAAAGACCGGCCACGCCGCGCGCAATTCTCATTTCGCGGTGGCGAAGGCTACGTTGGTGATCCCGGCTTCCGTGCAAATGTTCAACACGTTGACGATGTTCTTGTAAGCGCCGACTTCGTCACCGCGAATCACCACCGCCTGTTCCGCGTTGAGTTGGACAAGACTTTTCAACAACTCGGTTAACTCGGGAGTGCTAAGGGTCCGCCGATTCACCACGACGCTGCCGTCCGCCTTCACGTTGACCACCACGTCGCCAATCGGAGCGCTTTTCTCCTTCGCGGACGATGCTTTCGGCACTTTAACATCGAGTTCGTTTTCATTCCGCGCCGCATTCCAGGTCAGCAGAAAGAAAATCAAAAGAAGAAGGAGGACATCGACCAGCGGCGCGAGCTGAATGCCAGGATGATGAAGGGTCGCGCGACTACGCAAATTC
The DNA here is from genome assembly GCA_003167365.1 of Spartobacteria bacterium. Taxonomy (GTDB): domain Bacteria; phylum Verrucomicrobiota; class Verrucomicrobiia; order Chthoniobacterales; family UBA10450; genus Palsa-1382. The sequence continues at coordinate 13,233 of PMTM01000022.1, read as the reverse complement.
ATATGAGTGCGATGTCGATCTTAGACGCGATCGCCACCTTAAAATTCGTCTTCCAAGAGCACGGGCGTGCGCTCGGCCTGCTTGTTGTATTGCAGGGAAAGCAAAGCCAGTACGTGCGTGCAGGCTGCCTCCAAATCTGAAATCAAACGCTGCGCCCGGCCACGGAAAAAAGCGTAAAACATCATTGCGGGAATACCAATTGTGAGTCCAGCGGCGGTGTTGATTAACGCTTGACTGATACCCTGGGAAAGAAGCACGTAGCGCGCTGCACCAAGGTCGGAACCGAGGGCTCCGAACGATCCGATAATCCCGAATACCGTCCCGAGCAGTCCAAGCAGCGGCGCAATCATCCCAATATCCGCGAGATAGATGACGCGGTTATTGAGACTGGACGCGACGCGCGTTCCTTCGGTCTCAGCAATCTCGCGAACCAGTTGAAAATCCGCGTTCGGATTCTTCGTGGTAAAATCGAGAACCTTTTGTACCACTCGCGCGATGGCTTCGCCATGCCGGTTCGAAACGGCAAGCAATCCGAGATAGTCACGCTTACGCAAAAGCGCGTCGGCCGTGGCCATATAGCCGGGCGATACCACTGCCCCACGGCGGATCGTCATCAAATAAACGATCACAAGCATGAGGGAAAAGATCGACAAGAGAAACAGGGGGATCATCACCGGGCCAGCCTTAAACAATGCGTCCAAGATTGTTTTCGTATGCGGCATGTCCGGTGCAGCAGGCGACGATGCTACGCTTTGTGCGAGTAAGGGAGTTGCGATCGCCGCAGCGATCAGCGAGGCAAGAATCTTCATGCCGAAAGTTCCGTAATGATAGGCGGCGTGACGCCGGATGCAAATGCGCGAGTCCATTTCAATCTAAAACACGTCTGCGAACTCCCGGTTGCTAAACAAATTGATCACCACCCGCCCAGCGCCGGACGCGAAAAATATGGGCGGGTTGGATTTCCGGATCCAACTCCACATAGTTTCGACGGCCGTGCCACATGTAGCGCGCATCGCTGATCAGATCGTGGACCTGATATACATCGTCGTCTATCGACCCGAACTGATCGATCGGAACATCGATATAGGAATTTTGTTTGCGATGCGGATCGAGATTCACGACCACCAAAATGATGTTATCGCGCGCCGCGGTCATCTTGGCGTAGAAAAGGATTGCGTCGTTGTCGGCCTGATAGAACCGCAAATTGTCGTAAAATTGAAGCGCCCGGTTTTCTTTCCGGATTTTGTTTAGACGCGCAATCCAGTCCTTGATGTTTCCCGGCGCGTTCCAGTCGCGCTCTTTCCATTGATACTTTTCCGAGTCCGCATATTCCTCTCGGCCGGGCAACGCTTGATTTTCGCAAAGCTCGAACCCGCTGTAGATGCCGTAAAGACTCGAGAGCGTGGCCGCGAGCACAGCACGGATCATGAAGGCTGGCCGGCCGCCCTCTTGTAGCCCAAATGGCAAAATATCGGGCGTATTTGGCCAGAGATTCCCCCGAAAATATTCGCGCATGTCCGTCTGCGTGAGTTCTGTGAAATACTCGATCAGTTCTTGTTTTGAGTCTCGCCAGGTAAAATAGGTGTAGCTCTGGGTGAAGCCGGATTTGGCCAGGGCTTTCATCATCTTCGGCTTGGTGAAGGCCTCAGCAAGAAAAAGGACATCCGGATACTTCGAGCGCACCTCCGTGATCAAATACTCCCAAAACGGGAGCGGCTTAGTGTGAGGATTATCAACGCGAAATATGCGCACTCCGTGGTCGGCCCAGAAGAGGATAATGCTTTTCATTTCCTCCCAAAGTGCCTGCCAGTCTTCGCACCGAAAGTTTAACGGGTAGATGTCCTCGTACTTCTTCGGCGGATTCTCCGCGTATTTGATGGAACCGTCGGGCCTCTTGTAGAACCACTCGGGGTGTTCTCTCACATAAGGATGATCGGGCGAACAATTAATCGCGAAATCGAGCGCGATTTCCATCCCGCGGTTTCGCACTTCTGCCTGAAGCCAATCGAAATCGTCCAGCGTTCCAAGCGTTGGATCGATATCTTTGTGTCCGCCGGCGTCGCTCCCAATCGCATACGGCACGCCCGGGTCCTGGGGTAAACACGTGGTCGAATTGTTTCGGCCCTTTCGATTCGTGCTTCCGATTGGATGAATCGGCGGAAAATAAATTACATCGAATCCCATTGCCTGGGCATCGTCGATCCGCGACAGACAATCGCGCAGTGTTGATCCACGATCGCCGCGGCCCTCCGCTGAACGGGGAAAAAATTCATACCAAGCAGCGGTCCGTGCGATCGCATGATCGACAATCACCCGTGGCGGCGGCGAGTACTGCGTCGCACCGGAACGGTTCGGATACGTGGCCATGAGCACTTCCAACTCTCCCGAATGGGCAATGACCTTGATCTCCGCGGGATCACCGGCGGCGATTCTTTGTGAAAGATCGAGCAAGCGGGCCGCATCATTATAGTCATAGGCTCGTTGCGCAGCCGCTTCCAGCAGGGCGGCGCCTTCAAGCGCCTCGCTTGTTAACGCAGAAACCCCAACCTCGAATTTCTTAGTGAATTCATCGCGCCATCCCCGAAACGTGTCCGTCCAGGCCTCGACCGTATATTCGTAGATCGCGTTTTCGTACAACGTGCACGCGCCGCGCCAACGATCATTGTCAATGTGAGTCATCGGCGTTTCCTGCCAGCGGCTATCACCGAGAATGCGCCATTTCAAAGCGGCAGCGACAACGTCGTGGCCAGCTTTAAAGACGTCTGCCTCCACGACGAGGTCTTCATCGACAACGCGCTTGATCGGATAACGGCCACCGTCAATCAGTGGTCGCAGGTTCTCGATGACTGCGCTGGGAAAGACCCGAAGCATGGGCCATCAATCAACCGAAATTCGCTCCCCGCGAAAGCGGAATTGTCCGCGAGGAGAATAACAGCAGGCGGCTACAGCTTGAAATAGAATGCGCACTCGTACTGTCCAGAGCTTCGAGTTTCCTCGCGGCGAACGTGCGTGCCAAGAACCGCTTCGAACATGTCCTGCTCGATCCGGCCCACGATGGGATAGAGTTCGAGCAAATTCGAAATCGGAGAATGACATTCCAGAATCTGCGGTCCGTCCCCTTTTTCCTCGGCCACGAATTGCGACATGTAGCCTTCGGCATCACGCGTCTTGGCCAGCCACTTCGCGCGTTCTGCCACCGTTTCGCCTTTTGCCTTGGCCTTGAGCGCGGCGCTTTTTCTTTCAAACATGTTGTAGAGCAATTTCTCCGGAGCGTTTGCGCCGTAGATCTCCCGAATGGACTGCAGCAATTCGAGCGTGAACTGATTACTATCGCTGGGATAAAGATCGTGGCTCCGGCGCGTTAAGCGATAAACCATCTCCGGGCGACCCATTTTTTGCGGGCGCCGCCACGTGTCGAGATAGCCGTCGCGTTGCAGCGTCAGGCAATGCTGTTTGATGCCCATGTAGCTCATCTTCATTTTTCCAACGAGCTCGTTCACGGACATGCCCTTGGTTCGTTTAAGCGAGTTAAGAATTTCGAGCCGCTGAGTGCGGCCAATTTCAGCGAGCAATTTCTGATTCATACGGCGAACAAATTTTCAAAGCGCCGACTTTACACGTCTCAACCTTTAAAAAGCAATATGAAAAATGCGCAAGTTGCCGAGACGTAGGAGATTATACTCGCCTCAATAATCGCAGAATCTTAGATTTCAGTTTGTAAAAGGAAGATCGACAACTTCAACTCGGACGCCCTCCAGTTGATCTGGCGGAGCAGCTGTTTCGAGTTTCGTGCCCGCAGAATTAAAACCGCGTTTCACAAATCCGAGCGCAATTTCCTTGCTCAACCTCGCGCTGTGACAAGCGCTTGTGACCCAGCCGGCCTCTTTATCTTTCGCTGGCATCGCGAGCAGGCGCATTCCGGGGGTGAGCGCCGCGTGCTCCGTCGAAATCAATCCGCATAGTTTCTTGTTTCGCTGTCCCGACATTTTCATTCGCGAAATTACCTCCTGGCCGACGTAACAGCCTTTGTCGTAATCGATGCAGCTTTCTTCCAGGTTCGCTTCAATCGGGATGATTTCGTTCGTCAGTTCTCGCCCCCAACGCGGGATTCCCTGCTCGATCCGCAAAACTTCCGCGCAATTTAAATCGCAAAATGACGAGCCGGCCGAGAGTTGCTCAACAATTTTCTCACGATGTGATGCTTCGACCCAAATATCCCAACCCGGTCGAGCAAAACGTCGTGCCGACACAACCCACGTCGCGTCCGGAGATGTCGGGGCAGTCTCACCGATAAGATGAAAGATCGACCATCGATTGCTCATATCTTCGACTGATACATCGTCGGCGATAATGTAGCGCTCGAGCCTGGACTGAAGTGCTTCTCCAAGTTCAGGCTCGGCGTCTAGAAGGAAGTGATCAGGCGCGGCCAGAATTGAAATATGGGCGGTCATCCTGCCTTTTGCGTCCAGCAAACATGCCTGAATCGAATTCGATGTCCCCGCTTTGCGAATATCGGCGGTAATCTGGCCGTTCAGAAAGCGCAGGCGATCGTTTCCCGCAACTCTGAGTTTTATGTGCCCGGAAAAATCAATGAATTTCCCATCGATTGAATGAAGCTCTTCCGTCATCCTTTGCCGCGAGCGGCAATCCGTTAATAGTCGCTCCCGCGGCGAAGCAACCGACTGAACAAGCCGCGCCGCGCCGGCGCTTCTTCCTCCAGTGGCTCCCGTTGGGAAGCGGGCGCAAGAGTTTCCGCTGGAACAGCGTCGCCATTTTGCAATTCCTGTGTCGGCGCCTCCGCACTGACGGAAACATTCCCGACGCCCTCGGACATAAGTGGTTCATTTGTGTCTGGCATCAACTCCTGCGATTCCGGCGGCACTCCAATCGGGAAGTCGGGCTGTATTTGGGGCGATGCCGAAGGTTCGGTGGCATGCGGGGTAGCGGGATAAGGTTCGACCGGAGCCGGTTTTTCGAACAATTCGAGATCTTCTTCCTCGCGGCCTGCCGGTTTAACTTCACCAAAGTATTTTCGGGCAACCGCGGTGTAATCCTCGTCGCCGTGTCCCCTTTGCATTTGCTCGAGCAACCGATCGCGGGCAGCTGCAGTGACCCCGAGCTCGAGGTGCTGCGACAATCCGTACCGGCTGGCGATTTGCATGTCTTTGAGCATGTGTTTGAGGGAAAAGTGCGGCTCAAAATCACCATCCAGTATCTTGGGTAACTTCATTGTCAGCGTGGTCGAGTTGCTCGCATTGCCCTGCATGGCGGAGACGAATTTTTCTAAGGGCACGCCTGCACTATGAACCAGTGCCAGGGCTTCGGTGGCGGCTTGCACGGTCGCGGCCGTGACCATGTTGGTCGCAACTTTAATAGCCGTGGCCTGACCGATCTCGCCGATCTCTACAATCTGTTTCCCGCTGGCCTGAAGAATCGGTTGCGCCTCGCGCAAAGCGACTTCATCGCCTCCCACATAATAAACGAGCTCCCCCTTCTCCGCCGCAAGCTTGCTGCCCGTAAACGGCGCCTCGATAAAACGCGCACCCCTGCCTTCCACGATGTCGGCGGCAGCTCGCATTGAATGCGGAGCCACGGTGGAATGCGCCATCACGATATGCCGCGGCGCCAATGCCGGACTAAGATTCTGGACGATCTGCAAAAGCGCATCGTCATCCGAAACAAAGATCTGAATGTAATCGCACATCTCCGCGATTTCGGCAGGCGCGCCGACAAAATTCGGCACCGGCCGCGGCGTGCGATTCCAGACAAAGACCTGAAATCCTTTCCGGCGCAGGTTCTCAGTGACCCGGCTTCCGATGATGCCGAGACCGATTACTCCAACGTTTTTTTGCGATCGCCGGGCCATGTGATGTTTTGCGCGGCCTTGGGCCGCAATCCTGAGCCAATTAGAGTGAGGTTAAACTCCGCGACACGCAATCCAGAAGTTGCGATTTTACGTTGGCCCTTAGAAAAACGAGCGAACGATCCGTGCTTGCGCGCCAAGGTCGACCTCAAGTTTTTGCAGCGTGACGCGGCGTTTCTCTAACTCAAGAGCTGCGCGAATATCGGCATGCGCCTCGTCAAACGTCATCTGCCGGGCGGGTTTCAAGTCCATTGTTTGAATAATATGAAAGCCCAGGGAAGTCCGGACCGGTTGACTGATCTGGCCCGGACTCATCTTTACCGCCGCGGCAAAAAAATCCGGCGGCATGCGAAACGCGGCAAAAAATCCGAGATCACCACCGCGCGTCTTTGTCGCCTCGTCCTCCGAAGCCGATCCGACTAGATCGGGGAAATTTTCGCCACGCCTTATTCGTTCGGAGAGGGACGCGATCGCTTTTTGCTTAAGATCGACAATCTCCGGCGGAGTTTCGGGCGGAGCTGCCAGGAATAGATGGCTAACCCGAAGCCGAACAGGTTGAAAGTAAGGCTCCGGATGGTCTTGGAAGAATTGCTCACATTCTTGCGTTGTCACCTCGATCTGAGACGCGATTTGGCGAGCGATCCAGCTACGCGACCGCAGCTCCTGTCCAACCATGGCGCGCAGCGATCCTTCTGAAAGATCGCTTTCTCGCAATGCCTTCTTCCAAGCGTTTCCGTCGCGGAATTGCGATTGCAGGACGTTAAGTTCGCGATCAACCTCGCTCGCGGGAGTTTTCTCGCCCGCGGCCAGATGCCGAGCGATCGCGTTTGCCGCGAGTCGTGAAAGAATTGAGCGCTTGAGTTGCGCTTGATCTTTGCCACCCAATTCATCTTCTCCGCGAACGTATTGAAATTCCGCAAGCGCACGTTCGAGATCCGTCTCGTAAATTCCGCAGCCTTGCCCGAGCGCCAGCAAGTGTCCCTTTCCGAAGAGCCGTCCGATCGCGTCGTGACAAATAGCGGAACGACAAACCAGTTGTCCGAATCCGATGCCGGCAATCGCGGCCACCAGACCCAGCAGCGCAAGCCTGAGCCTCATTTCAGCGCGAATTCCGAAAGATAATACGCGGCGACAGAGCCGACGATCTGCAAGCTTTGCGGGCTCACCTTGTCGAGCGTGTCACCCGCTGTATGCCACCAGGCGAAATCAAAATCGATGATGTCGATGACAGGAATTCCAATTGCGTTGAGTGGCGTATGATCGTCGGTGATCCCGCGGTCAAAATATGTGAAATAGCTCCGCAGCTTGAGCGCGTCGGCCGAGGCGAAAATGTCGCGCGTCATTTCTGCGGGCGAATCCGGTGGCAGTGTAATGTTCAGCGACCGGTCCCCGACCATGTCGAAGAGGAGCCCGCCACGAAATTGCCCGGCTGTTTTGCCCTCCGCGAGTTGCTTTGCGAAATAACGGCTTCCGTAAATACCATCGCTGTCCGAAAACTCCTCGTAAGCTTCCTCGCCATCAAAAAACACGAGCTCAATCTTCCGAGCCAAGTTGGAATGTTGCCCAAGCACACGAGCCAATTCCAAAAGCAAGCCCGTGCTCGAGCCGCCGTCGTTCGCCCCAACGAAGCGGAAGGTATCGAACGATTTTGTGTCGTAGTGCGAGCAGAGCAAAAACGAAGGAGCCGCCGTCTTGTCGCCTCGAGCATCGAACCGCGCGATGAGATTAACGAATCGAACCTGGCCACGCGGCGTCGGGTTGGTAAAAATCTGCCGGGTAACCGTCCAGCCCGAGAGCGTGAGCTGTTTCTCGATGTAAGCCCTGCATTTTTCGATCGCCTCAGTCGCGGGAGGATGCGGACCGAAGCCGACTAATTGCTCGACGTGCGCGAACGCTTTTTCGCCGGAAAAATCTTCCCAAATTTTCGATTGCTTGGCGGCAGGTGTTTCTGCGCGGGTCGAAACAATCCCGATAGCGATGCCGAATGCTAAAATGATCGGACGTCGATATTGCTGACAGATCGATGAAAATGCGCTCAGCATCATGCGTTGAACGGAATCTTGGCCAATCAATCGGCAGTTTCGTCCAAGCCGAGTGCGGTAACAACGCGCTGAAGATCGTCGTTTCCGTAGTATTCGATCTCGATCCGGCCGCGCTTTTCTCCGTGATGAATGGTGACTCGCGTGCCGAGGTGCTGTTGCAACCGCTCTTGAAGGTCTTCAACGGTCGCTGGGGTCGCAGCCGCTTCGCCCCCTCGCCGCTTACGCCGCGGCTTCGTCGCACCGAGTTGTCGCGCCACGAGCCGCTCGGTGTTGCGAACCGTGGCACTGCGCCGCAAAACCGTTTGCGCCACGAGCAATTGTTCTTCCTGATGTTTCAGGCCCAGCAGAACTTTGGCATGACCGACCGACAATAAGCCCTGAGTGAGCCAGACTTGAATCTGCGGATGCAGATCGAGCAATCGCATCGCGTTCGCCACGGCGGCGCGACTGCGGCCCACCCTTGACGCGATATCTTCCTGGCGCAATCCAAACTCGGTTGCGAGTCTGGCGTAACCCTGCGCTTCTTCGATCGGATTAAGATCGGTGCGCTGTAAATTCTCAATCAAGGAAAGTTCGAGAACTTCAAGATCCGTCGCGGAACGAAGAATTACCGGGGCCTGGGCAAGCCCGACTTCCTGCGCCGCACGCCACCGCCGCTCGCCGGCAATTAGCTCGTACTGGCCGGCGACCTCCCGAACAATCAGCGGCTGAATGATGCCGTGCTGGCGAATTGAATCGGTCAGTTCCTGCAGCGCATCGTGACCGAATTCCTTGCGCGGTTGCAGCGGGCTCGGAACAATGCGCGCGAGATTAACCTGCCGGATTCTTTCGCCCGAATCCACTTCCGGACGCGGGACTGATGGCCTCGCGGTGATAAGCGAGGCAAGACCTTTGCCGAGGCCGGATTTCGCCATGTGGCTCAGGCTACCGGAACAGTCCGGCGAACGCAAACGGCAACGGCGGTTGCGCGCGCCGAACAGCGCCGATAGCATGCGCCCATGTCTTCCGATCGAGGCGTCTTCACGCTCGGCCATTCACCCGATCCCGACGATGCATTCATGTTCTACGCGATGGCGGAAAACAAAATCGACTTGCGCGGTTATCGCTTTGAACATCGGCTCCGAGACATTCAAACGCTCAATGAATGGGCCACGCGCGGCGAGCTTCATATCTCCGCCATCTCAATCCACGCCTACGCCCACGTCGCCGACAAATACGCGCTGATGCCGTGCGGCGCGAGTATGGGAGATGGTTACGGGCCTATGGTGATCACGACGACCGAGCGCGAGCTATCCGGCGGTGAAGACAACGCCAATCTTCAGGCATCGCTGCGAGATTGCGTGATCGCGGTTCCCGGCCGCATGACCAGCGCTTATCTCGCGTTGCAACTTTTCCTTGGAGATTTCAAACACGTAGTTGTGCCATTCGACCAAATCTTCGATGCAGTGAAGGACGGACGGGCGGATGCGGGCCTCATCATTCATGAAGGACAGCTGACCTATGCGCGCGCAGGTTTTAGGAAAATTGTCGATCTCGGTGAATGGTGGAAGGCGAAGACCGGTTTGCCGCTGCCGCTGGGCGGCAATGTCTTGCGCAAAGATATTCCGCCGTCAACGCAGCTCGATCTCGTGCAAATTATCCGGGGGAGCATCGAGTTCGGTCTGGCTCATCGCAACGAAGCCGTCCGCCACTCACTTCCTTACGCGCGGGATATGAATGCAGATTTGGCGGGCAAATTTATCGGAATGTATGTGAACGATTACACGCGTGACTACGGTGAAAACGGTCGCGCTGCGATTCGTCGATTTCTGAGTGACGCTCACCAGGCCGCGTACATCGACCATCTGCCTGAAGTCACATTCGTCGGTTAACGCAGTCGCTATTTCTTCGCTTTGTCCGCCGGCTTGGCCGGTTTTTCCATCTCCTTCACGTACTTGACGACCTTATCCAATTCCGTCTTGAAGCCGGAGGTAAAATCATGCGTGCCGTATTCGAAGAGCACGATGAAACAGAAGGTAAAAAATACGAACAGGACCAACCAAAAAAGCCCGCGCAGCAAGGACATGGTGCGGAATCGTAGAGCAGGTGGGGTGCCAGGTCAATCGGCCTAGCAGCCAGCCAAACTTCGGATTGAACCGTTAGACGAAACTGCCATGCTTTTCGGGCCATGCGCGTCCCGCTTCTCGATCTAAGCGAACAATACCGCACCTTAGCGGAGCCTATTCGCCAAAGGATCGATAAGGTTCTGTCGAGCCAGCGTTTCATTCTCGGGCCGGAAGTCGAAGCGTTCGAGCAGGCGATTTGCCGTTTCACGGGAGCGCCATACGCCATCGGCGTTTCATCTGGCACTGATGCGTTACTCGTCATTTTGATGGCGATGGGAATCGGTCCAGGCGATGCCGTGATCACAACCGCTTACAGTTTTTTTGCAACGGCCGGCTGCGTCGCCCGTGTCGGCGCCACGCCGCTATTCGTCGATATCGACCCCGCGACCTGTAATCTTTCGCCTGCCGCACTCGAACGGTACATCGAGAAGCACTGCCAAACCGACGCTGAAGGAACGTTGATCGATTCAACGGGTAGGAAAATTCGCGCGATCATTCCCGTACATCTCTTTGGATTATGTTGTGAGATGGATCCGATTCATGTGATCTCCGAGCGGCACGGCCTCGAAGTAATCGAGGATGCCGCGCAAGCAATCGGCGCGGAATATCATACCACGCACATGGGCATCCGCACCGCAGGCACAATGGGAGAGGCCGGTTGTTTCAGTTTCTATCCGTCGAAAAATCTGGGAGCAGCCGGCGACGCTGGAATGATCGTTTGCCGCGACGAAGAATTTGCGAAACGACTAAGAATTTTCCGGCAACACGGGATGGAGCCTCGTTACCATCATTATTTCATCGGCGGCAATTTTCGACTCGATGAAATCCAAGCCGCGATTCTGGATGTTAAGCTTCCGTATCTGGCAAGCTGGTCCGCGGCGCGGAGAGCGGCTGCAGATTTTTATCGCGAGGAATTTACGCGCACAGGTTTAGCGAATCGTATCGCGCTTCCGGCCGAGCCGTATCGCGAGCGCGGCGTAACCAACCATCACATTTACCACCAATATGTGATTCGCACGCCACAACGCGACGCGTTGCGTGCACATCTGACGAAGCGCGAGATCGGAACCGAGATTTATTACCCGATTGGATTGCATCTGCAGAAATGCTTTGCCCATCTCGGCTACAAAGAGGGCGACTTGCCGGAGACAGAGCGCGCCACTGGTGAGACACTCGCGCTGCCGATTTACCCGGAAATCTCCCGCGAAGCCCAGCGCTACGTCGTGGATGCGATTGCCGAATTCTTTGGCTGAGATCGACAATTACATTCAGCAGGCTGTTCGAGTCTTCGAACGGGCAAATCACTTGCGGGGCGGATGGCGCAAGCCTATATGAACGCTCACACTGGCGGGTAGGTACCGAAGTGGCCAAACGGGGCGGACTGTAAATCCGCTGGCTTACGCCTTCGCTGGTTCGAATCCAGCCCTGCCCACTTTCTCTATCTGCTTACGCTTTCGAGATCGCGCTTCGATCGCGCGATCACAAAAATCAGTACGCCGAAAAGGTTTGCGGCAACGATCATCCCCGCAATTTTCGCGGTGAATATGAGCGGCCTTTGGACATCGATAATGGGAAAGATCGACAACGTTACGTAAAGCAGCGTCATAAGGAATCCGGAAAGCGAAGCAATTCGGAGCCAGAGCGGCGGCCGGCGCCCGGCGTTTCGGAGACCAACAATGGGAATGGCAAACATCACCAAATAGGTTAACGCGTAAAAGATTCCTCCGGCGTTAAACAAAAGTTGAAAGGCTTCTTGTTGCCCGACGCCGATCAAGCTCACTAGCCCCAGTGCAAGCGTGATTGCTCCCACTAGCAGGATGGAATTCGCCGGCGTCTTAAATCGGGGATGCAATTTCGTGAACCATTGCGGCATCAAGCGATCCCATCCCGCAACCATCGGCAACCTTGTCATTCCAGTAAAATTCACACTAGCTTGCGTGACTCGGAGAATGCTCAACGAGACCAACGCGATGGGCACAATCATCGCGGCCAACCCAAACGGACGAAACCCGATGCTCAACACTTGGGGAATGGGGCCGATCAAATCGATCTTTTCCGGCGGTACAAAAGCCAGCACCGAACTGGTGCCGAGAATGAAGAGTAACGCGATGATGGGCGCGGCGACGATAACGGAACGACCGATTGTGCGCGCCGGATTACGACACTCACCTGCGAGAATCGCGACATATTCGAATCCGCCCAGAGCGCCAAAACCGAGTTTGCCGAGGATATTCAAACTCAGGAGCGAAAACACCGGAACAGCGGTCGCGAGCGGATGAAACTCATGCAGAGTGCCGTGCATCAAGTTGACGAAGGGCAATGCGATCAACGTCGCAAAGATCGACAACATGATAATCCCGCCTGCGTTGTGAACTCATTTGCCGAGGCCCAACCCGATTGTCGAAATGACAACGAGGAGCGTAACGATGAAGGCACTGGTGAGCGTGATTACGAATTTGTTGGATGCGATCCATGCTCCGTGAGGACCAAGCGCATAAGACAAGGTCGTGGTCACAAGGAGACCGGTCTCCGACGTGTTGGTCATCACGAAAAGCCAAAGATTCCACGCGACCATGAAGCCAATCACTTCGCTGAATCCGAGCTTTGCCCACTGATACAGTCCGCCCTCGAGCGGCATTTGCCGATTGAGATAAATAACAACAATTGCCGAAGGGATGTAAAAGAGGGCGATCGCGACCAGCCAAAAAATAACGTGGGCCGGTCCGAGTTTTCCAGCGGTCCCAACCCAGACGAGACCGATAACAAACAGAATTTGCGTGAGTACGAGATCTCGAAGCCCGAGCTCTTTTCTGAACTCGGCACTTTTCTCGACGACGCGCGCTTCGGCCTTCTGCAAAGTGCGCGCCTCATTCGACTCGTCTCGCATTGAGAGAGAGTCTAGTTAGCCGCGCGGGTGATTGTCGATCTTAGCGCCGATGCCGACGAGAGATCGAGGTCTTGCGGCGGCCTTTCGATCAGCCTAATCGCCTGGTCGCTTTTCGTTGAGAGCCTTGCGTCCCGCTGTCGTTGCGGACAAACGTAGCGGAAATAAAAAAGCGCTCGCCGTGACGAGCGCTTTTTCACAAAAGAACTATTGAACTTATCGGTCGCGTCTGCCACCGCCCTCGCGGCGACCGCCACCATAACCGCCACCGCCACCGCCACCACCGACACCGTAGCCGCCGCGATCGCCACCGCCCCCGCCACCGGGCGGCCGCGATTC
>PMTM01000024.1 GCA_003167365.1 Spartobacteria bacterium | reverse complement strand
TACCAAACTAAGCTACACCCCGTAACTTCGCGTGATGCTTACCATGTAGTGCCGAATCCCGCACCCGGAAACTTCATATTCCGCCGTGAATGTGCTGGGTTAAAAAATTCTGGAGGATAGCGACCTGTCGCCGCGGCGACCGCTCTACCAAACTAAGCTACACCCCGTTACTCCCTGTGATGCTTGTCACGGTGCACCACTTTGCAGCATGCGGAAATTTCGCGCGCGGCATCGCGCACCTTGCCGTCGAGACGTTCTTATCGGATAGTCCAGCGTCTTGATTTAACTGCTGCCTGATGGCTGCTCGGTTTTGTCTTTAGACCATCGTCGCATGTTTAAGCACGAAAGAGTCCACCTCTTTGTTTTTATCGTCCTGGTCGGTTTACAGGTATTGGGCGTGGTCGGTCTGCTCCACCGCTTTGAACTTTCCTATCTGCCCGTCATGTTGGTGATCTTTTTCTTGGGCGGAATCAGTACGACACTTTACCTGCATCGATACCTCACGCATCGCGGCTTCGAGATGCCGGAATGGCTGAAATTCATTTTCGCCAGCGGCTCAGCCATTGTTTTGGCAGGCGACCCCGTGATGTGGGTGGGGGACCATCGTTACCACCATTTGAAATCCGATACGGATGAAGACATTCACAGTCCGATCGATGGGTTTCCCTATGCCCACATGATGTGGCTGGTGCGCAAGCCGGCGGGCTTTCGCGAACGTTCAAAACGTTACGCCGCCGATGTGCGACAAATCTGGTATTGCCGTTTGTGGGAAAACTCCGCGCTTTATGTGTTGCCACATCTGTTCGTCGCGACTGCGCTTTTCCTCAGCTTTGGCTTCTCCGGAATGCTTTGGTGTCTCTACGTCCCGATGCTGGTGAATTACAATGTGACTTGGGCGGTGAACTCCATTTGCCATATGTCCCAGTTCGGCTATCGCAGTTTCGATACATCTGATCAAAGCCGAAACAATTATCTCATCGGGGTGATTGGGCTCGGCGAAGGTTTCCATAATAATCATCACAACCAGCCGCGCTGCGCCGCCCACGGATTGCGTTGGTGGGAGTTTGACGGCACGCGCTACGTCATCTGGTTGCTGGAAAAATGCGGACTCGCCTGGGACGTTGTTTGGCCGACGTCGGAAACTGAAGAGTCAGAAGTGTCGCCGAGTGAAGCCGGCGCCGCCGTTGTGATTAGCTCGCAACCCGAGACGGTCGCTTAAGGTTCGTAACCGAGATTCGGCGCAAGACGCTTTTCAGCCGCGGCCATCGATTCGTTTCTGCGCGCGGCGTAATCAACAACCTGATCCCGCGCAATTTGCCCGACGCCGAAGTATTTTGCCTCTGGGTGAGAAAAATAAAGACCGCTCACGCTCGCACCCGGATACATGGCGAATGACTCCGTCAGTTTGATGTCGATCTTGGTTTCCGCGTCGAGCAAAGCGAACAGCGTCCGCTTCTCTTCGTGATCTGGACTTGCCGGATAACCCGCCGCCGGCCGAATTCCTCGGTACTTTTCTTTGATGAGATCAGCATGCGACAATTCCTCATCGTTGCCGAAACCCCAAACGATCCGAGCCTGTTTGTGTAAATATTCCGCAAACGCTTCCGCCAAACGATCCGCCAGCGCTTTTGTCAGAATCGCGTTGTAATCATCGTGATCCGACGAAAATGTTTTCGCCAATTCGTCTGCACCGTGAATTGTCACTGCGAATCCGCCGAGATAGTCAGGCGATTGCGGATTGCGGCTTGCAGACTGCGGATTTGAACGTGGCGCAATGTAATCGGCGAGGGAATGATTCCATTGCCCGGCCGGCTTCTGCATTTGCTGCCGTAAGAAATAAAATGTCGCGAGCTTCTCTGTTCTCTCTTCATCAGCATAAAGATCGACATCGTCGCCGGTAGAGCTTGCCGGCCAGAAAGCGTAGATGCCGCGCGCCGTCAGCAGTTTCTTTTCCGCGATCTCGTCGAGCAGTTTTTGAGCGTCCTCGAAAAGTTCACGCGCTGGCGTGCCCATTTTTGGATCGTCAAAAATCGCCGGGTATCTTCCCCGCAATTCCCAAGTATGAAAGAACGGCGACCAATCGATGTAGCTCGTCAGGTCGACAATCGACGGGCACACGACGCGCATTCCCAGGAACTCGGGTTTCGGCGGTTGGTACGCGCTCCAATCGATCGGTGTCCGATTCGCCCGGGCTTGTTCGAGGGTCAGGAATTTCTTTTCCCGGATCTTGGCCGCGTGCTGCTCGCGCAACGACGCGTATTCGGCGCGCGTGGTCGCGTCGAATGCCGCCCTTTGTTTCTCATTCAACAGAGAATTCACCACGCCGACCGCGCGCGAAGCATCGAGCACGTGCACCGTGCTTGATTGATAATGCGGCGCAATCTTCACCGCCGTATGCGCACGACTCGTTGTAGCTCCGCCGATGAGCAACGGCAGATGGAATCCCTCACGTTCCATTTCCTGCGCGACATGCACCATCTCGTCGAGCGAAGGCGTAATCAAACCGCTCAGCCCAATTACGTCCGCCTCGCGCTCGCGCGCCGTTTCCAAGATTTTCGCCGCCGAAACCATTACTCCAAGATCGACCACGTCGTAATTGTTACATTGCAAAACGACGCCGACGATGTTCTTGCC
>PMTM01000020.1 GCA_003167365.1 Spartobacteria bacterium | reverse complement strand
CGGTTCCGCCGCGCAGATCAAGGCAATCAAACAAGTGGCCGGCAAAGTGAAACTCGATCTGGCCCAGTTTCGCGAGCTCGCCGCATTTGCCCAATTTGGTTCCGATCTCGATGCCGCGACCAAAGCGCGTCTCGATCGCGGTCTGCGCATCGTCGAGCTGTTCAAGCAAATTCAGTACAGTCCGATCCCGGTGGAAGAGCAGGTTGCCGTGATGTGGGCGATGCAAAACGGATATCTCGATCCGGTGCCGGTCGAGCGGGTGAAGGAATTTCAAACCAGGCTGCAGGATTACTTGCAGACCAGGAAAGAAAGCTTGCTGCAATCGATCCGTGAGAAAAAACAGATCGACGAAGATCTCGAATCAGAACTGAAAGCCGCTCTGGAAGATTTCAAAGCGACCTGGCAATGATTTCCTTGTAACCGCAATGGCGAACACAAAGGACATACGGCGCCGGATCAAATCGATCCGCAACATTGGCCAGCTCACAAAGGCGATGCAGATGGTCGCCGCGTCGAAAATGCGCAAGGCGCAGCAGCACGCACTTGCTGGCCGATCTTACGCCACGTTGATGAACAAAGTCCTGGTCTCGCTTCAGAAGCGCACCGACCCGAAGACGCATCCGCTTCTGCACATTCGACCGATAAACAAGGAGCTCGTGTTGATTATCAGCACGGACAAGGGATTAGCTGGCGCACTCAACACGAATCTCTTCCGCGAAGCGTCGCATTTTGAGGTGTCGAAAAGTGTTTACGTAATCACGGGACGCAAGGCGAAGCAGTTTGTTACGCGCACGAGACGAGAGTTGATCGCCGATTTCGAATTGAAAGATGCGCCGTCCTTCGTTGATACGAAGGCGATCGCGAAATTTGTCACGGAGAAATTCCTAAACCGCGAAGTAGACAAAGTTTCAGTGCTCTACACGCAATTCATCAACACGGTCAACCAGAAGCCTGTCCTGCGAACATTACTGCCGATCAGCAGTTTCGATTTGCCGAAAGGCGAACCGGCCGATGGCGCGAATGAAGATATCGATCCAATGGTGAGCTACGTTTTCGAGCCAAACGCCGAAGCGGTGCTCGACGTCATGCTGCCTTATTACATTCAGTATCAAGTTTTCCAGATGATCCTGGACGCACGCGCTTCCGAGCACAGCGCGCGCATGGTGGCGATGAAGAACGCCACCGACAACGCCAGCCAATTCATCAAAGATCTGACGCTCGAATACAACAAGATGCGCCAGGCCAGCATTACCACCGAGCTGCTGGAGATCGCGACCGCGCAAATGGCGCTCGGTTCCTAGTTACGATTTATGAATAAAGGAAAAATTGTTCAGGTTATCGGTCCCGTGGTGGACGTTGAGTTTCCGCGAGACGGCGCCCTGCCGGGAATTTATAACGCGCTCGAGATCGAGTACGAAGTCAACGGTAATCCAACCAAACTCACGCTCGAAGTGCAGCAGCATCTCGGCGAGAAATGGGTGCGTTCGATCGCGATGTCTTCGACCGAAGGCTTGAAACGCGGGATGCCCGTCAACGACACCGGCGGTCCGATTACAGTGCCGGTAGGCGAGGGGACGCTCGGTCGCATTTTCAACGTGACCGGCGATCCGGTTGATAATAAGGGACCCGTCAAATTCACGAAACGCTATCCAATTCATCGGCCCGCTCCTTCGCTCACCGATCAGGATGTTAAATTTCAGATTCTCGAAACTGGAATCAAAGTTATCGATCTTATTTGTCCGTTTACCAAGGGTGGAAAAGTTGGCGCGTTCGGGGGCGCCGGCGTGGGCAAAACGGTCGTCATCCTCGAGCTAATCAACAACATTGCCAAAGGCCACGGCGGATTTTCCGTTTTCGGTGGAGTGGGCGAACGCACGCGCGAAGGAAACGATCTTTACGTCGAAATGAGCGAAGCTGGCGTCATCGATCAAAAAGATCTGAGTAAGTCGAAGGTGGCGCTTGTTTATGGTCAGATGAACGAACCGCCGGGCGCGCGTCTGCGCGTGGCGCTTTCCGCGCTTGCCATGACGGAATATTTCCGGGACGAACGCAATCAGGACGTGCTCCTTTTCCTCGACAACATCTTTCGTTTTTCGCAGGCGGGATCCGAAGTCTCGGCGCTGCTCGGGCGCACGCCGTCCGCGGTCGGTTACCAACCGACGCTTGCGGCCGAGATGGGCGATCTGCAAGAGCGCATTACTTCGACCAAGAAGGGTTCGATCACTTCCGTGCAAGCGGTTTACGTTCCGGCGGACGATCTTACCGATCCGGCGCCGGCCAACACGTTCGCGCACCTGGATTCGACGATCGTGCTCGAGCGCTCCATCGCCGAGCTGGGAATTTATCCGGCGGTCGATCCGCTGGCATCGACATCGAAATCGCTCGCGCCTGAAATCGTGGGCGAGGAACACTACAACGTTGCTCGCGGTGTGCAGAAGGTGTTGCAGCGTTACAAGGATTTGCAGGACATCATCGCCATTCTCGGCATGGACGAATTAAGTCCGGAAGACAAGCTGATGGTTCATCGCGCGCGCAAGATCCAGCGGTTCCTCAGCCAGCCATTTCATGTCGCGGAAATTTTCACCGGCCATAAAGGCCAATACGTTTCGATTGCCGAGACCGTGCGCGGGTTCAAGGAAATCCTCGAAGGAAAACACGACGAAGTTCCCGAAAACGACTTCTACATGAAGGGCAACATCGATACCATCAATACGAGCAACGAATAGCAATGCCGACCCTGCGTCTTGAAATTGTAACACCTGAAGCAACCGCCTATTCGGAGGATGTCGATTTTGTCGTCCTTCCCGGATCGGAAGGCGAGCTTGGCGTTTATCCGCGTCATGTTCCGCTTTTGACCGCGATCAAGCCGGGAGAACTGCGCGTGTTGAAAGACGGACGCGAAACGTCGCTCGCCGTCGGAGAAGGTTTCGTCGAAATCAAAGGAGACGCTGTTTCGGTTTTGACCGACATGGCTCTTGAATCCGAGAAGATCGACACGGCGGCCGCAGAAGCTGCGGTCGAGCGCGCCAAGGCGGCGATGAAAGAAGATCACAGCGCGGAAGAAGTCGCGTCGATCCAAGCCTCATTGCAAAAAGCGCTCGCGCAATTGCACGTCAAACGGCGCCGGCATCCGTAACGCAGGCGTCTTGCCTGTGAGGTGGCGCAATGCAACCGCCGGAAATTCTCGGAATCATCGCAGGAAACGGCGTTTATCCGCGGTTGCTGGCTGATTCCGCGCGCAAGGCCGGCGTAAAGAAAATTATCGCCGCTGCATTTTCGGGCGAGACCGATCCGTCGCTCGAACAACACGTCGATCTTAGCGAATGGATGCGCGTCGGCCAATTGAGCCGGATGCTAAAATTCTTTCAGGGACAAAAGATTCATCACGCCATCATGGCCGGTCAGATCGCGCCGAAGAATCTATTCGATCTGCGTCCGGACTGGAAAGCGTTGCTCATGCTCGCGCGTTTGAAGCAGCGTAACGCCGAATCGATTTTCGCTGCCATCGCTGACGAGTTGGCCAAGATCGATATCCAACTTTTGCCAGCGACGAGTTTTCTCGAAGAGTTTCTTGTGCCAGCCGGATTGATTGCCGGCCCGAAATTATCGCGCCGCGAAGAAGAGGATATCGATCTTGGCTGGAAGACTGCGAAGGAAATTGCGCGACTGGATATCGGCCAAACCGTGATCGTGAAAAACGGAACCGTCCTGGCGGTCGAAGGATTCGAAGGCACAAACGAAGCGATCAAACGCGGCGGGGCGCTGGCGCGCGATGGCGCGGTCATGATCAAGGTTTCAAAACCGAACCAGGACATGCGATTCGATGTGCCCGTAGTCGGCGTCGAAACGATTCGCGTTGCGAGCGAGGCGCAAGTGCGTGTCATCGCGTTGGAAGCCGGCAAGACTTTGTTGCTTGAACGCGACGCAATTGTCGATCTGGCCGAGCGGACCAAGATTTCAATCGTTGCTCGATAGTTGCAATCGGCCATCTGAAATCTACAATCTGAAATCCTTACGGGGTCTTAGCTCAGTTGGTAGAGCACCGCAATGGCATTGCGGGGGTCAGGGGTTCGAATCCCCTAGGCTCCAGAATCCCAAAAGGAATTCTGGAGCACTTGGGGATGAGAACTTGTTCGACCGGTGGGGCGCGTTACGCGCAAGGGTTAAAAGCGAAGCTCTCAAACCGGAGCCAAAGCGCAGCTTTGGATAATCCCCTAGGCTCCAGTTGCTCGAAATGGAGCCATTAAAACAGGAGGGAAAGACGAATGGATAGTCGGGAGAGAATCCCCTAGGCTCCAGGCCACCGCGACTGCGGTGGCAGTTGAGAGTTGGATGTTGAGCGTTCCAAGCTTTTCGAACAATGCAGCAAAACGAACCAAAATTTCGTGATGGGAAAATTGTGCGGAGCGAAGAGCCGCTCAATCTCGAGATGCCGTTTGAGAAGCTCGACGGCTTTGTCACGCCGACGGACTCGTTTTACGTTCGCTGTCATTTTCCGATCCCGAAGATCGACAAGAAGAATTGGCGACTGCGCGTTGAAGGCGAGGTCGAAAAACCTTTCGAATTGAATTACGACGAGTTGCTTAAACTGGAGTCACGCACGATTCCGGCAACGTTGGAATGCGCCGGCAACAGTCGAAATTTTCTCGAACCGAAAGTGAAAGGCGTAGCGTGGGGATTGGGCGCGGTCGGCAACGCGGAATGGACCGGCGTTCCGCTATCGATCTTGCTCGATCGCGCGGGAGTGAAAGCTGGCGCGCTCGAGGTGATCCTGGAAGGCGCGGACGCAGGGCCTCTCGAAGAACCGAAGCAGCCATCGGGAAATGTGCAATTCGCGCGAAGTATTCCAATCGCAAAAGCGCGCGCAGATGTTTTGCTCGCTTACCGGATGAACGGTGAAGAGCTGCCGCCACAAAACGGATTTCCGGTGCGTGCAATCGTTCCCGGTTGGTACGCGGTCGCGTCGATCAAGTGGCTTCAGCGCGTCATCGTCACGGACAAACCATTCGGAGGTTATTATCAGACGCTGGATTACGCATATTGGGAGAAGCGAGGGGATTTAACGGAACTCGTTCCAATTTCCGAGATGCAGATCAAAGCGGAGATCGCGCAGCCGGTGGCGAACGAAATTCTTCAGGCGAATTCAAATGTGCGGGTTCATGGCGCGGCCTGGACGAGCGAAGGCGAAATCGTAAGAGTGGAAATTAGCGTCGATGGCGGGGGGAATTGGGCGGAAGCGAAGTTAATCGACCAGCCGACGCGAAACGCGTGGCGGCTTTGGGAATACGATTGGCGCACGCCGTCAAAGCCTGGGAAGCAAACCCTTGTTGTGCGCGCGACTGATTCACGCGGCCGCACTCAACCGGTGGAGCGCGATCCAGATCGCGGCACTTACATGATTAATCATCTGCTGCCAGTCGAAGTGGAGATTCGCTGATCGGTATCGATCTTGTTGAACTTCGACGCCGCTTCGCGTTAACTCAGGCGAATGTCGCTCGTTTTCAAAACGATCCAGACGCAAGGTATCGCAGAACTTTCGTATTTGCTCGGCGACGATGACGAAGGCATCGCTGCGGTTTTCGATCCGCGACCCGATGTTGATGTTTATCTCGAGATGGCGCGCGAGGAGAAACTTTCCATCACACACATTTTCGAAACGCATATTCACGCGGATTTGGTGAGTGGTTCACGCGAACTCTGCGCGCGGTTGGATTCGGCGAGAATTTTTGTCAGCCACGAAGGCGGCGCGTCTTACGGATTCGAGCATGAGAAAGTAAAAGACGGCGATCGATTTAAATTTGGCGAGATGCTCGTGACCGCGCGACACACGCCGGGCCACACGCCGGAGCATATATCATATGTCCTTGCTGAGGCAGAGCATCCCGATACGCCGTGGGGAGTGCTTACAGGCGATTCGCTTTTCGTTTCGTCGGCGGGACGGCCTGATTTACTCGGCGCGGATCACACCAAAGAACTGGCCGAGAAACAATTTCACACACTGCGCGATTTCTATCTCAAGCTCCCGGACCACGTCATGATTTATCCGAATCACGGTGCCGGTTCGCCGTGCGGCGCGGACATTGGAGATCGTCTGAGCAGCACGATTGGTTACGAGCGGAAGTTCAATAAGTTTCTTCAGTTCACCGATGTGAAAAGCTTCACCGACTACGCGATCGCGACGGCGCCGCCGGTTCCTCGTTACTATCCGGTAATGAAAAAGCTGAATGCAGAAGGGCCGGAAGTGCTTGGCCATCTTCCGCGTGTTGCGGCTCTTCCGCCGAAAGCATTTAAGGAAGCGATCGAGAAGAAGACTGGTGTGCTGGTGGATGTGCGGACGATGCTGGCCTTCGGTGGCGGCCATATTCCTGGCGCGCTCAACATTGGCGGTTCGCCAATCTTGTCGATCTGGGCGGGCTGGATGCTCGATCCGGATAAGCCGATTCTTCTCGTGCTCGAAAATGAAGATGATCTCGATGAAGTGGTGCGGCTCTTCATCCGAACCGGGTTCTCCAAGTTCGCCGGTTATCTCATCGGTGGAATGAAAGCGTGGGACGCTGCGGGATATCCGAATGCGGAGATCGGCCAAATGACGGTGCACGAGTTGAACAAGCGTGCGCCGAGTCTCCAAGTTGTCGATGTGCGTTCGCCACGCGAATGGAAAAAGGGACATGTGCCCGGCGCGCGGCACATTTTCTTGCCGGAACTGCGAAAGCGAATTGGCGAACTTGATCCAGCGAAAGCGACTGCGGTTTATTGTGGAAGCGGGTACCGTGCGAGCATCGCCACCAGTATTATGAAGCCGCAAGGCTTCACCGAGCTTTGGAATGTGCCGGGAAGCTGGGAAGCGTGGCACAAAGCCGGATTCCCGGTTGAGGGCGCGAACGGCGAATAATCAGGCAGCCGTGGCTTGAGGCTGCGTGGTTTCTGCTTCTCGTTTTAAACGCTTGGCCAGTTTTTCGTAATGACCGGAGGAGTAGGCGTAGGACGGATAAGCCCGCGTCGCGTCGGAAGGACGAAATCGCCAATGCTTATACATCCAGAGCCACGGCCCGGGATTTTTCCGGATGATGGGTTCAAACGTATCCCAACAAGCTTGCGCGACTTCCGTGGCAGTCGCGTGAGGTGGCAGTTCGATTTTCGGGTGACAAACGATTCGATATTTCCCACCGGGCAACGGTTCGGAATGCGCTGGAACAATGACCGCGCCAGTATTCTGCTGTAACCAGGCGTGGGCCAGAGTAACGCACGTCTTCAAGCCAAAGCAGTTGATAATGACGGATGGATACTTCGGCCGGACAGTCAGATCGACCAGGATGGCGACACGTCCGCCTTTCCGCAAAGTCTTGTAAAGCCGCCGGATGGCCCCTTTGCGCGGCACCACCGTGTGACCGGAACGATTGCGCGCCTTTAGCAACATCGGTTCGAGCAGCGAATTTTTTTGCATTTCCGCCACGATATCGGCGGGATAACCCAGAAAGCCCATGGCCAGGCTCAGCCATTCGAAATTCCCGTAGTGAATGGAAGCGGCGATGCCGGATTTTTCTTCGCCTCCCTCATTTTCGGCGCGCTCCAGATTTTCGATTTCGATGTAACGGCGAAAGTTTTCTCGGGTCAGGCGCGGACTCCAAAAAAGGTCTAGCAGGGTATTGGCAAAACTTTGATAAGACTGCCGAACAATCTTCTTCCGCTCTGCGGCGGAAGTTTCGTTACCCAAAGCAACTTCCAGATTAGTCAGGGCAATCCGAGTACCGCGGCGATCAATAATCGATGCAGCCACCCCAAAAAATTGTCCGAGTTGGTAACACGCCCATCGTGGGAGAAGCGGAACCACGGCCAAGCCAATACGCAAGCCGATCCATTCCAGTCTATGCCTCAGATGTCTGAACCGTCGGTTCACGTTTAGACTCTAATCGACACCTTTTTGTTGAAAAGCTAATCGAGTGTCGTTATTCAAGGCGGCGATGATTCATGCCGAAACGACCACCCTGCCGCAAAGATCGTTTGGCGCAACAATGCGGACTGATGGGTGGTGGACTCAGCCACTGCTGGTTTTTCTTGGGTTGGGAACCTTTATTGTTTATTCCACCTGGGCGGCATTCCAGGGCGCTCATTATTTTCTGGGCAACTACATCTCGCCGTTTTATTCGCCGGAATTTTTCGGCCCATCGCCTCACAATTGGTTCGGACCGAAACCGGCGTGGTGGCCGGCGTGGCTTCTCTTCTCACCAGCGTTGTTGATTCTTTGGGCGCCCGGTGGATTTCGACTGACCTGCTATTACTATCGCGGCGCGTATTACAAAGCGTTCTGGGCCGATCCACCGGCCTGCACCGTGGGCGAGCCGCGAAAAACTTATCTCGGCGAACGCTCGTTTCCGTTGATCATGCAAAACGTGCATCGCTACTTTCTTTATGTGGCGCTGATTTTTATCGCGATTCTCGCCACCGATGTTTGGAAAGCGCTCTGGTTTGCCGATCCCGTGAGCGGGAAAACTTCGTTTGGTATCGGCGTCGGCACGATTGTGCTCGCGATTAACGTTGTGTTGCTCGGCGGCTATACGTTCGGTTGTCATTCATTACGCCATTTGATCGGCGGATTTCGGGATCAACTTTCAAAATCGACATCCTGCTATCGTGCTTACGCGTGTGTGAGCTGCTTCAACCGCCGCCACATGCTGTGGGCGTGGATGAGTTTGTTCTGGGTTGGTTTCTCCGATCTATACATTAGGCTTTGCGCGACTGGTATTTGGCACGATCTGCGAATCATTTAACCGATGAAGTGGATCGAATTTCTCACGAGCAAACGCTTTAAGGTCTTGGCGTCTTAACGATTTATCGCATCCCATGCCCGAGTACGAAACCTTTCAGCACGACGTTCTCGTGATCGGTTCCGGCGGCGCCGGATTGCGCGCCGCTATCGAAGCGTCTGCCGCTGGAGTTTCGGTCGGGATGGTTTGCAAATGTCTCCTGGGTAAGGCGCACACCGTCATGGCCGAAGGCGGGATCGCGGCCGCCCTAGCCAATGTCGATGATCGCGACAATTGGAAAGTGCATTTCGCCGACACCATGCGCGGCGGGCAGTATGTAAATCAATGGCGCATGGCTGAGCTACACGCTAAGGAGGCGCCCGACCGCGTGCGCGAACTCGAAGCGTGGGGCGCAGTGTTCGATCGCACAAAAGATGGACGCATTCTTCAACGCAATTTTGGCGGTCACAAATATCCGCGGCTCGCGCACGTCGGCGACCGCACTGGTCTCGAAATGATTCGCACGTTGCAAGACCACGGCGTGCATCAAGGCATCGACGTGCACATGGAGATTTGCATCCTTGCCCTTGTCACCGATGGCGGGCGGATTTCCGGAGCATTCGGTTACGATCGCGAACGCGGGCGCTTCAAAATTTTCCGCGCGAAGGCCATTATTCTGGCCACCGGTGGAATCGGCAAGGCTTACAAGATCACGAGCAACAGTTGGGATTGCACTGGCGACGGCCACTCGCTCGCGTATCACGCCGGCGCGGAATTGATCGACATGGAGTTCATCCAATTTCATCCCACCGGCATGGTTTGGCCGCCGAGTGTTTCGGGAATGCTCGTGACTGAAGGCGTGCGCGGCGAGGGCGGAATTCTCACCAATGCGGATGGCAAACGGTTCATGTTCGATTTCATTCCGGACAACTACAAAGCGCAGACCGCCGACAACGAAGAAGAAGGCTGGCGTTACACGCAGGGCGACAAGAACGCGCGGCGACCGCCGGATTTGTTGACGCGCGATCACGTCGCACGTTGCATCGTGCGCGAAATCAAGGAAGGGCGGGGGACTCCGCACGGCGGCGTCTATCTCGACATCTCGTGGATCAAGAAAAGAATTCCGAACGCGGAAGAGCACATCAAGCGCAAGCTACCGAGCATGTACCACCAGTTCAAAGCGCTCGGCGATGTGGACATCACGAAGGAGCCGATGGAAGTCGGGCCGACGACGCATTACATCATGGGCGGCGTGCATGTGAATGCAGACACGCAAATGTCGGACGTGCCGGGACTCTTTGCCGCCGGTGAATGTGCCGCTGGGATCAACGGCGCGAATCGACTTGGCGGTAACTCGCTCTCCGATCTTATTGTTTTTGGAAAACGCGCCGGCGAATTCGCGGCCAAGTTCGCGAAGGAAAATCAACATGGCAAGATCGACAATGACAAGATCGACGTGTACGCGCGCGAAGCTTTAGAGCCGTTCGAGAACAGCGCCGGAGAAAATCCGTACTCGGTGCAACGCGATTTGCAGGAGGTGATGCAGCACAATGTCGGGATTGTGCGCGATGAAGGCGAAATGAGATCCGCTCTCGATCACCTGAAAACATTTTGGGAACGTGTCGGCCGCGTCGGCGTCATCGGCAATCGCGATTTCAATCCCGGCTGGCACACCGCTCTCGATTTAAAGAATCTGCTCACCGTCTCGGAAGCGATCACGCGCGCGGCGCTGGAGCGAAAGGAAAGTCGCGGCGCACAATTTCGCGAAGATTATTTGGAAAAAGGAGAGCGCTTCTCGAAAGTAAACACGATGATTCGCAAAGCGGCCGATGGCACGATGGAGGTCCGATTGGCGCCACTGCCGGAGATGCCGGATTATTTGAAGCAAATCATTGAGGAGAACAAATGAGCCCGCAGAAACAGGCCACCTTCCGAATCTGGCGCGGCGATCGGCTCGGCGGCGAGTTTCGCGATTACACGGCCGGCGTATCCGAGGGAATGGTCGTGCTCGACGCGGTCAATCACATTCAGGCGACGCAGGCGAACGACCTCGCATGTCGATGGAACTGCAAGGCCGGCAAATGCGGCTCGTGTTCGGCGGAGATCAACGGCCTGCCGAAGCTGATGTGCATGACGCGGTTGAGCGACCTGCCGCTCGACCAACCGGTCACCGTTCAACCGATGAAGGCGTTTCCGGCGATCAAGGATTTAATCACCGATGTCTCCTGGAATTTCCGGGTCAAAAAGAACATCAAACCATTCAAGCCGCGTTCGCCCGACGCGCCGGACGGCACCTGGCGCATGGCGCAGGCAGACATCGATCGCGTCCAGGAATTCCGGAAATGCATCGAATGCTTCTTGTGCCAGGATGTTTGCCACGTCCTGCGCGATCACCAGAAGCACGAGCAATTTACCGGGCCCCGTTATTTGATTTACGTTGCCGCGCTCGAAATGCATCCGCTCGACACCGAAGACCGCATCGATGAATTGCGAAATACGCAGGGCATCGGTTACTGCAACATTACGAAATGCTGCACGAAAGTTTGCCCGGAGAGCATTCAGATTACCGACAATGCGATCATTCCGCTAAAGGAACGCGTCGTGGATCGATTTTACGATCCGTTTGGCTGGATTTGGAGATGGATGAAGAAGAAATCGGATCGACAATCGCCGAATGCCGTGAAGCGTTAGCGAAGATCGATCATCGTTTTTCAGATCATGTCCGAACTTAAGCCGCTCTCAAAGGAAGCGATTCCGGCCGCGCTCGAAAAAGCGATTCGTTACCGGTTGCTCAACGAGCCGGGCGAAGCTGAGAGCATTTGTCTGGATGTATTGAAGGCCGATCCGGAAAATCAGGAAGCGATTGTCACGCTGTTGCTCGCGTTGACCGATCGCTTCACCAAGGGCTACGGCGTGAGCGGCACGCAAGCGAAAGAGTTGCTCTCACGCATCAAGAGCGATTACGATCGCGCCTATTACGCGGGGATTTTTGCGGAACGTCGGGCCAAGACGAAATTGGCGCAGAACACGCCCGATTGTCGTTTTCAGGCCTACGATCTTCTTCATGAAGCGATGAGCTGGTTTGAAAAAGCGGAAGCGATCCGTCCGCCCGGCCACGACGACGCGCTGCTTCGCTGGAACACGTGTGTGCGCATCATCGCGCAAAACAAACTCGTTCCGCGAGCGGAAGAGAAACGAATAGAGTTTCCTCTGGAATAAGCTGCTTGCTCGAATCGGCTTCGGCTTGCTCTCTGTAGCGGACTGGTTCCTATTGACGGCCTCATGGGAACGCTGCGACTTGGGGTCAATATCGATCATGTGGCGACTTTGCGGCAAGCGCGTTACGGCAAAATGCCGGAATCGAAAAACGCGGAGCCCGATCCGATAGTCGCCGCTGCCATTTGTGAGCGCTGCGGCGCCCACGGGATCGTCGCGCATTTGCGTGCGGACCGGCGCCATATCATCGATCGCGATATCGAACGGCTGCGCGAAAACATTATGACCAAGTTAAATCTTGAAATGGGCAACACGCCCGAGATTGTCGATGTTGTTCTGCGCATTGTGCCCGATGAAGTCTGTCTCGTTCCGGAAAAGCGCGAAGAGGTCACAACCGAAGGCGGCCTTGATGTCGTATCGCAGCGCAAAGAACTCGAGCCCACCATCACTCGGCTCCACAGCGCCGGCATTCGTGTCAGCTTGTTTGTCGATCCAACTTTGGAACAAGTCGATGCCGCGGCCGAATTGGGCGCCGATATGGTCGAGTTGCATACCGGGAAACTGTCGAACGCGTTCGCCGAGAAGATCGAGAAACAGGAACTGCACAATCTACAGCAGGCCGCCAAAGCCGCCTCGGAGTTGAAACTGCAAGTGAACGCCGGCCACGGCATCAACTACACGAACATCGCGCTCATCCAAAAGATCCCGCATCTCACCGAGCTGAACATTGGGCATGCGATCATCTCGCGCGCAATCTTTGTCGGACTCGATAGCGCTGTGCGCGAGATGCTCGTCGCCATGGAAGATTACAAAGGATGAGTGTGCTTGGAATCGGCGTCGACCTGGTCGAGTGCGCGCGGATCGAGCATTCGCTCGAACGCTTCGGTGATCGATTTCTCCGTCGTGTCTTCACTGACGGTGAAATCGAATATTCCATGTCGATGAAATTTCCGGCGCGACATCTGGCGGCGCGTTTCGCGGCGAAAGAAGCAGTTTCAAAAGCGTTCGGCACCGGGATTGGCAAAGCGATGGGTTGGCGCGATATCGATGTCCGGAAAAAACCGAGCGGCGAACCGTTTCTCCTGTTCACTGGCGGCGCCGAGGAACTCGCGAAGCAACGCAGCGTTATAAACGCGTTAATCACACTGAGTCACAGCGACCAGCACGCTGTCGCAACCATCGTCCTCGAAGGTTGAGTCGCTCTGCCGTTGGACGTTGCGCGTTGAGTCCTCGATGTTCTTTCGATGATCTATACCTGCCCAATGCATCCACAGGTCGAGCGGGATCGACCTGGAAATTGCCCGATCTGCGGCATGGCGCTCGAGCCGAAGACGATCGCGGCTGGCGCGGACGAGGGGAACGAGGAGCTGCAGGACATGACGCGCCGCTTTTGGATCGGCGCCGTCCTTACATTGCCGGTCTTTGTGCTCGCGATGGCGCATTTGTTTCCAAATGCGCCATCGTGGATGAAGGACAATTTCTCGCGTTGGATACAATTTGTCTTTAGCACGCCGGTTGTGCTTTGGGGCGGCTGGCCGTTTTTCGAGCGTGGCGGGCAATCGATCCGCAATCGCTCGCTCAACATGTTTACGCTCATCGCCATGGGCGTGGGCGTCGCGTACCTCTTCAGCGCGGTCGTTATGCTCGCGCCGAATATTTTTCCGGCGTCATTTCACCAACACGGCAAGATCGACATCTACTTCGAAGCAGCCGCGGCCATTACCGTGCTTGTCTTGCTCGGACAAGTTCTAGAATTGCGCGCGCGCAGCCGTACCGGCGCCGCCATTCGCGCGTTGCTCGATCTCTCTCCGCGCACCGCCCGCGTCGCGCGCGATGGCAAAGAGATCGATGTGTCACTTGATGAAGTAAAACGCGGCGATCAGCTTCGCGTTCGTCCCGGCGAAAAGATTCCGGTCGACGGTAAAGTCATCGACGGCCGAACGAGCATTGATGAATCAATGATCACTGGCGAGCCGATGCCAGTTGAAAAAACAACTGGTGACCGCGTCATCGGCGCCACTGTCAACCAGGCTGGCAGTGTTTTGATGGAAGCCGAGCGTGTCGGCAGCGAGACCGTCCTCGCGCAAATCGTCGAAATGGTTGGGCAAGCGCAGCGTAGCCGCGCGCCGATTCAAGGATTGGCCGACAAAGTTGCGGCTTGGTTTGTCCCGGCCGTGATCGCGTGCGCAGTGCTCACCTTCGTTGTCTGGGCACTGATCGGCCCCGAACCCCGTTTTGCTTACGCGATCGTCAACGCGGTCGGCGTGTTGATCATCGCATGTCCGTGCGCGCTCGGTCTGGCCACGCCGATGTCGATCATGGTTGGCGTCGGTCGCGGCGCGCAGGCCGGTGTGCTGATCAAAAACGCCGAGGCCATCGAGCTTATGGAAAAAGTCGACACGCTTGTTGTGGACAAGACTGGCACGTTAACGGAAGGCAAACCGCGTTCGACCACAATTATTGCTTCTGAATGGATAAACGAAAATGACTTGCTCGCCGCGGCCGCGGCGGTCGAACAGCAGAGTGAACATCCGCTTGCTTCCGCGATTGTGCGCGACGCGCAAGATCGACATCTAACGTTGGGAAAAGTCACGAATTTTTCTTCAAGCACGGGCGACGGCGTGACCGGGCAGGTGGACGGGCGCACCGTGTTCGTGGGCAAACCGCACTTTCTTAAAACGCAAAATGTTCGCGATCTCGACCCGCTCAAGTCGCAAGCAACCGAACTTCAGGCACAGGGCCAAACCGTAATTTTCGTCGCCATCAATGGCCGTGCCGCCGGCATTCTTGCCGTCTCCGATCCGATCAAAGAATCGACGCCTGCCGCGATTGAGCATCTGCATCAGCTCAAAATTAAAGTGATCATGCTCACCGGCGATAACGAGCGCACCGCGCACGCCGTCGCCGAAAAGCTCGGAATCGACGAAGTCGAGGCTGGAGTGGAGCCGCAATACAAAAACGAGCGTGTGCGCAAGCTGCGCGAGCAAGGACACGTCGTTGCCATGGCCGGTGACGGTATCAATGACGCGCCCGCCCTTGCCGCTGCCGACGTCGGCATCGCCATGAGCACCGGAACCGACGTGGCGATGGAAAGCGCCGGCATCACACTCGTCAAAGGCGATCTGCGCGGCATCGAGAAAGCCATTCGATTGAGCCGCGCGACCATGCGCAATATTCGGCAAAATTTGTTCTTCGCGTTCATCTACAACGCGCTCGGCATCCCAATCGCGGCCGGCGTGCTTTATCCTTTCTTCGGACTTCTCCTAAACCCGATGATTGCCGGCGCGGCCATGAGTTTCAGTTCGGTCTCAGTGATCGCGAACGCGCTGCGCTTGCGCGCGCTGGAACTTTAGGCAGCTCGGCTTGTCCGCCGCAAACGCTGCCGTGCAAATCACTGCCGCAGAATCGAAAACAGGATTTTCATGTAATTTTGCATACGTTCAATCTCATTCACGAGCCGAATTGGGGCAGCCAAAACGTTTAGATTTTCGGTGGCTCGAATTTTACCTTTGAATGAATAGAACTTTAGAATTATGGCTCGCGACAGCGCTCTATCTATGAATGCCACCGAGGTAGCTGCCCCGGCACGCGATCCCTCCAAGGCTGCTGACGTCCAGCAGCAGTTCACGTCTGTCGTGACCCGCGCGAACTTCAAAGCCGCTCCCGAGGAAGTGTGGGAAGCGCTGCTGTTCTACGAGCAGATCGAGGAGCGTTCACCGCTGCATCTCCGGCTGTTGTTGCCGGTCCCAATTCGGACTGAGGGCCGCAAATCGGAAGTGGGAGACGAAATGCGGTGCATTTACGAAGACGGCCACCTGCTCAAGCGAATCACTCAGGTCACCCGAAGCCGGAACCTTGTCTTCGAGGTTATCGAGGAGGACCTCGCACTTGGCGGCGGGATAAAGTTGTCGGGAGGCAGCTACACGCTGCGTGAACTCCCGGGTGGCCACACCGAGGTCGCCCTCAATACTGAATATTCAAGTCCCAGGCGCCCTCGCTGGCTATGGATGTCGGTTGAAGTGTTTGTCTGTCGGATGTTCCACCGCCACATGCTCAGCGCCATGCGCCGCAACATGGAGGCCGGGCTGAACCGTCGGGCCGGAAAAAAATAACCATGCCTACCGAACTGCCGCCGTTTTGGTTGATTCACGTCGCAGTTGCTGCCGTGTGGCTGTATGAGGGCTTGTGGTGCAAACTGCTTGGAGGCGAACCACACCAATTGCGGGTCGTCGAGGCGGTGCCCGAATATGGTCCTGGCTTCGGACTCATTCTTCTAAAGACCCTCGGGGTCATTGAAGTGGGTCTCGCCTTGTGGGCGCTGAGTGGAATGGCGCCGCTCTTTTGTGCGGTCGTGCAAACCGTGTTCCTCATCATGCTCAACACCTGCGGCCTCCTCTGGGCGCGTCAAATCATTCACGACCCCGCTGGCATGGTGATCAAAAACTTCGCCTTCTTGATGCTGGTCTGGGTTTCGGCCAGCCACCCGGCTTGGACATGACAACGGCCCTCACCAGAACCGGGTGGGAGCGGGGCCGCCTCGATGCGCGCGGCGGCCCGAGCAAGCTGTTGTTCGGTCGCATGTACGAGGACGCGTCGGTCGAACTCAACGCGTTCCCTGCCGGCGGGCGCGTTTTCTGCATCGCGTCGGCTGGTTGCACCGCCATGAAGCTCGCGCTGCATCACGATGTCGTTGCCGTCGATATTAATCCCGTCCAGCTCGCCTACGCCCAGCACCGGTTCGTGGGCGAACGTGGCCGCCGCGGTGTTGCCGAACGAATCATGCGAATCGCACGAACCTTTGCGCCCTTGGCCGGTTGGTGGCCATCGACAGTGCGCGCTTTTCTTGATCTCGACGATCCTGGTGAACAACTCGCGTACTGGCGCCGCCACCTGAACACGCGACGTTTCCGCGTTGCCATGGATTCGCTCTTTTCAATGCCCGCGCTGCGGACGATCTACGCCTCATCGTTCTTAACATTCCTGCCACCGAATTTCGGGGCCGTCATGCGCGGGCGCATGGAGCGCTGTTTTGCACGGCATCCGAACCGCACCAATGCCTACGCCCACGCCCTCCTGCTGGGAGAACTGTCCTTTGAAACCCCGCCTCCCGAGGCAAGAAATATCCGGGTCGTCCACGCCGACGCGGCCACTTTTCTCGAACAGGAACCGACCGGAAGCTTCGACGGGTTTACGCTGTCGAACATTCTTGATGGGGTAGATTCGGCCTACCAACGGCGGCTTCTTGCTGCGGTAAAGCGCACTGCTGCTCCGGGGGCGATCGTGGTGCTCCGCAGCTTCCGAGAGCCATCCGCCGACTTGCCGGCAAACCATGCCGCCGAGGATGCTGCCATGCTTTGGGGAATAATTAACATCGGACCAGCAACCGCGCTCTAAAGAGATCACTGGTTTCATGCGCACATCCGTTCATCTCGAACTGGTCTGGGCTACAGGTCTCGTCCCGCGGTGAGCGCGCGACAACAAGTTTTATAAGCGGTTGCGCTCCATTCGCGCGTCCGCCAGTTTGTCGCACCGATGCCTGAAACTTTCTACATCACCACAGCGATCGATTACACAAACTCGGCGCCGCACATCGGTCACGCCTACGAAAAAATTCTGGCTGATGTCATCGCGCGTTATCATCGCCTCAAAGGCGAGCAGGTTTTCTTTTTGACAGGCGTCGATCAACACGGACAGAAAGTGCAGCAGTCAGCTGCCAAAGAGGGTGTCCCACCGGCCGAGTTCGTCAAAGGCGTCACGCAAAAGTTTGTCGATCTTTGGGAAAAGCTCGACGTGAAATACGACGAGTGGGCCGCGACAACGGACGAGCGCCATAAGCGCGTTGTGCAAGGAATGCTGCAGCGTCTGTTCGACGAAAAACAAATCTACAAAGACAAACAAGCGGGTCATTACTCAATCCGTCAGGAACAATTTCTGACCGATAGAGAACGCGGCCCCAACGGCGAGTTCGGCCCAGAATGGGGACAAGTCGAGTTTCGTGAAGAAGAAAATTACTATTTCAAACTAAACGATCATAAGGAGTGGTTGCTCCGGTACATCGACAATCGCAAAGACGCCGTCATTCCCGATTTTCGCCAGCTCGAACTGCGCAACGCAGTGGAGAAACTGAGCGGCGATCTCTGTATCTCCCGTCCAAAATCGCGACTCGATTGGGGAATCGAGCTGCCATTCGACAAAGATTTCGTCACCTACGTCTGGTTCGATGCACTCAGTAACTACATCAGCTTCGCCGGTTATGATCCAACGATCGACAATTACGAAGCGCAGCCAAAAGAATTCCGTGATCGTTGGTCGAAGGACACGCTCCAAGTAATTGGTAAGGATATTTTAATTCCTGCACACGGAATTTACTGGCTCATCATGCTGCACTCACTTGGCTTTCCGAATGATCAAATCCCGCAGCTTCTTGTGCATGGTTGGTGGAACCTCGGCGGCGCGAAGATGAGCAAGAGCGCCGGCAACGTCGTCGATCCAGAGTTGCTCGTGGAAAAATACGGCGCCGAAGCGCTGCGATATTATTTGATGAACGACA
Organism: Spartobacteria bacterium; assembly: GCA_003167365.1. Classification (GTDB taxonomy): domain Bacteria; phylum Verrucomicrobiota; class Verrucomicrobiia; order Chthoniobacterales; family UBA10450; genus Palsa-1382. Next base: position 12,580 of record PMTM01000020.1, on the reverse strand, counting down.
TTGTTGTAGGTGGAGATGCGGACTTCTCGGAAGAGCGGCTCGTAACCCGTTTCAATACGGATCTTGCCAACACTTTAGGCAACTTAGTGAATCGAACGCTAAACATGGCTCATAGGTATCGCGAAGGAAAAGTCTCGCAGGTCTCCCTCGTCGAAAAGAATCATCGCGAATGTCAGTTGCTGGGATTGACCGAAGTCCATGGTTTTGAGGAAGCATTTGAAGGAGGAGCTCCTAAGTATCCGAGCCTGAAGCCGTATTCGGTGGATGATGCGGTTCATCATATTCAAGCGTTTTGTTTTCATGTGAATCGTTTCGTCGATCTGGAAGCACCCTGGAAGCTTGCAAAAGAATCCCCAGAGTCTGAACGCTTAACCGCTGTCCTGTACACGCTTGCCGAATCTGTTCGCGTTATCGCGATTCTGATCTCGCCAGTCTTGCCAAAGGCGGCGCACGGAATTTTCGATCAACTGAATTGGAAGATGGAGCCCGAGTTAAGCGGAAAGGAAGAACGTTTTCATCTTGATGACGCGAAGTGGGGCGGATTGCCGGATGGACATGTTGTCGGCAAACCGGTCCCATTGTTCCCGCGGATTGAACTGTAGCGGCGGTCTATGACCGCCGGATCTAAATAAATTTCGGCGCTCATAGAGCGCCGCTACAGACTGCAACGCAGCGGATGCAGTCACTGCGCGCACTCTTCGAAGGCGGCTGGCCTGCCTTGCAGGTGTGCGAGCGCTTCGCCGGCGAAGTGGAGCGAGCCGGTGATCAAGATCGGCGCTGATCGGGCGCGAGCTTTTTCTAAGGCGTCGGCGAATGTTCCGACGATCTGACATCTTACCCCACAATCGACCATCACTTTGGCGAGCGTTTGCGGATTGGCTGCGCGTTCGCTGCGAATTCTTGGCAATAGTGCGTGATCGGCGATCGGCGCGAGCGCTTCGCAAATTCCGGGCAAATCTTTGTCGGAAAGAATTGCGAGGATGAGCGTGGCGGGCTGATCGCCAAAGGCCTCGCGCCAAGTGTCGGCGAGAACGCGCGCGGCGGCTGGGTTATGTGCGCCGTCGATGATTGTGCTTTTGTCCCAACGCTGGAATCGCGCCGGCCATTCAATCTCGGCCAGGCCGCGTTTAACTGCGTCGTCGTCGATATTGATCTTGGCTGCGCTCAACGCAGCGATGGCGAGCGCGGCATTTTGTTTTTGATAATTCCCGTCGAGCGCGATCGGGTGTGTCGAATGAGAATCGGTAACAAACTGAATGGGCGCTTCGCATTCGGCGGCGCGTTTTTTGATCACGACTTCGGCTTCGCTCTTTTGCGCCGCGGAAATTACCGGCACACTCGGTTTTATGATTCCGGCTTTTTCGATGGCGATCTGCTCGAGCGAATCGCCCAGCCACTTTTGATGATCGAGATCGATCGGTGTGATGACGGAAACATTGGACTGGACGGCATTGGTGGCGTCGAGCTGCCCGCCGAGGCCGGTTTCCAGAATGACGATGTCGATCTTGCCGTTGGCGAAATGTTGCAGCGCGAGCGCGGTTGTGACTTCGAAGAATGTCGGGTGCGGATCCCAGTCAGCTACGATCTCGCGAATGTTGGTCAAGCCATCTGCAGCGGTTTCTTCCGAAATCATTTCACCGTTCACACGAATTCGCTCGCGAAAGGTGACGAGGTGAGGGGAGGTGAACAGACTACTGCGATACCCTTGCGCTCGGCAGATCGAATCGATCATTGCGCAGACCGATCCCTTGCCGTTTGTGCCGGCGACGTGGATGACGCGGGCCTTACCAAGATCGATATGCAGCGCGTCGATGAGACGCCGAATGTTTTCGAGGCCGAGTTTGATCCCGAAGCGTTGAAGACTGTAAAGCCAGGCCAGCGCCGCCTGATATGAGGAAGAGAGTCGAGGCACAGAGGCCTCTCCCACTTTCACTGCGAGGCGACGAAGTAGCCCAGAAGCTGGCTGATTTGCTCGCGCATTTTCTTGCGATGCACGATCATATCGATCAACCCGTGTTCCTCCAGGAATTCCGCCGTTTGAAATCGCTCCGGCAAATCCTGGTGCGTGGTTTCCTTAATCACGCGCGGTCCGGCGAAACCGATCATGCTTTTCGGTTCGGCGATAATGACGTCGCCGAGCGAAGCGAAACTGGCCATAACGCCGGCCGTGGTCGGATTTGTTAGGACCGACAAGTAAGGGAGCCGTTGTTCCGCGTGATAGGCGAGCGCTCCGCTCGTTTTGGCCATTTGCATCAAGCTCAACATTCCTTCGTACATGCGGGCGCCGCCGGAAGCCGCGACGATGATAACGGCCGCGCGCTTGGCCGTGCCGTATTCGATCACACGGGTGATTCTTTCGCCGACAACGGAGCCCATTGTCGCCGCCAGGAAACTGAAATCCATCACCGCGATTGTGACTTTGTACCCGTCGATCATGCCGTGCCCGCTAATTACTGCGTCAACCAAACCCGTCGTCTCCTGATATTTCTTCAGGCGGTCTTTGTAAGTCGCCATTCCCTGGAAACGAAGCGTGTCGATCGACGTCAAGCTGGCATCCATTTCCACAAAACTCCCGGCGTCGAGCAGGTTCTCGATTCTGTCCTTGGCCGAGAGCGCGAAGTGATATTCGCATCGCGGACAAACACGAAGGTTTTGGTTGAGCTCGATTTCGTGAATGACTTCATTGCAGCCGGGGCACTTTTGAAAGAGACCGTGCGGAATGTCGCGTTTCTTGCGACTTTGCGTCTTAAGTGACGGTTTTTTGAAAATGGCCATGGAATCAGGCGCGCGCCGCGGTGGCCGCGTAAACGGAAGTCGCGCCGGCTTTCTTGAGCACACGCGCGCATTCGCTCACGGTCGAGCCGGTGGTTAGAACATCATCGATCAAAAGCACGCGCAATTCTCGCACGTTCGCGCCGCGTCGTAAACGGAAGGCACCGCGCAAATTTTCCATGCGTTCAGCGCGATCGAACGCCGTTTGCGTAGTCGTGTAGCGAGTGCGTTCGAGCAAGGCTTTCGATCGGATCGATATCTGACGGCTGACCAAATTCGCCAGCAGCGCCGCTTGATTGAATCCGCGTTCGCGTTCCCGCGCCGGATGCAGCGGAACGGGAACGATAATGTCGAAATGCTGGTCGCGGAGGCGCGCATCATTGAGTGCTGCAGAAAGCCAACGTCCCAACAGATGGCGAAGATGCATTTGCCGGCCGTATTTGAAATCGAGAACCACGCGGCGAACGATTCCGCGACTCCGATAGGCGGCGACCGCGGCGTCGAAATGGAGAATGCGATGTGCGCAATTCGCGCAATCGAACGGACCGCTGATCGCGCCGGCAAAAGGTTCGGAACATTTTGAACAAAACGGCGGAACGATTCGGGTAACTTTGTCGTCGCATGCGTCGCAGAGGTATTCGCCTGCGAGCACATCCTCCGAGCAGATGCTGCAAACGGGAGGATAAAGCAGCGACGCGACCGCTCGGAGGCCATCAAGTCTTGGGAGTGCCAACATATTTCAACCAGCCGCGTACTATCAGCCATGTTAAGCAACCGACCGCGAGCGGCACAATGCCGACGAGCAAATTTCTTCCCAACCAGGGAAGCATAACTATTTCAGCCTCCGCGATCCGGTTAAACGAGCCGCTGACAAGAATCCAACCGGCGTGTAAACCAATCGGCAGCCAAAGCGAACGCGTTCGCATTCGCGCATCGGCCAGAATCCAGCCGATCAAAAAGAGGGTGGCGAAACTGGCTGTCACCAGGATCGGATCGGCAAATTCGGCGAACGAGTGGGCGATCGAATTAAAGCCGGAAGTCCAGGTGACGATTGTCGATGTTTGCTCCGGCGCTTTCAGAAAGTGAACGACTGAATAAAGCGCCGAGGTAACGAAGATCGACATGTACTTGTGGCCGCTTCGCAGCAGGATGCCGAGAATCAATCCGCGAAAGAAGGTCTCCTCAATCGCGGGAACGACTGCTGACGCCGGAATGATCTTGGCGAGCGCGAGCCAACTGATGGCAGGCTGCAGCGAATAGACGTGAGACACGATCAGGACTGCGCCGCAGCAGAGCAGGGGAATCGCGGCGAAAAGAAATCCGGCGAAGAGATCACGCGACCAATTTGGATTCCGCGCGAGCGCGAGATCTTCCATTCCCCGTACACAAACAGAACGGAACAGCGGCCAAAGTAAAACGAGGGCGGCGACGAGAAGAGCGCGATGAAAGTATCTTTCGAAATCGACTCTTGCCAGGAATGGAAAATAACCGTGGGCGGCAAGCGATTGCCCTGTCCAGAAAAAAACTGGAGCAAGCAGCGCGCCGATCAGAATTGTCGCGGCGAAGTAAACCAGTAATCTGGCTGCGTCTTTCAAGGCTCTTAATGTAAGATTTTACTACGATGCGGAGTCAACACATATGGAAGGAGAAAGATCGAGAGGGAAAGAAGCGGGAAGTCCGCGCGATCAAATTTGGCGGAGTCTGGCGCCTCCAGGCGAAGTTGCAAGACGATCTGCAATGGACCTACTACGACGTTCCTTTGCTCGAAGATTTATTGACGTTGAAGGACGTAATTTTTCGAAAATATCAGCGTCGGCGCGCCTCGGCGGAGGACCTTGCATCGGTGGAAAAGCTAATCAGCGAGCGAGAGTGCCATGAGTGATTGGAATACCGACGAGCTGATTACCGCGGACAAGAGGTTCGCGTGGCATCCATTCACGAATATGCGCGAATGGTGTGCGCCGGAGCATGAGCCGCTCGTGCTGGTGGAAGGGAAGGGGGCCCTGCTCCGCGATTCGAAAGGTCGCGAATACATCGATGGCAATTCATCGATCTGGACAAACATCCACGGACACAACCATCCGCATATCAATGCCGCCATTCGCGAGCAACTCGATCGCATTGCCCACACTTCGTTTCTTGGCTTTACCAACCCGCCGGCGATCAAACTGGCACGCGCGATTATCGATCTTTTCCCAGAAGGAACGCTCAGCCGCGTTCTTTATTCGGATGACGGCTCAACCGGGATCGAAGCCGCGCTCAGAATCACGGATCAATATTGGCGAATCCAAAGTTCGCGCCGCCAGGAATTCATCGCATTTCAAAACGGTTATCACGGCGACACCGCCGGCGCCGCCAGTCTCGGTGGGGCCGCGATGTTCCAAGTCGGTCACAGTCGCTGGAAGTTTCCGGCGACGCTTATCCCGGACTTGAAGGCTCTCGAGCGAATTTCGGCGATGGAAGTTGCGAAGATCGCCGCGGTTGTGATTGAGCCGCTTATTCAAGGCGCTGCTGGAATGAAACTTTGGCCGTCCGGAACTCTTCGCGCTGTTCGCGAATGGTGCGATCGCAGCGGTGCGTTGCTCATTGTCGATGAAGTGATGACTGGCTTTGGAAGGACTGGCCGCATGTTTGCGAGCGAACACGAAGAGGTCTTGCCCGATATTATGGTTTTGGGAAAAGGATTAACCGGCGGTTATCTGCCGCTGGCGATCACTCTTGTAACCGAGCAGATATTTTCGCGTTTCGACGGTTCGGTTTCCGAAGGCAAAGCGCTGGCTTACGGGCACAGTTACACCGGCAACGCGCTCGGTTGTGCGGCGGCGTTGGCGAGTCTCGATGTTTTTAAGAGCGAGAACGTTTTGGAACACCTGGGACCAAAGATTCATCAAATGAATGCTGAACTTGAGCCAATCAAAAATCTTCCGGCCGTCCGCGAAGTGCGGCAGTGCGGATTGATTGCCGGAATCGAATTGTCTGCGCCAGACAAAGACAGCTCCAAGCTTGCTCTCGATGTTTGTATGGCAGCGCGAAGCCACGGCCTGCTGACGCGACCGATTCGCGACGTAATTGTTTTGATGCCGCCGCTTTGCATCACATCACAGCAGCTCACGGCCGCGATCGAAGCGATCCAAAGCTCGATTGTCGATGTCTGCGGCGGACAAAACCCTTAGCGGTGTCATTCTGAGCGGAGCGAAGAATCTCGCATTCGAAGCTGTGAGTACGCATAGGTTCCTGAATGCGCGGCGATCCTGTGCGAGGTCCCTCGGTCGCCGCGGCGACCTCAGGATGACATGCGTGGAGGGCAGTGCTGAGATCAGCTATAGTGTAAGCGAGGCGATGGCGAAAAGAATCAGGATCGACAATTTGTTGGTCGAGCGCGGCTTTTTCGAAAGCCGCGAGAGCGCAAAACGCTCGGTGATGGCCGGAGAAGTGAAGGTCGGCGAGCAAATCGCCGCGAAATCATCGCAACTGGTCGATCTTGAAGCCCTGATCACGGTGGCCGAAACGCCACGCTATGTCGGTCGCGGCGGGCAGAAGTTGGAAGGCGCTCTCGATTTCTTTCAAATCGATGTTGACGGCAAATTGGCTCTCGATATTGGCGCTTCGACTGGTGGGTTTACCGATTGCCTGTTGCAGCGGGGTGCGAAGAAAGTTTACGCAGTCGATGTCGGTCGCGGACAAATGGCGTGGAAAATCCGAAACGATCCGCGTGTGGTCGTCTTGGAGAAAATCAACGCGCGCTCATTGTCGCGCGAACAGATTCCCGAACTTGTCGATTTTTGCGTCATCGATGTTTCATTTATCTCGCTGACTTTGATTTTACCGCCAGCATTCGATCTGATCGCTCCAGAGGGTGCGATCGTGGCGCTGATCAAGCCGCAGTTCGAGCTGAAGCGCGAAGATGTTGGACGCGGCGGCATCGTGCGCGAGCTGGCGTTGCATGAGAAGGCGCAGCAAAAAATCGTGCGATTCGCAGAAACAGCCGGTCACCGCGTGATCGGACTTGTACCATCGACAATCACCGGCACAGACGGTAATCAAGAGTTCTTCATATGCCTCCGAAAACAATCGGGCTAATTGCGCATACCGGAAAGCACGGCGTCGCTGAGTTGATTGGCGCCGTCGTGGAAGAGTTTTCTCGTTTTTCGATGTCGATCTTGCTCGAAAAGGAAACAGCGAAGATTGCCGGGAAGAAGTCCGATTGTTCGATTCCGCAGTTAGCCGCGAAATCGGATCTCCTGGTCGTGCTCGGCGGCGACGGAACAATCCTCCATGTGGCTGGCCAACTCGGCGACGCGATGAAGCCGATCTTTGGGATCAACGTCGGCTCACTTGGGTTCCTGACTTGCGTGAGTTCGGCGGACTATCGCAAAGCAGTCGAGTCTATCGCGAAGGGACGCATTGCCTTCAGCGAGCGAACGCTTCTCGATGTTACCGCGGGCGGCAAAACATCCATCGGCCTAAACGACGTCGTTTTAAGTCGCGGCGAAGTCTCGCGCCTTGTTCGGCTGCGAACCAGCGTGAACGGGGAGGCACTGACCGAGTTCAATGCCGACGGATTGATCATCGCCACACCGACCGGCTCGACCGCATATTCATTGTCGGCGGGCGGCCCGATCATGACGCCGGACTCCGGTGTTTTTGTTATCACGCCGATTTGCCCGCACGTTTTGACAAATCGTTCGATCATTGTTGGCGAAGATTCGTCGATCGAAGTGGAGGTAACCGAACGTGATTATCCAGTCTTCCTCACAGTTGATGGTCGCGACCCGGTCAGGATGGACGTTGGATCCGTTGTGACGATCCGAAAAGCTAAGAGGACGTTGTCTTTGGCAGTGATGCCGGACGTTTCGTTTTTCAACGTGGTTCGGCAAAAGCTGAAATGGAGCGGGAGTAACCTTTAAGCGGAACTCCCTCGCGCTGGACGAGGCCTTGCTGAACTAGGCTAGCGGGCTCAAGACATGCTGCCTCTTATGGTGAAAACGGGATGAATCTATCTTATTTACATAAGCTCGCTGCCGGCCCGTTCTCCGCTATACGAATAAATTTTCGAAGATGGAGGAGAAAGCGGCGCGGGCGCCATCTCACCGTGGTGCAGCGCGAAAACATCTCGACCGGCTTGGAAGATTCGACGCCAGGACCGGTCTCGATGACAGCGGCTCCATCCGATAGGGAAGCGGTTTGTTATGAAGGCGAAATTGCGAACGTTCTCGAGGACACCGGATTTAAGGTGGAAATTGATAACGCGGAGAGAAAGTCGCCTGAGCGGAAAATACCCGCGGGCCTGGAGATGACAATTGCGGATAAGACAATTCGGCCGATGCATGCCTCGCCGATTGTCCACGCATTTCGGCGCGCCGGAATAGCAATCGCGACGAGAATAAGCGCGAGGCGCCGGCAAAATGACACCCTTTACATCACGGTCGGCTCGAATGATGCGCCAGCTCCGCCTAAAGCGCGGTCATAGCAATTACCATAGGGAACCGACCCCAACACCGCCAGGTTTCATATGACATATACAATCTTTACCTTTTTTGCGGTTGCGGGTGTTGTCGGCTAACACGCTGGATTGCCGTCGAAATTGTCGGCATAATCACATGTTTAGGTCTTATGCGTCGTGCCACGCTTTTTCTTCTAATAGCTTTCGCGCTTCCAGCGGTCGCGTCGCCAAAGCCCCCGCTTGTTGAAGAACGCAACGGAGTTCCATATTATCCGCCCGATTGGTCACATTTGCATATCAGCACGGACGTGACGCCGTCTTATCCCAGTGGAGGAATGCAGGCCTTTACATCATATCTCGACTATCCCGCCGAGTATCGCCACAAGCACATCGGCGGCACTGTCACGCTGAACGTATCTTGGGATTCAAGTGGTCATGTGACATCAGCAAAAGTTACTAAGTCAGTGCATCCAGCTTTGGACTCGATCGCGTTACGCGCCGTCCGTCAGATCCATTGGATGCCCGCTCGTAAGGCGGGCAAACCAATCCCGATCAGTTTCCCGTTTCCTATTACATTTGCTCCGCCAAAGACCTAACCAAGCGCTGCAGCCAGCCGCTCCACTGCGTCATGCGTTCGATGTCGATCTTAGTTAGCGTGATTAAACCGGCTGCCACTTGCGCCTGCCAGAGCCGCGACTGAGCTTGTTCTCGTTAGATGCTAAAGCACACGCCGTGAGTCAGCTTACACGAAGCATTCAGGATCGTTTGTCGGTGTTTTGAGCGCAATCTTCGCACCCGCCTGCGGCTGCACGCTACTCGCGATTCGTTCCCGTCCGTGGGCGCAGGAAAAGGACTGGTTCTTGCGTACGTTCGCGCTTCTTGCAGTCGAAGGGCCATTTTCGACCTTCGGCTTTTGAGACGGAAGTACAAAAAAACTGCGCTGACTAATCCGTCAGCGCAGTTCTCAGCAAAAGATTGACAATGAGATTAGCGTCGGCGGTGACGGCGCAGATAAGTCAGCCCGACAGAGCCCAGCGCGCTCAGCCCAAACAATGAAAGCGTGGCCGGCTCCGGAACTGGCTCGAAATTGTAGGTTGTATTAACTCCGTTGACGCCAATAGTGAACGCATCAACATAAGTGTTGTAATTGTCGCCAGGGGACGAGAAACCCGATGCAAGCCTGATACCGCCGACGCCGGCTGAAGGATTAACGATAGTAGCGTTAGGGTAGGCCGCGAGAAATTCGGCAAAGGTAATGGCATGATCGCCGGGTCCATTCGGATCGCTAGGAAATGCGTTTGCGTTGGGCGTTCCGCTATCGGTGTACCACATTCCAGTGAATGCGTTCCATGTCTGCCAGGCGTTGAGCGCAATGTTCGGCTGAGGATTCGGATTGCCGTTGCCTGCGCTAGCACTGCTGTAGACCGGCTCAAACCATAAGCGATCGTCATACACTCCGTTTCCTTGACTGCTTACATAAAGATTCAGGAAGGGGAGTTGGTCGCCCCCAATGGATGTCGCGTAGGTGCTGTAGCTGAGCGAGGTAATCGACGCGAGAGGCGTTCCGGCCGAATTTGTGCTTCGCAACTGTTCGCTTCCGTCACCCGCTCCCGGCGCTGTCATTAAATTGGCGCTGCCGACGCCGAGAGGAGGCGTGGCTGGGCCGGTCACCATCTGCCCGACATTGGAACCTGTGTTGAGTGTTCCGCTGCTATCGGTGGAGTAAAATGTCCAGCCATCCATGTTGTTGGGGTCAACCACCACAGTGGCAGCGTCGGCAATTCCAGCGATTGCATAGACGGTAAATATTAAGGTAAATATTTTCATATTAGCTTTTGTTTTCCATTAGTTTCGCATTTAACCAAACAAAACGGTGGTCATCTTAGCGACTGCCGACTGCATTCCTGTGGGGGAATCGCTTGATTACGTCGGATTCGCTTTACGGACTTTGGTCGTCAGATGTCAAGAATATTCACACCGAAAGCAAATCAAGGTCCTTTGCTCGGCATCTTCATTACTGGACCAGCCGGAGCGATCGTCGGATTTATCGCAGGCGCTCTCTTTTCGCAGCGCCACTGGTGCAGCAACGCAAACCATCTAACCAAACGATACAGCCAACCGCTGGCCGATTGGTGTTGGTCGGCGTTCAACACCGACCAACACCAGCCGATTTCATACGACATATACAATCTTTACCTTTGTTGCCGCGTGGAAATAGGCTGCAAGATGCAGTCTATTTCTTGTTAGACCTCATGAAGCATCTTCCGTTTCTGCTCGGTGGTCTTCACGCTTTTTTTGTTGCGATCGTTTTTGGAAGTGCCATTTGCAACCCGATGCGCGCCGGACTTCTGCCGATGTTCGTTTTTGTTGCCGATTTCCCGATTTCTCTTTTGATCGAGTGGCTCGGAAGCTGGATGCAAGCTTCGCGTTTGCTGTTCGAAGCCATTGCGTATCTAATTGCCGGCTCTTTGTGGTTCTATTTTCTTGGCTATTTATTGTTGAAGCTTCGTGGCACACGTGAGGTCTAACCAATCGCTGGCCGATTTCAGATGACATATACAAGAGTTGCTTTTCAGAAACGTTGCCAACTGTCTTGACGTAGATAAAACCGAGGGGATAGCCTCAACCGTTAGTTCCGAGGGAGCTACGCCGCCTCTCATGACCCCCAGAAAGGAAGTGGGGGGCGGCGACATATCTATGACGATGCAGCGAGCCGCTGGCCAATTTCATACGACATATACAAGTTTCGCTTTTATTACCGTGTGGAAATAGGCTGCAAGATGCGGTCTAATTCTTGTTAGGCGTTAACTGTGCGATCAGCCTGCTCGGGACCTATGACTTCAAACGCGCAGACTGATCGGCAATTGATTGGCGGCAGGACTTTGGCGCTGCTTTTCCTGTTGGCGCTCTCGGTCTTCATTAACTATGTCGATCGCGGTAATCTGGCGGTGGCCGCACCGTTGTTGAAAGGAGAGCTTCAACTTTCCGCCTACCATCTCGGCCTTCTCCTGGGCGCCTTCTTTTGGACTTATGTGACTATCATGATCGTGAGCGGCTGGCTGGTGGACCGCTACGATGTGAACTGGGTGCTGGCAGGCGGATTTGCCATCTGGTCTTTGGCCACGGGATTGACCGGCCTGGTTCACGGCTTCGCGACCCTCATGGTCTGTCGACTCTTGCTCGGCGCAGGCGAATCAGTCGCCTTCCCGGCCTACGGAAAGATCCTCGCTCGTTCCATCGCACAAGGACATCGCGGTATTGCTAACGCAGCCATCGTCAGCGGGATGACTCTTGGTCCGGCGCTCGGCACGTTCTTCTGTGGCGACCTGATGGCGGCCTACGGGTGGCGGCCGGTTTTTGTCGTGCTCGGCTTCGCCGGCCTGCTTTGGCTAGTGCCGTGGATTTACTGGATGCCGAAAAAAACGGCTGCTACCTCGGAGCGATTTGTTTGTCCGGCGTCGGTCGGGGAGATTATTCGTCGGCGGGCATTTTGGGGTGCGGCGCTCGGGCACCTTTGCACTAACTACTCGCTCTACCTCATGATCGTTTGGCTGCCTTATTTTCTAGTCAGCGAGCGGCATCTCTCGATGCAGGAGATGGCCCGGGAAGGAGCTTTGTTCTACCTCATGTATGCGATCGCTTCACCGATTCTGGGGTGGATGGCTGACGCGTGGATTCGTGCCGGCGCCAACCCGAATTTCGTGCGTAAGCTCTGGATGGGGATTGGCCATCTGACGATCGCGGTCGGTCTCCTTGGTTGCGTGGTGGCGAGCGCGCACACTTCGTTCGTCTGCCTTTTGGTGATGGGCTTCGGGTGCGGTTTCACCGGACCTACAATCTATGTCTTTGCTCAAACCCTTGCGGGTCCGGCGGTGGCCGGGAGATGGACTGGGCTGCAGAACGCGATTGGTAATCTGGCGGGCGTCATCGTGGCACCGTTGACTGGCCTCGTTGTCGATCGGACTGGCCAATTCTGGTGGGCCTTTGTTCTCGCGGCTGCGGTGACACTCTTGGGCGGCGCTTCGTGGGTGTTTCTAACCGGACCACTCGCTCGCGTAAATTGGCCAAGGGAAATCGAACCGCCTAACCAATCGCTGGAGCCAACCGCTGGCCAGTTTTAGATGACATATACAATCTTTACCTTTTGTGCGGTGGCGGTTTTTCTCGGCTAATGAAGAAGTTTACGCGGATCGCAGTTGTTGTGTTGCTTCTTTACTGCGCAGCTTACGGAGTTGCCAGATGGCGTAAGTTTATCGTGATGCGCGAATATGATCTAAAAGAAGAAAGCCTTTTGGTTCGCCATACGGGTTTCGGCTGGGATGCTCGCGACACACCACGATCTCCACGAGATTGGCCGGAACTAAA
>PMTM01000011.1 GCA_003167365.1 Spartobacteria bacterium | reverse complement strand
CACCGATTTCGCGATAACCCCCGCGATCAACCCAACAAGAATGTACCAGATTAAGTGAAACATAATTTTTCCTCCGTTTGTTTGCCCGCAGAACGCGACCGAGTATGGCCAAGGGTCTGGAAATTAACCAGACTTTTCGCAAAAGAGAGATTCCTGCGTTTTGTCTTGGGGCTCCGCTTCACACGGTGGAAGACTCCAGACGATTTGAAGTTTGTATCCTGATCGTTGGTCACTCGTGCTCCCGCACTCGCGCCAGCTACCCTAGCTGCGTTACCGCCTACCCGTGTCGCTCCCGCTGACGCGTGTTCCTGATTTCCTGATTTGAAGATCCGTCTTTCCGCGTAATCCGCGGTTCAGTTTCTTTCTGGATTGATTTCAATCACCGATTACGCGGATGACACAGAGAAAAGCGTTGACGGCGAATCGAAATCCGGGCTCGATGGAGAGATGAAATTAAGAACGCCGTTAGTCACTCTCGTACTGTGCTTTGTAGCCGGGACAGCTTGCTTCGCCAGCTCATTCACAGGCACTTGGAAGCTGAATGAAGCCAAATCGAAATTCGTCCGCGGAGCAGCTATGAACAAGACCGTTGTGTATCAATCCATGTTTTTCCAAACGAAAGTCACGGTGGATGGCACCGATGGGAAGGGTAAGCCCGCGCACAACGAATGGACGGGCAAGTTCGACGGGCAAGATTATGCCGTCACCGGCGACTCGATGTCAGACATGCGCTCGTACACGAAGGTCGATGACAACACGATGACTATGACCGTTAAGAAAGGCGGAAAAGTTGTTGGCACCGGTAAAATTGCCGTGGCTGCCGATGGCAAGAGCCGCACCGTCACCACTTGGGGAATGAGTTCGAAGCACAAAAAGGTCACGAACGTTGCTGTCTACGACAAGCAGTAAACAGGACTGATCAATCTCACTAACAAAACGGGCGGGAAGAGATTCCCGCCCGTTTTGTTTTGAACTTCTCGCGCCGTAGCGCTCGGTGGAGGCGGATCCGCAGTTCAGACTATTCCGAATTGCTTTCAACCGCGGATTACCCGCCGTGGCGGGTAATCCGCGGTTCTACTTCTCTGCCTTCAGGCTTCGTGCTCTTTAAGCTCGCTCCGCCAGAGCTTCAATCGTCTTCCAATCGGCCGGAGTGAGCTGAAGTTTGGCCGCGCCCATATTTTCCTCCAAGTGCACGAGTGACGACGTCCCCGGAATGGGCAGCATCACCGGCGATCGCTGGAGTAACCAAGCCAGTACGAGCTGCACGACGCTGGCGCTGTGACGTTTCGCTTCAGCTTCCAGCGGATTGCCGGGCTTGGTCAGAGAGCTTCCGCTTCCGCCAATCGGAGCCCACGGGATAAATCCGAGCTTTTCTTTCTCGCAATAAGCCAGCGTCTCTTCCGACTTGCGGTCTTCGATGTTGTATTCGTTCTGCACACTGATGATCGGGAGAACTTTTCTCGCCTGTTCGATCTCTTTCGGCGTCACCTCCGATAAGCCGACGTGTCGAATTTTTCCGGCATCCTGCATCTTCTTGAGCGCGCCCAGCGATTCTTCGACCGGCACGTTCCGATCGATGCGGTGCAATTGATACAAATCAATCCGATCGAGCTTTAGCCGCTTCAGACTATTCTCGACACATTGCGTCAGGTATTCGGGCCGTCCGTTTGGCACCCATCTGCCGGGACCCGGTCGGGTCAGACCGCCCTTAGTCGCAATCACGAGACCGGCCGGATAAGGATGAAGCGCTTCCGCGATGAGCAGTTCGCTCACTTCCGGACCATAAGCATCGGCGGTATCGATGAAAGTGACCCCGAGCTCAACCGCGCGGCGCAGAACTTTGAGCGCGTTGTCCCGATCCGGCGGCCAACCCCAAATCCCCTCGCCCGTCAGACGCATCGCACCAAACCCAAGTCGATTAACCGAAAGATCGCCGCCAATCTGAAAAGTCGATTTCGCTGTCGTCGTCGCCGTCACAAGTCTTGGTAATCCTCCAAGTAAAACGATACCGCTGCCCGCGATGGTTGTGCTAAGAAACTTGCGCTTTGTCATGACTTAAGATTTTATCCCCTCCTAATTCTTACTTCTTAATTCTAACTTTCCTTTCCTTCTCGCCATTCGACCTCATACACCGTCACCGCACGATCGAACCCCTTTAGGCTTCGCGTGCCGGGACTCTTGAACGGCAGCTTTTTGCCGAGACACAATTCCTGCACCACGCTCGCGACGATAATCTGCTCGGGTTCGGCGCAGGCGCAGAGCCGGGCGGCCAGCTGGATAGTGGCGCCAAACAAGTCCTCGTCTTCCGCCACGGGTTCGCCGGCACTCAGACCAATCCGAAGATACAAAGCGCTCGCCTGATTCTTCTTATTGTGTGAATCGAACGACTGGAGGATAGCGATCGCGCACTCGACCGACTGACGCACCGAGGCAAAGCATGCCATGAATCCGTCGCCGGTATGTTTGACTTCGCGGCCACTGTGCTCCTTCAGCTCTTCTCGAATAATTGCGTTGTGCGTACGCAACAGCTCCATCGCTTTGTCATCCCCCAGCTCATTCGTGAGAGCCGTCGAACCTTTCAGGTCGGTGAACAAGATGGCGCGAAACGCGGTGTCCTCCTGTGTCTCACCCGTTTGCAGGGGTGCAATCGACATGAGAGCGGGCGCCTCTTTGATGTCGCCGAAGAATGCCCGTACCGTGTTCGGGTCCACTTCGATGATTTCATTGGCAAGAAGCCCGTGTGCTTCACGATGAACCGCTACGGCAGCTTCTTTACTCGATGCTTCCACTAAACAAAAAACGCAGCCGCGCGTTTGATCGTGCCAATAATGTTTGTAGTTCACGCCGTGCCTGCCCTGACAGGCCAAATCTTTCTCATGCGCTTCGGCCAATGCTTCCGGCGTGACGCCTTTGGCCTCGTGACGATCCATGTAGAGCGGCATCGATGTTCTCCTTGTCGATCTTACGTTTCTGCCCCCGACTTTGGCGCTATGATTTTGCGCGAAGTATTAATTTCCGTCGCACGTTGCAGCGTTTGATAAACCACGCAGTAACGCTCCGTCAATTTGAGCAGCGTCGCCAACTCTTCCTCGCTCGCGTTTGTCTCCAGATCGAAGTGCAAGCGAATCCGTTCGAAACCAACCGCTGCTTCTTTCGATACTCCCAGCGTCCCGCGAAAATCCAGATCGCCTTCCGCTCGGACCGTGCCCGTCTTTACTTCGACGCCAATCGCAGTCGCTACCGCCGCCAAAGTCACGCCCGCGCAAGCCACCAGCGCTTCCAACAGCATGTCGCCCGAACAAGCCATCAATCCGTTGCCGCCCGTTGCCGGATGCAAGCCGGCTTCGACCATTGCCTTGCTCGTCGCCACTTTGCAGCTCACTCCTTCCCCGAGCCGGCCTTCGGCCTTTAGAGTCACGAGCGCGGCTTCGGGCGTTTGGCGATAACGCTCTTTGAGCGGAGCCTGTAGAGCTTTCAGTTCCTCGGTTTTCATCGGAGTGAACCTAAGACCCGGCTACCAACTCTCAACACTCAACTATCAACTTTTCTTTCCGCTATCAGCTTTCCGCTCTCAGTTTTCTCTTTCTCCCCCTCAACCACTCAACAGTTCCGCGCCTCAACTTCTCATTTCCACTGTCAGCTTTTCGCTCTCAGTTCTCTTCCCAACCTCTCAACCGCTATCAATCAACCACCTGTCCAGGATTTTAGATAATTTTTATAAAAACCTTGACGTTTCTTGCTGAAATTGCCACAAGCGCTCATTGCATTCCAAGATCCACTCTCAACCCCTATGAAAATCTCACATCGTCATATTTTCGGATCCATCGTGGCCGCCGTCTGTTTAATGGCACTCTCTTCGACGCGCGCGGGCGTTCTTACCGACAATGGGAGTGCGTGGAGCCTGGGGACTTTGCCGAGCCCAAGTCTCGTCACGCCTAATGACACTTTTAATATTTGCATCGTTGGTTTTAATGCGGCTAGCGCGGGCGCTTATCTCGTAAGTCCTCTCGCACCCACGTTCGGAACGACACAAACATTCGTAGGAGCCGGCCCAGGAGCGCAGACGGTGACCGTAACCTCCAGCGAAACTATCGGCGTCACTAACACAACAGATACGATTACGATCAGTGTCCCGACCAATTTTGATCCGACCGGCACGACGATCGGTGGCACGCCGGTGACTGTGCTGGAAATGGATCTCGGCGGTTATAACGCAGGCACGGATACGCTGGATTTTCTTCTTCCTCTTACGTCGCCGACTTACACCGGATCGATGCTCTATTCCGGCGGTACGTTTAGTTTGAGTAGCAGTGCCGTGGCGAACAGCGTTTTAAGCAATAGCAACATGTCTCTGGAGACGGCATTGGGCGTCAATGCCGGCGGTAGCGACCTTGCTCCCTTCGCCATTCGTAGTTTTACCTTCAATGTAAGCTATGCGAACGCCGTGCCTGAACCGGGCAGCCTCGCCCTGATGGTGGTGGGCGGCCTCGGGCTTCTTTTAGGCGTGCAACGCCGCCGCCGCAGTAAGTAAGCGGCCCAAATTCCGCGGTTCCGCTTTTTCCCGAATCAATTCAACCGCGGATTACGCGGATAGCACGGATAGGAATGCCACAAGCCTGAACTTTGATTCGCACCCATCCGGCCTGTGGTTCCGGAATATCCCGCTCAACAATTCCGCGTCTCAACTCCTCATTTCCGCTCTCAGTTCTCTCCTCAACCTCTCAACCCATTATCTCAGTCTTCCGACGCGTCGTGGGACTTGCCGCCTTTGATTGTGAACTTCACCGTCTTCGTCAGTTCGTCGCCCACGTAAATTTCGAGCCGGTATTTACCGACCGGCCAGCCATTGGTCGGCTTACTCAGTGAAAACACGCCGTCATCAGTGTCGCCATCCGCTTTTATTGACTTCTCATCGATCTTTGTTTCCTTCGGCGCAGCATCGCCGACATCTTCGGCGATCCAGACCCCGCGCAGTTTATCGCCGTCTTGCACGCCTTTGGTTTTGAACAAGGCAAAAATCTTCGGCGTGTCGGCTGCAAATGTTGTGATCGGGTCATCGTCCGGACCGGTCGACATCACAACTTGGATTTTCACGTCGCCGGCGCGCGCGACCGAAGCCGAAATGACAACAGCGATTATCAAAACGAACAAGCCAAGGCGCAAAAAAATCTGTGCGCCGCGAATACGGCGGGAGTGTGCGAGCGTCAGCGAGACAGCACTAGGAAGCCGGGAGCCTGGATAATCTAGGAATAAGCGGTTCATGGTATTCCGTTACTCCCTCTCAACGGCCGATTCTACTTTTTATTTTTCGGCGCGCAGCTCTGCGATCTTCCGCCTCAATCTTCTTTCCGCTTTTCAGATTTCCGCTTTCAGCTTTCCGTTCTCTCTGAACCCCTCAACTTCTTCACGAATTGTTTGTGGTCACAAGATTGTTGACCGCACGACTCTATATAGATAAGAGTGCGCGCCATGAAGAAGGCGACTTTAGGGTTAATAATTTTGTGTGTTTTCTCCGCGCTGGTTTACGCCGGTCCCGAGCAGTATTCCGGAAAAGAAATGAAACAGGTGGCGCCGATACCTCCGGCCTGTCCGAACTGGACCGGCTTCTACATCGGTGGATTCGCTGGATACAAGTTTGCCGCCACCAACACTGATCTCGATCTCGGCGGACTCTGGGATGGTCCAAATCCCCTGGATGCAGCTGACAGAGATGTGATTCTATCGAATAGCCCGGACAATTTGGACACGAGTGGTTTCGAGGCCGGCGGCCTCGTTGGCTACAACTATCAATGGAACAAGTGGGTTTTCGGTCTGGAAGCTTCCGGCGGTTATCTTTGGCTGGACGATTCACATGACACCGGAAATTTCACTGTGCCCGCCTCGCAGGACGTATACAGCCTGACGACATCTTTCAAGACGCATTATCTGGTGACGATGGGACCGCGAATCGGCTACGCCTTTTGTCGATGGTTGCCGTACGTAACGGGCGGACTTGCGGTCGGCGACATCGAGTTTCATCAGGCGCTGGTCCAGCCCAATGTCGGCCAGCAGTTTGCCGATGGGACTGACACGCGAGTCGGTTGGATGGTCGGCGGCGGTTTGCAATATGCGATCACCGATCACTGGAGCGCGCGAGCGCAGTATCAGTACATCGATCTGGGCTGTGCTGATTTTAACAGCATCGCCGATCCGCCGTTCCAAGCCTACACCGGCCATCACGAAATCTGCTTGCGCGAACACAACGCCAGCTTCGCCATCATCTACGGATTCTAGTTTTCGGACCCTTTCTTAACCGCGAATGACGCGGATTTACACGGATCGTTGAATCAGGAAAGCAGGAAGACAGGCTCAATCTTCTTTCCGCTTTCAGCTTTCCGATCCTCTCAACCTCTCAACTTCCCCTTCAGCTTTCCGCTCTCAGTCCTCTCCTCAACCTCTCAACTTCCTGCTCTCAACTTCCCATGGACCGATTCATTGATGCCGCCGTCGAGCAATTCGCCCACGATCACACCGAACCGGAAACCGATTTGTACGTTCGTCTTCGGGAAGAAACCTATCGAGAAATGAAGTGGCCGGAGATGCAGGTCGATGTGATTGAGGGTCATTTTCTCAAAATGCTTGTCCGCCTCACCGGAGCCCGAACCGTTCTCGAGCTCGGGATGTTCACTGGCTACAGCACGCTCATGATGGCGGAAGCGCTGCCCGATGATGGCCGGTTGATCACGTGTGAAATCGATCCGAAAGCAGAAGCAATCGCGCGACGCTACTTCGCGGAAAGTCCGCACGGACACAAGATCGACATCCGAATGGGGCCTGCATTGGACACAATCAAGACACTGGCTGGGCCGCTGGATCTGGTTTTTATCGACGCCGACAAGGCGAACTATGCAAACTATTACGAAGCGTGTCTGCCGTTGGTTAGGCCGGGCGGATTGATCGTGGCCGATAACGTCCTGTGGAGCGGCAAAGTTGTACATCCCAAAGACGCGGACGATCACGCCATCGTCGCCTTCAACCGTTTGGTGCAATCCGATACGCGGGTCGAGAACGTGTGCTTAACGGTTCGCGACGGAATGATGCTCGCCTGGAAAAAGCACTAAACCCCGGCAACGGACCTCAGACGTTTCGAATCTGTCGCTCTCAACCAAAGGCTGTTGCCAGTCCGGCTCGGACCTCGCGGTGCCGTTCTCTCAACTATCGACTTCTTGATCCGATGCCTGACCGTGCGCGACGGTATGATGCTGGCCTGGAAACGGAAATAACACCGGTAATACCAGAGAACAACTCGTCGCGCCGAAGCCTTGGCGAAGGAGAACATCGCCTCGGTGCGAGTGTTGGAAAAAACCGGGCTGCGTTATGCCGAGACGGTGACGTTCTCGGGAAGCCAATTCTCAAAATACGTCGTAACCCGTTGAGATCTTTGCCGCGCATCATCCTTCTTAATTCTTCCTTCTGCCTTTTCTCGGCGAGATTTGGATTGAAAAATGATTAGATAACGCATTGACCGTTCTCTCCCGACACGACACCGTGGATAACGAAGCGCAGCATCCCGTGTAAGTCAGCGCTGGGAACGATATGATGCTTCCGAAGTCTCCCCATGATTACGCGCGTAAACAAAATCGACGGCCATCGGGTCTTTAACAGCTTTTCTTGGCCGGCAGAGCTTCCGGATTTCGGCCGGTTTAATTTGATTTACGGCTGGAACGGATCGGGAAAGACGACTCTTTCAAATCTCTTGCGCTATTTAGAGAAAAGGCAGTCGATTTCGGAAGGGCGGGTAGAATTTCACTTCGATGGAAATCCATGCAGCGGAGCGACGCTCTCGACGGCAGCCGGAATTCCGACGATTCGAGTTTTCAATCAGGGCTACCGGGAGGACACCGTTTTCACAACCGTCGATCAACTGAAGCCGATCTTTTTTCTGGGCAAAGATAGTGTTGATAAACAAAAGAAGATCGAGGAACTCAGAGCCAAAAAAGCAGGCGAACAAAGAAGAATTGACGAGAAGAACACCGCAAAAATCAAAGCGGGAAAGGCTCTCGACGAATTTTGCATTCGAGAAGCAAAAACAATTAAGGAACTGCTCAGTTCAAGCGGAAGCAACTGGTACAACAACTATGACAAAGCATGTTTCAAATTTGCTTCGGAGGACTTGGCGCAAGCGGAAACGTCGTTTGAGAGTCTAACGGCAGAAGAAAGAGAGCGCCTAAAGAAACAAAAAGAAGAGACCCCCAAAGACCCGATTCCCTTAATTGTTCTTACCACCGGTGCGGCTTAACCGGACATGTCGCTCATCCCAGCTCGCTCCATTGACTCGTTCGCGCCCGCTCTCTCGGTCGCATCACCATGCGACCAATGCAGTCCATGTCGCGGCTTCCCAGCTCGCTCCATTGGCCGACATGGGCGTCGCTGATTTCAGTTAGATCGGCGACGTACTGCTCTGCCTGGGAATGAAAAACGAGAACGTGCTCCCGGCCCCGATCGCGCTTTGCACTGCGATTTCACCGCCGTGCGCTTCGACAATGTGTTTGCAAAAGACCAGGCCAATTCCGGTGGAAGAATCGGTGTCGGCGTGATGATCGAGGCGTTCACCATCGCTAAAGAGCACTTGCTGATCTTTCGGCGCGATGCCGATCCCCTCATCAATCACGGAAAAGCGCACGGCGGCAGTGCCGTTTCGCCCGATTTCGTCCAGGCCGATGGCGACGCCGCGGCCGCGCGGAGTAAACTTGACGGCGTTGGCAATTAAATTGATGAGGACGCGCACGATTTCGCGTTCATCGGCCTCGATTGCCGGCAATTCTTTTACGGCGCTGTAATCGAGTGGAATGGCGGCCCTATCGGCGAGTGGAGCAACCCGGTCGAGGGCGCGATTTACCAGCTCCCTGGGCGAACATTCACGCAGTGACAGAGCAGCGGCTCCTTCTTCTTCGATACTGCCGACTTTCAGCAGTTGATCCACTAACTCGCGCAAAGTGCGCGCATTGCTCTTGGTGAGCCCCCAGTATTGGCGCTGTTTCTCATTGAGCGGGCCAGCCATTTCGATGGCGTCCAAGCCGGCCAACACGGTGATCACGGGAGTGCGCAGGGCATGCACGTTCTGCCGGACGCGGAGAAGACGTTCACCGTCCAGTTTACGGACTCGATCGAGATCGTGATTGAGTTCTCCGAGCTGCATCCGGAGATTGACTTCCATCATGATCTGCGCGGCCAAAGCCCGAAGAATTTCTACATCCTCGCTCGTCCAAACGCGCGGCTTTACGTCGATGGCGCAAAACGAACCAAGCGTTTGCCCGGTTGGCGTGATCAACGGGACGCCCGCATAGGCGACCACGTTGAGATCGCGCACGGCGAGATTGTCGCAAACCAGGGGATACTCACGAGCGTCGCCGATAATAAGCGGCTCATTCGAGCCGGCGACGTACTGACAGAAGGAGTGCGAGAGCGGCGTTTCGCGCTTCTGCGCCCATTCGTCCGGGAGCCCGACCTGGCTCTTAAAAAATTGGCGATCGGCATCGACCAACGACATCAATGCCACTGGAACCTTAAGTACCTTCGCCGCCAGTTCGGTCAAATGATCAAAGATTTTCTCGGATGGGGAATCGAGGAGACCGGATCGACGCAGTTCGCTTAGTCGTTTTTCTTCAATGGCTTCAAGCGCGAGCGGAGTCATTTGGCGTTATGCAGCTAGTAACACGCCAGAACGTCGCCCGTTTCGTAACGCTTCGGCGCTTGTGTGCAAGCCCTGGAGAGGAATGTAATTGCGAAATTTATTTGACGGGTGCCTGTAAGACCGTATGGTTTCGGCTCCGCGATAAGCGGGTCCCGCAGGCGCGGGACGTTCTTCTCTGGCTCATGGTCGAGCCGACTCTGATTGGTTGAGGCGTTTTTACGTTGAGATTTGTTGAGGGGTTGGGTTTTGCTTTGTACCGGTGACGGAACATTTGATCTTTGATAGTTTGGTTTCGGATTTCAATCACAGCACACACGACGTGGAAATCCGGGATGAGATAAGTCAGCGAAAATTGAATTGTGCGTTATTCGTTAAATCCCCGAAGCAATTCGGGGTGTTGTTAGTTTTGGAAGAGATTCCTGGATTAACATTTCTTTGATTAAAAATTTTCCCAAAGCTCGTAAGAGCCAAGGGAATCTTAGTTTAAGATCGGACGAACCTGTGTCCGCTTACGAGCGGAAACAGATTATCGAATGGTCAGATATTGTCGGTGCCTTAGCGGCATTCGACGCAAACTTTGAGCATCCGAAAGGGTGTCTCACCGTTTTTTACGGAGAGTTTGATTCTGGCTCAGAACGAACGCTGGCGGCGTGGATAAGACATGCAAGTCGAACGGGAATTTTTTTGGTAGCAATACTAGAAAAATTCTAGTGGCGAACGGGTGCGTAACACGTGGGCAATCTGCCGAGAAGTGGGGGATAGCTCGCCGAAAGGCGAATTAATACCGCATACGATGAGGGAAGACATCTTTCCGAAATCAAAGCCGGGGCAACCTGGCGCTTTTTGAGGAGCCCGCGGCCTATCAGCTTGTTGGTGAGGTAACGGCTCACCAAGGCTTTGACGGGTAGCTGGTCTGAGAGGACGACCAGTCACACTGGAACTGAGACACGGTCCAGACACCTACGGGTGGCAGCAGTCGAGAATTTTTCTCAATGGGGGCAACCCTGAAGGAGCGACGCCGCGTGGAGGATGAAGGTCTTCGGGTTGTAAACTCCTGTCATTTGAGAACAAATTGGACGCAGTAACTACGCGTCCATTGATAGTATCAGAAGAGGAAGGGACGGCTAACTCTGTGCCAGCAGCCGCGGTAATACAGAGGTCCCAAGCGTTGTTCGGATTCATTGGGCGTAAAGGGTGCGTAGGTGGCGCCATAAGTCGGGTGTGAAATCTCGGGGCTTAACTCCGAAACTGCATTCGATACTGTGGTGCTTGAGGACTGGAGAGGAGACTGGAATTCATGGTGTAGCAGTGAAATGCGTAGAGATCATGAGGAAGACCAGTGGCGAAGGCGGGTCTCTGGACAGTTCCTGACACTGAGGCACGAAGGCCAGGGGAGCAAACGGGATTAGATACCCCGGTAGTCCTGGCAGTAAACGGTGCACGTTTGGTGTGGGAGGATTCGACCCCT
The DNA here is from genome assembly GCA_003167365.1 of Spartobacteria bacterium. Taxonomy (GTDB): domain Bacteria; phylum Verrucomicrobiota; class Verrucomicrobiia; order Chthoniobacterales; family UBA10450; genus Palsa-1382. The sequence continues at coordinate 28,099 of PMTM01000011.1, read as the reverse complement.
TCTGCGCCGGAGCTAACGCGTTAAACGTGCCGCCTGGGGAGTACGGTCGCAAGATTAAAACTCAAAGAAATTGACGGGGGCCCGCACAAGCGGTGGAGCATGNNGGGGGCCCGCACAAGCGGTGGAGTATGTGGCTTAATTCGATGCAACGCGAAGAACCTTACCTGGCCTTGACATGCATCTCTAAACCGGTGAAAGCCGGCGAGTCTCGAAAGAGACAATTTGCACAGGTGCTGCATGGCTGTCGTCAGCTCGTGTCGTGAGATGTTGGGTTAAGTCCCGCAACGAGCGCAACCCCTGTGAACTGTTGCCACCGACCCGCGAGGGTCGAGCACTCTGTTCAGACTGCCCTGTGAAACGGGGAGGAAGGTGGGGACGACGTCAAGTCAGTATGGCCCTTACGGCCAGGGCTGCACACGTACTACAATGCCCAGTACAGAACGATCCGAGACCGCGAGGTGGAGGAAATCTAGTAAAACTGGGCCCAGTTCGGATTGGAGTCTGCAACTCGACTCCATGAAGCCGGAATCGCTAGTAATGGCGCATCAGCTACGGCGCCGTGAATACGTTCCCGGGCCTTGTACACACCGCCCGTCACATCACGAAAGTGGGTTGTACTAGAAGTTCGCACGCTAACCCGCAAGGGAGGCAGCGGCCCAAGGTATGACTCATGATTGGGGTGAAGTCGTNNATCACCTCCTTTCTAAGGAGAAATTCATCGGCACTTCGGTGTCGGTTGATTAGGTCGACGGCTAACCCCGCGGAGAAATCTGCGGATATGCCGTTAAGACCTCGATAACGAAAGAAATCGAGGCTTGAAGAAACGACGGATAGCGCACAATTCAGTCTTTGCTGCACATCGACAAAATGCCGGATGCGATTGTAAAATCGATATCCGGCATTTTCTTTTACCGGACAAATCAATCTCGAAACCAGGAATCCCAGAAGATGAATGAAGAAAGCAGGAGGAGAAGGAACCGCGGATTTCGCAGATTCTTCTGTAGCGGCGGTCTATTTATCGCGCTGTAGCCTTGCGGCGAAAGTGGATGACCGCCGAAGATTGATCGGCTGGCGTTCGCGATCCGAAATCGTTACGATAAAAGCCTCGATGCGAATCGCCATCTACAATCTGCATTTCCAAACTATCGGCGGCGGTGAACGCCGCAGCGCTGCTCTGGCTGAGCATCTCAGCCGAGCGCACGAGGTTACGATCTTCGCCCAGGAACCGGTGAACATCGACGCGATCAGAGGTCTATTTGGAATTGATCTTTCCGATGTGGAAGTGGTCCCGCTTGCTGGGAAAGATCACGTCGCTGAGATCCGGGCGACGAAGCCAGATCTCTTGATCAACAATTCTCATAGCAGTGAACTTGTCTGCCCAGCGCCGGTGGGAATTTACATGTGCATGTTCCCGGAAAGCGCTCCACCGGCAAGCTATTCCACCGTGACGGCCAACTCGCAGTTCACCGCTCGCTGGATTCGCAAACGATGGGGAATGAATGCTGAGGTGGTTTATTCGCCCTGCGAAACAATGGGTCCTCCGGGATTCAAGGAGAAGGTCATCCTCAATGTCGGACGGTTCTTCGCTCCGAATGCGCAGAATCATCACAAGAGGCAGGACCTGCTGCTCGAGACTTTTCGCCGGATGCCGGATGCGCACGAGGACGGCTGGGAACTGCGCTTCGTTGGCAACGTCGGCCCTTTGTCTGCAGATCCGGATTTTGTCGACCAACTGCAATCCGACGCGCGCGACCTTCCGGTGCGTTTCCATTTCAGCATGGAGTTGCCGCAGCTGCGCGCGTTGTATCGGCGTGCTTCGGTGTATTGGCATGCAACTGGATTTGGATTCGACGAACGTCTGCATCCGCTGAAGCAGGAACACTTCGGTATGTCGATCGTGGAAGCGATGTCCGCGGGAGTTGTTCCTCTCGCCTTTAACGGTGGCGGACCGCGTGAGACCATTGCCCCGAACGTGAATGGCTTTCTTTGGAATAGCCCAAACGAATTACAGGACTACACTCGTCGGCTCATCCATGATGACGAATTGCGCGAGCGAATGGGCGCAGACGCGGTCGTGGCCAGCCGCCGTTTCACAAAGCGCGAGTTTCTATCAAGAATGGATGCAATCATTGAGCGGGTAACTGCTCCGCGGCGCGAGCCCACAATAACGTGCGCATCCTGATCTGGGGCCTTGGATGTCCGGGACTGGTCTCGGCGGCGTGTCTCGCGCAGATGGGTCATGATGTGATCGGCATCGATATCGACGAGGCAAAAGTAAGCGCGATCAATTCGGGCCATTCTCCATTTCGCGAGCCTGGTCTGACGCCATTGCTGGAAGAGAATGTGAAGCGAGGGCGATTGCGCGCCATCACCGCCAGTCGTGATTGTGTGCAAAACGCGGACGTCTCTTTCATCTCGGTCGGGACACCGTCGGCAAGCACCGGAGCTTTGGATACGTCGCAAGTGGAAAGCGTCGCGGAAACGATCGCTTCTGAATTACGAGGCACCGCACACTTTCATCAGGTTGTGCTTCGCAGCACTGTCTGCCCGGGCTTTACGCGTGAAGTGCTGGCGCCGCGCCTGGAAAAGATCTCGGGCCGGCGAATCGGGCGAGATTTGGCGTTGGCCGTGTGCCCCGAGTTTTTGCGCGAGGGTAATGCATTGGACGATTTTCGTGAGGCTCCTTTTTCCGCGCTTGGTACAATCGAGAGTCGAAGCGCGGAAATGTTTTCGGAGCTCGCGCGGAGTTTGCCCGGCGAAGTTGTGCAGATGAGCGCGGAGGAAGCGGAGATGCTCAAGCTCATGAACAATTCGTTTCATGCTTTGAAGGTTGGATTCGCAAATGAAATGGGACGAATCTGCGCTGCCGGCGGTGTCGATCCCGAAAAATTGATGGCGCTCCTCTGCCGCGACACGCGCTTGAATATTTCACCCGCGTACTTATCTCCCGGTTTTGCTTTTGGCGGACCATGTCTTCCGAAAGACATCGCCGCAATCACAACTCACGCGCGCTCGGCCGGGATCAAATTGCCAATCCTGGAAAGTGTTTTGCCAAGCAACGAGGCGCACTTTGACGCCTGCGTCAGAGCCATCCGCGCGACCGGTCTCCGCGATGTCGGCATTCTAGGCCTGGCGTTCAAGTCCGGGAGCGATGATTTACGGAACAGCCCCTCTTTGCGTCTGGCCGCACACCTGCATCACGAGGGATTCTCGGTCCGCGCTTACAATCCAGACGAGGAACCCGGAACGTTAAGCGAGAGTAATCGGCGGGTGCTCGAGCGCCTGCTGCCTCATTACGACCAAATACTTCGCCCCAGTCTCGAAGCGGTTCTTGCCAGCAGTTCGCTCATTATCATCACACAGCGCCGACCTGAATTAACTTTGACTCCCGAGATGTTGAAAGATTACGACGTAAAAGTACTCGATCTCATCGATCCCGCCTCGACCTGGGCAACGCCATCCGGGGATCGTGCTTGCAATCGTGCATCGACAATCGAAATTCGAAATTCTCTCGCGGGGGCATAGCTCAGTTGGTAGANNCAAGCTGGAAGTCAGGGGTTCGAATCCCCTTGCCTCCAAACCAACGGGCTGGAGGCGACCCAAGACTACGGGCAAGACAAATGGATAGCGTGGGATGCAATCCCCTTGCCTCCAGTCTACGCTCGTAGCGGCGGACTCCGCGTTGGATGATTTCCAGAATTATTCGCGGTTGTTGGCAGGTGTGCGGATTTATGACATGTATTTTTAACGAAAGTTTTAAAGCGTCGGCGTAGTAGGATAATACCCTCGAAATCATGATTGAGACGAACGACGTCAAGATTCATATCGATCCACGCGGCGATCGGATTGAAAAAAAAGACTTCGTGATCGACGGCTGGATCGCGGCGCAGGAGCCGATAAAGGCAGTTTGGTTGCCAGCCTCAAGCACAGGTCCCCTGCCCGTTTGTGAGCGGCCCGACGTTGTGCGCGTGTTCCCCGGTCGCGAGGCTATCGGATTCACAGCCAAATGCAGCAACCACGATGTCGGTCCAAATGGATTGCGTATCGCGGTTCAAATCGGCGAATCCACACTCGAAGTCCAACATCCGCTGCCGGTCCCTTTGCCCGCGCCGTCCAAAATCCCTCAATTTTTTTACAATCTGCGGCTCAAATTCCTGGAGCAGCGAGAACGGACCGCGACCAGCCCAGCGCAATGCTGGAATGCAACTCTGCGCCGCCATCTTCTTCTGCGGAAGCAGCGCGCAAACATTTTCCGTCGCTCGCATGCCGATGCATTACTCGGCGATTTCGCCAAAGCTGTTCCGGAGGCCATTTTTTTGCAGATTGGCGCGAACGATGGGTTGACGGGAGATCCGTTACATCACTTGATGGCGCGACCGGGAGTGCGTTGGCGCGGCGTGATGGTAGAGCCGGTCGCACATTTGTTCGCCCAACTGTCGCAGCGCCACGCAAACAATCCGGCCATAGAACTTGAGCACGTTGCTATCGGCGAAACCGATGGGACCGCTGTCATTTATCGACTTAACATCACGAGCGACGATTCGCTTTTGCTCGATCAATTGCCGTCGCTCGATCGCGCAACGTTGCAACGCACCGCTGCGCAGTTTGGCGCATCGGAAGATCGCATCATCGCCGAGAACGTTAATTGCCTGAGCGTCGAAACGCTGCTCAGGCGGCATCACATTTCGCAACTCGATCTTCTCGTTATAGACACGGAAGGCTGGGACTGGAAAGTCTTGCGGCAATTCGACCTCGATCGACTGCGTCCCAAGGTGATTCTCTACGAGCACCAACATCTTGAGAACGAAGAACGGCAAAGGGCCCGACAATTTTTGGCGCGTCACGCCTACAACTGCGCAGAGATGCCAGAGGGCGACGCGATCGCGTGGCGTTTCGCGTCGAGGACAAACTCATAGTCGCAAGATCGCTTCGCGTCCCTCGGTTAGTCTCACTGCCAGGATGGAATAAGGTGGCGGCTTTTGCCGATTTAGACGGTCGGTGCGCAGATTCAACGCTCGCATCTGCTACGCAAACTGCGCCATGAAGAGCGACTCAAATTCTTAGGAACTCGCTCGCGCCTCTTCCAGCAGGTGTTCCCAAACTTCGATCATCTCCAGATAGGAGCCGCCGGTGTATGATTTGAGTTCCGGCCAAACTTTATCGATGTTGTCGCGCTGGTACGGTTTCGGTCCGTGAAAATGAATGATCCGCGCGCTGCCTTCATCACCCCAACAAGGCCGCCAATTAAGTTCCAGTGGCAGCCAATTCCACAACGGACGCCCGTTAGCATCGCGATAGAAGCGGTAGTAGGCGCCCTGATCCCACGCTTCCCCTTTCAATTCATCCAGATGTTCGAAGATGAATTGGTAAAATTCATCGGCCGTCCTGCGCAAAGCAGCCAGATTCATCAGCATGACCCCGCTGTTAATAATGTCGTCTTGCGAATCGCGCGCGTGCGGGGTCACGGCAAAATACTCGCAATGAATTTCGCGCAGTTGCGGCAGGACCTCGTCTTTAAACATCACATCGCAGTCTGTGTAGAAAACAATATCGCCGGCTGGGGACGGTGGCACGAGCCTCGGAAGCTCGACCCGCAGAAACGCTCCCGAAACCGCCGCCTCGATGTAGGGATTTTTTTCCCTTTGACCGAGCTTCGCCAGTTCCTCGCGCAGGAAACTTCGGTGAGGAATGATTTTTACACCATGTCGATCTAACCAGGCGGTGAATTCGTTGTCCTTCCCGTCGTAAATCAGATGCGGACGCAACGAGGTGAATTTCCGCGCCGTGTAAACTGCTACCATCACCATCTCCGCGTATTGGTGGAATCTCGGTGAATCTTCAGTCAACGCGCAAAACCAATCCATTGAGCATGCTCTACCTTCCCGACATCATTTCTGGCAAGAACCCTTTAAGATTTTCTGTCTCAGGGAGAGTGGGATCACTCAACCGCAAACCTACAAAGTTATCATACTCAAATCAGCAGTTCGCCCAATGTTTCGCGTCCGCTTTTGAATGCGCGCAGTCATTTGGGGCTCACGCGCTTTGCCTGTTGACTAGTCACACTCACTCGTCACTTTTCAGTCCGCCAAAGCGGGCCTGTAGCTCAGTTGGTNNGGGGCGCGTTACGCGCAAGGGTTCAAAGCGAAGCTCTAAAACCGGAGCCAAAGCACAGCTTTGGATAATCCCCTTGCCTCCAGACCAACGGACTGAAGGCAATCTGAAACTACGGGCAAGACAAATGGATGGCGCGGGACGCAATCCCCTTGCCTCCAATTCAACTCGATATTCGGCGTTGGATTATTCGCCGTTTCTCTAAACTCATCACTCGTCACTTCCCTTCCTTTTTCTTCCCCGAACGGTTACCCAGACACCGTCCAAGCGCGTCTCAATTTCCCCAAAACCCGCGCGTTTTAGATATTCCTGTAATTCCTGCGACGTCGAACACTCTGTAATGTGGGCCGGTCGCTCCGCCGGCTTGAACTGGCGATGGCGTTGGAAAATCTGCCAGCCCTCATCCGAACAAAGATTCACGTTATCGACAAAAAGCTTTCCACCCGGCCGCAAGACACGGAACGCTTCTTCCACGTAGCTGTAACGGTCCCATTGCTCGAGATGCATGAAAACCACCGTGCAATAAACAAGATCGACGGAAAGATCGACAATCGGCTTCAAATCATATCCCGAAATCTCGACCAGTTCGACATTGTCAAATTCGCGCAATCGTTCCGCCGCAATTTTGAGCATGTGCGGCGAAACATCGCAGCCGATCCAGCGGCCGCATTGTGGCGCCAGTTGTTTGCCGACGCGTCCGATCCCGCAACCAATTTCCAGGACGACATCGTTTCGATCGATCCCCACATTTGCCAGCAGATATTTCACGGTCTCGATACCACTGTGCGTCAACGCCGCTTCGTCTTCCGTGCCGCTGACGTGCGTCTTGGCCGAAGATTCCGTCGCCGATAGTGCCGTCCAAACCTGCTTATAATTCGATCGGCGCGGAGAAGCTGGTTCATTTGCGGCGTTCATGTCGATCTTTGCTTGGCTTAAGATGGTGGGCCTGACTGGGCTCGAACCAGTGACCCTGCGCTTANNCTACAGGCCCGAAAACTTCGCGGTTGAGTGTAGGCACCACCTTCGCGATTGCAACCGGCTTTACGTTCCGTCGCGGCCTATGTGCGATCCGTTTTGCGTCTCCGCGCGGCAATCAACAACCCAAAAATCGCACCACCGCTGTCGATCAGCACATCGCCCCAGGCCGCACCGCGCGACGGGACGAACGCCTGATGGTATTCATCGCACGCCGCAACCAGCGTTGCCGCAAGCCAGAGATTGACATACAAGATCGCCATCTTCCGTTCGGCATTTGCTCCGCGAACTATTGCGCGCCACAAGAGCATCGCCAGAATCGCATACTCAATCAGGTGCGCGGCCTTTCGGACGAAGAACTGGACCTGCCCGATCGCTTCCGAGGAAATGGCCGGCCGCAACCAGCGCAAGAAAGGCTCGATGATCCGGGAAGTGTGCTCCGCCGACATAAAGTCGGTCGAACAGAAGAAGATCACGCCCAGCCAAATAATGACCGGCATCCAATATCTGAGAAAAGAGCGCATCATTGCAACGGAGGAAACTGTAGCGGTGGTTGTGCCAACCAACGAAGCTAAAATAACAGGTGCTCGCCGCGGCGAGTACCTCTACAACCTTAACAAAGCAGTCGCAGACAGAAGTGTGGCCGCTACAGTTGCGGTCGAAGGATGACTACACCAAATCTCACCAGTCCCCTCACCTTCGAACCGATCTTCATGGAGCGAATTTGGGGCGGCCGGCGGTTGGCCAAGGAATTCAGCAAAGATCTTCCGCCAAATATTCGAATCGGTGAATCGTGGGAAATTGTCGATCGCCCGGAAGCGCAGAGCGTCGTCCGCAACGGTCCGCTCCGCGGCAAGACCCTGCACGACCTTTGGACGCAGGATCGCCCGGCGATTTTCGGCGATGTTCCTGAGAGCGAGCGTTTTCCTTTGCTCGTAAAATTGCTCGATGCCCGAGAACAACTTTCACTGCAAGTTCATCCGCCGGAAGACGTCGCGAAAATGCTTGGCGGCGAACCGAAGACAGAATTCTGGTACGTCGCCGCGGCCGATCCCGAGGCCGAGCTATTCGTCGGATTGCGCGAACCGATGACGCGCGAGGAATTCAAAACCACGCTAACTCGCGGAACAATCGCCGACCACGTTCATAAGATTCGTGTCAAAGCCGGCGACGCGATGTTCCTGCCAGCCGGTCGATTTCATGCGGTCGGCGCCGGCAATCTGCTGGTCGAGATCCAGCAAAACAGTGACACCACCTATCGCGTGTTTGATTGGAACCGCTCCGACAATTCCGAAACGCCGCGCCAATTGCATGTCGATGAGGCTCTCCAATCCATCGACTTCAACGACTCCGCGCCAAATCTTGTTCAACCGAGAGGCGAGCTGCTGGCCAAAGATGATCTCTTCGAGATTCAAAAATGGAATCTCAGCGCGCCTCGCGAAATTGCTTCGCGTGGACAGTTCGCCATCGTCTTCTGTATCACCGGCGGAATCCAATGCGCCGATAGCGATCTGGCGCCGGGAGATTTCTTTTTGGTCCCGGCCTCGTTGCAAGATCGACAAGTGAAACCCGTCGGCGGCCAAGCCAGCCTGTTGCGCGTAACGTTATAGAGGCGCTTGGCACAAGCGTCGCTACAACTCAAACTCGCAAACCTCTGACCGGCTGCGATTCGTGAAGTAATACCGGTGTTCCACGATCGGTCGGGCGTTCCGGGGTTTTCGATGCGCGAGGGATGATAAACATTCCAGTCGCGCAGATCGCCAGGCAAACCAAAACAACTGCAACCTTGGTGGCGAAGCTCATGGTGAATCCGTTGGCGCAGGCGCTCGGTTGAGCCGGCGCAAATATTGAAAACTGTAGATGCCGGTGACGTGGCCATCACGCCAGCGTGGTTGCACGGCATAGCCGCCGACGATGTCGAAGCCGACGAGATCGAAACTGCCGTCGGTATAACTTACGTCTGGCCGCATAATATTTCCGAGAACATCCGGCTCGCCTCCGCAGGCCGCGCACGGACAAGCGCGCCGCAAAAATTGTAAATCAAAATAATTCTCGCTCCCGTCATTCCATTGAATGGCAAGCTCATTTCCGATCTGTTGAATGTTCTTTGGCTCAAGGCGCACATGTCGATCCTAACAGGACGTGGGTCTGCAAAGCAATCTTTGCGCTAGGTTGTAGAGGCGCTTGTACCAAGCGCCTGTTATTTCAGCTCGGTGCTTGGCACAAGCACCGCTACAACTACTCCAGCTTCGGTTTGCTTCTTTCACCGAAAATGGCCGTGCCGACCCTCACGAGCGTAGCGCCTTCCTCGATCGCGACGGTGAAGTCGTTCGTCATGCCCATCGAAAGTTGCGGAAGTTTCATATCGAATTCTGTTTCAAGCGCGGCGCGCAGTTCGCGAAGATCGACAAAGAACTTTCGCGACGCTTCCGCTTCCTCCGCGAGTGGCGGAATCGTCATTAGGCCTTCGATTGATAATCGATTCAGCGATAGAAGCTGCTCCATCTCTTGTCGCAAGGTTTCCGGTTTGAAACCGAACTTACTCCCCTCGCCTGCCACGTTTACTTCGAGCAAAATCCGCGGATGCATTCCTTCCTCTTCTGCCACTCGATTCAGGTCGCGCGCAAGCTCGAGAGAGTCGATCCCGTGGAAAAGCTCAAAGAGCGGCAATGCGTGTCGAATCTTGTTCTTCTGCAAATGGCCAACGAAATGCCAGCGCAGACTCGAAGGCAGTTCCGGAATTTTTGCCCGCGCTTCCTGCACGCGACTTTCTCCGAACAATGTCTGGCCCACATCATGAGCAGCGCGGACTTTCTCCGCGTCGTGCGTCTTGGAGATCGCGACGAGCTCGATATCATTTACTAAGCGCCCACTCTTTTTCGCGGCGTCCGCGATTTGAGATCGAACACGCTCCAAATTTTCGCAAATCGTTGTCACGGACTGACTGTAGTTGTAGAGGCGCTTGTGCCAANNTCGCCGCGGCGAGCACCGCTACAGCAAAACGCAGACTGCCGCCGCCACGGTCAGCACCACAACTATTCACTGGCCAATTGCGAGTTTCTTAGTCAAACAGTCGATCATGAAACCATTGCTATTCTCTTTTGGATTCGCTCTCGCTCTTGTTTGCTCCGATTTGTCAGCCCAAACGAAAATCGACCTGCAGCCCAGCGACACCATCGTCAGCATCCTGCAAAAGAATACCGGTCAAACGGTTGAGCTTCGCATGAAATCCGGTGAGAAGATCGGTGGCAAAGTGGAAAAAGTCGGAGATAAATTGGTTCAACTGTCGTCGCTGACTGGGGCGGAGTTTTATGGCGCCGCCGTCGATCTTTCGCACATCTCGGCCGTCATCGTTCGGAAAAGCAAATAGCTCGGCGCCGTCCGATTTCGAACTTTTTTCTACAACGACGCGCCGTAACGCGTGGCTACAGCGTGCGAAGATGTAGACGCGCTCGCCGCGGCGAGCGCAGGTTTAACGCTAAGCGGCTGAGACAGCGCCACTACATCTACGGAAGTTGATACGCTTCGATCAGCGCGACGCCGGTCGTGTTGTTCACGCCGCTGACGATCGCAGTGTAATTGCCGGCGCTAAGATCGACTAGCAGCGCGGATTCGCGATCGTCGCTCGGGGCGAGACCGGTCGCCTGAATCGCGGACTGCTGTGAGTCTTTCCAATTATTGTCGTTCGCGATCTTCGTGCCCTGCGCGTTGAATAGACCGAGCGTTGGATCGGTCAGCGGGTTTTGAATTCCCGCACTCGCTAACGACGGGCCGATAGCACGAAAGAGAATTGTCGCCGGATCGGTGCCGGTGAGGATGACGCCGCCAATCATGACGTTATCGCCCGTCCCGACAAAACCGCGCGTGCTGATGTTCATAAGGCGCGAGCCGGCTTGCGCCATTTCGTAAACCTCGATAAGACCGATGCCGCCGGTGTTGTTCTTGCCGGAAACGATCGCGGTATAACTGCCGGGCGCGAGCGATGTAAGAATCGCCGACTCGCGATCGTCGCTCGGCGCAAGACCGGTGTTTTGAATTTCCTGCTCCTGTGTGTCTCTCCAATTGTCGTTGCCAAGCAGCAGAGTTCCGTGCGAATCGCGCAACTCGATTGTCGGATCGACCAGCGCGCCTTGCACTCCGGCGTTGCTTAGCGACGGACCCAGTGCGCGAATTAAAATTTGTTTGGGCGCGCTTCCCTGAATGATGAACCCACCGATCGAAACATTCTCACCGATACCGACTGCCGCACGTGTGGAAATGTTCGCCATGCGCGCTTGCGGCATCACCGTCATCACGATCGCGTCGTAAGCGACCGCGTGGACGCCGTCGTCCGCACTCAACTCCAGCGTGTAGGAACCCGGTTGACTGAAACTTACGGTCGTATTCCCGCTATTCGCATTTCCAAATGCTACGCTCGTTGGCCCCGAATAAAGTTTCCATTGAATCGTCGCGCTTCCAGAAGGCGCATTGACAATGCCGTTCAATGTCGCGCCAGCGGCAAGCTCGACGATTTGATCAGCACCGGCATTGACCGTCGGTGCGCCAGGCGATCTTGGGCCTTCTGTCGCGCCGGNNTGTTTGAATCACTTCGAAGTTATCGATGCCAACGGTCGAGAGATGATCGAACGCATTGTCGGGAAACCGATTGTCCGGGGAAACCGAGATCGAGAAAAATCCGCCGCTGTTATCCGCGACCAGCGCGCCATATTTCTTTAGCGCGCCCAAAATCGCTTTCTCTTCAATCGTCCAATTGCTCGGAATTATGAAGCTCGACTTGAGGCGCAAGCGCTGACCCATCGCCGGATAATTTGTCGATGTTGCCGAAATCGATGACGCAAAATGCGTTGCTGGATAAATGTATTCCTCCCGCGTCTTCGCCACACACAGTCGCAATGCGTGCTCAACCATGCCGCGCTCGCATTCATCGTAACGCGCGACCGCCGGAAACATGGGCAATCCCGCCGCGTCGCCGGACGTCCATCCCGCCGGACGCAATGCATCCGAATTCAAATCGAACTTCGCGCCGTTCGATGCTTGCCAGCCGGTTTGCGTCAGCTTCGTCTCCCATGTTTCCCAGATCGATCCGACGCCGGGGGCGACGATGATGGCGTGACGATCGCCGCCGCTGTTGTTCACGTCTTGCTGCCACTGTTGCAAAGTCAGCGTCCCGGTATCCTTCGGCCAGGATTCGATCGGCATATTCGATGGAATCGGATAACTACCGTTTGGATCGATCCCGCCATCGAGATCCGATTCATCCGAATAATTGAAAAACGGAATCGTGATGCGCGGTTGATTGTCCGGCACCAGCACGAAGTTCATCTCGTCAAACGCGCGCAGGTTTTGATGGCTGACGGAAAGATCGCTTTTGATCTGCGCAATCATCGCATCCGAATTCGACAGCAGCGGCCGGCGCGAAATGTCTTCGTTCCACGGATTGTCGCGCGGCATGATCTGCATGGCCGAAATAATCGCGTCGGCCTGTGGCGTGTTGAACAACGTCGGCGTCGTAACTACCGGCGCCGGTCCGAGGATGCGGCCTTCCTGATTGATTCGCTCCGCGTGCGCCGCGAATGCGATTGTCGATGTTAGCAGCAACGCGATGACGCAACGTCGCCTAATTCCTCGCCGTGATTCGCTTGTGTTCTCCATAGCCCTTTGTCCGCCCAAGCCGTTGGAGAAGCGGTGCAGACTCTTATTTATGCAGCAGAATTTGCGCCGCCAATGCAGAAGAACTAACCGCGGATTACGCGGATATCNNGTGGCGGCTATCCCCAGCCGCAAATTTACTTATGGGTGCGCGTGAGGACACGCGCTCTACATTTTTATCCGCGTATCCGCCTAATCCGCGGTTGTCGATGTTACGGGCAATCCAACAACGCGGAGACAGGCCGCACCGAGTCCCAACGGACAGGCGAACGCTCCCTCTTGCGTTACACGCGTGAAAAGCGAAAGTCGCCTCTGTGAAACTCTCATTGCGCGGTTTGTTCGCTACGATGTTCGCGTTGGCTTTTGTATTCGGAATTCCCTCAAGGCCTCTAGCAGAGGCGCGCGAGACCGATCCGCCGGAGAATGCGAAAAAGAAAGATCAGGATAAGAAGGACGACGGTGACAAAGACAAGGAAGAGGAAGAGCCGAAGCTTTCCGTCACCGAGCACACGATCACGATCGGCGGCAAGCCGGTGAAGTACAAGGCGACCGCCGGTTACATGGTGTTGAAGGACTACTCACCGAAGCCGGAGAAAAAGGACAACCACGGAAAAGACGACGCCGAGAGCGAGGACAAAGGCGACGAGAAGAGCGACAAGAAACCGGGAAGGAAAAAGCCGAAACCGCTCGCGAAAGTTTTCTTCATCGCTTACACGCGCGACGATGCCGGCAATCCTGGCAAACGACCCGTCACTTTTACTTTTAACGGCGGGCCGGGTTCGGCCTCAGTCTGGTTGCACATGGGCGCGCTCGGACCGCGCCGCGCGGTCTTGACCGAGCGCGGCGAAGCATTGCCGCCGCCTTATCGTCTGGAGGACAACAATTTCTCCTGGCTCGACGACAGCGATCTCGTCTTCATCGATCCGGTCTCGACCGGTTACAGCCGCCCGGAAATCGGCGAGGACCCAAATAAATTCCACGGCTACAAGGAAGACATCCAGAGCGTAGGCGAATTTATTCGTCTGTACACGACGAAGTTCCAGCGCTGGACTTCGCCGAAATTCATCGCCGGCGAAAGCTACGGCACGACGCGCGCAGCCGGCCTCAGCGATTTTCTGCAAACTCGTTACGGAATTTATCTCAACGGCATCGTCCTCGTCTCAAGCGTGCTGAATTTCGAGACGCTCGATTTCTCACCGGGCAACGATTTGCCGTTTGCGCTTTATCTTCCGTCCTACACCGCCGCCGCGTGGTATCACAAGAAACTCGCGCCCGAAATGCAGAACAAGCCGCTGGCCGAGGTCTTGAAGCAAGCGGAGAATTTTGCCGCGCACGATTATTTGCTCGCGCTTTTCCAAGGCGATTCGATCGGCGCCGACGCGAAAAAACAAATTGCCGCAAAAGTATCGAGCTTCATCGGCTTGCCCGCGGATTACATCGGACAGCTCGCGTTGCGAATTCCCGACGACATTTTTTTCACGCACCTGTTGATGGATCGCAATCGCGAGATTGGCCGATTTGATAGCCGTTTCACCGGCCTTCGTTACCAGCCCGGACTGGATGAACCCGACTTCGATCCGAGCGACGAAGCGGTCAACGGTCCTTTCACCGCGACCTTCAACGATTACGTCCGGCGCGAGTTGCACTTCGAAAGCGAGCTTCCTTACGAAACCGTCGCGGACGTTCGTCCGTGGAGCTGGAAGGACGCCGAGAATAAATACCTGAACGTGGCGGAAGATTTGCGGAAAGCCATGAGCCGCAACCCGTATCTGAAGATTTGGATCTGCTGCGGCCACTACGATCTGGCGACTCCCTATTTTGCCGCGCAACACACCGTCAACCAAATGCAGCTCGATCCATCGATCCGAAATAATATTCGCCTCACCTATTACGAGAGCGGACACATGCTTTACGTCTACCGGCCATCGCTGGAGAAATTTAAAGCCGACTTCGAAGCATTCCTAAAAGACGCCAGCCTGTCGGACACCGCCGCAGTTCCGTCTGCGCAACCGTAGAATCCGCGCCGCTTCGGAATTAATTAACCGCGGATTACCCGCCACNNTCTCAACCCTCAACTCTCAACTTCTCAACTTCTCAACTAAATTACTCCCACCGCTCTCGAGATCAGCAGAATCACAATACTGAGCGAGATGAAAACCTGAATCATCGCGAGAATTTTTGCCCAGCGCGCGAAAAGCGGTGCGTCGGTCGGACCAAAGGTGGAGCTCTGAGTGAACGCGATGAAAAGATAGTCCACAAAATGCGGACGCCATCCTTCGCACTCGAATCTTCCGCGCTCGCTTTTCTCGAGTTGCATTTGCGGGAATAGGAAACTCCGGCTGCCAAACTCCTTGCGCTCCTGCCGTACGGTTGGCCCGCCGCCGTCGAGCCGCCAATACCAGAGTGCGAACACGAGGACATTCGTCAGCCAAAGCGCCGCGCCCGAAACAAGCAAACGCAACGGTTCTTCTTGGTGCGATGGCAACGCCCTGACCAGGAGACNNTCCGATTAAAGCCAGCGTCGTGATTCCATTGATCAAGATTCCAAGGAATCGATTAAGCGAACGCTTCCCTGCTCGATGACTAACCACCGTCGGAATCAGCAAGGCCACGATCAAAGCCGGCAGCAACCAAGTCGGACCGATGATGAGCGAACGCGGCAACGCCAAATAAATTCCGCCCACCGCCAGGAACGCCAGCAGCGCCTGCCAGCGCGGCTCCGGCTTATCGAGGTGATGAGGAGCGNNTCGTCACGAATTCGCTATAGCAGGAATTGACCGCCGTGCGAGTACCGCTTGTAGTCTAGACAGACGGAAGGATTCTTTGCGGCGACTTTCCGCGACCATAAAGTTTTGATTGACCAGTCAGCGTTTCAACCGCTGATGTAAGCCATGTTTAAGCGCATGTTGAAGTGGACTCTTGGGCTGGTGTTGGTAGCGGTGGTCGTGCTCGCGGTTTTCCTGACCAATTTGATTTGGTTCCGGCCGTGGAGCCTGAATCTGTTTTACGACAAGATTTTTGCGGAGCTCATTTTCTCGGAGCCGGAATTGCTGACCCAAATTGGATTGGTCGAGCAGTTTGGGTTCACCAGTCACAATGGAAAGCTGAGCGACGAATCGCCGGCGCATCAGCAGAAGATCTTCGACCGCTGGAAGAAGAACCTGACGCAGCTGCGGGAATATCCATTAGAAAAACAAACGCCATCGCAAAAGCTTTCCACGCATGTTCTCGGATGGTTTCTGGAGCGACAGGTCGAAGGCGAGAAGTGGCAATGGCACAATTATCCGGTCAATCAGCTTTTCGGCGTGCAGAACGAATTCCCCTCGTTCATGGCGACCACGCATCGCCTGCTCAATCGTAAAGATTGCGATTATTACGTGATGCGGCTCGACGCGTTGCCGAAGAAGTTCAATCAACTGCTCGAAGGCTTAAAGGTGCGCGAGGAAAAGAAGATTCTGCCGCCGCGCTTTGTGGTCGAGAAGGTCCTCATCGAAATGAATGGTTTCGTGGCCACGCCGGTCTCGGAAAACATTCTCGCCACTTCTTTCAAGAAGCGCGCAGCTAAGATCGACAAGTTGACCGACGCGGACCTGGCCGATCTGCAAAAACGCGTCGAACGATCGATCACGGACAAGGTTTATCCGAGTTACCAAAAACTGATCGCGTATTTTCAAGAAATCGAGTCGAAGACGACGACGGATGATGGCGTTTGGAAATTACCGGATGGCGATGCGTTTTACGCCTATGCCCTGCGCGAAAATACGACGACGATGATGAAGCCGAATGAAGTGCATGACCTCGGCTTGCGCGAAGTAGCGCGGATCGAAGCGGAGATGCGGACGATTCTCGACGCGAACGGTTTCGCCAATACGCCGATCGGCCAGGCCATGGACAAACTGGCGAAGGATCCGCGTTTTCTTTATTCGAACGACGACAAAGGACGCGCTGAGGCGTTGGCGGAATACAAGCGTTTGATCGACACCGCCATGGAGAAATCGAAGCAACTGTTCGCCACGCTGCCTAAAGCAAAGCTCGAAGTGCAACGCACTCCAGAATTCAAGGAAGCCACTTCAGCAGGCGCCTATTACAATGCCGGTTCGCAAGACGGCACGCGGCCCGGCATCTTCTTCGCAAACCTGCGCGACATGAACGAAGTGCCTAAGTGGAGCATGCCGACGCTGGCTTATCACGAGGGCGTCCCCGGCCATCATTTTCAAATATCGATCGCGCAAGAGCTGACCGGTCTTCCGCAATTTAGGAAGAACATTCCATTCACCGCCTACGCGGAAGGCTGGGCGCTTTATTGCGAATGGCTCGCGAAACAGGCCGGCTGGTATGAGGGCGATCAGTTCGGAGATTTGGGGCGTTTACGCGACGAGCTTTTCCGCGCGGTGCGTCTCGTTGTCGATACGGGAATTCACGCGAAACGTTGGACGCGCGAGCAAGCGATCTCTTACATGCGTGAGAAAACTGGCATGGGCGAAAAAGAAATCACTTCGGAGATCGAGCGTTACATTGTCATGCCCGGCCAGGCCTGCGCTTACAAAATCGGCATGCTAAAAATCCAGGAATTGCGCGCGCGCTCCCAACAGGAACTGGGCGATAACTTTTCCGAAAAAGAATTCCATGACGTGGTTCTAAAGAACGGCGCGCTGCCGCTCGAAATTCTGGAAGAACAGGTGAACGATTATATTCAACGGAAGAAAGCGTAGACCAAAAGTTTTAACCACGGATTACGCGGATATCACGGATGGGAAAGAGGGTGATGAGTGACTAGTAATGAAATCTTCGGCGGTCTCTCTTATCCGTGTTATCAGCGTAATCCGCGGTTAAACAGTAAATGCGAAAACTCGTGAAACGGTTTGTGATCGTCATCGCATTCGTCGTGGCGATATCAATCGCGTGGATATTCGGCGGGCGTCAGCTCTCGCTGTTTCTCGATCGATTCGGAACGATCGACACCGCTACGATGCCGATAACGTCGGTCGCCTACGAAGGCAGCGGAGTTGGCGGCATTCTTCACATCAATGAGCTTTGGTTAGATCTAAGTGGGACGAATCCGGACCATCTGTCTCCCAGCATCGGTTCGACAAAAGATGGCCAGCTTGCTCTCGCGATCGGCGGCAAGGTCTTCGCTTTCGGCCCAACGCGTCCTGCATCGGAGAACGATGGCGACAGTCTTGCTGCCGCGCCGTCAGCAAGCGACAATGCTTCCGTTTCGATTCGCTGTAGCTTTCTCAGTTGGCCGACTCCGCTCGATTTCAATTTTATGACCGGTCAGTCGCCATCGTGGAAACGGCATCTTTATTATCGACTGCTCTGGAAACAACAGACCGGAGCGAAATTGGAAATGACCTGGCGCTACGAACAATATTATTATCCAGGTAACGGTTGGGCCAGCGGCATGATGACGCGCGAAGGTTCAACCGGTTTGATTCGCGTTGATATTCAGTCACCAAACTGATTTGACCGCGGATTACCCGCCACGNNATCCGTGTAATCCGTGGTTAAATGCTTTGTCCGATGCGTTTTAAAATTGCGGTCGAGCGCGGCGCTCGCTAAACCATTGGGCATGCATCGCGTTGTCGCGGTCCTCATTTGTATATTGCTCATTCCTCTCGCCGGCTGCGCGACCCACTCGCATATCCGCACTGAAAAACGCGCGGACGAAAACACAACGCGCGCGGTCGCGGAAAGATGGCTCGATATGCTCGATGACGGCGATTACGAAGAGGCGTTCGAGCACGAATCGTTGCGCTTCCGGATTTCCGGCACGCAAAAACAATTCGTGCGTTACATGCAAGGCCGGCGCGCGCCGTTCGGTCGAGCCGCTTCGCGAAAATTCATCGGCGCGGCCTCGATGAAAAAGTTGGTCGGCCTGCCAGATGGTGATTACGAGAGCGTCTTGTTCAAGAGCACATTCGAAAACAAATCGGTCGCGGCCGAGCGAGTGATTCTCACGAAAGAATCGGACCGCTGGCACGTGATCGATTACCGCATCTACTAATGAACAAACCTCTCCAAAGCGGAAAAAGCGAACTGATGGAATACCTCAAAACACTCTGAGGCGAACTTTTGAGTTGTTATTCACCCATCAACCATAGGAGTATCTATCCATGAACTTCACGAAAAACATCGGCATGCTTCTGCTCGCGATTTACCTGATCATCGTCGGTCTCATGACCCTCTTCACTATCGCCATCCCAAGTATTCTTATGGGTATTCTGGCGCTGGCGGCGGGGATTCTAATTCTTATCGGCAAGTAGGTTTGCTTTTTCCCAAACGCTGATGAAACGCACCGTATTCATCAGCCATTCGTCGAAGGACAACGCGATTGGCGACGAGATCTGCCGTTTTCTGGAAGCGAATGGCATCTCGTGCTGGATTGCGCCGCGGAACGTAATGCCCGGTAAAAATTACGGCGCCGCGATTGTCGAGGCGATCGACGAATGCGCCGTTTTTCTTTTGGTTCTGACGAACGAATCGAACAAATCGGGTCAGGTGGTGCGCGAAGTTGAACGCGCGGCGAGCGCCAACGCTGTGATTATTCCGTTACGCGTCGAGCCAGTTCCACCCTCCAGAGATCTGGAGTTTTACGTGAGCTCGTCGCATTGGCTAGACGCCACGGAGAAACCTCTCGCGAAGCATCTCGGCAAACTGCTCGACGCAATCAAGAATTGGAAGACAGGCGACGAGCCAGCACCGGAACGAACAACGCCGGAAACTTTCCCTACGATTTCACCACCAACGCGCCGTTCAAACTGGCCGCTAATGTTGACCTGTTTTCTCATTGGCGCGGTCATCGTCCTTGGCGCGTTCGTTTATCTGGCCGTAAGACCTTCATCCAATCACGAGACAGCGCCGCTAACAACGTCAACTCCTGCATCTACCGGCACAGCAATCACGACATCGCCGTCTGCGAATGCGAATGCCGGCGAATCGAGCTTACCAACGGCAGCTGCTAATTCGACCGGTGAGTCGCGCTCCGATCAAACAGTTGCGCCGACATTACCCACTTATATTCGGGAGGTCACCGCATCCTCGGTGTTCCGCGATACATTCATGGGGAAGACAAGAGTTCACTCTCCAAACCACGTCTTTGACGGCAATCTAATCTCGGTCTGGATACCCGCGACTAGCGGAGTGGGCGAATGGATCATGGCTCATTTCAAATCACCCATGTCCATCACGAGCGTTTCAATTTTTGGGGGTGCTGGCATCGACAAGGCGCACTATCAGAACCACAACCGAGTCCGTGAGATGCGCATGACTTTCGACNNATGGCACTACCGAAACGCTCACGTTCGAGGATAAGATGCAATTCCAACGCTTCAAAGTCCGGCATCCCGGAATGGTTGAGTGGGTCAAGTTTGAAATTCTCGCCGTGTTCCCAGGCGCAAAGCTCGATCAAACGTCCATCGCAGAAATCGAGTTCAACCGCGATTAATTTAGCGTGATCTTCCGAATTCGCGGCACGTCGATAACGTGAATCTGGTCAGGCGGATTCTCAACTACCCAGACAAGTGCGTTCACCATCTGTTGAATCGTCACGAAGCCCAATCGCCGCGCCGAGCTTTTTGTGACCGGAAAACGTTCGGCAATCCAATAAACCGGCACAAGAAAGTACGGCCACCTATGACCCGGTCCGAGCACGTACCATGGCCGCAAGAAGGTAGCCGGAATTCCGGACTCGCGGACCATCGCCTCGCCTTTCGTTCGCACTTCGATGAACGCTTTCATCACCGGCGCCGGATGCGCCACGCTCAAATAAACAAAATGCCGGACGCCGGCATCGCGCGCCNNAAGATCGACATTGCGAAACTGCGCGGCTTTCGACGGGCTCGGATGCGGAACGCCGATCAAATGCGCAAACGTGTCCGCGCCTCGAACATGCTCTGTGTAGGAATCCATTTGCAAGGCATCGCCGATTACGCCTGATGCGCCGGGCGGCAGATTCATTTCGGATCCTTTTCTCACCAGCGCCTTAACTTCGTGTCCTCGTTTCACGAGCAAAGGAATGAGCCAACTCCCCATGTAACCAGTGCCGCCGGTAACAAAGATCGAATGACTCATATTAATCGCCACGACCTCCAACTGTAGAGGCAGCCGTGCCGGCTGCAATATTCGCAGGCGAAACGCCTGCCACTACAGTCACGCGCGATCAATTAAAACTACTTCACCTTGATATCGCCATTCGTCTGAATGTTGAACCAAGCCTGCTCGCACTGGGTTCTCACGAACATATTGCCACTTTTCCGAATAGCTCTCGTCGCTGCGGAGGATATGATCGAAAAATCCCGGTTGCCAAAGTCCACGACGAACATTGAGCGCAATCGAGACGGCACGCTTTAGACCTCCGACCCACGGTGAGAGTGCGAAGCGCTCGTCGCCTCGCACAAAAAGGTGAATGTGATCAGGCATGATGACGTAGCGACCAACCGCGACATTAAACTTGTCGAGCGCCTTAGCAGCGTAGCGTTCCAGCGCGATTTGCGCTTTAGCTAATGAATTGATCCTTCGCCGATCTCGAGTGCAAAATGTAACAAAAAACAACGGAGCATCGGGAAAGATAAGATCGAGCCGATGCGGTCGATCCTTGATCATAAATCACAGTAGAGGCGGCCGTATCGGCTGCAAACTAGCAGGCGACACGCCTGCCACTACAGTCACGCCTCATTCATAAGGTCCCGCATCTGCTTGGCCAGTTTCGGACCGATGCCGGCTTCCTCGTGTTTGAAGTAAACGAAGACGTCGCTCCAGTGTTTTTTTTGTTCGCTGGCGAATTCCGCCCAGCGTTCGATGTCGGTCTTGGCGTAATCTTCGCGACGAAGCCGAAGATAGCCCCAATCCGCCGTCGCCACTTTTGGCGTCGTGGCATTTTCCGTATCGGCAAGGCAGAGCGCGGCGTTACTGCCCTTCAATAGAGCAAAAACCTCGTCGTCGAGCCAGGACTCGTGCCGAAACTCGAACGCCGAACGCATGGCGGATGGCAATTCACGGAGAAACGCGCTCAGCACGGCAGCATCCTTTTTGAAGCTGGGCGGAAGCTGGAAGAGGACCGGACCGAGTTTCTCGCCCAGCTTTGAAATAACTTCACAAAAGTAACGGATGGTGTCGGCGCAATCGCGCAGCTTCGACCAATGCGTGATTTTTTGCGGCGCTTTTAGCCCAAAGCGAAATGTTGACGGCGTGAGCTTGTTCCAGTTCTCAATCGTCTTCTCCGACGGAATCCGGTGAAAGGTGTAATTGATTTCCGTGGTCGAGAAATGCTCAGCATAAAACGGAAGCATTTTCGCCGCCGGCAAATCCTCCGGGTAAAATTTCCCCTTCCACTCCGCGTACTGAAATCCCGAAGTACCGATCCAACTCTTCATCTCTTCCTTCAGCTTTTCTTGCCAACTCGAATCCGCAATCAGAGTTGCTCGATCTTGTAACCGCGATTCCGGAGCAGAGCCAAAACCCCATCTGATCCCCCCATATGCGCGGCTCCCGCAACTACAAAATAGGTTTGGCCGCTTTGCAAGTAACCCTCGATCTTTGGGATCCACGCTCGATTGCGGGCACCCAGCAAGCGTTCACCCATGGTCGGGAAATCGCGATATGCCTCACGCGTCGCGCGCGCTAAGATATCGGCATCACCATGGCGCCACGCCGCGATCAAGTCCGCACCGCCGGTTTGCCTGTCCGGAATAAAAGTAAGGAGAAGAACGGCCTCACTCTGGCGATCGCTCAGTCCTGAATAAACCTCCATATGCTCACGTAATGACTCCAGACCAGACACTGGTTTGGAATTGGCCAAAGCGCGCCTGACCAAAAAACTTTCCACTCCAAAGCTGGACGAAAACCCGCGGGCGCCGGTGAGGTGCAGCCGGAGCGCGAGATACCAGGGCCGCAATTTCGCGAATTGTTCTTCCGGCACTTTTAAAATGGCAAAAACGCGGCGCAAATAATCATAAGTACGCGGATCGACATGATTTTTCAAATTGTCTCCTGTGGGATATTGACCAGCCTTGGTGATTGTTGCCGACATGTCCCTGCTGGCTTGGATATCAGTTTCAAATGCGACGCGAGTTGAAGCGTCGAATGCGCGATTGTATGCGGACGGCAATGGATAATCGATACCCCTCAAGGTATGCATCGAGCCGCCGAGATAGAGTGTTCGTCCATTTGTGTCTGATACTTTCCAAACGCAAGCGGTGGCTGCTTCGAGCTTCGGTCCGATCCATCCAATGGTTAATGTCAGGATTATAAACAATCTGGAGGAAATCATTTTTGAAAGCATGCCCTCGCTCTAGCAGCCCTCGCGAATCTCGGCAAGTCTTCAAAAAGATTTCTTCTTGGAATTTGTATCGCCCTTATTTACAACCATGGCATGAAATTGTTCCCTCGGATCGCATCCGATTTGGCCGTCCTTTTAATCGCAGCGTTCGGCATCTCAACCGCGACCGCTCAAGACCCGTCAATCGACAACTTGCTCAGCAAACTACCGCCGCCGGAAAAGCTAATTAAATCCCCTGTTGAGCGCGCGCTGCAACAACAAGATCCGGCGCTACGCGATCCACTAGTCGTTGAAATTGCGACCGCTCTAAGGTCCCGGAATCTTCCGCGCGCCGTGGACTTGTCACGCAAGTTGACGGCGCGCTATCCGCGCAGTGCAGCCGCGCTTTGCCTCCAAGGAGCGTTCTCAATTGGCCTTCATCAATACGCGGAAGCATCGGCTGCATTTCGCAAAGCCATCGCCATTCAGCCGAAATTTGCTCTCACCTATTTCGAGCTTGGCCTCCTGGAGATTGTTCAACACCATTTTGCCGCAGCGATGCCGCTTCTACAGAAATCAGTTCAATTGCAACCCAAGGCAGGAATCGGCTGGTTATTATTAAGCGCATGCGCGGAAAAAATTGGCCACAACCAGGAAGCGATCGATTATGCGAAGCGCGCCACCGTGGCCAGCCCCGCTTCCGCCGACGGATGGATTCAATTGGCGCGCGCGGAAAAGACGCTTCACCATACGGCGGAAACTCTCGCCGCTTTGAAACGTGCAGCGGAATTGAGTCCCGATAGCGGACCTCTACTCGCTGCTGTTGGTTATAGCTATATTAACTTGAAGCGCATTCCGGATGCGATCCCGCCCTTGCAACGCGCTGCGAGATTTAGGCCGAAGGATTTTCTGGTGCAATCTCAGTTGGGTTTTTGTCTGATGACAGTCGGACAAGTTGATGCCGGGATCAGTTATCTGCGAAAAGGCGCGAGCTTGAATTCAAATTACGGCCCAGTTTGGTTACATCTCGGTTTAGCGTATCAAAAGCAGGGCCATCACGCCGATGCCGTGAAAGCATTCGAAAGAGCCACACAAATCATGCCCGGGACACGTCTTCCCTGGCAATATCTCGCGCAGGAATACGCCGCCCTTGGGCGCGCAGCTGACGCCCAACGCGCCACCGCTCGCGCGCAACAACTTCCCGAGCCAAAAAAAGCGAAGATCTAAGATGAGCGGCGTCATTGTGATTGTGGCTTATCGACCGAAGCCGGGAAAAGAGCGGGAGATTCTGGAATTAGTGCGCACCCGTGTCCCGACTTTGCGTAAAGAAGGACTCGTGACGGATCGCGTGCCGACGATGATGCGCGCGAAGGACGGTACCATCATCGAAGTGTCGGAATGGAAATCGCGCGAGGCGATCGACGCGGCGCACAAAAATCCAAACGTCCTCGCGATGTGGGACAAGTTTTTCGCCGTCTGCGATTGCGTGCCGCTTAAAACTCTGGCCGAAGCCGATGACATGTTTGCCGGCTTCGAACCGATCGACGACTGACGCCAGTCGCTACGCTTTCGCGTAAACTTCGGCTCTTTTTCCCCAGACGACGATCGCACCGATCGTGATTGTGATTACGAGGCCAATTCCGAATTCGTCGATGATATATTTCGTCGGGCCGGTATCTCGCGTCAGAGGCGTGAAAATCGATTGAATGAACAGATTGTGGCTGCCGTGAAGAATTGCGGCTGGCCAAAGACTGCGCGAACGCAACGTCAGCCAGGCCAGAATAAAACTGTCCGCCACCACCATGACGGTGAAACAGCTCAGCCCGTACCAGGCAGAAGTCCCGGCGTTGTAATCGGCAAAAATAAGAACTGGGAAATGGTAAGCCGCCCACATCAATCCGCTGATGATTCCTACTCCCGAGAATCCGACCACTTTCGATAACTCCGGCACGAGAAAACCGCGCCACCCGATCTCTTCACCGAGCGCACGCGATGTCTTCCCGACCATTCCGAGCGTTGCCGTTAACAAAATAAACAGTGTGAGCGTCAGACCCGCCGGAAAATTCAGCCAACCGAAGTCTTGCGCGATCTTCGGTAAGATCGACAGGTTGAACGCACCCAGACCGGTGATCCAAACAATAATGTAAACCGGCAACGCGTAGGCGATCGGAATCAGATAGCCAAGCCACGCGTTACGCGCGCTCCCCCACTTCCACGGAAGTTCGCGCACGCTCTCTCCAAAAATCCTCTTCGTTGCGAATGCCGCAAACGCCGGACTCCACATCGAGCCAGTAACGTAAATCAGNNCCGCCCACATCCATCTTGCCCGCGTGGATAACAAATGCGTCGAACAGACCGCTGAAGATCATGGTCAGCCCGTAAAAGCAGCCGATCTTTTTCCAAATGCGCGCCTTCGATTCGTTCATCGCGCCGAGCGTATCAGATTAATCGGCGCGAACTAAAGNNAGACGACCGACGGGATACGCTGGCGGCCATGAAAGCCTTTCTCCAATTTATGTTCGGCGCGCTTTCGATTACCGGCTTTGCCTACGCCGGCGCCGATATGCCGAGCGGCTCGGCCAAAGGATCGCTCACCTACGAAGGCGCGACCGCGGAATTGAAATTTGCTTCCGCGTTTATCGATCAAAAGGACGAACGTAAGCCGGTGATCCTGCTCATCACCGACAAGAAACTTCCGACCGAGAAATGGACGAGCGAGTTCGACATGATGCGAGACGGCTCGAAATGGAGTGGAATGATGTTCTGCCTGGATAAGGATGGAAACGTGTTCCGCTCGGACGTGCACATGAACGGACGGCAGGCGAGCGTCTCAGGAATTTTCGAGCTCAAGATCGATAATCCGACGAGCAAAGGTTTGACCGGCACAGCAAAAGCGAGCGAAGGCGAAAAAGAAACAAAGCTCGACGTCACATTTCACGCCGCGCTCAAATAGCCACGATTAGCTCGAACGGAATCGCGTCCGTGTTTGAAACGAATGCAACGCGCGATGAAGACGAGCACCTTGTGGATCAGCCGCGCAATGCCTTTGTGAATCGAACCAACTCGTCGGCGACTTGTTTGATCCGCTCCTCGATCTTTTTGTCCGCAAGCTTGTCGTCATCGAACGCGTCGCCCGTCGCAAAAACGAAGCGCGGAATGACCACGCATCGAAAATCGAGCATCAGACTGTTCGCGTAGGCCATGACCGACATGTAGCTGCTCGTGCCGCCCGCCGCGCAAAGAAACCCGATCACCTTGTCTTCCCACGCTTTGCCCGTCAGCTCGATCATGTTCTTGGCCGCAGCGCTCACATCAAAATTATATACCGGCGCCGCGATGATGATGCCGTCCGCCGCCTCGATCGTCTTCTTCAGTTTCTGCGCCGCCGCATTCGCGTAACATTTATCACCGTCGCACAGCGGCAGGTCGAGCTCACTGGTGTCGATCCAATCGCAATCGACCTTCGCCTTTTGTAAATGGGCAAAAGCAACACACCCCATGATCCGGCTGTTGCTTTCAGGATTTCCGCTCGTGCTGACGACTAGATATTTCGACATGTCGCCCGCAATTTAGTCGATTCTTGACTCGCGCGCATCTGTCTTGGCAAGGTCACGCCTCTCTGCCTAAGCCGATGATCGAATAAAGTAATTTGCTGCGGCGTTGAGCGTTAAATCTGTTTGCTCCTCTATTTTCGACTACGCTAATCTCTCGGCAATGAAACCGATCTACACTCCTTTCGTTTTCCTGTTCGTTGCAATTTTTGGCATCGCCGCAAATGCTGAAACAAAGAAGACCGCGAACGCTCCGCAATACGGCAAATGGGGTTTCGACGGCTCCGGCGCCGATATGAAAACAAAACCGGGCGACGATTTCTTTCGCTACGCCAACGGCGCGTGGCTCGATCATGTGCAAATTCCCGCCGACAAGGCGGCCTACAGTTTGCGTCTTGCGATGACGGACGCGACGGAAAAACGCCTGCGCGCGCTGATCGAAGAAGCGGCCAAGAAAACCGGCCACAACCCGCCGACAATCGAGGGCAAGGTTGGCGCCTTCTACAAATCCTTCATGGACGAAGGCAAGATCGAGAAGGCGGGCGCGTCTCCGTTGAAGGAGAAGCTCGCGGAGATTCAATCGGCGAAAACGCGAGAAAATCTCNNCGGCAGAATTCCGATTTCGAGGGCGGGATCTTCGGGATATTCATCGATGTCGATTTGAAGGATCCAAGCCGCTACGCGGTCTATCTTGGCCAATCAGGAATCGGCCTTCCCGATCGCGATTATTATCTGAAGCCAGATTTCGCGGCCCAGAAAGGGAAATACCAAGCTTACGTCGCGAAGTTACTCCATCTGGTTGATTGGCCCGATGCCGACAAGCGCGCCGGCGAGATTGTGAATTTCGAGACGCGCATTGCTGAGGCCAGTTGGACAAAAGCGCAGCAGCGCGACCCGATCGCAATTTACAATCCAATGTCGATCGCGGAGCTCGAAGCACTGGCGCCGAACTTCGCGTGGCGGCCCTTCCTTTCACAAGCCGGCCTCGACAAGGTCGATCGGCTGGTCGTCGCCGAGAAATCAGCGTTTCCGAAACTCGCTTCGGTGTTCGCGGAGACGCCGATCGAAACTCTTCAAGCGTGGCAAGCGTTCAACATCGCCGATCACGCCGCGCCGTACCTTTCGAAGGCGTTCACCGATGCGCTCTTTGAAATGCGCAACAAAACACTTTCCGGTCAGGCCGAGCAGCAAGTTCGCTGGAAGCGCGGAGTGCACGCCGTCAGCGGCGGCGACTACGGCGCCGGAGATCGTTACGATCGTTTCGGCAATCTAGGTTGGGCGGNNCCGAGGCGAAAGCGAAGATCGAAGAACTCGTCGCGAACTTGAAGGTGGCGATGCACGCGCGGATCGAGGCGTTGGATTGGATGGGCGCCGCGACAAAATCCGAAGCGTTGAAGAAGCTCGACACTTATAAGATCAAGGTCGGCTATCCCGATCAGGCACGCGATTATTCTAAAGTTGAAATCCGCGACGGCGATCTAGCCGGCAACGTCCGCCGCGCTGCCAATGCGGATTGGACGTTCTATGTCAATCGCCTCGGCGGCCCGGTCGATCG
>PMTM01000019.1 GCA_003167365.1 Spartobacteria bacterium | reverse complement strand
CATTATTCGGGCGTTTTAAATGTACCGGTGCCTACGGGCGAAGGTACCCCTGATAACTTCGCGTTGGATAATGGCGCTCAGATCAGATTTGCGAACATCTTTACGACCAGCTCCAGAGGAATCGCCCTTTTCCGGATTGAGGGTGCGGCGGTGTCCAACATGTTCGTAGGCAGTGCAACCGGAAATTTCCGGTATCCATCGAATCTGGCTGCCGGTGCGAATATCGCTGCAGGCCCCTTCGCGTCGATGAATGCCAACTTCTTTGCCACCCTGGCTTATGGCAACGGTTTTGTACACAGCAAATTTCTCTCGGCGGGAACTGGTTTCATCGGATTCAGATTTAATGGCGGCAGCGGTATCGAATACGGCTGGGCGAGAGTAACGATGGATGGCGCGTCAGGGAATGGTTTCACTGTAGTTGACTACGCCTGGGGCGATGTCGGCACCGCGATTACGGCCGGCCAAACTACGGCGGTTCCGGAGCCAGCTTCGCTCGGATTGCTTGCTGTCGGTGCGACTGGCCTTCTTCTCTGGCGCAAGCGGCGCGCGAAAGTGGCTTAGTAATAATCGCAGTCCGGTGTAGCGGCCCCCAAAACTTTCGGAGCAACAACTCAAACAGTTGCGACTGACACAGCTGCCTCTACACTTTGGCGCTGATGGCGGGGAACCCACGCCGCAGTAAATCTTGGGCAGCGGGAATATGGGCTGAATTTCAGCCGAATAGACCGATTCTGAAAAAAATGCAAAATCCTTGTTTTTTTCTTGTAGTTTTTGGCCGGCTTGATACAAAAGCTGCGCATGAAGACGCAAAAGCTCCGCCGCAATAGATTGACTTCATTGAGTAATTCGCGCTGGGCCGCATACGCCACCGCAGGTGCAGCGACTGCAATTGCCGGCGCAAATTCGGCTGAGGCCGCTATTCATTATTCGGGCGTTTTAAATGTCTCTGTTCCGACCGGCGAAAGTGTCGCCCATACCTTCTCGTTGGACAATGCCGCTGTTATTAGATTTGTGAACATCCTTACGGGGTCTAGCGGCCCCGGCGGAGACGCCCTTTTCAGGATTCAAGGAGCGGCTGTGTCCAATATGTTTGCAGGCACTGCGGCCGGAGCTTTCCGGTATCCATCGAATCTGGCTGCCGGTGCGAGTATCGCTGCTCGCCCCTTCGCGTCGATGAATTCCAACTTCTTTGCCACCCTGGCATATGGCGGTGGTTTTGCGCATAGTAAGTTTCTCGCAGCGGGAACTGATTTCATCGGGTTCAGGTTTAATGGCGGCAGCGGTATCGAATACGGCTGGGCCAGAGTAACGATGAATGGCGCGCCAGGGAATGGTTTCACTGTAGTTGACTACGCCTGGGGCGATGTCGGCACCGCGATTACGGCCGGCCAAACTACGGCGGTTCCGGAACCAGCTTCGCTTGGCTTGCTTGCTGTCGGTGCGGCTGGTCTTCTGATTTGGCGCCGGAGCCGGGGTAAGGCCGCAGCCTAAGCTGCATTTCCAAAGATATTTTTCTTAAAAACACGCGGAGAGTTTCTCCGCGTGTTTTGTTTTTGGCGCCGCCTCGCTACCCAGTTTTGTCACGAGCGTGATTTCTGCTAATTCTTCTGGGAATGGTTGAAGCAAACCGCAAGCGCAAGGTCCTTTTAATCGGTTGGGATGCAGCCGATTGGGAAGTCATCACCCCTCTGCTCGAAGAAGGACTGATGCCGACACTCGACGGCCTGATCAATCGAGGAGTGATGGGTAATCTGGCCACGCTCCAGCCTATCCTTTCCCCGATGCTTTGGAATTCGGTCGCGACCGGGAAGTTCGCCGATAAGCACGGCATCCACGGATTCATCGAGCCCGACCCGAAAAATGGCGGGGCGCGGCCTTACACCAGCACGTCCCGCAGATGCAAAGCGCTCTGGAACATTCTCACGCAATCTGGTTTGCGCAGCAACGTAGTCGGCTGGTGGGCAAGTCATCCGGCCGAGCCGATCAACGGCACGGTCGTGACCAATGCTTTCGGCGGAGTAAAGTTCGATCCCGAGCGTGGCTGGCTTATTCCTCCCGGCACGATCCATCCGGCCGACAAGGCCGCGTTCCTGGCGCGGTTCAAGGTTTTTCCAAGCGAACTGGCCGAGGCTCATATCCTGCCTTTCATTCCGAACGCGGCGAAAATCGATCAACAAACTGACCGCCGCCTCACACCGTTCGCCAAGGTTCTGAGCGACGCTGCCTCGATTCACGCGGTGGCTACGGCGTTGATGGAAACGGAGCCATGGGATTTTACCGCCGTGTACTACGATGCGGTCGATCATTTTTCTCATGCCTTCATGGCCTATCACCCGCCACGGCTGGAATGGATTTCGGAGGAAGACTTCGAAATGTATAAAGACGTTGTTAAAGGCGCCTATCGTTTTCACGATATGATGTTGGAGCGCTTGCTCCAACTGGCCGGCCCCGAAACGACAATCATCCTCTGCTCCGATCACGGATTCGAATCCGGTTCGCAGCGACCTCGCGGAACGCCGCGCGAACCGGCCGGTCCGGCAATCTGGCATCGGCAATATGGAATCTTTGTCATGGCCGGACCGGGCATCAAACGCGACGAGCGCATTTACGGCGCGAGCTTGATCGACATCGGGCCGACCGTTCTCACGGTATTCGATTTGCCCATCGGCCAAGATATGGACGGGCGCCCGCTACTCGAAGTCTTTGAAACGCCCCCGCAAGTCAAGACGATCGAAAGCTGGGAGAAAAAAACGGGCGAATGCGGGATGCACGAAGAAGGAAAGGAAATGGGCCCCGATCAGGCGCAGGAGCTGATGCAACAGTTCGCCGCCCTTGGCTACATCGAAGATCCGGATGCAGACAAGGGAAAGCAGGAGGAGTCCGCCGATATCGAGGCCAAATACAATATCTCGCGCACGTATTTATGGAAGAATCAGCCTGACCGCGCCTTGCCGCTGCTGGAAGAAATCGCGCGAAGACGGCCTTGGGAAGATCGTTTTCTTTACCAGCTTGCGGCGTGTTATTTTCAGAATGGATATTTGCAGCAGGCGGAACGATTGCTCTCGGCTACGTACGACGATTCGGGACCGGGCAACGCGACGGCAACGCTTCTTCTGGCAAAAATAAAACTCGCTCGCGGCGATTTCGGCGGTGGATTGCAGGCCCTGCTCGCGGCCGAGGCAATGAATCCGTGGATCCCGGGTGTTTACACCCAAATTGGCGAGGTGTACGCGCGCCTGCTCCAATGGGAAAAAGCAAAGTCGGCCTACGAAAAAGCAGTTTCTCTGGATGAAGACAATGCACTCGCGCTCCAGGGACTCTCCTCAGTTTATCGGCGACAGGGATTGAACCAGGAAACCGTCGATACGGCGCTGCGGGCGGTTAGCTTGTTGCACCGTTTGCCGCTCGCACATTTCAACCTCGGCGTCGCCATGGCCCGCTCCGGCGAATCGGAGCGCGCGATCCTGGCCTTTGAAACTGCGCTCCGTTTTCAACCAAACATGGTCAACGCCCATCGCTATCTGGCAACGTTGCATCGGAACAATGGGGGCGATGCTGAAAAGGCCAAATTCCATCGCCAGGAAACGGAAAAGATTACTCGAAGCCGCCCGCGTGCGAAAAAGGCGAAGACGGATCGATTCGAAAAGCTCTTCGATCTTCCGGAAATTCCAAAACGCGAAGAGCGATTGAAGATACTATTGCGCGAACGTCCCGATCCCAAGCCGGATGAGAAGAAATCTGGAAAAAATTTTACATTGGTCTCAGGTCTGCCCCGTTCCGGCACTTCGCTCATGATGCAAATGCTCGAAGCCGGTGGCGCAAAATTGCTGATCGACGGCGAACGCGTCGCCGACATGGACAATCCGAAAGGTTATTATGAGTGGGAACTGATCAAACAGATCGGGAAAAAGCCGGAGGTCCTCGATACTGAAGGGCTCGATGGCCGCGCAATTAAATGCATCTCGATGTTGCTGCAACAGATGCCGCTGAAGCACAATTATAAGGTGATCTTCATGACTCGTCCCATCGAAGAAGTAGCGGTTTCGCAGCGCACTATGATAAGCCGCCTGGCCACGAAAGGCGCCGAACTCGATAATGAACAACTTCAACGCGGATTGACCATGCATCGCAACGAAATCCGCCATTGGCTCAAGTCGGTGCCGCACATGGAATTCATCGAGATCGATTATCCGACGCTCATTCAGAATCCGGGACCGGAGGTTTCGCGTCTGGTAGAGTTTCTCGGCGCCGACCGGCTCCCTAATTCCGCCAAGATGGCGAAAGTGATTGATCCCTCTTTACATCGCAAAAAGGGCGGGAAACCCATGCCGCAGTAAGTTCTTGTGCGGCAGGAGTATTGGCTGAATCGCTGCCGGAAACGGCAGCTCAAAAAGAGTATCAATTTTGTTGTTTTTTCCTTGTGGTTTCTATATGGCTTGATACAAACGCACTCATGAAGCAGCCAAAGTCCTTGAAAAAGACCTCTAGTGGATTGCTCGGGGCCCTCGCTATTGCGAGTGGTTCTTCGGCTTATGCGGCAGTTGTAAGCGTTGCTCCGCCACCGGATCTGTCCAACACCCCGGGTGGTGCAACCACCACGGAGAACTGGGACGTGAATCTTGATGGCATCGTCGATTTCGGATTCCAAAATCGTTATCCGAATAGCGGAACGCACGTCAATTGGCAGCTGAATTTTTATCCGGTGCCGGCAGGCAATGGTGTAGTGGGATATGTCGGACCATTCATCAATTACGCGGATGCTTTGAGCTTCGGGACCTCGATTGGGCCGGCCAGCACTTTTCAAACTTCCGCCCAAGTGTGCTTGGGCTCAAATTACGGCGGAACTCTCTACGGTGGATTCGCTGTTGAGGTTCCCCCGGGAACCAATGCCTATGCCGGCTTCCAGTTTACCGCAGCCGATGGCATCCATTACGGATGGGTCTTTTTGAATATAAACGCGGGGATCATCGATTTCACGGGTGCGGCCTATGAGAGCACACCTGGAGTCGCGATCACAGCGGGCGCAGTCCCGGAACCAGGGACGATGGCAATGTTGGCTCTCGGCGCCGTCGGCGTTTTAGGTGTGGTCGCCAAGCGCCGCCGCTCCTAGTAAGTTGCCTCCGCTAACTAACCGTTCTTAATTCAAGCCCCCGCTTCGTTCTGGAGCGGGGGCTTGTTTTTTATGACTCGCGCACTGACCAAACGTGTATTGCTCATCGGTTGGGATGCCGCAGATTGGCCATTGCTTCGTCCATTGCTCGACGCCGGCAAAATGCCCAATCTTCTCCGATTAATTGAGGAGGGAACGAGCGGGCAGATCTCCACGCTGCGCCCGATTCTATCGCCCATGTTGTGGAATTCTATCGCCACGGGAAAACGCGGAGACAAACACGGCATCCTCGGATTCGTCGAGCCCACCCCAGATGGAAAAGGAGTTCGTCCGGTCACTAGTCACTCGCGCAAAGTAAAGGCGCTTTGGAATCTGCTTAGCCAGCACGATCGCCGCAGCGTTGTGGTGAATTGGTTTGCCTCGCATCCGGCCGAGCCAGTCGCGGGCGCGATCGTCTCCAACCGTTATTCGGAAGCCGCTCTACACACTGCGCCTGTCGACGAAAGCGCATTCCATCCGCGTGACCTGACCGAGGTCATGGAAAAGCTTCGCCTTCAGGCCTCGACTTTAACACCAGCGCAGATGTTGCCGTTTTTCTTGGAGAAATTGCCGGTCGACGACGATCCGCGTCTCCAGGCTCTGGCGCGGGTTTATGCGCAATGCGCTTCCGTTCACAATGCCGCTACCTATCTCGCGGAAGCGGAAGAATGGGATTTTCTCGCAGTTTACTATGACATGATCGACCACGTCGGCCATGGCTTTGCCCAGTTCGAGCCGCCGCAGATGAGACATGTCTCCGATGAGGATTTCAAGGTCTTTCGGCACGTGATGGAAAGCACCTATCGTTATCATGATCTCATGCTAGGCCGCTGGATGGAATTGGCAGGCGAGGATTGCATAATTATTCTTCTCTCCGATCACGGCTTCTATCATGGCGAAGCGCGCCCACTCGCGAACCGCGGTCATCTCTCCGGCGAGCGTGAGCCGGGCGTAACCCAGGACCCGCTCGCGTGGCATCGGCCGAACGGAATTTTCGTGGCTCATGGTCCCGGAATAAAAAAGGATCAACTCATCCACGGTGCGTCCCTGCTCGATGTCGCGCCAACGATTCTGGCTCTGCTCGGCCTACCAGTGCCGCGGGACATGGATGGTTCTGTTCTGGAACAGGTAACACAAAGTCCGCTTAAGATTGATTACATCGCATCGTTGGAAGAACCTCATCCTCGAGACGGGGTGCATCGAGATGCGCCGATTGAGGAAAAAGATCCGTGGGCGGCGCAGCAGACGCTCCAGCAACTAGCCGAGCTCGGTTACATTGACGCGCCCGACGGAGACGCGGCCAAGCTTGTGGCAAAGTGCGTCGAGGAACGCGAAAGCCACCTGGCACAGGTGTATTTTTCCACTGCTCGTTTCGAGGAGGCACTGTCCATCCTGACTCGGCTTACCGCGCAGCAAGCGACTAATCCCAGTTATTCTTGCCGCCAGGTGATGTGTCTCCTTGCCATTAATCGAGTGGACGAAGCGGCTGAGATTATCGCCGAGGTTGTGAAATCGGCTCCGCATTATGCGCTGGGACAATTGTTATTTGCCCAGGTCGAACTCATGAAAGGCAATGTGGAAAGCGCGAACGCGATTCTCTCCAGGGTTAAGGAGGCTGAGGCGCATATGCCATTGGTCCACCTGGAGGTCGCGATGACCTCCATTCGACAGGGTCAATGGGAGGCGGCAGCCGACACCTGCCGGCGCATCCTGGAAATCGACCCGGATTCAGCCGGTGCACACGACTCTCTTGGTGTAGCCCTGCGCCATCTCGGCCGGTACGAGGATGCCGTTTACGAACACATGCGGGCCGCTTCGCTGCAGCACGATCGCGCGCAGACACATGTGAACCTCGGCCTGAGTCTGATCCGTACCCAGCAGATCAATTGGGCCATTCGTGCTTTTGGGGTCGCCGCCGAGTTGGCGCCAAACGAGCCATATCCACACCGCTGTCTCGCCCGAATTTATCGGCGGATTCTCCCGGATCGTGACAAAGCGCGGCATCATCTGCTTCGCGCGCGAGAATTACGAAGAAAACTAGGTCGCACGGTCCCATCATTTCGTCACGGAGTTTAAAGAATGCTTGATTTCATCACCATAGTGAGCGGACTGCCGCGCTCCGGCACTTCGCTGATGATGCAGATGCTGAGCGCGGGCGGATTACCGGCGTTAACGGACGATCTGCGCCAGGCTGATGAAAGCAATCCACGCGGCTATTTCGAATTCGAACCGGTGAAACGATTGCGAACGGATCGAGGCTGGCTCGATCAAGCCCGAGGCCGGGCGGTGAAAATTATTCACGTTCTTCTGCGCGAACTTCCGACAAACGGGACGTATCAGTACCGCGTAATTCTAATGAAGCGGCCAATGGAAGAGATTCTCGCGAGTCAGCGCGCGATGCTGAAGCGGCAGGGAAAACCAAGCGCCGATGAAGCAATGCTTGCGAAAATCTATACGAGTCAGTTCGCGCAGGTTGAGGAATGGCTCGGTGCGCAACCTACGTTTTTATTTCTTCCCGTGGAGTATCATGACGTTCTCAAAGAGCCGCGCGAAGTTGCTGCTAAAATAGACGCGTTTCTGGGCGGCGGTCTCGATGTTGGCGTAATGGTGCAAGCTGTCGATCCAACGCTTCATCACCAACGCAATACAACGTAGCGTCGCAGTTTCCGATGTTTACCCAGTTGTGGTATTCTTCAGACATGAGACTCAATGCCTTTGTTTTATCGCTTGTTCTGTTCGCCCTTATTCAAATTAACCCTTTTGCTTTCGCGCAGACCCTGGACGGCAGCGACGTGCGGCGAGACTTGCGGGAACGAGATGAGAGGGTCAACAAGTTGTCGACTGAAGACCAGCTAAAGCTGCGAGCGGCCGAGCAGAAGGCCGCGGAAGATCCCGACGTGAAAGCCGCGTTGGAAAAACGAAATAAGGCGATTCAGGAATTTCGGGCGGCACTGCGCGCCAGTATGATCAAGACCGACCCGACAGTTGCACCGATTCTCGAAAAAGTGGCGATACTTACGACTGGAGCGCCGTAAGAGCATTCGAGCAAAACAGGCGTTCGCCGCGGCGAACGCCTCTACAACGGAGCATCAGAAATCATGGCCAAGACTTCCATTCAGCAAATCCATGGGCGCGAGATTCTCGATTCGCGCGGCAATCCGACCATTGAAGTAGATGTGCGATTGGAAGGCGGCGCGATTGGACGCGCCGCGGTTCCGAGCGGCGCCAGCACCGGCGAGCACGAAGCGTGGGAATTGCGGGACGGCGACAAAAAGCGTTACGGCGGGAAAGGCGTGCTCAAGGCTGTTTCCAATGTGAACGGAACAATCGCGTCGGCGCTCAAAGGCTGGGACGCGCGGGACCAGGCCAAGATCGACCACCAGATGATCGAGCTCGACGGCACCTCGAACAAAAAGAATCTGGGTGCGAATGCGCTGCTGGGCGTTTCCCTTGCCGTTGCGCATGCGGCCGCCGCCGCGGAAAAACTTTCTCTATTTCGTTATCTCGGCGGCGCGGATGCCAAGGTTCTGCCCGTGCCGATGATGAACATCCTGAACGCCGGCGCCCACTCCGATGCGCCGATCGATTTTCAGGAATTCATGATCATGCCAAAAGGCGCGCCGACTTTCGCGGAAGCGCTGCGCTACGGCGCGGAAGTTTTTCACGCGCTCAAGTCGGTTTTGAAAGATCGAGGGCTTTCCACCAACGTCGGCGATGAAGGCGGCTTCGCTCCGCAATTGAAATCCGCAAACGATGCGCTCGAATCCATTGCAGCGGCAGTGAAGAAAGCTGGTTACAAACTTGGCGAACAAATTTTCATCGCGCTCGATCCGGCTTCCTCCGAATTCTACGACAAAGATCAAAATGCTTACGTTTTCAAAAAATCGGATGGCTCGAAAAAATCAGCGGCCGAGCTGGTGGATTACTATGTGGATCTTTGCGCGCGTTTCCCGATCATCTTGATCGAGGACGGTTGCGCGGAGAATGATTGGGACGGCTGGAAAATATTGACCGCACGCCTCGGCAATAAAATCCAGTTGGTCGGCGACGATCTTTTTGTCACCAACGTGAAGTTCTTGCAGAAAGGAATCGACGAACACGTGGCCAATTCGATTCTCATAAAAGTGAATCAGATCGGCACACTCACTGAAACGCTGGCAGCGATCGACCTGGCGAAGAAAAATAATTACACCGCGGTGATCAGTCATCGCTCGGGCGAAACCGAAGACACCACCATTGCCGACATCGCGGTCGCGACCAACGCCGGCCAAATTAAAACCGGCTCGCTCTGCCGAAGCGATCGCGTCGCCAAGTACAATCAGCTTCTTCGAATTGCGGAAGAACTTGGTGACAACGCGAGTTACGGCGACTGAGCCTGGAGGGACGCCCTCCGTGGCGTCTACCTTCATAAAGGACGGGACGGAGCCCGTCCCTCCAATGCAACGAATTTGATGACAACGCGCGGCGGCACGTTATCGTGCCGTAGTGGATCAGACTTACGGCGATTTCCGTGCGCGGCGCGACGCCACCGTTTGGCAGCGGCTCAACCGCGTCCTCCGCGTCTTGCTCTTCGTCGCGGGCTGGCTCGTGATCGTGAGTCTGTTTGTTCCGCCGTATAAGCGAATGAGCCAGGGCCGGGCGGAAATCGACAATTTGCAAGCGCAAGTGAACGAGCAAAAAACTTTGCTCTCGCACCAAACTCGCGAAGTCAATTTGCTCAAGACCGACGCCACCTATCTGGAAACGATCGCGCGCGACCGTCTCGATTTGATGAAAGAAGGCGAGACTATTTTCCGCCTCGAGCCCACGCGTACCGCGAAACCGAAAACGAGCGGCTCAACGCGCCGATAGTTGTAGAGGGAACGATTCTTAGCCCGGTGTGCGCGAGACTTTTAGCTCAGAATAAAAGTCTTTACTACTTTCTGTTTCTTCAATAAACCGGGATTGCAACCCGGCCATTCCCTATGAAAGCGATCACCACCGCCAGTTTCGCAGCAATAATTTTCCTTTGCGCCGCAGTGGGCCAAGCGGAGGCGCAATTAAGCTACAGCGTTACCGATTTGGGAACGCTCGGTGGAGCTACGAGCACGGCCAACGGCGTCGCCGGACAGGCTCACAACGCAGCCGGAATGATTGTCGGATCCTCGACCGCGAGTGACAACTCCGAGCGCGCGTTCCTTTACACCAACGGCCAGATGTTTGATCTCAACACGCTGTGCGATCTTTCCCAGAGCGACTTCAAGATCCTGGCGGTGGCCAGGACGATTAGCGATTCCTGCCTCATCATTGGCGAAGGAATCACGACCAATGGCCAGAAGCACGCCTTCTTACTTACACCGCTGCCAGTCGATGGAGGCCAATGGTCGTATGTTTGTTGTCAATGGGTATGGATTCAACAAGGCGGCGGTTGGTGGTGGGAGACCGGCTGTTGTTGTTACAAATGGCACGGCCTTCCCCGCGGCAAGCGCCCTCCGTTTCCGCCACAGCCACCGCATTGCTGGTGGTGGCCGCTTCCCTGTCAGCTTGAATGTGGTTGCACGCCTCCGCCACCACCACCACCTCCTTCTCAGTGTTGGTGCTGCATCGACGGACAGGTCGTCCAGACCACCGAGGCGATTTGCCGGGAGAAGGGTAGTCAATGCTACAGTTCGAAAGAAGAAGCGCTCAAGCATTGCAAAGAGGTCTGTTGGTGCTGCATAAACGGACAGCTCGTCCAGACGACCGAGGCGGATTGCCGCGAGAGGGGTGGTCAATGCTACACTTCGAAAGAAGAAGCGCTCAGGCATTGTAAAGAGATTTGCTGGTGCTGTATCAACGGAGAGGTCGTCCAAACCACCGAGGCGGATTGCCGAGAACGGGGTGGTCAATGCTACAGCTCGAAAGAAGAAGCGCTCCGGTATTGTAAACAATGCTGGTGCTGCATCGACGGACAGGTCGTCCAGACCAACTGGGCGGATTGCCGCGAGAGAGGTGGCCAATGCTACGGCTCGAAAGAAGAAGCGCTCAAGAATTGTACCCACCTCTGTTGGTGCTGCATCAACGGAAAAGTCGTCCAGACCACCGAGGCGGATTGCCGGGAGAGGGATGGCAAATGCTACGGGTCTAGAGAAGAAGCGCTCAGGAATTGTTCCGGAGGACAGACCTGTTGGTGCTGTATCAACGGAGAACTCATCCAGACTACCGCGGTGATTTGCCGGCAGAGGGGTGGTAAATGCTATGGTTCTAAAGAAGAAGCGCTCAGGAATTGTTCCGAAGGGCGGACCTGTTGGTGCTGCATCAACGGACAGCTCGTCCAGACTACCGAGGCGATTTGCCGGCAGAGGGGTGGTCAATGCTACGGATCCAGAGAAGAAGCGCTCAGGAATTGNNAGCGCTCAGGAATTGTTCCGGAGTAAAGCCGACTCCGACTCCGCGCGGCAGACACACGCGGATAAAAACGGGATCGACTGGTTCAACTGGCATACAAACCGAATCCCAGTGGCCACGCCGTGACAATACGCCCGCGGGTACGCCTAAGCCACACCGCGGGAGCGAGGGCAACTCCAAGGCCAAGCCGACACCGACGCCAAGACAGGGTTGATGGAGCGATTGATCTTACGCCGCGAGAAATTGTAAAGGAATCCGCTGAACGATAACGTCGTTCTTCACGGCCATTTTTTCGACTGCGCTTGAGGTCAATCACTCCGCCTGCTTCAATTCAAACTGGCGCGGCGGAAGCGTGTCGTTATCTTGGCGCATGGCTACTGAGCTTCCGGCTATCGACGCTGAAGATTTAAAATCGCGCGTGCGCGAGCTGCGGAGGTTTCTTTGACGTTCCCAAACTCCAGGAAAAGTTAGGCGAACTTGAGGCGCGCATGAGCGCTTCGGATTTTTGGTCGAACCGCGAACGCGCCCAGGCCGACGTCGAGGAAGTCTCGCGGTTTCGCTCGCTGATCAATCCGTTTCTGGAACTCGAGCGAGAGATCGACGACTTCGAAGTCCTGCAGCAACTGGCAACTGAGGAGCAGGACGAAACACATCGTGTTCAAGCTGGCCGCGAAGTCGCGACCGAACACGATCGCTTAATCCACAAGCTGGAGGAGTTCGAGCTGCGCCAATTTCTTTCTGGAGAGAACGACCGCTCAAACGCGTTTCTCACCATTCACTCGGGCGCCGGCGGAACAGAATCATGCGATTGGGCCGATATGCTATTGCGGATGTATCAGCGATGGATCGAGCGCAACGGTTTCAAGTCGCAAATGGTCGATGTTCAGACGGGCGAAGAAGTCGGGATTAAATCGGTCACACTGCTCGTGACCGGCGAATACGCTTACGGTTATCTCAACACTGAGCGCGGGGTGCATCGACTAGTGCGTATTTCGCCGTTCGACGCGAATAAGCGGCGTCACACTTCGTTCGCCAGCGTCGATGTTGTCCCCGAGATCGCCGACTCAGCGCCGATCGAAATCAATCCGGCCGATCTGGAGGTCGCGACTTACCGCGCCGGCGGGAAGGGCGGACAGAACGTGAACAAAGTGGAAACCGCCGTGCGCATCGTGCACAAACCGAGTGGTATCGTCGTCGCCTGCCAGGCCGAGCGCAGCCAGGGGCGCAATCGCGAGCTCGCGATCAAAATGTTAAAAGCGAAACTTTATGAGATCGAGCAGGACAAGAAACGCGCCGAGATAGACCGGCAGTACGGCGAGAAAGGCGATGTCGCGTGGGGAAGTCAGATTCGCTCATACGTGTTTCAGCCTTATCAGATGGTGAAGGATCACCGCACCGGCGCGGAGACGAGCAATGTTCAGGAAGTGATGGATGGCAAGATCGACCTGTTCATCCAGGCCAAATTGCGCGGGCATAAGGCGGCGAAAGGTGATCGCGACGAAATTGACGAATAGTGGCCGTAAATTATGATGTCGATCTTGACTGTAGCCGCCGCCCTGTGGGCGGCGCTATTCCCTGAATTTTTTCACAAATGCCGCGCTTCGCACAGCGAAGCGGCTACAATTGTTTGCGTTTCGTTTTGAAAAAACTTTGTAGAAGCTGAGCGCACTCGGATTGGAGAACGCCGGCCGTAATCTCGCAGGCGTGATTGAGGTCGGGGCTTTGCAACAAATTCATCACACTGCCAGCGGCGCCGGCGCGAACATCGGCGCATCCGAAAATCACGCGACGAATTCGCGTATGCACAATGGCGCCGGCGCACATCACGCATGGCTCCTTCGTCACGTAAAGGTCGCAATCGACCAGACGCCAATCTCCGACTGCCGCCTCGGCTTGCGTCAAAGCCAGCATCTCGGCATGCGCGGTCGCGTCCTTGAGAAGTTCCACCTGGTTGTAACCGCGCGCGATGATTCGTCCCGCTCGAACGACGACCGCGCCAACCGGAACTTCCTCGGCCGCGTAAGCTTTCTTCGCCAGCCGCAGTGCGTCGCTCATGAAGGTCGCATCGTTTTCCGTGTCGGATTCCAAAGTCATTAAACAAAGCACGCTTTACCGATCTCTACAGTTCTGTTGCAGCAGCCGCCCGGTTTGGTGACATCTACTCTTGCGAGGTAGGGCTGTCCGGCGTTACGCTTACGAAAGTTTAACACGTCATGAAAAAATTATTCACTGCCATCGTTATTGCCTCTCTTGCATTCATCGCCACCGGCTACGCCGACGACCAGGAGACGGTCGATCATGCGCCGGTATCATCAGGGATTTTCGTCACATGCCTGAGAAAAGCATTCCACGGAATGTGCTGCGGAACGCGAAGGGGCTGGCCATCATGACCGTGGTCAAAGCGGGTTTCATTTTCAGCGGCCAAGCTGGACATGGCGTAGTGGTCGCGCGCACCGAGCATGGCTGGTCCGGTCCTTCGTTCGTCGGCACCGGCGGCGCTGGCTGGGGTTTGCAGGCTGGCGCGCAAGCAACTGATCTCGTTTTCGTTCTCAATAACGATGCGGCTGTGCGCGCGTTTTCGCGTGGCGGTAATGTGACTCTCGGAGTCGATGCCAGTGCGGCCGCGGGTCCGGTCGGGCGCGATGCGCAAGCTGCGGTTACTCCCAAGGCCGCGATTTACACTTATAGTCGGAGCAAGGGACTATTCGCGGGCGCGTCCGTCGAAGGCGCGGTGATTGCGACACAAAAGGAAGCAAATGATCGCTACTATCGGAAACCGGTCTCGGCCATGGATATTCTCAAGGGACGAGTTGAGCCGCCTCACGGCGCCGGGCAATTGCGAGCGGCCTTGGATCGCTGATCCGCCAAATATTTGCAACGCCGGAGCGATCCGCGAATTTTCGCCGGGTCTACTCCGCAATTCTAGCTAAGGTCTGGTAATGCCTCGCATCATTTCCGGCATTCAATCGAGCGGTGTTCTGCACATCGGCAATTACTTCGGCATGATCCAGCCGGCGATTGCACTTCAAGCGGAAGGCGAAGCATTTTATTTCATCGCCAATTATCACGCGCTCACCAGCGTTCGCGATCCAAACGTCTTGCGCGAGAACAGCCGGCGCGTCGCGCTCGATTTTCTCGCGTGCGGTTTTGACCCGGATCGCGGCGCGCTCTTTATGCAAACCGATGTGCCTCAGGTAACCGAGCTCGCTTGGATTTTATCGACGGTGGCGCCGATGGGATTGCTCGAACGCGCGCACTCTTACAAAGACAAGCTCGCCCACGGCATGACTGCTTCGGCCGGACTCTTCACCTATCCGGTGCTCATGGCCGCCGACATTTTGATTTACGACAGCGACATTGTGCCGGTCGGTAAAGATCAAAAGCAGCACATCGAAATCACACGCGACCTCGCGGTGAAAATGAATGAGACGTTTGGTCAGATCTTCAAACTGCCCGAGCCGCGCATTCGGGCCGCGACCGAAACGGTTCCCGGCGTCGACGGCCAGAAAATGAGCAAGAGCTACGGCAACACCATCGACATCTTTGGCGACGAAAAAGAAACGCGGAAACGCGTCATGAGTATCGTGACCGATTCAAAGCCGGTGGACGAACCGAAGGATCCGGCGACATCGACAATTTTTCAGCTTTTCTCGCTCGTCGGGTCGAAGGACGAGATCGCCGTGATGGGCGAAAGATTCCGGAAAGGCGGCGCCGGCTACGGTGATTTTAAGAAACAATTGTTCGAGAAACTCTGGGAATATTTTTCTCCGATGCGCAAGCGTCGCGAAGA
Source organism: Spartobacteria bacterium (assembly GCA_003167365.1). Classification (GTDB taxonomy): domain Bacteria; phylum Verrucomicrobiota; class Verrucomicrobiia; order Chthoniobacterales; family UBA10450; genus Palsa-1382. The sequence continues at coordinate 72,901 of PMTM01000019.1, read as the reverse complement.
AATCCTGGCTGACAAATTGTACGTCGACAACGTTCTCGTTCGCGGCGCCGGCCGTGCTAATGAAGTCGCCAACGACGTTATGACGCGCGTCCGCGCCGCGGTCGGATTGTAATTGTATGGCGACCCGCCTCAGGCGGTTGACATTGCTTCGCTCCACTCTCCGGTTTCACATTGTTCCAAATGCCAGGCAAAACAAGGTGATGGGCGAGCACGGAGCTGCGATCAAGATCAAGCTGCGCGCCCCGGCGTTGGAAGGAAAAGCAAACGCCGCTCTGCGTAGTTTTCTGGCCGAAGAATTGAAAGTCTCAGAACGCAATATCGTGCTCGAGCGCGGTCACAAATCGCGCGATAAGGTCATTCGCATCGAAGGGTTAAGCGAAGAAGACGTGCGACATCGCTTGCTCGCGACACTCTGAAAGCGAGCGGGGCGCACCACGAAAGTTTTTCGCGACCCGCAGGTAGATACACGTTCGTGCTGCCACGCAGTCCCCAACCGCCTTTAACAGATCGAAAGACATCGGGATCAGCGCGCACAAAGCTTCGTTGTTCTTTTGGGGTCAGTTTAATCGTCGCCCAATCTTCGTCGGGGTAACCGAGGGTCGCGAATATTCTACCGCCCACTCGAAAATCAGGATGATTCATGTGCGCGGACTCCAGAGCCTCAGGAAAATTGAGTGCAATCTTACGAAACGCGTCTGCCGTCATTTGAGAGGCCCGCTTCTGTCGGACAATGTTTACGTTCCGGTCAACGCGGAACGCGCCTGAGTAGCACCGTCTTTTAACTCGGCGAAAACGAGACGACCAGCGGCGGTTTGCAGCGCACTTGAAACGACCACGGTCGCGATCTTGCCCAGATACGGCCGGGCGTGATTCACCACGATCATTGTGCCATCCGGGAGATAACCGACAGCTTGATGGTGTTCCCGGCCTTCTTTCACGAGATTCAAATCAAGTTGGTCGCCGGCGGCGACGGTTGGTTTCAACGCGCGCGTCAACTCGGCCAGATTCAAAGCCGGGACCTGCTGCAAACGCGCTACCTGGCAAAGCGCGTTGTCGTTTGTGAGAAGTCGCGCGTGCAAAACGTTGGCCATGTGCACCAGCCGGGCATCGACGCCGATTTCGCCATCTTCGCCACTGCCTTCGTGAACACTTAACTCGACGTCCTTCGAGCGTTGAAGCTCATTGAGGATATCGAGACCGCGCCGTCCCCGTTCGCGTTTGATCGAGTCGTGCGAATCCGCCAGCATCTGCAATTCGCCAAGGACAAATCGCGGGACGATGAGCGAACGGCTCAGAAAACCGGTCGCGCAGAGATCGGCGATGCGTCCATCGATAATCACATTGGTATCGAGGACCAGCGGCTCGTGCTGCGTCGTCTCGCGCGTGAACCTTACGTAAGGAATGATGAACGAGAACTCGTCCCGCTTGCTGCGCATGGCCAGCATCATTCCGAGATAACCGAACGTGCAATAGACGATCAGGCGCGCCGTCCATTGCGTGGTTTCCGATTGATAACGCAGAACGTCCGAAGCCATGAGCAAGGTGGCAAAAAGAAGACCGAGCAAGAGCCCAAACGTGGCCGAGGAAAAAGCGCGCAAAGAAAAGCCCTTGAGCAGGCGATCGACCAGCACGATGACGAGGCCGAGAACAATCCCAAGAATGAGGCCGGGCCACAGGTTTTGTTGTATTTCCGCCGAGACGGTCGCACCGATCAATGCGCAAAACGTCACGAATAGAACGCGCAACAAATTTACGGTCATGAGCGGGGTCATCAGCGTTCTCCGGTTTGACGATTTGGTTTGGTCTTTTCGCGGGAGTTCATGTCGATCTTCGCGGCGCTATCGCGATAGAACAGCACACCGTGTGCTCGCAGATTACTTATCAGCGCCCGCAAATCGTTCGCCAGATCCTGATTTGTGAGAATCGCGGGAAGCAAACCCTTCCCTTCCGTCGCCGCCCTCAACATTTTGCGCGCGTCCGCGATCGCGCCTTGCAGATCGTCAGCCGCTTTCTCGGCCGAACCCATCGCCGTATCACCCTTCTCGATCACGCCGTCGAGCTTCTTGGACGATTCCGCAAGCGAACCGGTTGCTTCGTTCAAATGTTGGAAGCTTGCCTTCAAGTTCTGCATGTTGTCCGGCGACAGCGTTTCCTGATTCAAACGGGTAACGACCGTGTTGATATTTTGCACGGTGCCGCGGAGGTCATTCACCAGTTGACCACCTTCGCGCGTGAGATCGTCCATCCCGGTTTCGCGCGCTCCGTCGACGAACGCGTTCTTCGGGATATAGGATGCCGCCTGCCCCGGCGGCATCGTGACACTGACGAATCGATCGCCAAGCAAGCCGGAACTTCCCACCGTGAATTTGCTGCCGACAGGAATTTTGACGAAATCGTAAATGCGCAACGGCACCGCGACCCCTTGGCCTTCCTGCACTAACCGCGGCCCGCCCGCCACGCGTCCGATCTTCGCGCCCGCGAGCAAGACGTTCGAGTTTTTTAAAAGACCGCTCGCGTCAGGAAAACGCACCGTCACCAGATAGTACGCCTTAAAGCCTTCGCCAAGGCGACCGAACTGGATGATCAGCGCCGCCAGGACCGCCAATCCGACAAAGACGAATGCGCCGACCTTGAATTCCAAACCTCGTTCGTGCCGGTTCATCGTGTGTTCAACTCTCAACCTTCCCCTGCTCTTCGGAACGTCCAAGGAGAAAATCTTGCAGAAGCGGATCGGACGATTGCTGCAGATCGACTGGCGTGCCGTGAAAATAGATCCTGCCTTCATGGAGATACGCGATGTGATCGGCCACATGAAACGCGCTTTTCATATCGTGGGTCACGACGATGCTGGTTACGCCGAAGCGTTGCTGCAGGCGGCAGATCAAGCGGTTGATACTGTCCGAAACCACGGGATCAAGGCCCGAGGTCGGCTCGTCATAGAGAATGCACGACGGCCGCCGAATGATCGAACGCGCGAGACCAACGCGCTTCTTCATTCCTCCGCTCAAACTCACCGGCATTTTCTTTTCCTGACCTTCGAGCTCCACGACTTCAAGCATCTCACTCACTTTATCCCGCAGCGCTTTCGGATTGCGTTCGCCCGCTTCGCGCAATGGAAATGCGATATTTTCTTCAACTGTCATCGAATCAAAAAGCGCCGCGCCCTGGAAAAGAATGCCGATCTTTTGGCGGATCGTGGCCAGTGCGCGTTCGCTCATCCCAATGATGTTTTGACCTTCGATCCAAATTTCCCCGGTATCCGGTCGCATCAATCCAATGAGATGCTTGAGCAAAACGCTCTTGCCTGCGCCGCTACGCCCGATAATGGCCAACGTTTCGCCGACCGCGACGTCGAGATCGACACTGCGCAAAATTTCCTGGCGGCCAATTCGTTTCTCGAGCCCGCGCACCGCGACCATTGCTGTGCTGGAGGATGATGGTCGGGGATTGAAGGACAATTCCTCGGATCGCAGCGTTTCGATCATGGCAAACTCTCAACCTTCAACAATCAACTCTCAACCTTCCTGCTACTGATAACCCGCCGGGAAAATGATGTTCAAAAACATGGTCAGGAAAAAATTGCAAATGAGAATGGCCAGCGACGAGTTCACCACCGCTTCGGTCGTGGCTCGTCCGACGCCGACCGCCCCTTCGCGCGCGGTCAGGCCTTTGTGGCAACTGATGAATACGATGAGCAGCGCGAAGCAGAAGCCTTTGGTCAGCCCTATGATGAGGTCACGCATCTGCGTCCAGCGCACCATGTTCGCGACGTAGTATGCCCCATCGATTTCGAGCAGCTGGACCGCGACGAAATACCCGGCAACCATTCCAAAGCCGATGCACTCGGCGACGAGCAATGGCATCGACAGCATCATGGCCAGCGCACGCGGCACGACCAGATAATCGACCGGATAAACTGCGAGCGCGCGCAGTGCGTCGATCTGCTCGGTTACTTTCATCGTGCCAATCTCGGCCGACATCGCCGCACCGACGCGGCCGGTCACCATCAGCGCGGTTAGCACTGGACCAAGCTCGCGACAGAGTGAAACCGAAACGACCGCGCCAACTCCCGATCCAATTCCAAGTTTGTTGAATTGAAAGTATGCCTGCGCGGCGAAGACAGCCCCGGTAAATCCGCCGGTGATGACAACCACGAGCTGCGAAAGCAATCCGATCTCAACGACTTGATTGAGAAACAGTTTCCAGCGCAATTTATGCATGAAGATCGAGCGAAACGTATCGGCGGCGAGCACGACGACCTCACCAAGATATTGAAAGAACGACAAAGTCGCTCCGCCGAGCGTGTTGAAGAATCGAACGATCATCGAAGCATGAAAGAGAATTTCAAATGTCCACAAACAGCGCGTTCCCGCTCCGATTCCAGAAGCAAGAGACCCGGTGCGATCAAGTCTATGGACAGGAGAAAGCGATGCAACGCCGTTGTCATGTCGGGAATGATGACCGTGAAGATCGCCGACCTATAGTCGAGCGGAGATGCCTTGCGCCCGAGTGTCGATTACAATTCGCCGTTGCATAGCCGATACGAAAGAGTAGATGTCGATCTTATGAGACGTGCGGCCGGCCTTTTGTTGACGATTGGACTCTTTGCTTTTCTTCTCGCGGGTTGCGAATCCGTGCCTTCGGGAATTCAACAGACGAAGGTCGAGATGGCGCAACGCATCGCGGCCGAGCCGCCGGGCGATTATTATATTGGACGACGTTATTTCAAACCGGATTTCAAAGTCTGGGGCTACGTGCGCAAGCCGGGTCAGCCGTGGAGCAGCGCGCAGTTGGTGATGTTAAATGAGAAGCAGAAACTCGCACCCGATCGCGAGCGCCTTAGTTTCGGCAGCGACAATAATTACGAATACAAGCTCCAGGGCTATTTCAGTGGCGACAAAGTTTACGAACCGGCAAGCAACACAATCTATCCCGAGTTCGTCCTGAAAAGTTACGAAGTCATCTCGACCACTCCGGCGCCCATTTTCAAGAGCCAGATGAGCGGACGCTCACAAACGGCTGTGACGCGTTACACCATCGAAAAACCGGAGTGATAAAGGCCGCCAGCGCGTCGACGAAGAAAGATAATCTGGCCGAAGAATTCTTGCGTTATCTCACGATCGAGCGCAACGCATCGCCGCGCACGATCAAAGCCTACCGACAGGCGCTCGAAGCATTCCGCGCTAAGAATACAACGCCGTGGAAGAAATGCGTGGCGGACGATTTCCGCGATTATCTGTTCGAGATCATGAAGCGAGGGCAAGCCCGTTCCTATGTCCGATTACAATTCTCCGCTTTCCGCTCGTTTTACGCATTCTTGATCGGCCGGAAACAATTGGCGCGCGATCCGGTGCGCGAACTGCAACTGCCGAAGATCGAAAAGAAACTCCCACTCGTGCTCAGCCGACAGCAGATCGACGAATTGCTCGCCGCGCCGTTAAAGATCGCGAAGAATCGCGCCGCGCCTGTTTGGATGCCGCTGCGCGATGTCGCGATCATGGAACTTTTCTACAGCAGCGGCCTGCGCTTGAGCGAACTGGCGGCGCTCGACGTTTCCGATGTCGATCTTTATACCGAATCAGTGCGCGTTTTTGGAAAAGGCCGGAAGGAACGCGTTTGTCCGGTAGGCTTACCGGCGTTGGAAGCGATCTCCAAGTATCGCGCCGCGGCGAACGTTCATTCAGGAGCACTTTTCATAAATAAATCGCGCACGCGAATGTCGACGCGCTCGATCTGGCTCATCTTGAAACGCTATCTTCGGCACACGTCGATCCCGATTTCGATCAGTCCGCACAAACTTCGGCATAGTTTCGCAACCCACTTGCTGGATCGCGGCGCAGATTTGCGGAGTGTGCAAGCGTTACTCGGGCATGCCAGTTTATCGACGACGCAGATTTATACGCACGTCACCGTTGAGCGTTTAAAAAAGGCGTACGCGGACGCGCATCCGAGGGCGTAGTCATCCCGAACGAATGTGAGGGATCCCGCACTGACAACTTAGGCAACCGTCTTTCGGAAGAAGCTCATCTTGCTTATGCGGGATCCTTCGGTCGCCGCGGCGACCTCGGTATGACAACGCAGGTCAAGTCGAGTAGCTAAAGAAAGCATACGCGTTCGCAGGCCGTTAGAGTGAATGGTGATCGGTGATACGTGAATAGAGTTGGAACGGCGGCTCTTCTATTCACTGATCACATTCGCAAGGTCCGCTTTCGTCGGAACGACATTGAAAACGAGTTTGCCTTCGCCTGCGGATACCTGCACAACGTTGCCGGCTTTTACATTGCCGCGCAATAATTCTTCCGCGAATGGATCTTCAAGATAACGTTCAACCGCGCGCCGCATCGGCCGAGCGCCATACATCGGATCGTAACCTTTTTCGATGAGAAATTCTTTGGCGGTCTCGTTCATCTCAATGTTAACCTCCTTGGCTTTCACGCGAACAAGCACTTTGTCGACCTCGAGATCGACAATCAGCATGAGGTCCGCCTTGGTGAGCTGATGAAAGACAATGATGTCATCGAGCCGGTTAATGAACTCGGGTTTGAAGGCTTTCTTGGCTTCTTCCAGGAGCCGGTCGCGCATGGATTCGTATTCGTGTTCACCCAGCGGTTTGGTCGCGGCGAAGCCCATGGTGGTTTGCCGGCGCAAAGTCTCCGCGCCGACGTTCGAGGTCATGATGATAATCGTGTTCCGGAAATCGATCTTGCGACCGAGCGAGTCCGTGATTTTTCCATCTTCAAGAATTTGCAGCAACAGGTGCATCACATCCGGATGCGCTTTCTCGATTTCGTCGAAAAGAACAACCGAATAAGGACGACGGCGCACCGTTTCGGAAAGTTGCCCGCCTTCTTCGTAACCGACATATCCGGGCGGTGAGCCGATCAAACGCGAAGCGGTGAACTTTTCCATGTACTCCGACATGTCGATCTGAATAAGCGCGTCGCGATCGCCAAACATGAATTCGGCCAAACGCTGTGCCAGAAAAGTTTTTCCCACGCCGGTTGGTCCGAGGAAAATGAACGACCCGATTGGGCGGCGCGGATCCTTCAAATCGGCTCGGGAACGGCGCAACGCCCTGCTGATCGCGGTGACTGCTTCGTCCTGGCCGATGACCCGCTGCTTCAGATCCGATTCCATCGCGAGCAGCTTTTGCGTCTCGGCCTGCTCCATGCGCTGGAGCGGAACGCCGGTCACTTTCGAGATGATGTGCATCATATCGTCGCCCGTGACGATCACTTCCTTCTCCTCGCGTTCCTGGCGCCACTTGTTCAAAATGGCGTCGAGCTTTTCCTTGGTGTGCTTTTCCTTGTCACGCAATGACGCGGCTTTTTCGAAATCCTGCGCTTTGATGGCCGCTTCCTTCTCAACGCGGATCTCTTCGATCTCCTTTTCAATCTGCTTCACGTCGGGTGGCCGCGTCATCGCGTTGATGCGCGCGCGCGCGCCGGCTTCATCCATCACGTCGATGGCTTTGTCGGGCAGAAAACGGCCCGTGATATAACGTTCGGAAAATCTCACAGCCGTTTCGAGGGATTCATCCGTGAGCTTGGCTTTGTGATGCGCTTCGTACTTCGGACGCAGCCCTTTCAAAATCTCAATCGCTTCTTCGACTGTCGGCGCGTCCACCTTCACCGTTTGAAAACGCCGTTCGAGCGCGGCGTCCTTTTCGATGTACTTGCGGTACTCGTTCAGAGTCGTAGCACCGATGCATTGCAATTCACCGCGGCTGAGCGCGGGTTTGATAATGTTCGACGCATCCATTGCGCCTTCGGCGGAACCGGCGCCGACAATCGTGTGCAACTCGTCGATGAACAAAATCACGTTCTTTGACCGTCGAATTTCGTCCATCACCGCCTTGATGCGTTCTTCAAACTGGCCGCGGTACTTAGTGCCTGCGACCATTAATGCGAGATCGAGCGTGATCACTCGCTTGTCGCGCAGCAGCTCTGGAACGTTTCCGCTCGCAATCTCCTGGGCCAGGCCTTCGGCGATCGCGGTCTTGCCTACACCTGCTTCGCCGAGCAACACCGGATTGTTTTTTGTTCGGCGGCAAAGCACTTGAATAACGCGCTCGATTTCGTTGCGCCGTCCGATCACCGGATCGAGCTCGTCCTTTTTGGCCAGCTCGGTCAGGTCGCGGCCAAAAGCGCGAAGCGCGGGAGTCTTAACATCTTTTCGCGATCCCCCACTCCCTTCGGGGGCGCCGCCCTCCTCCGTTTCCGGCGGCGTGAAATTCGGATCGAGCTCTTTCAGAATTTCATTGCGCGTGCGTTCGATATCCACTTCGAGACTCTTGAGAACACGCGCCGCCACGCCTTCGCCTTCACGCAAGAGGCCAAGCAGAATATGCTCGGTCCCGACGTAGGAGTGGTTCAGCGCCTTCGCTTCCTTGCCGGCGAGCGCCAAAACTTTTTTCACGCGCGGCGTGTATGGAATGTTGCCGACCATTTTTGTTTCTGGGCCGGAGCCGACCTGCTTCTCGACTTCCATGCGCACGGTCTCGAGGTCGAGACCCATCTTCTGCAAGACGTTCACGGCAACGCCCTGGCCGAGCTTGATCAGCCCGAGCAGGAGATGCTCGGTGCCAACGTAGTTATGGTTGAAGCGGTCGGCTTCCTTGCGGGCGAGAGCCAAGACCTGCTGGGCGCGTGGGGTGAAATTATTCATTATTAGACGGCTCGGAGGCCGCCTGGTCGCTCGACTCCCTCGCCATCTTACTAATATCAGGTTTGGGAAAGAGTTTCAAACGCTCGCGAATAATTTCCGCGCGGAGATGGTCGCGCTCCTCTGCATTCAGCTTTTGCTGCGAGCCCTTTTGTAGATGCGCCGGCTGCGTGTCGATGAAAAGTTCGTCGATGGGCAAGCGCCGGTCCTCGGGAAACGAGCCGAGATCGACCCCGAGCTTGATGATCGACAATAAATTGAGCGCTTCCTTCGAACTCATGGCGTGTGCAAATGTAAGCACGCCGTATGCGCGACCGATCTGGTCCCACAAAGTATTCGATTTTTTTTGGATCAGAACCTGGCGCGCGTCGTGTTCTTTTTCGATGATCGTCTCGATTACTTTGCTCAAGCGATTGATGATCTCGTCTTCCTTCTCCCCCAGCGTCGTTTGATTTGAAATCTGGAAAAGATTTCCCATGGCTTCGGTTCCTTCTCCGTAAAGCCCGCGGACAGCGAGACCGATCTTGCTGACCGCCTGGATGACTTGATTGATTAGCTCGCTCAAAACCAGGCCCGGCAAGTGCAACATGGCGGAAGCACGCATGCCGGTTCCGACATTGGTCGGGCACGCGGTCAAATATCCAAGGCGCTGATCGTAGGCAAACTCAAGTTTGCTTTCCAATGCGCTGTCGATCTTATCGACGAGCTTGAACGCTTGTTTCAACTGCAAGCCGGAGCGGATCGACTGCATGCGCAAATGATCTTCTTCGTTGATCATGATGCTCAAAGTCTGGCGGCGATTCATCACGATGGCGCTGCCGACGCTCTTGGCGGCGTGCTCACGGCTAATCAGATGACGCTCGACCAGCACCTGCTTTTCGATGGCGGAAAGATCCTGCAACAATTCTGAAAATGAATCCTGCATCTCCGGCAGCTCTTCCACGCGCGGCTTGATTAGATCGAGAATTGCGGTGCGCTCGGCTTTTTTGGCCCAGCCGGGAAAAGCGCGGCTGCGCAAATTACGCGCCAGCCGGACGCGGCTGCTGATCACGATCTGGTGATGCGGCCCTTCGCCGCGGAGCCATTCTCCGCCAGTGGACATTACGTTGGAAAATTTCACAGCTAGCTCGCGATCTCGTGCTCCAGTTGTTTGATTTGGTCGCGCAAAGACGCGGCCGATTCGTAATTTTCTTCAGCCACCGCCTTTTGCAGATTCTCGGTCAAGCTGCGCATGCGATCGCCCAGCGCCACCACCCGATGCGCGCGGTGAGGCAGCTTGCCCACGTGTTCGGTTCCTTTATGCATCGCTTTGAGCAACGTGTTCAAACCTTCGGCAAACGTGACGTAGCATACGCTGCAGCCGAGCCGGCCTGTCTTTTTGAAATCTACTTGCGTAAAACCGCAGACTGGACATTTCTGCGTGGGGGAGCCCTTCTCGATTTCTTCGGCTGCGCCAATACCAAGCAGCAGGTCGGCGAGGGCAAAGCCAGTCGGGTCCTGAACGCCTTTTTCTTTCGAGCAAGCGTCGCAGAGATTTACCTTCTGCATCTTGCCTTCCAGTATCTGCGTCAGGAAGACAGTCGCATCATTGCATTTGCAAACGTCGCACAACATCTCTGCAGGTTAGACCTCTAATTGCTTAGAACATTCAACCGTGAAGTTTCTGGAGCACCTTCCGCGCCCTGTTACTGAAAGCGAGTTAGGAATAAATCTCCGTTCCGCTTTCGCGCGTCAGCTCCCGGAATCGCGCAATCATCCGCGCACTGATCGGTCCGGGCTTGCCCGTTCCAATCGGGCGACCGTCGACTTTGATCACCGGAATTACTTCTGCGGCAGTTCCAGTGAGGAAACATTCGTCGGCGATGAATACATCGTGTCTCGTAATGTCGGTCTCAGTGACCTTGAGGCCAAGCTCAGCTGCAATTTCGAATACGACCGAGCGCGTTATTCCACGTAATGCCCCGGCCGAAATGGGTGGCGTGAAAATCTGGCCGCGCTTGATCACGAACACATTGTCCGCCGTGCACTCGGCCACGTTGCCGGTGTCATTCAGCATGAGCGCCTCGTCCGCGCCGGCCAAATTCGCTTCGATCCGCGCCATCACGTTGTTCAAATAATTGAGCGATTTCACCGCCGGGTTGAGCGCGGCCGAATTCGTGCGCCGCGTCGCGCAGGTAATAACGGTAAGGCCATTTTTATAAGCAGACTCCGGATAAAGCGCGACCGTGGCGACGATGATGATCACACTCGGGCGTTCACAATGCGCCGGGTTCAGTCCGAGATTGCCGACGCCACGCGTGACGATCTGACGAATGTAACCGTCGCGCAGATCATTCTGCCGAATCGTCTCCAGCAGCGCCTCCGTCATCTCGTGCTTCGACATTGGAATCTCGAGACAAATCGAGCGGGCCGAGTCCCAGAGCCGGTCGAGATGTTCTTCCAGGCGGAAAACGCGGCCGTTGTAAAAGCGAATACCTTCAAAAATTCCATCGCCGTAAAGCAAACCGTGATCGAACACGGAAACTTTAGCGTTCGCCTGAGTATAAAATTTCCCGTCGATGTAGATCATCGATTCTTTGACTGCGCCCTTCGATGCAGTCGAGCGTGAATCAACCGCGGCCTTCGCGGTCGCCTCGCGTGTTTTTGGTTCGTCCATCACCGTTCCGCCAACGTCAGTGGTTTTCATAATTGCGAGAAAAATCTCGGCAGTTCACCGCCCAATTCAAGCGAAGATTAAATTACATTATTGGAGCACGCCGTCGGCGATATGCAGCTGCCGATCGCCACGTGCGGCGAGTCGATTGTCGTGTGTAACCACCAGCAGCGTTTTGTTTCGATCGCGCGCAAGGTTCAAAAGAAGATCGACAATCGCATCACCGGTCTTGGAATCGAGGTTGCCGGTCGGTTCATCGGCGAAAATGATGTCGGGATCGTTGGTCAACGCGCGCGCGATCGCCACGCGCTGTTGCTCGCCTCCGGAAAGTTCCGCGGGCAAATGGTGCATCCGTTCGGCCAAGCCAACGGCACCCAAACTTTCTTCCCCTGTTTTTCTGGTCGGTCTTCCGCCGATCATTGCCGGGAGCGACACGTTTTCCAATGCAGTGAGCTCCGGCAACAAGAAATATCCCTGAAAAACAAAACCCATTTTTTCGTTCCGCAATCGCGCTTGCGAGGCAGAGCTGCCGTTATAAAGGCGGCGGCCTTCAAATTCGACCGTGCCCGACTCCGGCCGTTCCAATCCGGCGAGCGTGTAAAGCAACGTCGTCTTTCCGGCACCGGACGCGCCGCAAAGGAAAACAGCTTCACCATGCGCTACCTCTATCGAAATACCGCGCAGTACTTCGATCCGGCGCGAACCGATCCGAAAAGATCGGCATAGATCGCACGCGATTAGTTGCACACCTGTCTTCGCCATCCTGTGAACCTTACCCGGAGCGAAGAGAACGTCTCGAAAAAAACGCACGATCTCGATTCTCCTTTTAACCGCTTCGAGACTGCAACGAAGGCGGCCTAGGCCTGGAATCCGTTTGAACGAATGCGTACGCAAAAACGCCGCCGAGATTTTGTCCCGGCGGCGCTTTGTGGGTGGAATTTGTTTACTACGTTCCCAATAATGCCTCAACCGTCGGCTGATCGATCGCCGATGTCGTCTCGAGGCCGTTGGCCTGTTGATACTGGGCTAACGCGGCGCGGGTTTGCGGCCCGAGCAGGCCATCGATGTCGCCCTGATAATAGCCTTGCTGCTGCAATGCGGTTTGCACGTTGGCGATTTCCTGGTCGAGTGGCATATCGTTATAGCTGTAGATGGGCCCGTCATAAGGATAATACGCATTGCCGGAATCATATCCCCAGGCCGGATAGTAGTAGCCATTGTCCCAGTAATAATACCCGCCGGAAAACAGCATGATCCTGTTGTGATGACTGCCCCACCAACCCCTATCATGCCATTGCGAGTTGTAATTTTTGAAGGCCGAATACTTCTGGCCTTTCCAGTTCTGGCTGCCTTGGATGCGATAGTTTTGGTTGAACTTCACGCTCGCGATCGCTGGATTCGGACCGTTTTTCAGATGGAACTGCTGAGTATGAAAAGGCGTCGTGTTGGTGTGAAGCACCTTTGAATTAAACTTCGTGTTCGAATTGAACTTGTTCGACTGAAGCGTCGTATTCGAATGAAACTTGTTTGACTGAAGCGTCGTGTTCGAATGAAACTTCGTGTTCGATTGCACCGCTGGCAGGGTGTTAGTATGACGCGTCTGTAGGTGCGTGCCCTGCACGTGCGCATTGGTATTGGTGACCGCCGTCTTTCTTACCACCTTCGAGGTGGTCTTGTTTTTGTCCGGCTGGTCTTCCGCACGCACCGCGGCGGTCAACGCCAGACAACAGGTTAATACTAAAATGGTTCTCATATATTTTGTGTGCCTCATTGGTTTTTTAGACCCGACCACTGTCGTTCTTATTCATCGTAAGTGCAACGGCCATTGGATGCCACGTCCCCATCAGGCATTAAGGGCTATGGTAAATCCGCTTGCTGCCGAGCCGCTTCGAATAGGACGATTGCTACCGCCGTCGCCAGATTCAGACTGCGAGCGCCATGCATGGGAATAGTGATGCAATTCGCGCTGTTGGCCGCCAGCAAACTCTCCGGAAGCCCTTTCGTCTCGCGGCCGAATACGAGAAAATCGCCAGATTGAAATTTCACGTCGTAATAAGCGCGCTTCGTTTTTGTCGTAAGAAAATAATAACGAGTGTTCGCCCCTTGCGCGCGCTGGATCTCGGCAAACGAATCCCAGATTCGAAGATCGACGTCGCCCCAATAATCGAGCCCAGCCCGTTTAAGTTGCCGATCGTTCAGCGAAAAGCCGAGCGGCTTGACCAAATGCAACGTCGAGCGAGTGGCGAGACAAAGCCGGCCCACGTTGCCAGTGTTCGGGGGAATCTCCGGCTCAATCAGAACGACGTTGAACACAACATTCTCAAACCGCGGATTACGCGGATTACGAAGATAAAGAATTACTAGTACAGAAAAAGGGTAACAAGTCTGTCATCCCGAACGGAGTGAGGGATCTCTCATCAAACCAAAAGATCACGTATTCCTCGAAGAGCTAATAAACATCGATGAACAATCAGGAAACTACGAAAAGAGGAATTTGGCTGCATCCCGCTACACGCTGATTTCTCGATTCATCCTATCCGTGAAATCCGCTGCCTGCCCGCCGTGGCGGGTAATCCGCGGTCAATTCTACAGCTTACCCGCGACAAACTTCTCCAGCTTCACGATATCCGCGGCAAACTTGCGAATGCCGTCCGCCAGTTTCTCCGTTGCCATGGCGTTATCATTGAACAGGTATCGGAATTTTTTCTCGTCCATCTCGAGACGCTGGACATCAGTTTTCTTGGCTTTCTCGGGATCGAGTTTCCTCTCCACCGGCTCATAGGATTCGGAAAGTTTTTCGAGCAAGTCGGGACTAATCGTAAGCAAATCGCAGCCGGCCAGCTCAATGATTTGTCCGACGTTGCGAAAGCTCGCGCCCATTACTTCGGTCTTGTGACCGAACTTCTTGTAATAGGTGTAGATTTCCTCCACCGATTGGACACCGGGATCTTCCGCTCCCGTGTAATCACGTTTGTTCGCCGCTTTGTACCAATCGTAAATCCGGCCGACGAACGGCGAGATAAGTTCGATCCCCGCTTCCGCGCAACGCACGGCTTGCGGCAGCGAGAACATCAGCGTCAGGTTGCAATTGATCCCTTCCTTCTCCAATTGCTCTCCCGCCTTTATCCCCTCCCAGGTCGATGCAATCTTGATCAGCACGCGCTCACGCGGAATCTTGCGCTCTTCATAAAGCTTAATCAGTTGTCGACCCTTGTTGATTGAGCCTTCGACGTCAAACGACAACCGCGCGTCGGTTTCGGTCGAGACACGTCCGGGCACGATCTTCAAAATCTCGCAGCCAAACTGCACCAGGAGATGATCGATGACATCCTCGACCTGCGCCGCGCCGCTTAGGCCAGATTTCTTGCGCTCGGTCAGCACTTCCTGCAGCAAATGATCGTACTGTGGTTTCTGGGTGGCGGCGTAAATCAGGCTCGGATTCGTTGTCGCATCCCGTGGCTTAAAATCTTTGATCGACTCGAAGTCGCCCGTATCCGCGACGACAACGGTAAATTTCTTGAGCTGCTCAAGTTGACTCAGCTTCGCTTCGCTCTTCTTCGGTTCGACAGTGGCTGTGCTCATGATTTTTTGCCTCCAGTTATAGTGACGCTGGCGCGGTGCCTGGCGTGCGAAATCGTAAACCTCCCGTTGACCCGGCACAATCCCAATTTGGGAAACCAAGGAAGAGGAACACTAGTACGCCTCGAGATTGTAGACTTCAACGAGAGCAACGCCGGTGGTGTTGTTCTTCCCGCGAACAATAGCGGTGTAGCCGCCTGGCGCCAAGGTAGTGAGGATCGCGGATTCACGATCGTCGGAAGGCGCAAGACCGGAATCGGTAATGGCCTGTTCCTGATCGCTTCGCCAATCGTCATTTTGGGTAACGAGGTTTCCGCTGCCGTCGTGCAACTCAAGAACTGGGTCTAAAAGCGCACCACTTACTCCAAACTGTGTAAGAGATGGCCCGATCGCGCGCACGATCACTTTCGTCGGCTGATCGCCGCCAATGATGAAGCCGCCGATCATCACGTTGTCGCCGGTTTGCACATTGGAGCGAGTCGAAATGTTGGCGATGGTAGAGTTTGTCGGATCTACGTCGTACAGCTCGAACAGGGCGGTGCCAGTTGCGCCGTTTAGCCCTTTCAAGACTGCGGTGTAATTTCCGGGCACCAGGGTCGTGACGATGACCGCTTCATGTTCGTCGCTGGGCGCGAGTCCCGTCGCGAGGACATCCGCGCGGTGCGAATTCCAATTATCGTTCGTCACGACAATTGCTCCCGTCGAATCGTGCAGATCCAGAACTGGATCGGTTACTGCCGGCAAGCCATAGGCGGCAAGCGAAGGACCGATCGCGCGCAACACCACTTTCTTGGGCTGACCGCCATGGATAATAAAGCCGCCGATCTCCACGTTATCGCCAGTTTGCACAAAGGTACGGGTGGAAACGTTAAGCAGCGAATGTGGTGGAGTCACAATCGTTGGCGGATGAATGACGTAAAAAGATAAGTTCGGTTGGCCACCATAACCCGCGCAGACCATTACGTACGAATTAGTCTGATCAACAGCCAAGTGCCCATATCCATTGGTTACGGGAGGCAAAGCAATCGCACGCACGACCTGTCGGGTGGTGGAATTAAATATCGCAATGTTTGAAAATGTTCCTATCGAAGCAACAAGCTGGAAGATTAGCGAATCATCTTGAGAAAAAATCGCGTAATCCGAATTCTTACTTTGGTAATCGAGACTTCCTAATGGCTGGGTTATGTCAGCAGTGGAAAATTCATTAGTGACTACGGAAGTCCAAAAGCAGAGCAATTCTCCATTATGGCTAACAGTAATGTCTCCAAGATCTCCGGCTTGCGCGACGGTTTGAAGAAACGTGGCTGTGGGTGTTGAAACATCGTACTTGTCAATGCCGGGGACGGCCGGAGATCGTCCGACAAATAGAGTGCCGCGATCCGGAGTAATTTCTACGGAGCAATAATTAGGATATCCTTGAGGAGTTGGGTCGGTGTCAAAACGGGCTTGCACTGCGCCAGTAGTCGAATCGAGCTGAACTATACCGCCAGTCCAACTGGCACAGTAAAGCTGATGAGCCAACCCCTCCCGTACCTGAAGCACAAGTTCACTTGTGGGCAGATCCGGCAAAGCCGCCAGCGTTTCCAAGTCGATTCTCCCGATCGTATCGTTCGTGCGGGTAAACCACAGGGTTTTTCCGTCGGGCGAAATACTAAGGTCCGTTGCAAACTCATTATCGGAAATTGAAATAGTTTCAAGAACGCTAAACGCTGCGGTATCTACAACCGCGATTGAGTGATCACTGGCAACGTACAGACGTGGCTGCACCGGGTCAGTTACCATCGGTCCATTGCCGACAGGCAGAGTCGCAACCGGCGACGCGTAGACGGGTGGAATAGGAGGCACCACAACGACAAGGGTGAGGACGCCTGTGGCGTCGCCGAAAGAACCATGAGCGATAATCGTGATGTGATAAGTTCCGCTGATGTTGGGCACTCCACTTATTATTCCCGTGAGTGAATCGATCTCGAGACCAGGCGGCAAGTTCGTCGCGTTATAACTGGTGATATCAGTCGATGCTGTGATTTGATAATTGAACTGATCGCCAATCTGAACATTAGGCGGATTGAGAACACTTGTTATCGTCGGTCCGATTATGACGATTTGAACAGTAGCAGTCGCATCGCCGGGACCATGTGCAGTGACAACAACTTGAAAAGTACCGCTCGCCGTGGGTATTCCGTTAATGAGTCCAGTGGCAGTATTGAGCTGCAATCCAGATGGCAAACCGGTTGCCGAATAACTCGTCGGGTTGTTACTCGCCGTAATTTGATAACTAAAGCTGATTCCAATCTGGCCACTCGGCGGGTTCAGATTGCTGGTGATCTTCATCAGAGCCACATAGGCGTCCACGATCCCGTATCCATAGTCGGTGTCGTACCCGGCCGGTCCCATGTCCCGGCAGGAAGTTTGCATTTGGCTTTCGACGTCGTCGACGCTCAGGCCCGGAGTCTGTGAAATGATAAGAGCCGCAATACCTGCAGCGTAGGGAGAGGCGAAAGAGGTTCCATCAACCAATTCGTAATCGCCCGGCACCCCGCCGGCGCTGCCAGTGCGATCGGTCGTATAAATTTGCTCCCCGGGCGCCAAGTATTTAAGGCCAACCCCGTACTGCGAAAAACTCGATCTCTCTCCGAAGCGATTGGCCGCCCCTACAGAATTAACCGAGGAAATACTGGAAGGGTAACTAATCGAGGCGGTGCCATCGTTTCCGGCCGAAGCGAAATGAACCATCCCATTGGCTCGGGTGCTGGCATAGGCATCTTCAATCGCGCTCGATGGTTGATCGTAGTGATTACTGTTGTTACTGACGCGCGCGCCGATCGATTGTCCCCAGTTTAAGGCATCCACTACCCAGCTAAACTGGAAGGTGGAGGTGCCGTTCGACTGAACGTTGTTGTAACAGCGAGCGGAAGCGACTTTCACACCGGGCGCGATCCCGGCCGTTCCAAGACCATTGTTGATCAGCCCTGAAACGCAGCCCGCGACCCAAGTCCCGTGGTTATCGTAAACTCCAAATGGACCGCCGTTTGGATTCGAAGGGGCGTCGGAAGTAAAATCTTGCCCGGTAACTTGATTGATGTCCGGGTGGTTCTGTTGCACGCCAACATCCAAGATCAGAACGATGACCGACGAACTCCCCGTGGTGATATCCCATGCTGAGGTCGCCTCCATGTCGAAACCAACCTGCCCGCCTGATTGTCCGGTATTTTTCAGCCCCCACGATTGAACAAAAAGCGGATCCGTTGGAACCAAGTCTGCGTGCCCGGTAACGATCATGTCCAACTCGGCATAAGTTACGCCCGGTGTCCTAGCCAAAGTGTTGGCGCGATCGAGAGCGGCAAAGCCATCGTGCGAATGAAGTTGCCAACGTTGAGTATACTGTTGGGGAAATTCCACTTTTTGCTGTTCCGCTCCTTCCGGAACCGCGGCAAGGAGTTGGGATTGACCCGCAGCGGAAAAATTTTCCTTAAAACCGATCAACAAAGTGGGAGTCAGGATAATTGGATCGCCTGCTTCATCTCGGAATACCGGCGAGACAAACTCAATCGTCGAGTCCCCGGAGTTCAAAAGCGACGTGATCAAGGCATGCACGGAAGACGCATCTTCAGCAGACGGGGCCAGGAGACCGCGCGTCCTCGAGGTGGTCAGAGCATTCTGCGCATTCAAGATCATCCAACCGGGCACCGGTTGGGCCACGACATCAGCATCACTGAATCCTCGAGTAGCCAAGCTGCTCGGAACGGCGCTAGCGTGGGGATTCGCCACACTCGGATTGAGGCGAACAGCTATGCGAGCCGAATCCAAGGTCAAAGCCTTTGGCTGTCCGTGATAGATGTAAAAGAGCGGCTCTGTGCCGGCCGAGCACAACGAATCAAGTGAAACAAAAACGAGCGCGCAAAGTGCGATGCACCGGGAGGTTTGGAGCATGGGGAGCGCGGACATTATGGGAGTCCTCCCAAAAAATCTACCAAATTTCTTCGGTTTTTTTCAAGCCGAAAAAAGAACCGTTGATGCGGAACAGTTTACGCCGAAATAGGGCGACCTGACGGGACCGGGCGTTTCGAACCGAGCGCGGCCTTCACGAAATTGTTGCCAATCTCCCACATCGGTCCGGGAAATTTGCGGCATTCGGTCAACACGTCATCGAACGCGTTGACGAACATGTCCACTTCGCGTTCGCCAATAATAAGCGGCGGCAAAATTTTCACGACGTCCATGGCGTGACCGGCCACTTGCGTGAGAATGCGATGCTTGCTCAGCATTTGCGTCACGACCATTTGCGCGAAAAGTACCTTGTCGATCTTGTGCAAAACTTTCCAGGCCATCTTCAGCTTCAACTCCTTTGGCTCATGGAACTCGATCGCAATCATGAGGCCTTTGCCGCGCACTTCTTTGATGAAGGAATGCTTCGCGCGCAACAGGTCGACCTTTTCCATGAGCAACGCGCCCATCTTCGCTGCGTTCTCGACCAGATTTTCGTTGTCGATCACCTCCAGCGCAGCCACGCCGCAGGCCATCGCGAGATTGTTTCGGCCAAACGTGGTTGAATGCACCACGCAACGGTCCATTCGACTGAACGTCTTCTGATAAATTTCGCGTCGCGTCACGATCGCACCGCACGGCACGTAGCCGCCACTCAATGTCTTCGCCAGGGTGATGATGTCCGGCTCGAGATTCCAATGTTGAAAGCCGAACATTTTGCCGGTCCGGCCGAGACCGGTTTGTATCTCGTCCGAGATAAGCAGCGTTCCGTACTTTCGGCAAAGTTCCTGCGCACGCACAAAAAAATCCGTCTTGGGCGACTTGCAGCCCTTGCCTTGCACCGTCTCGATCACGAACGCGGCGACATCGCGCGAACGCAGCTGCCGATCGAGCGCATCGAGATCGTCGATCGGCACCCGAGCGTCGAAACCTTCCATCAATGGTCCGAAACCTTCCGTGAAACTTTCGCAGCCCATCAGCGACAACGAACCGAGACTCAATCCGTGAAAGGCATTTTCGAGCGAGACGACGCGTTTCCGGCCGGTCGCCGCTCGCGCAAATTTCAACGCGCCCTCGATCGCTTCGGTGCCGGAGTTGCAAAAGAAAATCGCGTCGAGATGCGGCGGAGTTCGTTTCGTGATCGCCTCGGCGAGCAACCCGCTCAAGAGCGAGCAATCCATCTGCACCATATTTGGCAAATCCAGATCGAGCACGTCGCGGATCGCCTTTTTCACCACCGGATGATTTCGCCCGATATTGAAAACGCTGTAGCCGCTCAGGAAATCGAGATACGGCTGGCTATCCATATCGTAGAGATAAGCGCCCTCGGCCCGCGCATAGACCTTGTCGAAACCGATGACGCGCTGCGCCGCGACTAGTGTGCGATTAATGTGCTGATGGTGCAGCTCGTAATTTTCGCCCAGGCGCGCCGCGATTATCTCTTTTAGATCGAAAGCCACGGCGCAATGTTCTGCGATTTGCCGTCGAAAATCAAACGAGAGCCGATTTGAGAAGCCTCGCCATTCAGTTAGCGTGCGGCATTGATGAAGAGCTCGCCTACGGAAATCGCCGTTACACCCGAAATCGTGGAGAAACACGGCCTAACTCCGGAGGAATTCGAGCGCATAAAAACAATCCTCGGGCGCGAACCCAACTTCACCGAGCTCGGCATTTTCTCCGTCATGTGGAGCGAGCACTGTTCGTATAAAAATTCCCGCAAGGAACTCAAGAAATTTCCCACGAGCGGCCCGAACATTCTCGTCAAAGCCGGCGAGGAGAACGCCGGAGTCGTCGATATCGGCGACGGCTGGGCCATCGCATTCAAGATGGAGAGCCACAATCACCCGAGCGCGATCGAGCCGTTCCAAGGCGCGGCCACCGGCGTCGGCGGAATCATTCGCGACATTTTTACGATGGGCGCGCGGCCGGAGTTTTGCCTCAACTCTCTGCGCTTCGGACCGATTACGGAAAATGCGCGCGATGAAAAACTATCCGCTATCCGAAATCCGAAATCCGAAATTGCAAATAACCGCAGGTTGTTTACGGGCGTCGTTTCCGGCATCGCGCACTACGGCAATTGCATCGGCATCCCGACGATCGGTGGCGAGATTTATTTCGATGAGAGTTTCGAAGGCAATCCGCTGGTGAATGTTTTCTGTCTCGGCGTGTTGCGGCACGACCAACTCGCGCGTGGCGCGGCAACAGGCGTGGGCAATCCTGTTTTTTATGTCGGCGCTGAAACTGGCCGCGACGGTCTGGCCGGCGCGGCGTTTGCCTCGCGTGAGCTGACGGAAGAATCCAAGGAAGATCGTCCAGCGGTTCAAGTCGGCGATCCGTTCAAAGAAAAATTGCTACTCGAAGCTTGCCTCGAACTTCTGGCGCGCGATGCCGTCGCTGGAATTCAAGACATGGGGGCAGCGGGTTTAACTTGTTCGACATGCGAAACCGCCAGCCGCGGCGGAAGCGGCATTGAGATTGATTTGGCCAAAGTGCCGAAGCGCGAACCGGGCATGACGCCATATGAAATTCTCCTTAGCGAATCGCAAGAGAGAATGCTCATCATCGCCAAGCGCGGCCAGGAAAACGTTGTCCGCGAAATTTTCGACAAATGGGATGTGCCGTGCGCCGAGATCGGACGCGTAACCGATGACGGGATGATGCGCGTACGCAACAACGGCAGCGTGGCAGCGGAAATTCCCGCAAAACCACTCGCGGACGAAGCGCCGCTGTATTCGCGCGAAGCGAAGGCGCCGCCTTCTGTGGCCGGGATCGGCGATCCCGGCTACAACGATCCTGGTAAGATCGACAATCACGAAGCGCTCCATCAACTGCTTTGCGATCCGACAATAGCCTCGAAAAACTGGGTCTATCGCCAGTACGATCACACCGTACGCACCGGCACATTGGTCAAACCGGGATCGGACGCCGCCGTCTTCTTTGTCCGTTATGCGAACAAGATTTTGGCCGCGACCACTGATTGCAATTCGCTCTATTGCCGGCTCGACCCGCGTGAAGGCGGGAAGATTGCGGTCGCCGAAGCCGCGCGCAACCTCACTTGCTCGGGCGCCAAGCCACTCGCAGTGACCGATAACTTGAACTTCGGCAATCCGTACAAACCGGAAAACTTCTGGCAGTTGCGCGAGGCGGTCGAAGGAATCGCCGAAGCCTGCCGCGCTTTTGGGACGCCGGTCACCGGCGGAAATGTCTCTTTATACAATGAGAGTCCCGCCGGCGTCGTCGATCCGACACCGACCGTCGGGATGGTGGGTCTAATCGACGATGAACGGCACATCACTACGCAGTGGCTCAAAAAAGCGGGCGACGTGATTATTTTAGTGGGCGCTGTAGCCGGGGTCGGTGACCCCGGCCGGGAGGGAGTTGACCGTGCCAGCGAGGCCGGGATCAACGATCCCGGCTACAGCCTTGGCGGATCGCGTTTTCTGAAAGTTTGCCACGGTCGCAAAGAGGGACCGTTGCCGCATCTCGATCTTGCCCACGAGATCAAGATTCAGAACGCAGTGCGCGATTTGATTCGCGAAGGTTTGGTGAAAAGCGCGCATGATTGCAGTGAAGGCGGTCTTGCTGTCGCGCTGGCTGAATGTTGTTTTAATCCGACCGGCTTGTGCGGCGTCGATGTCGATTTTGATGGTGTAGAGGCGGCTGTCTCAGCCGCAGGAAATGAGCGCGTGAGGACACGCGCCACTACAGCCCAAATTCTCTTCAACGAATCGCAGTCACGGATCGTCATTTCCGTGGCAACCGAAAATCTGGAAAGGACGATGTCGCTCTTGCAAGAACGAGGATTGCCTCATCGGCAGCTGGGCATAGTCGGCGGCGATGAGTTGCGCGTTCGCGCGAACAATGAAGATTTTCACTGGAAGGTGGCGGATCTTTACGACGATTGGTTCAACGCAATCCGCCGGGCGGTGGAAAGCGATTCCTCTGCGGAACGCATCCCGAGCTTGTAACACAAAAATGCCACGATTGATTCGCCGTCCGGATGGTGGATGATTCGGTGCGATGCCGTCCAGCCACGAAGAGTTAACCGACCGCGAAGCCCTGCCGCAGCACGAGTGCGGACTTTTCGCCGTGTTCGGGCATCCGAACGCCGCCGTCCTGACGTACTACGGGCTTTTCGCACTGCAACATCGCGGGCAGGAGAGCGCCGGTATCGTGACAAGCAACGGGCCGGGCCAAACTTTTGTTCAGCACAAGGACATGGGCCTTGTCTCTCAAGTTTTCGGACCGACGGAGCTGGAAAAACTAAAAGGGACACGCGCGGTGGGTCATACGCGTTATTCGACCACCGGGACGAGCACCTTGAAGAATGCGCAACCGTTTGTGGTCGATTGCGTGCGCGGCCAGATGGCGATCGCGCACAATGGCAACCTGATCAACGCCGATCTCCTGCGCGACGAGCTGGAGCGCAAGGGCTCGATTTTTCAAACGACCGCTGACAGCGAGATCATTTTACATCTGCTGGCGCGACCAACCGCCAACGGTGGCAGCGTCTTGAGCGCGTTGCGCCGGATCGAAGGCGCGTTCTCGCTCATTATTATGAGCGAGCGCGAGCTCATCGCCGTGCGCGATCCGTTTGGCTGGCGGCCCCTCGTTCTCGGGAAACTGGATGACGCTTACATCCTCGCTT
The DNA here is from genome assembly GCA_003167365.1 of Spartobacteria bacterium. Taxonomy (GTDB): domain Bacteria; phylum Verrucomicrobiota; class Verrucomicrobiia; order Chthoniobacterales; family UBA10450; genus Palsa-1382. The sequence continues at coordinate 49,373 of PMTM01000019.1, read as the reverse complement.
CCGAAACCTGCGCGCTCGATCTCATCCACGCGAAGTTCATCCGTGAGATCGAACCGGGCGAAGTGTTGATCATCGACGAAAATGGATTGCGCTCGGAGCGACCGTTCCGCGACGAGCAGCCGGCCTTCTGCATGTTCGAGTATGTTTATTTCGCGCGGCCAGACAGTATCATGGGTGGCGTCAACGTCGCGAAGGTCCGCACGGAAATGGGTCGCGAGCTCGCGCGTAAGTTTCCGGTGAAAGCCGACATCGTCGTGCCGGTGCCGGATTCAGGAAACTATGCCGCGCTCGGATTTGCCCAGGAAATGAAAATTCCGTACGAGCATGCTTTCGTCCGCAATCACTACATCGGTCGCACGTTCCTGCAGCCGAGCCAGCTCATTCGCGATTTCGATGTGCGGGTGAAACTGAATCTGATCAAGGAAGCAGTCGCCGGGAAACGCGTTGTCGTGGTCGACGACTCAATCGTCCGTGGGACGACCGCGCGAGCCCGCGTCGTCAATCTGCGTGAAGCGGGCGCGAAAGAAGTCCATATGCGGGTGAGTTGCCCGCCGCATCGCTTCGCCTGCCATTACGGGATTGATTTTCCCGATCCGGAAAAATTGATCGCTAACCAGATGTCGATGGAAAAAATTTGCGAGTATCTGAACGTCGACAGCCTCGGTTATCTGGATATCGAGGGAATGGTCCGTGCGACTGGTAAACCGCTAAACCGGTTTTGCCTCGCCTGCTTCAATGGCAACTATCCCCTGCCCGTCGATCCCGCGCTCGACAAATTCATCATGGAAAAACGCGAAGGCCGTGCCAAAGCGCTCGCCGCCCAGGAAGCGCACCCGACGTTGTTCGCCGATCTAAAATAAAATAAGCATGTCATTCCGAGCGAAGCGAGGAACCTCACAAAAAGTCGACCGTCGTTCTCAAATCGCTAGTGTGACCGAGTCTTGGATAGCTTGAGAGATCCTTCGCATTCGCTCAGGATGACAGCGCAAAGAAAGGCCTACGCTCGCGCGGGAGTTGATGTCGATCTTGGCAATCGACTCAAGCGCAACATCCAGCGACTTGTTAAACAAACGCACGGACCGCAAATACTCGGAAAAATTGGCGGCTTCGGCGGATTGTTTCGCGCCAGCTTTCGTGACATGCGGGATCCCATCCTGGTCTCCAGCATTGATGGCGTCGGGACGAAACTGAAAATCGCGTTCGCGTTGAAGAAGCACGACACCGTCGGCGCCGACCTGGTGAATCATTGCGTGAACGACATCGCCGTAGTCGGAGCACGGCCGCTCTTCTTCCTCGATTACATCGGCTGCGAGAAACTTGAACCGCGCGTTTTCGATCAACTTCTGCGCGGATTTTCACGCGCCTGTCGATCCGCCGGCTGCGCGCTAATCGGCGGCGAAACGGCGCAGATGCCGGGAATGTATCGTCAAAGCGAATACGATCTGGCCGGTTGCATCGTCGGCGTGGTTGATCGCGCGAAGATAATCGACGGCCACAAAATCAAATCGGGCGACATCATACTCGGCCTGCCGTCGAATGGACTGCACACCAACGGCTACTCGCTCGCGCGCAAAATCTTGTTTGAGAAAATGCGGCTCAAGCCGAGTTCGCGCCTGCCGGGATCAACAACAATCCTCGGCGCAGAGTTGTTGCGCGTGCACAAGAATTACCAACCGCTGCTCGCGAAAGTTCCGAGCGGCATGATCAAAGGTCTCGCTCATATCACTGGCGGCGGCTTAATCGACAATCTGCCGCGTATTCTGCCGAAGAATTGCGACGCGGTGATCGACACGAACAGTTGGCGTGTTCCGCGCATTTTCCAAATCTTGCAACAAAATGGGAATGTCGATCTTGCCGAGATGTATCAAGTCTTCAACATGGGCATCGGCATGGTTGCGATTGTGTCGAAGCGCGACGCGGCGAGGGCAACGCGAATGTTGAACGCAAAGCGGATTGGCTTCACTGCGCGCGGATCGGGAAAAACCAAGTTGTCAGTCTGACAAGATTTTTCTCTTGAACCGCGGATAACGCGGATCCACCTCGCAAGTGCTGTCATCCCGAACGAATGTGAGGGACCTCGCTGTCTGCGCAGCTCGGAATGACATCGCTTTTCAAATCCGCGTAATCCGCGGTTCAATCATGTTTGGCATTGCCGAAACGGCGTGTGTTGCGATGGTCTAGGATCGACCATGGAAAAGCGGCGACTCGGAAAAACAGACATGGACGTGACCGTGCTCGGCTTCGGCGGCGCGGAAATCGGTTATGAAGAGGCCTCAGAAGAGACGGTCGCGAATTTGCTGAACGGCGCGCTCGATTCCGGCCTGAACGTAATCGACACAGCGGAATGCTATCGCGACAGCGAGGAAATGATCGGGCGCGCGGTAAGCGGACGGCGTGATGAGTTTTATCTCTTCACCAAATGCGGACATCCGCATGGCGGGGAAAGCGCGCCAAATTGGTCGAAGGATTCCATTTTGCAAAGTATCGAGCGCAGTTTGAAGCGATTGCAGACGGACAAAATCGACATTGTTTTTTTACACAGCTGTTCGGAATCGGAGTTGGGCAAAGGCGAAGCGATCGAAGCCCTGCAAACAGCGCGCCAACGCGGTTACACCCGTTACATCGGTTATAGCGGCGACAGTCGGGCCGCGCATTTCGCCGCGGAGTCCGGCGCGTTCGACGCGTTGCAAGTGTCGATCAACATCGCCGACCAGGAGGCGATCGATCTGACCATGCCGATTGCGCGGGAGAAAAACATCGGCGTGATCGCGAAACGTCCGATCGCAAACGTGGCCTGGAAAACCGGACACAAACCGATCGATTCCTATCACCACGAATACTGGGAGCGACTGCGGAAGCTGAATTACGATTTTCTTCGCAACGACGATCGCGAAAAAAAAATCGGAATCGCTTTGCGCTTTGCGCTCAGCGTTTCCGGCGTGCACACCGCCATCGTCGGCACAAAACATCCGGACCGTTGGGAACAAAATGCGAAACTGCTGGAAGCTGGCGCGTTGAGCGACGCGGAGTTCCAAGCAATCCGGCATCGCTGGGAAGAAGTCGCGCCGCGCATCTGGGTCGGTCAAACTTGATATGAAACAACGCAAACTCGGACGCGGCGGACCGGTAGTTTCCGCCATCGGACTCGGTTGCATGGGCATGTCCGATTTTTACGGCGGACGCGACGATGATGAATCGATCGCGACAATCCGTCGCGCGATTGAACTCGGCATCACGTTTTTCGATACCGCGGACATGTACGGGCCGCACACAAACGAGGAGTTGCTCGGCCGCGGGATAAAAGGTCATCGCGAAAAAGTGATCATCGCGACGAAGTTCGGAATTCTGCGCGAACCGGACAAACCGGAGTTTCGCGGGATTAGCGGAAAACCCGATTACGTGCGGAAATCCTGCGAAGGAAGTCTGCGCCGCCTCGAGGTCGACGTTATTGATCTTTACTATCAGCATCGCGTCGATCCCAAGACGCCGATTGAAGAAACAGTCGGGGCGATGGCGGAATTAGTGCGCGAAGGCAAGGTGCGCTTTGTCGGATTGTCGGAAGCGAACCCGGAAACGATTCGTCGCGCCCACGCTGTTCACCCAATCACCGCGTTGCAATCGGAGTATTCACTTTGGACGCGCGATCCGGAAGAGGAAGTGCTGCCAGTTTGCCGCGAACTCGGAATCAGTTTGGTTCCGTACAGCCCGCTCGGGCGCGGATTCTTGACCGGAAAGATTCAGAAACCAGAAGATCTGGCGGGCGGCGATTACCGGCTAACTACGCCGCGATTTCAGGGCGAAAATTTCCAACGCAATCTCGACCGGGTGAAACGCGTCGAAGAGATTGCGCGCGCGAAACGCTGCACGCCGGCGCAGCTCGCGCTCGCCTGGGTCTTGGCCCAAGGCAGCGGCATCGTCCCGATTCCGGGCACGAAGCGCCGGAAATACTTACAGGAGAACATCGGCGCGCTCGAGGTCGATCTTACGAACGAAGATCTCGCGCGGATCGACGAGGTCGTGCCAAAGGATGCATTCGCCGGTTCGCGTTATCCCGAAGCGATGATGAAGTTGCTCGGCAAATAAACTTTGTCCTGCCGCCCAAACAGCAGTCCTATAGTTTTCGCCGTGGCACCAGGGCAGACGCAAACATGGTCTGCACAATGTCGTCGCGCTGATTTTTGGTAATGTTGCGGATGCGAACGATCCCGTGATCGGGTTTCGAGCGCGATTCGCGAAGATCGACAATCTCTGTTTCCACACGCAACTCGTCTCCGGGCCGGACGGCATTCGGCCAGCGCAGTTCGTCAACGCCGAGACCAATCGCGCCTTCCGCGAAGTTCAATGTCTGCACAAACAAACGCATGGTGATCGCCGCGGTGTGCCACCCGCTTGCGACCAGACCCTTAAAAATCGATCGCTCCGCGGACTTCACGTTGAGATGAAACTTTTGCGGATCAAATTTCTCGGCGAACTCGACGATCGATTTTCCCGGAACTTCGAAAGCCTCAGACTCAAATCGATCGCCCGCTTTTAGATCGTCGAAATAAAGTTCCTTCATGCAAAAAGCTCACTGCATTCATGACGCATTGCTCCGGACTCGGCAACGGGTAAAATTCAGCGCGATCTCCAGGGGGCGGCTAGTTTAGGGAAAGCGTCTCGTTTACACCAAGCGGCGATGTTCGTAGGACGGATGTGTCGTACTTAGACACGCAGCGACAGACGTGGCCGCTAAAAGAAATCGCCCCGCAACCAACTTAGCGCGCGCCACTCCCATCGGTAACGGATAGCGGATGGCGGCGTGAAGTGCGGGCAAAGAAAAATAAAGCTTGCCTGTGAGCTTGTGTTATAGTTAACTACACCACTATATGAGAGGCAATGATTGATGTGGAACACAGGATGGATCATGAATGGAACGACAGTCAGCCGATTTACCGCCAGCTTCGCCACCGTGTCGTCGCCATGATCCTCGACGGCGTGCTCAAAGAAGGCGATCCGCTGCCGTCCGTGCGCAATGTCGCGGCCGAATATCGAGTCAATCCGCTCACCGTTCTGAAGGGCTATCAGCAACTGGTCGATGAGCAGCTGGTCGAGAGCAGGCGAGGTCTCGGCATGTTCATCAATGCCGGCGCGCGCAATCTGCTGCTGAAAGGCGAACGCCAGAAGTTTCTTGCCGAACAATGGCCCAGGGTCGCCGCAACCATTCAGCGGCTTGGCCTGACACCGGAAGAACTACTGAAAGCTGCCGCAAAGCACCGTTCGTCGTCGAAAACTGCAAAGGAGGAGCGCTAAAACCATGGCCTGTATAGAAGCACGCGGCCTCCGCAAGACCTTCGGCACGACCATCGCCTTGGACAATGTCGATCTTCGCGTCGAACCGGGCCGCATCCTCGGACTCATCGGTCCCAACGGTGCGGGCAAAACCACCGCGCTCAATGCGATTCTCGGCCTCACCTCATACGAGGGAAAATTGACGGTGCTCGGTCGCGACCCGTGGAGCGCGCGCGAAGAGCTCATGCGGGATGTCTCTTTCATTGCCGATGTTGCCGTGCTACCCCGATGGATTCGGGTTTCGCAGCTGCTCGATTACGTCGCCGGGGTGCATCCGCGATTCGATCGCGCAAAGGCGGAAGGTTTTCTGGCGAAGACTGCGATCAAACGCACGAGCAAGGTCAGGCAATTGTCGAAAGGCATGGTGGCTCAGTTGCACCTCGCGCTGGTCATGGCGATCGACGCGAAATTGCTGGTGCTGGACGAGCCGACGCTGGGCCTCGACATTCTATATCGCAAGCAGTTCTACGATTCTCTGCTGAACGACTACTTTGATGGCAGCCGCACCATCGTGGTGACGACACATCAGGTGGAAGAGATCCAGGATGTGCTGACCGATCTCATGTTCATCAACCACGGCCGCATCGTGCTCGAATGCAGCATGGAAGAATTCGAGTCGCGCTATCTCGAAGTGATGGTGAATCCCGAGCAGATCGCTACCGCGCGCGCGCTGAAGCCGATTTATGAGCGCCCGGTCTTTGGCCGGAGCGTGTTGCTCTTCGATGGGGCTGATCGCCAACAGGTCGCCGCGCTAGGCGAGGTGCGCCGGCCGAGCATCGCGGATCTGTTTGTCGCAATTATGGGCTCGTCTTCGCCCAATGCTATGCCGCCACAGGAAAGTCACGGAGGAGAAGCGAAATGACTGCGCAACCAAATCCACGACCGCTATTTTCGCAAAATCCCGAGGTCAGCGGTCTCAGCTATCACGGCGCGCCGACGCGACCGTTGTACTGGTCGGTGTGGCGTGAATTGTGGGAGAACCATTCGATCTATATCGCGCCGCTGATCGTCGCCGGCATCATTTTGTTCGGCACCATCGTCAGTGCGTCTCACCTGCCGGAGCGCAGGCACAACGCGATGATGTTGCTCGATCCGGCGCGCCGGCAAGCTGCCATCGAGATGCCGTACGACATCGCGGCGGTGATGATCATTTTCACCGTCTTCATCGTTGGCGTGTTTTATTGTCTCGACGCGCTCCACGGCGAACGGCGCGAGCGCAGCATCCTGTTCTGGAAGTCATTGCCGGTTTCGGATTTCACCACGGTGCTGTCGAAGGCGATCCTTCCGTTGGTGGTTCTGCCGCTGGTGAGCTTCGCGATCATCGTGGTTACGCAGTTCATCATGCTGCTCATTAGCACTGCAGTGCTGATGCCGAGCGGTCTCGCGGCAACGACGTGGACAAATTTTAATTTATTTCAACAGTCGCTCACTCTGCTCTACGGCCTCGGCGCAATTGCGCTCTGGCATGCGCCGATCTACGGCTGGGCGTTGCTGATTTCAGGTTGGGCGCGCCGGGCGACATTTCTCTGGGCGGTCTTGCCGCTGCTCGCGATTGGCTTCTTCGAGAAGATTACGTTCAACACTTCGCATTTCGCCTCCATGCTGAAGGACCGCTTGCTTGGATTCGCTCCGGAAGCGTTTGCTTTCGACGCTCACACGCTCGGCTCTGTGACAATCACGCCGGGAAAATATCTAAGCACGCCAGGTCTCTGGATTGGGCTGGTATTCGCCGTCGGATTTGTCGCGGCAGCGATACGACTGCGCCGTTACCGCGGACCACTTTAAATGCCTGCCGATGAAGCTAAGGCGTATTCTAAAGTGGAGCGCTCGCGTGCTTTTGATCGCGTTGATATTGGCGTTCCTAGTCGGGTTCATCGCCTACTGGAGATCAACTAACGACTGCAACGCTCCGATAGAAGGTGACGCGATGAAAGCAATTAAGGTTTGCGAGTACGGCGTGGATGCGTTGCACCTCGGCGACGTGACTAAGCCTGTTCCCTTGGACGATCAGGTGCTGATTAAAGTTCGGGCGGCTTCACTCAACGCGCTTGATGTGTTCTTGATCCGCGATACGTGGTTTGGCCGCTTGTTCTTCGGGTTGCGCAAACCAAGAGAGACGGGGGTGGGGCGCGATGTCGCCGGCCAGGTGGAAGCGGTCGGTAAGAACGTGACGCAATTCAAACCGGGCGACGAAGTGTTCGGCATCTGTCGGGGCGCTCTGGCCGAATATGCCTGCGCTTTCGAACGAGCCTTGGTCATGAAGCCATCGAACGTTTCGTTTGAGGAAGCCGCCTCTCTACCGTTGGCCGGACTTACTGCGCTGCAGGGCCTGCGCGTGGGAAAAATTCAGCCCGGGCAGAAGGTCTTGATCAACGGCGCCACCGGCGGTGTAGGAACCTTCGGGGTGCAAATCGCCAAGTCTCTTGGCGCAGAGGTCACGGCGGTTTGCAGCACACGGAACATCGATCTTGTCCGGTCAATTGGCGCCGACCACGTCATCGATTACACCAAAGAGGATTTCACCAAGAGCGACCAGCGTTACGACGTGATCTTTGATAACGTCTGCAATCATTCCTTCTCCGAACGCCGTCGCGTCTTAACTCCCAAAGGTATTTGCGTTTTGGTCGGCATGGGCGGAGCCGGCGTAAAAGAACGCGAGGCCATCGGACGCATCGTGGGAAATCTTTTCACAGCGTATGGCTTGTCATCATTCACCGATCAAAAATTCGCCCAGTACATGACCAAGCTGAGCAAACCGGATCTCATCCTGCTGGGCGAGCTCATGCAGGCGGGAAAGGTCAGACCGGTGATCGAGCGGACTTACAAATTAAGTGACGCGCCTGACGCTATCCGCCATTTCGATCAAGGCCACGCTCGCGGCAAGCTCGTCATCACGATCGGAGAGGAGTCGCGCTAATCACATGAAGCTAAAGAGAATCCTTAAGTGGAGCTCACGCGTGATCTTGGTCGCGTTAGTTTTGGGGTTCCTGATCGGATTCATCGCTTATTGGAGATCGACCAACGAGTGTGATCGCAAGACCGGTGCGCCGGCGCATCCAATGAAAGCTATTGTTCATTGTGAGTATGGTGGACCCGAAGTTCTCACGCTGGTTGATATTGAAAAGCCAACTCCGGCAGACAACCAGGTCTTGGTCAGAGTTCGCGCGGCGTCCGTCAATCCGCTGGATCTCACCATCCGCGGTCCATGGCTCTTGCGTCCGCTCTTCGGAATGCGCAAACCAAAAGACACTCGGCTAGGTGTCGATTACGCGGGGACGGTTGAAGCCGTTGGCAAAGACGTAACGCAGTTCAAACCTGGCGACGAGGTATTCGGCGCGAGAAATGGCGCCCTGGCTGAATACGTTTGTGGCCTGGCGGATCGATACGTCGTTTTGAAACCGGCGAACATGACGTTTGAGCAAGCCGCTTCCGTCCCGGTGGCGGCAGTCACCGCGCTGCAGGGTCTTCGCGACAAGGGAAAGATTCAGCCCAGGCAAAAGGTCTTGATTAACGGCGCATCAGGAGGCGTGGGCACGTTCGCGGTGCAGATCGCGAAGTCGTTCGGGACCGAAGTGACCGGCGTATGCAGCACGCGGAATCTGGACATGGTCCGATCAATCGGCGCAGATCACGTGATTGATTACACCAAAGAAGATTTCACCAAAACCGATCAACGTTACGATCTGATCTTCGACCTCGTTGGGAACCATTCCTTTTCCGAGCGCCGGCGGATTTTGAATCCAAATGGCATCTGCGTCATGGCCGGGGTCGGCGGAGCAGGATGGCACGACGGTATGGGGATGCGTTTGGCTGGTGAGCTCAACGCGTATGCGCGGTCGCGCTTCGTCAGCGAAAAGTTCGTCGCCTACATTGCCACAATGAATAAAGCGGACCTGAAATTCCTCGGCGATCTCATGCAGTCCGGAAAGGTGACACCAGTCATCGACAGAACTTTCAAGCTAAGTGAAACACCCGACGCTCTTCGATACTTGGAAACAGGGCACGCTCGAGGCAAAGTCGTAATCACAGTAGAATGACCATGGCGCTATTACGCGCCGCCTAACACATAAGGAGAACTTCAAAATGACACAACGAACTGCAGAAACGCCGCCGCGCCCCAAGCGCAAGATTCTTCGCCGTCTTTTCTATCTGATCATCTTAGTGATCGGAGTCTTCGCCATCTACGCTTGGGCTACGGGCGCTCGACAAGAACCTATCGAAACAGGAGAACCGCATATGAAAGCAGTTGTATACACCGACTATGGGTCACCGGACGTCCTCGAGATCAGGGACGTCAAAAAGCCTGTGCCTAACGATGACCAGGTTTTGATCAAAGTTCGCGCGGCTTCCATCAATCCACTCGACTGGCACTTCATTGAAGGAACGCCTTACATCATGCGCATGGGGATTGGCCTGCGCAAACCAAAGGATCCACGACTAGGTGTCGATATGGCGGGCCAGGTCGAAGCGGTTGGCAAAAACGTAACGCTGTTCAAACCAGGTGATGAGGTATTCGGCGGGAGAAACGGAGCTTTTGCCGAGTACGTCTGCGCTCGCGCGGATCGAGCCATCGTGCTGAAACCGGCCAACCTGACGTTTGAGCAGGCGGCTTGTGTCCCGATAGCGGCAATCACTGCGTTGCAGGGCCTGCGCGACAAGGGAAAGATTCAGCCGGGGCAGAAGGTCTTGATCAACGGCGCGTCTGGAGGTGTCGGCACGTTCGCCGTGCAGATCGCGAAAACTTTCGGCGCAGACGTAACCGGCGTATGCAGCACGAGGAATCTGGATTTGGTCCGCTCACTCGGCGCAGATCACGTCATTGATTACACGAAAGAAGATTTCACCAAGGGTGAGCAGCGTTACGATCTGATTCTCGACAACGTTGGCAATCAGCCGTTGTCAGGATTCCGGCGCGCCTTACAGCCCAAGGGTATCTGCGTCATGATTGGAGGCGGAGGACCAAACGACGGTGGGTTGATCGGTCCGATGGCTCGTCCGGTCAAAGCGCTTCTGATGTCACCGTTCGTCAGCCAGAAGATGGGCATGTTTATGGCGGACCTGAATAAACAGGACCTCACGATACTTGGCGATCTTATGCAGTCCGGAAAGGTAACACCGGTCATCGACCGGACGTACCCGTTGAGTCAGATCGCTGAAGCCATTCGGTATCTGGAACAAGGGCACGCGCGAGGGAAAGTGGTCATAAGCATGCAACACGACGACAAAAGCTAACCGGCAAAAAATCTGCGTGGAAGAAATGAAATGACAATCAGCTCCATCGACTCATTTTCCCCGGCTTCGCCATGCCGGTTAACCCGTACTGGTTCGATTCGCCGATGGCGATTTTTTCGAATTGGTCCTCAGTTTTTGGCTTCTGTTTTAAGGGATTAAGGCCACCTGAAACCGCTCTAGCACGAAGTTGAACACGGACGGAGAGAGGGCATGAACTCAACCAAGAAACAAGCAAGAGTCGCGGGAATATTATATCTGTTGGCCAGCATCATCGGCATCTTTGGCCTCATCTATGTCCCCAGGCTGATCGTGCCTGGAGACGCAACGGCGACGGCCAATCACGTTCGGGGTTCCGAGACCCTTGTCCGCCTCGGCATCGCGAGCGAACTAGCCGGCTTTATCATTTTCATTTTTGTGGTTCTGGCTCTATACCGGTTATTCAAGGGGGTTAACGAGAAATATGCTTTGGCGATGGCGATCTTGCTCTTGGTCTCCATCCCTATCTCGCTTCTGAATGTGCTCAACGAAATCGCTGCGCTGATCCTCGTCAGCGGTGCCGATTTCCTGTCAGCATTCGAAAAGGGTCAGCTGGACGCCCTGGCCTACCTGTTTCTCCGTTTGCATGGTCAGGGCTTCGTCGTTGCGCAAATCTTCTGGGGGCTTTGGCTATTTCCGTTCGGAATTCTTATCATTCGATCCGGTTTCATCCCCCGCGTCTTGGGTTACTTGCTGTTCATTGCCGCTTTCGGCCATCTGGCCAGTTCCTGCACCTCCCTGGTTTTCCCATCGTACCGGCATCTTGTTGATCAGTTCGCGGGCATTCTTCAGATCGCGGAATTGCCGACAATCTTTTGGCTCTTGATCATGGGTGCGAAGGATCAACCATTAGACGGCGAGGCTCCTGATCGGGCTATTGCTTAATAGCCTGTGTTTGCAAACCACGTAACCAGGATTGCAGCTGCGCGGCCAGTCGGAGATCACCGACGAGTTCCTGAGCGGAGGAGTTCTCGGTCGATTTGTGGTGACGTTCTACTACGCGCATTTTCCTAAAGCGTGAGTCGAATCAGTGATGTGCGGGCTCGCTCGCACCGAAGCAGACACCTTGTAAATAGCGCGACAGCTACGCGCCATTAAACAAGTTTGCTTCGCCCTTTTGTAAACTTGTTTGGCGGCTTTGTAAGTGTACAACCAAGATCGCGTGGCAAACGTAGTCAGGCGTTTTGAGCTGAGGCGCGAGCCGATTCTCACGCTCCATTTTCCGCGTGTGCTTACGTTCCGAAGACAGCTTTTAGAAGCCGTAGGAGGAAGTAGGCCCACACACCCGCGCAAAATAAGAACAGTAGTAAGACAACTGTCACTATCTCGATTACAAAAAACCAATCCTTTTTTCTCGAAGTCACTGAGCTAGTGGCCATCGCCGGAATGTGCATTTTAAGTAATTGATAGTTGCGGTGACTAGGACGGAACCAAAAGGCGAACACTTCGCCTACTCCGGGAATGAGACCGATCAGAGCATTCAGCAGTATGTTTATGCCCATGCGCGCAATGACGACCTTCGGTATGCGATAACGAGCCGCGACAAAAAGCGTTAGCGCGGAGATCAAAGCAGCAGCCCCGTCGCCAAAGGCAGGGATCAAGTCCAAGATTGGATTTAAGCCGAATCGCAATTTTGTGCCGGGCAGTCGGAACAGGTCGTCCATCAGGAGGGCGATCAGCCGAGGTAACGCGTGTTTGTGATTTTCAACATCCGGCTTTTCGCGAAGCAGCTCGAAATCGATAATTCTCGGCTCTGGATCGGGATTAGCTGGCATTGAACATTGCGTGTAACCGGCTCTAACTATAGCCGAGGTAGCGAAATAGCGTCTCCTTGGAAGACACTTGCGTCTAGCAGACTTTCCTCCTGGCGACGCCGACGGGGCCGCTGCAGGGCGGATCGGAATCTATTGAATGCGGCATTTGTCTGACTTCTTCTAAGCCCTTCTCGCTTGATAAATCTCGCTCCACTTCGATACTTTTCCCTCGCTGGTGAGCGTTTTGAGGTGCAGCGGAAGCCGATCCAATTGACGTTCAACCCTGACTTGTCCGGACAGAACCGGACTGTTTTTCCAGCGTCAGGGACAAAACGGGTGCCCTAGGGTGAAAAGTGATCTCGCGATTTCAGCCGTAAATCTCGTCGAGTGAAAGAATTACGGGCGGTTAGCTCAGTGGTAGAGCGTCTCGTTTACACCGAGCGGCGACGTTCCTTGGAATGAATGTGACTTACGTGGACACACAGCGACAGCTGTGGTCGCTAAAAGAAATCGCCGCGCACTAAGTTTTCACAAAGCTGTGGACTCTTGCTGGCATAAATACGTACAAGCACTCTGTACGGGAAAAGTTGCCGCCCGGCACCGGGGAGATGCGGCGCGTGCCACGTTTGAATCAGAAATAAAGCCGTTGCTTTGATGGGTGTGAGTTCGAGAGTCGGAAGAAGTGGTGCCAACGACCAATCAGGCGGTTGACAGCCTATGAGCAGGCCCAAGTCAATCACGCTGCTTCAGATCAACGCATCATCATGAAAAAACCGTTGCCCGATCATCAGAAAGCCAGCGAACATCTTGCCGCGGAGCGGACTTTTCTCGCTTGGGTGCGGACGAGTATCGCGGTGATCAGTCTTGGATTTGTCGTGGCAAAATTTGGTCTTTGGATGCGCGAACTGGCGACCCACCTTTATCCGCAAATGCCAAGCCACAGCACGGGGATGTCGCTACCGATCGGTGTGGCGATGATGACCTTTGGAGGCATGATTTGCATTCTGGCCGCGTGGCATTTCCACTGCGTCGAGCAAGCGATTGAGCGCGGCGAGGTGGAGTCGAATCGCGGCCTCATTATAGCAATCACAGCGGGCGTCGCGCTGCTTGCGACAGTGATGATTGTCTACATGCTTCTCACCGCTCATAGTATCTAGATGCTGCTGCGATCACTCGGCCATTTGGCACGTTGAATCCAACCATTACCGCGGTCCCTGTGATTATGGGGTCAGCTGCTCGGATTGGTCGAGCGGCCGATTTTGTGCTCTTCATGGGTTTGTTTGTCGTCACTGGCGCTTTCAATCCAGCGGTGTATGGCGACCGGGCCGTGCAACGGCTGGCGCACGGCGGCTTCAGCTTTAGCGTTCCGAACAACCTAGCCTTGGCTACCGCGACGTTATCGAATCTGACCAATAACTCGGCGGCGCGCTGGCCGAATTGATTGGTTGGGCGGCTCTGTTGAACTGAAAAAATAAATCTGTCGACCGAAAAAGAGTTAACTGTAGCAAACACCTTAAATCAATTCACATGTGCTCGATTACGTTATCGCCGAACTGCGAACATTTAATTTCAGTCGCGCGTTCCATGAGGCGCGCGAAGTAGGCCCTTCTCGCTTGAAAATTCCCGCTCCACTTCGATATTTTTCCCTCGTAGTTGAGCGATTTGAATGAGGCGCGAGCCGATTCTCACATCGTTCAACCCTGACTTTTGCGGACAGAAGTGGACTCTCCGAAAATCATCGGAGTTCGGCAAAGAAGTTGCGCGGGTTCATCTAGCTGCTTGCTATGGTCCAATATGCTCGGTTCCAGTGAGCAGTTTTTGGAAGCCGGGATCGTTGCGGATCGGGTCCCAGACTGGATCGATCTTCAGCCGCGGGATCGAAACAGAAAGACCGGCGGGAATAGAGAGTAATCGTCGAAGCGTCTTCACCGCTTCGCCCGACTTACCCGTGCGCGCCTGGATCTCCGCCAGTCCGGTTAAGACCGCTGGGCCGGTTAAAGCATCTCGCTCAACGGGTAACAATCCGACCGCGTGGTCCTCGAGGCGAAGGGCTTCGTCGTTCTGTTCAAGTGCCAAATTTACCCAACTCAGCTGTGTCATGGCGAAGACATCATCCTGCCGCTCGCGCACCCTGGCCTCAAGCAGGTTCCTCGCCTTCTCAATCTCGCCTGGCGCGCTGGCGGAATCGCCGGCCAATACATGAATCGCTACGCGCGCAGCCAGTCGCGCGCGGGTTTCGTCCGGATCGGTAGTCTCGTTTTTCCAGCCACTCAAAGCAGCAGCAAAGTCTCGCTCAATCACATAGAGGTAGGTGCTGTCACCGATAATGGTGGCAACGCCGCCGCGAAGTGAGTTCGTGGACAGGTGCTCATCGAAGGGAAACGTCTGCAGAGTGCGTCGCGCCTCCTTGATGTCGCCCGTCCCATTGAGGCAACTGAGATAGACGGTACGCATTCCGACCACATTGTGAGGGTCGAGCGCTAAGGAACGCAGGCCGGCGCGTTTCGCCTCCTGCCACATGCGTAAGTGACAATACGACGCGCCGATGTTGGCCGGTAAGGAGGCATCACGCGGATCGCGCTCTTCGCATTTTGTTAATTCGGACAAGCCGCGCTGCCATTGGCCCTGCCGGCGATAGATGTAGCCGGAATATTCCATAGCTTCCACGTTGTTTGGTTGCAGTTCGAGGGCGCGGCGGAATTCCTTCAGAGCCTCCTCGTATTGCCGTTTACCGTGATAGTAGAAACGCCCTAGAGCGATATGTGCTTCGGCGAGATCCGGCGCGAGGTCGAGGGCGTGTTCTGCAATACTTTTCACCTCGGCCAATTCAGATTCGCTCAGCGTGCTCACGAACCAATGGCGAGTGATCCGGCTCTCGGCGAGACGCGCGGCAGCCAGAGCGAAGTTCGGATCGCGGTTCAGCGCCTGTTGGTAAAAGGCAGCCGCTCGATCGAATGACGCGGATTTTAGCGAGCTTTCAGCCTCTCGTTCCTCAAACTCTCCCTTCAAAAATAAATCGTAGGCTTCCGGATCGCGTGTGGGAGCAGTGGAAAGGGTAGTGGCTTCGGCGGGCGAAAGCTTTGCCTGCAGCGCATCGGCGATCTCCTGCGAGACTTCGCTTTCAACCGCAAAGACATCCTTGATGTCGCGGTCGTAGGTCTTGGCCCAAAGATGCGCATCCGCCCGCGCATCGATGAGCTGCACGTTGACGCGCACTTTATCGCCGGCTCTTTGGACAGTGCCTTCCACGACGTTCGCGACTCCAAGTTGTTGCGAGACCGTCTTGAGGTCTTCCGGCTTGCTCTTATACTTTTCGGTGGAGGTACGGGAGATGACCTTTAGATCAGCAATGCTGGCGAGCTTGGTGAGAATTTCGTCCTGAATGCCGTCTGCGAAATAAGCGGCGTTCTTGTCGTCGCTCAGATTTTCGAATGGCAATACCGCGATCGATTTTTGCGAGATCAATGAACTTGTAGCCGCCTCGCTCTGTCGAGGCGCGACATTGTTCTTCACTGTAAAGCGAATCAGAAAGAAGAGACCAATTGAGAGAGCTGCGCCTAGCACAACGACGTAGATCCAGACGCGAGATTTCGGGCGTTTCTTCGTCGCAAGATCGACATCTTCCGCTCGCTTGATTCCTTCCGGCGTCAGTTCAAAGGCCCAGGCGAGAACGAGCGCGATCGGAAATCCAATGATGATTGCGAGCACGATTAATCTGAGTGCCCAATTCGGAATTTCAAAGATTGGAAAAACCTGTGTCGTGACTTGGACCAGCAGCCAGCCAACGACCGCGTACGCGACCGCAACCTTGTAAACATTGCGCCGCTTCAGCTCGGCAAAAAAGTTCTTTGGATTCACTCTGCGGACTTCGGGCGAAATGCCCCTCACGGAAGCATTCTAATGGGATACACTTGACTTGAACAGCGTCTACCGATCGAGGCCGCCTTAATCCCGTCCTACCGTACGGATATTTCGGGCGAGGAGCAGACCAAATTTCCAGCGCGAGGGGGGCAAAACGGGTGGCCCTTGTGCAAGTGAGCAAAAACGCCTTACTGCGAGCAGCCATCTGGAATCTGCCCTTTTTCCGATCCGGGTGACAAGAGTGAGATAAAACTCGGCACCGTTTCGTCAACGGGCAGCCATTGGCGCAGCCTCCGGCCTAGGTCCTGCTGATTCAATCTCTAGAATCATGAGCGCCCCTTTGAAGATCTTGGTTGTCGAGGATGAAAAAGCCCTCGGGCACATGATTGCAACGGTGCTTGGAGGTCCAGCATCCAAAGTAACCAGGGCGGCGAATGGCTGGGAGGCACTCATTAAGATCGGCGCTACGGCCCGACCTTTTGACGTTGTTATTACCGACCATCGTATGCCACGCGTGACGGGTCTCCAATTGGTGCGTCGACTACGGGCGCAAAACTTTGGCGGCAAGATCCTCGTTCTGTCGGCTCATCTCTCGGACGAGGATGTTCGCGCTTACGAAGAGCTGAGCGTCGACATGATGATGTCCAAACCGTTTGATTTTGACGAGCTGCAACAAGCGATGGCCGTTCTTAATAAGAAAGCCTCAGTGCTCGCCGAAGCGTAGAATTTGATCGCACGTTCGGAATCGGCAATAGCGCCGGTCAGATGGCCTTTCACTGGCAATCAGTAATTTGAATTTCCACCGCCAGGGGGCAAAACGGGTGGCCCTCCACGATCAGATCACCTCAATAGGTCGTCAACCGAGGCATTAAGCACCTCCCAACACGTCCGGCAAGTTGCAGCATCGAAGTCTGCGTTAATTGCGGCGTGCTGCCAGGGGTGGACGACATTACGAGATTCACGAAGCGGTGTCCAAACTTGCCACGATCGACTTTCAGCCAACCGCAGTCTACAGAGACATCCCGCTGCGAACCGGCTGTCACTTATTAGAGCTAGGGATCCAGAATTGTATCGCTGTTCCATGCAATGGGCTTTACCATCTAAAGAGAACAAGATCAGCCACCGCTCACATAACTTGGTTCGGTGTTTCGAATACTGTAGAGACGCCATCTTGATCCTCCACAAGATCGCCCTTGTCGTTCAAAGTAGATTCTCATCTCAAGGTCTTCGGTCGTTCTAACGCGAAACCAATGCTTCCGGACATAACGCTCGCCAGACCCATGACGACAGGGGCCGGATTCCTTCCACTCCTCTAGGACTTCGATTAGAGAGAATCTCCTACCTTTCCACGAGAACTTCCCGGGAAGTCCAGGTGTCCCAATCGCCATCGGGGACACAGAAAACGACATGTCTTCCGGGATAATAGCTTCACCAATAAAGGTCTCCTTCATTGAGTCAGATTGTAAAATTCATGTTGCTGGACGGTCCGTGGCGAAATGTGTTCGCGCAGTCGCATCAATTTCAGCGCACCCGATGGAGCTTGGGCAAGGAAGTCTCCTGATTTCGATTTCACAATGGAGGTGTCGCCGACGTTGACGAAGCCATCGACATTGACGTCGTATTGGAAGTTGGTGTTATCGAGGGTCACTCCCGCATTGCTGCGGGCCAGGGCTGTGTCGCCCACGTTGACCACTCCATCGCCGTTGACGTCGCCGATGAGCACGCCCATTGTGGCTTGGACGCTGCTCGTGTTCGTTCCGTCACTTACGTCAGCGAGGGTTACGACAATTGTTTGCGCGTCGGTCACTCCGGTAAGATCCACAGTGACCTGATTGCCCGCAACGCTGAGGCTGCGTACACTTCCCGTGCCCGTAGAAACACTGGCAGCGCCAACCGAAACGTTATTGGCGAGGGTAAAAACGATTGTGTAGTCGTTCGTGGCTCCCCCACTCCGGCATTCGATTCCCAGCGCGCCGGTCTGCGGCAGATTAATATCAAAAGTTCCTGAGATGCCATGCGTTTTGCGCGAGACGGAGCTGACCAGCTGCATCACCACGGAATCAATGAAGCCCTCATGCGCGGCGATCTCAGTCGCGTAAAAGCCACTCGGATTTGGTGCCGTTACCCAATTGCCTTGATCGTCTTGCAGGAAAAGATCGCTGGTATCGAACATCGCCGCGTTGAATGGACTCATTCCACTAGTTGAAGTGCTAAACGGTCCATCAACAGAGAGATTAATTCCTGTAAGTTCCCACGTATTCGTGCTTCCATTAAACACGAACACTCCCCCGCCCGAGTCCCCCACTGATAGATGCGCCTCGTTTGGTCCGGCATTCATGTCGAAGGGAGCGCGCAGCATCTCAGCGTAGGTGGAGTCGTCCTCAACTGAACCAATGACGTTGGTGCCCCAACGCTGTACGCCATCACTGGTCCCCCAAAGCCAGCCGCCCAAGTGCGAGTCGCTGCCAACATTTACTGGGTTGCCGCGCTGGGTCCCGCGCCCGAAGACGACCAAATCGAGATTCACCTCGCTACCGGCAGCGCCGCTGTAGAGCGGCGCGTGGACCGGAAACGTTCCGGCTATATGCCAAATCTGCAGATCACTCGACGGGTCTGGGAATACGGCCGTGGTCGTGTAAGAAGTTCCATTGAAGATAAACGTCTGGCCGACACTGCCGCCGATGTGTTTGGCGGTAATAAAATAGTTCGAAGCGATGGACGTGCCGAGAAAATCCCCGAACTGCCCTTCGTATTGCCAGCCGCTGCCCGCCAGTGCGCCCGCAGGTGCGCTGGTATTCGCGCTGGGGTCGGCGGTTCCCAAAAGAATGATCGCACGTGTTGGCGCCGTCGCCATGAAAAGCGTGACCAGTCCAAGAAGAAGCAGCCGAAATCGTGAGTTACAATAAATATAAGACTCGATAAAAGACATCCCGCCCGAGATAACTGAATACACCTAACGAAAACAAGGTCAGCTGCAGCTCGGTTCTAGCAAAGCAATAACTTTATCCAAGCTCCAAACGTGACCAGAAACGCGAGCTGGTTGCCGCAGCGCCGTGTAATATCACTTTACTTTTTGCTGGCGGCCCTCTTGCGGATTGCCCACCTTGCCTTCATCAGCTGAGACAGTCTCCTTCTTCCAGCTGGAGTAAGACCGCCTTTCTTTGCGGTCTTTTTCGAACCGCTAGCGCTTTTCTTACTGTTTCGCTTTGCCCAGCTAGCTTTCGCGGCGGCCACAAGTTTCGCACGTGTCGCCGAGGATACTCTCCGCTTACCGGAACTTGAGCGAAAGCCTTTGCGTTGAGTGCCGCTAAACAGAGCGCTTAGCTGCCCTTCTAATTGATGAATGCGCTTCCGTAGTGAGATAGCTTGTTCCAGTTTCTGCAAAGATAAGTCCATAGAAGAGATGCCTATAGCTAGACAGGCTGCAGTAGCAAGTCGTATTTGCAGCTATGAGGCCCAGCGTAAGTCAAGGTTAGATCATTTCTTCTTCGCCGGGACATCGATGTAAGCTTCAAAGTCTCCTTTGAAAGCTCCGGTGGGATCGTAAATAGCAATCGTGTTGCGCCACTTCGGATTTGTTGTGTCGTGTCTGAGCCCGAGCATGGCTCCATTAACGTACACGACCGAGCCAAACGGAAAAACGTCATTTAGGTCTGGGCTGACCGCTAGGGAATCCTTATTAAGGATGTTGTTACGATCTCCGAGCCCCAAGCGTGTGTTCCTGTTTACATTAGGATCGCCTGGATATCCGTAGTGGGTGACTCTTACTTTTCGCTTTGCCGCAGGCTCGCCTGCGACAACGAGCAATGGCACCAGCACCGCGAACGCGATAATTCGAGCAAGAGATAGAGTCGTGATGATGCTAACGAGACACAAGATCAGCCACCGCTGGCGAGGGCGAGGCTGAATTGGAATGGAGGTGCCTTCATAAAGGGAAGCGAGGTCGTACGCCGGCCAGCGGTTGGCTGCATCGCCTGGTTAGGCCAGGGGAAGTGGTGCAAGGGGATCGTGAATCGGGCAACGGCTCACACTCGAACCGCGTCTGGTGTAACGACAGCAACGTCGCGGTCGGCGCGAAGCATCGACACACCCAGGGCAATTGCCCACACCGCTTGCAGCAAGACAATGAGGCCGAAACCATGAGCGGACATGTGAACGTGACCAGACAGCAGGCCGAAGAGCGCAGCCAGACTGATAAACCAGCCGATAATTCCAATTCGTCGCTCAAGCACTCCAAACCTGGAGAGGGTGATTGACCAAAGAATAATCGCAAGCGAAGTGCCAACGACAAAAACCTTCGCGCAAGCTTGGTTAAACTGAAAATTGTAGGAAAGAGCGGCCTTTAAGGCTTGGAGCTTCAGGTCACTAGCGCCCGTCATCTGTGGAATCAGAGCCGCGTTGATGAGGCCATCTGCAATCCCTGCGAACATGATCGCGACGGCAGATAATGCATAGATGATAAATGCCAAGAGAGCTTCGGGACGATGCCAGCCAGCGCGCATGGTCACGCCTATGAATCCAAATACGAGGAGGGGAACGCTCAACAAGGCAAGTGTATGAACGCCCACAAGGATAGACATCTCATGCGCCACTGCCTCCACCGAGGCATGGGGGTCGAATCCTGTGGGGTGAAAAGCCATTGTTACGATAGCCGCAACCGTGCCGACGATGAGAGCGAGACCATAAGCCGTATTGATTTTCATAATAACCTTTTAGTTGAGACGGTGCGTGACGGGTAGTAGAGGGTGAAATGTAGGGGCCGCCCGTTCGCTCCACGTTTATTTCATGCGAGCAATGTAATCCGAAAGTTTCATCGCCGACTCTGATTTGAGGCAGTCCTTGTTAGGAACAGCCGCGTAACAAGAAGATAATAAACAACACCGGAATCGGTATCCCCAAAAGCCACAGTAAAATGTAACCCATGGCTCCAACCTGATTTAATCGCTCTTTTAATTTCATAAGTGATTTCCTTTTTATAAATCGATTTAGCGGGATGTGTCGCATCTTTTTTTCTTTGTGGGCACTGTCTGTTGAGTAATCTAAAACCTTACGCGTCTTTCGGTACGGTTTGTTCTTCTGCTAACTGCACCTCTCGGAAACGCCGGGGTGAATGATTTTTCAGGTTCTGTTCAAATAAATCGTAATTGATCGCCTGCGCGGCCGCAGCACCCTATCCCGCGAATAAACCCGCGATTCCGCCGCCAATCACGATCACCTCGCGCGCTGGAGGAATCCACGGGGGGTATTTTTAGCAGGGCAACGGTCTTGGCCAGCGAGACGGGACATTGATGCGACCGGGGAAAGCAATCCTATTGTTGGTAGTTACCAATATCTTTCTCTATTTGATTGTTGTTGGCACGGCTATGCACGTCCATTGGGAAAGCCCGATAACTTGTCTCTCTATTTTGATCTTGGACGTATTTGCTTGCGTATTGCTCACGAAAAATTGGCTCAAACCAAATTAGGAGCTGCGGAAAAGCGGTCTCTCTATTATGAGTCCCTGCTTTAACCGCTGATCGCGTTCATTCAGCGCGTCAATTCTTGTGACGCCTGTTGAAGAAACCGTGAAACCTTGCTCCAGATAACCTCACACGGTAGCGTCGGCAAACCCACGATAGGAAACTATGAACTACAACATCTCAACAATCCTCGCTGTCATCGCGATCCTCTTCGTCCTGCTCACTTACATGACAAGCGCGCCGCTCGTGCCTGTCGCAGTCATCCTGCTCGGGCTAGCGATTATTTTCGGGGGACGCGGCAGCGGAAGCATGAGAAACAACTAAAAACAGCGAACTTTTTGACGTTCTCCGCCGGCGTGGGAATCTTCTTTGGATAAAGAGCACCGAGCAATCAACTCCCGTCATAACCAAATGCATGTTTGCCGCGCGGGTAACCAGTTTCCTGCGTCAGGGGGGCAAAACGGGTGGCCCTCAGAATTAAAGCAACGGCGAACCAGCAGACTCGTCTTGGATGACACAATAATCGGAAGATTATCGCCCGGCGCGCGATGTATTCGCAGCTAGAAATCGTAATGACCGACTACTTAGCTCTTAGAGCGCCGGGCGCGACGATATAGAAAGAAAAAGTGGTCGCTCAGGCCCCTCGTCTGCCTTGAATCAGGTTAATGATCAGGATGATGACGGCAATGACGAGCAGGAGATGGATCAAGCCACCGCCAATGTGGCCGATCAAGCCAAGAAGCCAGAGCACGACCAAGATGACAATTATAGTCCAGAGCATGGGATTCCTTTCGGTTGAGTGAAATTTTCGTCGGCCTATTTATCCAGCGGGTTGTCTATTTGCCAAGCTTTTTCAGAGCATCGACTGGTTAGATCTTATTTCCCAAACACTTTCTTCACGTCGCCCACTTTGTTTTGCACCTTGCCAGCGACTTTCTCGGCTGTACCTCGGTCCCGTAGATCGGGATTGCCAATCGCTTTCCCTGCCTCCTCTTTGACTTTTCCTTTAGCTTCGTGGATGCCGCCTTTGATTTTATCCGTCGTACTAGAGTTCATATATTTAATTCGGTCCTCTGACCAAGTTCGAGCGGGTCTTTCAGTAAATATGTAATAATGAGCAGCATCTTTCTCTGCCCCGAGCGGTCATTAAAGGAAATTCCGGTGCATCATCTGCGCAAGCGTGTGGACTGGTTGGGCTGCTCGCGAACGCTCCCGATTTTCGGTGAGTTTTGCTATCCGCCGGGAACACTCTGGTCCTTTTCCTTCTTGTCTTTCGCCCAAAGATGAAAGGTGTAGGTGAAAACGATGTACGCCATGATCCGATCGGGGTGGTAGTTCGCGAAGTAGATTGCCGGGTTAACCTGAAAATCTTTGGTGATATTCCAAGTGAACCCGACGGTGGATGAGTTTTCCGCGCCGCTCTGGAAATCAATCTGCGCGCGCCACTGCTTGTTAAAATCGTAGGCGTAACGAGGATGGCCTCGTTCTTGTAACCGGCGTGAATCGCGCCCGCGATGAACTTGTTGTGCTCGGTATAGTATCCACCTTCGATATAAGGTTGCGGATCCACCCCGTTCCGAGGCGACCAATTGGTGAGCCCGACGGAGAGGAGATAGGGCTCTTTCGTAAGAATGCCCAATTCGGTCGCGAAAATTTCTTCGTTCGGTTTGAAACCCTGGAAAATAGCGACTTCCGCCCATTTTGTTAGGCCGAGTTCAGCTTGAAGTTCATACGGATTGGCGATACGCGCGTCCTGGATTTGCAAGCTGAGCGATAGGTCTCCCTCGGGTTGCAAATCCGGCGTCACGATCTGGCTAAGACCTTTAGTTGTGCTCAGCCCTTGCTGTGGCAGTAAAGTTAAAGATATCAGACAACACACCAGTCCCGAAAATCGTCTTATATAGATATGCTTTCTTGTGACCTGGAGCCCGCCAGCGCTAGAACACAAACATTCCAATTGCCGCACCGAACATGACTAAGGCCGTGAGCCCAACCACTGAGCGGCCCAATAAAGAGCTGCATTGTTTATTCATGATTTTGGCGTCAGATGCCACCGTCAAAATCCCGACCAAAAGGAAAGGTGCTAGAAGCCCATTGATAACCGCCGTCCAGAACAGAGCTTTGACTGGATTGACGTTGGCGAAGTCGAGGCCGATACCGACAATGGTGGACAGTATAATGACACCGTAAAACGCGCGCGCCGATTTGAATTTTTGATCCAGCCCCTGTCGCCAGTGAAAGGTTTCGGCAAAAGCGTAAGCGGCTGAACCCGTCAGGGTGGGAATCGCCAAAAATCCGACGCCGAGGATTCCTAGCGTGAAAATTGTGGCAGCGAATTTTCCGGCTAGAGGCGCGAGGGCACTCGCGGCCTGGCTTGAAGTCTCGATATTTGTTTGACCGTGTACATGCAGGGTCAGCGCAGTCGTCAAAATGATGAAGTACATGACAAGGTTCGAAAAGAACGTGCCTACGCCAACGTCGAGTTTTCGGTCTCTGATCTCTCGGCTCGTTGCGCCCTGTCGCTGAACGATCATCCGACGGCCCATTGCTTTTTCTTCTTCAACCTCTTGAGAGGCCTGCCAGAAGAAAAGATATGGACTGATCGTAGTCCCAAGAATGGCGACCAAAGTTGCCCACGCCTCATGCCCTTTCGGCCAACTCGGAACAAACGTGTCGTAGACTATTGTGCTCCAGTGAGGCCGGATCACGATCGCGGTAATGACATAAGCAAACAGAGACGCGGCGAGCCATTTCAAAATATTCGCGAGTTGGTAATAGCGAAATCGGACCGTGGCAAAAGCAATAGTGCCGCCGAAAAACACGACAAAATAATGCGAATTTAGCCCTGTTAGCATTTGGGCAGCGTCGGCCATACCGGATAGGTCTGCGCCGACATTGATGGTGTTGGCGATCAAAAGGGCGAGTGCTACAATAGCCACGACCTGCTTCGGAAACTTCTGCCGAAGCGCTCCGCCCAGCCCTTTGCCGGTGCACAATCCGATGCGCGCGCACATCATTTGCACCGGAGCCATCAAAGGCCACGTTATAAATGCCGTCCACAAGAGTGATGTTCCGAGCTGCGCGCCGGCGATGGAATAGGTTGCGATCCCTGACGGATCGTCATCGGCTGCACCCGTGATCAGCCCAGGACCGAGAACAGAGAAAAAACGCCTAATGAAATTTGGGCGCTTCTGGTCCCGGTTTCCCTCTTTAGCCATCCGCAAACGGGTAGCGGAATCATATTAACAGGGCAATTAAAAGAATCCGTAGGGTGGTCGTCACCACTGGTAAGCTAGACCTTCTCGCTTGAAAAATCCCGCTCCACCTCGATACTTTTCTCCTCGTAGGTGGACGATTTGAGTGAGGTGCGAGCCGATTCTCACATTGTTCAACCCTGACTCTTGCGGACAGAAGTGGACTGTTCGAAAATCATCGGGGGGGCAAAACGGGTGGGCCGTAATCCAAACCGACCCGCATTCCGTTCGGGTCGCGCTGACGGTTTTCAATTACATGTAAAAGCGATACAACCGCTGTGGCGCGACATCGGTTGGAAGCTCGCGCAGTATCCGGCCGACGGCTCTCGAAAACTGGAGCGTGATTGGCTCAGTGCAGGCGAAGCTACAGCTATTCCAGTTGATCTTAGTAAGGGAAACGATCTCGCCGCAGATCGTATTTTGGGGGGTCTAACAAAACTTGATTTCCAAAGCTTGACGAACAGGGGTTTCTTTTGGAACTCTCCCGGCATGAAAGCATTCGCCCGTTTCGCATTTGTGCTGCTCGTGGGCAATCTGTTAGCAGTTGTTTCATACGCCGGGCCCGAACCGATATCGAAAGAAGTGGCACCAGTGACTCCTTCTCCCTGCGACTGGAGTGGTTTTTACCTTGGTGTGAACGCTGGCGGCCAGTTCGGTCATAGTGAAGACAAAGATCTCGATAACTATAATTTTCCCGATAAGTCGTGGGGATACGGGGAAACGAGTTTCACCGTCGGCGAACAGATCGGTTACAACTGGCAATGGCGCTGGCTTGTCCTTGGGCCGGAAATCGACGCGGGCTACATGAACCTGGATGGTCGCGGCGTTGAGCCCGGAATTCCTCACGATACGTTCGGAGAAAGCGAGAGCGATTTTTTTGCGACCTTCCGCGGGCGTGTCGGTGTCGCTCTCGATTGCTGGCTGGTTTATGCCACGGGCGGCGGGATTGGCGTGAACTATCATCCGCGAGTGATCGACACCAGCAGCACAACCGCCGGCCCGGATACCATTGATGCTTCCAGACACGATTTTGAATGGGGCTACACCCTGGGCGGTGGCGTCGAGCGCATGTTTGGCAGGCATTGGTCGCTCAAGGTCGAATATCTCTATTTCAATCTAGGCAGCGAAACTTTTAGCGCGATTAGCGGGAACGGTTTCGGCCCATACAGCTGGCGCGCCGAAACCGAAGGTCACATTGTGCGCGCCGGTTTTAATTACCATTTCTGATAACCCGACCCACTTTTGAATGTCGATGGGAGAAACCCGCGGACGCGCGGTTGAGACAGCCGCCTTTAATTAAATCAATCTTCGTAATCACTGTCTCGATCCACTCTAAAAACGTGCTCTAATAATCTAACAATCCCCACCTAAAAAATGAAACCAACAAAAACTATCACTCGTCCCGTAAGCAATTCGATTAGCTGGTTGCCGTGGCGGCTTGGCTTCTTTCTACTTACGCTTGCTTGCTTTGCGCTTTTGTCGGCCGCGCAGGGAGCGCAGATGCCATCGCCGACTCCTGCGCGTGGCGCAACCGGGCCCACTGGTTCAACTGGCTCCACAGGTGCAAGGGGCGCAACTGGCCAAACTGGCGCGACGGGTAGCCCTGGCACGAAGGGAGCAACCGGTGCGACGGGTAGCCTTGGTACGAACGGAGCAACCGGTGCGACGGGTAGCCCTGGTACGAACGGAGCAACCGGCGCGACGGGTAGCCCTGGTACGAACGGAGCAACCGGTGCGACGGGTAGCCCTGGTACGAATGGAGCAACCGGTGCGACGGGTAGCCCTGGCACGAACGGAGCAACCGGTGCGACTGGCGCCACCGGGCCGGAAGTCGCATCTGATTTTATTTACGTCTATAATACGAGCGCTGAAGTGGTGGCTGGCGATGGAGTGGTGACATTCAGCAACGCCGGCCCCGCGGCCGGAATTACGGACAACAGTGATGCTGTCGTACTCTCCACGGGCGGAACGTACCTTCTGGAATTTCACGTTCGCGGAACACCGTCTGTTGCCGGACCGATCGTGTTCCAACTCAACGTGAACAATGTAGAGATTCCCGGGGCACAATATTCTAGCGACTTTCAGAATACCGTTATCGCCTTCACTAACTCCAACTCGCTTTCGGCTGTGTCGGCAACAAACACTCAGGCAGTTAACGGCATCGTGACCGCGGGCTTCGTAGCTGGAGACATTATTAGTCTACAGAACGTAACCGGCGCGACTGGATCGGTCTCCGTGACGTTGCCGGCTGACGGCCCGGTGAACGCTTCGCTGCGCATGGAGCTAATTGGACCGATAGGAGTCACAGGCGCGACCGGCAATACGGGACCAACCGGCCCTACGGGACCGTAGAGCTTCTGGCTGTTTCGTTGTTCAGCGACGGATTGCAATGTGTCCGGTGCGGCTGGATAGGTGCGAGAAAAGAAACGGTCGTTTCTCGTTCGCGCTCTTCAGCCCAATGAGCGAGGGAATCTTGGCTCAGCCTATCCATTGCCACAGAGCCCATTGGACGACGGCTAGCCCAAGCATGATCGCGCTCACTCCGACAATCGCGGAGTGGACGCGAGGGCTCTTGCCGAGGACCGCGAGCGCGAGAAAGAGCGGGAAGATTGTCAGCCCAAATCGCGGAAGTGACAGTAGCGGCCAGCCGCGGACGTTAGGCGAACTGAGCGGGATAGCGAGGCTACAGGCTGTGAACAGCCCGTAAACAGCACCGAAACGGCGCCACACAACGATCGCAAGAAAGAGAAACAGAACAAGGAACAGGAAGGCCTCAACGTTGAACGCCGAGTTGAGAAGCGTGTAGTCCGACCCCGTCGCGTATTGGCGTCCGTCGACCGGTTGATGTGTTGCGATTTGAAGAAGACCAATAATCCCAGCCCTAGTGCCTTCCCAGAGCCCGGTTAGCGGCCCGGCGAGTGCGATGTGGCGGTACCAGATTTTCTCGGCGTGGATGAATCCAAGTGGGTCGCCGGTCATTCTCCAGAGAGCGAGTGGGAAAAGCGCGAACTCGAGCGGCGCAAGCGGCAATCCGATAAGTGCCCGGCGTCGGTTTGGTGACCACCAGGCTAGAAGCAACAAAGCGGGGATGAGAGCGATCGCCGCTAGTCGCGTCAGTAACGCAAAGCCGGTGAAGCACCAGGCGGTTAACCAACGGTCGCGTTCAGCAAAGAAGAACGCGGCGAGTATCAGAGCAAGGAGGAGCGATTCGGAATAGACGGCCTGGAGAAACAGGGCCATCGGAAAAATGGCAAGATAGACAACGGCCCGGTGCGCACCTTCCGGGCCGATCAGCCTTTCTGCAAGTCGATAGAGAAGCGCGAACGATACGAGCGTCGCGAAGAGCGAAATGACGATCCCAGCCAGAACGTAGTGCCCAAAGAAAATTGTGCTCAGAATGCGGACCAGTGCAGGATAGAGGGGGTAAAAGGCGCTGGCCTGAGGATTCACTCCGTATCCGCTGTGTGCAATCTGCAGATACCAAACGCTATCCCAGCCGGCCCAGACATCTATCCAGTAACCAAGGTCATGCGTCAGGGCCGGATTCATCGAGCGCAGGGCCGTTGGCGAAAGAGATCGATTTGGCTCAAACACGAGCAGAGCGAACAGCGCCACCGCCCAGATCACGCTGCGCGACCAGAGAAACACGCCCGCAACAGGACGAAGAGCGGTCAAAACCTTCCTCGGCAGCGCCCAGAGCGGCAAGCCGCGAGGCTTTTCCACCTTCTTGATTCCGAGACCGGTCACCTGATGTCGGCCTTCAACATCCCCCTCGGCGCCATGTTAACCTTGGCGACCCTGATCTCGCATTGATCATGATCGTTTGACTCGCTCATGTCCGCGGATCTTGCTCAATCTGATACGGATTAGCAAGATGATGAGAGAAGAGTCAGTTCCTAGAATTACGGTGCCGAAATTCCGGCGAAGGTCGAATTGACCAAGCCCGCGCCGCAAGTAGTCGGTAACAGGCTGGCAAGCCCGCTTTCATCGGATTGCCCTTCTCGCTTGATATATCCCGCTCCACTTCGATACTTTTCCCTCGTAGTTGGACGATTTGAGATGCAGTGGAAGCCGATCCAATTGACGTTCAACCCTGACTATTGCGGACAGAAGTGGCGACCGCGAAGCATACAGCCAGTTCATCCCGTCCTTTTATCGGTTGGCTGTTTCGTACACAAGTTCAACTTGGCCCCGCGCATCGCCATCTGCTTATCTAACGAGAATAAGATCAGCCACTGCTGCCGACACTGAGCGTCAAATGCGACAGGCCGACAGGTCTCTACCTCTTCCCTGCGGCTTTCCTTCTCGCTGCCCACCTTGCCTTCATCATCTGAGACAACTTCCTTCGTCCAGCCGGAGTAAGACCGCCTTTCTTTGCGGTCTTTTTCGAACCGCTAGCGCTTTTCTTACTGTTTCGCTTTGCCCAGCTAGCTTTCGCGGCGGCCACAAGTTTCGCACGTGTCGCCGGGGATACTCTCCGCTTACCGGAACTTGAGCGAAAGCCTTTGCGTTGAGTGCCGCTAAACAGAGCGCTTAGCTGCCCCTCTAACTGATGAATGCGCTTCCGAATTGAGATAGCTTGTTCCAGCTTCTGTAAAGATAAGTCCATAAGACAAATGCCTATAGCTAGACAGGCTGCAGTAGCAAGTCGTATTTGCAGCTATACAGCAGGACAATCGCTGTAGTAACAACAGGCGGTCGACCGGCTGCATCTTGAGACTGGGACTTCATCTTACAGATTATTTCCAAGACGGTTGGGAATAGCGAAAATATTATATGTCATGTGAAGTCAGTCGGTGTTGCCTCCGATTGGATATGGATTGGTTTCCTGTAACCGCTTGCTGAGCGCAAGTTCCAAGTAGGCGCGGACTCTGGCTGGATTCCTTACTTGAATTGAATCCCGTCGTCTCTTTCTTCTGACGAATCGAAACAGTTTTTTGCGTCTAGGGGTCACACATACATATACGAGTTTTCCGCCTAAAAGCTCTGCGTAAAGCTGATTGGTACTTTAATAAAAGAATCTTCTGTAGCGAACGGATCTTGGCGCTTCGGCAAAGTTTCTTTGATAGACGGCAGAACGCCAGGCTTAAATCGCCACTCTCTGAGAGTCTTCACGGCGGCACTATCGAGTACCGCATGGCCTGTACTGCGTCCCACTATGACTTCTTTAACGCGTCCGCTCTTAATCTGCACTCGCAGAACAAAAATTCCCGAGCCAGAAATATGATGAGCTTGAGCTGCAAGCGGATATTCAGGCATTGATGAACGCGTCACCCATCTTTGCGCATATCCAGGCGTCAGGACGACTGGCGAAAGAGCAAGACATTGGATGTTTGTTGCGATAAACAACGCTCCAGCCGTCGCGGCAGCGATGTGAGCACGCATAGGTCTAACGAGACACAAGATCAGCCACCGCTGGCGAGAGCGAGTGTGGATTGTAAGGGAGGTGTTTTCATAAAGTGAAGCGAGGCTGTACGACGGCCAGCGGTTGACTGGACGCTGCGTGTGTCGAAACTGCAAAGAGAATCATCATGGCAGCAGGCGTGGCCCGATAACTTTCAACCAGAGAACGACTCCAAAGCAAATACCGAGAACCGCCGAGCCGAAAGGAACTAAACGACTGCCGCGTGGGTGTAACCGAACCGCCGCTATCAGCACAGCAAGTGCGACCGGAGCGAGAAGATATGGCAAGAGCCACTGCGGAAAACCCACGCTCGCCGAGAGCCTGGCCTCATCGTTCGGTTCCCCGTGTAGCACGCTGATGGAGCCGCGCAGCCAACGAGCGGCGCAAAGCACAAGGAAAGTAGCAAACCATTCGGTGGGCGTAACAGGCGCTTGCAACCGATCATGGCGTAGCTGCCATAGCCAGAAGAACCCGGCGATGACCATGAGAGCCGTAGCAGTCGGGCCAGCAGCTGTAACCAACCCAATGGTGTAAGGCGTCCCAGGATAATTGGCTGTAGTGTAAGCAAAATGTAAATGCGGAGCCAGTCCGAGAGCCGCTGCCGTCATGTAGTGCCCACATTCATGCAGGAGAATCGCTACAGGGGTAAACAGCACTCCGAAGAAAAACCTGATTAAGTTCTGGCGCACGAGGGGCAAGCAGTAGCGTCTAACATATGATTATGCCGACAATTTCGACGGTTATCCACCGTGTTAGCCGACAACACCCGCAACCGCAACAAAGGTAAAGATTGTATATGTCGTATGAAATTGGCCAGCGGTTGGCTGCATTGCATGGTTAGACTTTTGGTGTCAACTCACGACAACAGTATTGTCCTTCTTGAGCGTGTCGCGCTGGATGCGAGATATAATGCGCCATTTGCCGTGCTGCTTCGCAACGGTAAAATAGTCTGACTGATCGCCGGTCTTATCCCAGCGACCGGCATAGACATTCGCACGGTCCGAGCGACCTTCTTCCGTCTGAATCGTCCAAATGGGTTGCTTAATGTCTGGTCGCTTCGCGACGAGTGCCTTGATCTGTTCGATGTCCGTCGCGGAAAGGCCAGGTGAGTAGTAAGGGGCCTCTTCGTTCGTAAGTGGAATAGCGCACGAGCCGAGGAACCAACACATCACAAGAATCAAGGACGCTCGCATTAAGTCTACATATGATTATGCCGACAATTTCGACGGTAATCCAGCGTATTAGCCGACAACACCCGCAACCGCAAAAAGGTAAAGATTGTATATGTCATCTGAAATCGGCCAGCGGCTGGCTGCATCGCCTTGGTTAGGCGCTTCAGTCATGCTTGAGGGTTGTGCCGAAAATCTTCGGACTCGGTTTAGACTCTGATGAGTGGCTCTGCCAATATCTGATCAACTCGTCACCCTTGACGTCGAATGGCCCTTTGCTGCACTGCGCTCGGCGGCTCCCGATGCGGTAAGAAACTGCTTTCAGCGGCGCGTGCCTATCGACTCTGTAGACAATGGTCACCTGCTGCGAATCCCTCGACCACTTAGCGGCGAAGGCATCGGCGCCTGTGTCGAGCGTCTCTACGACCTCTTCAAGCGGCCCGATATTTTTTCCACTCGCAGCATCGGTGAGATACAAATGGAAGTTATCGTAGCCTAGTTCGCCTCCACCGTGGGCGGTGATCGCATACTTGCCGTCCGCCGATATGCCATTCGCGACTGTGACATACTCATCTGGCCCATATTCGTAATTCGACGTCGCTAGAGCCGAGCTAGCCGCCAACAACAAAATCGATACGAACAGGAAGAGTCGCTGAGTGGGCATATGCGCAAACGCCTAACGAGAATAAGGTCAGCGACGGCTACCGGAAGCGAGCGCCAATCGAAGTGGAAGTGTCTTAATCATTCGAAAATGTCGTCGTGCTGCGGGTAGCCGTTCGCTGCATCGTCTGGTTAGATGTGTGGTGGATTGGTCTGCCGGCTGTGCGCAAGTGAATAGATCGCTATAGCAATGAACCCGAGGATCAACAGATCCAAAAGTCCGCCAATGAAGGAAAAGCCAAGTGCTGTCTTCCAATAGATGGCCGGATCGCCGGCAGCAGTGTAAGTAGTGACGGTCTTATCGAGCGCAGTGGAGTGAAAATTTCCGCGGCGCAGAATATGATAGGCGGCGCTGCTGCAGAAGTATGCAAACGGAACGAGAAATACAGCGCCGAAAAGGAGCCCGCACGCAACCGAAACCGACACACGAGGATTAATCATCTAACATGTGATTATGCCGACAATTTCGACGGTTATCCAGCGTATTAGCCGACAACACCCGGAACCGCAACAAAGGTAAAGATTGTATATGTCATCCGAAATCGGCCAGCGGTTGGCTGCATCGAGGGGTTAGACCTCTTTCATAGACCCAAAATGAAAACCGGTGCTACCGCCACAAGCCCAGCGGCGGCTTGCAATGCCAGCACAAGTAATGCGGATCGGGGAGACTGTCGAAGCCATCTGATCGCGAAGAATGCAATAATGGGCAACTGGCCTGCCATAAGTAGCTGCCATAGATGTGCAGCTGTCCCCTCATCTGGCTCCCGTGCTGTGCCGTACATCGAGATGTGGAATAACACGATAGCGAGAGCGAGGAGCGACATCGTGATCGGAAGAAATGCACTCGGGCGCTTCAGCACACCCGTGACGCTAGTTGCCATGTTGATGTTGGTTGTATTGTTCATGTCGGGCTTGAGATCTAACGAGACACAAGATCAGCCACCGCTGGCGGCGGCGAGCATCCCTCGTTTCATAATTCTTAATTCATCCCCTCAGCCTTTTCACACGCCGGCCAGCGGTTCTCTGCATCGCCGGGTTAGACGCCTTGCTAATATTCATCGAAGAGCGGTGTTATAATGCGCCCAATTTCATTCCACTGGGTAATATAATACTTTGGATAATAGACCCAGTATTCTCGCGGGTTGCCCGAATCTCGTGCGAGCCGCAGAACAATACGGGAATGGTCCGAAATCTCGACATTGATTGTCTTCGTTGGCGAAGAATGGTGAGCCGGTAACCAGTCGAGCGTCTTAAGGGCCGCGAGTATCTGCTCAGGTTTCGTGGCTGCCTTCCCATTGATGGAAAAGTGACAGTCGGCTTTGAGCAAATCGAGTTTGTCGAGAATCTGAGCATGAGCGATTTCCCTGCCCGTCTCGCCCGCGCCCAGAGCAACGAACATCGGAATGGCAAAGAATAAGAGGCTCTTCAGCGACTTGTAAGGGGACCAGTCAAAGAAGGTTAATGGCACCGCAATCAGAGCAGCGACCAATCCTACAACGGTGATCGTGTCGAGTGCTCTCATGAATCGCTAACTCAGCGTCTAACATATGATCATGCCGACAATTTCGACGGTTATCCAGCGTATTAGCCGACAACACCCGCGCCCACAAAAAAAGCGACGATAATATATGTCATGTAAAACTGACGGGTGTTGGTGCTGATTGCCCTGCGCACATGACAACGCCCCTTTACTTAGGCAGGCTTCCTCACAAGTGAGTTTGGAATTCCGGAAGATACCGATGCAACACGGAAAATTTCGATCAGGGTAGCGTGAAAGCCTCCACTAGACCCACACCCGTTGTCCCGTTTACTCCTCGGACGATCGCTGTGTAAGCGCCTGCAGGAAGCATGGCAATTATCGCGGACTCTTTCGGCGAGCTTGGCGCGTGACCACTATTCTGGATTTCAGTGGACTGGTCGGAGGTGATGATTCCGCCGATTTGCGTTGTCTGCCAGTCATCGTTAGTGGCGATCAGCGCCCCATTGCCGTCATGCAGCTCCAGCTCTGGATCTGCCAGTGCATCGGAAATACCAAAGGCAGTTAATGAGGGTCCGATAGCGCAAATGATGACCTTCTTATCTGCACTCTGAACAACGATGCCTGCTATTAAGACATCGTTCCCGGTCCCGACAA
Organism: Spartobacteria bacterium; assembly: GCA_003167365.1. Classification (GTDB taxonomy): domain Bacteria; phylum Verrucomicrobiota; class Verrucomicrobiia; order Chthoniobacterales; family UBA10450; genus Palsa-1382. The sequence continues at coordinate 15,082 of PMTM01000019.1, read as the reverse complement.
GGCCACGAGTGCTGATGTTCGCTACGGCACCGGAATTCGAACCCGTGGTCTGGATGGTGGCGCGGGTTTCCATGCCATACCCCGCAGATCCAGTCGAGCCGGAAATATCTGTCGTGTCGGTGGCCGTTCCCTTTAGAAAAATAATGTGTACCCGATAAGTTTGGTTGGGCTGAAAGATATTCGCGGGAAATGTCTGTGAAGTGGCGGATGAAGGCAGCACCTGAAAGGTCGCCGTATCATCCTGGATCCTCCCAATGCCAACCCCGATTCCATCGGACGCCGTGCCTCCGGTGAAAGCTCCCCAGGTTATCGTGAAGTTAGCGGTGGGGTCTACGACCAGATTGTCGTCGCTCCAGTTTGTATTGGTGATTGTCGGCGTCAGCGAGGGATAGACGCCGCCAGTGAGGCTCATGCTCGCATTGTAGGTTGTGGAACTCGCGCCGGTGATTTGAAGAACATAGGTTCCGTCCGCATAATTACTGTCCAGGGTAGGTTGGTCGGCGAAGGTCTGCTGGAAAGCGTATGTGCCGGCATTTATCAGCCCATCATTTTGCAAAACGAGCGTTTGCGGACTTGTCGCCGAGCTCCCGGCCGGCAATGACACTGTCCCACCTGTGATGCTGCCGTTCGACGCTGCTTGAACGAGAACGTCGAAGCGATAAGGAGACGTCCCGGGATCACCAAACGTTCCCACGTTGGTCTGGATGGACCTCACGTTCTTAAAGACAACGTAGTTCGAACCTACCTCGCCTGCTGCCTGAACTAGATCAGGGCAAAAGAGAAAGGAAGCAGTAATGAGAGGAGCCTGGATGGCCAGAATTAGAGTTCTTATGTTCGTTAGTTTCATATCTTTGAGTCCTTCTGTTATTTCACTGCAATCCAATTCCGCAGAAACCGGGAACCATCCTCAAGAGACGCATCAAGAAGCGGCCTCACTTCGGCTGACTCGGGGCTCCAGTTGGATCTGGAGATCGCGTTAAGCGGTGTCCCAGCGAAGGTTCGGCCTCACGGGCTTCTCCAAACTGGCCGAAGATGCGTTGAAACGTCGGGTGACGTAATCGCTGACGCTTCTACGAAGTCCCGGAACAATTGTCGAGCTGTTATTTTAGTTTTCCAAACTGCGAAACCGATGATGTCGTGTTTATGCCAATGATTTTGTCGACTTATCCAGTGAATTAGTGATCGGAGCCAGAAATTCGAGAGGCAGAAGCGAAAATATTATATGTCGTATGAAATCGGCCAGCGGTTGGCTGCATCGCGTGGTTAGGTGGTGGCGTGATCACGCGCGCGCGTAATTGCGGCGCGCGTGGTAAACCAGAAGACTTTATAAGTAATAGCCCTGAATATCGATGATGATGTCGGTTGAGCCGCTGGGGGAAGTATTCTTGACATAGAGGTTACCAGTCGCATCCAACGCGCTGATGAAGGAACTGTTTTGCGGCGCACCGGCCACAATCGCGATCACTCCGCCCACTGGCGGATTGGCCGCGCCGACCAGAATATTTCCACCGGGGCCAGCGGGATTTGGATCAGCGATGCGCCCGATGATGGCGCGTGCATTTGCCGGAACCTTGTTGCCGCTCACCGTCACGCCGCCGATTTGGTAGCCAGCGGTTTCTCCGCCAATGAGATGCTCGCTCGCGTAGGTGTTGCCGCTGCCGGTGATGGTGTTGACGAAACGCGAGGAAGAGGCAAAGGCCGTCAGCGCGCCTGCGGTAGTCGAATCGGCCAGTCTGCAATAAGGCACTGATCCGCCCGCGTTATACCAAAGACCCCCGTCACTGTTACCACGATAGACATCGCCCACTTGCATCCCCGTCACTCCGGCATTTGGATCGGCAACCACGCCTTCCCCTAGTCCCAACGCCAATGCGGCTCGGCCACCGGCAAAAACTCCGCCCACGCCGCCGCTTTGGAGCGCCGAGCCTTTCATCCCAATCGAATTCAAACCGGTAGTACTACCAACTACACCAATGCTGGATCCAGCATCCGAATACGCGTAAACGCCAACGGTGGCGCCTCCTGGTCCGCTTGCCGCCCATGCCGCGATCACTGCGGCATATTCGCTACCGGCAGGCGTAAACGCGGTGCCATCTTCAAAAAGAAACAACGCTCCAGTTTGGGCCGCGCCATTGTAAATAAACTGAGCCGCACTGGTCTGGCTATTTGCAGCGGCGATCGATCCGAAGGTGAGCGGATCCCCATTGTTGGCGAGCGCGCGCGATGGCTTAAGCAAGCCTGCCGCGGCCACGCCCACGGCTAGTCCCGCTATTTTTTTCATCATACCGCGGCGATCGGTCACAGAAGCGAAATCGTTTCCGTTGGCCGTCGGTTCGAGTTGAGGACACAATTGTGCCATCCGCGCTTCGAGCACCGCGAGTTTCTCGTCGCGCGCTTCGAGTTTCTTGTCGCGCGCTTCGAGTGCCGCGTCGCGCGCTTCGAGCGCCGCCACTTTTTGCTGGAGAAGTTCAAGTTCAGAAGATGAGGTTTTCATAAGGACGAAGGCTAGGGAGTTCTCTGCGAACGCGCGAGGATCAAAAGAGAAGGCGCGGTTCCTCCCCTGAGGCTTACTTTCGCGAGACGGATAGCTAAAAATCCGCAGAAAAGCTAAAAGCGCCGCTTGTAGTCCAGATGCATAGTCAATTTTGACTGATCCGAAACAGCTAGACCTTCTCGCTTGAAAACTCCCGCTCCACCTCGATACTTTTCCCTCGTAGTTGAGCGTTTTGGGGTGAGGTGCGAACTGATCCTCACATCGTTCAACCCTGACTTTTACGGACAGAAGTGGACTGTTCGAAAATCATCGGGGGGGCAAAACGGGTGGCCCTAGGGTAAATTGCCACGTCGCGATTTCACGCGTAAGTCATGGCGAACGAAAGAGTTCCGGGCGGTTAGCTCAGTGGTAGAGCGTCTCGTTTACACCGAGAGGGTCGGGGGTTCGAAACCCTCACCGCCCATTCTCCATTTCCGATTTTAGATTTCCGATTTGCGATTTGCTCGGCGGTTTACTTTTCCAATAGCTCGAATGCAGCGGGGAAAATAAGCTTCTCCCATTCGGCATATTCTTTTGCCGATGGATGCAGTCCGTCGGCAGCGATCAGCGATGGATCGTTTTTCATCGCTTTGCTCGTCGGGAACACGTCGACAACTTTCAGACTGTGCTTTTTCGCTTCGTCATTGATGATCTCGTTGAAGCGGGTGAGGCCCTCCGAAATGTTTCGTCCACGTGAATAGCGCGCCCCGGTCGGAGTGACAGAGAAGTCCGGAACGGTGACGATGAGCAATCGATCTTTTTTGGAGAGAACGGCAAGCATTTGATCGACGAGTGAGGCAAAGCGTTTCCGGAAAGTTGTTTCGTCCACGCTTTGCACCCAATCGTTCACGCCAATCTGTAACGTGGCGAAGTTCGGCTTGGATTGGAGGAAGATCGGCAGCTCACGATCGATCGCTTGTTGACTCGTCCAACCGGTGACCGACGGATTTGCGATGAGGTCGACATGCAGGCCTTCCGCATTCAAATGCCGCGTCAACACGGCCGGCCAGGATTGATCGGGCGACGCGCCTTCGCCGATCGAATAGGAATCGCCAATTGCGATATAACGGACCGGCTCGTTTTTCTTGTCGATCTTGTCGCCAGCCACAGCCACGAATGCGGCAATGTTAACCAGAAAAACAACTACGAAGTGGATGCGATTCATTTGCATTCCGGCGGTTCCCATAGCTCGATGCGGTTGCCTTCCGGATCCATGGCCCAGCCAAAATAGCCGAACGCGGATCTCTCGGTTTTTTCATCGACCGCGACGCCTTCGCTGCGCAATTGGGCAAGCAACGCGTCGCGATCGTGGACGCGATAATTGATCATGAACGGCTTCTCGCTCGACTTGAAGTAATCGGTGTCTGCCTCGAACGGCGACCAGACGATGTGCGATTGTCGTTTCGGTTTGAGATCGGCGCCAGCGCCCTCCTGAAAACTCACTCCGCCCCAATCTTCAACGTCGAAGCCAAGATGCTTTTTGTACAATACCGCCAACTTTTCCGGATCGTTCGATTTGAAAAAAATTCCACCGATACCCGTGACGCGTTGCATCGAAGCCTAATCCGAACCGAGTAATTGTTTCTTTTGATCCTCCGGCATCTTGCTGCTCTGAATCCAGGGCCGCGCCTCATTGGGTTTTAGCCGCAGCCACTGAGTGGCGATGGCCTTGCTAAGACGCTCCTTTGATTGTGGATCGCTGATTTTCATGGCCCATCCCATGGCGAAAGCATAGTCCCTTCCCGCGGTCGCGGACGCGAATCCAGCGATCGCCGCATCGCGCAAAGAACCTTTTAATGAATCCAGCCATTTCGCCGTCGCTTGGGTATCGTTCTGGGCCCATCGACTCGCCACGACGCTCATGGCCGATTTACCTTCTTCAGCGGGCAAGCCCGCGGCCCATTTCGCGGCTGCTCTCGGATCTTTCGACGCCCAGATATCTGCGATTCTCAGTTGAGCGCGACGACGCGACCTGTCGTCTTTGTTCCACTTCACCCAATCGGTCGCGACGCGGGGATCTTGTTCGGCCATTGCGTCCGCCATCACTCCCGCGACTTCGCGTTCGCCGGCGGTGCCGACATGCGCACTGACATAGGCGGCTGCTGCCGTGTGATCTTTTTGCCACCAACCGAGGATCACGTTTTCGACGGCGAACAAGTCCTCCGGCTCACTCTTTTTCTGGAACCAACCGAGCGCCGCGTGCGGGTCAGTCGCGCCCCAATTCGTCGCGACTCCTTTCGTGGCGGTGAGAAACACGCCGTCGCCGCCGCCAGGTTTCGCGAGCCGGCTTGGCGCATCCGGATAAAGTTCAGCCAGAGAATGCGCCGCTGCCGCCGGGTCCACCTGACTCCATTTGACGATACTTAAACCCAAAAGCCGCTCCTTCGCCTCCGGATCAAGCGCATCCTGCGACAATGTCCTTAACGACTGCACCATTATGCCGGCTGATTTCGGTTCCATTCCGTAGGCGATGGCTTCGGTCGCGACCGTCCGGGTCCGTGGAGTTGGAAACCCCTTGGCGTTTTCGATCGCCGCTACGGGATCGACAACGCTCCATCCCATGAACAACGCGTTAATCTTCCCGTTGGTCTGACCAGTCGGCGGCAGATCGCGTACTTGCCGGGCGAATTTTACTCGCTCATCCGCGCTGAGTTTCGCCAAGAACGCGCGCCGTTCCTCCAAAGGAATCGCTGCGATGGTGTCGATGTCGAGCTTGTGCGGAGGCGACGGTGTTGGCGGAATAGAGAAAGCGGGCGATGCGGTTGGGGCGGCCGTGTCATCCGCGGCAAGCGGCGGCGCAGTTTCAGGTTTGGTTTGGGCGAATAAGCAATGCGCGCACAAAAACCACATCATCCAGCAGTATCCAAATTCTTTCGTCAAGCGTTTCACGGCCCGCAAAATAAACGTAATTATCCGCTCTTCAATAGGCAGCGCGCGTTTCAAGCGCGGCGTCTGGTCGCCCGTCTTGGCTATCCGGTCTTGGATCTCGCGACCCGCACGAAAATCAGAACGTGTGAGGCAATAATGAGAGGAACTAGGAAGGTCGGGAGTAATCCAAGCGGCAACTCACGCAATGGCGCCATCGATTGCCAATCTCTCAAGCCTGCGCGCAGCGCCATGAGCACCACGAAGACAATGTCGAGCAAACCGGCGCTGTTCCAAATAAGGAGAAGCCTTCGTGACGCGCGAAACCTCGGAACAAGAAGGATAATGACCGTTGCGGCCGCGACTGTTATGTCGCCGATGCCGGCGGGCGCAGCGAATGCGCAGGGCAATTCGCCACGCCGGCAAAGAATCAGAAAATAAAACCCAACGAACCTTGTGGTGTGAAGCAGCACGAGCCAGCGGAGATCGACATTCGCGGCCCACGTGCTGATCGGATCGATTTTCCAGCAAGCGAGCAGAATGAGTCCGGTCAAAGTCCAGACCGTCAGGGCGACCACTGGCGCCGAAGCCGGTTGAAACCAGTCCGCAACTCCCACAGCCAGCGCAAAACAAAGCCACGCTGCCAAAACGAAGGAAACAAATTTAGCTTCGCGTTTCATCACCAACGGTTAGGACAACATCTCATTAACGGCCGCTTCCACATGGATTTTTGTCGTGTCCAAGAACGGAATTCCGTTGTGCGCCGCATCCCGCAAGATCAGCGGCAATTCTGTTCCGGCGAGAATCACGCCGTCGAGATCGATCTTCTTGTTTAAGCGATCGACCACCGCCAAAAGCCCGGCGCGCGTTTCCGGCAGAAATTTTCCGAGGATCAGTTCGTTCATGTATTTGTTGTGAATATATTCCTGGTCATCCGGATCGGGCGTGACGAGCTCGATTCCTTCTCGCGAGAAGACTTTCGGATAAAACACTCCCTGCATCGTGAAACGGGTTCCGACCAAGGCGAGCCGTTTCAGCGCGCGCGCCTTTGCCGCCGCGCATGTCGTCTCGACAATGCTGATGAGCGGAATCGGCGATTGAGATTGCACTTCGTCAAAGACAATGTGCGGCGTGTTCGCTGCAACCAAACCAAAATCGGCTGACGCACGCGCGAGTTTGCGAATTTCATCAAGCAGATAATTCGCCGCGCCCTTCAAATCGTTTCGCGTGATCAAATCGACCACTTTCTTCAGGTCGATGCTGTTGATGATAAGCGGCGGATAGCTTCCATCGGTCTTTCGCTCGCGATACAAGGCAACGATCGCGCGATAATAATCGATCGTCGACTCAGGTCCGACGCCGCCGATAATTCCGAGAGTTTTCATTCAGTAGTTTTCTTTAGATCAAACGCGACAATAGCTCATTCGCGAATTATTTTGACGCCATGATTGCTTCTTTCCGAGCTCTTCCGTTTTTTTTCGCGCTATCGCTCCTAACCTCGAACGCATTGGTGGCTCAAGAAGATCCCGGACATCGCCCCACGGCAAAACCTTCTTCGAGCTCGTCCGAAGCATTACCGTCACCTATTTCGTCGCCGGAAATCACGGCGGCGTCATCATCAGTGACCACTCCCACGCCGGCCGCAACGGCGCCGCCACTTACTGAAGTGCTTTTCAAAAACTTGAAAGCGCGATGGATCGGACCGGCGGTGATGGGCGGACGCGTATCCGACATTGCGCTCGATCCGCGAAATCCGTTTGTGTTTTACGTCGGCCTCGCGCACGGCGGAATTTTCAAAACAGGCGATAACGGGGTGTCGTTCGATCCGATTTTCGACAAACAGCCAGCGCTCTCGATAGGCGCCGTTGCGATTGCGCCTTCCGATTCCGATGTGATTTGGGTTGGAACCGGCGAAGCAAACGATCGTAATTCTTCCGGTTGGGGGGACGGAGTTTATCGAACGACCGATGGTGGCGACAATTGGCAAAACGTCGGTCTCAAAAACAGTCGCGCGATCGGCCGCGTCATAGTGCATCCGAAAAATGCTGAAACAGCGTACGTGGCGGCGAGCGGAAATCTTTGGGCCGATGGCGGCGAACGCGGGCTTTTCAAAACAACCGACGGCGGAAAAACGTGGAAGGCTGTTTTGCAAGCGGCGGCGCTACACAACGCGCGCACAGGCTGCAGCGATGTAGCGTTTGATCCTACGAATCCGGAGATCGTTTACGCCGCGCTTTACGCGCGGCAACGCACACCGTGGAGTTTCGTTTCCGGTCCCGGCGCGACCGGCGGTGAAGACGTGGGCGGAATTTTCAAGAGCATGAACGGCGGCGGCAGTTGGAAAAAACTGGGCGGCGGACTGCCGGGCCAAACCGGCCGCATCGGATTGGCGGTGAGCGTGAGCAATCCCCGCGTGATCATGGCCGTGGTCCAAAGTTACGAAGGCGGTTCCAGCGACATCAGCGACATCCACAGCAAGAGCGGCGGCGTATTTCGCTCCGAAGATGGCGGCGAGAAATGGACGCGCGTCAGCTCGATTAACCCGCGCCCATTTTATTTTAGCCAGATCCGGGTCGATCCGGTGAACGATCAGCGTGTGTATCTGCTTGGATTTGCCCTGCTCGTTTCGGACGATGGCGGCAAGAATTTCCGGGAAGATCTTTCAGAAAAAATACATCCCGATTGTCATGCCTTTGTCATCCAGCCCGGAAGCTTTCTTCCGCCGAAGCCGCCCAAGCCCGAAGACAAAAACAAACCGCCGAAGCCGCCGGTCTGCCAGCGTTTGTTGCTTGGAACCGATGGCGGCGTTTATCAAAGTTTCGCGGCGGGTAAGGGATGGGATCATCTCAATAAGATTCCATCAGGAGAATTTTATCGACTCACACTGGACGATACGAAACCGTACTTCCGAATCGCGGGCGGCCTTCAGGATAATGAGAACTGGGTCGGTCCGAGCGGAATGCCGAGCAAGGAAGAGATTCGTAATTCAGATTGGATCCCGCTTGCCGGCGGCGATGGTTTTTACGTCGCGTTCGATCCCGCGGATCGCGACGTATTTTACGCAGAGAGCCAGGGCGGCTCGGTGCATCGGCTCAATTTGCGCAACGGCGAATTACGCGAGCTGCGGCCTGAGCCGGCGGAAGGTCAACCGAAATACCGGTTCCACTGGAACTCACCGCTCATCGGAAGTCATCAACAGCCGGGAGTCATTTACCTTGGCGGCAATTGCGTCTTCCGATTGACCGATCGCGCGGAGAAATACTCGGTCATAAGCCCGGACCTTACCCGCAATGATCCGGAGCGAACGAACGCGACCGGAAGCGGCGCGGAAAACTATGGCGTAGTCTATTCGCTGGCTGAATCGCCAAAACGCGCGGGACTATTGTGGGCGGGCACCGACGACGGTCGCCTTTGGGTGACCGAGAATGATGGCGGCAAATGGACCGAACTGACTAACAACTTGCCAGAACCGGCGCGCGGCCAATGGATTGTTCGCATCGAGGCCGGCGCAAAGGATGCGAACGTTGCCTACGTCGCTACCAACGCGTATCGCACGGGCGACGATCGACCGATGATTCTTCGCACCTCGGATCTCGGGAAGACGTGGCAATCTGTGGTCGGCGATCTTCCGGCAAACGCGCCGGTTGAAGTCGTGCGGGAAGATCCGGTCAATCCACAACTGCTCTATGCCGGCACTCACTTCGGTTTGTTTGCCTCTTTCGATCAAGGAACGCATTGGATTCGGTTCGCCGATGTGCCAGCCGTGCGCGTAGACGATATTCAAATTCATCCCGTCACGTCCGACCTGGTAATCGGAACGCACGGCCGCAGCATCTCGATCCTGGACGACACCGTCCCGCTTCGTGAGCTCACGCCGGATGTCGCGGCGAAATCCGCGCACCTTTTCAGCGTCCGCGCGGTGAATGGCGCCTACTTGCTCCCCGGCTTCGACGACTCGAATGGCAAAGGCATTTACCGCGGAACAAACCCGTCCGAAGGCGCGCTTTTCACCGTGTGGGTGAAAGAGTTCACCGGAGACGAAATCAAAATCGGCATCACTAACGCCGTCGGTGCGCCGGTCGCGAATTTAAAATCTGCGGGTGTCGCCGGGCTGACGCGATTGAATTGGGATTTGCGGCCGACTAAAGATGTCATGACTGAATACGGCGGCGATGATCCTAAAAGACTTCTTCCCGGCGGAGTTTACACGGCAGAATTAACGTTCGGGAAAACGAAAATGAAACAAACATTTCACGTCGACATCGCGGCAGGAATTTTGACGCGCGGACCTGAAACTAAAGAAACCGATAGCGATTAGAAGGTGTGAAACGTTTTTTCTGTCTGATTTTGGTTTGGATTGCCGCGAGTCCGCTATTGGGGGCTGAACCATCGGCAACTCCAGTCTCCCAGTTTTCCGAAGCCGCCAGCCAAGCCATACTTCCTCCGCTCGTTCCTTGGAACGGAAAGAGTCGGACGCTCGCAGTTTCAAAAAACGATCCTTGGATCACGCCATCGGAAAAGAGCGATTTTCGCCTATCACCATCGTACGACGAAACTGTGATCTGGCTGCGAAAACTGGTCGCAGCCGCACCAGAGTTAAAAATGATCTCGCTCGGCAAATCGCCGGAAGGCCGTGATATTTGGATGGTCGTCGCCTCGCGCGAAAAACAATTCACTCCTGAACAATTTCGTAAAAATGGCAAGCCCACCATTTTCGCGCAAGCTGGGATTCATCCGGGCGAGATCGACGGAAAAGACGCTGGCTTGATGCTGCTGCGCGACATGACCGTGCGCGGAACAAAGAAGGAATTATTGGATCGCGCGAATTTTCTTTTTGTTCCGATCTTCAACGTCGACGGGCACGAGCGAAGCTCGAAATTTGGAAGAGTGAATCAGCGCGGACCGGAGAAGATGGGTTGGCGCACCAATTCGAAGAACCTGAATCTCAATCGCGACTACGCGAAGATCGACACGCCGGAGATGGAAGAGATGGTCCGCGCGCTCAATCAATGGCAGCCCGATCTCTATCTCGATCTTCACGTCACCGATGGCGCCGACTACCAATACGACATCACTTTCGGTTTCAACGGCACGGGCGGGCATTCGCCGGCAATAGCCAATTGGCTGGAGAAAACATTCACTCCGGCCGTCACGAATGATTTGGCGGCGATGGGTCACATCCCGGGATCGACCGACGTGGCGAACTGGATTGATCCGCTCGATCTCTCCAAAGGAATCAGGACCTGGCTGTCGGATCCGCGTTTTTCAAACGGTTACGGCGACGTCCGCCATCTCCCGACGGTGCTGGTGGAAATGCATTCCTTAAAACCTTACAACCAGCGCGTTCTCGGAACTTATGTGCTGCTGGAAAGCGCAATTCGCACAACGGCGACCGGAATATCCTCGCTTCGTCAGGCGGTTGAGGCAGACCGCAAAGCCAATGCTCCGACCATTCCCCTGAGTTGGGATGTCGATCCAAACGCGCCGGTGGAGACAATCGAATACAAAGCAATCGAATCGCGCACCGTCCCTTCCGCCATTTCCGGCGGATTGCGCATCGAATTTAACGGCAAGCCGGTGACGATGAAGATTCCTTGTCAGCGCGGCAACCATGTAAGTGCGTCAGCGGCGCGACCAAAAGCGTATTGGATCCCGCCTGCCTGGAACGAATTAGCGGCGCGATTGCAAATTCACGGGATTCAATTCGAGCGCACGACTGAGCCGCGCGACGTGAAAGTGTCGATGTATCGGCTGGAAGAAATGAAACTTCAGCCGGAACAACCGTTCGAAGGTCGCTTTCAAATCACGGTGAAGCCCATCGCCGAAGAAAAAACCGAGCACTATCCGGCTGGGTCGCTCCGAATCCCGACCAATCAGCCGCTCGGCGACCTGGCGGTAATTTTATTCGAGCCGGCCTCGCCCGATTCGTTCGTGCAATGGGGATTCTTCAACGAGGTGTTTCAGCACACCGAATACATCGAGGGTTACATTCTCGAACCGATGGCGGAACGAATGCTGGCAGGCGATCCGAAGCTGGCGGAGGAATTCCGGCAAAAACTGGCGACCGACGAAACGTTTCGTGCGTCCTCGACAGAGCGTCTCCGTTGGTTTTATTCCAAAACTCCGTTCATCGACGAACGCTGGAAACTCTATCCGGTGGGACGCGAAGAGTAAGGTGGATCGAGCAGTCGTCGCCGCGGTGACCTCGATGCTAACAATAATGGCGGCGAGGCCGCCGCATCGTAACATCGCCCCCGAAAACGTTCGGGGCCGATCCACCCCCGCTTCCCTATTTGGCGGACGCGTTCAATTTTTCGCGTGCGTATTGCAGATTGTTCCGCGCCAATTCGAAGTCCGGCTTGTAAAGCAGCGCCTGCTCGCAAGCGGCGGCGGCTTCATCGTATCGGCCTAGTTTGTTGTAAGCAGCGCCGATGTTGTTCCAGGCTTCGGCGTAGTTTGGCCGCAGTGCGAGGGCTGCCCGACACGCGACGATTGATTCCGCGTAGCGTTCGTCCCGATAAAGCTGAAGGCTGAGAGTAAGATAAGACTCCGGCGTCTGTGCAGCCGATCGACTCTGTGTCTGGCCGTTCGCTTGCGCGAGAAGATCGCGCGCGGTCAGATCGGTCGGGCTCAACTCCAGCGCACTTTGCAGGAATGCGCGCGCCTCATCGACGCGCGAGTGCGAGAGCAAGTAGCGCGCATAATAGATGAAGCTATCCGGATTGGACGGAGCCAGTCGCAACGCTTCCTTAAAATGTTGCTCAGCTTGCGATGACTGCTTCGTCGCATCTTCGGCAATCGCGAGATTGATCAATAGCACGGAATACTGCGGCGTGAGTGGTTGGGCGCGATGGAAATAATCGAGCGCGCCGGCGTAATCGCCTTTCGCCATCAGCGTGTTGCCATAGTTCATCAAACCGCGTCCATTGCGCGGGCTCTTTAGCACGACGTCGTGCCAGAGCGTTTCCTCGGTTTTCCAAACCTTGTTCCGTTGAAACGTAGCATAGCCGTTTGCGCACAGGAACAGCACTACTGCGCACGTGGCCGCGATCTTCCGCCGTTGTCGATCTAAGCCGGCGACGAGCAACGCCGCTGCGCCGGCGATCGCAATCACGAGTCCGATGTAGGGAAGAAATGTGCGGTGATCGTTCATTACTTCGGCGAGCGAAAAGAGCGACGTCGGCAGTAGCGCGACTAGAAACCAAAGCAGACCGAAGCCGATCACGCGCGTCCTTTTGCAAAGGGCGGCCACGATCGCCGTCGCACCGATAAAGACGACGAATGCGAAACCGATCCAAAAGCGCGCATCGCCAGTTGTGACGAACGGATTTAAGTCGTAGTCGGCGGAGAGTCCGCTGGGCCAGAAAAACGTCTTGAAATAAAGCAGGGTCACGTACGGCTGCGTGATCAGATAATTGTGCGTGTTCGCAGCGCCGGCAATCCAGGTGTGCGGCGTCATGTGTTGCACGAACAACAAGAGCGCTCCGCAGATTACGAATGGTGTGACAATCTCCGCCAGGTGCTGTAGCCGCGTCTCTCTGAGACGCGCCTCCTTCGGTTCAAATAACACGCGAAAAAGCGCGAAGAGCACCGCGAAGATTGCCGCTGTCGGTTTTGCCAAAATCGCGATTGCTGCTGGAAGAACGTAGAGATAGGACCGACGCAATTGCGGGAAGGCCAGGTAAACGGCAAACGACGCGATGACGCCAAGCGTCGAGATCACTTCGGACGATGCGATGATGTAGTTGACCGTGTCTGCGTTCGCCGGATTCAATCCATACAAAGCCGCCGCACCTAGTGCGATCCAGGCATTGTCGACCAAACGGTAAACGACAAACGCCAGCAACAGTACGAGCGCAACGAAGATCGCGAAGATCGACAGGTGAAACCGGAACGGTTGCAGCCCGCCGGCAAGATGGTAGTCGATCGCGAGCAGTGTCGAGACGAGCGGGCGATACGATTGATTGCTCGGCAGCGAACTGAAGGTCGTCGCGTCGTGAAAAAAGAATGGAACATTCCGCAGCTCGCGAATGGATAAGTTGTTTTCGATCGTGTGCGCGTCGTCGAAGTGAAAGCCGTTGTGAAAATGGTTTGCGTAGGCGGTGACGATGACGGCTAGCAACAGTGCGCCGCTTAAGCCAGTGAGCTTTTTGTGACGGAGCGCGGTCCCTTCAGACATCGCAACCATTCTATCAAGAGTCACGTTCAGCCCGAAGTGCTAATGCAAAACAGCCGTCATACGGTGAAGCGTGACGGCTGTTTGTAAAATCTGGACTCTGATCAGGCTTTACTGATTGTTGCCGACCACTTGCGGCGCGGGCTTAGTCACTTCGATCTGTGCGCTCACCTTTTGGATTTGCGACGCCTGCTCTTTCAGGCTCGCGGTGAGCGTTTGAATTTCTTTCTGCTGCTGCGCGGCAGTCGCTTGGGAGTCCTTCTGTTGTTGCGCAATAGTCGCTTCCTGTTTTGCGACGATAGACTTTAGCTCCTGCACCGTGCGGTGCTCCTTGAGGAACTCGTTAAGCAACATTGCGTTCACTGCTTCGTAGCGGACGGTGAATACTTTCCCTTCGGCGTCGCGAGTGACCAGAGTTGGATTGACCTTTTCCACTTCTTCAGCGACCAGGCCGAACTGCGGGATGCTGTTCGGGTCGATGCTCTTTTTGTAGTGGAAGGTGACAGGCCGCAGCGACAGGAGCGCTTCGCTTGAGTTACCCATTGGCTCGATCGCATCCTTGAAACGCGCGGATGAGGTTAGGACGCCAAGCTGACCTGCCGAAGTGATAACGACTGCCGAGCCTGTGACCGTTGCGTTCGCGATGCCGGCGACAAACGTGGCTGTCTGATTCCCAGCGGTGCCGATCCGGATGGTGTTAGCCTCGGCTGCAACACCCTGGTTGCCGATGTCGATGTTATTGCTGCCAATAGTGAGAAAGAAGCCAGCGTCGGCACCTAGGGCGATGTTAGAGCCGCCGGTTGTGTTGCTAAAGAGCGCGCCGTCGCCGTTGGCCGTGTTGCTGTCGCCGGTTTGGTTGTCCAGGAGCGCATCATTACCGTTGGCCGTGTTGGCGCTGCCGGTGGTGTTGCTAACGAGCGCTTGCCAACCAGTGCCCGTGTTGCTTTCGCCGGTTGTGTTGACTTGGAGCGCCTTAAAACCGTTGGCCGTGTTGTCGTCGCCGGTTGTGTTGTGAACCAGTGCATTAACACCAGTGGCCGTGTTGTCGTCGCCGGTTGTGTTTAATTGGAGCGCATCGGTTCCAAGAGCCGTATTGTCAATGCCGGTGCTGGTGGAGGTTGGCTGGTTGGAATTAAGCGCCAGATGTCCCACCGCCACATTGTTGCTGCTCCATGCAACGCCGCCATTGCTGAAAGATTGGGTCGACAAAGCGTTATTCCCAATAGCCACGTTCTGACCTGCGGTTGTGTTGCTAAAGAGCGCGTTAACACCAGTGGCCGTGTTTTCGGTGCCGGTTGTGTTGCTTTGGAGCGCTTGAGCACCATTGGCCGTGTTGTTGCCGCCATTGTTGCTATAGAGCGCATTTTGACCAGTGGCCGTGTTGCTGCCGCCGGTTGTGTTGCTAAAGAGCGCTGAATAACCAGTGGCCGTGTTGTTGGCGCCGCTTGCGTTGTCGCGGAGAGCGTCTGAACCCATCGCCGTGTTGCTGAAGCCGCTTGTAAGGAATC
>PMTM01000017.1 GCA_003167365.1 Spartobacteria bacterium | reverse complement strand
GCGTCGACTGTGCCGGAACCTTCGACTCTCGCGTTGTGTGCGATTGGCACATTCGGGATCCTCCGCATCGTGCGTCGTCGTAAATCCTCGGTCTAAATCAACGCGCGGTCTCGCGCGTGCTTGACGAGGAAGTTCGGTCGCTTCTGCTTTCCGAAATGCGTCCTCCATTTTTCCTCGGCTTCATCGCCGGGCTCGCTGTCGTTCTGAGCTTTGCGGGATGCGAGAAAAAAAGTGGGGAAGCGGTAGTTCTAGAGAAAGAGCATATCGCTGCAATGGAGACTCCACCGAAAAATGAGCAAACCGCGAGTCCGACTAAATCAGCTACGAATGATGATGCTCAAGTCACTAAGATGGGTAAGAACGACATCACTGTGGATCAGTATGTGATGGACAAAAACGTCCGCGGTACCAGTCAGGATCCGCGAGCTGGCAGCAACGAGCAATGGCTCGTAAAAGTCCGAATGATTGATGGCGGACGGCAGTTCAACGTCCAGGCCGATCAAGCGCGCTTTGAAAAACTGAAGGAGGGCGACCGAGTAAAAGTCTCGTATCGCATCGGCAAGTACACCGGAACTGTTTGGGACTCCGAGGTTAGATAGCGACGACAATCGCGTTGTGCGCGTGGTTGAGATCAACCAGTGGAACGCAAACATGTGATGGTGAACGATTTAATCTAGGGAGGAGTTACTATCCACAGGAAAAAAACGGCCTTTGCAAAAAAGAGAAAAAAAGGATTGCATTGATTTTCTATATCCGCCAAGCTCGGCGCATTCGATAAAAAGAGTCAGAAAATATCTCGAAATTCTTTATCCCTATACCCGACCCCCTTGACATGAAAAAAACGAAAACCATTCTCGCATTGGTCGCATGCGGTCTTCTTATGGGCGGGGCTTTCTCGCAAGTTTACGCGGGGACACCGATCTCGGGTTCCATCTCATTTTTTGGCAGCGCAACGGCCTCTGGATCGACTGGCCCAGGCAGCACGACCATTGATTTTGGCAATAACTGGGACTTCCTCACGGGCACGGGTATTTATACGAGCATCCTATTTTTGACTCCGGCCACGTTCACCGATTTTAGCTTTACTGGTGATGGGCTCGCGGCCGCGTTGGGTGGTCCGGTTGCGCCGCTCTGGTCGCTTACTTATAGCGGGAATACTTACACTTTTGATCTTCTTTCTCTCACCAGTGCGCATGTCGATCAGGGCTCGATGGCCTTTACCGGTAATGGTCTGCTCCACGCCACTGGTTACGATAATACGGCAGCCTCTTTTGGTCTTACTGGTTCCGGCAATAACTACGTTTTCACTCTTTCATTTACAACCGATGCGGCCACCGTACCGGAGCCTAGCTCCGCCGCTCTGGTTGGCGNNCGGGCTGGCCCTTTGTGCGGCAGCCATCTACTATCGCCGCCGCCGTCAGAGTGCTTAGCAGTTTCGCTTTTTGTTTTAGCCGTATCGGCCGCGCTCCCTTTCCGCGTTCGCTCGATTGTTACTTAAGCGGAACAGCTAAGCATACGATATAGAATAGATCCGACACAGGCGTAGCGCCGAGGGATTACTTTTGTCCAATTCGGCTAGTCGGATTTTTCGCTAAAGCATAACGAATGGCGGAGTACGAACCGACATCGCGCCGGCCAATTGCACAAATGTTCCGTCGAACGGCTGAAGCTGCGACGCAGTTGTGCGTGCGGCTCAGCATTCATCCCGACGCGATTTCGTATTTGTCGATTTTGGCGGCACTGGTCGCGGCAATCTGCTTTTGGAAATCTGGCGAGATTCCGTCGTTGCTGATTGTCGCGCCGCTGTTTTGTTATCTTCGGCTTTGGTTCAATATGCTTGACGGCATGGTTGCAGTCGCCGCCGGGAAGGCGAGTGCACGCGGCGAAATCCTGAACGATCTGCCTGATCGAATCTCCGACGTGATTATTTTCATTGGTGTCGCCCATAGCGGCTTGATGAATCCGATGATTGGCTATTGGGCTGCAATCTTCGCACTGCTCACGGCTTATGTCGGACTTTTCGGACAGGCCGTTGGCGGGCAGAGAGAGTTTGGCGGGATGATGTCGAAGCCCTGGCGAATGGTCGCGCTAAGTCTCGGAGCGTGGACGACATTTATATGTCAATCTTACGGCGCTTCGTTCAACTTGGGCAGGCTGACCATTCTCGATTGGACATGTCTCGTTGTCATCGTCGGCTGTTTACAGACAATAATTGTTCGCTTGAAACGAATCATGGCCGCGCTCGAAAATAAGCCGAGATGATGTCACCGCAGACTGCGCTGCACGACCCGGTCTTTCGCGCCTATCTCGTCATCGTTCCTGCTTCGCTCGTAATCGGCGGCGCGATCCTCAGTTTCCTTCGCTTTGGATTGAAGAAGGAACTGGGCTCAATTTGGAACACCTACCGCTCGTGGTTGGTCATGGCGTCGATTGGATTCGTGGTCGTCTTTGCCGGACGCGTCCCGGTGATCCTGGGCGTCACGTTGCTGGCGATTTTTGCCTTCAAGGAATTTGCGCGCGCGTCTGGTTTGTATCGCGATTGGTGGATGACCGGCGCCGTTTACGCTGGCATCATCGCGGTCGGCGTCGCATCGTTAATGCCGCACCCGCGCGGCGAGGAACCGGGCGCCGGCNNNATCTACATCGGCTGGATGTTCGGACATCTCGGTTTTCTCGCCAACGCGACCAACGCCTACGGCTTTCTTTGTTACATCATTTTCGCCACCGAGTTGAACGACGTGGCCGCGTTTACTTTTGGAAAACTGTTTGGACGCCATCCGCTTCGCAGCGAAATCAGTCCGAGGAAAACCTGGGAAGGCGCGATCGGCGCAATCGTCGTGGCAATGATCTTGCCGTGGCTGCTTCGTTTCTCGTTTCCTTTTTTCGGCGCATGGCAGTTAATTCTGGCCGGATTGATTGTCGGAATCGGAGGGCAGCTCGGCGATCTTTCCATCAGTTTGATCAAGCGCGACATCGGAACAAAGGACATGGGTTCTGCGATTCCTGGGCATGGCGGAATTTTAGATCGCATCGATAGCTTGATTTACGTCGCGCCGCTGTTCATGCATATGGCCGGTTATTATTACGGATTGCGATGAAGCGATGGTATTACGATTCCGCACAGGATGTCGATCTCACGACGGTCGATCGCCTGCGGCGTTTCCCGCGCGAGCCCGACATGCTCGTCTATGGATTGCGTTCGCTTGTGGCGCTGCTCATTCGGGTGTGGCTGCGCGTTTATCACCGCTTTGAAATCGTCGGGCACGAACATCTGCGCGCCAACCGTTCGTTCGTCATGGTGGCGAATCATTCGAGCCACCTCGATACCCTCTGCCTCCTCGCGGCGCTGCCTTTGCGCAAGTTGCACTGCGCTTTTCCGGCGGCGGCGGCGGACTACTTTTTTCGAAGCGTGTCGCGTACCTGGATCGCGGCCGTCGTGGTCAACGCCTTGCCCTTCGCGCGACAAGCACACGTTCGCCAGAGCCTTTCCATTTGTTCCGAACTTCTCGCGAATCCGGGCAACGTTCTGATTATATTTCCGGAAGGCACTCGATCGCGAACGGGCGAGACCCAGGAATTCAAATCCGGAATCGGCGCGCTTGTGGCCGGGCGCGACGTCACTGTTCTGCCGTGTTATTTGCATGGCGCTTTTCACGCGTGGCCGAAAGGCCGGCGCTTGCCGCGACCAAAAAAAGTTCGGCTCATTGTCGGCGAGCCGCGCAATTATTCATCGCGCAATGCGGACAAGAGCGACATCTCCACCATCGCCTCCGAACTTCAGCGCGCGGTGACGGAATTGGGAACGACGAATGGAAGCAACTGAGCACACCATGACGAGTTGGGACGGCGCGGAGCTGTTCTATCGCTCATGGATTCCGGCAAAGGCGACCGACAAGTCGCTTTTACTTTTTCACCGCGGCCACGAACACTCCGGCCGTTGGCAGGAAACGGTCGATTCGTTGGGTTTCGATGACGTCGCGATCTTTGCCTGGGACGCGCGCGGTCATGGCCGCTCGCACGGCGAACGCGGCGCCGCGAATAATTTCTCGGACGTAATCAAAGACGTGGACGCATTCGCGCGCCATATCTCCGAACACCACGGCATCGCATTCGAAAATATGATCGTGCTCGCGCACAGTCTGGCCGCGGTCAGCGTGACGGCTTGGGTGCATGATTACGCACCGCCGATTCGCGCGATGATTTTAGCCACCGCCGCATTTCAGGTGAAGCTTTACGTTCCGTTCGCCATTCTCGCCTTGCGTCTGAAACAAAAAGTTTCCAAAGGCGGTTACGTTCAGAGTTACGTGAAAGCGAAGATGCTGACGCACGATCGCGACCAGGCAGCGCGATACGACTCCGATCCGCTGATCTCCCGCCAAATCGCGATCAACGTTCTTCTCGATCTTCACGATACCGCGAACCGATTGGTCGCGGACGCAGGCGCAATTTACACGCCCACTTTAATGCTCGGCGCGGGCCGCGACTGGGTAGTTAGTCTCAAGGTGCAGCAGAAATTGTTCGACCAACTCTCTTCGCCCATCAAAGAGTTCGAGATTTTTCCGGCTGCCTATCATGCCATCTTCCACGAACAAGATCGACATTTGATCGTCGATCGGGTGCGCAAGTTTATTCTCGAACGTTTCGCGCAACCTGCCGCTACGCCTTCGCTTCTAAAAGCGGACGAGACCGGACACACGTGGGGCGAATACGAGCGGTTGCGGCGAAACGGCAAAGCCAAATTTGCTGTCGCACGCGTGGGTCTGAAAATCGCGGGCCGCCTGAGTCGCGGTATCGATCTTGGTTGGCGCAGCGGTTTCGATTCAGGTTTGTCGCTCGATTACGTTTACAAGAATGAGCCGCGCGGTTCGTTTGGCGTTGGCCGTTTGATCGACAAGTCGTACCTCGACAGCATTGGCTGGCGCGGCATCCGGCAGCGAAAAGCCAATCTCGAGAGCGCATTGAAGACGGTTATCGGGAGAGTTCACGGCGAAGGACGTCCGGTCCGGATTTTGGACATCGCGGCTGGCGTCGGCCGTTACGTGATCGAGACAATGCACAGCGCACGGAAGATTCCGATCACGGCGAGGCTGCGCGATTACAAACAAGAAAATGTCGATGCCACGCGTGCTCTCGCGAATGAATTCGAAGTCGACAACATAACGGTGGAATCCGGCGATGCGTTTGATCGCGAATCGATCGCCGCAATCACGCCGCGCGCCACCGTCGGAATCGTCTCTGGTCTCTATGAATTGTTTTCATCGAACGAATTGGTTTTGAATTCACTTCGCGGACTGGCCGGCGCGATCGAGCCTGGGGGTTATTTGATTTACACGAATCAACCGTGGCATCCGCAGGTCGAGTTTATCGCGCACGTTTTGCGCAATCGCGAAGGCAAACCCTGGATCATGCGCCGGCGCACCACCGCTGAGATGGACGAACTGGTGCGTGTGGCCGGCTTCGAAAAAATTACGATGGAAGTGGACCAATGGGGCATGTTCACCGTCTCGATTGGGCGACGCTCCGAATGCTGTCATCCCGAACGGAAGTGAGNNCCTTCGCTTCGCTCAGGATGACGCGCGCCAAAGCGTTTGGCACTTCCGCCGGTCTATCGCTGCTATTCCTCGTCGTTTACGGCGGTTGCATCTGGATCACTTCGCGCCGCGGCGGCATCGGTAGTTTTTATTTCCAATGGGAACGCGCCATTCCATTCGTCCCGTTCATGATTCTTCCCTACATGTCGATCGACCTCTTTTTTGTCGCGGCGCCGTTTCTCTTGCGAACCGATCGCGAACTGAAATTATTTTCGAAGCGAGTCGCGATTGCGATCATCGTCGCCGGCATTTGTTTTTTGCTTTTCCCGCTGCGCTTCGCTTTTCCGCGACCGCACGCGGAAGGATGGCTCGGCGCTGTCTTCGATTGGTTTCGCGTGATGGACGCGCCGTACAATCTTTTTCCGTCGCTCCATGCCGCGCTTTGCCTGCTGCTGGTCGATCTTTACGCGCGAAAACTTCGGGGGGTTGTTTTTGTCGCCGCAATGACCTGGTTCGTTCTAATCGGTCTCTCACCGCTCCTAACTTATCAGCATCATATCATCGACATCATCGGCGGCTTTATCCTGGCCGGATATTGCTTCTACTTGTTTCGCGAATCATCTCCAACTCTGCCGATTGTCGTGAATCACCGCATCGGGTGGTACTATGTAGCTGGAGCCGCGGTCGTGTTGATGGTCGCGCCGATCTTCTGGCCATTGGGCACTTTGCTTCTCTGGCTAGTTATCGCCCTCTGCATTGTCGCGGCGGCGTATTTTGGGGTCGGCCCTATCATTTTCCGCAAACAGGATGGCAGGATTCCGTGGAGCACGCGCTTTGTGCTCGGACCTTGTCTGATCGGTCAATATTTGTCGCTGCTCTATTATCGTCGCCAATGTCGATCTTGGGATGAAGTTACGCCGCAGATTTGGATCGGCGGCAAACTTGGCCGCCGCGCTGCGAGCAAGGCAGTGCGATCCGGCGTGACCTCGGTGCTCGATTTGAGCGCCGAGCTTTCGGAAACACAACCGTTTCGCCAAATCGATTATCGAAACATCCCGATCCTCGATCTGACGGCACCGGCACAGGAGCAACTCCGCGAGATGGCCGAGTTCATCGATGAGCGATCTCGCCACGGAATCGTTTATATCCATTGCAAGATCGGTTACTCGCGCAGCGCCGCCGCGATCGCTGCATATTTAATTATGTGTGGCAAAGCAAACACCATAGAGGAGGCGTTTGCCCTCATTCGCCGAGCGCGGCCATCCATTGTCATTCGACCCGAAGTAGTCTTGGCGTTAGCGGGGTTTAAACTGCTTCACGCGCAACACTTTTCTCCTCGCCTCGGGACATAACGCGCCCCCATAATCGCGCCGCCTNNTGAATTACAACGAATTGATTCAGCTTTATTTCGAACGGTCGAACGCGCTGCAGGCGTATTGGAATCTCTACGTCATCATTGTCGGTGGCCTTCTCGCCTTTTCTTCCGTGCGCAAACAGCCGGGCGCAGTCAGCACCGCGATCGTCTGTATTCTGTTCGCGTTGTTTGCTTATAAAAATCTCGATGCCATACACGACACGACCGCGCAACGATTCGCTATCTTGGAATCGATCCAGCAGTTCGATTCCAGTGGCGCGACTGTGGCCAGCGCCAAGAAAGTGCGCGATTCAATCGAGCCCACTCTCACGCCCGCGACTTTCGGAAGCGTGAAAGCAACGCATATCACCAGCGACATCTTGACCATCGCCGCGCTTTGGGCCATGGAATTTCGCAGGCGAAGACTGCGCGGCACGGCTCCGACTGCGTAAGAGATTCCTTTGCTCAGCGATAGTGCAGCTGGAGCAGGCTCGGCTTTTCGTCGATCACCACGACAAAGAGATTGTCGTAGTCGGTCTCCGCGATGTTGACCGGCGTTTCGACGCCGAGCGCTTTGATCAGATCGGGAATGGTATCCCCATGGCCGACGACAAGGGCATTTCCGTGCAGATCGCGCAGCTTCGCCGAGAGCGTCGCCGTATCTTTCGCCGGCACGATTGTTAACGCGAGGCCGAGAGCTTTCGCTGCCGGCGTGGCCGTTTGTTGCGTGCGTTTGAATTCAGTCGCGTAGATCGCGGTGATGTTCGCGTTCTTCAGCATCTTCGCCAGCGACTCCGCTCGGGCGCGACCAGCCTCCGATAAATCGGGATCATTGCCGCCGCTCTCCGCTTTCTCAGCATGACGCGCGACAAAGATGGTCGACTGCGCGGCCGTCGCGGAAACGAAGAGAATAAAGACCGCGAGCACCAGCAGAAGAGAAGCGAAACGTTTCATCGGCAATGTCCCCACTATACAGGAGATCAAATCGAGGCGACAGCGTCTTTGCTTAGAAAAACCTGGAAGGATCAGCCGACTTTTCCACGTATTCCTCAGCGTCTTCATCGCGTGGCGGACGAGGGACAAGAGTATCGAGCAAATCGTGCAGCTGTTGCACGGTCACGGGTTTCTGCAATATCGCGCAGGCGCCGGAATGAGTTAGGGACAACTCTCGCGGGTCTACGGCACCCGATACGAGAATGATTCGCGCAGTCGGATGTCTCGCCAAAATATTACGGCAAGCCGTCACGCCGTTGAGTCCGTCCATCAGGTAATCCATGACGACAACGTCAGGTTTATGACGTTCGTAGGCCTGGATTGCTTCCAACCCGGAGGCCACCATCTCGACTACCTCGTGATTGGAAACGTCAAGCATCGCGGCCAGAGTCCCGGCGACTATTCTGTTGTCCTCAGCAATTAGCACGCGCACCTGTCCAAAATGCAGAAAGTTGCATACCAAAGTTGCAACGGTTTTGGGCCGCTCGGATGTTCTGAGCCGTTCGGTCGAGAAAAACTGTCGCGGGCGCCGTAGAAACTCAATTCACCGCCTGAATTTCGTCTAACATTTCGGGTGGTAAACGCCGGGCGATTGGCGACCGTCAATCCATGGCAACGGAGCGCGATTACGTCCTGGGGACGCACGACGAGGAGATTTCCAGACTCGGACTTCAGCATTCCGTTTGGCGTCCGACGGTTTTGAATTGCTGGGAGAAGGCTGGCATCACCGTTGGCAAACGCGTGCTCGATGTCGGTGCCGGGCCCGGTTATGCGACCACCGATCTCGCCGGGATTGTCGGACCGGCCGGTGAAGTGGTCGCGATCGAACGCTCGAACAAGTTCGTGCGCGCGATGGAAGAAGCATGTCGCGCGCGTTCGCTTACNNAACGTGAAGATTCACGAGTTGGATTTGATGACGGACGATTTGCCGAGACGAGATTACGACTTCTCCTGGTGCCGATGGGTCGCGACGTTCGTGACCGATCCGGCGCTACTGATCAAGAAACTCAGTAGTGTCATACCGAAAGGGGGTGTCTCGATCTTTCATGAATACGCGCATTATCTTACCTGGCGTTTCTCTCCGCGTCTTCCGATCCAGGAAGAGTTTGCGCTAAAGGTCGCAGCGAGCTGGCGTGCGACCGGTGGTGAACCCGATATCGCGTTGGAATTGCCCCCGCTGCTGGAGAAGAACGGTTTTGTCGTGCGCTCGGCCGAACCAAGAATCTTCTGCCTTCGGCCAGGCGACCCAATGTGGCAATGGCCTTCGACCTTTATTGAGATCGGTCTGGCGCGTCTGCAAGAATTAGGTCGAATCGACCAAGAATTCGCCGAGAAAATGCGCACCGAATTCGCCGCCGCCGAAGCGAATCCGAATTCTTTAATGATCACTCCGCTGGTCTTGGAAATAATCGCCGAAAAACTGTAGGGATTATTTGATTCCGATGACCATTGAGTCAGGGCCAACCAAATGTTTGACGCGCGTTTCGCGAAAGCCGGCTTCGCGCATCCACGATTGGCAATCGGCCCCGGTGTAATCGAAACCGCCCGGTGTTTCAATCAACATGTTGAGGCTCATGAGAAGTCCGAACGCGTTCTCGCGTCGATCGTCGTCGATCAACGCTTCATATACGATCAGCGCGCCGTTGGCCGGCAGTGCTTCGTAAGCTTTGCGCAATAGCATTTTTTTCTCGTTCAAATTCCAATCGTGTAAAATGTGGCCCATGACGAGGACGTCGGCGCCGGGGATCGATTCGGTAAAAAAGTTGCCCGCGTGAAATTTCAAGCGATCCGATAAATGGTGCTTGGCCACATATTTCTCGAACACCGGACGGACTGGGTCGAGATCGAAGCTGCCGCCGGTGATGTGCGGATGCGCGAGCGCGACTTGGACGGGCAAGGCACCCTGGGCGGCGCCGATGTCGATAAAGGTTTGGTAGTTTTTCCAGGGAAACTTTTGCGCCATCGCCATGGCTGCGCCGAGGCTTACGCCCGTCATCGCGCTGAGGAAGTTTTCTACCTTCTGCGGATCGGCATACAACGCGGCGAATGGATCGACGCCGTTTTCGTCTCCATTTTGAGGTTGCCCAGTGCGCAAGGCCTCGGTCAATCGGCCCCAGTTTGGATATAGCCTGGTGTTCGCCATTTCGAGCAAGCCACCGACGTAACTTGGTTTCGCCCGATCGAGGAACAAATCCGTCTCCGGGGTGTTGCTGTATTTTCCGTCGGCGTTGCGCTCAAGCATCCGCATCGCGACGAGGGCATCGAGGAAGTCGCGCACGCTGCGCGCGTGTAACTTCAAACGGGCGCGGACTGCGTCGAGATTAAGCGGGCCTTTGGCCAGCTCGCTGAAAAGTCCGAGCTCAATAGCACTTAAGAAAGTTTTCGAGCCCCAATAGCCAAGGCCAAATTGCAGGATGTTGTCCGGAGTAAGCTCTTTGCTCATAAATTGAACTTAAGAATAAACCGCGGATTACGCTGATAAACGCGAATTTTTACATTCGAACGAATTAAAATGCAGCGGCAGGCGCGCTGCCGCGAGATGTTGGTTTTGTAACTGATAGAAAATCCATTCTACCTTACGCGGTTCCGACGAGACCGAGCCGCTCGGCGTCGGCCTTGAGCGCGGTAATCACTTCCGCGATCACGTTGTCTAACTCCATTCCGAGCTCGGCTGCTCCACGTACGATGTCCTCGCGGTTGACGGCGCGGGCGAACGCTTTGTCTTTCATCTTTTTCTTCACCGCCGCGACGTCGACCTCTCGGATGCTTTTCGATGGACGGACGCGCGCTACCGCGGTGACGAAGCCGCTCAATTCATCCACCGCGTAGAGAGTTCGCTCGATCGGTATCTCGCGCGGGATATTGGCGTAATCCGCGTGGGAGAGAATCGCGCGGCAGACCTCCTCGCTCCAGCCATTCTCGCGCAGCCAAGCTACGCCGACGAACGGATGACCCTCGGTCGGGCTTTGCTCCTGATTCGGATGGCGCTCGTAATCCATGTCGTGCAACAGACCAACCGCTTCCCAGAGGTCGGCGTCCGCGTCACGAAGCTGCGCGAAATGTTTCATCGAATCGGCGACCGCATAGCAATGGCGTCGCAAGCTCTCCGACTGGACCCACTCGTGCAAAATTGCGAGCGCGCGCTCGGCGTGCGTTGGCATGACCGTTATTCGACGACGACGCCTTTCCAGAATGCGACTCGATCTTTGATGTTGGCGGCAGCTTCTTTCGGATTCGGATAATACCAAGCAGCATCTTTGTTCACTTCACCGTCGATCGAGACGTTGTAGTAACTCGCTTCGCCCTTCCACGGACAAGTCGTGTGCGTGTCGCTGTCGCTGAAGTAAGCGCGATTGATCGAATTAGCGGGGAAGTATTGATTTCCTTCGACAACTATCGTGTCATCGCTCTGGGCGAGCAGCGCGCCATGCCATGTTGCTTTCATATTACCAGATTCGGACGCGATCCTTCGGATCGACAAAAAGTTTCTCGCCGGGCTTCACACCGAACGCGTCATACCAGGCGTCGATGTTCCGCACCACGCCGTTGACGCGATATTGGCGAGGCGAATGCGGATCGCTCACCACTTGTTTGCGAATGGCGTCGTCACGCAACTTGCCGCGCCAGGCTTGCGCCCAACCGAGAAAGACCCGCTGATCGCCGGTTAATCCGTCAAGCACCGGCGCGGGTTTGCCTTTGAGCGAAGCGCGATAGGCATCGAGCGCAAGCGTGAGTCCACCGAGATCGGCGATGTTTTC
>PMTM01000021.1 GCA_003167365.1 Spartobacteria bacterium | reverse complement strand
TGCGGCGCAATCTTCACCGCCGTATGCGCACGACTCGTTGTAGCTCCGCCGATGAGCAACGGCAGATGGAATCCCTCACGTTCCATTTCCTGCGCGACATGCACCATCTCGTCGAGCGAAGGCGTAATCAAACCGCTCAGCCCAATTACGTCCGCCTCGCGCTCGCGCGCCGTTTCCAAGATTTTCGCCGCCGAAACCATTACTCCAAGATCGACCACGTCGTAATTGTTACATTGCAAAACGACGCCGACGATGTTCTTGCCGATGTCGTGCACGTCACCTTTGACTGTCGCCATGATGATGCGCCCCTGCGGTTTTGCGCCGGCGGATTTCTCCGCTTCCATAAACGGCATCAGATAGGCGACCGCTTTTTTCATCACCCGCGCACTCTTCACGACTTGCGGCAAAAACATTTTACCGGCGCCGAAAAGATCGCCAACGACGCTCATACCGGCCATAAGCGGACCTTCAATCACATCGAGCGGCCGTTTGGATTTTTGCCGCGCCTCCTCGGTGTCGATGTCGATGTAATCGACAATTCCCTTTACCAGCGCGTGCTTTAGTCGCTCTTCCACGGGTTCTGCGCGCCAGGCTTCGTCTTTAACCGGCGCTTTGCCTTTCGCTTTGACTCGTTCCGCAAAATCAACCAGCCGCTCCGTCGCGTCATCGCGCCGGTTGAGCAGCACATCTTCGACTCGCTCCCGCAATTCCGGTTCGATCTCCGCGTAAACTGCGAGCTGGCCGGCGTTGACGATGCCCATGTCGAGCCCGGCACGAATCGCGTGAAAGAGAAACGCCGCGTGCATTGCTTCGCGCACCGTGTTGTTACCGCGAAACGAAAACGAGATGTTACTCACGCCACCACTCACGCGTGCGTCGGGAAGATTGTTCTTGATCCAGCGCGTCGCTTCAATGAAATCGACGGCGTAGTTGCGATGCTCGTCGAGTCCGGTTGCGACCGTCAGGATGTTTGGATCAAAGATGATGTCGCTTGGCGGAAAATGTGCGCGCTCGGTCAAAAGTTTGTAAACGCGAGAGCAGATGTCTATCTTGCGCTGGGCCGTGTCGGCTTGGCCCTGCTCGTCGAACGCCATCACAATAACGGCAGCACCGTATCGTCGAATCAGTTTCGCGTGCCGTAAGAACTCCTCTTCGCCATTTTTCAAACTGATCGAATTCACAACCGCCTTGCCTTGCACGCATTTCAGACCGGCTTCGATTACGCTCCATTTCGAGCTGTCGATCATAATCGGGATGCGCGCGATTTCCGGTTCGCTCCCGATCAGATTCAGGAAACGCGTCATGGCCGCCTCCGAATCGATCATCCCTTCGTCCATGTTTACGTCGAGAATGTTCGCTCCGCCCTGCACCTGGTGACGAGCCACGGCGAGTGCTCCGTCAAAATCATCGCCGAGAATTAGTTTCGAAAATTTCGGCGAACCGGTGATGTTCGTGCGCTCGCCCACGACGACGAATCCCATCTCCGGTGTGATGTTGAGCGGTTCGAATCCGCTCAATTGGAGGGACGCGCTCTGTCGCGTCCCTGATATTGTGCGCGGCGGACAATCGCGCACGGCCGCCGCAATCGCACGGATATGCTCGGGCGTTGTACCACAACAACCACCGACCAAGTTTAGCCAGCCGTTCGCCGCCCACCGGCCAAGCTTTGGCGCAAGACTTTCCGGTGTTTCAGGAAAGCCGGTTTCGGAAAGCGGATCAGGTAAACCGGCGTTTGGATATGCGCTGAAGTAGTATGATGAAATGCGCGAGAGCTCTTCGACATGAGGCTCCATCTCATCCGGCCCAAGCGCGCAATTCAGACCGAGGACAAGCGGTTCGGCGTGAGCGACGGAGGTGAGAAACGCTTCGACCGTTTGACCACTTAAGGTACGGCCAGACTTATCGGTGACAGTTCCGGAAATCATCAACGGAACTTTCCGGCCTGCTTCTTCGAAAACTTCAGCGATCGCAAAGATCGCGGCTTTTGCATTCAGTGTGTCGAAGATGGTCTCTACGATCAGAAGATCGACGTCTCCCTCGAGCAATGCTTTCGCTTGATCGAAGTAAGTCTGGCGCAATTGATCGAAAGAAACGGCGCGAAAAGCTGGATCGTTGACGTCGGGCGAGATCGATCCCGTGACGGGAAGTGGGCCGAGCGATCCAGCGACGAAGCGCCGTCTCCCGGTTTCGTTTGCGATCCGGTCCGCGGCGTTTCGCGCAAGTTTTACTGCGGTGACGTTTATTTCATGGGCCAGGTTGCGAAGATCGGCGTCATCGACCACACGCTGAAAAAATTGCTGATCCTTCCGTCCGCTGTCCGATTCACCAGCAAAGAGGAAATCATTCAGTCCGATAGTGGTGGCGCTGAAAGTGTTGGTTTCGATAATGTCGGCGCCGGCCTCGAGGTAAGCGGTGTGAATCTCCTCGATCACTTTCGGTCGCGTGAGCTGCAACAATTCGAGACTGCCTTTGAGATCTTTCCCTTTCCAATCGCGAAAGCGTTTTCCTCGGTAATCTTGTTCCGAAAGTTTGTAGCGCTGAATCATTGTGCCCATGGCGCCATCGAGAACGACGATGCGCTCGCGCAATAATTCCTCCAGCGGATGAAGCTCCGACGCCATGATAGTTGAGAACTAAGCGGCGTTTATGCCAGGTAGCAAGAAACAAATTGACGCATCATGATGCGTAGATGTGTTTTATTGTAGTGGCGCTCTATGAGCGCCGGGATTTCCGTAGTTCGGCGGTCATAGACGGCCGCTACAGCTCGCGCGAAGACTTTCCAGAAATGAACTGCCCTGATGGCGAAGCTTCTCTTCGAGTTTGTTCGTGCAGTCGCACTCGCAGCAGGCCCATCGTTCGGTTCCGTTTTCGTGCCGGCAATTGCGGCGCGAATGCGCATCCTTCACGCTTAATAAATCGAAATATTCTTCCCAATACGGCCACTCTTCCTCCAGCGGTGGATCGCAGAAACAGACTTCGACCCAAGTCGCGACACTGCCGACGTCGACGCGCGCCTGCTTCATATTGTGCAGATATTTGTCGCCGGCGATGGAGCCGCGACCAAGCCTGCCCTGGTCAATGGCGCGAATGAGCTCGCGTTCCTTTCCGGATTTCACGCGTGCTTTCACCAGATAGCGCATGATTGGACCCAACATACGATCCAGGAACGCACATTGCACGCCGCTTCTTGAACGATGAGAGATGTCTCGACTTCGCTCGACGCGACATTTAGGTGAGTGGGTCGTGGAAGCGATTCGGCTTTTCAAATCGCTCAATCGCGATCAACGCAACACTTTCGTTGCCTGTTTTCTCGGCTGGGCGTTGGACGCGTTCGATTTTTTTCTGCTCACGTTTGTGATCGGGGCGATGGCGCAGGATTTCGGCACGAGCATCGCCAAGCTCACCTATGCCATTACGCTGACGCTCGCCATGCGTCCGGTCGGCGCGTTCATCTTTGGTCTGCTCGGAGATCGATTTGGGCGGCGTTTGCCGCTCATGATCGACATC
The DNA here is from genome assembly GCA_003167365.1 of Spartobacteria bacterium. Taxonomy (GTDB): domain Bacteria; phylum Verrucomicrobiota; class Verrucomicrobiia; order Chthoniobacterales; family UBA10450; genus Palsa-1382. The sequence goes on along the minus strand of PMTM01000021.1, from coordinate 106,786 downwards.
ATCTTTTATTCGGTGATGGAATTGCTCACGGCATTTTCTCCGAATTACACAATGCTGCTCATCTTTCGCGCGCTCTACGGAATCGGTATGGGCGGCGAGTGGGGACTCGGCGCATCGCTCGCGATGGAAATGCTGCCGACAAAGGCGCGCGGATTATTCTCGGGAATTTTGCAGCAAGGTTATGCGTTCGGGTATCTCCTGGCGGCGCTGGTTTACTGGCTCGTGTTTCCGCGCTTCGGCTGGCGCGGATTGTTTGTGGTCGGGGCGTTGCCCGCGGTCCTAGTAATCTTCATTCGCGCGCGAGTGCCGGAGTCGCCGGCTTGGTTGCGGCAAAAATCGACCAACAACTTTTGGCCGAACTTGGGAAAAACTCTCAGGCAACACTGGTTGCTTTTTCTTTATGTCATTCTGCTAATGACAGCGTTCAACGCGATGTCTCACGGAACGCAAGACATGTATCAAACATTTCTGGGCGAGCAGCGTGGGCTCGGAGTCTCACAAAAATCGACCATTGGAATCATCTACGCTTTTGGCGCGATTTGCGGGGGAACAATCATCGGACATCTCTCGCAAAGATTCGGCCGGCGCCGTTGCATTATCTTTTCTGCTGCTCTTGGAATCGTTCTCATTCCGCTTTGGGTTTTTTCGCCCAGCCTGTCGCTCCTTGTGATCGGTGGATTCGGTATGCAATTCATGGTGCAGGGCGCGTGGGGGATCGTGCCGGTGCACTTGAATGAACTCTCGCCCGGCGAGCTGCGCGGAACGTTCCCAGGATTTGCTTATCAACTGGGAAACCTTCTCGCGGCTAACACCGCGGTGGTAGAGGCAAAACTGGCCGAACACTTTCGCGATTCCTCCGGTCACCCCGATTACGCCAAAGCGCTGGCGCTTTTCGCGTTAGTGATTTTCGTCGCACTGATCGTCATCGCGGCGATCGGGCGCGAGGAACGCGGCAAAGAATTTTAATTCTGCTTCAGCGTCGTCGGAACCAGGCCGGGAGAAGGGCCTTCGGCCGGCGGTGGGGTTGCGGCATGCGCCGTCCCGCGATAAACGCCGGGACCATAGCGTTGTTCGACAATCGCTTCCGCGATTCGGTCCGCGAGCAATTCACGGTATTCGGAATCACGCGCGTCGCCACCTTCGCGCCGGTTGCTCAAGAAACCACACTCCACGAGCACTGCCGGATAACGGGCTAATCGCAATACGCGAAAGCTGGCAAAATGCACACCGCGATTTGCCGAATGCGGGATCGTCATCAGCTTCTGCTGAATGCGGTCAGCGAGGTCGCGTGAGATCGGCGAATGATAATATGTTTCAAACCCATGAATGCCGCGCTTGCGCGAGTCGTTGAAATGAATGCTGACGAAGATCGGGTTCTTTTGCGAGTTCTCGATCGCGACGCGTTGTTCCAGCGGAATGAAAACATCTGACGAACGCGTCATGACGGTCTTGAGCTGAGATTCGCGAAGTTTTTGTTCGAGCCGCTTCGCCACATCCAGCGTTGCGATTTTCTCCGCGCCTCCAAAATTGCGATATGCTCCATTGTCCTTTCCGCCATGCCCCGCATCGACAACCACAGTCGTGAATGTCTTGCTCGTGTCCTTCGCGGTCGTTGTCTCCCTAGGCGCCGTCGCGCAGGCGGCCAACAGACAGGGAAGAGCCAACGCCAGAATCCGTCGAATCGCCCGCAACATGCGGACTGATTACCCGAAAGTGGCGCTTCCGCCAAAGATTTTTGGCTGGAATTTTCATTTCGATTCCATTTGTTCGGTCAAAAACCGCTTGTTTTTTGTGCGTCTGGAATTAAAGGCCGTATCTATGCGTATCAGACTCGCGATTTTCCCAGTTATTTTGGCGGTCAGTCTTTCGAGCAATTCTCCAGCGGCGAATCCGACACCAACGCCTGCGGCCCCTGCGGCTAGCCCGGGCGCACGAGCTGCCGCGAGTTTGCCCTCCGGCGCGAAACCGGTTGTCGACCAAACAGCTCAGGTAATTGTTTTTGGTTATCACCGCTTCGTCAACAAAGTGAAACGGCCGGACACAGAAATCACGCCGCAAGATTTTGAGAAGCAAATGCAGGAACTTAAGGACAAAGGCATAACTGTCATCGGTATGCAGGATTTTCTGGCGTGGAAACGGAGCGAGAAAAGTATTCCGCCACGTTGCGCGGTGCTCACGTTTGATGACGGCTGGAAGTCTCAATACGAAGTCGCCTGGCCGATCCTTAAAAAATTCGGCTATCCGGTGACATTGTTCATTTACACCGAAGGCGTGCGCGGTGGGCACTTCGGCGGCGGAGAAGCGATGACGTGGGAAATGCTCGCCGAAATGCGGGATGCCGGCGCCGACATTCAAGCGCATTCCGCGACGCACCAGGATTTGCGCAAGCCATACGATAAAGTCGCGAAGAAAAGATTGAGCCCACCGGAATACGAACAGTGGCTCCAAAACGAAATCGTAGGTTCGAAGCAACTCCTTGAGCAGCGGCTCGGCATTCGGGTGAATTGCTTCGCTGTGCCGTACGGATTCTATAACGAACACATCAAAGAAGTTTGCCGGAACGCCGGTTACGAGGCCGTCTTCACGGTTTACGGCCAACCGCTCACTTTTAATTCACCGCTCGATTCGCTCGGCCGTTACCTGATCGAGGGAAATAAGCCGAAGGTTTTCACGGATGCCGTGAAAATGATTGGGACGTCGAGCGGGGGCGCAGCAGCGGTCGCGGAAGTCGGAACAACGAGCCTTTCAACCCAACCGGCGGACGGCGAAACGGTTCGAACGGCGTTGCCGTTAATCAGAGCGAATCTGAGCGCGATGGGGCAGATTGATCCGGCGAGCGTGCAGATGCGCGTAAGCGGATTGGGCGTAGTTCCTGCGAGCTACGATGCGAAAACGGGCACCGTTGCCTACCAAGTCACGCAAAAACTCCGGGACAAAACTTGCACGGTGATCGTGAGCGCGAAATCCGAAGGCAAGAAAGTCGAAACGCACTGGACATTCGGGATCGACGAACACGGCGCCGGTCCGGCGACATCGACGTCTCCAGCCGCGTCGCCGGCAAAGAAATAGCGCGTCGCGGTTTTCTTCCAAACGATGTTTTCGCAACTCGGCGGGAAGCTGCAGGACATTTTCAAGGATCTGCGCGGCCATGGCACGATTTCCGAAGCGAATATCGACGATGCGTTGCGCCAGGTCCGCCTCGCGTTGCTGGAAGCAGACGTGGATTTTCAGGTCGCGAAAAAATTCATCGCCCGCGTAAGAGAAAAGGCCATTGGCGAAGCAGTGCTGCGCAGTATCACTCCCGGTCAGCAGATAGTTAAAATTTTCCACGAAGAACTGACCGCATTGCTCGGCGGCGATGCCGCCCCGCTCAACGTCGAGAAATCGGCGAGGATTCTAATTGTCGGTTTGAACGGAGCGGGCAAAACAACTTCAGCCGCGAAACTTGCCGGCTGGCTCAAGAAACAAGGCCGCGCGCCGGTATTAATAGCGTGCGATTTGCAGCGACCAGCTGCGATTGAGCAGCTCGCGACGCTCGGAAAGCAAATCGAAGTACCAGTCTTCACGCCGGATCCAAACGAAAAGAATGTTCAACGCGCGGTCGCGGCCGCTCTAGAATGGCAAGACCATCAAGAACACCAGATCGACATTTTCGATACAGCCGGCCGTCAGGAACTCGATGAACCGTTGCTCGAGGAATTGAAAACTCTTCGAGATTATTTGCAACCGCAGGAAATCCTGCTCGTGGTCGATGCCGCCACTGGACAACAAGCCGTCAGCGTCGCCACTCGCTTCAACGAAGCGCTCCAAATCACCGGCATCATCTTAACCAAGCTCGATGGCGACGCACGCGGCGGCGCTGCGCTATCGATGCGGGAAGTCACGCAACGCCCGATCAAATTCGTCGGCGTCGGCGAAAAGCTCGATCAATTCGAAGCTTTCGTGCCCGATCGCCTGGCCGGTCGCATCCTGGGAATGGGCGATATCGTAGGCTTGGTCGAAAAAGCGGCCGAAGCGGTCGATGAAGAGGAAGCCGCGCGAATGGAGCGAAAATTGCGCAGCGCCTCGTTCGATTTCAACGATTTCCTGGCCCAATTCAAAATGATGCGCAAAATGGGACCGCTTGAGAATATTCTTGGCATGTTGCCCGGCATGAGTAACGTGCAAGGCCTCTCGGTTGACGAGAAGCAGCTTAAGCGCACCGAAGCCATCGTGCTTTCGATGACCAGCGAAGAGCGGACGCGCCGCGGTATTTTGAATGCACGGCGGCGTCAGCGCATCGCGCGCGGCAGCGGCAGTACCGTCACCGAGGTAAACGATTTGCTTCGTCGCTTCGATCAAATGCGAAAGATGATGAAGAACACGGGCAAAATGAAAAAGATGATGGCGCGAATGAAAAATTAACCATGGCAGTTTCAATTAGATTACGCAGAGAAGGCGCGAAAAATCGCCCGTACTACAAGGTTGTCGTAACCGACAGCCGGAGCCCGCGCGATGGCAAATTCATCGAGATGATCGGAACGTACGATCCGAAAAAGCCCGATCACAACAGCACGTTGAAATTGGATCGTGCTGAATATTGGATCGCACGCGGTGCGCAGCCGTCTGACACGGTGCGCAGTTTGATTAAGAAGAACAAGAAGTCCGCCGCGACGGCAACGGCCGGGCCCGCACCGACCACGACTGAAGCGACAGCGCCCGCGCCGGAACTACCTGCTACTCCCGCTTCCTGAGCAAAAAAAGCGGTGTCATCCCGAGCGGAGGCGAGGGACCTCACACAGGCGGTCTTTGTACTATCCATTCTTGGCGTGAATGAAGCACCCAATGAGAGGTCCTTCACTTTCGTTCAGGATGACGGCGAACGCCGTTCTGGATAGTTCGACAAGCTGGAATCACGCGATAACTTCATCATCATGAAAGAGTTTCTCGAGTTCGTCATTCGCCAACTCGTCGATTATCCGGACGAGGTGATGCTCTCAGAGATTCCAGGCGGCCGAATGACGATTTTCAAAGTGCAAATGCGGCAAAGCGACGTCGGGCGCATTATCGGGCGAAATGGCCAAACCATTCAAGCCATCCGCGCGCTCCTCACCAGCTCGGCTGCGCGACACGGCCAGCGCGCCACGCTCGAGATCGTCGAGTAATTCTTCTGTGTAGCGGCGCTCTATGAGCGCCGAAACTAATTGGATTCGGCGGTCATATACCGCCGCTACAGTATTGGACTTTTCATGAAGATCGATATCCTCACGCTCTTTCCCGAAATCTGCCGCGCTCCGCTCAGCGAGAGCATGATGAAGCGCGCGCAGGAAAATGGAATTGTCGATCTTCGCATTCATAATCTGCGGGATTGGACGACGGACAAACATCACGTAGTCGATGATGCGCCGTTTGGCGGAGGGCAGGGGATGGTGATGAAACCGGAGCCGATCTTCGCCGCGGTCGAATCGTTGCGGAAGGAAAACAGCTTTGTGATCTTGATGACGCCGCCGGGCAAATCTTTCACACAGTCACTCGCGGGAAATCTTTCTAAACACGAACATTTGATTGTTGTTTGCGGTCACTACGAAGGAATCGATCATCGCGTGACCGAACATTTGATCGACATGGAGATTTCGATCGGCGACTACGTCCTCACCAACGGCGCGATCGCCGCTGCCGTGCTGGTCGATGCGGTTGTTCGTTTGCTCCCCGGTGTGCTCGGTCACGAACAATCTTCGGCGGACGATAGTTTCAGCGCCGGATTGCTGGAAGCGGCGCAATACACACGCCCGGCTGAATTTCGCGGATGGAAGGTGCCGGAGGTGTTGCTCTCTGGAAATCACGCCGAGATCGCGGCCTGGCGAAAGGAGCAAGCGCTGCGGCGAACGCGTGAGAACCGTCCTGATTTGCTAAAATAACTTAACGACACACCGCACGTGTCATCCCGAGCCGCGCAGACGGCGAGGGACCTCACACAAACTGGTAGCGTCCCCGCCCCCGCGAAAATATTGCGTGATCAAGGACCCAATGAGAGGTCCCTCACATCCGTTCGGGATGACAATGCTAATTAGCACCACGAATTAGAAAACTTTGCCGAGCACCACGCAGGCGTTGATTCCACCAAAGCCAAAGGAGTTGCTCATTATATATCTTAGCTTTGCTTCTCGCCCATGATTTGGAACGACACTGAGATCGCACGCGGGATCGGGATTTTGATAGCTGATCGTCGGCGGGATCCATTGTCGATCTAACGCGAGCGCACACAGCGCTGCCTCAATTGCTCCTGTCGCACCAAGTGGATGAGCGTAGTAACCCTTTGTTCCACTCACCTGCACTCGATTTGCATGTTCGCCGAACACATTGCGGATCGACTTCGTCTCCGCGCTGTCGTTGAGCTGCGTGGAACTGGCGTGCGCGTTGATATAATCGATCTGCTCGGGTTTGAGTTGCGCGTCTGCCAGCGCGTCGCGCATTGCCCGAATGCACGATTCGCCGGTCGGCAACGGCGACGTCATATGGAACGCGTCGTTGTTTAAGCTGTAGCCGAGAACTTCGGCGTAAATACGAGCGCCGCGGGCGCGAGCATGTTCGAGTTCTTCGACGATCAGCGATGCCGCGCCTTCGCCCATGACAAAACCATCACGCAACAGATCGAACGGCCGGCACGCGAACCTCGGATCGCCCGTCCATTGGCTCATGGTCTTGATGATAGAAAATGCGTTGAACGTGAGAATGGATAGTGGCGCTTCAGCGCCGCCGGCGACTATCACATCGGCAAAATCATCGCGGATGTAACGCAACGCTTCGCCGACCGCGACTGTGCCGCTGGCGCAACTATTGGAGTTTGTCGTGCCTACTCCGCGAAATCCAAATTCGATCGCGATATTCGAATGCGCCGAGCCGCCAAAGACCTGGACGGCGAGGGCCGGACTAACGCTGCGCGCTCCTTTTTTCAAAAACCGAACGTGTTGGCCCTCAGCTTGGCAGATACCGCCAAGCGCCGTGCCGAAGCTGACCCCGACGCGATCTTGCGGTTGCTCGTGTGAATATTCGATTCCCGCGTCGTCGAGCGCCAATTTCGCCGAAGCAACGGCAAATTGCGCGTAACGGTCGAGCCGTTTCAAACGATGCGGCGGAAAAAATGTCTCCGGTTCCCAATCGACAATCTCGCCACCGCTATGTGCGTTGAACGCGCTGGTATCGAAAGTGGAAATCCGACTGATCCCGCTTTTCTCCGCCAGAATGCCATCCCAAAACGCGTCCACACCTTTGCCGATGCAGGTGAGGGGACCGACGCCTGTGATGACGGCGCGCCTTCGGGTCATGCAGTCACTCTGTTCGCCCGTGCTTCCACGTAGTCCTTCATACAGCGCAATGTCTTGCTGGCAACGTTGCGAATGAAGAGATCACCGATAATGGGATCGACTATCGGTGCGAGAACGGGAATCCGGAAGTTCATGTCGTGCAAAATTTCAACGAGCACGCCGTCCGGTGTCTCCTGAAACGTCCAAACCACGCGCATGCCTTTCGTCCACGCCTTCAAATGATGGAAACGCACTTCGATCTTTTCCCGGTCGATGATTTGCTCGGACGTCCAAGTGACCGGAATGCCAGAGCGGGTGGCGGCCATGACTACGAGGTTGCGATCCGCACTGCGCTCCAAGTAGCGGATGTAACGATAGTGCGGCAGAATTTTCGGCCAGAGTTCAAGGTTCGCGGCTGTTTCGAAGATCGACATCTTCGGCGCGCGCATAACGATGGAGTTGGCCTTATGCATGTCGATGAAACACTCGCGCGATTTTCAGGTTGCGATAGAGTTTGTAACAGGGTTGCAACGAAAGCACAAACATGGCGCTTGAGATGAAAACCGCCTGCGAAAAATGCGGCGCGGAACTCGGGCCGCGAGATCAAGTTTACATTTGCAGTTACGAATGCACGTTTTGCGCGAATTGCGCCGAATCGCTGAACACCGTTTGTCCGAACTACAACGGCGAGCTCGTCGTCCGGCCGCGGCGCGAAAACAAAGAATTGTAGGCAAGACACCTAGCCTAATGTTTCTTGGCGCGAATACGATAAGTCAGGAAACATTCATCGCCGACAACGCGCATACCGAGGAGCGAACAATGCACGCTCTGCGGAAGGAATTCTTTGCTTAGTCCCGTAAGTGTCGGGGCATTGGCGCCGCCGAATAGGTAGGGCGCGATGGTCAGGTTCAGGTGATCGACAAGGCCTTGTTCGAGCAGCGAACGAAAGAGCGTGGCGCCGCCCTCGCAGGCGACCGTGCGGACTTTGTATTCGCTGCGCAACGTCTGCAGCATCTGCGCAAGATCGACCCGGCGCGATTTGCTCAAGTGCAGCGTCGCCTTTTCGAGTAATGCGCAGCGATATTTTCGCGGCATCAACGTTGTAGAAAAAATGACGATCGGCGAGATGTCCGATTGAAAGATCTTCAATCGATTGTCGATTTTGCCTTCGTTTGAGACGATCACGCGCAAAGGATAAGGCGGCTGACCGCGTTTGATCCGCGCTTCGCGCAACTCTTCCTGCGGCAGGCCGAGCCGAACATTGTCGTGCTTGAGCGTGCTGTGGCCGATCAATACCGCGTCGCCCAGAGAACGTTGCCGAAGCAAATGCAGTTTGTCTTCGCGCGTTGTGAAATCGACCGGTGAGAGAGTTCGCGTCGTGATTTTTCCATCGACGGTCATCGCGAAGGTGGCGGTGACGAATGGTCGACGCAAAATGTGGGAGCCCCGAAAGCGTTCGGGGCGACGGCGGGACACTGAGGTCCCTCCCACATTCCTATTCCGCTTTGCCGATTTCATGCTCGAGAGTCGCGACTTCCTCTTTCATCTCACGCAACGGAACATGCGCCGCCGCGCCGCTCGGTTTGTAGAAAAAGTAAACGATGCCGCCCGGTGCACAGCAAAAGAGGATGATAAGAAAACTTAACGAACCGATGAGCACGGCTTTACCTTCCTCTACGCCACACAACCCGTTTAGCATGATTTGCAATACTTTCTCGCGCAGCCCGACGCCGGCGAAACTGATCGGCATCGCCGAGATCGTGCGCTCGATCGGCATGACGGCAAAAAAATCCACGATCTTTACGTTCGCGCGCAACGAGTAAGCAACACCGAGAAACGTCGCGAAGGTCGCGAGATGTGCGACGATTGAAGCGCCAAAGGCTACAAGTGTTGCGCGCCAATGGCGTGCGTAGAGATGGTAGGCGACGGAAACTTCGATCAGTTTTTCGCGGCCCGGGAATTTTTCCGGCAGCAAATGAACCAAATTAAATCCGCTGATTACAAACGTGGTAAGCAATCCGGCGATTGAACTGCCTAGGAGCACGAGCAAAAGCCAAAGCAACTGCCGTGTTTCCGGTGTCTTCGAGAGAAAATCATACCGCACGGCGATCAGCACGCCGGTGATGGTGACCAACGCCACCAGACCGATCAATCGATCGAAGACCACGGCGAGCAATGCGCCGGCCTTCTTATCGCGCGTTTCCTTGAGCAAGAAGTAGCTCTTAACGATATCGCCACCAGTGCCGCCGGGCAGAAATTGGTTATAAAACATACCGATCAAGAACAAGCCGGATAGCCGGGAAATGCTCAGATGAATTCCTTGGACCTTCAGCAAGACGCCCCAACGAAACGCGGCGGCCACTTCCACCACAACGTACGCGAGAATGGCGAGTCCAACCCAGTGATAACGCGCGTTTCGGAGCGCTTCAACCATCTGCGCGCGTTTGACTGGATCGTGATAAACCCAATAGAGGACGGCAATGGTAACGGCGACCTGGAACAGGGTGAGGAGAAGTTTCTTCATTCGCCGAAGTGTTTTTTCCAGGTCGCGACCGAGCGTTGAATCTCTTCCACCGTCTTGCGCGGACTCAATTCCCAGACCCACAAGCAGTCTTTTGGCAGGAGGGGAACAAGTTTCGCCAGATCAACATCTCCGGCAAACGGTGGCTGGTGATCTTGTGCCGGCCAAATGCAATCCTGGACATGACAGCCGAAGGCGCGCGATCCAATTCTGCGCAGCCACTCTTCGTGATCGACGAAGCCGAGATTTTCTTTGATTTGAAGATGACCGAAGTCGTGCCAGTAGCCGACTTGAGGTGAGTTCAACTCATCGAGCAGGGCGGGAAGCTCGCGCTCGTTCGGAATTTCCTCATAACCGCGACGGCCCTCGATTCCGAGCCGGATCTTTTTTAAGGTCGCGTATGCAACAATGCGGCGAAGGCAATCTTTCACGCGATCCAGATAACGCGGCGCAACGGATTCACGCTTTTCCACCGCTTTGAGTTTCTTGCGAACGTATTCGCGGGAGAACATCTCTCCCTTTTTCGCGAGCTTGATGAGCAAGTCGGTGATCGGTTGCATCGCCACTTCGCCGAGATGCATGACAACGAATGGCGCGCCCAAGCGTTCGGCGAAGTCTATCGTTTGGAACGTCTGTTTAACCGCGCGCTCACGCTCTTGCGGGTGCCAGGCGGAAAACTGGTAGCAATCGGGTGACGCTCCAAGCACTTCGACCGGCAACGGACAGAAGTTGTGCAAGCTGGTAAATTTCACTTTGCCCGCCTCATACATTTTTTGAATGCCAGGCATGAGCGAGATGCGAATGCCGTGTCCCAGTTCAACCCGATCAAAGCCAAGATCGATAATCTCACGCAACATTTCGTCGCCAGCAGTGTGACGCTGCGAATTCCAACAGGTGGAAAAAGAAATCATTCGGCTTGAGCGATGTTAGACGACAGATGCGGCTTCGGGTTCCGGAATCGGCGCAACCGGGCGATCGCAAACATGTCGGCCCGCGATGGTGAGGACGGCAGAAGCGCCGATACCAAAGATAACGGAAGAAACGGCGAGCGCAGTGCGGATTCCAATCAGGTCGGACAATCCCGTGATGAGCAAGCCGGCGATCGGCATGAGACCGAAGAAGCTCATCCCAAAAATAGCGGAGACGCGGCCGCGCAACGCAGTGGGCGCTCGTTCCTGCACGATCGTGTTTGCGAGCCCGAAATTCATGGAGAGAGCGATGGCGAGAAATCCCATTGCGATCGCAGTCACGAAGAAACCATAGGATTGCGACATGCAAAAGATCGCCACGGCCACGACCACCGCGTTGAAGGTCATGAATTTCAGTCGATTCTCGCGAGCGACGCTGAGTAGGCCGAGGGAACCGGCCAGCGAACCAGTCCCCGATACCGCCATCAAGAATCCCATTCGATCCGGGCCGAGATGAAGAACGTTTTTTACGTAGAGCGGCAGCATTACCGAAATTGCGGGGAAGACGAAGACGGTTGTGAGCGCGATCAGGCAAATCATCGACAGGATAATCCGCTCTGAGGCCACATATTTGAAGCCCTCTTTGATTCCGCTGCGGCGCTGCTCTTCCTCTTCCACCGTCCCGGCCGTGCGCTGCGGAAGTGAGATGAGCGCGGCGATCAGCGCGATAAACGAAACTGCGTTCACAAAAAAAGCGGAGGCAGCTCCCCACCAAGCGACAAACAATCCCGCCAGTGACGAACCAACCAGACGCGAGCCGTGAAAAACCGAGCGATCGAGCGCAATTGCGGCCGCGATCTCCTCGCGCTTCACTAACTCGGGAACGAGCGCGGAGATTGCCGGCATTTCGAAAGCGATCGAAACGCCAAGCAACGCCGCGAGTATAAGAATGTGCCAGACATGAATTCGATTGGTCAGGACGAGCCAGCCCAGAATGAGAGCAAGCGTGATCTGCACGACTTGTGTCGCGATGAGGATCTTGCGTTTATCGAATCGATCCGCGACCGAACCACCAAACATCGTTAGCGCCAAAGTCGGCAGGCCGGCCGCGAAATTCACCATGCCGAGCATGATCGCTTTGTCGGTAAGAGTGCTCATCACCCATCCTTGCGCCATGACCTGCATCCACGTGCCGGTATCCGAGATCGCGCTGCCGATGATGTAACGGCGGAATGGTCCAGGGCGCATCAGCGCAAGCGCGCGGCGTCCAAGTCCTTTTTCGTCGGCAGTCATGGCAGAGACTCATACGCGAGAGCGCCATTACCGCAATCGAAGGCAAGAAAAACATTGGCATATTTCGCCGGGACCAATGCGGAACGCCGATTGCTTGTGCGGTCGCGTTAACTACTTTGAAGAGTGCGATTCGATAGGTTCACGCAGAAGATGCAGGAAGCGGTGCAGGCCGCGCAGAGCTTTGCCTCGCAGTCTCATCACAATGAGATAACGAACGAACATTTTCTCATCTCCCTTCTTGATCAAACCGATGGCGTAACGCGCCCGCTCCTCGAGAAGATGGGCGTTTCCGCTGGGAACCTGCACGCGAGTTTGAACGCCGATCTGGAACGCCGTCCGCAAATCCACGGCAGCGCGGTCGAGGTAATGATCAGCCACGAGCTGCGCAACGTCTTGGACGCGTCCGAGCAGGAGATGTCGAAGCTAAGAGACGAATTCATCAGCGCAGAGCATTATCTTCTCGCTCTCGCGGGCGCAAATGTTCCCGCGGCGAAGTTGCTTCAGCAACTTGGGGTGAGCCGCGACAACTTGATGCAGGCGCTGCAGCAAGTGCGAGGTTCCCAACGCGTGACGGATCAAAATCCAGAAGGCCGATATCAAACGCTCGAGAAGTACGGTCGCGATCTTACAGAGCAGGCGCGTCGCGGGAAGATAGATCCAGTCATCGGGCGCGATAACGAAATCCGCCGCGTCATGCAGATTTTGCTGCGCCGCACCAAAAACAATCCAGTGTTGATCGGCGAACCGGGCGTCGGTAAGACGGCCATCGTCGAAGGACTCGCCCGACGCATCATCAGCGGTGACGTTCCGGAATCGTTGAAACACAAGCGCCTTATCGCGATGGATCTTGGCGCGATGGTGGCCGGCGCAAAGTTTCGTGGAGAATTCGAGGACCGGCTCAAGGCGTTCTTGAAAGAAGTCACCGATTCGCAAGGCGAAATCATTCTTTTCATCGATGAGCTGCACACCATTGTCGGCGCGGGAGCAGCGGAAGGATCGGTCGATGCGTCTAACTTACTTAAGCCGCAGCTCGCGCGCGGCGAATTGCGAACTGTCGGAGCGACCACGACCGATGAGTACCGTAAATACATCGAGAAGGACGCAGCGCTCGAGCGGCGCTTTCAGCCGCTGATGGTGGAGGAACCGAGCGTCGAAGATACGGTCGCCATTCTGCGTGGATTGAAGGAACGCTACGAAGTGCACCACGGCGTACGCATTCAAGATGCGGCCCTTGTCGCGGCGGCCGTGCTTTCGCATCGCTACATCAGCGACCGCTTTCTTCCGGATAAAGCGGTCGACCTTGTCGATGAAGCGGCCAGTCGTTTGAAAATCGAGTTGGATTCGATGCCGACCGAGATCGACGTGATTCAGCGGCAGATCATGCAGAATGAGATGGAGCGGCAGGCGTTAAAAAAAGAAAAAGATCCTGCCAGTAAAGAGCGATTGAAGAGGCTCGATCGAGAGTTGGCCGGGCTGGGGGAAAAGGCTGACGCGCTCAAAGCCGAGTGGCAATCGGAGATCGCCGTCCTCGAAGAGCAGCGAAAAGCCAAGGAAGAGCTTGATCAGGCCCGGACCGAACTGGAGCAAGCGCAGCGTCGGGGCGAACTGGCCAAGGCAAGCGAGATTCAATATGGGCGCATTCCAGCGCTCGAACGGACACTCGAACAAATGTCCGCCGGAGCCAAAGGCAAACGGCATTTGCTCCGTGAAGAAGTGACCGAGGACGACATTGCGCAGGTCGTCTCCAGTTGGACGCACATTCCGGTCTCGCGCTTGCAGGAAGGCGAACGCCAGAAGCTGGTGAAGATGGAAGAGCGTTTGATGAAACGCGTCATCGGCCAGAAAGCCGCGATCGTCGCAGTGTCGAACGCCGTCCGTCGCGCCCGCGCCGGATTACAAGACGAGAACCGGCCGATCGGTTCTTTCATTTTTCTCGGCCCGACCGGCGTCGGCAAGACCGAGCTGTCGCGCGCTCTCGCGGAATTCCTATTCGACGACGAGAACGCCATGATCCGGATCGACATGAGCGAATACATGGAGAAGCACACCGTCGCCCGTTTGATCGGCGCGCCGCCGGGTTACGTCGGCTACGAAGAAGGCGGGCAATTGAGCGAAGCCGTTCGGCGCCGGCCCTACTCGGTTGTGCTCTTCGACGAAATCGAGAAGGCGCACCACGAAGTCTTTAACGTGCTGTTGCAAGTGCTCGACGACGGACGCATCACGGACGGGCAGGGGAGAACCGTCGATTTCAAGAACGTGGTCATCATCATGACCTCGAACATCGGCAGTCAGTTCATTACCGAAGAAGAATCGAGCGAAAATCGCAGCCGACTGGTCATGGACGCGTTGCGTGCGCATTTCCGGCCCGAGTTCTTGAATCGCGTGGACGACATCATCATCTTCGATCGCCTTACCGAGAATGACCTGAAGCGGATCGTCGAGATCCAGCTGGCTCGTCTGACCAAACGCCTGGAGCAGCAAAAGATCACGCTCGAGTTATCCGATCGCGCCAAGGCTTTCATCGCCCGCGAAGGTTACGACCCGGTTTACGGCGCTCGCCCGTTAAAACGCGTTATCCAGAAACAAATTCTCGATCCACTCAGCCTCGATATCCTCGACGGCAAATTTCACGAGGGGCAAGTGATACGGATTGACGCAACAAGCAGTGGGCTGACGTTCGGCGCGCATTAGTTTGCTCGCTGCAAGAAGAGATTTGAACATCTGCGATTTCTGCGTGTCTTAGGACTCACCATGATCAAAATTACAGCGGTATCATTAGTGACGGCGGCGATGCTTTGCGCGGGAGCTGCCTTTGCCGGAGAAAAAGGCGACAAGGGGTGTTGTGCGACGACGGCTTCCAATAAGGCCGCCTGCGCTGATTACGCGAAATTGAATCTGACCGCGGACCAAAAGACCAAGATCGACACCTGGCAGGCCGAATGCATGAAAGCCGGCTGCACGAAAGAAAGCCGTCACGCTTTTCTGAAAAAGGCCGAGGGCATCCTTTCTAAGGATCAATACGCAATGCTGAAAGAGCAGTGCGAAAAATCGGCAACGGAGAAGAAGACCCAAAGCTAATCACGTCGTAGCGAGCGCGGGATAGTCTGAGAGATTCTTCGCGCCGCTCAGAATGACATTTGATCGCGCCCGCCGCGGCGGGCGCGATTTATTTGTACGGCTGCTGCCGCGACTTCACAGCAAGTGCTATCAGTAATGGCAACCGCGTAACTTGAACAAAATAAACGCCAACGAGAGAGTTTTTATTAAGAATGCAGGAGAAAGAACTCACGGCCGGATCGGCTTTAGCATCTCTTGATAAAAGCCAGGTGTTGAATCCGGAATCTCAATCGCGCCGACTTCATTGCGGTAGAATTCAAACGACGTTGTTGATCCGATGATTCCGTAGGCATAACCGTGCCTGGCCATGTCCTCCAAGCCAGCGACCAGCAGCGCGCGTCCGATGCCTTTGTGCCGCGCTTCTTCCGCCACGCCAGTTGGGCCGAAGAAGCCGCGCGCAGTTGCGTCGTAGGCGGCGAAGCCGAGCACTTCAAAGTCACTGGCGGCAACAAAACACGCTATTGGCTGACGGGCGAAAGAGATCTCGCATTCGCTGGCCCAACGCTCGCCGAAACGCTTGGCCACCCAGTCTGCAATCAAGCGCTTCTCGGCGGCGAATGCGCGCCGGACAGTTACTCCCGCTGGCGGCGGCCGCTTTGGCGGTTTCAAATCGTAGAGTTTAACGAGTAGGTCGGCCATTCAGTCTTTCTCAGTTTGTTTACTTACCTTTACCGCGGTATACGCGTATTCAAATTCAGTTCCCCGGGGCCGTGCAAGCAATTTCCCCGGACCAAGCGGCTCGTCTTCGCCCCAGTAAAGATCGATTTGCCAGCGTCGGAGATCGCCCCCGGTATCGGTAATTTTCCAATTCACCCGGCCAAAAACCTCGCGAATGATGTTTTCGGTCGTCACAAATTTGACGTGCAAACCGAAAACGGGCTGCTCCCGGCGCGCGGCAGCCGAGAGCCGCGGCCGAAGCTCGCCGCCATGCCCGGCGGGTTTCGCCGCAAAAACAAAAGAGTCGCCACCGGTGTGACGAATGTACTGATCGCCATTAACCGGCGTGATTATTCGGCCGTAACCTTCCATCTTCACGGCTTGAAGAAATTCCCGCGGATACTTGCGACCACGGAGACCTCGTTTCGTTTCGAGCGTGATGTCGAAGCTGCGCTCGGCGGTAAAACCCGACTCCATCGGAGTGTAGTAGAGAGTGCAGACAACAAAGTAATCGCCGGCGTGATCTTGTGGACGGCGCGCTAATCTTTCGTTCTCTCGCGCCAAGCGTTGCTCCACTTCGGGCCATGGAATCTCCGCGCGAACCTGCGGCAAGAGCGACAATAAACTTAAGACCGTGATTACTCGCCAAAGATCGGGTCCGGATAGCACGCTACTTTTGCTCGAAGATTTCCCTTCGGACGACGTATTCGCCTTTCATCATGACGATGGAGATCGATGAGAGTGCACGGACATCTTGCAACGGATTTCCGTCAACGATTAGCAGAGAGGCTTCTTTGCCTTTCTCGATTGTTCCAATTCGATTGTCGGCCCGAAGAAGTTTCGCCGCATTGGAAGTCGCCGCTTGGAGCGCGACCTCGACCGGAACTCCGGCCGCAACCCAGAGCTCGATCTCGTGTTGCACGGTCGGCCCGTGCATCACGAGAAAATTTCCGGCGTCCGTGCCAGTAACGAGCACAACGCCGGCGTGCCAGGCTTTGAGCAGATTTTTGTCGCCGATTTCAATCGACATCGGATAATGACTTAACCCTTCGCGCAAACCTTTGAATTGTTCGCCGGTCGCAGCGTGCTCGGTTCCCGTGAGCAAATCTTTCGGCGTCACTTGTTGAACCAAGGAGCGTTTGAGCAACGTGGTGTCGCCTTTGGCAAAACTCGTGAAGCCTTCCACGACACTCAAGGTGGGATCGAACGCGATGCCTTTTGCTTTCATCTCCGCAATTGTTGCGTCAGGAATCTCATCCCTAAACGAGCCGTGTTCGACGGAATCAGTGCCGAGAGCGACCGCATCGATAACGTCCTGGCTGCTGCCGGTGTGAATTGCGACCGGAAGGTTCTTCGCGTGCGCTTCATCGACCACGGCGCGCAGAATGTTCACATCCATCCGGTTGAACGAATATCCCGGTGCGCCCGCTTCGAGGACGCCTTTGATGGCATCGACATGTTGCGCGGCAAGATCGTCCACTTGTTTGCGCGCTTCCTCGGCATTCTTCGGCGTCCGGACAAACTGCGCATTGAATGACGCGCGCATCGCCTCCGGCATGTATTGCGCGTACTCGGTTCCGTGCCCGCCTTCGACGGTAAAGAGAGGGCCACAAAAAAACAATTCCGTGCCGAGTTTTTCGCCAGTTCCAAATCTCTCGCGCAGTTTCAACATGTAATCGAGGCGATCGCCCACGCTTCGAACCGCGGTAACGCCGCAGTACAAATACGACTCGAGTGCACGCTCGGAGGATTTGCTCGGGTCGACCTTGGTGGGGTCATCTGGGAATCCGCCGCTCGCGCCGAGATGCACGTGCACGTCAATCAAGCCAGGCAATACGGTTTTGCCCGCGGCGTCGATCGGTTCGGCATTCAATGATTTCGCGTCGGGAAAACTTCCTTCATAGACATTCTCGATCTTGCCGGCGCGGACCAGGACTGCGCCCGATTCGATAACCTTTCCGTTGCCGACAAAAATGCGCGCATTTTGAATGAGCCAATTGTGGCTACGGTTGAGATCGCGATGGATAATTTTCGCTTTCGTTAATTCCTGCCGGCTCCAGGCCTGATAGCTGCCAAGGAAAAAGAACGGCAACAAAACGACCAGGACCCACAGTTTGGCTGAGGCACGCAGCTTTTCTTCCTTTTCCCAGCGGAAGACTTTCGCCGCGATGAAAAGCGCAACCAGCATGGTGACGACAAGCGCGAACACCGATTTCGAATTTTGCGCGATCGTTTCGCCGCGTTGCAGAATGCCGGACATACCGGTCACCAAATAACTGGCCGGAATGAACTGGGTAACGATTTGAAGCCAATTCGGCATGAACGCGAGCGGGAAAGTCGCGCCGCTCAGCAGGAGCATCGGCATGTAAACGATCTGGATAAGAACGTTGGCCTCTTGTGAAGAATTCACGACGGCTGCGATGATCAAACCGAGCGAGCGGAAAGCAGCCGCACCGAGACACACGAAAATGAGGAGCGAGAAGAGATTTGATGGAACAGCCATCCCGTAAAGGTTGTGCGCGAGAAAAAGCATCAATGCGACTGTCGGCAGGTAAAGAATTACGCCCATACAGATCGACGCGAGTAGGAGCGGCACCGGTGTGATCGGCGTGACTTTGTAACGTCTAAGAATATTTTCCTCGCGCTCTTGGACGGCACGCATGCCCGCGCCGAAGAAGCCGCTGCCGAGAATGCCAATTGTCGTCACCATTGTGACCACGATCACGCTCGTGCCGCCCTGTTTTGCATCAAAGGCGTAGCTAAAAATGAAAAAGAACATCAGCGGGAAGAGATAATTGAAGAACAAGACGGCGCGGTTCCGTCTCGCGAGCTTCAGATCGATCTCGAGGAAGGCGAGAAACGCTTTCATTAGTCGCGCAGTTTCTTCCCGGTTAGCTCAATGAAGACATCTTCGAGTGTCGGACGTGAAAGGCGCACGTCATCGAGTTCAAATCCATTTGTGTCGACCCATTTCACCATTTCAACGAGCGTCCGGGCCGGGCGCTTCGAGTAAACGGTGATATGATATCGATCTTCGCTCACGATACTGCGAATCGATTCCGCCCATTGCGGCAAGGCGGCGTCCTTCAGCGGTTGCGTCAATTTTATCTCGATGCTCGATTGATTTGCACTCCGTTCCTGCAATTCGCGCGGTGTGCCGATGGCAATGATTTGACCGGCGTCGAGGATTGCGACCCGGTCGCACAGTCGTTCCGCTTCCTCGATGTAATGCGTCGTCATCAGGATCGTGCGCTTCTCGGCGCGTAACTCCTGGATTAAGTCGCGAATTTCTAGCCGGACTTGCGGATCGAGTCCGGTAGTTGGCTCATCGAGAAAGAGCATTTGCGGATCGTTAATGAGCGCGAGCGCAATGGCGAGCCGCTGTTTTTGTCCGCCCGAGAGCGTGGCATAACCCGCGTCTTTCTTTTCCCAAAGTTGCAGGCGTTTGAGAATGGCATTGCCGTCCGCCCGGCGGGAGTAAAGCGATCCGAAAAAATCGAGCGCCTCGCGCACGGTGATTTTGTCCGGGAGATTCGTCGCTTGCAGGCAAGCGCCGATTCGATCTTTGAGCTGCTTTTTCTGCCGATCCGGATCGAACTCGAGCACTTTCACTTCGCCGGCTGTGCGCCGACGCAAACCTTCCAGGATTTCGACGGTGGTTGTTTTCCCGGCGCCGTTTGGACCAAGCAAACCAAATACTTCCCCGGCCCGTACTTCGAAATCGATTCCTTTCACGGCTTCGACGTCGCCATACGATTTCCGCAAGCCGCGAACGTAAATGACAGTTTCCGAATTCATTCTAATTGTGCCGAACCGCCCCTGATAACGAGCAAACTAACCAAAAACGCAAGCAGTGTAACGCACGCACAAAGCTTGGCAAAAAGTTCGCCGTGTCGAACGTAGAAGGTGAGCTGCGGTTCCACAGGCACATCGACGTCTCCGGTTAAGACGCCTTCGGTGAAGGTGCTGCCGGTTTCGTCCTGCAAGATCTGGGTGACATGACCAAACTGGTTCACGAAGCAAGTCACGCCGGTGTTCGCAGCGCGCACCATCGGGCGCCGCGTTTCGACGCAACGAAAAATTGCATTGGCCAGATGTTGCTGCGAACCGGCTGAATGCAAAAACCAACCGTCGTTGGTGATGTTAATGAGAACGTTTGCTCCGTTTAAAACAAAGTGCCTGGTCAGTTCGCCGATGGTGTCTTCAAAACAGATCAAGGGCGCAATGTGCACATCGGCCCGGCTCAATTCGAAAACGGTGTAATCCTGGCCGGCGTCGAAATCGCCCGGCACCCATTGGTTCGCTACCGCCGCGAAAAGCGGAAACGAATGCCGAAGCGGAATATATTCTCCGAAAGGAACGAGACGGGATTTGTGGTAAATTTGCATTCGCTGATTCACTCCTGAAAGGAGCAGGGCCGCGTTGAACACGCGACCCGCTTCCATGTCATCAGTGCCAAGAAGCAAATCCGTTTTGGCCGAGGCCATAAAATTCATGACAAACCGATAACTTTCTTCGCTCTCATCGCGCACGGGGTAGGGCATGGAGCCTTCGGGCCAAATCAATAACTCGGGGGCTGGACTGGTGCGCAAGGCGATCTCACTCAAGTGTGCGTATTGATCGAAAATTTTTGGGGTCGATTGCGGATCGAACTTTTCTCGCTGCGCAATATCTGGTTGAATGGCGGCTACCCGCAGAGTTTTGGTGGATGGCTTGATTTGGGCAACGTGAAAGCCGAAAGCCATTAGTCCAACAATCACCGCCATGGTGAGAGTAAGATCGTAATGCGGCCGCATGCGGTGAGTGCGCGCTTCGAGGATCAACCGGCGCGTGGTGGTGACCGCGATGACATTGGCGAACGCGATGACAAACGAAAGCCCGGCGACGCCGGTAAATTCCGCAATTTGGATGACCGGCCAGTTGGCGTGAAGCGCGACCCCAAGGCCATTCCAACCGAAGTCGGAGAGCCATCCTCGGGTCCATTCCTGGAGAACCCAGGCGCTGGCCAGGCAAGAAGCGACCCGCAAATTGGCGATCGAACTCAACCAAGGCGAACTTGGCGCCGTGGCGGCCGGTTTGCCGGCGCGGGCCAGCATTTCGTCCCATTTGTTTGTTACCGTTTCCGCTATTTTTTCACGCGGCCTGATCAATCCGGCGAACCAGCCCCAAAAAGCAAAGTAGAGTCCGAGATAAAGCGCCAGAAGCAGGGGCAAGCCATGCAGAAAAAAATTCCCGAACAAAGTCCCGAGCGTGCTGAGCCAGCTAAAGGTCCCGCACAAAAAAACAATCCCGGCGACATAACCCAGAAGCAGATTGCGCAGCCAGCGGCGCCGGGAATTCTCTCCGGAAAACCAAATCGCGGCAATGAGCGGGGTGAGAGCGATCCAGCACAGCCACGCTTGATCGAACGGCGCGAAACAACCGGTGCAAAGCAGCCCGCTCGCAACCGCGGCCAACCACGGCCAGAGCCGCAGCGTTTTTCGCCAGCGATTCACGTTGAACTCACTCAGCGCGCCGACGGCGACGGCGCGTCTTATCTTCACGGCGCCGGCCGGGGTTAATCGCATCGCGCAGATCGCGCGCGTACGAAGCATTCACGCGAAAGAAGGCGCTCCCGGCATCGTCCATCGATGAGATGTTTACTTTGTTAGAAAGTATATAACCCATCGTGATCAGCCCATTCAATGCGTCGAGAAGTTCGGCTGCTTCCATCTCGCCGATGCGTTCAAGCAACTGCTTTCCGGTGGTCGACGCGCCGGATAAACCAATCGTTTTCAGAAGCGAAATCTCGCCACCGCTCAGATGAATTTCCCTGCCCATAGCCAATTCTTCTCAGCGATTTGCGCGCTGTCGAGCAGCTTATCGCGCCAGGCGCGCGTCCGCGTCCTTTTGCAACCAAAGCCAAAGCCGCTCCAAGCGCGGGCCGGCTTCCGATTTGATTCTATTCAATTCCGCGGGCGCGAATTTGCCGCGCTTCGGTCGCTCCTGCGCAAACAAGTAATATTTAATTTTTGGTTCGGTTCCGGAAGCGCGTACTGCAATTCGCGTTCGGTCTTCCAACTCGAGAATCGACATCTTCTCTTTCGGAATTTCGTCGCCCTCGACGTCGCGAATTGTTTCCGTCTCGAAATTTGTTATCCGTGTCACTTTTGAGTCGAGCATTTCGGCCGGCGGCGCGCTGGTGTAGGACTCAACCAGGCGCGCGATCTTGTTCGCCCCTTCCGCTCCGTCAAAAACAAGTGATCCGTTTTTCTCTTCGAAGTAACCGAACGTGGCAAAGATTTCGTCGAGCAACTGGTCGATCGTCATCTTCTTCGATTTCGCGTAGGCCGCGACTTCGCAAAACATGATGGCGGAACCGTTGCCATCCTTGTCGCGCACGAAATCGCCCGCGCTGTAACCGTAGCTTTCTTCGCCGCCGAAGAGGTAAAGAGATGAGTGCTTCAACCTGAGGCTTCGCGTTTCGTCTTCGCTAAGATCGACATAATCTTTTCGCAAATCCTGCGGGATAGCGCGTTCGTACTTCCCAATTTTTTCTCCGATGTATTTGAAACCAGTGAGCGTTTCGACACAGCGAATGCCGTAGTTCTTGGCGATGGCCTTGAGTAGATCGGTCGTGACAAATGTTTTTACGATCACTGCGCGCGACGCGTTCTCCTTATTCAGAACGCCGCGTTCGAACAACGCCTTCACGCGGTAATAGGCGATGAGCGAGGCTATTTGATTCCCGGTGAACAATTTCATTTCGCCGGTACCGGCTCGCGCCGCTACTCCGACTCGATCGCAATCCGGATCGGTCGCAATCACCAGATCGGCATTTCTTTTTTTCGCGAGATCAATTCCGAGTTGCAAGGCCTCCGCGTTTTCGGGGTTCGGAGATTTGACCGTTGGAAATCGTCCGTCAAAAACGTCCTGCTCGGCGACAACTTCAAAGTTGAAACCAAGTCGCTTGAACAGCGGTTTAAGAATGACTCCGCCGGTTCCATGCAAGGGTGTGAAGATGACGAGGAGCGATTTCGCCGACGCGACAACATTAGGGTCGATAATTAATGTTTCGAGGCGCCGCATGTAAGCTTCATCTATCTCTTGGCCTAGCGTTGTGACTTTTCCTTGCCGATCTTTCGGCACGGGCGCGAACGTTTCGCTCGTGATTGAGTTGACCTTATCGATGATGCCGGTGGCGTGAGGCTCGACCACCTGGGCGCCGTCGTCGAAATACACTTTGTAGCCATTGTCGTGCGGTGGATTATGGCTCGCGGTAATGACGATCCCCGCTTTTGCGCGCAAATGCCGCACGCTAAAGGAAAGTTCCGGCGTAGAGCGCGGCCCGTCGAACACGAACGCATCACAACCATTCTCTGATGCGATTTTCGCGGCGAGATCGGCAAATTCTTTTGAGAAGAATCGCGTATCGTGCGCGATCACGATTTTCGGTTTTGTGAGATCCTTTTGCCGGCTCAACCACTCGCGCAGATACGCGACCAACCCACGCGTCGCGCGATTGATATTGTAAAAATTCATCGCGTTCGTGCCAACGCAGGGAAATTGTGGCGAGCCGTCAGGCGCGACATCTCCGCGTTCCGCCTTGGTCACGATCTTGCCGATCGTCCGCCCGCGCAGCCCGCCGGTTCCAAACCCGAGCGTCTTATAGAAGCGATCGTTTAGCTCCGGCCATTCTTTGGCGACGATCAGTTCGTCGATCGCTCGGTGATAAAGATCCGAGGGGGCTTCAGCGAGGAGCGCCCGAATATTCTTTGCCGCGGAGTCGAGCAATTCTCCAGCGGCAACCGCCTGCTCGACGTTGGCCCACAACTTTTCTGGATTGGCTGACATCGCAGCCAACTCTTCCGTCGCCACTGCTCTTTGCAAGCGAATGCGCGCCGGCTTATCCGCGTCTGCTTTTCGGAACGTGTGTGTTACTTACAAGGGCCGGGAACTGGGATGACGAATTTACCGTCTTTCTCAGCAATAAAGTTCTCGCTGTTGCTGCTCGAACTTCCGTTGCTGTCCTTCTTTTCGATAGTGATGATGAGCTTCTTGATTGGCTTCAGCGTCAAGCAAACCTTGCCTCCACCTGGAGAATCCTGCGCGGATGCGGCTTTCTTCACGTCCTCCGGAGATAGATCGACGAGTTCGATCTTCGCAATTTTTTCGCCGGCCTCGCTCGATTGCATCATCTTATAAAAGCCGAGAATCGTGGGGTCGGAGCCTTGCGCGTAAAGGAACGATTCGAGCGCGGCGGTGTCTTTGGCTTCGAAGGCGGCTTTGTATTTGTCGATGAATGCTTTCTCCTTCTCGGACGAACCGGCGTAAAGCGAGAGACAAGTTGCGACAGTGAGAGTGAGAATTAAGAGAATGGTTTTCATGTGCGTTGATGAACTGTCACACTAGACAATTGTCGGAGCGAAGAACAAGTTCAATGATCGAGAAAACCGTTGCTGACGCGAGCTTCGCGGGCTAATTCCAACGGCACTTCGATGAACATTCACGAATACCAAGCCAAGGAGTTGCTCGAGAAATTCGGAGTGGCCACGCCGC
This sequence comes from Spartobacteria bacterium, assembly GCA_003167365.1. Classification (GTDB taxonomy): domain Bacteria; phylum Verrucomicrobiota; class Verrucomicrobiia; order Chthoniobacterales; family UBA10450; genus Palsa-1382. Next base: position 82,469 of record PMTM01000021.1, on the reverse strand, counting down.
CGGGAAAGGTGGCATCGACTCCAGAAGAAGCGGAGCAGATGGCGCGCGAACTTGGGGGGAACGATCTCGTGGTGAAGGCGCAGATTCACGCCGGCGGACGAGGGAAGGGGACCTTCACAAATGGATTCAAGGGCGGCGTCCATCTGTGCAAATCGCCGAAGGAAGCACGCGAGCTTGCGACAAAGATGCTCGGACAAACTTTGGTAACGCATCAAACCGGTCTGGCTGGCCGTGTCGTCAACAAAGTGCTTGTGGCGAAATCGGCCGAGATCGCGCGCGAAATTTATTTTGCGATCCTACTCGATCGCGCCAGCGCAGCGCCGCTGATCGTCGCGAGCACCGAAGGCGGCGTTGAAATTGAGACAGTCGCGGAAAAATCGCCGGCGAAAATCATGCGCGAGCCGGTCGATCCTCTCGCTGGACTCCAAGCTTTTCAAACGCGCAAGCTGGCGAAGCAGCTCGCTTTCGACTCCGCGCAATTGAAATCAGCATCGAAGTTGTTCGACGGGCTCTATCGAACATTCATCGCTTGCGATTGCTCGATGGTGGAAGTCAATCCGCTCGTGGTAACGAAAAAAGGCGAGGTGCTTGCGCTCGATGCCAAATTTAATTTCGACGACAACGCGCTCTATCGACATCCCGACGTCGCGGCGATGCGCGACATCGCGGAGGAAGATCCGCGCGAAGTCGAAGCCTCCAAGCACGGACTCAATTACATTGGCCTTGATGGAAACATCGCCTGTCTTGTCAACGGCGCCGGACTCGCCATGGCGACGATGGACATCATCAAGTTTTACGGCGGAAGCCCGGCAAACTTTCTCGATGTCGGCGGCGGCGCGACGGAAGAACAAGTGACCGAAGCGTTCAAGATTTTGATCTCGGACAAGAACGTAAAGGCGATCCTGGTAAACATTTTCGGCGGCATCATGAAATGCGACGTGATCGCCCAGGGAATTATCAACGCCGCCAAAACGGTGAAGCTGTCGGTCCCGCTCGTCGTTCGACTTGAAGGAACGAATGTCGATGCCGGAAAGAAACTCATCGCCGAGTCGGGTCTGGCTGTAATCGCGGCGGACGACCTGGCTGACGCCGCACAAAAAGTTGTGAAGGCTGCTGGAGGGAAAAAATGAAAATCAAAGAAATTGGATTTGTTGCGATTCCAGTTACGGATGTCGGCCGCGCGCGGAAGTTTTACGAAGGTGTCTTGGGATTGCAAAAGTCAGGAGAATTCATGGACGGCCAATGGATTGAATACGGCATCGGCAAAGACACGCTCGCGATCGCGAACGTGAGCGCAAATTGGACGCCGTCCGACCAAGGAACCGGAGCGGCGTTCGAGATGGAAGATTTTGACAGCGCGATTGCGGAGCTAAAGAAAGCAAATGTGCGTTTCGCGGCGGAGGCCTTTGAAACTCCGGTTTGCCACATGGCCGTCGTGCAGGATCCAGACGGCAACAAAATAATGATTCACAAACTCAAGTCGGCCTAACCAAAGAGACAACTAATGATTAAGGAAATCGCATTCATCGCCATCGCCGTTTCGGACAAAGAACAGGCACGGAAATTTTATCAAGAAATACTCGAACTGAAACCGGCGCGGACGCAGGCGGAGGGCGCTTGGGTCGAGTACGATCTTGGAGACACGACCATCGGCGTGGGTTGTCATCCAGCGTGGCAACCGTCGCGCGACGGAACAACAGTCGCATTTGAAGTCGATGACCTCGATGCAACTATTGCGAAGTTAAAAGAGCGCGGGGTCGTGTTCGAGATGGACAAAACTGAATCGCCCGTTTGTTGGATGGCGCAATTTCGCGATCCCGACGGGAACAAGTTGATGGTTCACAAACGAAAAACCAAATGAATCTGGAAGCCAGGAAACCAAGAAATCTTTTCCGCGATCCGCGATCCACAATCCGCAATTCTTCCGATGTCTGTCTTAGTCGATAAAAATACGCGCTTGGTGGTGCAGGGTATCACTGGCAGCGCCGGCGGATTTCACGCGCGGCAGTGCATGGAGTACGGCACGAATGTGGTCGCTGGTGTTACGCCTGGGAAAGGCGGCCAGAAGTTCGACGGCAAAGTACCAGTATTCGACACCGTCGATGAAGCGCGGCGTGAAACGGGCTGCAACGTGTCGATGATTTTCGTGCCGGCAGCTGGCGCGGCCGATTCGATCTTGGAAGCTGCTGGTGCAGGAGTTGAACTTGTCGTGTGCATCACAGAGGGAATTCCCGTGATGGACATGATGCGGGTGAAAGCGCAAATGGCCGGAAAGAAGTCGCGCCTGATCGGGCCGAATTGCCCAGGAATCATTACGCCGGGCGCGTGCAAAATCGGCATTATGCCGGGCTACATCCATAAACCCGGAAACGTCGGCGTAATTTCACGCTCGGGCACGCTCACTTACGAAGCGGTCTGGCAATTGACCTCGCGCGGTTACGGCCAATCGACCTGCATCGGCATCGGCGGCGATCCGATTAACGGAATGTCGCACCTCGATGCGGTGAAGCTTTTCAACGAAGACCGAGAAACGGAAGCGATGATCTTGATCGGCGAAATCGGAGGCTCGGCTGAAGAAGAGGCTGCGGAATGGATCAAAGCAAATTGTAAGAAACCAGTCGCAGCTTTCGTCGCCGGCATGACAGCACCGCCCGGACGGCGCATGGGTCACGCCGGTGCGATCGTTTCCGGAGGAAAAGGAACCGCGGCGGGAAAAATCGATGCTCTCAAGGCCGCGGGTATTGCGGTCGCCGAAACCCCGGCGACAATGGCTGATACATTGATCGAAGAAATGAAGGGCGGGAAAAAGTGACATCACGCGGACTCGAAGGCGTCGTCGCCAATACTACGCGATTGAGCGACGTCATTGGCGACAAAGGCCAGTTGATTTACTGCGGCTACGACATCAACGAGCTTGCTGGCAAAGTTAGTTACGAGGAAGTTGTTTATCTTCTTTGGAACAAGAAACTGCCGAATCGCCAAGAGCTTGAGAGTTGCACGAATCAATTGCGCGGTCAGCGAAAGTTGCCGGTTGGAGTTGTCGATCTTATCAAGAACGCGCCGAAGAATGCGCTGCCGATGGACATGTTGCGCACCGCTGTGTCGATGCTGGGTTTGTACGATCCAAACATTCGCAAAGAGGCCACGGTAGAGGTCGGAAAAAACCGCGCACGAAGTATCACGGCGAAGATCGGCGTGATCGCGGCCTATTTTCACCGTGCTCGAAACGGTCAGCCGCTGCCACCGGTGCGGGAAGATTTAAGCGAAGCGGCACACTTTCTTTATCTCATGAATGGCGAGGAACCGACCAAAGAGGCGGCGGACACACTCGATGTAGCTTTCGTCCTGCACGCCGATCACGGGATGAATGCTTCCACCTTCAGTGCTCGCGTTACGATTTCCACGCTGAGCGATATGTATTCCGCGATCACATCGGCCATCGGCACGCTGAAAGGACCGCTCCACGGCGGCGCAAACGAGGAGGTCATTCACATGCTCGAGGAAATCGGGGACGAAAACAATGTGGACGCGTACATCGACAAGCAACTTGCGCAGAAAAAAAAGATCATGGGCATCGGGCATCGGGTTTACAAAACGCTCGATCCGCGCGCGCCGCACCTCCGCGCGATGGCAGTGAAGTTGAGCGAAAAAATCGGCGAACCGAAATGGATTCGCATGAGCGAGCGAATCGCGGCGCTGATGAAGGAAAAGAAGAACCTGAACGCGAACGTCGATTTTTATTCTGCGACTGTTTACCACTCACTCGGCATCCCGACGGATCTGTTCACGCCGATCTTCGCAATCGCGCGTTGTTCCGGCTGGTGCGCACATGTGCTTGAACAGCTCGAAGACAACCGCCTTTATCGCCCGCTCAGTGAGTATGTCGGCGAGCCTGTCGGCAAAAAAGTTCTGCCGATCGATGAGCGGCCTTGAGTCGCGACCGCCGTTCCGAATTTCACGATGAAGCGCATTCTTCTCATTGGGCTTGGCCGTTGGGGCGCAAATCATCTGCGGCTTTTAAAATCGATGCCGGTGGAGCTGTTCGTTTCCGATCTCGATCAACGCCGGCTGAGCGATTCCGGAGTGCCGGCTTCACATCAAGCGACCGATCCTCGCGCGCTCTTCTCGAAGATCGATGGCGCCGTTGTCGCGACGCCGGCCCAATCGCATTTCGAGTTGTGCAAAGAATTATTGGAAATGGACAAAGATGTCTTTGTCGAAAAACCGATCACTCTCGTCTCGGCGGAGGCGAAAACGCTAACCGATATCGCGGAGCGCAGCGGGCGGATTCTTCAGGTCGGACACATTTTTCGATTCGATTCCGCATCGCTCTGGTTGCGCGACGCGATCGCGCAACGCCAGTTTGGCCGGCTCAAGACGTTGCGTGGAAAATTTTACGGATTCAAGCGTCCACGCGCGGACACCGGCGTCACCTTTGCCGATGGAATTCATTTCATCGATCTCTTTAATTTTTTTGTCGGACGGCCCCCGCGCCGCGTTCACGCTGTGCTAGGCGATTTCATGAAACGCGGAATGGATGACGAGGCGCTTGTGACTCTCGAATATGAGCATGACGCTCAGTCCGTGTTGGCGGTCGTCGAAGCCGGCTATCACACACCGGAAAAGGTTCGGGAAGTGACAATTACCGGTGAAAAGCTTTCGGCGGTCTGCGACTACAACGTGGCGCAATACAAGATCAAGACGTTCGAAAACGAACATGTTATTGACGGCGCCGAAATCAAAGCCAGCGAAGGCGCCGTTCATCAACTAGAGTTTTCGCCAGAAGAACCGTTGCGTTCCGAACTCACCGCCTTCATTGATTCCATGGAAACCCGCAGACCTCCGCTCGCTGACGGCGTCGCTGGATTTCAAGCAGTCCGCGTGGTGGAAGCGGCGCTGGAATCCGCCCGCACCGGTTATTGGATCAACATCGTCCAATGAAAAAAATCCCGCTTTCCAAGCCGTTCGTTAACGATGAGATCCGGCAAGCCGCGCTACGCGTGATCGATTCCGGCTCCTACATTCTCACCAAGGAATGCGAAGCGTTCGAAGAGGAATTGGCCACGCACATCGGAACCAAACACGTGGTGCTCTGTTCAAATTGGACCGGTGGCGTATTCATGCTCCATCGTGCAATGGGATTGCAACCAAATGACGAAGTCATCGTTCCGTCGCACACCGCCTTTCCTTCGATCGAACCGCTCATGCATTGGGGTGCAAAGCCGGTCTTCATCGACATAGACGAAACCTACTGTCTCGATGTCGATCTGGTCGAAGCCGCAATTACGCCGCGGACGGTTGGGATTTTGCCCGTGCACCTTTACGGCCATCCCGCGGATCTCGACCGGATTTTCAAGATCGCGGACAAACATAAACTTTGGGTAATCGAAGATTGTGCGCAGGCGCAAGGCGCGCGTTATAAGGAAAAATCGGTCGGCTCGATGGGAATTGCGGGTGCATTTTCATTTTTTCCTTCAAAGAATCTCACTGTTCTCGCTGATGGAGGCTGCATTTCAACTAACGATGACGCGATCGCGGAGCAAATTCGGATGCTGCGCAATCACGGACGGAAATCAAAATTCCTGCACGAGTTTGCCGGCTACAATTTGCGCTTTAACGATATCCAGGCGGCGATCGGTCGCGTCGCGTTGCGCAATCTCGACCGGCTGAACGATCATCGCCGCAAAGTGGCCGCGCGTTACCATGAGCGCCTCGCCGGCGTGGTGCGGACCCCGATCGAAAAACCAGGCGCCGTGGCTGTATATCATATGTACGTCATCCAAACCGATCGACGCGATGACTTGGCGAAACATCTTCAAGAAAATGGTATCGTCGCCGGGATTCATTATCCGGTCGCCAATCATCAACAACCGGCGGTGACCAACCAATATTCAAATCTGCCGAAACTCCCGAAGACGGAAGCAGCCGTGGACAAGATTCTTTCGCTGCCGATTTACGGTGAACTTCCAATGGAAGACGTCGATCTGGTCTGCGATGCGGTCGCAGAATTTTTTGGCAAACGATAACGTCGGCTGATTACGGCGCAGGTAGCGGGTTTGCCGGAGTATTGCCTGCTGGCAAGTGCGCCGCCTTCCAATCCATGGCCATGCGGATGCGCGCGCGGCCACTGGGATGATCGAAGAAAATGATCTCCTCCCACTTACCTGGATCGAGCTTGCGGTATTCGCCCAGCTTTAGCGAAACGGCGGCAAATCCATCGGGCTCGCGCGAAGTGTTGACCCCAAAGGCATCAGCTTCCCGTTCGATCGTTCGAGTACCGGAGTTGTTGATCGGGGTGAGAAGGAAAAAGTAGGCGCCGAAAATTAGTGCGAGCAAAGGCAGACCGGCTGGATCGGCGATGCCGCGCACCCCCCAGTTGCTTCCCCAGCGTTGCACTGCTTTGTCGAATGCGCTGCGGGTAATCAGCAGCCCGATAAAAAATGTAATCGCAGAAAACATGATCAATTTCATGCTGTGATTGAGCACGTAATGTCCCATTTCGTGCCCCATGACCTGGCGAATCTCCGGCAGGGTGCAGCGCTTCAATAAGTTGTCGTTCAAGGCGACTCGAGTCGTGCCGAAGAAGCCGGCCACATTCGCACTAATTCGCTTGGTTTGCCGGGAAGCGTCGAATTCATAAACCTGTGCCACTGGAATCTCATTCGCCCTAGCCATGGCCAGGATTGGGTCGCGAATGGACGGATCGCTGATCGGCTTGTAGGTGTTAAACAGTGGCGCGATAAAAACCGGATAGATAAAAGCGCCGAAGATCGAGAAGGCGACAACCACCGCCGTGCCCCACAACACCCAACTATTCGGGGCGCGACGAAAGATCGCGTAGAGGATAACGAGAAAGATCGACAGCCCGATGAGCGTGATAACCAAAGCAATCAATTGCTCGCTAAACCACGGCAAAAAAGTTTGCGTAGCCATGCCGTATTGATGCTCGCGGAAGAAGCCTTCATAAGCGGCAAGCGGGAAACTCAGCACCGCAGTTATAAGAATAAATGGAATGGCGTATAGAACTACCTGCAACGCCTTGAACCGCGTGATTCTCTCCGCGAAATCGCGCAGCCGTGCCGATATGCGTGATTGCAAGAGAAAGATCGAGATGGCGGCACTGAGCAGGAAATCCCAAAGGATTAGCCAGTAGCCTCCTTCAAAATAGGCATCGGACTTCGCTCGCTTGTCGGCGGGGACGCTCGCCAGCCAGGATCGCGTGGCCGCGGCCGGATCAACTACATTGACCGCTTCGGTCGGGACATTCAGTGTCGGCGCCGGGGAAGGGGAAGAGTCTTGTGCCGGCGTGGTGGAGGCGGAGGCCAAAGTGGCCGCAAACAAATAGAGAAAGATGGTGGCTCGTTTCATAATGCGGCGCATTCTAGTCAGAACCGGCTCTGAATGTGAAGTTTGCCTTTTTCCGATCAATGCGCCTTTGTAAGTTGTTTAGTTAAATTCAAACTCAAATGGCTGGATATGTGATCGTTGAAATTGAAGTAACCGATCCAGTCGGTTACGAAGAATATAAGAAACTCGCTGGAGCGACTGTGGCAAAGTACGGAGGCAAATACATTGTGCGCGGCGGCGCGGCGGAAACACTCGAAGGCGATTGGCAACCCAAGCGAATTGTCATTCTTCAATTCGAAAATGTGCAGCGGGCCAAGGAATGGCTGCATTGTCCCGAATATCGTGAACCCAGGAAAATGCGTCATCGCACGGCCAAGACAAAGATGATCGTGGTGGAGGGGTTATGACCGATCGCAAGATCGACAATCGCTAGTCACCATTCCCATCTTTATGAAACTCCGCTTTCTCTTCGCACTCGTTTTTCTCTGTGTTAATTCACTCGCGCGCGCCGGCGAATCCGAAACGACGATGCAGTGGACCGTTGACGGGGTTGAGCGCAAAGCCCGTGTGTTTTTTCCTTCCAAGCCGAGTCCGGAAGGTGCCCCGGTGATTTTCGCGTTTCATGGCCATGGCGGAAACATGAACCTGGCGGCGCATGGAATGGCCTTCCAGGATCATTGGCCGGAAGCGCTGGTCGTTTACATGCAAGGGTTGCCTACGCGTGGGATGGTGGGAGACGCCCAGGGGCTGCTGCCGGGGTGGCAGTATAATCCGGGAGAGTTGGACGATCGGGATCTCAAGTTCTTTGATGCGGTGCTGGCCCGGTTTCACGAAAAATATTCGGTGGATGATCGCCGCATTTACGCGACCGGGTTTTCCAATGGCGGCTATTTCGCCTACTTGCTTTGGGCTGAGCGCCCGAAAGTTTTCGCTGCGTTTGCGCCGGGAGCGGCTGCGACTTTGCCGTCGTTCCATCTAACCGAGCCGCGGGCTGCATTTCATTTTGGAGGCAAGCACGACATGCTCGTTCTTTTTCGGGATCAACAACGGACATGAAGTGCGCAAACTCAACGCCTGCGCGGAGAAGGGAGAATCCTGCGGCGAGAATTGCACACTTTATCCCTCAGCCACCGGCACTCCGCTGGAAATATTCATTCACTCGGGAGCGCACATTTATCCGCCGGAGGTTCCGAAAATGATCGTCAGTTTCTTTCGCGCCCATTCTCGCAATCCGTGAAAATGATGGCCGCGCCTGTCATTGCGCTGGACTTGTAAATCAGCCCGGAGAATATCGAGCGATGAAAAGCCTCGCCTCGGCGATTTGCATATTGGTTTTGGCGGTCGGCGCGGGTTGTTTAGCGGCGCAAAACGAACCGGTTGATGTTTCGCGCTATGGACCGTATCCCACCAATTACAAAGAGATCGTGACCAAGTGGCTTGCGAGCCGGTTGCTTGATCCCGCGAGCGCACAGGTTGAGTGGGAGGGCGATCCAAAGCCGGTCGACCTCGGCGCGAAAGGCCAGCATCTCTACGGATACGTTGTTAAATTCAAGATCAACTCGAGGAATCGTTTTGGCTCTTACACCGGCAAGCAGGAACACGGCGCACTTATTCGCACCGGCGAAGTAATCAAGGGGATGGGATTCGGATATTGATGAAAACATTTAAACTTAAATCTTGTTCTAACGCATCGGGCGAAGGCCTGGCCATTGTCATCATTGTGGTCGCACTGATCGGCCTCGGCGCATGGTGGCTGTTTTCCACCAAGCACACAGCGGAAAAGGAAGGGCGTGAGTTTGCTAACGAAGCTATCCAGCGCCTTAGCATTCAACACGACCTCGCATTCCTCGGATCGAAGTTAGGACCAAATGCCAAGCTGGACCTTTCGCCACAGCAGCAACGAAATTTGATTGAAACGCTCACGCAGCTCGGCGTCCCGGCACAGCCAATCCCGATCGATGGCAACATCACTTTCGAGTCACACTTCTTTGAGCCGAAAGGATTTTTTACCGCACACCTTAATTACCCAGCGCGACCGGGCACATTGGAAATTGCGATCTCGCATCCGGTGGGAAGATGGCAATTTGATGCGGTAAAACTGAATCTGGAACGAGCGCGGTAGCGTTGCCGTTCCGCTCGAGGCGATATCAATCTTGCCAACGAACCGCTGAATTGGATTCTAACTCAGCAAGCGATCGAGCGAATCGACACAAAGCTGCGACCACGTTTCGAGCGATTCGCGTCGGGCCAGAAGTTCGTCTTTGCTGAGGAACGCGAGGTTAGTAATCATCGCTTCTCGCTTCTCCACCTTAGGCTCCGCTAATTTGAAAATGTGCACAATCCCAAGGTGAACCTGTCCAACTTCAGTCGTGTCGTCGTTTAGCAGCGCCACAATTCGATCGTCGAAAGTTGTGTCGATCTTGACCTCCTCGTTCACTTCGCGCTCGACCCCGGCGCGATAAGCCGCTTCGTCCAAAGCGAAAAGCGATTCATCGCTCTCGTTCATGTGTCCACCGATCCCGATGGAGCCTTTTGCCACCAGGCGCTGCTCGCCGGCCTTCTTGCCACGAACGTAATAGAGAACCTTGTTCTCAAACGCGAGGATCGCGTACGGAATGATTTGCTTGTGCGTCGGATCGTTCTCCGCTTGTGCGCGCTGTAGAAAAAAATTATTACCGCGAGAAAGGATCGCTTCGAGATATTTTTGCGGCTCGAAATTCAGCCCGTGAAAACTGCCAAGCTTGTCGAACAAGCTACGCTTGATCACCAGAATGTTTTCGTCCGGCGGGCTCATCAAATAAGCGTTGTTCGCGTGTCATTCCGAGCGGAGCGAGGAACCTCGCACAAGCACGAGTGATTTCCTCTCGACCTGTTGCGGGCCACGCGCGAAAGAGGGAGGTTTTTCGCTTCGCTCAACATGACACAAGTTAATGGCGCGATCTCAAAAGGAGTAGGTAACGCCTATTTGCGGGCCTAGAAGGTTGGTGCTGGGATTGGGCGAAGTCTGTCCGGCGTTCGAAAGATGCTCATAAAGAGCGCCGGCATTCAATTTCCAGCGATCACTGATCTCATAAGTGACGCCGACCGCGGTCAGAATATTAAAAGTAAAATCCTGGCCTTGCGCGCCGGGAATGTTGGCGTGGCTATCGATCCATCCCAAACCGACGCCGCCGGAAATGTAAGGCACCAAGCGCCAGTTAGGACGCACAAAGTTGTAACGCATGCCGGTCGACATACCAAAGTAATGGTTCTCCGGTCCGCTGAAGATCGGCTCCGCCATCGCGAGCACGTAAAATTGGTTGTAACCCCGCAACCAGCTATCGTTTTCGTTAATTCCCCAACGCACCCGGGCGGTCAGAAACTCGGCGCCGATTTGGTAACGATGCGGATTGCCAAGAATGCTGAACAAAAAAGCGGACTCGACCGATGATTCAAAATTCGGCGCGTCGAGATCATTTGGAGACGAGCCTTCGGCACCGCCGAATGTTGAAATCGCAGAGAACATCGCGACGAGGATCGAAACGCAGGCGACGCGATAAATTCTCATCTGGCGCGCTACGATATGGGGAGTTGATCGGATTGCAATTGGCGCGCGCCTCTGTAGCGGCGCTCTATGAGCGCCAGAGCCAAATAATTCGGCGGTCATAGATCGCCGCTACAGTTTAGAAATCCAGCGAGATCGACATAGAGCGGGCTCGTCCACTCCTTTTCGCCCTCGATCGCAAGCTTGGTCGAATGAAGAGCGTGCCGCGGCAAGAGTAGCTGTCGCTCTAGTTCCGCGGTCCAGCCGGTCTCGATGAATTGAAGATAAAGCCGTTCGTTCGGTCCGTAGATTTTGTCGCCAACGACCGGATGACCGATGGAAGCGAGGTGGACGCGGATCTGATGGGTGCGCCCAGTGCGCGGAATTGCTCGGAGCAAGGCGAACTGCTCTCCGGCGCTTGTCGATCTTGTAAATCGCCGCTCAACACGAAACTCAGTCTGAGCCTGTGCACCCGCCGGATGAATCATCTGTTTCAACCAAATCGCCGACGATTGATGTTTGCCTTGTCGATCCAGCGGCGCATCGACCGTTCGCTCATCCCAATCCGGCCAGCCGAAAACAATCGCGAGATATTGCTTTTTCAATCGCTGCTCTTGCATGGCGAGACCGAAACGGCGCGCCGCTGCCGATGTTTTCGCCACCAACACAAGCCCGCTGGTCTCCCGATCGAGCCGATTCACGAGTGAAACCTGGCCGCCGTTCGCGATCTCAAAAGCGAGCAGGTCGCGCAATTCTTTCCACAACGTCGGCTGTCCGTCCGGTTTGGTCGGATGGACAAGAAGAAACGGCGGCTTATCGACGACGAGATAATCATCCGTTTCATCGATGATTGCGAAATCGCGCGATACTCTTACCGATTTGCTCATGGGCTCTTCACTAATTGAAATCACCGAGGGGTATATGTCGATCTTGCCGGTGATTCGTTGACTTGACCTCGCTGGGAAAAGCGCTTTACCTAAACGCCTCACTCGACCATCCAACCACCGTGGAACTTAAAGATATCAAAGCCATCATCGATTTGATGAGGAAGAACGATCTCTCGGTCTTCGAGATGGAGAAGGACGGGTTTCGACTCAAATTGCAAAAGGGCGCCGGCGACCAGACGGCTTTGGCTGCACCTATCATTGTTTCATCAGTGCCAGCGGTGACAACTGCTGAAGCAGCCGCCGGAAAATCGAGCGGCGCCGCGTCCCTTAAAGATATCGTTGCGCCGATGGTGGGCACGTTTTATCGCGGAGGCTCGCCGGACGCGCCGCCGTTTGTCGATGTTGGCAAAGAGATCACCGGAGAAAGCGTGGTTTGCATTATCGAGGCGATGAAGGTGATGAATGAAATCAAAGCAGAGACCAGCGGCGTCATCGCTGAAGTCGTGGCCGAGAACGGCAAGCCGGTGCAGTTTGGTCAGGTGCTTTTCCGGGTTCGCTAAGAATGTAGCGCTCGCCGCGGCGAGCGTCTGTATCGATTCGCAAGCTAGAAGCTCGCGCCAATTCCATGTTTGAAAAAATTCTGATTGCCAATCGAGGTGAAATTGCGCTGCGGATCATTCGCGCATGCAAGGAGTTGGGCATTCGCACCCTGGCGGTTTATTCGGAAGCGGATGTCGATTCATTGCACGTTCAGCTAGCCGACGAATCGATCTGCATCGGTGCAGCGCCAAGCTCCGAGAGTTATCTAAAAATCGATCGGATTCTGAGCGCGGCGGAAGTGGGCGACGTCGATGCCATTCATCCCGGCTACGGTTTTCTGGCGGAGAATGCGCACTTTGCCGAAGTCTGTGAGAGCTGCAAAATCAAGTTCATCGGACCGCCGTCGAGCGCGATGCACGCGATGGGCGACAAGAATTCCGCACGGACTTACGCTCGCAAAGCCGGCGTGCCGATTACTCCTGGAAGCGACGGCATAGTCGAGACGGAGAAAGAGGCGATGAAGGTCGCGAAGAAGATCGGCTATCCGGTGATGATCAAAGCGGTGGCTGGCGGCGGCGGGCGCGGGATGCGCATGGCGCACAACGAGCCGAGTCTCATGACCGGTTATCATAGCGCGCGCCATGAGGCTGAGAAAGCTTTCGGAAATCCCGATGTTTACATCGAAAAACTGATCGTCAATCCGCATCACATCGAGTTTCAAATCATGGCCGACTCGCACGGACACACCGTGCACCTGGGTGAACGCGACTGTTCCATTCAACGGCGCAACCAAAAGGTAATCGAAGAATGTCCGTCGCCGCTCATGACCGCGTCGCTGCGGAAAAAAATGGGCGCTGCCGCGGTGAAGCTGGCCAACTCGGTTGGTTACCAAAACGCCGGCACGATCGAATTCCTGGTCGATGACAAAGGCCATTATTTTTTCATCGAGATGAACACGCGCATCCAGGTCGAACACACGATCACGGAGGAAGTCTACGGCTGCGACTTGGTTAAGGAACAGATTCGCATCGCCGCTGGGGAGAAGCTTTCGCCGCACGTTCAAAATGCGACCCCGCGGCTTCACGCTATTCAATGCCGGATCAACGCGGAAGACCCTGCGAAAGATTTCCAGCCGTCACCGGGCCGCATCGCATTTTATTACGCGCCGGGCGGGCGCGGTGTGCGCATTGATTCGCACGCCTATACCGGTTACGTCGTGCCGCCGTATTACGATTCCATGATTGCGAAGCTGATCACGATCGGCGCCACGCGTGAATCGGCGATCGATCGAATGCGCCGGGCGCTGGAGGAATATTACATTACCGGAATCAAGACGACGGTGCCATTTCACAGCGCTATTATGCGTAACGCGGAATTTCGCGCCGGCAATTACGACACCGGCTTTGTCGAACGCGTAATGTCCTCGGAACACTTTGAGCTCAAACCGACGGTGTCGCGTTTGCGCGAATAATTAGCGTGGCGGACCTCACGCATTGTCGGCTCTACGGGATTGTTGATCTCAATTACGTAAATGCAGCCAACGCGCTGCGCGTAACCGAAGCGATGCTCGAAGGAGATGTCGATCTTATCCAGCTTCGCGGGAAGCAGAAATCGCTGGACGAACTCACCGATCTCGCGGCCGAGCTTCACACAATTACATCTCGATCTTCCATACCGTTGATCGTGAACGATCACGCCGAAATCGCGCGCCGTCTTCCGGTGGAAGGCGTGCACGTCGGCCAGGATGACGATCCAATTGCCGTTGTCCGCGAAAAAGCGGGACGAAATGTGATCGTTGGCAAATCCACGCACACCCTCGCGCAAGCTATCGCTGCACAGAGCGAGGGCGCCGATTACATCGGTTTCGGTCCAATCTTCGCCACACCGACGAAGCCAGATTACAAGCCGATCGGTCTCGCCGACATCAAACGCGTCCATGTCGATGTGACGTTGCCGATCTTTTGCATCGGCGGAATTAAGATCGACAATCTCGATCAAGTCATCGCTGCTGGCGCGCGACGCGCTGTGATTGTCTCCGGGTTACTCCAAGCCGAAGACGTCGCCGAATACGCACGCACCGCGAAACGATTATTCAATCTGAAATCTGAAATCTGAAATCTGAAATTGTAAATTCCCATGTCTTTATTAGTCGTTGGATCTATTGCACTCGACACCGTCAAAACGCCGGTCGAAGAACACGCCGATTTGGTCGGCGGCTCGGCGTCGTACGCGGCGTTGGGCGCTAGCTTCTTTTCGCCGGTAAAACTTGTCGGCGTTGTCGGCAAAGATTTTCCAGCGTCCGAATTCGACTTCTGGAAATCGCGCAAGATCGACGTCAACGGTGTGCAGCGTGTCGATGGAAAAACTTTTCGCTGGTCCGGTGAATATGCGTGGGACTTGAACACACGCGAGACGCGCTCGGTTGCACTAAACGTCTTCGAACATTTCAAACCGGTGCTGCCAGCCTTCTATCGTCAGAGCGATTTTACCTTGCTTGCCAATATCGCTCCTGCGCTTCAATCGCACGTGCTCGATCAAATGGAAAAACCTCGCTTTGTCGTCGCCGACACGATGGATCTTTGGATCGAGACCACGCGCAAAGATTTGGATGCGCTGTTGCCGCGAGTCGATCTGCTCATTTTAAACGACAGCGAAGCGCGCCAGATGACGAAGGAGACCAGCCTAATCAAAGCCGGCCGGAGTATTCGCAAACTTGGGCCGCGCTATGTTGCAATCAAGAAAGGCGAACACGGCGCGCTGCTCTTCGGTGAAGACGAATTTTTCAGTTGTGGCGCATATCCGCTTGAAGACATTCACGACCCGACTGGGGCAGGGGATACGTTCGCCGGCGGTATGGCCGGATACCTCGCGGGCGCAGTGAAGAACGTGCAATTCACCGATCTGCGCAAAGCGATGATCTACGGAAGCGTGCTCGCGAGCTTTACCGTGGAAGCCTTTAGCCTCGATCGTTTGCGCAAACTGTCGATGGATGAAATCAAAGAGCGCTACGAAACCTTCAAGCTCATGAGCCAGTTCGAGGTGGAGATTTGATGGTGGTTTCGTCTCCCCGAGTCGCGGCGACTTGCCCAGAATGGATTCGGGGCTGATCTTTGCCTCACCGTTTTCAGAACGACATTTTATACTTATGAGACCATCCCGCTTTTTCCTGATCGCTGCGTTGTTTGGACTGTGCGCGACCTCCGCGCTTGCTTCGGATTTCCCTTTCTTCCGTTCCACCGATCCTCTGGCGCAAAGAGACGAGTGGGGCCTGCTCACTTCGGGTCCTTTGAACTCGACGGATTTTGAGCCGCGCGAATCCTTGCGTCTGTTTTACTATTCAAAGTCGGGGAAGGAGCTTGCTTCCGATCCCGCCTACGTCGGCGCTCTACAAACGGCTTTGCGCCGTAATGGTTATTATGTTGGCCGAATCGACGGCGTTTTCTCTCCCGAGGTGGAAGATGCAATCGCGCGTTTGCAAAAAGCGCACGCCATGCGCGTTAACAGTCGCCTGACCGTCTCGGTGCGAAGAGCCTTGTATTTGCCGTAGTGAGACGGCGCGAAAAGAAGCGCGCCCGTGAAGATTCGAACTTCAAACCTTCTGATCCGTAGTCAGATGCTCTATCCAGTTGAGCTACGGGCGCTGAAAGCAGCCTAATTTGCGGAGGAAGCACGAAGCGTCAAATGGACGGGCGTGTCCATTCACCGTTCGATGGTCGCGATTACTTAAGCTCTGCTGCGCCTAGGCTGACGGTGACCATGCGAGCGGTGGCAGAGCAGCAGTCTTGCGGCGCGATTTTCTTGGTCGTTGACGATACTTTAGGAAGCCGGCTGCGGTAGTGGCTGGGAGACCTTAACTACTGGTTCTTTGTGCTTGGCTCTCCGCTGGCGCCAGTTTTCAAACCGCTGCCGGAGTTGATCGAGAACAAGGTAGATAACCGGCGTTGTGTACAAGGTGAGGATTTGCGAGACAATCAGGCCGCCGACAATAGCGATGCCGAGCGGCACGCGCAGTTCGCTGCCGGTCCCCATGCCGATGGCGAGTGGCAATGCGCCGAAGAGCGCGGCCATTGTCGTCATCATAATCGGCCGGAAGCGAACGAGGCACGCCTGGTAAATCGATTCTTCGGGGCTGAGTCCTTCGTGGCGTTCGACCTCCAGAGCGAAGTCAACCATCATGATTGCGTTTTTCTTTACTATCCCAATCAGCAAAATGATTCCAATCATCGAAACCAAATCAAGATTGTTATTGGTAATCCTCAGGGCCAGAAGGGCGCCGAGGCCAGCAGAAGGCAAAGTGGAAAGAATGGTCCAGGGATGAACAAGGCTTTCGTAAAGCATACCGAGCACGATATAGACAGCGAGAATGGCGGCTAGAAACAGCCACGGCATCGTAGCCATGGTCGCTTGGAAAACTTGAGCGGTGCCGGCAAATGCTCCCTTGACACTGGATGGCATTCCGAGTTCGCGTTTGGCTTGTTCGACCAACTGTGTCGCTTCGCCCAAAGAAACACCCGGGGCTGCGTCAAAAGAGATATTCACGCACGGGAATTGGCCCTGGTGATTGATGGAAAGGGGGGTATTTGCCAGTTCGAAATGCGCAATCGTGCTTAGCGGCACTTGATTTCCAGAATTCGATTTGACGTAGATTTTGTCGAGCGAACTCGGATCGAGGTAGAACTTCGGGTCAACCTCAAGCACAACGTGATATTGGTTTTGCTGCGTATAAATGATCGAGACCTGTCGCTGGCCGAACGCGCTGTAAAGGGTGCTGTCAACCGCTTGCGGTTGAATGCCGAGACGCGCGGCGGCATCGCGATCGATCACGACATTCTCCTGCAAGCCGCGAAACTGCTGGTCGGTATTGGCGTCCTTGAGCTGTGGATACTGCTGCAACTTGGCGACAAGCTTCGGCGCCCACGTATTCAATTCGTCAATATCCGGATCAGTCAAGGCGTAGATATATTGCGCCTTGGCGGATCGCCCGCCGGCGCGGATATCCGTGCTGGGCTGGAGATACAAATATGCTCCAGGAACCTTGGCAAACTTCGGGCGCAATCGGTTGACGACCGTCCCGGCGTCAACCTGACGCTTGTCCTTGCCGAATCCTTTCGGCTTCAGACTAACGAACATGCGGCCATTGTTGACCGCCGAGCCGCCGCCTCCTCCGAAGAACGATCCCACGGCTTGTACCGCCGGATCGGCCATGACGATTTTGACAAGTTGATCCTGCTTTTCTTCCATCGCGGTGAAGGAGATGTCCTGTCCGGCATCGGTCGTGCCATTGAGTTGGCCGGTATCCTGCGGCGGGAATATTCCCGTCGGCGCGGTGTGGTAGAGGTAGATCGTTGCCAAGAACGCCCCGGCCGTGACGATGAGCATGAGATATTCGTGTCCGAGGACCCACTTCAAAGTATGCGCGTAGAAATTGTGCACCGTTTTGAAGCCGCGTTCGCTCAGTTCATAAAACCGGCCGTGTTTTTCCTGCGGATTTTCATTCTTCAAAAATCGGCCACAGAGCATGGGGGTAAGGGTCAGGGAAACGACGGCAGAGACAAGAATCGCGGCGCTTAGCGTCACGGCGAATTCATGGAAGAGCCTTCCGATGTAACCACTCATGAAAAGCAGGGGGATGAAAACTGCGACCAGTGAGATGCTGATCGAGATAACAGTGAATCCAATCTGACGCGCACCTTTGAGCGCGGCTTGCAGCGGCGGCTCGCCCTTCTCGATGAAGCGCACGATGTTTTCGATGACAACGATCGCATCATCGACAACAAAGCCGGTCGAGACCGTCAGGGCCATGAGCGAGAGATTATCGAGGCTATAGCCGCAGAGCCACATCACGCCGAAGGTCCCGGCGAGGGAGAGCGGCATGGTAATACCGGAGATAAAAGTAGGCCAGAGATGTCGCAGAAAAATAAACATCACCACGACGACCAAACCCATGGCAATAACGAGGGTCAGCTGAATATCGTTGACCGAAGCACGGATCGTGGTGGTGCGATCGTTCATGATATCGAGGCTTACGGAAGGAGGCAGCCAGGTGCGCAGTTGAGGAAGGATGGCGCGAATCTGATCGGTCGTGCGCACGACGTTGGCGCCGGGCTGTTTAAAGACGACTAGCAGCACGGCGCGTTTGTTGTTGAAAAGGCCGGCCTGGTCACGGTTTGCCTGCGCGTCAATCGCGGTGCCGACATCGCGCAGTGGAATGGCCGTGCCATTGCGCGACGCGACGATGATCGGCTGATATTGATCGGCCTGCGTTAGTTGGTCGTTGCTCGCGATGACAAAACGCTGGTTATTCCCGTCGATTGCGCCTTTGGGCGACAGGACGTTCACTTGCGAAAGCGTGGTGCGAATATCTTCGATGCTCAGACCCATCGAGGCGAGCGCCACCGGATTCATCTGCACGCGCACCGCGGAGTTCGCGCCACCACCGAGGATTACCTGACTGACGCCGTCCACCTGACTGATGCGCTGACCGATGATTTGGTCGGCCAGATTGTAAACCTGCGACAACGGCAACACGTCCGAGGTCATCGCCAGAACCATAATCGGCGCGTCGGCGGGATTGGCTTTGCGATAGGAGGGCGGTTGCGGCAGGCCGGTCGGCAATTCGCCGGCGGCGGCGTTAATGGCGCTTTGGACATCACGGGCCGCGCCGTTAATGTCGCGATTGAGATCGAACTGAATCGTGATGGACGATCCGCCTAAGGAACTGACGGAGGTGATTTCCGAGACCCCGGCAATTTGTGCGAAACGCCGTTCCAGAGGCGCCGCCAATGAGGAAGCGGCGGTGGCCGGATCGACCCCAGGCTCCTGTGCGCTGACTGAGATTGTCGGATAATCAACACTTGGAAGCGGTGCGACAGGAAGAAAATGGTAGGCCAGAGCTCCAAACAACAACACGCCAGCGGCGAGCAGGGAAGTGCCGACCGGCCGGCGAATGAATGGCTCCGAAATGTTCATTCCTGCATAGCGTCAAAATCCAAGTCGATCATCTCCTCCATCCGCGACTGCGTACTCGCGCGCTGGTTCAGGGATCGAACCCGATGACGAGCTTAACGGCAACTGAGCTTGCGCGATTCGACCACGATTCCGCCGTTCCTCAATCCAAAGCCCTAAACGATCGAGATACAGATAGATGACCGGGGTCGTGTAGAGAGTGAGGAATTGCGAGAGCAACAAGCCGCCGACAATGGAAATGCCGAGGGGGCGCCGCAGTTCACTGCCAGTTCCATTCTCGAGAGCAAGCGGCAACGCGCCTAACAACGCCGCCGCTGTTGTCATCATGATCGGACGAAAGCGCAGCAGGCACGCCTGGTAAATCGATTCCTCGGGCGACATCCCTTCCTTACGTTCGGCTTCCAGCGCGAAATCGATCATCATGATCGCGTTCTTTTTCACGATGCCGATGAGCAGAATGATGCCGATCAGCGCGACCAGCGAAAAATCGATACGGCAAATGATGAGCGCAAGCAGCGCGCCGACGCCAGCGGATGGCAGCGTCGAAAGAATCGTGATCGGATGAATGTAACTTTCGTATAGAACGCCAAGCACAATGTAGATAACGACGATGGCAGCGAGAATGAGCAGTGGCTCGCTGGAGAGTGACGTGCGAAATTCTGCGGCCGCGCCGGTGAACGTGGTGGCAACCGTGTCGGGCATGCCGATTTGCTGCTCCGCTTTTTCGATCGCTGGAATGGCGTGACTGAGCGAACTGCCGCTGCGCAGATTGAAGGAGATGGTCGCGGCAGGAAATTGACCTTGATGCGGAATGGCCAGCGGCGTGGTGCTGATGCGCATGGTGGCGAAGGCGCTCAACGGCACCGGCTGCCCGCTGCTCGATTTCACATAAATTTTGTCGAGCACATCGGGCGATTCCCGGAAGTTCGGCTCCACTTCGAGAATGACGCGAAATTGATTGAGCTGCGTGAAAATGATCGAGACCTGACGCTGACCAAACGCATCGTAAAGCGTGTCGTCGATCGCTTGGGTGAGCACGTTCAAACGTGATGCTTTTTCGCGGTCAACATCGACATTGAGCTGCAAGCCATTTACCTGTTGATCGCTCGCCACATCGCTCAACTGCGGCAGCGCGCCAAGTTTTTGCACGAGCTTCGGCGTCCACTCGCCCAGCTCAGCCGCATCCGCGTCCTGTAAGATGTATTGAAATTGCGTGCGGCTGACGCGGGCGTCGATTTGCAAATCCTGCGCTGCTTGCATGAAGAGGGTGACGCCTTCGACATTTCTAGTCGCGTTGCGCAAACGTTCGATGATTTTCTCGGCGTTCGGGCGTTGATCGTGCGGCTTGAGCACGATGTAGAGCCGCGCCGTATTGATCGTCGCGTTGATTGTTCCCGCGCCGACCGAAGCCGAGACGCTTGCGACATCGGGATCATTTCGAACGATATCGGAAATGGCATGGACATGCTCGACCATCGCCTTGAACGAAATATTCTCGGCCGCGTCGGTCACGCCCACGATCACGCCGGTGTCCTGTTGCGGCAGCAGACCCTTCGGGATGACGATGTAGAGCAGGATGGTGGCGATGAGCGTGATGATCGCGATATTTAAAACCAAGCGCTGATGAGCGAGCACCCACCGCAAACCGTGTTCATATAAATTGAGAAAGCGCGTCCAGTATTCTTCGGTCCGGCGGTAGAATTCGCCCCGGTGGGATTTTTCATCTTCCGTTTCTGAGCTCAACAACTTCGCACACATCATCGGTGTCAGCGTGAGCGAAACGAAGGCCGACACTCCGACGGCCACGCTCATCGTGATGGCGAATTCGCGAAACAAGCGGCCGACAATTCCGGTCATGAACAAAAGCGGAATAAAAACAGCGACGAGCGAGACGCTCAACGACACGACCGTGAAACCAATTTGCTTCGCGCCTTTCAACGCCGCTTCGAAAGGCGTGTCGCCCGCTTCGATATAACGCACGATGTTCTCAATCATCACGATCGCGTCATCGACCACGAACCCGGTCGAGATCGTCAGCGCCATCAACGAAAGATTGTCGAGGCTGAACCCGGCGAGATACATGATCCCGAAAGTGCCGATGAGCGAGAGCGGCAGCGCTACGCTCGTGATCACCGTCGCCCAAAGTTTCCGCAGAAAGAGGAACATCACCATGACAACGAGCGCCACGGTCAGCAGGAGCGTGAGCTGCACGTCGTGCACTGAAGCGCGAATTGTTTCCGTGCGGTCAGCTAGAATGGAAACGTGCACGGACGGCGGCATGGTGCCGGTTAACCGTGGCAATAATTGCTTCACGCGGTCCACCGTTTGAATGATGTTCGCGCCCGGCTGTCGCTGAATATCGAGCAGCACGGCGGATTGTTCGCCGCTTTTCGTGCCGACCCATGCCGCGAGCTGATCGTTCTCCACACTGTCGATGATGTTCGCGACATCGCCGAGGCGAATCGGCGCGCCATTCTTGTAGGCGAGGATAATCGGCTTGTAGGCCTCAGCGGAGAGAATCTGATCGTTCGATCCGATAGTGAACGATTGCCGCGGTCCGTCGAAGCTCCCTTTAGGTGCGTTGACGTTCGCCTGGCCCAGCAGGGTCCGGACATCTTCCAAACTGAGACCAAGCGCTGAGATCGCGGCCGGATTAACTTGCACCCGCACCGCCGGCTTTTGGTTTCCTTCGATTGTGACAAGCCCAACCCCGGTGACTTCGCTCAGTTTCTGCGCCAGCAGCGTGTCGGCAAAATCGTTAACCTGATCCAGCGGCAAGCTATCGGACG
Source organism: Spartobacteria bacterium (assembly GCA_003167365.1). GTDB lineage: Bacteria > Verrucomicrobiota > Verrucomicrobiia > Chthoniobacterales > UBA10450 > Palsa-1382. The sequence continues at coordinate 60,417 of PMTM01000021.1, read as the reverse complement.
TAATCGAGAGTGTGAGGATCGGCGTGTCAGCCGGATTGACCTTGTTGTATTTCGGCGGGTTAGGCAGATCTGTGGGCAGAAATCCGCCGGCGATGTTGATCGCGGCTTGCACGTCCTGTGCCGCCACGTCGATCGGGCGGTCGAGGACGAACTGCAAAGTGATTGTCGATGTCCCGAACGAACTGGTGGAATTCATCGAGGCCAGTCCGCTGATCTGTCCGAATTGGCGTTCTAGCGGCGTCGTGATCGACGAGACCATCACGTCCGCACTCGCGCCGGGAAAAAATGTCGTTACTTCGATCGTTGGAAAATCAACGGCTGGCAGCGCGGAGATCGGCAACAATTCATAGCCAAGCAGGCCGAGCAAAATCACGCCCGCCATCAAAAGCGAAGTCGCCACTGGCCGGCGAATAAATGGTTCGGAGATGCTCACGACCGAGGCGCTAGTTTCCAACTTGCGGCTTGTTGCATCACAACTTGAAAAGTTGCGCCACTCATGATTTGGATCCCGTCGCTGATCTCGCCGATTTTCCGGGCGGGGCTGGCTGTTTTGCCGGTGCAGCCGGCTTTTGCGGCTGCGGAGTTGTCAGCTCGACATGCGAGCCGGGTTGAAGTTTGTATTGACCGTCCACTACGACCTGCTCGCCAGCTTTCAATCCGCTGTCGATCAAAGCGACGTTCGCTTCCGTTTGCATGACTTTAATCGGCCGCATCTCCACGGTTTTGTCCGGCTTGATCACATAGGCGTACGTTCCCTGCGGGCCGCGTTGCACGACGCTGGACGGAATAACGATGGCGCCTTTGCGTGTCGTCAAAATCAGACGCGCGTTTACAAATTTTCCCGGCCAAAGTTTGAGATCGGGATTTGGAAACGTCGCTTTCAATTTCATGGTTCCGGTTGTTTGATCAATTTGGTTGTCAACCACCGTGAGCGTGCCTTCGTCGAGCGCCGTCGTGTTTCCGCGATCCAGTGCAGAAACGTGCAATCCGCCGTTCGCACCCCCTTGGTTCAAAATCTCCGGCAGATTTTGTTCGGGCAGCGTAAAGACCACGGAAATCGGATGCATCTGCGTAATGACGACAATGCCGTTTAGATCGGCGGCATGGACGATGTTGCCAGCATCGACAAGGCGGACGCCGGTGCGACCGTCGATGGGTGACTTGACCTGCGTGTAATCAAACTGCGTCTTCGCGGCCTCGATCGCTGCCTGATCCGCCTGCACAGCGGCTTGAAATTGATCGACCTGATATTTTGATATGTCGAAATCTTGCTGATCGAGCACCTTCTTATTCAACAAATCCGTGTTGCGCGCGAGCGTGACCTTGGCACTGGCCAGTTGCGCTTCGTCTTGTGCTTTTTTTCCGATCGCCTGATCCAGAGCTGCCTGGTAAGGCCGCGGATCGATCACTGCCAGGAGATCACCCGTTTTCACATCCTGCCCTTCGGTGAAAAGAACCTTCTCCAACGCACCGTCCACGCGCGTGTGAACAGTGACGGTGTTGAACGCCTGCACCGTTCCTAGGCCGTCGAGATAAATTGGCACGTCCTTCTGCTCAACCTTGCCAGCCACCACCGGCACGACCCCACCCGCGCCGCCACCGCGCCTTCCTCCACCGGCGGCTGCGCTGCTCTGGGCAGCGCTCGACGCCGCTCTTCGATGGCAGCTCCACCACGCCAGCAACAATAGGAGCACGCCGCCGATGACGGCCATGGTTCGTTTCGACATATATAGTAGACCGCCGAAGCGGCCTTTCGGTTAACACAATCTTTCGCCGCCTTAAGGATTGTTCCTCATCACGATTCGGCTGTCCACGATTCGCCGCTCGTATCTTCGCCCTAGGAATGACGATGTTCTGGGATCGTCCAGGCGTCAAATGCACGGCTTGGCTCCGGCGCCGGATTAGCCTTCTAACTCTCAACCATCAACGCATCTTGCGGTTTCAGCGATTGATGGGTTTGCTCCGCCACCGGAAGAGCGAGGAACCGGCTAACACGCCCGAGCAGGTCGCTGTCATGGTCGAGGAACGGATTTACATGCCCGAGAAATGCGTTGTCGCGCTCGCGACTTTACCTTCTATGTCGCTCATCCCATTCGCTCCATTCACGGATGGGTTATGCACGTTGTTGCCGAAGAATTGGTCATATGTCATTTTCATTGCGATGCATTTCCCTTGGAAACCTTCACAATGCTTCGAGTTGGGCGGCAGGAAACTGATACCGCGCCTGCGAAACTGCGCGCTCCGCAAGTTGACTCTGCTCGTTATGGCCGCGGCTTTTTGCACACCCGCGCACGGACAAAGCGCGCTACCCTCTCCGCTGCCGCCGTTGCCTCCGGGGAAACATTACGGTCATGGCTGCGGTCTCGTATTATTGGAAGTTGATTACGAAACGGGGCGGGTAACCTCCGCTCGAATGCTGGCGAGCACGGGCGATAAGCAAAAGGACGCCGACTCGCTGCAGTCGTTTCGGACATGGCAATTCAAGCCTCACACCCCCAAACAGATAATGATTCCGATCACATTCACGGAACGACAAAACGGCAGGTGAGGAAGAGAATTTAACCGCGGATCGTTCCTGAATCCTTAACCGCGGATTACGCGGATGTACGCGGATCAGAGGGTGAAGAGGGGAAGATCGGTTCTGTAATTTCTTGATAGATTCCTATCCGTGAAATCCGCGGTTAATCAGTTCGCGCGGCGGAGGGTGAGATGGATGAGTTCCGCGGGCGCGTTGACGCGCAGAGGAAACCAGTTGCCGACGCCGTTTGAGACGATGAGTTGGCTCTCGCCGCGAGTGTAGAGCCCGGACCAGTACCGGAAAATGGCGGGGCCGCATCCGAGCTTTTCGTTCAACATCAATTGCCCGCCATGCGTATGGCCGGAAAGAATGAGAGGCAGTTTGGCTTCGGCCGCGGCGTCGAAGGCATGCGGGTGATGCGCGAGCAGGATCGGGAAGAGATCGGCGCGGCGTTGCTCGAGAAGCGCGTGCACGGATTGCGCGATGGCGGCATCGCGGTTTTCTCTCGCGCGCGTCCAGCTTAGCCCGAGCAATTGCACCGGCAAGCCGCGCACTTCGACGATGGCGGATTGATCGAGCAGGAACGGAATGCCGGACAGCTTTACTCGCCGTTCGAACTCCGCGCCGTTCTCGATGAGGTCGTGGTTGCCCTCGATCATATACAATCCGAATCGCCCCTGCATGGCGCGAACCAGCTCGATGCCGTGGTCGAGGTCGGCGAGCGCGTCGTTGATCAAATCTCCCGTCACCAAGACGAGGTCGGCGCGCAATTCGTTGACGGTGTCCACCAATTTGCGCAGCACTTTGCCGTTAGTGAATCGGCCGACGTGCATGTCGCTTACGTGCGCGATCGTGATTCCGTCGAGATCGGACGGGAGATCGCGGATGGGCAGAACGAAACGGCGGACGCGGAAGTGATTGAGCTGGCCGAGTGCGACGCCGGTGAGGCCGAGAGTGAGAAGCGGCGGGACGAAGGCGGCGGCGGTCTGGAGAAATTCGCGGCGACTCCAGCCATTCGGCTCGCGCGCCGGCGCGTGGAGCGACGGTTGATCTTGTTTGCTCCAACGGACGGTTGTTTTGACCAAGAGAATTGGGACGAGCACAGCGCCGATCAGCACGAGGAGACCGAGGACGATGAAATGCCAGATGAATACGGCGGAGACGGCGAACTTAGGCAGCCAGCGGTCCCAATCGGCGCGAAGCAGTCGGCTGGAGATGAGCCAGATCAATCCGATTATTTGCGCGCCCATGAATATTCCGAGCGCGATGCGCCAGTCCTGGCGAGCGAGCAGCCGCGCCAACAGCCACCACCAGATGGCGTCGAGCGCGAGCATTGTTCCGATGATGGCGAAAATGAAACTCACGTGATGAAGTTACGCTGGGAGCGCCCGCTGAAAAGTGGCGGCAATAATTTTAACCGCGGATTGCGCGTCCGCCAGCAACTACGGCGCGACAGGTTACGCGGATGAAGACGGATTTGATTTAGGAGGAAGCAGCCTTACCAAGAGCAGATGAAGAAAACGCCGAACGTCCAACGCCCAACGCCCAATGCTGAATTGGAGGTATGACGGTTTTTCTTGGGTGTGGGTTCGCGGCGAAATATCGCGAAGGGGGCGGGAACCTGTCCGTGCCATTACAATGGATGCTGGGCCTGCGGCGATTGAAGCTGGACGCGATCTGGCTGGAGATTTTGCCGGCGACGAAGAATTCGCGCGACGACCAGGCCAAGATCGACAACTTCCAGCGGCGGTTGCGCGAGCACGGAATGACCGGCCGTTATTGTTTGGTTTACCAAAAACCAGCGAGCGACGCGCACGATCTCGATGGAATGCGTTGCATCGGTTTGTCGAAGCGCGAACTACTCGAGCGTCTCGCCGGGCCGAACACGCTGCTCAATCTCAGTTATTCCGTTCACCCGCCGTTTCTCTTGCAATTCGAGCATCGGATTTTTTGCGATCTCGATCCGGGCGAAATTATTTATTGGATGACGAAGATGGAGATGGGGCAATCGCATCATCACGAGTTTTGGACAATCGGGCTGAATGTGAACGCGAACGACTGCCGGTTGCCCAAATTATCTTTCAAATGGAAAACATTTTATCCACTAGTTGATACCAAGTTAGTGCGGGCCAAACCGTGCCCGCGCATTCCGAAGTTCACTACGATCGGCCAGTGGTATTGGGACGGGATGGTGGAAGTGAGCGGCGAGTTTCCTGACCTGTCGAAAAAGTCTGCTTTCGAGCGCTATATCGATCTTCCTCAACTTGTGCCGGACGCGCACTTCGAGCTGGCGATGAATATCAACGGCGATGATCCCGAACTGGCGCGGCTGCGCAAACTCGGCTGGCACATTGCCGATCCTCACCGTATGGCGCGAACGCCGTGCGCTTACCGCCGGTATTTGGCCAGCGCGCTGGGTGAGTTCACTGCGATCAAAGGCGTCGATGTGAGTTGGCGGACCGGGTGGTTGAGCGATCGCGCGGCGGCATTTCTGGCGATGGGCCGTCCTGTCATCACCGAAGACACGGGCGCGGCGAAATATCTTCCGCGCGACAGCGGGTTTCTCTTTGTAAATGGAGCGGACGAGGCGGCCGAAGCAACGGAAAAGGTGATGGCTGAATGGTCCCGCATGTCGAAGCAAGCACGCCAGTGCGCCGTGGAGGTATTCGATGCCGCGAAGAATCTGCGCAAGGTTCTCGATCTTTGACCCTGAATACGGGCACTGAAAAAAGAGGCTTGATTCGCCATTGCAAAACGGTCTTGGGATGTTACTCGTTGTCCCGTTATGGCTGATCTGATCAAAGCGAGTGACGCAAAAGTCCGCCTGAAGAAAGTCCCGGAATGGGAACTGGAGAAGAAGCACATCGAACGCACGTTCGAGTTCGACGACTTCGCCGACGCCATCGACTTTGTGAATGCCATCGCGGAAGTGGCCGAGGACGAGGAGCATCATCCCGACATCGATATTCGCTACAACAAAGTGCGCCTGGTTCTCTCGACGCACAGCAAAGGCGGCCTAACGGAACTCGATTTCGCTCTCGCGGAACGGATCGACACGCTGGCTGAGTAGGACGCGCGATGGAGAAGGGCGATGAGAAGCACATCTCGCCTGTGCGTTACTGGATTGCCACAGTTGTGGTTGTCCTGGTTGTGATCGCGGTTTGGAAATTCATCGATTATCGGATGGAGCCGCCACCGCCGCCGAACCCGGTAATGACACCGGCACCGGTGCCATAGCTATTCTAGATGGTATAAAGGCGGCTGTCCTCGCCGCAAAGGAGCCTCCGCGTGAGGACCCGCGCCTCTACCACTGCCTTCTTAATTTAGTGCGAAGTCACGGGCGAACGCCCTTCGTCGGCGTCGATAAAGGCGAACATCGTTTCAATCTCGGATCGGCCCGCCATGCCGGCTTCCTTTTTGCGGCGCTTAAGAGTCTCGGACACTTCGTCGTTCCAGCCCCGTTTGCGCATGAACTCGTTCCAAACATAAACCTCATCCTCGGATGGCTGGCGTCCCATGCTAAAACACCAATGCAGAATCTCTTCGTCGGTGCCGCCTTGTTTCACCCGTTCGGCAAGTTGATCGTAATTCACGCGCAAGAAGGCCACGCAAAGCTGGTCGAAGCCTTTGCCGAGATTGGGCTGATAATCCGGATGCAACTGTCCTTTCGCATGCGCACGAATCTTATCGAGCACGCGCCCGAAATAGACCAAGCCCTCGACTCTGTGAAATGGGCTGCGCACGGGAAACTTGTTCATGAAGCGGTGGATTCTTTCCTTTTTCGCCCGTGAATTCAAGCTCCCGCTACAAACTGCTCTTGTCGGCGTCGCGCTCTTCGCGGATGCTCGCTGGCAATGGATCGGATCGTTGGGATCGAGACCGAATACGGATGCCTGGCGAGCGAAGAGGAGGCGCACCTTAGCTCCGATCTTTGGCCGGCCAAGGTTAAGAATTATTTGTTTCGCACGGCCAAGGCCGGAACGATCGACCTGCACTACCGCGATTACGAAGAGCCGCCGGGCAATGGCGGATTCCTTCTCAACGGCGGCCGTCTTTATCTCGATATGGGGCACATCGAATACGCGTCGCCCGAATGCCTGCATTTGCGCGATCTCGTGACCTACGAGCTGGCGGGGGACGATCTGTTGCAATCGTCGCTGGAGGCTCTTGGCGGCGCCGACCAGGTATCGTTCATCAAGAACAACATCGATCATCACACCGGCGCCACATTTGGCTGCCACGAGAATTATTTGATGAAGCGCGAAGCGCAATTCACTCCGCCGGTGTTAGGGACGCTGCTCACGTTCCTTGCGACCAGACAAATCTTCACCGGCGCCGGACGCGTCGGGCAAGCCAACCCGCTCGCGTTCGACTTTGAGCCGCCGCCGCAAGAGGCGCATGTCGATTTTCAATTAAGCCAGCGCGCGGATCATATCGTGAACGACATCTACCAGTGGGTGCAGTTCAATCGCGCGATCATCAACGCGCGTGACGAGCCGCTGGCCGACTATCGCAAGTATCGCCGGCTGCATCTGCTCATCGGCGATTCGAACATGAGTCCGTTCGCGACCGCGCTAAAGATCGGCACGACGGCGTGCGTTCTGTCGCTGCTGGAGGACGGCCGACTGCCACGAAACTTGATCCTCAACGACGCCGTGCAAAGCACTCGCGACATTTCACGGGATCCGACTGGACGCTGGATTGTCCATCTTGAAAACGGCAAAACGATGGGCGCGCTCGATGTCCAGTGGCAATTCCACGAGCTCGCACTGAAACATCTTCGAGGGAGCGGCGCGGAAGTCGATTGGCTACTGGAGAGCTGGAGTTTTACGCTCGAGGCGCTCGAACGGAATCATCAGGCCCTGATCGGCGGCGTGGATTGGATTACGAAGAAATGGCTGCTCGAAGCATTCATGGAGACGGAACATTTGAAATGGGACGATCCGGCCTTGCAGAGTCTGGATTTGGAATATCACAACATTAATCCGGCGAAGGGACTTTTCTTTGGCGTTACTCCCGGCAAACGAATCGGCGAATGGAACAACAACGTTCGGCGGCAGGAGGCGATGCACCAGGCGCCGTTCAACACACGAGCAGCGGGACGCGCGGTGGCGATTGCACGTTTTCAAAAAGGTGACCACCCTTACGTGATTAACTGGGACTCCATCGCCTACGACAGCCGGGATTTCCTGGTCATGGGCGATCCGTTCGAAACGTATACCGAAGAAGTCACCAGGTTTTTATCCGATCGACGTCCAACGCGAACGAACCACTAGGCAATCGTCGCGCGGTATCCGATTATCCCGATCGCAGCCTGAAATTTAATCCAAGCGTTGCAGGGAAGATATTCCGTAGTTCTGCTGAAGCTTAGGCGCTTCGGCTTCCACTTCCGCCGCATCGAGTTCAATTTGCTTTGGATCTTCCTCCGTCTCGATTTTGATAAAACCGTCGATCGGTTGCTTTACCGCCGCCGCGAGATCGGCAAGCGACTTGATCTCTTTTCCGTTCACCTTGGTCACGGTTAGATACATCAGTTCCTCATATCCAACGGTGGCGTTGGTCGGGAGGACCTGACTCACGATCACGATCTTGTGGTTGCCTTCAGGAAAAAGCTCGGATTGGAATCGGTCGAGATAAACAAATCTTTGCGGCGCGTCCTTGACCCAGTTAGCGCCCCATTCCTTCAAATATTGGCGAGACAATTCCTGGAAAATCATTCCTCCAAGGACGTAGTAAGACGGCGGCTGATCGAGATTATAAGGCGGGACGACGTAATCTTTCGTCGATCGGTGCTCGAGCGTGAGATTCAACTGCATCGGCTTTCCGTTGCGTTGAACGTGAACTGTTACGGAATCACCGGGATAGGCATGAGCGGTGAGCAAGTTGGTAAACTCGATCTTGCCGTAAAGTGGATCGACATAATTGCCGTTCTGGTCGATCTCGTTGTTGCCGATGGCCGTGACAATATCGCCAACCTGCAGCCCGGCTTTTACCGTCGAGGTGTTTGGATCCACACTTGTGACATAAACTCCAGCGGGCTTTCCGGTTTGGCCTGCGAAGCTCCGCAGTTGCGGGTCGCGCGTTGGGAAAAAGGAAAAACCAATCGAGGGAAATCCGCGGTACTGTTCGCTCCCGGCTTCCTTCAAGAAATGCATGATGATCGGGCCGGGAATGACGTCGAGAACTTGCGAACGCGAGTCGTAGCGCAGCAACAGTCCAGCTAGTTTGTTGTTCTTGACCAGGGGCACCGTGTAACTGTTGTCGCGATACTGCATCGAGATGCTCATGCGGTAAGCGAGAAACTGCCCGATCTCGATCGGGTAGTGCATCATTTGCACACTCGTCACCAGGCCTTCCGTCACCACCAGCGCACCGGTTTGTTCCAATTGCCAGGCCGCGAGCCGATCGCCCACGACCGTATCGAGCCCGACCTCCAGCGGTGTGATTCCATCGAGGAATTTTTTGTCCACCGGCTCGAGCAAAGCCAGGTTTGCTTCGTAATCGATCACCTGAACATTAGCGGCGATTTTTTCTCCGGACTCGGCCCGTTCGAGCTCCACGTAGTTTTGATTTGCAACCAAGTCCGCGGTCACGAGTACACGGCCCTGCGGCAAGACCGCGCCGAGGGCCCGTTTCGAAAACGGCGCCCGCTTTTGCCAGGGCCGAAAGTAATCATAAGACTGCCCGGTCACATTCACGCGAACAAGTGAAACCACCTTGGGTTTGGTCGTCGCGGCGGGTAGGGCCGGCTCCTTCTTTGCCACAACGCACGTGCACGTCGCCAAAAGCCCAAACGCAATAATCGCGGTTCTTCGCATCTTTAGATCTTCTTCTGGTCTTCCGGTGGCGTCGCAATTGGTTGCTCTTCGAGGTTCTGCTCGGCAATCACGTTGTAACGCTTCATGATTCGCTCGCGGGCCGCTTCCACTTGTTTCGGATCAAGCACGAGCGGGGGACCGTCGCCGACCATTTTGATAACAAAGCGTTCCGGCGTTTCCGCGAATGTTTTAGCCAGTTCATCCAGCGTACGGATTTTCTTGCCGTTGATCTCGTCGACAATTCCGCCGCGATACGGCGTCAGGTAGGTATTGATCGAGTCGGGCAAAATATTGGTGAGCAGAATTACCTCCGGATGTTCCAGGTAGATTTGCTCATTAACAAAATAGTCGAAGAAATGGCGGATGCGCAGATCGTTCGGTTGATAAGCGTCGATCAAATCAAGATTGAGCGGCTGGAAGAGCAGACCGGCGTAAACCACATAACGCGGCCGAACATCGTAGCTATGTCCTTGAATAAGAAAGGGCCACACCGTTGTGAGCTCGATCTTCACGCTCATCGACTGCTTGTCGCGCCAGATATCGAGTTTTACCGTGTCGCCTTTGAATTTCCGTTCTACCACCTCCGGCATCTCGACGCGATCGCCGTCAAGTTCCACGTTCCCGTCGCTCGCAATCGGGCGACCGTCGATGGCAAGAAGAACGTCGCCGGTGCGTATGCTTTTCGCGCAAGGGCCCGCTGCCACGACCGTGCTCACGAGGATGCCGCGGTCGTCGTCTTTCAATCCGAGAAAACGGCGTTGCGCCGGGTTCTGCAATTTCGAGTAGGTCATTCCAAGATCGACATATCGATCGTAATGCCCGTCCTCGATATCTTTGAGGAAACGCCGGATTACCGGAGTCGGAATCATGTAAGCGACGCCTTGAGCGACATCGCCGCTGTATCCTTGAAACGCGACGCCCACGACTTTCGCATTCTGCATCACCGGTCCGCCGCTGTTTCCCGGATTAATTTGCGCGCTGATTTGAACGGCCAGGTGCTGATCGATCGACGAATGCGTGTAAAGTTGAAAATCGATGCGCGAAACGATCCCGGTTGTGACCGACATGCGCTCGCCGCCAATCGGATAACCGTAAGCGGAAACAACCGATTCCAATTCCGGAATTCCGCCAAGGTGCAGCGGCGTCATGTTCTTGAAAAAATTCGGCGCGGAAACTGTGATGAGCGCGAGATCGCAATCGTGCGCCACAAAAAGAACTTTGGCCGAATATTTGTTCGGATCGCCGTCGCGCTCGACCGTCAAGTAGCGGCTGTTGCTGACGACGTGCGCGTTGGTCATGATGCGATTGCCGTCAATCACAAATCCCGCGCCGACGCCGCGCCCGATCGCGCCGGAGTTCCACGGAGCCCGATAATCAGGCTCCTGCTCGGTGACCGTAATTCGCACCAAGCTGTTTTGAATTTTGCCGTTCGGTCGCGTCGGCCCGACCGGAACTGGAACGATTGCTTGCGCCGGTTCGCTCGGCTTGGCGAAGGGTTTCGGCGGCGCCGATGAAGACGGTGGCGTGCTCTGCTGCGCTTGGATCCGCGCGATGCAAAACGCCACGAGCAAGATCGACAAGTAATAACGTTTCATCGAGTAAAGTCCGAGAAGATGAAACGAAGCGGCGAGAAAGCAAATCGCCGCTCAAATTCCTGCGCGATCGATAAGAGACTTGAGAACTGTTTTCGCTTCGAATATCTCTCGTGCGACGGAACGAGCGGCGCGGGAATGTTTCTTGTAATCGCCGTTAATCTCTTTCACGGCATCGACAATTTCATTCAACGATCTAAACGCGAAGAGACCGCCGGCGGTGCCGTAATATTGGGTGAATCCGGTTTCCTGAATGATGACTGGACGTCCGGCGGCGAGATAGCAACCGCTGCGGTCGCTGAACCACGCCGTGTTGAGGCGAACGTACTGATCTTTTGCAACGGTAAATTCACCTTTTGATCGTTGGATGTAATTGCGATAGAGCCAGTAATTGGCGCTCAAATCGTGCGGCGAGCGGAATCGCCAGTTGTTCCGTAAAAATTTCTCGTGCATCTTTTTGTCTTTGATATCGGTTGCGAGCTCGAATGTTTCGCCGGATTTCTTTGGCGCCGCCACGAAGCGCAGAAATTCCCGCGACTTGCTCCAAAGATACTTCTCGCCGCGCCAGGTGATGTCTTTCAACCCGCTCGTCGACCAGTTCGCAACTGAGGTGAAAACGGCTGCGCGCGATGGCGAATGATTCGTTTTCCACAAATCGGTCACAACAGGCTGCCGCGTCGGCAACCAGTTCAAACCGTGAGTCGGGACGGGAAACTTTTTCGTGCCGACGTTTTCGCCGAAGGTAAAGAGCGCGCGATGACGGCCGAGATAATCGATTGTCGATCTTGTTCGCTTGTCGATCTTGATTTGCTCAACGCCGGGATCGCTCTCCACGTAAAGGACGCGATCGCTTTTCGCCAGATCTTCATTGAATTCCTGGGCGCCGCAAATATTCAGGATCGCGTCGGCATCAGAATACAGTTGACGGATTTTCTTTATTGAAAATCCCGCGGTTGGATTTTTAGGCAGATAGCGCGCGCAATAAGCCCAGCGTTTCTCAAAGCCAAAATCGCTTGCCAGCCGCGCAAGAATCTTCGCCGCGTAATCGAACTCGTCGTTTACCTCGAACGTTTCAGGATTGTACGGCAGCCGCGCCGAATCCTCGATGTAGTAGACCTCGTGCCCGAGTTGCTGCAGTCCGACAATGTAGTGCACGTGCTGCCAGATCACACCCGCGATCGGACACGATCCCATAAAGCCCATCACGATGATGCGCTTGCGTTTCATTGAGAAGAAAACGCGCCGATCACTTCTCGTCGCCGAATTTCTTAACCGCCTCTGCTGGATTTCCCGCTACGACCGTGTTGGGTGGAACGCTTTTCGTCACCACGGAACCGGCGGCCACGACTGAATTCTCACCGATGGTCACGCCTTTGAGGATGATCGCGTTCATACCGATCCAGACGTTGTCCGAGATAATTACTGGCGCGGTCCGCAGCTTGGGTCGCGGTGGGCGATCTTTGAAAAACGGGGCAACGGCCTGCGCATCAATCCGCCGCTGAGCTGGCTCGAGCGGATGAAAATCAGAATCGGCAATCCCAACGTTCCAGGAAATCAGACAGTGCGATCCAATCTCGATTCTTTCATCAGCCATAAGGAGGGCGCCATTGAGCAAGGTGAAATCGCCAACCTTGCAACAGCCGTTTTCGCCGATGGCAAAAGAGCATCCGGCGTAACAAGAAACGTAATCGCCCAGCACGACCGCACCCGCTTTCTTGTTGCGCAGAAACCGAAATATTTGCGCGGTCTCGCAATAAAACCCTGCGCCAAATTGGACGTTTGGCGGAATTGGATGCGCCCACCAATCGTCTTCTACACGTCGATCTTGTTTCACGTTGCTCATGTTGGATAATTCCCGGACGCGTAAAGCTTCGCGTAAACTCCACCGCGCGCGACCAGTTCCGGACCGCGACCTTGCTCCGCGATTCGACCGCGTTCGAGGACGACGATTTGATCGACACGATGAATCGTCGCGAGGCGATGCGTAGCGATTAGCGTCGTGCGGCCGCGCATGAGTTCCTTGATCGTTTCCATGATGGCAGCCTCCGTTGTGGGATCCAACGCGGAGGTTGGTTCATCAAGCAGCAGGATCGGAGAATTTTTAAGAAAAGCGCGCGCAATTCCGATACGTTGCCGTTGCCCTACGCTCAAGTGTCCGCCGCGTTCACCCACCGGCGTGTCGTAGCCGTTGGCCAGTTCGCGGATGAAATCGTCAGCCTGAGCGCGTTTAGCAGCATCGACAATCTCCTCCTCGGTCGCGTCGGAACGGCCATAAGCAATGTTTTCGCGCACGGTCGTAGAAAATAACAAAGTGTCTTGCAAGACGATGGCAATTTTGTCGCGCAGAGATTTTTTTGTGATCCCGCGCAAATTGTGGCCGTCGAGTGAGACAACTCCGGCGGTGGGATCGTAAAACCGCGGAACCAAACTCAAGAGCGTGCTCTTCCCCGCGCCGGTTCCGCCGACCAGAGCGACGATCTGGTTCGTCGCAATCTGTAGATCGATGTCGTGGAGCACATGTCGATCTTGCGAGTAACCGAAACCAACACTTTGAAACGCGATTGCTCCTTGTGTTTCCGTGATCGCGATTGCGTTCGGAGAATCTTTGACGTCGTCCTCGCGATCGAGCACCTCGAAGCAACGCTTTGCGCCGGCAGTCGCGCCTTCCATCGCCCATGCGGTGTAGGTGAGCGACTGGAGCGGTTGATAAAGCATCAGGAGATACGTGCTAAAAACAAGAAGCGATCCCAAGGTTAGGGATCCGGCTAACACGTGCAGTGTTCCCACGTAGTACATGGCCGCCGTTCCAAGCGCAACCAACGTGCTAATCACGAGAGTGCTGTTCACGTTTGTCAGGGTGAGGCGCAGATTTGCCTGCAAGCTTTGCTGCGCCTGCAGATGAAATTGACGGACCTCCCATTCTTCACGGCCGAACGCGTGCACCATCCGAATTGAGCTCAGACCTTCCTGCGCCTGCGCGAGCATGGCGCTATCCTGTTCCTGGATGAAGGTTGATTCACGGCGGATTCGATGCGCGAAGAAATAGATGGTTCCGAGGAGCAGGGGAACAATGCCCAGTGAAAGCAACGCTAGTTGCCAGTCGAGCCGGACCATGATCACGAGGATGCCGATGAGAGTGATGGCGGATCCAAAAATGCCGGTCAATCCCTTGTTGTAGATCGTCTGGATCGATTGCGAATCGTAGGCGACACGAAAACTTGAATCGCTCGAACGCCGCACGTCGTGATATTTGAGCGAGAGGGATTGCAGGTAGGAGTAGAGATCGGTGCGCAGTTTGAGCAACGCATGCAGACCAGTATTCACAAAAATGTAATTCGTGATCCAATTGACGATTCCCCAGAGAAGTTGGATTACGACTAAAGCGAGGCAGATAAATAGAACGAGAACAGAAACCGACTGGAATGCTGGATGAGAAGCAAGCGCGCGACCGGGATTCGGCAGGATTTCGTCAACAATAAACTTAAATGGCCACGGCTGGAGCAGGTTCAACCCAATTCCGATGAGCGACAGCAATAATCCAGCAGCGGTCTGCGGCCAGAATGGCTGGTAGTATTGAAGAATGCGCCGGTAGATCGACATGGAAATTTAAGATTGCGGTCTCGACAATTCAGAATCAACTACGGCGATCAATGGCAACAGAAGAATTGAGAGACAACTTCGACTTCGCTCGGAATGACAAAACATGCATGCTCTTCTTAAAATCTGGGTCGGTTGGGTCCTAAGCGGCGGCTATCTCGGCATCATCGTGCTGATGGCAATGGAAAGCTCGATCTTTCCGGTGCCGAGCGAGATTGTCATTCCACCGGCGGCGTTTCTTGCCGCACAGGGGAAGCTCAGCTTTACCGGCGTGGTCCTGGCCGGGACTCTCGGGTCGTATTTGGGGGCGGCGATCACGTATTGGGTTTCGCGATTAATCGGTCGGCCGCTGATCGTCCGGTACGGTCGATTTGTTTTCATCAACCGGAAAAAATTGGAGCAGGCAGAGCATTGGTTCAATCGCTACGAAGCCGGCGGCGTTTTCTTTGCGCGGCTTCTTCCAGTGGTCCGCCACCTTATCTCGATTCCAGCGGGAATCGTCCGTATGAACTTCAAGGTCTTCAGTTTTGTAACGATTGTCGGTTCCGGGATCTGGTGTTGGATTCTGGCCTACTTGGGCGCGAAAGCCTACCGCCTCGAGCCCGAGCTGCTTTCCGATCCGGAGAAAATGATCCATTTCATCAAAACGCAGTCATATTGGATCGTACTCATCGTTGTTTTATTCGCGGTGCTTTACCTTCTGACGCTGCGTATGATGCGACCTTCGCGGCAGCAAATCAGCTAATCGTTTGGCGGTTGGTGTAAAGAAACGTGACAAAAGTGTCAGCGCTAGGTCTCGGTTGCCTCATCATCGACCTGTTGCAGAGAAAATTTACCCCTCAGGTGGGAGAGATTGAACGAAATGGCACCACATCTGCTCTAAAAGAGCGGAACTTGTATGAAAAAGACTAAGCAAATCCTCAAACCTCGTACCAAACTCTCACTCGGCGATCTGATCCTTGCCGTTAGTTCCTGCACTAAAAACACCAAAGAAACGGTGGCGGCCGTAGCTGATCTTCTAGACAGCGGGCAAGTGCGCGTGGAAAACAACGGCCGGTTCATGCGCGCCCGCGTTTGCTAAGGTAAAATCGACAATCGACTTTCGAGTCGCTCCGGTGGTTTATCCCCCGGAGCGATTTTTTTTGCCCACAAAACGCTTTCCGCATTCAGCGAGCACTAATATCTTGCCGCGTGATTGATCGTTATTCCCGGCCGGTGATGCGCCAAGTCTGGTCGGATGAACGCAAGTTCCAAATTTGGCTGGAGATCGAAGTGCTGGCCTGCGAGGCGATGGCCGCGCTTGGCCAGATTCCCAAAAAGGACGCCGAGGAAATCCGAAACCGTGCGCGCTTTTCCATTCCTGAGATTCTCGAGATCGAAAAGCGAACGAACCACGATGTCATCGCATTCCTAGAGAATGTGGCGGCGTCGGTCGGACCGGCTGCGCGATGGATTCATCAAGGGCTGACCTCTTCAGACATTCTCGACACGGCTCTCGCCGTTCAACTAACCGAATCCGCGAAGATCCTGCTCGACGATCTGCAAAAGCTGCGCGCGACGATCGGTAACCAAGCACGCCGGTTTAAAATGACGCCGATGATCGGACGGAGTCACGGGATTCACGCAGAACCAATCACGTTTGGTTTAAAGCTCGCGCTGATGTTCGACGAATTCGGGCGAGCAGAGGAAAGGCTGAGGCAAACTAACGAGCGTGTGCGCGTTGGAAAATTGAGCGGCGCCGTCGGCACGCATGCGTATGTTGATCCTGCGGTTGAGCGTTCGGTGTGCGAGAAACTCGGCCTGAAGCCGGCGACGATCTCGACGCAAATCGTGCAACGCGATCGGCACGCGGAATTTTCAACCACGCTCGCTTTGATTGCTTCAAGCATCGATCGTTGGGCCACCGAATTCCGTCATCTTCAACGAACCGAAGTTCTCGAGGTGGAAGAATTTTTCGGCGAAGGTCAAAAAGGCAGTTCGGCGATGCCGCACAAACGGAATCCGATCACAGGCGAACGATTGAGCGGATTGGCGCGCGTGATTCGGGGAAACTCCGTCACTGCTCTGGAGAACGTGGCGCTCTGGCACGAGCGCGACATCAGTCATTCCAGTGCGGAAAGAATCATCCTCCCGGATTCATGTACGCTGCTTGATTACATGCTGGTGAAATTGAATGAACTCGTCGAAGGCTTGCAGGTTTACCCGGAACGGATGGAGCAAAATCTTGAGCTCACGAAGGGCTTGTATTTCAGCCAGGCGATCTTGCTCGCGCTCACGAACGCGGGCATGGAACGAAAGAATGCCTACGAAGCAGTGCAACGCGCCGCGATGAAGACCTGGAAAGGCGAGGGGACATTTGCGGAGAATGTAAAGCGCGAACCAGAAATCGCGTCGCGTCTATCCCCAGCGGAAATCGATCGGCTTTGCTCGTTGGACATTCATTTCAAGCATGTCGATCCAACTTTCAAAGCCCTCGGATTAGATTAACGACCAATCGAGACGGATGAGTCCGAGAAGTTCTTAGACGATTCGCTTTACCTGATCGGATTGAGCAGCAGCTCGGTAATGCGACCGTCAGGGTCGAGTTGCACGACGGTGATTTCAAATTCCGCTCCTTGAGCCTCCCCTCCGGTTGCTTTCGCGCTGAGCGTGACGCGTACCCTGCTGCCGCGCCATTTCAAAACGACTTGGGACACTTGAAAAGTGGGAGACAATTCGACTCCCGCTAGATCGAGATGCGCCAGTAATTGCATGGTCATCGGCGCCGTCACCGTCGGTGTGAGCTGAACGCGTTCGCGCTTTTCTCCAGGCACAACCGAAACGTCGCCGATCTCAAACGTGTTTCGCGTCTTCGCCGGTTGGAACGGCTTCATCGTTGGAATCAATCGCATCTTCGCAATGTGGCCGTTCGCATCCAATTCGGTTCGGCCAAGCTGAAAACCAGTTTCAACCGGCAGCGAGTCGCGAAGCGCGGCCGACGGCAAATGAAGCGAGACGGTAAGAGAAGATGGTCTCGCGCGGATCGTCCCCATTTGAAGCTGCGGCGTGAATTGCATCGACAAGACATCCAAGAAGAGACCGAAGACGGCATTGGTCGAAGCCGAGAGGACTGGTGCGGAGACGGGCGCCGTTGCTGGCGCGCTTCTCATCATCTCCGATTCCGCAGGCGCGAGTGAAGAAATGGAAGATGCTAGATGCCTCTCGGAAACGGGTTCCACATGAGCTAAACGCTTCGTTTCGACCTTTGACCGACCGGGAGGCGGATGTATGGGAGTCTCAACTGGTGCGACCTGTTCGGATGGAACCTCCATCCGTGGCGGAGCCCCCTCCAGCGTTCGCTGTACGAGCTCAACGAGCGCCTCGGAAAGAAACGGCTTCTCGATCGTCGCCACGATGTTTTCGAAGCGTGCAGCCGAGGCATTCATTTCAAGCACGTGTCCCGACATCATCAGGACCGGCACGTGTGCGGTGCGCTCATCTTGCAAGAGCCGGCGACAAACTTCGTCTCCGTTGAAATCCGGCAGGCTGTAGTCGAGCAGCACCAGATCGGGAAGGATGCGTTCAACTTCCTTGCATCCCGCCGCGCTCGTTGAAGCCGTTGTGATTTGCCACTCTGGGTGCTCCGTGGCAAGCACGTCTTCCACGAAGATGAGCAACATCTCGGTATCGTCGATGACGACAATTTTCTTAGCGGCTGCGGAAGTCGACGGCGCTTGCTCCCGCTCTTCTGCGGGAAAAGTGACGACTGGTTGTGCGGCCCCTGTTCGCCGCAACACTTCCAGGAAAACGTTCGCCCATGGCCCGCGAATTGTCCGATTCGCTGATGGATTTCTCTTTCCTTCGCTCCAGGTCGGTTCGGACCACGTGAATATTTCCTCCAGCGCCTCGGCGCCCGTAAGCTCTCCGGTCTCGACGTGTGAAATCTGACCTTCTACGACGTGAATCTCTCCGTAGCGTTCTTGATCCGATTCCACTTCTACGATCGCATTTGCGCCCGCTGCGCATTGCATCAGAACAACGTCCGAAAGGTTTAAGGTGTGGAGCGTTCCGCGCGAGCTTGCCGATTCCGGTTCGCGCCACGGTCCGAGGAGTGCCTGGACAGCGGCCCCAAAATCCGCCAGTTCAAATGGCTTCTCGATGAACTGCAGCGCGCCGAACGACCCGCGTTCGTCCGCGATTTCCTTGGGAATGGCGGCGCCAATTACCAGGACGCGAGCGTCGGGATTCGCATCGCCCATTTTCCCGATGAAGTCCGTTAACCCGGGCCACGGCGGATCGACATCTACGACAAAGAGCGCCGGGCGCGTTTTACCGGCGAGGGCTTCCGCCTCGGAAAGGGAGCGGGCAACAGAAACCGGGTGGCCGGGCGCGAACTTCTTCAACGCAGAGCCGATCGCCGCCGCCAGCGCATCGTACTCCTCGAGAAGAAGAACGCTAGATTGCGGCGTGGTCCCGGCAGGAGTTGGGATCGAAGAAGGCACGTCGAAAGCTTAGTATAACGAGGATAGCGAGGATAGGAGAAGCGCCTGGCATGGCAAAGTAAACAGGCGCAAGTTGCGTGCCCTTTCCCGGGGTGAAACTGCGCGGCGCGGGAATTTGTTATTCGAACCGAAGCGCTTCGATGGGATCCAACGCGGCGGCCCGATAGGCCGGGTAAAATCCGAACCCGATCCCGATTGCCGAACAAACAACTAACCCCGCGAGGGCCCAGCCAAACGGGAAAATCACATCGGCTTTCAGCCAGATCGCGAGCAGATTGCCAAAGATGATTCCAAGAATGATTCCAACAATGCCCCCGGCCTCGGAAATGAGTACCGCTTCGGTCAGGAATTGCCGCAGAATATCGCGACTGCGGGCCCCGATTGATTTGCGCACGCCAATCTCTTTGGTGCGTTCGGTCACACTAACCAGCATGATATTCATGATACCAATACCCGCCGCGATAAGTGCGATAAAACTAATGACGAAGGCGCCGATACTAACCACGCCCGCGATGGAAGTGAAAGCGCTTTTGAGGGAATCGTTCGAGTAGATTTCAAAATCATTTTCCTGGTTTGCGCGAAGGCCTCGCGCGATCCGCATCGCGCCGATCCCCTTATCCAGAGTTTGATTATAATTTTCCTGGGAGAAGGATTGAGTCGCGATATTGACGGTCCGATTGGCTTCGCCGTAATTTTCAAAAAATCTTGTGAGTGGCAACATACAAATATCATCCTGGCTTTGGCCAAACGAAGTTCCCTTTTCCGCCAGGACACCAATGATCGTGAACGTGTGTCCGCTCAGCCGAATCACTTTGCCGATAGGGCTTTCATGCGGGAATAAACGTTTTTCGATCATTTTCCCGACGACCAGAACGTTGCGAGCAAGTTCCACGTCTTCGTCGTTCAAGTTGCGTCCGTAACCGAGCGTGTAGGCGTTTGCGGCGAGAAACGCTCCATTCGTACCGACCACGGTGAGGCTCGGCGTCGTCTTGATCCCGTTGTAAACGGCTTGCCCGTTGAAATCGAAGGTCTTGAGGCAAATTTCCCGCGCGTCTCCCTCCATCAGACCGTAATAGCGGAGCGCCTGGCGATAGGTCACGTTACGACGGTTTTGATATTTTTTCTGCACGTTGCCGCTGGCGTTACCGTTGGGCGGATATTTCGCGAACTGGAAGATATTCGAGCCAAGAAAACTTATCCCGCTCTCAATCGAACTTTGAAGCGCGCCAATCGCGGTCATAACCGAAATGACGGAAAACACTCCGATGGTGATGCCGGTCATGGTCAAAGCTGCGCGCAACTTATTTGCCCCGAGAGAGGACATCGCCATGATAAGAGTTTCGCGAAATGACATGTCGATCTTGATCCTACAGTTGTCGACGCCGTCTCATTCGTATCTCAACGCTGTGACCGGATCCAAGCGGGAAGCCGACCACGCGGGTGCAAAGCCCGAGATCAAGCCGGTGAATACCGCGACGATCATGCTCACCACCACCAAGTCGGACGAAAAGTGAATAGGGAACGATGGGAAAGCTGCGCCGATCAAGAAGCACATCAGATAGGCGAAGCATAGGCCGATCAATCCGCCGAGGAGACAAAGCGCGGTCGATTCGATAAGAAATTGAAGAAGGATTGTCCGCCGGCGCGCCCCGAGCGCCTTGCGCGTTCCGATTTCCTTGGTGCGTTCTTTCACGCTCACGAATGTGATGTTCATGATCCCGATCGCGCCCACAAAAAGAGAAAGACCGGTAATGAAAAGCCCCGCGATAGCGATTGAATTCTTGATCGGATCGAGCGTGCTCTTCAACGCCTGTTGTTCGTTGATGCTGAAGTCGTCTTTTTTCTCCGGAGGCAACCCGCGCACACGCCGCATTATACCGGTCAGCTCGTCTTCGGCGTCGGCCAGTTTGGTTTTGTCTTTTACCTTTACCAGAATATCCGCCTCACTTTTGGCGGTGAAGTATTTCTGAAAGGCCGGAAGAGGCATCACCACAATTGCATCCAGGCTGAAGAGTCCGAGAAATGTTCCTTGCCGCGAGATAACTCCGATCACCTTGAACGGCTGCCCGTTGATTAGCACCGACTTGTCGATTGGGCTGGCGGAAGGAAACAGCGCATCGGCCACATCGTAGCCGACAACGCAGACGTTCGCGCCGCCGCGAGATTCCAATTCGTTGAAAAAACGGCCCTCTTTAAAATCGAACGTCGAGGTAATAAGGTAATCCGACACCGTGCCCCTGATCAGAATGTTGTTCACTTCGCTGTCCGCGTATTTGACGCTGCGGTAAACACTCGAAGTCGGAACCGCGACGATGAGGTTGGTATTCGGCGTCGTGGCAATCATGCGGTTGATTGGCTCCGCATACTCCGTCTTGATTTTCCTGCGGTCGCGATAGTTCCACCAATCATCTACGCGTTTCCAGGGCCACTGCCCGACGTAGAGAACGTCGTCGCCAAAAACGGACATACTCTTGTCGAACCCGATTGAAATTCCGCTGATCGCGGTTCCCATCAAAGTGACTGCGACGATTCCGATAATGACTCCAAGGGCGGTCAGCATGGAGCGCATCTTGTTCGCGCGCATCTGCGCCGCCGCGATTTTCCAGCTCTCGCTCAACTCGTAGATAAAACGTTTCATGGTCGATCTAGGGCACCGCCAGTGGCTCAGATTCGAGTTCCGGCGCGCGAACCAGCTCGTCACTTTCAATGAAACCATCGCGCAAATGAACCGTCCGGCGCGCGTGCGCCGCGATATCGGCTTCGTGCGTGACCAAAATGATCGTGTTTCCCCGGCGATAGAGATTCTCGAACAGCGCCATGATTTCTTCGCCCGTTTTAGAATCGAGGTTCCCGGTCGGCTCGTCCGCCAGAATAATCGACGGCCGATTTACCAGCGCGCGAGCGATGGCCACCCGTTGCCGCTGGCCGCCGGACAATTCGTTTGGCTTGTGATACATCCGATCGCCCAAACCAACATCCTCCATAGCCTTCATCGCCTGTTCTTCGCGCGCGACCGGATTGATCCCGGCATAAATGAGTGGCAACTCGACATTGCGTAAACTAGTGGAGCGCGGCAGCAGATTGAACGTCTGAAACACGAAACCGATTTCGCGATTCCGGATCGCGGCCAGTTCGTCGTCGTTCATCTCGGCCACGTTTTTGCCGTTAAACTCGTAGCGCCCGGAGCTGGGCGTATCGAGGCAACCAAGCATATTCATCAGCGTGGACTTGCCACTGCCGCTTGGTCCCATGATGGCGATGTATTCGTTCCGATGGATTTGCAATGAGACGCCGCGCAACGCATGAACGGTCTCTTCGCCCATCACGTAATTTTTCGTGATGTTCTCGATGTCGATAACGATCGAATCAACCGGTCTAACCACATCAGAGTTTGTCATACTCACGTTTCAGATTGCAGGATTCCCTTCTGAACCCTGTTCGCTGAATCCTTAACGCTACTTCGTCGCTTCCTTATCGTAAGTAACCTTGGCGCCATCTTTGAGCTTGCGGCTTATCGCGCTGTAGCTTCCGGAAATAACTTCGTCGCCCGCTTTGATGCCGCTTTTGATTTCCATGTAGGAATCGTCCGCGATGCCAGTTGTCACTTTCACCATCTGAGCCTTGCTACCGCTCTTCAAAAATACAACCTTCGCCAGTTTTTCACGCTCTTCTTTTTGTTCCTGTTTCTCCTGACGGTTATTAGTCACCTCGGCATCGTTGTCGCCTTTATCGCGCGCCGCGGCCTTTTGCTTCCGCTTCTCGATTTCTTCCGGACTTAAATTGCTGTCGCCGGTGCGGATCGTAACGCTTTGCATCGGCACTGCCACCACGTTTTTGACCACGTTCGTCTCGATATCCGCGGTGCAGCTGAGACCTGGACGCAGCGAAACGTCATGCTCGTCGATGCTAATCTTCACTTCGAAATTGGTCACCTCTTCCTGCGTGCCAGCGCCCGTAGTCTTTCCCGTGTTGGCAATCTGCTGAACCGTGCCCTTAAATTTTCTGTCGCCATAAGCGTCGATCTTGATGTCGGTTTTGTCGCCCAGCTTGACGTTAACGACGTCGTTCTCATTTACGTCCACAACCGCTTGCATGTGCGTTAAGTCCGCAACTCGCATTACTTCCGTTCCAGCAAACTGATTTGTCGCCACCACGCGTTCGCCCAACTTGCTATTTAAAACAGTGACTGTTCCCTCGAGTGGCGAATAAATTGTGGTCTTGAAAAGTAAATCTCGCGCCTGGCTCGAGCCTGCCTGCGCTTGCTCGATCTGATGCAGCGAGCTTTCGTGTGTGTTTTTTGCCATATCATAGGCCGCTTGTGCCGCGGTAAAATCAGACTCCGCGATCATCTTCTTGCTAAAAAGATCCTGACTCCGCTTGAGATCCTGCTCGGCTTTAGTCATCGACGCCTTTTGCTGGAGAGTAATCGCCTTCGCGGAGCTGATCGCGGCTTCCTGCTGGTCGAGCTGCGCCTTGTAGAACTCCGGTTTGATTCGAACAAGGAGATCGCCTTTCTTGATCGGCATCCCGTCCTCGACCGGCAGCTCGATAATTTCGCCGGCTACTTCTGGTGAAATTTTCACTTCAGTCTCGGGTTGGACCTTGCCTGTCGCCGAAACTGTTTGAACGATCGTCTTGCGCACGGCCTTCTCTGTCGTGATCGGGATTGGTTTCTCCCGCTTGCTCGAGATAATCGACGAAATAATCCAAAGCAGCAGAAGGCCGATCGAACCGAAGATGATGTAGCGTTTCTTGCGCGACCAACGCTTTTTGCGCGAGGAAGGCGCGGCCGCAACTGTCGCGGCGTCAGTGGTTAAGGCCTGATGCATATAAACTTGGGTAGGGGATTAACGAAGGTGACGAATAACGGCTCTTTAGACCTTTGCAAAGCAAATCCCGTTCGCACGGTCTTTAATTGGATGCAGCGAGGAATGCTTTTGGATTCACCTCAAACAGCTTTTTTTGCATCGCGTCTCTCGCGGATTCGTCCGATCGCCCAACTGGCGTGCTCGGCAACAAGCGGCTCCGGATCGACGGCCGCGCGTTCCAACGCCGGCAAATCATTCAAATCGCCTACGTTCCCCAACGCTACGCAAACGTTTCGCAAAAATCCGCGGCGCTTGATTCGCTTGATCGGCGAATTGCGAAACATTATCCGAAACTCCGCGTCGCCGAGGGCGAGATAATCGCGCAACGCCATGCCGATTGTCGATTCTCGTGCGGAGAATGCGCTTTCGCGCGAAACCTCCGCGAATCGGTTCCAGGGACATGCATCCAGGCATTCATCGCAACCATAGATGCGCTCTCCGATGAGCGGACGAAGATCGACAGGAATGGAGCCTTTCAGCTCGATCGTAAGATAAGAAATACAGCGACGCGCATCCAATCGATGCGGACTCGTGATTGCGCCCGTCGGACAGGCAGTTATACAACGCTCGCATTTTCCGCAGCGATCGCGCTGCGAATTATCTGGCGGCAAATCCAGTGTCGTCAGAATTTCCGCAAGGAAAAACCAGGTTCCCAGCCGCGGATCGATTAGCATGGTGCTCTTCCCGTGCCAGCCGACGCCGGCCTGCGCGGCGTAATCCCGCTCCAAAATCGGCCCGGTATCGACGTAACATTTTTGCATGCCGCCGAAGCCGCGCAGGAAGTTGTCGATCTTGTCCAACTTGGCTGCGATCACATCGTGGTAATCATCGCCCCAGGCATATCGCGCGACCCGGCCACTCGCACCAGCGACTGTAGCGGCGGCCGTGCCGGCCGCAGTTGCATCGATTGCCGGCGGCGCGCCTCCCTCTACACCCTGCCAATAATTCATCGCGAGAACAACAATCGAGCGCGCATCGGGCAAGACTTTCTGAGGATCGCCACGCTTTTCTTCACCGCGTTCCATGTAGCTCATCTCTCCCGCCGCTCCATCACGGAGCCAATTTCGAAACTCATCTGAATGGGGCGGGGGAGCGCAGGCCGCAACCCGACACGAATCGAAACCAATCTCGCGTGCGAAATCGACCAGCCCCGCTTTCAATCGTTCGCTCGGGATCCGTGAGGTCTCGTGGCCGATCTCATCTGTAAGGATGGTTGCCATTATTCGCCGATGGGAAAATTCCGGATGTTCCTTAAGATTAATTCTGCAATCTCCTCAGATGTTTTCTGTGAAATATCCACTCGGATATCAGCCGCGTTACGGTAGAGCGGATTGCGCGCCTCTAACAATTCCGAGAGCGAGGCTGGCGGGTCAGGCGTCTGCAAGAGGGGGCGATCGCCCAATCGGTCTATGCGAGCCCGGAGCGTCTCATAATCCCCATCCAACCAAACCACCGTTCCAAGTTCTCTGAGCAAGTCGACGTTCTCTGCCTTCGTCACGATCCCGCCGCCGGTCACAATGATGGCCGATTGCTTTCCCGCTAGCGATCGTAGTGCTTCCATTTCCGCCTCGCGAAATTTTTCTTCACCGTACTTCGAAAAAATCTCCTGGATCGGCATACTAAACTTCGAAGAAATCATTTCATCCGTATCGAATCGATCAAGACTGCTTTGGTTTTCCAAAATCTTCCCCACGGAAGACTTTCCCGTGCCCATGAATCCAATCAGCACGATGGATCTGGCCGCACACATCCGGCAATATGTGGGCAAAGATCGCGCTTGAAAAGAAGATCGACGTGTTTGGCGTTTCGTAGAAACGCCCTACAATTCCTTTATGCCTGAATCGAAATCCTCATCGCTCGTCGCCGTCATCATGGGCAGCGCGTCGGATTGGGAGACGATGCGCCACTGCGTCGAGACCCTTAACGAGCTAGGCATCGCCAACGAGCATCACGTCCTTTCCGCGCATCGCACTCCGGACGCGACCGCGGATTTTGCACGCCAAGCGGTGGATCGAGGACTGCGCGTAATCGTTGCCGCAGCCGGCGGCGCCGCACATCTGGCGGGAGTGATCGCCGCTTACACCTGGCTGCCGGTGCTCGGAGTCCCAATTCAATCGAAAGCGCTTCAAGGTTTGGATTCGCTCCTGTCGATGGCGCAAATGCCGGGTGGAATTCCGGTCGGCACTCTTGCGATTGGCTCGGCTGGCGCGAAGAATGCCGCGTTACTCGCCGCGAGCATTATCGGTCTTCACGACGACAAGATTCGCAAAAATCTCGAAGCTTTCCGAAAAAAACAGACCGACAAAGTGCTCGCCGAGCCGCCGCCGAAGTGAAAACGGAGATCGCTCCGGCAGAGGAGCGCGCAAAAGCGACGGAAAGTGCCGTCGTGCTTTTGCAAAAAGGCGAGGTCGTCGCTTTGCCAACCGAAACCGTTTACGGCCTTGCCGCGGACGCGCTCAACGCGGAAGCCGTCGCGAAAATCTTCGAAGCAAAGGAACGTCCCCGCTTCGATCCATTGATCGTTCATTTGCCGGACCGCGAGTGGCTCGAAAAAGTTGCCGAACTTCCGGCGCGAGATAGAGAATCGATTTTGAAACTGATCGATCGCTTTTGGCCTGGTCCTCTCACGCTAGTCTTGCCGCGACGCTCGATCGTTCCTAAAATTGTGACCGCCGGTTTAGATACGGTCGCCGTCCGAATAAGCGCGCATCCCGTTTTCTCCGAAATTATTCGCGAGTTCGGTTCGCCGTTGGCGGCTCCAAGCGCGAACCGATTTGGTCGCGTTAGTCCAACGACCGCGCAACACGTGATGAACGAGCTCGATGGTCGCATCCCGCTGATTGTGGACGCCGGACCAACAATGCACGGAGTTGAATCGACCATCATCGCGGTTCACGAGGGCAAGATCGACATCTTGCGTCAAGGACCCATTACTGATGGGGAGTTGTCGATCTTCGGCAAGATCGACGCTATTAGTTCCGCGGAAAAAATTTCCGCGCCGGGACAGTTGCCGTCGCATTACGCGCCAAAAACGCCGCTGCGTTTGATCGTGAACGCAAAATCCATTTCGCCGATACAGAATCAGCAAGTTGGTTTGCTCGCTTGGAATCCGATCGAATCGGAAAAACATTTCGTTGCAGTTCGTCGACTAAGCGAACGAGGCGACCTGCGCGAAGCGGCCGCGAATTTATTCCGCTATTTGCGCGAGCTCGATGCCTTCGATCTCGATCTTATCGTTGCGGAACGAGTTCCGGAGATTGGACTCGGGGCTGCGATAATGGATCGGCTGCGGCGCGCGGCGCACCGGCAGCCTGATGGGCAAGACAAGCCTGAATAAAGCCTTTGAAAAGCGGATGCGGCTTGTTCGGCTTGCTTTGAAATTCGGGGTGATACTGGCAGCCGACATAATAGGGATGGTCGCGCAGCTCGATTAGTTCGGCGAGCGCACCGTCGGGCGAAGTGCCGGAAATCGTAAAACCCTTCTCTTTCATCCGGTCGCGATATTTCATGTTGAATTCGTAGCGGTGACGATGCCGTTCGAGCACTTCGTTGCTTCCATAAACTTTTTCGGCCAGCGTGCCCTTGGCGATTTTGGTCGGCCAGGTGCCGAGGCGCATGCTCGCGCCTTTGACGTGAACATCTTTCTGTTCTTCCAAAAGTGATATGACTGGATCGGGTGTTTTGGGATCGAATTCGGTGCTGTTCGCTTCCTCAAGACCGCAGACATTACGGGCAAACTCAATCGTTGCCACCTGCATGCCCAGACAAAGACCGAGGTAGGGAACTTTGTGCTCGCGCGCAAAACGCGCCGCTTTGATTTTTCCTTCGACGCCGCGCTCGCCAAATCCTCCAGGAATTAAGACGCCGGCGACATCTCGTAGCTGGCTATCGAGATCGTCGTGCAATGAATCCGCATCGATGCGTTTCAGGTCGATCCGACAATCTTCGCTGGCTGCGGCGTGAGTAAGAGATTCGTAAATGCTCTTATAAGCGTCCTGCAAATCGATGTATTTGCCGACGACTGCGATCTTAACGCGCTTCTTCGGATTAACCACGCGCTGCACAAATTGGCGCCAATTGGCAAGATCCGGCTCCGGCGTTGTGAGGTGAAGAAGCTCGCACACGAGCCCGTCGAGCCCTTCGTGATGGAGCATCAGCGGCAGCTCATAGATCGTGTGCTCGACATCGCGGGCTTCGATGACCGCTTTTAGTGAAACGCTACAGAACATCGACAATTTCTGCCGTAGCTCGGAATCGAGCGGCAATTGCGAGCGGCAGATCAACACTTGAGGCTGCAGACCGATCTCGCGCAATTTCGCGATGCTTTGCTGCGTTGGTTTCGTTTTCAGTTCGCCGGCGGCTTTAATGTAAGGGACGAGCGTGACGTGCACGTTCACCACGTTCTGCGCGCCCACTTCGAGAATGAATTGCCGGATTGCTTCCAGAAATGGCAGTCCTTCAATATCCCCAGTCGTGCCGCCGATCTCAGTGATGACCACATCGTATTTGCTCTCGTCGGAAATCTCACGAATGCGCGCTTTGATTTCGTCGGTGACATGCGGAATCACCTGAACGGTGTTGCCGAGATAATCGCCGCGCCGCTCTTTCAGAATGACGCTCTCGTAAACCTGACCGCTGGTGAGATTATTGTGCCGCGAGAGAACGCAGTTTGTGAAACGCTCGTAATGGCCAAGGTCGAGATCGGTCTCGGCGCCGTCGTTCAACACATAAACCTCTCCGTGTTGAAACGGATTCATCGTTCCGGGATCGACGTTCAAGTATGGATCGAATTTTTGCAGGACGACGCGCAACCCACGCAGCTCAAGAAGCGTTCCGAGCGAAGCCGCGGCCAGGCCTTTCCCTAAAGAGCTTACGACGCCACCGGTGACGAAAATATATTTCATCGCGAGATTCTCCGTTTTGCGCGAGCGAGTTTTTGCTCCAGCGTTTTTGCATCCTGCGGCGTATCGATGCCGGGCGATCCCTGTTTTGTGACGAGCACATGAACAGTTACACCATTTTCAAGAGCGCGCAATTGCTCGAGCGATTCAGTTTGTTCGAGCGGCGAGGGTCTCCATTTCACGAACTGGAGCAGCGCTTCGCGGCGAAAGCCGTAGATGCCCTGATGGCGCAAAATCTTGATGCCTGTGCGTCGATTCTGGGAAAAGGGGATTGGGCTTCGAGAAAAGTAAAGAGCGTCTCCGGAAAGATCGAGAACTACCTTCACCTGATGCGGCGAGCTCGCGTCTTTTTGGCTTTCAAATGGATGCGCGGCCGTGACGATGTCGATCCTTTCGTCAGCACGAAGAGTCTCGACAAGTCTGTCGATCAGGCTCGCTTCAACGAGCGGTTCATCACCCTGGATATTAATGATATACGCAAATTCTTTCGCTTTTTGCGCCACTTCCGCAACGCGATCAGTGCCGCTGCGATGATGCGAAGATGTAAGCGAAACCTCCGCGCCCCAATCAAAAGCCGCGTTGGCAATCCGCATGTCGTCGGTGGCGATAATGACCGAATCCAATCTCTTCGCGCGACAACAGCGTTCCCAAACGTGGCGAAGCAGAGGTTTGCCGGAAACCAGATGAAGCGGTTTGCCTGGAAAACGCGTGGAGCCCCAACGCGCAGGAATGATTCCGGCCGCTTTACTCATTGCTAAGATCCACAATTATCTTTGCCGCCGCGACAACGTCTTCCGCCACCCAGTCCGCGCAGCTGCCGTCGGTCATCTTATCAAAACCAGTACGAACGCGAATCGTGCGCACGCCGGCGTTGTGGCCGCACTCGGCGTCGATTTCTTTGTCGCCAATGAAAAACGAGCGCGCGAGATTAACGTGATGATCACGCACTGCCTCAAGAATCATTCCGGGAGCGGGCTTGCGGCATTTCGAGGGTTTTCCAGGGGGATCGGGGCAGAAGTAGGTGGCGCCAATCAAATCCGGCCCGACTTGACGCAAGACTTCCGCTTCGACTGCGCGGTATTGATCGAGAGTAAAGAAGCCGCGGCCGATCCCGCTTTGGTTGGTGATGACGATGAGTTTGTAACCTTTTGCCTTTAAGCCGCGCAAAGCCTCCGGAACGCCACCGAAAACGTGGACCTGTTTTGGATCGGAGCAGTAGTCGGCGTCCTCCATGATGGTGCCGTCGCGATCAACAAAGACCGTGGGCGACGATTGGTCAGCCACGCTCTGAGTCCTCGCGAAAACTGGCGACAAGTTCGTCGCGAGTGACGGTCGCGGTGCCAAGTTTGCCGATTACTACCGCGCTGGCGTGATTTGCGATTTCCGCGGCTTCGATTGGACTCGCGTCGCAACAAAGAGCGAGCGTAAAAAGCGCAATCGCAGTGTCGCCTGCGCCGGAAACATCGAAAACCTGGCGCGCCTTGGTTGGGATGTGATGCGGCGGCTCGTTTTTTTGAAACAGCATCATGCCATGTTCGCCAAGCGTGATCAGGAGATACTTCGTGTCCCATTTCTTGAGCAGCGCTTTCCCGGCCCGCGCAAGATCGACATCTTCTTTTGGAGACGCGCCCGAATCGCACAACGGAATTCCCGCCGCCTGAAATGCTTCGGCCCGGTTCGGCGTGGCTACCGTGACTCCCGGCCAATCGATCAAATGCCGGGGATTAGGATCGGCGGCAACGATTTTACCGGCGGCTTTTGCATCGCGACAAATCTGCGCGACCAACTCGCTGCCAAGGAAACCTTTTCCGTAATCTTCGAAGATGATCGCGTCGACTTCGGGAATTTTTTCATGAACCGTTCGAACGATCTGCGCAGTCTGTTTTGGCGAAGGCGCGGCAATTTGCTCGCGATCGACCCGCACGATTTGCTGGTGTTGCGCGATGATGCGCGTCTTGACGATGGTCTGAAAATTTCCGTCCTCGATCGAATTGGACATGTCGATCTTGTTTTTGCTCAACAACTCGCGCAACTGCTGGCCGCTTGGATCTTTTCCCACCATGCCGACGATGGCCACATTTTTGATAAACTCGCGAAGATTGCGCGCGACGTTGGCCGCCCCGCCCGGATAGAACGATTCGCCGGTCACTTCCACAACTGGCACGGGCGCCTCCGGAGAGATTCGCGCGACCTTGCCCCAAACGAACTCGTCTAGCATCAAATCGCCAATGACCAAAATCCGCTTGGCCGGGGCGCGCTTCAAAATTTGCTCGAGTCGGGCCGAATTCATGCGAGAAATCGACAACCATGCCGCCAGGCCGTAGAGTTGATGTCTTTCAAAAGTTTCAAAATGTGGAGTTCAGCAATTGTGCGCGGCAAAGGTTCTGCTTAAAGTTGCTCCATTAATCCTGAATACGAAGGCGAAATCAACAGTCGAAGCTCCCAATGATTCTGTTTGCTAGACATTTAAAACTTGGTGCGGTGGCGATGATCGCCTTGTCGATCGGCGCTCGGGGTGCGCCGGCTCCGCAGCATATCGACATAAAACAGTTGTCGAAGAAAGTGGAGGACGTGGTCGTTCCACTCCCGAATGAAGTCTTCGGAGCGCTAAACAAACTTGGCCCGGTCAATTGGAGGGAATACGTCCGGAGCGACAAAGGGGGCAACTTTACCGAGCGCCCGCGCATTGCGCTGGTTCTTGGAACTGTCATTGCCGATGGCTTCATTGCCGTGCAAGCGGAAGATGCGCCGGCCGTGAAAGATATCGGGCAACGGGTCCTGGCCCTGGCCAAGGGAATCGGTGTCGGCAACTCGATCACGCCGCACGCAAAAGCGATTATCGAGGCGGCCGACAAACGGCGATGGGACAATGTTCGCCAGGAACTCGATCGCACCCAAAACAGCGTGCAGAACGCGATGAACGAGGTGCACGACGAAAAACTATCGCAACTGGTGAGTCTGGGAGGCTGGCTGCGCGGCACGGAAGTGCTGACCGCCGTTGTCTCCAAACGCTTTTCCACCGAGGGCGCCGAATTGCTGCATCAGCCCGATCTGCTGGCGTACTTTCAAAAGCGGCTCCAGGCCATGCCAGAGTACAACATGCCGCTTATCCAAGATATTCAGGGTGCTCTTGTCGAAGTTCGGCCGCTGATCGACGTCGGCGACACCCGTATTTCGGCGGAGTCAGTTAAACGAATCAATCAGATTACGACTCGTTTGGACGAAGCAATTGTAACAAAGGCGCGATAGATGGAAGCGTTGAATAAATCTTTCAAATTATTCAGGCGCACTCTCATTGTCGCTTTGCTTTCCGCCTCCGCGACAGTTGGCGCGTCGGTTGACGACGCGCAATCGTTCGCTCTTCAGTCCGCGGAGCCTTACGTCAAAGAAGGCTTTCAGGTCCGCGAAGATTACTGGGGCGGCGATTTGGGCGTGGGCGAGAAGAAAGCTGTGCGGCAGCAGCTATTCAAAGGCAACGAATATTGGTTCTGGCTGGGCACTGAAGTGGAGCGATCGAAAATTTCCGTGCATATCTACGACGCCGAGGGAAAGCTGGCCGAGCAACCGGACAGCTGGGAAAAAGGCCACTTCGCGGCCGCCCACATTATTCCAAAGACGACGGGCAGTTATTTCGTCATCGTCGAGATTGAGCAATCGCCGGAGGAACGAACACATTGGGCGCTGGTTTACGGGTTCAGGTAACCCAGTTGATGTCGATGTTGCCATTGGCAGCGCGGTATAAAATTGTCGAGCCAGCACGGCTTTCTGTTTTCGGAGCGAAATGACTGAAACACGCACCTTGCAGTTCGAGAGTGCGCGCGCGTTAGAATCTCTTTACGCGCACGATCTCAAGAATTTGAAAACGCTGGAGGATTCGCTCGGCGTGAAAGTGACGACTCGCGAAGGCTGGGTGAAACTCGAAGGCGAACCGGCGAAGATCGATAAGGCCGAGCGTGTGTTCGATCAATTGGAACAAGCGCGGCAGAAGGGCGTCGATATCCACAAACACGAATTCAATTACGCGCTCAGCTCGGTCAACGAGGCGCGCAAGGAAAACTTGGGCGATCTCGCCTCGGTCAAAATTCCGACTTCGTCGCGACGGCCGCCAATTGTCCCGCGAACTTCGGGTCAACGCGATTATGTGGAGGCAATTCAGAAACACGATGTCGTTTTGGGAATCGGTCCCGCGGGAACAGGCAAAACCTATTTGGCGGTGGCGATGGCGGTCGCGGCATTAAAGAAAGAACAGGTCGCCCGAATTATTTTGACGAGGCCGGCCGTGGAAGCGGGAGAAGCGCTTGGATTTTTGCCCGGCGATCTCCAGGAAAAGATCACGCCTTATCTCCGGCCACTCTACGACGCGTTGCGCGATATGCTGGAGACCGAGGAGATGGAGCGGTTGATCGCGCGGCAAACCATTGAGATCGCGCCGCTCGCATATATGCGTGGACGGACCTTGGGCGATGCCTTCGTTATTCTTGATGAAGCGCAGAACACGACGACGGAACAGATGTTCATGTTCCTGACCCGAATGGGACCGCATTCCAAATGCGTCGTGACTGGCGACGTGACGCAAATCGACCTGCCTCCAAACAAGCGTTCCGGTTTGATCGAGGCTTTGCAGGCATTGAAAGTCACTCCCGGAATTTCGATCGTTTATTTCAACGAACGCGATGTGGTGCGCCACGAGCTAGTTCGAGATATCATTAACGCTTATCAACGGCATCGCGCGCCGAACAATTCCTCACTAAAGTAGGATCGAGATGTTAGATTTTTTCAAACGCAGCCGACTCATTAGACGCGGTCTGGCTTCACGCAAGACGCGGCGCCGGCGAACGCGCAACGAGCTGCTCCGCAGCCTCGAGTATTCGCCGCTGATCAAAGTATTGGTCTTTGCCGCTTTCATCGCCGGGCTCGCTTTCCTAATTTTCAGCGGACAACAGCCTGAGCCGACGAAGAATTTCATTATCGCGCTGTTGTTTTTTGCCACGGCGCTGACGCAGCTCTGGATCAATCAGCCGCAAACATTTTCCCAAAGTTCGCGGATCCTTTTGGTCTTTGGCGTCATTTTGGTGCAATTGACCTTCACCAAATTGATCCTCGTTTTGTGCAATAGCGGGACGTTCAAATTTCTCACGCCCGAGCTTGGCCCTCTGATTGCGCCTTACGCTTTCGCGCCACTTGTGCTGAGCGTTTTACTCGGCCGCATTCAAGGGTTATTCGCCGCGGTTTTCGTCAGCCTTTGGAGCAGCATTCTCTTTGGAAAAATCGACGCGCCTCTTCTGGTAATCGGGTTAATCAGTGGATTTACTGCTGTCTATCTCACGCTTCAGGTGCGCCGGCGCAGCAAACTCGTCCGAGCCGGTTTCGGGGTTGGTCTGGCCATCTGGGCGCTTGCGCTCACCTTTGGTTTGATTGGCCCGATCAATTTGTTTCCGCCCATGGCCAACGATTGGCCGATGATCGGTCTGCAGAGCGCTTGCGCGATTGGAAATGGAATCCTGACCGCCATGGTGGTCGGCGGCGCGCTGCCGATCCTCGAACATCTATTTCAAGTCACGACCGACATTTCCTGGCTCGAAGCTTCCGATCTCAATCATCCGCTGCTGCGCCGAATGACGATCGAAGCGCCCGGCACTTATCATCACAGTCTCGTCGTCGCGAATCTGGCCGAGGCGGCGGGCGAAGGCATCGGAGCGAACGCGACGCTTTGCCGCGTCTGCGCTTATTTTCACGATATCGGCAAGCTGGTGAAGCCGGAATATTTTACCGAGAACATGAATTTCGAGCGCAATCCGCACGACGACCTCGCGCCGACGATGAGCGCACTCATCATCCTCGCGCACGTCAAAGAGGGTGTCGATCTTGCGCTCAAGCACAAACTCAATAAGCGGATCATCGACATCATCCAGGAACACCACGGCACCTCGCTCGTTTACTATTTTTACCAGCGCGCCATCCAGCAGCAGGAAGACGCGCGGGCCGGCGGCAAGATCATGAACATTCGCGAGGAAGACATTCCCGAAGTGCGCGAAGAAAGTTTCCGTTACAACGGACCAAAGCCCCAGACCAAAGAAAGCGCCATCGTTAGTCTCGCCGACATGGTGGAAAGCGCATCGCGCAGTTTGGAAAAACCAACTCCGCAAAAAATCGAGCAACTGGTCGATGAATTAATCGAAGAACGCATTGCCGACCGACAGTTGGACGATTGCGACCTCACGCTCGGCGAATTGAAAGTCATCGCCGAACGCTTCCGCTTCACGCTCATGACCATGTTGCACAGCCGCATCGCGTATCCGAAGCAGGAGCCGCGACTTTTCGGATCGCGTGATGACAATCTCCGGCCCGACGTGATGGCGGAAACACGAAAACCCGCCTCAGCTCCACCGATTTCCGCAGCCTAACGAGAATTAGGCCAAATTATTGCACCTTTAAAGGCGCAGTTCTTCGATCTAATACTGGAATCGCGCCGGAATTCGGTATTCATAAATCTGGCCGGCGGGCGCGCGGTTCTCGATCTTTTGTGGTCGCGGTCGATGGCGTCGTTACGAACGGGCCGCCTTCCATCGGCGCGGCTTCGGTGAAGGCGACGTCGGGCATTTCGCTGGGCAAACCTTCGAGCGGAAATTCTTTGCGCAGCGGAAAGAAAGGATAGCCGTCCCACATCAGAATGCGGCGCAGATCAGGGTGGCCGTTGAACTTGAGACCCATCATGTCGTAAATCTCACGCTCATGCCAATTCGCCGTCGGCCAAATATCGGAAACGGTATCGACTGCGCCGATCTCTTCCGAAATGCGAAGTTTCAATCGCAGGTGGACGGCCAGCGTCAGCGAATACAACTCGTAAACAATTTCGAAGCGCGGTTCCTCGCCGAAATTATCGATGCTGGTGATGTCGATCAAATAGTCGAATGAAAGCTCGTCGCGGCAGAATTGGGCGACCTCGCGGAGATCGCGCGGAAAAATTGTGTAAGTGGTCTCGCCGCGAAACTCTGTTTTGTCCTGAAGTTTCGTGCCGAACAGCTTGCTGAGCGAATCAAGCAGTTGCCCACCGGTCATACGAACGCGTCTTCGAGTTGCTCTGCCAGCACAGCCTTTTGCTTAACAAACGAACGTTCGTCGGAAATTTTTTCCTGAAGCTTCATCAAACCCGCGAGTAGAGCTTCCGGACGCGGCGGACAGCCGGAAATGTAAACATCGACCGGCAGCAATTGATCGATCCCCTGCAAGACTGCGTAGGAGCGATACATTCCGCCGGTGGACGCGCACGCACCCATGGCGATGACCCATTTCGGTTCCGGCATTTGCTCGTAAATTCTTTTGACCGCCAGCGCCATTTTGTAAGTGACCGTGCCGGCAACGATCATCACGTCGCACTGGCGCGGGGAAAAGCGCATCACTTCGGCGCCGAACCGGGAAATATCGAAACGCG
This sequence comes from Spartobacteria bacterium, assembly GCA_003167365.1. Classification (GTDB taxonomy): domain Bacteria; phylum Verrucomicrobiota; class Verrucomicrobiia; order Chthoniobacterales; family UBA10450; genus Palsa-1382. Next base: position 24,210 of record PMTM01000021.1, on the reverse strand, counting down.
ACGCGGCGGTCGCCATCAATTCGATTGCGCAACAGGCGAGTCCCATCGGCATGGGCCAGAGCGAATTCTTGCGAATCCAGTTCAAGGCCGCATCCAGGCGGGTGAAAATCACGTTGCCTTCGATCTTAGAATCGTAAGCGGCAGAGCGATTTTCAACCATGTTCGAACAGTAGAAGCCGCGACCTTCTCTGCAAGAGAAAACGGGCCACAGATTGACACGGATGAAACACAGATGGCAGAAAGTGCAGCAGGGAACTTCAAAATCCGTGTAAATCTGTGTGCATCTGTGGCTAAGTTGGATGTCCACCAGTCACTGAAGACCTACGATGACCGAATCGCCACGCACGCACCTCGATCAACTCGAGAACCAAAGCATCTTCATCTTTCGCGAGGCATATCACTCGTTCAAGAACATCGCCATGCCCTGGTCGATGGGAAAGGATTCCAATGTTCTCATCTGGTTGGCGCTGAAATCTTTTTTCGGGAAAATCCCATTCCCCGTCTTGCACATCGATACGACCTACGAGTTTCCGGAGATGCTCGAGTTCCGCGAATGGGCGACGGCGCATTACCAACTGAAACTCATCGTCAAGATCAACGAGGAAGCGCGTGCGCGCGGCATCGGTTATGAGACGCACGATCCGGTGACGGTGACGCACGAACTAAAAACCGTCGCGTTGCAACAAGCACTGGCCGAATACAAATGGGACGCACTCATCACCGGAATTCGGCGCGACGAAGATCCAACGCGCGCGAAAGAGCGATATTTCTCACCGCGCAACGCGCAGTTTGAATGGGATTACAAAGATCAGCCACCGGAATTTTGGGGACAATTCGCGGCCACGACTACAAAAGGCGAACATGTGCGTGTCCAACCTTTGCTCGATTGGACCGAAGTCGACATCTGGCGCTACATCCAGCGCGAGAACATTCCCATTCCACAGATGTATTTCGCACGGAATGGACAACGCTTTCGTTCGCTCGGCTGCAGCCCCATCACCAAACCGATTACGAGCAACGCCACGACCATTGATGAAATCGTGACCGAACTTGAATCCACGCGCACGAGTGAGCGCGCCGGTCGCGCCCAGGACCATCATGAGCGTAATGCGATGCAGAAGCTGCGAGCTAAAGGCTTTTTATGACACGCAACGCAGAAAGTTTGAAGGTGGTTTTCGTCGGTCACGTCGACCATGGAAAGTCGACGCTAATTGGCCGCATTTTGCACGACACTGAGTCTCTGCCTGAAGGCAAGATCGATCAGATTAAGCAAGCGTGCGCGGCGGAGGGAATGGAGTTTGAATTTGCATTTGTGCTCGACGCGTTGCTCGAGGAACAGGAGCAAAACGTCACCATCGACACGACGCAGATTCCTTTTCGAACGTCGCGGCGCCGATATGCAATTATCGATGCGCCCGGTCACAAGGAATTCTTGAAAAATATGATCACCGGCGCGTCGAACGCCGACGCCGCCGTTTTAGTCATCGCCGCGAGTGAAGGCGTGCGTGAGCAAAGCCGCCGGCACGCGTATCTGCTCACCCTGCTCGGGATCAAGCAGGTGATCGTGGTGGTTAACAAGATGGATCTCGTCGATTTTTCGGAGCAACGATTTCAAGAGATCAAAACGGAGTATCAAAAGTTCCTGGTCGATCTTGACCTGACGGCGCGCTGTTTTGTTCCAGCTTCGGCGAAGTCCGGCGAAAACGTGGCGCACAAGAGCGAGGCATTGAGATGGTATCATGGCCCGACCGTTCTTGAAGCGTTAGACGCAACCGAACCGACCGCGTCGCTGGTCGATCTTCCATTTCGGTTTTGCGTGCAAGACGTGTATCGCTTCGATGAACGGCGAATTATCGCCGGACGAATCGAGACCGGCACGCTCAGGGCAGGGGACGAGCTGATTTTTTCGCCAGCCAACAAATCTTCCAAGGTCCAAACGATCGAACGCTGGAATACAGAAAAAAATGGCGTGGCCATCGCGGGAGATTCGATCGGCATCACGCTGACGGAACAGATTTTTGTCGAGCGCGGTTATGTGGCGTCGCACCAAACGGAAACGCCGATCGAGACCAACAGGTTTCGCGCCGATCTTTTTTGGATCGCGCGCGAGCCGCTGCGCGTTGGCGCGCCCTACACCGTCCGGTTGGCGACGCAGGACGTGAAGTGTCAGGTCGTGTCGATCGAGCAGGTGATGGATTCCTCGACTCTGGAAATCAAGATCGACAAGTATGAGCAGTTGGATCGCAACGAAGTCGGCCGGCTCACGATCCAAACGCGAGCGCCGCTCGTCCTCGACAATCACGATCGCATCGCGAACCTCGGCCGGTTCGCGCTCGTGGATGACGGAGAGATTCGCGGCGGGGGCACGATCTTCGGCGGGATCTACACCGATCGCACCGTGGCCAAGAGCAAGAACATCTCTTGGACCGGAGGAAAAATCACACCGGGTCAACGCGCGCTCCAAACAGGACATCGCGGCGCGGTCGTTTGGTTCACCGGGTTATCGGGCGCGGGAAAATCGACCATCGCGCAAGCACTGGAACGGGAATTGTTCAGCCGTGCTATGAACACTTATGTGCTCGATGGTGACAACATTCGCCACGGCTTGAATTCAAACCTCGGATTTTCGCCGGAAGATCGCGTGGAGAATATTCGCCGCGTGAGCGAGGTCGCGAAGTTGATGGCCGACTCCGGTGTCGTGGTCATCACAGCGTTCATATCGCCATATTTAATGGACCGGCGCCGCGCGCGAGAGATTGCGCTCGAAGGCAACGCTGAGTTCGTGGAGGTGTTTGTGGAAGCGCCGCTGGAGGTGTGCGAAGCGCGCGATCCAAAGAACCTCTACAAAAAAGCGCGCGCCGGCGAGATCCGGGATTTCACCGGAATCGATGCACCGTACGAACCGCCGGAAGATCCCGAGATTATTGTGCAGACGGATCGCCAGACCGTCGATGAATCTGTGGCGACGATTTTGGAGCACTTATTGCCACGCTTGAAAGCGGACAGCGCGGACGAGTAAGGCGAGATCGAGATCAGCCGGCCGCCTGCATCGGATAATCCAGGACGTTGACGCGACTGGAGCCAATGACGTCGTGGACAATCTTGCCGAGTTCGGCGGCTTCGTAAGGTTTTGCGATCACCCCGCGGAAACCAAAATCCTGATAGCGGCTCATAGTAGCGTCGGTAGCGTAACCGCTGGAAACGATCGCGTTCACGGTCGGATCGATCTCGATCAATTTCTTGAGCGCTTCCTTACCGCCCATCCCGCCGGGCAGTGTAAGATCGAGAATCACGGCGTCGAATCTTTCGCCAGCTTCAAATCGTTCCCGGTAAATGTTTACGCCCTCAAGCGCGCTGGCCGCTTGCGTTACCTTGTAACCGAGCCGGTTGAGAGTGAATTCGACCAGGGCCCGAATCGCTTCTTCATCGTCCACCACGAGAACACGGCCGGTTCCAGTGATTGTCTCGGTGATGGGCCGGGACGCTTCGACGGGCAATTCCTGATGCACAGAGGCGGGGAGGTAAAGCGTGAACGTCGATCCCACATGCACTTCCGACTCGACGGTGATAAGACCGTTGTGGTTCTTGATGATCGAATAGGTCGTCGCGAGGCCGAGACCGTTTCCTTTTGGTTTCGTCGTAAAATACGGATCGAATATGCGTTTGAGATATTGGTCTGGTATTCCCACGCCTTCATCACGAATGCTGATGCGAATGTAATCACCGGGCGCGAGATCCGGAATCACGGGCGTGGTTGCCGAATTGTAGCGGAAGTTCTCGCAACTAACGCGCAACGATCCGCCGTTCGGCATGGCTTGGTCGGAGTTAACGACGAGATTGGCAATGACCTGACTAATCTGCCCTGGATCGATTTCGGCCGGAGAGAGATCGGCCCCGAAATGAAACTCACTTCGATTGTGGCTGCCACGGAGCGAGAAACTGACGGTGTCCTGAATGAGTTTTCCGATAGAAGCCGTTTTCTTAATCGGCGCGCCGCCGCGGGCGAAGGTGAGGAGCTGTTGCGCGAGATCGCGCGCGCGCATTGAAGCGTTTTTGGCGTCGTTCAACCGCGTGGTCATCTCGTCGTCGACGGGGAGAAGCAACGAAGCCAGAGAGATGTTCCCGATGATTGCGGTAAGGAGATTGTTGAAATCGTGCGCGATGCCGCCGGCGAGAAGTCCAAGTTGCTCCAGCGTTTCGGCCTTGCGCCGCTCGGTTTCGTTGCGTTGCCGCTCGGTGATGTCACGGAAAACAAGGACTACGCCCGCGACTTCATTCTTGCTGTCGCGAATGGGCGACGCCACCTGCTCAATGATGCGCTCGACGGAATCGCGAGAGGTAAGCGTGGCGTTTTCGGGCAGGCTTAGCAGGATGGAATGGGCTTCGTTGCGGTAACCGCTTCGTTGCGCGCGGGCTTGCGCGGCGAGATCGATGGCAATATTGAAGACCGATTTTAACGGCTGGCCGACCGCTTCGTTCGAAGGCCAGCCGGTCAAGCGCTCGGCCTCGTTGTTGATCATTAGGACCTTGCCTTGAATGTCGGTTGTAATAACCCCGTCACCAATGGAACGGAGAGTAACGGCGAGACTTTCTTTCTCGGCCGCGATCTCCTGTTCGAAACGTTTGCGCTCCGTGACATCGCGCACCATCGCGACGTACAGTTTTTCGTTATCCACTTCCATCTCGCTGAGAGAAATTTCGATCGGGAAGGTGACGTGCTTTCGCGTGCGTCCCACCGCCAGGGTGGTGCTGCCGGTCCGCTTGGTGATCTGCTCCCAGGCGCATGCTACGGGCTTGGTGTCGAGCTCGCTGGCGTAAGTTTTAGGCACGAGCTTGGTAAAACTGTGGCCGACCATTTCGTTGTCGCGGCAGCCAAACATTTTTTCCGCCGCCGGATTCATCGAGCAAATGGCGCCTTCTTCATTCACCGCGATCATTCCATCGAGGATATTTTCAATGATCGAACGGATGCGGGTCTCGACTCCTTCGAGCTTCACCAGCTGCCGGCGAACCAGAACGAAACTGAAGCTGTTCGAGAAGACGAGAAGAGCGACGGCAAGAAATGCGAGTAGAGCCAGGGCGGACGTTTTAACAATTCTCTCGTGGCTGGCGGCGCTCGCTCGTACTTCGTAAACGCTGACCTCGCTTTTCTCGAAAGTCGCGAGCATTTGCCGAATATCGGCCATTAAAGTCTCGCCGGTATCAGCCGAAACGAGGCTGCTGATATCTTTCCCCGAACGCTTTGCCTCCATTTCAGTAGTCGCGGAGGTGTTGATCCACCGCTCCACGCTCGATCTTACCTCGGCCAGCAATTCAGATTGCGCGGGCGAATTGGCCACCAAAATGGAGAGATACCCGTTGTAGGTATAGAAATCAGCCACGGCCCGCTTATAACCTTCCACGAATGTGGAATCACCGGTGAGCAGATAACCTCTCTTTTCTTTCTGCATCTCGAGAACGGACCGCTCCAGCTTCGGCAGAAAATCCAAAATTTGGGTTGATTGTGTCGCCCATTCTTGTTCGATCATCCGCTGGTTAAGGACGATTTGCTCTTCGTCTTGCAGCGATTGCAGAACCTCTCTGGCCTGATTCAGAAGCGAATTGCCCGAGCTTACCAATTTCGCCCGTTGAGAGTCGTCCAGCGCTAGAATCGCTATCGCGCTCTTTGGATCGCGAGCGTTAGTGTCGGGCAGCGCGGCTGTCTCAATCCATTTTTGCACGACCTCCTGAACCTTCATTACCCTCTTACGCTGCTTCGGATTGTCCAAAATCAACGCGGTTAAGCTCTCCACGCGTTGCTTGATGAGTTCCTTCCGTCGATCGAAGAACTCGAGGTACGACGGATTGCCGGTTAGCAGGAATCCCCGATGTCCATTTTCAAGTGCGGCGATGTCGTTTTCAATGACACTGCTGAGGCGCAGTACTTCAATCGTGTGCGCTCGTAGCGCGGCCTGAGAATGATTACGCAGGGTGATGTAGAGAAAGACCACCGCTAAAAAGACTATAACGACCACACCGGCTGCGGTCCCGGAGAGGACTTTGAAATGGAAATGTTTCTGGCTAAACAGCCATGCAGTGCCGCGCCGAAAAAGTGCAAAAAACCCGCGTTTTTGCTTTACGTAAGTTACGGGCGCACCGGTCTGGCTCATTAAATAATTTCTGGAAAAGTAGGTCTCCCACCAATGAAACGCCCTCACCAACCCCCAAATCTCGTGAAGCTATAAAGCAACCTCAGTACCGTACACGCAGAAGAAATAATCCTTCTGCTGGAGCCGCATAACGCCGGCCGTTGGATCGATCCGAATTCAATCGCGCCGCAAGCTCATCAGCCGTGGATTGTCCAAGCGCGCATTGTGCAATCGCGCCCACCATTAGCCGAACCATTTTGTAAAGAAAACCATCGCCCTCGAAGTCGATGGTAATGCACGGTCCTTTCTTCCAAACGCGCACGGAATGGATTGTGCGAATCGTATTCGGTTCCGGTTTACCACGATTGGCCGCGAAACCGGCAAAATCGTGAGTGCCAACGAACTGCGCCGCAGCGGCTTGCAACATCGTAAGATCAAGTGGCGTCGCAACGTGCCACGCTCGCTCGAATTCCAGCGGCGGAAGAATTGGGGCCGACCAGATTCGATAGCGATAAACTTTTGCCTTGGCCGAGTAGCGCGCGTGAAAGTCGTTCCGAACATAGGAGCATCGCAAAACGCGAATCGCCGGCGAGAGATTTGCGTTGAGCGCGCGCACCCATTGCGCTGAAGACAATCGTCGCTCCGCGAGATCGACGTGTGCACATTGCGCGAGCGCATGCACACCGGCATCAGTGCGGCCCGCCCCATGCACCCGCAACCGTTCGCCCATGACGCGGAAGAAGGCGCGTTCTAATTGGTCCTGGACAGTGTTGCGATGCGCTTGGCTTTGCCACCCGCCCAATCCCGCCCCGTTGTAGGCAATGATTAACTTTAGCCGCGCCGGCATCGAAACTACTGTTGCAGGTTTGCAACGTGCGCTGCTTCCTGTTGCCGATCGAGAAATCCCTGGAGGATCATTTGCGCCGCCACTTGATCGACATAACCGCGCGTCTCGCGCGTCTTTTTCCCGGCTTCACGAAGAGCCCGGTTCGCCGCGACAGTCGTCAGCCGCTCATCCCATGTCACAACGTTGCACGAAACAGCGCCGCGCAATTTTTCGACAAACTTCATTGTTTCGTCCGCCGCCGCTCCAAGCGTCCCGTCCATGTTTCGCGGTGCACCCACCACGACGACGTCGATCTTTCGCTCGCGAACAATCGCTGCGATTCGGTCCACTGCATTCTTTCCCGCGGGAATTGTTTCAAGTGGATGCGCCAGAAACCGAAGTTCGTCCGAAATGGCCACGCCGATCCGGCTCCGCCCAAAATCGATTCCCAAGATCGGATTCATCGTCACTATTGCAGCTCCGGCTTCAATTTGCCGACCAGGTCCTTGATCTTTTCTGCCTGGTGCCGGTGACAGATCAAGAGTGCGTCGCGCGTGCGGACGACAATCAAATTGTGAACTCCGAGTAACGCGACCGTCGCGCCGTCCTGATCGAAAACGATGTTGTTCGTGGAATCGACCGCCGTGATTGAGCAGTTCGCCGCATTTCCTTCCTTATCATTCTTGAAATAATGCGCGACCGCCGTCCAGCTTCCAACATCGTCCCAATCGAAGGTCGCCTCGACCACAAGGACGCGGTCGGCCTTTTCCATAATTGCGTAATCAAATGAAATTCGCGGCAATTTGCTGAAATGCTCGCGCAAAACTTGCTCGAATTTCCCCGGCATACGAATTTGTGAAATGAAGTCCGCGAGCTCGGGAGTGTGCCGATTGAATTCGCTCAAAACCGTGGGCACTGACCAGACAAACATTCCGGCATTCCAGCGAAAGTTTCCCTTGCGCAAAAACGATTCCGCTAGATCGACGTTCGGTTTTTCGCGAAAGCGCAGGACATGATGGATTGCGATCTTGCCGGCGTTCCCTCGCAAGAGAACCGGGTCGCCTTGCTCGATGTAACCAAAACCGGGACAAGCCCAGGTCGGTTTGATCCCGATCGCGACGAGGCTGCCGGTTTCCTCCGCCGCTTTGGCCGCGGTTGAAAGCGTCTCGCGAAACGCCGCGCCATCCGCAATCACGTGATCTGCTGGAAGCACCAGCATTGTCGCCGAATGATCGCGCGCCGCGACCCAGCCGGCGCCCAACGCGACCGCCGCGGCAGTGTCACGCTTCGCCGGCTCTGCCACGATGTTTTCCTTTGGGAAATCGCCTAGCAACTCCCGAACGGCTGCTTCTTGTTCTACATTCGTGAGGATAAGAATGCGGTCTCGCGGAACCAAACCGTCCAGTCGCGCCACCGTCTCCTCGAGCAGGGTCTGTTTGGAAATGAGGCGCAGAAGCTGCTTTGGACGGGAGCGTCGGCTCAATGGCCAAAAACGTTCGCCACTGCCGCCGGCAAGAATAAGCGCGTAGATCGGATTGGCCATGTCGATGAAAAGAACCGGAGTCGCCGAATCATGAAGTCAGCGAACATTTCCCGTTTCCTTTTCTCAAACGAGTCGTATAACAGTTAGCCGATGTCTCTTCCGATATCCATTCCAAAAACACCGGAGCAGATTCCGCTCGATAGTCTGCTTACGCTGACGCGCGCCGCCTTTGGGCTCGGTCTCGGTATGTTGATGGCCGACAAGATTAAAAGGCCTGTGCGGCAGGCAGCGGCCATTGCCCTTGTTTCGGTCGGCGCGCTGGCTGCGGTTCCGCTGCTTGTCAAAGTCGCGTTAGAGCGAATCAATCGACCGGAGTCAGAACGCGGAAGCCGCGCTCGCCTGCGTTCCATTCGCGGAGATTCAGGATATCGATCTGATATGGACATTTATTGAGGCTTCGCGGTAGTGGCGCTCGCCGCGGTGAGCGCAAACCCAGTTGTCGTTTGCGGCTGAGACAGCCGCCTCTACAACCGCGCTTGAAGTCCTAGCTGTCGCGGATTAAGCGTCCTTCGCACTATGTCTCGTCCATCGATCTCCACCACCGTCACGCTGCGCGATCATTGCGTCGGGATCATGAGACAAGAAGCTGTGCTGCGTGAAGGCGGCGGCAAAGCCGGATTGGATCGACAGCGCAAATTGGGGCGTTTGCCGGCGCGGGAGCGCATCAGTCATTTGCTCGACAAGGACGCGGCGTTCTTCGAGATCGGAATCTGGGCCGCCTACAAAATGTACGAAGAGTGGGGGAAGATTACGGCGGCAGGCGCGGTCGCGGGGATCGGCGAAGTCGCGGGAGTTCCCTGCATGATCATTGCCAATGACGCGTCCGTTAAAGCAGGCGCCTTCTTTCCGCAGACCGCAAAAAAATTACTTCGCGCCCAACGCATCGCTTTCGAATGTTCGCTGCCCATTATCTATCTGGTCGATTCTGCCGGTGTTTTCCTGCCGTTGCAGGATGAGATTTTTCCTGATGAAGATGATTTTGGACGAATTTTTCGAAACAACTCCGTGATTTCCGCGGCTGGCGTTCCGCAATATGCCGCCATCATGGGAAATTGTGTCGCCGGTGGCGCCTATCTTCCAGTCTTGTGCGACAAGGTTCTAATGACGGAGGGAAGCGGTTTGTATCTCGCTGGTCCATCCCTCGTCAAAGCCGCCATCGGACAAGTTGTAGATGCCGAGGAATTGGGCGGCGCTCGGATGCACGCTGAAGTCAGTGGCACCGTAGATTTTTATGAGAGGGACGACCCGTCGTGTCTGAAGCGACTTCGTTCGCTCGTCGCGCTGCTACCGGAAGCGGAAGCCGCAAAAACATCTGAGAAATCCAAGAGCGCAAAATTGCCGCGAGCGGCGAAAGGTCCGGATGCGGTTTACGATTTGATCAGCTTCGATGGCCAAAAACAGTACGACGCGCGCGACCTGCTGGCATCGATCATCGATGCAAACTCGATGGACGAATACAAAGCCGACTACGGCAAAACTATCGTCACTACCTATGCGCGAATCGGCGGGCGCCCGGTCGGAATTGTCGCGAACCAGCGCTTGCAAGTGCGCACCAAGAAAGAAGGCATCCAAATGGGTGGCGTGATTTACGCCGATAGCGCCGACAAAGCGGCGCGCTTTATCATGGATTGCAATCAAGACGGACTGCCGATCGTTTTCTTTCAGGACGTCACCGGTTTCATGGTCGGTCGCGATGCCGAGCAAAGCGGAATCATTCGCAGTGGCGCGAAACTCGTAAGCGCCGTGAGCAATTCCGTTGTCCCGAAAATCACGGTCGTGGTCGGTGGATCGTTCGGCGCCGGAAATTACGCCATGTGCGGCAAGGCCTACGATCCGCGTTTTATTGTGGCGTGGCCGAATGCGCGTTACGCCGTCATGGGCGCCGCCCAAGCTTCCGACACCGTCTTCTCCATTCTCGCGCGGGCGAGCGAACGCAGTGAAAAGAAAACCTCGCAGGAAGATCTCGAACAGCTTCGCGCCAAAGTGAAGCAAAACTACGAAGAGCAAACCGACATCCGCTACGGCGCCGCGCGGGGTTGGGTCGATGCCATCATTCAACCGCACGAGACTCGCAACGTTCTCATGCGCTTGCTACAATTCACGTCGCGCCCGATGCCGAAGGCGCGCTTTCACACCGGCGTGATTCAGGTTTAATCACCTCGCGCTTTGTCACCCGAGAATTCGTCAGTGATTGCGGCATTCATCGCTGCGACCGCCGAAAGTCGGCCCTCCAGCGGCAGCTTCAGCCCGCGCTGCTGCAACGCACGCAAAACTTCTTCCGTTGGCACATTCCCGACAAGCTCATCTTGCGCAAAGGGACAACCGCCAAGTCCACCAATGGCGGCATCGAAACGCCGGCACCCTGCGTCATAAGCGGCAAGGACTTTCGGCGTTGCTCCCGCGCGCGTGCTGTGCATGTGAACGCCCATCTCGCATTCACCGCAGTCGCGTAAGACCGCCGCCAGCACGCGATGAACCAGTTCCGGCTCGGCCGCTCCTACCGTATCCGCGATTGAGAGGGTGCTAATGCCCATGCCTGCGATAGTTCTCGCGGCCTCCGCGACTTTCTCTTCGCTCCACGGATCGCCGTAAGGATTACCGAATGCCATTGAAATGTAAGCGACCATTGCCAGTCCGGCTTCGTCCGCTCGATCTTTGATCCTTTTCAGCACGGCCTGGTTCTCCTCCGGCGATTGGTTCTGGTTTCTGAGTAGAAACGTCTCCGAGATTGAACAGGGATAGCCGAGCGTGCTGACCAACCCGGTCGCAATCGCGCGCTCCACGCCTTTTTCATTAACGACAATGCCTATGATTTCAACGTCCTTGAGCGACCCGACTTGCTCGAGCATCTCTTCGCTATCGGCCATCTGCGGCACAGCTTTGGGCGAGACGAAGCTCGCTACGTCGATATGCCGAAAGCCCGCAGCTACCAACCCGCGCAGGTATTCCACCTTTCGCTGGGTCGGAATCTGACGCTTAAGTCCCTGCCACGCGTCGCGCGGACACTCGATGAGCTTGATGGATTCCATTATGGGAAAGTTACTGACAGAATAACCCAGAAGCGCGACGTTTGCCTCGCTGCAATCAACGGAAATCAAGATCATCTTTATGTCCATCGTTCTGATCGAAAAGCAAAGTCCCCAGATCACGACGTTGACGTTGAATCGTCCTGAGCGCCGTAACGCGCTCACGATTGAATTGCTTACCGAATTGATTGCCGCGATTGACGCCACCGCCGGCGACGAACAGCAGCGTATTTTGATTTTACGCGGCGCTGGGCAGGCTTTTTGCACCGGCTTGGACTTGAAGGAAGCGGCTGATGAAAAGAAGGCTCACGCGACCGCGGAGATGGTGGCAAAGACTTTGATCGCCATTAATCAGACGCGGCTCATCACCATCGCCGCGGTCCACGGCGCGGCGGTGGCGGGCGGAGCCGGCATCATGTCGGCGTGTGACTTCGTCGTCGCGGCCGTGAGAACGAAGATCGGTTACCCGGAAGTGCGGCGCGGATTGGTGGCTGGACTGGTCATGACCTTCCTGCGCCGGCAGGTTCGCGAACGCGAGATTCGCGAATTGCTGTTCGGCTCCGAGTTAATCGATGCGGAGCGAGCGCGCGAAATCGGTTTGGTCAATCGTGTAGTCGCACCCGATCAAGTCATGAACGAAGCGGAAAAATTCGCGCAATCAGTTTTGCAAGGCGCGCCTGGTGCGCTCGCGCAAACCAAGAGATTGATCCAGGAACTTTGGTCGTCGTCCGTAAAAGAAGATGTCGACCTTGCGCTAAAATATCACATGAAGGCGCGCGAGTCCGACGAAGCCCGCGAAGGGATCGCGGCCTTCAACGAAAAGCGCCCGCCCAAATGGGCGAAGTGATTCGTCTTAACTGTTAAGCGCCAGGCGCTCCAGCCGAAGCACCTTGATATTGTGCACTTCCGAAACCCAAGACCGGGTAAAAAATAAATGGCAGCAAGAGCAACCCGATTCCGAACCCTGCTCCCTTGCCGAAACTTTTCGCCAGATCAATGCAGAGAATGATGATGATGATGAAATTCACCAGCGGTATGAACATCAAGAGCACCCACCAACCCGGGCGCCCGGCGATCTTACACATCACATAAATATTGTAGATCGGAATGATTGCAGCCCAGCCAGGTTGCCCGGCTTTGCTGAACATTTTCCAGATCGCCGCGATCATTAGGATCACTACGACGCAGTAAATGATCCAGAAGATCGGGCCCGGCGCGTGAGTAGCGGGCGTGTCGAAGTCAGATGTCTGCGCGAGGAGCGCGTTCATCGGCAAGAGAGCCAGCAGGGAATTAGGCAGAAGTTGAATCATTGAGATCATAGGAATCTTTTGGTGAAGTTATTGGACGGCGGAGGTTTAACGGACAGCCGCGTAACCCGCAATCAAAATCTTCTGTAAAATTTAAAAGCGGTTGCACCAACGGGGCACTGATGCGCTGGTAAGCGATGCCGGGTCAGAAGCGCGTCGCGATCGTCGCGGCCTTTCTCACGCTTTGTGTCGTTTGGAGCTCGACCTGGCTGGCGATTAAGATCGGGTTGCGCGATCTCCCACCGATTTCTTACGCGGCCATCCGTTTCGCCGTCGCGATACTCGTGTTGCTCGCGGTCTCGGTCGGGCGAGCGCGATTGCTGCCGCGCTCTCGCGCCGAATACCTGATTCTGGCGTCGACCGGAGTGCTCATGTTCGCCGTGAACTACGGGTTGCTATTCTGGGGCGAGCTGCACGTGTCGTCCGGTCTGGCCGCAGTGCTGCAGGCGACGATACCTATCTTCGGAATGGTGTTCGCCCATTGGATGCTGCCGGCCGAGCCGCTGCGCTGGCAACGGGTCGCCGGTGCGTTTCTCGCGCTCGCCGGCGTCGCCGTGATTTGCGCGCGTCTGCTCAATTTCAGTGGAATGCTGGCGTTCTGGGGTGGACTCGGAATCGTGGTCGGCGCAGCCGGCGCGGCCTTCTCCAATGTCCTGCTCAAACAACGCCCGCTCCAACTTGGCCCGGCCATGATCGCAGCGTGGCAAATGGTCTTCGGCACGGTACCGTTGCTCATCATCGGAAGAATCGTTGAAGGAAGCCCGATGCGCTTCCACTGGAGCACGATGTCGATCTTCTGTTTGCTCTACCTCGCCGTTATCGGCTCGGCGCTGACCTTCATTCTTCTCTATTGGTTGTTGCCGCAAATGTCAGCGACGAATCTACAAACCATCTCGCTGATTACTCCACCTGGCGCGGTCATGCTCGGTTGGTTATTCGGCGGCGAAAAATTCCCGCTTTGGTCGCTGCTCGGCGCATGTCTCGTGCTTGCCGGTGTGTGGGTAATTTTCCGAAAATCGGCACCAGCGCGGCTTGCCGCGCAAAAACGCGCGGATGAAACGAGCGTGTCTATGCCCCGGGCTTAGCAACTTCACGCTTGCTTGCAGTTGGAATCTTGAAGCTCTCGATTTGTTCCTTAACGTCGTGGACGAAGTTGGCTGCGCCGGCGCCGTTGACGACGCGATGATCGAACGTGAGCGAGAGCGTGATGACTTCAGCCGTCTCATCTTTCTTTCCGTTTAGAAGGATCTCACGATGAGCTGTGCCGACAAACAAAGTTCCGACCGACGGCGGAACGACGATCGGCGCGGCTGCGCGCACGCCGAATGCGCCGAGGCTGCTGATGACGACCGGTGCGTTCATCGCATCAACGCGACCGGTGCGCGTGGCTTCGACGGCGGCGGTGTAAACTTTTACGAACTCCGGCCATGATTTTTTGTTTGCGGCCGTGATAACGGCGGTGGCGAGCCGGTCGCCAGCGAGTGCGACGGCCATGCCGAGATCGAAATCGCTATTTTCGACAATGCGATCGTCGTCAAGGGCAAGACGGCGGAAGGGTGCGTGATTTTCCATCGCGCGCACAACCGCCCACGCGATCATGACTGAAGGAGAGGGCGCGTTCTTTCCGTTTTTCTTTTTCGCTGAGTCCCGCGCTTTGCGAATCGAGTTCCAGCGGGCATCGATTTGCAAATTGGCGGGAATAACGCGGCTGAGTTTGCGTGTGATCGTGGCCGAGAGCGCGGGCTCGATCGTGGCTGTAGCCGGAGTCGTCGACTCCGGTAAGTGGGAACTCGATTCCGTACGGCCGGGGTCGACGACCCCGGCTACAGTTTGCACGGTTTCGCCGGTAAGAATCGTGCCGAGCTCCCGACCAATCTCGACTGTGTCGCCGACCTTGGTTTTCCACTCGCCCATTATCCCGGCGAAAGATGATTCGATTGGATAAACTGCCTTATCGGTTTCGACTTCGCAGAGCGCATCGTCGTGCGCGATCGGGTCGCCCGGTTTTTTGAGTAACGAAACTATTTTCGCGGCGCGAATACCTTCGCCCATCATCGGCACGGTGATGCTTTGCATATGCTGTTTGCTCATCTCGATCTTCGCTGTAGCCGGGGTCGGTGACCCCGGCTTCGCTGATTCAACCATCACGCTCGTGCGGCCGGGGTCACCGACCCCGGCTACAACTCTGTGTTCACCTTTGGTCGAAACCGATTTCCGAATTGCAGCCACGATCCGCTCAACGTCCGGCAAGGCCGCGTATTCATAGATCGGATTGTAACCGATCATGACGTTGCCCTTGCTGACCAGAATCGGCGGGCTAATCATCGCGTTCCAAAGGTCCGGCTGCGATGCGATGTGCGTGATGATCATCTGACCGACGCTGCAATTTTCCGTGTCTTCTTGCACGATCACGAGTCGACCGGTTTTGCGCACCGATTCTTCGATGGCCGCTTTGTCCCACGGCACAATGGAGCGGAGATCGATCAACTCGACGCTGGTTTCATTAGGGATCGTGGCGAGCGCTTCCAAAGATTTCTCGACTGTGTTGCCCCACGCGACCAGCGTGAGATCGGAACCGCTGCGATGAGTGCGCGCACGACCTAACGGGACTGCCCGAATCGGTTCGGCAGATTCGCGTTCCGCCCAAAACATGTGCTTCGGGATGAGAAAAAGGACCGGGTCTTCGCAATGCATCGCGGTCCAAAGCAAACCGGCAGCGTCTTCGGGTGTGCTCGGAACGACGACGTAGAGGCCGGGATAATGCGCGAAGACAGATTCATTGGCCTGGCTGTGCCACAAACTTCCGCCGGGCAAATACGCTCCGTAAGGCGCGTAGAACACTGCCGGACATTTCCAGTTCCCGAATGAGCGCCAGCGCAATGCCGCGATGTTGGTGACAAGCTGGTTGAGACCCGGATAAATAAAATCGATGAACTGCAATTCAAAGACCGGGCGCTTCCCATAAGCGGCGAGGCCGCAAGCAACGCCGAGAATGGTCGATTCGGCCAGCGGCGAATTGAAAACTTGTTTCGGAAATTCGGTCGAAAGCTTTTGCGTGAGTCGAAAAACACCGCCTTTCGGGTCCTCGACATCTTCCCCGAAAATTACGCGCCGCGGATCCTTTTCCAGGCCGGCGCGTAACGTTTTATTCACCGTATCGCCGATCCGATATTTTCCCGGAGGCAAAATTTCATCAGCGAGTTCCGGCAGCGGTGCGGTGACATTTGCCTGGACTTCATCCGCCGAGGGATCTTCCGCTTTCTCCGCTTCGGCATATTCCTGACGAATGCGTTCCTTGATCTCGTTGTCGAGCTTGGCAAAATCTTCCGCGGTGATGACACCATCTGCGATCAACTGATCCTTCCAGCATTTCAGCGGATCGCCTTTATCCAAAGCTTCGAGTTCTTCGGCGCTGCGATAAAGTTTCTGATCGTCGGAGCTGGTGTGACTAGAGAGACGTTCCATCTTGACCCAGAAAAAAACCGGGCCGTTGCCAGCGCGGATTTTGCCGATCGCCTCGGACACGGCATCGTAAATTTCCTGGACCTGCTGACCTTCGATGTGGTGCCAGTCGCTCGGCTGCAATACATCGAGAGCGAGGGGATTAATTTTTCGGGTCGGACTGCTGATCCCATAAGCGTTGTCTTCAACGACAAACAAGACCGGCAGCTTCTTTTCCTTCGCAAAACAAACCGCCTCAAAAAAATCGCCCTGTCGCGTAGCCGCATCGCCCACTGTAGTGACGACGAAATTCTTTTTGCCGTCGAGCTTCATGCCCCAGGCCATCCCGCACGCGGGTAACAGCTGTGAACCGGTCGGCGTCGGCACGCTCCAAATGTGCAGGTTCGCGTCGCTGTAATGCGACGGCATCATGCGCCCGCCGCTCCCAGTATCGCGCTTTGCGAAATACTCGAGCGCCAATTGTCGCGTTGTTAGGCCACGGCCAAGAACAAGACCGCGATCACGATAATACGGGACGATGTAATCGTCCGGCTCCATCTGCATCGAAATGCCCGCGAGCGCTTCGTGTCCCATCCCGGAGACGTGGAAGTGGCCTTTGCCCTGGCGATTCAAATTCTGCTCGCGTAAATCCGCGTGGCGGCTTTCGAGGAGCGTGGTAAGGAGGCGAAGTTTGTCTTCTTTGCTTAGCGCTGGCATACGATGTCGACCTTGTATGAATAGCCGCGACGGCGCGTTGCTAAAGGAAAAAGATTCAGCCACCCTTGGCCAAGGCCTTTCCAAATGTCGATCAACGAACCAAATCTGGAGCAGAGCAGGGGAGTAATCGCGCGCTATCGTGCTTTTCTCCCGGTCTCGGAAAGCACGCCGATCATTTCGCTGGGTGAGGGAAATACGCCGCTTCTGTCCTCCGCGCGCCTAAGTAAAAAGGTCGGACGCGACTGCGAAGTTTTTATCAAAAACGAAGGCGTCAACCCGACCGGCTCGTTCAAAGATCGCGGGATGACGGTCGCGGTTTCAAAAGCGGTCGAACGCAACACGCGCGCGTTGATTTGCGCATCGACCGGAAACACATCCGCCTCCGCGGCGGCGTACGCTGCGCGCGCGGGAATTTCGTGCGTGGTCGTTCTGCCCGCGGGAAAAATCGCGCGGGGCAAATTGCTGCAGGCAGTTGCCTACGGCGCAAAAATCGTCGCGATTGATGGCAACTTCGACGACGCGCTCCGCGTTGTGCGCGAGATTGGCGAAGACAATGACTTCGCGATTGTGAACTCAATCAATCCGGATCGTATCGCCGGACAAAAAACAGCAGCATTCGAGATTGTCGATCTTTTGGGAGATGCGCCCGATCTGCAACTATTGCCTCTGGGCAACGCGGGAAATCTCACTGCGTACTGGGCCGGCTATCGCGAATATCACGGGAGTAGAAGATCGACAAAGCTGCCCGCGATGATTGGTTTTCAAGCCGCCGGCGCGGCACCCATCTTTCACAACCGTGTCGTCGAGAAACCGGAGACAATCGCTTCGGCCATACGCATCGGGAATCCAGCGAGTTGGAAACAAGCTCGCGCCGCGATCGACGAATCACACGGCGCTGTCGATGTGGTAACCGACGAGGAGATTCTTGATGCACAGCGTTGGCTTGCCCGGAACGAAGGTATCTTTGTTGAGCCGGCGAGTGCCGCTTCCATCGCCGGATTTTTCAAGAGCTGCGATTCGAAGGACGGCGCGTATTCATTCGAGAAAATCCCGCCCGGCAGCCGCATCATCTGCACTGTGACCGGACACGGACTGAAAGACCCCGATGCAGTTGCAAAAGATGTTGTCGATCTTGCACCGGTGGCGGCGAATCCTGAAGCTGTTCGACGCGCAATCGCTCTCTGAGTTGCGTGACCCTCAATTGACAGCGGCAATATTTAGACGAAAACCATCCCGGCCTAAATGCGCCTGATCGTCCAAAAATACGGCGGAACTTCGGTGGGCAATCCCGAACGCATCCGAAACGTCGCGGCGCGACTGATTGAAACGCAACGCGAAGGATGTCGCGTCGTCGCGGTGATTTCGGCGATGGCGGGCGAGACCGACCAACTAATCAAACTTGCGCACGATGTTTCGCCCAGTCCGACCAAGCGCGAGTTGGATATTCTCTTGGCCACTGGCGAGAACGCGGCCAGCGCTTTGACGGCGATGGCGGTGAATGCTCTCGGCGCGAAAGCGATTTCAGTCACCGGCGCGCAAGCAGGAATTTTGACGGACCGCGTCCACACCAAGGCGAAGATTGCGAACATCAGCGCGAAACAGATCCAGGCGCTATTGGCCGAAGATTACATTGTCATCGTCGCCGGATTTCAAGGGCAGACGCCCGAAGGCGAAACGACAACGCTCGGCCGCGGCGGCTCCGATTTGAGCGCCATCGCACTCGCTGGCGTGCTAAACGCCGACGCGTGCCAGATTTTTACCGATGTCGACGGCGTGTTCACTTGCGACCCGCGGATTGTTTCCGACGCGAAAAAACTGGACGAAGTTTCCTACGACGAATTACTCGAGATGGCTGGGGCCGGCTCGAAAGTGATGCAATCGCGCGCGGTCGAGTTCGCCAAGAAGTTCGGCGTCGACTTCGAGGTCAGATCGAGCCTGAACCTCAACGCCGGCACTCTTGCCAAGGAAGAAACCGCGAGCATGGAGGACGTCGTGATTCGCGGGATCAGTGTCGATCGCAACCAGGCCAAGCTCACCGTTGACGACGTGCGCGACGAACCGGGAATCGCCGGACGGATTTTCTCCGTGATCGCGGACGGCAACATCATTGTCGACATGATTGTGCAGAGTGTTTCCGAACACGGAACGACCGACATTTCGTTCACGATTCACGAAAACGACCTGGCTGCGGCCCAGGAGTTACTCGCCCCGGTGGTAAAAGAGACTAAGGCAGCCGGATTGATCGCAAAGAGCGGCGTGGCCAAGCTAAGCGTCGTCGGGATCGGCATGCGGTCCCATTCCGGGGTCGCCTCGCGCATGTTCCAATGCCTGGGCAAGGCCGGGATTAATATCCACTTAATCTCAACCTCGGAAATCAAGATCGCTGTCGTGATCGAGGAAACAGATGTGGAAAGGGCTGCCCAGCTGATCCACGAAGAGTTTGGCTTGGCCAGCCTGGCGCCGATGGTCAGTTCTGTCCGACCGCTCGCGTAAGTCTTCGCCCTTCCGCGGCCCAGAAATACCGAAACGTTAATCGCGTAACAACTCGCGCATCTATTGAAGACAAGCGATTTACCCAGATTTCTTGTCGACAGAAGGGGGTGTCGGATCCTTACACATCTTCGTGTGTTGGATTTCGCCGAATAGAGTTTCGCCCGGACCGATGGTTTCGTAGCCCTGACGAGCGTAAAACCCAACCGCGTTTGCCCGGGAGTTAAGCACAATCCGCTTAACTCCTTGAGACCGAGCCCGGTTTTCCAGTGCTTGGAGTATCTTTCTACCCAGTCCGGACCCCTGATGCGCCGGATCGACAGCCATATAGCGCACCTGGGCCTCTTCCGGGCTATTCAGATGCAATCGACCCACGGCCAAGGTGACGGCGGCAGCTTGAATCATGAGGTGGAAGCTCTTGTCTTCGAGAGAATCTCGCTCGCTGCCATGAGGCTGATTCCAGGGTTTTCGCAGGATCCGCCAGCGTAAATCGAAGTAGGAATCCCATTCGACGCCCGTGGCCGGCTCCTTGGCCGAAAGCTCATTGCGTTGATCCCGGGACATTCCAGCGATAACTACCGCGGCAGGCGAGAGAAACGCAAATCGCGCAGCCTGAGTGTCCGGCCGTGTTAACTCCATGACATCAGACAATATATGTCATGTAAAACTGGTCGGTGTTGCCTCCGATTGGGTATGGTTTTTAGACTCCCTGCCCCCAGTATCATTGACATCCAACATCCGGCTTGTTAGACCGACTCATGAAAACTTTCAAAAGCAGCGTTCGCCCTTGGTTTGCAGCCTTGTTTATTTCAGCTGGGGTGCTGTGCGCGATTTGGACTTTACCTATCTCTACGGCGAGAGAAAAGATCACCACGTCGCAGGGCGAACTACAATGTTATAATTGGTGCGATGCCCACAACAAAACGGACAAAAGTCGAAACATTTGCTACAACAATTGCTCGGCATATTGGTCGAAGAATGGGAGCGATGCTCCCACGTCAATCAATCGTAATCCGACGCCCTCTCCCACGCCGCAAAGATATCCGATTAAAGGGCCGCCTCACAAATTAGGGGGCTCCAGTCCCACTCCTTCCGCAACGGCCTCGCAAACTTTGCTGGATAAGTCAGCCAAAAAAATGCCCACTCCGACCCCGACCCCAAAGAGTAACAGTCACAGTCATCACTCAGGTTGAGGTCAGCATTTGCAATTCGTCATCTTTGGCTGTTTCGTACTGCGTGCCTGAGCGCGACGAAAACGAAGAAGCAGTAAGGAATGTTGAGAAGCTGACCGACAGCGAGCCGGTGAACGGTGAAGAATTGCTCGGTTCGGAAGATCTAAAGCGCAAGCTGCGCGAGGCTAAAGAACGCCTAGCGAAAGAAGAAAAAAGCACTCCGCGCTAAATTATTTCTGTTTTTTGCGGTACTTCATTCCGCCGAATTTCGCACCGGGAACTGCCTCAATTTCGTCGCTGTCTGCCATCTTGCTCAAAATTCTCTTCATTTTGTCGCTATCCCTTATGTGGGTTATGTCGCGAGCTACTTTATTTTTGATCGTGTCATGATTCTCTAAGTAGTTCTTGATGGTCTGTTCCGGAGATGCCAGCGGTTCATGTCGAATGGTCACTAGCAAATCGCTGTCGAGTTCTTCAATCTGGGGTTCTTTAAGGCCGAGCTGGGTCATCTTTTCAAAGGCGGTATTTAGCCCTTCGCCGACATCTCTGTTTGGCGGATTTGGAAACTTGTTTAGAAGTCTGACGATAGCGCCGTTTCTAGCGAAACGTTCCTTCCGAATATTTTTTATTGTAACGTGCGCTGGCAATCGTCCGGGGCTTTGTATCTCGATGCGATTGTCGAAAATCCTAACGTGGACATCATCCGCTATGCTGTAGTCCCTATGGATAACGGCGTTTGTGATGATTTCGTGAAGCGTCTCGTGAGGATAAGTAATCTTTTCCAGCCCGGTAGGACCCATGTGCGGAATCTTTTCTGTTTCTTCAATGGTAACTTGGACGGCCTTCTTAATTTGTTCATAGAGGCATCCCTCGACAGTGATTGGAATAAAAGTTAGGACATCGCGGAAGCCCTCCGCTTCCTGCGTCTCGTAGCGATAGACCTTTATACCGCATCGTTTTGGTATCTGCGCTTGGGGCTCTTCCGAGAAGAGTAAAAGCCCCGCTACTGTCGGCATTTCGTTGGAGATAAGTGCCTGCTTCTTCAACCAAATTTCCGCCTCTGCGTTTGGGACTACATATTTAAGGAAATCATTAATAATGGCCGATTCGGTAATGAGTTCTTTTGGTGCATTGACCGTATTGCCCTCGAAGGAGCTGACGCCTTTAATAAACTCTAACCGCTTCAGTTCATCCGGCGTGGTTTGCGGCAAATTTTGGGCGCTGCGACGAATGTAGGGTATACCGTCAGAGGCTTTGACAATGTTCTGAGTCCGGCTGACCTGAACGTGCAAAACGAGTCCGTGGTGATTAGGGCATCGGAAGAGTTCGTGCTGGAAATCTTTTCCAAGCGGTAAATGCTTTTCGAAGCATTGCAGGTGTCCATTGGCCGCTTCCGCGTCCGGAAATCCATCCCAAAGACGTTTCTTTACGTTCCCTCCAAGAATTTGCTCGCTAATCCCGATGTAGAGATCGCCACCATCTGTGTTCGCGAAAGCCGAGACAGTGCGACTGAGTTTCGATGGGCTGATGTGTCTGCCTTTGGCCTCGGAGAATTGCCCTTCCTCAACTTGAGTCACCAGGTCGGCCTGATCTTCGCTTATAGCGATTCCCACCTCCGGAACGGGAAACAACTCTAGATATTCGGACATATAATTATCTTATTTCCGGAAAGATTAATATTGACTTCCGGAACTGTCAAGCACAAGATTCCGAAGTTATGGCGAACAAACGACTTTCCAAGGAGAAACAGGCTTTAGTCCTAGCCGCGTTGTGTGAAGGCGCGCCCATAGAGGCGGTCGCCCGAATGTTCCGGACAGGAACTAATACGATCACGCGCGTAATCCGTGAAACCGGCGAAGCGTTCCTAGATTACATGGACAAGAACTTCCGCGACTTGCCTTGCCAGCGCATCGAGATGGATGAGCAATGGCAGTTTGTCGGTTGTCACGCTGGCCGCATGATTGAGCCAGAACAGGGCAAGGGCGACTTCTGGCTGTGGGCCGCTATCGACGCGGACACTAAGCTGCTCTTTTCGCACAAGATCGGTTCGCGCAAATACACGACTGGCCGCTGGTTCGTTGAAGATGTGCGGTCGCGTGTAAAAGGGCCGGTGCAAATCGCTACTGACAATTTCCCGGCATATCCTTCTATGATTCGGGGAGCCTTTGGCTATGAAGGATATTCTTACGGAATGGAAACAAAGATATTCGGCGAGCGTAAGGCTGCTGGACGGAACGCTGGCACAATTCGGTAAAAACGAGGGTGTACGCAAAATGAAAACAGCGAAACGTGAAGCAGTGATAGGCTCGCCGGACTTAGGCAGGCTCACGACTTCGCACATCGAGCGCGCGTTTCTAACGGTGCGCCAAGAATTGAAACGCTATCAGCGTAAGGGCCTCGGATATTCCAAAGACCTAGAGATTCACAAGCTGGCCGTAGCCGTCACGCTCGGCGTTTATAACTTCGTAAGGATGCACAAGACCCTTGGAACTACGCCAGCGGTCGCAGCAGGCGTTGAATTGGAGCGATGGGATTTAGAACGGGTCGTGGAAATCACAGAGGACTACATGCGCCGGAAAGAGGACGCTAAATTTGAAGATGCTTTTGCGAAACTTGGATGAATCAATCTCTTAAGTTATCTATCCTTTGAGAGGCAATGTTTATTAAGCGAACTAAGGGGTGAAGCTTGTCGAAAAGCTCCATTTTCTTATCTGTAAAATCGAGCATGTGGCCAGACCTTTCAGTGTCATCTATTCTAGTTGTAGCGGCGCTAAGGAGTTCAGCTCTTTCATGCGGGCCCATGTAGGTTTCGAGTGCCTCTTCAAACTCTTCTCGTAATCTCTCGATCTTGCGGCTTGAAGGAATGAACAATTTATTCTTCACAAGCTTAGCTTTCATTGCTTTGCCCCTTTTTTCGAGTTCGAGAATCTTGCGCCGGGCGACAAAAACCGGCTTTTTCGTGCGTTGTTTTTGGCAATCTCGAAACCGTTGATTCTCCAAAATCCATGCTGTTAGCCCGGACAGAACAAAAGCAGCAAGTGACAGATGACCTAGGATGGCTAGCAGGCTGTGCGGAGGGACTGGCCGATCCGCGCTCGCTAAATAAGCGAAATAGAAATCTTTGGCTATGGAGAGCGTTCCGCTCATGAACGCAATCCAGATGGCAATGATACGCAGAGCGCGCCAAAACATTGCCACAAGGTAGCGAGCGTAATTGATTCGAGCCAGCCTCTAAAAACCATACCCAATCGGAGGCAACACCAGTCGACTGGTGCAGCGATTGATTCGGCGCAATCACTGAGTTCTCCAAATCCGCTTCCAAACTCGGAACCCGCGTTCTCCGATAGCCATGAGGACTAAGAAGAGCGGCACAGAAATCAATCCTGCGGATGCAGTCAAGCCGCGCCACAGCAAAAATAGCCATAGCGGAGCAATGATAAACAGAATCCAATAACTGATTAGCGCGAAGCGAGAACGCATAATTGTATTCGAAGCAGGCCGCGCGCCCGCCTATTTCCAGTTCCGTCTAAAGCACTCTTGTATATGTCATCTGAAGTCAG
>PMTM01000008.1 GCA_003167365.1 Spartobacteria bacterium | reverse complement strand
GATCGCCACCGCCACCGCCACCGGGAGGCCGCGATTCACGAGGACGCGCCTCGTTAACCGTGAGAGCACGATTGTCCATGGTGTGGCCATTTAATTTTGAGATCGCGTTTTGCGCATCCTGGTCGGAGCCCATGGTAACGAACGCAAAGCCGCGCGATTTGCCTGTGAACTTGTCTTGCATGAGCATTACCTCTTGAACGGCTCCCGCTTGCGCGAAAAGCTCCTGCAGCTCGTTTTCGGTCGTGTTGAAGGGAAGATTCCCAACGTATAATTTATTTCCCATTGAGTTTATTCTAGAAACGCCGCTAGGTCACTGTTCCCGCTTATCGGATTTCAAATCGCCACTGAATAAACTCAACTGACAATCCACCAACTCCCGAGCTTCCGTTTCCGTTTGGGCATAATTAGTAGGGGGCTTCGCTTGAGAAAGCAACAGGAATCGAGAAAATCAGGAGACCAAAGATTTGAGATTTAACGTTTCAAACGGGAAAAACCGCAAGCCTCGCGTCGCTATTGTGGCGGCCGGAATCGTCAGCCCTCTTGGACTCGGACTCGAAGAGACCCTTCGTTCCCTGCAAATGGCGCGTGACTGCATCACGCCGGTCACCACGTTCTCAGTCGAGCAGTGCCGATGCAAGACCGCGGGACGGGTGCCTGACGAGTTCCTGCGTGGCGTGCGCGCACGAGGACGCCGCACCCAGCGTCTGCATCGCACTGCCCACATGATGATCGCCGTTCTCGAAGAGGCGCTTGAGAGCAATCGTGAATTCAAGCCGGAACTCACCGTGATTGGAACGACAAGCGGCGGAATGTCCTACGGCGAAAGTTACTACCGCTCATTGCATCGACACGATACGGCGCGGCACTCCCCCGGCTGGCTTGCGAATTATCCGCCGCAAAAACCGGTGATTGACGCGCAGGAGGCTTTCGGAATTTCGGCGCCGTGCCAGGTGATTGCCAACGCCTGTGCTTCCGGATCGAACGCGATTGGCCACGCTTTTACATGCATTCAATCGGGACGTTATCAACGAGTGCTGACCGGTGGATACGACGCAATCTCGGAATTGGTTTTTGTTGGTTTCGACTCGCTTCAGGCTTCGACGTCCGAAAAATGCCGGCCGTTTGATCGAGACCGCACTGGCATGGTGCTGGGTGAAGGCGCCGCCGTTCTCTTACTGGAAAACTTGGACGCCGCTCGATCTCGGGGTGCCAACATTCTAGGCGAGATCATCGGATATGGGATTTCGACGGACAATCACCACCTTACTCAACCCGATCCATCCGGCGTTGGAGCACGACGGGCAATGGAAGGCGCGCTACAGAGCGCGGGCATCCGAGCGCAAGAGGTGGATTACATCAACGCCCATGGCACGGCCACGCCCTTCAACGACGCAGCTGAAGGGAAAGCAATTGGCGAATTATTTGGGCGCGTGCCGCTCAGTTCAACGAAAGGCATGATGGGCCATACATTGGGCGCGGCCGGTGCAATAGAGGCGGTCGTATGCCTTCTCGCGCTGGAGCACCAATTCCTGCCGGCGAACATCAATTTTCGGAACGGAGAGGAGGATATCGATCTCAATATTGTGGCAAACGAAACGCGAGCAGCGCCGTTGAGAACAGCCCTTTCAAACTCGTTTGGGTTCGGCGGAACAAACGCTTCGATCCTGGTACGAAAGGTCGACGTATGAGTTTGCGCATTGCTGGCATGGAATGGGTGACTCCGCTCGGGAGCGGGCTCGACGCGGTATGGCAACGCTTGTTGCGCGGCGAAGAAGCGGCTCCCCAAACGATTGCCGGCCCATTCGGACAAAGAAACTATTCGGCATTTCGCGTTCCTGACGATGCACTGGCCGGTCTCCCCGCGCATCCCCGCCTGCGACGAGCCAGCGCAATCTCGCGATTCGCAGTCGCGGCGGGATTGGCCGCACTAGCCGATGCAGGATTAACGATCGATGGCCGGATGGCGGAGCGAATCGCGCTCATTTTTGCGGTTGCAAACGGCGGCGTTACTTACACAAAACGCTTTTATCACGACATCGTGGAGACAGGCGCCGACTCAGCGAGTCCCCTTCTTTTTCCTGAGACCGTTTTTAATGCGCCGGCGAGCCATCTCGCGGCAATCCTGGGAGTGACGGGCGCTAGCTATACTCTAGTTGGCGACGGTGCAGTGGGTGTATTGGCCATACAAATGGCCGATGATTTGCTGCGGAGTGATACTCTCGATTACTGCCTCATTGTTGGCGCGGAGGAAGCAGACTGGGTCCTTTGCGACGCGTATCGCAAGTGGCGGCTTGTTCGCTCCGAGCCGCCGATCGAGCCTTTTCGGAAATCCGCTCGCGGAACCGTCCTGAGCGAAGGAGCGGGTGCGATCCTTCTTGGCCGTGAGGGTTCGATCGCGATCGATCAAATCCAACCCGGAAGCAATTTCTGCGTGCGGAAGGCCGCCACGGAATGCGCAACCAAGGTTCTCTCGGAATTGGCGAAACCAGAGACTGGCGTGATCATTAGCAGCGCGAACGGAACATTTGTCGATGCGGCGGAACGCGCAGCCGTTTTGCAAGCCGCGCCAAAAGCCATGATTTATTCGCCCAAACCAGCGCTTGGCGAGAGCGTTGGAGCCAGCGGCATCTGGCAGGTTATCACGGGAGCTCTGGTCTTGCGCACGCAACAGCTTCCACCGCTCTTGCATAGCGCCTCGGAAGCGGGCCTAAGAATACCTATTGGTGCCCCAGTTAAGGTCCGCGCTGAGGATGCGATTATTTTAGATTGCGGCTTGAATCAACAAATCGCGGGCCTGCGTTTAACCGTGAAAAACTGAAAAACTATTGTTAACCGAGATGCCGCCAAGGAACGCTCCCAGGCTTTTGGCTTTGCAAGAGGCCCGCTCTTCGCTACCTTCGGCGTCCGCCCATGCGAAAGCCGGTTATCTCAATTGTTAGCTTGCTTCTGGCAATCGGCTGGGCTGGTGCAGCAACCGACACGCCGGACCATCTCCCGGTGGAAATCACTTCGACGGGAGAGACTAATTACGAGAATGGAATTGCTACGGCGCGAGACAATGTCGCGATTCACATCGGCGATACAGACATCTACGCCGACTACGCGCGATACAATTCCGCGACCCACGATATAACGCTGGAAGGACATGTGCGCATCTATCGAGACATCCGACTCTATCTTTCCGATCACGGCGTTTACAACATCGACACGAAGGAGATTCACTCGACTGAGATGCGCACGGAATATGATCCTTATCTTGCTGGAGGCGATACTGTCACCTCTATCTCTAAGAACGGTTACCTGGTGCAAAATGGAACCTTCACGACGCATGATTCATCGAAACCCGATTTTTATTTTCGTGCGCGAACCGTTCGGGTTTATGAACAAGATCATGTCATTTTCCAAAACGTAACCTTCTACGTGGGAGACGTTCCAATCTTGTGGTGGCCATACATGTATCAATCTCTCGACGACTCGTTCAGCTTTGCGATTTCTCCCGCCTTTCTGAGCTCCTGGGGACCGTCGCTCCTCACTCTGGTGACTTTTCCGATCACCGATAAAATTAAGGGACGTCTTCGCCTTGATTATCGCACGCGGCGGGGCCCGGCCATTGGATTCGAGGCAAACACGAATTACGGAAAAGACGACAGCAGTTGGGCGAGCCTGAAGACCTATTACATTCAGGATCAAAATCCGTTGTTGAATCAAACGTCGCTGCCTCGCGGCTCCGTCCCCACCGGGCGATACCGCGCCAGCCTGGAAGACCAAACGAACTTCACGAGCGACATCTACGGAATCGTCAACATCACAAAACTGAGCGACGCATTCGTCATGCAGGATTTCTATCAAAACGAGTTCCGCTTCGATCCTGTGCCCGACAACGTGGTCGCGGTAACAAAGTCAGACCCGTTTTATACACTCACTGTGGATACGCGCTTCCAAGCCAATAGCTTTTTCGAACAAACCGAGCGTTTACCCGAAGTGGCTCTGGACATTAAACGACACGCACTTTTCGGAGGTCCGATTTTTTACGAAGGCGAAACCAGCGTTGCCGATTTGCGGCGAAATTTCGCCAGTGGGTCAGGGTTTGAAGATTATGGAACTATTCGTCTCGATACATTCCACCAGCTCCTTTATCCAAATACCTACTTCGGATGGCTTTCGGTCGTGCCCCGAGTCGGTTTTCGGGAAACTTATTACGGCGAAACACGCGACTTGGGAAAAACGATTTTCCCCCCCAACGACAACCCTTTGATTCCGAATTTCCTGCTGCCTGACCCGACGTCCGCCACACCGATAATAGACGGTGGCGGAGGATATCGCACCGTTCTGAACGCCGGCATTGAGGCTTCATTCAAGCTGTCACGCGAATGGGAGGATGTTCAAGATAGCGCATTCGGTCTCGATGGCCTGCGCCATGTCATACAACCTTTCACAAATTTTTCTTACGTTTGGAGTAACGGATTGGACCCAGCCGCGATTTTGCAGTTCGATCGGTTTGAACCGTCCACTCAACTTCGTCCGATCGACTTCCCGCAGTTTACTTCCATCGACTCGATTGATAACTGGACCATTTGGCGCGTCGGCGTTCGCAATCGCCTGCAAACTCGGCGGGATGACCTGACCGTAAGCTGGCTCGAGCTCGATACCTACGTTGATGTTAACTTCGACAATCCATACGATCGAACGCCTTATTCAAATTTATTTAATACGCTTACGTTCACGCCAGTCCCATGGGCGAGTCTTGTCATCAACTCGCAAGTGCCTGCTTTCGACAAAGGATTCACGGAAGTGGACACGAACATTGTCTTTCAGCCGGTCGCGAATCTCCAACTTAACGTTGGACATCGCTACTTAAACGACAATCCGTTCTTCGACAACAGCAGCCTGTTCGTGGTGGGCGGATATTATCGGTTTGATGAGAACTGGGGTCTGGGAATTCAGGAACAGTACGAAGCTACAACCCGAATTCTCGAGCAGCAGCGCTATTCAGTTTATCGTGACCTAACAAGTTGGGTCGCCTCGATCGGGGCCATCATTCAAGACAACGGCGGCGTGAAAGAATACGGAGTGCTCCTTACCTTCACCCTGAAGGCGTTTCCCAAACTCGGGTTCGATTTGAATATGGATCCCGGCGGCGCCGGGCAAAGCCCATGAGAAAGACCCCGCAAAACGGCTTGCGTCCTTTGACTGTGGCTCTTTGGTTGCTTCTCTGCGACTAAAGTCGCCGCACTTCTTATATCGAGATGGATCTCTCTATCATTGGCTCTGGGTATGTCGGTCTTGTCACCGGCGCTTGTTTTGCCGACGTCGGCCATAATGTAATCTGCGTCGATAACGATCTGCGAAAAGTCGAAGCATTACAGGCCGGCAAAGTGCCAATTTTCGAACCCGGGCTGGAGGAAGTAATTCACCGCAACGTTTCCGCCCATCGCTTGAGTTTTACCGGCAGCGTTCAAGAGGCTGTTAATAACTCACAAATCGTTTTCATCGCCGTCCCGACTCCGCAACAGCCGAACGGCGATGTCGATCTTAGCTTTATCGAGAAAGTCGCGCGGGAAATTGCCGGCGTTCTTACCGACTATCGCGTAATCGTCGACAAAAGCACAGTGCCGGTTAAGACCGGAGAAAAAGTAGCCGAGTCGATCAAACGGTACAATCGCCACGGCGCGAAGTTTGATGTGGTCAGCAATCCCGAGTTCTTGCGCGAAGGTTGCGCCATCGCCGACTTGATGCATCCCGACCGCATTGTCATCGGAGCGCAGAGCGAACACGCCATCGACCTCATGAAAAAGGTTTACGAACCGTTCATGGCGCCCATTCTCGTCACCGACATCAACAGCGCGGAGTTGATCAAGCACGCGGCAAATTCGTTTCTCGCTCTCAAGATTTCTTATATCAACGCCGTCTCCGCGATTTGCGAAGCGAGCGGCGCCAATGTCGAGAAAGTTGCGGACGGCATCGGCATGGACCGGCGCATCGGCCGCAATTTCCTCAATGCCGGCATCGGCTACGGTGGCTCGTGTTTTCCAAAGGACATTGCCGCTTTCATCACGATCAGCGAACAACTCGGCGTTCCATTCAATTTATTGAAAGAAGTGCAGCAGATAAACGGCGCGCAAAAGGAGCGTTTTCTTAAGACTATCCGCGAAACGCTTTGGGTTTTGCGCGAGAAGAAGATCGCGGTGTGGGGCCTGACGTTTAAGCCCGATACTGACGATATTCGTTCATCCGTCGCGATTGATCTGGTGGCGGACATGTTACGCGAAGGCGCGCAAGTTACAGCTTACGATCCGAAGGGAATGGAAAAGGCGCGCGAAGTGAAGGCGATCGCCGGAGTAAAGTTCGCCTCATCTGCGATTGAAGCGACCGAAGGTGCGGAAGCGTTGATCATCGCGACCGAATGGACGGAGTTTGCCAATGTCGATCTTTCCGTGATTAAAGAAAAGATGACTACGCCGATCATTTTCGATGGCCGGAATATGTTCAATCCTGAAACGATGGGGCAGCTCGGCTTCCGGTATCACTCTATCGGACGCTCGAGCGTAACTCCGCGCTAACTTTCCCGCCGATAGTTATGGCGCAGCTTTCTGCCCGCCGAGCCGCGCTTGCGGCACTGCGAACATGGCGCACGGAAAAACAATTTGCGGACTCCGTTATCTCGAAAGTTATCGGCGAGACGGTCTTCGCCGCTTTCGATCGTGCCTTCGCGCTGGAGCTGTTCTATGGCGTCTTACGTAATCTAACGTTGCTTGATTTCTGGATCGGTTGCCTCCGCACTTCGCACGTGAATGTCGAGCTTCGCGACATTCTTCGCCTTGGTTTTTACCAGCTGTTCATTCTGAGCACTCCCGAGCACGCGGCCGTCTATGAAACAGTCGAACTCGCACCAAAGCGGGGCCGTCCACTAATAAACGGAATTCTTCGCACGGCATTGCGAAGCGGCGATGAATTACTGTCGCAAGCGAACACGCAGCCGCTCCAGGTCCGGACATCTCATCCGGAATTCTTGATCTCGCGCTGGGAGAGGAACTTCGGACGGGAGGCGACGAA
Source organism: Spartobacteria bacterium (assembly GCA_003167365.1). Classification (GTDB taxonomy): domain Bacteria; phylum Verrucomicrobiota; class Verrucomicrobiia; order Chthoniobacterales; family UBA10450; genus Palsa-1382. The sequence goes on along the minus strand of PMTM01000008.1, from coordinate 194,905 downwards.
AGCGCTCTGCGCGTGGAACAACCGGCCGCCACCAATTTACGGGCGCATCAATCGATTAAGAATCCAACTCGAACAGTTCCTTCAGATTTATCCGGAGTCGCAGCCTGTATCGCCCCGTTCCGATTTTGTAACGTTCAACGCTCTGCCACATGAAGCTCTGAAGCGCGGCCACTGCTACATTCAGGACCCAAGTACGGCGCTGCCGTGCAAGCTTCTCGATCCGCGACCGGGAGAAAAAATTCTCGACGCTTGCGCCGCGCCCGGCGGAAAGACGGCTTATTTGGCCGAGATGATGCAAAACCGGGGTTTGATCGTTGCATGCGACCGCGACCCAAAACGCATTGACGTTCTTCAAGAGAATATCGCACGCCTTGATGTTGGAATTGTCCGGACTGTTTGTTGTGACTGGGTCCGCGATGGCGTACCGAGCGAGATCATGTCCCGCGGCCTGTTCGATCGCATTCTGCTGGACGCCCCATGCACCAACACTGGCGCCATGCGGCGGCGAGTAGACGTACGCTGGCGATTGAGACCTAATGACTTTAGTCGAATGCACAAGCAACAGATCTCGATCTTGCGCGTTGTCTCGCCGCTATTGAAGCAAGGAGGAATTCTGGTTTACAGCACATGCAGTCTCGAACCTGAGGAGAATGAAGAGGTCGTACAAGAGACGCTAGCGAACTTGTCGATGCTTCGACTGGAGCGGCAGAAACACTGTTTTCCATTCCGAGATAGCTTCGACGGTGCATTTGCCGCGAGGTTGACCAAGGGGAATTAGCTCCGCTTCAAGCTAGTTGCATCCCGCACAGCTAATGGAATTATAACGTCCTATGCACGACGCCCGTTTTGAAAAACTCGCGACACTTCTTGTCGAGTACTCGACGAGACTTAAACGCAATGAGCACGTTTTGATCGAGGCCTTCGATACGCCTGATGAGATGACAATCGCGCTCATTCGCGCTGTGCGGAAGGCAGGCGCCATTCCGTTCGTGCAGGTCCAGCGCGCGCAGATTAATCGCGAGATGGCGCTCAAGGCTTCGGATCAACAGTTGAATCTCATCGCACGGCATGAGCTGGCGCGAATGAAAAAGATGGATGCCTACATTGCGCTGCGCGGGAGCAACAATATCACCGAGCTTTCTGATGTGCCGGTGAACCAGATGCAGTTGGTCGCGAAAAAAATGCGCCCGGTGCAAGATCAAAGAGTGAAAAAAACAAAATGGGTCGTGCTCCGATGGCCGACTCCATCAATGGCGCAGCTCGCTGGAATGAGCACAGAGGCTTTTGAGAACTTTTACTTCGACGTGTGCACGCTGGATTATCGCAAGCTTCAGCCCGGCATGAACGCGCTCAAGGCGTTGATGGAAAAAACAGACCGCGTTGAAGTAAAGGGACCAGGAACTGATTTGCGCTTTAGCATCAAGGGAATTCCAGCGGTAATTTGCGGAGGAGATCGCAACATTCCCGATGGCGAAGTCTTCAGTTGTCCAGTGAAGAACTCCGTCCAAGGCCACGTTAGCTTTAACGCGCCGACGATTTATCAGAGCACTGGCTTCGACGGAATTCGTCTGGAGTTTCGCGACGGAAAGATTGTTGATGCCACCAGCAACCAGACAGAGAAGCTGAACAAGATTCTAGATTCAGATGCGGGCGCTCGCTATATCGGTGAATTCTCTCTCGGGTTCAATCCCTACATCCTGGAGCCGATGCGCGACATTCTTTTCGATGAAAAGATCGCTGGTTCCTTTCATTTTACGCCGGGCCAGGCCTATGAGGAGGCGGATAATGGGAATCGAAGCCAAGTGCACTGGGACATGGTGAGCATTCAGCGCCCGGACTACGGTGGCGGAGAAATCTCCTTTGACGGAAAGCTGATTCGTCGCGACGGCGAGTTTCTGCCAAAACAGTTGCGGTCTCTCAATCGCCGGCACTTCGTCCGGCGTTAGTAATCAAAAAAGAACGAGCGCGAACAGTAGCCCGTTCGCGCTCGAAGCTAATGAGTTTGTTCTCGGTTGTTTACGCGCGCTTCTGACCGACCGCATGGACCTGCATCAGCCCGATATCGCCCGTGCCAGCAATCTGCAAGTTAGCGATCTCGAACATCGGGGCGCCACCCTCGGCCACGCCGCCCGGTAATTGCACTGAGATGTTTTTCGAAGTCGAATTTAAGATGATTGAAGCGATCTCAAACGACGGCGAGAACTCTACGGTCGCGATCTGGAATGCACCGGTAACCAAGACCGAGGCTTGTCCCGATTGCGATGGGGTAATTTGAAGCGGCGCCGATTCAAAATTAGAGACGAGCTGCAATCCCGCGACATTAAACGACGGCGAGCCAACGGCCGTTGGTCGCTGCTGTTGCGAAGGCGTGAGCCGAATACTGCCGAGACCTCCTCCGGACGGCTGAATTTTCGCGATCTCGAAGTTGACTTGGAGGTTCATCGCCGGCGTCGGCTGCTGCGAAGGAGCCAGACGCATGGTGACGATCTTCGAAGTAGGCCGCAATTGTAATGCGCCCATCTTAAACGCCGGCGTAAGCTGCATCGAGGCGATCTCGAAAGAGAAGGTGAGCTGGACAGCCGTCTGCATGGCGCCAGCAGGTTGTGGCGCGCCACCGGCGGCGGGAGTTCTGATTAACGGAGCGGTTGGGATTTGGATCGGTTCAGGCATGGTTGCAATGGTGGTTGTTTGCGAAACAGTTTGACGAAGCGTGCCGGTAGCGCGAGTCGCGACCTCCGGGACGAACATTGGTTGCGGTGGTGGCTCAGGTCTAGTGACCTCAACCACGGGTTCAGGAGAGATGGGTGTCTGGTAAGGAATCGGTTGGCCCTGTCCGACCGGTTCGATTTCCGGTTCAACGATAGGCGAGCTTTGTGCAAAGACCGGTTCCACAATATCGGCAGGCGGCATGGACGTCGGTGGACTGGCCCATTCTGTTGCCTCTTGCATGATCGGCACTTCCGTCATTGCTGGCAAATGTGTCTGCTCAACTATGGGACCAACAGATTCCAATCCGGTTTCTTGAGCTGGCCTCATCACGACTTCGGGCTCCTCATCTGCCGTAATCAAATTTCCTGCGCTTTCGCCAAACACGCGGCCCGATTTACCCACTGGCAGTACCGTTGGGCGCAAGGAGGGTTCCGACGCTTTCAATTTTAGCGAAACTTGGCGCGGACCTCCGGTAAGCCGATTGCTCAACGTCAATGGTTTGTCTGAAGATGCTTGCGTAATCTCGTCGATTCGCAGACCAGTCGCCGGGGCTGCACGCCGGAACAGAACAAATTGGACGGCACGTCGGCGCACTTCAGGCACAACCACCCATAGCAACAAAACGATCCCCGCCAAGAGTAAGCCGCCTACGAACAGCGTCTGCGGATCAGCCAGCCGATCGAGCCTTTCTCCAAGGGTTGGCTGCGACCATTCACGAACGCGCGACGGAGCCAGAACTGTCGCCGGATTAGCAGATGCCGCCGCGCTAGCAACCGAGGCGATAACCGAAGACGCCGGCACAGCCACCTGAGTCTCCACGGTTGGCGACAGGGCCGGAGCCGGAATTGCAGGCACATCTTCCGGTCTTGCGGGAGTTCCGGCAGCGGTCGACTGAGTCGTTGTCGCTTCCATCCCGGCAATCGCCGGACTCACCGCGGGCAAGACAGAAGCCAGAGATTCGTTTGTCGATTCCCTTGCCGGTTTAGTTTTAGCCACAGCGACGGCAGGAATCGGGCTCGGCTCGATCGCGGGACCGCTTTCTGTTTGGGCCGAGGACATAACGGCAGCGGCTTCCGATGCCGGTGCCGCTGCGATCGCTGGACTTTCCTGCCAGCCCAGGTCGTAAAACGAGTCTATGAAAATGACGTTGAGCGCAGGCGAGTAAATCTTCTTGGCCGATGCGATCCAATCGGTCGCCTTGTTGGGATTGTTGTGTTTAAACTCCCAAGCCGCCTGAGCGTAGTAGAGGGCCGGCGTATCGCCGGTGAATTGGAATTGCTCCATCATCTTCTGCGCGCGGCTTTCTTTGCCTTCGAGCAAAAGCGTCATGTAAATCTTGAACTTAATTAGCTGCGCAGCCTGGTTTTTGTCTCCGCCCGGAGTTTGACTAAAGAGAGTCTCGAAGCGGCTTCGGGCTTGGGCATAATCTTTTTTCTTAAACGGAATTTGCGCCAGATTATATTGTGCTTCGCGGAACTTCGGATCCGCCTTGGATGCCGCTTTAAATGCTGCTTCCGCTTGGTCAAATTCCTTTTGCTCCATCAAAATTTCGCCACGCAGATTGAGCATGGCCGGCTGATTTGGATCCGCCGCATCCGCCTCATCAACGAATTTGCGCGCTGTCTCGAGGTCGCGTTGTTGAAACGCTTTCTGAGCTTCCTCAAATCTGGAACGCGCAAAGGCTTTTGTTTTTGCCGAACGTTCCGCCGCAGTCGTTAGTTCCAGCGCCGCGCGCGTTTGGCCAGCCGGTTTTTCCAGCCAACCCACTTCGTAGAGCGATTCAACAAACAGCTTGTTCAGCTGGGGTGAAAAGTTCTTTTCCGCCGCCGCCATCCAATCTTTTGCCTCCTTCGGGTTCTTGCGTTGGAGCGCGATGGCCGCGTTTGCGTAATGAACAGCCGGCGTATCGGGAGAAAGCTCAAACTTGGCCAGGATCGAATCGACCATGTTCTCTTTGCCCTCGAGCAAGTAGGTCAGGAGAATCTTGTACTGAATAAGCTGTGAGGCGTCGCCCTCTAGTTCGGAAGCGTTGCTCGACAGAAGATCTTGGAAACGTTTACGGGCCTCGGCCCAGTCCTTCTTGAGAAACGGAACCTCGGCGAGGTTAAAACGCGCGTTCCAAAACTTTGGATCGATCCGCAGCGCTTCCATCAAAGCGGTCTCGGCTTTGTCGTAAATGCCCTGCCGCATTAAAATGACGCCCCGCAAATTCTGCGACTCAGCCAAATCCGGTTGGCGGGCATCAATCGCGTCAAGATTGATTAGCGCTTCCGAATAATTATTTGCGTCAAACTCGCGAAAGGCCTTGTCGTACATCGCCTCGAGTTCCGCCTTGGAAGGGGCAACATTATTTGCCGCGAAAGAACTGAACACTAAAACGGCGATCACCGCGATTTTCCGAATCTTCATTCCAGTATGCATACAACCTTTGCTCGCGACCGATGACAAGCCTAAAATTTTGCAGAAATTCCAGCCCGCTTCAGATGCCCATAATAGCACAAACCGCACCTTGGAATCGGACTAATTTCGCCCCCGATCTCTGTTGCTGACTCCCACGAGATTAGAGCCTACCAGGTCGCTGCAAATTCGCCTGATTTCAAGCTACTTCACGCATCTTTCAGGATGTTAAGATTTGCCACGATGCGCAGACCTTCCAACGTGAGATTGGGATGGACCGCCTCGATCTCATTCAATCGCGCCGCGATTAGCTTTGCGTAACCACCCGTGGCCACAATGTGAACTTCGCCGCGCGAAAATTTTTCGGCTGCAATCCGTGAAATAACTTCGCGAACCAAGCCGCGATAACCAAATACCGCGCCGGCCATCATCGCGTCGATCGTCGACCTTCCGATCGCCCGGCGCGGTTCTCTTAGAGAGAGCTTCGGCAACAGCGCCGTGCGTTGATAAAGAAAATTTGTCATCGCCTCCAAACCCGGCGCGATCACGCCCCCAATATACTTTTTTTGATGCGAGATAATGTCAAAGGTCACAGCCGTGCCGAAATCGACCACGATCGCGGGGCAACCATAGAGCGCGGCGACTGCTGCTGCATTCGCCAGACGGTCGGCGCCGATCGTCTTGGGCGCTGGATAGTCTATCCCAACGCCGAGCTTTAATTGTGAACCCAGCCACAGTGTTTTTATTTTTCCCGCAGCCATTTTCACGACGCGGTTTTTCTTCGGCACGACCGAAGACACAACAAACGCATCGATCTTGCGGCCCTTCAGGAAGCGCCGGAGATACGCGCTCGTAAGCTTGCTCGTTGCAATCCGGCTTGGCCGGCCGATTCGCGCTCTCGAAGCGAAAGCAAGTTTCGTGAACGAGTTGCTGATATCGATCAACAGATAGTTTGTCGCGCGGTTCATTGAAGGAAGGCGTGCCCGCACAGCACGCGCTACCGCGAAGCCTGCGCCCCGTCAAGCTTGCGACGTTTCACCGCAACAAGTAGCCTCCGGTTTGTGAGAAAATTGGTTAATCGACCTCGCCGATTGCGAAGTTCACCAGCCATCCGCAATCTCGTGCGTGAAACCCAATTAAGCGCGCACGATTTTGTTTTGCCGCTCTTTGTCAGCGAAAAATTGGAGAAACGTCGGGCGATCGCGAGCATGCCCGGTGTCTTCCAATTTTCGCTGAAGGAAATTGTCGATGAAGCGCACCGCGCTCAGGATTCAGGACTGCAAGCGATTCTGCTTTTCGGAATTCCGGCAGAAAAAGACGAACAAGCCAGCGGTGCTTACGCAGAAAACGGCATCGTCCAAAAGGCGCTCCGCGCGATCAAAACAAAATGCCCCGATCTCGTCGCCATCACCGACGTTTGTTTGTGCGAATATATGAGCCACGGCCATTGCGGCGTCACCCGCATCGACGGCGATCATTTTCACGTTCTGAATGATGAGACTGTCGATCTTTTGGTAAAGACAGCGCTTTCGCACGCGAAAGCCGGCGCCGACATGGTGGCACCGAGCGACATGATGGATGGCCGCATTAGGGCAATTCGCGAAGCGCTCGACGTTAACGGTTTTCAAGAAACCGGCATCATGAGTCACGCGGCGAAATTTGCGTCGGCTTTTTATGGACCGTTTCGCGATGCCGCGGAAAGTCCGCCGCAATTTGGCGATCGCCGTTCTTATCAAATGGACTGCGCCAATGCCGATGAGGCGCTGCGCGAAGTCGCCCTGGACGTTGCCGAAGGGGCCGACATCTTAATGATCAAACCGGCCCTGCCGTACATCGATATTTTGTGGCGGGTACGAGAGCGATTCGGCAAGCCGACTGCCGTTTACCACGTGAGTGGCGAATACGCGATGGTCAAAGCCGCGGCGGAAAAAGGAATTGTCGATGAACGCGCGGCCGTTCTCGAAATCATGACCTCTCTCAAACGCGCCGGCGCCAACATCATCGTCACTTATTGGGCGCGGGATTTAGCGGAATGGACGCGGCAGTAACGAGTGCTCGCGCGGAGACTGCGACTCCCCGCTCGCTTAATTAAGAAGTCGCTAATCTTCCGAGATCGGAACGAGCAAATTTCGTCCGGTCATTTCAGCGGGCTTGGGCATTCCCAACAGAAATAATAACGTTGGAGCCACATCTGCGAGGATACCGTCCTGGCAACGAAATCGCGCCGCGTCGTGCGCGACGTAAATGCAATGGACCAGGTTGGTGGTATGCGCGGTGTTGGGTGAACCATCGGGATTGCGCATTTGTTCGCAATTCCCATGGTCCGCAGTGACGAGACACTTGCCGCCAAGCTCGAGAAGCGCCGGCACAATTCGCGCGACGCATTCGTCGACTGTTTCAACAGCTTTGATTCCGGCAGCAACGACGCCGGTGTGCCCAACCATGTCGGCGTTAGCGAAATTAAGAACGATCAGGTCGTGACTTGCCATTCGCGCGAGCACCTCGTCAGTGACAAGCCGTGCGCTCATCTCTGGCTGCAAATCGTAGGTCGCAACTTTTGGCGATGGCACAATCTTGCGGTCCTCGCCTGCAAAAGGGCGCTCAATTCCTCCGTTAAAGAAATAAGTGACGTGTGGGTATTTCTCGGTCTCGGCAATGCGCAATTGCGATTTACCAACGGCGCTCACAACTTCACCCAGGATGTGACTCAATTGCTGGGGAGCAAAAATGTAAGGCGACGGATACGTGACATCGTATTGCGTCAGCGTAACAAAATGAACTTGTGGACAGACCTCGCGATCAAAGCCCTTAAAATCCTTGATTAAAAATGCTTGCGAGAGTTGCCGGGCACGGTCCGAACGGAAATTAAAGAACAAAACCGTGTCGCCGTCGCGAATCCGCTGCTCATTTGCGTGCCCGAAAACAAGCGGCGGCATGAACTCGTCGGTTTTGCCGAGTCCATATTGCCGATCCAACGCGTCCGAAGGCGACAGTTGGGAAGATTCACCGCGTCCGAGAACGACAGCCTCCCACGCCTTTTTCGTTCGATCCCAACGATTATCGCGATCCATCGCAAAATATCGGCCGACAATTGTCACGATTTGCGCGCCACTTTGCTTCAGCTCCTTTTCGCAAATCTTCAAATACTCGCGTCCACCTGTGGGTGACGAATCACGTCCGTCGGTGAATGCATGGATGAAAATTTCGTTCACACCCGCCGCTTTAGCTGCGTTCGCCAACGCGATCATATGCAAGTAATGGCTGTGCACACCACCGTCCGACACCAACCCAAGAAGGTGGAGGCGATGGCCACGCGCCGAAGCAAGAGCTTCCTGCAGGACGCTATTGCTCGAAAGTTCGCCGGCAGCGATCGCTTTGTTGATCCGCGTCAGGTCCTGATAAACGATTCGGCCGGCGCCCAAATTGAGATGGCCTACTTCTGAGTTTCCCATCTGTCCTTTCGGCAAACCAACGTCGAGACCGCTGGCGCTAAGTTTCCCGCAGGGATAATCGCGGTAAAGCTTGTCGTGAAAAGGCGTGTGAGCCAGCAGCGTGGCGTCTCCGTTCTCCTCGCGTTTTTCCCAACCGCCAGGGTTAATTCCCCAGCCATCGCGAATGATCAGCATGACCGGGATCGCCATATTGGCGCACTCTGCCGACGATTTCGAAGATCGACAAGCGGTTCTTTCGTTGACAAGGCAAACCGCCCGCAGCTACATCGCCCTCGTGAAGTGGCGTAATCGCTTGCTCGCGTTCTTGTGCCTGATCGCTTTTGCCGGTCTCGGCATTCTCTATTTTCAACACTGGGTCGTACAAAAACCTTTTGGAATCATTTTATTCATCGGCGAAGGACTGACTCCTGGGCGATTGGCCGCCACACGAGCATATGTCGGAGGCGCCGATTCACGTCTCGCCATCGATTCGATGACTCATTGTGCTTTGATGACCAATTACTCGAACGACTTCGCCACTCCCGACCAGGCAGCCGCCGCGAGCGCGATTGCTACGGGAGAGAAAGTGAACAATCGGGCGATTGCTGTCGATGCTGATGGAAAGCCGTTAACGAGCATCATTGAGTTGGCGCGCGAACACGGACGCGTGACTGGCCTCGTGACCAACGCTAGGTTAACAGATTCGACGAACGCGGCGTTTTATTCGCATCCGGCCGATCCGACGGACGTCGATGCGATTGCACTTGAACTCGCGCAGGGTGGGAAAATCGATATCGCTATGGGCGGCGGCGGCGCTTGTTTCATCGCAAAAACAAATGCCGGTCGACGGCAAGACGACCGCGACCTGCTGCTTGAGTTGCGTCACAACGGCTTCGACGTCGTCCGCACCAAAGCAGAACTGGAAGCGATTCCAATCTGGCGGCGTCCGAAACTTTTTGGCGCTTTCGCCAATGAAGATCTCGCATTCACCGACCAGATCCAGGAGCGAAGCCAACAACCGAGTCTTTCCGATATGGTTCAGCGAGCAATTGAATTGCTCCAGTACAACCGGCGCGGATATCTGCTCATCGTCGATGCGGGATTGATGCGCAAAGCCGCGCAAGATAACAATGCAGAAAGAACTTTTAGTGAAATGGCCGAGTTGGACCGAGCGGTTTCAGTTGCCCAACGTTACGCTGGGCAAAAATCGACAATCCTTGTTTGCGGCGATGTGGGAATTGGGGGTTTGAGTTTGAATGGCTTCCCGTTTCGCAAAGACAGCGGAATAGGATTGCTCGGCCTCAACTCTTCCGGCGAGCCATGGAACACGTGGGCGAGCGGGCCAAGAAGCGCACGATCGTACGGCGCCGCGAAAATGGAAGCCGCGGAAGCTGGCGAGCATGACGCAAGCGGCACGGCGGAGGGACAGGAATTGGAACCAGCCGCGTTCTATTCGAAATCAGCGCTCAATACTGTTGACGACGTCGTCGGATTCGGAAGCGGACCGGGAACCGAAATGCTGCACGGTTCGATCGACAATACGGCGGTTTTCAAACTTATCGGCGACCAACTGTGAGCCTCGTCCGCGAAGCGGCGACCGTTGAGCCGAAAAACAAAAAGCCCGTCGATCGGTATCATTCCGAAGGACGGGCTTTTTAAAAGAGATCGATCCTACTCGCTATTGGGAAGTATCTCAGGAACGAAAGTAAACGGTGGCGGATCCGGAAGTGTAGGCGGAGGACCTTCTGCGGGAGGTTCCGGACCTTCTGCGGGAACATCCTTGGAATCCTTTGCATCTTTGCCGTCTTGGACCGTCTTACCATCGGATTCAATTTCGCTCCGACCAGTTCCGCTTGCATTCGAAGCCATCAAGTTGGCCGATTGATTTCCTCCTCCGAAAGCGGCAATCTCGGCCACTGAAAAGGAGGCGTCCTGCTGCACAGTCGAATTCCATTTTACCATGATGTATCGGCCAGTGGTCGCTGGGAAATCGATCGCCGCGCGGCCTGTGCCGTTATCGGTTACCGAGCCAACTGGTTGCAAATTCTTTTGACCCACGTCATTAACACGCAGAGTCCGCGGCGAATTGTCTACGCCAGAAGAACTCGTCATCTCGCCGCCAGGCAAGGATTGGAGAACATAGAAATCGACGCTTCCCTGTCGCGGCGAATAAATAGCAGAAATACGACGCAAGGCCGTTGGCTTTCCAAGATCAACCACAGCGGTAGGCATGGCGTCATTCGCGGCAAAGCTGTAACTCGTTGCCGGTTGATCATCGATCATGTTATTCGCCTGCTTGAGATCGTCGCCCGAACTGACATAGAGTGCGCGCGCCTTCGCGTGCAAGTCGGTCACGTTGTAACCAATCAACGCGATGTTCTCGGACTTGTCAGCGACGGCAAGTTTGCGCGCCCGCGGCATTGTAAAATCCGAGACAGCTGCGGCGGAATAAACTCCCAATCCGGCGATCTGGCCGGATTGAGTTACATCAAAGGTGAGCCTGACATACTTTGCTTCGGCCGGACCGATTTTCGCTTTTACCGAATCGGGAGTTAGCTCTTGATTCGAAACGTCGTGCCACTGTGGGCTATTGGTCGGAAGTTTTGCGTTCGCCGTCGCAATGATCAGGTTTCCTTTTGCCCCACTGTTCAGAAATGAAATCTTGTCGATGTTCTCAATTTTCGACAAAGACACGATCAAGGTTGTTTTGCCGCTGGACAGCGCATAATCAACCGTAGGATCGGCGCACAAAAGAGTGGCCTCTCGACTTTCCAACTTTGAATTTAGATGCAAATTCGCGATTGGATTGCTTTGCGGTGCGGCTTCTACTTGCGCGCCACAATCATAGCGGGCGAGATTTTGGGGATAAGCCGGCGCCTGCTCAACGGTGAGTGGCGGGACCCTTTGGAGAACCAAATCTGCTGCGATCAACCCAGAAGTGCTCAAAGCAAGACAGCAACCGAAACCGCAGATTTTGACTAGACGAGAAGTATATGCGCTCATAATTTCCATAGCTACAAAAAGGATGATAGACTATCCGCCTCGCCGTTTGCAACACAAATCTTCAGCCTAGTCGTAACTTTTTGCCGCCTACTGTCGCCGAACGCCAATCTCAATTTTTCGTGCTGGGCGAGCAATCCCGCTCAAACTGAAACTCGCACTGAAGAATTGCAAACTTTCGGAATGTCTTAATTTCTTTGCCGGCCTAACAAGATGGCCGCTATCCTATTCGAGCTAGTTCTTCGCGTATAGAGCGGCCGAAGCAGCGCGATATTTTCGACTGCCGGCGTACGCGTAAAGCGGGATATAGCTGTTGTTCCCTAGCTGAGCCGGAGAGCACGCCGACCAGTTGAATGTCGGATCTAGCATATAGGTCCCGTTCGCTGTGTTCCACTCCACCCATGCGTGTGTCTTGGCGTTGGACGCCGTCCGTCTTCCGATAACAAGACGAAGATTGTCCGCACCGTGCGCATGCATTTTTTCATAGAGCGCCACGGCCTTTCCCTTTGCAATCAGCTGCTCCACCGGTGTAAACCTCGTGGGGAGTCTTCCATTCTTGCGAAAATCCATACGGAATACCTCGGAGATCCCCGATCCATTGGTTCACCAAGCCCAATGAGAGATCCTGCTTGCTTTCGTTCGCTTTCGAGAACAGAGCTGGACGGATTCTCGTCATTTGCCGATCATAAGGAGTCGCGGCCACATTAAGGAAAAGTGATCCGGCAAGGCAGGAAATCGATGAAAGGCAGATCAGTCCGAGGATAACCAGACCAACTTTCTTCATAGTAGCGTAAGGAGATATACTTATGGTAATCATTGTAATAATGTTTGCTATAAGCACCAGCCGTGCCAGACAGCGAGCTTGAGGAGATCGTGGACCTGCCCGCCCTGTCAGATTCCGAGGATCCGAGGAGCTTCCTTTGCAATGGTCGCTCGCTACAGCAACCGTCCGCCAGAGGCTTTCATCGGGACCAATTGTGTCCACCCTTGATGCACAATCCGACAAGGCGATATCAGAAACACTGACACCGTAAGGTACCTCGCTGGCAAAGACCGAAATTCAATTCGGAAGGTACGAACGGCGCTAGGTTGAAGGAATCTAGCCGTTCGGGTTCCACCTTCAAAAACTGAGAGGAAGCTCGCAATCCGCTTTTCGGACCCGCGCGGATCGCCTGGCACCCGATAGCAGTTTAGACGAACCTCGAGAAACTCACGATCCAGGGAATATCTCGCTCAAAAGCGGCGATGACCTTTCGCATGATTCGCTAAAGCCTGCGTGGTCTCAAGGCTCGCGCGATGGATCTTTGGATTCGAGAGGCGTTTCGATTCAGCGCCGGACAAAGATTCTCAACTTTCAATACCGCATCTTCTAAATTCGACGACGTCCACGCGCTCCATGAATGGAACGTCGGCGAGCCCATCCCGCGATGCTGCCCGTTCCAAGCCGAAGGACAAGCGGCTTGGTAGCTTTCGGATGGAGAATTACGCCAATGAGTCCGCTCATCACTTTGTGTATTCGCGTCGAAAAGGCGTTTCCGTCAGATTTTCCATTAGTCCAAAATGTAAGACCGCCACGAATACGCAGGCCAAGGCAACTCTCGGTTCCATCCTCCTTAAAGAGGCTATCGCGACGGACGACGAAGCCATTCTTCTCTATTTCATTACGAGTCGTCATGAAAACGCTCGTCTGCATGCACAGCGATCGAGAGCCTGAGCACTTGCGTAGCGACAGCGGCCGGAGTTTTATCGCCTGCGCCATCTAGGATTGGTTCAAAGAGCGAGAGATTAAGACCCTCTAAATCCGGTCGGTCAATCCTGGGAAATCACCACATCGAAAGCTTCCAGGACGAGCTGCGCGTCAGTGCCTAAAACGGGGAGATCTTTGGCACTTTCGCTAAAGCACGCGCCATCCTGGTAAGCTGGCGCGTGGAATACAATAAATGTCGCCCGCATAGCTCGTTCGGCTACGCAGACGCTGAGAAAGAGTTTGCTGCCAGGCGTAAGCGGGAAAGTTTCCGACGCCCTCGATCAGTGTCCTCCGCCTTTGGGCAACAAGTCACCCGGTTGGGGGTGAAAAACGCAAACGGGATCCTTCTCGCTTTACTCCAGTCAAGCCTGAAGGAGCGATCATTCCCGGGGTCCACGGCTTCAAGAGCAGTGGACCCGCCAATCAGATCAATCTAGCGATGGTTCGTCCGGCCTCCTAGCGCGTCCGATGAGTAGTTATGCTCGGGTCGAGGGAAAGCATGCCGTAGACAGAGGTTCCGCCGTTGCGTAAGAGTTCACCTCCCTGCACGACGTATATCGGCGATGCGCTGTCTACCTGCTGGCCCCTAACGACAACGCGCTGCGGAATGCGACTATCGGTCACATAAACCCAAATAGCTCTTGGTTTCACGACCGCGCTTTTCAATTGATCCTTTTGCGTCGAGTCCTTGCTTTTATCTTTGGACCCGATTGGTGCTCCTACCGCCGCGCCGAGCATGAAACTCATGCAGGCGACTCCGGCAAGAGATGTCCGAACGAATGATGTTAGTTTCATATGTGTCAAGGATAATTGTAAATTATTCCTATGGCAAGAATATTTTGGAACGAAGCCAGGAACTCGGCCTTTGCGATGAAGCGCAAAGGCATTATGACAAAGGATTCACATCCGGATGCCGATAACCGGCCCCTCAGTGACTCGGTTCTTTTCATGCTTTCCCCCCGATCTCAGCGGGAACTCCCACCTTCATTCTAATTCACTCCTGCGGCTTCGGTCAGCCTTATAAGGAAAATGGAGCATGCAGAAATGCGTTTATTTGGTCCGAGAGGCCGTAAGTCACTCCACGCGCATAACCCTTACAGTTGAAACACCTTCGATAAACATCTTATATCCAAATGAATCCCGATAAATAACCACTTTTGGATTTTCGATGGACGAATGTGTAACTATGTCCGCGTTTGTAGGCTTCCACGATTCCCCGTTTGCGAGGCGAAAAACCGTTCTTAGCCCGTAGCCCTTGAAAGTGCCGACAATGTTGCTTTCGATGACCTCCGGGGGACGCACCTTCCGCTCTTTCACGGCACGATCTACAGCCTCCGTGGAAGCTACAGCGGCGGCGTCTTTTTGTTTTCCCGCTACATAATCTCTAATAAATCCATCCAATATGGCCCGTTCATCACTGGTGAGTTTACCAAGACCCGCCCTTTCGTAGGTGTCGTGATCCATGATCTTCTCAAGGCCGCCAAACGCCGCGTCCTGTGCTAATGCTAAATGCGCCACGCCGATAGCGAGCAGTGCTGTGAAACAAAATTTCTTCATAGTGCCTGGATTATTCTGCTGATAGTGCAAACTCGTTGCGGCAAGGTCAAATTGCAAAAATTGCAATCTCGACCAATCGGAGGTGCCCAAGAGAAGGGGACGTCGGACGCAGAGGAGAACTGGAGACAAGAGCTCACCAGGGAAAGCACAAGATTGGATCGTCCCTGGGTGAAAATGCGCCACAGGATATGCGTAGGAACCAGAGGGAGATCTCCCTCCGCCACCCTCGACCTGCGCCTCCACTTAAACGCACCGCCGCGTTGCGGAACAGCTATCGGTCGAAGGAAATGCAAAGCGGCATTCCCTCACGTTCCAGTCCACCCTCAAAGCAACAGCGGCCGAGCCTTTCGGGCTCGGCCGCTGCGGAATTAACTATCGGAGTTTCGCCTTAGAACTTCTTGTTGATCTCGAAGTAAACGAATTGGCCGTAAGGATCGTAGGTTTCCAAGCTTGTGTTGCTATTATCGCCTGTCACGGTAGGCGGTTGCTCGTTGAACATATTATTGCATCCGACCGTAAGCGTGGTGTTATCCAGCATCTTCTGGAGCGGGCTGAGCGATCCGGGAGCGGCGGCAGCAACACTCTTTCCATCCTTGGCGTCTTTGGCATCAACCGCGGCGCCTGGGGCCGCCGTTTCATGAAACGTATACGACAGGCGACCATCCATGGTCCAGAAGGCGTTGACTGGAGTAAGTGTACTTTGGTCTACCTGTGACGGATCTTGCCCCACGGAATTTAGCACCTCAGGAATGTAGTTAACATTCAGAGACAGCACAAATCCCTGCCAACGATGTTCGACAAGGAACGTAATCTTGTAATCGGGAGTGGCGTCAGCGCCTTCCGCTTGGATCAAGCCGGAGACGTTAAAATAGGGGCTCTGCGCGTTAAGCCTTTCATCTTGCTTGGTGAAAACAACCGAGTTAATGCCGAGCTCCAGTTGCCCCCAGCGCTGCAAGTCCACGTCATAATGCGCAGTGAGGTCAAATCCCTCCACCCGAAAAGCACCAATGTTTTGTACTACATCGAGATAGAAGGTCGTAAGCATATGGTTATGCAAACCTCCGCTATTATTAGGTCCTGGCCCAGTAACCGGATGCGCCCCAGGCTGGCCTGGGAAATTGCCCTCTGCCACCAGACTGTAATACGGCGAGGCCGATCCAAGGTTCTCAACGCTGGTTAGGATAACGCCGCCGCCGATCGGGGTGGCAATATTTTGTTCCAGCGTACGGAAATAATCGACCGTGAAGGTCAAACCAGGGACATAGTGCGGACTATAGACGAAACCCGCGGTGTAGGACTCCGCCGTAGCAGGCGTAAGATTAGGGTTGGAACCGGACTCGACCTGTGCTTGGTCCTCAGGCCCGAAGCCAAAGTCAAGGGTAGGTGAAAAGCCCTCGGAAACCGGGCCATAGAGTTGATACAGAGTGGGCGCAACAAAGGAGTTCGAATACGTCCCACGCAGGGTCAGGTCTTTGATCGGTTGATACCGCAGAGTGTACTTCGGAATTTTTGAGTCGGTGCTGATTCCTTCGTAATGATCGTAGCGTCCGGAAAGTCCTATATTTAGGTTATAGATGCCCGGAATATTCATCTCCGACCCCACGACAGGAATGGCTAGCTCACCGTAGAAAGAATCAATAAATCGGCCGCGGTTGATTTCCTTGATCGGAACTGAACCAATGAAATCCTCGAGCGAGTCACTAACCTTAAACCCTTCAATTCGGTATTCGGTGCCGACAGAGACACCAAGAGGGCCGCCTGGAAGAGTTATAGGAAATCCGACAATCTTAGCATCGAAATCCCTTTGGTAGGAATCCTGTTTACGGATGTCTTCTCCAAAGATTGTCGAGAACTCAGACATTGGGATTGCGGACGCCCCCACCAATGGATTGACCGCGAAAAAGTCGAGGTAGCCGCCGGGGTTGCTGGTGGCGGTGGGGGCGAGGCCGCTGCCGTTGCCGAACTCGATTAGGTTGTTTAACTGGGCCGCGTTAACGAGACCGCCGTTCACGAAATCAATGCTGTAGTGGCTATAGTAAGTGGCTACTTCAGCGTACCAATCCTGGTTGATTTGCGATTTGATGCCGCCCAAAACTCGATAGAAACTTCCATCGTTCGTAAAGGTGCGGGGATCGAAATTGTTATAACGCTGAAGTGCAATGAGAGTATAGGCGCCACCACCTGTGGAAGCCCCGTCAATCGATGAGTTAAACGGATTGTAAGGAGCGGGCGCGCCTCGATTTTCGGCGACCTGTGCGCCGGTGATCGGATCAACGCGGAACGATCCCAGTATTACTACAGCTGGCTGGCTAGCGTTGCTTATCGGCTGGGCGTTTAGGAAACTGAGGTTGTGGTTATGCGTATACAGGAATTCTCCAAAAACCTCCAACTGCTTGCCGAAGATTTGGTGCGAAAACGACGCATATGCATTGGTGTCCGAGACATCCAGGGTGCTTGTTGGTACCTGGCTTAAATCATAACTATGAATAAAGGCTGTTGAAACATTATTGTATGAGCCAGATAAGGCACCGAATCCCATAGCCGGAGTAATCGATCCCGCGACTACCGCTGGGTTATCGAAGGGCGAATTTAGAGTGGGAGGTGCAAATGGGGTGAGCGGATTAAACCCAAGTATTTCCCAATGGCCGTTAGCGTCTATACCTTCGCCGGGGATCGTCCCAGTCACGCCACCCTTTCCGGTCCCCGCTGAGTAATCGCGCTGGCGCGAGAAAAGTGGGTCTTCTTCGTAATATTGGAAGCCCGCCGTGACATGCGTGTCTTCATTACCGACACCCGCAATGACCCAGGCTTTACGTTCCGCAATCGCGCCGTCGACGGTAAATCCATAGTGATATCCCATATCAACGCCGGTAAAATCGTCTTTAAGAAAGATGTTAACCACGCCGCCGACCGCTTCTGATCCATAAAGGGTGGAAGCACCGTCCTTTAGGACTTCGATCCGGCTAATGAGAGCAGTGGGGAAAAGGTTTACGTCGCTAAACTGGGCTCCGCCAGTGGCGATGGCCGCATCATCTGCCACGCGCCGGCCCCCCAAGAGCGTGAGTGTTGGCAAGCCACGGATTGAAATGATTGCGCCGCCCTGAGTGAAGCCGGACGAAATATTCGCGTTGGTATTGCCGATGTTGCCGCCACCAACAAAGTCCGGATTGCGCTTTTGCAGTACGGTCAAGACATCTTGCGCTCCTGAGCGGTCAATGTCCGCCGTAGTTACCGTATCAAGAGGCTCAGCGGTCACTTCCTCGGCGGTGGGAATATTCGAACCGGTGACCACGACTGCTGTCGTCGTCGCTTCGCCCGGAAGGTTTTGAGCGCTGGCGCTCGTTGCTATGAATAAAGGAAGTCCGACGCTCGCTACGAAAGCGATGCGGATGAATTCTGATTTCTTAAACATGTTTCTGATCATTTGTTTCTCCATTGGTTTGGCTAGGTTTGCGGTAGGCTTTAATTAAGAATTTGGCCTCTGACAAGGTTTTTTTTCACTTTTTTGAAAATATTTTGAACGGGCACAGCAGGACATTTGTCTCGCCGCAACTCCGTTTCATGCCGTTCTATCGGATTCCCCAATGCCTGCCTAGCAAAAAAAACAAAAAAAATGCGGGGCGATTACAGCGCAAATTTCGCCAAGCGGGCGGATAGAATTGCATCCCACAGCGCGGCGGCATTAGTTTCCTCACACCAGATACAACCACGCCCTCATGTTTACCGGTTTGATTGAAGAAGTTGGCACTGTGCTTTGGATCCGCGCGACTGAAGACGGCACGCAATTACAAATCGCCGCGCCTCATATCGCGACTGACATTCGCACGGGCGAGAGCGTGGCCGTTAATGGATGTTGCCTCACGGTTTCCGCCTACCGCGGCGAACAACTCACCTTCGATCTCCTCGATGAAACTCTCGACCGCACAAATCTAAAAACTCTGCGGCGCGATAGTCGCGTCAATCTGGAGCGGCCCCTCACTGCGAATGGCAGACTTGGCGGACATTTTGTTCAAGGTCATATCGATTGCACAGCGCAAGTTCTCTCGTTCAACGAAGCCGGCGCGGATTATCGTCTGGAAGTCGAATTGCCTGCCGAGTTTTCCCACTACCTCGCTCATAAGGGATCGGTCTCTCTCAACGGAATCAGTCTTACGGTCGCGGAAGTGTTGCCGGAAAGTTTCGCGACTTGGATCATCCCTCATACGAAACGTCATACCAATCTTGATACCGCTCAGAAGGGCGACTGGATTAATATCGAGTTCGACGTTCTGGCAAAGTATCTGGAGCGCCTGCTGGAACGCCACCCCCCGCAAAAGGATGGTTGATCCCGTTCTCGGCCCGGGCGCCATGCCGGTCGTGTGCTCCAACTCTCTTTATATTATATAGAGATAACGTATGGGCTACTTCGCTCCGAACCCCAGGATCACCGCCGGGATCGTTCGCAGTAGAATCTCAAAATCCAGGGCGAGCGACCAGCGATCGATGTAGTCCAGGTCGAGCTTTACCCAGTCGCGAAAGTCTCGCACCTGGTTGCGGCCGCTTATCTGCCAGAGGCAGGTCAGGCCGGGCTTTACACTGAGCCGGCGGCGTTGTGCTGTGTTCTCAAATTTTTCGACTTCATAAAGCGGCAGTGGGCGCGGACCAACCAAACTCATGTCTCCCATCAGCACGTTTACCAACTGCGGAACTTCATCGAAACTCGTGCGCCGAAGCCACCGCCCAAACGGCGTGATGCGCGGATCGCGCTCCACTTTAAAAACCGGGCCGTGCATTTGATTAAACGGCTCGAGCTCGGCCCGCCGCATCTCCGCGTCATCGGACATTGAGCGAAATTTGTACATGACAAACGGTTTCCCGTACTTCCCTGCGCGATGCTGACGAAAAACCACCGGCCCCTTGGACGTCATCCGAATGATCAAGGCCGCGATCACCATCGGAACGGCCATTACCACCAGAGCAATAAAAGCGCCGACGCGATCAATTATGCCTTTTAATAGAAGCGCCCATGAAACTTCCGGGGTCGAACGAAAAACGAGCATCGGCCTGCCGGCAAAAGCGTCGAAATCCGGTTTCGAGATCGATGTATGAATAAAATCCGCCACCAGCCACGCGGGAACGCCTTCTATTTCACAAGCCCCTATCGCTTCTTCAACGCGATTAAGTTGGCTATGACCGGCTGCGAAAATCACGCGGGACACAGCATGTTGATGCATCGCCTCGATAAGATCGGAGAGCGGTTGCTTGTCGATGTCGATCCGGCCCGCCACATTCATCAGCAGTTGTTGCTCCGGCGTGAACGAGCGTTCCAAGCTGGCGATGTCTTCCGGTAACCCAGCGAGCAATATCCGTTCGCGCAGCTCTCCGCGAATCGCTCGCCCGCGAATATAATTGACGATTATTCGCTCCTTCAAAAGCAGCAGTAGTATTGCAATCAGGATCGACAACAACGGCACTGCCCGGCTTGTCAGCGGCAGCCGCAGGAAAATCACGCAACCGCTTACGATCATACTCAAACCGATCATCGCCCGCACGATCTGGACGAACGACTTTGATTTTGTCTTGGTCAGCGGCGATTGATAAAAGCCCTGGATGTCGAGCAGGATCGGACCGAAAGGCATGACCACAATCAGGAGCCACTGGTAACTTTGAAAAGGCTCGATCGTCTTGGTCAAATCGAACCAATACGTGGCGTAAAACCGGAGGGTGTGCGCGACGAGCAGCGAAAACGCCAGAACAACTGCATCGATCAACTGCTGCAGTTGCGTATTTAATTCCTGCCTCTGTGTCTGCATGTTACAAAAAGCGCGACTTCGGCTTGACCAGCAAGTTCCCCCGGAAACACCTAAGATATGACAGCGCGCACAACGGTCAAAACTAGCAGAACGCGTGCGCGGCTCGTTGGAGTAATCGCTTCCAGCTCGGATTTACGCTTCGCGTCACGCATGACGACCCCGCCCGACCTGTTCGAGCTTCGGCTCGATCACTTAATCGGATTGCTCGACGAACTGGAAAAGAAGATGCCGATCTTGCGCGCGCCCCTCATCATCACGGCGCGCCATCCGGACGAAGGCGGCGCAAATCGATTGTCGATCGAACGACGCCGGGAGTTGCTTTTGCGATTTCTTCCGCACGCCCGTTATGTCGATGTGGAACTACGTTCGGTAAAAGAGCTGCGGCCTGTTCTCGAACTCGCGCGTAGAAAAAAGATTCATCGGATAATTTCGTTCCACGATCTGAAAAAGACGCCAAGTGTTCGCACCTTAAAAGCAAAGGCAGGCGCGGCTACGTCCGCCGGCGCAAACAGTCTAAAGATCGCCACACGCACGGATACGCCGGCTCAACTAGTGCGCTTGTTTGAGTTCTTCGTGAATGAAGATGTTGACCTTCCCATCAGCGCGATGGGCATCGGCCAACTCGGCACTGCTTCGCGCGTCGTTCTCGCGCAACTCGGCTCGGTTTTCACTTACGCGTCGATTGGCCAATCAACCATCGAAGGTCAATTGTCGATCCGGCAATTGCGCTCCGCCTTCACTGCGTTGAAGATTGCGTAGGGAAGGATTGGATACGCGATGGAAGGTTCTGTGAGTTTGCCGGCGCAAGTGCCAGTGATGCCGCTGCCGGGCGCGCTACTTTTTCCGCATGCGCTCTTGCCGCTTTACGTTTTCGAAGAACGCTATCGCGAGATGCTCGAGCACGCGCTTCGTCATCACCGCATGTTTTCGGTCGCGTTGATCAAACCGGAACGCAGCGAATGGGAATCGCCTTCGGATTTTTTTCACGTCGCGGGGGTTGGACTTATCCGTGCCTGCGTCGGTCGAGCCGATGGCACTTCCAATCTAATCCTCCAGGGGCTGGAACGCGTGCGCTTCATCGGCTTCGAGCAGGAAACGCCTTTCCCGATCGCAACAATCGAACCAATCGAGTGCGAAGATTCTTCCTCGGTCGAAACGGAAGCGCTCGCAGCGAAAGTTCTCGAGCTCTATTCGAAATTGCGAACTAAGGGGCGCGAACTTCCGAAGAAAATCGATCGTTATCTTTCCGATCTGAATGATATGGAGATGCTCGCCGATCTCATGGCCTCGACTTTCGTCAACGATCCGTTACGCCGGCAACAAGTGCTCGAAGAGCTCGTGCTCAATCAGCGCCTGCGTCTGGTCATTCAATATCTCCGCGAAGAAATCGGCAGCGCCGCCGTCTGACGAGCCATTGTAGATTTTGCGCGCGCTGGCGGGCGGCTATTCGCCCGTGCCTGCAGGAACGGTCGGATGACGATTGTCACGATAAGGATGTCCTGAGCGATAAAGTTCGATTTGGGCGCGAATTAGCTCGGTTAGCGCCACATTGCCAGAATCCGCAGCCAACTGCAAAGCAGCCTCGGCCGTTCTTATTGCGTCGGGAAAACGACCCGTCTCAGCGTAAGCGGCGGCCAGTGTCGCGCCAGTGATCGGATCCCGGCTCTCTGTCAATTGGTTCGCACGTTCTGCCAGCTCGACTGCTTGGGCGCCGTCCCGGATGCGTACTTCTGGCCAAGTCGCCAGCACCCAAGCCATATTCTTTTGTGCTTCGGGATCGTTAGGGTCGGTCGACAGGACCTTTTGTAAATGTGAAACAGCCTCGTCCACCCGACCCATTTGCAGAAGGGTGTTAGCCAGATTGAAATGGGCTGCGATGTAGTCGGGATCAATTTCGAGTGCCCTTTGCAAATGGGCAAAGGACTCCTCCACCCGCCCCTTTTGTAGAAGTGCATAACCAAGATCGCTATGTGCTGGGAGATAGGTGGGATCGATTTCCAAAGCCTTTTCTAAATGAGGAATCGCCTCGTCCGCGCGTCCCCTCTGTAGAAGTGCGTGACCTAAGTTGTAATGCACCACAGCAGCGCGGTTGGGTTCGATTTCCAGAGCTTTTTGGAAATAAGCCAGGGACTCCTCCGCCCGTCCCATTTGCAGAAGTACATAACCAAGATTGTTGTGTGTTTCGACATTGTCGGGATCGATTTCCAAGGCCTTTTGCAAATGAGCAAAAGCTTCGTCTAGCCGTCCCGTTTGCATTAAAACAGCGGCGAAGTTGTTCTGCGCCATCCAGGAAACTGGATTTTTTTCCAAGGTATCGCGCCACAACGTTTCGAGATCCCGATAAATGCCGACTTGCTTCCAAGTGATTACAGCCAGCAAGGCCAGCAAGGCGGCCGGAATAAACCGAGGCAACCGAGTCAACCCAGCCGCGGCGAGAACGATCAGGCCGACGCCGGCGAGATATTGAAAATGGTCGGCAACGAACGAATAACGAAATGGAAAAATATTTACGAATCCAAGCGCGGGGAAGAGTGTGCCGGCAAAAAATAGCACCGCAACCAGTGGACCCCGCCCAATCCGCGTTCGCGCCCACCAAAGTGTCGCGATCACCGCTACCGCAGCCAACGGAAACAACCATTGCCAGCCAGAGCTTACGCTGATGTCCCAACGCGGATAAATAAAAGTGAGCTTCGCCGGCCAGAAAAGCTTGCTGGCATAAAACCAAAGCGCCCGGCCCGCAATCAAAAATCGTTGAGTGAATGTAAACGACCATGCCGCGCCCTGCGCTCCCACTTGATGTTGTTCAATCCAGACGGTGCTCAATCCCAAGCCGAGGCCAACTGCAAAAAATGGCAACAACAGCAAAACGTCCTTCCATCTCAACCGGCCGGTCTTCCACCAGCCCGCCAGCAGCAGCGCCGCCGGTAATGAGCAAGCCACGGTCTTACTCAACAAGGCGAACACGAACAAGGCCAGCGACGCGATATACAAATACCAACGCTGCCGGCTCGGATTTTCCGCGTCCCGCATCGCCGCAAAACGCAAATAGGCCAACGCCGCCGCAAAATAAAAAGCCGCCGACAGGACATTTTTGCGCTCGGTAATCCACGCGACTGATTCCACTTCCACTGGGTGCACCGCGAAAATTGCTGCTGCCAACCATGCGCCTGGTATTTGTAACCGCACCAACACACGCCAAAGCAGAACCACGGCAAGTGCGTGCAAAAACACATTGACCAAGTGATAGCCAACGGGATTCAACCCCCATAGGTGATACTCCAGCCAGAAACCGGTATGGACGAGCGGGTAGTATTGTGGCGTCGCCGCCACCTCCGACCAGATTCGCCACAGTCCGTGCAGATCACGTAACGTTGGGTTTCCAGTTATATGGAAGTTGTCGTCCCAGATGTAGCCGAGGTGCCACGTCTGCTGGTAGGCAATCATAGTCGCCAACACTAACAACAAGCCAAAAATCCACTTACGGTTCAGCGCAGACGGCAGCAGGCTTGCTGTTTTTTCTGGTCGGTGATGCGAAGAGACCTGCCTTCGGTTCATTTGATTTCCATCGGGCGATAGTTTGCCCGCTTACTCTTGATTGCCTGAATCCATCACTCGCTCGTACTCCTCGATCAAGTAGCGATCAGTCATTCCGGCAATGTAATCACAGATCGTACGATGCAATCCTTCCGTTTCGATTCGTTTCGTCGCCGCGTCACCGAGTCGCGCCGGATCGGCGACGTACCTCCCAAAGACTTTTCTCAACATTTCACAGGCGCGCTGGTTCACCGCGGCTACGCGCGGATGATAATAAACATTCGCGTATAGAAATTTTCGCAGCGCTCGATTCGCTTCGAGCAACTCGTCGCTGTAGCGAATGAGCGACAACGGTTGGCGTCGCACATCGTCGGCGCTTCGCACGCCGGCATCGACAATCGACCTTGCGCTCGTCGTGATCACGTCGCGCACTTGCACGTCGATGATGTCGCGAATAATTAATTTGTGCAGCTCCGGTTCGCGCGCATCGGGATAACGCGAGATTACCGCGGCACGACTGCGTCGCCAGACCGTGTTCGCTTCGAGTTGCGGCTCGCTCAAAATTTCAAAATCGACCGCGTCATCGAGATCGTGACTGTAATAAGTGATCTCGTCCGCGAGATTCGCGATCTGCGCCTCGAGCGATGGACACCGATATTTTCCCTCAGCCGCTGACGGGCCTTCGTAAAACGCCCGATGCTTTTGCAAGCCTTCTCGCACTTCGAAAGTCAAATTCAAACCGGGAAACTGCGGATAAGCTGTCTCCAGTACCTCCACCACCCGCAGGCTTTGACGATTATGCTCGAAGCCGCCGTGCTCACTCATGCATTCAGCCAGCATTTCTTCCCCCGAATGGCCAAACGGCGAATGGCCGAGATCGTGCGCGAGCGCAATCGCTTCGGCCAGATCCTCGTTCAACGACAGCGCTCGCGCGATCGTCCGGCTGATTGACGCGACCTCGATCGAATGCGTCAGGCGCGTCCGCAAATGATCGCCCGTGCCGTTCAGGAAAACCTGGGTCTTATATTCAAGCCGCCGAAACGCTCGCGAATGAATAATGCGCGCCCGATCGCGTTGAAATTCCGTCCGATAGGCGTGACTCGGCTCAGGGTAATTTCGTCCGCGCGAATCGCCTGACTTTTGCGCGAACGTCGCCAGCACGCGACGCTCGTCTGCTTCCATTTCTTCGCGCATCTTCCAACCGTCGCGAACGACGGGCGCGTCCGTCGCGGATTTCTTTATCACGATGAGATCATTCGTTGTCGCGCGAATCTGGCGAACCTGGACTTTCCGTCTCGGACAATTTGTTGCGCAACACTTTCCCAGCGTTTCTTGTCCGAGCGCGAACTACGAGCATGTCGAAAAGCGCCAGCAGCATCGCAGTCACCGTCAGCCACGCGCAGACCAGCCAGTAAAATATAACCCAAACAGGATGCTCACGCGGATTCAGATTCGATTGCAAGAATGTCGATCCTGAGAAAAGAAGCACCAGCGCAACCACAAGCACAACGAACATTGTTTTGCGCCGTGTGCTTTGATCGCGAATTACGCCGCGGGTCGCATGCATCGCGAACGATAAGATCGATAACTGTTTTTCCGGCGGCTCAGCCACAAATCAATCGTCGCTGACGAGGTCAGGACGCGCAAGATCGCAAGCGAACTTCGCACCGAATTTGTCGCGCACAGCGAATCGGCTTTTCAGAGATCAGCCGAGATGCTTTGATGGGGATGCAATGAGGAAAGCGACCAAGAAAACGCTGTCCCGGAAAAGAAAACCCGCGGCAAAGACAAAGAAGAATCGCAGTCCTGCTCTCAAAGAGCGACTCGAAGCAGAGTTCGCGCAAGCGGTGAAGAGCGCGAAATCTTATGTCGGAGATCCGGAGCGCTTACGCGCGCTCTTTCGGGAAGCGGCGAATGAAGTCGCGGCGTTGCCCAAAGATCCTTTCAAGGAAACGTGGCCATACCTTCAGACCATGTTGCGTTTGATCCGAGCCTATTCTCGCGGCGAATATCGTAACGTAACCGAGAGCTCACTCGTGGTAATCGTCGCCGCCATCATCTATCTGGTAAATCCGCTGGACCTGATTCCGGACGCCATCCCAGTCCTGGGCTTTCTCGACGACGCAACCGTCCTGGCGTTAGCAGTACGAAGAACGCGGCAAGACTTGGATGATTTTATGACCTGGGAAACAGCAACGCCCTAGCTGTTTAGCCTCGGCGGTCATAGACCACCGCTACAGCTCAGACCAGTAGCAGCGCCGGATTCTCGAGCAAATGCCGCAGTTCCTTGAGATATTCCGCACCGAGCGCGCCGTCGATCACGCGATGATCGCAGCTCATCCAGATCGACATGCGATGACCGATGACAATTTGATCGCTACTATCAACGACCGGTTTTTTTGAAATCGCGCCGATGGCGAGAATAAAACCCTGCGGCGGATTGATGATGGCGGAAAAGCTGTCGATGCCCATGCCACCGAGATTTGAGACGGTGAAACTTCCGCCCTGAAATTCTTCCGGCTTCATCCGCTTGTTGCGAGCGCGATGCGCGAGGTCTTTCACCGCTTCGCTGATTTCGCGCAGCGATTTGTTTTGCGCGGCGCGAACGACCGGCGTGATCAGTCCATCCTCAATCGCGACGGCGATGGCAAGATCGACATCGGCATATTGCACGATCGCGTCTCCATCGAATGATGCGTTGACTTTGGGCACTTTGACTGCGGCTTGGACTGACGCTTTCAAAACGAAATCGTTCACCGTGATCTTCGAAGTGTCGGCATCTTCGCCCGCGGATTTCAATTCCGCGCGCGCGGCCATGAGCGGACCGGCATCGATGTCGATGTTGAGATAAAAATGGGGAACCGGCGCTTTGCTCGCGACCAATCGTTCGGCGATGACTTTGCGCATTCCGGAAAGATTGATGCGTGTGCCTTCACCCGGTTTGATTCCCGGTGCAGCAGATGGAGCCGGTTGTTTCGGAGCGGCACCTTTTGATTTCGCGGCTGCGCGCACGTCACTCTCTGTGACACGACCTTCGGGACCTGTTCCGTTCACGCTGGAAAGGTCGACCCCTAGTTCGCCGGCGACACGGCGCGCAACGGGCGACGCTTTCACGCGCGCTTCATCCGTACTTGTCGATCTTGTCTCGGGAGCCTTTGGTTTCTCAGCAGTCTTTTTGGGTTCGGCGCGCTTTGCTGCCTTTTGTGTTTCCTGCGGCGGCGCCGTTTCTTCTTCCTCTTTTTCGGCGGGCGCCGGTTTCCCCGTTTCTGCTTGCGCTTTCGTTTGTTTTTTCGGTTCGGTTTTCTCTTCTTCTTTCTTCTCCAGTTTCTTTTTTTCCTTCTCCTCGACTGGAGCTGCTTCCCCTTCTTCTCCGATGAACGCGATCTTGTCGCCGACATTTACCTTGCCGCCTTCTTCGACATAAATCTCGGTCAGCGTTCCGTCCTCCGGCGATTCCCATTCCATCGTCGCCTTGTCGGTCTCAATTTCCGCGAGCACGTCGCCGGTTGAAACCTTATCGCCCTTCTTTTTCTTCCACGAGACAAGCGTTCCTTCCGTCATCGTGTCGCTGAGCTTGGGCATTTGGATTTCCGGCATAACAAACCTCAGGCGTAACAAACCTTCTTCACTGCGGCCATCAACTTATCGATGTTAGGAAGCACAGCTTTTTCCAATCTCTCGGCGTAAGGCATCGGTACATCTTCCTGGGCTACCCGCAGGATCGGAGCATCGAGCTCGTCAAAAATATTTCTTTGAATCCGATAGCAAACTTCCGCGCCGACGCCACAGAACGGCCGGTCTTGTTCGACAATGACGACGCGATGCGTTTTCGCGATCGAATCAAAAATCGCCTTCTCGTCGAGCGGCTTGATCGAACGAAGATCGACAATCTCCGCGGAAATATCTTCCTCCTCCAATTGTTGCGCGGCGGCGAGCGCGAGCGGGACAGTTTGCGCATAACAAATAATCGAGACGTCGCTGCCTTCACGTTTTACTTCCGCTTCGCCCAACGGAATGAGCAACTCTTCGTCTGGCGGTTCGACCATTCCCTTCGAGCTGTAAAGCAACTCCGCTTCGAGAACGAGCACGGGATTATTGTCGCGCACCGCGGTCTTCAAAAGTCCTTTGGCATCGCGCGGCGTAGCCGGCGTGCAAATTTTCAAGCCTGGCACGTTCGCGTAAAGACATTCCGTGGCATGCGAATGGGTCGCACCAAGTTGATGCGCAGGGCCGTTTGGTCCGCGAAACGTGATCGGGATATTGAATTGTCCTCCCGACATCGTGAGCATGTTCGGCGCGTTGTTCACGACTTGATCGAAAGCGACGAGCGAAAAACTGAATGTCATGAATTCGACGATCGGCCGCAATCCAACCATCGCAGCGCCAACGCCGAGTCCGGCGAAACCATTTTCGCTGATGGGCGTGTCGATGATTCGTCTCGGTCCGAAACGGTCGAGCAACCCCTGGCTCACTTTGTAAGCGCCGTTGTACTCCGCAACCTCTTCGCCCATGAGAAATACATTCGGATCGCGCTCTAATTCCTCGGCGAGCGCTTCGTTGAGAGCCTGGCGATAAGTAATTTCTCTCACGCCGGTTTTTCTGTAGTGGCAGCGGTGTCGGCCGCAGAATGACCATTCTTTGCGGACGATACGCCCGCCTCTACACCACTGACGTACGTGTAATCGTAGAGTTTTTCGAGCGGTGGATAGGCGCTCTCTTCGGCAAACTTCACGCTGTCGATTGCAACCTTTTTCGCGTTTTTGTCGAACTGATCGAACTGTTCGTTCGTTAATTTGCCTTCGCGCGTAAGCTGCGCACGCAAACGCGTGATCGGATCATCGAGCCGATACTTTTCCAGTTCTTCTTTCGTTCGATAACTTGCGGGATCGGACATCGAGTGCCCGCGATAACGGTAAGTCCGGGCTTCGACAAACGCCGGATGCGATTCCTTTCGAATGGAAGCAATGATCTCGGCGAGTTTGTCGCGCACTTCGCGAAAGTTCATTCCATCGACAATCTCGCCAGGAATGTCGTAACCTTCGGCGCGATCGACGATTTGCTTAAGCGAGGTCGATCTTTTCACCGAAGTGCCCATGGCGAAGAGATTGTTTTCGCAAATAAAAATGATCGGCAGTTTGTAAAGCGCGGCGACATTCAACGCTTCGTGGAAAGCGCCCTGGTTAATCGCGCCGTCGCCGAAAAAGCAAAGCGTCACGCGATCTTCGTTTCGATATTTGCATGCGAATGCGAGTCCGGTCGCGAGTGGCACATGCGCGCCGACGATAGCGTGTCCGCCGTACATATGATTCTTGCGATCAAAGAAGTGCATGGAACCGCCAAGTCCTCGCGAACATCCGGTTTCTTTTCCGAAAAGTTCGGCCATGCAGGCGTTCGCGCTCGTTCCGCGCGCCAGTGCGTGGGCGTGGTCGCGATAGGCAGTAATAATGTAATCGTCCGGCCGCGTGGCCGCTACAGCGCCGACGACGACGGCCTCCTGACCGATGTAAAGATGGCAGAAACCGCCAATTTTTTGCGCCTGATATTGCTGACTGGCGCGTTCTTCAAAACGCCGGATCAACAACATCCGCGCGAGCATCTCGACTTCGTCGCGCTGCTCGGGCTGCATTGCGTTCACGCAGTACGCGACAGCGCTTTCGCGCGGGAACGTTCAGCGCTTCGATCGAAGCTCATGCAAGTAACAAAGATCGCAGTAAAGAAAAGATCGCTCAGAAGCGAGTTGCGGAAAAACATCCAGCTGGGTGTCGCGCTGTACTGGGGAAGGCCAACGGTAAGGGCCTGAATCAAACCGGCGAAATTTTTCACGTAGCCGGGATCGCTCAACCAGGCGAATGCGTTGGTGATGACATAAAAAAATATCGACCCAACAAGTGAAGCAGGTAGCAATGTTTTAAATGAGGCGCGGCTTTGCAGGGCCAAGCCAACACAGCCGACCAGAGCGAACACGAGATACCGGCAGAGAATGAGCGGCGTGAACAATGAGGCGCCGTAATAGGAATTAATGATTACGTCTGAGATAAACAGCGCGACGATCGGAAGAGAGAATTTAAGTTTCGCCGGAAAATAAGCGGCGCTGCAAAGTGCGATGGCGGCGAATGGAGCGAAGTTCGACAACCAGGTGGCGCCGGAATGAATGGAGAGCCCCGTCGCAACGCGATAGGCAACGGCAGCAATAACCAGAAGGAGAGCGGGAATCATGGAATAACGATTGGTCACGACGATATCCAACGCCACCGGGCGTTCAAGCGCGGATGCGCGAGCGCTTGTCGATCTTTCCGGCGATTATTTCTTGCCCGCGCCAACGAGCACCTTATTCAAGCGCGATTTCCGGCGTCGCGCCGCGTTGCGATGAATGATTCCCCGCTTGGCCGCTTTGTCGATGGCCGAGATCAGTGCGCGTATCTGACCTGCATCCGGCTTTTCGGACGAACGAGCACGCTTATCCATTGTGCGGACGCGGGTTATCACGCCGCGATTGCGAAGCGATCGTTTCGCGGTTTGGCGGGAACGTTTAGCGGCAGATTTTGTGTTGGCCATTTCAGAAATTTACGGGCGTGGAGATTCGCGGTGCGAAGCCCGATTGTCAAGATGTTGAGCTGGCAGCGAGTCTCGCTGCCAAGATCGACAATTTAGGCGCGCGGAATGTTCTGCGCGATCACCGCGCTTTTGTTCGGGGGATTTGGCTGCGGTTTGCGAGACGAACGCGCGGATGTCATCCAGGTCTCGGCATTCACATCCTGCGCTTCAACGCCGGCCTTCGATTCCTTGAACACAACCTTCGGCAATCGATCCGGCACGATCTGCACGAACGTGCCCAGCGGGAGCTGATTATAGAGCGCCTCGACGTCGCGCGACTTCATTCGGATGCAACCGTAGCTTGCGGGCCGGCCGATGGTCCTCTCCTCCGGCGTACCATGAATGTATATGCAACGGTTAAAGGCGTGCGCGTTCTGCATTTCCAACCCGCGCAGCCAGATAATCCGAGTGGTAATTGGATCCCGTCCCGGCGCGTTGGGCGCGAGAACTTCTCCGGTCCAGCGACGGTTATGAAAGACCGCTCCCGCCGGCGCATTGTCGCCGATCTTTTTCGCGACTTGCAGCCAACCCAGCGGCGTCGTCATTCGTCCTCGCGCATCTCCAATACCAAACTTGGAAGTAGAAACCGGATAGGTCGCAACCTTGGCGCCGTTTTGCAAAAGCATCAGCTTTTGATCGCGAACACTAATAATAACGCGGTTCGGAATTTCGAACGTGGTGGCGGAATTTACTCCGGGGACGAGCGAAAGAAGGAGTAACGCGAGAGATGCTACTCGGAACATGGGCGTCCTTTTACTCGAAAAATACCTTTTGTCACGCAGGAATTGCAGCATGAGTCCGCGAGCTGCCGAAATTGAATTTAGGCATCCAGGTCCTAAGTGAGCAAAGGGAGACATACAAAAAGCCACCTTGGAACATGAGCAGGAAGGGTACCGAAAGGAACTGTCTATGCTCCACTGCGAACCAGACAAAGTAACTGAAATAAACCGCGAATGCCATCTCAGCCACGGGCAAAAGCGACTTGAGCGGCCGATATTTACACGTTCGCCATGGCTGTGATTTCCGCTCGATCCCGTACTTGGGAGTGCGAGTGAAATCGGATTTATGATTGAAGACGGCCTCGAGCACTGCCCGCGCATTGTTGAGCGACAGACCGACGCCGAGCGCGAGCAAACAAGGCAAAAGAAGAATCTCCTTCATCCAGGTGCGCGGATGCAATTCGCGCTGCGCACAAATATAGAAGACGGCCACCGATACCGACGCCGTAAGAAAGATCGGAACATCGATGAGAAAAGTGCGAAACCAGCCAGGCGGAGGACCACCGCTAAATGGATGAAGCAGCACACACAAGCAAGCCAGCAGGAGGTAGGCGAAATTTGAGGTCAAGTGACCAGTGGCCTCGAGCTTAATGGGAAAAGGCAATTTGCTGCGCCAGATAGTGGGCAACAGCTTCTTGCACGTCTGAATGGAGCCCTTTGTCCAGCGATGCTGCTGGGACTTAAAGCCATTCATATCAACCGGCAATTCCGCCGGTGTAACCACGTCGGAGAGAAATACGAATTTCCAGCCGACCAGTTGAGCGCGATAGCTTAGATCGAGATCTTCGGTCAACGTGTCGTGCTGCCAGCCGCCGGCTTCTTCGATGCACGACTTTCTCCACAGTCCGGCGGTGCCGTTGAAATTAAAGAAACGACCGCTGCGGCTGCGGGCGGTTTGTTCGAGAAGCAAGTGTCCGTCGAGAAACATCGCCTGCACGCGAGTGAGGAGCGAATAGCCGCGATTCAAATGTCCCCACCGCGTCTGGATCATTCCTATCTCGGGGTTGGTAAAGAAATGAATGCAACGTTTGAGCAAGTCCGGTTGCGGGACAAAATCTGCGTCGAGAATGCAAATGAAGTTGCCGTGCGCGGACTCGAGTCCACCGGCGAGGGCTCCAGCCTTGAATCCGGTTCGATCGACCCGGTGAATTAACTCAACATTAAAGCCACGCTGACGCAGTTCTTCGGCGCACGTTGACGTAACCTCGCAAGTATCGTCGGTCGAATCGTCGAGCACCTGGATCTGGAGCAGTTCGCGCGGATAATCCAATTCGCTCACCGAACGCAGCAGACGTTCGACCACGTAGATTTCATTAAATATCGGCAACTGCACCGTCACCTTTGGCAAAGGATCGAAGCAACCGGCTGGCACGGGCTCGTGCTTCCGGTTCTTGAGAAAGAGGTAAACGATGAAATATCGATGAATCCCGTACGCAGAAAGGCCGATCAGGACACTGAGATAGCAGATCGTCCAGATGATGTAACCGAGGCTTCCTTGCATAAGGCTTCTAGAAACGACCGAGTATTAAAGACAGCAAGGGCGACATGATGCCGCTTCCGCGGCGGGCGTCAAATCAAAAATGCCGGTTTTCCCTCTGGAAACGTAGTAGGATGCGCGATGGAAATGAGCTTCGCTCCGATCTGTTATAAGTCCCAAAAAGGGACCACGGGCGATTCACAGAGATAGATGTCTATCCTGGCAAAGTTATTGTCAATAATGGGAAAGTAATTTCCGGGACGAAGGGGATGCACTCCGCACTCAAGAAACAGGAACGCGACCGCTTTGAGCGGTTCAACATCGTCTTTCCGATCCTTCTGGCGGGGTGGGTGCCTTCCATTCTTACCTTGGTCGTCTCCTACTCTATTCTAACAGACACGTTGGAATCGAAGATTTTGCGCGATCGTCAAACGTTCGTTCACTTGATTGGCCATCTAGTCGGAGACGATTTGAACCGGACGGGCGGCATAATCGGGTACTATCAAACCCTTCCCGACGTCACGAAAATTCTGACGTCGTCAAACCCGCAGTCCGCCGCACAACAATGGCTCGGGGTAACATTTTACGCCCACCCTCGGATCGACGGGATGTTCATCACCGGTCCGGAAGGTCGTCTCATCGCTTCGATTCCATACAACACGGGAATGATAGGCAAAGACTTCGGCTCCGAGTTGTGGCGCGCGCCAGCCAGCGCCACGCATGATGTCTATGTGTCGCCCATCCATCCACGGATTTCGGACAAGCGCATGACGACCGACATTGTCGGAGCGGTGCGCGCGACGGATGGAACAATCATTGGGTACCTCGGCGTTTCTGTTCTGGTTGAAAGAATTGGTCGTCGCCTCTCGACCATCGAGTTTGCCGATCACTCCATCTGTCAGGTACTCGATCAGAAAGGCCATGGACTTTTCACTAAGGACTTCCAGCCTAACCCGGACACGGCCGCGACCGGCGAAACCTTGATGAAGGAGATCGGCAAGAGCAAGACCGGGCACATCGAGCGCGACGGCAACATCTATTCTTTTAACCCAATTGAATCAACCGGATGGATAGCGATGCTCGAACAGCCGAAAGTTATCGCCTACAAACCCGTGCACGATCTGGTGGGGCCAATGACGCTGCTGGCGGCGTGGCTAATGGTGTTTACCTTCGTGTTCGCCTTGGTCAGCGGGAAATTTTACCGACGTCAGACCGAGTCGGCGCGACGTTTAGAACGCGAAGTTATATTCAACGAAAAAATCCTAGCGAACATGCCGAGCGGAATCGCTTTCGTCGATCCGAACTCACGGCGATTTCTTCAGGCTAACGAAGCCTTCGCGAAAATGGCGCGGCGCCTTGGAGGTTTCCCAGCCGGGCACGACATCACGCAGGCGACTTACGACGAAGTAAGTCTTGCGCCTGCCGGAGCGATCGAAAAAGTCCTTTCGTTTGGAACTCCATTTCAATCGATCGAGCAGCCTCTTAAAGACGCAAAGGGCACAACCCATTTCGTAAACGTCAATCTCCTGCGCCTGCTGGGTTCCAAACAAACCGTCCAAGGCGTGCTCTATCTTGTTGAAGATAAGACGCGCGATGTAACGCTTCGCCAGGAACTGATTGGCGCCAATGCTGCCAAGGATCAATTCCTTGCGCTTCTCTCCCATGAACTGCGCAATCCACTTTCACCTGTCATCGCGATGACGGGTGAATTGGAGGCGAGCGCACCGGATTCGCCGGAAATCCGGCAGGCACTCGAGGTCATCCGGCGCAATGTCGAATTGGAGGCGCGGTTAATTGACGATCTTCTCGACGTCACGCGCATTTCCAAAGGGAAACTCCAACTCAGTCTGGAGGTTGTTTGCGTGCACGAGGTCCTGCAACGCGCCTATGAGATTTGCCGGGAGGATATCGCAGAGAAAGGAATCGAAGCCCAGTTTCAATTGCACGCGGAGCGCGTTCACGTCGAAGGCGATCCAGCGCGTTTGCAACAGGTCTTCTGGAACCTGATCAAGAACAGCGTGAAATTCACGCCCGCGAACGGGCGCATCATGATTGAAACACTCAATCCCTCGCCTGACGAAGTTCAGATCAGAATTACCGACACTGGCATCGGAATCGAGCAGGAGAAGATCGACAAGATCTTTAACGCTTTCGAACAAGGGCAAAGCTCGATCACGCGCCGCTTCGGAGGTCTCGGCCTCGGACTTGCCATTTCAAAGGCGATGGTGAACGCGCACAACGGAAAGATCCATGTCGCCAGCGCCGGAAAAGACCAGGGCTCGACGTTCACCGTAGATTTGAAAACGGTCGCTGCTCCAGCCGAGGCGAAGAACGGCGCAGGAGAACGGCGGCCTGTCCGCGTTCCAAGCGAAACATCCGCGGCCCGCCGGTACCGCGTGCTCGTGGTCGACGATCACCAAGACACCTGCATGGGAATGAAAATGATGCTCGAACGCCGAGGTTATCAGATCACGCTCGCACATACAGCGGATCAGGCGGTGGAGAAGGCACGCGCGGAAGATTTCGATCTTCTTATCAGCGATATTGGACTGCCCGATCGAAGCGGTTACGAGCTAATGCGAGAGCTGCGCGCGAGCAAAGGTTTGCGTGGCATCGCGCTCAGCGGCTTTGGCGCGGAGCACGATGTGAGCAAAGCGCAGGACGCCGGTTTCTCGGAACATCTTACCAAGCCGATTAACTTCGAGCGTTTGGAAGAGGCCATCCGAAGCCTGATCGATCTCGAGCCAAGCTAGGAATGCCGCGACCCTAATCGCGCAACCAATGGCCTATTTGCCGTTCTGGTCCGTCGCCTTCTTGTCCGCCGCTTCCTTCAACTCTCGCGACAGTTTCTCGACACGCTGACGCATAATCTTGCCAGCCTTGAATTTAACCGTCGCGCGCGACGGAATCACAAAACTGCTGCCGGGCTGATTCGGGTTCCGTCCCACCCGCGGTTTCGTCAGGCGCGGCTGGAAAATTCCAAAGTTCCGCAACTCAACCGCCACGTTGCTGGCCAAACTGTCGGTAATATGGTCGAGGGTGCGTTGCACAACGTCGAAGACCTGGTGCTGCACCATGCCAGTCTGGTTGCTGATCGCGACCACGATGTCGCGTTTCGTAAGTTTTGCCATACTTCTAACTATGAATCGCTTCACAGTCATCGAATAGGCGGAAAATTAAACAGAAAAAGGAAAGTTTTTTCCGCACTAAATTCCTCAAGAAGAGGATATAAGACAACCTTCGGTGCCGCTACAGACCTTAGTGAGCTAACGCTGGTCGCCGAAAAAGCCGCTCAAGACAGTAACTGACAACGTTCTGACCGGCCAAGTGTTTGCGGCGAGACTTGAGCTGGCCTTGCTCTATTCCGAGCTTCGTAAAAACTGTGTTCCATTCCGACTCCAACCGGCGCACGTCCTCATTGGAAAGGTCGCGGACCCCGCGAACCGAAACGCCGCGTTGCAAAACATTCATCGCCTTGCCAGACAGTTCGTCGAGAATGTTTAACTCGTTAAAAATGTGGGCGGTTTCCTGCAAGAGGTTGGCGCGAATCTCAGTGAATTGTCGCTCCTGTTCGGCGGAAACGATTGGCTTCGCCTTATCCAACCCGTAGGTGATGAGATCGTGCAGCTTCTTCCAGTTCTCCAGCTGAATAGTAATCAGACGGAGTTTCGTTTCGAGGACATTGTCTCTCATAAGCTTGGTTACACGCTGACCAACTCCAGCGTCTCGTCGAGCTTTTGCAGATTGTCGATCAAGAGATGCGCCCAGGGCCGATCAACGGTTTGCACCTGGCTGATAATTCCGTCTTCAAAATAGAACCGGCCCTGCCGCCACCGGAAAATTTCCGCCACCGCGGATTCTCCTTCGAGCGTACCAAAAACCGCGTGACGAACCGATCCGTGTTGCAGATAAATCTCGCTATTACCGCGCCCGGACTTGAACGTAAAACGTCCGCTCCGCTGGCTTAGGCAGCTCATCTGAAGAATCTCGGCCGCCGAGAACTGATTAAGATTTCCAATCAAGGAATGACAGGGATCGATCCCTTCAGCGGCAGGCGACGATTGCGTCTCAAGGGCATTCACGAATTTTTCCAGCTCTCGCCGCAAGCGCCGGCAGCCCCAGGCGCTCGAGAGAAGAGTTATCTTCTGTTGTTCTGCAGAGCTATCGATTTCCGCGCCGTACCGCGGCGGTGCCAGACACAGGATCCCGAGCGAAGGAAAATGTTGCCGAGCGTTGGTGGCTTGCTCGACCGCCAAAGCCGCTTCTCCCTCCACCACCAGAGCGTCGAAACTTTCCTCCAAAAGGACAGAGATAGCCTCGGGAAGCGACCGGACGATACGGGTCTCAACTTCCTCCAGCGTATCAAAGACGGATAGAGCCCGATCCTGGAAAACTGGATCAGCGTTTAGGATAAGGAGCCTTGTTTCCACGATTGCAAAATTTTACGTGGACACAAAATAGCAGGAATCTTGCCCTGCAGCGCCCGAATGTCCGATTACTTCCGGAAACTGGCCCGCACGGGCGGAGCGGCGTAATTGTCCGGGGCGATTTCGTGCGCGGTCCGAAAATGGACTTTCGCGATTTCGCACAATATTCCAGGCCCTTTTGCTTCGACCAACTTGGCGGCGGTCTCCTTTACATCGACCGACACACCGCGCCCCAAGCGCATCCCCAGCAACTTTCCCCGGCGCTCCAGCCAGTTAATAAATGCCTCCCGCGCGAGAATCGACGCGGCCGCTACGGCTATGTCAGATTCAGCCTTTGTTCGCTGCTGGATGTCGATCTTACGGCCGCGTTGCAAGAGCGATTGCTGAATTACTCGCGCATCCGCAAACTGGTCCGACAGTGATCGCGGGCAGTCCGGTTTTTTTGCCAGCAGATTTTCGATTACGCGAGCGTGGCCCCAACCAAGTAACTTGTTGAGATTCTCAAACTTCTCGTAAAGAGCGTTGTAACGCTCCGGGCCGATCAAAACGACATCCGTCGCCACGCCCGGAGTTTCGCGGATTGTCTTGGCCAAGGCCCGCACTCTAGCGTCGGAGCCAATCCGCTTGCTGTCCTGCACGCCCGCATCGAGAAATCTGCGGGCGATCGCAGCATCAACATAAACGCCCGCGACCACGAGCGGACCAAAAAAATCGCCCTTCCCGCTTTCATCCACGCCGACGTGTGGCTCAAACATTTCCGGCATGTGCACCTCTTCGTATCCAAGCTTGGCTTCCCCAAGGATTTTCGGCTCGAGCTCGAACTGCACGAATTCTTCCACGCCTTTGCCTTGCATAAGGACCTTTGGTCCCTTCTCGTAAACCGCGACGCTTAGTTTGTTTTTCTGGGCAAAGAAAATTGTGTACGGCTTGGGCGCGAATGTGAACCCAGTTTCCTTGAGCAAGGCGCGGAGCTTGCCCGCCTGTTCGATTGTGAGCGGATGGGTATAGGAATTCACTCGAGGGAGGAACGTTCAACGTTCAACATCCAACGTTCAACGCTCAATTCTGTATTCGGAGTTGGACGGTGAGCGTTGGACGTTGGACGTTTTCTGCCTGCCTTTGAAAACGCTTCCCGACATTCCTTTCTTCCGCCGCGCTCTTTCCCGCTGGTATCGCACCAACGGGCGCGATCTTCCGTGGCGTCGGACGCGCGATCCCTACGCTGTCCTCGTTTCCGAGTTCATGCTCCAGCAAACGCAGGTCGCCACTGTTATCCCATATTATAATAAGTGGCTCCGGCGATTTCCCGATTTGGCTGCTCTCGCCCGTGCTTCGGAAAGCGAGGTGCTCCATGCCTGGCAAGGTCTGGGTTACTACGCGCGAGCGCGAAACCTGCACTCGGCAGCCAAGACGATTGCGAGCGAAAATAATGGCAAGTTTCCTCAACTAGCCAACGAGCTTAAATCCCTTCCCGGCGTCGGACGCTACACCGCAAATGCGATCGCAACTTTCGCATTTGACCGATCGGTACCGATTGTCGAAGCCAACATCGCTCGCCTGCTCGCGCGCATTATCAATTACCAGCAGCCGATCGATTCCGGCCGCGGGCGCGAAGCTATCTGGCAAGTCGCTTCGATGTTAGTGCCGGCGCGGAGCGCCCGCGCATTCAACTCCGCGCTCATGGATCTTGGAGCCCTCGTTTGCCGACCTCGGCCGAAATGTCAGGTTTGTCCGGTGCGGAGATTTTGTCGCGCATCAAAACCGGAAACACTACCGCGAAAAAAACCCCGCCCGCGGCTCAAGAAACTCACGGAGTCACATCTTTGGATCCGGAATCGTGGACGTATTCTTCTTCAACAATCAAACGGACGCTGGCGCGGCCTGTGGATTTTGCCACCTCTCAAAACAAGGTCGAGAGCCGGCCCCGCGATACACTTGTCGATCTTTCCTTTCACGCATCACCAAATCACGTTGCAGGTTTTCGCCCAGCCTCCGCGCAAGATCGACAAACAGAAGCAACGCTGGATCGACATCGACTCGATTGATTCCATTCCGATTCCTTCGCCCCATCATCGCGCCATCGCCGATCTTCTCGCCGCTCGCAATTGAACGTTGGACGTTGAGCGTTGAGCGTTGAACGTTGAACGTTCTTCCTGACATAACTTTCTTATGAGAAGCATGACCGGTTACGGCCGTGGTGAGACCGATCACGACGGCGCGAAGTTCAGCGTGGAGCTTAATTCCGTAAACCGGAAGCAAAGCGACATCGTGGTGAATTTGCCGCGCGATCTGAACGAACTCGAGCCGCGCATTCGTCAAGCGATCAACGAAAGCATTTCGCGCGGCCGAACAAACGTGCTCGTCAGTTATCACAATGGCCCAAACGGGATGCGCAAACTCGCGCTCGATACTGGACTCGCGCAATCTTATCACGAAGCGATGCGCGCTTTGCAAAAGGAGTTGAATGCGCCCGGTGAAATTACCATCGGGACGATCCTCCAGGCTCCGGGCGTGATGCGAATGCCGGAAGAGACGATCAAGGCGGAAGATGCCTGGCCTGCGGTGGAGAAAGCGTTGCGCGCCGCGCTCGCCGAATTGATCAAAATGCGTGAGCACGAAGGAAAGCATCTGGCCAAGGATCTGATCAAGCGCCTTAAGACGATGCGCCAGGAACTCAAAGCGATTCGCATCATCCATCCCGACGTCGTAAAAAAATATCGTGCAGCTTTACTCGATCGAATTCAAAAAGCGGGGCTGCCGATTCAGACGGACGACGAACGTCTGGTCAAAGAAATTTCTTTTTTCGCCGACCGCGCCGATGTTTCCGAGGAACTGACGCGCTTGGAGAGTCATCTCGCCCAGTTCGCGCATCATCTGCGAAAAAACGAACCGGTCGGTCGCACCCTTGAATTCATCACCCAGGAAATATTTCGAGAACTCAATACGCTCGGAGCAAAGGCAAACGACGCGGAGATTTCGCAACGCGTGGTCGCGTGCAAGGCCGAGCTGGAAAAAATTCGCGAGCAGATTCAAAACCTTGAGTAACCAGTTTAGCCGTTGCGGAATTCTCTTTGTTATTTCCGCGCCGTCCGGCGCTGGCAAGACGACGCTCGTTGAAGCTCTTCGCCAAACGCCCAACTTCCTTTACTCGGTCTCGTGCACGACGCGCGCGCCGCGTGGCGGCGAAATCGAAGGTGAAGATTATCTATTTCTGTCCAATGCCGATTTCCGCAAACGCGTCAACGCTGGCGATTTTTTGGAATACGCGCAAGTGCACGGTGATTTCTACGGAACGTTGCGCGGACCGTTGATCACAAACCTGAAGAACGGCATCGACGTTTTGATCGACATAGACACTCAGGGAGCGGCCGCGATTCGCAATTGCGACGATCCATTTATTCGCCAGGCCCTGGCCGATGTTTTCATTATGCCGCCGGACCTCGAAGAATTGCGACGCCGGCTCTTGAAACGGGCGACGGAGACTCCCGGGCAAATTGAATCGCGTTTGGAGACGGCCGCGCGTGAAATGGAACTTTGGCGCGATTATCGTTACACGATCATCAGCAAATCAATGGAAGAAGATCTGCAAAAATTCCGGTACATTATGGGAGCGGAAAGTTACTTGAGCCAACGTCTCATCCAGAACTGACGATCAATCTTGTATGAAAAAAAATTCAAAACGCGGAAACGGAAAAACGAGCGCGCGAAATATTGTGCGGATTCGACCAGGCGCAAAATCGATCGTGCTGGGCGTGACCGGGTCGATCGCCGCTTACAAATCGGCTGAGCTGACGAGTCTTTTGGTTAAGCAAGGTCACGAAGTTTTTGTCGTGATGACCCAGGACGCCACCGAGTTCATTACGCCGCTCACTTTGCAAACGCTCTCCAAGAATCCGGTCATGACGAGCTTCTACGATGAGAAGGAAAATTGGCGACCGGGACACATCGAGCTGGCAGATCGTGCAAACTTGCTCGTGATTGCGCCCGCCACCGCACATTGCATCGCGGAGCTCGCGCATGGACTTGCCGGACATCCGCTCGCCGCCATCGCGCTCGCTACGCGTGCGCAAATACTAATCGCGCCGGCCATGAATGGAAAAATGTGGGAGCACCCCGCGACAAGAGAGAACGTGGAAAAATTGAAAGCGCGCGGCGCCGAGTTTATTGGACCGGAGAAAGGAATGCTGGCATGCGGTTACGAAGGCATCGGCAGATTGTGGAAGATGGACGATATTGCTTTTCGCGCGGAATTTCTCCTCGCTCGTCAGGATAATCTGATCGCGTGAGATTCGTCATCACGGCCGGACCGACGCGCGAACCCATCGATCCCGTTCGTTACATCAGCAACCGCTCTTCCGGAAAGATGGGCTACGCCATCGCGGATGCAGCGATCGAAGCCGGGCATGATGTTGTTTTGATCTCCGGTCCCGTAAATCTCGACCCTCCGCGCGGCGTGCAATTAACATCGATCTCGACCGCCGACGAGATGTACGATGCCGTTCATCGGCTTGTTCGCGAGTGCGACGTGCTGGTCATGTCCGCCGCGGTCGCAGATTACAAACCGGCAAAGGCTTCGGCGCGCAAAATCAAGAAAAACGAAAAGCATTGGTCTCTTGATCTCATTCCGACGTCCGACATACTCGCGTCGCTTTCAAAACGAGAAAGGCACTTTCTTGTCGTCGGATTCGCCGCCGAGACAAATGACGTCGAAGAAAACGCGAAGAAAAAACTTCGTGCTAAGAATTGCGACATCATCGTGGCCAACGACGTGAGTGATCCGAATTGCGGAATGGAAAGCGACGAAAACGAAGTGACAATCTTCTTTAAAAGCGGCGCCCCGAAGAAAATTTCGCGCGCGCCGAAGAAAATTATCGCGCGCG
Organism: Spartobacteria bacterium; assembly: GCA_003167365.1. Taxonomy (GTDB): domain Bacteria; phylum Verrucomicrobiota; class Verrucomicrobiia; order Chthoniobacterales; family UBA10450; genus Palsa-1382. The sequence continues at coordinate 152,581 of PMTM01000008.1, read as the reverse complement.
AGCTGGTAAAGATTTGTGAAAATGTTTGAGAAAACTGTTTGACAAAAAAATTGTGATGATTACTTCGTTCGTTGTAAGTGAAGTTTAATTCTATTCAAAAATCTTCACGCACCCACCGCGTCTGCGGATCGAAAGGGGGGAAAATCGATGGCAGCTAAGAAAAAGAAAAAAGCAGCTAAGAAAAAATCAGCCAAAAGAAAAAGGCACTAACGCTTAGCGCTTATCACGACCCCGAACGCTTTCGGAGTCACAATCCAACTTCAACCCGGGAGGAGAATTTATTTTCCTCCCGGTTTTTTTGTAGGCAAAGGCGACATGCCGGTGCGGCTACAACACAAAACCATTTGGCAGCACGCGCACAAAATTCTATTAGTCTTTCATCATGATGCATTATCTCGACGCCGCGGTCGAAGCCGCGCGCGCCGCCGGAGATCTACTTCGGCAGAATTTTCATCGACCGCTGCGCGTCAACGCGGCCGAGGCGCACGACATCAAGCTCGAGATCGATGTGCAAACGCAGGATTTGATTACGAAACTCCTGCTCAACAAATTTCCGCAGCACGCGCTTTACGGCGAAGAAGGAATTGTCGGCGATCAATCGAGCGAGCATCAATGGGTGGTCGATCCGCTCGATGGCACCGTGAATTATTACTACGGCATTCCGCATTTCTGCGTTTCGATTGCGCTGCGCTTCAAGGGCGAAATCATTGTCGGAGTTATTTACGATCCGATCCGCGAGGAATTATGGACCGCGCAAAAAGGCGAAATTCCGCGTTTGAATGGTAATCATTTCCACGTAAGCGAACGCGCCGATCTCAAGGAAGCGGTTATTTCCGTCGGTCTTTCGAAGACTGGAGTGACGATCGAAGCGGGATTGCCGTTGCTCCAGCAAATGATCCAGCGCGCGCGTAAATGCCGTTTGCTCGGCAGTGCCGCCCTGGATATGGCTTACGTCGCGTGTGGACGCTTCGATGCCTACATCGAACAAGGAATCAGCCTGTGGGACGTAGCCGCGGGCTGGATTTTAGTTGAAACGGCCGGTGGCAGCGTCGAGATGCGACCACGCAAGGACATGAAAGACAAATACAGCATTGTCGCCTCCAATGGCGTAATCGATTTGAAACTCTGATGTCGATCTTTCGCAGCGGAATCGGGTACGACGCGCATCGTTTGGTGGAGGGACGAAAATTGATTCTCGGTGGAATCGAGATCGCGCACTCCCGCGGCCTGGAAGGACATTCCGATGCCGATGTCTTGTCACACGCGATTGCCGACGCGCTGCTTGGCGCGATTGGCGCCGACGACATTGGCCAGCATTTTCCGAACACGGACGAATCGATTCGCGGAATTAGCAGTATCGAAATCTTGAAGTATGCCAGCGCATTGCTTGCGGAGAAAAAGGCGCGCGTCACGAACGTGGATGCCACGCTTATCGCCGAAGCGCCCAAGATTGCGCCACACATTCCGGCGATGCGAAAAACGATTGCTGCGGCAATCGGTGTATCGGAATCGACCGTCAGCATTAAAGCGACAACAAACGAAGGGATGGATGCAATTGGGCGGGGTGAAGGAATGGCAGCAATGGCGGTCGCGACCGTTGAACAGGAATAGATCGAAAAATCCATGGATCAGCCGCGTGCATGCTACGGTCATGGTGAGCGGAGCGAACCATCTCACAATCGAAGCGATGAGTTTCTGGCGCCGGAAAGTGCGCGATGCTTTGTGGGATCCCTTGCTACGCTCGGGATGACACCGCTTTAAAATGTCGATTCGCTTCTTTAATACCTATTCGCGGGCGCTCGAAGAGTTTCAGCCGCGCGCTTCCGCTTCGCGCAAAATCGATATGTACACCTGCGGTCCGACAGTTTACAGTCGCGCTCACATTGGAAATTTCCGTGCCTACGTTTTCGAGGATTTGCTGCAGCGCCATCTCGAGTTGCGCGATTATAAAGTCTGTCGCGTGATGAACGTCACGGACGTCGATGATAAAACCATTCGAGGCGCTCGCGCCGCCAAGATTCCGCTCGCCGAATTTACCGCGCCTTTCAAGCAAGCGTTCTTCGAAGATATCGAAACATTGCGCATCAAACGCGCTAACGAATTCCCCGCAGCCACCGATCGGCGTTACGTCGACAAGATGATTGCGATGATCGGCACGCTCGTTTCGCGCGGGCTAGCTTACCAGGCGGATGACAAATCTGTTTACTATCGCATCAACAAATTTCCCGGTTACGGAAAACTGGCCCATTTCGATCTGACCCAATTACAATCGACCGGCCGCGTGAAGAATGACGAATACGACAAGGAGCATGTCGGCGATTTCGCGCTTTGGAAAGCGTGGGACGAAGAAGACGGCGACGTGAAATGGGATTCGCCGTGGGGGCCGGGTCGTCCCGGGTGGCACATCGAGTGTAGCGCGATGGCCACAGCGATCTTGGGCGATCAGATCGATATCCATTGCGGCGGAGTAGATAACATCTTCCCGCATCACGAAGCGGAAATTGCGCAAACGGAAGGCGTGACCGGGAAACAATTTGTGCGCTACTGGCTGCATTGCGCACACCTGCTGGTCGACGGACAAAAGATGTCGAAGTCGCTCGGTAACTTTTACACGCTGCCCGACCTTCTAGAAAGAGGTTACACCGGGCGAGAAATCCGTTATTCGCTGATGCGCGTGCATTATCGCGCACCGCTCAATTTCACCTGGGAAGGAATGGAAGAAGCGCGCCAGGCTCTCGCCCGCATCGATGATTGGCTGGAGCGCCTGCACGAAACGGTCGCCGGTAAGATCGATCCGTCTAAGGCGGACAAGATCGATCTTCAGCCAGGAGCACGATTCGAAGAGGCGCTCGATGACGACCTGAATATTTCCGCCGCGCTCGGTCTTCTGTTCGAGTCGATTCGCGAAACGAACCGCGCATTGGATCGAAATGAACTTGGCGCCGCCGCCGCAAATGCATGGCTCCAGTGGTGGGAACGCATTGACAGCGTCCTCGTGATTCAACCCGAAGTAGCGTCGTTGCCCGCTGCAATTGCCGCGTTGGCCGAAGCGCGGATGCAGGCGAGGCTTGCAAAAGACTGGCGAAAAAGTGATGAATTGCGCGACGAACTGAGCGCGCGCGGATGGGAAGCGCGTGACACGAAGGATGGACAGAAGGTCACGCGGCGCGCCGGAGCTTAATTCGCCACAAATGTTTGCGCCTTCCGAATTTCTCAACCTCGAAGAGACCGCGCACTCAAAATTGTTTGAGAACCAGAAATATGTCTGGGACGCACTCAAACAAATCGCGAGCTATCTCCAATTTCGGCTGAAGCCCGGCGTTTTCGGCGAGCTCATCGGAAAACCTTTCGTCAGCAATAGTGTATTCGTCGGACGCGGAACAATTGTCGAACAGGGCGCGGTCCTTAAAGGACCGGCCTGGATCGGCGAAAACTGCCACATCCGCGCCGGGTGTTACGTGCGCGAAAATGTGATCGTGGGCGACGGTGTGGTGATGGGGAACTCAAGCGAATTCAAGAACTGCATCCTGTTCAACGAAGCGCAGGTGCCGCATTTCAATTACGTGGGCGATTCGATCCTCGGCCATCACGCGCACCTCGGCGCCGGCGTCATCTTGTCCAACGTAAAACTCGATCATCGCGAAATTGCGGTGACTTCGCCCGACGGAAACATCGCAACCGGGCTCACGAAATTCGGGGCGATCGTCGGCGACCGCACGGAAATCGGTTGCAACGCCGTCATCAATCCGGGCTCAATCCTCGGACGCGATTGCATTGTTTATCCGGGCGTCAATTTTCGTGGCGTGCTGGCAAACTCAAGCATAGTGAAAGTGCGTCAGACTCTCCAGATTTTGGCGCGGCGCGATGGGATTACACGCTGAGACGAGGACGTAGGCGATCAAATTGCCTGATAAAGTGTGGCCGGCGGTTTCTTCTTTATCCAACCGAATTCGTAGAGCGGATAGGCAAACCACGGAATTGCATTTACATCGAAAATCTTTCCCGCGGCGTTGATCCATTTTTTCGCTTCACCATCCTTACCGTGCGCAAATCCCCAGGCGGCTTGGGCATAATAATAAGCCGGCGTTTGCGTTGGGAAGCCGATGCGCTGCAGGGAATTTTGCGCGCTCTGTTCGTTGTGCTCGCCCAGATACGTCATCAAAACGCCGAAACGTAGACGTTCATTCGAGACAAGGACGTTCTTCTCCTTAAGAAGTGTTTCGTAAATATCGCGCGCCTCCGAGAATTTCTTTTGCCGAAGCAGTAAGTCGCCCGCGTGAATGCGCGGAGTAAAGACTCCCGGGCTGGCATTATGCGCGGCCTCGAACGCTTTCGCAGCTTCGTCAAATTTTCCCTGCTCCATGTAAGCGCAACCGCGCAAGTCCAACGATTCCGCGGTCGGTCTGTCCGTTTTTTCAAATCGATCCAGGGCCGCATGCGTCGCCGCAAAATTTTCTACCTGAAAATTCTGCTGTGCGACTTCAAGCGAATTATCGCCAACAGAGGATTTTTCTCCGGCCAGAACTAAACCGCCCGCAAAACAAATCAGCGCAATGAAAAGACGCATCGGGCCGATCATTTCCAAACGCGCGCGACCAAGCAAGGCATTTGGCGGATGGGCGGGGATTCGAACCCCGGGTGCCTTTCGGCACACACGCTTTCCAGGCGTGCACAATAGACCGCTCTGTCACCCATCCGTAAGATCGACAATCAAAGCTGCAAGCGGCGGAACAATTCGTCGAGCGGCAGTTGAATGCCGATAAAAAATTCGCCGAAGTCCGCGTACTCCGCGCTCACGGGATCAAAGCGCATTTGATAAACGATCGCTTTGATTTGGAATGTGTCGCGCGCGAAAAGAGTTACGCCCCACTCGGCGTCATCCAGGCCGGTCGAGCCGGTGATGAGTTGTTTGATCTTTCCGGCGTATTGACGGCCAACGGCGGCATGTCCTTTCATCAACTGTCGCCGCTCCGCGTAGGGAAGCGCATACCAGTTGCGCTGCTCGCCGCGGCGCTTGTTCATATTATAGAAACAAACCACCGGCCAATCCGGCAGCGTGGGATAAACGCGGTCCTGCCGGTAATGTTTGATTCGTTCGCGAAACGCATTCATTGCTTCGGCAAATTTCTCAGAATCCGGTTTGAGATTTTGTTCCTTGGCCAGCGTTTCCGCATACTCCTCGTCCGTCGTGACGTATTCGCTTTCTTCGGTAAGCGAGAGATAACTGTAAACGGGCGTCAATACGTCGGCGCCGAGCGAGAGCGAAAGTTGCTTGTCGATCTTGTTCGCGTTCTGCAAATCCGGCGTGATCAACATGAAGCCGAGATCGGCTTTCGGCGTGACGATGCTAAGCGTAAGCAATTGCGTCGAATTCATCGCGCGAACGTCCTGCACGAGCGACGCCAGATTCGTTTTCGCCGCGGTCTGTTCCTCGCGGCTAAGCAATTGCCATTGGCCGTACTCGATCCGGTAATAAAGATGCAAGCAATGCCAGCCTTCTTCCGGAACAAGCTCCGTGTTCTTGTCGGTCATCGCGCTAGTTTAAACTGCCGAAGGAGGATGTCGATCTTGAGCAGGTGTCGCGGCGGTCTGCGCTCCCGGCAGATGCGGCACACAATACTCCTCGCCGTCCCGCGCGACGCGGAAATCGAGATTCGGATCGCTCAATTCGGTCGCGCCGCAGACTGCGCATTTGTGGAGCGACTCAGCTTCGCCGCGAGATTCGACTTCAAATCGCTGGCGCCGCGCCGTGATTTCGCGACGATGTCGCGCGTCGTGAATGATCTGCGGTCCGAAAAAGATAAAGTAATTGCTTAAGGCCGCGATTAGCGACACGCGATAGGCGTTGGGGCCGAGAACAAATCCGACAAGCAACACGCCGGCCGAGAACCAGGCCAGCCACTTGATCTTTACCGGCAAAATAAAAAACAGATAGATGACCACGTCGGGATAAAACCGAGCAAAGGCGAAAAACAGGGAAGAGATCAACATCGAGTTCGAAAAATTACTGCCAAAGAAAAAAGCTGCGATCGTCGTCCCGATCATCCCGACAAAAAAGTAGAGCGTCAGTTTAAATGCCCCCCAGGCGCGCTCGAGGCCATCGCCGATAAACCAGAGAAACCAGAGAAAAAGGACGACCCACCAGCTGAATGTTTGAGGGATGAAAATATACGTGACCAAGCGCCAGACCTGGCCGTGGAGAATGCGGGCCGGATTGAGATCGATGGCAGAACTAAAGGACGGATTCAGCCACACCAGGCCCAAGACGAGCACGTTAAACAGGACGACGGCACGGATCAGACCGGGGATGGCGAGAAAACCAAAACGCTTTTCAAGTTTATCGAGCCAACTCACTGGCGGCACGGTAGCGCAAGCGTCCCGCTTGCAAAATAAAACAGATCGCAAGCCAGAGGCTTGCGCTACTTTTCGCCGAGTCTAGGATTCCCCTCATGAGCGACTCCCCGCAGAAACACACACCGCTTTACCAAGAGCATGTGCGGCTCGGCGCGAAGATGATTCCGTTCGGCGATTGGCTTATGCCGGTGCAATACACCGGCATCGTCGATGAACATCAGACCGTGCGAAATAACATCGGCATCTTCGACATTTCGCACATGGGACAATTGATTGCCGAAGGCGTGGCGGCTGGCCAGTGGCTGAACGAAATGCTGACCAACAAAATCGCCAAACTCAATGTCGGTGCCGGCCAGTACACTTTTCTTCTCAATGAGCAGGGCGGAATTATTGACGATCTGATCGTTTACCGGATTGATTCCCTCAAATTTTTGCTGGTAGTGAACGCGTCGCGTACCGATGAAGATTTTGCCTGGCTGAATCGATCTCGCCCGAAAGACGTCGAGCTGGCTAATCGCAGCGCCGATTACGGCGGCGTGGCCATACAAGGCCCGCGCGTCGTTGATTTGTTCCATGCGTTCTTCGGTCAGGTCGTCGCGCCCCCGGCGCGAAATATGATTGTCGATCTTGAGCTGAAGGGAATAAAGCTCTCGATCGCCCGCACAGGCTACACCGGAGAAGATGGCTTCGAAGTTTTCTTTCCGGCGAACGAGGCGGCGAAATTTTGGAACCTTACTCTCGAAACGGGAAAGCCATTTGGAATCAAACCTTGCGGACTCGGCGCGCGCGACACCCTGCGCCTCGAGATGTGTTATCCGCTCAATGGCTCCGATTTGTCGCCGGAACATAATCCGATCGAAGCCGGTCTCGGATTCTTTGTCGATCTTACCAAGGCGAAATTTGTCGGCCGCGATGTTCTGGCGCAGATGAAAGAAAATGGACCGGCTCAGAAGCTCGTTCCGTTTCGCATGCAGGGGAAATGTCCGCCGCCGCGTCCGCACTATTCCGTGTTCAACAACGGTGAACGCGTCGGTGAAGTAACGAGCGGCACTCTCTCGCCGAGCTTGAATTACGGCGTCGGAATGGCTTACATCCAATCGCCGCACGCGAAGATTGGCACAAACATCGAAATCGAAATCCGCGGACAAAAATTTCCAGCCACGATCGAAAAAAAACCGCTCTACAAAAAATCATGAACGTCCCCGACGATTTGCTTTACACCGAGAGTCACGAATGGATTAAACGCGAAGGCGACAACATCCGCGTCGGCATCACGGATCACGCACAAGCCGAATTAACTGACGTCGTCTATGTCGAGCCGCCAAAAAAAGATCGCCAAGTCAACGCGAAGGAAGCGATTGCCGTGGTCGAGTCGGTCAAAGCCGCGAGCGACATCTACGCGCCGGTAAAAGGAACAGTCGTCGAAGGAAACAAGGAATTGGACGCGAACCCCGCGTTAATCAACACCGACCCATTCGGCAAAGGCTGGATCTTCGTGCTCAAGATCGACAACCCAGACGATCTCAAGAGTCTAAAAGACGCAGCCGCGTACAAAAAACAGATCGGGTAAAGTCTGAGATGACCTGGAAAAGCAGTTTCTCGATCGCGTGTTTACTAGTATGGCTCATCCTATTTGCTGCGTTCCATCCAGTTTTTTTGCGCGGCCTCGGTTTGGGAATGCCAATAATTAGTGCGGCCCATTTGGCAATTGATTTGCTCAAGCCAAAATCACAATAGCCCGGGACGGACTTGTCGACCTTGATGAGCGCGATGTGAAACCCAGGACGGTCACATTCTTTCAATCGCCATCCGACTTGCGGAAGTGGTTTGAGAAAAATCACGCGACTGCGCCGGAACTTTGGGTCGGGTTTTACAAGAAGGACTCGGGCAGAGCGAGCATCACCTGGCCGGAATCGGTGGATGAAGCGCTTTGTTTTGGCTGGATCGATGGCATTCGAAAAAGCGTGGATGAGGTTAGCTATAAGATCCGCTTTACGCCGCGGCGGCGGGGAAGCATTTGGAGCGCAATCAATATTAAGCGGGCCACTGCGCTGGCCGATGAGGGACGGATGCGGCCCATGGGCGTGAAGGCGTTCGCGGCACGGCGTGAGAACAAGTCGGGTATCTATGCCTACGAACAGCGGCACGCGGAGCTGGAGGAGCCGTACAACGGCATGCTGAAGAAGAATAAGGCGGCGTGGGATTTTTTTCAGGCGCAACCGCCCTCGTATCGCAAGACGCTTAGTTGGTGGATGGTGAGCGCGAAACAGGAAGAAACGCGGCTGAAGCGCCTAGAGAAGCTAATTGAGGAGTCAGCGCACGGACGACGGATGCGCTGATTTTAAAAAACGTTCAACGTCCAAGTGCTCAGATCGAGAAGGTTGGTTTCCCTATCCGTCTTCATCCGCGTAATCCGCGGTTAAATTTCAGTCTTTGCCGAAGAGAAGTTGCTCGACCCCGCGCAGGACTTCTTCGATTCGAATCGGGGCGGCGAAGAAACTGTATCCGCTGAGAATTCCGCCGGACATCATCTGACTTTCCGGACGAAGGGCGCTTAAGCAAACGACTGGCGTATCCTTGAGCGCGTTGTCGGCCTGGACTTGACGCGCGAGAGCGTCTCGATCGGAACTGGCGGCCGCGGAATCGATCAAAATTAAATCAGGCTGGAACCAGCGCGCGGAGCGCAGAGCAAACTGGCCGTCGTGTTCTTCCTTGATGGAATACCGGCCCGTTTTTTCGAGCGCTTGCTTGATGAGCCGCGTGACGGCCGGCTCCTGGTCGATGAGTAGAATCTTTTTGAGGACTTTCATAGGGTTGTTGTTAACGGAATCAAAGCATCGCGTATGCCAGCATGCCGCGGCCCAAGGTGCATCGAGGCGTCCCCACAGGATGAAGTTGCTTGCGTGGAGATGCTTGGGTGATCCTCGCGGCGACGTGTTTTGTATGGCGTGCCGTGAGGCCCGCCTATAGGAGAGTGGTGACCGTGTTGATGGTGAGCGCGAGAATAATGACGTTGAACCCAAACGAGAGAACGCCGTGGAGCAGCGCGAGCTGACGAATGTTGCGCGACGTGATCTGCACATCCGAGACCTGACAGGTCATGCCGATCACAAACGAGAAATAGGCAAGATCGAGATAATCGGGTAAACGCCCACCTGGAAATTCGAGACCGCCGGCGTGTTGATGATTCGCCGGATCATCGCTGTCGCCATAAAAAGTGTGGGCATAACGCAAACCGAAAACGGTGTGCGTGAGGGACCATGAAGTAATTACGGCAAGCAGGCTGATGATAAGATGAGCGGTAAGATGACCATGTTGTTCATCGCGATTGGTGTGCAATAAAAATCCGACAGCGAACAACGCCGCGCACGCGGCGATCACGACGAAGACAAAAATCACTGTGCGACTTACGTCCTGCTCTTGCGCGCGCGTCCGAAGTTTTTCAGGCGGCGTCGCGACGATCGTGATCCAGGCAAGCGCGAGCGTGCAAACCGCGAACGCATCCCACGCGGCCATAGAGCGTGTCCAAAGACGAACGTGACCGCCCAATAAATAAAAAACCGCGGCCCCAACCACGAGCGAAACGATGAGACGATGATGTGCATCTAGTCGCGCAATTCGTTTGAGGACGCTCGTCATAATTCGATGCCACTTACTAAAGAGCCGGCCAAGCTCGCGCAAGCCGCATTCGCAACGAAACTCAAATTGACGAGGAGCAGAAACGTCGAACTACTGACCGGAAGATCGACAAGCGATCTTGTTATCCGAGAAAGCCGAGATTGGGATTGTCGAAATGACCGATGTTTGGAAAAACGGTCGAGAGATCGGAACTACTTACGCCGAACCAAGTCGCCATCGTCGCAGAAAATTCGTCGACCGACGTGGTTGGAATCCAGCGGCCCTGGCCGGTATCGTCGGGGCCATTCACGGCCAGGGTCGGAAATGTTCCGAAAAGCCGTCCGCCGAGAACGGCGCCGCCCATGACAAACTGGTGACTTCCCCAACCGTGATCGGAGCCGCTTCCATTTGTCGGATAGGTGCGACCGAAATCAGAAGCGGTGAAACTGGTGACTTGATTGGCTATGCCCATCTCAATGGTGGAGTTGTAAAATGCGTTCATCGCCTGGCTGAGCTCGACGAACAGGCTGGATTGCGCGGTGAGCTGATCGCCATGGGTGTCGTACCCCTGGACGGCGCAGAAGAAAATCTGACGTTGCATTCCAAGACTGGTTCGGGCGGCGATAAGCTTCGCCACCATATTCAGTTGCGAACCGAGATCGGTTGCCGGAAAAACGGTTTGCACCGCAGGCGCGCCGGCCAGAGCGGACGTAAGCAAATCGTTGTCCGCGACCGCGCGGGTGACAGTGTCCGCATAAGCCTGTTCGAAAAGATTGTTGTGCGGCTGCGCGAGCAAGTCCTTGAACGCTTGCAATCGGACGTTCGCATTCGCGCTGCCGTTGAAGCCGGTCAGGCCGATGCTGCCGGTAGGCGCAACCGCGTACGGAATCACGAGATTGCCGACTTCAAAGGTATTTGTTCCGGCAATGGAAATAACGAGAGAAATTTTCGAATCGCCATTCAAAGAGGCAAGCAAGTCGGCCGTGCGCCCGCCCCAACCGGTAAGAGAAGTCTGTTCCGAGACCGATGTTTGCCATTGGACCGATTGATCGGCATGCGAAAATAATTGGTTCGGGACCGCGACCGTCTTGGCCAGATATTCGGCGCGCGTGATTGGGGCCAAGAGCGTGCCGACGTTCGAGACCAGCGCCATCTTGCCCTGATTAAAAAGCGATTGCACCTCGGGCAGGCTTGGATGCAATCCGAAATCCCGGCCATCGCCGCTCGGCAGCGTAAGAGGCAGAAGCGAGGATTGCGGGATGGCGAGAATGCCACGGGCCGCGAGGTAGGAAGCGTAGCCGCTATTGTCGTGCGGAACGATCACATTGTTCGCATCGTTGCCGCCGTAAAGAAAAAGGCAGACCAGCGCCTTGTAATCGGAAGCGGGAATGGTCGCGGCACTTAACTTTCGAAGATCAAAGATGGTGTTGATGAGTCCGGTGGTGCCAAGCGCAGCGCAGGCGGCCTGGCGAAGAAAAGTGCGTCTAGTCGGCGAATACATATTTATTTTTGCACGGTGAACTCCGGCGAATTGATGACGAGGTAGACGGCGGTACGCGCGCGTTCGGTCGGGTTGCTTACGGGAATTTGCGTGACTGCGTTGATGAGAGTGGTGCGCATACTTGACGACATTTCGCCATCCATGAGGAGCGCGTTCAGATGATCAATCAACTGAGCGGGATTGCTGGCCAGGGTTTGTTCGTTCGACAGGTCGAGCGTGATCTCGTCGGTGGAAGGTCCGAGGTATCCATAAATCGCGTTGCGCAGAAAATTCGCGATCGCGATCACGGTTGTTTCCGTGGTGATTTGAAATTCGGGACTCTTCAAACCGGCTTGCGCAATCGCGCCGGGCGCTTCGTAATCCGGCGAAAAGAAATTAAACACGGTGGGCGAATGCAGCGGCAGCTGGCCAAGTGTCGAGGCTCCGGAGACGGAATATTTTCCGTCTGGAGTCGAAGCATGAAACGCGCGCAATAAATTCGTTAGGCGCACGACCGGTTCGCGTTCGTGACCGTAGCCTTGATCGGAGAGCTCGCCGACACGCGCGTCGTAATCCATGAGAATCGCTTGGATCACGGCTTGCAGATCGCCGCGCACGCCGTGGCCGTTGTTATTAAACACGGAAGCGACACGATAAATGTAACCCGGGCTCGGATTGCTCGTGACCAGCCGTTGAATCAATTCGCGGCAGAAAAATGGGCCGACATTCGGATCGTTGAAAATGGTGTCGAGCGCCATCTTCAAATCCTGTTGTGGCGTTTGATTGGCCGGCACGGTCACGCCGTCGAGAATACCTTTGGCGGCCGGCTCATGATGAGTCGCGAATGAAATCATCGGGTCGATGTAATCCGGTGTAGCACCGTTCCAGACAGGCGTGCCGGTTTGCGCGAAATTCCAACCGGTGAAAACAGCGGCCAGGCCGAGCACCGCGTCCTGATCGTAAGTGTCAATCGGCAGACCCTGGGCGTCGAGCGTGAGACTCCCGTCGAGATTTAAACGATACAGCCCGACGGAAAAAAGCTGCATGACTTCGCGCGCGTAATTTTCATCCGGATGCGTGCCCTTGGTGGCGTTGCCTTTGTCGTTGTGCAACATGTCGAGGAACTGGCCCATCACGGGATTGAGCGTTACGTCCTCAATAAGTTGGCGAAAATTCCCAAACGCGTCGCGCGCCAACAGATCCATGTAATTGGACATGCCTTGCGGTTCGTCACCGAGGCCGGCACTGTTGACGGAGACGACCATGATCTCGCTCAGCGCAAAGGCCACGCGCTGGCGAAGTTGATCGGGCGCGGAAATCGCCGTCGTCCAAAACGCATCCAGCGTTTGCGTGCTGGTCGGCGGAGTGACGCCGGAAGAATTAACGAAAGCTAGTTGTGACGTCGGTGTCGCCGAAAATTGTTCGTTCAAAAATGTGCTGAAGCCTTCACTCTGAACTTTCGTGATCAAATCATCGGTCGCTCCGAAAGTTGATTGCGTCAGGAAACGTCCGGCATCCTCGGCGCTTGGTGTGCCGGAAGGAAGCGGCGGCGTTGGCGTTGGACTCGGCGCGGATTGTCCACCACTGGAAAGATTGAACGAACCACTGAGCTCGCCGGCCGGATGAGACGACGTTTGAATGATAAACGATATCTTCCCGGATTGAATCGCCGCGATGATGGCCGCGACCGTATAAGTCCCGCGCGGCTTGAAGATCCAATTATAAGTTCCGTCCGGTTGCGGCGTGGACGCGGAAATGTCAAAGAGAAGCTGGCCTGTATCGCTGTAAATGCCAATACCGGTGACCGGCGACGACAAATTGGAATAATCAAACGCGACGATGGCCGACGTTTCATCAGCCGACATCCGCAGAGTCACCGTCCCGGAGCCGCCCGATGCGACACCACTAACTGGCCGCAACTGCGCGATATAAAGCGTTGTTGGGGGCGGATCGAGATCGTACAGTTCGAACAAAGCAATGCCGGTGGTGGTGCCACTGCCGCGCACGATTGCAGTGTAGGCGCCGGGCACTAGCGTGGAAACGATGGCCGACTCACGATCGTCCGACGGTGCAAGCGAGGTTGCTTGAATCTCGGACGCCTGTGTTGTTTGCCAATTATCGTTTTGGGCAAGCAGCGTTCCGTTACCATCATGCAACTCCAGCGTTGGATCCATCAAACGCCCGACCATAGGGGTACCGCCTACGCTTAAGCTTGGGCCGAGGACCCTGAGGATCACGCTCATCGCAGTGTCGCCCTGAATGACGAACCCTCCGATCATCACGTTGTCGTTGGTCTGCACGTTGCCGCGAGTCGAAATGTTGGTCAAACGGATGGCGGGATTCGAACCGTCGAGGTCGTAAACCTCAACCAAACCAACGCCGATCGCGTTATTTACGCCTCGAACGATTGCGGTGTAGGCGCCGGGATTCAGTGTCTCCAGTAAAGCGGATTCCTTGTCATTGCTTGGCGGCAAGCCAGTCGCGATAATTTCGCTCTGCTGGGAAGTTCGCCAGTTGTCGTTTGTTGCGACCAGAGCTCCGGTCGAATCATGCAATTCCAAAACGGGATCACTCAAGGCACCTGGCACGGGCAGCGTTGGACCCAAGGCACGAATCAAAACAGTCTTTTGGCCTGTGCCCGTCACAATAAAACCGGCAATCACGACGTTGGCGGCCGTGCCCACTTGCGCTCGAGTGGAGATATTGACCGCGCTCGAAGTGGCAAATGCCGTTGTCGATCCTAGAACGAGAAAAACTGCAATGACGCGAGCGATTATTTTGCCATTCACGAAATTCCTCATGAGCTTAATCCGCTGCCGCAGGAGACCCAGTCCAACTGAGGAGGCAATGGCGATTGCGTTGATCGAAAAGGAGCAGAAAGCACGCCAATCCTTAGGGCCATGTCGAGCATCATGTCGCGGCCCGCGCTTTCTCTAAAATTCACGGCAATGGAACAACCGGTTCGAGAAGAAGTCGCGCTTTTTTCTTCAACAACGCTATGCTTAATTGCGAATCCAGCCATGAGTAGCAAGCCAAAGCAGTCGCGTCCGGAACTGAATTTTGAAGGCGCGATGGACCGACTCGAGGCGATTGTCGAACAAATGGAATCCGGAAAACTTGCGCTGGAAGAACTGATTGTCCGTTACGAAGAAGGAATGAACCTTGTGAAAGTTTGTCAGGAACGCCTCGCCGGCGCCGAACAAAAGATCGACATCATTGCCCGGAACAGCGCAGGGAAAACCTTTATAAAAAATTTCGAACCGACGCCGGAGATTGCATCGCCAGCCGAAACGGTGGATAAAGCCGAAAGCAAGAATGATGAAGTCCGACTCTTCTGAGATAACCGCAACCGCACGTCTGCTTGACGGGATCCGCTCACCCGCAGATATCAAGGCGCTTCGCGAACAAGATTTGCCGCAACTCGCCCAGGAAGTTCGCGACGAACTCGTCAAGGTGCTTTCGCAAACCGGCGGACATCTTGGACCGAATCTCGGTGTGGTCGAGCTGACGATCGCGTTGCATCGCGTCTTCGAAACGCCGCGCGACCGCTTTGTTATGGACGTGAGTCATCAGGGCTACGTGCACAAGATGTTTACCGGCCGTCTCGATCGCATTGCGACGATGCGGCAATACCAGGGCCTTAATGGTTTTCTGCTGCGCACCGAGAGCGAGCACGATTGCTACGGCGCGGGTCACGCCGGCACAGCGCTTTCGGCCGGCTTGGGCATGGCCGTGGGACGCGATTTGCGCGGCGGCGATGAGAACGTGGTCGTGATCGCGGGTGACGCCGCGTTCACCTGCGGGATTAGCTATGAAGCGTTGAACAATGTTCGTGCCCACACCAAACGCTTCATCGTCGTGCTCAACGACAACGAATGGTCCATCGCGAAGAACGTAGGCGCGATCGCTTCTTACCTTAACAACATCGCGACTAGCCCGACCTTCGCGCATTTGCATGACAAAGCGCGCCGATTCGTCGAGGCGATCGCCGGAAAGTCCGTGGCCGAATTCGCCCATAAAGTGGAGGAGAGCGTCAAGGGACTGCTCGTCCCGAGCGTTATTTTCGAAGAACTCGGCCTGCGCTATTACGGACCGATCGACGGCCACGATATTCCGCTTCTCATCCGCACGTTTGAGTTTTTGAAAACACAAGATGAACCGGTCTTGCTTCATATCCTCACGAAAAAGGGCAAAGGATACGAGCCGGCCATCAAAC
This sequence comes from Spartobacteria bacterium, assembly GCA_003167365.1. Taxonomy (GTDB): domain Bacteria; phylum Verrucomicrobiota; class Verrucomicrobiia; order Chthoniobacterales; family UBA10450; genus Palsa-1382. The sequence continues at coordinate 136,913 of PMTM01000008.1, read as the reverse complement.
AGCCGGACAAATTTCACGGGCTCGGCAAATACAAGATTGAGAGCGGTGAAACCGCCCCGGCGCCGACGCCTACCTATTCCGAAATTATCGGCAAGACACTCTCGAAATTCGCGGACACAAACCAAAAAATTGTCGCGATCACCGCCGCCATGCCGAGCGGCACCGGCCTCGGCCATTTCGCAAAGGCGCATCCGGACCGGTATTTCGACGTCGGCATCGCCGAGGAACACGCTGCGCTTTTTTCCTGCGGACTCGCTACTCGCGGGTTGAAACCGTTTCTGACGATTTACTCGACGTTTATGCAGCGCGCTTACGACATGATCATTCACGACATCGCGCTGCAGAACCTAAACGTCGCGCTTTGCATGGATCGCGCGGGATTGAGCGGCGACGACGGCCCGACTCATCACGGGTTATTCGACATTGGCTACCTGCGGCACATCCCGAACTTCGTGCACATGCAGGCGAAGGATGAAGACGAATTCGTCGACATGCTTTGGACGATGGCGAACTACAACTCTGGGCCGATCGCGATTCGTTATCCGCGCGGCGCAGGCACCGGCGCGAAACCGAAACCGGAACCGAAGCTTCTCGAGATTGGGAAAGCCGAGGTCGTGCAACATGGCCGCGACGTCGCCATCTTCGGACTCGGCAACATGTTCGAGGTGGCGGAAGAAGCCGCGCGCAAACTTGAAGCGCAAGGCCTATCGGTCGCGCTTATCAATCCGCGCTGGATCAAGCCGCTCGACACCGGCACGCTCGAGTTCTTTGCGCGCAGCGTCAGTGTTGTTTGCACGATCGAGGATCACGTCCTGCACAACGGCTTCGGCTGCGCGGTCATGGAGCATCTCTATTCGCAAATGATCCACACGCCGGTGGTCCGGATTGGGTGGCCGGATCAATTCATTGAGCATGGCTCAATTCCTGTCTTGCGAAAAAAACACGGCGTCACCGCGGACGCGCTGGTTGAGAAAATTCTGTCACTTCTCGGAAAGAAGCCTTCCGCACAGTCGAGCGCGGCTTAGCCCAGAGAGCGCCAGCCGCGATTGTCGATCTAACGATCAACTCGCATGAGCGCGATTGAAGCACGCGACCTGACGAAGATTTACCGCACTTATCGGAAAGAGCGCGGACTATGGGGTTCGATCAAAGGTCTCGTCCGACGGCGGCACGAAGAAACTCGCGCGGTCGATCACGTTTCGTTTGAGATCGACACCGGCGAGTTTGTCGGATTTCTCGGTCCCAATGGCGCAGGCAAGACGACCGTGCTCAAGATGCTTTCAGGCTTGCTCAATCCAACATCGGGCGACGCGCGCGTCCTCGGCTTTGTGCCGTGGGAACGCCGCAACGAGATGAAACGGCAATTCGCTTTGCTTATGGGCCAAAAGAATGCGCTTTGGTGGGATTTGCCTGCGCAGGAATCACTCGAGCTCAATCGCGCCATTTACGGAATCGATCGCGAACGTTTCAAAAAGGTCGTCAACGGCTTGGCTGATCTTCTCGAGGTGCAGGACAAAATGAATGTGATGGTGCGCGAGTTATCGCTGGGCGAGCGAATGAAGATGGAACTCATTTCCGCGCTGATCCACGAGCCGCGCGTTCTGTTTCTCGACGAACCAACCATCGGCCTCGATGTCGTGAGTCAAAAGCGCGTGCGCGAATTTCTGCGGATTTACAACGAAGAGCATCGCATCGTTACCATGCTCACCAGCCATTACATGCAGGACATCGAGGCGCTCTGCCATCGCGTCCTGATCATCGATCATGGCAAGATTTTCTTTGACGGGCCGCTTAACCAGATTATCGATCGTTTCTCCGTTCACAAGATCATCGGTCTTACTTTTGAGAAAGAAGCAGCGCGCGATTTCTCCGCTTTTGGCGAGGTGATCGAGCAAACACCGGTGTCCGTGCAAATAAAAGTACCGCGCGCAAGAGTTACTGAGGTTTGCCGGCAGCTGCTGGACGCGTGTCAGATCAGCGACATCAACGTGCAGGAATTGCCGGTGGAAGAAGTAATCCGCCAGCTCTTCGGCAGCCGAGCCGGGAAAAATGATTCGGAGCCGCTCACCGAGACGATTACTTAGCGCTGGATCGCCTCCTTCAATTCGTGCACATAGGAGGGATTCAGTTCGAACGCGGTCACCGGCATTTCCGCGAGCTGTACTTCTTCGTAATACGGAATGCTTTCGATAAATCCCGCTGACATTAAACCGTTCAGGATATCCGTCACGTCTTCCATCTCCATCCGGGTTGAATCCTGGATCTCGCCTCCGAGCATTGACTCGGTAAAACCGATCGCGCGAACAACAGTTGCTTCGCGGCCGGTCAGTTTGATGCAACGCATAAGCCACAAAAAGCAGCTTCCATACCGATAATTTCACGCGTCAAGCGCGCCGATTTCGCCTCCTAGGTTCCCGGAATTTCAAAGCTGGGCAGAATGCTTCCCTGCATCGCTTCCGAAAAGGAAGGATAGCCGGGCGTCCAACCGAGGCGACGCAGTTTGGCGTTGCTCACCCGCTTGTTACTCCGGCCACGCTTGCGTCCTGATGCCGATCCTCCCACCGGCGGAAGCGGCCGATTCAATTTCGCCGCCAGCCAGCCATAGCATTCGCTCTGCAAAATCGGCTCATCGTCCACGATGTTATAAATCTGTACCGCATCAACACGCCGACTTAACAACAGGAGCAACGCCGCTGCGATATCGTCGCGATGCGCCTGATTGACGAAGTGATCGTTCTGCGGATCAATGGTCGCCTCTCCGCTCGAAAATCTTTTCAGCAATGCGGATCGTCCTGGGCCGTAAATGCCAGCGAGCCGTGCGACAATTCCACTATGGCTTAGCACGAGTTCTTCGGTCTCGCGCAAAATCTTGCCGGTTTCATGTTGAGGCGCCGCCGCGCTTTCCTCCGTCACCCACTCGCCATTCTCCTGCGCGTACACGCTCGTGCTGCTCGTGAACACGATTGTCGCTTGATCAAATCGTTCGAGAAGATTGCCGGCGCCTGTCAGGTAAACGCGGCGATAAAGAGCGACATCGCCGCCGCGCGTGCTCGCACAATGGATCACGGCATCGAAACTCTTCGCGTGTGCGGCAACGTGATCCGTGTCCGCGATGTCGACCGCAACAGTAGGATAACGTTTGTCCGAAAGTTTCGCCGCAGATTCCGCGGACGCCGTCCAACCTTCAACCTCCCAGCCCGCGTCATGAAATAAGTCGGCCGTTGCCTGTCCAACATAACCGCAACCCGCAATCAAAATACGCGGCATAGTTGTCGATCTTTCACGCCGCGGCGGCCGCGATTTCGATCTCGTCGAAAACGCTTCGTTGGATCGCGCGCACTTGTTTAAGCCGGATCAATTCGAGCAGCGCAAGAAATGTCACGATGATTTCGACTCGCGACGCGATGTCGCCGAATAGCTCGGAAAAGCGCACCGCGGTACCGGCGGCGACTTTTTGCAAGATCATGTCGATCTTTTCCGAGACCGTGAAATGCTCGCCGAAGATTTCCTGCAAATCCTCCCGCGCTTCGATGCGCTTGATGACATTTTGAAACGCGTGGATGAGCTGAAAGATGCCGACCTCGGCCAGACGAAGCGGCGCTTCAACTGCAGCGGATGAACCGCCATCTCGAATAAAAATGCGCTCCTGTTCGAGCGCACGCGCGTGCAACTGGGCCGCCGCTTCTTTGAATTTTTTGTATTCGATTAATTGCCGGATCAAATCCCAGCGCGGATCGTCTTCTTCCGCTTCTTCATCGGGCGGCTGTTGATCCACGGGGAGCAGGCTGCGGCTCTTCAGATAAATCAAATTTGCGGCCATCACGACAAATTCACCCGCGACGTCGATGTTCAACTCCTTGAATGCCTGGAGATATTCAAGGTATTGTCGGGTAATCCGCTCGATCGAAATGTCGTAGATGTCGATCTCGTCGCGCTTGATCAGGTAAAGCAGGAGATCAAGCGGGCCTTCAAAAATCTCGAGCTTGACCTTGTAATCGCTTTCCATGCGCCGCGGCGAGTTTAGGCAACGAATACGATAAGTAAACCGCGCGACCACTCCGAGTGGTCGATAGCAATTTTACAAGGCGGTCGCAGCTTTCCGATGGACCCAAACGCTGTTCACGATTCCAAGCCCAAACATGATCATGAGCGCAAACGAACCGCTGTAACTGACCAGCGGCAACGGCACGCCGGTGATCGGCAACATTGAGATCGTCATACCGATGTTCTGAAAGATGTGAGTGAAAATGAGCGCGCTGACCCCGACGACGAGCAGGAGACCAAATTGATCGCCCGCAAAAAATGCGACGAAGAGACACGTAAGCAGCAGTAAGGCGAACGCGCCGATGAGAAACATTCCTCCGACGAATCCCCATTGCTCGCCGATAGCAGAGAAGATGTAGTCGTTGTGCACGGCCGTCGCCGGCAAAAAGCCAAGTTCAATCTGTGTGTTCGGCGCCTTGAACCCTTTGCCAGACCAGCCACCCGATCCGATCGCAATAAGCGATTGATTGATCGCCCACGACGCGCCCTGTTTGTCGACATCGGGATGGAGAAACGCGGTGATCCGCTCTTGCTGGTAAGGTTTCAGCCCGATATAGGCAATCGGGAGGAACGCCGCCGCGATCAACAGGATGCAGATCAAATAGCGCAGTGGAATTCCGCCTACAAAAAAGAGTGCGAGCAAAACCGGGATCCAAATAATGCATTCACCCAGATCCGGCTGCATCAAGATCAAAAGACAGGGCGCTCCAACGATCGCGCCGCAAAGCAGGACGCGCAGCATGGGATGCATTTGGCGAAACTGACTTAGGAACAAAGCCAGAACCATGATTCCGGCGACCACCGCAAGCTGTGCCGGCTGAAAATTAATCGGACCGAGATGAAGCCAACTGCGTGCTCCGTAAACACGCTGGCCGACAAATTTGGTCAGAATCAAAAAGAAAATACCGCCGAGATACATCGGCAGCGCCCCCCAGCGAATCCAATGATAATCGATCAGGCTGGTGATCATGAAAGCAAAGAAACCGACCGCGACCCAGTTCGCCTGCTTGTGCCAAAACTCGGCTGCCACTGGATCCTCGCGCATATAAGTGGCGCTATAGATTGCCACCACTCCGAATACCGCGAGTGCGATCATGAGCGCAACAAGGAGCCAATTTTGGCCCAGCAATTTTCGAAGGAAAGGCGTCATTCTATTGTGCGGCTCGGGGCCCATAAACAGACGCCAGCCAGGTAGAATACGCTGACTATAGGCACATTCCCGGGTCTCGTAAATGATCTGCCTGCCAAGGCGAGATTGCCGGGCAAAAATCAAAAAAACCTGTAAAACTCAGCAACGGACGTGGTTAAGGTAAGTCTGTCTCAGTAAGACCAAGTTACGGATTTAATTCGTTTGACGACAAATAGTTATGACTTTAATAAAAATAATTGGATGGCTTCTCTTGTCAGCCTGTCAAAGACTAATAGAATGCTCTTCCACTCCCTCAGAATTGCTCGGGTTAAGTCATGGCAACGAAAAAAACGAAACGCAAACTGGCGCACTCAAGGCTGCCGATGCAGCGCCAGTTAAATTTGCAACATGAGGGCAAGTATTTCGACCTGCGCTCCCTATTCGATCGTTTAAATCATAAATATTTTCGAGGCCGACTTCGCGGCTACAAAGTCATGTGGGGTCGCCGCCGCAAGCACCGTCCGAAAGATTATTTTACGTTCGGAACGATTCAGGAAGAAGATCGCCTCATCCGTATCAATCCGTTGCTTGATCAGCCGTTTGTCCCGCTTTGGTTTCTGCAATACGTGCTTTATCACGAAATGCTGCACTCGGTCGTGCCGGACGAAATCGCATCCGGTGGACGACGACGCGTTCACACCGATGAGTTCAATCGGCGCGAGCGCAAGTTTCAGAGTTATCAGCGCGCCCGCCGTTGGGAAGAAGAGAATCTCGCGCGCTTTCTCCGCTAGACAGCGCTAGCGCCTTTCGGTTGCCGCCGGAGTGGAACCACCTTCAGACGGGGACGACGTCGTCGCGACGTTCTTTTTGATCAGGTACCAAAGTGTTGTCGCCAGCAGCAGGGAGATCAGCTTCGCCTGCCAGTTTTTCAGGATTAGTCTCTTCATAATTGCCGTGCAGTAAAATTTCAGCGATTCGTTGACGGAACGTCTCCGGTGTAAAATTGCGCTCAATTCGTCGCCGGTGACAAATGGAAATGCCGCCAGTCTCCTCGGAAACAATCACCGCTACCGCATCCGATTCCTCGGTAATGCCGAGACCCGCGCGATGTCGCAGACCGAGACTGCGGTCGAGAGTCTCGCGCTGGCTGACCGGAAAGATGCAGGCCGCGGCCGCGATGCGCCCGTTCCGCACAATGACGCCACCGTCATGCAATGCCGCTTTAGGATGGAATATGGTCAGAGCGAGCTCGACAGAAAAATCCGCGTCCATTGTCACCCCAGTTTCTTCGTAAACGCGGATGGATGTATCGCGCTCGATCGCGATGAGCGCGCCGAACTGCTTGTTGGCAAGCTGAGTTACTGCCTCGGCAAGGTCATGCACGGTTTCACGCTTTTCGCTCGTCAGCGAAAAAATCGGATGCCCGCCGACCTCGGCCAGAGCACGCCGAAGTTCAGGTTGAAAAATCACCACCAGCGCGACCGCGAGGAAGACAGAGAAGCTTCTTAAGATCCAGCCGATAACTACAAGGTTTAGCAGCGTCGAGATCAAGGTCAGCGTTAAGAAAACAATGGCCAGGCCGGTCAGGACCTTAGCGCCGCGCGTTCCGCGAAAATAGAGATAGCCGTAGTAGAGAACTACACCGAGCAAGATGATCTCGAAGATGCTGCGCCAGCTTTTCAGCCAGAGATAAACGAGTTGTTGCAACATCTTAAGGTTCCAAAATTACTTCGCTTACACGCAAAGCCACCGCATTCTCTCTCACATCGTGGACGCGAAAAACGTCTGCGCCCCTTGCGCGCAATAACGAAGTCAACGCCACGGTCGGCGGGAGCCGATCAGCCACGGTCGACGACCCGATCAATTTGCCAAGGAATGATTTGCGCGAAGCACCAACGACAATTGGCCGATCGTTTATGCGAACCCGCTCAAGATTCTTTAGCAGCTCGAGATTATGCAAGAGCGTTTTGCCGAAACCAATTCCCGGATCTAACGCGATTGTCATGGGGTCAATGCCGCAATCTAGGGCGCGGGCATATTGTTGTCGAAAAAAATCCGTCACTTCCGAGATGACATCGGCATAATGCGGATCGATCTGCATCGTGCGCGGCTCTCCCTGCATATGCATGATGACGAACCCGGCGTTTCGTTTTGCCACGAGCGTCATCATTTCTTTGTCTCCTCGCCCGCCTGTCACGTCATTGACAATGGAAGCGCCGGCATCGAGCGCTGCGCTCGCAACTTCGGACTTCGAGGTATCGATCGAGATGAAGATGTCGATCTTGCGTCGCAAATTCTCGATCACAGGAATCACCCGCCGCAATTCTTCATCCACCGAAATCGGTTCCGCGCCGGGACGAGTGGATTCGCCGCCGACGTCGATAATTTGCGCGCCGTCCGCCGCCATCTGCAGCCCGTGCTCCACCGCTTTCTCCGTCGAAAAGAACTCGCCACCATCGGAAAAGGAATCCGGCGTGACGTTCAATACGCCCATGATCATCCCGCGCCGAGAAAGATCGACAACGCGGCCGGCGATTTTCCACGTTCTCTCATCCATCAGGGATGAGACTATTAGATCGACAAAATTATTCGAGACGCTTCTTGTCTTAGTGACTGCGCGAATAATGGCCCACCATCTCTCCTTGCGCAATGACGTGACCACGCATCGCCGCGTCGAGCTGAACCCGCTTCGAGCCAGCCGCCAAATCCAAGTCAGAATCAAGCGCGAAGATCTTGAAGTAATAGCGATGCATTCCTGAAGGCGGACACGGTCCGCCGTAACCCGACTTGCCAAAATCGTTTTTGCCCTGCACGCTTTTCGGAGCGCTGCTCTCAACAATCTCGGTTGCTTTCGGATCGATATTCCAGATAAGCCAATGCGTAAATAAGCCGCTCGGCGCGTCCGGATCATCAACAATCAAGACAAGACTTTTCGCTTCGGCTGGCGCTCCTTCGAAACGCAGCGCGGGATTCACGTCGGCTCCATCACATGTAAACTTGGAAGGAATGGTTCCTCCCGCTTGAAAAGCAGAACTTGTAATCTTGATCTTTGCTCCTCCGGCAGCAAATAAGGTGATCGTCGCAAAAAAAATCGTGCTCACACCAACAATGCCCATTTTCGTCATCATTCGACCTTCGACTGAAATCTCGTTATATCGACAATCACGCATAACAATATGGTTTCGCTCACATGACTCAAACCGGACGTAACATTAAACCGGAGATTCTCGCGCTCCTCGGACAGCGCGATTACCGGCCGCTCGACAAGATCGAGATGGCCCGCAAGCTCAAGCTGGGAAGCAACGAAAGCGTCGCGCTCAGAAAGACGCTCCGCGAACTGGAACATTCAGGAGAAATAGCGCGCATTCGAAAAAATCGGTATGTCCTGCCCGCCGAAGCCGACCTCGTCACCGGCACAATTTCTATCCACCAGGTGGGATATGGTTTTCTAAACACCGAAACTCCCGGGCAACCGGATGTTTTTGTCGCGCCTGAGAACACCGGCACTGCCATGCATGGCGACCGCGTGGTCGTGCGCATATCCCGCGACAAACCTCCCCCGCGCGGCAAAGGCCCGGAAGGACGCGTCATCCGAATCCTGGAACGCGCCCGCGATACGACCGTCGGCACGTTGCAACACACGCGGAATTTCTACTACGTCGTTCCGGATGATCCTCGCTTTGTTCACAACGTTTATGTCCAGATTCCGCCCCGCATCAAACTAACCAAGGCGCCGGTTCCAGGCGACAAAGTCGTCGTCCGCCTGGAACCGTGGGAGTCGCGCCATGTTAATCCGGAGGGCGAGATCATTGAAGTGCTTGGACCTGCGTCCGCGCCGGGTGTCGACATGCTCTCGATCATCCGGAAATACGATCTTCCAACTGAGTTTCCGAAAGACGTCATCGATGAAGTCAATCAGATTCCCAAGCGAGTCGAGGCTGGGACGCTCGAGGGCCGCGAAGACTTGCGAACGAAATTCATCGTTACGATTGATCCCGATGACGCGCGGGATTTCGACGACGCGGTTGACGTCGAAAAGATCGATGATCAAGGCTGGCGGCTCGGCGTGCACATCGCCGATGTGGCGACCTACGTGCAACCTGGCAGCGCGCTCGATCGTGAAGCTCGCCGGCGCGGCAACAGCGTTTACCTGCCCGACCGCGTCATTCCGATGTTGCCCGAGCAATTGAGCAATGGCGTTTGCAGCCTCAATCCGGGCGTCGACCGGCTCACTCATTCAGTTTTTATTCAGTTCGACAAAAACGGTCGTGCGAAAAATACGCGCTTTGCTCGAAGCGTAATCCGGAGCGCGCATCGGCTAACTTACAAGCAGGCTTACGCGATCCTGCAATCTCCCGCTAAAGACGAACTGGGTGAGCGATTGCATGGCGCTTGGAAGCTCGCGTCGTTGCTGCGCCGGAAACGTTTCGAACATGGCTCGCTCGATCTCGATTTTCCCGAAGTAAAAGTGCTGCTCGATGCCGCGGGCAAGCCGGTGAAGATGGAACGGATCGAGAACGACGAATCGCATCAACTCGTCGAAGAATTCATGCTGGCGGCGAACGAAGCGGTCGCGCAAGAGATGCGGCATCGCGAAATTCCCACGGTTTACCGCATCCACGAAGATCCCGATCCAGAAAAGCTGTCCGAATATCGCGAACTGGTCCTGAGCTATAATTATAAAGCCGGCGACCTGTCGAAGCGGCCGGAGCTGCAACGCTTTCTGGCCTCGACCCGCGGCAAACCAGAAGAACAAGCGCTCAAAATCGGATTGCTCAAAAGCTTGAAGCGTGCGCGTTACTCTCCGGAACCATTAGGACATTACGGATTGGCCAAGAGTAACTATTTGCATTTCACCAGTCCAATCCGGCGTTACGCGGACCTGGTGGTTCATCGCGGCCTGGCCGAACGAAACGAAAAGCGCCGTTCCCGCACGGACATGAGCCGGATCGCTTCCATCGCGGAACACATTTCGAACACCGAACGCAACGCAGCCGAAGCGGAGATGGACGCCGTCCGCATGAAGAAGCTCGAGTTCTTCCAGCTCCAGCTCGATACGCGCAATCCGCAGGTCTTCCGCGCGGTCATCGCCGATGTTCGAAACTACGGACTTGTGGTGGAATTGCCCGATATTCTCACCACCGGTTTGATTCACGTCTCTTCGTTGGCGGACGATTTCTATGTTTTTGAATCCGCCCAGCATCGATTGATTGGCCGGCGTTCGCGCAAGCGATTCACGATTGGAGATGAGATTCGCGTCTTTGTCTCACGCGTTGATCTTTTCAAACGCCAAATTGATTTCGCATTGGCCGACACGCCTCGAAATAAAAGCCGCTCCCGGGCTCGTTAAGTTTTAACGCAAAATCCAGTAGAAGTTGTCCGATGAGGATTTTGCGGCCGTATTTTTGGGCAGAATCTTCTTCCATTTGGGCAAGCGAGCGCAGTAAACTCCCCGGTTTGCAGAGCATGGATAACATCATCGAAGCAAGAGAACTGCAAATCGAGCGCAAGCATTTTCACGTGGAGTTCCGGGAGAACGAACGTGGGAAATTCCTGCGCATCACCGAAGAAGCCCATGGCCGGCGTAACACGATTATTGTGCCCAGCACCGGGGTGGAGGATTTCACGGCCGCGATTGGCCAGGTTCTCGACAGCGCCCAGAGCACGCCTGCCTGATCGGGCGGGTTGATCTTCTGCAGAGGCAGCCGTGTCGGCTGCGATTCTTTGGTCCTGCAGGCGACGCGCCTTCCGCTACAGTGCGTTGACACATCAACCCGCAGAACTAGTTTGGCGCGCCGCCGGCATATCTCACCTCGCATGACCCGAAAGAAAACAATTGCCCAGCGCTTTTCGCGCGGGAAACCGAAAGCGACATCGAGATCTTCGTCCCGGCAGTCAGGCAAAAGGCGAACTCCACGGTACGTTTACTATTTCGGCGGCGGCCAGGCCGACGGTGCGGGAAATATGAAACCGCTGCTCGGCGGCAAAGGCGCAAACCTCGCCGAGATGACGCGTATCGGTCTGCCGGTCCCTCCCGGATTCACGATCACGACGGAAGTCTGCACTTATTATTACGCGAACAAGCGCATTTATCCCGCATCGCTCCAGACACAGATAGAAAAGGGTGTGGCGAACACGGAGCGAATCATGGGCACCAAATTCGGCGATACCGACAATATGCCGTTGCTCGTGGCGGTCCGATCCGGCGCACGCGATTCGATGCCGGGCATGATGGACACGATTCTAAACCTCGGCCTTAACGATGAGACGGTGAAGGCTCTCGTTCAGGCGACGAGGAACAAGCGTTTCGCGTGGGATTGCTACCGCCGATTCATTCAGATGTATGGCGACGTGGTCATGGGAGTGCAAAAGCGCGAAGGCGAAGATCACGATCCCTTTGAATCCGTTATCGAACACTACAAAGACGAAAAATACGGCCAACACGATATCGACGATTCGAAGCTCACCGCCTCGGATTACCAGGAGCTGGTGGTCCGCTTTAAGAAGCTGGTGAAAGAACGCACCGGCCGGGCCTTTCCGAAGGATCCATGGGATCAGCTCAAAGGCGCCGCCGGCGCCGTCTTCGGCTCCTGGATGAACGATCGCGCGATCGTGTATCGCCGGAAATACAACATCCCGCAGGACTGGGGTACAGCTGTCAACGTGCAGGCGATGGTCTACGGGAACACCGGCGAGAACTCTGGCTCGGGCGTGGCGTTTACCCGCAACCCGGCCAACGGCGCCAACGAATTCTACGGGGAGTTTCTGATCGATGCGCAAGGAGAAGACGTCGTGGCTGGCGTGCGCACGCCGCAGCCCGTCCTCGAGTTGAAGAAGCTGATGCCGAAGTGCTACGCGGAATTGCTTAAGATCCGCGCGACGCTCGAAAAGCATTTCACTGACGTGCAAGACGTCGAATTCACCATCCAGGATGGCAAGCTTTTCATGCTGCAGACACGCAATGGAAAGCGCACCGCTATGGCTGCGCTCAAGTTCTCCATGGACATGGTCAAGGAGAAGCTCATCGACTGGAAAACCGCGATTCTGCGAAACCCCGCCGACCAGTTTGACCAGTTACTCGCGCCAATCTTCGACCGTGATGATTTGGCAAAAGCCGAAAGGGCTGGACGCAGGGTTGGATATGGTTTGCCTGCTGGTCCCGGTGCTGCCTCGGGGAAGATCTATCTGAATGCCAATCGGGCGGCGGCTGCCGCAGAGAAGGGCGAGAAAGTTCTCCTCGTTCGTAACGAAACATCACCAGAAGATCTGCGCGGCATGATTGCGGCCGAAGGCATTCTCACGGCCAAGGGCGGCGTCAGTTCGCACGCGGCGCTCGTCGCTCGTCAGATGGGCAAGGTTTGCATCTGCGGCGCTAGCAGCGTGGAGATTGATTACGCTTCCAAAACCGTCAAGGCGTCTGGTTGGACATTTAATGAAGGGGATTTCCTCTCGATTGATGGTACTAGCGGCTTCGTTTACGCCGGAGAGATCAAGACGATGCCCTCTGAAATTGTCACCGGCCTGCTGCACGGTGACACGGTCGCCCAAGCTACCGAGAAGTTTGTGAACTTTTTCCGATTGATGAAGTGGTGTTCCAAGGTCACCCGCCTCGATGTCCGCTGCAATGCAGACAACCCGGAGCAAACCGAGAATGCCCTCGCCTTTGGTGCAGTCGGCATCGGTCTCACTCGCACCGAGCACATGTTCTTCGAGGGCGACCGCATCGACGCGATGCGCGAGATGATTATTTTTGCTGGCGACTACGGTGAGTACCGCAAAAAAACGAATGATCTGAAGCCAGACCAAACTGCGCAACTTGCGGAGCTAAAGAAGGAATATGCGGAAGCCATTGCGCACTTTAAGGATGGTTTGAGCAAGCTGCTACCTATGCAGCGAGGCGACTTCATCGGCATTTTCAAAGCGCTAAAAGGCTATCCGGCGACGATCCGCTTCCTCGACCCTCCGCTCCACGAGTTCCTGCCGCACGACGCTAAGTCGCAGGCTGAACTCGCAAAAAAGATCGGCGTGCCGGCCACAAAAATCGCCCGGCGCGTTTCGCAGCTCAATGAGGTCAACCCGATGCTCGGTCATCGCGGTTGCCGACTCGGCATTGCCTACCCGGAGATCACCGAGATGCAGGCCCGCGCCGTCTTCGAAGCGGCGGCCGATGTCGCGAAGAAAAAGATCAAGGTGAAGCCGGAAATCATGATCCCGCTTGTTGGCTTCAAGAAAGAGTTCGATCTTCAGGAGGAGATCGTCCGTCGCGTCGCGAAGGAAGTGATGTCGGAGAAGAAGGTGAAATTCGATTATCTGATCGGCACCATGATCGAAGTTCCGCGCGGCGCGCTTACGGCGGACGAAGTCGCAAAAAGCGCGGAATTCTTCAGCTTCGGCACGAACGATCTCACGCAAATGGCGCTCGGGATCAGCCGGGACGACATGGGCAACTTCCTCATGCCCTACGTGGAGAACGAGATCTTCAAGAGGGACCCTTTCGCTACGCTCGATCAGACCGGCGTGGGCCAGCTCATGCAAATCGCAGTCGAGAAAGGCCGCCGCAGTCGCGCGAACATAAAGCTAGGCATTTGCGGCGAACATGGTGGAGATCCGGATAGCGTGAAGTTTTGCCATCGGCTCGGGTTGGATTATGTGAGCTGCAGTCCATTCCGAGTGCCGATCGCGCGATTGGCTGCCGCGCAAGCGGCGCTAGGAAATTAGCGGTCTGCTTGGCGCGCCGAACCTCTCGACGGCAGACCCAAGACCAAGGCGATGGCCAACATCGACAGTGGCGCGACGTGGAGCAGAAGCCGAGGAAGCGAAGATTCAATGTGATGCAGGTAATCGGACCACGCGCTGAATAAATAAACACCGCAATAAAGAGCGATTGGCGCAATTGTGCAGATCACGAGCATCAGGGCATGCTGGCCGCGACCACGAATGACGAAGCAAAGAAATGCCGCCATAGTAGCAAACCAAAGCAAGCTCCAATGCTCGATTGTCTCGGCTTCACTAATCAGGGAGCGTAGCACCGGGCCGAAGCGATAAAGATTGGCGTATAGACGCGCTAGACCAATCGAATCAAAATCTTGAGCCGGCGATACATGCATAGCCTTCAAATAGATTTGCCACCCCACGATGACGCAGACGCCGGGAAGAAAGGAAAGCAGGGCGGGAAAAATCCCGCGGCGGCGCCAGATTATCCAGGCTCCGCATGCCGTGACGACAAACCATAAGATAACGCCTTCGCGTTTTATCCACGGAAGAATTGCCGCCAGAGCAATGAAGCAGGACCATGCCGCGCCGGAATTTTGGCGCACAAAAATCGACAGAAAATAAAATGCTGCGAGGTAGACAATTGAAAGCGGGACATCCGCATACCCGAGAACGATTCCGCCCGCCGCTCGAGTCAGAAAAGGAATAAAGAGAAAAAGATTGGCGACGAGCAAACCGATCCATCGTTTTCCGCTCCAGAACGTGCCTGCTTGGGCGAGCAGGATCATTCCCACCGCATAAAAAAGCGGGAAGATCAGTTTCACCCAATATTGGTCGCAATCGCCGATCCAAAAGTAGATCCATGTCTCGAGCATCGGGAGAAAGAGCGGATATTCGGGATGACTGAAGACGCGTGGAGCGTCGGAAAAGTAATGGGCGGGCAGCGCGCCACCGTTGAGATAAGCATAGCGCGCCTTGAGTTCCCAAATCAGCAGACCATCCCAGCCAAGAGTATGTTTGAACGTTAGCAAAAGGACTGTCCCGATCTCCAGACACAGGAAAAACACGAGCGCGTATTCGAGCCAGCCCCGAAGCCGCGGAATGCGCACCTTTAGCTTGCGATTCCGAAAAATCGCAATGCCCATCAGAGTCAATCCGAGCGCGATAAAGGCTATCGCAATGTGCAATGAAACGCCGCGCAACAGCATCCCGATCAGCCAAAGGCTAAGCGACATGACCGCCGCACCCAACAACCAGGACAAACCGGTTAGTTCGGCGACCGCGATCTGTTTAACATTGCGCAGAAACAGCGAAGTCACTCCAAAGCCCGCGCCAAAGATGGTGAGCAATGCGGTGACCGTGGCAATGAATGAACTCATTGTGGAGCTTGGAGTAGAGCAACAGAAAGATTCGGACCGACATGCAAGCCACGGGAAAATTCAGATGGTGATTGCAGCTCAAAAAAAATGAACGCGGAAGCCGACGAACGATCAATCGAGCCTAATTTATCTGCCAACTCCGCCTGTCCGATTTCGACTTTGCGCATGTCCTGCGGCCAACTCAAATAGCTGAGCACGCCATAAACAAAATCGCCACGAGGTTCTCTTGGCGGGCAAAAGTAAAAAACTGTGCGCTTACTATATAATTTTGACATTACTTCAAGGCATCGCTCCGAGGCGTTCGGCACATTGAGAAGCGCTGCCAAGTAAGCATCCGTGGAAGCATACGGCCCGGGAGCAAGAAACTTTCCGCCGCTCCCCGTCCAGACCTCACGCCCCCCGATGGCAACGAAAATTGAGAGAAGCATCGTCCAACCGATGTAATAGCCTGTAACAAAAAGCTGATGACGATTTCGCACGCGAAAGAGCTATTCCCTCAGAATGATCTGCAGATAAACGACGCCACTATTTCTTTCATAATCTGGACAAGGCCAAGCATAAAAAGCCGATAATTTACCTGAGAGATGGCGCAGTCAATCATTGCGCAAACGATACAACCACACGTCAGGACCGAACGGAGAAAAGGCAACACTGACGAACTCGAAATGTCCCACGTCGACTCGAGGACTGCGACCTAGCTCCGGATAGAATGTTACTGGCAGTGAATCTTCGATGGAAGTGAATACGAGATAAGTGACGTTTTGCTCGTGCAGATACGTTTCGAAATCGCCCGCATTTTGTCGGACCGCAACAGGTGTTGTGTTGGATCGAGCAAAACGCTCGATTGGCAACCCTGACAAAACGCGGATGGCTGCGTCGTCGGAAAAGCAACGGGAGTTCTTGTCGTGCGACTGTTGAAGCGCGGCGGCGATCGCCTGCGCCACTTGTCGATGTGCCTGAAAATCATCGAGCACTTTGAAGATGACGGGGATTTGTCGCGTCGATTGCCAGAGAGAGAGCGCGATTGCAGCAACCGCAGCGCATTGCGCTATCCTAAATCGCTTCCCATGGGCAAGGACGAATTGGAGCAACCACGCCAACAATGGGAGACCAAGCGTGAAAAAGATTAGGCCGTAACGCGGGAAGAGAACTGGCTGCCGTTTCGTTATGTAGCCCAACAGCACAAACCCAAACAGAGCAAGAGCGTACGCGGTAATGACCGCGGCGGGCCAGCAAAGACGATTCGGTTGCCGAATGGCCTGGAAGATCGACAATCCGCCCGCAGCGATAATCGCAAGGAAAACAATCGGATTTGCGCCCAACATAAAATAGATGACATCGCGGTTGATGTCGGCAAAAACGAAACTGCGCCGCGTGGGATTGAAATCGAGATAACTCGCGTTGTAGCGAACGCGCTCCGCAAAAGAGGCAAACGGATCGCCCGTTGCAAGATGGCAGATGACCAGCCAGGTGAGCGGTGGAAGAACAAGAACGCCAAGCGCGATGAGCGAAATACGCCGCTCCCGAATAAATTGAAGCAACGGGATGAGAAGAATGAACGTCCAAGCTTCAATCCGAACACTCTCCGCGATGGCGGCAAAGATCACAGCGCCAAGCCAACGCTCTTGCAGGAGAAACCAAACACTCGCGAGAACCAGACAACCGTGAGGCACATCGGTCATCGACGCGGCGGAATACAAAATGTGTAGCGGGTTGCAAACGACGAGAGCGAACGTTAGTGAGGCAAGCGCAATACTTCGGGTCAGTTTTTGCGTGATCGCGAATACGAGCACACAACTGGCCGCTCCGCATAAACCGGACACAATTTTTCCGGTGAGAAGTGGATTGTCGATCCAAACGTTGGGGATCGCGGCTGTTAATTGAAAAAACGGCAGCCAAAAACCGAACAAATCCGCCAGCCGCAAGTGGCCGAAGTTCGCGCTCAACCACGCAATTGTTTCCGCGTAGGAATATCCATCCCGCTCGGCATTCGGAAGAAGGAACGCGGCCGACAAACGGACGGCTAGCGCGACCGACCAGAGAAGCGTCAAAATCCACACCCGCGAGCGCGTGCGTACAATTTTATCGCGAACCGATGAAGATAACTCGGAGACCGTGGGAAGATTTACGTCCATCAACCTGCGACCTCTCGTAGTGCCACAAAAATCTACTTCCTCGCCGCATGCTGGTAAGACAACCACGCAGTCCACGCCCGCTCCCAATTTTCTTTCGCGGCCCAGCATTGCGCTTCCAAGAAACGAAAATACGCCGGTGAATTCGGACGCTCGCTGAAATGCCGGGCAGTAAGGAGCGCATCATCGATGAGTCCACGTTGCATCTGTTCGCGGTAAAGATCGTAACCGGCGGCGTAGTTGTCGGGAGTCGCGTAATAGCGTTTCTGAAGCTCTTCGAGTGATGAATCTCTGGTAATACGCGGCATGGCGACCGCTTCACCGTAGTGTTCGGTTAATTCGTAGGCCGCGCGGAAATCATTCTTCTTAGCGTGATAAGTCGCCATGCCCAGCCAGGCAAAACCGAGCCATTCCGGATGTTGCTGAATCGTTTGCGCTAACTGATCGAGGTCGCCGCGCTCCGACCAGAGCGAGAAGAATGCGAGTTTTTCCTGCTCGTTTAGGGTCTGCAAATTCGGATCGCGCTTCAAAAACTCGCCGATCCCGTGATCGAACGGCGCACCAGAAAAATGGCCAAGAAACGCCAGGGCCAAATCGTGCTGATGTAACCCGACCTCCTCCAAAATCCGGCTGACTTCGGGATTTTTTTCAATTGATATGCTCGACAACATGCTCGCGTAAACTCTTCCGCGCTCTTCCGGAGCCGCCCGCCGCAGCGCTTCCCGCCATGCCGTGACCGCCTGTAGCGGATGGCTAGACAGCCACAAGTGCCCTTCAGCGAGCGGAACTTCATATGCGTTCGGCTCGAGAAAACGAGCGCGCCGAAAATCATCAAGCGCCCAGGCTGGTTGTCTCGCTCCCATTTCGCCGAGCCCGCGCACGAAATAAAGCTGCCAGTCGAGCGGTGCCCAAACCAGCGCGCGAGTGGCAATCGTTATCGTTTCGGAAAAATTGCGGCCTCGATTGGCGATGCCGGCCAGTTTCTTTGCATTTGTAACTCCGACCGATCCCGGAAGCAGGTTGGCGCCGTGAACATCAATCGCCCACCACATGCCGACGACCAGTAATACCAAGCCAATCATTCGAAAGAAATATGGAATCCACCGGCTCGCTTTAAAATTCAACGGCCGGTGTAAGGAGAGCCCGAGCAAGAGGATCGCCGCAAACGCAGTGCCTACACGGTGCCCGGAAACGTCGACAAGTCCGTGAAGCGCGCACATGAATGCAGCAATCAGTGCGGCGAGCCGAAATCGCTGATTGGTTCCTACCTGCAAGGGAAGGACGTGCCGAATCAAAAGCGCCAACCCGGCAACGACAAGCACGACTGCGGGCCAGCCAAGTTCGACCCAAAGCCAAAGCCAATCGCTTTCCGGATGCAACGCGCGAGCGTCGCTAAGAGATGCGTCACGGAAGATCGCGAATACCGACTCGAAGTTTCCAAGGCCAATTCCGCACCAGGGCGACGCGCGAATGAGTTGAAAGGTGTCCTGAAAAATCAGCCAGCGAAAATCCGAAGTAACTCCGATGCCCTTGAAACCGCGGAGGTGAAACCGTTCCAACGTTTCCCCGCCGACGAGAAGAATGATCGTGGCTAGGAACAGTAGAATCGACAGGACTCCCGCGACACGCGCGGTCGAACCCTTGTGCAAGGCGACAAGAAGCAGCCACGCTGTACTTCCAAGGACAAGAATAACAAGCCCGGCCCGTGAAAAATTGAGAATGATCGCGGCGATAATGACGCTAAAGGAGAGAAGCCAGATGACCCAGCGTTTGCGCCCCTGGCGAATGTCGTCCTGGCCGCAGGCGAGTATCACGATCGCGGTCAGACCGAAAAGATCGGCCGTTTGATTCCGGTTCGGAAACGGACCAAAGTCACGCCGGTTGATCCAGAACGGCAAGGTCAAGTGCGCCCAATAGAGCAGGATGCTGATGCCGGCTACGGCCACGATTCCAGCCGCAAAAAGGCGAAGCTGAAAACGTGTCGCGCGCAGATCGAGCTCCTGTGTTGCAACGAGGTACAGCCAGCTCAGGCCCGCGACAAAACTAATGAGGCAACTCCCGGTTATCCATGGCTGCGGAGTCAGCGTCGATGGAAGCTGAATCTCGAAATCGCTTACCATTGCTGTTCGCCAGGACGGCACGAAAAACCAGGTGTGCGGCAGAAATGCGAGCGCGGATAAAATGACGAGACCCGCAAGCGTGCAATTTATTAGCGTGCCGAGCGACAGGCGGGGTGGCCGGACAAGAAGGTAAAGTCCAAGAATCGCGATCACCACTGCCTCGGCCCACTTCTGGGTCGCCCCGCCGAGAAAGCAGGCGAGGACAGGAAGTAGCGCAACGGTCGCACTACCTATCGATGAAGGCACGCCAGAACCACTTCGGTGCGATTGAGATTGCCGTTTGGATTTTCGCATCAGCTAACAAAGATCGCCATGGTATAGGAATAGCTAGTAGACTAACGGTGCATCGCGCTTGTCGATCGGAGTTACCATGTTCGCTACAAGTTTAGCACGAGTTGAAGGCTGGCCGCCATCGCGTACTCTCACGCCGACCGCACCGCATTAACCATGGTTACGCAACGCACGGAAGGTCTTTACCGCCTTTTCCTGCTCTGTCAGATCGTGATGGTCGCTGCACTTTTCTGGCTCGGCGTCTGGATAATGGTGACATTTTATTCGCCGGGCGCGGAACTTACCTGGCGACGGTACAGCATTTACTGCGGTCTGATTGTTCTCGGAATGTGTTTGGAATCGCTGACCCGGAGCGGCTCAAAAAATTATTTTTGGCAGAACGAATTGCTGCGACAACACCGGCTCAGTCTTCGCCAAACCATTGCCAGCATTGGCCTGCTTGTTCTCTATCTGATCGCGACCAAAGACGCGTTTATTTCCCGAATCTTTTTCTTTAACTTCGTGCCGTGGCTTTACGTCGCCCTTCTCTTCTCACATTTCTATCTTCCACCGCTGCTTGCTCGAACCATCTTCCCGCGCATGCGCGAGGAAAAAACTCTGCTCGTCGGCTCGACCCGCAAAGCGACTCAGCTTCGGAGCTGGCTGCGGCGAAAAGCTGAGATCGGGCTGCGCACGGTCGGTTTGATCTGCGACGAAAACATCGACAAAACACAAGACGGAATTCCCGTCCTCGGCACTTCCGATCAACTCGAAAAGGTTGTCCGAAATCACGGCATTACCCAAGTGATCCTGCTGGAATTCCCTCTCTTCAACGAAGTGAGCTGGAATATTATTCGCGTTTGCGACCAGCTCGGCATTCGCCTGCTCATCGTCAGCGATCTGGCAGAGAAACTCCGGCATTCCGTTACGCATTTCGAAGACGATGGATTCCGTTTTATCGGTCTGCGGGAAGAACCTCTGGAAAATCCGCTCAATCGCTTTCTTAAACGCGCAATCGATCTGGCCATCGCCATCCCGGTGATGTTGATCATTTTCCCGGTCCTCGTCCTGATTGTCTGGATCATTCAGCGTCTGCAATCGCGCGGCCCGCTCTTCCACGTGCAAACTCGAGCTGGCATGCAAAATCGCCTCTTCAAGATCTACAAGTTTCGCACGATGCGGACCGACCACGAGGAGCTAGCCCGCCAGGCCAGCGATAACGATGAGCGCGTTTATCCGATTGGGAAATGGCTGCGCAAACTAAGCCTCGATGAAGTGCCGCAATTTTGGAACGTTCTTCGCGGCGACATGAGCACCGTGGGCCCGCGCCCGCATCTGATCGAGCACAACAATCAGTTTTCCCAGTTGATGGCCAACTATCATGTGCGCGCCTTCGTCAAACCCGGCATCACCGGTCTCGCCCAAGTCCGCGGATTTCGCGGGGAAGCCCACAATAACTCCGATATCGAAAATCGCGTGGCCTGCGACATCGAGTACTTGGAAAATTGGAATTTCTCGCTCGAATGCGGAATCATTTTGCGCACCTTCGCGCAATTGATTGTACCCCCGCGGACAGCTTATTGAGGCTTTTGGGGATCAGGCAAAACCGCTATTTTGAAAGAAAGCGAGGTGGCTACTGAGCGAATTTTTCATCGTAATGCTTCGCTGCTTCCTCCTCGGCTGCCTTTAGAATATCGCCACCAAATCGGCGCTTGATTTCTGGCTCGGAAACTTCGTTGTAGCCCTTGGCATGACCAATTACTTTCGCGCTAATATTTGTGTCTCCAGCGACCCGCCTGAATTCGATCTGATAGCGCTGCCGCAGGATGTCTCCATATTCACATTCCCCTTTCATGGGATATCCATAGATCTCAATAGCTAAGTGTCCCGAGCGTAAGTCCTTTTCCGCCTCAGCCCGGCCAATTCGGTCCGCTTTAAGGTATTCTAGTATACTGTAAGGTGAAAACTGGATGCCGTCGGGTAAACCAAAAGCGTTTGGTGCACTCGCGCGGTATTCGCGCAGGCATAGAATAAGAAACGGTAGAGCGATAACTAGCGGAACAATTAAGCGCAGCACAGAGCGGCCTGGATGGAACGCTAGGACGAGTGGCCAAAGGAACTACAAGGTAGCAAACCAGACCCAAAGATGGTTGAACCGAAAAGACCAGCTCGCATGTGCAAAGACAATAACGCCGAAAAACACGGCGAAAATCAGAACGCTGTGAAGCACGGCTAAGAAGCCAAGAATGCGATGGACGCGAACGACAGAAGACAGCGGTTTCATACACGACTCACCAGCTTGTGTCGGAGGGTTGGAGATAACGGCGGCGAGACTAGTGATCGCTCGCTAAGCAGTACAAGAAAAATCCTGAAATTGTTCGGCGAAGGCTTCCTAAACGAGGGATTTCAATTTCTCCCGAAAATCGGCAAGAACGTGATCCCGCTCGAAATGTTTTACGTATTCACGACCGGCGCGACCCCAGTCGCGGAGCCGCGGCTGGTTTTGCGCTAGATCGCGAAACGTGGCCGCCAGTTGCTCCGGCTGACCCGGAAGAAGGTTGATCCCAAATTCCCCCGCTTTCACCGCTTTGGCCAAGGCACTCTCTTCATCCGCCACGGTTACAACCGGACTTTTGTGCGCCAGGGTAACTAAAAGTTTGCTCGGAAAAAAAGCATTACCCGATCCGCTTTGCTGCGTGATCAAAGAGACATCGGCATCGACCAGTAATTCCTTGTAATCCTGCCCGAACTGCAAGGGCAACATCGCGACGTTATCGAGTTTTCGTGATCGTGCGTCTTTTTCCAAACTCTCCCGGGCCGCTCCATCTCCCGCGATGACGATGCGGATACTCTTTTCGGTCCGCAACAGCTCCGCCGCATCGAGAAGAAGATCGAGCCCCTGTTTAATACCAAGGTTGCCTGCGTAAATGGCCAGAAATTCTTCGACCGCGAAATCATGTTTGGCGCGAAATCCTCCTGGCGCAGGAATCTCCGACTCGGCTGGAACAACGACAGCGTTTGGAAACAGAATTAATTTCTCTTCGGGAACGCGCTTGCGACGAAAGGCGTCAAGGATCTCTTCGCTGATTCCGGAAACGCGCGTCGCGTGGTCGTAAGCGAACGATTCCAGCCAATACAACGCGCGGGTAAACCAGCCGGCGCGCAACATTCCCAAGCCAACGGCCGCGTCCGGTTGCAAATCCTGGACGTGAAATACAAAGGGCGCACCTTTGAACGTCGCGACGATCCAGGCGGCGACGCCGAGAAGCAACGGCGGTGAAGCAATCACGTAAACGTCCGGGCGTTTCAGCGATAGCATTCGCAGCGTCGAGGTGAAGATAAAAGTCGCTTCGTGCACGATTCGCTTCCACGCCGAGACTCGCGCGGGAACAAAATGCCAGCAGCGATGCACCGGAACGCCGTTGATATAATCCGTGCGAAAGAGTCGATACTGATCTTCTGCGCGCTTACGCCACGCCGGGTAATAGGAAAACGTCGTCACCATCTCGACTTCCTCGCCGTGCTCTCGCAGAAATTCGCACAGCGCGACGTTATGCGGCGCGATCCCGGTTATTTCCGGCGCGTAATTAATACCCCAGACGAGAACGCGCATCGCCTCGATTAACCGTCGGCCTTTTCGGCGTGTCGCCGCAGTTCGTAGGTTTTCGCGACCGAAAGGAATTCGTAACAGGCGTGGAGCCGGGCGAAATAATAACCGTCGCGGCCATCGAGAAATCCTTTCTGCCAGATATAGATGTAGAGAAAGCGCAGCAGCGGGCGAAAGGGCAGACGCTGCGAAAGCATTTTCAAGCGCCGGCGGCGCTCAACTGGAGCATTGCTCAACTCGCGAGAACTGCCCTGCAAAAGTTCGTCGGCCGCGACCCGCGCTTCCCAGTTCGAATATCGATTGTGTTTCTCGATGAAAACTTCAATCGACGGAAAGGCATAGTGATCCATTTCACATCGCAATCGCGCTGTCGGACCCTGGACGACAACATGCTCATGCACTTCGTTGTCGCCGCTTCTGGTCTCCGCCACGGTCAAACGTTCGTAACGACCCAGAGCATGGCGAAACAGGCGAAGATTCCAATTCGGATAATACGAATGGCGCAACCAGCGCCCGAGAAACATGAAACGCCGGTTGATCCAATAGCCGACGACATCGCCGGCGTTCGCAATCGCACTGGAAAACTCGGCTTGCGCTTCGGCCGGCAAAACTTCATCGGCATCGAGGATAAACACCCAATCGTTCTGGAACGAAAGATTCTCGATCGCCCAGTTCTTCTTTTTCGGCCATGTCCCGTTGAAGTCGAATTGCGCGACTTTGGCACCGTGCTGCTCCGCGATTTGAGCCGAGCCGTCGGTGCTGTGCGAATCGACCACCAAAATCTCGTCCGCCCATTGCACGCTTTCGAGGCAACGTGGCAGATTTTCCGCTTCGTTCTTGATCGGGATCAGGACAGAGACCGGCACTCGAGGAGTCATCGCGTTCGCAAGACTTTGCATGGATTACCAGCCAGGTCTATTGGTACGTCTCGAAAGTAAAAGAAGTGTTTACTGATTTGAAGTCGCTGATTCCGTTCGGTGTTGCTACGACAACCGATCGACCTGCTTTGTTGAGTCCTTCGTAAAATGCGGGGATCGAGCTCTCGAAGAATCGCGAGGTTGATCGGCAATCTAGTTGTCTGTCCAAAGTATTTGCCCGGATACCTGCAGACCAATCTGCTAAGCAAGCAGCCGCTCGATCTTGAGTTGGCTTGGTTTTCATATGCTGCCATCGATTTTCTGCAATCATTTCTCCGTCCGAAAATGTCGGTATTTGAGTACGGGAGCGGTGGATCTACTCTCTTTTTTGCCAGGCGGGTTCAAACGGTGATCAGCACCGAAGATAATGCGACCTGGCTTGAGAACGTCAGGCGACGGCTAACGGAATTGAGTTTGAAGAACGTGATGCTGCGGCACCATGAGTTCGACTTCAAGAACCCTGAAGGATTCGAAAACTCGGCGTATCTCAATTCCATTCCGTCACAGAAATTCGATGTGATCGTAGTAGATGGGGCGGAAGAAGCTGTGCCGGTGCGTCCAATCTGCTTTTATCATGCCGAGAATTTTATCAAGCCCGGTGGAATAATTGTGGTGGATGATTCCTGGCGCTACCCGGAACTGCGTCGCAAAAATCGAGCAGTTGATCATCGAATCTTCAAGAGCGTTGGGCCATGCCGGCCAGGCGTTACTTCGACCGACATCTTTTTCTACTAAGCTGGCAAGGCAATCACTGGCGACAATCTCCTGGAATTACCTAATCCGATTGTTAGTCGCTTGCATTGGACGCCCATAACCCAGGAATCCTCGCGCCGCCGAGGAGAAAAGCTTCAGAGACCAGCACAGACTCGAGTAACGCCAGTTCGACGAGAATTCTCTTAAGGCCTTAGCCGCAACCTTCAGGTCGCGACAGGGACGGTGTAAGGAATAATAGTACCGGTTGGCATTTTCGAGCGCGGTCGCTTCTTCCGCCGTACGGGATGGGAAGTTGTCCCACTTCTGCCGAAACTTTGCGTAACCCGCCTCGATGAGTCCACTTTTTTTTACGAGTTGTTCGGGATGCGCTCGTTTCAAATACAGGCGGTCCGGTAGGAAGTGCACTTTACTAAGAAGCGCCATCTGACAAAACATGTCAGTATCCTCGTGGGCGGAGAAGGCGGTCTCCCATCCGGTCGTTTTCTCGAAAACGTTCTTACGATACATCGCGAAAGGACCCTGACCCGTTCCACAGAAAAAAACTGCGAATGGCGTTTCTGCCTCTTCGTTCGGAAGTTTACGTGGGAAGATTTTCCCCGGCGCCCAGCGACTCCGCTCGCCAGTGCCGAGCCTGCGACCATCGGCGGTAATGTCTTGAAATTGACACCCGACAAGTCCGACCTCCGGATGCTGGTCAAGATAGTCTGATATTTGTCTGAGAGCATTGGGTTCGAGTTCATCGTCACTATCAAGAAAGAAGAGATACTTGACCAATGAACCGCTCTGGGCGGCTCCGAAGTTACGGGCAGCCGACACTCCCTCGTTCTCGGTTCGAAATGCGCGTATCCTGCGGTCTGCGGCTGCGTACTGTTTCAGCACGTCGAAGGTTTGATCATCGCTGCCGTCATCGACGGTGATCAGCTCCCAATCCAAAAAATCTTGCCGGATTACACTTTCGATCGCAGTGCGAACCAATAACGCACGATTATAGCAAGGAACGATAACCGAAATGGCAGCCATGAGTTAGCGCAGACGACAATTCATAATTGCGCTTAATTTGCGCTTGGTGTCGCTTCGAGGCGCGGGCGCAGGATTTTGCACGGATTGCCGGCTGCGATCACATTTTCGGGCACGTCCTTCGTTACCACTGAGCCAGCGCCGATAACACTTCTCGATCCAATCGTCACCCCTGGCAGGACAAAGGCGCGCGCGCCAACAAACGCGTCCGCGCCAATGGTAATTTTCGCCGTCACCAGCGGCATTCCCGGTTTTTCGAAATTGTGGCTGCCAGTGTCGAGATAAGCTTCCTGCGCGATGGTGGCGCGGGCACCGATCTCGATTTCACCAAGACTGTAGGCGTTGGCCCGATCGCCGAGACAAGCACGATCATGCAGGGTCAAGTTCCAGGGGATTTCGATTCGCGCTCGCTGATGTACGAAGGGGGTTCCATGAATCTTCGCGTCAAAAACGCGCAGCCAGAAAAGGCGCCAGGGATTAAGCGGCTTTGGCGTCCAGACGCAAAATACGACCCAGCAAAATTCCCAGAGCACACGCAAGGCGCGGTTACTCCCCGACCACGGCGATTCGTAGGCAGAAGTTTGTTCTGGATTAACGATTGTTTCTTCCGGCATCGGAGGTGCGAATAAGCGAGTTAAAATCCTCTAGAAATTGATCGGCCACGCGGGTAAGCGAATACTCAGCCGACTTGCGATAACCTGCCTCAGCCACGCGCGAGAGCAACGTTGGATCGACAATTACATTCGCCATCTTTTCCTGAAGCGCCTCGACCGGATTGACCACGCGATGGTTGAAGATGAAACCAGTTTCGTGATCGCTGATGAAATCGCGAAAACAATCGAGATTGGAAGTGAGCACAGCGGCGCCGTGCGCCATCGCTTCGAGGGGCGCGACCCCAAACGTTTCGCCGCGCTCCGCAAGCGACGGATAAACAAAGAGTTTGGCCCCGCGAAATTCCTGTTCGAGCGCAGGTTGGTCGAAAATGGCCCCGCGGAAATTCACCCGGCCATCCGCGTCTTTCGCGCGGTGTTTTAGATCGACAAGGTAATCTTCGCCGCCACCCCCGAACTTTTCCTCTGCTGGACCAACAATCACGAGCTTCCAATCAGCAAAAACAGTGCGCGCGCCCTTAGTAAAGGCATCAACCAAGAGATGAACCCCTTTTTCCGGATGAACGCGACCGACATAAAGGACTATTTTCTCGCGCTGAGCGAGCGGAGGAGATGGAGTCGCGTTTGCCGATCCTGGCACCGGATTTGGAATCACCGATATTCTTTGCGCGAGCGCCGGAGCTTCGGCTGCAATCGCGCGCGCCACGGCATGGGAGGGCGCCTGCAATCGCGCCGCCTTTTTGTAAAAACGCATCTGACCCTTCGGATATCTCGTCGCATGAACGTAAATCTGGCCACGTTTCGAATTGCGTAGCAAAAGTGGGAGCCAGAACGTATTCGTCACAATGATGTCGACTTTCGGCAAGACCGACATCGTCCTGATTGAGTAAATGAGATCGAGCAGCTTCAACCAGATTAGAGAACGCGGAGCATTAAAACCACGCACGCGAAAGTGTTTCACCCCGGCAAGAATTTCCTGGCGGGGAAATTGCGGCATCGCTCGCGAAATCACGACGACCTCGTGACCACGACGCGCAAACTCCTGGGTGAGCATGAACCAAATCTTCTCGACCGCACCGCCCATGATCGGAGGCACGGGAAAGAACGCGCCAAGCACGATGGTGATCTTCATACAGCCACGCGCTCTTCCAAGACTTGCAAGAGAGAATCAACCGCGCGGTTGATTTCGAAGCGACGTTCGAAGCAGGTGCGAGCGTTTACCCGCATCGTTTCGCGCTCTGCGGCCGACGTTCGTATCCAGCGTTCGATCGAACGAGTGGTCCCATCGCGATCATCTTCATCCGCGAAACCGGCACCGTCGTTTACGATCTCGCGCCAGATGTTCACCTTGTTCGAGATTAGAACTGGCGTCGAGCACGCCAGCGCTTCAACAACAGCGATCCCAAAGTTTTCTTGGTGAGAAGGCAGGACGAACGCGTCGGCCGCGGCAAATGCACCCCACTTGAGATTGCCAGTCAGCATGCCGGTGAATGTGATAGGACTCTCTTCGCGATCACCTTCCGTTGTTGTCGTAGCAAGGCGCTTTAAGTGCAGCAAGTACGCTTCGTCAGCGCACGGGCCCGCGATAACGAGCTGTAGAGAGCAATTGGCGCGCGCAGAATTCCGGATCTCGGCAAACGCCTGAATCAGTAATTCGCAGCCTTTCTTTTCGTGCAACCGGCCTAGAAACAAGAGGAAGCGTTTCTCCCGCAATTGTGGAAAGCTGTTCGAGAAATCGCGTCGTGCATTCTCCAGATCGACATCGGGCGCGGCAGTCCCGTAATTCACGACCACTTCGTTGCATCGGTAGGGCGAAAAAGATTTACAAGCCGATCGCCTTTCTTCTTCCGATGTGAAAAGAACAGCAGCGGCGTCTCGGAGGACACGATATTCGGCCCATGGCCAATAGAGAATTTTCTTAATGTGTTTCAACGGATAGGTGCGGTTGAACCATGGGTCGAGCATTCCGTGCGGGAAAACGAAGTACGGCGTCGTGGTTCCGCGCAACGCACGCCAGACGCCGAAGCTGCTGTATTGCCAAAGGCCGTGGACAATCACGGCGTCGTATTCCACGTGCCGTTCTTTGATCCACTGGGTAAAACGCGGCGCGTAACCGTAGCTGCCTCGGCCGGGACCAAGCGCATGAGCCGGAACCGGAAATTCGCGGAGCCATGGATCTCCCGGCGCGTCGAGCGAAACAATTTCCACCTGATGGCCGCGGTTGGCCAAAATTGCGGAGGATTGCCTGACCGCCTCCATTGGGCCGCCGATCGCAGGATTAAGCGAATGAATGGACCGAAGTATTTTCATCCGGACAGCGAGACAGTTGCGAGCGCTTGGCGAAATGACCCAGGACCACGATGCTCCATAGGCGAGTCCAGTGCAGACGTCCCGCCCAAAATGCGGCACTGGCATCGTTCACAAAATCCGCCGGCAACAACTGGCGCGAAATCGTCTCGCTAAGCCCGTTGTCGACAAAGGAGGCAAGCGGCCCAAGCATCCAAATTCTCATCGGTAAAACGAATCCGCGTTTTGGACGCTGATACACGGAAGCCGGAAGAAGATCGCGGCACGCTTCCACGAGCAATCCCTTGGATCCGGCGTATCGTTTTTTCTCCGCCGCAGGCAATCCCAAAACGTACTCAACGAGTTCGTGGTCGAGAAAGGGAACGCGCAACTCGAGAGAAACCGCCATACTCATTTGGTCCGCATCGCGCAGCAACATGCGACGCATATAACCGGTGAGCTCCGCCCAACTGATGCGCGAGTAGTCGTCCGGCAACTCAACCGGACATTCGAACGGCGTAATTCCGTTCGGCAGTCCGGCGCGATCGAGCATGCGGCCGGTGAAAAGGCGACGACGCCATCTCGCCAAATCGCCGGCACCGGAATTGCGTGGAAGTTCCGCTAATCGGTCACCGAGGTTCACGGCTCCGCCGATTATTCGTCGTAGTCCGCGCGGCAACTTCGACAGGACGTTCAATCTCGGAACGTCGCGGAAGCTTGCGTAACCGCCGAATAATTCGTCGCCGCCGAGGCCAGACAAGGCGACTTTCACCCCGTGGACCGCGACCGCTCGCGACACAATGTAAGTGTTGATCGCGTCAACCGACGGCAAATCCATTTTCTCCACCGCTTCCGTGACCGATTGAATCACTTCCTCCTCGGAAAATTGAAGCCGGTGATGCTGCGTCCCGTAACGCTGCGCGACTTCGAGCGCGATTGCGCTTTCATCAAATTCCGCGGCGTCAAAACCGACCGAGAATGTCTGCAGTTTTTTCTCCAATTTCTGCGCGGCGATTGCGGTTAGGATCGATGAATCAATTCCACCACTGAGAAAACTGGCGACCGGAACATCAGAAAGAAGATGTTCTTCGACTGCTTTCTCCATCAGGCCGCGAACCTGTCGAACAACCTGATCGGTCGAAGAGACAAACGCTTTGCGCGATGGCCAGTACTTCCATGTGTTGCGTTGGCCTTGTGGCCCAATAGTCATCGCGTGACCGGCGGGCAAAACATGAATGTCCGGGTAAAGAAGTTTTCGTTCCGGGCATGCGCCCCACTGCAGATAAGCAGAGATCGATTCTGGTGTGATGGATTCGGATGCGCCGACGAGTACTTTTACTTCCGAGGCCATCCGCACGCCCTGCGAATCCATCGTGTAGTAGAGCGGCTTTATCCCCAGACGATCGCGCGCGACAAACAATTCCTGGCGCGCGTGGTCGTAAATGGCAAAGGCAAACATGCCTTTGATTCGATCGAGCACGCCGTGATGCCAGTGTCCATATCCCCGCAAAAGTGTTTCTGTGTCGCTCGTACCTTTCCAAGCGACGTTCGCGTCGAGTTGCTCGCGCAAGGCACGATGATTATAGATTTCGTGGTTCGATACGATCACATTGCCATTGGCCGGATCGGTCATCGGTTGCGCCCCGGTTGGGGAAAGATCGACAATCGCAAGTCGCGTGTTGCCTAACCAGCATCGGTTGTCTGCTGAAGTCCATTCGCCGGAAGAATCTGGACCGCGATGTTTCAACAACTGAAGATCGAGCGGCGTCGCGCGCCCGGACAAGGAGAAGTGGACTGCAATGCCGCACATGTCGTTATGTCGTGGACGTTCGGTCGCCCTTCACCACACGAAGCCCTCTTCGCGTCGGAAATACGCCAGATCCTCCGGAAGTTGCTTCAACGGTTTCGCGGGAACGCCGCCGTAGAGATGAAACGGCGCCTCCCACTTTTTGTTCAACAGCGATTTCGCACCGAGGACTGAGTGATGTGGCAAACTGCTCCCGCCGAGGATTACAGAATTCGTCCCAACGAAACTGTATTCTCCGATTTCGATTGGCTCCGACGACTGCCGGCCGGCTTCGAGATCGATGCTGTGGGTGACGAGCTGCGAACGAAACCCGGCCAAGGTCGCGAATGCGCCGATGCGCACACGTGCGGTGCAGTCGATCAAATGCCGGCTACTGATTCCGGCGTGGGATTCAAGAATAAGCTCGGGCTTTCGGTCCGGTTGGTGTGCGAAATGGCGGCTGCTTCCACTGGGAAAGCCCGTGATCCAGTTTAATTGTCCGATAATCGAGTGAGCGCCGAGATGCAGCAGGTCGATGTTCTTGCA
Source organism: Spartobacteria bacterium (assembly GCA_003167365.1). Classification (GTDB taxonomy): domain Bacteria; phylum Verrucomicrobiota; class Verrucomicrobiia; order Chthoniobacterales; family UBA10450; genus Palsa-1382. The sequence goes on along the minus strand of PMTM01000008.1, from coordinate 105,643 downwards.
AATTGTCAGGTGTCCGATGCGGGAGTTCTCCTCCATGATCAGGCGACGAGGACAAATCCAGGCGAAGCCGATTCGACTGGTGGGATGAATCGAATAGCCGAATTGCCTTTCGAGTAAGCAGCGCCGCGCCGGCCATGGCAGCAAGATCGACAGAAACATGGTCAGTTTCTTTAACATGCAGGCGCAAGCGAGCGATATAGCTCCCGGTATTCGGAGATCATGCGCGCGGCTGAGAATCGTCTCGCATTTTCGAGCGCCTTTGCAGTCCATCGCCTACGCTCTTCGGGATCGGCTAGTCGCAGTAAATCGGCCACAAAACCTTCTTCATCATCCGGCTCATGCAGCAATGCGCCTGCGCCCGCAACGTCCGCCATCGGCCCAGCGGAGCTGCACACCACGGGACAACCACAAGCTTGCGCCTCGATAATCGGCCAGCCAAATCCTTCGAAACGCGATGGGTAAAGCAGCGCGTGCGCGCGATTGTAAAGCGCCTCGAGCACTTCGTTCGATGCATTCACAATTTCGACAATACGATGCTCGATGTGGAGATCACGCGCTTGTGCGCGGAGACTGTCGCTCAATGCATCGCCTGCGAACACCATTTGCGCATCCAGTGCGTCTGCGCATTTGGCAAAAATGCGTAGGATGCCTTCGCGATTCTTCCGGCGAAGATTCGAACCAACGTGCAAAATGAAACGGCCATTGAGATTTAATTGAGGAAAGCGGGACAATCGTTCGTCGACAATTTCGCGCTTCAGTCGCTGGTAAGGATAATTTAAACCCATCTCGACCACGGTGATTCGCAGTCGATCGCTCTGCGCTGGGACGAGTCGGCGCACGTCGTCTGCCGTCGCACGCGACACGCATGCGACGATATCGGCGCGGCGCAAACCGCGCAGAATCCAGCGCTGAAGCATGCGTCCGGTAAACGATGCTGGGCAGTCAGTCTCTTCCCCTAATCCCCCGCGAACGGCGAGCATATCGTGGCAAGTCGTCAGCACCGGCACACCTTTGCAGCTCATGGCATACATCGAATTGGAATGATCGCAGATGTGCACGAGCGCAGGACGCTTCGCCAACTTGCGCCGCAATTGCCAGCGGAAAAAGAGGAACTTGTCGATGTAACCAAGCCACTTCGCCACCGTCGCGCCGAGCATTTGGAATTTCCCGAGCACAGTCGGCGGGCGAATCACTTCCGCGGCAACACCGCAATCACGCAGCCCCCGCAGCATCATCTGGTCGAAGCGCAACATGCTTTGCCACCGATCGGGAGCGTAATTACCGATCAGCAGAACCATTCGTTTGACCATTCTCGGGCGCGGCCGGCCCGTGCAATCTCTCGGCGTAAGCGGAACGGCTAGACAAACGTGGCGCGGTTTGGCGTTTTGGACCCGGAGCCGATTTAAGCTCAGTTTTCGGCCCGTTCATCGCGGCGAGGCAAAGTCCATTGAGCACGACGGCAAAACCGAGGCTAGTCGGCTGGCCAAACGAGCCGTTGAGCAGTGCGAAAAAGCCCGCTCCAAAAAGAAAGATCGGGAGGGTGCGCCCGAGCATGAGGTTCTTGAGCACGAGGTAGCCAATGTAAAAGGCCAGCGCCGTTCGCCAAAAAATAAAGGCCAGACCGAGAATCGGGCCGCTTTCCAGCAAGATGCGCGACCATTCGTTTTCCGTGAGCAAGAACGCCGAGCGACCGGTGAGGAAACGGGCGCCGCCATTAGTTCCGACGCCAAGTCCGTAGCCCCAAAAGGGTGCTTTATTGAGTATCTCGAGTGGTTCGGTGAAGCCGCTAAGCATACGTTCCATCGTCCCTCCGATCACGGTAGTGTCAGCGGCTTCTGCTGACTCGGTGAATCGCTCGGAAAGAAGGCCGACACCTTCGCGAAAAACGGGGACATAGCTCACAGCCCATGCAACGATGGCGGCGAGCAGCAGATTCCGTCCGAACTTGGTCATGGCGTCGGGACGAATCAGCAAAATGACGCTGAGCGAAGCGACGACTAGAGCAACCGCGAGAACGGCCCCGCGGCTTCCAGAGACACCAATTCCGACGATCAAACTCAAGCCCGAGGCAAAAAGGATCCAATTCTTATATTCGAGCTTCGAAAGCGCGGCATGAAGCAGGAATGCCGTGGTCGTGCTCAGATAATAAATCGTACCGGTGATAAACGAAAAGGTCCCAGGCGGCCGAATCTTGCCGCCGGTCGTCTGGATCTGTTGACCTTCGCCCAAGCCAGCCGCGCGATTGATGAATGCATCCGGGGAAGCCTTGAACTGCAAAGCCATGATTACGGACATCGGGATCATTCCGATAATCGTCCACCAACCAATCCGTTTCACATGCTCGGCGTCGAAGACGGCCGGCATCAGGAAAATCAAAGGGAGATGGAGGAAGTTCGAACGAAATCCGAAGCCCGTAGTGAAGATCACCACTTCGGGCGGTAGGTATGGCAAAAGCGCAAGAATCCCCGTAATCCAGGAGAGGATCGCGATTATAGTAACCGAAATGACAAATTTATTCCGCGGAAAAACGCCGCCCGCAATCGCGAAGAGATAGATCAGGATGACGACCGGGTCGCGAACAATCAGAAGCGGGTTCGCCAGTTGCGGGAGCATCCATTTTCGCAACGCGCCTTCGATCAGCAGCAAAAACAGATAAAGATAGATGAGCCGGCGGACGTTCTTGATAATCTTCTCCCCATGAACAGGCGCCGTCGGCGGAGCGACGGCGACCGGACGCATTTGTGGCAAACCAAGAGGAGAATGCATTTGGTGGTGATTCATTGAATCAGGCCCCGTGCCACGGAGACGATTTCTCGTCGATAAGTTTCCCAGGACAGGGCGCTTGCCTTTCGTTGTGCGGCTGCTTTCATATCGGCCAGCAACCTCGCGTCAGTTAGCAGACAGTCCAGTTTCTCCTCGATCGCCTCGGACGCGCGGATCGGAACGATAAATCCATCAACGCCGTTACTGATGAGGTCCGGCCCCGCCGTGTGCGGCGTTGTGATCACGACCAGACCTTGCGCCATCGCCTCAGGAATAACGAGACCGAAACCTTCGTGCAACGAGGGAAAGGCAAGCACGTCATGACGCGACATTTCCGTCAGGAGTTCGGAATGGGGCAACGAGGGGATCCAGCGATGTCGGCTTAACACATCTCGCGACGGAACGACTGAGCTGACGCGGCGTCCAATCAACGTGAGTTCTATTCTACCTTCCAGACAGGACACCGCCTGGAGCAAGTAAGCCAAACCTTTCGCCTGGCTTAACGCGCCAACAAACAAAACGCGAAGTTTTTGGGCGGGGTCATGGCTATTTACTGAAGCGCGAATGGCTGGAGCGCCGTATGGAATTACTTCAACCGGCGCTTTCAAATCCGGCATCAATGCGAGAGTCTCCTTCGAAAATGTGCTCGGCACGATCACGAGATCGGCGAGTGAGAGTTCGTTATCTTTGTTGGCGAGCTTTTCCTCACTGTCGGCGAGAGATCCGAGAGTGGAGATCCACTCCGGATGCAAATTCGCTTCCTCTTGCTGGATCTCCCGAACTTTTCGCCAGTAAGCAATCGGGTGATCGTAAATGCATTTCAGCCCGCGACTCTTTGCCGTGCGAAACGATTCGAGCGCGCCATCGTCATAAGCATAAACCGCTTTGACCGCGCCGCCGTTCGCCAGTCGTCGCGCGACGCGACGATCGAGCGACCGGTAAACCGCATCCATCGAAAACGGTCCGTTCTCATGCCTTGTTAATTGGTTGAGACCAAGTTGTCCGGAGATTTGCCGACCTAATTCGCGCCACGGAGAAGTTCGAATAAACGGTTTCAGCACGGCCGGAAAGGAACGGCGTCGAAGTTCTTTTTGCAGGCGTTTGGAAAACGCGAGGCATCTGTCCAAAAATCCATCCTCGTTCCAGTTCACACCCGTCCAGAATTCCTTCAGCAATCCGGCTTCGGCGAGTGCGAGCGCAGCTTGCCGCACGTTTTGGTTGGCCGTTGGATGGGAAAGGATGATCACTGCAGTTTCGACTGAAATAGTTCGAGATATTGATTGGCAATCGAAACAGGATGAAATCGCGCGAGATGTTCCGGCGCTTTCGCGAGGAATCGATCCCGATTATCGGACGCGCGCAACAATTCCTCAATCGCACCAGCCAACCTTTCGGCGTCGCCATTTGGAAAAGTGACTCCGCACGGGCCGATTGCCTCGGGCAGACCTCCGCCGCTTGAACCAACTACGACGCATCCACAGGCGATACCTTCCAACGCCACCACTCCGAAAGGTTCGTCGTAGCGCGACGGAACAACGAGGATCTTATGCCGCCGAAAAATTTCCACGAGCTCGGCGCCAAGTTTCGGCCCGGCAAACTTAACTTGATCGCGCAGTCCAAGGTTTTCGCTCAGCTTCTGCATTGCCGTCAGTTCTGGCCCGGAGCCAACGATCGTTAACCGCGGCTGCAATCCGCGAGAACGTAGCTGGGCGAGCGAGCCGATCAAAAGGTCGAGCCCCTTTTCTGCAACCACGCGTCCCACGAAAAGCAGCTCAGTGCTTCGCGCGCTTGCGTGGGAGGTCTGGGCGAACATGCGCGCATCGTACGGATTCGGAATGATACTGGAGCGCGTCGGGAAACAACCGGCAACAAATTGGCTGATCGCGACGCTCGTCGTGCGATTTACAATTGCGCGCTTGAATCTCAGCAGGAGATCAATGCCCGTCGGCTTAGCACAATACGATCCCTGATGAGTAATCACGACCGGTTTGGACAGAACGAACGCGGGCCAAACAGTTCGCAGACTCAGATTGTTCTGCCAAAAAATGTCGCACCACTTTATTAAATCGAACAATTTCCCGAGAGACGGCTGGCGTACAACTGGGAAATGGAATTCCTCTCTCCCTTCCCCGCTAGTTTGCGTAACAACCACCACCTGATGGTCTAAGCGGAAAAATTCCTGCGCGAGCAAAGCGCTCACTGTTTCTATTCCTCCAATGCTTGGAGCGAAAGCGTGCGATGAGAGCAAAATTTTCAAGTCTATGAATAATCGGTCCAGACAGAGTTCAGCAGCTGGCGCCGCTTCGCCAGCTTTGCTGCCGCAACAGAATCGGACCCGGCCCGGCCCATGAGCATCATGGTCTCCACAAGATGCCGGAAGAAGAGTAGTGGCTTGATCAGCGTTACCCGATCACCGCGATGCCTTCTTAACAAGCGAAGACGGCTTCGATGAAAATCGATTACTCGGTTCGATGACCAAGCCGACGCTTGTTGCAGATTGTCGTGAACCACATCCTGGGATTCAATCACCGCCATCTTCCAGCCCAACTTGGCGCAACGCCAAGCCCAGTCCAGGTCGCTGTCGGAAAACGGAAATGCGCCGGTGTCGAATCCTCTGCTTTGTTCCCAGGCCGCGCGCCGAATAAGCAGCGGACTCGTGAAGATGACATCGGATGTTCGCCAACGAATGCCGTTTGTTTCCCGCCATACGGAAGCGTTCGGACGCTCCAGGTTCCAGCGCGCCGCGAGATTCAATCCCAACGCGAGGGAGATAGAACTCGGAAACCGCATTCCGTATCCACAAAGAACTCCATTGTGCCGTCTCACTGTGAATCCGGCCGCCGCTAGTCCAGGCTCAGCTTCGAGAAGCGAAATCGCCTCATTGAGAGGTTTAATCGAACCCAACCAATTGTCTGTCTCATAAAGGAATAGCCATCGACAGTCGGGAAACCGAGCGAGCGCCGTGGAGCATGCTGTATTCACGCCATCGGCAAACGAAGAACCGTTCGCCGAAGATGTCACAACGATCAAATTATCGGCCGGGTTTTGCTCGCACCAGGTGTTAAGAAATTGGCGGCTGCCATCGGTGGATCCCGCGTCAAAAACGATAATGACGGAACCAAATGTGGTTTTTCTCAACGCCTGGGTTAGAGAGCCAATCGCCCGCTCCAAAAGTTCACAGCGATTAAATGAATTGATGATTGCCACTAATTCGATCCCGCTCGGTTGTGGCGCTTGTTGGTCCATGGCGCTGAATCAAACGGATGAATCGGTCGGACTGGGCACGCCTGACTTGTTTAGAAACGCAACGTCGAAGTAGAGGACCTCGCCGGTATTACTATTGCGAATCGGCTCACCGATATCGACGAGTTTGAAATTGTGTTGCCGCACAAATCCATAAATATCCTCGAAACCAGCCTGACCCTCATAAAACGGGACCGCGTTCACTTCGCACACTATTGTGGAAACGTCCGGCAGGATGTCGACGGCCCCTTGCAACACCTGTAGTTCAAATCCCTGAACATCGATCTTTAGCAAATACGGTTTGCGCGCCAAGGGGTGGCCTTTTACGACAAAATCGAGGCGGCCTACCTTCACTTCGATCGTTTCTTCTGTTTCCGCCGCCGGAAAATCCGGTATTCTTAATGAAGTCGGCCGCAGGAGCGAACTCGCCGGTGAAAATTTCATCAGATGCAAAGGCATCGTGCCCGCTTCCCGACCGCAGGCAATCTGGCAGACAGCTCCAGTTCCCGGCGGAAGGAGATCTTGTAGAGATTGTATTAGGCGTGGATTTGGTTCGAATGCCAGAATCGACGCCTTCGGAAATAAAACGCGCGCCGGCTTGATGAATTGTCCTTCGTTGGCGCCAACATCCAAGACCGTTCCGATGCTCTGCCGCTGGAGCCACGGTTTGTTGAGGAGCCGATAGAGATCCCGGGCACCGCCTCCGCGTCGCACCTCGGCGTAACCAGGATTTCTCAAAATGTATCCGAGCACGGAGATCCATTCACCGAGCTTTTCCAGGAAACCGCCGACCGTCATCACGTTAGCGTCCTTTGCATTAATGATGGTTGCGCCAATATTTGTGCCAAAGCTTCCAGCAAATCGCCCCCGACGTCATGGCATGCGATCCTCAGCAGCCGCAATACCAAGCGCACGAGCGATGGTGCGTGCTCGATTTTTGGACGAAGCGTGCCGCTGGTACCAATGATAACTTTGTGATGCAACCTTCTCACGATCATTTGCAGGCGGTAACTCAATGAATCCCGCGTCAATGAAATACGGACCGGGCAGCGCATCGCCAACAATTGCAATTGGAGAACCACGGTGTGGAAAAACAGTGATCACACCATGCGCACACATGGCACCGAACGCGGAGGACTTGAGGATGGCATCACTCGGCACATCGGGTCGGCGAAAATAATCCAGCCAACCGAACGAACATGTGGAAAGGACCTGCGATGCCTCTCCCGCATCGATTTGCGGACGATAATCAACACGAACATTTGCAAGATCGACAAGTAGAGAGCGTGTAGCCGGATTGTCGCTCCCGCCGAGAACAAACAATTCGCGAGGAGAAAAGAATTCCGAAATTCTGTTCAGGATCGCGCGAAATGATCGCAGCGATCGCTCGATCAGCGCGGTGCCGCCGCAAATAACCCAGCGATGCGGATCCCGATTCGAGAATTGATCGGACGAAAGCGACGGTTCTCCAAAATTGGAAAACACTGGGTGAACTTCGGCACAGACGTTGGGCCAGAGAGCGCGAAGTTGATTGAGCATCGTCTCGCTGCTGACGAGGCAGACGTCTGAAATCCGGGCGATCGAACGCGCGATGTGGCGCTGGAATGGTTGCAACCAAAACGCGCTTCGCCACACCGGGCCCGAAGCATAGAGCTCATGAAGAACAGTGACGAAGCGGCCACGAGAATTCCTGCGCAAATTGCGCAGGCTCGAGAGCAGCCCAAAGGGAACGCCGCGCTTCTGATAGCCATAATTCACATAATGAAGGATCACGTGATCATGATTTTTCTTAGATGACTCAAGTTCGGACGCAACCGCAAACGATGTTGTAATCCCGAAGTCGGCCAACAAAATACTCGCCAGACGGAGGGCATAATCTCCGACGCCATCATGGTCGCCCGGAATTTTGGGAACTATCTGCAAAACATTTGGAGCGCTATCAGCCATGGGTTGCGAGTTCGTTATGCCACCGGGCGAGATGCGTCTCATAAGATCGAGCTGTGTCCTCCGCTATTGCCGACCAGTCAAAATGATTTGCCGTCTCGACGCTCTGCTCCGCCAACTTTTCGTACGCAGCCAGGTCACTCCGCAGCATGCGAATAAGAGCGGCGGCAAACTTTTCCACGTCTCCAGTGGGAACGAGAAGCTCGGACAAATGCTCCTGCAACATCGATCTCGGGCCAGGAACGTCGTACGCCACCGGTGGAATTCCGGCGGCGAGTTGCTCGAGCACGGCCAAACCAAAACCTTCGGCATAGCTCGGAAAAGCTCCAACGGTTGAATCGGAAAGAAGTTTCGGAAGTTCGTCCGGATGATACTGCTGGACGAGCTGGATAAAATCACCGCCTGGCAAACCGAGATCACGAAACACGTTCCGATCGTCAGTCAACGTCCCGAGAAAAACGAATCGGGTCCCGGGAACGGCTGCTCGCACGCGCTGGATCACTTCGCCCCAATCTTTCGCGCCTTTCCGAATACCCCACATCCCGATAAAACTAACTTTCTTTTCTGCCAAGCGGACAGTGGGCGGTGCGGCGGCTTCCAAGAGCGCACGCCGATGCTGTGTGGTTAGCCCATAAGGCTGAACAATCGCTGGTTTATCCGAATTGACTTCATCGCGAAGGCATTTCGCTTCGTCCTCATTCGGGAAGTTCAACAAGTCACAGTTCTCAAGCGCACTTTCCGAAGCTTTGAATGCCCGCTTTCTGATTACGGAATAGAAGATTCGGCCCAGCAATTTCCCCCGGGGCTGGTCCGGCCATCGTTCTTGCGCCATCCGCTCGAAATCCTGATAAAGGCGGTAGAAGCCGACGGAACGCGCCACGAGCAAGCCGGTAAAATCCAATCGCTCTTTCGAGAACGGCAGTGTGCCAAGCAAACAATCGATGACATCGAACCGATCGTGATTCTTACGCACGAATGCTGCCGCCTTTGACGGGAAACCGAGCTGGCGCCACGCAGAGACAAACGGCGACCAAGCACGAGTAGGATATGCGTCGGTCAAACAATACTTGGTTACTACGTGTCCCGCCGCACGCCACGCTTCCGCTAATTCAATGAACACGCGCGATGCTCCCAAACGCGCTTCCCAAGGAAGATCGACAACGGTCAAAATTCGAAGAGGCTTTTGCATGCTCACTTTTTTCAGCGGACGAGGCTTCCCCAAAACTTGTGTCGCACCGGATTTACATAATGGCGAAGGACTAACTTTGGATTCGCATAAAGGTCGGGATAGATAAACTGGTCATCGAGCTGAACAACGTATTTCGCCGGATCGAATGTGCGCGCAGCGTTCGCGTGCAGGACAAGGTGGGTGAGCGTCTGGTTCGTGAAAAAATTTGGCTCGCCTTCCAACTCCAGAAAGCGGCGAATCGCCAGCGACCAATCGAGTGGTTTAAGAAAAAGAATCATTCCGGCATTTACGGGCGGCGTTTCTTCGCTCGGATCGCGAAACACCCGTATATCCGCAGACAGTCGACAATCGAGCAGATAGAAAGCCGGGACGTTCGGATCTTCGATATAGCGCGACAAATCGCCGGCTCCCGAGAAAAATAATACGTCCGAATCGACATACATTACGGGACGATCACGTGGAAGTGATACAAACAATCCGAGCTGTCGGCCCATCGTGTAGGTCGTAACGTAATGGCGAAAGGTTTCGGGTAACTCTTCTGGCAAATGCTCGCCAAATACGCGAACGGACACAATCGGGTCAATCCGCTGAAGAATCCGAATACTGCGATCGGTATATGTGCCATCGGAGATAATAGTGAAGCTTTTCGGACGTCCGGCATAACGCAGCAGCGAACGAATCGAGGCGACCTGCTCGGGCAGTGCGCTCTCACCAGAATACGAAAACGCATCAATCGGGAGCGATCGGGGGGGCTGAATGCCGCAGCGAACAATTGCCGGTAAAGCTGCTCGATAGAGCCGTCGAATCGCATCTCCTTTGGCCCGCGCGAAATGGTACCCGTAGTTTGGCATGCGTCATCCAACCGTCGCGGGTAAAGAACGAAAGCCACGATAGCTTAGCACCATGTTAAGAAACAAACTGGGAATCACCGAAAAAAGATTGAACGTGAGAACGCCGGCCACGCTTGAAAAATCAGTTATCGGAATGAGTGCGATCTGCGTGAGCACGGTAAGGGGGATATAGAGCCAGGACCCTTCAATCCACGCTTTCGAGGCGTTCAGGGCCCACAAGGTGCCGGCCAAGGCGGAAAGGACCGTGCCACCAACGATGAGCAGCAACTCGCGGTGCAAATGCGCATACTTGTTTCCCAGCACGAAGAGGAATTGATCGGGAAACATGGCCGCGGCCGCAACGATGAGCATGCTAAACGCTGCCACGCCCCCGACGATCGCGGCATAAAGCCAGCGCAGTTTTCGTTGGCTCTGGCAACGCGCAAACGCCGGAGCAAAGACGTTGGTGAGAAGATTCGTTAGCACGGCAAAGATCATCGCCAGCCGCCCGAGCGCTCCCACTTCGGCAACCGAGCTCGCGCCGCTCGCAAAAAAGCTGATCAGGAAAATCGTAATCTGACCCTGGAGACAGTAAAAGACCGCATTGGCCGCGAGATGCTTGATCAATTTCAAGATCGCCTGCCGATCCTCTGCACTTTCGGGGGCATCCAGATCGACAGCCCGGGCAGCATATCTCCGCAACAGCACGTATTGAAGAAACATGGCCGCGGTCGCAACTCCAACTGCCACGCCAGCATTTAAGAAGACGAACACCAAGCCGGCCAAGAGCAACAGCCGAGTAATTGCGCCGGCAAGGTCGATCTGTTGAATAAGCGAAATATCGGAACGCAATCGTGGCACGACGCCGAAAACACCAACCAATAGCTGGATCAGAAGTCCCGCCAGCACCACGGCGATCAAGAGGATTATGTAAGGAATGGAGGCGCCATTTCTGACGAGCATGGCAAACAGAATCGGCGTCACGATTACGATCGCGATCGCGCCGAGTTTTTTTCTCAAGCCAAGGGCAGTATTAATCAGCTGGCCAAATCGATATCGATCGTGCCAGACGCGGCCGCCGATCGAGACCAAACCGACGCTGATACCGATATCGGCGAGCAAATTGATCGTTCCCTGCATCGTATTGGCGATGGTGAAATAGGCGTACTCACGCTGATCTAACCAGCGCACCAGAAGGATTCCGCTCAAGAAGCCGATGACTTGCACGACGCCTTGCACGATGGCGAAGCTGCCCACCACCCTGGCGCGATGGAATGCGCGCCGGATTAAAGGCGTGGAACTTTCGTCCAAAACCGGCGGTGAGATCGGACCAAAAAAGCTCATGGCGGATTTATCCACTCAACACTGCAATGAGCGCTTAAAGTGCCAAGACCAATTCTTTGCAATTGGCGGGCACGCAACGATGTCGATCTAAATTTCCGCGACTCCGAGATGCGGATGGCGAATCCGATCTGCAATCCGCGGTTAAGACGGTTGAACTTGTTTCGGTTGTTCGCGGCGCGAAGCAACGGCGGCCTCGCCCTCTCCAGTGCCTGGCGGCGGCGTATTGTAGTATTCCGAATACTGGTAATAATAATACTCGGGCAGCGAAGTATCTACGAAGTTTAGGATGGCACCCGTGACATTGACTTGACGGCTGTAGAGCAGTTCCAACGCTTTTCTGGTGAGGCGAGCCGAAGTGTAGGAGAGACGAACGACAAAGAGAGTGGCGTCGATCTTTGGTGCAAAGCTCGTTGTGTCATCGGCTGCGAGTACCGGCGAACTGTCGATAATGATATAATCGTAGTGTTTGTAAATTTCTTTGATCAATGCGTCGGTTGAATCGCGCAGGAGATGTTCGCTCGGTTGCGACAAGGTCTTGCCCCGCGGAAGAATGAAGAGACTCGGGTATGCTGTCGGCACCACCACCTCACGCCAGTTCACTTCCTGCTTGAGCACTTCCGAAAAGCCGATCTTCGAGGAAAGGCCAAAGATTTCGCGAATCGTTCCGCGGCGCAAATCGGCATCGATTAACAATGTGCGTGCACCGGAAAGCGCCAGAGTAATGGCAAGATTGGACGAGATTGTCGATTTCCCCTCGTTCGGCACGGCGCTGGTGATTAGAATGGTTTTCGGGCGCGGCCCTTCGTGGGGCATAAAAAAGATCGATGATCTGACGTTGCGGTAGGACTCCGAAAAAATGTGCCGCGCATCGTCCGGCTGAAGCAACGTGATTTTGCCTTTCACTTTCTCCTTCGGAATCTGACCGAGGACGTTTTCCGAGAAATGATGCTGGAATTCGCCGAAAGACGCCATCCGATCGTCAATCCGGTCGAGCAATAGAAGGATAGCGATGCCGGCGACAGCGCCGCATCCAAGTCCAACCAAGAGACCTTTAAGCAAGCCCGGCCGCACAGAAATCGGGGGCGACGCCATTTCCATGATCGAGACTTGGTCCGCGCTGTCGACCACTTGCGATACGTCCACCTCTTTTAAGTTGTTCGTTAGGCGGTCATACAGCATTTTTAGCCGGTCGACTTTGCCTTTAACGCGATTGAATTGCGCGAGGCGCTGGCTCAAGTCGAGGGCTTTTGCTTCCCACTCTTTAATATTGGTCTGCAAATTTTCCATTTGCTTGCCGATGGATTTGCGGCGGGTTTCCAATTTTTCCACGGTGTCCTGACGAAAGACCTGGATTAATTTTTCCTCCTTATCGATGTCGTCGTTGAGCTTGAGAATCTTGGGATGTTTGGGCCGAAGATCCTTGGAAAGTGTGTCGCGCTCCGCTTTAAGAAGCTGAACGTCCTGTTTCGACTTTAAATACTCGGATTCCGGGCCAACATCCGAAAATGGCAAGCCCTTGTCTTCATTGTTTTCCGTGCCGGATGGAGCATCCCCTTTGTTGCTCTGGGCACGATCGAGATTTTGATCGAGATCGAGAAGAGTCAGCAGCTCGTACTGAGTTTTGAGCCCGGCGTACTCGCGATTCAATCTAACAAGATAACCGGCGGCGCTGTTTCCCTCTTCCTGGATGAAGCCAATGTTGTTCTGCTTCTGGAACTCGAGCATTTCATCTTCGGCATTCCGCAATTCCTTTTCAGTTTGGATGAGCTGTTCGGTAATGCCGGTCGTGACCGTATGACCCTGGTCTTCGCGCATTCCTTTCTTAAAATCGAGATACTTCTGCATCACCGCATTAAGATAGGCTTGCGTATAATCTCCGGTGCTACCGATTGCCTGCAGGTCGAAGATCGACGTGCGTGGCTTTTGCATGACCGTGATATCCACTTTCACCGGTTGCATTTCGGGATGGGTCGAGCGAACCAGCGCTTCGGCGCTGCGTTTTACTTCACTGCTTTGCATGAGCTGAATCTGCGTGCCGTAGAAGTTTTGGGTGTCTTCGCTGTAAACCGCGCCTTGGCTGATGTTCAACTTGCCAGCGACCATCATTTTACTCTGCGACATGTTAGATGGCGGCGTCTGATAGCTGATCCAGGCTTCGACGAACAAACCGAGGCAAATAGTCAAAACCGGAATCCACCAGCGGCGCAGCAACAACACCTTGTAGCGGTGGAGGCGGGTGATGAATGAAGTAGACCAGGATGCTGCGATTGGTCTTTCGAGAGCGGGAGCTTGCATACCTACATGTTGATCAAGCGCTGCGGGACATAAATTTGGTCGTCGGGTTGAAGCACAACGTCGTCTTCGGTATGTCCTTCTTCAATCACGCGCTTTAGATCGACCATGAAATCCTGGCCATTTTTTCGCGTCACTTTCACTTTGCGTTTATTGGCAAAATCGCCAAAACCGCCGGCCCGAATCACGGCTTTACTGACAGTGTAACTCTCATCCGCCGGAATCTCCTGCGGGCCCTGGGCTTTTACTGACCCGTAAACGTAAATCCTGCCGCGAGATTTTTCGCTCACCCGGTCGACGGCCAAAATCACCGTAGCGTGATAGTAATATTCCCTTTCAAGCGCGGCCTTGATCGCGTAAGCAAGTTCCTTGCACGTACGGCCTTGAGCGGGAACCAAACCGATATATGGAACTTCAAGCTCGCCGTTATCGTTTACACGCAAGCGTTGTGAATCGTTATCTCGATCTTCGACTACGCGAAAGCTCACGAAGTCGTTTGAACCAAGTTTCTTCTTGTCATCCAAAACCGTCATCGAGTTCGTCCGCATGACGGTGCTCGTGGTCGAGGGAAGATCGGCCGGCGGAGCCTTGGGTATCGACGGAATCGGACTGGCGTCTTGCGCACCACTCAGTTTCGGCGTCGCGAGAAAAGCAGCGAAGATCAGGACATACCCACAAACTCTCATTTCGTTTCCCAATTCATCCCTTTAGAAGCTATAGGTTGCATCAACTGAAACGCGGTTCTGGTCATAACCGCGCAGCAGGACATCAGAATCTTTCTGCGTGTACTGATATCGGCCACCCAAAGTTACATGCGGCGTTAATTGATATCCGACTGTTAGCGCGCCTCCGAAACGGTGCAGGTGTTCGTCAATAAAACCGCCGGAATCGTTCGCATCCTCGTAGAAAAACTCAGTCGAAAGCAGTGTGTTACGGATAACGTTCCAGGACAGGGTATGGCGAATGTAATTCAACATGATGAAGTTAGAGTCAACCCCGAGCTGGCTTTCGTGGCCGGCGCTGAGGGTTTGGTGAAGAGTCGCGTTTATCCGATGAGTAATGAGGATGTTGGCGTAGTAGGTGGAGAGATCGCTCTTATCGGCGAACGGCGTGCCGAATGCATCCACCACGAATCCGCGATCAGAATTAATCCATTGATACCCAGCCGCCCCGCGCACCTTCAGATAGTTAGTGAGCTGGGATTCGACGAAGGCTCCGATGCTGTAGGTGTCGGAATCATTCAAGAGGTGCTGATCATAGTAAGTGAAAACGCTGCTCCCCTCGAGGCCAACACTTGTGTTCGACGCAACGGCAATACTCAGGCTTTCTGAAATCTCCTCGGCGTTGCGGTTCAAATAATCAAAGTCCGACACAGTGGACACATAGATATAGTGATCGTAGCCCACAGTCAGCAGCGCTTTGTTCAAATCCCAAAGTACCGAGACCCCGGCGGTATTTTCGAATCGTCCGTAATCGACAACGTTGCTGAGTTGGAGTTCGGCGATCGGATCCTGCTGCAGCGAGGGACGTTCGTGGATATTGATACGGAAATCGCCGATGAAAATATCGAAAGACAATTGCGAACCCGGCGAGATCAGAACTCCGTTGGTATTGGCGCTGGAGTGGTCGAGATAAAAGGAGTAACCCAAACCGATATCCATTTTTAAGGTATTGAGCTGGGTCAACGGCCAGCTTGCATCGAAGTTCATCTGCGGGCGAAGGATGATATCGCTCTGCTGGTTCGTTTCCGATAGATTGATATTGTCGTTGTATTCCACGCCCATGGTTGCGCTAAGTCGAAAACGGACCGGGCCCACCAACAAGTTGTACGGAATTTGTTCGATGTCTTGACGGCGCGCTTCCGAAGATGACTCACCTGCCAACGACGGCCGGATCGCATCTTGCGCTTGCGCGATTGACACGATGCACAGAAGCGGAAACAAGAAAGAAAGAGCGATGCACTTGGCAAAACGCTCGCGTGAGTGGGAGATAAAGAGACGACTCATAGACAGGTCAATCGAAGTTAAGGTTAGCAGTTGCAGTACCACACCACGGTGATTGCAACATGCTTGTATGCGTATTGTTGGTTGTCTACCCTTTTTACAAGAATTTCCCTCGTAGAAGCAAGCGAAATCGCCCATTAAATCATCCTTGTAAATTTCGCTGACTAAGCTGGGGAAAAGCCTCGACGCAAAGAGCGGGGGGGTGTTTCGCATCTCTCGGAATCTACTTCCGACGTGAAAGCCATATAAGTGGCCCGGTCTAAGCTATTAGAGCGGTAATATGATACGGGTTTCGTCACTAATTAGCTCGAGCCGCTCCGTTCAGCGCACGTTGGCTCTCCTTCTTTTTGGGGGCTTCGCCCTTTCGACAGTTTTCGCAGCCGAACTGAGCGGAGAGATTGAAGCTACGAACGAAGCCAAGAATCTCGCCCAAATGAATTGCGGCGCCCAGATCGAATGCATCATGCCTGACGGCCGGCTCGCGACAATCGGCGCTCGCACCGCTCAGAAGGCGAATCCAACCGCATTGATCATGGATGACGACACAATCAGCTGTCCGCTACAAGGGGGCGATACCACTTTCGTTATCGCGCTTCCAAAAGCCGCGCTTCTCGACCGTTTCACATTTGTCAACGAAAACGCGTCCGCTTACGGCGAGCTTAAGATTTCGGTTTCAAATTATCGACTGCCCGCCAACAGCTCTAAATGGACGGAAGTCGAAGGCGTTATCCCTTTCGCCCGCAAAAGACTGTTCAACCTCTCCATGCTTGGAGTTGAAGCCAAGTACGTGAGGCTTTCTTTTCATGTTGAAAAAGAAGGCCAAATCGCCGCACTCGGACTTTACGGCCAGGAGTCGCTGGAAAAGTTTAGTGAGAGACAGGGTCGTGTCATGCAGGTGCACAACCAAGCACGAACTTTCAATCTCGAGGACGTCGTGAATTTCAATTTCGCCAACTCGTATGCGCGCGCTCATGTCGTTTATGTCAGCTCGGGCTCGCCTCTCTCGGCGAAAAGGATGATCGACGACGACACGGTGACGTCATTTCACTTTTCCAAAACCGACCCGCATCCGACCGTCATCGTAGAACTGGCGGATCGTGAACAACTTCATCGCGTCAGCGCTCTTTATAAGATGCAAGCTGGACGGCTCGACGTTTATCTCGCCGATGAACTCCCGAACGATCTGCGCGATCTAACGCCGATCGCCAGTGTCACTGACCCCGGCAACGGCAAGGCCGCAGTGAACTTCAATCCGCATAGCGCACGCTACGTCGCGTTGCGATGGACTCCGGATTCGTCGCAGAATTATAACGACACCTTCGAGCTGGCTGAGATTAACGCGTTCGGCGACGTCCCGTTGTCGATCTTGCAAGAGACTGACGCGGGACCGCTTTACGCCAGCAATTCCCACCTACCTCCTCCTGGAGAAGGTGGCCCAGACTTCAGTAACAAACTCGGCACGCTAGCGGATCCGCCCAGCATTTCCGAAGTCAGTCCATAAATTTCGGACTGATTGCCGTTTTCTCTAATGGAGTGGCCGTTTCAAACACGGCACATCGGGCGCTTAACATCCGCTCGACGTTTCCTTATGGTATCCAATTTGATAAAGATCGGTGCGGTCTTCGCGCTCCTTTGTCTTCATACAAGCTCGCAGGCGGTCGTCCTAGACTGGAGAAGGAAAATCGCGACTTCAATTGCCAAGGATCGTTGAGCGATCATCTTCACGTCGTCGCGATCAACGCTTAGCTACCTTGTTCGCCGTTCTCAAACTCGCGACGCTGACATGAGCGTTCTGATATTTGAGATGGACAGCGCGTCGACTTCGATCTTTCGCGCCATAAATTCCGCGCTCCGCGAGATTTTTTACATCCAATAAAGATAACTTTGCTCAATTTTTCGATCGCAATCTCAGGGTACGAAATTAGCTCCTTTAGTCATGCTTTCGATTGTTTGTGACGCATGGGATTCGCTATTGGGAATGAGACTGGGGAAAAAACAGCGCGATCGCCTGGCGTCGATCGATCGTCAGCCATTCAAACTTCCACATATGAATACGAAAACCGCGCAATACCTGAAAACCTGGCGCCGCAAGATCATGGCCATCATGAGATTGTTGCCCGGGCTACAAACGATGCAGTTCGGAATTGGGATGTAAAAACTGGCTCTCTTTCCTGGCCACAAGGTTTGGAGAGCCTGCTCGGTTACACGCCAACCGCGGCTGCGTGCGAGATTGGTTTTTGGCAGAAAAACATTCATCCCGAAGATCGCGCTCGCACTGTCGCTAGTATCCGTGACGCCCTGGCCGCGAACGAGGAACGTTGGAGTGGGGAATATCGGTTTCGTCGAGCTGACGACAATTACATTCACTTGCTAGAACGCGCGTCGATCGTTCGCGATCGTCAAGGCCAAGCGCTCCGCTTTGTTGGCTCGCTCATGGATATTACCGAGCGCAAACAATTGCAGGACCAGGTCGTCCGTTCGCAAAAAATGGAGGCGTTTGGACAACTCGCCGGTGGTGTCGCGCACGACTTCAACAATTTCCTCACCACCATTTTGGGCTACAGCGATTTGCTTCTGCAGGAGCTGCACCTCAAAGGTGTTGTCGCCGATCATATTGCCGAAATACGTAGCGCCGCCGGTCGCGCTTCCGTCGTCACGCAGCATCTGCTCGCGTTTAGTCGCCGGCAACCGCTCGAAGCGAGAGTCGTCGAGGTCAATTTCATCGTGACTAATCTGGAGCGCTCTCTGCTTCGATTAATCGGCGAGAACATTCCTGTCATCTGCCATTTGCACGAGCACAAGGATGGCGCCCATATCAAGGTCGATCCCGGCCAGTTGAATCAACTCATCTTGAATCTCGCCGTGAACGCGCGGGACGCCATGCGCGCCGGCGGAATACTTACCCTCGAAACGTCCACAATCGCCGTCGACAACGAAACGCGGCCTTCGTGCGTGTGCGAAGATTTCAAGCCTGGAGAGTACGTCCTCATCAACATCGCCGACACCGGAACCGGGATGAGCGATGAAGTGAAAGCGCACATCTTCGAACCTTTTTTCACTACCAAACACGAGGGCAATGGCTCTGGTCTCGGCCTCGCCACCAGTTACGGAATTGTCCGGCAAAGCGGTGGATATATCGGCGTCGAAAGCGAGTTAGGAAAAGGGACGACGGTCAAAATCTATTTCCCACGCGTCCCAGCTCCGCCGCCGCCCCCTTACAAGAAACCGTTTCTCCGTAAACTCGCTACTGGAACCGAAACCGTGCTCGTGCTCGAAGACGATGTGAGTGTGCGGCACATTTCCGTGCGTCTTTTGCGCAAGCTTGGCTACGAGGTAATCGAGGCTGCGAATGGCGATGACGCTAAGCGACTCATTTCGGAACGAGGCGCGGGAAAGATTCAGCTCTTGCTGACCGACATGGTAATGCCGCAAATGAGCGGACGCCGCTTTGCCGACTGGCTCCATCTCACAAGCCCCGACACAAAAATCATTTTTATCTCCGGGTATCTCGAAGAATCGCTCCATCCGCATGACCGGCGTGATGAAGGAATGTTTTTTCTGCCCAAGCCGTTCGACTCCGAGCAGCTCGCCACCAAAGTCCGCGAAGTTCTCGATGCGGCCGATTGAACTGTCGTGGCGGTCTATGACCGCCGAATCAGCCGCGGTTGTCGATCTTGCGCGAAACCGTTGCCGGTGTGGTTCGCGCGGTATATTGAGACTGCGTGATCTCGTTCAAAGACATCGAAGCGGCCCGCGATCGCATCGCCGGAGCGATTTATTATTCGCCTTGCCAGCATTCCATTCCGCTCAGCGAGATCACCGGCATGGAAATTTTCTGCAAGCTCGACAATTTGCAGCGTACCGGAAGTTTTAAGGAACGCGGGGCTCGCAACGCACTCACGCAGCTTTCGCCGGAACAACAAAAGCGCGGCGTGATCGCCGCCTCCGCCGGCAATCATGCCCAGGCGCTCGCTTACCAAGGCAAATTGCTCGGCATTCCCGCGACGGTCGTAATGCCGAAGTTCGCGCCTCTTATTAAAGTAAACAATTGCCAGAAACTTGGCGCCACGGTTGTGCTACATGGCAAAGACTTCGGCGAAGCCAAAGCGCACGGGCACGAGATCGCGACGGAAAAAGGACTCGCTTACATCGATGGTTACGATGATCCGGCCATCATTGCCGGTCAGGGAACGATGGGTCTCGAAATCGTCGAGCAGGTTCCCGATCTCGACGCCGTCATTATCCCAGTTGGCGGCGCCGGTTTGCTCGCCGGCGTTTCTTTGACCATCAAGACGTTGCGACCTAAAACAAAGATTGTCGCCGTCGAAGCAGAAAACGTTGCGAGTTTTTCCGCGGCGCTCAAAGCCGGCAAGCCGACCAAGATCGCCATGCATCCGACACTCGCCGACGGACTCGCCATTCCCCAAGTCGGCTCGAATGCGTTTGAGATCGCAAAGTCGCTCGTCGATCTAACGATTACCGTCTCCGAAGAACAAATCGCCCTCGCCATTCTGCGCCTCGTCGAATTGGAAAAGAGCGTCGTCGAAGGCGCCGCTGCAACTCCACTCGCCGCCTGCATGTCCGGCAAACTGAAAGAGCTTGCGGGCAAACGCGTCGTCCTTCTGCTTTGCGGCGGAAACATCGACCCCAACGTGCTTAGTCGTGTGATCGAACGCGGTCTCGTTGCTGACGGTCGCCTTTGTCGATTCACTGCCGTGATCAGCGATCGTCCAGGTGGCCTTGCCGATCTCGCCGCGCAGATCGCATCCAGCGGCGCAAGCGTTAAACAAGTCGTCCATGATCGTGCTTTTGGAAGCTCGGACGTCTCCGCCGTGCATGTTCGTTGCACTGTTGAGACGCGAAACCACGAACATCTCGCCGAGTTGCGCGCGCAATTGAAAAGTCATGGCGTCGAAACCTACGATTCGAAATAGTCTTCTGGATTCATAGCTTTCGGCGCTGATACAACGCCGCTACAAAACTTGAAGCGCGGGTCGCGTTCCGTAGTCTGTTCCGATGCATCCGCGCGAAGAAATTTTCGATTCCGATTCGTTCATCCCTTGTCACATCGGACCGAACGACGACGAAATTGCGGAAATGCTCCGTGAGGTTGGCTTTGAAAATCTCGGCGCGCTCATCGACGCCACCGTTCCGAAAAATATCCGGCTGGATCGACAACTGAATTTGCCGGAAGCGAAATCGGAAAACGAAGCGCTCGGGGAACTCCGCGCGATTTCGAAGAAGAATAAAGTAGCGCGCTCATTCATCGGCGCCGGTTATTCCGATTGCATCACGCCGCCGGTCATTCAGCGAAATATTCTCGAAAACCCCGGTTGGTACACGGCCTACACGCCGTATCAGGCCGAGATCGCGCAAGGCCGACTGGAGGCGTTGCTGAATTTCCAAACGATGATCACTGATCTCTCCGCGATGGAGATAGCGAATGCATCACTCCTCGATGAAGCCACCGCCGCAGCTGAGGCGATGACTTTGTGTCACGCGGCAGTTTCCGGACGAAACAAATTCTTCGTCGCGAACAATTGTCATCCGCAAACCATCGCCGTCATCCAAACCCGAGCGAAACCGCTCGGTATCGAAATCAAGGTCGGCAATTTCTCGCGCTTCAAATTTGGCGAGTCCGTCTTTGGCGCACTCGTCCAATATCCTGCGACCGACGGGGCGATTTTTGATTACTCGGATTTCGCGAAAGCCGCGCACGCCGCCGGCGCGCTCGTGGTCGTCGCCGCAGACATTCTCGCACTCACCTTGTTGAAACCGCCTGGAGAATTTGGCGCCGATGTTGCCGTCGGCAGCACGCAACGATTCGGCGTTCCGCTCGGATTCGGCGGGCCGCACGCCGCCTATTTCGCGACGCGCGACCAATACAAACGCCACATGCCCGGACGTCTCGTCGGCGTTTCGCACGACGCCGAGGGCCGTCCCGCGTATCGACTCGCTTTGCAAACGCGCGAACAACATATCCGGCGCGATAAAGCGACGAGCAACATTTGCACGGCGCAAGTCCTTCTCGCCGTCATCGCATCGATGTACGCCGTCTATCACGGCCCGCGCGGCCTGCGCGCGATCGCCCGGCACGTGCACAACTTAACCCGCCGGCTGGCCGATTCGGGCTTGAAAATCGTTCACCAAAATTTCTTCGACACGTTACATATCGATCTTGGCACGAAGGCGGTAAACGAAGTTTTATCGCGCGCCGAAGAGGCCGGAATCAACCTGCGAAAACTCGGCGACCACGCGATAGCAATTTCGCTGGACGAGACGACAACAGAGAAAGATGTAGCCGATCTTTGCGAAATCTTGGGAGGCAAGATCAACAAGCCGACTTCAGCGCAATCGGCAATCGGCAATCGGCAATCGGAATTCCTGACTCACCCCGTCTTCAACACCCATCACACCGAAACCGAAATGCTGCGCTATATGCGCCGGCTCGAATCGCGCGACCTGTCGCTTTGTCATTCGATGATCCCGCTCGGGTCGTGCACGATGAAGTTGAATGCGACCGCGGAAATGTTTCCGATTTCCTGGCCGGAATTTTCCAAACTGCATCCGTTTGCGCCCGTCGATCAAACGCGCGGGTACATCGACATGTGCAATCAGCTGGAAGAATGGCTCGCCGAGATCACCGGCTTTGCCGCGGTCGCGTTACAACCGAACGCTGGTTCGCAAGGCGAGTACGCCGGCTTGCTCGCGATCCGCGAGTATCACGCGTCGCGCAACGAAACGCATCGCAACATTTGTCTCATTCCGACTTCGGCACACGGAACGAATCCGGCGAGCGCGACCATGGCCGGCTTCAAGGTTGTCGCGGTCGCGTGTTTGAAAGACGGCGATATCGATCTGGCCGACCTCCGTGCGAAGGCGGACGCACACGCGCGCGATCTGGCCGCGCTGATGGTCACCTATCCGAGCACGCACGGCGTTTTCGAACCAACCATCCGAGAGATTTGCGAGATCGTGCATTTGCACGGCGGCCAGGTTTACATGGATGGCGCAAACATGAATGCGCAGGTCGGCCTTTGTCGTCCCGGCGACTACGGCGCGGATGTTTGCCACTTGAATCTACACAAGACGTTTTGCATTCCACATGGCGGCGGCGGACCGGGGGTCGGTCCAATCGGCGTGGCAAAGCACCTCGCTCCATTTTTGCCAGCGCTTGCTTCACTCAACTCTCAACTCTCAACTCTCAACTCTTCGGTCGGGCCTGTCGCGGCAGCACCGTATGGCAGCGCGAGTATTCTCACGATCACGTGGATGTACATCCGCATGATGGGCGCGCGCGGATTGAGGCGTGCAACCGAAGTCGCGATTCTAAACGCAAACTACATTGCGAAACGGCTCGATCGATTCTTTCCAGTACTGTTCAAAGGCAAACGGGGTTTGGTTGCGCACGAATGCATCGTCGATCTTCGACAATGGAAAAGCGCAGGCATCGAAGTGGAGGATGTCGCGAAACGTTTGATGGACTACGGCTTTCACGCGCCGACCGTTTCGTTCCCGGTTGCAGGCACGATGATGATCGAGCCGACAGAGAGCGAATCGAAAGATGAGATCGATCGCTTTTGCGACGCGATGATCTCGATCCACGCCGAGATTGATTCCGTCGCGAACGGGAAAGCTGACAGCAAAAACAATTTGCTCAAGAACGCGCCGCATACCGCGCGGCAAATTGCTTCCGATAAATGGGAGCACCCGTACTCGCGCGAACAGGCAGCTTATCCAGCGGAGTGGACGCGTGACTATAAATTCTGGCCGACAGTTGCCAGGATCGACAATGTTTATGGCGACCGGAATTTGTTTTGTTCATGTCCGCCGATTGCGGAGTTCAATCCGGAATAAGTTGAGAAATTCCTCGACTTCGCTTGCAATAACAGAGGCCGCGAACGCCGATCAAGACTAATTCCGGATCGCTGAAGGCGTGGACAAAAAACAAAAAAGAAGAGGAGCGCAGCGGTCGAAATCTGCGCCGATTAGGCCGCTGTCTGATGCGACTTCTGTAAGCCCGACGAGGTGGTTGGAGTCTTGCGGTTTGGTCGCGCTCTTCGCGCTGGCGATTTTCTTTGTCGCGACTTCATGGCGAAAGTGGCCGGATCCACTGATCGATTTCGGGCGCGAACTGTATGTTCCGTGGCGGCTTTCTCATGGCGCGCTGCTGTATCACGACGTATCCGAACAGTACGGCCCGTTGTCACAGTATTTTAACGCAACACTCTTTCGTTGTTTTGGCACGGGCTTAATGGTGCTGGTCTGGGCGAATCTGGCAATCTTTGCCGGGATCGTCGCCACGCTTTATTGCCTCTGCCGGAAGGCCTGGGGCGCATTTTCGGCTTTTGTGGCGTGCGCCGTCTTCATCGCGGTGTTTGGTTTCTCGCAGTTTGTTCCAGCCGGTAATTACAATTACGCAACGCCGTACGCGCACGAAACGACGCATGGCTTTCTCGTTTGTCTGCTGCTGGCTCTAGCGCTCACGCGCTGGAAACAGAATCCGACGCTCCGATGGAGCTTCATCGCCGGATTTTTATTTGGGCTTACCACGGTTTTGAAACCAGAGTTCATGTTGGCTGGCGGTTTAGTCACGCTTGCCGCCGCTCTAACTGGTTCGCGAAAGACCAATCATTCCATTCTCGGATCGATGACTGGTTGGGCGGCCGGCGCCTTGCTGCCGGCGGTTGGGTTCATTATGTTTTTCGTTCCTGCCTTGCCTTGGAAGGAAGCGTTGTCCGCAACATGTCACGCCTGGCTCGGATGGGTGACTGGCTCGCCGGTCTCGGCTTTGACCAATAACACGGTGCAAATGGGATTCACTGGCTTAAACCAACCGGCGAGTCACTTGATGCAGCACCTGTGGGTGAGTTTGTTGGCGTGCTCAATCATTGCCGCGATTGCGGGGATCGCGCGCTTCGTAGATCGAACCGATCGATTGTGGCCGGCGGCAATTTTGACGGCAACATCATGGGCAGGCGCAATCGCCGTTGCAGTCTTCGTAATTAACTGGCGCGAAATAGGACGTTGCGTGCTCGGTTTGATCGGGCTTTACGCTCTTCTGCGCGCGGCGATCAGTTGGTGCAGCGCTGGAGGAGAAGAATCTCAGTCGACTCTAAGATTGTTGCTGGCTGTCCTCGCGAGCACTCTAATGGTTCGGATGGCGCTCAATGGAAGAGTTTACCAATACGGATTTTATCAAGCAGCGCTCGCGAGCGTTCTAATTCCAGCGATCTTGATCGCGGAACTTCCGGAGTGGTTACGGCTGACCCGTCGCGGGCGAACGATGATCGTTGTTAATACTCTGGCGCTGCTTGTTCCTGGAGTGACGATTTTAACGATCGCATCGCAGCAGGTGTTCCGATTGAAAACTGCAGCGGTGGGCGAAGGTTTGGATCGATTCTACGCTTTCCCAAGTCAGATCGAAGCGACAGGCGAACTTGTCCAGGCGGTTAGCGCAGCGCTTCGCCACACCGATCCCGAGAAAACCCTTCTTGTGCTGCCCGAGGGCCTGACAATTAATTATCTCACGCGGCTCCGAAATCCGGTGCCCGATTTTTTCTTTCCTGATCCAAATGAGCAGTTTCTAAAGTCTCTCGAAGGGAAACAGCCCGATTGGGTCGTACTGGTGAGTCGCGATGTGCGCGAGTATGGCGTTCAGCATTACGGCCAGAACGGCCTCGTGCCCTGGCTGGAGAAACACTACACGCAGGTAGCGCATTTTCGCGGCAATCCACTCGATTATCGGCAACGCGGCGCGGTGATTCTCAGACGAGTTGCACCCGAATGAAAAAGATAAAGGGCAGGAAAAGCGAAAGTGCCACTGCGTTGCCTAAGTTGTCGCAACCTTCGTCGTTCCGAGCCACCTGGATTCTTTCCTTCCTCCTAATAGCGATGACGCTGATCGCCTACGTGCCGGCCTGGAACGGCAAACCGATCTGGGACGACAATATGCACATGACCAAGCCGGAGCTTCAGACGCTCGACGGCTTAATGCGCATCTGGATACAACCCGGCGCCACACAACAATATTACCCGGCGGTGCACAGCGCTTTTTGGGTCGCTTACAAATTGTGGGGCGACTCCCCCGCGCCGTATCATTTGCTGAACATTCTGCTTCATGGTTTCTCCGCCGTTCTGCTCTTCAGAATTTTGCTGCGGCTTGCCATTCCCGGAGCGTGGCTCGCGGCCGCAATCTTTGCTTTGCATCCAGTTCAGGTCGAATCCGTCGCGTGGATTTCCGAGCTTAAGAATACGCTTTCCGGCGTGTTGTTTTTGTCGGCCGCATTATTTTACTTCAACTTCGACAAGAATCGTCGCCGCTCCGATTACCTTTTGGCGCTGGCTCTCTTTGGATTCGCCCTAATGTCCAAGACGGTGACGGCCAGTCTTCCCGCGGCTCTTCTCGTCACCTTTTGGTGGAAACGCGGGACTCTTTCCTGGAAACGTGATGTGCTCCCGATTGTTCCTTTTTTCGTCATTGGCGCAGCGGCGGGATTGGTAACGGTATGGGTCGAGCGAAAGCTAATCGGAGCCGAAGGTCACGCGTTCGAGTTCACCATTATCGAGCGCTTCCTTATCGCTGGCCGGGTCTGCTGGTTTTATCTCGGCAAACTTCTTTGGCCCGCGGACCTGATGTTTATTTATCCGCGCTGGGAAGTGAGCCAGCTAATTTGGTGGCAATATCTTTTTCCAATAGCGCTGTTCGCGGTTCTGGCAATCGTCTGGTTGCTAAGAAAACGATCGCGGGCTCCGATCGCCGGCGCGCTTCTCTTCGTTGGAATGCTTTTCCCGGCGCTCGGCTTTTTCAACGTCTACCCGTTCGTCTACTCATTCGTGGCAGATCACTTTCAATATTTGGCCAGCATCGGAGTCATTGTTCCGGTGACTGCCGGCTTCGCCTTGTTGTTCGATCGCGTGGGCGTTCGCTCTTCGCCTGTCAGTCGCGGACTCGGAATACTGCTCCTCCTCGGCCTCGGAATTCTCACATGGCGCCAATCACGCGCCTATACCGATCCGATCACTCTTTACCGTACCACTCTGGAAAAAAATCCGGATTGTTTCATGGCGCATAATAATTTGAGTGTCGCGCTGCTCGAAAAAGGCCAGACTGATGACGCGATCGTTCACAGCCAAAGAGCGTTGGAGATCAGACCAAATGACGCGCAGCCCCACGTAAGCCTGGGAGATGCTCTGCTGCGAAAGCGGAAGATCGACAAAGCGATCGCGCACTATCAGGCGGCGGAAAAACTCATGCCCGATTACGTGGAAGCGCACACGCATCTTGGCAATGCGTTTCTCCTGCAACGCGAGTTTCCAATGGCGATTGCCGAGTACGAAACAACTTTACGGCTTTTGCCGCGATCGATTCCGGCGCACAACAATCTCGCCTGGTTGCTTGCCACATGCGCCGATGTGTCTTTACGAAACGGTCCCCGCGCGGTCGAGCTGGCGAGTGTAGCGGCGGAGCTTTCCGGCAGAAAAGATCCGCAAATTCTCCGCACGCTCGCGGCTGCTTACGCCACAAACGGACAGATCGCGACAGCGATCGAAACTGCACAAGACGCTTTGCGGCTGGCTTCTGCGCGAGGCGATAACGGGCTGGCCCAAGCGGCACGAAACGATATTCAGCGCTACCAAGCTGCGCTGAAGTAGTCTGCGGTCTTAGTTTTCCGGCGCGAACTCCGAAGCGGGCGACGTCGTCACCACGCGCGTCGGAACAAGCCGTAATGCGCTGCCGTGAGCTTCGTTTCCCGCAGCGGCGCCGGTTTCATGATACTCGGCGTCCTGATTCACTTGCCAGAGATCGTAGAGCTTCGTGTCGGCCAGAATATTCTCGACGCACAACATCGCGGTCATCATCGCGTGATCCTGATTGTTGTATTTGTGCATCCCGTTTCGGCCGACGAGGTGCAAATTTGGATAACGGCTTTCGAGTTCTTCACGAATCGTGTCCACGTGACACGCGTAATTGTCATCGTAAACCGGATACGCTTTTTTCTGGCGCACCACGCAGCCATCCATCACGTCACCATCTTTGGCTAGACCGATCTGAATGAGCTCGCGTTTGGCCAATTCGATCAACTCTTCATCCTTCGAATCCCAAAGGCCGTCGTGTTCGAAACAGAAATACTCCAGGCCGTAACAAGCTTTGTCCGGGTCGGGAACCATTTCCGGCGACCAGGAGCGGAAATTCTGAATGCGGCCGACTTTTACGCTCGGGTCGTGGATGTAAATCCAATTGTCATCGAAAACATTCCGTTCTTTCAGAATCAACATGACGGTGAGGAAGTCGCGATACCTGAGACTGTCCGCCGCCTGCTTTGCTCGCTCTGAAATCGCCGGGGATATTCCCCGCGCCAATTCGCGCATGGGCGCGGATGAAATCACGTGCTCAACTTCGAGCGTCTGCAAATTTCCTTGACGATCTTTGTAGCGAACGCTCCATGTCGATCTTGCTTGGTCGTAATCGCATCCTACGACTTTGCAGCCCATCTCAATCTCGCCGCCAAGCGCTTTCGTTTTTTCCGCGCACGCTTCCCACATCATGCCGGGACCTTTACGCGGATAACGAAACGAAGTGATCAGGGTCTTGATGACTTTGGTTCTATCCTTCGGTTGTCGCTGCGGAAAGAGCGCGTTCTTGATCGCGCTGCCGAGCGAAAGCCCTTTGATGCGTTGCGATGCCCAATCGGCCGAGATTTCCTTGCAGCTCATTCCCCAAACTTTTTCGGTGTAACTCTTGAAGAAGATGTTGAAGAGACGTTTGCCGAATTGATTGCTGACCCAATCTTCAAAATTGCGCGGTTTACGTACAGGAAATAGGCGCGCCTTGAAGGAAGAAAGAACGCAGAGGATCGATTGAAACACGCCCAGCTTCATCAGTGCTTCGAACGGTTTGAGCGGATAAGAGAAAAACTTTCCGCGGTAGAAAATTCGCGAAGATCGCGGGCGTAGAAGCATGTCGTTCGGTAAAATTTCCGTCCAGAGATCCTCGACCGCTTTCGATTTAGAAAAGAATCGGTGACCGCCGATATCGAAATCAAAACCTTTGTAAGTGGCGGTGCGTGCAATTCCACCGACGTAAATCGGATCGGCCTCGAGGACGGTGACATCGACCTGGTTCTTCGAAAGAAGGTATGCGGCCGTCAATCCAGCCGGCCCGGCGCCAATGATTGCAACAGATGTCTTCATTTTCTTACGCCACCCAATTTCCTCGCGTGAAATTCCAGACGTACCATCCTTGCACGCTGAAACCGATCGCGCTGATGAGCGCCATCGTGCCTATCCCGAAGGCCCGAACGAGCGTTGAAGGGACTCGCACGTTAGTCAAAAGCTGCAAAAGCGCCAGCACGATTAATGCGTGCGCACAGAAACTGTAACGCAACATGCTTTCCATTCCGACACAGGCCACGCCGCTGACTGAAATGTAATAAATCGCGACCGCACAAAAGTAAATACCCGCGCGCGTCGCTATCGTGCTGCTTCGCCGAACCACCGGCAAAAGCTCAGCCAGCGCGATCCCGACGAAGAGTAGCGCGGTCACTGTCATCGACATTTGACTCATCTCGGTCGGGTCGTTCAACTCCGGCAGCAACCAGTGATAACTCGATGGTTTGAATACCGCGAAATAATCGGGAGTAATCGCCCAACCGGCCGACTGCGTGAGCATGTACATGTTCCAATGACCCCAACGAAGCTGGCAATAGACAAAAAACAAAACCGCTCCTGAAGTGGCTGCGACGGTCAGCGCAATGGCCGATCGGTATCGCTTCAACCATCCACGCCAGTCACGCAATCCATTCCAGCCTTCGCGAAACATTTTCTCAACAATCGGGTAAGCCGCGCAGATAACTCCGGCGATCCGCGTCGCCGACATCAGGATGCCGTGCAACGCCGCCCAGATCTTCGCGGACCGCCCCTCCGCGCCGCTCCAATAAACGAAGCCAACGATGCCCATGAGAAAAAGCGATTCGGAATAGCCGGCGATGAGGAAGAACGCAGCCGGGTGCGCGAAGATCGACATCGCGCCGAAAATTTGGAGCGTGGGAGAAAGATTCCAGCGTTCACAAAAAAGAAAGAAGTAACTCCAAAAGCCCCAGGCCGCCGCTTGGGAAGTGACAAGGAGCGCGGTTGACGTTTCCAAATTCAATCCACGACGAAGAAAAGCCGCGATTCCTGGATAAGCCGGAAAAAATGCGACGTTCGATACTTCCATCACTTTGTGATCGATCGGCGGGACAGTCGTAGCGTAACCGCGGTCCACGATGTTCATAAACCAATAACCGTCATGCTGAACGAGAGTGGCGTATCGATCCGAGAACGAGCCTTCCGGAGCGAGCAGCCAAACCGCGACAACGATTTGCGCCAAGGTCAAAAGCAGCCCAGCCAGCAGTGACTTGAGCGGCGACGGCAACCTGATCATGGCGTCATGGATGGGAACTGCCGAGGAGATACCAAAGCCTTGTGGATTGCAAGAACTTGCGGAGTCTTGTGTGAGTGCAGTCTCAAATCCCATGTCAATTTGCGCTTGTTTCAGTGGCACAATTTGACGCGACGTCCCTGCGTTTATTCGGACGGATTGCGCGCGGCCGAAGATCGACAATTAATTTACGCGGCCGCTTTCTCGCCCGCGCCTACCAGCTCCGCGTAAAGTTGTTCGTAACGTTGCGCCGCCGCTTCCCACGAAAAATCGCGCGACATCGCGCGGCGCACTAACACCGTCCATAATTCCTGATTGCGGAAAACCTCACGTGCCCGCTTGATCGAATCCCAGAATGCTTCGGTCGAATACTCGTAGCAAAGAAAACCGTAACCGCGATCGACGGTCGGATCGTAATCCTCGATGATCTCGTGGATTCCGCCGGCTGCGCGCGCGACCGGAAGCGCTCCATATTTCAGATTGTACATCGCGCTCAATCCGGCAGGTTCGATGCGCGACGGGATCAAGCTGATATCCATGCCTGCTTCAATTAGGTGAGCAAGCCGCGCGTCGTAATTTCTTTGGTAAGCGAATTTCCCCGCAAACTTTCGGGCCGCGACCGCCAGTGCCGTCTCATAAGCGGGATCGCCTTCGCCGAGAATAATCAATCTGACATCATCCGACAGCAGGCGATCCAGGGCGGGCATCAAAATCTCAAATCCCTTTTCTTCGACCACGCGCGTGACCATTCCATAAACCGGCCCTTGCGGCGTCGGTGCAAGTTGCAGCTCCGCCAAAAGCGCATCGCGGCAAATCTGTTTCCCTTCGAGCGACTCGATATTGTAATTTGCCGGAAGGAGGCGATCGGTCTCGGGATTCCAGCGAGTGTAATCGGCGCCGTGCAGAATCCCGACAAGTTTGTGCGCGTTTTCGCGCAGAACGCCCTCGAGGCCGCAACCGCCTTCCGGCGTTAGTATTTCGCGTTTGTAGCTTTCACTGACGGTTGTGATTTTGTCAGCGAAAAGAATTCCGGCCTTGAGAAAATTCATCCGGCCGAAAAACTCGACGCCACGCAGGGTGAAAAATCGCTCGTGTAAGTTCGTTAGACTGAAATCGAGTCCCCAAAAGCTGCCTTGCTCAGCCAGGCGATGAATGGTCAGCACGGTGGAGAATGGCAAACGATGCCCATGCACGAATACCGGAACGAGCGCCGGCGGCCAATCGTGCAGATGAAGAATTTGCGGAGTTGGCGTTAAACGCCGCGCCAGTTCGACCGCCGCTTTGCTAAGAAAAATGAAACGCGCGGCGTTATCTTCGTACAGCTCGCCATGTTCGCCATAAATTCCGTCCCGATCGAAAAACTCATCGCATCGAATCAGGAATAACTGCACGCCGCTCGCGCTTCGTCCTTCTAGATACTCGGCGATGTAAGTCTTGTCGCCGACGCGTACATCGAGAGTCACCCCTGTGTCCCGTTCCTTGAAACTCGAGTCCTCCCGGATCGCGCGATAAAACGGTAATGCCACGCTAACCTCATGCCCGCGCGTCCGCAGCTCGCGTGGCAGCGCATCCAGCACGTCGACAATCGCGCCGGCGCGCGAAAGTGGCGGCCCTTCCGGGCTGACCATGAGAATCTTCATCGTAAGTTCAATGTTCGATGTTTGGCCTTTAATTTCAAAACCGCTTCAACCCTTCAACGCAAATTCGCGCTTCACCCAATCGAGCGCTTCCTCGCGATTGCGCAAACCCCCTTCAAGTTGGTGAGTCTCAACTGCTTCGAGAATCTCGCCGAACTTTGGGCCAGGCCGCAAACCGAGTGCAATGAGATCTTCTCCGCGCACGAATGGTGGCGGAATAATCGGCTCGTTCGCGAATTCTTCACGTTTATCGAGGAGAAATTCGTAATTGTCCATCATGCGATGGCTGCTCGCGCAATCGACGCGATGCAATTCCAGCTCCTCTTCAAAAGTCGGCCGCGCCATGAAACGCTTCAATTTCGCGACGCGCATGCACGGCACATCTTTGAAGACCATGTGTTGCCGAACCATCTCGCCTGCGGCGTCGATCTCGGCGCGAGAAAAACGCAATCGTTCCATGATTTGCTCGGTCATCTCCGCACCGATGCGATCGTGCCCGTTGAAACGGATGCGGCCGGTTTCATCGACCGTCGCCGTGACCGGTTTGGCCACGTCGTGCAGGAGGACGCTGAAAACCAGCGGCACTGAAACTTTCTCGGGTAACAATTGGAGCATCAGTCGCGTGTGCCGGAAGACATCGCCCTCCGGATGAAATTGCTCCGGCTGCTCACAGCCTTTCATCGCTTCGATCTCTGGTAAAATCGCGCGGAACAAGCCGCTCTCATCGAGCAAATCCCATCCGCGCACGCGATTTGGTGAAAGAAAAATGCGCACCAGCTCTTCGCGAATGCGCTCGGCACTGATCTCTTTGATTGACCCTGCGTTCGCAACCAGCGCGTCCCACGTTTGATTGTCGATCTGGTAATCGAGAACGGTGGCGAAACGAATAGCGCGTAACATTCGCAGCCGGTCTTCGGCGAAACGTTGCGCCGGATCGCCGATCGCTCGCACTAATTTCGCTTCGAGATCGGCGCGGCCGCCGACAAAGTCGATCACTTCCCCCGCGATCGGATCGAAGAACATCCCGTTGATGGTGAAGTCGCGACGTTTCGCGTCTTCCTCCGGTGACGAGAAATGCACGGCGGTTGGCCGCCTTCCATCGATATACACATCGTCGGAACGAAAAGTTGCGACTTCGAATTGGAATTCGTTTTCCAGAACAACGATGACGCCAAAATGCGCACCGACTGCGTAAGTACGCGAAAATATTTTCTGCACATCTTCCGGCCGCGCATCGGCGGCGATGTCGATGTCTTTGGGCGTTTCACCTCGAACCAAATCACGCACCGAACCACCGGCGAAGTAGGCGACGTGCCCGCAGTCACGCAGACGCGTGACCAATTCGCGCGCAGTTCTTTCCATCGGTGAGAGGTTTTCCTTCGCGCCTTTCATCACAGCTACTGTAGCCGCTTCGCTCCGTGAAACACAATGCGAGTGCTATAGTCCCTTCGCTCTGTGGGGCGACCCGATTCTAATCACGGCGGCAGAGCGCCGGGGCTATAACGACGGCGCCGGGGCGACCGGTCTCTTATTTGATCGAAAGGAATGAATGATGAAACAGAGAACGGCGACGCAGATGCAGGAATCGGCCACGTTAAATGCCGGCCACGGATGCGCATAGGGAATGTGCAGATCGAAAAGGAGAAAATCGATTACGTGTCCGTAGAGCAACCGGTCGGTTAGATTTCCCAACACACCGGCAAGCAGCAGGCCAAGCGAAACGTCGCGCCACTTGTCGGGCGGAGTATTGCGACGAAGTAGAAGTATTACGACAAAGAGCAACGCCAGGATCGAGAGCATGACAAAAAAATTGTTGTTGTTCTTGAACGAACCAAAGGCGGCTCCGGTGTTAGTAATGTGAACGAGATCGAAAAAACCAGGAATGACCGCACGCGGTTGCTCCGGCTTGATATTCCAAAGAACACAAGTCTTCGTCACCAGATCCAGCAGATAAAGCGGCAGCGAAAGAAAAAGAATGTATTTCATGTCAATGTTGGCGTGCTGGCCACGCGCGTTATTACACATTCGCAGCGATCGCACAAATCCGGATGCTCTTTGCTCGCACCAACAGTCGGACGATGCCGCCAGCAGCGCGCGCATTTCTTGTAAGACGTTTTCGAAATTGAAGCGCTTGGTTCTTTTGCCTGCTCGATGGTCAAACCGCTCAGAATGAAAAATTCCTCCAGCTCCTCTTTGTCGATCTTCGCCGTAGCTTCGGAGTTCGACCCCAAAACAACCGCCGCTTCAAGCGCGTTGCCGATCAATTTTTCCTGACGGGCCTTCTCAATCGCCTGACCGATGACGCCGCGCAGCTTCAGCAACTCCGTAACCTGCTCGCTCGAATCGCGATGTCGATCTTGCGATTGCGGAAACTCCTGCGTGTGAATCGACGCGCCGACGTTCGAATATCCCCACGCTTCCTCCGCGCTGAACGCGAGAACCGGCGCGAGCAACCGGCACAGCGCATCGAAGATTTCGTGCATGGCCGCTTGCGTCGCGCGGCGGCGCGCCGAATCGGGCGCGTCGCAATACATCCGGTCTTTGGTGATGTCGATGTAAAGACTGCTCAGATCGACCGCGCAGAATTGATTGAGCGTGTGATAAACTTTATGAAACTCAAACGCTTCATAAGCGGATCGGCAATCGGCGATTGCGTTATCGAGCTGATGCAAAATCCAACGGTCGACTAATGTTGTAGCCGCAGTCGGTGACCGCGGCCCGGCGTCGACGACGCCGGCTACAGGAAAGTCGTGGAGATTTCCAAGCAAAATACGCAGCGTGTTGCGAATGCGCCGATAAGTGTCTCCAAGTCGCGTGAACATTTCTTCCGAGAACGGAACGTCGTCGACGTAATTGATGCTGCTCGCCCAAAGGCGAACGAGATCGGCCCCATGTTTGCCGACGAAATGGCCGGCATCCATTGGCTTATCGTAAGTGCTCGACTTGGAAATCTTCTTTCCGTCAACATCAACCACGAAACCGTGCGTGACGCAGGTTTTGTACGGCGCGCGGCCGTTGAGCGCGATGCTGGTCAATAAAGACGACTGAAACCAGCCGCGATGTTGATCAGTCGCTTCGAGATACATGTCCGATTGCTCGACGCCCATTCGTTTCTTCACGACGGCTTCGTGCGAAACGCCGCTGTCGATCCAGACATCGATCGTGTCGTTGCGATGCGTTGTGCCTTCCGGCAAACTCAATTCGCGCGCAAGATCGGCATCGTTCAGCTCGAACCAAAGATTCGAACCACGCTCGGCCACAAGATCGGCGAGCTTGCGAATGATTTTCGGATCGAGGATTACCTTGTCGTCCTTCGAATAAAAAACCGGAAGCGGCACACCCCAACTTCGCTGTCGCGAGATCACCCAATCGGGCCGTGATTCAACTGTCCCGGCAATGCGATTTTCGCCCCAGGCCGGAATCCATTTCACTTCGTTGTGAATGGCGTCGAGTGCTTTGCCGCGGAGGTCGTCGATGCGAATGAAGAATTGTTCGACCGCACGAAAGATGATCGGCGTCTTTGAGCGCCAGCAGTACGGATACGAATGATGATACCTTTGTTCGGCGAGGAGCATGCCGCGCTCGCGCAACAAATTGACGATGTCGAGGTTGGCGTCGAAGACGTATTTGCCAACCAGATTTGGCAAACCGGCTTCCTCAGTGAAACGGCCGTGATCATCGACCGGTGACAGGATCGACAATCCATTCTTGCTGCCTAACGAATAGTCGTCTGCGCCGTGACCGGGCGCGATGTGGACGCAACCTGTGCCGCTGTCCATCGTGACAAAATCGGCGGCGAGCACGATCGAATCGCGATCGAGGAATGGATGACGCGCTTTTATCTTGTCGATCTTGCTGCCAGGAAATGATTGCAGTGGTTCGCCGGCTGGTTGGAATTTTGTGTTCGCGCAGAATAGCGGAATAAGTTTATCGGCGAGCAGTAACGTTTCGGAAGCGCCGTCACGCGAAAACTCCTGGACGATATAAAGTTCTTTTGGATGAACCGCGATAGCGAGATTCGCGGGCAAAGTCCAAGGCGTGGTTGTCCAAATGGCGATGCTCGCTTTGCCAGCCAGCTCGCCACTGGTTATAGGAAACTTCACGTAAACCGCGGTGTCGTCCCGCTCCTGATATTCAACTTCGGCCTCGGCCAGCGCGGTCTGAGCGCCGGTGCTCCAGAAAACCGGTTTCTTCGATTGATAAACGAGATTCTTTTCAACGAAGACGGCGAAAGCGCGAAGAATCTCGGCTTCATATTTGGGATCCATGGTGAGATATGGATTTTCCCAATCGCCGAAGACGCCGAGCCGTTTGAATTGATCGCGTTGAAGATCGACATATTTGCGGGCGAAAGCTTCCGATTTCTTGCGCACTTCGAGCGGCGACAGATCGCGCGACTCTTTGACGACTTTGTACTCGATGGGCAAACCGTGGCAGTCCCAACCGGGAACATAAGGCGCGCGTTTGCCGAGCATGGTTTGCGATTTCACAACGAAATCTTTGAGAATCTTGTTGAGCGCGGTGCCCATGTGGACGTCGCCATTGGCGAACGGCGGTCCGTCGTGCAGAACAAACGATGGCCGATCCTGCCGTGACTTTTGGATTTGCTGGTAGAGACGCGTTTCGTTCCAGCGTTTGAGCATCTCTGGCTCACGTGCGGCCAGATTCGCCTTCATCGGAAAATCCGTGCGCGGAAGATTAAGCGTATTTTTATAATTCTGGCTCATCGCGGGGCGCGCGACGCTAGCATCCCACGTCCGACAAAGCAAAACAGCGGCCTAAGCGCGCCAAACATTACCAAACTGTAATCTTATTGGTAATCGAATAAAAACCCGCTTTGGGATAAACCCATCCGCATACGTATTAGGATACGAAGGCCATTCTAACTTCGGAAAACTGCTAGCGGCTAGAGGACTAACTTCATGCAAACAAATCCCACTCCCAAATCGGGCTTCATTAATCTCCGCAATCTCTTTGCAGTTCTGCTCTGTTCGGTTGGCGTTCTCCTGGCGACATTTAGTTTCGCGGACAAACCGAAGCAGGTTCCATTGCCAGCGTCTCGCATCAAGCCCGACTCGGTTCCTCCCAACGGAACAATTTCGCCGGCGAGCCCAACGCTGACGTACACGGGTGGACCTTTCGTGGCTCCTAATGTTACGGCGCAAGCCGGAACAGTGAACTGTACCGTGCCGATGTCCTGCGACGATTTTGCTTTGACCGTCAACATGTCCCCGGGGCCTAATCCAGACCCGACCAAGCACGTTAAGATCAGCGTTGGCTGGCCAGTTTCGTCGGCCGATTTCGACGTTTACATTTTTCAAGGAACTACTGTTGTTGCCTCATCGGCTTCCTCGGCCGATCCCGAAGTGGTTGTTCTACCGGCGCTCTCGGCTTCTTATACGATTCGAGTTGTTCCTTTCGCGCCGGCCGGGCAGAGCTACACAGCGACGATCACTTTAGAAAATATTCCGCCGACTCCGCCACCGGGCACGGGCGCCGCACCAAGGTACCAAAACTATACTCCTAATCCGAGCAACCTCGCTGGGGCCGGATCCGCGGGCGAACCTTCGATCGGAATTGATTGGAATCCCAACGTGCCGGCTCTTAAGCACGACAAGGTCAACCTGGCTGGCGTCGCCTTCTTTACCGCGAACCTAAACGAGTTTCGAGTAAGCTTTGATGATTGCTCTTCGCCGGCCAAGAATCCAAACGCGCCCACTGGTGCGTTTAGTAATGCGCCTTTGTGGGAAGATGTGACGAACGCGACTGAGAGCGTGGAGACGCTCGATCCGATTGGCTATGTCGATCATCAGACCGGACGTGTTTTCCAGTCGCAACTAGCTGGCGCGACCAGCATCATGTCCTTCTCGGATGATGACGGCGGAACTTGGACGCAGTCGCAGGGATCCGGACAGCCAGCGGGCGTAGACCACGAGACCGTGGGCGGCGGACCTTATAACGAAGCGGCTATACCGCCCCCCGTTCATCCAACCTATCCGAATCAGGTTTATTACGCATCGCAAGACGTCGGAACGGCCTTCGCCGCGCGCAGTGATACTGGTGGTCAGACCTTCAATCCAGGCATACCCATGTGGAACTTGTCGCAGTGCGGCGGCTTGCACGGACATGTTAAAGTCGGACCAGACGGAACTGTTTACGTTCCCAATAAGAGTTGTGGCTCAGGAACCGGTGTGGCCGTTTCTACTGACAACGGGTTAACCTGGACCGTTAAGCCCATTCCAGGTAGCGGTTCGGGTTCCACCGATCCCTCGATCGGGATTGGCGCGGACAATACTGTTTATCTCGGCTACGAAAATAACGACGGCCATCCGCATATCGCAGTCTCAACTAACCACGGCGACACATGGCAGGACGTAGATGTTAGCCAAGGAGTCATTGCGCATGCTGTTTTCCCGGAAGTTGTAGCTGGCGATGGCAATCGCGCCGCCTTCGGTTTCCTCGGTACTTCGACATCAACCGGAGACTGTTGTAGCGGCGGCGGTATCGGTACCTTCCGCGGCATCTGGTACTTTTACATCGCGACAACTTTTGATCGCGGGCAAACCTATACTTTGGTCAACGCTACTGGCCATGACCCTGTGCAAATTGGTTCGATCTGCACAGGCGGCACTACCTGCGGCGCCGACCGCAACCTGCTCGACTTTAATGATCTTCAAATAGACAAGGAAGGACGCGTGTTAGCTGCTTACGCGGATGGATGTGTCGCGCCAGATTGCAGCGAAGCGACGGCGAATAATCCGCCGGACCCTACTAACGGTTACACTGCATCGCGCAGCGCGTTATCCACGATCATTCGTCAATCCGGTGGTCCAAGATTGCTGGCTGCATTCGATCCGAATCCAGCGGAGCCGGTTGTTCCTGCGGCGCCGCGTCTCAATAGTGTTACTGGAGATGCCGGCAGCAGTGTCCACCTCGATTGGTCGGAGCCAGACAACGGAGGCTCTCCGCTCACAGGTTATAAGATTTACCGGCGCATAAGCTCCGGTTCGTATGGCGCGGCGCTCGCGACCGTGACGATCGGCTGCCCGACTTGTAAAACAACTTACGATGACGCGACCACCATTGCCGGTACGTCTTACTTTTACAAAGTGACCGCACTCAATGCGCAAGGTGAAAGCACCAACTGCAGTGAATTACCAATCGGCGTGGCGACACTTGCTTGCGCAAAGTGCTTGCTGCCTGGCTGTCAAATTCTCTCCGATCCAGCAGGAGACATTATCACTCCCACAGGACAAACTACGAATCCAGGATGGGACGTGCGGAGTCTCGCCATTGCCGAGCCCGCCGCTTTCGCGCCGGCCCAGTTAGTTTTCACACTTAAGATGGAAAGCCTCGCGACAGTGCCTCCTAGCACCGAATGGCCCAGCACGTTCACAGCTCCGAACAACGTTAACTACACGGTGCGGATGACTAACTCGCCAACGGACTACCCGGTGGGCTGCACCACAACCGCGTGCCTAACACATACGCCGATCTTTCAATATGGACCAACCGCCGGTCCTTTTGTTACAATCGACCCAACGGCAGCGGGCAATACTAACCCAAGTAATTTCACCGCTGACGGGACAATCACCATCGTAGTGCCAAGAAGTGGTATTGGTAATCCGCAGCCTGGACAAAGCATTTCGGGATTCCTAACGCGAATCGCGTTCAATGGAGGAGTTGCCACCGTGACACCGGACAACATGCCCGACAACCTGGCTCCTGCCGGCAGTTACACGCTTGTTGGGAACCTTCCTTGTAACACAGCGCCGGTTGCGGCGCTTAGCGCTAACCCGCTTTCCGGTGATGCTCCACTATTGGTTAACTTCGATGCGTCGGCTTCCACGGATCCAGATGCCGGTGACACGATCTCTTCCTTTACTTTTGATTTCGGCGATGGCTCAGCTCCTGTCACACAGTCAGGCGCAACGATCTCGCACACATATATTAGTAACGGTCATTATCATGCCACGGTTAGTGTCACCGACTCGCATGGTTTGGCCAGCAGTAACACAGCCGGCGTTGAGATCGAGGTAGAGGTACCGCTCGCCGACGTGGTTTCGAGAAAAGTCCACGGTAATACCGACCCCACCCCTAGAGACATTGATTTAATGCCGGCACCCGAGGGTACGGTCGGTGTCGAATGCCGGAACAAAGGGGACAATACCCACACGATGATCTTTACTTTCGACCGAAATCTAGTGACTACACCCGCGCCCACGGTCAGAATTTCCCAAGGCACCGCTAACGTCGCCAGCAGCAATTTCGGACCGGCCGCGAATCAATACACGGTGAATCTTTCCGGTGTCGCGGATGCGCAGCATCTTCAAGTCAGCCTGGATGGTTTGCATGACACCGCTGGCGCGATTCTCAACGACGTTCCAGGCCGTATGGATGTGCTCCTCGGTGACACCAACGGCGACGGCGTGGTTAACGCCGGCGACACGATCCAAGTGCGCAATCACTCCGGGGAAACGCTCGGCACCACCGACTTTCGATATGACGTGAATGTCGATGGCCTGATCAATGCGGGCGACACAACTATTGTCCGCTCAAGATCTGGGGATTCCCTCCCGTAACCATTTATGAACTAGCGGACGGCGGCAACATCCGGGATTCACCTTTAGTCCTTCTCGAGCGGTACTGTGCTTTCCAGGCTCTTGAGGGTATAGGTCGTTACGAGTTTAGGGGTGCGTCCAGCCACAATCACAAGCATATGCGGATTGCCATCCGCAGCGGGCAGCTCCCATTGATAATTGAAATTGTTGATCTTCGGGTCGCCAGCTTGTCGCGCTTTCTTCACATCTCCGATGTCGTTGTACCCAACCCGCTTGGCTTCCTTGTCCTCGCGTGCCACCGCCGTCACGTAACGCAGCTTGTCTTCCTTGTCGAAACCAATGAGAAGATGCGAGAAGCTTTCGTGGCGGACCTGCCATACTTCCTGTCGATTTTCTTCATGGCGGATAACTATTCCGATTTCTTGCAAGCGTTTGTGCGCCGCTTCCTTCGTCATATTAAGATGAAGCCCCAAGATTTGACGCTGTAGCCGTTGTGCCGAAGCTTCGACCGCGCTCGCCGCCCATATGGAGAGCAACAAATTGATTAATATAAGTTTCTTCATTTCCTCCGACTTCTTAACATATCCCTTCGAGTATATCTCGTCTCTCTTCGGAGCAACTGACGATGCTCTACGGCCCTGCTAGGGCACACCAGACCGAACAAAGAGAAGCGCCAGTCTCAATGGGCAACCGGTAAGAACGCGGTAGTGGTACAGTTTGACAAACTGTACCACTACCAAGAACGCGCCTCGCTTGACGCAATTTCATTGCGTCGATAGCCTCATTTACGGAAAGGAGCCGGGATGAAAGTCGAAATATCGATCGAATACTGCGTGGTTTGAAACTACACGCCGAAGGCCGTCAGTTTGGCGGCCAAAATCCTTGAACTAGGCGATCGCATTGCGTCGCTCACTCTCGTTCCTTCAGGCGGCGGCGCCTTCGAAATTCACGCCAATGGAAAACTCATCCATTCCAAACTCGACTCCGGCGATTGGCCGGATTTCGACGCCGTTGTTAGCGCGATTCGGAAAATCAAATAATCAATCGCCTCGTTCTTCTTCTATAGTTCAGCATTGGGCGTTCGACGTTAAGCGTTGGATGTTTTCTGTCGTCTGGAGAGTGAAGGGTGCCTGGTGGCCCTCGCGGTCTTCAAAACCGCCGTCGGCCGGCAACGGCCGGGATAGGTTCGATTCCTATCCTCTCCGCAAATTCAACCTCGGTCTCTGACGATTCGCGTGGCTCAAACTCCAAAGATCGCACTGACGTCGCTTTCATCCTGCGCCGGGTGCGCCGCTAAATTAAGCCAGACGATTCTGCGACAAGTCCTGCGCGGCCTGCCGCAAACAAACGGCCGTAATGTTCTCGTCGGTTCCAGTACCGGCGATGACGCCGGCGTTTATCAGTTGGATCGACATCGTGCCCTTGTGCAAACCGTCGATTTCTTCACGCCAATTGTTGACGATCCATTTTCCTACGGCGCCATCGCCGCGACCAACGCTCTCTCCGATGTTTTCGCCATGGGCGGGCGTCCGCTTAGTGCGCTGAACATTGTTGGAATTCCTCAAGAAACTTTGTCGCCAAAGATTGTCGCCGCCATTTTGCGAGGCGGTCTTAGTAAAGCGACGGAGGCCGGTTGCGCGGTCATCGGTGGCCACACCATTCGCGCGCCCGAGCCCATCTACGGAATGGCTGTCACTGGAATTGTCGATCCGGCAAAAATGATGACCAATGCCAACGCGCGCCCCGGTGATTTTCTGGTCCTAACAAAACCGCTGGGCACCGGCATCGCGACAACGGGGATTAAACGTGGACTGGCTTCGCGCAAACTGGAACGAAAAGTGATCGCGCTTATGTCCACGATCAATTCGGTCGGCGCCGAACTTGCGGAGCGCCGTTTGGTCCGCGCGGCCACGGATATCACCGGTTTTGGGTTGATGGGTCATTTGAGTTCGATGTGTCGGGCGAGCGGCGTTTCCGCTGAGGTCGATCCGGGGAGTGTGCCGATGATTGATCAGGCAATTGCCGACCTTATCGCGCAGGATTGCGTGCCCGGAGGAACTGAGCAGAATTTGATTGCCGCGAACCGGATCGTTGATTGGCGCGCGGCTACTCGTCCGCAAAGAATTCTTTTCACGGATGCTCAAACCAGTGGCGGGCTACTTCTTTGCGTTGCCGAATCCGCGCTTAACAAGGTCTTGCGACTCCTGAAAAAAGCGGGCACGCCATCCGCTGCCATCATTGGAAGAATCGTCCGGCGCCGCAAGAAGCTGATATGCATGACAAGATAAAATCGCGTTCCCGCCGGCACATTCCCGCGGTCAACAAGGTGCTCGAGGCACTGGACGCGGTCGATCTTCCGCGACCGATCGTTGTGGCAATGGTTCGCCACGAACTTTCCGCTCTGCGCGAGTCGGACAAGATCTTCACCTTCGAAGATGTGTTCGAACGTGTCCTCCACGCGTTGGATCGACATGTTCGTTCACGGCTCCAACCGATCATCAACGGCACCGGCGTCATTTTGCACACGAATTTCGGGCGAGCCCCTCTCAGTCAGACCGCGCTTGAATCGATCGCGCAGATGTCGGCCAACT
This sequence comes from Spartobacteria bacterium, assembly GCA_003167365.1. Taxonomy (GTDB): domain Bacteria; phylum Verrucomicrobiota; class Verrucomicrobiia; order Chthoniobacterales; family UBA10450; genus Palsa-1382. The sequence goes on along the minus strand of PMTM01000008.1, from coordinate 62,824 downwards.
ACAGCAATCTCGAATTCGATCTCGCCTCCGGTCAGCGAGGAAATCGCGCGGGATACTTGGAACATAATCTGGCCATTCTTTGCGGCGCCGAGTCCGCCACCGTCATTAACAATTGTGCGGCCGCGCTGGTTCTGATCGTAAGCCACTTCATCAAGACGAAATCCGAAGTGATTATTTCACGCGGCGAAATTGTGCAGATCGGCGGTGGATTTCGCATCGGTGAAATACTGGAATCGTCTGGCGCCAGGTTGCGCGAAGTCGGCGCGACCAACAAAACGACCGTGCGCGACTATGCCCAGGCCATCGGTCCACAGACCGCGCTCATCTTGAAAGTTCATCGCAGTAATTTCTTTATGGATGGTTTCGTCGCCTCGCCGTCCACCAGGGAAATCGCGCAGCTCGTCAAAAAGCGGCGAATTCCGTTCGTGGTCGATCTGGGCAGCGGTGCGATGGAGCCCACGGCTGAAGTCGCTCCTGCCCAATCCGAACCAACTCCGGAGGAAGAACTGAAGAGCGGGGCTGATCTCGTGTGCTTTAGCGGCGACAAATTATTCGGCGGCCCGCAAGCCGGAATCATCGCCGGAAAGAAACGGTTCGTCGCCGGGTTGAAGCGCGAACCTTTGTTCCGCGCGCTTCGTTGTGACAAATTGGGATTGGCCGCATTGCAGGCGACAGTCGATCTCCATCTTCGTGGCGCCCAATCAAAAATCCCCACGCTCGCGCTGTTACGAATCCCGAAGGATGAGCTGCGCGCCCGCGCTGCCGCCATGATCGAGCGTCTGCGCGGTTTGCCGGCGCAAATCAGCATCGGACGCGGTGTGGTGAAAGTGGGCGGCGGTACTTTGCCAAGATCGACCATCTCCTCTGTCGCCATCGACATTGTCCCGAGGGACTGCTCCGTAAATGAGTTCGCGGATCGAATGCGCGCGTTAACTCCGCCGGTCATTGGCTACATCGCAAACAAATCGTTCAAGCTGGATTTACGCACCATTTTTTCGTCGCAGGACGATTCGGTCGTTGATGCAATTCGCGCGGCCTGCACGGCAGCGTCCAGTCATTGATTTCGCACGCGTGACCACGCGAAATTTTATTGTTGCCACCGCCGGGCACGTCGACCACGGAAAGAGCGCGCTCGTTAAAGCGCTTGCGGGCACCGATCCCGACCGCTTGCCGGAGGAGAAGGCGCGCGGCATCACCATCGATCTTGGGTTTGCCGAACTGAGCGTTACCAACGCACGTAGCGAAGAGCTCCACGTTGGAATAGTTGATGTCCCGGGCCACGAAGATTTCGTAAAAAACATGGTCGCCGGCGTCGGCTCGATTGACCTGGCCTTGCTCGTCATCGCCGCGGACGACGGCTGGATGCCGCAGACCGAAGAGCATCTTCAGATCCTCACCTACCTGAATGTTGAACACGCGATCATCGTGTTGACGAAATCCGATCTTGCCGACGCAACGAGAACCGCCGCCAATGTGCGAGAACAACTGGCGGCCACGCCATTTGAGAATGCGCCGATTGTCGAAACATCGGTTGCGACCGGCATTGGAATTGAAAAGCTGAAACAAGTCCTCTCATACGAACTCTCGTCGCTCGCTGCGTCACGCGATCTAGGAAAACCGAGGCTATTTGTCGATCGGGCATTTTCGTTGCATGGCGTTGGCACGGTTGTCACCGGAACGCTTGTCGGAGGAAAATTGGCGCGCGGTCAAAACGTGATCGTGCAGCCGCGAAACATTTACGCGCGCATCCGCTCAATCCAAAGTCACAACCGCGAGCAGCAGGAAGTTGAGGCTGGAATGCGCGTTGCCCTGAACCTGCCCGACATAACTGTCCACAAAGAAACCAGCGGCGTTGCGCGGGGCGACGTAGTCACAGTTCCCGCGATCGGCGAGCCGGTGAATACGATCGACGTGTTGCTTACAAGGTCGGCGCGATTAACGACAACTTCGCACTCGCTCAGAAATGGCGCCGAAATCTATCTGCACCACGGTGCCTTCCGCGTCGCGGCGCGCGTTGCACTTGCTGATGGAGGAAATTTAAAATCAGGGGACACCGCGCTCGCGCAATTGCGGCTGGACTCACCGATCCTCGCGTTTGTCGGCGACCGTTTCGTTCTGCGCGACTCATCCGAGCGTCGGACGCTGGCCGGCGGTGTAGTGCTCGATGCTGCGGCGGGTCGCAATAAATTCCGCGAATCAAAGCAACGCGACTTCCTGGCGGCTCGCGCCAAATCGCCGAACGACGCGACGATAGCAATACAAAGCGAACTCCGGCGCGACGGCGCAAGAGAACAAGTCGATCTTCTCATCAAATCCAATTTCAGCGCTTCCGACATCGAGGCGGCAATCGAACAATTGGTTGCAACGAAGGAGATCGTGATGCGTGGCGACATCGTCGCAGACGTAAGTTTCTGGGCGGAACTCCATCAACGCGCCATCAACGCAATCGAAGCCAAACATAAGGAACATCCGCAACTGACGGGTTTCGATCTTACTGAGCTCCGCCTGGAAGTTGGGAAACTTTCGCCGAAGATTTTCGACGAGATCATTGCCGACCTTTGCCGCGACGGGTACAGCAAGACTGGCAATTTTATCAGACGATCAGAGCATCGTGCCGCCCTTCCACCAAATCTCGCGACGGTAGCGGAGAAAATTCGTTGTCGTATTTCGGAAAAACCGTTCGACCCACCCTCCCGCAAACAGATTGCGCCGGATTTTGGAAGCCGTCAGGTGCTCCACTTTTTGATTACGCAAGACGAGGTTGTCGAGGTGGGCGCTGACTTGGTTTTGTCGCGCGAAGCTTTTTCCTCTATGAAAGCAAAGGTAACAGAGTTCCTCCGCCATAACGGCTCGGCCACCGTGAGCGAGCTTCGACAAGCGCTCCAAACGTCGCGCCGAACCCTTGTGCCTTTGCTGGAGCAATTCGATCGTGAACGAATTACGAGACGCAGCGGCGACCGGCGAACATTGATCGATGTGACGGTGCCGAACACCACGCTAGACTAATTGATGGTTCGACAAAGTGCCGATCTGCCCAAGAACGAGCGGCGCGTAACGCTCCACCTGGGCGCTTCGGTTGCGAGCGCGTGGGAAAATGTGCTCCTCCCATGGTTCCAAACCGCGGCGCGGGTCTCGTGGCAGCAACAAGAACCCACTTTGGTGGTGGTGCCTTTTCGCAGTCACGCTTACGCGATCAAAAGGCTGCTGCTCGAGCGCGGCGTATCCCTTCTCGGCATTCGCTTCGTTTCTCCGCCCGAACTTCGGGACTTTCTTTCGGGCAAAAACGAAATGCGCCTCCCATTACGCGAGCACTTGCGTCTTCTCCTCTCGATCGCCGCGGAGGAATGCATGAAGCTCCCGGAAGATCCCGCGTTGCGAGAAAAAAGAATGCTGGAATCCGATTTTCTCGCCGCGAAATCGGTGGCGCGTGCGCCGGATCATTTGCTCCGCGCGATCGATCAACTCGGCGCTGCGGGGTGGGATTTTTCCGCGGTGAAACTTCCAGCATTGCGTGAAGTCGAAGCTCGTTTCCAGAAGCATGTCACGCAGTGCGGCTTCGAATTGATCCACACCGTCGACCTCCGTGCCGCGACAAATGCCCGCAAAGCCAACCCGCTTTTCGCGAACGTTCTTGTCACCGGGTTTAACGGCGCGCACTGGCCGCTCTGGCAGGTGCTTCGCGCCGGAGCTTCCGCGGCAAAACAAGCGACCGTCTTGCTCGATGATCCGCGCGACGAAGCCCGTGGACTCGATGAGGCTTGGGTCGGTACGTGGGAAGAAACCTTTGGCGAAGCGAAACCGATATCGCCAGCGGCAAATCACGTTAGCAACAGCCTCTTCACTGAGGCGGAGATGGAAGGTGCGACCGTTCCTCCGGCGAAATACTCATTCGTTGTTGGCGCCGACACAACGCAGCAAGCGGAAGCCATCGCATTAATGTGCGTACGATTTCTTGCTGAGAAAAAGTGCACACGCGTTGGTGTCGTCTTTGCCGGTGCCGGATCACTGTCCCGTCTGGTCGCCAGCTCGCTTTCAAAACTAACCATCCCGCACAACGATGGCTTCGGACATCCGATTCCGAAGCTATTTGAATCGGCCGAATGGCGCGCCTGGTTGCATCTTCAACGCGGGCCGCGCGTCAACTCGTTGCTTCGCTTTCTAAGCGCGCTTCGAAATCGCGAAGAGCTATTTCCCGAACTGACCATCCAAGGCTTCGAACGAAGACTCCGTTCCGCCCACGCCGAGGTGTTGATCGATGACCTCGCTGTTTTGCAGAAATTCTGCGCTGCGAGTGCGGAACAAACAAACCAGCAGGTCGCGAAAGCGCTTCACCTAATTGAATTCCTCCCTGTACGCGGAAGTTTTACGGAATTCCTCCGTGCGACTGAGAACGCGTTTGCGCGACTGGGCTGGAAGCGACACTGGATTGAACTTCTGCGTCTGAGCAGTGACTGGGCCGGCAAGGTCGAGGCCGATTTCTCGCGAACTTTGCACCTGCGGTGGCTGGAGGAGATCGCATCGACCTTCGGCATGGACCGCGACGCGACCGGCGATCATCCCTACGCACGTGTGCAACTCTTAACCGTCGCCCAAGCACAGTGGCAGGAGTGGTCACATCTCATTTTCGCCGGATTCAACGAAGGAATCTGGCCGCCCACGGAAAGGGGTGAGTTTGCGCGCGAAGAGGAAATCCAAGAGTTCAATCGCGGCATTCAACAGCTTAACCGTTGGGCGGCAAAGCAAGGCAGCCAGGGTGAAGGGCATACCAGCGTTCGCGAGGGTCATTCGCTCTATCTCGGTCCATCGGAGCAGCGACAGATCGCGCTCCGGCAGTTTCAAACTCTCCTCGAATCAGCGACGGAAGGCGTCGCATTCGGCGCGAGCCTTGTGCAGGAATCCGCGCCGGATCGCCTCTGGAATCCGAGCGAATTGTTTACGAGCCATTATCAAAAGACACATCCCCGGCCTTTGACGCAGGCAACGATGAAGGAGTTGCAACGCACGACTGTGGCATGGCTGCAATCGGCTCGTGCCCAAGACAAGACAACGGCACCACACTCAGAAGATGTGAGGCAAACACGCGTGGCCTACGACGCCCGACGCGATCCGGCGGCGCCGTCGGGTGTGTACGACTTTGCCCTTCGCGCGCCATCCGAGCGGATTCCAATTCTGAGCGTGAGCGAGTTCGAAACGCTGCTCAAGTCACCCGCACTGGTTTGGTTAAAGAAATATTTGGGATTGGAAGGCGACGACGACGATAGCAACCCATGGAGCGCAGCGACTGGACAATGGGTCCATCGCTGGCTAGCCCATGTCGCCGGCGCCGACGCCGGGAAGAAATTTGTGCGGCTGCCGGACGCATCCGAAATCGACCGAAATATCCGCGCCGCGGCCGAGCAGAAATGCGCGGAGATCAAACTTCTTTGCCAGTCCGTCGGGAAACAAGTGCCGGACTGGTGGAATTCGGGCTGGCAAAATGCGTTCTCTCTCGCGCGGCACTTGGGGGCGAAACTGGCGACAGTTGAGGGTTGGCCTTGGATAGCAACGGAATGGAAGATCGATGGCGCGGCTCCGACGAAAGTAACCGGTGACGTCTCACTCCAGTTCCGCGGTCGGATCGATCTTCTCTTAGCACGACACGAGTGCAAATCACTCCAAACCGATGGGCTCTGGATCCTTGATTATAAGACAGGCGCGAGCAAGAAAGCCTTGGTCCCCGCAAAAGAGGATGCCGACAAAAGGAAATCGCAGCTCCACAAAAAAATTCTGGACGGGTCCGCGTTGCAGCTCGGTCTCTACGCGCTCGCGGCCCGCCATCTTGGAGCGACCGATATCTTCCTGAGTTTATTGTCCCCGGTTGTAAAGCCGGTCTCACCGCAACTCTCGGTTGGGGACATGGACGCGGAAGCGGATATTTTCCAGGAACTCGCGCGCATGCAGCAAACCGGAGTGTTCGGGATGCGCGGCCCCGTGCGTTCTGCGTGGGCCTTCACGCGGAATTACCCGTTGGCGACTTTGGCGGTGGACGAAGACATCCTCGAGGAGAAATGGGAGTTGACTCATCCGGCGCTCGCCCGGGAAGAGGAGGAATTTTACTGGTGAAAGAGCCGAGCGACCAGTCCGATCGGTGTCGATTCGCAGATGAACTCGATCGTAATTTTTCCGTCGTAGCCTCCGCCGGTTCGGGGAAAACGCGTGCAATCACGGATCGCGTTTTGCAGATCGCCCGCGCCCCGAACGCGCGAGATATCTTGCCCCGCCTCGTTGTCGTAACTTTTACGAATCGCGCGGCGGACGAGATGCAGCAGCGGACCCGGCAGCAAATTCTCGCAGACAGACTTCCGTCCGAAGTAGTGAGTGCATTCAACCGCGCATTCTTCGGTACGATTCACGCCTTCTGCATGAAGCTGCTGACTAACTATGGACATTATCTTGGTCTGCCAGCGCCGCTGGAATTGATCACCGACGACGAGGATTTGTGGCAAGAATTCGTTCAGCAACAGACACGGCTTGGCGAGTCATTAGGCGAAGAAAACCGAGCAGCCTTGTTTCGGCTCGCGCAAGCACGGGACATCATGGAGTTAGGCCGCCGATCTGGTTCTGCACTTTTGCGACCCGGAGAAATCGGCGCGTGTCCAAAGATCGACTTCAGCGACGTGCATGCGGTCGCTGCCAAAGGCAGCGGACAGGCGAACATCATCAACTCGAAAGCGGAGCTGGCCGATTGGGAAGAGAGATACAAGGTGGGGTGGGATTTTCTGCGCTGGCCGATTTGTTTGACCAGCGCAAAAGAGTTCTCGGCGCGCTGGCGAGAAGCATTCGTCCCTCTGCGAAGATGGGTTGCAGATGCCGCTCTCTGCGTCGCGGCGGAAGTGCAGCGCGACTACCGCAACTTCCGTCTCGAACGAGGAGTTGTCACCTATGCCGATCAGATCGCGCTTGCAGATGAGCTGCTCCAGCATCCGGCGGCGGCGCAACGAGTGCGCGAACAGAATCTCCGCGTGATTCTCGATGAAGCACAAGACACTGATCCGGCACAATTTTCTGTGCTGCTCGAAATTACGCGGCCGCCTGACGCGACTGGTCGCTGGCTTGAAACTAGGAATGCGTCGCCCAGGTCCGGACATTTCTGCATGGTGGGCGATTTTCAGCAGTCGATTTATCGCGACCGGGCCGATCTAAAAAACTATCGCACCATTCACGATTCGTTAGTCGGGAGCGGTTCTGCGACTGAGCTAACGTTCTCTGTTACGTTTCGACTCGATCAGGAGCAGGTGGATTTTATCAATCGCACCTTCCGCAAAATTCTGAACGACGAGAACGGACAAGTTCGGTTCGTGGAGCTGCAACCTCGCCCGGAAGTTCTGCCTGGTCAGGTCATTCGCGTTTCACTCGAGGCAGGTTTGCTGCCCTCCGGCGAAAAACTCAAAGACTACCGTAAAGCGAAAATCGAAGCGGACGCACTTGCGTGTTGGATTAAGGAAACCGGCCTTGAAAAACTGCGCGCAAGCTCCTGGCGAGAAGTCGCGGTATTGTGCCCGCGCAAAGCTTGGCTTCGCACGATGGCTTCGGCGCTGCGCAAAATCGGACTGCCGGCAGCAATCCAATCAGAAAGCGCAATCAAGGCGGACAGCCCAGCGCACGCGTGGCTGACAGCCCTGTGCACGATCATGGTCGATCCACTCAACGGGTACGAAATCGTAGGCGTACTACGCGAAGTCTTCGGGATTTCCGATCATGATCTGGCGTTGTTTGGTCAAGGCGACGGCAGCCGTTTCCGGATCGACGAACAGACGGCCGCAGTCGGAATCGTCTCGTCATCTCTTCGCGCCTTGGCCGAAACGCGTGCGGACGTGGAAGGCAAGTCGCTCTTCGATGCAGTGAACACTTTGGTGAGAAAAACGCAGTTACGCGAACGCCTCGCTTCGCTTCCACCGGACGAATTTGGTGATCTCCTGAACGAACTTGATGTACTTCTCGCTCTGGCCGCGGAAGCCGACGCGCAGGGAGCGACCTTTGCCGATTTTGCCGAGAAACTGCGGGCAGACTTTGAGACACCCCGTGACGTGCGTGTCTCGTCCGAAGACGGGATTCAGTTGATCACTTCATACAAGGCCAAGGGATCCGAGTGGCAGGCAGTGATCCTGCCATTTCTTGGTCGTGACATCCGATCGCCGGCTCCGCGCTATCCGTCATTGATCAAGACGCCGGGTTCGGGCGAGATGCTGGTCGCACTAAGCAAAGAAGATCCGTCGGAAGAACTGAAAAAGGCGCGCGAACTCTCGGAGCAACAGGAAATGCAGCGGCTTCTTTATGTCGCGACAACGCGGGCAAGGCACACACTCGTGCTCGCGCTGGATCGGGAACTCTTTCTCGATTCGAAAGGGAAACTATCGAGGAGAGCTCATCTGAAGCTTGTTCTTGGAGAACCGCCGGATGCAAATGCAGAGCAGTTCGAAACCCTCACGACAGCGCCCCAAGCGTGCGCGTTAACTTCCGCAACGGCACTGGAGTTACAAAGCGAAACCGATGCGCTGCCATCATCGCCGGGGGTCGTCGATCAAAAGGTATTACAAAAGGCCGGTCGGCGTGCAGCTGACTTCACGCGAAAGATCAGCCCGAGCGGTCTGCCGACTGAGGAAATTTCGACGGCAGAAATTTGGCAGACGACGGAACGAACCCCGGCCTCGGTCAGCCCGGCCACACGCTATGGTATTTGGTGGCACGATTTCGTGCAGCGAGTTCCATGGATTACGGACTCAGCGTCATGGGATGAAATCTTCGAAGAAAATCATGCGAGCTCACCCGACCTGGCGCGTGCGGCACGAGAATGGCAACTCTTGCGCAAACGGATCGCCGGACTGTCAGACTTCGTTCCTGGATGGACAAGCCGGGTTCCGATTGTTCGCACGGAAATGCCGTTCTTTTGGAAAATGGACGATAAACGGTGCCTGGAGGGAATAATCGATCTGGCCTTTTTTGATCCCAGCCAAAAAGAATGGCTGTTGGTTGATTGGAAAACGAACCGTGTCGAGATCGAAAGCTTGCGCGAACGATATCGTCCGCAATTGGCCGCTTATCGGGAAGTGGTAAACAAAATGACCGGCCACGAAGTCGCGGCTACGATCTACTCTACCCACAATGGGCAATTTCTGCGCTATGAAGCGGAAGAATTAGACACCGAATGGGCGCGGCTCACAAAGTTGCCGCTAGATAAGCTTTTCGACGAATTAAGCGACCCCGACGCTTAGCAGGCGCGCACGCCGCGGATGAATTCTTCCACGGAACGGTACGCTTCGTCGTCGGTCATTTGCACGGGAGGATGCTTGGAAAAATAAGCGGACGCGGAATGAAGGACGCCACCGATGCCGCGATCGAGTCCGAGTTTGCAGCACCGGATCGAGTCGATCGCAATTCCGGCGGAGTTCGGGGAATCTTCCACGGAGAGTTTCAAGTCGAGTTCCATTGGGACGTCGCCAAAGAGCCGGCCCTCGACGCGGATAAAACAGATTTTGTTGTCGCGTTGCCACGGGACGTAATCGCTCGGCCCGATGTGGATATTTTCATCGTCGAGGCGTTCGCCCATGACCGATTGCACGGCTTCGGTCTTCGATGTTTTCTTGGAAGCGAGCCTGTCGCGATTGAGCATGTTGAGAAAATCGGTGTTGCCGCCGGTGTTTAGCTGATAAGTCCGCACCACCTTGACCCCGCGCTTACGGAAAAGATCGATAATGGTACGGTGCAAAACGGTCGCGCCCATTTGCGCTTTGATATCGTCGCCAATGATTGGCAATTTTTTGTCGGCAAAACGCTTTGCCCAAACCGGATCGCTGGCAATGAAAACAGGGATGTTGTTGACGAAAGCGAGGCCGGCCTCAAGGGCGCAACTGGCGTAAAAACGCGTGGCTTCTTCGGAGCCGACCGGGAGATAATTACACATAATCTCGGCGGATGAGTTTTTTAGCTCAGCGATGATTTGTTCTCTGGTCGATTCCTTTTCCAGCGGCAAGAACGTGCGAAGAGGATCCTGTTCGCGCATGTGCGGAGCATAGCTATCGAAAACGCACCCCATTTTCACGATTGCGCCGGTGAGATTGATCTTCTCACAAAAGATCTTGGTGCAGTTCGGCGGGGAAAAGATGGCCTTGCTTACATCGAGTCCGACCTTACGGCGGTCGATGTCGAAGGCGGCGACCACCTCGATATCCTCGGGCTGGTAGGAGCCGATCTGGCGATGCATCAGTCCAACGCTCCTGCCATTACCGGAGCCTCCGCGATAAAAATTAATCCCCTGGATAAGGGAACTGGCGCAATTGCCCACTCCAACGATTGCAATTCGAATTTTTCTCATGCCTAGTAATGACAGTCTAGCTAAAGCCCCTCTGCTCGGGCAAGAGGCAAGTTACAAGATATCTACCTTAAAACAAAGCGGGCAATGGAGCGTGTTCCGCCCACCACGTCAAGCATCTTTGCCACACAAATTGGCCTATTGCCACGAACGGGGCTTCTAAAGAAGAGGGATTTTTATTGAAAAAATAGGCCCGCGCGGAGAGATAGACGGGATGCGTCTGGAGTTTTGGGCCGTTTTGTCATTGGCGGGCTTGTTTCTTCCCGCACCAATGGAAGCGGAAGCACCTAGCTATGGCATCGAAGAGGCGGTGCAATTAGCCCAAGCTCAAAATCCCGAGGTGGTCATCGCACGCAAGAAAATCCAGGCCGCGCGCGGGGGGCTGATCGAAGCGCGGTCGGGCTATCTTCCATCGGTGGTTTCCACCGGGCTGCTGCGCGAACGGGAGCACCAAGCTGAATCGCGCCTGCGCAACGACGATTACAATACCTCTGTTCGCGTCCTCCAAAATATTTACACTGGCGGAGCGGTAAGCAGCCAGATGGCGATCGCGCAACTGAATCTCGAGAAGCAGGAATACGAATATCAGGCGGTGACCAATCGCGTGGCCATGGACGTGCGGATCGCTTTTAACGAGCTGTTGTTGAATCGCGCCAAGATTCGCGTGCGCGAACAATCGGTCGGCGTTCTGCAGGAAGAACTGAAAACACAACAGGAACGATTAACCGCGGGCATCGTGGGAACGCTGAATGTGAGCCGCGCGGAAGTGGCTTTGGCCAACGAGCAACCGGAACTGATCGACGCCCAAACGCAATTGCAGAATTCTTACCTGCGCTTGAGCGAGTTATTCGGAATGGATCTCAAATCAAAATCGGCAAATGCGCAATTCGAAGTGACCGGCCAGTTGCAATATCAGCCACGGTACCCCGATTTGAATGAATGCCTGGCGCGGGCGGATTCCGATCGGCCGGAAATCAAAGCGCGACAGAAAGACATCGACATCGAAGATCGGCAAGAACAACTCGACCGAAGCGCGTCTCGTCCGTGGGTGGAAGTATTTTCCGGATACGAAGTTTATAGCGAACGGGATCCAGAGGTCGGTCACGAATTCAATAACGGCTATGTCGTCGGCATCAATGCCAAATGGCACATCTTCGATGGATTCGCGACTCGGGGACGATTGGAAGCGACGCGCGCGCGACGCGCGGCTGCGGTGCAAACCCTGGAAGCGACACGGCGTTCGATCGCCTCGGAAGTGCGCGGCGCCATTCTTGATCTCGAGCAAGCCGACCACGTGCTCGAATCGGAAACAAAAAACGTCCAGACCGCGGACGAATCTCTTGAAATCGCAAAAGGAAATCTCGGCGCCGGCCTGGGAACTCAACTCGATGTTTTGCAGGCGGCAACCGATGTCACACGCACTCGGACAACACGGCTGAGCGCGATTTATTTGCACAACGCGGCCGTCGCCAAACTGGCTCGTGCCTGCGCCACGAATCCCGATGGGCTCGAATTCAAACCAAAGATCACCCAGCAATCCAACGATCGGCGCGGTAAGCAAGTTGCCGATGTTGTGCAACCTCCGGCAAAACTGACGCAACGATGAAACGATTGTTTCTCCCGGCCGCCTTTCTTTGTTGTCTGATCGCTTCTTTGGCGACGAGGACCTTCGGACTTACCCTGGAGGCCGCGCTTCAAACGACCATTGAAAAAAATCCGGAGATTCAAAGGGCAAAATGCGGCCTTGAACAAGCCGTCGGGCAACGCTTGATATTCCGGGCGGTCGGACTGCCCGACGCAGTCATCGGAATTGTCGCCGGCGTTCAAGGCGGCCATCGCGCGGGTGAAAAATCGATCCAAGCATTCGGTTTTGGATATGGCAACTTTTTGCAACCGCTCTTTAACGCAGCAGTTCCCGCTTCCTTCCGTCGCGGCGATGTGGAGTTGTTGATCGCGCAACAGCGGCTCAACGTCGAAGTGGCGCAGCAATTGCACGCCGCCCGAATCGCTTTTTACAGCGCGCTTTACAATCGCTCATTGCGTTCATTACGCGAAGAGCAAAGGAGCCGGCTGGAAGAAAATGTAGTGAGCCAAAAAGCTCGATACGAAGCGGGACTGGTCGATCGCGGCGCATTCACCGGCGTGGAAGTAGAAACGCGAAACCAGGATCCTCGAGTCGAGTCGGCGCAACGCGCGTATGGAGATGCTATTTTGAAGCTGGCTGAGGAGATGGGAAGCGATCTCGATGCTGGCGCAACTTTGCCCAACCCAGGAGGGGAATTGGTTTTCGCGCCGATAGATGTCGATCTTGACGCTGGGACAACGGCGGCATTGGAGCGCCGGGCCGATCTCAAACTCGCTCGCCTCGTCGTGCGCGCGGCGAACGAAGACCAGCGAATTATCGAGGCGGGATATTATCCAGCCATCAACGCGACGATCTCCGGCGAATTGCTTCCCGTCTCGGGAACTCGCCGCACAACGGAAAATTCAGACCGGCGTACCGACGACATCGCCTCTTCCGAAATCCGCGCCGGGGGCGCTTATACGTGGCACGTGATCGACAACGGCAAAGTTTACGGCGCGGTCATGAAACAGCGCGAAGCACGTGAAATCAACAAGGTGGAGTTGCGGAAACTCGAAGCGGATGTGCCGCGCGAGCTTTCGCGGATTCAGAATAACTTGAAGGCGATTGCGACAAAACAGAGCGCGCTCAAGGAAGCCACTGCCGCCGCCGAGCAGAACGCCACCATCGTCCAGCAAAATCTTGCCAGCGGCGTGGCATCGCAGTTCGAGTTTCGACAAGTTGAAAGCACTCTCCTCGAAACAAAAAGTGCTCTCGTCACTCTCGCCTATCAACAAAAAGTGGCGTTGGCGGAATGGGACCGTGCGCTGGGACGCTATTTTCAATTTTCAGACGACAGCGCGCAAAACGTGCATTAGTTGCAGCCGTTGAAGTTTCTGCGATCGAAGAATCTGATCTGGGTGGTCGCGCCGCTCGTGGTGGTGGTGGCGATTGTTTGGTATTTGTTTTTGCCAGTCGCAGAAGTGGCAATCGTCCAGCGCGGCACCGCTTTCGCCGCAGTCTATGGAACGGTGCGCATCGAGCCGACAGAAGTGGTGCCGGTTCGCGCACAGAATGCCGGATTTATCCGGCTGGCCGATCCTTTCTCAGCTGGCCGTGGCGCCATTGGCAAAACTGTCGAGAAAGGCCAATTACTTGCGACAATTGCCGACGAAACGACCGCCCGCCAATTGAAACAAGCTCGCGCAGACCTGGCGGCCGCGACCGAGCGAGCTGCGCTCCCGTTGCCCTCGGCGGAGTTACTCAAAACCGCGGAGGACAATTTACAGCGACTCGAAAAACTCGCAGCCTTAAGCAACGTGCCGGCCGTTGAATACGAAAAAGCGAAAAACGAAGCGAGCCGGTTGCGCGGCGCGGTCGAGAACGAACGGATCGAGCGCGACCGCAATCTCGGAACATTGGAAGACGCGTGCAAGAAACTCGAAGCGCAAATGAAGAATTCCGAGATCCGCGCGCCGATGGACGGAATTCTCAGCAATATTCAAGCGATTGATGGCGAACTGGTGGCGGAGGGCAATCAACTTTTTACCGTCTCGGCGCGCAAGAATTATGTCCGGGGCGAGGTAAATGAAGAAGACGTCGGCGAAGTAAAACCGGGGATGAAGGCGATTCTGCAATTGTATGCGTATCGCACCCAGCAATTCACCGCTCGCGTTTCCGCTGTTCAACCCGCGGCCGATCCGGAAACGCAGCGCTACACCATCGTGCTCGACCTGGAGAACCCGCCCGACAATTTGATGGCGGGCATGACCGGCGAGATGAACATCATTACCGGCACGCACGAAGATGTTCTTCTCGTTCCGACGCGCGCGATACTTGTCGATCAGGCGTGGATTGTAAAAGGCGGCGCCGTGCAACGGCGAACGGTGAAAATTGGATTTCGCACGCTCGATTTCGCGGAAGCAATAAGCGGCATCTCCCTGGGTGATAGGGTGGTGGTGACGGATCAGGACAAATTGCGACCTGGGCAAATCGTGCGGCAACGCCGGCTCAACATCGTCGCCGGAAACATTAAGTGACTCCGCCGCTTTACATCGCGCTGCGCTTTCTCGTGCATCGCAAGCGCGCCTTGTTGCTAAGCCTTGCCGGCGTCGTTTTTGGCGTGGCCATTTTCATCGGCACGCAGGCGCAAACCGAAGGATTCGCCCAGTATTTCATCGACTCGACTCTGGGAAGCAATGGCGCGCTGATTGTTCGTTCCCGTTTTCGTCCTCAGTCGACCATGCTTATCCCGCCGAAAAACTCCAAGACACAGGCCTCACATCGCAGTTATTTCGAGGGGATAGACGACGCCAGTGCGATCATGCGCGTAAGCCGGCAATTCTCGAACGTCGTTTCCTGTTCGCCAGTGCTGCGCGGAACGCTTAGCGCACGCGCGGGTTTTGAAAATGCGACTGTCGATCTTTACGGAATCGATCCGGCGCTGCACTTGCAGACGACCGATCTGGCGCATCAAATTGTTAATGGCAGTTTCGACGATTTTCGAAACAACCCGAACTCTGTAATTATCGGGTCCCGCCTGGCGGACGTTCTGAATGTGGAGCCGGGCGATACCGTTCAGTTGCTGCCTCCAGGTGGAGAGTACCGGCGCTTAATAGTGGCGGCCATTGCTCGCAGTGGGATAGGTCCTATCGACGCCACCCGTGTTTATTCACATGCCCGTGTCGCTCAGACGCTTTTACACAAGCCTTACACGGCCTCAATGATCATTTACAAACTGCGGGATCCGCATAGTGCGCCGGCTTTAGCACAGCATTTTGAAACGCTTTTCCAGCACGAAACACAAAGTTGGCAAGATCGTGAAGAAAGCACGCTTCAACTTTTCCTGACCCTGCGGATGTCCGCCGCAATTACGGTCTCGTTGATAATACTATTGGCCGGATTCGGCATTTTCAACGTGCTGACCATGACGGTGCTTTCGAAAGTTAAAGAAATCGCAATTCTTCGCTCAATGGGATACAGACGGATCGACATCAGCGCGATTTTTCTCTGGCAGGGCGCCATGATTGCGGCGGCCGGCTCGCTTATTGGGTGCATTTTCGGCGCATTGTTGACCTGGGGCGTTTCGAACATTCCCATTCGCATTCGCGGCTTGCTCTACACCAACCATTTTCTGGTAGTGTGGGATTGGCGTCATTATATGTGGGCAACGTTGCTCGCTATCGTGGCTGTGACCATCGCGAGCTACGTGCCGGCGCGGCGCGCGGCCGAACTTCCTCCAGTCGCGACACTGCGCGGTTCAAGCGTATGAATTCAGAAATCCGTCTCAGTTGCCACGACGTCGAGCGTTATCTCGGCGAAGAGGAATCACGCGTGCACGCGCTACGCGGCGTCTCACTCCAACTCGACCCTGGCAGCGTTCACGCGGTGGTGGGACCCTCGGGCTGCGGAAAAAGCACGTTACTTTATATCCTCGGATTGCTCGATTCCCCCGATAAAGGCTCCGTGGCGATCGAATCGCAGCTCATGTCCAATCTGAGTGACGACGAGCTCGCTCGCAGACGCAACGAACTAATCGGATTCATCTTTCAATTTCATTTTCTAATGGAGGATTTCAGCGCGCAGGAAAACGTCATGATACCGATGCGGCGACTGGGCCGTTTATCAGAGGAAGAAATGCTCGAGCGCGCCGGCGGCTTGCTCGAAGCAGTCGGTCTCGGAGATAAGCGGCGGCGGCCCAGCCGGCATCTCTCTGGCGGCGAGCAGCAACGCGTGGCCATCGCTCGCTCGCTCGCCAACGATCCAAAGGTAATTTTAGCGGACGAACCGACGGGCAATCTTGACACCGCGAATTCAGAACGCGCCTTTGACCTACTTAAGAATCTTGTGCACCAAGGCGAGAAGGCTTTGCTTCTCGTTACCCATAATCCGGCGATCGCGGAGGCGTGCGATTGGATTCACGAGATGAAGGACGGCCGCATCATTGCCAGCCACCCCCGCAGCTCACGAAGTTGATCGGACGGACTGCCTCAATGTACCCGCGTCCGTGAGCGACCCGACCAGTGAGCGACTCAAGGCAGTGAGGACGACGGCGAGCATCCCGCCGGCGGATGATTCCCTGCTGCGAGTGGATGAAACCGGCGTGGAACTGAAACGGGGAATGTTTTTCAACGCCATCGCCATGCTGGCGTCGAACTTCCGTGGGCTCTTCAACCTGCTCGTCGCTTGGCTGCTCGGGCCCGCGGCCCTGGGCATGTTCTCGATTGCTTGGGCGGTCACCGACATCCTGAGCAAGGTCGGCATCTTCGGTCTCGACAACGCCATCACCACATTTATCGCGCGCTCCGAGGCTGCCGGCGACCGGGAGCGCAGCCGGACTTTGTTTCGCCTAGCGGGTGCGCTGGCCCTCGCCCAATCCGCTGTCATCGCTGTCGCCTCGATTTTTGCAATCCGACTGCTTGGCGGGCGTCTGCGTTTACAGCCCGAAATGGTTTCCGCGATCGCGATAGTTCTCTGCGCAATGCCGGGCGTCGCGCTGTATCGCATCAGCATTGCTGTCTCGCAAGGCATGAAGGTAATGCAACACGACATCTACTCGCGCGGAATTACCGAGCCTATTGTAACGGCGCTTGCGTTCTTGATTGCGCTCGCCATCGGGTTCAAAACCTTTGGACCGGAGCTGGCGTTGATTGTTGGAACGGCGGCATCCGGAGTGGTGGCGTTCACGCTCGCGTCAAAGCTGTTCCGGCACGTTCCGGTTGGACGCGGCGCTGTTTCATTGCGGAGCGAATTGAGGCAACTGCTCAATTACGCAGCTCCAATCAGCGCCCACCAGTTGCTTACCACATTCATTGCCCAATTGGATCTCATTATTTTGGGGTGTTTTATTGGACGCACGCCCGGTGTGACGCTGGTGACCGTCGGCATTTACGGTGCAGTTGTCGGTACTGCGAATGG
The DNA here is from genome assembly GCA_003167365.1 of Spartobacteria bacterium. GTDB lineage: Bacteria > Verrucomicrobiota > Verrucomicrobiia > Chthoniobacterales > UBA10450 > Palsa-1382. The sequence continues at coordinate 45,497 of PMTM01000008.1, read as the reverse complement.
GCTGCGAAAAATCACTCAAGTTTTCAATCCGATTTTCGCACCGGTCGCGGCTGGAATGACCGCCGCCGGCGACCACGAACTCGCCGCTGCAACCTACGCTCGCCTCTCGCAATGGCTGCTCTGGGTTTTGCTGCCACTCGTTGCGATGATGACACTCGCTGGCCCCACTATTCTGATGATCTACGGTCCCGCTTTTCGGGAAGGGGGTGCATGGCTCGGCATCGTCGCGGTCGCCTACGCGATCTCTGCATTCGTCTCGTTAGGTGAAACGGCGATCATGGTGCAACGCCCGCGTTTGAATCTCTTGCATTCCCTGATCACTGGGGCGGTCGCGTTCGGCGGGAATCTATGGCTCATACCGAGGCTCGGTGTGATGGGCGCCGCCGTAGGTATCTTTTTGGCGTACGCTGTACAGGCCGTTCTCCGCTACGCCACGCTTCGGCTTGTGTTTCGATGGAAGCAGTCGTGGAACGATATCAGCCCCCCGGTTGTGGCAGCAATCATCGCGTTTGTCCCAGCCATCGTTTGCCGGGTGCTGCTAGACGGAATCGCCGCACAACTTACGTCCGCCGTGGCGTTCCTGGCCGTGTTTGGTCTTGGATGGTGGAGACACCATGTCCAATCCAGGACCTACCGCCCCTAGCCCAAAGGGAAGATGTTCCAGGTGTCGCGGAAGAACGCGATTGTTTCGTTATTATTGTGTTGCCGCCCATTTGGAACATCATGCAGCGACATGGTCCCGCGTTGCCGTAACACCGTGCGCATCATGCTTGAAGCAGGCACGACATATCTTTCCACACCGCGCCGGCTGAGACAGCCGCTAATCCAAATGTCGTCCATATAAAATGCTCCTCTTGGTGCTTTGGAATAATCCCAGAGCGATTCTTCAAAAAACGTTGGTTGAATGAAGTAGCTGCCGCATCCAGTGATTACGGCCGCGCGACGCGGCTCACAAAGCTTGCTCCCCTTGATCATCTTCGCACGGCGCCAATCCAAACTTATCGGCATCGCGGCGCCGCGAAAGCAAAGCGCCGCCTCCGGCAATTGCCCGCTGTAATGTAAATATGTCTCAAGCGCATCGCGCGGGTAAACGCGATCATCGTCGACTACCATTATCAAACTCCTGCCCCGACCGGCGGCCAGTTCCTCTTGAACAACGGGGATAAATTTAGTGGCCGGGCCCCAGTCTTTGCCGCAGTGCAAAATGCGCACACGCGGCAGGCGCGCGATATAGTCCGGCACGACATAAGGCCGCTGCTCGCGAATTGAAAATTCCGGAAGGGCGATCACGATCTCGTCCGGGGGGCGCGTTTGATCCAGAAGAGAGCGGATGGTCGGCGTGAGATTGCTGATCCGATCCGGCACGGTCGACATTGAAACAATAACGCGGCGATCATCGGGCCGACGGGTGCTTGCTAAAGTGTCATGGATGAACTGGGCTTGTCGCCGGCGCTTTCTCGCAAAACGAACCAGCAGTCCAAGTCCGGCCATAACCAAGACAGCCGAGATAGCCAGAATTACCGAGGACATTAAGATCGACATCGCACGGCCCGGCAATTTCTTCAAGATGGCCGACGCCATCCAAAACCCCGACTGCCAGCGCGAGCAACGCTCCGATCCAGAGATACCCGGTCGCGTACAACAGCGTCACGCTTAAACCGACAAACGCTGTTCCGAACGTAATTTGATTCGGCTCCGCCCCGCCGCGCTCTCGAAGCTTCAGCGCCACGTCTTCGCTTTTCCACGACGACTCACCGGTGTGCGCGGCGATGGATTCGACCGGTCTGGACAAGATCATCGCCTCCCTATAACCGATTTGCCGGGCGATGCGGCGCAACCGCTCCAGTAAGGAGATGCCGCACAGATTGGTCAGCGCAGCGGGCTGCGTCGGCCACGATCACTAGCGGCGGCAGAAAAGATTCCGTCATATCAATTGTGGATGTATATAAACCGCCGTGGCATCGAGCATAAGATCGGTTCGCCGTCGCATGGAAATATCACGGAGTCAGTCTTAGCATCGGCAAGTTGCCGAAAGCCTCGAACAAATATGAGCGATAACATCTCCGCCGCCGGCCGGCTTGATCGAAACTCTCTAATCAAAACAATGCTGATCTTCGGCGTCGCTTTCGTTGCCTATTTTCTCTCACGGTCCCCGGGACTCGACGAGTACGATTCTGTCCAATTCGCGATGGGTGTCCGTGACTTCAATTTATGGGAACACCAGCCACATCCGCCCGGATATCCATTGTTTATCTTTTTCGGTTGGATCGGGGGGAAGGTTTTCGGAGCGAGCCCGGAGGATTCCTTGCATTTTATTTCCAGTCTTGGCGGCGCGCTATTTGTGGCAGCGTGGTTTTTCATTATACGATTGCAATTCAACCAGCGACTTGCGTGGTGGGTCGCGGCCTGTCTTGCGATAACGACGGTTGTTTGGATGACGTCGACGAAGGTCCTGACAGACAGTCTCGCCGCAGGTTTTCTTAGTGCCGAGATCGCGGCCGCAATCTGGTTTTGGCAGCGGGGCCGCGGGGTGGCGTTGTTCGCAGTATGTCTCTTTGGTGCGGCGGCGGCCGGCACGCGACCTCAGCTAATTGCGGTTGTGTTCCTTATTCTTTTTCTCGCGCTGAGAAAAGGCGCCGTCCAAATGAAGATGTCGATCTTTGCCGTGGGTGCACTAATCGCGGGTTGCTTGCTCTGGCTTGTGCCGACGTGGCACTCGCAGGTCGGGCTGCGAGATAATATTTCGCCATGGCTCGTTTATCCCAAACAAGTCTACGGCCAATGGCACTGGCGTTTGGATAGACCGCATACTTACCTCTTCGCGGGAGATTGGAGTCCGGGATATCTCGCGTTTCGTTTTGTGAGTCACATTCTGGGTTGGTTCGGCTTGGGTTTTGGCTTTCTCCAGTCCTGGGCCGCTCTTTTCGCGGGAGGCCTGATCGTGACATTTGGATTCGCGGCATACTTATTTGGACGCCGAGAACCGAACGATCGCCAGTTTTGGAGGTTTCATCTATCCTGGGCATTGCTGCACATCGCAATAATTTTTGTCTGCCTTCCCGCAAATCAACGATACTATCTCGTCATTTATCCTTTGCTCCTCGTGGCTTGTCTGCGCGGTTTTTGCGACTGCCCGCGCCTTGGAACTGGAGCGCGCTGGCGCTACCGGCCATGCTTCTTTTCATCACTGTCCCGTTAGCGATCACCAATCATCAGGAAGAAGCGCCTCCCATCCGATTAATGCATTATCTCGAAAAACTTTATCCCTCCTCGACACGCCACCAGGTCGTGCTCCTCTTCGACCTAGAGAGATGGCATGCGAAATGGTACGTTCCCGAATTCACGACAATTAATCCCATCCTTCCCCCCAATGCGCTGCCCGCAGCGACCAAAGACGCGATAGCGGTGTATACCGATAACGAAGAGTTTCTCTTGCCGAAGGGATGGTGTCGCGTCCCTTTGGTGGAGTTCAGACGTTCATGGGTCATTCATATGAAGCATCACGTCGTGCGACTGTTTTTGATTGATCGCGGGGACAGTTCGTGAAGCGCATTTTTCTCACCGGGGCGAGTTCGGGGATTGGACTTGCCATCGCAAAGTCGCTTGTCGCGCGCGGAGATGAGGTCTGGGGAACGTCTCGTGATCCAGCTCGCATTGCGCCGCTGCCGCGGTTGCACCCGCTACGACTCGATCTCGCCGATTCCGGTTCAATAAGTTCCGGATTTAATGCCGCGCTTGCTGAAGCTGGCCACTTTGACGTCGTAATTAACAATGCTGGCAGCGGCCATTTTGGTCCGGCTGAGCATCTTTCCGAAAAGGAAATCGCGAGCCAATTCCAAGTGCTCGTCTTTGGTCAGTTGCAGTTGATGCGCCTGGCGCTGAACGCCATGCAATCCCGCCCACAAGGTTTGATAATCAACGTCACTTCGCTCGCCTCGCGTCTGCCCGTGCCGTTTATGGCGGCCTACAACTCAGCGAAAGCGGCACTTGCCGCTTTTACGATGTCGATCCAACTCGAGTTGCCAAATTCGCAAATACACATTGTCGATCTCCAACCCGGCGATATCTGCACCGGCTTCAACGATGCAGTGGCAAAAAGCGCGAAGCCCGACTCGCGCTACCAAGCCAATGTTGCGAAAACCTGGGACGCAGTTGAACACAACATGAAGAACGCGCCCAAGCCCGACCTTGTTGCGCGGCGCGTTTGCGAATTGATCGATCAGCCGAATCCGCCGCCGCAGGCGACGGCCGGCGACGCGTTTCAAACAAAGATTGCTCCGCTCATTTTCCGATTTCTACCCCAGCGCCTCCGGATCTGGGGCTTAAAGAAATATTACGGGATATGACCGCGATTTCCGAAGCAGTGATTCTTATGGCTGGCTCGGGCTCGCGCCTACGCGAATCTGATAACTCGATTTTAAAGCCGCTCGTCCCCGTGCTCGGCCGTCCGCTAATTTGTTACACGATGGACGCGCTCGTTCGGGCCGGGATCAAGAAACTCAACATCGTCGTCGGCTATGAGAGCGAGCGGTTGAGCGCAGAAGTAAGACAATTGGCCGCGCCCGGCCTCGCACTTTCTTTCATCCACAATCCCGATTGGCAAAAACAGAACGGTGTTTCTGTTCTCGCTGCGGCTAAGAGCGTAGACGCTCATTTTCTTTTGACCATGAGCGATCATTTGTTCGACCAATCGATTGTCGATCTTCTCATTCGTGAGGCTTCGGCTGATCGATTGAATCTCGCCATCGATCGAAAGCTCGATTCTATTTTCGATATTGATGACGCAATGAAAGTCCAAACGCACAGAGATCGTATCACCGCGATTGGCAAGAATCTCGAAACCTACGACGCGATCGATACCGGCCTGTTTGTTTGTCCGCCAGAATTTTTTGCGTATCTCGAACGAGCGAAACGAAATGGTGATTGTAGTCTGGCCGATGGAGTTCGATCGATGGCGGCCGAGGGCAAAGCGCGTGTAATCGATATCGGCGCGGCCTGGTGGCAGGACATCGATACTCCGGATATGCTCGAGCACGTCGAGTCGGAGATGCGCGCGTTAAAGGAACCGCGGGTCAGCCGCGGCTAGTGTGCGTTACGAGCTAAAAATCCGGGTTGCCGGCGCCAGTTGTCGAGTTGGCTGGCGGAACGCGCACACCCAATGGTGCAAGTAGCGTGACAAGATTTATAGCGATAGAACTGCTCGCGTAAGTCATCGAGCGTGTAGTTCATCAAATTTTTGGACCAAACAGCACGCGTTTGCGAACACCAGTTTACTTTTCCGAATTCATCCACATACAAGTAACGACTACCGGCGCGACATTTAAATGGGGATGAACCCTGATGCACCAAACGTTTGCGGTAGTTAGAAAATTCCTTCCAACTCTTCGGCAGCCTTTTAACGATGTTCTCGAACGTCTTAATCTCGTTGCTGTTCAGCTTGAGCTGACCGTTGCTGTCGTGCACAAGGAGGACGCGTGGAGTGAACCCCATCTCACTCGCAACAGATACTACTTCCTCCGCTTCTTCTGGGGGGGAGGCACCAATTACTCCGCTGACGGTGACCTCGAAACGAGCGTGCTCTTTAAGCGCCTGAAGGCGCTTCTTCAGATTGTCGAGGACCTTTTGTGTGGTTTCATTGGCGTGCACGCCGTCGATAGAAATCTGTATCTCCTGAAGTCCGGATTTATTGAGCTTTTCGATCAGCTCAGGCCGCAAGAAGAAGCCGTTGGAGATCATACCGGTGCGAAGAAAACCAAGCTCGCGACATTTACGAATGAGGCGGGGAAGTTCCGGGTGCAGCGTTGGCTCACCGCCAGTCAATGAAATGCCAAATGTGCCAAGTTCTCTAAGCTTTCGTAGTCGTTCCTCCAGGACTTCGAAAGGCACGGGTTGACTGGACTTGTCATACTCGGAGCAATACCCACACGACAGGTTGCAGCGGCGGATCACGACCAGCTGGGCCAGGAATGGGCTATAGCGTAAGCGAAATGAGAGACTAGGCGGCTTCGGGGTGCCGTTTCGCGATGAGTCTTGGCGCAACACGGGCTCCTGCAATAACATCGACCGGCCTTCGTGGCAAGACGCCTTGTCGCCGGAAATTGGCCCGGACTGCAGAAAAAGATCGTCCGTTGACCGCTCCCAAGGCCGTGTCTACTACTACAGCCGTCGATGCCGGATTCGTTTTGCTCGAGAGCGTTTTGTGCAACCACTTAAAATGCATCATGAATGTATTATTATTGCCGATGCCCCGGCGGCTTTGGTGGAATTGTGCGGCATTTCGGTGATCGAGCGCTTATTGCGCACCTTGCAACGTTGCCAACTGACTCGAGCGATCATTCTAACCAGCACCCCGAAAATCCTGGAGAAACATCTTTCGATACCCTCACCATTTCGAACCGGGTTGTCTGTGAATTTACGGGGCCGACCGGCCGGTCCGGTAACCTTAAAACAGATTGTCGATGTATGGCCCAACGGCGTTTCGGAGTTACTGGTGCTACCCGGTGATGCGATCTTCGATAATAGACTGCCACGTCTTGTTGATGGTCAGAACTCATCTGTTGCGCTGGTTGACTCCGGAGTGTCACAGCTACTCCAACCGCTCGTCGCATCGGCCCCAAGCACGAATTGGGGAAAACTATGCGGCCCAGCTCTTATTCAACGCGATTGGGCTGTTGGCCAAGACCTCACGCTCATGGAAGGCTTGGGCAAAGGTCTCGACGAAAAAACGATCGCGCCTTTGGACATAGCCGCTCAAGATTCGTATTCCACAACCATGCGCCGGGAACTGCCGGCTTACTGGTTTCCAGCACCATCGATTACACATAAACAGCGAGCAGAACGCGTAATTTTAGACTCAGCCCAAAAGGGCACGCTGGATTTCCCCGCCTTGATTCACGGTCCGATCGAAACATTCATTGTCGCGCGCCTGTGTAAGACCTCGATCACGCCCAATCAGCTCACCATCCTGGGCAACATCGCGGCTTGGACGGCGACGATTCTTTTTGCGACGGGTCAGCTGGTTTGGGGAACGGCGCTGGCTTTGATCGTGGGCGTGCTTGACGGTTTGGACGGCAAGCAGGCGAGAGTGAAAGTTGAGAGTTCCAAAGCGGGTAAGCTCGAGCATTGGTTCGACACGTTGTTCGAAATCTCGTGGTGGACTGCTTTGGCTTATCACTTGCAAAGGACTGGCCAGCTGGCGGGAGCCTATAACTATCTCTTGCTGCTTTTGTTCGCCGAGGCCCTCGACTTGATCGCCAAGGGAAGCATCCTCTTCCGCTACGGGCGATTGATCGACGAGCTCGGCCCGTTCGACCGGTTCATCCGGCTCATCGGTGGGCGGCGGAATATTTACGTTTGGATTTTAGCTGTTGGCGTTCTTCTGGGGAATCCAGCCAAAGCATTTGTCGTGATCGCTTGGTGGGAATCAATTACGGCTGCAATACATCTTCCGCGTGCGGCCTGGGCCCTTTGGGTAAAGCGGTACCAATTCCCAGGCAAAGAAACGTTCAAGTCAGGTTCGGGCGACTAGCTTCTCGAGCATCGATTGGACGCTGATAAATCCGAAACGTCTTGTATCGGGCCGCGCCCATCGCTTCGATGAAACGATTGACCATGACGTTGTCTTCGAGCGTCATACTGAGCTCACCGGTGAATCCGCGCTGGAACGACGCGTCCATTAGACCCAGGACAAGCATTTCAGCGATGCCGGAGCGTCTGTATTTTTCGACAACTCCGAGAGCGATGAGCCGGCCCGTGCGGGTTTTCAATCTATAGTAGAGCAGTTTTATTAAACCGATCGGCAAACCGAAACGGAACAAGCGACCATTGACGTGCTTGATGGCGACATTGATGTCCGGCACGCCAATGACGAAGCCGACCGGCTCATCTCCAATCTCTGCGATCAACATGCCTTTGGGATTGATCAAAGGTTTCATCTCCTTTCCCATGTGCTCCATTTCCGCTTCGGTAAACGGGACAAAGCCCCAGTTCTCTTGCCACGCCTGATTGTAGATCGTGCGGATGCGTTGACTTTCTTCTTCGATTTTCTTCAGATTGACCTGTCGAATGGTGACGCCGAATTTTCCGGCACGCGCGCTGGCAATCTTCCGCAATCGTTCTGCCGCAGCGGGAAATTCCGAGAACCACCACGCGTACCAATCTTTCGCTTTCACAAAACCGCAGCCTTCAATCAGCGCGGCGTAGTAAGGAGGATTATGCGACGTGAGAATGGTGGGCGGATACTGAAAACCGTCGATCAACAACGCACAGACGTAATTGGTAGAATAATCAATCGGACCCATGACCTCGCTGCGTCCGCGCGCACGCAACCAATCCTCCGCCGCTTGAAAAAGCGCAGCAGCGACATCGTGATCGTCAATGCATTCGAAAAGACCAAAGCACCCGACGTTGGTTTGATGACGTTCGTTATATCGCGGATCGTCACTGGCCATGATTCGGCCAACGATGTCGCCGTTCCGACGCGCCAAAAATAATTCTGCTTCTCCGTGCTGGTAAAACGGATGCTTTTTGCGATCGAGAAACGCTTGTCGCTCAATAATAAGCGGCGGCACCCAAGCGGGATCATCTTTATAAATGCGCCAGGGAAATTCGATGAATGCTTTTCGTTCTTGCGGCCAACTAACTTTTGAAACTTCGATCGAGGACATAATTCACTAACCAATAGGCGCGGGATGCCGATGTGTAGTCACCGTTTCGAGAAGGGATTCGAACATGTTTGATTGACGAACGACCAGCCAAATTAGCAAGACGTTGAAAACGGTGAGCTCGATCCAGAAATACCAGATAGGCTGACCGGCCAGCAAAAGAAGAAATAAGATAATCATCCGTGTGTTCGTCATCAAAAAGCCCCACCATTTGAACATCGGTCTGGCGCGATCGCGATAACGTGTTTTCAACCAATCCGGGATTTCATCCGGAAATAGTCGATCTGCAGCAACTCGCAATTCGTTTAGCTTCGGTGCGAGCATCTCCTGCTGAAGAGTAAAATTCAGATACGTCGCCAGCAAAAATTTCTGCCAAGGCTGCCGCCGCCAGTCGAGTTTCTTGTAATCTTCCCGCAGGCTTACCGATGAATCCAATTGGGCACGCGATCGGCCGGTTACGAAGTAGAGAAAGCCGTTTCGATAATAGTCGGCGGCCGCGCCTTGCAATGCGTGGCTGATACCAGCTGCGAGAGCAAGGAGGCAAACCGCCGGCGATGCGCCTTCCATCAAACAGCGAAGGGTCAGATGAACGTAAATGTTAACGAAGATAATATGATCGACGAGACTATCGATAATGCGGCCTGCTCTACTTCCCCGGCCGGTTATACGAGCAAGTTGGCCGTCCGCATTGTCGAGAGCATTTGCACAGACATGCAGAATCATGCCGGCGATGTTTAGTCGTAAATCCCGATAGAAATAAAAATGTCCCGCGGTGATTCCAAATAGACCGCCGAGAAGCGTCACCGCCACCGGCGTCATTCCCAATTTTGCAAAGAACTGGGCGAGCCGGAACCCGATCTTCCGATAAAAATAACGATCGAGAATCCCTTCCGCTTCGCGCGCTTTGTAAGTCGCCTGAACGAGCGAAGATATTGGCGCGCTTTGCTCCAGCATTAAGAATCGCGCCTGAGTGAAAACTCAGGCATTTTGCAACGCAGCCGGAACGAGCGTGTCTTCGAGAATATTGAGCGCTTCATCGAGATCGGCTCGGGTATGTTTGGCAGTCACACACGCGCGGAAGCAAACTCGATTCAACGGAACAGCTGGATAATCCACCGGCGCAACCCAAAGACCTCGGCGCCTTAGTTCGTGGCAAAGCCGGTACATGCGTTCGCGTTCTCCGATCACAATCGGAATAACGTACGTTGTCGATGTTCCGGTATCGATGCCGAGAGAGCGAAGTTGCGCATGGAAGTAATCCGCGTTCTCCCAAAGTTTGGTCCGCAGTTCGGGTTGCTTCGTGCCGATCTCGAGCGCTTTCAGAATTCCGGCGACAACAACGGGCGGCAAAGCGCAGGAGAAAACGTAAGGATGCGCGTAAAAGCGCAAATACTCGATCGTGTCTTTCGGGCCGGCCACAAATCCTCCTAGCGCCCCGAATGCTTTCGAAAAAGTGCCGTAGACGAGTCGAACACGATCTTCCACTCCAAAATGTTCGGCCGCGCCGCGACCGTTCTTGCCGCACGCAAGCATCGAATGGGCTTCATCCACAAAAACACTCGCGCCATGCGCGTCGGTCACGGCAATCAGTTCCTTCAAGTTTCCAAAATCGCCGTCCATGGAATAGAGACCTTCCACGATGACGAGCTGGCGTCGGCCTTTTTGTCGATTTAACGCGGTGTCGAGCGAGTTTGGATCGTTATGCTCGAATTTCTCGGTCCGGCAGCGAGAGAGAATGGCTCCATCGCGCAAGCTCAAATGTGAGCGATTGTCGAGAATGGCCACGTCCGATTTCCGGAGCAAACCGGAAACCGTCCCAAGCGCGCCGCCAAATCCGCTATTAAAAAGCATCGCGTCCTCGCGGCCGAGAAATTTTGCGACGCGGCGCTCCAGTTCGCGATGCAGATTGGTCATTCCCGAAAGCACCGGTGCACCGCAAGCGCCCAGCCCGTGCGTCTTGAGCGCCTCGTGCGCCGAGGCAATTACCTCGGGATGGTTGGCGAGACCGAGATAATTATACGAACAAAGGTTGATGACGGATAGTGGCTTGCCGTCATATCTAATCGTTGTGCGCGCGTCCGCGGTCGCCAGCATCTCCGGCTCGTACAATTCGGCTGCCCACGCGCTGGCCCGCACCCAATTGGTAAAACTCGGTGGCGCCTGAAGGGGATCGTCACTCTCGTTGGCGATGAAATTACCCAGGCTGAGTTTGAAGGGGTCTTCGCTCATGAGCGCACTCTCCATCGTCTTTTTGTCGATCTTGTTATTCCGGTCCGGAAATCCCGGCAAGAGAGTGCCATTGCGTTCAGGTCTAAATTGCTGCCCTTAAACATCTTGGATGGATCGACGAATTGCTGATTGTTACCTTATGGCCAGCCCTAGCAGCAGGGGCCCTGTGTCGTCCCCCGATCCGAAGACTTCCATGTCGGGGCATCTATTGTACTGCTTCCGCGAACCGCGACAAGGTTTTAGTCACTACTTTTTTTGACCGCCGGGTGGCCATCCAGCGAGGGTTCGCAAGCTATTTTTCGAGTGGTTCCAAAGACATAATCCCAAAGGGGCGAACTGACGCCGTATCCAGCTTCATCGTCCTTGTAATGATGGCGCAAGTGATACTGCTTTAACCAGAGGCCCGCCTTGTTTTTCATGGCGAAATGGTGTGTCGCGTAATGGATCGTGTCGTAGCAGACGTAACCGACACCGAAGCCCGCCGAAACCGCCGGTGCAAAACGCCCGAAGGTGGACTCGAATACAAAATAGAATAAAACGGCCATGGGGATGCTGATGACCGGCGGCAAGACCAGACGGCTGGCATCATTGGGATAGTCATGGTGGACGCCATGAACGATGAAATGCAAAAGCCTTCCCACACGACTCTTCGGTTCGTAGTGAAAAATATAACGGTGGACGCCGTACTCCAATAAAGTCCACATAAGCACGCCGGCCAAAAAAAGCGCAGCTATGGTCAAGATCGACATGTACCCTTCCGAAAACGCGCGGTAGAGCATGTAACCGATGACCGGCACATACAAAATGACCGGTGTGGCCGGATGGATGTGCGAAAAAAACTCCATGAACTTGCTGTCGAACATCCGCACGCTTTCATTTTTGTTCGAGATGTAGCGTCGCTTCTCGGTCTCAGGCATTTGTTACCTCCGCGCTGAGAGCAAGGCTGCTTTCAGGATCGACAATCGACTGGGAAATTCGTGGATCAGGCTTGTTCTTTTTCATTCGCTCAATGCGTGAGAACAAGCTATAGCGCTTGTCAAAAATGAACTGGAAAAGCAACCGGCTCCAGGACGAGTGGTATTTAAGGTCGTCGTAAAATTCCGGCGCCATGGCGCGCAACTTCGGCAAGTTATTCCAGGGAACAGACGGCAAATCGTGATGCTCGTTGTGATATCCCATGTTGAGCGCCAGCCGATTGATCGGCCCGTAATAACTGTATGTCTCCTGCTCGGGATCGTTGGTGTAATGCTCCTGAACCCAGCGTGCGCCCACGGGATGGAGTCCGACCGAAAATAAAAATGAAAATCCCAGATACAACAGACCAGGCCAACCAAGAAAATAGACCACCGCGACATCATAAACAGCCGTGCACGCCAAATTCACAACGAACCACCGGTCCCACATGGTGATCGTTTTCAGGCGGGGCGGACGCGTCAGCTGGAAAAAGGGGAAAAGCATCAGCCAAATCGCTTTCCGGTACCATTTGTTGCCGACCAGGCGTGCTTCCCAATGATTGGCCAGATCGGCATCGTACTCGTAGTCGCCCTGATTTGAATGATGCTTCAAATGATAGACACGGAAGCCCATTGCGCCGGTTAAAAGATTCGGGAGATCTGCCAGGATCGCGACCATTTTGTTCCAGCTCTTGCTTCGGAAAATGAGATTGTGGGTCGCGTCATGAATGATCACGTAGTTCGCATGATTGGCGAAGGCGCCGACGCAGTAGGCGATGAGTAAACTAAGCCACCAATAACCAAATCCCAGTCTGCCCATCAAAAATGCGATGGAGGTTTGAAGAACGACAATCGAAAGTGCGATCAGCGCCGTGTATGGGTTTCTTACCATTAGCGCGCGAACTTCCGGGTGCGCCTTGACGATGGCGCGCGCACGACCGGGGTGCGGCTGATCGAGCTCCGATTGGTGGAAAGCGGCCTGCATAGCGGGTTTATTTTCTACCACAGAATGGGCGGAAAACCAACCCTTGTCGATCTTGGGAATTTGAACCTCTGCGAAAAACTTTTCGCAAGATCGGCCACATTTCCCCACAATTGATTCTAAAGTGGTCTTATATAACAAGAGGAACATGCTAACTCGCAGCTTTCGACGATTTCTATTCGTCGCGCTTGGCGTCGTAATCCTCACGTTGGCGACACGCCTTCCGTCGCTTCTACACCCGTGGGCGATCGACGACGAAGCGATCTATTCCGTGGTAGCGAATGAAATCGTCGATGGGGGCCGACCCTATATTGACGCCGTAGAACGCAAACCGCCACTGCTTTTCTGGACGTATGCGGCAATCTTCGAAGCGACGGGAAAATTCAATTGGAAAGCGCTGCACATTGTCGCTTTGATGTGGACGCTGGCGACGATGGCTGGCCTTTATGTGATTGGTCGACAATTGTTCGATCGCACCACCGGACTGATCGCGGCCCTGCTCTACAGTGTGTTCCAGCCGTGGGCGGTGTGGCAAAATCTCGCGTTCAACGGCGAGTTGATGATGAATCTGCCGATCGTCTGGGCGTGGGCGATCGCGTTCGGACGAAGTTCGTCGCGACTAAGGCCGAAGATACTCATAGCCGGCGCGCTCCTGTGCGCTGGATTTCTACTCAAACAGCCGGCCGCAATCGCCGCCGTGCCGCTTGGAATTTATCTACTCCTACCAAGCTACCGCGCCAGCCGTGGCTTATCGCGAGCAACCTCGTTCACTCACGCTGTCATGCTGACGGCCGGCTTTTTTGGCACGTTGGGATTGGTCACGCTCGTACTCTGGAAGCAAGACATTCTTGGCGACGCGTTCTACTGGACGATTGCCAATCACTCTTCTCCGCACTTTTTTTGGAAACATGGAGTCTTGCTCACGCTTGCGTTCGTTGGTGCGAGCTTGCCACTGGTGCTCGGTGCGGCGCTGGCGTTTCGAGATAACAACGGTGTCTGGGCCGGCAAACATGCTGAGCGAATCGCGCTCTTCGGATTGGTCATCGCGTCAGCCATTGGCGTGGCGGCCGGCGGTCGCTTTTATCCTCACTACTACATCCAGTTGATCCCGGCTCTCGTGCTGCTCGCCGCACCGCATTTTGCGCAACTTTGGTCCACGATAAATCAACCACGTCACTGGCTATTGCGACCGGCGGTCGCTTACACCTGGCTGGCTCTCACGGTCATCACGTTTTCGATCTCGCATTGGTGTGGATTGGCTTCGCAACGCGAATCGACTGAAACCGGCCGATATCTCTCCGCGCACTCGGCTCCTGATGACAGGATTTTCGTCTGGGGGCAAACGTCAAAAATTTATCTCGAAGCTCGACGACGCCCCGCCTCTCGTTACGTCGCAACATTTCCGCTCACCGGTTACGTGTTTGGCGGGCCGATCCCCGGTTTGGATACTCGCAGTCGGATCTTGCCAGGCGCGTGGAACACGCTCGAGCAAGATTTTGCCAAACACCTGCCCGCATACATTGTCGATCTTCAATTCGATCTTAAGAACGCGCTGTATCCTGTGCGAGACTTTCCCATTCTGGCCAAATTGTTGGCAGAACGGTACCAACCGGTGGCCCGAACGGCCGAAGGTATGGTTTATCGAGCTTCCGCGAGAGAGGGCGTGGAGAGCAACTAGTAGCGCTTGCCCCAGAAAAATGTGGGGCGCGAATTGCAAGTCCTAAAGCGAAACAGCACCGATCTTGTTCGATGGATAACAAGATCGAGTTAGTCCGGACGGGCTTTGTTTTTACGACGGCCGATCGCTAGACTGGCGCCGTCCTAACAACATAGGCATCGTTATTCATAAGCGTCTCGGCGACGGAGGGAGATTCGGCGACAATCCAAGTGTCCAGCCAGGTCGCGATTTGCGCTCCAATATTACGCGGCCGTTCGGAATAGAATCGCTCCGCCAAATCCGCCGCACCGCGCTGCAAATCCGATTGGCTGGCCTCGATTACGGCGAGCAACTCATGACCTTCGCGCTGCCAATCACTGCTACGGCCAGACTCCTGGCGCAAGCGCTCACCGAGGAAACTCAAATCATGGGCGCGTCCGAGGAGATCGCCCAGCGAACTCAATTCGTCAGTCAGCTCTTTTAGGACAACCGGATTCACGGGGCGCAAAATACGCAGTTGATACCAGAGTTGTTTCGCCTGCGTTCGGAAAACGTGGAAATATTTCGCGGTTGGGTTTCGCTTCGCATCGGCGAGGGCGTCGCGACCGAGCTTATATGTCCGCTGCACACTGCGGCGAAATTGCTTGTGATCGAATTGTTCGACCGGCCAATTGTCGATATCATCACGCACACGTTCCAACATCGGAACCGCTTGCGCCTGCCATTCGGCGAATGCAGCAATGAAATTTTCCATCTCCAGCATCAAAACCTCTTCGATTTTTTGGTAACTACGGCGCTTCTGTCGCCGGGTAATGCTTTGCAATTGCCGGACTGTTTGCAGGCGTACCTCGGCGTCGCGAATATCGGAGATAAGCCGCCCGACATCGCGCAGAGAATGGTCCTGCCGCTTGAATAAACCGCGACCGATCTCCTTTCTCACCAGTCGCAAAGCGGCGCGCGCCTTTTTTAAATGTTTGCGCGTCTCATGGACCGGCGTGTCTTCCCCTTCTTTCTTGCCGTTCGCGATCGCCAGCGCGAGCTCCACTTGCTTGCGGCAAATTCGCCGCAGCCCATTGCCAAGAGTTTCCTCTCTTCGCAGCTGATAACTCATAAGATTATTCGCGGACCGCTCTCACGTTACTCTAGCGTAATTTGTAGATCTTTACCATTCAGGCGCCAAATGCCCGCCGCTTCGCACGCCATGAAACGGTTGTACGAAATGGCGAGAAGCAGATTTTGGCGACCCTAACGGGATTCGAACCCGTCGAGAACGAAAGTTTTGTGACCGTTCATTCTTCGCTAATTGTTCTGCGACAAGGGGCTTACGTACGCTTTCCCCGCCGCTGGTCAAAATGGAATCAATCACTAACGGGCACGAAACCGGACGAAGTTTGTCACGTTTTGTCACGGGCAATTTATCAGCGCCGATCTTGAACTCATCATGGATGAAGATCAGCAAATGATCTCCAACGCAAACCGATAAAGACCTCCCGATCCGCGGAGCGAGCACAGTCAAGGTGGAGCGCAGCGCAGCGAGCAATACCTTGACGGCGCGCAGCGAGCGATAGAGTCGAACAGCGGTTTCATTTTGATTGTTGAGCTGCCGATGTCGGCCGCGCGGATTCGCGAAATTGCCAATCAAATTTCAGCCGCGCTGATTCTTCTTGTCGCAAACAAGCGCTTTCGAATACACGGAAGCTGATGCAGCCTCCACTGCCGCCACTAACCTGCCAGCTCTGCGACAAACCTGCGGAAGTAGGTTATTCGGCGGAGCTGTGTTCCGTTTGCCGCACGAAACTGGCCAAACGCCCGTTTCCGATCTGGATTAAATTCGCAGTTATTTTAGTCGCATTAGCTTTTGTTTACGCTTTGGCTAAGACCCCCGCATCTTTAGTCGCGTCGATCGCATTTGAGCGCGGACAGCGAGCCGAGGCCGCCGGTAACTTTGGATTGGCGGCGGCTGAATACGCAAAAGCTGTCGAGCAATTTCCGCAGTCAATATCCGCTGTCGCACGTTTGGGCATAATGCAGTACCGCGCTGGAGATCGTGATGCTGCGATTCAAACTCTGCGTCCCCTGGCGGGTCGACAAGCATCAAAAGAGCTTATGACAGAGATCAATGCGGTTATTGCGGAAATGCAGCAAAATCGTGATTCAGCGCAATATAAGGCAACGGGCATTACATCTTCTACGCGTGGTTCCTCAAACGACATCTTAGATCGATTCCTAGCGGAAAATGCACCGAGCGCCACTCCTCTCAATTCGAGCACGCAAACTACGGCGCGATCCGTCAAACCCGGGACTGTTGTCGCTGACGACGTGGGTGGAACGAAGATTAATATTCCGCCGCCAACAGGATTCTTTCGGTTCGACGGCAAAAGTAATCGCGTTGATGCGCAGTTGAAAAGTGGCCTCGCGTCGACAAACAGGCTACTTGCTGCTTTCGCTTCCGATTCTGATCTCGCGCTAGCAATGAAGGATGAGATTCCAGAACTTCAGCGTTGGCTGTTCGCGCAAGCATTAATCAAATCCGGCTATTTCACTGGCACCAGCTGGATGCGCTTGAAATCGAGCACTCGGCGCGATCTTCAGACGGACATGGAGAAGCTCAATTCATCCGAGCTTTGGGCGAAAATCCAATCAGGGGTTGCCAGTATTTCAAAAGATCTTGGGCTTGAATATGGTGGTGCAAACGTTGTGCCGCTAGAAGTTTTTGATGAGGACGAAAACTCGCTTTGCTACGCAGTGCTCTTGAAGAGTCAGTTTCGCGCAACTGATCTTGATAAACCGGTGACTGTCATTCAGTACGAAACCGCAGCAATGGTTTACGTCCGTCAGCGCGTTATTTACCTCTATTCGTGTGCCGTGTTCGAAAACAAGAGCGATGCGGACTGGGCTCGCACTTCACTGCAACGGTGGAGAAATGAGGTGGTCGCGGCAAATCAGTAAGAGCATTTATGATCATCCCCGGTTTTATAATCGCTTTGGCGACATTTCCTGGTGTCATCGTGCACGAGATGGCGCACCAATTGTTTTGTCGCTGGTTTCGCGTGCCAGTTTTTGACGTTTGCTATTTTCGTCTGGGAAACCCAGCGGGCTATGTCATTCACGAAAATCCGCAGAAGGCATCGCATCAAATTTGGATCGGAGTCGGACCGTTCCTGGTCAACACGATTCTCGGAGCGGTGGTCGCTTTTCCAGGCGCGATTCCGGTACTAAAGTTCGATGCTGGTCGACCGCTGGATTTCTTTCTTATTTGGCTCGGTATTTCGATAGCAATGCATGCGTTTCCCAGCACTGGTGATGCAAAAAGTATTTGGCGAGGTGTTAGTAGTCGTGACGTACCTCTCCTCGGCAAAGTGATCGCGGTTCCCGTTGTGGCATTAATTTATCTTGGCGCGATCGGTTCGTTTTTTTGGCTGGACGCTTTGTACGGTGTTGCGGTTGCGCTGGCTTTGCCGAGCTTAATTACCTTAGCGTTTGCCTGAAGTAGGGGATAAGCTGCGCGCGCCCATGGGAGCTAAGGACATTAAAACGCTGATAATCATCGGAGCGTCCGCGCTAAGCTTTGCGGTTCGCTGCTACGGACAAGCGCCGGCAGGTTGGGAAAGTCAACCAGGTCTGGAGAAAAAGATGCCCGGCGAAGGCAAATGGTTCGTCCACTGGCGCGGGACGGATGCGGTTGCGGCTCGAGTTATTGAGAAGGAAATCGCGTTAAAGATTACTGACTTGGAGACTCTATTGAAGATCGTAAACACGACCAACATGAAGGTCTCATCGCGCGTAGTGCCAACAGGTTTAAGGTATCCGTGCTTGGGTTTTATCGGAACAACGACAGACAACTTTCCGGCTGAGATGTACGTGATCATCACCCATGAACATGTCTACAGTGTATTCGCCATGACGCTATCGTCGTTGAATCTTCCGTCAAAGATCGGCTTCAGCTTGGCCGACTGGCAATCCGCGATTTCGGCAGACAAGAAAATGGCTCCGGGCGATCAGGCTAGGTACGAAACCATTCTGAAAGACGTAAAATCGAAGTTGGATTCCGCCTCAACGGTGAGCGCGGGAAAATGAATCTCGACCACTGGTGAGTTGGAATCTTTGACTACTCGTCCGGTTCGGGCAGCAACCGTTGCATGGCACGGATTGTTTTCTCATCATCGATATTCTTGATCAACGGGGAACGACTAATTTGCGCATCAGGACATAGCGGCTGGATTCGCTGCTGCAGCGCTTCGAACTCGTCGAGTTCAATCCACGGCGAAAAGACGATTTTCTGAACTAGTTGGTTCGCGCATACGTTGCTTAAAACGCGTCCACATTCAGGAATCTCTGCGTCGGTAATGAGCCGAATCTCTTTTTCAAATTCGTAGTCGTTGTTTTTGAAAAGGTAGGCTCGCGTAAGGATGTCCCTAGTTCCCGACGCTTCCGGATTAAAGGAATGTGTCTGGCCAGATTCTTTGTTACCGTACTGAATTCTGGCAACTTCAAAGCAAACATCAGTTGGTACCGCGGCAGCAATTCTGCGGAGTGTGGTTTGAATCGCTACGCCTGAATCCGCGTACAGCTTCCACATGGCCGCCGACTCATGCGACGACCAGTGCCAGCACCACGCACATTTTAATTTTGATTGCTGCTCGTCGTAAGAGTCAGCGATGATTTGCGAATTCTGCATCATGTCAGCCCAATTCGATGGGTCGCCAGCGTTGATCAGCTTTTGTTTTTCGGGTGGCAACGCCTTCACAATTTTCTCAAGGGCGTCCGACTGGTGATCCTGCAGATAAGCAACTCTCCAGTCGGCGGAGACCGCGGCCAATCCTTCCTTGGGATCGGACCTTTGAAGCTGCTCAATCGTCGGCACATAGACGGTTCCTGAGAGATTAAGAAATAGCGTGCTCAGCTTAACGTAACGCCAGAGCCAACCCGATTCGTCAACGCAAAGCTTGGAGTCGTTCGAAATTTGTGTGATTTTCGCCACGGTTAACACTCGACACGTACTCGGCCATGGCAAGGAAGAAGAAGAGCGAGGAGGCGCTTGGAATCCTGACTCTGATTTTCGGAGCGCCAGTTCTTTTCGCGAACTGGATTCACGACAAGACCGGAATACCGCAAGTGGTCACTTACGTATTGCTCGGGTCGATTCTGTTCGGCGGCTTATGGCTCCTCTTGTCGCGGCGGAACAAAAGATTTCGAGCAATCAGGCTTGCCAACATCGATTCGATGACTGGCACTGAGTTTGAGGGTTATCTTAAAAAACTGCTTACCTCTCGCGGATACAACGTCAACATTATAGGCGGCAGCGGCGACCTCGGTGTTGACTTAATCGCATCGCGCGGCACGGAGCGCGTCGCCATACAAGTGAAACGATACACCGGCGCAGTGTCTCGACGCGCCATCAGCGATGCGGTCGCAGGAATGCAGCACTATGCCTGCAATCGTGCGATGGTAATCACGAGCAGCCACTTCACACCGGGCGCGCTGATGCTCGCGCGCTCAACGAACTGCACTCTCATTGATCGGGACTTGCTCGCGCGGTGGATTTTAGAACTGCAAAGCGCCAATGCGCGAGCGATGTAGGATGAACAGTCGATCACCGCGAGAACTCAAACGTCCGCATTACCTGTCTAATTTCAGCCGAGTTTGCATCGAACAAATCATGCAGCGTCCATGCTACGATTTGGTACGAACCTTCATCTCCAGCGTAAACGTAGAACTGGTAGGTGAGTGGCGTTTTATCGACTGTGCAGTTTGCGACGAACTGAAGCCATCTCCTTCCGTCGATCTGGAGAGATTGTGGCTGCGTTGCCTGAAATTCCGTCGCCGTCTCTGCAATTCTCTTTCGTGCGATCGTCGCTAGCGTTTCAGGAGAACCGAGATTTCCTTCTTCGGCAATGATCCCCACGCGGATTGCAGACCGGCCAACCATCAGAGCGAAATCGTCCGTGGCTGCTTTCTGCTCCCAGTCAGGTGGTATTCGCAGCGAGCAAGGCGGCTCGCCTGCAGACACTTTTCTCCATGTGGCCGCATCTGTGTTTTTGCGTTGCGATGTAGCTGAAGGAAATTTGAACGTTCGCATTATCGAGCGAGCGTGTTCGAGCTCTCGGTCGAATAAATTTTGCGCGGTCCATGCGATAAGCTGGTATGTGCCCTCCGGGCCAGAGTACACATAAAATTGATAGCCGACGGGCGCCTTCTCCGCAGAGACGCATTTCACCACGAAGCCAAGCCATGGCTTCTGATCGATCGCCGCTATCTCGCGATTACTCACTTCGACTTCCGTCGCGCCCGTGTCGGTGATGTTTTTTTGAGCCATCTTTTCGACGAAGGCGGAACTACCAAGATTTTCTTTTTCCGCGATCACTCCGATGTAAAGGCTTCTTAAATTGCTAAGAATGTCATAAGGATCTGATTTTTTCTTGGTGGTCCAGTCGGACGGGAATTCAATCGTGTAGTCTAAGTCCTGGCCGTGAGTAGCGGGAGCGGCCGTTGAAGCTGAAGCCACAGGTGATGTCGAAGGAGCGGAACCGGTCGCGGCTTGAGCAGTTTCCGGAAATCTAAAACTCTCCATCACTCGGCGGATGGAAGGAAGGGAGCGATCAAACGCGCTCTGCACGCTCCAACCGCAGATTTGAAATGTTCCCTCCGGGCCGCTGTAAACAAACGCAAGCATAGAGATTGGAATTCTCTCGTTGTGCCCGCTGCTCAAAAATTCAAGCCACTGATGGCCATCAATCGTGATCGGTTTTGGGTCGCTACATTGCGCGTCGGGCATTATTGATTTCTGCCTCTTAACTCCGCGGTCAGCGATTGCGTCAGTCGTACCCCAAATGGCATTCTCGGCTACAACGCCAACGTGTACGTCGCCCGAACTGGCGACAATATCGTATCCAACGTTCCGCCCTGAGCCTGGTTTCGCTGTCCAACCGGTCGGCAGCTGCAATGAATAATTTACTGCGCGACCGTGCACCATCGTCGGATTTTGCTTTGAACTTGTGGCGACACCGAACAATAGAATTCCAATCACACCTACGACAGCGGCAATGAAGAGAACCCAAATTCCAATACGTCGCGGGGATTTGACTGGGACAGTCCGAACTGCTGCGGGACTCGATACAGAAGCGCCTGTCGGCAGAGGCGGCGGAGTTGCCGATGCCGCGGCAAGCTGAGTGCCAGCCGTACCGGCTGTTGTCTGTTCGGCAAATCTCCGCTTTGTCTGAGTCCAACTAGTGATGAAAAAAGCCGGAGGACAAACGAGAAGAAGAAGCAATAACGCCGCTGCGCCCGCTTGACCTGCGTGTTCCGGACTTATTGCGGGCGACATCTGCGAGAGGATCACGACGAACATCGACAAGACGAAAATGATAGCAACGCGCCAACTCATCTTGAGTAGCAGCGAAGAGTAGTACAGACCGCGTGACGTCCCAGGAATCACGGGTGTGCGTCCGGCAACGCGCCGTGTCCAAGATCGAATCACTAAGCAGACGATTGCGAGCGGGATTCCATACCGTCCGATCGCTTCACCGAGTTGGTACGACGGGCTCATTTCAACTTAGAGTGGTCCAAATCCGCAATGGCAATTTCAAATGATTACGTGTCCAAGAATTCTGCCTGCGATCTCGCTCGACATGCACATGTTAGACGTTTACAGCAGAGGCTCCAAGCGCGGGCTTCTCAGGGACAGAATCGATAGCAAAACGAAATATGCAACTATGACTGATTGGCTGCTTCAGCGGATGCCTGAGATGTTAGCGCGCTACGAGTACGTGAAATCCTTGCTCGAATGGCTGCAGGAGTGGATCAATGAAATCAAAAGTGAAAAACCAGCATTTCCTTGGGTATTGCCGACTCCTTTGCTGCTGACCTCGCTCGAACGAGCTGCGCAGGAATGTAAGGACGTTCATCTTCTTCGCTTCCTAGTGGACGTGCAAAAACAAATCGCCGAGTTGGAAAGGGTCAATCGTGAAAGCGGAAACGACGCGCTTGCGATTTCGACGCTAATGAATTTGTCTGACAATATCCCGAAGCTCGAGGAACGGCTGAAAGCGCAACTCGTTAGATCTGGTCTGATGGCGCGGGTATTCTTCTTCGTTCTGCTCTTTTTGCTAGTTGGCGGCGGACTGCTCGCGTGGGTTAAATTATTCAAGGAATTTGTCGGATAAAGCGTGGCTCATGTACAACCTCCGGGCGAGTCTGACGCGTCCACGCGCGTTGAGAATACGTGCTGCCGCGTTACGGAACCTGTCGTACACCGCCTGTCAACGGCATCGACTCTGCGGCATCGCCGCGATCAGTCGCGCGTGAATGGGAGGTCAGTGCGCGGAGACGCCGCCGATACGGGGGATGTCGGCGCGTTCGCTCGTCAATCAACAGCGGATCGGTGAAGTTGGCCGGTTTCAGACACAATGGTTTTGAGGCGTTGTTTATCGTCTCCGCGGTGTCGCATCATCGCCAACCCCTGGACGACAATGGATCGCCCGCGTTGTCCTCGTGACGTTGAACTGTGATTTGCCCCGCGATCGGTTCCATGTTCAAAGTCATTTCGACTGTCGTCCGCAATGCGCGGACGGCGCGTCGGGCGATTGCACCCTGCAACGTCGTCAAAGACGTGTTCCCGAGCAGCTTTGACTTCGCGTCATCGGCGCGAGTATCGCCGGCGTGACTGCCAGATCAGCGCTGCGACAACGCGCTGTGCACGCACTGGTGTCAACGGCTTCGCTCTTTGGATCAGCAGCGGGTCAGCGACCAGTCGGAAATTCCTTAGAAACGCTAAGGGGTAGGGCGTCCCTTCTATCTAAGCCCACGGTTCCTTCCGTAGGCAGAACCGGTTTGAGCAGAGCTATTGAGCAGATTGGCGGCCGTATTCAGGTGCGCAAAATTGGTACGACGTAGAACACAAGATCTCTCGCGCAACGGACGTTTGTTGGTGCGAAAAGAAGCGATCGAAGCGACCCTCACTGTTTCGATGGTGAACCGGAAGCTGCGCCGAGATAAGCGCAGGCAGACAGCCGCATTGAACTACGCTGCCTGCATGAAAGATCGGACGCGCCGGATGGTCAACGTGCTGTGCGAATAGCGAATATGTTGCGTGTTGAAATCCCAGACGAGTTGCTGATTCGCGCGGTCAGTGAGGCTGTCGAAAAACAGCTTTCGCGAATCAATGACTTCAGCGGCTATCTCGATCTCAAAGGCGCGTGTAAATTTCTCTCTGTCGGTGAATCGCAGTTCAAGGAATGGGTGCGACTCGGTTATCTCCATCCACGCAAAGTCAGTTCACATCTGGTGCGCTATCGCCTTCAGGAACTCGTCGCATTTATGGAGGAGTTCCTGATCAAGAAACGCAACTAAGCGGCTCGCTGTGCACTTTCTTCGGACCTGCTTTCTGCGCGTTTTTCCGTTTCCGGTAGCACGCCGAACCACGCGGTTGCTTGCTGTTCGGTGACGAGCTCGCGGTAGTTGCGGAACAGCATTGCCGGCGAGTTACCCATCTCCAGCGCGACCCGCGCGGCGTCTTTGATATCCGCCAGCCTGTAGCTCGCGTAACTGTGCCGGAGCGCATTCGGTTTCCACGTGAATTGAAACAGCTCATCGCGCACTTTGATGCCGCCCTTGCAGAACCGCTGCCGCGCTTCGCAGAGCATGTCGTTGCGCGTGTAGCCGACAACGTGACCTGATTTCTGGCGCAGTGGCAACAGCCAGGCAGCAAGCGCAGGGAGGAGTGGTGCGAGACGCCGAGAGGCTGTCTTCGCCTTCGCCGCAGCGACTTCGATGAAGCCTTGCTCGAACCGGATGTCGCTCCAATCGAGCCGCATAATTTCCTGGCTGCGGAGGCCCGAGAATGCACCGATCGCGAAGAACGGCAGCAGTTTCTCGGGAGCATGGGAGAGCAGCAAGCGCAGCTCCTGAGGCGTGTAGATCTGAATCGCACCCTCAGCCGGACTCGCCGACGCCACATCCTCGACCACAGTCGGCTCATTCCGCGGCAGATAACGCTTGCCGCGCGCGTAGCGGAAGAGTTGCAGGACCGCATTGCGGTAGTTGTTGCGCGTGCGCCCGCTGATTTCGAGGCCATTCAACCAAACCTCAATTTCGTGGGTGCTGATTTGATCGATGCGGCCTGGGAATGCAGCGGCGAATTTGTTCATCCGGTATTTCCGATCTTCCAAGTGGAAAAAACTCACGCCCTCGACACGCTTCGATGTGAGGAACTCCTCGACAACTTCGGCCACCGTTTTGGAAATGATGCGCTGCGTCTTGCCCCGTCCGGCGATCCATTCCTCCACAGCGCTGAGCAGTGACATACCGAATGGAGCCACCTTGTTCTTCGCGAGGCGGTAATCCTCGACTTCTGCGAGCGTCATTCGCTCCTCATGGGCGCGGCCCGAAGCGATCTGCGCGATCAGCTTCCGCGCTTCGATCTTGGCCGCGTCGAGTGAGGCGCGGGTGATTCGCTTCCGCTTTTTTCCAACGAGCGTGTCGACGCAAAATCTTCCATCAGAAAACCGGTAAATGGGAACAGAAACGCTCCCCTCTTTGACTTCGATGCGTTTCGATTTCACGCGGCCGATCTTGAAGATTTGTCACGTTTCTGTCACGTCAAATCTGAAAGTGGGCATTATTCGCCCGATTTACCTATGAAGATAAATGGCGACCCTAACGGGATTCGAACCCGTGTTACCGCCGTGAAAGGGCGGTGTCCTAGGCCTCTGGACGATAGGGTCTCACAAAAGCCGGGCAATATCGGATTTAGGATTCGTCGCGCAAGGCAAATTGCCGGATACAACCCGGCCAATTGCAATTAATTCGGGACAAGATCGACGATCAGTGCCGCCGTCCGCGCGGTCGCGCCGTGATGCGCATCGACCACCATGCGTGCATTCCGGACAAGTCGCTCGCGCTGTTCCGAATCGCGCAGAAGATCGACAATAGCTCGTCGTAATTCGTCCACCGAATTCACTTGAATCGCGCCGGTCTCTTTCACAAGTGTGTATGCGAGCGCGGCAAAGTTTTCCATGTTCGGACCAAACGCCACCGGCTTTGCCGCAAGAATCGCCTCGACTGGATTCTGTCCGCCGTGTGCGGTTAAGCTTTTCCCCATGAAAACAATGGTCGCGACTGAATACCAATTTCGCAGTTCGCCCGTGGTATCGATAACCAAGCAATCAAACTCAACGCTGTTCGGTGAAATCGCACTCCGCCGCGCGACTCGCAGATCGAGGCGTTCCAGCGCGCGGTACACTTCGCCGGCGCGCTCGGCGTGACGCGGCGCGACAATCAAGAACAATCCCGGGAATTCATCGCGCAAATCGCGAAATATTTTCCCGAGCACTTCCTCTTCGCCGGCGTGGGTGCTTCCACCGAGAATAATTGGACGATTCTTATCGATTTTAAGTTGGCGAAGAATTCCTTCTGCCGCCCCAAACTCGATCTGCACATCCGCGGGATCGTACTTGATGCTGCCGACATGGCGAATGCGCGCGCGGTCAACGCCCAGCGCCGTCCATTGTTCGACATTCCCCGGCTCCTGCACGCACACCAAGTCGAGAAGCCGGAAAATCGGCGCGACGACAAACCGAAACCGCAGAAATCTTTTTTCCGATCTCGGAGACAGCCGCGCATTCACGAGGGCAATCGGGATCCTGCGCGCATCAGCTTCGGCGGCGAGATTCGGCCACACTTCCGCTTCAATCAAAATGATCCGCCCCGGCCGAATTACAGAGAAAGCGCGTCGCATGATCGGCCAAAAATCGAGCGGTGTGTACACGACCTCGATCCAGTGCGGAGCATTTTTCTTCGCGAAGGCAAATCCGGTCGTGGTTGTGGTCGTCAAAACGCATTGCAGTTCCGGTTCGAGTGCCTGCAATTGCGAAGCGAGTTTTAGCGCGATAGCAACTTCGCCCACGCTCACCCCGTGCAACCAGGTCGATCCCTGCTTCGCCAGTTTACGGCGCACATCGGCATCGTACAGTCCGAGGCGCTGCCCGAATTTTTCACGATAGCCCCCCCGGCGGATCATTTTCACGATGTATCCGGGCAGGAACAGCAAGAGACCGAATGGCCAAAGCAGATTATAAATGAAGCGCATCAAACTGTCTTCGTCGTTGCAGTCGCCAGTCGCAGAAATAGAACTTCCGTCGAACCGTAGCGTTTGCTGCGACGGATTTCCCAAAATTTCGTCATTGGAATCTCCTCAGCCGGAAGCTTTTCCAAAATGAAGACTCCGTCCGGCTCGAGCAATTGCGGCAAGATTTCATTCGACAAGAGTTTTTCGGTAAAATGCTCGCCGGATTTGGTTTTTTCGTAGGGCGGATCGGCGAAGATGATTTCGAATCTCTCGGGTGAAGAAAAGCGCTTTAGAAATTCAAACACGTCCTGCTCGCGCACTCGCGCTTGAAACCTTGCTTTTCCGAGATTTTTCTCGATCGCTGCGATCGATTGCCGATCTTCGTCCACGAAAAAAACAGACGCCGCGCCTCGACTCAACGCTTCGATCCCCAACGCGCCGCTTCCGGCAAAAAGATCGAGAACATGCGCATCGCTTACGGCGTTGCCCAAACTGGAGAAGATTGCCGCTTTCACGCGGTCCATGGTCGGCCGGACGCCGCGTTTCGGAACGTGCAATTGAATCCCGCCGGCGGATCCGGCGATGACTCTCATGGCGATGCAGCCGGAGAGGAGGCGGCTTCGGATTGTGTTGCTGAAGGCGCGGCGGATGGCAACGGGGATTGCGTTGGGGAAATGTCACCCGATTTCTTCTTTCGCTGGCGGTCGCTCTTTCCGCCTCCTAGGAGACTGTTGATCACGCTGCTGCCGAAATCTTTCAGATCCCGGCCCACGACTTTTTCGACCAGGTTCGATTTTGGCCGATCGATCGTGCCGCTAACTTCGAAATCCACCGCGTAATAACCAGACTCGCTCAATGGTTCGAAATTCGCGCGAATCGGCTTAAAGAGTTGATTGCGGATCTTGTCGTTGATGGCGAGCTGAGATTCGAGGCGCAGTTTTCCGTCGAAAGCGATCGTGCCTTTGGCGGAAAGGCGCACGTTCGGTGACCGCAAGATTAGCTCATCGACTGTAACTACGCCCGAGTTGATATGATACTTCGCTTCGGCTTGTTCGAGATGCAGCTGGGTTAGTTCTTCGATCTGCAAGATTTGACCGAGAGCCGCGAGCAAGCTG
This sequence comes from Spartobacteria bacterium, assembly GCA_003167365.1. Classification (GTDB taxonomy): domain Bacteria; phylum Verrucomicrobiota; class Verrucomicrobiia; order Chthoniobacterales; family UBA10450; genus Palsa-1382. Next base: position 17,834 of record PMTM01000008.1, on the reverse strand, counting down.
TATTGCTGCAACTGTCCGTTTTGCAATAAAATCTCTCCGGTTCCGGTAAGCGCATTGGGATCGGCAATCTTACCAGTCGCTTCAAAATTTCCTTCCAATTTCCCCCGAACGACGTCTTTCGGACCGCCCGCTTCCGCAATTATCTGGTCGGCTTCCACATTTCGAAATCTTACGGCCACATTAAACGGTGAATCTTCCGCTTGCGGTTGCATAACGAAGCGACCGGTGACATCGCCGCCCCCCGCATGCGAAAATATTTGTGACAAATCCAATTCCGTAGGGTCATAGTGAAGCGTGGAATGCATTCCATCGAGAAAGAACCGGTCGCGTAACGAGATTCTCGCCACGTTCGCATTTCCGCGCAGATCCACGCCGCTGCGGATGGTGGAACGAAATTGCAGGCCCTCGAAACTGGCAACGAAGTTTCCGGATTGATCCAGGAATCGAAAGTTGCCGCGACGCACGTTGATGCCTTGAATCTCCGGAACGAATCGAGCGGTCGCATGCTCGTCTACGGTTTCACGACTTGGCTGGGCCTCTTGCGCGATAGTTGGAGATGCTTGAATTGGAGCGGACGGCCCGGTGGTCACAATTGCAGGAGATGGTTCCGCGACGGGAACCTCGGTGATCGGCGCACGCGAACTTTCTCGTTCGGCCGAGCCAGGCAACCTCCATTTGCCGTCCGCATCTTGCGACCAAATCACACGAGGATCGGCTAGCGATACTTCTTTGATCACCAAGCGCCGCGAGAAAAGTGAAAGGAAACTAATTCGAAGCCGAAACGCGCTGGCTTCCAGAAAATTACTGGATACCGGCCCCGAGATTTGCGGAATGGTAATGCCGCTCAGCTTAAGACCGCCCCAAGGAGTCACACTGATGCGCCGAACATTGAGGGGCGTTCCGAGACGCTGGCTGAGTTCCTGCTGAATTCGTGTTTGTGTACCTTGCGATTGCACATACAAATTCACCCCGAGCAAGACGACTGCCGCCAGGGCCAAGAACGCCCCAAGGACAATCATGACGATTTGTTTGAGTTTTCGCACGCGGAGATGTTACGCAGACCGAGTTTGAAGAAAAGATTAAAGCCTCTTGGCGAACGAAATGAATAGCACGTTGGTTATCTTGAATCCTGCCGCGCGCGGCGCGCGGGCAAGGCGCCAGCGGACGCGCGTTGAATCGGTCGCCCGCGGGAGTGTCATCTGCGAAACTTCGCGCTCGGGCGAAGCCGAAGCGTTGGCACGTCGCGCCGCGCACGAGGGATTCGAGAGAATTGTCGCGGCCGGTGGCGACGGCACCATCCACGAAGTGGTTAACGGTCTGGCCGGGAGCGACGCCATCCTCGGTCTTCTGCCAATCGGGACCATGAATGTTTTCGCCACGGAACTCGGCCTGCCCACACACAATTTGGGACTTTGCTGGAATATTATTAAAGGTGGAAATACCCGCCTCGTCGATCTTCCCAGCGCGAATGGAAAACATTTCGCGCAACTCGCCGGGGTGGGACTCGATGCACAAGTTGTAAAGGAAACTAGCTTTGCCCTAAAACGCAGCTTTGGGCCGCTAAGTTATCTTATTCACGCGGCGAAGATCGCCGCCCGGGTGCCGCCGCGTCTCTTTATTGAATCTGAAAACGCTTCGATCGATGAAGGCTCCTTCGTGCTCGTTGGAAATGGACGTCTCTACGGCGGGCCATTTCCTTTTTTCAAACACGCCGTAATCGACGACGGTTTGCTCGACGTCGTTGCATTCAAGCGGCTCGGTTATCTGGAAATCATCAAGTATCTTCAGAATGTGCTGTTCAGTTCCGAGATTCGGACTTCTGAGGTCGAATACTTCCAGACTCGCCAGTTGCGCGTGTCGAGCGACCAAGCGGTCCCAGTGGAGCTGGATGGCGAGCTGGTTGGCAATTGCCCGGTCGAGTTTAGCGTGCAAAAACGCTCGCTTCGCGTCCTAGCACCTGTCTAAAACATCGACAATTCGAACGCGTTGCGATACTCTTTCGTAATGCGTTTATCCGGGCGAAAGCAGCTCACCTTCACCCGGCGCTGGACCCAGCAATCGCGCTTTGTCCTGCTCACATTGCTCGGGCTCAACGTAGCGGTTTTCGTAACGCAACTTTTCCTCGAAACATATCGGCCGGGTTTCAGTCGCGATTATCTTGGAATAAGCGACAACGGCGTGCGCGACGCCTACACCTGGCAGTTTGTCATCGCCCCGCTTCTGCATAACGGGCCGTGGCATTTGCTTGGAAACATGCTCATTCTCTTTGTTTTGGGACGCGATCTCGAGACGATTCTTGGCCAACGGCATTTTCTTTATCTTTATCTGGCCGGATCGTTTGCCGGAGAACTCGGCCATCTTTTTCTCATGCCCTCCGGCTGCGTGCTGTTTGCCGCTTCGGGTGGCGTCGCGGCCGTGCTCGTCGCTTACGCGACCATTCTTCCGGAACTGGAACTCACTTCGACCGTGTTTTTCGTAGTGCCGCTGCGCTTGAAAGCGAAGCATCTCGCCTCCGGAGCGTTTGTCCTGGCGTTGATATTGGTTTGTATCGATCGCGGAGGCACGGTGGTTCACAGCGCCTATCTCGGCGGGTGTGCGGCCGGATGGCTTTACGCACATCTTTTAGGATTTGGACGGCCATCGATCTTGCAGCGAATTATTTCGCAACGCCGCGCCTCGGCCGAACGTTACCAGCAGATGGACGCCGAACAGTTCATGGTCGAGGAAATCGACCCTTTACTCGAAAAAATTTCGCGCGCCGGCCTCAAAAGCCTCACGCGAGCCGAACGGCGCATTCTGGCCAGGGGCCGCGAAAAAATTCTCGAATCTCAGTCGCGTTAGTCGCAATTGGTCTTCTGTTGATTTCGCGGCATCTTCCGCGTTGATGGATCGCCACGCGTGTTGGATTCAAGAAAAGGCAGCGGCGTCGCTTCATCCCCCGCAAGTTGAAAGCGCGCTCCTGCAACTGCGCGATGTCTGGCCGCCATCCGTCCCGTCGATCGCCGATCTAATCGAGAGTTTTCCGCTAGGCGAAGCGGCGCTTCTGCATCTTCTCGCCGTCTCGAGCGTTTGTGCGTCTCGTCTTGCGCAAGACCCGGATGCCTTGCGCTGGCTCGCTCAACTCGACGTTTGCGCGGGCCGCCGCGGCTTTGGCCGAATGCGCGCTGACCTTCAATCGTGGAGCGATGGCGATATCGCAGCCAACAACTTTCGCTCTTTGCGCCGTTGGAAAGGCCGCCAGATGACCCGAATCGCTCTGCGCGAACTCGCGAGCGCCGCGCCGCTCGAGGAAACCACTCTCGAGTTATCGCAACTCGCGGAGATTTGTTTGATCGAAGTTTTCGAACATTGGAATACGGAATTTCGCAACCGCTTCGGATCTCCCTCCGCTGAGTTTACAATTCTGGCCCTCGGCAAACTGGGCGGACGCGAGCTCAATCATAGTTCCGACGTCGATCTTCTTTTCATTTATAGCGAGGAAGGGGAACTTTCGCCGCGTGGATCGTACCACGAATGGTTCAATCGCCTGGGCAAACAAATTCTCGAAACGTTTTCGACGCCAGACTCCGAAGGCGCTCTTTTTCGCGTCGATCTTCGCCTCCGACCAGAAGGATCCGCCGGGCCTCTGGCACGTTCATTGGAAAGCATGGAAAATTATTATGCCGGCTTCGGCGAAACTTGGGAGCGGCTCGCGTTGATCAAAGCACGTGGGGTCAGCGGCAGTCGCGAGCTTGCTTACGAGTTTCTACGGCAGCATCAACCCTTCATTTATCCAAGAAACCCAACGCCCGATCTTCTCGACGAGATCGCAAGCATCAAGAGACGCATCGAGCGCGATGTTGTCGGACGGGAAAATCTCGAGCGCGACGTCAAGCTTGGTGTCGGCGGCATTCGCGAGATCGAATTTGTCGTGCAGGCCCTTCAGTTTATTCACGGCTCACGCCAGGCTTTCTTGCAAGAACCGAGCACGCTGGAGGCGCTTCGGGCGCTGGCCCAGCTTCAATTGATTCCGCGAAGCGAAGTCCTCGATCTTGACCGGGCCTACCGATTCCTGCGGTGCACGGAGCACCGCTTGCAAATTGAAACCGAGCAACAGATTCACACCGTGCCGCACGAGCCGGCAGCCTTGCGACGGCTGGCTTTAAGTCTCGGCTTCTCATCGAGCGATCTATTTACGTCCGCGCTGAAAGAACAGATGCAAAAGGTTCGCTCGATCTTCGCGCGCATCATCTCGGAAAAGACGCAAGAATCAAGCACCGTCGACCTGACCATTTTCAGTGACGAGCAACGCGCGACAAAGGCGTTGAGCGATTTAGCCACGGGGGCAACGACCTTCCATATCGCTCCGCGCACCCGTCAAGTGTTTCGCAAGCTTCGGCCGGTCCTGCTTGATGCTCTGACCAAAGCAACCGATCCGGACGCCACGCTCAATCAATTCGTCCGCTTTGTTGAAGCCTATGGTCTGCGGAGTTTGCTTTTCGAGTTGCTCGTAACAAATCCGCGACTGCTCGACTTGATCGTAAAAACATTCGACGCCAGCCGTTTTGCCGGAGACCTACTCATCCGGCGGCCGCAGTTGCTGGAAGAAATTACGCGTGATGAGAACATCGATGCTTCGATTTCTTTAGAACAACATTTGCGCCGTCTCAATTCTTGCGGCGCCAAGCGAGAAGCGCTCAATCCAGTCCGTGCCTATCGACAAACTCAGTTGCTGCGGATCATGTTGCGCGATGTTCTGAGGCTGGTCGATCCTCCGGCGTTGTTCACCGAACTTTCCGTGTTGGCGGAGGCCTGCCTGCTTTTCTTGAGGAATCTTCTGGGTGGAGACGGGATCACGATTATTGCCCTCGGAAAATTTGGCGGACGCGAACTAAACTACGGGGCTGATCTCGATGTTCTTTTTGTTGGTGACGATATTCGAGCCTCCCAGAATCTCATGGTGGCGATGGCGCAATCCAGCGCTGAAGGAAATATCTCGGTGTTGGACGCGCGTCTTCGCCCGGATGGCGAAAAGGGCCCGCTCATTTCTCCTCTAGACGGTTACGAAACTTATTATCGTCAGCGCGCGCAGCCTTGGGAAATCCAGGCGTTGACCCGCGCGCGACCGATCGCCGGCCCGCTGCAGCAACCATACATTGACATGGTACAAAACATTTGGCGCGAGGCTGGCCGACAATCCGATCTTTTCGACAAGATCGACAATATGCTCACAAGAATCCGGCGCGAACGAGGTTCCGGCTCGGATTTCCTGGATTTCAAGACCGGCGAAGGTGGAATGATCGAAGCGGAATTTTTCGTGCAAGCGCTGCAAATGCGGGCCGGGATATGGAACCCGAACTGGGGCGACGCGCTAAATGCATTGCGGAATGGCAATGTAATTTCAACGGACGAAGCAGAGATTGCGAAACAGAATTATGAGTTTCTGCGGCGTTGCGAAGTCGTTCTGCGGCGTTGGGACATCAAAAATGTTTCGACATTGCCGACCGATTCCAGAGAACAAGAAAAGTTAGCTCGCCGGCTCGGCTGCGAAAATGTCGATGTGTTTGCGAAAGAATATGTCGATGCGCGGAAAGCGATTCATCGCCTTTACGAGGGGTACGCCAAGACTGCGACCCGTTAACTTCTGCCGGCGACAAATTTTCCGATCTGCTGCAGGACCAGAAAACTGACAAGAAGTCCCGCGAACACAATAACGAAGAGTAAAGCCAGGACGGCGATCATAAAAATCCAATCGCTTTTTCTCGAGCGACCGGGGACAACGGAATAATTGTTAAGCAGCTCATAATTACGCGCGTTCGATTTGAACCAGAATGAAAAGGCATCGCCGACGCCGGGGACGATTCCGACGAGTTCGTTAATCAAAATGTTCAACGACATCCGCGCGAGCAGAATTTTCGGAATGCCGCGGCGCGCCGCAACGATAAGCGCGAGAACAGAAATAATTGCCGAGGCGGTGTCGCCGATCCCCGGCAGCAACCCGATGATCGGATCAAGCCGAACCAAAGTTTCGTTCCTGGGATTCGCAGAAAATCGTCCATGACAAAAGCGATCCATTTAAAGAGTGGATCGAGCGAGGTGCGTTTTTCCTTTTCCTCCAGCGGAAGAAGCTCCCACCCGGGTTGAGGTCGATTTCTCATTGCGTCTTTCGTGCTGTCACTATGAGCGTGCGGCCCAGCAGGATGTCGCGGGAATTGATTTTACGCACGGCCCACTCATTCTGCGCGTTGATCGTGCGATATTTTCTCAACTCGCGGTGATAGGCATACAGCGCGGCGAGACGGATCGGCAACAATAGAAACAAGAGCGAGATGAACGAGCGACGCTGATAATGATCGACGCTGAGTTTGATATCGACAAAACCTGCATCCAAAAGGGCGTGCGCGAGATAAAACCAACCGACAGGGTTAATGTGCCCGCGCGGACTGTGCACGTCCTGCTCGCCAACCGCGAGTGGACCGAAGAGAGACGGGAATCCGAACGTCAGATAGTGCACGCGCGAGCGGAGATTGAGTACATTTGGTGTTGAAATAACAGCGATCCCGCCCGGTTTTAAGACGCGATGGATTTCGCGAAGCGTTTCACGGTAACGCTCGAGGTGCTCAATAGTTTCGGCGCAGGTGACCAGCACGAACCGATTGTCCACATAAGGCAGTGGATCGTGGTTAAGATCGACAATGTCCACCGGCTGGCCCTGCACGTTCATCAACCGATCCGTGTAATCGCACGCGAAGGAACGAACGCCATAGCGCGCGGCGATTAGCTGCAGGAGTCTGCCGGCTCCGCTCCCAACATCCAGATAATCACCTGACAGGACTTGCGGCGTCGAATGTTCGATGGCGCGCAAAATCGCACGGTGAATTTCCGGCGTGCTCAATTCTCCGGGAGTAGCGCGCGTTCGCCCGAGAATTAGTCTAAACAGCCTGCGTGGACGCATGAGGATGGCGCGTTCTTGTCGGCATAGTCTATCTCGAAACGATAGGCGGGCAGAAAGAATCCTGCGTCCTAAATGGAACGAAATATCTCGCGAAGATCGTCGCTGGCTTGTGAGGGCTCTCGCTTCGTTCGGAATGACACCGCCAATTACAAATACTAGCCCGGAATCTCCTTCAACATCTGGGTGTTGGTTGGAAATTTCTTCACGAACATCAACAAGCGCTGGATCGCTTCTTCCGGTTTGTGCCCGGCCAGTCCGCGGCGAATCAGATTGATTTTCTCTAATTCCCACGCCTGCAGCAGTAGTTCTTCACGGCGCGTTCCGGACAGGAAAATGTCGATCGCGGGATAGATGCGCTGATCGCTAATCTTCCGATCCAAAACCATTTCCATGTTTCCGGTGCCTTTGAATTCCTGAAAGATGAGCTCGTCCATGCGGCTGCCGGTTTCGATCAACGCAGTGGCGACAATGGTAAGCGACCCCGCTTCTTCGGTGTTGCGCGCGGCTGCGAAAATTTTTCTCGGAATTTCCATCGCCCGCGCATCGATGCCACCGCTCATGGTGCGACCGCCACCGCCCATCGCGTTGTTGAAAGCGCGGGCCGTTCGCGTAATCGAGTCGAGCAGGATGAAAACATGCTGGCCGGCTTCGACGAGCCGTTTCGCCCGTTCGATCGCGAGTTGGGCAATGCGAGTGTGACTTTTAATGTCGCTGTCGTTCGAACTGGCAATGATCTCGGACTTGGGATGTGAACGCCGGAAATCGGTCACTTCTTCGGGCCGCTCGTCGACCAGAAGAATGATCAACTTCATGTCCGGATGATTCTTGACGACGGCGTCCGCGATGTGATGAAGCAATGTGGTTTTGCCCGTGCGCGGCGGCGCGACGATGAGGCCGCGCTGGCCCATGCCGAGCGGAGTCATCAAATCCATGATCCGGGTCGTGTATCGATCCGGCACCGTCTCAAGTTTGATCCGTTTGTTTGGATTGATTGTCGTGAGTTCCTCAAACGGCCGGAGTCCCTGATATTTTGTCGGCTCTTCGCCGTTAATCGTCAGCAATTTGGTCAATTGTGGGCCGCGATTGCCCCGGCGGGTTTCGCCGTAAATCCACATTCCGTCGCGCAAAGCAAAACGCCGCACCGTTTCGGGCGTTACGAAGATATCCTGGGGCGTCTGAATGAAATTGCGTTTCGCGTCGCGGAGGAAACCAAATCCTTTCCCGGAAATCTCGATGATGCCTTCGCCAAATTCCGGTTCGCGCTGAACCTGGTCGCCGTTTTCGGCTTCGCCTGGCAATTGCCGATCTTGCGCAAGCGCTTCCGGGCTTCCCGGTTCAGCCGTGGCGGTTGCGGGATCGGGCGAGCCGCCCCGCTGATCATCGTAGGATGAATTGGAATTGTCGCTGCGCTCGCCACGATTGTAGAAGCGCCGTCGCGGATAACGCCGTCGCGGACGGCGAGCACGCTGATCGGAAGCAGCAGTCGATCCCGCTTCCAGCGGTGGCTGGTTTTGGTTCTCTTCGTTCATAATCAAAAGGGGCTTGTCGCTCGCCGCGGCGAGCGCACGTCGCAAAATCTCAAAAGCAATCTTCTAGGCCGGCAACCGGGCCAGCAATTCGTCGGGAATGTCTAGATTCGAATAGACGTTTTGCACGTCATCATCTTCCTCGAGGGCATCGCACAGGCGCATGATCTGCCGCGCGACCGCCTCGTCGGCAATCGGGATAGTCGTATCGGGAATGAACGTAAACTTTTGCCCATCGGTCGTTACGCCCGCTTTTTTGAGCGCATCAGCTACGGCGTAGAGCTGATCATGGGAAGTGGTAATAACATACTCATCCTCCTCGGTTGTCAACTCTTCGGCTCCGGCCTCGAGGGCCAGCTCCAAAATCCGATCTTCCACAATTGTTCCGCGAGGAACGGTTATTTGTCCCTTCCTATGGAACATATATGAAACGCTTCCGGTCGTAGCCAGATTGCCGTCGTTCTTGCTGAAGATGCTCCGAATCTCGGCCGCAGTCCGGTTCTTGTTGTCGGTGGCCGCTTCGACAATCACCGCCACACCGCCCGGTCCGTAGCCCTCGTAAACAATCTCATCGAAATGCTGCGCTTCGCTTCCTTCGCCAGTGCCGCGCTTGATCGCGCGCTCGACGTTGTCGTTCGGCATGCTCTGCGCGCGCGCGGTCTGGATCGCACTGCGTAAACGCGGATTGCCATCGGGATCGCCCCCGCCGGTTTTTGCGGCGATGGAAATTTCCTTCGACAACTTGCTGAAGATCTGACCGCGTTTCGTGTCGATCGCTCCCTTGAAACGCTTGACCTTCGACCATTTGCTATGTCCCGACATAACGGTGCAGAGTTAATTATTCCTGACCAGAAAACTGATAACAAAAAGAGTTAGATTCGAGATGCGACCTCGCGAGCGAATGGCTGGCGAGGAGGCGAACTAACGAGGAATATTCAAGTGCGAGTGAGCATTTTTGTCAAACAGCAACCGGAGCGCGTTTTCGGGCCGTCGCATCCAGAATCCGCTTGCGCAAGCGGAGCGATTTCGGTGTCGCTTCCACGTATTCGTCGATACCGATGTACTCAATGGCGCGTTCGAGACTCATCCGCAATGGCGCTTCGAGTTGAATGCCTTTACCATCACCTTGCGATCTCATGTTCGTAAGGTGTTTCGCTTTGCAGGGATTGACCGGCAAGTCTTCCGGCCGCGCATTTTCACCGACGATCATTCCGGTATAAACATCTTCCTGCGGCCCGATGAATATCCGTCCGCGTTCTTGAATGTTATTCAGTGCGTAAGCGGTGCTGGTGCCCGCTTCCATCGAGACCATGACGCCGCGATTGCGTCCCTCGATCTCGCCTCTAAAAGGCGCGTACTCGCGAAACAGATGACTCATCAAGCCTTCGCCGCGCGTCAGGTTCACCAAGTCGGTTTCGAACCCAATTAGGCCCCGCGTGGGAATAATCGCTTCAACCGAAACTCGCGTGGTGTGATGATCCATGTGCACGATCTCGCCCTTGCGCGCCGCCAGCGATTGGACAACGTCGCCAAGGTTCTCCGCCGGAAGATCGACATATAGATTCTCGATCGGTTCGAGCAGGTCGCCGTTCTCATGATGGAAAATTACTTCCGGACGGGAAACCATCACTTCGTAACCTTCGCGCCTCATCTGTTCAACCAGAATGGCGATCTGCATCTCGCCGCGGGCATTGATTTCGAACGCACCGGCCGTGTCGGTATCGTTCACCTGCAGCGATACATTTCCACGCGTCTCGCGCACCAACCGTTCTTTGATATGTCGCGCGGTAACAAATTTTCCCTCCCGACCGGCGAACGGTGAATCGTTCACCAGAATGCGCATCCGTATGGTCGGCGGATCAATATCCACAAACTGTAAAGGAGCGCGTTCCTCGCGATCAGTCAGAGTTTCGCCGATGTAAACATCCTCGAAACCGGTAAGGCCAATGATCTCGCCGGCATTCGCGTGCTTGGTCTCAACTTGCTGGAGCCCTTCATAAGTGAAAAGCGTAGTTACAGTGGCGCGCTCTCGACGTTGATCGCGATGAATGCACACAATGGAGTCGCCCACCGATACACGTCCGCTAACGATGCGACCCAACGCGATTCGGCCAAGATAATCGCTGTAGTGTAGATTCGACACGAGCATTTGGAAAAACGGATCGTCGGAGACTGTAGGCGGCGGAACATGCTCGACGATGGCTTGAAAAAGCGGGGTCATGTCCTCGCTATTGTCATGCAACTCGCGCATGGCAAATCCATCTTTCGCGCTCGCGTAAATGACCGGGAAATCGAGCTGCTCGTCGGTGGCTTTTAGTTCGACGAAGAGATCGAACACCATATCGAGCACTTTGTGCGGACGCGCATTTTCCCTGTCGATCTTGTTAATGACGACGATCGGTCTTACGCGATTTTCCATCGCCTTGCGCAAGACAAAGCGCGTCTGCGCTTGTGGACCGTCGTGTGCGTCCACCACGAGCAGGACGCCGTCGACCATCTTCATGATCCGCTCGACTTCACCGCCGAAATCGGCATGACCAGGTGTGTCGACGATATTGATGCGATAATCTTTCCAATGGAACGCAGCGTTCTTCGCGCGAATCGTGATTCCCTTTTCCCGTTCGAGATCCATCGAATCCATCACGCGTTCCTCAATCTTTTGATTGGAGCGAAACGTGCCCGATTGCCGCAACAATTGATCGACGAGCGTAGTCTTGCCGTGATCGACGTGCGCAATAATGGCGATGTTGCGGATTTTATCCATGGGAAATTCTCGTGATTGCAGGGCAACTCACCTCAAGCGGGTTGCCGTAATTATTACGGCAGGCGGTGCGCCCGCCCTGCAATCGAAAGCGCGCAAAATATGATCTCATGAATGCGTGCCGTCAAACTTCACGGAGAACAGGACTGGTCGCCTGTCCGCGAAACTTTGCTCCGAGTGAGAGCGACAACTACTTTGGCGTTTCGTGGTAAGGCGAACCCGCCTGGTATAGGGCGATCTCCTTTTGGAGCGCTTCCGCCAGGGGGGTGTTGCCTTGAACAGTGGTTAGCTCCAACGCCCTTCGGGCGGTTTCAACCGCCCGGGCAAACTGTCCCGTCTCGGCGTAGGCTGCGGCCAGCGTTTGCAGAATGGCAGGACTTCTTCCTCCAGAAAGCTTAAGCGCTTGCTCGGCCAGATTCACCGCCCGAACGCCGTCGCGGATTGAATCGTCTGGAGAGGTTGCCAGCACCCGCGCCAGAGAAACCTGGCTACCGACTTTGTCCGGCTGAATCTCCAGCGCTTTTTGCCAATGGAAAATCGCTTCGCGCGTGCGGCCTTTTTTTGCCATGGCCACCGCCAGATTATTGTGCGCGTCCGAATTCGCGGGCTGAATCTCCAGCGCTTTTTCGGAAGAAGCGACCGCCTCGTCCCATTGGCCCTCCCTGAGCAAAGCGCTGCTTAAATTCAAACAGGCAGCCAAATTCCGAGGCTGGAGTTCCAGCCCTTTTTTGTATTCGCCAATCGCCTCATCCACTCGCCCCTGCTTGAGAAACGCATTGCCAAGATTGAAATGAGCATCCGCGAGCTCCGGTTCGATTTGCAGCTCCCATTGGAAATGATCGATCGCTTCGTTTAGCTCTCCATTTTGGAGAAGAGCGGTCCCCAAATTGTAATGACCCTCGATGTAGGCAGGATCCATTTCCAAAACCCTGCGCAAATGCCGGATCGCTTCCTCTGTTCGCCCTCCTTTGAGAAGAGCGACACCAAGATGGCTCTGATTTTCCGGCGATTCGTGCCCGAATTGCAGGACCGCTTGGAAATGTGGAATCGCTTCCTCCACGCGGCCCTGGGAGAAAAGAGTGTCGGCCAGAGTCCCGTGCGGGACATCCGCCTCCGAGTTCACCGCGAGCGTGTGCCTCCAGAGGGATTCGCTCTCGTGCCAATAGGAGGTCTGATTCCATGTTTGCCAGGTCAATGCTGCGATTACCAACGCAGCTGCGACGCCCAGAATCTGCCGCCGATATCGCCAGGAACGAACAAGATCGACCATTGCCCACGCGATCACAATGTACAAACCGATTTGGGGCAGATAAGTGTAGCGGTCGGCGTGTCCTTGCAAGCCTACCTGAATTACACCGATCACGGGCACCAGCATTCCCAAGTACCAAAACCAACCTGTCATTAAGTAAGGTCGCGTTTTCCGCAAAGCGACCGCCGCAACGGTAATGACAACCAGCGCCGCGCTCGCAAAGATAACTTCCCAAAACAGCATCCGACTTCCGGGATATGGATAAAATGGCGCCAACCCCGCCGGCCAGATCATCTGCCAGATGTAGGTCATGCAGGTGACGAGCGCGTTGCCAGCCCGCAATCCCAGTGGAAAATGTTTGACCGAGCCGATGGCCTGTCTCTGCACCAGCAACGTAGCAATGCACGATCCGGCCGAGAGCGCGAGGAGCGGAATTTTTTCGAAAATCAATTGCCGGATTCGAGGCGAATCTTTCCGAGGATTGGCAGCTTTGGTTTTAGAATGTGACGGCGGCGACTGTGCGAGTCGGCCGAGCGGCCAATAGTCCAACAACAATAGAACAAACGGGATCGTGACCAACATCGGTTTGGCCATTAGCCCGCACCCGAAGAAGACCAACATCGTCGCGTAACGCCCAAGTGAGGGACGACGCGCGTAACGCAGGTACGCGATCAGCGTGAGCATGAACAAGACTCCGCTCAAGACGTCCTTGCGTTCGGCAATCCACGCGACCGATTCCACGCGCAAGGGATGAATGGCAAAGACTGCCGCCACGAACGCGCTGCGCCAGAGTGCGCCTGTCATTTGTAAGAGCAAGACAAAGAGCAAGAGCACCGCAATCGTGTGCAGTAACACGTTGGTGAAATGATGGCCGCCAGCCTTTAGTCCGTAGAACTGGCAATCCAGCATGTGCGAGATCGATGTCAGTGGGTGCCAGTTGCCCGAATGACTGTGGGTGAAGGCCCAGCCGATGCCGTGCAGAGTCAGGCCACTCGTCACCACCGGGTTTTCATAAACGTAGACCGGATCGTCGTAGTTGATAAATCCGTGCCGAAGGGTTTGGCCAAAGACCAGCCACGTGAGCGCAACCAAAAAAACGCAAATGCCAATCCGCATCCAACGAGAGCCAATCGAATTGGCGAAAGGCGCCTTCTTAGTCATCAAGATCTTATATAATCAAATCCCGATTTTTGCACTCTTCGACAGGACGCTGGCCAGCACCGGTCGCTCCCATGTTTCATTGGATGAGGTGAATATCCGGTGACGTTTCGATCTTGCTACGCTTTGTTGTACAAGCAAAAACGGCAGGCCAGCGAACCGGCCTGCCGTTTTGTTAATTACTTTCGCGTCCGGTTATTGAATCGGCGCCGAAACAGCTGTTTGCGCATTGATGAAGCCGTAGCCGTCCTGGACTGAGTAACCGCTTCCGATTCGGTTATTCAAAGTCCCACTGAATGGGTAGGAGTTCACCCCATCGCTCACCGTACCACTGAAGGCCATGCCGGTCGTAGTAACCGTGCCTTCAGGTATCAGCACGCCGCCACCGAGGAGATCCGCTGTGGGATTAGACGCTGTCGTGCCGCTATTTGGACCCGCGAATGGCAGGCCACCCGTTGGAGATGCGAAGGTTCCAACGGTCGACGAATGCTGCTGGCCACGACCCACGGTGAAGTGAATCGACTTACCACCAGTGAAGTTCGCGTTCGGGAATCCAATCGCCATCGTCCAGAACTGGCTCGTGCCGTTAGATGGTAGCGGAGCCAGATTACTGAATCCGGTGTAAGGCGTTGTGCTCAGCGGAACCGTCACGTCGGCAGCCACGAGGCCGGTCAACGTGCCAAGGGTGAATGCCTTGGTCGCCGGCATGAAGACCATGCCAGGATAAACGTTGCTGAAGTAGGTGTTAGTGGCATCCACGCCGTTGTTACCGCTGGTCGGGCTACCTGCGGTCGCCGCAGTGCCTGACGGATTGAAGGTAAGGCTCGTTAGGAAGCCAGGCCCAACATAAGCAACGTTCCAAGAGTTAACGTCCTGAAGTCCCAATCCGCCGGTAGTAATCGCTGGATTGCTTCCAGCCGGCACGGCGATGGTGCTGCTATCGCTGTTGACCGTAATCGTTAACTTGCCGCCGTTGGCAGCCTTGGCCGTGCCACTGACATAGCACGGATCCAGATCATGCAGGAAGGTGCTTCGCGTTAAGATGCTAGTCATCTGCGTAGGCGTCACCGAACCGGTACCGCCGTGCGCCTGGAGCACCAATGCTGCGATGGCAGCCGCGTGCGGACCAGCCGCGCTGGTTCCAGAGAAGTTTCCCGTGCTATCACCGTCCGAGGTTGAATCACCCCCGGTCCAAGTCTGGTTGGCTCCGTCCGCCGCCGCGAGGGTTGGCTGGAGGCGAATAGTTGGTGTCGCCAAACGATTATTGCTCTTGTCGAAGTAGATTATGACCGGGCCGGGCGAGGTATAAGATTCCGGAATACTCGGGCGGAAAACACTGTAGGCAGCCATCCCGTTGCACCCCGCAGCAGAGTCGTGACCGCCGGTCATAAACGAGTCATAGGTGAAGTATTCCACCGGCCCAATGCTCCCGGCTCCATTGCCTGGATCCGATAGCCGGAAGTGACTGGCTGGCTGTGGTGAGGCTGGCGGAATATTCGAACGAGCAAAGACAAATTGCACGCCGGTCTGGCCGCTAGGTCTCGTGACCGATCCTAATTGGATAGGTTCATTCGTCGCGAAGGTATTTGCCGTAAGAGAACTGGCAGAAATATACGCGCCGGTGTCGATGCGGAACGTCAGGAGGCTCCAATTCGATGTAATCGTCGTTCCAGTGAAGCCTTCTGCGTGATAGACATCGACAGTAAAGGTACCGGTGGTTGTGCTGTAAGCACCGATCTTAATTGTATATACGCCCGTAACCGGTGCATAGAAGTTTACTGTTTCATCAATTCCATTGTCCTGAAACACTATGAGATTGTTACTTGGGTCGTACACGTAGACCTGACCATCAAAACTGCCGCTGGTGGCGTGTTCCTGGATCTCATAGAGCTGGCCAGCTGTCAGCGCAGGAACGTCCGAGTAAGTAACGAGTGTCCCGGTGGTTGTTAAGATCGATCCCGTGTTGTGGTAGATCGCCGGCATATCGAGAACTGGCGCAGTGTTTTGATCGTACGGATCGTCCCACTGGAATGCAACGGTCTGCGCGCCGCTCGGAAGAGACCACGTCTGGGCAACATCCTGTTGGCCGGCATTCGGATTGAAATTGTGGAATCCGCCCGCGTACAGACCTGCCGGCACGCCGGTGAGGTTGATGTTCGTGCCAACAAGCGCGGTATTGCCGGCCGCAGCCGTCAGTCCGGTGCCGTTAGGAACCACATTGAAAGTGGAAGCATAGCCATTTGTGCCGATATCGTTCGAGGCCGACGAGAAGTACGAGACGCCCGCGGCAGCAACATCGTCAATACCATCCGCGATGATTCCGTCTTGAAAGATTGGCTCGTCGTAGTAGCCAACGTCGTCACAAACCGCGTCAGCTTTGAAGGTTTGGTTGGGATAAGTGAAGCCGGCCAAACCAGCGAGCGCACGAATGTTATTGGCAAAACCGAGCTCGCCCGTATCAGCAGTCGCAAAAGCGAGCTTCGCTCTCGGCGCCATCTTATAGACGATCTGACACATGCCGCGGCCTTCATCCGTGCCGCCCGGTTCATCCTGAAGATTAACGACGGGGGTTGTGTTGTAAGGACTGGCCGAGCCTGGCAGATTTCCGGCAGCTTGGTCTGTGGCTCCACCTGCCCCAGAACCACTGGTACTGAAACTATCGGACAGACATCCAACCTGGAGTCCGTTGCCGTCGTAATTGAACGACGCGGCCGGGTTATAAATTTGGTCAATCTGATCGACCCGGTGCTGAGTTACACCTTGGTCGAAGGTTGTGCCCAGTAAGGTAAGAGCCGCGCTAACGACTGGACCGAGCTGCGGTTGGACCGGGCTGATAGGCACTGCTGTCTTCTTATGATAGGGCTTAATGCCCAGTTGAACCGAAGTAACTCCCAAGGTATTCGCGAGAGCCGGCACATCATCGATAGAGATATAACCCTCGATCATGCCCACTCCCCGATACTTCGTATCGGTCGCTGTGATCGTGAGCGACGAGAACTTCGAAGTCAGCGTATCTTTAAGTTGTTGAAAGGGCACTCGGCCGTTCGGATGAATATCCACGAGAAATCGATTCGTCGCGAGATCGGCAATGGCGCTGGCCGCAGCATTCGCGGCCTCTTCAGTGGCATAGCCATTAAACTGCGCGATGGCAGATGTCCGGCCACCCTTCGCTTGTGCTTTCAAGGCGAGGTTGCTGGCCACCAATTTGTCCAAACCGTTGCCGAGATTTTGAGGAACGTCGGTCGCGAAAACAGAGCTGGCCAGAAGTGCAAAGAGCGCTCCAACAGGAAGCGCGCGTCCAATCACAGAGATATGTTTTTTCATTTTGTTAATTTTTCTTTTTTTACCTAACTCCCCGCAGTCCGGCGGTGATATGAAATCGTCCGTACGAGTGCAAGCTTTTTTTAATGTTTATGGGAAATTTTCGCCCCTAAGAAAGAAGTGCGCGCCAAAGCGGCGGCGTTTACGTGCGAAAAATATTCCCGCGCTGACCAAGCTGCCCAGAATAAATGTAGCAGGAACGGAAGGTTCCGGCACAGTCGACGCGCCGGTTAGATTGATTTGGTAAGCACCAATCGTGGAACCAGCCGCCACGCCGCTCGAATCCCAGTTGACGAGCGGGCCCGTGGCAATCGGATTTGGTCCGCGCACAGATGTCGAAGCCCCCAAGGCAAAGAGAAGCTGATTGGCGAAGTTGACCGGCTCGTTGTCCGAAAGACTGATGGCAAGATAATAAATACCAGCCGTTTGCGGCCCAAGGGCATTCCCCGCGGGCAGCGTCGACTGAATCGTGCCGCCACCGGCGGCATCATCGTTCATATAAACCGGTAGACCGCTCGAATTGAAAAGGGAAAGCGACGTATCTATCAGCGTGCTTGTGCCCAAAACCGTAGTCGCCGAGAACAGGGCCGGATTGGAAATAAAAATGGTAAAAATATCGACGTCTGACGTGCTCAGGAAAGAACCAAAGATGCTGTTCAAGGGCTGATTCGTAGGTATGGGGGTCTGGGATGTAGCGATACTTTGGCCTGCATCACCAACTTCGATCCACGTTAGAGCAGAGGCGGAGCTCACCAGGGCAACGGATGCAGCAACGGCAAATAGAGAGCCAATAATTCGTTTCATGTTAGGTTGTGTTTGTCGTGTTCTAGTTTTCCTGAAGAATGTAAGAAGACGAAATTTTGGAAGAATCGTCAATCCTTTTTT
>PMTM01000010.1 GCA_003167365.1 Spartobacteria bacterium | reverse complement strand
GCCTTTGGTCAGAATGGTCAGGATCGCCGACTCGCGATCATCACTTGGCGCAAGACCGGTCGCTTGAATTGCCGATTGCTGAGTGTCTTTCCAATTATCATTCGACGCGATGATGGCGCCGTTCCCGTCGTGCAACTCGAGCGTGGGATCCTGAAGCGCGCCGAGAATGCCGGCTGACGACAACGACGGTCCGATACCGCGAACTAAAACCTTGGCGCTTCCTGCGCCATTTACGCCAATCCCTCGGCCAATAATCTCGCCGCCAATCATGACCTCGTCACCAGTATCGACAAAACCTCGTGAACTAAGGTTCGCGAGTATGGAGTTTGTATTTGGATCGACGTCATAAACTTCGACCAGACCCACACCGGTGGTGTTGCCGTTGCCGCGCACGATCGCAGTGTAGGCGCCCGGCGAAAGAGTTTGCACGATGGCGGCTTCGCGATCGTCACCGGGCGCAAGACCGGTATTCTGAATTTCGGTTTGTTGTGAATCCTTCCAGTCATTGTCGAACGCGATGATTGCTCCGGTGTGATCGTGCAGCTCCAAAGTGGGATCTTGCAGCGCTCCCGGAACTCCCAATCCAGTTAGAGAAGGTCCAAGCGCGCGCACCACAACTTTCTTCGGATCAACGCCGGTAAGGATGAATCCGCCAATCCCGACGCCGTCGCCGGTCTGAACGTCAAGCCGCGTCGAAATATTCAACTGCTTGCCGGTCCGCACGACCGAATTCGGATCATTTGGATCAGTCATCGATTGAAACTCGGAGAAATTATCCTCTCCGTCAGCATCGGCATCGCCGGCCTGGCCACCGAGCGCCGGGTCATTGATTTGATGAAGAGACAATCGCGCCGCTTCCCAACTGGTGAAGTCCAACTGTGGTGCAATTCCGATTCGCGTGACGAACGGATCGGGATTGCCGGTCCGCGTATCGACCCAGACCGGCACGGCCGGCACATTCGTATTGGTCGTTTCGGCAACTCCCTGATAATCCCCGAGCATGTAACCCTCATTGGTGAGCGGCGCGAGGCTTGCATCGGTCGAAACGGAGGTGAGCCTGATGTTCGGCTGCCAGGTCGCCCCGCCATCAAACGATTGCGCGAGGTAAAGATCGACCAGGACATTTGAGCCCGGATTGTCGCGATGATCGTAAAAGACTGCGGTCAAGGTTTGGCCGTCGGGCGAAGTGTTGATGGCAGGATTGAAAACGCCAGAGCCAGCAGGGTTGTCACTGATCGCAATGGGAGAATTCCAGGTATTGCCGCCATCGGTAGATTTTGTGAAGGCGATCCTTGGATTGCCCGCCAGAAGCGTCTGATAAACGACGTAGATGTTTGAATTGGTTCGATTGGCCACGGCTGAAGGCAAAAATCCGCCGCTGCGAATGCTCGGCTCGTTGTATTCGGCGGCGTACGTAATAAATTTCGTCGATCCGAAGGTCTGGCCGCCATTGGACGAAATGACTGCTTCCAATCGCTCATTCGGATCGGCGGCCGAACCAAAGTTCCAATAGACCACGACCAAATTTCCGTTAGGCAAAAATACCGGCTGCGAGCCCTGCGCATTTGTTGTTGTCGCGACCGACGCCACCGCGCTCCAGCTCGCTGCGCTGTTGTCACTATAAGCATGGATAATCTGTCCACCCTCGGTACTGCTCGAATTAAACAAAGTGAATGTTGCGACGATTCGTCCAGGATTGGGAGCCGCGGAGAAAGTATTGATCGCCATCCAGGGCTTATCGGGAAAAACATTGTTGTTCGGTGGGTGATAAACGACGCTAGGCGCACCGAAGGTGGCGCCGCCGTCTGTCGAGCGACTGACCAAAATGTTGCCATTAACGAAGTTCGCGTCGGTCGCTCCCTCGGTATTGAGGTAGATCTTGCCATTCAAATCTACCCCGGCCACCGGATCGGTCGCGCGAAAATAAGTTCCACCGGATGCTTGCGTGAGATTTGGAATCAACGCGCGCGACCAACTTAATCCGCCATTGCTGCTGATCGAGTAACCGCAATCGACTGAGCCGGCGTCGGTGAATCGGCCCTCTTGGAAGGTCGCCACCAGGAAGTCGGGATTAACCTGCGAACGCGCGATATGGGGCTCGGCTTGTGCGCGCATGTTCGCCGGCAGTGCCGAAGGGTCATCTCCCAACCGTATATTCGCGCCGACTCGAGGATCCAATGCGACTAATGCTGCCTGGCCGCTTTGCGAATCAAGTGCCGGGCGCGAAAACCAGGCGGCTGGTGGTTGCACGAGATCGTTGTGATTCAAGAGCATGAGCGCTCCCGAGGAAAGATGCTCGAGCCGGACGTTTCGCAGCGCCTCTGGAAGCATGGCGCGATTGACCGTCGGCATCCTTTGCTCGGCCCCGCATACGATGCCTGTCGTGAGCAGCACACTGCACAACCTTATCGCCCCTCTCACCAGCGCCAATTTACTCGAAACACGACTTCTCTCAATCCCGAAGCGCGCGTTGCAATCTACTGAACTTTGTAGGCTTCGATCAACGCGATGCCGGTCGTGTTATTTTTCCCGCGCAAAATTGCGGTGTAGCCGCCTTTGGTCAGAATGGTCAGGATCGCCGACTCGCGATCATCACTCGGCGCAAGACCGGTCGCTTGAATTGCCGATTGCTGAGTGTCTTTCCAATTGTCGTTCGATGCAATGATCGCGCCGTTCCCGTCGTGCAGTTCGAGCATCGGGTCCGACAACGTGTTTGGAACCTGAAATTGCGCTAAAGAAGGACCTAAGCCGCGGATCAGGACCTTTACGCTGCCTCCGCCATTTGCACCAAGTCCACCACCGATAATTTCTCCGCTGATCATGACGTTATCGCCAGTGCCGGCGAAACCGCGCGTACTAATGTTGGCAAGGATGGAGTTTGCGTTTACATCGACGTCGTACACTTCGATCAGCCCGACGCCGGTCGTGTTGCCGTTGCCGCGCACGGTCGCAGTGTAGGCGCCCGGCGAAAGAGTTTGCACGATGGCGGCTTCATGATCGTCACCCGGCGCGAGACCGGTGTTTTGGATTTCGGTTTGTTGTGAATCTTTCCAGTCATTGTCGAACGCGATGATTGCTCCGGTGTGATCGTGCAATTGCAGAGTGGGATCCGACAACGCTCCCGGAACTCCGGCGGCAACGAGAGATGGGCCGAGTGCGCGCAATAAAACTTTCTTCGGATCAACGCCGGCAAGGATGAATCCGCCAATCCCGACGCTGTCACCGGTCTGAACGTCAAGCCGCGTCGAAATATTCAACTGCTTGCCGGTCCGCACGACCGAATTCGGATCATTTGGATCAGTCCCGGAGATGGCTTCAGAAAGATCGTCTTCACCATCTCCATCGGTGTCCGGAACGCCGTTGCCCTGAATTGCAAACTGATACGAACTTTCATTGGCATCGTTGCTGGGAATAATGACCGTCGCGGTCCTCAGGCCGGGGCTGCTCGGTTTAAACGTGATCTGAAAAGTTGTTGTGGGATTGTCGATCTGAACGGGAGAAACAGGCTGAAGCGTTACGGTAAAATCGCTGCCGCCGGTAATTTGCACGTTCGGAACTCCAGTAAGACTCAGGCTCCCGGTGCCGGAATTTTGGATCGTAAATGTTCGCGTGAGCGAGTCGGTCGCCACGTCAACCGATCCGAAATCCGTGCCATCGCTCGTACTTGGCGCCGAATCATTGTTGGGAATCGATTGTCCGTTGCCGACGACATTGATCTCTGGCGAAAGACCGGTCGCGATGGTGACCTGCACGAGGTAGGTGTTATTCGTCTCATCGGACTCCATCAATCGATTGGTGGGATCGCCAATGTTTTCCAACCAGTAAGTCCCGTCGGAAACACCTGTCAGCGCGATCGCCTGGGTCGATATGCTTGAACTGTAAAGATCGACCCATCCGACTGATATGCCCATGACCGGTCCGCACGTGGTGTAATGCGCGGTGGCGGGAGTACCCGGCGGGGATGTGGTGTACTTTAACGAATCGACGATGCAATAAGATACTTTCTGATTCGCGCCGACAATTCCGCCGACGCCATTATTCGCCGTGACTTCCTTCAGAAAATAGTCGGCGGAATCGGTGAAACGAAGGCGGCCGCTCACGACCGCGAACGTACCCGCATAGGTATCTGTAAAACTGACGCCGTCCGAATCATAGATTCGCTGATTAACATTCTGGCTTCCGTCAGGGTTGGTAGTCGTGGCGCGCAGTTCGAGCGGGCCGGCGCCGACGTTCACTGTCCAGGTTGAAAACTTTAGAATGGGTTGGCCGCTGGATGTTCCCTGCGCGATATCGTGGATTTCCATGATAATATCCGGCAGAAGAGGCGCGCCCGACATGGTCCGGTCTGAGACCAGCAAGCCGGCCAAGACAAAAACGAAAAGAGACGAGAAGCGCAAATTCGACTTGGCCATTTTTCCGATTGCCCCTTGGCAGATTTCCTTACGACATCGTAGCAGAAGCGTCAAAACTTACGATAGCAGTCCCTTCATTCCCTGGGAACGAATCGCGAACTCCTACTTCGGTGCGTCCGCGACTTTGAGCACAATCTTTCCACGCGTGTGAAGCGTGGCGATTTGCTCATGCGCTTTCGCCGCTTCGGCCAGCGGCAAGACCTGTGACACAACCGGCTTAACTTTCTTCGCTTCGATTAATTTCGCCAGTTCCTCCAGCACCTTTGAATCCGGATGTGCCATTAATGACGAACCGCGAATATCATGCTTATCGAGCTCGGCTTGATCCGGTTGGCCAGTAATTGAAACAATGATGCCGCCCTTTTTCACTACGCCGTAGGAACGCGCCAGTGTGTCGCCCCGAACTGCATCGAGGACAACATCAACATTTTTCACTACGTCCTCGAACTTTGTCGTCGTGTAATCAATTGCCTGATCGGCGCCCAACTCCTTGAGCAAATCTTGATTTGGTGTCGATGCGGTCGCGATCACTTTCGCGCCACGCGCTTTTGCGATCTGAATCGCGAAATGTCCCACTCCGCCCGATCCACCATGAATAAGAACTGTTTGCCCTTTCTCGATCTTGGCCGTGTCGATGAGTGCCTGCCACGCCGTCGTGGCGGCGAGAGGCACGGCCGCCGCACCGTCAAAAGTAATTGCCTTCGGCTTGAGCGCCATCTCGTCTTCCCTGGCGATGGCGAATTCCGCATAGCCACCTTGCTCTTTGAAACTCAAATAAGCGTAAACCAAATCACCCTTTTTGAACTTCGTGATCTTGGCTCCGGTTTTCTCGACCACTCCTGCTACATCCATTCCAGGAATCAGCGGGAATCTATCGCCGAGGAATCTACTCATATGACCGGCACGAATCGCCGCGTCCACCGGGTTCACGCCCGCTGCCATTACTCGAATTAAAATTTCATCCTCTTTCGGCTCGGGCCGCGGCGCGTCTTCATACTGCAAAACCTCCGGCCCGCCGAACGAATGAATGACAATCGCTTTCATCATCGCCGGCGTTGTTTGGGCAAATACCGGTGTGGCAATTAGCATCGCCAGAACAATTGCGGTTTTTCCCTTCATGGTTTCCTTTTGCGTTCGATTCGGATGTCCCACTAATACGCTCTTGAGAGATCGGCCGACGTCGGAGGGCCTTCGACCCAATTGATGTCCCACGCGCCATCTACGGTGATAAAGGTCAGCGATCCGGCGGGCAACCATGCTTCATGAACCATTTTCGCCGGCATATAGTTGAACGATCCGGGTCCGAACTCCATCCGCTTGCCGCCCTCACACGCGAACGAAGCCGTGCCGAGGATAATTGCGTGCGATTCATTGGCCGTGTGCCAATGCTTCCGGATATGGATTGCCTTGGGCGTGCGAATAATTAATTGCGTCGCCTGCGTTTTTGGATCGACGTGCAGTATGCAGATCTCGGGAGAGTTTTCGCCCAGGTCGGGAAGAATTTTGGTCCACTTGATGTCGGAATAATTGGTGAAAATCGGCGCGTTTGCGGTGGCTTCGGCCGGAGTGCTCTCGGTCGGTTCCGCACCGCGCGTGCTCAGCGCAAAACCGAACACTGCCACTAACAGCGCGATGAACAATTTCGTCTTCATGAGTTAGGGTCAGACAGGATTTACCCGATTACAAGGATTCCAGAATCGAATTAACTCCTGTTCATCCTGTCGGCGTTCAAAATTGTCTCGCGTGTTCGCCGTAGACTGATCAGGCTCCGCGTATCATGAACACGAAAATATTCATAGTTTTATTTCTAGGACTGGCCGGTCTTTGCTCTGCGCAAACGAGTCCGACCACGGCGGCCAGCCCGGCCACGAAAATGGGCGGCGGCGTGGCCTCAGTTTATAGCGAAGGTCCCGTGTGGGTGGTCACAATGATCAAAACCAAATCTGGAATGGGCGATGATTACTTCAAGCAACTCAGCCAGACTTTGAAACCGGTTTACGACGAAGAGAAAAAACAGAAAATCATCCTCGATTACAAAATCATGACCGGCGACGCCTCAAGCCCGCACGATTTCAACATGCTGATTTTGGTGCAGTATCCGAACATGGCCGCCTTCGACGGCTTGCGCGACAAAATGGACCCGATCGTCGAGAAGGTCATGGGCTCCGAAGACCAATGCCGCGCCACCGCCGTGAAGCGGCTCGATGTCCGCGAAATTCTCGGCACCAAAACCATGCGCGAGATCACGCTGAAGTGATTATCGTAGGGCGTCCCTAAAACCAATCCCAGCCCGCTTACAAGCCGGCCCTATCTTTTTATCAATTTGAGCAACCGATCGTGCGGTAAAGCCTCGACGTGATGATCGTCGCGCCCGGTCATGCTTTGGTTGTCAACCAAGGCGTTCACGACCGCTTCCTCGGTTGCTTGCACGACAGCAGCGAAGATCGGATCGAGGCGATCGTTTGGAATTGTTTCAACCGAATGCGTAACCTGGCCGGCGTCGGCCGCATTCGGATTCGCCGTTGAAAACGCAATAAACAAATCGCCGGAACCGTTTCCGGAAACAGTGCCCGTGCGCGCGAGCCCAAGCGAGACACGGCGCGCGAGCCGTTTCAACTGGTGCGGCAATAGCGGCGCGTCAGTGGCAACGACGGCGATGCATGAGCCAGTCTCTTTCTTGTAAACCTCGCCTGGAATTTCTTTGCCAATCGGCACACCCGCGATGGTGAGCTGCGGGCGGCGCCCAAAATTCGCCTGTAGAAATACGCCGACGGTGAACGTACGAGCACTTTCCGCCTTGTCTTTCATCTCGATCTTGCGCGAGGCCGTCCCGTTTCCGCCTTTGAATTCGTAACAAATCATTCCCGTCCCGCCGCCGAGGCTGCCCTCTTCGATCGCGCCGCCATGCGCGGTGTCGAGCGCGTGCGCGACGTGCTCCGGTTTCACGTGGAAACCATTAATGTCGTTGAGCCAGCCATCCCACGTCTCGGCCACGACCGGTAAACTCCAAGAAAAGCCTTCCGGATCGGCGCCGCCGTGCGCGTTGCGCCATGCGATAACCGCGTCCCGCGCAACGCCGACGCTATGAGTGTTTGTCAGAACGATCGGGCCTTCTAGAAATCCGCCCTCTTCAATCCACGCCGTGCCGGTCATTTCTCCGTTGCCGTTGAGCGAAAAAACGCCGGCGTAAACGGGATCGTTCGACCCGCGCCCGCGCGGCACAATCGCGGTCACTCCGGTGCGCACCGGCCCCTTGCCAACTTCAAGCTTTCCTTCACCGCTGATCAGCGTCGTGTAACCAACTTCAACGCCCGCGACATCGGTGATCGCGTTAAATTTTCCGGGAATGCCATCGAACGGAACCCCGAGATCACGTGCGCGAATTTGTTTTGGTAACGGCGAGGTTTGCGGTTCGCGCGCGTGCAAGATCGACAACGAAAGCAGCGATCCGAGCAACGCGATTCCAAAAAGAAGAGTTCGATCTTTCATCACTGAACTTCTTCATCCCGGCCCAGGCTTTGCGCAAATCGCCGGTAAAGCCGCGGCAAAGAAAAATATCGAAATGTTCGTCGCGTCGCGAATACGGATGTTCGGCCCGGCCTGCGGAGCACGATGGCAGACCCAAGTTTCTCAGATGAAGATGTCGATCGCATAACGAAAACGCCCCAACGCTGAACGTCCAACATCCAATGATCAATCAAAAGCTTGTCATCCCGAGTGGAACGAGGGACCTCTCATTGGGTGCTGGATCACGCAGTCTTCTCGGGTAGGCCAACCACTCCGTGTGAGGTCCCTCCCCGTCTGCGCGACTCGGGATGACCGCGCGCAAAATGAGCATCGAATGCACGTTCAAGCTGATTTTGTATTTTCGGTCTGTGTGACACCGCGTTAGATTGAGTGCGTGACCTACCAAGTCTTCGCGCGCAAATATCGCCCCCAAACATTCGACGATCTGGTCGGCCAGACCCATGTGTCGCGCACGCTCAAGAATGCGGTTGAGCAGAACCGGCTCGCACACGCCTATTTGTTCGTCGGACCGCGCGGCGTCGGGAAAACATCGACCGCAAGAATCTTGGCGAAAGCGCTCAATTGTGAAAAGGGGCCGACGGTGACTCCGTGCGGCGTCTGCGACAATTGTCGCGAGATCGCTGGTGGTAACAGTCTCGACGTCATCGAGATCGACGGTGCAAGCAATAACAGCGTGGAAGACGTCCGCGAGTTGCGCGATAACGTGCGTTACGCGCCGGCCAAAGGCCGTTACAAAATTTATCTGATCGACGAAGTGCACATGCTTTCGTCCGCCGCATTCAACGCCTTACTGAAAACACTCGAAGAGCCGCCGCCGCACGTGAAATTCATTTTCGCGACGACCGAGCCGCAGAAAGTTTTGCCGACGATCTTGAGTCGCTGCCAGCGATTCGATCTCCACCGCATTCCGGCAAACTTGATCGCGCAGCACTTGCAATTAATCGCCGGCAAGGAAAAGATCACCCTCGACCCTGCGGCCGCGCACTCGATTGCGCGCGGCGCGGAAGGCGGACTGCGCGACGCGGAATCGATGCTCGATCAACTGGTCGCCTTTTGCGGCGAGAAAATTGCCGAAGCAGACGTGCTCGATGTTTTCGGATTCACCAGCCAGCAAACCGTCGCCGGTTTCACCGAGAAAATTCTGTGCGGCGCGACCGCGGACGCGGTTCAGCTGCTCCACGAGCAATCCGAAGCGGGAAAAGACATGATGAAACTCATGTCCGATCTGATCTCGTATTTGCGCGATCTGCTCGTGTTTAAAGTAAAGCCGGACGCGCTGAACGAAGATGTCGATCTTGATCTGCAAAAATCCCTCGCCGCGCAGGCGCAGTTGATTGAGACAGATCGCTTGCTCGAATTGATCGATCAATTCGCTGAGGCGGAGGGCCGCATGAAGTGGGCGCCAAACAAGAAACTTCATTTCGAAGTCGCGCTCATCAAAGCCATTCAGACTTTGAGTCAGGTGACGCTCAATGAAGTGATCGAGAACCTGAACGCGTTGCGCGACGGCAAACCGACGCCACCGAGCGTTTCCGCGAAGAAATCCTCTCCGGTAGCGGCAGGCGTGTCGCCTGCTTCCAAAAAAGCTGCGGCGGACACGGCCGCCTCTACAGCTCCGCGCGTTGCGGAGCAAGCATCGCAATACATGCCGCCGGCATCGGAAGCGATGGTTGATCCGGTGCAAGTTTGGGAACAAGTGTCGGCAAAAGTCCCACCGCAAAAAAGATTTCTCCGCAGTTCGATCGGATCGGCCCACGTAATTGGAGTAGAAGGCCGCAATCTCCTGCTCGGGTTTTCGCCCGAACAAAAACCGATGATGGATATTTTGGGCACGCAAGCGAATCGCAAATTCCTCGAGACGCTGTTGCACGAGATCACGGGGAAAGACTGGAGTGTGAAAATCAGCCTGAAGGAAGAACTCCCTCCCAAACACGCAACAGCTCAAACTGAACTTGCGGAAGGCAGCAAAACGTCCGGCACGGCGGATTTCAAAGACGATCCGCTCATTCAGGAAGCGTTGGAGATGTTTAAAGGCGAGATAAAAACCTGACGCAAGATCAACAATATGAATTTGAATAAGTTGATGAAGCAGGCGCAGAAGATGCAGGAGCAAATGGCCAAGACGCAGGCTGAGCTCGAAGAAAAAACCATCGAGATCCAGGCGGGCGGCGGCAAAGTCAAAGTGGTGGCGAACGGCGCCGGCGAAGTGATCTCAATCAAGATCGACAAGGAGATTGTCGATCCAAACGACGTCGCGTTTCTCGAGGAAGTAGTCCTGAGCGGGGTGCAAGGCGCGATCGAGCAGGGCAAGACGCTCGCCAAATCCGAGATGAGTAAGATCACCGGCGGACTCGGCATGCCGGGATTGGGAATGTAAGTAGGGACGCTTCTCCGAAGCGTCCGACTATTTGGTTGCGCCGCGGAATTCGACGGACGGCTCCGAGAGCCATCCCTACCAAAATGCAAACGTCGCACAGCGACGTGGCTACAGTATGTTTGCGGCTGAGACAGCCGCCTCTATACCTAGACAACGCGCGTCTGGCGTTTGTGTTTTCCGTAAACACAAACTTCGCGCACACCCAGGATCGACATCTTCTCCGCCAGACGATCGAAATTTTCGCCGAGCTGCGCGTACGAGTGCGCATCGGATGCGGTTGTAAACGGAATCTCCTTTTCTACGGCGAGCTCAATGATGCGATCGCTCGGATAAAGTTCATTCACCGGTTTGCGCCAGCCGGCAGTGGAAAGTTCAATCGCGAGATTGCGCGAACGAATAAGGTCGAGCGTTTCGCCAATGAGTGCGCCGACGTCCGCGTTCGCGCGATGGCCGTGAACCTTGATCAGATCGATATGCGCCAGGCAATCGACCAGGCCAGTGGCCGCAATCTCACGGACGCGCCGAAAGTAATCGGCGTACAACACATCAATGTCGCGGTCCGCAAACTGCGCCGCGCCCGCCGGAACTGAATCGAACATCTGGTCGTCGCGCTCGAGGAAATGCACGGAGCCGAGAACGAAATCCAGTTTGTCCCAATGTTTCTCTACCCATTTGCGACCGGCCGCCGAATTCACCGGATCGTTGTCGAGCTCAATTCCAGCGCGAATTTTCAGGTCGACATTCTTTTCGCGCAGCTTGTCGATCTCATCGAAATCGATTCCAGCGCGATAACGATCGTGATCGGTAAAAGCGATATCGCGCAGTCCGCGTTTCCGCGCGCT
The DNA here is from genome assembly GCA_003167365.1 of Spartobacteria bacterium. GTDB lineage: Bacteria > Verrucomicrobiota > Verrucomicrobiia > Chthoniobacterales > UBA10450 > Palsa-1382. The sequence continues at coordinate 42,300 of PMTM01000010.1, read as the reverse complement.
ATCGACCCAAGGTTGCAACAGTTCTGCCGTATACGGCTGCACCCGGTGTCCTTGCGGATGGGTGTGATAATCTGCGAAAAGACGCGCGCTCACGGCGCGGTCATGAATTTCTGCCGGGCGCGCAGCTCCGGATATTTCGGAAAGAACACTTCGGCGATATAAACCTTGTTCGGCGCCAGCTCGCGCGTCGCGATCGTTTCCTTGTATTCGATGGTTTCCTGGGGATTAACCACCAGCGTGCCGGGCGTTTCTTTCGGCGCGTGATTGTCCGACCATTTGGTCAGGATCGCCTCGGTGGAGTTTCGCAAATAAATCTCGATTCGCTGGTCGCTGGGAAAATCGAGCGTGGAAGGCTTGTTGGCTAAGGTGGTAAGAATTGCTTTGACTTCAAGCTGACGAACTTCCGAGAGCTTGACCGGTTGCGGCCTGATCTGCAGATCGAGAATAAGCCCGTCCAACTTCACATCTTTATACCGTGGAATGGGCGCCGAAGCAGAAAACGGATGAAACATGCGCCCGAACAAACTGCGTCTGGGCGGCACCGGACTGGAAGTGGATTCCTGTTCTTGCCCGAAGGAAAGATCAACCAGGGCGATTACGAGAACGAGCGCGGCAGATGTGCATCTCATGAGCGGGTTAAACAGCAAACGTTGCAAATCCTGTCAAACCCTTTATCAATCGCCCATGAAAAGCTTGCACGCGAGCAGCTTCGTAATGTTCGCTATTCTGACAACGCGAGATAGCAAGAGATCGGTGCATAATCGGTCGATGGAACAGTAATAGATGATGAGATCGTTCGCCGCAGCGCTAACCGTGCTTATCGTGTCGAGATTACCGATGATGGCGCAACACGAGATGGTCGATCTTGCGCTGCCGACCGACAACGACGCGCTCTTTCGCGGCGACGGTCCGGCCTTCTATCAATACATCGAGCGCGATTACCAGGGAGCGAAATCGACGCCGTGGGAAGGCGGCCAATACGGTTTCGTGCGCGATCCGAAGGAAACGAGCGAAGGCATTGTCTACACGCGTTTTCACGAAGGGATCGACATTCGCGCGTTGCAGCGCGATGCAAGCGGCGAGCCGCTCGACGAAGTGCGCGCGATCGCGGACGGCAAGGTGGTGCATACAAATCCGGTGGCCGGTTACTCCAACTACGGGAGATACGTGGTGATCGAACATCGCTGGGACGGCTCAAATTATTACAGTCTCTATGGCCACCTCAATTCGATCGCCGTGGAGAAAGGGCAGCGCGTCAAGAAAGGCGAACGGATCGCAGTGATGGGTCACACCGGCGAGGGTTTGAACCAGGAGCGCGCGCATTTGCATTTGGAATTGAACTTGATGCTCAGCCACCGCTTTGAATCGTGGCACGACGCATTTTTTAGGAACGATCCGAATCACAACGGCGTTTATAACGGAATTAATCTTACCGGACTCAATATTGCGAAGCTCTATCTCATGCTGCGCAAGAATCCGTCGCTCACCATCCCTGAGTTTTTCGCCGACGAGGAGACATTCTACAAAGTGACGTTTCCAAATTCGTCCTATTTTGAGTTGCCTAAACTTTATCCGTGGATGTTGACCGACCGCGCCCGAAACGAAACGCCGGCCTCATGGGAAGTGTCGTTCGCGCGAACGGGTCTACCGCTAAAAATCGAGCCGAGCGCCAAACCGGTGACCCAGCCCGAACTGGCTTACGCGAAGAAAAGCTCGGTCGATTATTCTCTTCTCACGCACAATATTGTCGGCGGTCGCGGAGAACAGGCGCATCTGACGGATAGCGGGCGCCGTTTCATGCGGTTGCTCATTTTTCCAGACTGACGCGCGCAAGATCGGCAGGCGAATTTGGTAGCGGCGGTCGCCGCGGCGACCGCACNNCCCCACTTCTCAGTCTTTACCCGTGAGGACGCGCGCCTCTACATCTATTGGATCGAGATGTGCTAAGATTAGCATACGAAATGTCGATAATTAGCCGTCGCAAATTTATTGGTCTGACCGCGCTCGCCATTCCGGCGGTGATCGGCGCCGACGCGCGCTGGATCGAACCGACATCACTGCGCGTGACGAACCTAAAGTTAAGCGGCAACGCGAAACACCGCTTCGTTCATTTCACCGATTTCCATCACAAAGGCGACACCGATTATGCGGCGAAAGTCATTCGCACAATCAACGAACTGAATCCGGAGTTTGTCTGCTTCACCGGCGATCTGGTTGAAGATCGGCACTACCTGGAGGAGGCGCTCGGTTTCATCCGCGAGATTAAGGCACCCGTTTACGGCAACCCTGGCAACCACGATTACTGGAGCGGCTCGCCGTTTCCTGAATACGAACGCGTTTTTTCTGCGACCGGCGGCGCATGGCTGGTCGATCAAAGCATTGGTCTGCCGCAACGCGATCTCGAGCTTGTCGGCATGGGCATGCGCGGACTTGCCGCTTACCAGCCGGCACCCGCGCAAAAACGCATTCTGCTAATGCATTATCCAGTGAAAGTGGATTCGCTCAGGCATCGATTTGATCTGATCCTCGCCGGTCATTCCCACGGCGGACAAGTTCGCCTTCCCTTTTACGGCGCGCTCGCTGTCCCGTGGGGCGTCGGATCTTACGATCTCGGGTTGTTCCACACAAAAAACGGTCCGCTTTATGTAAATGCTGGAATCGGCACGTATTGGTTCCCGTACCGGTTCAATTGCCGGCCGGAAATCACGGTCGTGACGATTTAGGTAGGGACACCGCGCTGCGGTGTCCCTGCCATTCAACACGAGGTCGGCACGCGTTGCGCGAGCGCAACCGCATGCGGAATCGAGCCGCTGATAAAACCAAGACACTCCACCGCGCCACTTGGTTTGCCCGGAAGCGCAATCACGAGTGAAAGATCGACAATCGCCGCGAGCGAACGCGAGAGGATCGCGTTTGGTGTGATCTTCATCGATTCCGCGCGCATGACTTCGCCGAAGCCGGGCACTTCCACGCGCATGATTGCGCGAATCGCCTCCGGCGTTATATCGCGCTCGGCGATTCCGGTTCCGCCGGTCGTTAGAATCAAACCGCAACCCTGTTGCGAAAACGATCTGATCGTTTCCTGAATGCGCGCTTTGTCGTCCGGCACAATCGCTTCGGCCGAAACCTGCCATCCCGCGTCTTGCGCCGCCTTCATCAACGCCGGCCCGCCGAGATCGACATATTCACCGGCGCTGGCACGATCGGACACTGTTATGATTCCAACTGTGATTTCCATTTTGATTGCTGTAGCGGCGCTCTATGAGCGCCGTTCGTCCTAATTTCGGAGGTCATAGACCGCCGCTACAGGTGCTTGGTCTTTTTCACGAGACGAATTTCTGAAATCTTCATGTGCTTATCCACGGCTTTGCACATGTCGTAGATCGTGAGCAACGCGACGGTCACGCCAGTGAGCGCTTCCATCTCCACGCCGGTTTGTGCAACAGTTCGCGCCGTGCATTTTGCTTCGGCCCCATCGGCCAAAGTGACGATGTCGATTTTGACTTCGCCGAGCGGCAGGGTGTGGCAAAGCGGAATCAGCTGCGCGGTTTGTTTCGCTGCCTGAATGCCGGCGATTCTGGCTGTGGCCAAAACATCGCCCTTAGCGATTTGATTGCGATCGATCAGATCGACGGTCTCCGAGCAAAGCTGAATTTTCCCCGAAGCGATCGCGGTGCGGGCAATGAGCGGCTTGGCCGTAACATCCACCATTTTCGCCCGACCATCGGCGCCGACGTGCGAGAGACGCTTCATGGATCAACCGCCGATTGCGATCATCTTGCGGCCGGGTTGGTAGTTATCCCGGAAATCGTGTTGCTGGGGTTTGCGATCGACCACATCGAGAAAGAATTGGCGCAAATCGTCGTCGCTGGCGCCGGCGCGCAACGGTTTCATGATGTCGAACTCGAGCGCACTGCCCAGGCACGGGCGCAATTTGCCGTCGCAAGTGAGGCGCAGTTTATTGCAGCTCTCGCAAAAATGCAGATTCGTCATCGCGCCGATGAAGCCGATGCGCTGGTCGCGGCCAGGAATTTGATAGTAAGTGGCCGGCCCGTTGGTGCGGAACGACGGCTCCGGAATCAGACTGCCGTAATGCGATTCGATCAAGCGTCGCGCGTGCAAGATCGACATAAAGTTTTCGTCGCTGAGAACTTCCGTCGTACTCACCGGCATCAGCTCGATGAAACGCAGAATTAATTTTCGCTCCGCGGCAAACTCGATCAGTGGCTGCAACTGATCTTCATTCCGTCCGCGCATGAGCACGGCGTTCAGTTTGATTTGTTCGAAACTGGCGTCAATCGCCGCGTCAATTCCGGCAAGAACGGCAGCATGGAAATCGCGACCGGTGATTTGCGAATAAAAATGTCGATCCAACGTATCGAGCGAAATGTTGATCGATTGAACGCCGGCTTGGCGCAGAGCGGCCGCCATCGTCACACCGCTTTCCGTTTCGCGCGCGAGCAAAGTTCCATTTGTCGAAATTCCAATGTCGCGAATGCCCGGAATTGCGGGAAGCGCGCGGACAAGATCGAGCACACCGCGGCGAGTGAGCGGTTCGCCGCCGGTGATTCTGAGCTTGGAGACGCCGAGTTCCGCGCCGATGCGAATGATGCGCTGCGTTTCCTCGAATGTCAGAATGCCCTCGCGCGGCAGCCATTCGTGCAACTCGCCCGGCATGCAATAGGCGCAGCGCTCGTTGCAGCGGTCGGTGATCGACACGCGTAGGTAAGAAATCGCATGCCCATGTCGATCTTCCATTGCAGCGCAACATTACGTTCAACGCAGGGTTGAATCAAGAAAGTGGAACGATTGACTCGATATAAGGAGGCCTGTATGATTTTCACCATGAAGCGTCAAATTTTTTTTCGGGCGCTGACGCTCGGTATTTCGGCCAGCGCATTAATTCTCACGAGCTGCTCGACAACCGAATCGCGGATTGCCGAACATCCTGAAATTTTCCAAACTCTTTCTCCACGGGACCAAGCGTTGGTTAGTGAGGGGAAGATTCGCGAAGGCATGTCGGAGAATGCCGTTTGGCTAGCTTGGGGTGCGCCAGATCAAAAAGCGACGGGCAGCGCACGGGGTCGCGCAGTGGAAACGTGGATCTACAACGATTACACCTTCGCTTCTGCGCCTTATCCTTACCCCTACGGTCCATATGGATACGGCGGATACTTCGGCGGCGGCGCAGTGTTTCACCATCATCATGGCCACCGCTTTGCCATTATCGGCGATCCGTTCTACGATCCATTTTACTACTCATATATGCAGTCGCAGGTTGCTTATCCATCCAAGACGGTCACGTTTGTTAACGGTCGCGTGGTCTCACTTCAGATTCTGACTCCGCCCCGCGGTTACTAAACGCCAGCGCCCTACGACAACCTTGTTGTTTGACTGCGGAAGCGCGACGCTTGGTAGATGGCTTACCGCTCATTTCGACAATTTGTCGATGCACTCGATAAAGCGGGCGAGCTGAAACACATCGCCGTTCCGGTCGACACCGATCTGCTCATCGCGGAATGGGCCGATCGCGAAATGAAGTCGCCCGGTGGCGGCAAAGCGCTTCTTTTCGAGCAACCAGTTATCGATGGAAAAATCGCGAAGTTTCCTGTCGCGATCAATACGATGGGATCGCGGCGACGAATCGCGATGGCATTGGGCCGCGAAAGCGTCGATGAAATCGCGCAGGAAATTCAGCTCATCCTAAAAGCAAAACCGCCGACCGATCTGCGCGAAGGTTGGAGTTTGCTCAAACAGGGAATTCATTTGCTGCACGCGCGGCCGAAGCAGGTGAAAGAAGCCGCGTGTCAAGAAGTCGTGCAGATACCGGATGGTGGATTCACGCTCAGCGATCTTCCTATCCTGAAATGCTGGCCGAAAGACGGCGGACGGTTCGTCACACTTGCCAACGTGCATACGCGCGATCCGGAAAGCGGCTCGCGCAACGTGGGCGTTTATCGCATGCAAGTGTATGACGATCGAACCACCGGAATGCACTGGCAGGTCCACAAGGTCGGCGCGCGTCATGGGAAGCAATACTACGAGCGCGGCGAACGAATGCCCGTGGCAGTGACGCTCGGCGGCGATCCGGTTTACACTCTTGCGGCAACAGCGCCATTGCCGGATGGGTTGGATGAAATTCTATTTTCCGGTTTTTTGCGAAAACGATCGGTCGAGCTTGTGCGCTGCAAGACGATCGATGTCGATGTGCCCGCGGATGTCGATTTTGTCCTGGAAGGTTACGTGCAGCCGGGAGAGACGCGGCCGGAGGGACCGTTCGGAGATCACACGGGATACTACACGGCGGTCGAGGATTATCCGGTTTTTCATCTGACGGCGATCACGCACCGGCGCGATGCGATTTATCCGACGACGATCGTGGGCGTGCCGCCGATGGAAGATTACTACCTCGGCGACGCGAGCGTCCGCATTTTCCTGCCGGTGTTCAAAATGAACTTTCCAGAAATGGTGGACATGACCCTGCCGCCGGAAGGTGTCTTTCATAATTTGGTTTTCGTCAGCATCCGGAAGCAATACCCGTATCAAGCGTTCAAGGTGATGCACGGACTCTGGGGCATGGGACAAATGATGTTCAGCAAATACATCATCGTGGTAGATGAAGATTGCGACGTGCATAACACGCGCGAAGTCATTTTTCGATTGTGCGCCAATACCGATCCAGCGCGGGACACCACGGTAATCAAGAACCCGAGCGATTCACTCGATCATGCTCCCAGTTTGCAGAACATCGGATCGCATATGGGCTTTGATGCGACCCGCAAATTGCCCGGAGAGAATTATTCCCGCACGTGGCCGGACATGATCAAGATGACCAGCGAAGCCAAGGCGCTGGTCGATGAACTGCAAAAGAAAGCGGGCTGATCCCGCAAGAGCGGAACCAGCCCGCATACCGTTAATATCAAAACCTTAAGGGTTCCGGAAGATTCCGTCACTTGACGGATCGCGCACGAGCTCACCCGGCGGAATGTCGCGAACATCGACAATACGATGTGGCGGATAAGGACTGCGAACGAAACCGGGCGTATCAGTCGGCCTGGCAAACGGATAACCTTCAGGCGGCGGAGGATAGCTACGCCGGGCCTCGTCGTTTTGAATGGATCTACCGATTAGTGCACCGGTGGCCGCGCCTGCAGCCGCGCCGATCACGGCGCCGCGAACTCGACCCGTGGCAGCGGCACCGATGATCGCGCCGGCGGCTGCGCCGTAGCCGGCGCCCGCTCCGGTGGGCGCATCACAAGAGTTGAGAGCGAGCGCGGCAAAAGCGATCGCCGACACAATTTTAAAATGTTTCGTCTTCATAATCCTTAAGTCCTTTAACCCCGTTGGGACGCGAACGTAGCGCCACGAATTCAAACAAAAACCATTTCGAAACCAAGCAATCCGGCGGACGCATTCACGCCGCGAATCCAAAACGCTTAAGCAATTGCTCTACGATTCGCCAAATCTTCTCCAATTTGCCAAGCCGATATTCTTTTTCGAAAACGCGAAACTTATCTTTTTCCATTCGACGCAATAGCGCGCGATAAACGGAACCCATGATTTCGGCCGCGACCATCGACGGTCGATCTTCGCGCGGCAACAGCGCGGCCGCCCGAGAAAAAAACTCGCGCGCGCGCTTGGCTTCAAATTCCATCAACCGGACGAAACGGTCGTTATATTGCCGCCCCTTCAGTTCCGCCTCGGAATAACTGAACCGCGCCAAGTCTTCCTCCGGTAAATAAATCCGGCCGTCTCGCAAATCCTTGCCGACGTCGCGAATGATGTTTGTCATCTGCAGGGCCAGGCCGAGTTGAACGGCGTATTGCTTACAAGCAGGATTTCGATATCCGAAAATCTCGATGCTCACTAAACCCACCGCGCTGGCGACGCGATAGCAATAGACGCGAAGATCCTCAAAGGTCGCGTAATGGGTGATGCTCAGGTCCATCTCCACGCCGTCGATAATTTCCTCGAGCATCTCGGGCCGAAGGGAATATTTGCCGATTAAAGCGCGAATGTCGGAGGCGAGGGCCGATTCATCGGCCGTCGATGCACGCAACGATTCACGCCAGGCAGTCAAGCGACGCCGTTTTTCTTCGACTGCCAAGATCTTGCTGTCGGCAATGTCGTCGATCACCCGGCAAAGCGCATAAAAGATCGTGATATCGCGCCGGCGTTCGCGTCCCAGCGAAATAAACGCGAGTGCGAGATTCGATTTGCTCTGGCGAGTAATCTTCGCGGCATTCATGTGCGCCTTCGATTCCGAATCCTAGTATTGGATCCAGCTCTCCCGCCCGGCGCGGCCAGCTTCACACTGGCGATATAAGCAAACCCAGGAAGCGAGCAGCCATCCTGTGATCAGTCCGCGGAAACAAACATAGACGATCTTCCAACCGAGGAGCGCCATCATTCGATCCGCGATTGCGTTCCGCACGATCGCGTCGCACGCGGCCAGGAAAAAGAAATGAATTCCGGCGATGAGCAAGAACCAACCGTATCGAGCCGCGTTTTCCCGAAGAAATTGCCGATGCGCGCGCATGGCGGCGCCCAAGGTTTCATTGTGCAAAACGAGTGAAATTTGGACCGAACTAAAAATGAGAATTAAGCCGCACATCAAGGCGCGTTCGATCGGCAAGTAATCGAGCACGTCGGGTATGTTCATGAAGTAAGCTAGCATTCGCGGCAAATGAACGATCAAGATTCCCACCAGCAAGACCACGCCGGACCATTTCAAGACATAACTAAAGCGGCGGATGGCGAATTGAAATAGATGCTCCTCTCCGAAACTCAGGCCGCGAATCCAGGCGAAGCAAACCGTGATCAAATATACCTGAATGTAAACGCCCAGAAAATACTCAAAGAGAAAGGCCGTCGCGTCCACGGTCGCGGAAATTTGCAAAAGTCGCGCGGGAGAGGCCGCGCCGATCCAGACCGGCAGCTTCCAGAAAACAATCGGCTTGCAGAGCGTCGCCAGAATGCTGGCGAGAACGAGCAAATAGAGCGGATAACTCCAAAACCGAAAACGTTGTCGCAGCGCGCGCCAAAACGCTCCGTGTAAACCGCGCCAGTTGATGAGCAGCAATATCGCCGCGACAACCGACAATGGATAAGTCGTGGTCCCGTCGAAAAGACCGGCCACGCTTTCCAGCGCCGGCAACGGAACTTCCATCCAGACCTCTGTCAGTCGCGGCCATTGCCACGTTGTCAGCGACGTAATCTGGGCAAAATCGAGATCGGCCCCGTTTTGGATCGGCGTGAAAGTGAAAAATTGAAAAACCGCGTAGGCGAATCCCAGGACAACAAACGTCACCCAAATGCGCTTGAAACGCGCGATGCAGCGAAACCCGTCGCGCAACGCCTGACGCACCGGATTGAAGAGCATGATGATTGCGTATCCGCTGCAAAATCCCAACAGCGGATAAACTCGCGGCAGACTGGAAAGCATGAGCTGCCTACCGGATCAAACCCCAGTGCGGATGGAACGGCCAGTAAACCAGAAGTCCGCGGCCGACGAGATTTTCCTCGGGCACCGGTCCCCACCAACGGCTGTCGTAGCTGTTATGACTATTGTCGCCCATGGCAAAATATCCGTGCTCGGGCACGACCAGTTTCGTTTTGCCGTACTCCAATCTTTCCCGCACCTGCTGTTCGTTGTTTTCCAATTCAGCGACGCGATCGGCCAGCCCGTCTTTTTTCGCCTTCTCTTTCGAGGCCTGGAGTTCTTCCAGTTGTTTCTCGAGCTCGCGCACATCGAGCGGACCTTCGGAATAACCGAGGTACCCGAACTTTGCCGCCATCACGCGCTGAAACCCGTAACCTTCTGCGAGTTTCCCATTAGCGTAGAGCAACGGCGGATCGATTCGCAAAACATCGCCGGGTAATCCGGCCAGACGCTTAATGTAAAACGGCGCTCCCGTTTCGGGATCTTCGCGAATGCCGAGAATATTGTTCGTTCGAAAAACAAAAACATCCCCGCGATGCGGCTTCACGAAATTGTAAGTGAATTTATCGACGAAAACCTGATCGCCCGTATCAACCGCGCCACGCGCGATCACTTCTCCCTTTTGGAAAGTGTGGCCCGGTTTTACGTCCCAATAATCCCGTAAAGTCTCCCAAGGTGCATAGACCAAATAGTTTTGGTGCTGGCAGACGAGCCGCGAAAAGTTGAAGAAGAAAAGAAACTTCTTGGGCTCCACTTGCAAGAGCAGATCGTCCTCGCGCGAAACGACATCGATATAATTGCGCCCACGCACGACGAACTCACCGATCTGCTGCAGGAGATTGGGCGATGGCTCCTGGATCGGATAACCGATGATTCCATTCAACGTTGGCTGCATCGAGCCAGTTGGAATCTTGAACGGCTGCAAGAAATAAGAACGAATCCCGACGGCCACGACAATTGCGACCAAAATGACTTCGCAGTTTTCCCGCCAATGCGATTCCGCTGTTACCGGCGCAAGTTTGTGCAGCTTTCCATCCAGCTCCTCCGCCCGGCTCTCGATTTGTTTGCGATCGGGTTGTCGAAATGCGTCCTGCAACCGCTGCATGGCCGACTCGATTTCTTCCAGCGCCGACGCATTGAGCACGTCGCTCTTGTAGCGCAAATATTTCTGCGTGTGCCGCAACAGCAGCTTGGCGTGTTTTAGATAGCGTGGTGCGAACATGTCAATTTTCCTGGATTACTGCGACTTCAGCACCTCGATGAATGCTTCTTGCGGAATATTGATCTTACCGATGCTCTTCATGCGTTTCTTTCCTTCTTTTTGTTTCTCGAGCAACTTCCGCTTTCGCGTGATATCGCCGCCGTAGCATTTCGCGGTCACGTTTTTTCGCAAGGCCGAAACGCTCTCCCGCGCAATAATTTTTCCGCCGATCGCCGCTTGGATGGAAACCAAATAAAGCTGGCGCGGAATGACTTCCTTTAATTTCGATGCCAACTGGCGTCCCCTCGCCTCCGCCCGATCTTTGTGCACAATAGTCGAGAAAGCGTCAATCGGCTCGCCGTTTACGAGCAAATCGAGCTTCACCAACTTTGCTGCCCGATAACCAGCGTGCTCGTAATCCATCGACCCGTAACCGCGTGTCATCGACTTAATCTTATCGTTAAAATCGACCAGGATTTCGTTTAGCGGCAGCTCGCAATGCAACATCACGCGACGAACGTCGAGTGTTTCGGTGTGGTCCATTTGGCCGCGCTTCTCTAAAATCAATTGCAAGATGTCCCCGATGTTTTCATTCGGACAAAGCACATACGCTTTTACGATCGGTTCGCGAATTTCTTCGATCAGGCTTGGATCGGGCAAATATGCGGGATTGTCGATCAAAAGCGTCTCGCCGCGTGTCGTCTCGATTTCATAAATCACGCTCGGACTCGTCGCTATGATGTCCATGTTGTACTCGCGCCGTAGCCGTTCCTGAATGATTTCCATGTGCAGGAGGCCGAGAAAGCCGCAACGGAAACCAAAACCAAGCGCGACCGAGCTTTCGGGCGTGTAAATAAACGCCGAATCGTTCAGGCGCAGTTTCGCGATCGCGCCTTTCAAATGCTCGAAGTCGCCGGTGTTGATCGGATAAATCCCGCTGAATACCATGGGATGAATTTCCTGGAAGCCGGGCAGCGCCTCGCGCGCAGGATTGCGCTGATCGGTGACCGTGTCGCCGATCTTGATGTCTGCCGTGGTCTTGATATTGGCGATGAAATAACCGACGTCGCCGGCATTTAAGCGCGGTTGTTGATACATCTTCGGGGTGAACACGCCGACCTCTTTGATTTCGTAACGCGCGTCGTTGCGCATCAGTTTGATCGCCTGATCGGCTTCCATCTTCCCGGAAACGACGCGCACGTAGCCGACCACGCCGCGGTAAACGTCGAACACCGAATCGAAAACGAGCGCGCGCAATATTTCGTCTTTCGGTTTCTCCGGCGGCGGGATGCGATCCACGATCGCCTCCAGAATTTCCTCGATTCCGATCCCCATCTTCGCGCTGGCGTCGATCGCTTCTTCGGCCGGAATCGCCAGAATTTCTTCCAATTGTCTATGGACGCTCGGCACGTCCGCGTTGGGCAGATCGATCTTGTTAATGACCGGCACAATTGTCAGTCCCTGTTTGTGCGCCAGATGAACGTTGGCCACCGTTTGCGCTTCGACGCCCTGCGCGGCATCGACAATCAAGAGCGCGCCTTCGCACGCCGCCAGACTTCGCGAGACTTCATAAGCAAAATCGACGTGGCCCGGCGTATCAAGCAGGTTTAACCGGTACTTTTGCCCCGATTTGCTCGTGTAGCGCATCGCCACCGGATGCGCCTTGATCGTGATCCCGCGCTCGCGCTCGAGATCCATGGAATCGAGCAACTGGTCCTGCTTATCGCGCTCGTGAATGGTGCCCGTCGTCTCCAGCAAACGATCGGAAAGCGTCGTCTTGCCGTGGTCGATGTGCGCGATGATACAAAAATTGCGCGTCAACTCGATTGCCATGAGAGCCGCACTATGCGGGGGGCTGGATGCGCGGTCAATGAAAGCACCGCCAATGACACGATCAGTTAGTTCGGCGATCGGCCCGAGACGAATTGCCTACCGCGTGACGTGACAATCGCGAAGATTAATGAGACAGGTCTCGGCTTTCACTCAGATGACAAACGGAAACAAGCGCCTTCTTCTATTCGACATCGACGGCACGCTCGTCAGTACCGGAGGCGCCGGCATGCGCGCGCTCAAGCTTGTCATTGAAAAGCGCTACGGTGTTCAGGACGACCTGCACGACGTCGAGATCGCCGGCCGGACCGATTCCGGCATCGCCGCCAGCATTTTGAAAAAGTACGGCGTAAACGGAGCGGACGAAAATGTGTCGGACTTTCTCGACGAATATGTCCGCTTCCTCGGGCAGACCATCTCGACTACCGATGGCAATATTTTGCCCGGCATGTCTGAAATCTTGACCAGAATGAAAGCGAGGCCGGACCGCGTGCTTGGCCTCCTCACTGGAAACGTAAAGCGCGGCGCCGAGCTAAAACTGCAACATTACGGTCTCTGGGGTTTTTTCGAATTCGGCGCATTTTCTGACGACCATCATGATCGTAATCAACTCGGTGGTTTCGCCCGCGCGCGTGCCGAGGAGAAACACGGCCACGATTTCGACGCCGCCCAGATCGATGTAATCGGCGACACCGGACACGACGTCGCGTGTGGCAGAGCTTTCGGCGCACGAACCGTTGCCATCGCCACGGGAGGTTGGTCGCGCGAACAACTGGCGGCACATAAACCCGATTTTTTGTTTGATGATCTGGCCAATGTCGGCGAAGTGATGCGGGTGTTGGGATGGTGATGTTGCCGGTCCTGCGCGGCTCACATTCTGCTCGAATCAACCAAATATGACTCTGCCTGAATCAAAAAATATCTTGCCGCTGGAAGGCGAAATTGACCTGCACGTTTCGCCGCGCGTCTCGCAAAAGCTTGCTGAGATAATCCAGCCGAAACCGAGCCGAGTGGTTGTCGACCTTTCCCGGGTCACTTACATCGATAGCTCGGGACTCGCGGCGCTGATTCAAGGAATGCGGGACGTGGAAGATTACGGCGGCCGATTCGCTCTCGCCGGCGTGCAGGAAAATGTTCTCTCGATCTTCGAGACCTCGCGGTTGGATAAAGTCTTTTTGATTTATCCTCACGTGGACGCAGCGCTCTCCGATATCTGAAGCAGGATCGCGAGCGTTTTCTCGATGTTTTTCGAAATGTCGAACTGTGACGCGCGCTCAAGGATTGTCGATCTGGCCGAGGCTCGGCGCGTTTCGTCGGACCAATAGCCAAGCGCTTCGCGCAATCCATCAACGTCATCCGGACGATCGACAATCGATCCGTGCCTGCCGGTCTCGATGATTTCGCTGAATCCGTTTGCGCGCGTCGTGATTACCGGCAAACCGGCGGCGAGCGCTTCGAGGCAAGCGTTGGAAAACGGATCGTAAATCGTCGGCAAGAGAAAAATATCCGCAGCCGCATAAAGCGCGGGAAGATCGACGATTTCACCCAGAAATTGCGCGCGCGTTGATTTGTATTGGCGCTGGTTTCCGCGACCGGCGACGAGCAATCGCAATTTCAAATCTTTGCATCCTTCAACTGCATCGATGGCGAAGCGCAATCCTTTTCGCTCCCAACCCGAACCAACGAACAACACCGCGATCTCATCGACTGCCAAACCAAAGGCTACGCGACTCTGCGCGCGTCGCGTCGACGCTTCGCGAAATTCGTTTACCGGAACGCCGTTGTGGACGATGTCGATCTTTTCCGCGGGATAATCGTAAAGATCGACAATCTCATTTTTCACCATCTGTGAATTGGCGATGACGCGTCCCGCGCCGCGATCGGTGAAGAGTGATTTCTCTAAACGCACGATGTCACCATGCTTTCGATTGAGAAAGTGCGACAACCTCTGCAGCGACGTGCCAAATTGCTTGCGTCGCTTGAGCCAGGCGCGATGGACTCCGTCACCTGCGCGATAAACATCGCAATGCCAAACGCGCTCGAGACTCATCAAAACATCGCAACCACTTTGTGGTCGGAATTCTTCCAACGCATCAGCGAATCCGATTGTCGATCTTGCACGAACCCGCGTAATTTCTCCGAAAGGCCACGCGCTGCCGGGCCAATCCGTCGTCGTGATCAGCCGAACATCGTGGCCAAGATCGACAACTCCGCGCACAAGTCTGCGCAAATAAGTTTCCGCGCCGCCGGTTGCAGAATATCCCCGGCGGGCAAAGCCAATGGTCAATCGTTTGTCAGGCATCGTGAGTGAGTTACAATTTAGCCTCCGGCCAGAATAGTTGTAACCCGATGTCAGGCGAAACCTTAAACGCTACTCCTCCGCTAAATTCCACATCGGCAGCCGCGCGCCGTCTCCCGAAGAATTTGCTCTACTCGATCTTCGCCCGAATTGGCGGGTCGGGCCTCGACACGGATGCATTCGAGGCCTTGCGTGCGTCGTATCGCGGCGGGTTTCTCGGCCAAGCGATCGCGTATGATAATCGCCAGACGGAAATTCCCGCAGCGTTGATTCATTCACTGCGCTGGCATCCGGTGCGGCTAATCTCCTTTCTCGACCGTCCGTATTATTATGGAGCCAAGAAGAAATATCTCGATTGGATTGCGTCGCGACATCTGGCCACGGGCCGCTACGATTTATTTCACAGTTGGTCGGGCGATTGTCTGCAAACGCTGCGGGTGGCGCGAAAACTGGGCATTCCATCGATCATCGAAATTCCAACGTGGCATCGGGACCGTGGCAAAACGAGAGTCGACGAACTAATTACCGGAGCGGCAACGCAACGAAACTGGCTCAAGAATTGGAAAGCCGGTTTAGTGCTCAAACGCGAACGGTTCGTCGAAGAATATGAGCTGGCCGATCTAATCGTAGTTCTCTCGGAGACCGCGGCGGAGACGTTTCGCGTTCAGGGTTTTCCGGAAAAAAAATTGTTTTATTTGCCAAGAGGTGTCGATGTTGAGCGATTCAAACCGGGCCAGCGCCCAACCAAGTTCCGGGCAATTTTCTCCGGCGCGCTCATTGAAAGAAAAGGCATTCACCACCTGCTCGAGGCGTGGCATCGGCTCAATTTGAAAGACGCGGAACTGTGGCTGGTCGGTTCGGTGCACGGCGAAGCGAAGCCGCATCTAAAAAGGTTTTGGCGCGAAAACATCACGACGATCGGCTTCGCGCAGAATCCCGAGAATTATCTGAGCCAGAGCAGCATTCAGATTTTCCCGTCGCAGTGGGAGGGAAGCGCCAAAGTGACGTACGAAGCGGCGGCATGCGGTTTGCCGCAAATCACCACCCGGGAAGCCGGGGACGTGGTTCGTGATGGCGTTGAGGGAATCATCGTGCGCCCGGGTGACGTTGATGCGATCGCAGCCGCGATCGAACATTTTTACCGGCATCCGGAAATCGTCGAGCGCATGGGTGCGGCCGCGCGGCAGCGAGTGGTGGAAAATTTCACCTGGGACCATTTTCGCTCGCGCTTGCTCGGCGCCTACGAGAAAACCATGCAAACGGCGCGGTGATCCTGTAGCGGCGGTCTATGACCGCCGAACCAATAAATTCCGGCGGTCGCAGACCGCCGCTGCAATCGTGCATATTCTTCTCCTTCAACTCAAACGAATCGGCGATTTGATCTTAACCACGCCGGCTATTCACGCGGTTCGCGGCACGTTCCCCGATGCAACTTTGATTCTGATCGTCTCGCGTGAAGCGGCTGCACTTTTACCTGCGATCGAAGGCGTCGATCGGACTTTGATCTTCAAACGCAAATTGAGCGACCTATCGATCTATCACACCGTTACTTGGGAACGATTCGATTACTGCATCGACTTTACCCGAAACGATCGCTCGGCTTTGCTCACTTCTCTCTCGCGCGCGAAAAAACGGATCATGGCACCGCGAGTCCGAAATCAATCGCGACTCAACGCCAGTGCTTACAATGAGTTGCTGCAGCATCGCATGCACGAAATGCACACCATCGATTACAATCTCGCTTTGCTCGGACCGCTCGGTATCCGCGACGCCTCTGCTGCCATCAGATTGCAGATTCCATCTTCGGCACTTGCCCGAGCGGACGAAATCCGCCGCTCATTCAAAATTGACAATCCATTTATCATTTTCCATCCGGGCTCGGCCTGGACGGAAAAATTCTGGGACGCACAACGATGGGCTAAAACAATCGATCACGCGCGAACTGTTTCGAAAGTCACTGTCGTAATTACGGGCGGGACTTCTCCGTCTGAGCTAAAGCATATCGCTGAAATCAAAAGCAAACTTTCAGGCACAGTCGTCGATCTTTCCGGCAAGACGGATTTGCTTACGCTGGCGGCACTCATCGCTCAGGCGCGGCTTGTCGTAACAGTCGATTCCGCGCCGATGCATCTGGCCGCCGCCACGAAAACGTCGCAAGTCGTCCTGTTCGGTCCGACGAATCCGTTTCACTGGCGCCCGCGCGAAAGCACGGCTTTGATTTTACAGGGAAAAACGGCCTCTCCATTGGTAACATTCTCGCATCAGCAACCGGGCGTTCCGATGAACGACATCTCGACGGAAGCGGTGATCAATGCTATGGATTCGCTGCTGTCAGCTCCGGCAGCTCCAGCTTCATGAGCACGAAACCAGCGGCCACAGGCAAGCCGCCATTTTGGGAAACAATTCGCACCGCGTGGCGGCCCTACAAACGGCTTTATGGTTATGTCCGGCCATACAAATGGCGTTTTGTCGTTGGCCTCGCGGCCGGCTTCGCTTACGGCGGCGTTTGTTCCTATCTTCCTTGGGTGATGGCCCAAGTGACGTCTTTCGTCTTCCACGGGGCCACGCCCAGTGCGACGGACTTGCGATCCCACCCGGAAATGTTGACTGCCGGCCCGAAGATCAACTCCATCGTGTGGACTTGCCTGTCTCTTCCCTTGGTGATGAGCGCACGTAGTTTCTGTTCTTACGTCAACGCTTACTACATGGCCTGGGTAAGCAACAAAGTGGTGACCGACATCCGCACCGAGCTTTTTAGCAAGATTGCCCACCACTCCATGGATTTCTTTAACCGGATGCAGGCGGGATTTCTTATTTCCCGCATCACCAACGACACTCGCGGCATGCAGGCGGCGTTAAGTTCGGTCAGTAGCGATCTGTTCAAACAGCCAGTCACCATTATTGGCGGTATTGCCGTGCTTCTTTACATGGATTGGAAGTTTACCCTCGTCACCCTGATCCTGTTCCCGATCTGCATAGCTCCGATCCGAATCTATGGACGGCGCGCGCGCAAAGCGGTCGAGGGCGAACAGGAGGAATTGGGACAGATGGTGGTGACCATGCAGGAAACTTTTGCCGGAATTCGCGTCGTGAAATCATTCGCGCGCGAAGATTACAAGGAAAAATCATTCCGGCGAAGTAATCAGATCCAGTTTTCCAATGCCATGCGCATGATCAAATCGACCGAAGCGGTTGGACCTTTGGTGGAAACAGTGGCCGCCATCGGCGTCGGCCTGGCGTTGTTATACGTTTACACGACAAACCTCAGCGCTGGTCTCTTCTTTGGACTCATCACCGGAATTTTTATCCTCTACGATCCGATTAAGACCCTGAGCAAAATTCACATTGTGATGCAGCGCTCGGTCCAGGCGACCACGGAGGTTTTCCATATTATGGATCTCGAACCGACGGTGCAGGATGCTCCCAACGCGATTGCGCTCGGGCCATCGCAAGGTCGGCTCGAGTTCGACCGTGTGACCTTTCGCTACGCCACTGGTACCTCCGATGCAATCAATAACATCAATCTTCAAATCGAGCCCGGCAAAAGCTACGCTTTGGTCGGCGCGAGCGGCGCAGGCAAGTCCACCATTTTATCATTGATTCTGCGGTTATATGATCCCACGTCGGGAACAATCCGGATCGATGGTCGCGATCTGCGCACGCTTACGCAAAAATCGTTGCGCGAACAGATTGGTCTGGTCACGCAGGATACGTTTTTGTTTCACGATACGATTTTCAGCAATATCCAGTTCGGACGGCTCGATGCAACGAAAGAGGAAGTATATGCTGCGGCGCAGACCGCGTTCGCGCATGACTTCATCGTGATGCAACCGCAGGGCTACGAAAGCGTGGTCGGTGATAAAGGTTGCCTGCTTTCCGGTGGTCAGCAGCAGCGTCTGGCCATTGCGCGCGCGCTACTCAAGGATGCGCCGATCCTTTTACTCGATGAAGCGACTTCGGCGCTCGATTCGGAATCGGAAAAACAAATTCAACTCGCGTTGGAACGGCTGGCCGCGGGACGCACCGTCATTGCCATCGCCCATCGCCTCTCCACCATCTTGTCCGCAGATCAAATCATCGTGATGGACAAAGGGCTGATTAAGGAAATTGGAACGCATGCGGAGTTGCTGGAAAAATCCGGATACTACCGCCGGCTCTACGATTTGCAGTTTCACCGGCACAGCGGAGAGACGGTGCCTGAATCGGAAGTTCTGGCTGACGCGCTGCTTTAAGCTTTCGCCGCTATAGATTCTTCTCCGCGCACAAGATCGATAAGTGCCTTTCGGCGCCGCCCGTGTTCTCCGTCGCCAAGCGCCGGTTCGAATCGCAGCGTCGCCGGCGGTTTGGGCAATTTAACCCAGGATCGACAACCGCCGTACGATTTCGCGTTGGCGAATATCCAACATGGTTCGATTCGAAACACGCGAACAAGAGCAATGTGCAAACCTGGCGCACGATCGTAATCAAAACGTTCACGCACGACTTCCGGGCGTAAGATGTGAAACGGTTCGAGCGCTTGCGCGATTTCCCACGACTTAATCACGTAGGAGAGTTCGATCTTCGCGAAAAAGTTTATTTCTATCTTGTCCATCGCTTGCGTCGGAAATTCGATGTCGATCTTGCGAACTTTCTCAATCTGCTCGTGAAAGTAAGTTGGAAAAAGAAAAAATTCTTTGTGGCGAAAGCTGAATCCCTCGCGGCCTTCGGCGATCCCGCCTTTGCGTAAGATAACGCTTTGCTCGCCGCGCCCTAGCGCTTGGCAGACGATGGCCCATTCTTTGAAACCGGCACTTTCCATTTTGTGTATCGCAAATTAGCGTCCCGGAAATGCCGTTCAACATCGATCTGCACACGCATTCCTTTTTTTCCGGCGATGGCGTCTCGAGTCCGGAAGACTTGATCACAGCTGCACGCGCCAAGAATCTGCACGGTTTCGCCATCACCGACCACAACACCTGTGAAGCCGTCACCTATTTGCTGGAGAAAGGTTTGATGCGCGAAGACGGCAAACCGGTGGACGATTTTCTAATCATTCCGGGAGTCGAGGTCACGACCGCGGAAGGCCACCTGCTTTGCATCGGCGCGACACTTCCGTACCTGAAAGGGAAACCAGCGCGCGAGGTCTGCGACCTGATTCATGAGGCGGGCGGTTTCGCCATTCCTCCGCATCCGTACGATTTGTTTCGGGCCGGCATCCGATTTTCCACGCTCGAGACTTTGCCCATCGACGCGATCGAAGTTTTCAACGCCGCAACCACTTTGCGTCGCTACAACAAATACGCGTTCAAATACGCGCAGCTCCGCGGATTGCCGATGACCGCAGCCAGCGACGCGCATCACGCCGCTGCCGTAGGCACGGCCTATACGATTTTGAATACAGACGATTTTTCCGTGAAAGGAATTCTCACTCAAATCACCAAGAGCAACGAACTCACCCAACGCTATCTCACTCCGCGAGACAGCATGCGCAAGACCTGGAACAACTGGTTGCGCTTGCGCCGGCGCCGGCCGGCTGTGGCGGCGAAGCGATCTAAGAAGGGAAGCTAAGGAGCCGTCGCGCGAGGATTTTGTAGAACGTCTGCGTCAGGCGGAGATCTCTCTAGACGGTGCTTCACAGAAACGCCCTGCGATCATCAGTGAGACGCGAGCAATTTACGTAGTTCGGCCGGATCGGTGACCGGCGCCTTGCAGGTAAAATTCTCGCAAACGTAGGCGGCGGATTTTCCATCGACCATCGACATCGCACGAATTGCTGCATTCTTTTCGCCTAGATATTTTTGGCCTTCTGCTCCATCGGCCAGCAGCAGAATCTTGTTCGGTAGAAAAAGTCGATGCACCTGCGCGAGTAACGCTTTTGTTTCCGGCGCGTCGGGTTTTCCGGCGACCACGATTTGTCGCGGTTTGTTCAAACTGAAATCGAGCGCGACCAACATCTGCGGCATTGCGCTTGGGAACCTTGCAAGTGTCGCGCTGAATGCGCTGATTGTTTTCTTCCCTTGCTCTTCCATTTGTTTGTCGTCGCGAAATTGCGCAAGGCGCAAGAGATTGAGCGCAGCCACCGAGCTCGCGGCCGGCTCGGCGCTGTCATTATCGTCCTTCATCCGCAGGACAACGCTTTTGTCCCGCCCGCTCGTACTGAAGTAACCGCCGCTCTTATCGTCAAGGAACAGACGGTCCTGCGTTTCCTGCAATTCGATGGCGAACTTGAGCCAGTCGACGTCGAACGACGCTTCGTAAAGATCGAGAAGTCCTTGAATGACGAATGCATAATCGTCGGCAAACCCTTCCACTTCGCTGCGGCCGCCCCGATAGTTCCGAAACAGTGTCTTGTGCGAATCATCATAAAGTTGCGTGCGCAAGATCTTCGCTGCGCACATCGCGCTTTCGAGATAACGCGGCTCATTCAAGACCTGAGCGGCACGCGCGTAGGCGGAAATCATTAAGCCGTTCCACGCCGCAATAATCTTGTCATCGAGCTGCGGCCGCGGCCGTTTCGCGCGAATCGACAATAACTTCTCACGACTCCGCACGAGCGATTGCAGAACTTCGTCTTCACTCTTCTTGAAGTGCTGCGCTGTCTCAGTAGTCGTGTGCCGCTGAATCAGAATATTTTTGCCACGAAACTCACCTTGAGGGTCGCTGCCCACCGGTGTGTTGCCATCCGGTTGGACGCCGTAATGGAAATTGAATATCTCCGCTGCCTCCCCGAGCGCGGCGTCGATCTCCTTCTTCGTCCAAACATAAAATGCTCCTTCGGCATGCTCAGGCTTTCCGTTTTCAATCAGGCTGTCGGCATCTTCGGCGGAAAAAAATCCGCCGTCCTTTGAAGTCATGTCGCGCGCGACGTAATCGAGAATGTCCCGAGCGACCGATTCGAACTGACGATCTTGCGTAATTTGAAATGCGTCGAGATAGGCGACCGCGAGTTGCGCCTGGTCGTAAAGCATCTTTTCGAAGTGCGGCACGTGCCAGTAACGATCGACCGAGTAACGATGGAAACCGCCGCCAAGATGATCGTGCATTCCGCCGGCTGCCATCTTGCGCAATGTGACAAGATTCGTTTCCAAAGCGCGCTTGCCGGAATCGCTCTTTGGGTCGCGCGCATAAAATCGCGACAGAAAATTCAGTGTAACCGGACGCGGAAATTTTGGCGCGTTCCCGAAGCCGCCTTCTCGCGCGTCGAAATTGCTAGAAAATTGCTCGTACGCCTTTTCAAGAATGTTGATGTCGATTTTGTCGGGCGAATCGGGTTGTGCAGCTTGCGCTTTACGCAAAGCATCCACGATGCTTGCGCCTTGTTCGGTAATCTTTTCGTGATTCTCTTTCCAGGCGGCCGCAATTCGTTCGAGCACCTTCTTAAAGCCGGGCTGACCATAACGATCTGCCGGCGGAAAGTACGTTCCACCGACAAACGGTTGCAGATTCGGCGTCAACCACACACTCATCGGCCACCCGCCGCCGCCTGTGGTGGCCTGGACAAACGTCATGTAAACGCGATCGACATCGGGCCGCTCTTCCCGATCGACTTTGATGTTCACAAATTCACGATTCATGATCGCAGCCGTATCTTTATCCTCGAAAGATTCGTGCG
Source organism: Spartobacteria bacterium (assembly GCA_003167365.1). Classification (GTDB taxonomy): domain Bacteria; phylum Verrucomicrobiota; class Verrucomicrobiia; order Chthoniobacterales; family UBA10450; genus Palsa-1382. The sequence goes on along the minus strand of PMTM01000010.1, from coordinate 19,937 downwards.
CCATAACGTGGCACCAGTGACAGGTCGAGTATCCGATTGAGAGAAAGATTGGTTTGTTTTCGCGACGCGCTTTGGCGAAAGCTTCTTCGCCCCACGGATACCAATCGACTGGATTGTGCGCGTGCTGGAGTAAGTACGGCGATTTCTCGTGCGAAAGCCGGTTGGTATGCTGCGAAATTCCCGGCGCAGGTTCGGCCGCGATGTGGATTGGCGTCACGCGTCACGTTAACGCCAGAATGTGAAAGCGGAAGCTGCTTGTCACATTTGCGCGCACCGCTCAAGCTTTGAAGCGAGACGGCATGGATTACACGAATCTCATTTTGCTTTCTCTGGCAATCGGCGTCGTCGCCTTCCTCTATTCATCAGTCGGTCATGCCGGCGCTTCTGGTTACATTGCGGTGATGGCGCTCTGGGGACTTGCTCCAACCGTTATCAGACCGACGGCGCTGGTGTTGAACATTCTCGTCGCGTCAATTGGAGCGTTCCAATTTTGGCGCGCCGGGCACTTCTCGTGGCGACTATTCTGGCCATTCGCGCTGCTTTCAGTCCCGGCTGCTTATCTCGGCGGTTATCTCCAGCTGCCGGCGCCCATCTTGAAAATTCTAATCGGCCTGGTGCTGCTGTTTTCGGCGGTGCGCTTGATCTTTCGACGAGGCGATCCACCGGAAACTTCCGCTCCCTCGCCTCCGGTAGCGATCGGCGTCGGCGCAGCCATCGGATTCTTGTCCGGTCTCACCGGAACCGGCGGAGGCATATTCCTCACTCCGACGCTGCTGTTTTTCAGATGGGCCTTGATCCGTCAGGCGGCCGCGGTTTCGGCTTTGTTTATTCTCGTGAACTCAATCTCCGGATTAATCGGCTACTTCACCGCGACTCGCTCGATTCCGCGGCTCGGGCTTGTTCTTGCGCCGGCTGCGGTGATTTGCGGCATTCTCGGTTCTCATCTCGGCAGTCGCCGTTTTCCTGTTCGCACCATCTCGCTTCTCCTCGCCACCGTCCTCATAATTGCCGGCGCCAAGTTAGTTTTTACAAAATAATCCGGATGTAGAGGCGCGTATCCTCACGCGCAGGCAGATTGCGGCTGGGGACAGCCGCCACTACACCCGAAGTTCAAGCTTCGGCGCGGTCTTGGGCGACCAGGGATTAGTTTGATAATCCGAACCAACGATTCGATCGACCTGCGCGCGCAAGAGTTGGCAGAGCGCAGTCACGTCGAGCCCATAGTGATGCGGTTGGAAAACCGTGAGGTTGTTTTCCGCCAATCGAAACAAACGCACCGCCGGTCGCAAGCGCCGCTGATGTTTCGGATGCGCCGGTTGCTCGAAATTTTTCTGGAGATGAACAAACGCGCCGGCGGCCTGGATTAGGCCTTTGAAAAAAATGGCGTCACCGGTCTCCGCTTTCAACCAGAGTTGCTCAAGCACGTCATGGGCTTCGTAGTAAAGCTGCTCGTTCCAACAGCGGAAGTAAGCGAGATAGAAAGGGTGTTTACTGATCGGAATGCGGGCGAGATCGACATCTTCTCCTCCTAGTTCGCGCACGAATCGCGAAATCCTCTCGCCTTTGTTCATGAAGCGCTTAATTTGGTCGCGGCTCAGATGATGGGCAAACCCACGATTTTTCCGGAGGACGAGCGGGCGGACCATCGCTGTCGCGATAAAGAATGACGGTTGCGGCCCTTTTTATTCTTCTGGTTGGCATCTCGATCCTGATCTTCTTCTCCGCGCTGTTCTCGGGGCTTGAAACCGCGCTCTTCGCCCTCAAACCGCACCAACTGCGCCGCTTGGAAGAGCATCATTCCGCGTTGACCAAATTCATCCAAGTGTTTCGGGAAAACCCACGTCGCGTCCTGAACATCCTGCTGCTGGGCGACGCGTTCGTAAAGGTCCCGCTAGTATTGCTCTGTTTGTTTCTCTTATGGGAAGGACCGTTCGCCCGGCAAGTTCCGGAATGGCTGGCGGCATTGGTCATCTTCGCCATTGTGGTACTGCTTTGCGATTTGATTCCAAAGCTCCTCGCACTTTCCGCGCCCTACCGTCTTTCCGCGATCGGCGCATTCACCTTGCAGGTGTCGATGCCTTTGCTCGATCGCGTGGGAAACGGTCTTGAGCGCGTCAGCGCTTTCGTTGTCGATCTTCTCACGCCCTCGCATTTGCGAACGCGAGCGCGAATGAGTGACGAGGAATTCGAGACACTGGTTGAAATGGGCGAAGAGGAAGGCGCGCTTCACGAAGCCGAAGGGGAGATGATCCAGGAGATCATCAAGCTAGGCGACAAAACCGCCAAGGATTGCGCGACGCCGCGTGTCGACATGTTCGCATTGCCGGATGATTTAACGAACGAAGAAGCGATCGCGCGCTTGAAAGAAAAACGGTTCCACCGCGTGCCGGTTTACGCGGACACGCCCGATCAAATTGTCGGAATCATCGACGTAAAAATGTTTCTGCTCGATTCGTCGGAACATTACACCGAGAAACTCATCGCGCCTTCGTTTGTGCCGGAAACGATGCGCGCGCTTAGCTTACTGCGGCAATTTCTTTCGCACGCCCAGGGTCTCGCCATCGTGGTCGACGAATTCGGCGGGACAGAAGGCATTATCACTCTTTCCGACATCGTGGAGGAAATCTTGAGCGACGCCATTCCTAGCGGAGACCTCGATCTTTACATCGAACCGCTCGATGACGGGAAGTTTCTCGTCAGCGGAAACGCCAGACTGGACGATTTAAGGGAGCACCTCGGTTTTGAGATCGAGGCAGATGGCATCGACACCATCGGCGGGTTAATCTTCAATCAGCTTGGTTATTTGCCGCTTTCCGGCGCGCGTGTGCAAATGCCACGATTGGACATCACGGTGCGACGCACGGGCCGCAAGCGAATCGAAGAACTGCTCTTGGAAAAGACGGACGATGCATCAGTCGATCAAGAAACAGCGGCCGAGAATTTGCGGCAATCATGATGACATGGATCGCAATCCTGGGTTGCTGGACGATTTCGTTTCTCTTTTCTGGAATCGAAGCCGGCGTCCTCTCGATCGATCCGGTGCGTTTACGCAATCAGGTGAAGCAACGTCAGCGAAGCGCACTTCGATTGGATCGATTGCTGAAATCGCCGGAACGCTTGCTCGTCACCGTTCTGCTCGTCACCAACATGGCAGACATTCTCGGCCTGCTCCTGCTCACGCGCCGGCTGGTCTGGTCGCTCGGTTACCAAGGTTTTTTCATCGCGTTGCTAATCACGCTTCCGGTTTATCTTTTTGTATTGGCCGTCCTGCCAAAATTGTTGTTTCGAAGATTTCCACTACGCGCACTGGCACGGCTTGCCAGCCTCCTCGAACTTGTTTCGCTAATTCTCTGGCCGGTGCTCGAGTTAGGCAGTTTGCTGCGGCGCTTTATCATTCGGGAACCAGACGCGAAGCGCGGACGGCTTTTCGCAGCGCGCGAGGAATTGAAGCAAATCACCGCGCAAAGTGAGCGCGAGGGATCGATCACCGCGACCGAGCGCGCGATGATTCACAACGTCGTGGACTTCCGCGGCGTGAAAACGCGCGACGTGATGGTGCCGATGGCGCAAGTCGTCGCGGTTCATCCCGAATCGACCGTGGGCCAAGCGATCGAACTGGCGCGTAATTCAGCCGTGGATCGGCTCCCCGTCTTTACGAAGGAAGGTCGCGCCAATGGCTTGATCAATGTGTTCGATGTGTTGCTGGACAAGGACGGCGAGAAACCGCTGAACGGCTACATCCGGCGAATCGTGACCGCCAACGAAGACGAGCCGGCCTTTCGAGTAGTGCAGCGATTGCGCGCCGCGCGGCTCGGTTTGGCGGCTGTGATCGACCGGCAAAACAATCTGGCCGGGATTGTGACAATTGAAGATCTGATTCGACGCCTGGTTTCCTTGTCGGAAACGCGAGCATAGCGAAGCTCGGCCTCCCGGCCTAAAGGCAATTCATCACTAGAAAATAGCAACCGTCCGGCAGCGGACTTCTTCGCCTAATGCTAAACACATAGGCAATGAGGATCAGAATCGTTTTGGCAATGGCGTTTTCATTTTGCGTTTCCGTCGCGCAGGGGGACGAACAACTCTTCGGTTTCGTCCGCGGCGCGGAGACATTGCCGGCGCAACGCTCGGAGCTTTATCAATTCATTACTCTGCGCGAGGGCAAGAGTGAAGGCACTTACTATGGCTCGGATTTCGAGACGGAATACGAATACGGCTTCACCAATCGGTTCCAAGCCAGCGTTTCGCTGGAACAACATTACTTCTACAATCGTGGCGTCAACGGCGGCCGCGACGCGCTCGATGACAAGAACGCTTATCGGTTTGGTGGCGTGGAAGGTTCCGCCAAGTATCGAATTTTTAGTCCCTTCAAAGATCCGCTCGGCGTGGCGCTGCGGGTAGAAGGCGGTTATTTGCTGAACGATGAAGTGGATGGTTTGAAGCAGCACGACCGTTACGTGAAACCGGAGATCGATTTGCAAAAAGATTTTTTGGACGACCGGTTGATTTGCGATCTCGATCTCGGCGTCGAGTGGGCGTGGGGGAAACAGCCGGCCGAACAATATCCGAAAGAGCTGGCGTTCGAAGGCGAGGCCGGCGTCGCTTACCGTTTTGCGCCGAATTGGTTCGCGGGCGTGGAGATTCATAGTCGCTGGGAGTATCCCATGTTCGATTTCTACAATTTCGAGCACCGCGTTTTCTACGCCGGGCCAAGCATCCACTATTCGCAGAAAAATTGGTGGGCGACGCTGACGTGGAACTATCAGGTTTACGGCAAAGGAATAGACGAGCCGGCCGACGGACAAACGTTCGCAGAGGAAACGCGCCAACTCTTTCGGCTCAAAGTCGGCTTTAATTTTTGAGGCGGGATGAAATCGCAATTCACTTTCATTGCGTTGCCCATCTCGGCGCTCGTCGCTCCCTCAGCATTTGCGGTTCAATACCTGACTGTCGATCAAGCGCAGCAGGCGATTTTCCCCGGTAAGGAATTTGCTTCGAATCCGGTGAAGTTGACCGCGACGCAGCGCAAAGCGATCGAGCAAGCGAGTGGCGTGCGCGTGTTGAAGGACGAGCAACAAGTCTGGCGGGTGAGTGGCGGCGGCTGGTTCATCGTTGATGAAGTCGTCGGCAAACATGAATTCATCACTTATGCGGTCGGATTGAATGCCGACGGATCGGCCAAGCAGATCGAGGTAATGGAATATCGCGAAACGTACGGCTACCAAATCCGCGATGAAAAATGGCGCGCGCAGTTCGCGGGTAAGACCGCCGGATCGACGCTCAAGCTCGACGCCGACATCAAGAACATTAGCGGCGCGACGCTGAGCTGTCGCCATGTCACCGACGGCGTCAAACGCCTGCTCGCATTTTATGAAGTCGCGCTCAAACGTTGAAATTCGCCGTTGCCGCCCGCTCCTCGGCACGTTTGTCGAAATCACGGCACGCGGAAAGAGCAGCGTCGTTCTCAAACGCGGGATTGATGCAGCTTTTGCGGCCGTTGCTGAAGTCCATCGGTTGATGAGTTTTCATGATCCTGAGAGCGACGTTTCCCGCATGAATCGCGATGCATTTCCCAAAGGTGTTGCCGTGCACCCATGGACCTGGCAGGTCTTGAAGTCGGCCCAACGGTTTTCGCAAGAGAGCGACGGCGTGTTTGATATCGCGATCGCTCCGCTTCTCATGAAGTGGAATTATCTTCCACGTTGCGGTTATCGTTTTGATATCGCGGCAACTTCGCGAGATATCTTTCTCAAGAAAAATCACCGGGTCTTCTTTCGCCACCGAGTGATGGTCGATCTTGGCGGAATCGCCAAGGGGTTCGCGGTCGATCGCGCGGTTGACGCACTGCTCCGCAATGGAGTTTCTTCCGGAATCGTGAGTGCCGGCGGCGATCTCCGCGTATTTGGCAATCTCCCCCGCCAGATTCACGTTCGTCATCCGCTCAACGTTGAAACTGCAGCCGCGACAGTGATCTTGCGAGATCGCGCAATGGCGACTTCCGCAAACTACTTTAGTCAACGAAGATGCGGCGAGACTTTGGTAACTCCTCTGACCAACGGCCGCACTCGTCAAGCTTGCATCGACGACGTTAGCGTCACCGTCGCGGCCAAGGATTGCCTCACTGCCGACGCGCTGACCAAAATTGTCGTCTGCCTGCGCGACAAAGCTCGACCGATTCTCGCGCGTTATCGGGCCGATGCCGTTCTGCTGGAGCGCGATCTTGTGGCCCGCTCGTTCTTCACTTCGCATGCGTCGCGATTCCATCAGGCTTAGCCGCCGCCACAAAGTCGCGCTTTACAGTGCGCTCGCGGCCACGTTCGCCACCGGCGCGGTCTGGACCTGGCTGCACTACATCACCGCGCGCAGCGACGATCTTATTTCAAGCCCCGGCCAGTCCTGGATGTTGAAATTGCACGGCGGATTCGCCATGGCCGTGCTCGTCCTCCTTGGAACGCTGTTGCCGATGCACGTGAAGTTCGCATGGAATGCGCATCGCAATCGACCGAATGGCATCACGCTGCTCACCGTCTTTGGCATACTCATCGCGACCGGATACGGGCTTTACTATCTGGGCAACGAGCGGCTTCGTTCGTGGACCAGCATGATCCACATTGTAATCGGTCTCGCCTTACCGATTCTTGTCGTCGTTCATATCTGGAGGGGCCGCGCTAGTCGTTGAGCCAGGTGCGCCCTTAACGTCTCCGCTCAAAACCCGCGCTGAATTTACGAGCGCGAGATGAGTAAACGCTTGCGGAAAATTTCCGAGTTGGCGTTTCCCAATCGGATCGTATTCCTCGGACAGAAGCCCGAGATCGTTTCGCAGCGCCAGCAGTCGCTCGAACAACTCTTTCGCTTCTTCGGTGCGACCGATTAAGTGCAGCGCGTTGGCCAGCCAGAACGAGCACGGCAAGAAAGTTCCTTCCCGTCCCGGCAATCCGTCCACATGCTCTTCTTCGTTCTTGTAGCGAAGGACCAAACCATCTTGGACCAGCTCGCGTTCAATCGCTTCGATTGTCCCTCGAACGCGCGCGTCGCTCACCGGAAGAAAGCCAACGCGTGGCATCATGAGCAGACTCGCGTCCAACGCGTCCGAGCCGTAGGATTGGGTGAACGCTTTCTTGTCGATGTTGTACCCGCGCTCGCAAACTTCGCGGTGAATCTGATCGCGAATCTTTCGCCACCGCTCGATATGTTCGTCGGCCGAACAATTGCAAGTTTTGGCAAGTTTAATGGCGTGATCGAATGCCACCCAAGCCATCATCTTTGAATGCGTGAACTGTTTACGGCCGCCGCGCACCTCCCAAATTCCTTCATCGGGCTTCTCCCAATTGGATTCGAGAAACCGCATCAACTCGAGTTGCAACTGCCAGTCCGCCTCGCTCGTTTCCAATCCGGCGGTGTGCGACTCGTGCATGGCGAAGAGAACGTCGCCAAAGACATCGATCTGGAATTGATTTGAAGCGGCATTGCCAATGCGCACCGGTTTCGAGTTTTCATAGCCTGACAACCACGGGATTTCGCGCTCATCGAGCCGGCGTTCTCCGTGTACGCCATACATGATCTGCATTTGTGCGGCGCTGCCCGCGATCGCGCGCAACAGCCATTCGCGCCACGCGTTCGCTTCCTCGCGATAGCCGACGCCCATCAACGTGAGCAAGGTGAACGTCGCGTCCCGCAACCAGCAGTAGCGATAATCCCAATTGCGCACCCCGCCGATCTCTTCCGGAAGCGAAGTCGTTAACGCCGCCACCAGGCCGCCCGTCGGCGCGTAAGTGAGTCCCTTCAGCGTGACGAGCGACCGCACGACCGCGTCTCTCCACGGACCGGAATAACGACACCGCCCAGCCCAATCGTTCCAAAATTTTTCCGTGTCGCGCAAAGCATGTTCCGGATTGATCGCGCGCGCGGGTTCTTCGTGCGATGCGAACCACGTCAACACGAACGGCACGCGCGCTCCTCTCTTCACCGTGAACTCCGCGATGGTGGTTAAGTCTTTGCCCTGCGTTTCAACCGGCGTGCGCAAGATCAGTCCATCCGGTCCCGCGATTGCTTCGAGACCGTCATGCGCCTTTCGCACCCACGGAATGACCGAGCCGTATTCAAAACGGACGATCAGCTCCATCTTCATCCGAACTTCGCCACGCAACCCTTCGATGATGCGAACGAGGTCGGGATTCTTGCCCCGCGGCGGCATGAAATCGATCAATCGCACCGCGCCGCTCTCTGTCTCAATCTCTGTCTCAACGATGAGCGTGTCGCCGCGATACCGGCGGCTTAGTTTTTTGATGTCCCCCGCCGGTGTGAAAAGCCAGCAGCCGTTTTTCTTTTCGCCCAGGAGCGAGGCGAAACAGGCCGGCGAATCAAAACGCGGGAAACAAAGCCAATCGATGCATCCTTCGCGACTGACCAGCGCACCCGTCTGCGTATCGCTAAGGAACGCGTAATCTTCGATTTTGGCAGCGCCGTTTTCCATAATACGTCGAACTAGTTCGCAATCCGGAAGCTCGCGCTACTGTTCCGCGAGCTTCGCGATGCCGTCACCGGTCAATCGAAAAACCGTCCACTCGTCCATCGGAGCGGCACCGAGCTTGTGGTAGAACTGGATGGCCGGATCGTTCCAATCGAGCACCGCCCATTCCATCCGGCCACAACCGCGTTCGCGTGCGATTTTTGCCAAATGAACGAGCAATGCGCGACCGTAACCTTTGCCGCGCACCTCCGGTTTCACGAATAAATCTTCAAGGTAAAGACCCGGGCGACCAAGCCAGGTGGAAAAGTTGTGAAAGAAAACGGCGAAGCCAACTGCGGTGTCCTCTTCGAATGCGAGCATAACTTCAGCGGACGGTCGTGGGCCGAACAAAACCTCGACAAGTTGTTCCTCGGTTGCGGTCACTTCGTTCGGCGCACGTTCGTAAGTCGCGAGATCCCGGATCAACTGCAGAATGATCGGCACGTCTTCCACCCGCGCCGTTCGAATCTCAAATTTTCTCGGCCCATTGTTCATTCATCGGATGTTCCGCGAATTCTGGCAGTAATCCAGTCGTCGTCTGCTCAATTTTTTTGGGCAACCGCGAACAGGGCCACGCCAAATGGCAGAGAAAATTTTCTTAAGACGGCAAGCTCAAGCGACATGATTTTCAAGAAAAGATGACTGGTGAATCCGACTGATCTTTGAAAATCGCGCCCGCTTTTTGATCCACCAAAAGTGCGCGCCAAAACGGCCAGAGGAAAAAGCAAGGTGGTCCAATAGGTCAATCGTCGAATCGCGAAACCATTTTCGAGCAACAACGAGCGAATCTCGTTCTTCCTGAATCGGCGCCCGGTCATCACTGCGTCGTCATGGGCGCTGTGCAGGAATCCATATGCCGGGACGTTTACGAGCAACAATCCATCCGGTCGCAAGACACGGCCAAGTTCGCGGACAGCACCGGCGACGTCATTCACCCATTGATGGTAAAGAACGCTCGAGCAGATCACGGCGTCGAATGAAGCGTCGGCGAAGGGCAACGCGCCGATATCGCCTTGTCGCACATTCTTTAGACCGCGCACCTGACAGAACGAAATCGCCTCCGGCGCAAGGTCGACGCCGATGTTTTTTTCGGGGTAGCCGAGTTGCTTCAGAATCACGCCCGTGCCGCAGCCAGCATCCAGAATTGCCTTCTCGCGCCAATCGGGCAGTTCTCTTTCCAGCGTATCGAAGATGAGCCGGTGCAACGCGCGGTACCACCAATGCGTCTCCTCGACGCGAAACATAGTTTCGTATTCAGCCGGTTGCATTGGGCGGATTCTTGATGCAGCTGACGAGCAATCCGTCTTTTCAATTTTCGCCATCCGTTGGAGAGGCGAAGGACGCTTCCGTTTTAGAATTAGCGCCCATCGTGTACCGCACAATGTATTGCGGCGTGCCCGTTTGATCGAGATAGAGCCGCCCAAGATATTCACCAACAAGGCCGAGGATCATGAGTTGAATCCCGGAAAAGAAGACAATGCTCCCGAGGACGGTCGAAATACCCAACGTCAAGTCCCTGGTAAACCAAATCTTGTCCACCCAAATCAGAACCAGCGCCAGAACGCTCAAACAGGACGTCAACAGCCCGGCGTAAACCGCAAGTCGCAAGGGCACGACAGAAAAATTCAAAAACATGTTTAGCCACAGACTCACGAGTTTTCGAAACGTGTAACGCGACGGCCCACTAGTGTTGGCACGATGTTCCACCGGTACTTGTCCGATCCTGCGGGTGGTGCGGTAAATCAAACCGTCGATGTAAGGAAACGGCCCGCGATACTTGATGATCTCGTTTGCCACAAAGTGAGTCATTACTTTGAAACTCGAAAGATAAAGATCCTTCGGTTTGTCCAGCATCAAGGTGGCCATGCGGTCGTTGAACCGGCTCCCCGCGTTGCGAAACCACGAATGTTGCTTGTCGATGTAATGGCCGTAAATCACATCGTAATTTCCCCGCTTTAACTCCTTCAGCATCGGCCTGATCTCTTCCGGTGGATTCTGCCCGTCGTCGTCGAGCACAGCCACATATTGACCGCGGGCATGGCTCAGGCCGGTCAGGACGGCGCTGTGCTCGCCGAAATTTCGGCTCAACTGCACGAACGTTACCGTCTGCGGCGATTTCTTAGCCAGCGTTGCGCAAACCGATTCGCTCTCATCCGCGGAACCGTCGTTCACCAGGATAATCTCGAAGTTGGTCGACCCAAAAATCGTGTGGATGCTCTCGACCACGGGGCCGATGGTCTGGCTGCCGTTGTAAACGGGAATCACCAGCGATAGCTCCGGAGTCATTCCCGGCGTTGTTCGTTCGGTAGTCATCGGTGCGTTGTCATATCCAGATGTGAGTCTGCCGGATTTCGTAAATAAACGCGAAAAGTTATAGAGATTTTTTTGGGCGAGAATCTACTATTCACCGTGCCTTTCGATGGCGAAATTTTTTCCGGCTCTGATGTTCTCGTGACCGGCGGGCTTGGGTTCATTGGTTCCTCGCTGGCCCGGCGCCTCGTTGCGCTCGGCGCAAAGATCACGCTGGTTGATAGTTTGATTCCGGAATATGGCGGCAATCTCTTCAATATTCACGATATCCGGGACCGCGTTGCCGTGAACATTGCCGACGTCCGCGATCCGCACGCCATCGCTTCCCTGGTCAAAGGACGCAACTTTCTATTCAATCTCGCCGGCCAAACCAGTCATCTGGACTCGATGACCGATCCGTTGACCGATTTGAACATCAACGCCGCAGCGCAATTGCACATCCTGGAAGCCTGCCGATTGCACAATCCAGACGTGAAAATTGTTTTTGCCAGCACGCGCCAGGTTTACGGCCGGCCGCAATATCTGCCGGTTGATGAAAAGCATCCGGTTGATCCAGTCGACGTTAACGGCATCAACAAATTGGCCGGCGAATGGTATCACCTGCTTTACCACCGCGTTTACAAAATCCGCGCCTGCGCTCTTCGCCTGACCAACACTTACGGCCCCGGGATGCGCGTCAAAGATGCCCGCCAGACATTTCTTGGCGTTTGGGTTCGCCAGCTTATTGAAGGCAAACCGATCCAGGTTTTCGGCAGTGGCGGTCAGCAACGCGATTTTAACTTCATCGACGACGTGGTCGACGCACTGTTGCGCGCGGCCGCGGGAGCGGCATCCGATGGCCAGGTGTTCAATTTGGGAAACAATGAGCACATCAGCTTGCGGGAACTGGCCGAGCTGCTTGTTCGTTTGAACCGCGGTGGACGTTACGAGATCGTTCCATTTCCAGCCGATCGCGAGGCGATCGATATCGGCGATTACTACAGCGACTTCAGCAAGATCCAGACGGCCCTTGGCTGGTCTCCAAAAATTTCACTTCCAGACGGCTTGGCCCAAACGCTCGAATACTACAAGCAGCATCGCGCCCACTACTGGGATTCCGCATCATGATTTCCGACGTTCGATGCATGATTCGCCTCTTGACAAACTGGGCCAATAAAGTCAATCGAGTACGTTGGTTGCCAGACCTCTGCGCTCGTATGAAAACCATCGCCTCACTTCCCGGATTGCGATATGATTTGATCATGCGCTTCGCCGTTCTTGCGTTCGGATTGGTGATTGGTTTCGCCGGTGCGGATTTGCGCGCGCAGGGTGAACCCATGCTGGTGCCGGACGTGGTCGATTATAACAAACTGCTCCCGCTCATGCCCGAGCCGCCCGCGGGTTGGAAGGCGGACAAGCCCGAGGGTTCGACCATGGACGTGGGCGGTTTCAAACTCACCAACGTTCATCGAGATTATCAGAAGGGCGAAGGCGACAAGGTGCCGTCGGCCGCGATCAGTATTCTCGATTCAGCGGCCAATCCCGATTACGTGGCGGCGACGACGGCGGCGTGGAGTTTCAAGAGCGATACGATCGAAGGCTACAGCAAGCCGGTGACGATCGACGGCAACCCCGGCTTCGAAGCCTACGAGATCGAAGGCAAACACAGCACGCTTTGGGTCATGGTCGCGAAACGGTATTTCGTTCAGATTGAATTGCAGGGCGCAGATCCAAAGGAATTGCAGGATTGGATCAAACGCGTCGATCTGAAAAAGCTCGCCGAAATCAAAAGCTAATCTTTCCGCGCTTCGCCGGTCATCGGCACGAAGCGCACCGGTGAAACGGCGCGTTGACGCATCTCGCCCTTTTCTTTTTCCAGAAGATAAAGTTTCTGATCGCCGGGACCGCCGACCGGAATAATCATTCGCCCGCCTTCCTTCAATTGATCGACCAGCGCTTGCGGCACGTGATCGGGCGCACACGTCACGATCACGGCGTCGAACGGCGCGTGTTCCGGCCAGCCTTGGTAACCATCGCCGATTTTCACGTGCACATTCTTGTAACCGAGCCGTTGCAATATCGTCTCCGCCGATTTCGCGAGCGGCTCGATGATTTCAATCGAGTAAACGTCCGCGACCAGCTCCGCTAAAATTGCCGCCTGATAACCTGATCCAGTGCCGATTTCCAAGACGTGATCTTGCGGCTGTGGGCGCAATTGCTCGGTCATGAAACCGACGATGAACGGTTGCGAGATGGTTTGATCGTAACCAATCGGCAACGGTTGATCGGCATAACTCGCAGCCCGCAAATGTTCCGGCACGAATTCCTCCCGCGGCACCTTCGCCATGGCGGCAAGAACGCGTTGCTCGTGAATTCCGCGCGGCATGGCATACGCTGCCGCTTCTCGGCCAGATCGACAACTGGCCCCATGAGCGCGTTCTCGAGGGAATTGAATCTGGAAGCCAGGAAACCATGAAGTTGCTATCGGTCTTGGAAATCCTGGCTTCCTGGTTTCCAGATTCGTTCTGTTTATCAGAGTCTTATTCTTCGCCGTCGAAATAATCGGTCTCTACTCCTTTTACGATCACGTCTTTGAGTCCTTCGCGCACGACCGCCCATTTGCCGCTATCGGGATAATAACAGGAATCGCCGCCTGGCCCGCCACTCCGCGGATTGTCCGCGATGACGTAATAAACAAACTCTTCCTCGCCGTCGTTGCTGAGTTGGTGCGCCTCGCCCGGGCCAAAGAAAAACGCATCGCCCGCGTTCACCATGGTCGATCCATCCTGGTCCCGAATACTGCCGCGACCTGAGACCACGAGATAAAGTTCCGATTCAGCCGAGTGCGAATGATACGGGCAAAACGATTTCCCTTTCGGAATCCGCACCAGCGCGAGATCGAACGGCTGTCGCTTGGCCAAATCGAGCGACTCTGGTTCGCGCCCCAGCGCGATCGAAATGTTCTTTACGAACTTATGGAACTTCCCTTTCGGCGATTTCCGTTCCTTCTCTTCTACTTCTTTCAGATTCACTTTGCGCATACGACTAATTCCTAGCTGCGTCCCGTAGACGAACGAGAAATTAATACCAACGCCGCCGACTGCATCGCATGGTTAGACCTCATCCACCTTCCTTGATGCCGTAAACGGTTCCCTTTCGGGTTACTGAAAAATTGATATAAGGATCCATCACGGATAAAAATTTGAAGCTCTTGAAGGCCTCTTTTATCTCCCTCTCTGGAATGGAATAAAAGGAGATGCGAAAGCCACGTCTACCATCCTTCTGAATCATAGCTCTACCGTAATGGTCCCACCGCGGTTTGCAGCTGTCTAAGCGTTTGACCACTCCCAGACAAAACTTGCGGTCCGACTCATTCTTTAACGTATCGGCGCCAGTCCCCTTGGCTACGTCTGGAGTGTAATTTTTCTGATAGAAACCAACAGGGTACCTGCCGTCCATGCCAAAATGAAATACGTACTCACCAACGACTCCGTCTGCAGCCATCAGCAGAGTAACGTTATAGCCTTCATCATCGCTCAGTCGATAATGTTCAGCCAACCTAAGACCGCTCTTACGCTGGAGACCTGTGCACTTGCACAAATTATCTATTCCGGTAATCAGGTTACTCTTTTCCCTTGGTGTTATTGATGTGCTTGTAGCTGTTTGCCCGATCGTCAGGCAGCCGAACAATATTACGAACGTCAGAAATAGCGCTTTCACATCGCTTTGGTCTAACAAGAAATAGGCCGAATTATTCGGCGATTAAAGACGGAATAATTCCATTTAATCCGGAGGGTCACGCAGTAATCTGCCATAAAAGACTATGAGGGCGACAAAAACTCTAACGCTGCGATTACAGTTTCCATTTTTTGGGCAGCTTTTGTTTTAGTTTTTCGACAGATGCAAAGAGGTCGCCCATTTTTTCGACGCGGGTTAGCGTTTTGTCAGAACGGAATTTCAGGAGGTCGGCTTTTTTCTTTTTTAGGCAATTGGCGACTTCGTCCCAGGTCACCGGTGTGGAAACGGTGGGCTCTGCTTTGGCGCGGAGGGAATAGACGCAGATGGTGGTTTTGTGTTCGTCGTTCTGGCTCCAATCGACGAAGACTTTTCCTTTGCGCACCGACTTCGACATGTTCGATGTGACCAGATTGCCGTGCTCGCGTTCGAGATGTTGAGCGAGAGCGCGCGACAGATCTTTGGTTTGATCGAATGTGACCGACGTGTTGAGCGGCACGTAAATTTGCAGGCCTTTTGAGCCGCTCGTTTTCGCGAAGCTTTTCAATTTCATTTTTGTCAACAATTCGCGCAGCCAGAGTCCGACCTGGCAGCATTGGACGATGTCGGCCGGCGCGCCGGGATCGAGATCGAAGACCATCATGGTCGGGCGCGCCACGTCGCGTTTGCGCGCGAGCGAGGTGTGCAATTCGAGATCGGCCAGGTTCGCGGCCCAGACCAGGGTCGGCAGATCCTGCGCGAGGCAATAATCCATCATGCGGTTGTTACCTTCGCTCCAGACCTGGGCCGTTTTCACCCATTTCGGCCGATGCGCTGGACAATTTTTTTCGTAGAAGAATGGGGCTTCCACGCCGTTCGGATAACGCTTCATCGTGAGCGGCCGATCTTTCAAATGCGGCAAAAGCACCGGCGCGATGCGGATGTAATAGTCGATCAACTGGCCCTTGGTGAATCCGGCTTTCGGATAAAGAACCTTGTTCAGGTTCGAGACCGGAAGCTTTTTGCCTTGGACGATTAGTTCGGCTTTGTCGGGCATCGCGGCAAACGTCGAACGCTCAACGCCGAACGTCCAATCTCGAATTCAGAGGATTGTACGCAGATTTTCGCAGATCAAGGGAAACAGAAATCTCTTCGGAGAAAATCTGCGTGAATCTGCGTAATCTGCGGACTAAGCAAAAAATCTTTCCGGAGAAAGCATGGGCTGCGGTTGGCAGATGCGGGCGACGCAATGTTCCCAACTTTCGTGGCCACTTAGGATTTCGATCTCGACCCGTAGAAAATAAATCGGCACATCGGTTTTGGCCAGGCGCGGCATGCGCACAGCGTCTTTTTCGGTGGTCACGATCATTTGCAGATCACGCCGGACGCAGCGGTTAATGAAGCTCATTAACTCCGTTTCGGTGTAACGATGGTGATCGATGTAGCGTTTGGCCAATTCAATGCGTGCGCCGAGTTTGCGCAAACCATCTTCGAAACTGTCAGGCGCAGCGATGCCGCAAATCGAGCCGATGTAAGTGTCGCGTAAACGTTCCAGCGGTAATTGGTCGCCGGTAAAAATGTCCTGGAGATAAAGCGGTTTGTGCGCGCATTCGATGATCTCAGCGGTGCGATTGTAGCGGCGGATGCGTTCGATCAGCGCGTCGTTCGATTCGCCGGTGCATTTGGTAATGAAAACATAACTGGCGCGTCGGAGATTGTGCGGCGGCTCGCGCAAGGTGCCGCGCGGGAGAAGGAATTCATTTCCGAACGGCGCTTGTCGATCGACCAACACGATGTCGAGCCGATGTTTGAGGTGGAGATATTGCAAACCGTCATCGAGCAGAAGCGTGTCGGCTTTCCAGGTATCGATGGCGAATAAACCGCTCTTCACCCGATCCTTGTCCACCAGCACGATCACGTCCTTCAAATTGTGCGCGAGCATGTACGGCTCGTCGCCCGCGGTTAGCGAATCGAGCAGGAGCGATTTTCCATCGGAAACGACGCGCGGAGGATCGATCTCTTTTTGTCGAACGCGGTCCAGCCAGGTTCGTTTTCGGCGCGGCACGCTTTTGTAACCACGGCTGAGAATCGCGACGCGCCGTCCGCCCGCTTGCAAAGCCCGCGCGAATTTTTCAACGATCGGTGTCTTGCCGGTTCCGCCGACGGTCAAGTTACCGATGCTGATAACGAGACAACCGAGGGTGCGCTCCCGGAAAACCCGTTTCCGATAAAGATAAAGGCGGAGCTGCACGACTCGCTCGTAAACGAACGAGAGCGCGTAAAGGATGCCGCGCAGAATCGTGGCGCGAAATCCGCGGCGGCGTCCGAGGATGACGTCGATGGCGAACTGCTCGAGATTTTCAGCCCAATGAGACATTGGAGCGGTTGAGAGTTGAGGGTTGAGAGTTGAGAGAGACGCCGTGATTGTCGGCAGTTGTAATAATGATGCGTGCGCCTATCGATCTTGCCGCGCGCAACATGGCTGACGCCACTTTTTTTGGCGACTGAAGCGTGATTGCGGCGATGGTCGATCCACTGCCGCTTAGGAAAGCGCCAAGCGCTCCGGCTTTTTCGGCGGCGGCGATGACCCGGGGCAGAAACGGAATTAATTTTTGCCGAAACGGCTGATGAAGACGATCGGCGAACGCGCCGCGCAGTTTTTCGTATTCACGCGAGGCAAATGCGGCGGTGATGGCGCATGCGTTCGCGCAGTTTTCCACAGCACCTACACGTTCGATTTTTGACGGCAACACTTTTCGCGCGCTCGATGTTTCGATTTCGAAATCCGGAATCAAAAGAATGAAACATAATCGCGGGTTAACTTTGAAGCGCTGGACGTTTTCGCCACGAACGACAGTGAAACCGCCGAAACTCGCCGGCGCCGCATTGTCAGGATGTCCTTCGAGACGCGCGCCTAATTGGAAGATCGACAATCGATCGAACGGATTTCCGGCAAGGCGATTCAGTCCGTGCAGAACTCCAAGGCGAACGGTCGCGCTGCCGCCGAGTCCAAGCGATGGCGGGACGTCACCTTGAATTTCGCATGAGAACGGAAACGAATGTGTGCGCGATTCTTTGAAAAAGAGCCGCGCTGCTTCACTGACTATGCGCAACGAACTGCCTTTATCGCCGCGAACAATGGTGACGAAGTTGTAAAGACGCAGCGCCACGCCCAGGCAATCGAAGCCGGGGCCGAGATTCGAAGTGCTGGCCGGAACTTGGACAGTGATTTTTTCCATCGATCCAGAAGCGGTTGAACGCGCAATACTGTAGCGGGTCGAACGCAACCATAACAGTTTCATTGCACTACATCAGAAACTTGCCGATAACAATTTGCCGCGGATGAAAAAAAAATCCAAATGGATCGATCTGAACCTGCTGCGCGATTTCGAAGCGGAAGGAACCGATGCGCACCGGCTTTGCACGATCGAGGATGGTTGGGTCGAACGCTTCGAGCGCGACATTCTCATTTCCCACAAGACCGCTCCAGCGAGAGACCAGCTTATCCTCGAACTCAATTCGTGGAGCGCGGCCACGGGTTTCACTTTTGGACGAATTTTTGCGCGCGATCTTCCGAAACAAAACGCGGAACGCGAAGCGCCGCGTCTCATGTCCGGCGATGCGAAAGAGAACTTGCAGACGACCGCAATGGAATGGCTCCTGCGCTATGGCATCGATTTCGGCGCCGGTTACTCAGTGGGATTATTTGTCGATCAACGCGAGAACCGTCGCTACGTCCGAAAAATTACGCCGAAGAGGTTGCTCAATTGTTTCGCTTATACCTGCTCGTTTTCGGTCGCGGCCGGCTCGGCTGGAGCAAAAACGGTAAATGTCGACCTCTCAAAAACATCGCTGGCGCGCGGGAGAGAAAATTTCGGGCTCAACGGCCTGCCGACCGCGGAACACAGCTTTATCGCCGACGATGTGTTGAGCGTCCTGCCGCGGCTCGCGCGCAAAGGCGAAAAGTTCGACGCGATCATTCTCGATCCGCCGACGTTTTCGCGCTCCCATCGCGGCAACATTTTTCACGTCGAGGAGGATTTTGAGAAACTTTTAGTTGCCGCGCTCGAAGTGGCCGAACGTAACGCTCGCATCTTGCTCTCGACGAACTGTTCAACTTTGCGCGAGCACGCTCTTGAAGTGCTGGCCCGGTATTGCCTAAAGGTGACGCGACGCGCAGGAATTTTTCATCGCGAGCCGCCTCCGCCCGATTTCCCGCCGGGCGCCGCCGCGAGCACGGTTTGGTTGACTTTGCGTTGACCAAATCAAGACGCGCGGATAACCATTGTCATCCGAACCTTAAGTAGCATGGCCAAACGATCTGCTGAAAAACCTGAGGACCTCGCGCTGCGCGGCTTTCGTTACACGAAGGAGCAAGTCGACGAGGTCCTGCATCAAACCGAAGATTACGTCCGCGAGAATCCGGGGCAGTCGATGCTCTACGCTTTCGTGGCCGGTTATCTTTTGAACTGGCTGCCGATCGGTCGAATTCTGGGAACGATCTTTCGCCTGCTCTTCGTTACGCTCAAGCCCGCGATTCTGATTTACGGCGCAAGCAAAGTTTACCAGGCAGCGCAGGACGAGAAGTAAGTGTAGCGGCGCTCGCCGCGGCGACCGCCGAATTCAGCGGCTGGGGACAGCCGCCTCTACACTTATTTATCGAGCGTAAAGCCGACTTTCAAGGTTACCTGCCAATGGTTGACCTTTCCGTTCTCGATCTCGCCGCGCGTTTCGGTCACTTCGAACCAACGCATGTTGCGAATTGTTTTTTCCGCGCGCACCAGCGCATTCTTTACCGCTTCCTCGATTCCGTTAGGTGAAGAGCCAACGAGTTCGATTTTCTTATAAATGTGATCGCTCATAAGCTCACTCTTCGGCGAGTTTAAGAAATGGCAAGCGGCGCGCTTGCCCTACAAAAATGCTCACGATATTAGAAGGTTGATTATCGCATGGATACGAACATTGAGTCGCATTTGATCGAGACGCGCGTTTTCAAGCCGTCGAAGGAATTCGCCAAGAAGGCGCGGATCAAGAGTCTCGATCAATATCGGCGTATGTATCGCGAGTCGATCAAGCAGCCGGAAAAATTTTGGGCGCGTGAAGCGCGGGAGCTGACCTGGCGCGCGCCCTGGAAGAAAGTCGTCGAGTGGAAGGCGCCGTTCGCGAAATGGTTCGTCGGCGGCAAGCTTAATATCTCCGAAAATTGTTTGGACCGACATCTGGCCGGACCCCGGCGGAACAAAGCGGCCATTCTTTGGGAAGGTGAGCCGGGCGACAAGCGGACGCTCACCTATCAGCAACTGCATCGTGAGGTTTGCCGCTTCGCCAATGTCTTAAAGCGCAACAAGATCGACAAGGGCGATCGCGTCATCATTTATCTGCCAACCATTCCGGAGGCGGCGATCGCCATGCTGGCGTGCGCGCGCAT
>PMTM01000012.1:3254-281445 GCA_003167365.1 Spartobacteria bacterium | reverse complement strand
CGATCCGCACGAATCGGCGATTATCGCAACGCTGTTGCCGGGCAGCTACACCGCCATTATTCGGGGCGTGAATAGCACCACTGGCATCGCATCCGTCGATGCATACGATATCGATTCCACACCTACGCGTTTGGTAAATATTTCCGCGCGAGGGCAAGTGGGAATTAACGATCAAGTTCTGATCGGCGGATTCGTCGTGAATGGATCGCAGTCGAAGAATTTAATCGTGCGAGCGATTGGACCATCGTTGACCAACGCCGGAATCTCGGGGGCATTGGCTGATCCCACTCTTGAATTGCACGACTCAAACGGCAACACGCTCTCGACTAATAACGATTGGCAAAGCAGCTCGCAAGCGAGCCAGATCAGTGCGAGCGGTTTCGCACCGAGCAATCCGAAGGAATCCGCCATCATGGCCACATTGGCGCAGGGGGCCTATACGGCAATTATCAGGGGCGTAAATAGCAGCACTGGAATCGGCATGATTGAAGTCTATGACCTCGATCCGTGAAGCACTTGACCATGTTTATCACTACGACTTTTACGGAACTTACCACCGGCAGCTCAATTGAATAATGAACGAATCGTGCGACACTTTTGCCAGAACTAACAGATTAACCTTACCCCTATGAAAAAGTTCTATTTCTCCTTTGCTTTCATTTGGATTTTCCTCGGGTTGAATGCCACTCAAGGGACGACGGTTATTCCTCCTACTTTTGATGAATTGGTTGGTAAAGCCGAAGTAATTTTTCAGGGCACCGTTACCGACGTGCGCTCGCAGTGGGTTGGCGAAGGCGCGCAACACCGCATCATGAGCTACGTGACATTCAAAGTAGAGGACACAATGAAGGGCGCGCCGGGCGATACTTACACACTCCGAATGCTCGGTGGCACCGTGGACGGTGAAACGATGGAAGTAAGCGATAGCCCGAAGTTCGAAGTGGGCGGTCGCGAGATCGTGTTCGTCGAGAACAACGGCAGCCAGTTTATTCCATTGGTGGGAATCATGCATGGCCGTTTCCATATCCAAAAAGACGACCAAACTGGTGCCGACTTGGTGACCACAAACGAACACGAGCCGGTCAAAGATGTGTCCAAGCTCGGTCGAGCGGAGACCGCAGCGGTGACAGGTAAAGGTTTATCGGCAGCCGACTTTAAGGCCGCAATTCGCCAGACACTGCAAACCCAACGCGAGTCGGCGCACTAAGTAAATTTACGTTGCGGGGTTTACCGCTCGGAAACGTTCTGAGCAATCACGCGATTCTTGTCGATAGCGTGTTTCATCCAATTGTGCTGGTTTACTTTATTTAGTTCGGCTGATTGCTTTTTGGCCACGCTGGGTTCTGGCGCATCGTTTTTCTGTAAGATGAACAGGAAGCCCAAAGCTGCGATCACAAATAGAGTTAGAATCGAGCGCATGCTTTTGGGAGCCAGCAGGTCGTGAGCCACCTAAAGCGCGGAGATTGCAGATTGCTGCGAACTTGAGCCGATGTTACCTAGCTATGTGAAATCGGCACCTGCTCGTTTATTGGCGATTACGGCGTGCATCTTGGCGTTCGCGTCGCCTGGCCAAGGGCAGGTTTACGAGGGGAAACAATTGGTCGCCGCCAGTCTGGTCGCCGATACCAATGCGATCGTTCCGGGAAAATCTTTCACCGTCGGCCTGCTCCTAAAGATGACTCCCGGCTGGCATACCTATTGGAAATTCTCGGGCGACGCCGGCATTCCTATCGAACTGAAATGGCAATTGCCGCCGGGTTGGAAAGCTGGGGAACTCCAGTGGCCGATCCCGATGAAATTCAACGATCCGGGCGACATCCAAACCTACGGATACCACGACGAGGTTTTACTCCTGCAGGAGATTACGCCGCCCGCTTCTATTCAAAATTCCAAGGTAAAATTGCAGGCCGCGGCAAATTGGCTCGTTTGCGAAAAAATCTGCGTTCCTGGAAGTGCCAATCTCCAACTCGAACTTCCAACTTCGGCAACTTCTGCTCCGGCAAACGCGGAATTGTTTTCGCGTTTCCGGCAGTTGCTGTCGAAAACGTGGCCGGCAACAAATATCGCAACCTTGAAATGGAGCCGCGCCGGCCAGGATCTTCTTCTCGCCGTGACGAGTTCGACGCTCGCGAATCATCCGTTCGCGGATTTTTATCCGCTCCCTTCCGAGGGCGTCGTGGTCGGTCATCCTAAAGTTGAATCGCGATCGGGAAATGAAATCGCATTTCGCATTCCGCTCGAGTCAGCACCGCAAAATCAGTCGTCGATCCAAGGTCTGCTTGTTTTCGGTCAACGTCCCGATGCCGATGATCGGATGGCGTGGCAACTTCCGGAAAGCTCAGGAATTCTGTCTACTTCGTCGACACCACCGACTGAGGAACGCAGCCTCATTGCCTTTCTTTTCTTTGGATTTGTCGGCGGTCTGATTCTCAATCTGATGCCATGCGTGTTGCCGGTGATCTCCCTTAAGATCTTCGGATTCATTCAGCATGCGGGTCAAAGCCGGCAAAAGATTTTGCGCAGTGGCCTTGCCTTTACCGCGGGAATTTTTGCCTGGTTTATCGGTCTCGCTCTTCTCCTGATTGTGCTGAGGGGAGCTGGTCATCAAATTTTATGGGCGTCTCTATTCACAAGTCCCTACTTCGTCCTTTTCATGAGCGTAGTGGTGCTGGTCTTTGCCTTAAACCTATTGGGCGTGTTTGAGATTTCGCTGCCGCAAAGTGCGACGCGCGGTTTGCTTGGAGTTACGGCGAAAGAAGGTGATGCCGGCTCATTCTTTCAGGGTGTTTTTGCCACCATTCTGGCGACCCCTTGTACCGCTCCTTACCTTGGAACCGCGCTCGGCTTTGCCTTTACCCAATCACCCGCAATTATCCTGTCGATGTTCGTAGCGATTGCCGCTGGCATGGCTGCGCCCTACTTCCTTCTTTCTGCGCAGCCAGCTTGGATGCGTTTTCTTCCCAAACCGGGTCAATGGATGGAACGGCTCAAACAATTCATGGGATTTCTGCTGCTCGCGACTTTGCTGTTTCTTCTTTATGTCCTCGGTGCTCAGCGCGGTCTTGACGCCGTAATATGGACTGGATGTTTTCTACTGGCTGTCAGTGTGGTGTGTTGGATGAAAGGCGCTTTCATCACGCCGATGGCGTCAACCCGTACGCGAGTAGTTGCCGCATTGTTGATGTCGATCTTGTTCGTCGCGAGCGCTTGGTATTTTGTCGGCGAAAAGTTTCGCTTCTCGAAATTGGAAGTCGCTGGCTCCAAACTCGAAGGCGGTTGGCAGGTTTTTACGCCGGAACGCTTGCAAACGGAGCTCGAGCAAAGTCATTACGTTTTTATTGATTTCACCGCGGCCTGGTGCATTACCTGCAAATTCAACGAAGCCAGCGTCCTCGAAACGGCGGCCGTGCGCGAAGCTTTCCAGCGTCACAACATCGTTAAATTGAAAGCCGATTGGACCAACGGCGATCCGGCCATCACAAAATTGTTGAAACAATTTGGCCGGCCGGGTGTCCCACTTTACGTGCTCTACCGTGGCAAAACCGAAGACCCGGTTGTCTTTCCGGAGTTGCTGACGAAGAGTATCATCCTCGAAAAACTCGAAACCATCTCAAGCAGTGTCGCTTCTCAATAGTTTATGAAAACAAAATCAGTACTCGCAGTTGTCGCATCCCTCGTCACCACGGCGGCTTTCGCCTCCGAATCTCCATCCGTCGGCAGCGCCGCGCCGGACTTCTCCGCGCCGGATGCCAAGGGCAAAACGCATTCTCTTTCCGAATACAAAGGCAAATACGTCGTCCTCGAATGGTTCAATCCGGAATGCCCGTTCGTGAAAAAGCATTACGGCTCCGACAACATGCAAAAGTTGCAGGAAGAATTTACCGGCAAAGGCGTCGTCTGGCTGAGCATTGATTCCTCGGCTCCGGGAAAACAAGGGAACCTCACGCCCGAGCAAGCCGAGAAAAAGATGAGCGAATGGAAAACGCGTTCGACCGCGTTACTGCTCGATCAGGACGGCAAAGTTGGCCAGGCCTACGGGGCCAAGAACACGCCCCACATGTTTGTCATCAATCCTGAAGGCAAAGTGATTTACGAAGGCGCGATCGACAGCAAAGCCACGCCGAATCCGGCCGATATTCCGCTTTCGACCAATTACGTGAAAGTCGCGCTGGATGAATCGATGGCAGGCAAAGCGGTCACCACCGCGCAAACCAAGCCCTACGGTTGCTCGGTTAAGTACAACAAATAATTTTGGCGCGCGCCTAGCGCGTGTCACACACGATTTGAGCGGCGGCCGGAAACCGGCCGCCGCTTTTCTTTAAGAACTCGCAGAAAAATCCCCCCGACCAGGTCACATAACCTAGTATTCCTAACGCGCATCTAACCAATCGCTGCAGCTAACCGCTGGCCCGCGCGATGACTCGCCTGAATTTATGAAACACATCTCGATGTTGCGAAAAGCTTGCTCCCGCCAGAGGTAGCTGAGCTTATTCTCTTTAGCGATCATGGAACTCGATCTGGAAGGAAAACATGCCGATCGCGCTTATGCGATGCTGGTTTCATTGGTTACGCCGCGACCGATCGCCTGGGTGACAACGCTTGATGACAAAGGAGTGGTGAATGCGGCGCCGTTTAGTTTTTTCAATGCGCTCGGAGCGAACCCACCGATCATCGGATTTTGTCCTGGGGATCGCGACGATGGAACGCCCAAAGACACGGCGCGGAATATTCGGAGCAACCATGAGTTTGTCGTGAATCTGGTGGATGAAGCCCTGGCCGAGGCGATGAATCGCACGTCCGCCACTTTGCCTTTCGGCACGAGCGAATTGCCGGGCGCGGGCTTGACCGCCGCAGCTTCATCGGTGGTGAAACCTCCGCGGATTGCTGAGGCTCCAGCGAGTTTGGAATGTGCGGAGTGGGGAACGTTACAGATCGGCGGCAACCGTTTAATTATCGGCTTGGTTAAACGCATCCATGTGCGTGATGAGCTATTTGATCCAAAGACTTTACGCATTCGTTCCGAGCGATTTCACGTGATCGGCCGAATGGCCAGCCCGAACTGGTATTGCCGCACGACGGACCGCTTCGAAATGAAACGGCCTGATTAGCGGTCGCGCTTCGCGGTGACGCGAGAAGCTAATCGCAAAATCGACATCGGCGTCAGCCGCACGATCAACATCGAGAGTTTCATGAGGAAACCCGGGATGGCGAGCGGTTGATTCCTTTCGATGGCGGTCAATCCAACGCGCGCGACGTGCGCGGCGGAAATATGAATCAATTCCGGACCGGTCATGTAAGGTCGCCGGCCCGGTCGTTTGGCTACTTCCATGAATTCGGTGTGCACCGGCCCGGGACAGAGCGCGCAAACGCTCACGCCTTTGCCGTTTACTTCCGCGCGAATCGCTTCGGAGAAATTCGTGACGAAGGCCTTGCTGGCTGCGTAAACGGCGAAACCGGCGATCGGCAGGAACGACGCGGTTGAACTGACGTTTAAGATCGCACCTCGCTTTCGCGCGATCAGGCCGGGAAGTAATTTTCTCGTCAAAGTAGCGAGTGCGACGATGTTCACCGAAAGAATCTGGTCCAGGCGCGCGGGATCGATCGTAGAAAAGTGCCCAAGATCTCCGATTCCAGCGTTGTTGATCAAGAAATCGATCTCGACCTTTTCGCGCTCGAGCCAGGCAATTAATTCTTCGATCTCCTTGGGGTTCGAGAGATCCGTTTTGCGAATGTGAATGCGCAGGTTGGGACAGCCTCTTGTTAATTCATCGCGCAGCTCCCGCAGCCGTTCTTCCCGTCGCGCGACTAAGACCAGCGAACTGGCGCGTCCGGCAAGTTGCCGGGCAAACTCGCGGCCTATGCCGGCCGAAGCTCCGGTAATTAGCGCGTGGCAACCTTCAAGCTTCATCGCGTTTCTCGTAGAGAGGCCAATTCGCTTTTGGTCAATGGACGCCAATGTCCTCGCGGTAGTTCGCCCAAGCGAAGTTTTCCGATGCGCGTCCGCATCAATCGCTCGACCCGATAACCCATTACTTCGAACATGCGTCGAATCTGGCGATTGATTCCCTGGCGCAAGACCACACGCAAACGCGTCGCCGTTCGCGTATGCAGCTGCGCGATGCGGGCCCGCTCGCCGTCCAGCAGAATGCCGCGCAACAACTTTGGCGTGAGCGCCGCCTCCCACGCGTGGTCCAAAATCACTTCGTATTCTTTGTCGATCTTGTA
Organism: Spartobacteria bacterium; assembly: GCA_003167365.1. GTDB lineage: Bacteria > Verrucomicrobiota > Verrucomicrobiia > Chthoniobacterales > UBA10450 > Palsa-1382. Next base: position 275,220 of record PMTM01000012.1, on the reverse strand, counting down.
GCGAGGATGCATCAGCCGCTGAGCCAGATCGCCATCGTTGGTTAGAATAAGAAGGCCTTCGCTCTGCGCATCGAGACGGCCAACGTTAAACAAACGCGGAAACTTCGCCGGCAGCAGATCGAAGATGGTGTCGCGAGCTTTCGGATCGGTCCGGGTCGAGACAAACCCCGCGGGCTTATGCAGAGCAATGTGCAGCGGCTGCTCCGTCCGCACGATCTTGCCATTCACTTTGACGTGATCGTGCTCGTCCGGTTGCGCGCTAAAATTTGTGCAGACCTGGCCGTTAATCGTGACGTGACCAGCCGCGATCAATTCGTCGCAATGGCGGCGTGAGCCGATTCCGGCGGCGGCAAGAAAGCGATTGAGACGCATGGCGTCATCAATGAAGCGCTGAAGCCTTCAAAAGTGAAACTCAACTTGGATTCCCCTAGGTGGCGGACCGTACGGCTCCCCGCTGCCCATACGCACGCGGCATTCAGCTTCCTGAGCGGCTTGAGAAGTTCAACTCGCAACGATGCAGACAACGCGCGAGTCAGCGACCGTTATCGACGTAAAAATGCTGGCGAGTTGACGCCCTATCGAGTGACTTCCGTGCAATAATATTCAGCGGTCGTTTTTTGGCCACGGTCAGCAGTCCGCCAAGCACTCCATTGCGCCGAGTTTTTGAGATTCCATCTTCGTGCTGCGCCAGGTAAAGCGCGCCATTTTGCGTGATTGTCGGTAACATAACGTTGTCTTGTTTGTTTATTGCTCCATTTGGCAGCGTCGAACTTCTCTCCCATCACTTCCGCATAATGGTAAAGACAACGGCCCGGGGTGTTCGGTTACTCTGTTTTTTCCGGAACGCGCCAGTCCTATGAGGATTTGAGGCACCCCGCCCTCGGATTCGCCCGAGAGGTTTGCCAAGCACGCGTCACGATGAAGCGTTAGAAGGCTAAATCGGATCGCTTCAGCCTTCGACGATTAAACGACCGCTATACGTCCGGTTTGGTCTTGGGAAGGCCGACGACTTTACCGCCTTCCTTCCATTGGCCGCGTTTCTTGAGCAGCTCCACGCGTTCGAAACGCTTCAAGACATTCCGCTTCGCGGTAATGGTGCTGGCTCCTTTAAGACTGCGATGTTGCGACATAAAATGGTCCCGGGTTTTGTGCGAAAAATGAGCCGCCACCTTAGCGCGTGCTTCGGATTTTTCAAACGAAGACGCAAGCGGCGCTATAACTGATTACTCAGGACAACGTAGGCCCCGCAGGCTGTGACCTGATGATAAATGTGAAAGCGCTCGGTCAATAGTTCGCGCCAATGCGGAATGCGATCCTGTTCGATGATCAGGTAAATCATGGTGGGACCGCCCCATTCTTGCAGAACGCCATCTTGACTCAGGAAAACCTTCGCCGTCTCCGAGCCGGTGTGCATCTCGTCGTCCGGCGGTTGATTCACCAGATAAAAATTCCGGTTGAGATAGAACGCGAGGCTGCTGCCGAAGTCTAACGACCCTTCGTAAATGACTTCGGTGTGGTCATCGAGTTTCGTATTTAGGAACCGCGCCGCGTCGGCGAGAGAAAAATGCGGGGCGGTCCGGGCCACGCCGTCGATCATACACAATCCGATTGGAATCATGCTGGCGGCGAGGGCAGTGATGGCGAGCCGCGGTCGTCGTGTCGCGAGAAGATAGATTGCGATCAGGCAAAAGGTGATCAGCGATACGCTTATGATCGCGAACATCGGACGCAGCGACCACCAAGCCGAGGTTGGCAAATACTCCACGGCCCGCCAGGTCGTCCAGCCGGTGCCCACGTCGTTCGAATTTTTTTCCGTTACCTGCAACAAGTGCGGGAAAAGCAAAGTCAAAGCGCCGACGGCCAGCCCGATTACACCCAGCGCGCTGGCTCCGGCGATTTGCAGCCGTCGTGGCATTCGCCGCCAAACCGAAGCAGCCCAAAGCGCGAAAGCGCTCCACATGCTCATCGAATAGTAATCCTGGCGCTGGCCGAGCAGAAGAAGCGGCAGGAAGACCACGCCCATCCAGCAAAGCGGCAAGGCGTCGCCAAATTCGATCTCGCGCAGCCGGATCACCTTGCCCCAGGCAAAAATTAGTCCGGGCAAGATTACGAACGACCACGGAAACCACCACGCGAGATGCAGTCCCAGGAATTGCAATCGCGGCACGCCGTCGTCGCCGCCGATTGTGCCGGAACTGGAGCGAATGTGATTGAGCCACTCGATCCTGATAAGTTGATTGAAGAATCCGTTAAAGCGCGACTCCGCCCAGATGTACCACGGCGCGACAATCAAAACGAAAGCCGCAATGTAACTCCAGTGAAACAACATCCGAAATCGCATTCGAGCCTCGCGAAAGAATACGGCAAGCAACAAGATCGCCGCCGCCGGATAAATTAGGCCGTGCGCACCTTTGGTCAGGCAGGCCAGCGCGCAACAAATCCAGAAACCAAGAAACCACGCGCGACGACGACGACGATGTTGGTAACCGCATAGCGCGCAAAAAAATGCGCCGGCGATAAACGCACTGAACACCGGCTCGGGCATGATGATTCGCGCCAGCAAGAATGTTCCACACGAACAAAGATAAATCAGTCCGGCAAGAAAGCCGTGCCAGTAATCCGTCAATCGTTCGCCGATGAGAAACGTCAGCGCGACCGTGGCCATCACGGCGAGAGCGATGGGAAAACGCGCGGCCGCTGCGTTGACGCCGAACGCCTTGAAGGACGCGATGATCAGCCAGTAAAGCATTGGCGGCTTGCGCAAACGCGGCACCCCGTCGTTCGTCGGCAGCAGCCAATGATGCGACTGAAGCATTTCGCGCGCGGCTCCGGCGTACTGGCCTTCCGTTTGTCCGTAGAGATCGCCCCAGCCGATGGTGGCGAGGTGCAATAGTCCGGCCAGCGCAATCAGGAAAACAAAAAGCGCGTGGCGCAGCGGCGGCGGCGGCAGCACCGTCGGATCGAGCAAGGTTTCTTCGATGCTAAATGTTCGAGCGCCGGCAACCATTTTCGATTATGCCGAAGCACTTGCTTCGGGTTGCCGGTATTTCTCCCATTCGTCCGGCAGACGAAGCAGCTTTGCATCCGGCATTTGCACCAACGCCAGCATTTGACGGCATTCGGCGATCAAAGCCTCGTCCTGCGGCCGCACGATTCGAAAAGCGCACCAAAATCGCACGCGCTCGAGTTGGTCCAGCCATCCTTCGACCACCAAGCGATCGCCAAGTTTGGCTCCTTTGCGATAATCAATCTCCGTTCGCACGACCACCGGATACTTTTGGGTGTCAACCATTTGCGCGAGGCCGAGACCGAGTTCTTCGGCGAGCAACGTGCGCGCGATTTCAACGAAGCGCAGATACGCGATGTTGTGCACGACCCCGCCGCAATCGGTATCGAAAAACATTACTCGCACTTCGGTACGAATGCGCGGCGCATTAGCGGTGAGCATGCGGTGCAATCATTCCGTATGCCTCGCTGAAATCAACGGCAATCGTCGCGCGACGATTAGGCCGGTGCACGAGAGGACGATGTCGGTCTTGCCAGCATCGACAACACAGCATCGACAGCTTCCTGAACCGTCACCGCTTTCATGCAGCGAAAATCGATCGGGCATTGCCGCAAAAAACAAGGACTGCATTCGACTTGATGCCGCAAAATGACGTGACCATCGCCGAGCGGCCCCGTCATCCGCGGCTCGGTTGAACCAAAAATTGCCACGACCGGTACGCCGAGCAACGAAGCGAGATGCATCGTCCCGGTGTCGTTGGTCAGCAGCAAGCGGCATTCGCGCAGTTCGTCAATGAGCTGCTGGATTGTGGTCTGACCGATACGGTTCACGCAATGGTCGCCCAGAGTTGTGCAAATTTTCTCGCCAATCTCGGCGTCTTTCTTTGTCCCGAAAAGAATCCATTTAACGTCGCGCTGCATAGCGATCGACGTTGCGGCCTCGGCAAAGCGTTCCGGCAACCATCGCTTCGCTGGCCCATATTCGGCGCCCGGGCAAAGGCCTACCAGAAGTTGAGAGTTGAGAGTTGAGAGTTGAGAATTGGGCGTTGGGCGTTGGGCGTTGGGCATTTTCTTAGAGGCAATGAATTCCCCCGAAATTTCCGCGCCCAGGTTTTTAGCGATTCGCAGATAATGAAATGCCTGATGTTCGGGCGGGCCGACTCGTTCATTCTCCGGCACAATTTGATTCAGCAGCCATTTGCGAGAATGACCGCGATAGCCAACTCGTCGTGGGATGCCGCTCAGCCAAACCTCTAATGCGGAACGCAGCGAATTTGGAAACACAACGGCGACATCAAAACGCGGTTGCCGTCGAATCGCGCGGACCGCGGCAAAGAGCCCGCGATTCGGCAGCGGAATAATCTCATCAACTTCCGGAACGAGTTTCCAAATCGCCGCGATCTTCTTCGGCGCGGCGATTGTGATATGCGCGTCCGGCCGGCCAGTCTTGATCGCCCGTACCGCCGGAACGCTGATGACTGAATCGCCGAGCCAGTTGCTCGCGCGAATCAGGATGCGGAATGGTTGTAAATCTTTCGCTGGAATTGTTGCTGGCAAATACACGCCGCGTTTGTAACGCGCGAGCAGAAAATTCGGGCACGGAGTTTTCCAGCGATTGTGCAGCCAGAACCAATCTTCGGGAGCGCGGCGGACTTGCTGCGCGATAATTTCATTCGTTTTGAATGTAAGGGATTCGACCGATTCGTTTTTCGTGTCCAACGCCGGTTCGACCACCAGTCGCCAGCGCGCGACGCCATCGGTGTACAGAGCAGCCGCGACGATTACCGCGTTCGTCCGTTTTGCGAGCAATGCGGGAAGCGGAGATGTCGATGCCAGCCGTCCAAAAAATGGCGCCCACAAACCGTGATCGCCCGCGTGCTGGTCGCTGAGGATGCCGATCAACCCGCCGGCGCGCAGCAGCTCAATCGGTTTCTGAAACCCCTCTTTGCGGTCGAATAGTTGGGCGCCGGTATGCGCCCGCAAACGATGCACGTACTGGTCGATGAAGCGGTTCTCAAGTTTTTGATAGACCGTGCTGATTCGAAAATCGGCAAGCAATCGGGGAACGATTTGCGCAACAAGTTCCCAGTTGCCTAAATGGCTCAAGACGAGGACGACCGGGCGTCCGGCTCGGAGATGTCGATCTAAGACTTCGAAATTTTCGATAACAATTCGTTTCTTCAATGTCTCGAACGGTGCGGCGCTGAGCTTGATGCTGCTTAGTAAGTTTGTGCTCAGGCGCTGGAAGTTGCGCCGCGCCAAACGGCCCAATTCACGTGGAGATTTTTCGGCGCCGAACGCAATCCGAAGATTGTGTCGCGCCAAGCACCGATATTTTCCCAGAATTAGCCAGCTGAAAAATCCAGTGATGTTTCCAATAACAAAAAGCAAGCGCAACGGCAACGCCGCGACCACCGCGGCCAATGCGCGATAAAAAAGATAAGAAAGAAAATCGAGCATTAGGATCTGCGAGGGCGCTCGCGGCGCGCGGCACCAGCGTAAATTTGCCTGCGCTGCGCTTCAATTAATATAATGTGCCGGTGTTGCAAACGGCTCCACATCCCTTCGGGGAAGACGCATCAGCTCTCGAATCGACGGTCGCGCGTCTTCGCGCGGACGTGCGTGAGCTTCAACGCAGCTTGCACGCGCGTAGCGCCGAACTGGCCGGCGCCGATGCGCATATTACGCGGCTCGAGGAGAAGATTCTCAAACTCAAAGAAGCGCAGCGTGAACTGAAGCGTCTCAAGCGTGAGCAGCACGCGCTCCGCAAATCTCCGGAGCGCAGAATTGGACAACTCCTACTTGCCCCATTTCGATTGCTCCAGCACGCGACTTCGCTTTTTCGGGCGCCGCCGAAACGCGGCACAACTGAGTACCAAGCATGGTTGGATCGACATCGTCCGTCGCCGCAAGATCTGGAAACGATGCGGAGCGAATCTCGCGCATTTTCTTTTCAACCGTTGATCAGCGTTATCACGCCGGTATTCAACACTCCAGTGGAATGGCTCGAGCAAACCGTCGATTCTGTCCTCGCCCAAGCGTACGAGAATTGGGAATTGCTCTTGATCGACGACGCCTCCCGCAATGGCGCCACACTGAATTTCTTGTCCCAGATCCAACAACGCGATTCGCGGATTCGTCTAATTCAACGCGAGAAAAACGGCGGGATTTCCGCCGCCTCCAACGATGGTCTCACTCAGGCGCGCGGCGAGTGGATCGGTCTGCTCGATCACGACGATCTGCTCGAGCCCGATGCGCTCTTTCAGACGGCGAAACTTTTGCAATCGAATCCGGATATCGATCTGGTCTATTCCGACGAAGACAAGTTGACTGAAGACGGTTTTGCCTCGCCGGCGCTCAAGCCGGATTGGTCGCCGGATTTTTTCCTTTCTTATAACTACGTTTGCCACTTCGCCACCTTCCGACGCGCGCTCGCGCAAGAAGTGGGCGGCTTCCGTTCCGAGTTCGACGGCTCGCAGGATTACGATCTTTTTCTCCGCATGATCGAGAAGAGAGATCGCATCCGTCACGTGCCGCTGGTTCTTTATCACTGGCGAAAAACGGACAGTTCGGTGGCCGACAATATTCGTCGCAAGCCGGGCGCGCTCGAGGCCGGCCGCGAAGCAATCAAGAGTCATTTCGAGCGCGTTGGACAGCGAGCGGACGTAACGGTTGATTGGCGTACGCACGCTTACGTGGTGCGGCGCGATCTTAAAGTCGCGCAGAAAATTTCGATTATCACGACAGCGCGCGATTCGATTGAGGCGCTCAAGAAGAATATCGCGTATCCAAATTTCGAAATTGTGACTGTCGATCTTGCTGTGAATTACAATCTTGCTGTTCAGCAAGCAGACAGTCCGTGGATTTTATTTCTGGGCGACCGCATCGAGCCGATTGACACCGAGTGGTTGAGCCTGATGGCGGAACACGTGCAGCGTTCTGAAGTCGGCGCGGTTGGCGCGCGACTGATCTCGTCGAATAACACAATCGATCATGCCGGCGTTGTCGTTGGCGTGGACGGGATTGCGCAACCAGCCTTTCGCGGTTTTCCGGCCGAAGACCCGGGCGTTTGCCGGCAATTGCAGATTACCCGCAATTGCAGTGCGGTTTCTGGCGCGTGTCTGTTAACCCGGCGCGAAGTCTTTCAAGAAGTGGGCGGGTTCGATGAACAGCTGCCGGGCGCGTTGGCTAACGTCGATCTTTGTCTCAAGATGCGGCGCGCCGGTTATCTGATCGTTTACACTCCGTTCGCGAAGCTTTATCACCACGCATCCGGTGCCGAGCACAAGATCGACAGTCACTCCACCAACATCATACGGGAGCGCTGGGCCGGCATTCTCGATAGAGACCCATATTACAGCCCAAATCTTTCTCGCGAACGCGCCGATTTTTCGTTAGGCAATTGAACTGCTGTTAAGATCGACATGAGCAAGACGAATTTATGGGCCGGGCTGAATGATGCCGCGCAAGCAGAGCTCACTTCTCGCGATTACAAAGTAAGGTCGTTCACCCAACGCGTTGCCGAAATGGGAGTCGAGGCCGGGGAGCTAGCCGCCATCGATTCGCGCAAACCGGACGCAAAAAAGATTTGGATTCCCGGTGTGGAGATATTTTCCAGGCAGGTTCGTCCCCAGCGGCATCGCGGGATCTTCGGCGAATTCGCCCGGCGCGATGAGGGAATTCTGGCCAGGATTGGGTTCTGGCCGAAACAGTGGGCCACGGCTCGCATGTTCGCGGGCAGCGCGAAAGGTTTTCACATTCATCCGCCGAGCATTCCTTCCGGCACGACCGCGCAGAAATGGCTGCATCGGTTATTCATTACCGAATCCGGAAAATATTCGCTGAGGTGTTACGACGACGAGCAGTGGGACGTGATGTTCTTTGTCCAGGGCAGAGCGGAGATGATCTTGCGCGACGTCCGCGCGGGATTGCCTTTGCGCACAATGCGTTTTTTTGTCGATGGCGATAATCATCGCGGCCAGAACAATGTCGGCGTCGTGGTGCCGCCAGGAGTTGCCCATGCGATCCGGGTGGAAGGCTCAGAGGATGTGATCATGGTTTACGGGACAAGCGTAATTTTCCATCCGGAATTCGAAGGCCGCATCGCCAGCGAGATTGAAACAGCGCCGCTGCCCGAATCGTGGCAAAAATTCCTGGATCAATCGGGAAAGCAGGAAAAAAAGAAATAGAACAGGTTCCTTCTGCATCTTCATCCGCGTAATCCGCGGTTGATCGCCTCAATGAAGCGTCGTTTCGATCCTGCTGAGCCGGAACTAATGGACCGGCCACAGCCGGTTTCCGCTGAGCTGGAGCGCGACCTGGAAAATCTGCGGCAGCTCAATCGCTACTTCGGCAGCTATGCGGTTGTTCTGCGGTTCATTCGTCGCTGGATTGAACCGGGAGATCAATTGCGAATTGTTGATCTTGCCACTGGGTCGGGCGACATCCCGCGGTTAATTATCGATCACGCACGCAAAATTGGCGCGAAAGTTGAGATTCACGCGCTGGAGCAACAAGCAGCCACGCTCGAAATCGCGAGAAAGCTCAGCGTTGATTACCCGGAAATTTCGTTTGTCGGAGCCAATGTCCTCGAATGGAATCCAGTCGACCGCTACGACATCGTTCTCAATTCACTCGCGCTTCATCATTTCACCGAAGAAGACGCCGTGCGGCTGCTCCGACATTGCCACGAACTTTCGCGAAAATTTGTCCTCGTCTCCGATCTGCGCCGTGGACTTCTCGCCACTGTTGGCGTCTATCTTTTGACCGCTCTCATTTTTCGCGAACCGATGACACGCATCGACGGTCGATTATCTGCCACTCGCGCATTTTCATTTTCGGAACTGCGCAATCTCGCGCGGCGTGCCGGCTGGATAGATTTCGGTCACCGCAGATTCCGTTTCGCCCGGCAGGCGATTTGGTTGGAGTCGCGGGTTTAGCGCGCATTTTTCGGCATTTCTTCAAGGAACGAGAATTGCTAAAGGCACGTGTTCCCGCCATGAACGGATTATCTGATAAGCTGCTTTTCAAATCGATTACAGAAGCGGTGCTCATCACTCTGTTATTGGTAGCAGCGATATTTTTGTATCGACCGGGCTTGTATGCAGCTGGCTCGAGGATGGATGAAGCCACACTACTCGTTTATCCGGAGCTAATGTTGAAAGGCAAAATGGCGTATCGAGATTTCGAAACGTTTTACGGCCCGGCTAACTTCTGCACGCTAGCAGCGGTATTTCGCGTCTGTGGAGCAACCGTCGCGACAGAGCGCGCTGTTGGAATAGTCTATCGCCTGTTGCTCTTCGCGATGTTGTATCTCGCGGCACGCAGATGGGGAAAAATCGCTGCTACCGGTGTTGTTGCGATCGCCATCTTTGTGCTGCTTCCGCTGGGGCTGTTTGCAAACGCGTGGATTATTGCCCTCGCACTCGCTGTAGGTTCAACGAGTCTTCTCACGCGGTCGTTAACCTCTCCCACGCGCGGACGAATCGGTCCGGCGGTAGCTGGTTGCATAGGCGGAATCGCTATCTTGTTTCGAATCGATATGGCACCTGCAGTCATCGCGTCTGCAGCGATCCTTCTCTTTCTCTTAAAGTCAAAAGAATGGTGGAGCTACACGATGGGTATGGTGGCCGGTTGCTCGCCGCTACTGTTTTGGATAGTTGGCGCAGGTTATTGGCAGGTCATTGAAAATCTTTTTCTTTATCCCGTTATTTATTCGAATCCCGGGCGCAGGTTGCCTCTGTTTGGCCAAGGTTTGCAGAGTACAGTTTTTCTTTGTACACTCATCGGCTCGGCTTTCTTTGCCTTCTTGTGTGGTGCGCTTGCCGTTTGGAAGAAGCGTGCCGAATCCAGCGGTGTCGCGCTTCTTGCTTTGGGATGCTTAGGCATCTTAACCGCGCCTCAAGCGATTCAACGTGCCGATTATTTCCACACTGCCATGTCGGCGCCTGTAACGGTCGGGTTGCTTCCGGTTCTGTTTGCCGCTCTCGCGCAGTTGACTGACAAACGAGCGTTCTCTCCATTATTGGCAGGTTTGATGACCGCAGCCTGCTTGAGCGTGCTTTTTTCGATCTGTCCTCAATCGACTGAAATTTTCGACCTTATCGTACACGATCAACTTGCGGTATCAGAAATATCGCAGTGTGCGGCTCGCTCGGCCGAGCGCAAATTTCCATTAAGTTCTCCGAAAGATGCTCAGGCTGCGACAAGAATTTGCGCGGCTATCGCGCAAAAATCGCAACCTGGACAGCGCCTTTTTGTCGGTCCGCGTGATTTGCGTCGAACAAATTATAACGACGTCTTCTTTTATTATCTACTTCCGCAGTTGGAGCCGGCGTCTTATTTCATCGAAATGAATCCACTGTCAGCTAATCGCCTTAATTCCCGTTTGGCTAACGACATTGCCACTGCCGACTGGATCATCCTTGATTCGGAATTAAGCGCTTTTCATGAAGCCAACGCATCGGAGCAACTTGGTCCGAACGCGCCGCTGATTGTAATCCAGGATCATTTCATCCAGGTCGCGCAATTGGATCAATTTTCCATTTTTAGACGACGCACTAACTTGTGACATAGACTTCTGCAGTGTCGATTCGCGCGATTGGCGACAATTCGCTTTGTCGTGTGAAAGCTCTAAACTGCGTCTCGGATTGCATCGTGACGCGTGAAAACTATTTCGTCGGTTTCCAACGCAGCAGCATTCATTGGTGAACGCAGTGGATCTAGAGTGCTTGTGCCCACCATGGGGGCATTGCACAAAGGGCACCGCGAATTGCTTCGCGTCGCGCGTGAACATGCGGGGAGAAATGGCGAGGTCATGGTCAGTATTTTTGTCAATCCGCTCCAGTTCGAGCCGGGGAGCGATTTCGAGAATTATCCGCGACCGGAAAAGGCGGACGAAGATTTTTGCCGGAATGCCGGCGTCGATCTTTTGTTCCGTCCGTCGCCGCCGGAGATGTACTCGGAGGGTCGCTCGGCGTATGTCGAGGAGACTGACCTTTCGGAAACCTTATGCGGCAAATCGCGTCCGGGGCATTTTCGCGGCGTCTGCACGGTGGTAGCGAAGCTGTTCAATATTCTTTCGCCCGCCGTGGCGGTCTTTGGCGAAAAAGATTTTCAACAGCTCGCGATCATTCGACGGATGGTGCGAGACCTTCATTTCAACATCGACATCATCGGTGTGCCGACCGTGCGTGAGGAAGATGGATTGGCTTACAGCTCGCGTAATCAATACTTGAGCACCGTAGAACAGAAACAGGCGACGGTCTTGCGGCGGGCATTACTTGCCGGGGCCGATCGAACCAAGGCGGGCGAAAGATCAGCTAAGACGATTGTCGATCTTGTGCGCGGGATGATCGAGCAAGCGTCGCTCGCACGAATTGATTATGTCGATCTTGTCGATGCGGAAACCTTGCAAACGCGCGATATGGTTGAGCCGAACTCACTGCTCGCGCTGGCGGTTTTCTTCGGCAAGACTCGCTTGATCGATAACATTCGATTGCCATGAAGGAATACGATTTCGTCGTCATCGGCAGCGGCATCGCCGGGCTGAGCTTCGCGTTGAAGGCCGCGAAACACGGCTCGGTCGCGGTGATTACTAAACGGAAAGGCGCCGACACGAACACGGCCTGGGCTCAGGGCGGAATTGCATGCGTGACGAGCGACGAAGATACCTTTGCGCTGCATATGCGCGATACGCTCGAAGCGGGCGCCGGCTTGTGCGACGAGGCGGCGGTTCGGACGATCATCACCGAGGGACCACAGCGGATCAGGGAACTAGTCGATCTTGGTTTACACTTCGATGAGCGGGACGTTTCCGGTCACCGCGAATTTGATCTTGGCCGCGAAGGCGGCCACTCCAAGCGGCGAGTGTTGCACGTGCAGGATGTGACCGGAAAGGAGATCGAAGAGACGTTGCTCCGCCAGCTTGCTCGACAATCGCATGTCGATCTCTTGGAAAATCATATGGCAGTTGATTTGATCACAGCGGGCAAGCTTGGGTTCGCCGCAGAAGATCGTTGCCTTGGCGCTTATGTTCTCGATGAAAAAAACAGTGAAGTGGAGACGATTCGTTCCGATCGGATCGTGCTCGCGACGGGAGGTTGCGGGAAAGTTTATTTGTACACGACTAATCCCGACATCGCGACCGGCGATGGCGTGGCGATGGCCTGGCGGGCCGGCGCCGTGATCGCGAACATGGAGTTCATCCAATTCCATCCGACCTGTTTGTTCCATTCGAAGGCGAAATCATTCCTCATCTCGGAGGCGGTGCGCGGTGAAGGGGGAATTTTGCGAAACAATCTCGGCGAAGATTTCATGAAGCGTTATGATCCGCGAGGGTCGCTTGCGCCGCGGGACATCGTTGCGCGCGCGATCGACGAGGAAATCAAGCGCTTAGGAGCGCAGTGCGTTTTTCTCGATATCACGCATCAGTCGCCGGAATTCATTAAGGAGCGTTTTCCGAATATTTACGAAACGTGTCTCCGGTTTGGAATCGACATGTCGAAGCAACCGATTCCGGTGGTGCCGGCCGCGCACTATCAGTGCGGTGGAATCAAGACCGATGTAAATGGCGCGACCAGTCTGCCCGGCCTCTACGCGATCGGCGAAGTCGCATGCACAGGATTGCACGGCGCGAATCGACTGGCGAGCAACTCATTGCTTGAAGGATTGGTCGTAGCGCATCGTGCCTGTGAAGCGATGACTCGCGACATCGCGGTATTGCGCAAGGCGCGGAAAGTCTCCCTGCCGGAATGGGAGTCGGGCGATGTCCAAGATGTCGATGAACTGGTGGTGATTTACCACAACTGGGACGAGATCCGGCGTTTGATGTGGGACTACGTCGGGATTGTGCGCACAGACAAACGGCTGCAGCGGGCGAGCGCGCGATTGCGAAATCTGCAGCAGGAGATCCATGACTTTTACTGGAACTTCAAGGTGTCGGTGGACTTACTGGAACTGCGCAATCTCGCGACAGTGGCAGCGGTGATTGTCGATTCGGCGCTGAGCCGCAAAGAGAGCCGCGGGCTCCATTTCACCCTCGATTACCCGGAGACGAACGATCGGCGATTCAGGCACGACACGCTGCTGGGCCGGGGCTAAAGCTGGAATGGATAGTGCTTTATAACCCGTAACCGCCAGTGACACTGGTTTTTCCATTGGGGAAAGGCCTTGCCTAGGGAGGGAATATCGGATAAAAGGACAATCCGGCATTCGCCAAATGAGAAGGATATTTGCACTCGTTTTCCTGCTGAGCGCTTTAAGCGCACGAGCTCAATCCCCTTACGAGAGCAGCGCGGACTTTGCGAAGTACGCGATGAAACTACGCGAGCAAGCGCTGGCCAAAGTCGAACCGCAGGTCTATGTGCCGACGACGTCGCAGCGCGGGACTCCTCGGAGGTTCCCGTTGAAAACAAATATCGTGACCACCGTCTTCTGGATTGGGGAACAAGCCGGCGGCAACAATCCTGTTCCGAATTTCAAGAGCTCATGGGACGCGAATTGGACGAATAATTACGGCGGCTTCGATACTCCCGATTCCTCAGCGCGTCGCAACTATATTCCCGTCGCGTTCATTCCGCGCCAGAATCCGTTCTATTACGCCCTGCCTTACAACGACGTCACGCACGGCCAATTCAAACCCGAAGCGCCGTTGGTTATCCCGTGGTTCAAACAAGAATATGCAAAGAGGGGATCGCAGCCAGGTTCCTCCGTATGTAAGGATCGCTGGGTTGCGATTCGCAAAGGCAATCGCACTTGTTACGCGCAATGGGAGGATTGCGGGCCGTTTCGCACGGACCATTTTCAATATGTTTTTGGAAACGAAAGACCGAAACCGAACCTCAATCGCGGAGCCGGGTTGGACGTTTCTCCCGCGGTTCGCGATTATCTCGGCCTGGGGCCGACTGACGTTACCGACTGGCAATTCGTCGAAGTTGGCGATGTACCGCCCGGACCCTGGCGCAGTTATGGCGACAACAACCATTTCGTAATCGCTCGGCGTCAAACCGAGCAGCGCGTTGTCCAGCAAGCGCCGGGAACCGCGAAGAAATAAATAAGCTTGCGGTTTATCCGAGCCGCGCCGCCAGTTTGTCGAATGTCTGCTGCAGCGCTTCCGTGCGGCGAACCAGCGGTTCGCAAGCCTGCCGCTGCGTGACACAGAATGCCGCCAATGGCTGAAATGCCACGGAAACCTCCGTGTAAAACAATTCGATCGCGTGTGAGAGTTGCTGCTCCATTGCGTGGAGCAGCTCTGAGCATTTCGAAGTCATTTGCTCGTGGTAACTGTTCAGGATTTTTTTTCGTTGCCTGAGCGCCACGATCGTTCCAATCACTGCGGCCGACGCCGCCAGAACCCCCGTTACATCGGCCACCGCAGCGCTGCTGAGCGCGGCGATCAGTGCCGCTATTCCGCCGACTGCCGCAACACCGGCCGGCAGGCGCAAACGCGCGGAAGTTTCACGAAAAAGCTTCGCGAGCTGTTCTTCGACGGTTCTTCCCGAGGCGCGCTCGGCCAGAGCGAGTTGAATGGATTGCAGGAGTTCGCGGCGCTGGCGCGCGAAATCAGGCATGGTTTTCGGCACCTGCGCGCGCAATTCGCCGGCGAGATGAGTGTCGATCATGTCGCGCAGTTGCGGCCACAGCCCACGCAAGTCCGCTTCGAGCAAGTGCACTGCGTGCTCCAGCTGCGGTTCAACCGAACGGCGCAGCTTTGATTCGATTTCGATCTGAAAGTCGCGCTGCCACTGGGCGCGGCTCCAGATAATTCGCCACGTCCGCCAAAACGAAAATTTTTCCTCAAGCAATTTCGTTCCTTCGGCCGCGGAGTCGCGGCAGGCCTGATCTACACCGCGAAGAAGTCCCGCCACCTGCCGCAAAGTTTGTTCTTTTCGCGCGTAAAGAAAAAGATCGACCCGGGTCAGGCGTGCTTCGTCGCGCAGAATGGCGTCGAAAGATTCGCGGATTTCGCCGGCGATTTCGCCGAGCATGACGCGCCCGGTCTGGGTAGTCGAACGCAGTTTAAGCATGCGCGCGCTCGACTCGGCCACGATCAAATTAATTTGCTCGTCGAGCGGCCCAAATTCGCTCTCATTCCAAAGGCGCTCTTTATCGAGGGCGGTCGTGCGCGCGAGCAGCGCCTTACGCGCGGAGACCGCGAAAATCGGCGGGACGAACCCTAACTTCTGCATCGCGGTGTCTTGCAAATGCCGGCGAATAACATCGATCTCGGTCGGCTCCCGCAGATCGGCCTGTTGCAAGACGAAAACGACATTCTTAAGCCATTTCTTTTGCACCAGTTTCAAGAAATCCCAGGCCGACTGTGTCCACGGATTTGCGACCGAGAAAACGAACAACACGAGATCGGCGCGCGGGACGAAATTCTCCGTAATAGTTTGATGTTCCGTCACCATCGTGTTCGTGCCTGGAGTATCGACAACGTTAAAATCACGCAGGAACGGTATCGGCAAGTAGCGTTCGGTTAGTTGAGGCGAAATTTCAACGGACTTATCCTCTGGGCCGTGGCGAAAAATATAAACACGGTCGGTCGCCGGGAGGACGTCCGCCCTGGCAAATTCATGGCCGAAGAGCGCGTTGAGCAATGAAGATTTTCCGGCTTTGACTTCGCCAACGACTACAAAAAGCAAGGGCTCGCGAATGTCGGCGAGCAATCCATGAATTGTATCCAGCATGGAGGAAGGCCGTCTCATCTCCGTTCCGAGCTTGAGCAATTCGGCGAGTGCAGTTTCGAGCTCGCTTCGAAGCTGCAGGTATTGATCGGCGATCATGCCGGGATGATTAATTAACCGTTCGGCGACGCCGTGATCGTCGATGTTGGCGCCGGAGAACCGATTGCCGATGGCGTCGCTGCGCGCTCTTTCGGTGCAGCTTTGGGAGATTCCGGCCGCGCCATTCGGATCAACTCGGAGACGGTCACGAATTTGAAACCTTTGGCTTCGAGTTGATCGAGCGTCGATGGCATCGCTTCAATCGTTCCCGGATGAATGTCATGCGACAAGACAATCGAACCGGGCCTGGTTTCTTTCACAATGCGATTGCAAACGACTGTTGGACCAGGCCGCTTCCAGTCCAGGGGATCGACATCCCATAAAATGATCCGATACCCGAACTCGTCGTGGATCCATTTTTTCTGGCGCGCGGTGAGGGATCCGTAAGGTGGCCGCATCAGCGTTGGCCGTGTTCCAGCTGCGTTTTTGATCGCGTCGTCCGTTTTTTGCAACTGCTGGCGCACCCCTTCGTCCGACATCTTGGCGAGATACGGGTGCGACCAGGAATGATTTCCGATTTCGTGTCCCTCGCGCGCGGCGCGCTGCACGAGCTCGGGGTGTTGCACAACATTTTCCCCGATCACAAAAAAGGTGACCTTGATGTGGCGAGCGGCCAGCAAGTCGAGCAATTTGGCGGTAAGCTTCGCGCTTGGGCCATCGTCAAAGGTCATGGCAATGTACGGCCCGTCGACATTTACGGAGCTAAAGCTTATGCGCGGTTCGGTTGGCGCAGCGGATTTAGCTTTTTCCGGCGGCGGCGATAAAGCCGTATCCTGAGCGCGGAGCAAGGATGTGGCAAAAAGCGTGAATGCGGAAAGAAGCCAAAGACGGGAAACCAACATGAGCAGAAAAAAGGGCTGAGCCGAACTCGCTGTATCTAGCAGAGCCGGACATTAACGCAAGACGGGCAGAGGCCGTTTTTGCACGTCAATCTTGCGTCGGCCCGCGAGATTTTACCGGATAATCGCCAAGCTTTGGCAGTCATCTTGCTTCCTAGAAGCGGCGATCTGTTCTGCGGCCGGCCCCCCTCAGAGGATCGCATTTCGTCCGCATGAACATATTGCTTGTCGAGGACCACCTAGAAAGCCGCAAGAGCTTGCAGCGCTTGATTGAGCGGCGTGGACATGAAGTGACCGCGGTAGGCAGTGCGGAAGAGGCCAAGCAAGCGCTCGTGGGCCAGGATTTCCCTTTTCTCATTCTCGATTGGATGTTGCCCGGAGAGAGCGGGATCCAGCTTTGCCGGGATCTTCGCGCCCGGCCCCACGGTGATGAGATGTTTATTCTGATCGTGACTGCGCGCGTGGAAGCCGAGGACTTGGAATTGGCGCTGAGAGCTGGCGCTAACGATTACCTGACAAAACCCCTGGATCTAGCCCTTCTAAATGTCCGCCTTTCCGTGGCAGAGCAGCAGATTCGCGAGTTGATGGAGCGTAACCACGCACGGGCCGCACTCCAGGAATCGGCGCGGACATTGACCAGCATTCTCGAAAACACAACCGACGGATTTTTCGCGGTCGATTGCGAATGGAGATTCACGTATCTCAATTCCGAGGCGGAAAGATTACTCTCGCGAAAGCGTGACGATCTAATCGGCAAAGAGTTGTGGAAGGAGTTTCCCGAACTGAATAGCTCTCCATTCGAGCTCAATTACCGGCGAGTGTTGGAGGAACAGATTCCAGCGGAATTCGAAGCTTGCGATGGAGCGGGCAAAATTTGGTTCGAAGTGCACGCTTATCCGAGCGGCGGCGGCGTATCGGTCTTCTTCCGCGACACCACTGAACGCAAGCGCAATGAGGAAGAGCGATTGACTACGAGCAAGCTGGAGTCGCTCGGCACCCTGGCTGGCGGAATTGCGCACGACCTGAACAACATTCTCACGGTCATCTCGGGAAACATCGGTCTGGCCCAAATTGAAGCGCCCAATGACGCGGGGAGCTTGCTGTCGTTCCTTTCCAAAGCGGGTCAGGCTGCGCAACATGCCGCGCATCTTTCCAGTCAATTACTTACCTTTTCGAAAGGTGGAGCGCCGCTTAAGCGCGTCGCGTCCATCTCGGAGTTGCTCGCGCAAGCGGCTGAATTTTCACTCTACGGTTCCAATCTCCGCGCTGACATCGATATTCCCGTCGATCTCTGGAAAGCCGAAGTTGACTCCGGACAAATCGAACAGGTGATCAACGCGCTGATGATCAACGCGCGCGAAGCAATGCCCCATGGCGGCACCGTTCGTATTTCGGCCCGCAACGTGGAGCTCGAAGGAAAGCCTGGCGTACTTGTTCCCCCAGGACGTTATGTCAAGATCAGGATTGCCGATCGCGGCGAGGGAATCGCGGAAGACCTGGCGACAAAAATCTTCGATCCCTACTTTACGACCAAGCCAACCGGGAGCGGCCTCGGCTTGTCCATTGGCTACTCCATCGTGAAAAAACACGGCGGTATGCTGCATTTGGAGAATTCCTCTCCGGAAGGATCGACATTCGCCTTCTATCTTCCCGCCACCGACCGCGACCTGACGGTGCCGCTGCCGCAAGTCAGCGAACGCGTATTCAATTTCAATCACCAGAAGGTTCTCGTCATGGACGACGAAGCGGCCATTCGCGATCTCACGTCCCAACTGCTGGGAACGCTCGGTTACGAAGTGACAGCGGTTCCCGACGGGATGGAAGCCGTGAAAGCTTACGAGCGCGCGTTGCGCCGTGGCGAAAATTTTCAGGCTGTCATTCTCGATGCGACCATTCGTGGAGGAATGGGCGGTCTGGCGACAATGGAGCGGTTGCGCAGCGTCGATCCAAACGTAAACGCCATCATTTGCAGTGGCTACTCCGACGAAGCAGCGCTATCGCAATTTCTAGCCTACGGATTTCGCAGCGCGCTCCCGAAGCCATTCACGCGGCGCGAGCTGGCGGATGCGCTCCAGCGCGCCTTCGAAACGAACAAGCTAGTTTAGATCGGCCGAACGAAGCCAGCGCACTGACCTGACTTAGCCTTTGCGCAACTTTTCCAATTCCGCGATGAACGCGGTGGGTCCGCCCGCCATGTAGCCGAGCAATCCCACTTTCTTCCCGTCGCCGTCCAATACCACGATCGTAGGGAAACCTTCGATCTGGTACTGTTGCGCCAGTCCTTCGTTCTGTTTCTTTATATCAGAGCCCTGGGATTTCCCGCGCGGGAAATCGACTTCCATCAACACCAGGTTCTTATTCGCGTAGTCCTTGAATTCAGGCTTGGAGAAAACCTCTTTGTTTAATTTTATGCACCAGCCGCACCAGTCGGATCCGGTAAAATCGAGAAGCAAAAGTTTGTTGTTCGCCTTGGCCTCTTGTTGAGCCATTTTGTAATCGGTCAACCAGTTTGATTCCGCACGCGCGTTTGGCGCGGCAGTCGAAGCAAAAACAATGGCAACGGCGGCAGCGCTCAGTCGAAAAAATTTCACGCCGGCAATTTCAGGCAGACGGCTCCATTGCGCAAGAAGAGATGCCGGCGCATCCGCAATTGTACACAAGTAGCCCGGCGCCAGCAGCGCCGGGCTAAAATCGAAATCCGCGATCTAGGTAATGTGACCCGAGACCAGCTTGGTCATCTCGAACATGCTCACTTGGCTCTTGCCGTTAAATACCGGCCGGAGCGCGTCGTCGGCGTTGATCTGCGTTCTCACTTTTTTATCCTGAAGACCGTTCTTCTTGATGTAGTCCCAGAGCTTTTTGGTGAGCTCGGAACGTGGAATCGGTTTCGAACCAACAACGGCAGCTAGTTTATCGTCGGGTTGCACCGGTCGCATGAAGGCGGGATTCGGCTTGCGTTTGGAAGGTGTCTTTTTGGTTTTCGGCATAGAGGCTGATTAATGCTTCGCTCGTGGGAGGGCAACACTAATTTTGACGAAATGAAAAAATAATGTTGCTACTTCTTTCGCCGGATAACGACCGCGGTCATGTCGTCCGGCAGCAAACCGTTCTTTTCCGAAGGCGCGGCCGTCTTCAACATCTGCGTCAAGAGCGCGTCCGCGCTGGGCGCGGACGGGTCGAGCGTCTCGGCGAACTGCGCCGGCGTGAGGCGCTGCTTATCGCCGTTGGTTCCACCATACAAACCATCGGTGTAAAGGATGAACGCATCACGCGGGCCAAGATTGACAATCGATCTGACAAACTGCGAGCGTTCCGCTAAGCCTAACGGCGGCGCGCAGGAACTTATCAGTTCCCTGCTGCCTCCATGTCGCAGAACGAGCAATGGAGGATGCCCCGCGCCGACGACACTGGCGCGGCCAGTTTTCGGATCGAGCGCTACGCACATTGCCGTCATGAACGAACGCGCTCCGAAAATGCTGCGGAAATCGTTGTTCACCGCCTGCATGATCGCGACCGGCTCGTTATGCTCGACGCTGCCATGATGGAAGAGCAGCTTCGCCAACGTGGTGAGAAGTGCGGCCGACGCTCCGTGTCCGGTGGCGTCGGCAATCCAAAAAAGGGTTCGTTCGTCAGTCATGCGCAACCAGCCATAAATGTCGCCACCCACCTGGATGACAGGACGATAATAAGTGGCCACCTGCCATCCCGGCAGCCGTGGAGGTTTTTGCGGAATTAACGATTGTTGCGTAAGGCGCGCCGCGGCCAAATCCCGTTCGAGATTCCGCCGCCATGCTTCCAATTCGTCGTTTTGTTGCTGTAGTTGCTCGCGCATGAAACGCAATCGCAGTTGTGTCTCAATGCGAGCGTGCAGCACGGCGATGTTGATTGGTTTGGTTACGAAATCGTCCGCGCCGGCTTTCAAGCAAAGCACTTCGCTCTCTTCCCCGCCATGCCCGGTCAGCATGATCGCGGGCATCTGCGCCACCGCCGGATCGTTATTTGCGCGTAATCGCTTGAGCACCTCTGCGCCATCGAGGCCCGGCATATCGAAGTCGAGAAGAAGCAGCGAAGGCTGTTCGGATCGGACCAGATTCAGTCCCTCCAGACCATTGTCTGCCTCGCAGCAATCGTATCCCGCGGCCGAAAGCGTTCGCGCTAAAATCTTGCGACTTGTCGCATCGTCATCCACCACCAGGATTTTCCCGCCCGGCTTTTTCTGCATTTCTTTAGAATCGAAACAAGGACCGCGGGATATTGTATGGCAGGTTCGGAAAAGCGTCGCCCATTTTGCGCGATTCTGTTATGGCACGCGAATGAGGGAACCTATTCTGAGCACGACGGCTTTTGCTTTCGATGGTTATCGCATTACGCAACATCTTGGCTTGGTTCGTGGGATTATTGTGCGTTCGCGGAGCATTGTTGGAAATATTGGGGCGGCGCTGCAAACCCTCGTCGGCGGGAACATCACCATCTACACCGATCTTTGCGAACGTGCCCGCCAGGATGCCTATGAATCGCTTTGCCAGCACGCCATTGCTCTTGGGGCGAATGCCGTGATCGGATTACGCTATGATGCCACTGAGATCGCGCAGGGCGTGGCCGAGGTCCTTTGTTATGGCACCGCCGTGGTGGTGGAAAAAAATGCGGTCTAGCCCTTGTCGATCTTGCCCCGCAAAGCGATTTAGCGATTGGCATTGAATGAGAACCGCGGTAATTTCGTCGCACTCCGACTTATGAAATTCTTGCTGTCGCTCACGCTGCTCGCTGGATTCTTTTTCGCGTCTTGTTCTGATATGGATGAGCCGCCACAACGCGTTCGTCATCGCGTGGCGAAATATCCGGAGCAGGGACAGGCCCAGGCTGGTCCGACACAACAGCCGTTCAACCCCAATGCGCCTGCTTCACCCGCAGGCACACCACCGACGCAGCTGGACACAACTGCGGCGCCTAGTGCATCTCCCGCTCACGTCGCGAAAGGAGATCTTCCATACGGGATTCCGCTTCCAGGGAAGCCCGGTTATGTTACGAGCCCTTACGTGCCTGGCTCGATTATTGATGTCCGCGGGATGGCGCCCGGCACCGAAGTCAAGGATCCGTACACAGACTTTAAGAAAATATTTCGCGTTCCGTAAACCGGCGAAGTGTAATCGCCGCGGCATTTGCGCGTGCTGGACAAGCGCCGCTTATGTTAGATGCTGAGCTTTGGCTCAGCTGCACGCGTGCTTAGTTCGACAAACGAAATCAAATTGAGGCCATGGAATTCCGCGTAAAGCGAGCGCCGCGTGTTGAGGCGGAGATCACTGTTCCGGGCGACAAAAGCATTTCGCATCGCGCCGCCATTATCGCGGCTTTGTCCAACGGCACCTGCACGCTGCACGGCTTTCTTTCGAGCGAAGATTGCATGCATACGGTCAATGCGTTGCGCGCTCTCGGCATTCAAATCGAACAACCTGAGCCGGACGTGCTCGTCGTTCACGGAAAAAGGAGGGTGCTCACACCGCCCAAGGGAGAAATTGATTGCGGAAATTCCGGCACCGCCATGCGGTTGCTGGCGGGATTGCTTGCGGGTCAGACATTTGAAAGTCGGCTCGTCGGCGATGCCTCGTTGTCTCGCCGCCCCATGGATCGTGTGATCGCTCCGCTACGGCAGATGGGAGCGGACATTGTCGCCGAAGGTCCCGAACACACGCCGCCGTTGCGCATTCGCGGCGGCTCGCTTCGTGGAATTCATTACAATTCGCCCGTCGCAAGCGCACAGGTAAAAAGCGCGGTGCTTCTGGCCGGTTTGTTTGCCAAGGGCAAAACCACAATCGACGAACCTTCCGCCAGTCGAAATCACACCGAGCTCCTGTTTAATTATTTTCTCGTTCGCACCGCAACGGACGGCAACGGCTGCGTCAGCGTCTTCGGCGATCAAGTGCCTGAGTCGCGCGACTTCACCATTCCCGGTGATATTTCATCCGCCGCTTTTTGGCTGGTCGCGGCGGCCGCACAACCAGGAGGCCATTTGTTGGTGCGCGGTATCGGATTGAACGACACGCGTACGGCCCTGCTCGGCGTTCTCGTTCGCATGGGGGCGCAGGTCCGTGAAGCGGTCGAAGATGTCGATCAATTAGAGCATCGCGGCATAGTCGAAATTACCGGAGCGCCGCTCAAAGGCACCGTCATTCAAGGAAAAGAAGTGCCTCAGCTCATCGACGAACTTCCGGCGCTGGCGGTCGCCGGAGCGCTTGCCACCGGCACCACCATCATCCGGCACGCCCAAGAATTGCGGGTCAAGGAAACCGATCGCATCGCTGCGATCGCTCATAATTTGCGCATCATGGGCGCGCAAGTCATCGAGATGAACGACGGACTCGAAATTCATGGGCCGGCCCCGTTGCGGGGCGCGCGCGTCGCGAGTTTTGGCGATCATCGCATCGCCATGGCGTTTGCTGTCGCCGGCCTGTTCGCGGAGGGCGAGACGATCGTGCAAGATGTCGAATGCGTGCGTGAATCTTATCCGGGATTTGAAGCGGCCCTGGAGGAATTCATAAGTCCGAAGCGCTCGCGCGTCAGTACGCCGGTCATTGGATCGATCTCGCCGACGCGTGGCGAATAAGCAGGATCATTCCTCATCCTGCTTGCTTTCCGCGCAATCCGCGCGAAAAAATCCGGCGCAGCTTTCGCGTCTTCATGCAATCACAAGATCGACATCGGGTCGTTGCCATCGACGGCCCCGCCGCCTCGGGCAAGAGCAGCGTCGCGCGCGAACTGGCCCGCCGGCTTGGTTTCGTTTACGTGAATTCCGGCGCGATGTATCGCGCGGTTACTTGGCACGTTCTGCAACACGGCGTGGATCCGGCCGATAATCCCCGCGTCATCCAACTCATAGAATCCGCGCCCATCACTTGCGATCTTCAGAACAATGAGTCGCGAATCTTGATCGACGACGTCGATCCCGCGGATCGCTTGCGCGACGATCGTGTAAACGATGGCGTCGCTCTTGTCAGTCGCATCCCGCGCGTGCGTGAAATTCTCGTCGAGAAATTGCGCAGTTACGTGCGCGATCGTGATCTGGTGATGGAAGGCCGCGACATCGGCTCGGTCGTTTTTCCGGATACGCCGTACAAGTTTTACATCGATGCCTCTCCCGAGGTGCGCCGGCGGCGCCGCGCTCTGCAAGGTGGACGCGACTCGATTGCATCACGCGACCGGGCGGATTCCTCGCGCTCTGCGTCCCCGCTTGTCATTGCCAAGGACGCCGATTTTATCGACACGTCGAACCTTACCATCGCCGAAGTCATCGCTGAGATTATTAGCCGGCTTAAATTGAAAAACCTTCGCGGCCTCGCCTAACCTTCCGTTTCAACGTCTTAACGGTGAACGTCTACTACTGGTTTGGTTACCATGTGTCGCGGCTATTGGCCCGGTTCTTCTTCCGGTTTCGCATTCTTCACCGCGAACGCGTGATTCAAACTGGCCCGGTCATCCTGGCGTCGAATCACCAAAGCTACTTCGATCCTCCCTTGGCCGGCAACGCATCCGATCGCCCGATCTATTTTCTTGCGCGCCGCTCGCTATTAAACGTGCCGGTGCTCGGCTGGCTCTTGCCGAAACTCAACGTCATTCCCGTGGAGCAGGAAGGCGTCGATCGCAGTGCGCTTAAAGGAATAATTAGAGTGTTGAAGCGTGGCGAGTGCGCTCTCATTTTTCCGGAAGGCGCCCGCACGCTCGATGGCAAATTGCAAGCAGCGCAACCGGGACTCGGACTGATTATCGCGCGAACCCTGGCGCCGGTTGTGCCGATGCGAATCTTTGGCGCGCACGAAGCGCTTCCGCGCGGCGGGGGATTTCATTTCCATCCGATAACGATTGTGGTCGGCAAGCCAATTTATTTTTCCGAAGCCGATCTTCAGCCGCGTGATAAAAATCTTTATACACGCCTGAGTCAACGCGTCATGGAGGCGATCGCTGCCTTAAACCTGGAATAAGCGCTGCCATTTGCGCGCGCCAGATCGGCAACGACACTCCTGCGTGAATTCACCGCAATCTCCCCATTTATCGAAGGGCGCATTCGTGCTCATGCTCGTGATCGTAATCGCGCTCGTCCTGTTGTCTCTCTACGCCAACGTGCAACGCTGGCGTAGAGACAAAATCGAGACCGTCACCTTTACTCCAGCGGCTCCATCGCCGTCCGTTTCTCCGACGGCTTCATCGAGATAATTCGGTCGACGTCTCGTCCTTCACTTCAGCTCCCACACGCTCGTTCGCCAGTTGTTGTGCATAAGCGAGCGTGTCGATTGCATCGACGTTCTTGTCGCGCCGGATTGCTTTGATCCGCGGAAAACGCAGCGCCAGTCCGCTGGCGTGCCGCCTGCTCGGTTGGATCGAATCAAACGCGACTTCGAGCACAATGTCAGGTTTCACTTCGCGATAACGGCCATGATCGCTAGTCGTGTTTTGTTTGAAATGCTCCGTTAATTCCGCGATCTCGCCGTCGGTCAACCCGCTGTAGGCTTTACCAATGGGCAATAGTTCGCCGCTTGTTTCATCGCGTACCGCGAACGTGTAATCACTCAACACTTTGTTGCGCTTGCCATGTCCGAGTTCGGCCGCGACCACGACCACATCGAGAGTCGCGAGCTCTTTCTTGAGCTTAAACCAAAACATTCCGCGGCGGCCCGGAGAGTAAGAGCTTTCCGGGTCTTTGATCATGAGACCTTCGTTCGAACGTTTGCGCGCTTGTTTGAATATCTCGTCGATTTTTGCGGCGGAAGCTGCCGGATAAACATTCGCGATTTGAAATTGCGGCGGCAATTTTATCTTCCGAAGAAGTTCGCGCCGTTCGCGCAACGGCGCTTTCAACAAGGAGCGGCCGTTGAGCCAAAGCAGATCGAACGCGATGAACACTACCGGGACATCTGAAGGGTTGGCAAACAAATCGGCGCCCTCACTCTTTCGGCCGAGACGCTTTTGCAAATCGAAGAAAGTCAGTTTGCGGCCTTGTTCGAACGCGACGATCTCGCCGTCGAGAATTATGTTGCGATCGAACTTGCGTGCTCGCTCGGCCAACTCAGGAAATTGATCGGTGATGCGTTTGAGATCGCGCGAGAAAATGTCCACGCGTTCCGCGTTGCGATGCAATTGCGCGCGAATGCCATCGAACTTGTCTTCGACGAAAACTGTAGCCGGCGTCGCTGACGCCGGGCCGCGATCAGCGATCGCGGCTACAACAAATCGTTCCCAAATCGCTTCCGCGGTCGGTTCCGGACTGGCCAGCATCGATTTGATCGGGCGAAAGATCGACAACTCCGCCTGTTGCAATTCGTCACGCGAAGCGAGCGACACAGTCGCGCCGATGTCGCCGAGCAGCATATTTGCTTCCTTCACGTCGTCGATCGGCGCGTCGAACGCTTTCGCGATCGCTTCCTCGACGAGTCCTTCGCGTAATCCGATGCGCAGATCGCCGGTTAAAATTTTGACGACATATTGACCTTCGCGCGCGGACAAGATCGACAATCGCTTTTGCAGCAATTCCGTTTTTGCAATCGGTCCACGCGCTTTTTGCAACTTTTCGAAAAATTCACGCGATTGCAGGATCGTAAACGGCTCGGGGCTTGTTCGGCCTTCGAGCGATTCCAACGCGGTTTTCCCTGCGTCGCCGTAGCTGTGTGCAATCCGGCGAAATTCCGCTTCGCTTAATTTCGCCGCGCTCATGAGGGTTCGGTAAATGATCGAGCCGCCAACCTGGACCGTGCGCAGATCGGTTTGCGAAAATGGTTTTCCGGTGAAATAAATCGCCGCGATCGGCAGTTGGTCAGGATCGAGTGTGCGTAAATAGTCGGACAAGAGCCGAACCTTTTCGAGCTTCGCTGGCGTTGCGGCGATTGCTTCGCCAACTTCGGCGAATGCGCGAAATTCTGATGCAGTGTCGGCTGTGTCAGCCGCAATCTTTTGTTTTGCGGGCGACACGCGTGCCACTGCGGCACGGTTGTGTAGTCCCAACTCCAATTGGTTCTGTTCGCCGAGCGCCCATGCTTCCACGCCGCGGTCCCGCAAATCCTTCGCGAACTGAGCGGCGAATCCGTGCAGCGTGAGCACGCGCTTGGGTTGAACAAGATCGACGTAACGCAGCAGATCGTCGTAATCCGCGTGATCGGAAAGCGGGAACACCGCGTCCACTTGATAGCGATAGATCGTATTCGGATCCACCGCCCAGCCGCTGATCATGGCTACGCGTTTGCGCGGAATTGTTTCGAGCATGCGCGATCGGTTCGCGCTCGGCGGACAAATCAAGACCTTGCCCGCGACATCGTTTGCGTTGTAGCGCACGTATTCGCAAAAGCTTTGGCCAAATTGCTCGTAGATCCGCGTCATCTGATAAACGGAGCCGTGCAACATCGGCGTGAGCCCGGCGCCGGCGAGCGAGCAGAGAATTTCCTGCGCTTTGCCTAATGAATAACCGAGCAACACGGGGACTTCGCCTTCATCGATTGCCTCCCGACAAAAGGCGATGATTTGATTCACGACTTGTTCGGTAGCTGGGAATCGATAGAGCGGGAGGCCAAACGTTGTTTCCATGATGAGCGTATCGGCGTGACGCCATTCGGCCGGCTCAGCTGACTTGCCTTCGCGCAATTTGAAATCTCCAGTGTAAAGCAAAGATTCGTTTTCCAAAAAAATCTGCGCCGAGCCGAAAATATGACCGGCCGGTAACAGCATGACACCGACATCGCGGACCGTGCGCTTCTCGCCAAAGGGCAGCACATGCTCATTGCGTTTGCCGGGCAGGCGCGCTTGCATCAACCGCGCGGTCCGTTCCGAGACGATGATCTCCTTATGCGGCGCAATGTGATCGCTGTGCGCGTGCGACACGAAAGCGAACGGCTTTGCGTCCCATGGATCGAGCCACAAATCTTGCGCGGGCAAGTAAACGCCCCGCTCGTATTGCACCTTGATCACGAGGAAAAAGTAGCGCAAGCCTCCGGCTTGCGAACCGATTAGTTACGAGCAGGCTGCTTGTGCTGCTTCACTGCATTGACATGCGATTGTGAAATCGGTTTCATAATGACGGATGAGGTTTGCCGTCATCATAATGGGTTTGATATTTTTCGCGCTCGGCTGCATCCGCGCGGCCGAGGAACCGCGTGTGCTCGCGAAAGTCAATCCGCTGCCGGTGGCGTTGGATCGGGATTTCAAGTTCCGAAAAACCAAGCTTTATCTATTGGCCGACCCAGCTGTTCACCCGAAAGGCGACAAGACGAGCAAGCTATCCAGCGTCGTGCCTAACTCGCCAGGGGCCACCATTCAAGATGCCTCCATTACTTTCGAACGGCAGTACCATCTCTACGGCGCCGTTACCGGGTTGGATCTACGCCAACGTTACGGCAATTATTTCACCTTTTTTTGGCGAGCACAACGGGATGCGAACGTCACCGTGCGCTTGGAATATCGGCAGGAAAAGCTGCACGCGCACGTACAGGCCCAGGAAATTTCCTATCCGAACGCGCGCGGCAGTCACAAGACCGACTTAAAAGTGGTCGGTGACGATTACCGCGAGGACGGGCGGGTGATCGCCTGGCGCTGCCTGTTGATCGAAAACGGCCGGATTGTGGCGGAGAACCGGTCCTTCGTCTGGGAGTGACGAAGTTTGACAGCGCGGACATCGAGCCTGTATCTTTAATAACTCAGCCGTGCAGTCATCAATCCAAGTCGGGGTAAACGGGCCAGCCGTTTGGGTCAGGGTCGAGGGCAAAGGAAGCTTCCTTAACAGCGGAAACTTGAAGGAATTTGCCCAGGAAATGGTCAACCGGGGTTACCGCGAGTTTATCATCGATCTGGAAGACTGCGCGATGATGGATTCTACTTTCATGGGGACGATGGCTGGAATGGCGCTGCGTTTGAAGGAGCTGGGCCACGGTCATCTTCATGTCGTGCATTGCGGAACTCGCAGTTACGAACTTCTTTCCGGTTTGGGTCTCGACCAAATCTTTGACATTCATGCCAATGGCTCGCCCTCGCCCGAGTGCGAATTATTGAAGAGCAAACCGGGCGGCGCGGCCGACGCTCAGAAAAAAGAGCAGGCCCGAACAATGTTGGATGCGCACGAGGCGCTTTGCGAGGCTGCTCCAGAGAATTTTTCCAGATTCAAAGACGTCCTCGATTATTTAAAACAAGACCTTCATCACGAGACAGCGGCGAAGTAAACTGGCCGGTTTTCCATGTGGCCAAATCTTCTTTACGGACTGCTGCTCGCATCTCTGGCCGGGTGGATTTTCACCGGGTTATGGCAAGCCCGTCGTATCCGGCAGCTCGAACAATCCAAGGAGGAGATTCAAGTCGAGGAAACTCTGGTCTTCGATTTCTTGCACGGTTTGGGGGAAGCGTTCACCGAAACGATCCGCCCCAATGATCTGCATCGCCTGATTGTTGAGGGCGCGACCCGCATCCTCGATGCACACGGCGGCGCACTTTATATGGCCGACCGCACTGGGAAGAAGCTCGCGCCGGCTTTCATCTCAAAGGGCTGCCCGCCGGTTGTCGAAGTGCCGCCGCATATTTTGCAACAGGCAGCTTCGACGCCGGTCGCTCTGGAAAGTTTTCTTCGTCTTCACACCATTGCAATAGGCGACGGCGTCATTGGCCGCGTCTGGCAAACAGGGCAGCCGGTTTGTTTGAATGAGTTTTCGGAAGCTCCCGAGATGGCAAAATTGCGGGACAGTTCGTTTGGCACTTGCTCCGTGATGGTCGCGCCGTTGCTTTACGGAAAACAGAACATGGGCATCCTCGCGTTGGGCAACGGCCCGAAGGGCACCCCGTTCTCGCAAAGCGATTTCGTCGTCTTCAAATCGATCGCCGAGCAATCAGCCTTCGCACTTTACAACGCCATCATTTATTCGGAGGCGAATGAGAAAAAACGGCTCGATCATGATCTTCAAATCGCGCGTGATATCCAGCGCGTTTTGCTGCCCGACGGGCCGCCGGTCATCAACGGCTTCGAAATTACCGGCATCAATATTCCTGCGAAACAAGTCAGCGGCGATTACTTCGATTATATCAAGGTGGACGACAAACGGCTCGGCGTGGCGATCGCCGATGTCTCCGGCAAAGGTGTTCCGGCGTCGCTCATCATGGCGATTTGCCGCAGCACCTTGCGGAGTCAAGCCGTGGGAAATCCTTCTCCCGCCGATGTTCTGTCAAAAGTGAACCGGCAGCTTTATCCCGACATCAAAGAGGACATGTTTATCAGCATGGCCTACGTGGTCCTCGATCATGCGCACGGCGGCGTCACCATGGCGCGCGCTGGTCACGATGCGCCGCTGCTTTACAAACATGCCGCGCAAACCATTACACCGTTGAAGCCGCCCGGAATGGTCGTGGGAATTGACAGCGGAAACGTGTTCGATAGGCTGACTGGCGATTTCGCAATCCCGCTCGAGGGTGGTGATTGCCTGGTTCTTTATACCGACGGCGTCACGGAAGCGCTCGATAGCAACGGAGACGAATTCGGCGTCGAACGCATGGTTCAGGCTGTGCGGGCCAGCGCCGGCGACGGCGCACCTGCGATTGTGACCGGGGTGATTGACGACGTTCGAAATTTCGTCGGGTCGCAACCGCAAAATGACGACATTACTTTGATCGCCATCCGCAAGACATGACAAAAATCCCAGTAACCGAAGACGACGAGAAGAAAAGATCGGTCCCTTCTGCGGAGAACTCTCCGGCGGAGCAAGACGATGGCGAAGATCCAATGGCCGGCCTGCAAGCCGACCTCGATCGTTTTCGCGACCTCGCCGCGCGGAGCCAGGCGGATTTCGAAAATTACAAAAAGCGTTGCGCGCGGGAAAAAGACGAAGCGATCAAGTACTCAAACGCTTCGCTACTCGAGAAGCTCGTTCCCATTGTCGATAATTTCGAGCTCGGTCTCGCGGCTGCGCGCGGCGAAGGTAAGAAATCGCCGATTTATTCCGGCATGAGTCTTGTGCTGAAACAGCTCAAGGATTTTTTCGCCGAGAATGGCTTGCAGCCGATCGAAGCTGTCGGACAAAAGTTCGACCCGAATCTGCACGAGGCGATCGCACATGAGCCGAGCGATGACGTGCCGGAAGGAATGGTGACTCGCCAAATGCGCCGCGGTTACCGATTTAAAGATCGGTTGCTGCGGCCTTCAGGCGTGGCGGTTTCAAGCGGACCGGCAAAATAATTGCTCATTCGATTGCGAGAAGGATCCCGAGC
The DNA here is from genome assembly GCA_003167365.1 of Spartobacteria bacterium. Taxonomy (GTDB): domain Bacteria; phylum Verrucomicrobiota; class Verrucomicrobiia; order Chthoniobacterales; family UBA10450; genus Palsa-1382. The sequence continues at coordinate 244,373 of PMTM01000012.1, read as the reverse complement.
ATGATTCATTTTCTATTTTGCATCCGTGATATCCGCATAATCCGCGATTGATCTGAATGGCGACAAAGAAGCGCGATTATTACGAAGTGCTCGGGGTTACGCACGAGGCTTCATCTGAGGAGATCAAGCGCTCCTACCGCAAGCTCGCGGTCAAATTTCACCCCGACAAAAATCCGGACGACGCAAGCTCGGAGGAACAATTTAAGGAAATCGGCGAAGCCTACGACGTGCTCATGGACGAAGATAAGCGCGCCGCTTACGATCGATTCGGCCATGGCGCTTTCGCGCAGGGCGGCGGATTTCGCGGCGGCGGTTTTCACGATCCGTTCGACATTTTTCGCGAAGTATTCGGGGGCGGCGGCGGAATTTTCGAGACGTTTTTCGGCGGCGGCGCGAACCGCGGCGAAGATCGGCAACGTGGGTCCGATCTGCGTTACGACATGGAGATCACGCTCGAGGAAGCGGCCTTCGGTGTCGAAAAGGAAATCGAAATCCGCAAGCTCGACACCTGCGACAAGTGTGCGGGCACAGGGGCGGAACCTGGTTCACGTACGATAACCTGTCCATCGTGCGGCGGACGCGGTCAGGTGATTAGCTCGCGCGGCTTTTTCCAAGTGTCGCAAACGTGCCCGCGCTGCCGCGGCGCCGGGAAAATTATCGACAAGCCTTGCCGCGCTTGCGATGGCGAAGGCCGGGTTGAGAAATCCGGCCGTGTGAAACTGAAAATCCCGGCCGGAATTTCAACCGGGTCGCGATTACGTTCGTCGCGCAATGGCGAGGCCGGCATTCGCGGCGGTCCGCAAGGCGATCTTTACGTCGTGATACACGTGCAGGAACACAGCGTTTTTCAGCGCGACGAAGATAACTTGTATTGCGAAGTGCCGATTCCGTTCACGATGGCGGCGCTCGGCGGCGACGTGGACGTGCCTACGCTCGAGGGGAAAGCGAACGTAAAAGTGCCGGCGGGAACGCAAAGCAGTCAGATGTTTCGCCTCCGCGGCAAAGGAGTCATTAATGTCAACGGGCGCGATCGCGGCGATCTAATGGCGCGTTTGATCGTCGAAGTGCCGACGCACTTAAACGGCGAGCAGCGCCAGAGGCTGGAAGAATTCGCGTCACTTTGCGGAGAAGAAAACACGCCGATGCGCAAGAGTTTTTTCGAACGGGCCAAGGAATTCTTTCGAGATGCTTGATGCTTCAGTTTCGGTATTTGATTTTTTCGCAAGTCGCGCGAGTGCTTCGTTCCAAGCATCGCACATCAAACTTCAAACATTCAGGGCGCCCCTTTAATACGAATTAATTATATGCACGAAGAAACGAAAATCAGCCGCAAACGCATGGTCGAACTGCTCAACGAGGATCTTGCGCGAGAATATCAAGCCATCATCGCATACGTCATTTACAGCCAGACGTTAAAGGGTGCGGAGTACATGCAAATCGCGCAAGAGCTCGAGAAACATGCTGGCGAGGAATTATCACACGCCATTCAGATAGCCAAGCAGATCGATTACTTCAACGGCGAACCCGTCAACAAGCCGAAGGAAGTAAAGGTTTCCGACAAACCTAAAGAGATGCTGCGTTTCGATCTCGAAAACGAACGGCAGACATTGATCAATTACCGCCAGCGCATTCGCCAGGCCGACGCCATGGGCGAGTTCGCGCTCGGCGAAGTGCTGCGTAAAATCATTGCCCAAGAGCAGGAGCACCTGCAGGACCTGGCCGACGCGCTCGGCATTGATACGCCGAAGATAGAGTAGACGAGAATGTCAGATGTAAGATGTTTCGATCGCCGCGAGTTTGATTGCGGATTACATCATACATCGCACATCCGATATCAAACATCTGGATGCATCGTTTTTACATCGCGCCTGAAAATTGGAGCCCTGACGCGCTCATTCTAGGCGGGTCGGAAGCACATCATGCGCGCGACGTTTTGCGCATGAAGCGCGGTGACAAGCTGGTTCTCTTCAACGGCCTCGGACGCGAAATCACCGCGGAGATTGTCGATCCCGGGCGCGGTGAAATTCTTCTGCGCAAATTGCATGAGGCCGAAACTCAGCCGTTGCGCTGCCGCATCACGCTCGGTCAGGCGATCCCGAAAGGGAAGAACATGGACCTGATCGTTCAGAAAGCGGTTGAGATTGGCGCGTCCGAGATCGCGCCGATTCTTTCTGATCGCACAGTTGTGCAGGTCGATCTTGAAAGCACCGGGCAAAAGCAAGCGAAGTGGCAGCAGGTCGCCATCGAAGCAGCCAAGCAATGTGGACAGAATTGGCTTCCACAAGTCCGCGCGCCGCGAAAGCTATCCGAATTTTTCTCTGAAAACACAAAATTCGATCTGCAATTGATTGGGTCCCTTCAGTCCGATGCGCAGCATCTAAAGAAAATCCTGGCCGACTATTCGAGCGAACATCGCCATCTTCCTGCCAGCGTCCTGATGCTGGTTGGACCGGAAGGCGATTTCACGCCGGCGGAGCTGGCGCTCGCACGCAGCCGCGGGTGCCGGCCGATCACGCTCGGTCCGATCGTTTTACGGGTCGAGACAGCTGCAATCTATTGCCTGAGCATTCTCTCCTACGAATTGTTGATGCAATAGCGCACAAAGGAGTGGCGGCCAGCGTAGCAACCAATTCGGATTGTGGCCGCGTTGCATCTCATTTTTCCGAGGCAGATACGACCACTTTGCCCATCTCATGCGAAAAGGGGGATGCTGGGACGCTAATTCAAGGAAATGACATAGTGACGAAGGACCTCGATCTTGTGCGAGATCTCTTGCTGCGGGCACAGAACGGACAGTTTTCGAGCAGCGACCCCAACATCGTCTACCACATCGGTCTCCTTATGCAGGCTGGTTTGGTTCGGGCAGTCGTCACGCCGCGCAAATGGAAAAACAAGTTCACCCTCGCGATCTTGAAACGCTTGACCCCCGCTGGTTGTGATTTTCTGCGCGCAGCCAAGAACGAAATGATCTGGACCCGAACGAAGAGAAATTTCATCCGGCCTGGCCTCTTCTTTTCGCTTTCCCTCATTGCCGACTATCTCAGGCAGAAAGAGGAGCGCGTGATCATTCCGATGCCGGACCACGAAGAGCACGGAATTCGGAGCTTTGTTAAACAAGCCTAAGCGGCTCGGGCTACAGCTAATAGATGTAGGGCTCGGAAAGCTGGAAAGCGTTACGAACTAGTTCGAGCCGCGGCTTTGAGCTTTCGACGAAGACGACTTCGACAACGTCGAAGCGAAACAGAATTTCGGGATTATCGAGCATGCGCAACCAGGCGAGCGCACCGCGTGAAATGCGCTTTTGTTTTTGTCGATCCACCGCTTCAATCGGCCGGCCAAAATCTTCGCGCGTGCGGGTTTTGACCTCGACAAAAACAAGCGTGTCATGGTCGCGGCAAACCACATCAATTTCACCGCCGCTGCGTCCTTTGAAATTGCGATAGAGAATCTTGTAACCGTTTCGCCGGAGAAAACGGCGAGCAAGCTTTTCGCCGAGTGAACCACGCCGGAGATGTTCCGGTTTAGACGACTCCTTCGAGAGCGAATAGCGGTTGCGCCACCGGTTCAAAAGACCGGCGATGGATCGGACAGGGGCCGAATTCATGGAGCTTAGTCAGGTGCAACTCAGTGCCATAACCCTTGTGCTGGCTGAAACAATACTCGGGGAAGCGGGCGCAGAATTCACGCATAATCCGATCGCGCGTCACCTTCGCGATCACGCTCGCGGCAGCGATGGAGAGACTGTAGCAATCGCCGTCGACGACCGCAGTCTGCGGCAAGGGAAAGGGAATAACCGGAAGCCCATCGATCAAGACGTGCTCTGGCGGAAATGAAAGCGCGGCCAGCGCGTCACGCATCGCGCGGTGGGTCGCGCGCAAAATGTTGATCCGGTCGATCTCAATCGAATCGACGACACCGACGGCCCAGGCAATCTCGCCGTTTCCAGTAAGCTCTTCGTAGATTTCCTCGCGCAAGTCCGGCGCGAGTTGTTTGGAATCATTCAACTTCCGGTGACGGAATTTCTCCGGGAGAACTGTCGCGGCCGCGACAACCGGTCCGGCCAGCGCGCCACGGCCGGCTTCATCTATTCCGGCGACGCGAACGACACCTATCGCGCGCAGTTTCCTTTCGTAACGAAATCCGCAACGCCGATACATTTCCGCTGGAAATTACACCGATTCTCGTAGATTTCGCAACGGCGGTTTAGAAGCGCTCGCCGCGGCGAGCGCAAGTTTGGGAAAATTGCGGCTGGGGACAGCCACCACTACACCGACGCTTATTCCTGAACCGCGGTCGCTTCCTTGCCCTTGCGCTCGCGCAAGTAATTCAATTTAGCCCGGCGCGCCCGGCCTGCCTTCTCTACCTCGACTTTGGCTATGCGCGGCGAGTGCACGGGGAAAACACGTTCGACGCCTTCGCCGTAAGAAATGCGTCGCACGGTGAAGGTCTCATTCAAACCGCGCCCTTTGCGCCCAATCACGATGCCGCCGAATATTTGGATTCGCTCCTTGTCGCCCTCGATGACGCGAGTATGGACGCGGACACTGTCCCCGACTTTGAAGTTTCCGGGCTCGGGTTTCTGCTGTTCTTTTTCGATCGCGTCGATGATGCGGTTCATAAAATCTCCTACGCCCGCTGGCGGGCGAATATTTTCAAGTGGAAGCAGCGAAATTGCAAATCGAACCTGTAACTATCTTGTCGAGAGGCGATTTCGGTTACTTTCGTCCGGGTTCTTTCTTCGAATTTTCGATCCGAGAGATGAAATCATCGAAGAGTTCATTGTAAATTTTTCCGCGCTCCGGGTGGTATTGCACGGCCAGAGCAAAGGGATGATCGCGCAAGCGTATTTGCTCGATAATGTCGTCGGTCGCGCACCAGGATTCGACTTCGCACCCTTTGGCGAGACGATCGATTGCCTGGTGGTGCGAGCTATTGACCATTTCGAAACGATGCGCGGCGCCGCGCTCGTTTCGCAACGGCTGGATGTCGTGATTCTTTTGCTCCGGCAGATTGTGTCCTTTGGTGTCGAGCTTGAGCGTGCCGCCGAGCACGACGTTTAAGACTTGTAGCCCTTTGCAGATTGCAAAAATGGGCAAGCCGCGCGCGAGTGCGTCCCGGGTTGCCTCAAACTCCCAGCGATCCCGTTCGGGATCGGTATCTTTATCCAGCACTGACGGATCGGGAACCGGTTGCCGAAGAAACTCCTGCGCGATGTCGGGGCCGCCGGTGAGAAGCAAGCCGTTCATCTCTTCCAGTGGAACGTTTTTGCTGCGAGCGTCGCAAACGCGGACATCTGGATATTTTGCAAAAACGGGTCGAAACCATTTTTCGTCTTTTGACTGCATCCACGTCGCTACGTTTCGCATGGCGCAAGTTCGGATGCGCGATTGTCGATGTAAAGCGATGTAGCGGTGCTCGCCGCGGCGAGCGCAGATTCAGCAGAAATGCGGCTGAGGACAGCCGTATCTACACCTATAAACCCATCAGCTCGCGCACGTATTTCACCGGCGGACTGCCGAACGAGATGACGGTGTCGTTATACTTTTTGAGATCGAATGACTCGCCAGCCTTCGCTTTGGCCTTCTCGCGAAGATCGAGATGCTCGGTTACACCGACGAAGTAGGTGGAAAGTTGCGCGGAAGAAAGTCGCGCACGTTTCCATTTTGCAACCGCTTCGCCTTCCTGTTGAAAACCTTCCTTCATCATCAAATCGAGCGCCTGTTGTTCGGTCATGTTCCCGGCGTGAATGCTTTGATCGAGAATCGCGTTGCAAATGACGCGCAACCGCATCTTCAATTGCTGCATCTTCACGACGGGGCCGCCGTATCCGGCTTCGGCCATCATCTGCTCGGTATAGACGGCCCAGCCTTCGACGAACGTGCCGCTTTGGAAAATGGCGCGAATCAGTGTGGGAGCATGGAACTGATTGGCATGAGCGAGCTGCAGATAATGGCCGGGCATCGCTTCGTGCACGGTCAGATCGCGCACCATGTAGTTGTTATACTCGCGGAAAAACGATTTTTTCCGCTCGGCCGACCAATCATTAGGCGTAGGCGCCACCGCAAAAAATGTTTTGCCGTTTTGCTCGAGCGGGCCGGGTGAATCGCAATAGGCGATCGCTTGGCCGCGTTTGAACTCCGGCATCACGATTACGTCGAGCGGCTTTTCCGGAACGGTCACAAGATCATGCGACTTCACGAAATTAGTGGCTTCGCCGACGATCTTCTGCGCAAAACCCACGATCGTATTATCGTCGGGCCGGTCTTCCGCCAGCTTGTCCAGCACCGCAGTCGTAACTTTCTTTTTGTCGGTGAGCGTCGTTTTATCGGCGTTCGGGAAAAACTGTTGGTAAAGCGGCAGTGCCGTTTCGTAAATCGCGGCCTGGGTTTGCTGTAAATCCGCCTGCGCCCGCTTCATGATTTCTTCCATCGAAAGATCGGAGGCGAGCGCGAAGCGCAGTTTCTTGCGAAACTTGTCGGCGCCGAGGCGAAAATCGCCGTCGGAACGCGGTAGAAGATCCTTTTCCAGCCACGTCTTGTATTCTTCGAGTGCCTTGGCGGTTTTCTCCTGGACCGGCGCGATTTCCTTTTTCGTCTGCGGCGCTTGCTCTAAAAGCGGAGCCAAACCTTCGCGGACCAGGCTGACGGCGCCCTGGATCTGCTCGATCGCAGTCTCCGTATAAACGCGCGGCGGATGTTGCAGGTTTTTCTTCGCCTGCTCGATCACTTTCGGAATTCCTTCCATCCGTTTGCGCAAATTCGGAATGCGCTGTGCGGCCGGCGCGAAATCGCGCGCGACCAAGAGATAAAGCGCATTGGCCACGCTTTGGTTGTAAACCAGCGGATTCCATTCGGCGTCTTTCAGTTCTTCGAAATCAAAAATTTCGTTATCGATATTTTCTCGAAGAATCCGCACATCAACCTGATTAGCGCCGGTCAGCTTGGTGAAATCGTCGAATTTTTTGAGCTGCTCGCGAAACTGCTTCGCGCGCGCAAGCTGTTTAGCGCGCGCCTCCGGCGAATAGTCCGTCAGCTTGTCATCCAGGCGATGGTCGCCCAGTTCGGTGGCATATTCCGGATGCGCTTGCAGCAACCCGTCAACGTATTCCTTGGCGAGCTTCTGAAATTCATCATCCTGCGGCGTCGCCTGAAGATTGAATACCGGTATCGCCAGGCAGACGGCGAAACAGAGACAGATCATCTTTTTCATAATCGATTTCGCCGAGTGGGAATTATACTTCGGGTTGCGCGGCGAAGCCACCCTCAGGTTGACCCTGTAGATAGGTCCTGCCTTTATAAAACGGTGTTACGATTGCAAACAACACCGCTGTGCCCAGCATCGCATAGACGAAGAACATGAAATAGCTGGAGCCTTGCAGCTTCACCGTGCCATCCGGGTTTTGAATAAAGAAGTTTACTGCCGCGGTAAACTGGTTGCCCAATGAGATCGCGATAAGATATGTGCACATGACGAGCGATTTGAGTTTAATCGGCCCCTGCGTGTAGGAAAACTCGAGGTGCGTTGGCGAAACGAGCGTTTCGCCCGCGGTCAAGATCACGAACGCCCAAATTTGCCAAGTGATGCTTGGCTTCTGGCCGGCATCGATCCACGTCTGAATTACCGCCACGAGGAAAAATGCTCCCGCGGTCACAAATAATCCCGCCCCCATCTTTCGCAGCGGGGTCAAAGGAATGATTTTTTCGACCAGCGGATAGAGCCAGTAGGAGAAGAGCGGCAGCATAATCAAAATAAAAAGCGGATTGACCGTTTGAATCTGGGAAGACAGCCAATCGATACCTAAAAAATGCCGATCCATCGACTCGGCTTGGACAATCCACGAGGAGAAATTTTGCTGCCACAACGCCCAGAAGATCGCGACGAAAGGAACCGGCATCAAAACATTAAGCAGGATCTTGCCTGTCTCTCTGTTGAAGATTTCGCGCCCATATGTTCGCAAGCCGACCGGTGGAATATGAACAAACTTCTTTCGGCCCAGCCAAAAAACAATTGTGGCAATGGCCATAAAGACGCCTGGCAGTCCGAAGGCGATGTCCGGACTGTGCAGGCGCGGGTTTTCGAGAAAACTTACCATCGAAGGCGGCAGTTTGGCGATGAAGCCATCCGAAGCAGCTTGGTAGGGTTCGAGCAGCCAGGGAATCAGAAGCGTCGAAAAGGCCGAGCCCGCGTTGATGGAAAAGTAAAACCAATTGAACACGCGCGTAAGTAAGTGCTTGTTCGTCTCGCCAAACTGGTCGCCGACGTTAGTTGAAACGCACGGTTTGATTCCGCCGGCCCCAAGCGCAATCAGCACGAGACCGATGGCCAGCAAATAGCGCGGCTCGATCATGTGGGCGACGGGCGAACCCATCAAGGCCAGGGTGGCGTGTCCGCCGCAGTAAACAATCGACAACCAAAGAACGACCCGAAATTTTCCGAAGACCGCATCGGCGAGAATCGCGCCGAACAAAGGAAGAAAATAAAGAACCGAGACAAAAGTGTGATACCACGCCTCTGCGTTCGCGGGATGCATCACGCTCAAGTGTCCCATCTTGTCCAAAAGATATTTGGTCATGAAGATGGTCAGGATGGAATTCATCCCGTAATAGGAAAATCGTTCGGCCGCTTCATTGCCGACGATGTAGGGCACACCCGGCGGCATCGTGCTGATTTTCGGCGGCGCCGTGAGATAATTTTGCTTAGCCATGATGAATATCCTGCCTAATGAGGTGTGCTTTCCGGGAAAAATTCAGCAGGAGTCGGCGAAACGCTGGCCGCAGGCGAAGCATTCGGTTCGCTAACGGATGGCGAGTGCTCGGCGGATTTCTCGCCCAGATCGAGATGTTCCTTTTGCGCTTCCGGCATTTCTCCCACCGGATGTTTTTCGCAGGAACAGATGACGACTAACGAAGCGCCGGCGAAAATGGCGACGCACTTCCACAAGAGAAATCGCATAAGCGCACGCAGAGTAATAGTCGCCTCGCCTGCGGTGCAAGGCGAAAGCGTGGAATCTGTAGCCGGCATCGACGATGCCGGATCGCGGCTACAAGCGCTGTCGGATTAAATTGAAAGGCGCAGCCGCCGCATTACTGTCATCCGCGGTGGCCCGCAGCGTAAAGAACAGTGCTTGGAACGAAGTCTTCGCCCTCATTTTGCTCGGCGTCGGGACACTGCTCTTTCTCGCGCTGATTTCTTACACGCCAAAAGATGTGCCTTCCTGGGTTCCGTTTAGCCAGGTCTCATCGCCAAATCATCCGGCGCAAAATTTTATCGGACCGTTCGGCGCAATTCTGGCAGGTTTTTGTTACTTGATAATTGGCGCCGCGTCGTACCTGCTCGCCGCGGTTTTACTCGGGTTCGGCGCTGCCAAATTACTGCATTCCGTTTTGCGCGTGACGCGGCGCATCCCGTGGATCGTTCTCTTCATCGCGTCGGGCGCGTGCCTGCTGCAATTACAAACCCATTATCTGCGCGGCTGGCGTTACGCGTTCAATATCGAGGGGCCGGGCGGTTTAGTGGGTCACTTTTTTGGCAAGACCGTGTTGCTCAGTTCGATGGGCAGAGTCGGCTCGTTGATTCTTCTCGCGGGAATCTATGTGGCGTCTCTCATTCTGATGACCGGTCTCCGCCCGATTCATCTTGTGCGCGAAACAGTCACACTCACGCGCCGGCTCGCTGGGAAGCTGCATGATTGGCGGTTGCATCGGCAACTGCGCAACTCCGATCTCAAAGGTCAGCTCGAGATTAGCCAGAAAGAGCTTACGAAACAGCGCCGTTCTATCGAGAAACAGCTTAAGAAAAAAGGCGCGCCCGTCGCGGAACCATCCGCGGCGTTCATCGCGCCCGAGGAATTTGCGGATCGGCCAAATCCGAAAGTAGTCGATACGACTGCGTTGCCAAATGACGCGCCGCGAAAGAAACCTTCTCTCGCCGAGCTGCGGAGTGGCGCCGAGAAAAGCAAATCTCCAGCGGGTCTGGCGACGCGAACGTGGAGTTCCGATAACTACGTGCTTCCGGGATTAGATCTGCTGGATGAACACGATCCCGAAGGACGCACCGCGGCCGATCCAGCGGAGCTTCAGCACGTGCAACAAATTTTGATCGAAACGCTCGGTCAATTCGGAATCGCCGTCGCGCCCGGCGACATCACAAAGGGCCCGACCATTACCCGCTACGAGGTTTATCCAGCGAAAGGCGTCCGCGTGGACAAAATTGTAAGCCTTGAGCGCGACCTCGCCCGAGCCACGCGCGCGGAGCGAATCAACATCCTCGCCCCGATCCCGGGCAAGGACACCGTCGGCATCGAGCTGGCAAACACGCGGAAAGTCAAAGTGACGCTGCGCGAATTGCTACAATCGCAGGATTGGGAAGACGCGAAAACAAAAGCCAGGCTTCCGCTCGCGCTCGGCAAGGATGTTTACGGCAAAACGATCATCGCCGATCTCGCGCAAATGCCGCATCTGCTCGTCGCCGGCACGACCGGCAGCGGCAAGAGCGTCTGCATCAACGCCCTCATCGCCAGCATGCTCTTCCGCTTCACGCCGGAGGAACTCCGCTTCATCATGATCGATCCGAAAGTGGTCGAGATGCAGGTTTACAATTCGCTGCCGCATCTGGTCATTCCGGTAGTGACCGATCCGAAAAAAGTGCTGCTCGCGCTCCGGTGGCTGATCGACGAAATGGAGAAGCGTTACAAGATTTTCGCTCGCGTCGGCGCTCGCAACATCATGGGTTTCAACGCGCGCCCGCCGAAAAAGACACAAAAGGAATTGGATATGGAGGGCGCCGCGCCGGCGCCAGATAATTATGGACGCGACAACGTTCGTCCTTCCACTGAGATAAAAGTCCCGCGCGACGACGATCTGATCATTCCGGACAAAATGCCTTACATCGTCGTCATCATCGACGAGTTGGCTGACCTGATGCAAACTGCGCCGGCCGATGTCGAGAGCGCAATCGCCCGCATCACGCAAATGGCGCGTGCCGCCGGCATTCATCTCGTGGTCGCGACCCAGACGCCGCGCGCCGACGTGATCACCGGCGTAATCAAAGCGAACATTCCGAGCCGGATTGCCTTTCAGGTCGCGAGCAAGATCGACAGTCGCGTAATTCTCGATGAGAACGGTGCCGACCGGCTGCTTGGTCAGGGCGATATGCTTTATCTCCCGCCGAGCACCTCGCGTCTGATTCGTGCTCAAGGCGTGCTTGTGACCGATCACGAAATTCAAAGCCTGGTTGAGTTTGTTTCCGCGCAGAGCCCGCCGGCGTTCGACGTTGCCATGCACGAGAAAATGCAATCGACCGCCGCGCCGACCGAGGAAGTAACCGACGAAGACGAGGAGCTGGTCGAGAAATGCATTGAGATCATTCGCCAGGAAAAGCGCGCATCGACTTCGTTGTTACAACGCCGGTTGCGGCTCGGTTACACGCGGGCGGCGCGCATCGTTGATATTCTCGAGCAGCGCGGTATTTTGGGTCCCGGCGAAGGCGCGAAGCCGCGCGAGATTCTGGTCGATCTTGACGCCGCCGTCTAACCGGCATCACATCATGTCCATCGAAGGTCTCGGAAAAAAATTCCAGGATGCGCGGCTCGCTCGCGGACTCACGCTCGACGAGGCCGCGCGCATGACCAAGATTCGCCCTTCGCGTCTCGCGGAAATCGAAGCGGACGATTTCTCAAACTTCCCGAGCCTCGCTTACGCAAAAGGTTTCCTGCTCATCTACGGGAAATTTCTCGATGTCGATGTGACGGCGTTCATGGAAGCTTTCGAAACCTCGGAGCAGGTCACGGTTGACGGTTATTCTTATTTGCAGGACAACCCTGCGCCGAAGCCGACCCGCACTCCGGTCGTGCGCAGGTCACCTTCGGGCAATCGCACATCGCTTATGCCGTTTTTCATCGGTGTGGTCGTGATCGTCCTCGGATTTTTGTTCATGAAATTTATCCTGAATGTTTTGCGGATTGCGCCGCATACTGAGCGCGCGGCCCAAACCCAAGCAACGCCATCGCCGTCGCCGCCGGCTCCGCCGCCTTCAACGCCGGTGGTGATCGCTACGCCGCGTCCTGCGCCTGTGGAGAATACGCCCGCTCGAATTGCGGAGGTTCCCTCGGCTGCTCCATCACCGACCATCGTCCCGACGAGCACGCCGGTTCCAACGAGTCCCTCCGCTGTTGTGATCGCCACGCCGGCCGCGAAAGAACCTGAAGTCCGTCGCGCAGAACCGGTGCGTCCGGAAGATTTGGCAAAAGCGATCGGGACAGAAAACTCCACCAAGACTGCGCCGAGCGAGCAAAATCAGGTCGCGATCAGACCGTTACGGAGAACTTACATCAAGGTGGTGGTGGATAACGAAGCGCGCACACCGGCGTTCGAGCGTTGGATCTCGCCGGCCGACGGCACCGTGGAATTCAAAGGACAACATATCGACGTGCGCGTGCTCGATCGAGATGCGGTCCAAATTAGGAAAAACGGTAAGACCGTGGCCGACGGCGACACCGACGTGACCATCGAGTAGCGCATCGCACGCGATTTCTGCATATGAGCACGAAGGTTGGGATGATTAGTTTGGGTTGCGCCAAGAATCTCGTTGATGCGGAGATCATGCTCGGCAGCGTTTTGCAGCGCGGGATGGAAATCACGTCGCGCGCTGACGAAGCCGATGTGCTGATCGTTAATACGTGCGCGTTTATCGATTCAGCAAAGGAGGAATCGATCGATGCGATTCTCGCTGCGCATCAACAGCGTGGATTAAACAAGCGACCGCATCAGAAGCTGATAGTGAGCGGCTGCATGTCGCAACGCTTCTCGCACGAGCTGCGCGAGCAATTGCCGGAGGTCGATGCGTTCATCGGGCTCGATCAGGTGAGCGAACTTGGAGCGATTGTCGAAAGCCTTGTAGCCGGGATCGGTGATCCCGGTGCGTCCGGCATCACCGATGCCGGCTACAACTTCGTCACCGCGTGGCCCAATTACATTCCAAATTACGACACGCCGCGTTTCCGGCTGACGCCGTCGCATTCCGCCTATTTGAAGATTGCCGAAGGTTGCAATCATCCGTGCAGTTTTTGTGTTATCCCGCAAATGCGTGGTCGTCATCGCAGCCGGCCGCCGGCTTCCGTGCTCGCGGAAATTCGCGGACTGGTGGCCGAAGGCGTTCGCGAGATCAATTTGATTAGCCAGGATACGACTTACTACGGAATGGATTTGTGGCCGGAGAAAGCGGGGCCGCGCCAGCCGGTGGATTCATCGCGTGGACCGACGCTGACCGCGTTGCTGCGCGAAATTCAAGAGATCGAAGGCGAGTTCTGGGTGCGATTGCTTTACACGCATCCGGCGCATTGGAGCGACGAGTTGATTGAGACGATCGCCCAATGCGACAAAGTCGCGCGCTACATCGATATTCCGCTCCAACACATTGATGAATCGATGCTGCAACGGATGCGCCGGGAAACTTCGAGGGAACATATCGAGAATTTGATTGAGAGGCTGCGCGCCGGAATTCCTGGCCTGGCCATTCGCACGACGTTTATCGTCGGCTTTCCCGGCGAAACGGATGAGGAATTTAAAACGCTGCTCGATTTCATTGAGCGTGTGCGTTTCGAGCGCCTCGGTATTTTTAAATACTCACGGGAAGAAGGATCGCGCGCAGCCAAGATGCCAGACCAGATTCCGGCTAAGATCAAGAACGCGCGCTATCGAACGGCGATGTCGATCCAACAAAAGATCGCGCATGAAATTGCCGGTGAGAAAATCGGCCGCGAATTGAAAATGCTGGTCGACCAGCCGCTGGTCGCTCGGACCGAAGCGGACGCACCCGATGTCGATGCACGAGTCATCCTTTCGCAGGCGGCCCCGGTTGGCGAATTCATCTCACGAAACATCACCGGCAGCCGCGGTTACGATCTCCTGGCTTAAATTGATAGGGACGCCGCGCTGCGGCGTCCGCCCCTCGAAAAACTTGAAGGGTGACAAGCAGCTGGCTTTTCGTCAGTCTTTTAATCCCCCCAGATGGCTGATTCACCAGAATCGAAGAAAGAAACCGTCCGTCCGCTCCCGCCGTTGCGGCCTCCAGCGTCGCCGATGAAGGCCGCGCTTAATCTGTCGCCAGATCCCGCATCGTCGTTTTATTCCGGCCCAAAAAACGAGACTGCGCGCCTCACGAGGCTGTCTAATCCGCCGAAACCATCCGCTTCGGCGCAAATGGAAAAGACACAACCGTTGGTCAGCACGCGGGAAGTAAGAAGTTCGGTTGTTTCAATTTCGCTCTGCTGGCTCTTATTCGGCGTTTCAGCTGCGATTTTGATTATTCAAATTTGGAACTACATTTCCTGACCATGGAAAATTCTGCCACGATCAAATTGGATGAATCAAACTTTGAGCGCGAAGTGACGCACAGTGATAAGCCCGTCATTGTCGATTTTTGGGCAGAATGGTGCGGGCCTTGCAAAATGATCGCGCCCTTGCTCGATGAAATCGCCCGCGAAAAAGCCGATTCGGTCAAGATCGCGAAAGTGAACGTGGACGAAAACCAGAGTCTTTCATTTAAGTACAATATCCGCGCAATCCCAGCGTTGCTCTTTTTCAAGAACGGCCAGCTCCGCGACCAGATCACGGGCATGACGAGCAAGAAGGATTTACTCGGCCGGATCGAGGCGCTCGCGTAAGCGTCATGGGCGTCAACCCACACGCGAAGGCGAACGAGATCGTGCAGGTCTTTTCGCAGGCTCATAACGAGCGATATTGGTTGAAAAGAATCGGGTACGCGAAACGCGCCGAGATTGCTCTCGGCGCGATGCTTTGATCTGATTGGAGTCGGCACGTAAAAGCACCGGCTCACGTGCCAAGGCTAGGCCTTGGTCTTTTCTTTCTCGCCTTTGCATTCGGCTTTGAACTTCGCGTACTGCTCCGGAGTCAGGATGCCTTTGGCTTCTTCCATGTATTTCGCTTCGCTCGCTTTGGAGCAACCGACTTTATGGTGCTCAGTCATGACGGCATCCATCTTGGTCTTCTGGTCAGCGGTCAGGTTGAGATCGGCTACTGAAGCCTGACACGCCGCTTTTCCTTCGTTCCCGACTTTCTTCGCGCAGTCGCTGTGTTCGCCCGCGAACATCGTGCCTGCCGCAAAGAGTCCTGCTGCTACTAACGCAATGAGTTTAGTCATAATGCAATCTAGACGGTTGCGCCGGACTTGTCGTTCAAAACCCGCGCGGCGGGCCCTGTCATCCTGAACAAAGAGAAGGATCTCGCAATCGAAGCTTTGACTGCCTTGAGCCCAGGAAAACGTTTTAAGTTTATGTGAGGTCCCTCGGTCGCCGTGGCGACCTCGGGATGACAACGCGGGGGATGTCGTCCTTTCTTCAGCGGCGCGTCCGGACACCGCAGCGCGGCGTCTGTAAGTGCGCGACCTAGTTGTCCGATTTAGAGCGGCTCAAAGTTCCAAAATATCGGACAACTAGGTCGCGTAGCTACACGTCTGTCCGTGTGCGATCTAATTGTCTCGTTTTTCGCCTAGAAGTCCAAAAAATCGGACATATAGGTAGCGAACTTATACGAGAGAGCGCGTGCGGAGCGCACCCACGCTTAGCAGCGAGCGAGCCTATCCGGCAAAGGAAAGCTCCAGCGACAGAATCGATGGTTCGTAACCGTATCAGAAACCTCTTTGCTAGAGGTGTTAGTTGATGAATAACTCTGGCATGACAGGGATCGGTGATATCGAGAGTAAGGAGGCAAACGAGTGAAGGTAGTCATGACGCTGCTCGTGAGAGACGAAGAGGATATTCTCGCGGCGAACTTTGAGTGTCACCTCTCTCAGGGTGTGGACTTTTTTATCGTCACCGACAATTTGTCGGTTGATGGATCGCGCGACATTATCGAGCACTACGTGCGTGCAGGCGTCGCCGTGTGTTTGGACGAAACTTGCGACGATTATTCACAGGCCCTTTGGGTCACCAGAATGGCTCGCATGGCTGCCGCTGAGTATGGAGCGGATTGGGTGATCAATAGCGATGCTGACGAATTTTGGTTCGGCTCCACGGAAGAAGGGATTAAGGTCGACCTAGCCGCTGTGGGCGATCAAGCCTCGTGCGTCAGCGTCTCGCGGTCGAATTACCCTCCAGTCGATGAGAAAGGCGTCGGCTTCTTCGCCGAGCGCATGCGCATCCGTGAGCATCGGTCCTACAACGCCTTTGGCGAACCCTTGCAGCCAAAAATTTGCCACAGAGGGTTTACGGAAATCGAGGTCAATCAAGGCAATCATTCTGCGCGGCGCGGTAAAGTTCCGTTGCAGAGCGTGCGGGCGGCTCTGAGGATCCTCCACTATCCCGCCCGTTCTTATCGGCAGCTTGAGAACAAAATCGTGAAAGGTGGAAGCGCCTACGCGCGCAACACTGAGTTACCAGCGGAGGTCGGCGGAACGTGGCGGTATCTGTATTCGCGTTGGCAAGCAGGCGAGTTGCGCGCCTTTTACCAGCAGATGATTCTCTCAACCGATGCGATGGAGCATGGCTTACTTAGCGGTGAGCTTCTGTACGACGACACGCTACTCACAGTCTTGCGGCCTTCGATGGGCGATTCGGAAGTAATCCGTGGGAACGTCTGAAGTGTCCGGCGACATCGCGGTCGTCACCTTGTGTGACGAGAACTATTTTCCCGGCCTGCTCATGTTACACCGTTCGGTGCAGGAGTCTGCTCCTTATCTGGTCGCCTGCTACGACCTTGGATTGACCCCAAGACAAAGGGCGGAGGCAGAGCAAAAAGAAAATCTACAGCTCCTTCCCCTACCTGATGATCCTTTGATCGAGCGAATCCGATCCGTCATGAGCACGGCGCCGCCCTTGGCGAAAGTGAACAAGCGCGTCTGGCCTCTATGGATTTGTCCGATCCTCATCAAGCACGCGCCGTATCGGGACGTAATCTGGATGGACTGCGATGTGGTGGTGCTACGGAATTTGCCGGAGCTATTTGCCGCTTTGGAAATGGGCCCACTTTTCACACCGGAAAACAAGGCACCTCAACTTACCCCGAATCAACCGGAACTTTACCGGTTGCTCCCGATCCGTCGTGCGTTTGACCCGCTTGTCCCCACAGTTAATTCAGGTGTGTCGGCGTGGCGCCGAGAGCGAGATGCCTCAGCCATCGACTCCTTCATCCTGCCGGTAGCGCGGGCGGTTGACGATCCGGACATTAGACAGGCGATCTCTTGGCACGATCAGGGAGCGCTCATCTGGGCCATTCAAAGTTGCGGGTTGGAGCACCGCGTCGTGAGAACGAACGAATGGAACATGTGTGTCGAGCACACCGTGCTCGTGAAGCGCCCGGTGCTGTGGGATGCCAATTTCCTCGGAGCAGTCAGAGCCGAGGTGCCGAACACAAACATTCTGCATTGGAATGGCCACACGCCACCTTGGATTGACCAACCTTCGTGAAACGGGAGGACTGGTAGTGTTCGCCAACCAGCACTCGCTGACGGATGTTAACGGACGATGAACCGCCAAGGAAGTCCGGGAACTCTACGCCGCGACTTACGAAGACTGGCGATATTGCCGGCGCCAGAGCCACTGCTCAACAAATGCTGCGTCCGCTAGAAACGTTCTGCCAGAAGGTCCCAGATAACCCGCTTTTTGCGTCAGCGCTTTCGCTAATTCATGCTGTGCTCGGGGAGAAGGATGCAGCGATAAAAGAAGGTGAGCGTGCGATCACGCTGCTGCCAATTGGGAAGGATGCAGTGGATGGGCCTACGTACGAGGGATATTTGGCGTCCGTCGAGGCCTTAGTCGGCGACAAGAACCGCGCGATTCCAAGGCTGCAGCGTCTTTTGGAGATTCCGTATACTGACTTCCTTACGCCGGCGCTTCTAAGGCTCGATCCGAAATGGGACCCTTTGCGTGGCGACCCCCGTTTCCAAAAGCTCTGCGAGGAGAAAAAACCGTGATCTAAGCCGGCCAAACAGGTCGGGGTAGATCAGTCAATCGTCTCGAGTTCGGCTACCGAAGAATCTTTGCTAACAGACTCGGCATGGTGCGAAAGTGCCGGAAGATTTCTTAAGCAAAGGCGCGCGATCACTCCCTAAAATCATGCTGACATCAAATCGTAACGCACCTGGTGCTCCCGGCATTGAGCCACGCTGGACATCGAGCGCGAAGACGGGCGTGGGGACCGCGGTCCAACCTGCCAGCCAGGTCTGGTTCACGGTCAGCCACGGAATACTGAACGAAATTTACTGGCCCGAGGTCGATCGCGCGTGCACGCGTGACATGGGTTTTATCGTCACCGATGGGAAAGAATTTTTTTCAGAAGAAAAACGCCACACCAAGCACAAGGTCGAATACCTGGCCGACGACGTGCCCGCATTTCGCCTAACAAATGAATGTGAAGAGGGACGGTACCGCATCGAAAAAGAGATCATTACCGATCCGCGGCTCGATGTGCTGTTGCTGCGCACCCGCTTCGTCGCGCTAAAAGAGGGTAAGTTTTTTTTGTATGTCTTGCTCGCCCCGCATCTCAATGACGGAGGAGCAAATAACACGGCGTGGATCGGCGAGGCATGGGGCCAGCGATTCTTGTTTGCCGAATGCAAGAGCAACGCGCTCGCTCTGGCTTGCTCGGCACCGTTTTTGAACTGCTCGGCCGGTTACGTGGGAGTTTCCGATGGCTGGCAGGATCTTTATCAGCACAAACGGATGGAGTGGAACTATTCGCGCGCAAGCAACGGGAACGTGGCGTTGACCGCGCAGATCGATCTCAACAACTGCGATGGCGAATTTACCCTTGCTTTGGGTTTTGATTCCACGCCGGTGGGCGCTGCGCATCACGCCCGCGCCAGTTTGCTCGATGGATTTGCTGCGTCCCGAGATGGATACCTCCGAGGGTGGCAGGAGTGGCAAAAAAGTCTGCGCGCACCGGCAGCCCGACATGACGGAGCATTCGATTATTACCGCATTAGTACAGCGGCCTTGCATACGCATCAGGCAAAAAAATTTCCCGGTGGAATTGTCGCCAGTCTTTCCATCCCATGGGGCTTTGCCAAGGGAGACGCGGAACGCGGCGGTTATCATCTGGTGTGGGTACGGGATCTTGCACAAGTGACCGGCGGACTGCTTGCGGCGGGCGCCGGACGGCCAGCGGCACAGGTGCTGCGTTATCTCGCCGTTACACAAGAAGCCGACGGGAGCTGGCCTCAAAACATGTGGGTGCCGGGTGCCGGCTATTGGCGCGGCAAGCAGATGGACGAATGCGCATTTCCCATTTTGCTCACAGCAACGGCGTTGCAGGAAAAGCTCATCGATCAGGCGGAGGCAACGCGCCTTTGGCCGATGGTGCGCAAGGCGCTTTCCTATATCGTTCAGCGGGGGCCCGCGACGGATCAGGATCGCTGGGAAGAAGTGGGCGGTTACTCGCCTTACACAATCGCGGTGGAAATCGCGGCGCTGCTCGAGGGCGCGGAATTAGCGCCTGAGCCCGAGATCGCGAATTACCTGCGCGAAACCGCCGATGCCTGGAACGATAGCGTGGAGCGTTGGACCTACGCGAGCGGGACCGAGCTGGCGAAAAAAGTGGGTGTCGAAGGCTATTACGTGCGCATTGCTCCGCACAACGGAAATGGCGCTTCGCCGGTCGAGGGGCAAATCGAAATGAAAAACGTGGTGGCACGGACACTTGTGCCCGCGGCCAGTATTGTTTCCATCGACGCGCTGGCATTGGTCCGCTTTGGACTGCGCGCCGCGGATGACCCGCGCATGATCAACACCGTGCGTGTGATCGATTCGCTGCTGAAAATTGAAACGCCGTACGGGCCGTGCTGGCATCGTTACAATCACGACGGGTACGGCGAACATGCCGACGGTTCGCCTTTCGATGGGACGGGCATCGGACGCGCGTGGCCGTTGCTCACGGGCGAGCGCGCGCATTACGAATTGGCTGCCGGCCACGAGGAGGAAGCACGCCGGCTGATGCGGGCCATGGAAGCATTTTCCAGCGACGGCGGGATGATCCCGGAGCAAATTTGGGATGCACCGGACATCCCGGAACAGAGTTTATTCTTCGGAAGACCCTCCGGCTCGGGCATGCCTTTGGTTTGGGCGCATGCCGAGTACATCAAACTTTCGCGATCGCTCCGTGAGCGAAAAGTCTTCGATATGTCGCCGGCCCCGGCGAAACGGTATCTGGTAGAAAAAAAATATGCGGACTTCGAGAGCTGGCGTTTTATCGACAAAATCCAATCGTTGAGTAAAGGAAAGAACCTTCGCATCGAAGTGCTCGCGCCCGCGACTCTTCATTGGAGCACCGACAACTGGCAGACCACTCATAATACAGAAACGCGGGACACGGAGCTGGGTGTTCATGTAGTCGATCTTCCGGCCGATCAATTCCGATCCGGTGGTAAGTTGGTATTCACCTTCCACTGGGTTCAACCAGAACATTGGGAGGGGAGGAATTTCGGCATTTCCTTGTGACGATGGGAGATTGTGCAACACTCACTTCGCGACCGACCGGTATTCGACCTGCCGACCCAAACCCTGCAAGGCTACCTTACCGAGAAACTGAATCGCTCGCGCATGGTATAGCGGGTGAACGACAAGATTCGCGCGATGCCTTCCGGCAAAATGCTGCGCATAGGATCGACTCTCCACCCGCCGGAATTGCCATCGACCAAACTAAAGGCTCCGCACCTGCAGCTACGCGGGACTTTGCTCTCAAGGTGCGCTCAGCTTAGAAGTTACTCCGCGTATGACTTCTTCTGAGGATTTTGACGTCATCATCATCGGGACTGGCGCGGGCGGAGGCGCTCTTGCTCACTGCCTCGCTCCGAGCGGAAAGCGTATCCTCATTCTGGAACGCGGCACCTTCCTACCCCAGGAGAAAGAGAACTGGAATACCGAAGCGGTCTTTAGCGAGAACCGCTATCATACCGACGAAGTTTGGCAGGATAGCGACGGCAAGCCACTGCACCCTCAGACTGCTTACTGGGTCGGCGGTAACACCAAGGTGTATGGCGCCGCCCTCTTCCGACTGCGGGAGCGCGACTTTGACGAGGTCCGGCACGAAGATGGGATCTCGCTCGAGTGGCCGTTGAAATACCGCGACTACCAGTCTTACTACGACAAAGCCGAGGTCCTTTACCAAGCGCATGGCGAGCGCGGTGCCGATCCGACGGAACCGCCGAGCGGACAGCCCTATCCCCATCCGCCCGTTAGTAACGAGCCGCGCATCCAGGAGATTCACGATGAGCTTAAGGCAGGCGGCTACCATCCCTTTCCGTGCCCCGTTGGGATTAAATTAAACGAGCAAGTGCGCTGGCAGAGTCAGTGTATCCGTTGCGATACCTGCGACGGCTTTCCTTGCCTGGTCGGGGCCAAGTCGGACGCGGACCATAACTGCATCCGACCCATCTTCGGATTGCCGAACGTGACGCTTCTCATTGGCGCCTACGTCAATAAACTTACAACCAACGCCACCGGCACCGAGATCACGGGCGTCGAAGTTGAATTCGACGGCGGCAAGCGCAAGCAAACGTACACTGCCCCCATCGTGGTAGTCGCCTGCGGGGCGATCAACTCCGCCGCGTTACTCTTGCGCAGTGCGAATAGCTCTCATCCTACCGGTTTGGCCAATAGTTCCGACCTGGTCGGGCGGAACTTCATGTTTCACAAAGCCGCCATCGTCCTTTCGATCGGCTTAAAGCCGAATCCCAGCAAGTATATGAAGACGGTGGCCGTGCACGACTTCTACTTCGGCGAGAAAGATTACCCCTATCCGATGGGCGGGATTCAATTGGTGGGCTCTTTCAAATGGGAAATGATGAAGGGCGAAGCGCCGCCCCTCACGCCTTCCATCGTGTTAAAGACGATGAAGTCTCACGCTGTTCCTTGGTGGTTAACGACTGAAGATTTGCCCAGCCACAATAACCGCGTGCGGTGGATCGCCGGGGAAGGCATCCAGCTCGATTACACTCCGAATAACGAGAAGGCTTACCAACGCTTGATCAAGCGATGGGAACAAGTCTTAAAGGAAGTGGACGGTGGACATACTTATGTTCCGGACGAGTTCTACCTCAAGAAATCCATTCCTCTGGAAGGCATCGGACATCAGAACGGTACTTGTCGGTTCGGATCGGACGCGAAGACTTCTGTGCTGAATCTCGACTGCCGCGCACACGACATTGGCAATCTCTATGTCGTGGACGGTTCCTTTTTTCCTTCCTGCGGGGCGGTTAACCCATCACTAACCATTATCGCCAACGCACTCCGTGTGGGGGATCATCTACTCGAACGTCTCCGATAGAAAATTCAAAATGGCTCAACGCCGCGAGATCATCACCGTCTATGCCGCCGGTGTGATTCAAGGCGTCGGGCTGGTCACCTTTCCGGCGGCGAGCGCCGTATTCACTAGTCCCACCCATTATGGCCTAACTAGCACGGAATACGGCGGCAT
This sequence comes from Spartobacteria bacterium, assembly GCA_003167365.1. Lineage (GTDB taxonomy): Bacteria > Verrucomicrobiota > Verrucomicrobiia > Chthoniobacterales > UBA10450 > Palsa-1382. The sequence continues at coordinate 221,946 of PMTM01000012.1, read as the reverse complement.
GTTTGTGCCGCAGGCCATCATGGCCATTGTAGCGGCGCTGCTGGGCGCGGGTCTGCGAAGCCGCCTCGGCACCAAACGCATTTATCTGCTGGGACTGTTTGCGAATCTGCTGGCCATGACCCTGCTCGTCGTGAGCCGGTTCGCGATGTCGGAACACTTATTGGCTTATGGAACTCTGCTGGTCGCCACGAGTTGCATGGGAATCGGCTTTGGCTTCACCGTACCGGCGCTCAATACGTTGGCCGCGGCATTTTTTCCCCATAAGGTGGACAAGGCCGTGCTCGCTTTGAATGCGCTCTTGGGATTGGGCACGGCGTTGGCCCCAGTCTTTATCGCACTGTTTGTGGGGCTGGGAATCTGGTGGGGTCTACCGGTACTCGTCGGCATGCTGATTTTCGGACTGTTGTTTTCCAGTTTCAGTCAGCCCTTGAAAAAAGGCGGACAAACTGACACCGCCCGCGTACAGAAAGTTAAGATCAAATTTCCCGTGCGCTTTTGGATTTTCGCCGCCTTCGCCGTGCTCTACGGCGTGTGCGAAACCATGAACGGCAACTGGGCTTCGCTTTACATGACGAAACATTTCAGCGCAAAAATGTCGCTCGCGTCGTCCGCCTTGACGATTTTCTGGGCCACGGTGACCGCCGGACGCATCCTGTTCGCCACGATCGGAAAATGGTTTCCCGAACGACTGGTCTGCCGGGTTTTGCCGCTCGTCGTCGCGGCCGCTTTCGTTGCCAGTGCGGTTGTGCCAAAAGCCAGTGTGCTACTCGGCATTTTTAGTTTTGGTGTGGCCGGACTCGGTTGTTCGGCCTTGTTGCCGCTGACCATCAGTTTTGGCCAGAAGGAATTGACGACCATCACCGCTTCAGTGGCCGGCGGCCTGATTGCATTCTATCAGATAGGCTACGGCCTTGCCGCTTTTGGTGTTGGCCCATTGCAAACGTGGGCGGGATTAGCTTTGAACACCATCTACGGTGGAACCGCACTGATTGCTCTCGCCATGGCGGCCTTATCCTTCTTCGTTACCCGCAAATCTTCGGCCCCAGCCTAACATTCACTCAACGATCCAGCTCAAGAACCAGGGAAAACATCATGAATCTTAAAAGCAAAGTAGCCATCGTCACCGGTGGCAATAGCGGCATCGGCATGGCCATCGTATTGGAACTCGCCCGGCAAGGCGCCAGCATTATCATTGACTATCTCGCGCATCCCGAAGCGACCGATGCTCTCGAAAAACAGGTCCTCGCGTTCGGTGATCGTGTGATCGGGGTGGAAGCCGACGTTAGCCAGGTCGCCGATTTGCAAAACTTATTCGCCACCGCGGTCAAGGAATTCGGGCGCGTGGACATCATGGTCAATAACGCCGGCATCGAAACGCGCACGTCTATTCTCGATACGACCGAGGCGCAGTATGAAAAGGTGCTCGCCATAAATCTAAAGAGTGCGTTCTTCGGCACCCAGTTCGCCGCGCAGCAGATGATCAGACAAGGTGATGGTGGTCGCATTATTAATATCACCTCCGTGCATGAAGACTGGCCGATGCCCGGCAACACAGCCTACTGCCTCTCGAAAGGCGGGATGCGGATGTTGACGCGTACGGCAGGAGTCGAGCTGGCGCCGCACAACATTCTCGTCGTCGGCGTCGGTCCCGGCGCCGTGACGACGCCGATTAACCTCGGCACGATGAATGATCCGACGCTCTTGAAAAAACTGGACAGCGCGATTCCGTTGGGTCGCGTGGCAATGCCCGAGGAAATCGCCAGTCTCGTTGGGTTCTTGGCCAGCGAGGGAGCTAGTTACATTACGGCCACAACTGTCTTCGCCGATGGCGGGATCATGCAGGGCAGTCCAGGACTTTGACCGCCTTTTACCAAAGCCGGCAGCTCCCACGACCGAGCCCTACGTTCCGGTCATCGCTCGTGCGGTCCTTTGGATTGCGCGACCACGCTTAGATGTATTGGTTCGCGCCGCGGTCATTTTGAAATGGTTGTGACTCAAGAAGTTCATCATTCCGGCTATGTGACTGGCGCCCGGGGTTGTATGTCCTTTCTCCCAATTCAAGACGCTGGTTTTATCGCAACCCACGAGTTTCGCCACAACGTCGACCTTTTTAAGCTAACAGACTGGGACCCAAAGAAATATCGGTTCGAACATGCTTATTTTAGCGGGGCGAGCTCTTTTTCGTCACGAAGTTTGGAGCTCGATAGTGACGCCAAAGAAGACAACATAATAGTGCGAATTCAGACCGGAGAGTCCGCTTCCCAACATAATTATGTCCTTGTTGAGATCTGCTGTTTTCCTGGCTACGGCTCTGAGACTTCCTGATTTTCCGACGCTCGCCAGGTGGAATCCTTCTTGTAGCTCACCATGGCCGTGACCAGCTTGGCGTTGTTCGGACCAAGGTCTTTTTCATAGACCACGCCGTCTTGATTTACGATAAACGTCATCACTCCTGAAGAGCGGTATTCGGCGGGATAGGCCAGAAACGCGACTTCGCCGGTCGTTCCCTGGGCCTCGCTACTCTTCCGACCGGTTAGATCGCGAAAATAGTAGCCGTGGAACGGCGTCGATTTCTCACTTCCCCCGTCGGCCGCAGCATCGCTCTTATTTTCCGCGTCGGTTTTGACAACGTGTTTCATATAATCGCTGACGGCTTCGTCGAGAGTGGGCTTGTCTCCTTTTCCCACCGCGATGAGCTCATGGCAAATGGCGATGGCCGTTAACTCATTGCTTCCGATCTGCCGGAATAGCACTTCCTTCTTTCCCGCTTTGCAATCGAACGTCCAGTGTCCCTTTTTCGACACCAGGGGGATCGGGAGAGGCCAGTTCTCGGCCCCGATGTAAAGCACGGTTGCTCCGTCTGGTTCTCGCACCAGCCGGTGCATCTCTTGGTATTTCTGGACAAAATTTTCCCGCTCGAATTTCTCCGCCTCGGCGTCGCCGAGAGAAACAAGGCCCTTTTCTCCATGGAGAATCTGCATGATGGCCTGGTCGTCATGACTCTGCACCGCGTTGAAGAGAGCACGACTTGCTTCTTCCGACGATGGGAAGGTCCGGTCATTCGCGGGCTGCGGTTGCTGTGCCGGGCAGTTGTGACTGAAGTTGAATTCAACCAGCGCTAGCAACCCGGCGACGGTCAATAATCTCCAACGAATGATGGCGGGTTTGCATCCAGTGAACGCTGTGCGTGCGCTGTGCGTAAGTTTTGTTTTCATATGAGGTTCCTCGTTCTTTCTATATAGAGATTGATTTATCTGTGGCCGCCACCGCCGCCGTGACCGCCACCGCCAGAGAATCCACCTCCGCTGAAACTACGGCCGGCGCTCATTTGTCCGCGGGCGGAGAAGCTCCGGGTTGCGCCACCATGGTTAAAACCACTGAAGGCAGTGGAATGGGTGCCCTCCATGGTTCGCCCTTGCGTTAAGCTGCTAATATTTGAGGTCGGAGCGGGGGGCACGGTCCGGGTTGCTTGATTGACTGACCTTGTCGAACGCAAGTCGTTTGGCACGACATTCGCATTCACCGCTCGCTCGCGCTCGTTGGCCGTAGTGCTGGCGGCGCGAGTTCGCTCCGCCTGGACGCGATTGAAGTTCTTGCGGTCGACAAAGGTTCGACTGTACGAGGTGTAGGCAGTTCCGCGGTGGGTGACTCTGTGGTGATGCCAGTCGCATCCCCAAACTGGCCAACCCCAGTCGAACCCGTCGTAAAAACCCAGATCAAAACCATCCCCCCAGAAAATGTCTGGTCCGCCGAAGAAGATCCCGGGCTCTTCGAACCAGTCCGCGTAGGCCGGGATGGGTTCTCCATAAACACTCCATGGATTATATTGCGGCAAGTAAACGACGTTGGGGTTGGTCGGCTGGATATCAATCGATTGATCCTCCATCGCTACCGTCTGCTGCGGTGTGCTCTTTAGTGTTCCCGCCTTTTTCGCTATCTGGCGCATCGTCTGCACCGTTTTGAGTAGGGCGTCGGGCTGGTTCATATAGACGTCCCCAAGCGACGATGTCCACGCCAGGTTCTTGTCCATGTTAGCAAGAACCGACGGATACTCGGTCAGAGCTTTGACGCTCGGGTCCCAGCTTTGCTGATCCACCTCTTTTGCCAGCTCCGCTCCCTTCAAATTGGAATGCGCTTGCATCCAACGATCAGCCCCGACCACCTGATCCGGATACGTTGAAGCCGCGAGGATCTGCCCGACCAATGCGTCTGGGTACAATGCAATCGGTGCTACGAGTTGCTTCAGGTCCGCGGCGGTTTCAGTTTTGGCGGGCGCCACGGGAGAAGGGTCTACCGCGTGGGCGACCGGCGGAATCGCTAAAAAGCAAACCAATACAAAGAATCCTTTCATAACTTTTACGCCTCCTGGCACCTTGGACGTTGGCACTTCGTCGGGACAATACCTCTTTTGATAATACCTGATACTTTTAAAGCATGGATGCCTGATGACTGACGATTGAGGGCGCTCCAACGGCCGGCTGATCGGCATTCGCTTCGCTGGCCTTGTCACAGATTGCGAATGGATTCTTTGTCGTCCCGACGACTGCGCGCACATCAGAGGAATTCGTTGAGCGTTTGTGGCTTGGTGTTCATGTTCGCCTTCCTTTACGGCAGCACTATTCCACGGGACTCTTCTCCGCGTAATTGATTCCATTCCTTATAAGTCTGTCCGTGCGCGACCTAATTGTCCGAAATTAGGCGTCCAAAGTTCCAAGAAATCGGACAATTAGCCAGCGCAACGACAGGATCGTCGCTCTACATGGCTGTTTGTATCGTTGGAGCACAAATGATCATGATTCCAGTCGCGCTGGCGGCCGGGCGCTTCGCTGGTTCCTGGGGACGTAAAGCGGTCTTTCTCATCGGTTTCGCAGCGCTGCCGATTCGGGGCGTGCTTTATACGCTGAGCGATAATCCTTACTATCTCGTCGGCGTGCAGTTAATGGACGGGATCGGCGCGGGCATTGGGAATTTTTTGGTTCTTCATGCCGGAAACCAGCCACGCGAAAACTCGCGGGCGGGAAGAGTTTCTGTCCCAGGTGTAAAGCGGGAGGTTGAGCGGCCAGGAGTTGAGACGTTGAGATGTAGTGGCGGCTGTCTCAGCCACAAATCTTTGAGAGGATTATTCGAACGCCCGGTTTCTCTTTTTACGTTCGGCGAAACGCTGGATTACGTAGTAGGTGACTGGAATCAAGAAGATGGCGAGCAAGGTTGCGGCCAGCATTCCGCCGATCACGGTCGTGCCCATAACGCGCCGGGCGACGGCGCCTGAACCGGACGCCTGCCAAAGCGGGACGCATCCGAGAATGAAGGCGAACGAGGTCATGATGATTGGCCGCAAACGCAAGCGCGCGCCTTCCAGTGCGGCATCGAGCAAAGGTTTGCCGCGTTCGTATTCGAGCTTGGCGAATTCAACGATGAGAATCGCGTTCTTGGCGGCGAGACCGATCAACATCACGAGGCCGATCTGAGCGTAAACGTTGTTCTCCATGCCGCGCATCCAAAGGGCGAGGTACGCGCCGAAAACGGCGATGGGTGTGCCTAACAAGACGCTAAAGGGCAGCGACCAGCTTTCGTAGAGCGCGGCCAGAATCAGAAAAACGAAGAGAAGCGACATGCCGAAAACGACCATCGGCGATACGCCTTCTTGCGCCTTTTTTTCCTGGAACGACATCGCGGCGTAGTCGTAACCCATCTCCGGAGGCATCGTTTGCGCGAATGTTTCTTCGAGCGCTTTCATCGCTTGGATGGAACTGAAGCCGGGCGCGGCGCTCGCGTTGATTTGTGCGGCGCGATAAAGATTGAAGCGCATGGTGAACTCCGGGCCATCGCGCGGTTCGACTTTCGTGACCGAACTCAAAGGCACCATGTCGCTATTGGCATTGCGCACGAAGAAAAGTCCCACGTTCTCGGCGCGGACACGGTATTCGCCTTCGGCCTGCACGAAGACCTGCCACTGGCGTCCGAAGCGATTGAAGTAGTTAACGAAGAAGCCGCCCATGAATGTTTGCAGCGTTTGACTGACTTCCGAGAGATCGACGCCTTGTTTCAGAACTTTGTCGCGGTCGACATCGATAAAAACCTGCGGCACTGAAGGTAGAAAAGTCGTGGTGGCGGACGCGATCTCCGGACGTTTACGAATGGCTTCGAGGTATTTGTTCAGATTGTCGCCGAGGAAATTGACGTCACGTCCGGCGCGATCTTCGAGCATCATGGTCACACCGCCGGAAGTGCCGATGCCTGGAATCGATGGCGGCGGAAAGGCGAATCCGACGCCCTCGGGAATGGCGGCGAGACGCTTGTTGATGCTCTGTTTGAGCGCGGCGTATTGCTCCTCCGGCTTGGTGCGCTCGTCCCAAGGTTTGAAGGTGATGAAGAAAAACGCGTTGTAGGTGTTCTGCACGGTACTCAGCAAACTGAAACCGAGCACACTGGTGACGTGGGCGACGCCCGGTGTTTTCAGCAGCACCTCTTCCACTTTGCGGGCCGCATCGCCGGTCCGTTGCAGCGATGCTGCGTAGGGCAACGCCAGCGATCCATATAGATAACCCTGGTCTTCTTCCGGAAGAAAACTGGAAGACAAACGGGAACCGAAGAAGCCGGCCGCGATCGCGAAGATGAGGAGTAGCATCAGGCTTCTTCCGCTTTTCTGGATCGCGAGCCGCGACGTGCTCACGTAACGGTCCGTTGTCCGGCGGAAGATTTTGTTGAATTTGCCAAAGAACCAACCCAGCGGACCGCGCGCGGTTTTAGTCGGATGCAACAGCATGGCGGAAAGCGCGGGACTGAGGGTGAGCGCATTAAAAGCGGACAAGATTACCGAGATGGCAATGGTGAGCGCGAACTGTTGATAAAGCCGGCCGGTGATTCCGGGAATAAACGCGGTCGGAACAAAGACCGCCGAGAGAACCAACGCGATGCCGATGACCGGCGCGGAAACTTCTTCCATAGCGCGGAGCGTGGCATCGCGCGGCGCCATGCCTTCATCGATATGATGCTGGACGGCTTCGACGACGACGATGGCGTCATCGACGACCAGACCGATCGCGAGCACGAGACCGAATAGCGCGAGCGTGTTGATCGTAAATCCGAAGAGCGGGAACACCATGAAAGTGCCGATGAGCGAAACCGGCACGGCGCAAAGCGGGATCAATGTCGCGCGCCAGCCTTGCAGAAAAACGAAAACGACCAGAATGACCAGCAGGAGCGCTTCGAGCAGCGTGAAAATGATCTCATGCATTCCGGCCGTGACCGCCAGCGTGGTATCGAGCGGGATCGCGTAAGTCATGTCGGGCGGGAATTGTTGCGCCACGCGCTTCATCAGTGCCTTCACTCCGTTCGCGGCGTCGAGCGCGTTCGTGCCCGGAAGCTGGTAGAGCGCGAGAATCGCCGAAGGTTTTCCATCGAGACGACCGGCGAGATTGTAGGTTTGCGCGCCCAGCTCGATGCGCGCGACTTCTTTCAGTCGCAAAAGCGAGCCGTCGGGATTCGCGCGAATCACAATTTCACCAAATTCCTCGATCGAAGTAAGGCGTCCGGGAGAACGCACGGTGTAAGTAAATTCCTGTCCCGGTGGTGCGGGTTCACCGCCAATTTGTCCTGCGGGATTGACCGTGTTCTGCGCGCGCAAAGCATTCGTGATGTCGGGAACGGTCACGTTCAGTTTCGCCAACTGATCGGGTTTCACCCACAGCCGCATCGCATACTGTCCGGCCCCGAATACTTGCACATTCGAAATGCCGGGCACGCGCGTGAGTTGATCGATCAGATTGATGTTGGCGTAGTTCGCGAGAAAAATATTGTCGTAAGTTCCCTTCGGTGAATTCAAGGAGACCAGCATGAGCGGCGCGGTGGTTGACTTTTGCACGGTGACACCGGCGTTGATGACATCCGTGGGCAACTGCGACGTAGCTTGCGAAACGCGGAGCTGCGAGAGGATCTGGTCGGTGTTCGGATCCGTCGTGATGTCGAAATTGATCGTCATGCGAATGGAGCCGTTCGCATTGACCGACTGGATGTAGTTGCTCTGGTCCACGCCGCTCATCTGTTGCTCGATTGGGGCCGCAACCGATTGCTCGATCGTTTGCGCGTCGGCGCCGGTGTAATTGGCGCGCACCTGAATTTCCGGCGGGACAATCTTCGGAAACTGCGCGATCGGCAGTTGAATCATCGCGACGGTGCCAACGATCGTCATCAGGATCGCAATGACGATCGCGACAATCGGCCGATTGATGAAGAACTTCGACATGCGCGATGCGCTAGCGAGTTTCTGTTGCCGCGATCTTCGGCGGAGTCCACGGCTGCGGCGAAACGGTTGCGCCGTTGCGCGCCTTTTGCACGCCCTCGATCACAATTCGATCCCCGGCATGCAGTCCATCTTCGATGATCCACTGCTGGCCGAACGTCCGTCCGACTTTCACCGTCTGAATTTGCACCTTGTTGTCCTGCCCAACGACCGCCACTTGGTAAGTGCCCTGCAGTTCCGTCACGGCGCGTTGCGGCACGAGCAGCGCGCCTGGCCTCACGTCGGTCCGGATGCGGATGCGCGCGAATTGTCCTGGTCGAAGAATACTGCCCGGGTTTGGAAAGATCGCCGCGATGCGGACCGAACCGGTGCGCACATCCACCTGGTTTTCCTTCGCGAAGAGTTCCCCCTTTTGGGAAAAATGGGAGCCATCAGCCAAGATCAATTCAAATTGGAGCTGCTTCTCGTGCTCCGCGCGCTGCTCGGGATTTGCCCAGCGCTGCGAGTAGGTGGTGTAACGTTGATCGCTAACGGTAAAATAAGCCTTGATCGGATCGACCGTGGCGACTGTCGTGAGCGCGCCCGTGCTCGGGCCAACCAGATCGCCGACCTGCGCTTTGGCTAATCCCGCGATGCCATCGATGGGCGACGTAATGCCAGTGAACTCGCGGTTCAATTGCGCTTGCTGGACTGCTGCTTCTTGCGCTTCCACCTGTGCCTTGGCCGCGGCCGCGGCTTGCACGGCGTTATCGCGGTCCTGTTCGCTGATCGCTTTCGTCTTGAATAGATTGAGATTTCTTTCCGCGGCGAGATCGGCCTGCCGCTGGGCCGCCTGTGATTGCGCCAAGGCTGCTTTCGCCTGCGCCAGCGCGGCTTCGAACGGCCGCGGATCTATCTGAAATAGAAGATCGCCTTTCTTGACCGCAGTCCCTTCCTTGTAGTTCAGCGAAGTAAGATAACCCTGCACGCGCGCCTGAATGCTTGCGTTCACGGAGCCATCGAGCGTGCTGACGAAGTCGTCAAAGATCGGCACATCTTCCTGCTTCACATTCGTCACCAGCACTGTCGGCGCCGGGGGTGGAGCAGCTGGCTTACGCGAGCAAGCGGAAATCGCCAGGGCTAGGCAGAGAAATAAAAACGGAAAATTAGCGCGCACGTTCTTCATCGCAATTATCCGAGCGAAACGCGGTTGCAACTCAGCATCATATATAATACGCGCCGCCCTGTGAGTCCGCGACCTATATGTCCGATTTTTTGGACTTCGAGGCGAAAAACGAGACAATTAGATCGCGCACGGACACGTCCCTACCAGTTCTCTGCGCCCGGCGGGGGTCGAACCCACAACCTTTGGCTTCGGAGGCCAACGCTCTATCCAGTTGAGCTACGAGCGCGCGGTTTGGCGATTATACGGGAGCGCTTTTAAAGCACAACCGGTGTAGCGGCGACCGCGGTTTCCACGCTTGTCATCCCGAACGGATGCGAGGGGCCTCACAAAAACACCAGTGTGTTTGGATGTTTGAAATCGTGAGCTTCGTTTCTTGCTTGAAGGACGCCTGCATAGGCTGGGTGCAGTGAGAGGTCTCTCGCTCTGCTCGAGATGACATCGACATCATCATTCGCCGCGATAAACGCAGCGGGCCGTCGGCGTTTCGTGGATAACAATCTCGCGAAGGCCAGTGCACTTGGATTGCAGTTTTTTCCAAAACCAGGTCGCCATATTTTCAATCGTTGGATTCTCCAGGCCTTCGATCTCGTTGAGATACGAGTGATCCAATTTTTCCAATAATGGTTTCATGGCCGCGCCAATCTCGGCATGATCGTAGACCCAGCCGGTTTCCGGATCGACTTCGCCTTCGACTGAAACTTCAATTTTAAAACTGTGCCCGTGCATTTTGCGGCATTTGTGACCTTCCGGAGCGTTCGGCAAAGTCTGGGCCGCCTCAAAAGTGAAGTCTTTGGTTAAACGCGCGCGCATGTTTCTGAAGCTGCACTGCATCTCTCGCGTTGTCATCCCGAGGTCACCGCGGCGACTCGGGATCTCACACAGACTCATTGCATCCCTTTGGGCCTCCGAACGTTCAAGCTTCGATTGGGAGATCCTTCGCTCCGCTCAGGATGACAATCTGCACGACGCGCGCGCGAGATCACACTCCGCGTTGAGTCGGCGTCCAGATGAACTTGTGCATTTGGAGCTGAAAACGGACATCCAGTTTGTCGGTCAGGATCCATTCGACAATTTGTCGCGGATCGATCCGGCCAAAAATGGGCGAGAAGAGAACGGCGTGACAACGCGCCGACAAATTTAAGCGCTGAATTTTTTCGCGCGACCACTCGTAATCTTCGCGCGAGCCGATGACGAACTTCACTTCATCGCGCGAGCCAAGATGGTCGATGTTTGCCCAATGATTGCGATCGACTTCGCCGCTGCCCGGTGTTTTCAAGTCCATAATCCGATGCACGCGCTCATCGATGTTTGAAATGTCGTGCGCACCGCTGGTTTCGAGCAAAACGGTGTGGCCCGCGTCGCACAACAGCGACATCAACGGCAGCACATTCTTTTGCAAAAGCGGTTCGCCGCCGGTGATCTCGACCAGCGGACACTGAAACTTTTCTACAAGATCGACTATTTCTTGCAGCGTCTGCTTCTTCCCTTCGTAAAAAGCGTATTCCGTGTCGCAATAGTTGCAGCGCAAATCGCAGAAAGTCAGGCGCACAAAAACGCACGGCCGTCCCGCCCAAGTGCTTTCGCCCTGAATCGAGTGGTAAATCTCGTTGATCGTCAGTGTTTTTTCGGGCTCTGGCATTCTCGTCGACGATCTTACCCGAAGAGTCGAAAGGCAAGCTTGGCCGCGAAGTAGATCATCACCGCCGCGGTCAGCGCTTGCGTCCAGATTTGCCACATGGGTCGCGCGAAAATGCGGGCGCCGGAACGCACCGCGAGACAGAGGACAATGGTCCAGGTGATCGCGCCGAGAACAACCGCGCAGGCCAGCATGAGTGAATTTAGAAATGAGGGGGCCGTCGTTGCGGTTTGCTGGCTGCCGACCACTGCGAGCCAAAAGCCGATGTTCCAAGGACTCGAGAGCGCGAAAAATGTAGCCGCGTCTGCCGCCGTCTTTTGGCAATCCCGCGATGAGCGGTCTTCCAGGCGGAGACGGAGAAAATCGCCGCGAGAACGAGCAGCAGCGCCAGACTGATCAGGCCGAGAACCGTGCGGACGCCAGGTTTGTTGAGCAGCACACCGGCGCCGGCTGCGACCGACAGCGCCCACAGAAAATCGCCGGTGCAGGCGCCGAGTCCGACACGCCAAGTCCCCCAGAACCCGCCACCTTGTTCGCGCGGAAGCAAGCCGCGACGGATCATCTCAGCGTTGACCGGCCCCGGCGGCCAGGCCACCGACCAGTCGAGCACGAATCCGTTAATTAAGATCGGCACCGTTCAATTTGACGAATGGTCGGCGCGCTCTCCGTCGCGTCAAAGACCGCATTTGCTCGCTGCTTCGGACAGACTCGAGCTTTTGCGCAACAGCGATGCGAGATAGGAATCGACCGCCGGTACGCTGTTAATGCGCGCCAGGTTTGCCGGCGTCTGCAATCTCGAAAAAATAGCGTAAGCAATTTTGCTCCGCGGAACTTCTTTTTCGCCGTAACCCAATGGGACATTGCTCGACCAAAAGCGCACGTATTCCAAACCGCCGCGGTTCTCCGTTCCAAGAAAAATGACGGAATGTCCGCTTTCGCGCCGGCCGACATTCTTCGACCAGAAAATCTTCATGAAATCGCCCGGTTGCGCGTCGGAGAAATTGTCGAAGTTGGGCCCTAAGGCCAACTCGTGAAAAAGCCGGGCGGTGCCGGGGCCGTTCGCATTCCATCGACCCCAGATCCCTTCGCCGTCGCGCTGATCTCTGATGATGAGCTGATCGAGCGTGGCGACGTCGAGGTGGAGGTCGCCGCGGTCTCGCAACGCTTCCAGCGTTCGAATGAAAACCAGATAAGTCGCGCCCGAGCAGAAGCTCGGCGACGCAGCCGAAGGCAGAACAAATATCTTTCCGGACTCAAAGTGCGCGGCGGACTGCAATTTAATCTTGGCGTAATGCGAGGTAGAATAACTCCCGCCGCGCGGCATGGCTCTTACTTGCTGAAGAACCAGACTGTTTAGATCTTCGCCGGCAACCTGGGAAATGCTTAGCCCGATGACGGCTAAACCCGCGAAGCAGACGACGAATTTTCTCGGCACCGCACAAGTAAGCGGCAAAACGCCCGGCGAGCAACGGCGAGGAACTGGATTTCGGAGAAAGCTGTGTTAGACGAACAATATGCTGCGTTTCACCAAGATGAACGGCGCGGGCAACGATTTCGTGATGGTCGATAATCGCGGCGGGGACATTCAGTTAAGCCCGACTCAAATCTCGATGATTTGTGATCGGCATCGCGGCGTAGGGGCCGATGGAATCCTGTTGCTCGAAAAGTCGACCAACGGCGCAGATTTTCGAATGCGCTACTATAACCGCGACGGCGGCGAAGCGGAGATGTGCGGCAACGGCGCGCGTTGCTTTGCGCGTTTTGCCAATAAGATCGCGCGTGCACCGAAGAAGGTTTCTTTTGAAACTCCCGCCGGGGTGATTCGCGCGGAACTGCACGATGGACTCGTGACGTTGCACATGAGCGATCCGACTGACACGCAACTGAATATGCCGCTTCAAGTCGACGGCGAGGAAACGGCCGTCCATTACATCAACAGCGGTGTTCCTCACGTCGTTGTTCCAGTTTCGCGGGTCGATGTGGTCCACGTTACGACTCAGGGCGCGGCGATTCGCCGGCACAAGGCGTTCGCGCCCGCCGGCGCGAATGTGAATTTCCTGGAGAAACGCGGCGCCAAGAAGATTGCCATCCGCACCTACGAACGCGGCGTTGAAAATGAAACTCTCGCTTGCGGCACCGGCGTGGTGGCAAGCGCATTGATCTTCGCCTCCACCGAAAATATTGATGGTCCCGTTGGCGTGCTGGTTCGCGGTGGCGACGAACTAAGCGTAGGATTTACGAAGCATGGCGATCATTTCCACGAAGTTACGTTGACCGGTCCGGCCGATTTCGTTTTCGAAGGAACGATCGAGGTATAGCGGCGGGCGTGTCGCCCGCATGTTTGGAGCTTGGACGAAGTTATTGTCCTGCTGGAACCTTAAACATGAAACTCCCTAGAACTATAGCGGGCTTTGTGGTGCTCTTACTTGTCTTTACGGCGGCGCAGGTGGTGTTTTGGAAGTCGCGTCCACCACTCGATTGGCATCCCGCGTGGTGGCAGTCCGAGTTATGGGCGCAACTTGGCATCCTAGCAATGATGCCTCTATTGAGTGCGGTATCTTTATTCGAAATCGTGGGCGTAAAGTCTATCTATATTCTGAGAGTTGCGTTCGTCGTTGGATTTATCGGTTACGCTGTGGCCGTGTACATAGCCGTTGTTTGGATTGTAAAACAGTTCACGTACAAGCCGCCCGCTTAAAGTTTCAAACCGACCCACTACCTATGTTTGGCCGCGATTGCGGCTGAGGACAGCCGCCTCTACAATGGCGGAATGTTTCGCGGCACTTTTACTGCGCTGGTCACGCCGTTTCGCGACGGCGCGATCGACATTCCGGCCTTTGAAAAACTGATCGAAGGGCAAATTGCGGCGGGAATCGACGGCCTCATTGCCGTGGGCACGACCGGAGAATCGCCGACTCTCTCGCACGACGAACGAGAGCAAGTTATTCGGCTGACAGTTACGATAACCAAAGGCCGGTGCAAAGTTCTGGCTGGCACCGGTTCCAACTCGACGCAGCATGCCGTGGCCGACACGAAACTAGCGGAGAAACTGGATGTCGATGGCGCATTGATCGTTGCGCCGTATTACAACAAACCGAGCCAGGAAGGATTGTTTCGCCATTTTCAAGCGATCGCGCAAGCGACGGCGCTTCCGATCATGCTCTATAACATTCCCGGCCGCTGCGGGGTTGATATCGGCGCCGATACCGTCGTGCGTCTGGCGGGCGCTTGTAAAAATATCGTGTCGATCAAAGAAGCGAGCGGGAGCGTGGATCGAGTAGGCGAGTTGCGTGTGCGTTTACCGGAAGCGTTTACAATTTTGAGCGGAGACGATTCGTTGACGCTGCCTTTCATGGCGGTTGGCGCAGTCGGCGTCGTCAGTGTTGTTTCCAATTTGTTGCCTGCGGAAGTTTGCGCACTGGTTCGCGCCTTTGCCTCGGGCGAGATAAAGTGCGCGCGCGAACTGCACAGCAAATTATTTGCACTCTTTAAAGATTTGTTCATCGAACCAAATCCCGTGCCGGTAAAAACGGCGCTGGCCTGGCGTCGCGCGATGTCGGCGGAAGTTCGTTTACCGTTGTGCGAGATGAGCGAGATAAATCAAGAGCGTTTGCGCAAAACTCTCGAAGCCTTCGAGCAAGCAAAATGAAAAAACCGGTGCGGGTCACACTCGTCGGTTCGGCCGGACGAATGGGACGCACGATTGCCGACTGTGCCCGGACAGAACCCAACATCGAGATCGTTGCGCAATGCGACCAGGGGAATGACATCGCCGCGGGGATAAAAGAATCCGACGTGGTCATCGATTTCAGTCTGGCTGATTCGATTGGCGATGTTTGCCAAGCGGCGTTGTCGCATCGAAAACCGCTCGTGATTGGAACGACCGGTCATTCCGATCAGCAAAAAGCGATCATCCAGGATGCGGCGAAATCGCTGGCAATTGTTTTTGCGTCGAACTTTAGCGTCGGGGTGAATACGCTTTTCGCGCTAACGGAGAAGGCGGCCCAAGTTTTGGGCGATAATTTCAATCTTGAGATTATCGAAGCTCATCACACCGGGAAAAAAGATGCGCCGAGCGGAACAGCGAAAACCCTGGCCGAGATCCTGAAAAAAGCCCGCGTGGGCGACCAGAAAATTTCCATCCAATCGATTCGGGAAGGTGACGTCGTTGGCGAGCATACGGTGATTTTCGATGGGAAAGGCGAACGCTTGGAATTAATTCATCGCGCAAAGAGCCGCGAAACTTTTGCCAAAGGCGCTCTGCGCGCGGCGGAGTGGGTTATCGGCAAACCGCCGGGGCTTTACAGCATGCAAGATGTGCTCGGGCTGAAATGAGAGTCGGCGTCGCGCTCGGATCGAACCTCGGCGATCGATTGGCCAACTTGCGAGCAGCGCGAAATGCAATGGTCGATCTCGCCGGCATTCAACCGCCAATTTTGTTTTCGTCGGTCTATGAAACAGAACCGGTCGATTGTGAACCGGGCGCGAACAAATTTCTCAACGCGGTGTTGGAATTCGATTATGAAGGCGATCCCCAGAGTCTCTTGAGAAATCTAAAAGCGATCGAGAGCTCGCTCGGTCGCCCCGGAGATCATGCTCGCAACATTTCGCGCAGCATCGACATCGACCTGCTCTATGCCGACGACATGAAGATCGACGATGAACGATCGCACCTGCCGCATCCACGCATGCACTTACGCAGATTTGTGCTGGCACCTTTGGCTGAGATTTGTCCCAATTTGATTCTTCCAAATCAGACGAAAACAGTAGGGCAATTGCTCGCAAACTTGAACGATCCGGCCGGAGTGGTGCGGCGGGAAGACCAATGGTAAGTTCGAAGGCGATGGAAAAATTTCGCGAGATGAAGCGGAAAGGCGAAAAGATCGCCGTCTTAACCGCCTACGATTATCCGATGGCGCGTTTACTCGATGAAAGTGGCATCGATATCATTCTGGTGGGCGATTCCGTTGGGATGGTTGTGCTTGGGTACGAAGACACCACCAGCGTGACGCTCGATGAAATGCTGCATCACACGCGGGCGGTCGCTCGCGCGGTGAAGCAGGCGCTGCTGGTGGCCGATCTTCCGATCAACACTTACCACACGCCGGAACAGGCGGTGGCGACGGCGAAAAAACTGGTCGAGGCCGGCGCGCAAGCAGTGAAACTCGAAGGCGGCGTGAGTCATGTCCCGCAAATCGAAGCAATCACTGGCGCGGGCATTCCTTTCATGGCGCACATTGGAATGCTGCCGCAAAGCGTCCGCGAAGAAGGCGGTTATAAATTGAAAGGTCGGACGCCAGCGGAAGCCGACGCATTGATTCGTGATGCGCAAGCGGTGGAAAAGGCCGGCGCTTTTTCGGTCGTCTTGGAGATTGTCGCCAAAGAAGCCGCCAAGCAGGTCACAGACGCCGTCAGCATTCCGACTATCGGCATTGGCTCAGGCGAACATTGCGACGGGCAAGTTCTGGTCACCCACGATTTGATCGGTTTATTTCCGTGGTTTACTCCCAAGTTCGTTTCACCGGAAGCGCGCGTGGCTGAGGAAATTCGCAAAGCGACCCGAGCTTTCATAGAACGAACGCGCGGGACGGGATCGATGTCTAAGACCTCAGCTTAGAAAAAATGAAAGCCGAATACGCTGATTTCGACGATCCGAGTTACGACGCGTTGCTTTCCGGTCGCCAGCAAAGCAATTGGCTCTGGTTCGGTTTGATGATCTCGCTGGTGCTGCACATTGCGCTGTGCACATATTTTTACCGAACTCGCTTTCAATCGGCCGAATCGGTCGTCCTCGAAAGCCCGCAGACGCCGACATTCAAAGTAAAGAACGTTGATCTCAAGGCGCTTGATAAAACCAGCGCTGATTCAAATGTCGCCGCGGCGAAGCCGGTGCCGGACAATACCGACGTGCAGTTGCCCGATGAAAAGAAATCGTTCGATAAATTACTGGAAGAAGTGCACGCCAGCGCCGCCATGCCGGACGACATGCGCGACGCGCTGCCGGACAAACCAAAAGTCGAGCCGGACGCGACTTCAGTCATGACCGAGATCGAGCGCTCCAGCGCGCGGACGCTCTCGAATAGTCCAAATGCCACGCACGAACAATCGTTGTTAAACGACAGCGCGGTCTCCGGTCGTCCGCAACCCGCACTCAGTGGAACGGAACTGGCCACGAGCACAATCATCAAACGGCCCAATAGTTTTACGAGCAAGATCCAGACGGACAGCGCCGGTCCCAGCAAAGGACACGCTCCCGGCTTCAGCGATCTTGATCAGCTTCTTTCGCAAAAAGGTCCGCTTGGTTCCGGGACGAAAATTCCAATGCCTGACGATCAGCTTTTCTCGTTCGATAGCGCGGAGCTGCAGCCCAGCGAGGTGCTGCAAAAGTTGGTCACGCTGCTCAAGCGCAATCCGAAAGCGAGATTTACCATCGAAGGCTATACCGATTCAATCGGCACGCCGGATTACAACCTGGAGCTGAGCCAGCGTCGCGCGGAAAGCGTGCGCCAATACCTCGTCCAAATTCTGGGAATCGATTCTGCGCAAATCAGGGCGCAAGGTTACGGAGCGACGAAATTTCTGACACCACCTCGATCGGTTTCGCTTTCGCCTGGTCCCGAATTGGACGCGGAAATCGCGCGGCAGCATCTAAATCGACGCGTCGTTCTGTCAGTGGACGCGAATGAGTAGTGCTGGTCGATCCGGACTGTAGCCGCGCTCCATGAGCGCCGAATTCAGGTTTCAAGGCTTGCCAATAGATCGGTAGCTGCAACGCTCACCAATTCTTAATCCATTTCGATTGATCCGGTGGATTGGCGTTACTAGTAACCGCTCCTGTGCTCCAAAGATCGAAGGTCGGATTATAGCCCGTTGTTTGATTCGCCTGATACGCGGTCGAGTAGCCGTAACTGTTGCCGAACGGATCAGCGATCGCGGTTACGCTCGACGATTGATCGCGAGGAATGAGCATATTGGGCTGAAATGTGAAATAGGATCTTGCGCCGGGAATGGAACTTCGGTCTGGGTTAGTCCCCGAAAGCTGCGTGTAAAGAAACAGACTGGCCGACCGATAAGTCGCGGGATCACCTGAAATCCGAGCATCGAGATTGTCGGTCGTCGCGTTAGCCGTATCGCGCGGATAAATCCCATTGTCCGCCTTATAACTCTCGAGCGCGGCGGACATGGCGGCGATCTCGACTTCGACACGGGAGCGCTTGCCTTTCATTTGCACATACGTGGACGTCCCCAGAATCAGACTGGCGAGCACGATGATGATGGCGATGACGACGACCAACTCGATGAGCGTGAACGCAGCGGGGTAGAGGCGCGTGTCCCCACGCGCATCGATTGAAGATCTGCGGTTGGGGACAGCCGCCACTACACCAAATCGAAGTCGAGAACTCTGGTGGCGCATTGCTTACGTTTGCTGCTGCAATCCACTGATGATGCTGAGGAGCGGCATAAACAGGGCGATAACAATTGTCATCACAACGACAGCGAGAATGATGATCATGATGGGCTCGAGTGCAGCTGTGAGTGCCGCGACCGAGTTATCCACTTCGTCGTCGTAAACATCCGCGATCTTTAAAAGCATTTCCGGCAACCGACCGGTTTCTTCCCCCACGTCGATCATGCTGACGACCATCGGCGGGAACGCGCCGCTGGCTTCGAGCGGTTGCACGATCGATTCGCCTTCCTTCACGCTGTCGTGTACCTGTAAAATCGCGCACGCGATTACGGTGTTGCCGGCAGTTTCTCGCGTGATGTTGAGCGCTTGGAGAATCGGAACGCCACTGGTCACAAGCGTTCCGAGTGTGCGTGAGAAACGCGAGATCGCGGTCCTGCGAATAAGACTGCCGAAAAGCGGCATACGAAGTTTGAGGTGGTCGACCATCGATTTCCCGCCGACCGTGCGCGCGGCAAATTTATATCCGGTGAGAAGCAGAATGATTATACCGAGCAGCACGAGCCAGTGATTTTGGATGAACCGGCTTGCGCCGATGACGAAGAGCGTGATGCCGGGCAGCGGTTTGTCGCCGAGCATTTCGTGGAAGATCGCCTCAAACTTCGGTACGATGAAGACGAGGAGAAACGCCATGATCGCGACGGCGAGCGCCATAACGATGATCGGATAGACCATTGCGGCGGCGACTTTGTTCCTAATCTTAGCGGCTTTTTCTTGGAATTCTGCGAGGCGCCTAAGAGCGAGCTCGAGCACACCGCCGATCTCGCCTGCTCTTACCATGTTCACATAGAGATCATTGAAAATGATCGGGTGCTGAGCCAAGGCTTCCGAAAATGTACCTCCGCCTTGAATCGAATCGGCCAGTTGGTTGATCGTTTTTTTGAGAACAGAGTCACGTTCTTGTTTTGCAAGAACGTTAAGTCCACGAAGAAGCGGCAATCCGGAATCAATCAGCGTGGCGAGTTGACGCGTAAAAATCATCAGCGTCTTGGGCTTTATTTTCTTGCGCTGAAGAAACGTGACCTCCCTGCGCGCGAAACTGGCGCGGGCAATACGAGGAACAGTTGTCGATCTTCGAGACGATTTTTCGTCTGGCCTGCCTTTGCTTTCCTCATGAACGCTCGTTGGAAAATAGCCAGACTGTCGGAGGTGACCGATAGCTTCATTTGTTGAGCTGGCTTCAACTGAGCCGGTCGATTCCTGTCCGCGCGAATCAAGTGCTACATAAGTGTAACGTGGCATGGGGGAATGCTGCGATGGATGGTTACAGCTAGGTGTATTTCAGCACCTCTTCGATCGTGGTGTCGCCGGCGAAGACGCTACGCAGACCGTCCTGGCGCAAGGTAATCATTCCAAGCTCGATCGCTTTTTGTTTTAACGCGACTGTCGGCGCCCGTTCGTTGATCAATTCGCGGATCGGATCGGTGATTCGCATCAGTTCGTAAATTCCTTTGCGGCCCTTGTAACCGGTCTCATTGCACGTCTCACAACCTTTGCCGTAGTGAAAAATCTTCTTGCCGATGTCGCGGCGTGAAATTTCGAGCTGCGCCATTAAGTCTTCGCTCGGTTGGTAAGTGGCGCGGCAATCCGGACAAATGCTGCGAATCAATCGTTGTCCAAGGACAGCTTCGAGTGTTGAGGAAATCAGGAATGGCTCGACGCCCATGTCGATTAAGCGAGTGACTGCACCCGGCGCATCATTCGTATGCAACGTCGTGAAAACGAGATGCCCGGTGAGCGAGGCTTGAATTGCGATTTGCGCGGTTTCCAAGTCGCGTGTTTCGCCAATCATGATGCGGTCGGGATCCTGCCGGAGGAATGCGCGAAGGATGCGAGCGAAGCTCAGTCCGATGTTTTCATTCACCGGCACTTGCATGATCCCTTCGAGATCGTATTCGATTGGTTCTTCCGCGGTGAGCAATTTGGAATCGATCGTATTGATCTTGCGCAAACAGGAATAGAGCGTTGTCGTTTTCCCTGATCCGGTTGGTCCCGTGACGATGAAAAGTCCGTTCGGACGATTGATGAGGTCGAGAATGTACTCGTGGATGTAATCGGGCATGCCGAGCATCTCGAGATCTAGATTCACGGTCGTGCGGTCGAGTACCCGGAGGACAACGCTCTCCCCGAATTGCGTCGGCAATGTTGAAACGCGAAGATCGACACTGCGGCCGGCAATATGTTTTTGGATACGGCCATCCTGCGGCAGGCGGCGCTCGGCGATGTTCATGCTCGCCATCACTTTGACGCGCGAGATGACTGGGAGAGCGAGATGGCGGGGCGGTGGCGACATTTCGTAGAGCGCACCGTCCACGCGGTATCGAATCTTGAATTCGTTTTCGAACGGTTCGAAATGAATGTCGCTCGCACGATTCTGAATCGCTTGATACAAGATTAGATCGACGAAGCGAATGATCGGCATGGCGTTTGCCTCCGCTTCGACATCGCCGGCTGCGCCATCCTCTCGCAATTGCAGAAGCCCGCCCGCTTCGCCGAGATGCTTAAGGGCATCCTCAATGCTCGACGTGTCCGAGCCATAATACTGCCTGATTCGTTCTTCGATTTGCTCGGTCGGCACGATGACAACATCGACATCGATGCCCAATGCAAACCGGAGGTCTTCAGCCGCTCGCGGGTTGAGCGGATCAATTAACGCAACGCGCAGCGTGTTGCCGCTCATTCCAATCGGAAGCGCGCAATGCAATCGCGCGAGTCCGCTCGGAATCAGACGCAAGGTTTCCGGCGCGATTTCGTGATCGGCAAGATCGACATATTCGGTCCCGAGCGCGTCGGCGATCGTCTGATAAAATCCGTGCGCATCGACAAAGCCGCCGTCCACTATCGCTTGTGCGATGGTTTTTCCATTCAGGCTCGCCTCATTCAGGACATCGTCCGCCTGCGACGGATCCAGGACGTTTTGCTCAATGAAAATTTCAGCAACCTGCTTGTTGTTCATTTCGAGATCGACATCGATTAGCTGACATCGCCGAGAGTGGTTGAGATCACTTCTTCCGCTGAAGTCAGACCGGCCAAGACTTTGCGGACGCCATCTTCGCGCAGCGTGCGCATGCCTAACTCGCGCGCCCGTTGCCGGAGGAGGGGAGTCGAGCCGCGTTTGTTGATCATGTGGCGCACTTCATCGTCGATGATAAAAATCTCGAAGATTCCCATGCGGCCTTTGTAACCGGTCTGCCGGCATTGCTCGCAACCGAGCGGCTTCATCACTTGCGCTTCGCCAAGTTGCCCGCGCTCGATGCGGAATGCGCGCAACTCAGTTTCGCTAAGTTCGTCAGGTTGCTTGCAATTAGCACAGAGCCGACGAACGAGCCGCTGCGCCATGATCGCACGTACGGATGATGCGACGAGAAACGGTTGCACGCCGATATCGATCAAACGCGCGATGGCGGATGGCGCGTCGTTCGTGTGCAACGTGCTGAAAACAAGATGGCCGGTGAGACTGGCATTGGTGGAGATCGTCGCGGTTTCAAGATCGCGAATCTCGCCGATCATGATGATGTTCGGCGCCTGCCGCAGAATGGAACGCAATGCCGCCGGAAAGGTCATGCCGATTTCCGGATTCACTTGTACCTGATTGATCCCGTTCATTTGATATTCGATCGGCTCCTCGACAGAGATGATCTTGCGATCCGGCTTGTTGATGTAATTTAGGCAGGCGTAGAGCGTGCTCGTTTTGCCTGAACCAGTCGGGCCGGTGACGAGAAGAATTCCATCCGGAAGTTGAATCAAACGCTCGAGAATGTCCTGGTCGTCGCTGAAAAAGCCGAGCTCGGGCAAACCAAGCATCAGACTAGATTTATCGAGGACGCGCATGACTACGCTCTCGCCATGGTTCGTAGGAATGGTCGAGACGCGAAGGTCGACCGGCTTCTTTTTGATCTTCACCTGAATCCGGCCGTCTTGCGGCAAACGTTTTTCCGCGATGCTCATCGAGCCGGTCATGATCTTGATGCGACTGACGATGGCCGACTGCAAACGCTTGGGCGGCGCCTGCATTTCCTGCAGCACGCCGTCGATGCGAAAACGTACGCGGAATTTTTTGTCGAGCGGTTCGAGATGAATATCGCTTGCGCCGGCGCGATACGCTTCGACCAGCAACATCGACACCATGCGAATGATTGGCGCATCAGTTTCATCGCCGTCGGCGATCGTCGCGCCTTCATCGATCTCCAGGCCAAGATCGACATCTTCGCCAATCTTTCGCTGGATAATATCGGCGGCTTCATCGGCGGTGCCGTAATATTTGATCAACGCCTCGCGAATTTTTTCCGGACTCGTGCAAACAAGCTCGATCTCGCGCTGCAAAAGAAAACTCAGGCTGTCGATCGCGTCGATATCGAGCGGATCGCTCACCGCCACGATTAATCCGGTTTCACCGAAGCCGACGGGAATGACTTTGAACCGGCGCGCATCCTCGGCACGAATCTGTTTGATTACTTCCGGCGGAATGACTCTCGATAAGATGTCGATCCAATCCATGTGCGCGTGCGCCGCGAGCGTGCGCGAGACATCAATTGCCGAGACGGCACCGTCGTTGATCAGAACTTCGAGAACGGTGCTTGCGCCGTTTAAGGTCGTTCGCGCGCTGTCGATTTGCTTACGCGTAACAAGTCCTGCTTCGCACAGGAGCTCGAGCACGTGATTTTCGTTCTTTTGCACCGGGGGGTGCCTGGAAGAATATCAAAAGAGCAGCCGCTGCGGCAAAGAGAAACGACTGCCGAGCCGTCGCCAGAGAAAGACCACAAAAAGCGGAAGATGGCGATCGATCGCCATAGCTTAGCGAATCACTCCACCGTCACGCTTTTGGCGAGGTTGCGCGGCTTATCGACGTCGCGACCGAGCTCGACGGCGAGATGGTAGGCGAGAAGCTGAAGCGGGATAACGGTCAGGATCGGACTGACACAATCGGGGACATCCGGAATCTCGATGATGTCGTTGGCGATTCCTTTGAGTTTCTTGGCGCCGTTGCCGCTGGTCAGAGCGATGATCGGGCCTTTGCGCGCTTTGACTTGCTCGATGTTGTTGACGTTTTTCGAGAAGACGCCGTCATCGGGCGCGATGAAAACGGAAGGGAGATCGGGACGCACGAGCGCGATGATGCCGTGTTTGAGCTCGGCACTCGGATGACCTTCGGCAAAGAGATAAGTGATCTCTTT
This sequence comes from Spartobacteria bacterium, assembly GCA_003167365.1. Lineage (GTDB taxonomy): Bacteria > Verrucomicrobiota > Verrucomicrobiia > Chthoniobacterales > UBA10450 > Palsa-1382. Next base: position 198,264 of record PMTM01000012.1, on the reverse strand, counting down.
CATTTTGAGCGCACCTTCGAGGGCGATGGGAAAATTGAACTGGCGTCCGAAGAAAAGCACGCCGTTAACATCGGCATATTTCTTGGCGATCGCTTTGATCTCGTCGCTGAGTTTGAGAACCTCCTCGATTTGCTTCGGCAACGCTTCGAGCGCTTCGATGATTCTGCTCCCTTCCGCGGTAGAAAGACTTCGCATCCGGCCAAGGAGCAGACCGATAAGCGTGAGAATAACGAGCTGCGAGGTAAACGATTTCGTGGCGGCCACACCGATTTCCGGCCCGGCGTGCATGTAAACGCCGCCGTCGCTTTCACGCGCGATCGTGCTGGCAACGTTGTTACAAATGCCGAGCGTGCGATAACCTTTGCGCCGGCTCTCGCGCAAGGCGCCGAGCGTATCGGCGGTCTCACCGCTCTGGCTGATGGCAAAGACGAGCGTGTCCGGAGTCATTGGCGTATTGCGATGGCGAAACTCGCTCGCGTATTCGACTTCCGTCGGGACATTTGCCAGTTGCTCGATCAAGTATTCGCCGACCATCGCGGCGTGAAGCGCGGTACCGCAGCCGGTGAGGACGACGCGGCCGACTTCGCGCAGTTGGGCCGGTGTCATGTTCAACCCGCCGAGTTTGGCGGTGCATTCTTCCAGACTGAGACGACCGCGCATGGCGTCGCGCACAGTGGCTGGCTGCTCAAAAATTTCCTTGAGCATGTAGTGGGGGTAGTCGCCCTTCTTAATGTCCTCGGCCGTGAATTCGACTTTGCTGACCTGACGATCGCCAATCTCGCCGGCGAGCGAACTAATCTCGAATTTGTCGCGCTCAACCGCGACGACATCGAAGTCATTCAAGTAAACCGCGTCGCGTGTGTAAGCGACAATGGCGCCGACGTCGCTGGCGAGAAAGTTTTCGTCTTTGCCGACGCCGAGGACGAGAGGACTGCCGCGCCGCGCACCGACCATGAAATCCGGAATGTCGCTGTGCAAGACTGCAATGCCATATGTGCCGATGACTTGCTTCAACGCGGCGCGAACGGCGTTGACCAGCCGCGCTTTGGAATCCTTGCCGTCGAGCTGTCGGTAAATGTTGCCAATCAAATGCGCGAGCACCTCGGTGTCGGTTTCCGAAGTGAATTGGTCGTCGCCGTCAACCGCGAGCTGGTCTTTGAGCGCCTGGTAATTCTCGATCACGCCGTTGTGAATGAGGGCGATCTTGCCGCTGGCGTCGAAATGGGGATGCGCGTTTTCATCGGTCACTTTGCCGTGGGTAGCCCAGCGTGTGTGGCCGATTCCATACGAACCTGACAGCGGCTTTTCCGACATTAATTTCGCGAGCGACGCGATGCGTCCTGCACATTTGCGGGTCCCGATATGATCCCCATCGACAATCGCCACGCCGGCCGAGTCGTAGCCCCGGTATTCGAGACGACGCAGGCCATCGAGTAAGATAGGTGCCGCTTCGGAGCGGCCAACGTAACCGACAATTCCGCACATATTTGGGAGGGAAGCGTGACACAAGGCTGAGGGCGCGCAAGCCTGACTGGGACTGTAGTGGCTGCTGTCCCTTAGCGGCGGTCTCTGCGCATGAGGACACGTGCCGCTCCACCAAAAGAGTTGCCGGAACGCGCGGACGCTGAGTTATTGCAGGCGTGGCAACCCCAAATCGTTCCAAGCGCGATTCATCTCCGGTCCAATCGGCTTCGGTCGTGAATACCCCCGCGCTTCCACCCGGCACAACGCAGCGGACGCTGGCAATTGTCATGGGCGGCGGCGCTGGCACGCGTTTGTTTCCGCTGACGAAGGACCGCGCGAAACCGGCAGTGCCGCTCGGCGGAAAATACCGGCTGGTCGATATCCCGATCAGCAATTGCCTCAACTCGGGTATGAGGTCGATCTATGTGCTGACGCAGTTCAACAGCCTCTCGTTGCATCGGCACATTCAAGCGAGCTACAAGTTCGATAATTTTTCTCGCAGCTTCATCGATATCCTGGCGGCGCAACAAACACCTGAAGGTTCGCAATGGTATCAAGGAACGGCCGATGCCGTCCGGCAAAACATGCGCTATTTCCTGGAGGGGCCGTTCGATTATTTCCTGATCCTAAGCGGCGATCAGCTTTACCGAATGGATTTTCGCGCGCTACTGCACCAGCACATTCGTTCGGGCGCCGATATTACTTTGGCGACGAAACCGGTCCATCGCGAGCAAGTTTCCGAGTTTGGGATCATGCAAAGCGACGTCGATCGTCGCATCACGCGTTTCGTAGAGAAACCAACGGATGCCAGCGTTCTCGAAGAAATGAAAATGAGCCGCGAACTCATGACTGAGATTGGCTCGGACAAGGAAGAGGAATTGTTCCAAGCCTCAATGGGCATTTACGTTTTCAATCGCGACGTGTTGGTCGAATGCCTGAACAACAACTTGGCCGATTTCGGCAAACACGTCATTCCGCAATCGATCGAAAAACAGAATGTGGGCGCGTATATTTTTCAAGGCTATTGGGAGGACATCGGGACGGTGCGCGCTTTTTATGAGGCGAATCTCAATCTTACCGATCTCCTGCCCGAATACAGTTTCTTCGAGGCTGCGGCCCCGATTTATACGCACCCGCGCTTTTTGCCGGGAAGCAAAATCAATGGCGCCACTCTGCGGCAAGCCATCATCGCCGACGGCTGCATTATTTCAGACGCGCATCTGGAGCGCTCCGTCATCGGCGTGCGTAGCATTATTCAAAGCGGCGCGACCATCCGCAACAGCATCGTGATGGGGGCGGATTACTTCGAGCAGGATCGACCGCCCGATTCCAGGCAACCTGCGATCGGGATTGGGCGCAATTGCGTAATCGATCGCGCCATCATCGACAAGAACGCCCGGATCGCCGACGGCGTAGTCATTACTCCGGAGGGGAAGCCGACAGATTTCGACGGAGACAATTATTTCATCCGCGACGGAATTGTGATCGTGCCCAAGAACGCGGTGATTCCTGCCGGCTTCTGGATTTGACGAGTCCGATCGATAACGATGTCGATCTTCGCGCGAGGCGGGCTATCGCCTGTCGCTAATGTTGCTGAGCCCACCCTGCGCGCTTTCCCACTGTTCCGGCTTATTCCATGGAATGGCCGAGTCGGTCTTGTTATTAGGATCGCTAATCAGCGCAGTATCTTTGTGTGTAGCGCAGGAAACAAGCGAGGCCGCAGTTAAAAGCAAAAGGACAAACGCGATTTTTTTTGGCAGATTAAAAATTGCCAGCATAAATGACAGTATCTCCAGGGTGCACTTGGACGCCACGCGTCAAGCTACTGGTAATGATATCGCCGATGGCGGTGAAAGGTTCAACTGAAGAAACGCGAATTTTTCCAATCAGCGTGCCGCCACGCACGACGAGCATTTCCGCGTTCAACTCCACGCCGTAACGACCGCCCAAATTAAGCACAACAAAGTTGTAAGCCTGGTTTACCGCGAGAATGGTTCCGCGAATCCCCGTCTTTTTGGCTGCCGTATCGCGCTGCTTCTTTTCATCCTCGAGCTGGGATGAGCGCTCCTGGGCGCTGCGTGTCTTGTCTGACAAAGGCATTTTCTCGTGCTCCGCTACCTCCAATTGACTCCGAGTTTCCTCGAGTTGCGCTTGCAATTCAATCGTAGATGGAGCGCCAGGGTTGGCCGAGGGTTTTGCACTGGCTTCGTCAACCTGGCGGTGCAGAGCCGCAATTTGACCCTCATTGACCTGGAGCTTTGATTGCAGATTGGCTTTGTCGGCCTGGATTCTCACCAGCTCCGCTTCCGTTTTTGCCGTCTTGCCTTCCATCTCGGAGAACTTGGCGGTAAGGCTAGCCTCACGTGCCTTTGATTCTTTTTCTTGCGCGGAGTGGCGATGCTCAGAGTTGTCACCCGAGGTGGCGGCGTTAAACGCGCTCGTCCGGAACGATTTCAGTTTCTGAGTATTGAGAACGCCAAATACAACCGCCAGCATCAAGAGAATGGCGGAAAGGCCTATCAAATTCTTGGGCGTAATCGGGAATGTCATGGGGGATGATTTGGAGTAGCTGTTGTAACTGCCTTCGGCGGGGAAACGCAATCCGATTATTAGGATTCCGGCATTGCTATGTTCGCCGGCGTTGGCCATTGCGTCGGTTGCGCAGCGCATCTATAGAACATCTCATGGGCCAGCAACATCGAGTCAGAACCAAACGGAAACGGCGCAAGGCATATGTGAAGCGCAAGAGAGTTGCCGTGAAGGGAACACGCCGTGAGTCGCCGAAACCGAAGGCCAAAAAGCAATCGGCCGCCGCGCAATAAGAACAGCAACGACGCTGTTGCGCCTGGTCCGCGCCATCTGTTAATTGTCGATGGACATAGTGTGATTTTTGCGTGGCCGGAATTACGCGCACTTCATAAAAGGCGAACATCGATGGCGCGCGAAGTCTTGATTAAACGGCTTCGAGATTATCAGGATTGGACCGGCGTTCGCATGGTAGTCGTGTTCGACGGCCGCGGTCCGAAAGTAACTCAACTCTCCGATGCGGGCGAGATAGAGATCTTCTATTCTCGTGCCGGCCAAACCGCCGACGCTGTAATTGAACGTCTTGCCTCGAAATATGCCGCGCACTTCTACCTGACGGTGGCAACGTCAGACTACCTGGAGCAGCAAACCGTTATGGCTTCCGGCGCCGCGTGCATCTCAAATGATGCGCTGCGTGAACTTTTGGAAGAAGTGCGATTGCCTTGATTTGAGAATTGTCGTTGTTACGCCGCGCCCATGAGCGCGGGGTGTTCGGTATTGACAGTCTCGTGCTGCGCTCGTTGATGGCACGTCGCGAGCACGCGCGAAAGGACGCAGTAAAGCTGCTCAATCGGTAGATTCTTGCTGACATAACCGTTCGCTCCGGCTCGCAAAGCAGCGTGCATTTGCTCTTCATTATAACCGACGCCGGTAAAAACGATGATCGGAACTTGGGAATTAACCTCGCGGATGAAGGAAATGAGGGTAATCCCGTCCACTTTCGGCATCTTGAGATCGACAACCACCACGTCGCAGTCGTGGTGGGCAAGCCAGGCGGCAGTTTGGAACCCATCGGTTAGAGAATGGCAGGTATGCCCGCGTTGGCGCAGGTAGGTGACAACAAATCTGGCGATGGTTGGGTCGTCATCGACGATGAGGAACTGGAAAGAATCGCGGGTAAGTAACTCCATAGTGTTTTATAGGTGCTATAATTACTATAAGCACTAACCTTGCCATCTGTCTCCGGTTCTGATTTCCCTCTCGGAAATCCTTTTCCTTTCCTAAGGTTGCGATGCTCCGTTCGCAAGATTGAAACGCAACGGACCGGTTGGGACCTATGATCCGAGCTTTTTCTCGATTTCCTTCACCCGCTCGATGAGCTTTCCGAGCCGATGAAGCCATGCCGTGTGCCGCTTGGCGACCGCGAGAGGCACGATCGGCGTAGACCACCAGGTGCCACCGGAAATACTCTTCGTAACGCCGGCTCGTGCGCCTACGATGGTTCCATCGCCGATTTCGATATGGCCGACCACGCCAACCTGGCCACCCATTAACACTCGTTCGCCAATGCGCGTACTCCCGGCAATCGCGGTCTGCGCGGCAATGACGGTATGTTTTCCGATGACGACGTTGTGGGCAACCTGGACGAGATTATCGATCTTTACGCCTTCCTGAATCCAAGTCCGCCCAAATCTGGCGCGATCGATGGTCGTATTCGCGCCGATCTCCACGTCATCGTCGATTTGGACAATTCCTAACTGTGGCACTTTCTCGTAGCGGCCTTGTGCGGGTTCAAAGCCGAAACCATCTGCACCGATGACCGCGCCGCTGTGAATGATGACCCGCGCTCCGATTCGGGCGCGCTCGCGAATCGTCACGTGCGGATAAATTATGCAATCGGCGCCGATCGTTGTTTCATGACCGACATAGCAGTCCGCTCCGATTACTGAATTGTCGCCGATGCAGACGCCAGGTTCGATGACGGCGTTGGGTTGGATCGAAACGCCATGCCCGAGCTTCGCGCCAGGATCGACAACCGCCCTTGGATGAACGCCCGGTGCAAACGCGATCGCTTTCGGCGCAAGTCTCAGGACGATTTGCTCGAACGCTTTCGCCGGATTTGAAACACGAATCTGGGCGGCTGCGGTCTTTTCCGAGAAGTCGAGCGGAACGAAGACGGCGGAAGCGCGCGTCTTGCGAAGCTGAGCCGCGTATCGGGGACTACCGAAGAAACTGATTTCACCGGCAGTCGCTTCCGCGAGAGACGCGACCCCGGTAATTTGTTGGGCGGGATCGCCGAGCAGCTCACCGCCCGATAATTTCTCGAGTTCCTGGAGCGTGAAAGTCACTGTTTTCAATCGAGAAGAAAAGTAGCACAAGCGTCCCGCTTGTGGCTCCGATACGCAAGCCGGAGGCTTGCGCTACTTTTTCACGCTTGCGCGCACGGCCTCAAGCTGCCCGGCGGAACCGAGTTTCTCGTTTTTATGCGCGATGAAGTTGGCATATTCCTCGACGAAAATTGTCCCCGGAGGACGGAAATCGAATTCGGACGGTTTATCGCGGAAGAATTCGCGATGAACGCGGGTCCAGACAAGCCGGCCATCGGTGTCGATATTCACTTTCGTCACGCCGAGTTTTGCGGCGGGCAGATATTCCTCTTCGTTTACGCCGCGCGCTGACGGATCGAGTTTGCCGCCGGCGGCATTGATTCGCTCGACCTCGGATCTGGGAACGCTCGATGAGCCGTGCATCACAATTGGCGTCGGCGGCAAGCCGGCTTTCTTCAAGTTATCACGAATCCCTTCGATGACTTCGAAGTGCAGCGATTGCTGTCCCTTGAATTTGTAAGCGCCGTGACTGGTTCCGATCGCAGCGGCAAGTGAATCGCACTTGGTTTGTTTGATGAAATCAATCGCTTCCTCGGGGTTGGTCAAGCAAGCGTGACCTTCGTCGACTTGAATGTCTTCCTCGACACCGCCCAACATTCCCAGTTCGGCCTCGACGCTAATTCGTTTGGCGTGCGCCCGATCGACAACGCGCTTCGTAATCGCGACGTTCTTTTCGAACGGCTCGTGGCTGGCGTCGATCATTACCGAGCTGTAAAAGCCGGAATCGATGCAGTCATAGCAGGTTTCCTCATCGCCGTGATCGAGATGAACGGCGAAGATGGCTTCGGGGAATATTTCCTCGGCCGTGCGGAGCATCGCTTCGAGCATGCGCTTGTCCGCATATTTTCGTGCGCCTTTGGAGAGTTGAACGATAAACGGCGCTTTGCTTTGCACGTTGCCGCGGAACAGGCCGAGAATCTGTTCCATGTTATTAATGTTATAGGCGCCGACGGCGAATTTGCCATAAGCGACTTTGTAAAGTTGAGCGGTAGTAACGATCATAAAATGAAGATGTCGATCTTAGCCTGGAATCGAAAACTCCTGACGAATCTAATTGATGATTTCGGAAAACCGAAATCCGAAAATTCGTCAGTTTTTCTTCGTGCTCGCCGGCAAGACTACGCTGACAGACGTTCCGTGAGTGGTAGAATCGATATCGACTCGGCCATTGTGGTCGAAGATAGTGCGCTTGACGATTGGCAAACCAAGCCCCATTCCGCGCGGCTTGGTCGTGCAAAACGGAGAAAAAACCTTGTCCCTTAAATTGGGAGCGATGCCCTTCCCGTTGTCTCGAACCGTGACGATTACACCGCCTCCGGTTTTCCCCTGACGCAGCGGTTTTGCCGCAAGTGTAATACGCGGCTTGGTCTTACCGGACAAAGCCTCAGCTGCGTTGACCACCAGATGCGCGAATACTTCCGCGAGAGCGGTCTCGTCGCCCAGCACTTTCGGCAAATCGTTAGGCAGGGAGGTTTCAACAGCGACGCCACCGTTGACGCCGAAGCGCGACCTCGCGATCTCGATTCCTTTTTTGACGGACGACCGGACATCGATCGGCTTCAAAACGAGATCGGGAGGGTGAGCGAAATTGCTGATCTGGGTAATGATCGTGTCGAGCCGGTCGACTTCGCCGACGACGATCTCGTTAAATTCTTTTCGAAAATCAGCATCATCGAACCGTTCGGGAAGCAGTTGAGCGAACGTTTTGATCGCGACAAGCGGATTGCGAATTTCGTGCGACATGCTCGCGGCCAGGTCCGTCCAAAATGCGGTCCGATCCACGAGGTCTTGTTTTTGGCGCAGGCTCTCCTCAACGGTCAGATCCTCGATGACAGCGACCGCGCCAAGTGGCGTGTCGTGATCGAGCAGTTTGCGAGTTTTCACGGACAGCGATCGGCGTGTGTTATTGTCGATCCAATTTCGCGGAGGCAAATTCGTTTTGGTATCGAGTGTGTCGCGCAAGAAAGCGGCAAGCGTTCCCCCAGTAGCTTCGACCGGTTTGTTCAAGGCTTCGGAACCTGATACACCAAGAATTTGCTCCGCGGTCGGATTAAACCAGCGAATCACGCCATCCTGGTCCGTCGCCACAATTCCAGCCGGAATGGATTTGAGCAGCGTTTCGGCCAAAGTTTTTTGCAGTGAGATTTCCTCGTGGAGCAGAGCGTTTTCGAGGACGGTCGAGACATGTTCGGCCAGGATCATCAGACCCTCGAGGTCGGAATAGTTGAATCGTTGTCCGGTTAACCGGTGCCCGAAGAACAACCAGCCAATGATGCGGCTGCGAGCATAAAGCGGGGCGATGACTTCCGCGCCGAACGTGTCGAGCGCGCGGCGGAGAAGCGCCCGTTGCGCTTGCTCTGGGGTCTGGGCAAGGTTGGCGCGCGAAATCAAATGCGCATGCAGTTCGGACCAGCGCACGAGCGCATCGCGCTCGCCAAATTCCACGTCATGCGTTTCGGGCAGACAGCGCAAGCCGGCTCGGAGCCGATAACGATCGCCTTGGCGGCTCTTGGAGAAAATGCCAACACGCGTAACGCCAGCGGCATCGGCGACGCTTTCCACAATGCTGGCAAGCAGCGCATCGACGTTTTCAAATCGGCGGAACACGCGAGGAAAACGAAGCAAGCGCAATGAGGGACCGCTGGTCCGCTCAGGAACGGACTCGGATCGGGGCGGCGTTTCAGAAGAGAAATTGCTTGTCGACGTTGTTTCACGGAGGGCCCGGTTTTCCTGGAGAACTTTAAGATGGTCGAAGGCGCGCCCGGCGAGAGCTTGAAAGCGCCGGCGATCGAGTTCTAAATCCTCGGCCGCATAAATCCCAGATTGTTCCGTCTCGCGCAGTGGCTCTGAGCGCAAAGCGCCCAAGGCTGTAATCAGGACTTCCGGCCAATCTTTCTGGATCTGCTCGACCAAGTCGCGACTTTCTTTGGCGCGAAGATCTACAATGCACAATGCGGGTCCAGCTTGTTGAAGAACGACGTCAAGGCGATCGGCATCTGTCACATGCCGCACTTGCGCCATGGTACGCAGGTAAGCCTTGACTCGCCGAGCGAGATCAGGGTCTTGGGTATAAAGAACGCAGACCGGCGCAGAGGTCATGCGGCGGCTACCTCGCTGTCGAAACGAACGAGCGGAAGGAGGATGTGAAATGCCGTCCCCTTCTTCAATTCGCTCTCCACTTCGATCTGGCCGCCATGTTCTTGAATGATTCCGTGGACAACGGAGAGGCCCAGCCCAGTACCATAGTCCTTTGTTGTGAAGAATGGATCGAAGACGTGCGGGATGTCTTCACCGCGGATTCCGTCACCGGTATCCCGAATGGTGATTCGAAGAATCTCGTGGGTGTTGCCATTGTTCTGAGCGAGTGCCGAAACCCACTCTTCATCCGTGCGAATCTCGGTTTGCACGTTTAGTTCGCCGCCATTTTTCATTGCATCCATCGCGTTGAGAAAAAAGTTGAGAAAGACTTGCTCGAGTTGATCGGCATCGGCCCGGATTGTATCAACATTCGCCTCCCAAGAACGAGATAATTTAATATCTTTTTGATACAAGCGATGTCCTACGAGGAGAAGCGACTTCTCCAAAATCTCCTGCACGTGCATGAGTTTTAGAACGGGCTTGGCCGGCCGGGCGAAACGCAGCAGTTGATTGACGAGCGAGTCGATCCGCTCGATCTCGTGGCCGATTAGATTGGAAAACGTCTCCCGGAAATCCGAATCCTGATATCGCTCGGGCAATAATTGGGCGAAAGTCTTGATCGACACGAGCGGATTCTTGATCTCGTGCGCCATGCCGGCCGAAAGTGTGCCAAGGCTGGCGAGACGATCGCTACGGCGGATCTGTAGTTCGAGGCGCTTCAGCGCGGTAATATCCGTCAGAACCATCAGCGCACCCAACATCTCACCCTCTTGTCCGTGAAAGATCGAACTGCTCGTGCGGACGACAACGCTTCGGTCACCTGAACGAAGGGTGAGTTCGCTGTTTTCCTGGCTTTCACCCGTCTGCAGTGTTTTGCGCAGCGCGTCCCGCAGCGGCCCGGGTAACTTGTCCAGATACTCGTCTTGGATTTCGCGGGAATTGAGTTCGGTGATCTGCCCGGCTTCGTTGTTAAACACCGTAATGCGTTCATCGGGACCGGCTGCTATAACTCCGGTGGTAAGATTTTCGAGTAGCGTTTCATTATAGAGTTTTGCGTTCTGCACTTCGGTGAAGAGTCGCGCATTCTCGATTGCTACCGCAAGTTGGCCGCACAAAACTTGCAGCGCATTTTGCTCGACGCTCCCGTAAATGCGTCCGGATATGCGCGGACCGAGCAGCATGACTCCGGCGAGGTGATCGCGCGCAAAGATTCCAATGGCCAGCGCAATCTGAAGCGAATCCAATTGCCGCATGACGCGCTCCAGTTGTGGCGTCGGTCGGGCACGATGCAACTCGTCGAGAACAATCGGTTCCCGGCTCGCTGCAAGTTGTTTGATTGTTGCTTGTTCATGATCCAATTCTAATCGACCAAGCCGTGCGCCAGGCTGGACGATCGGATATTGTTGCGAGAAGCCCTGCTTACTAGGCAAAAGTATAAAGACCCGATCTGTTCCGACTGCTTCGGCAACGGTATTGGCAAATCTTTCGAGCAAATCTCTAAGAGTGGTAACTGAGCTAAGTATTTTTGCCGCCTTGCTCACGGTTGTCTGAAAATCCAGTCCCCGCGTGCTAATGAAAAGCCGCTCGGCCAATCTCTGCGAAATGCCTCGCGCCGGCGCCATGGCAAAAGCGATGATTATCGCTGCCGCAATATGGGCGATCGTTTGCGCATTTGCCACGGCTAGTTCATGAAGAAGCGTAGTAACTATCCACCAAACCCCGGCATAAAGAGCCAAAAGATAGATGGTTAGGAGCACGTAGGACATGACGCGGCGAAGGAACAAACCCACGTCCATAATTTTTCGTGTCGCAATCCCGTAGGCGATTACCAAGCTGAACAGAACGCCGCGAAACGGTGCTAACCAAATCAGCTGCGTTGGTTCGACAAAGAAGCGAAGAACTGCGTTCGTCAGAATAGAAAAAGCGATCGTTGCCGTCGCTCCGATCAGAATAAATGCGAGCTCTGCCCGTTCGCCGCCGGTGGCGCGTCGCAAGTCACGAACGTAGTTGAAGATGAGAGCGAGAATGCCCAGGCCGAAGTAAACCGCGTGCACGGTGAATCCTGGCCCATAAATCGGATGCAGCCGCGCCGTGCCAGTGCTTGTTTGTCCAAGCACCTCCACGCTATTGAGAAAGAGTTTTGTCTGGCAAAGCCAGACAATGGCAAAACCAATGATCAACCAAAGGCGGGAATGACGCAGGATGCCGCGCCAGCCACGCCGTCTTTCGCGAATCGACAACCGCAGAATATTGAATCCGATAAGAATTAGGGGGACCGCCGTCGACGCTCCTCGGATTGCTCGCTCCGCGACAACCGAATTTGTCGCATGGAAGGCGAAGTATAGGCTTCCGAGCCAAAATGCTATCGCTGAAGACAGAATGAGAAAACATTGATTCGAATGGCGTTTCGGATTGGCCTGAAAGACCGCCAATCCTAAACCAATTTGAATTATTAGCGCCGCGAGGACCGCCGTTGTCGCGCCGTTCATCTAGTGTCCGTTAGATCCGTTGTCGCGCTGCACGACCAATGTGCTGGCGCTGCCGCCAATCCCGCGGACGTTGATGAGAGCGCAATCCACCTTGGCTCTTCGTGCGCGGTGCGGGACAAAATCCAGGTCGCAAGCCGGATCTTCTACTTCGTAATTTGCCGTTGGCGCGATTAGTTGATCACGCATAGTCAGCGCGCAAGCGGCAACCTGAAACGGGCCTCCTGCCGCCAGCGGATTGCCGGTTACCCCCTTAATCGAACTCACCGGCACTGAGTAGGCGTAGTTCCCGAAGACTTTCTTGATGACCTCGACCTCGATCGCGTCGAGGACGGGATGTCCAGGTCCGTAGGCAGAAATATAGTCAACGTTGGACGGCGGAGAGTTGGAATTAGCTAGTGCGATGTTCATGGAATCCTCGAGTCCCGACCCGGGCCTCTTGGGATCTAGATCACGTTGCTTGCCATAGCCGCAAATTTCCAAGTATGCATGCGCGCCTCTGGCCTGTGCCCGTTCGAGGTTTTCCAATATGAAAACCCCCGCACCTTCGGATATGACGCCCGAATCGCGCTCTAGGTCGAAAGGTCTGCTCGCGTGATTTGGATCACCGTTCCGGTACGAGCTCAAGCCGCTCGCAATGAAGCTCGCCATCGTCAAAGGAGTAATCGGAGCATCGGATCCGCCGGCGATAGCTATTTCTGCTTCACCGGATCGGATGAGAGCGGCGGCATCCGCGATCGCATCCAAACCTGATGGACACGCCGACGAGATGGTAGCAGCATGCGCGGATGCTCCGATGCGGTCTGCAATGGTATTGGCCGGAGCCTGCGGAATCGATGCTGCCGACGAGGTTGTAGGCGCGCGATTCGGGCCATTATCGTGCATCGCGAAATACACGCTCTCGATGACATCAATCGCGCTTGTGCTAACACCGATCACAACCGGGGTCGGGCTCGGCAATTTTAGATTGTCGGGATCAAGTCCGGCATCTCTCAAGGCCATCATTGCGGCCGCATATGCGAATTGGGTGTGTCGGGCCATTCGTTTCGGTTTCAATTCCGCTTCGATATAATCGGCTGGATCAAAATCCTTAACTTCTCCGGCAATGCGGCTCTTGAACTTGGAGGCATCGAAAAGAGTAATCGGTCCTATCCCGCTTTCGCCGGCAAGAAGCGACTTCCAGAACGCATCCACACCAATCCCGTTTGGAGCCAGAATTCCAATACCGGTAATGACGACGCGATTACGTTTCCTCATAATAATGATTCGAAAGCGATAACCACGCCGCGCCCCGACTGGACGAAAGTAACATCGCCGACTGCGATCTTCGGAGAAACTCCAGAGGTTCTAAATGCTTGGCGTATTTTGCCACTAGGCGATCACGCCACATTCTAAGCGCTACATTAAATCCAGTCATTATATTTTTTTGGCGATCTTTAACCAACTTATTCACCAAATTTGCAAGTTATTCACAAATTGCAGCTTGCGCGCCAGAAAAAACTATTTCACGCTTCCCGGTTATATGGGCCGAGCCTTCCCCTATTCGTTCGCGTATGCGGCACGCGCCTAGCTCTTAAGCGAGTTGGCCGATCATGACCGTCTCAACCGATCTTCCCCAAATCCTTGTAATCGACGATGAACTGGGTCCGCGCGAAAGCCTGCGGATGTTGCTCAAAACTGATTATCAGGTCCATACCGCCGATTGCGTAGAAGCGGGAATAAAACTTCTCAAGGAGAAGCGGCCCGACACCATCGTGATGGATATCCGCATGCCGGGAATGACCGGTATCGAGGGACTGCGAAAAATTCGGGAGATCGATCAGCATCTTTCAGTCATTATGCTGACGGGATTTGGCGCCTTGGAAACGGCGAAAGAAGCTCTGCGCCTTGGAGCTAACGATTACATCAGCAAGCCATTTGACGCCCGCGAAATGCGCGAAGTGATCAGCCGGAATGTCGAGCGAACGCGTGTGCAGCGGACAAGCGAAACCGCCGCGGCGGAGATTAAGGAATTGAACAACCATTTGCTGAAACAGCTCGCGCAAAAGGAGCGGCTCGCCTCGCTCGGTCAGGCCTCCGCTGAATTTGTGCACGACCTCGGCAATCCGCTCACGATCGTCTGGGGTTATGTCCAGCTGCTCGCCAAGAAACTGGAGCAATCCGACAATGGGGGTGGCGAGAATGCCAGCTCGGTTAAAGAGCTCAATATTATCGAGCAAAACGTTCGGCTTTGCCGGGAACTTCTTACCATGTGGCAAGGTTACGGTAGTGTCGAAGGCTCACCTCCCAAGTCGATTTCGGTCTCGGCGATCCTTCGGGAAGTTATTAAGGGAGTTGACGCGATGGCGGCCCAGAGCGGCGTGGAATTGAAGGCGGACGTTTGCGAAGATCCGTCCACCCTGGTTGGCGATGCTACACAAATTAAGCGCGCGATTCAAAACGTCATCATCAATGCCATCCAAGCCGCCGCGGAAAAAAAAGGAACCGTTGCCATTAGTTGTACGCAAAAAGATTTCTATGTCGATATTCGCGTCGAAGATAATGGCCCGGGAATTACGCCCGCGCAGATGAGCAAGATATTTGACCCTTACTTTACGACCAAGCAGGGCAAGAGCGGAACCGGTCTCGGTCTCTACATTACGAAAAAGGTTGTCGAAGATCACCATGGTTCCATCAAGGTCGATAGCACACCGGACGTCGGAACCATTTTTACGATTCGATTGCCGCTCTCGAATCAGTAAACGCGCTAAGCAAAGGCGCTGTGTCGGCAAGATGGACCCCTTCGGCAGGCGGATTAACTTGTCAGTCCTCATGCGTTTGGTTTTGCTCAACGCGTGTCCGCTCGGTATCGCGTTGCGCCCATCTTTCTTATTCGAATGGCCGGCGTGCCGTTCGAGATAATCGAACGCCTTAGAACGCCGAAAACAATCTCGGCAGCACGCGAGCTACTCGCTCGAAAAAATGAGTGCGCAAAAGCGCGCACGGAGGTAGAGCGCTTCTTTCAATCACGCGAGCGCCTACTTTCCGAAGAGGCATTTCGTGCTTTGCGCACTGCCTTGCGATTGAACCGCCCGCCCGTTGGGGTAACTGGAAAACAACCCTCGTTCTTCACGAATTACGCGTCTGCGACGGTTGCGGTCGCAGATGCGGAATCCAAACTTGACGCTGTTCTCAATCGAGAACTCAGCGTTGCGCGGGCGGCGCTGTGGAAATCGAGCCGAATATTCTTGCCGCGACTTCTTATTTTCGGTCTCGGTGGCGTTCATGAACTTCTCAATGATCTGTTGACATCATCTGATGCTGACAGCAACACGTTGCCCCGCCGCAACTCACGTGCTGGAGAACGTGAGCGTCATTTGCTTCTGTACCTGCAGCGAATCGCGGCGAAAAACGATGCCTTCAGCGAGTTTGGACCCACCGGCTGGGGCAAGATCGACAGCAGAACTGCCACAATAAATTTGGACCCTCGGCCTGGGATCAGAGCGCGCGAGGTTTTCCTAGAGCGCTGGACAGCGGATGCCATCACCACCGCCATGAACGCCGATTTGGAAATCTTTCCGGAACTCGCGCCGCGTCTAAATCCCAGCGGCAGGATCGACGATTCGAAATTTGTCTTTACCGATTCGGGCGAAAGCGTCGAACTCGATTCGTCACAGCTTGAGCTGATCCAGCGTTGCGATGGAGCGACGCCGGCTCACGCGTTGGGCGCGCCGATGGAGATGATTCGCGTGCTCGTTGAAGGAAGAGTTCTGCGCTGTGCCGTCGAAGTTCCGGCGCTTGAGGCCCACGCATTTGGCGTCTTGTGCGATGACGTTGAGAAATGGCGCGGGGGCAGCGTTCGCGACAAATGGTTGTCGATCTTGCAACCCATTGCCGAGTTGCCGGCAAGATTTGCTGACACTGCTGACCTTGAAGATCGGCGACAGATTTTGGAGGATGCGAACTCACGCCTGAAGGCGCTCGGCGCGGAGCGAAAACCCGGCGAGCGCTTCTTGTATTCGGCCGTTAATCCGATTGGCGAGGAATGTTTTCGGGAGTCCAGATTTCAAATTAATGAGGAATTGATCAATGAGGTCGCCATCGAAGCGGAACCATGGATCGATCTTTGGCGCGATTCCTATGCATTTGTCGCCAGTCGCGTCGCGGCAGGTTTACGAAATGTCCTGAAGAGAATGTCGATCCAAAATGGCGCCGCGCCGTTGCCCGCATTTCTTCGCGCCTGCGAAACTGCAAAGTTGCCGCTCACTGGCCCCGGACTGGTCGCTCTCGCGCACATCGCATTTCAGGAGATCAAAGCAGCTTTCCGAAAAATGATGGAACCGCATTGTGACAAGCCGGAGTACGAGCTGACCGCGGATGATTGCCATCTGGTCAGGCGAAACTTCGATTATGCCAAGTTCGACGAATACACTTATCCCTCCGCCGATCTGCAATTGTCTGCACGATCGACCGAAGCGGTTGCGGCCGGCGATTACCAATGGATTCTAGCGGAACTTCATCCGCCGGCCGCGTTGTTGCATCACGGCGCTTACTGGAGTTGTCCGGACAAGAAGTTGCTGAACGAGGCGTTCGCGCAAACAATTGGCGGCAAGCCGAGTTTTCACTTCGGATTTTTCGCCGCAGATTTTACGTCTCACACGACCGTCCGCATTTTTGACGCATTGCCCGAGTTTTCAAACTTTGTCGCACCGCAGCGAGGAAATCCCAAGTGGCGCACGGTCGCGCCGGGCGACGCGGAAGTTTATGTCGATGAAACGAGCGGCGATGTTTGCGTTCGAAAAATTGGATCGCGTGAGCACCTCGGTTCACTCGCACGCGCGTGGCTCATTCCACTCGGGTTTCATCCGTTCCAATTTGGAATGTCTCCGCACATGCCCCGGCTGCGCTGTGGGCGCGTGATCGTGCAGCGTCGCTCCTGGACCGTGACGCATGAAGAACTCGGACCGGGTGACTACACAGGCATCTCGCGCGATCTCGTTCTCGCGGTCGAGCGATTGCGCGCGGACAGAGATTTGCCCCGCTATGTTTACATTCGGCCGACCGAGCAAGCACTTCGCCGCAGTGGCGCGGAGGGGCGCGATAAAGACACGAAACCTGTCTTTGTCGATCTCGAGAGTTATCTTTTCCTCGAAATTCTTCACCGCTGGCTGGTGAAAGCGGGCGAACTGGAAGTTACTGAAATGCTTCCCGATCCCGACCATTTGTTTTGGCCGGAATCCGACGGCCGGCGCACATCCGAATTGCGAACGCTTATCATTCCTCGCTCATGAAAATTATCGCGATTGCAAATCAAAAAGGAGGCGTGGGCAAGACGACCACGGCCGTCAATCTCGGTCACGCTCTCGCCGAAAAAGATCAGAGCATTTTGATTGTCGATCTTGACCCGCAAGGAAACGCGACCAGCGCGCTGGGCATGCAAGAGCTTGAAAGCGAAAATCTCTATGAAGCGCTCTTGGGCGATGAATCCATCGTCGACAAAATTTTGCCTACGCGAATCGAAAGATTGTTTTTGGTTCCGGCCAATCTCGATCTTGCTGGCGTCGAAGTGGAGATCGCGCGCATGAGCGACCATCTCACGCGGTTGTCAAAAACATTGTCGATCTTGCGCGACGATCAAACATTCGACTTCATTCTGCTCGATTGTCCACCGTCGCTCGGCATTCTCATGACCAACGCGCTCGCCGCCGCGGACGAGCTGCTTACGCCGATTCAATGCGAATATTTCGCGCTTGAGGGTCTGGTGAAAATCGTACGCGTAGTCGAACAAGTGCGCGGTTCGGGCGCGAACGACCAGTTGGAGATCGGCGGGATCGTCATGACGATGTTTGACGGTCGCACCAATCTGAGCGGCCAGGTGGTGGCGGACGTGCGCGAGCATTTTGCGGGGAAGGTTTATCGGACCGTGGTCCCACGCACGGTTCGTTTGAGCGAAGCACCGAGCTTTGGGAAAACTATTTTGGAATACGACTCAGGCGGCGCCGGCGCATACGCCTATCGGGCGCTCGCCCGCGAATTTCTCAAGCGCCACAGTTCGCCGACCAGGCTTCCCGGCTAAGCGCAAAGATTGTTGCGCGGAATTGGTGGAGGTAAGGGGATTGCTCTCCCGAGCGATCCGAAGTGCCCCCGGAGTTTTGTGTTACTCCATTTCTACAAAATGGAGGTAAGGGGATTCGAACCCCTGACCTTCTCATTGCGAACGAGACGCTCTACCAACTGAGCTATACCCCCAAAACGGCGAGCGAAAACTATCACGATGAGAAAATTTGTCATTCCAGATCACAGCAACGCCGCTTTGGATTGATTAGCTGAAAATCATTTGGTCCGCTTCGGATTATTTCCCGCTTGTTTGGCGGCTAGAGCCTGCCCTTTTTGTTGCTGCTGCGCCTTGTTCTTCGACTGCTTCTGCGTCGCTTGTTTTTGTACTGCCTTCGGAGATCTATCGCCCATGTCTTAACGTAGCACGGTAGCATCCATATCCCCTGATGATTTTCGGAGAGTCCGCTTCTGTCTGAAAAATCAAAGTTGAACGATATTGCAATGGGCTTTCGCCACTCACCGCATCGCCCAATAGCGAGGAAAAGTACCGGGGTGGAGCGGGATTCATCAAGTGAAAAGGGCGACCCGAATCGCGTTCGGTCTTAGTCCGCTCGGACCAACGTACCGACAACCTTGCGAAGCCTCTAACGTCGAAAGGCTTCTCTATCATACCGTCAATATTCAACTTGGCCGAAGACCTGCTAGGGAACTCCTTGTAAGCCCCTCACGGGGCGATTTGGCGAATACGAACGTATGAGAATATTTGGACCTGGCGGGCTGCTGCGACGCATTGCAGTGGTCGGAGCATTATCGTGGGTGATCGTTGCGTTTTCACCCATAGCCCAAGGCACAGTTTTCGATTGGCCCACGAGCCCGGGCTGGACGGCAGGACAACCGGACATCAATGGGCCAGCCCAAACGGTGGATTATTCGAGCACGGGCCAGAACATTTCCGTCACCATAGCGAACACGGGAGCGACGTGGAATGGAGGCTACCCACAAGTGGCCGCGGGTGGAACAGGCTTCGTGAACGGGGGAACTGCAAACAACGGTCTAATTGTGCAGCCAAGCGCCCAGACCTCGACGGGAACGTTTATTCAACTTACGATCAACTTCAATAATCCGGGTGGCGTAAACAACGTCTCCTTCCAACTCTGGGATATAGACGCCACGGTCGATGCGAGTGGCAACGGTTTCATCGATACGATTACACACCTCCAGGCGATCGCGGTGGGCGGCGGAACACTGTTCCCAGACACCATCGATAATACTCACACGAGTAACCCCGGCATCTCTTACAATTCTATTACCGGCTCAGGCCCGACGCTCAGCATTACGGGAGATCCCTCTCAACCTGCGGGGGCCGCCAATGGCACCGACCAGGGAACGGTGAACATCACCTTCTCGCAAGCGATTACACAGCTTTCGTTTTGGTATTCCAACACCGCCACCGGATCTCTAACTACACAGACGATCGGACTCGGTCCCTTAACCTATTCGGTCCTCCCGGAGACCTCGCCGGGCTGGGCTGTCGCCACTGTCTGCATAGCAGCCGTCGCCTTGGAATTCGGGCGGCGTCGGCGAAAGTTGCGTATTTAGAAATTTTTTCGTCGGGTGAATAGACCGCTCGTGTTCTAAGCAGTTCGGCATTGTCCGTATCAGTCCACACCAACGAGTGATCGCATTGTAAATTAGGCGATCGCGCCAAAGGCGAGGCCAAGGCCGTAAGTGACCGCGGCTTCAATGATGCCGACCAATGTCATTTCCAATCCTGATGCCCACCACGAACGCAGTGTGATCAGCGATTTCAACGCCCCGACAATGAAATGCGCGACGATGCTGATGGCGAATGCCGCGATCACAGCAGCAATCCCGGTCATGAAAAAGAACGGGATGATCGGAATGAATGCACCGATTGCTGTGGAAATGGCAGCCGAGGCCGACGATTTCCACGGATGCGGGAAACGATGTTCGGACAAACCGAGCTCACTCTGCGCCATCGCTTGAACGAGTTGTTCCGGTTGCTCGGCCAGTTTTTCGGCCATGCGTTGCGATTCCTCCGGCGCGAATCCCTGTAGCTGATAGAAGAGCGACATTTCTTCGATTTCTTCCTCTGGATTTTCTTCGACCTCGGCTTTCTCTCGCGCGATTTCAGCCTCGTAAACTTCACCTTCGCTTTTCACCGCGAGATAAGCGCCGGCGCCCATCGACAACGACGACGCAATCATCCCGGCGAGACCGGAGATGAGAATGACGTGTTGCGCATTGTTCGTCGCGCCGGCCACACCGGACACAATTCCGAACACCGCACCCAAGCCATCGTTGACGCCATAAATCGCGTCGGCCACCCAACTACCGCCGCGTCCATGCCAGCGTTCGCGTTTCAAGATCGCATCGAGCGCGGTTCGCGGACCGGGTGGCGCAACCATCGCGTTCAACGCGCGGGCATGCGCCTTTTCTTCAAGCGCACTTTCCCGCAGAAAGTCTCGCACATCTTCTTCTCCGGCCAACGCGCGATCCCGCTGATCGCGGAACTCGGCCTCATGCTTTTCTTCGGCTGCTTCCATGCGGCGAATCGCGATGTCAGCTCCAGCGAGCTTGTTCCACCAACGGCTCAGACGATGGCCGATAGTATTTTCGAGAACGGGCGGTTCGGCGCCGAGATCGCGAAGTTTTTTTTCCCAACGTTGCGCGTGCCGCTCTTCCGCTTCCGCCATGCGTATGAGGATGCCTTTGCGCTTATCATCCTGCTCTCGCGATGCCAGATCGCGATAAGCCTGCGCCGTTTCCGCTTCTGCCCGCCAATTGCGCACAACGACGCCGATCGTCTCCTGTCGATCTTTCGATTCGTCAGATGGATTGTCGATCTTCATCATGCACAATCGGCTGGTTCAATGATCGCAGGGATCGAATAAGTTTTCGCTTTCATCTGTTGTGCCATGATTACAACCGCGACTGAGCCGATAATCAATCCCGCACCAACCAGCGTGCGCAACGTCAGAGTCTCTCCCGCGAAAGCAGTGCCGAGAAATACAGCCACGATCGGATTCACATACGCATACGTCGCCACCTTCGCCGGTTCGCAATGACGCAGCAGCCAGGCATACGAGACGTAGCCGATGATCCCGCCGATCAACACCAGATAAACGAACGCGCCGAACGATTGCATGGTGATCTGCCGCGGATCGAAGTGGCGCAACTCGCCGGTCGCGATTCCCGCGATAAGCAAAAGCACGCCGCCGCAAAGCATCTGCTGACCAGCCGCGAGAAACGGCGACGAGGAATGCTTGGCCGTGCGCGAATAAAGCGAGCCCGCAGACCAGATCAGCGACGAACAAAGCAGAATCGTTATTCCGATCCACGCATGCGGTGACTCGCCCGTTGTCGAAAAACGTAGCGTTGGGCCGATCAGCACACCGACTCCCACAAAGCCGCCAGCCAATCCCGCCCATGTGATCGCACTCGGCCGTTTGGACATTCCAAAGAACCAACTCAACAGTGCGATGTAAATCGGAACCGTGGCGACCAGCAGCGCGGCGACTCCGGAAGGCACATATTGTTCCGCCAGCGTGACCCCGCCGTTGCCCCCGAGGAGCAAACACGCGCCGACGATCAACGCCGTTCGCCAGTCAGCCCGTGGCGAACGCGGTGCGCCGCTGATGCGTGCTCCCGCGTACAAGATGAGGCCGGCGAGAAGAAATCGCGTGCCCGCCATCAGTAGCGGCGGGATCGATTGAATAGCGAAAAGAATCCCGAGATAAGTCGAACCCCAAATCAGATAGATCCCGCCGAACGCGAGAATGATCGAGATTCTTTTCGGCTCCGGCATTCATCACATTGTGCGATTCAGTCGGCAGAGCAACTGGCCAATGCCGCACTCATGGTGGATCGCGCGCTCCGTCGCGCGATGTTAATTGATTAGCGGCTGCGCCGTCATCTTCCAACATCGAGCAAGGGACTTGCTCAATCCACCTACAGTTCGATTACTTGCGCGGAGCGAATGTCTTCGCTGGCGCGAATTTCGGCGAGCAAGTTTTCGCCGGGCGCAGTATCGAGATTCAGAACGGTTAACGCGGTGCCGCCGGCTTGGTTTCGGCTCAACGACATGGTCGCGATGTTTACGCCGTGATCGCCGAGCATACTACCGATGCGCCCGACCATTCCGGGACGATCGCTGTTTTCGAGGACGAGGACGACGCCGTGCGGTCGTGCTTCGACCGGACGGCTATTGATGCTGACAATTCGCGGCGTGGCGCCGAAGAATGCGCCGCCGACGGAAACGGTTTTCCCCTCAGCGGCGGCGGATAATTCGAGCATGTCGGTGTAATCGCCGGGCGCGCTCAGACGCGACTCGCTGATCTGCAAGCCGAGACTTTCCGCGAAAGCGGGCGCGTTCACTTCGTTTACATCGCTACCACCGGCGGTTTGCAAAAATCCTTTCAGGACTGAGCGGGTGATCGCAGTGGTATCGACTTCGTTCACTTTGCCGCTGTAATTGATGTTCAAGGCATCCACGCGTTTCGGTGCGATTTGCGACAAAAATTTCCCGAGCTTTTCGCCGAAACGCAGATGTGGTCCGACGATCGACAACGTCTTGGCGTCGAGATTCGGCATGTTCACCGCGTTACGAATGGTTCCTTCGAGCAGTGCGGCGCGAATCGATTGGGCGATCTCGATCCCGACGCTTTCTTGCGCTTCGGCGGTGGAGGCGCCGAGATGTGGAGTGAGCACCAGATTCGGCGCACTGCGCAATGGCGAATCAGCCGGCAATGGTTCCGTTTCGAAAACATCGAGCGCCGCGCCAGCAACGTGTCGATCTTGCAGAGCGGCTGCGAGAGCGGTTTCGTCGATTAATCCGCCGCGCGCGCAGTTGATAATGCGCACGCCACGTTTGGTTTTTCGCAACCGCGCAAGATCGACAAGGTGATGCGTCTCCGCGGTCAACGGCGTATGCAGCGAAATGAAATCCGCGCTGGCGAGCAAATCGTCGAGCTCATCGACGAGCTCGACTTGCAAACTGCGGGCGCGTGTCGCGGAAAGATATGGATCGTAAGCCACGACGCGCATGCCGAAAGCAATAGCGCGGCGACTGAGCTCACTGCCAATGCGTCCCATTCCGATAACGCCGAGAGTTTTATTATAGAGCTCGACGCCTTCGAAATTCTTGCGGTCCCAATTGCCGGCGCGCACGCTCGCCTCGGCTGGCGGAATTTTGCGCGCGACGCAAAGCAAAAGCGAAAACGCGTGCTCGGCCGTCGACACTGTATTTCCGCCGGGTGCATTCAAGACGATGATGCCGCGCCGCGTCGCGGTTTCAACATCGACATTGTCTACGCCGACGCCCGCGCGACCGACTACGCGCAGTTTGCTCCCGGCGTTTAAGATTTCCGCCGTCACTTTGGTTTGGCTGCGGACGACGAGGGCGCTGAACTCCGGAATGATCTCGAGCAGCTTCGCGGCGCCCAAGTTTGTTTGCACCACAACATCCAGGGCGCCGTCGCGCGAAAGCTCGTCAACTCCGCTCTGTGAAATGGAATCGGCGACGAGAACTTTCGGCAGGCTCATATGAAAAAGAGAACGCCGAACGTCGAACGCCCAACGCCCAATGTCGAATTCTGAAGGGCTCAGCCGAAAATCAAAAGGCGAATCGAGTCCGGCAGTTGTTGCGCGACATTCGTGGCCACGCTGCCACGGAGCAGTTTCGCAAGGGCTGGACGTTGCGATGCTCCGATGATGAGGTAATCGACGCCCATCGTGGCCGAAAGATCGAGAATCGTCGAAGCGGTGTCTTCGCTGACAGCGTAAACGGGAAGAACCGAAATGTTGCGCTCGGCGCCAAGCTTTAGCATTAGCGACATGATCGCGTTCGCTTCCGGATTTTCTTGCCAGCGCGATCGAGCGACCTGAGCCGGGCCACCGCCATAAAACACGGCGATCTCTTTCACGTAGAGCACGCACAACGTTGCTTTGCGCAGTTGCGCTTCATCGAGCGCGAAGCTGAGGACGGGGGTGATGCCGCGCGCCGCGACCATGATTTTCTGGCCTTCCTGCAAGCGGGGTTGCATCGTCGCGACGAGGTCCGGCGTTACCATTGCGGCGACCTGACGAGTGACGGTAAGCGTGGTGAAGCCGGCGCGCTTCTGCGTCCATGCGCGCAACGCGAGACCAATTCCGAGCACGCAAACAACGAAGAAAAGAGCTTCATGTTTTGTCTGGGCCAGGGTTATCTCGACACAAAATAGAATGGTAAACGTGACGCCAAACAGCGCGCGATCGTACCAGGTGAAGCCGATGGCGCGATTGAACGTGCACGAACCCAGATTGACGGTAATGGCGCCGACCACGCCGATGGCATACAAACCGGCGAGTCCTTCGAAACTCGTCGCGGTCAGCAGCACGACAACCGGGAGACCGACCGCGATAAGGAGCGGATATAGCGGCACGCCATGTCGATTCAAGCGTTTGAATTGCGGCGGCATTTCCCCATCGCGTGCCGTCATGTAAAGTAAACCGATCATCGCCACGATCGCGGTGTTAGCGGCGCTCAACAGCAGCAGCAAAAACACAATGCCGACCACCCATCCGAACGCTTGACCAAACCATATTCCAAACGACGCGGTTCCAAATTGTTCGGCGATGAACCGCAGCATGTCCTCGTGCCGCTTGGTCAGCGCGGCCGAGATGTCGCTCCGGCTGGTTAGCCCAAGCGTCTTCTGCAAGACACTGGGCAGCGAGAGCATGGCCCACCCGAGCAGGGCCGTACCGAGCACAACTTCGATGGCCACGGGCGTGATCGCTTTGATCGATTCCCGCGCGACACTTGGTTTGTCATGACCCGAGCCGGGATCGAGTTTCATTACGCCGGTGAGATTCGCGATCGCCTCCACTCCCGAGAGCGCGAGAATCACGCCGACAAACTGAACCCAGAGCATGCTGAGGCTTTCATGGCGTGGCTCGAGAAAATGCGTCGTAAGATGTGGCGCACTGACAGCGATCAACGCCACAACTACGATCACAGTCGGCACGGCAAGGACCACGGCCAAACTGCCAGAGTGTTTCGGGCCGAACCAATTAATGAACCCAATTAAGAGCAGCACTCCAATCGTCGTGAACGCAATGTGGTCTTTGAGAAATTTCAGCCAGGAAATGCCCTCGGCGCCGGAAATAACATAGGTCAAAGCCGACCAGCCGCTCAGCGCCGCGGTCACGGTAAGATCGGCCACCAGCAGCAACGCTCCCACCACCGCGAGCAATCGGCCCTGCGAACGCGCCGCAGAGTAAACGCCGCCGCCATCTGGAAAATAACGGCAGATGACCGCGTAATTGATTCCGACCAAACCGGTCAACACGCAGACGGCGAGAATAATCGGAAATGAGGAGAAGCCGGCCGCGACGAAAGCCAGGCCAATGACGTAGGCCTTGCTCGTGCCCCAATCCCCGTAAAGCAGAGCGGCCGCGCGTTTCCAATCCAAGTTCCGCGGGCGATGCACACCTGCGGTCTCCGTGACAATTAAATCAGCCATCGCTATCGGCTGTGACTCTTCATTGCAGGCTCGATGGGTGACAAGTTCTTTCTTACGAGGCTGCCGCTTAAGACGCTTGCAAATGGACCGCAACTTCTATCTCGGCGGTCTGCGGAAACATGTCGAGCGGTGTGATGGAGGCGATTGCAAATGTCTGCTGCAGTTCTGCAAGATCGCGCGCGAGTGTCGGTGGGTTGCAGGAAACATAAATAAGCGTTGCCGGTGCAAGATCGACAAGCACTTTTCTAATGTTTGCAGTTAGACCGCTGGCCGGAGGATCGACAATCACTGTCGTTTTATCCGGAGCACTTGCACCAGACGTAGGTCTTAACGCACCCCTTAGTTCCACTTCAATATCGCCGGCTATGTAAGTTTCTTTTGCGCTGGCATTATTTGTCGCCAACTCGATCGCGAACCTGTCCCAATCGATTCCAATGACGCGCTGGAATTTATCGAGCAGTGCTTTCGCAAAAAATCCCGCGCCGCAATAAGCATCGATCAACAATTCCTGATCGGTTGGGATCATCTTCACAATCGATTCGCGCAATGCGTTCGCGACCACATCATTTGCCTGGGAAAAGACGCGCGGGCCACGCTCAGCGCGCAAAGTGTAATGTCCGTCGCGTACATTCTGCGCCCGCAACTCGTCCAATGCGCGGTTAACTTTTTCCATCGCGATCGGACAACGTTCGATATCGATCAAACGATGAGAGTCGCGCCGGAAAAATCCGACCACTCCATCCTGGACGTGGACCGTGATTCGATTT
This sequence comes from Spartobacteria bacterium, assembly GCA_003167365.1. Lineage (GTDB taxonomy): Bacteria > Verrucomicrobiota > Verrucomicrobiia > Chthoniobacterales > UBA10450 > Palsa-1382. The sequence continues at coordinate 171,937 of PMTM01000012.1, read as the reverse complement.
CGATAACCATAGGGGGTGGGCGAGGGGACAATCGGCCGCATCGGAAGGTCTTTTAGTTTTCCGATTCGCCGCAGAACGACGCGAACCTGTCGCGACTTAATGGCGAGCTGATGTTCGTAATCGATGTGCTGATAACTGCAACCGCCGCATCGACCGAAGTAAGGGCATTCGGACTGGACGCGATGCGGCGAGCTTTCGCGAAGATCGACAAGCTCGGCCTCGGCGAATTGTTTCTTTTCGCGCACGATCTCGGCGGAGATTTTCTCGCCTTCGATGGTGAATGGGATGAAGATGACTCTGCCGTTTTCCCGCGCGACGCCCTTTCCGCCAAAGGCGATATCTTCGATGGTTAGATCGACAATGCGCAATGGAAGATGCTCGCCAGGTCTCAGGACGAAACAGTTTCGCTCCGCATGACCGACTCGATGGCCGCTTCCAACCGTTCGAGTTTCACCGGTTTGACGAGATGTTCGGAAAAGCCGGCCTGCAAACTTTTTTGGATGTCGCCATTCATTCCGAAGCCGCTGATGGCAATTCCGCGAATCCCCGAAATGGCGTGGAGGCAAGTCATTAGTTCCGTGCCGCTGCCATCGGGCAGCGCGATATCGCTGATGAGCAGATCGAATTGATTTCGCGCGCCTGCCTCCATGGCCGAGCGCATGTTGTGCATCGGCGCGACGAGATGGCCGCGCCGGGTAAGCAATCTTTCCAGCGCCGAGCAAGTGTCTTGATGATCGTCCACCAGCAGAATTCGAAGAGGACGTGGCGGCGATTCGGCGCTTGCTCTTGGGAACCGCGTTGCGCGCTGGCGCGGCGGCACAGTTTTGATTGTGAGAGTAAATGTCGATCCGCTACCGGGACCCTCGCTTTGGGCATCGAGCGTACCGCCATGCGCTTGTGCGAGCGATTTAGAGATCGCGAGTCCCAAACCGAGACCGCCAAAACCGCGCTGGAAGGAACGATCGCCTTGTTCGAAGGGATTGAACATTCGCTCCATGACCTCCGGTTCGATGCCGACGCCTGTGTCGCGCATTGAGATGGCCAAAGTTTGCGGCGCCGGATTTACCGATGAAATCGAAATCTCGCCGTCTTCGCGGGTGAACTTGATCGCATTCTTCAATAGGTTCCAAATGATCTGTTGGAACTTTGTTGTGTCCGCAGCGACGTGATGAGCGCCGGCCCGCAAGTCGAGATTGACCCGAAGTTTTCTCGCGGCCGTCTCCGTGGCGCAAATTTCCACGACGTTGGTGATCGCCTGATGCGCGTCGATCGGATCGAACTTCAACTGCAATTTGTCTCGTGTGATCCGGGTGAGATCGAGCAGGTCGTCGATGAGCTGGCTTTCCAACTCGACATTGCGGCGGATCATGGCCAGCGCGGCTTTGGAATCTTCGGATTGTGTGGGTTCGGTTTCCAATACGTCCACCGCCGCGAGAACGGGCGTGAGCGGCGTGCGCAGTTCGTGCGACAGCATCGCGAGGAAATTATCTTTCGTTCTGTTCGCCGCTTCGACAGTCGCTTTCTGCTGCTCGATGGCTTCTTCGGCGCGTCGCCGCTCAGCCACGCCCGCAGCCAGCGCCATCGCGGTGATAGCCAGCACCGCCGTCGAAGTTTGCAGGATAAGCAGCGACTGATTTTGCGTTTCCATGATGAACGGGCCAAGATGGCGAAGCGTGCCCCAAATGGCAATGGCCGAGAGAATGAAGATGCCCGTGGCGGTTTCGCGTTGCGCGAAGCGGAAAGCTGTCCAGATCACAATCGGTCCGCAAATGAATGAGATCGGATAGTTTTTCGCCGAAATGGGAAGCCATCCACCAAAAACCGTTTCGCCCAGAAACGCCAATAGAATCAAGAGCAGGATGACCTCGGCGGTTTCCCGGTGATTCAATCGCCAGGTTGGAGTGATGCTCCAGAGAATGATTAATGGCGCGACGACCAAATCGCCGGTCGTGTCGCCCAGCCACCATGTCAACCAGATGGCGCCGTAATGAGCCCAGTTCGCAAACCCGCCAAGTGCAAGACTGGTTGCGCCAAAGGTTGGACTGACGACCGTGCCGATCATTACCGCGAAAGCGAACTTGAAGACGTCTTGTGCCCGATCAAAAACACGCGTGCCACTGGCAAAACGGTTCACGAGCCAGACGCAACATACAGCTTCAAGTGTATTCCCGGTCGCGATGCACAGGGACGTGGCGACGTTGTGGGTGATCGTGAGATTGACAAGGAAGGCGCCAAGAAAAATGCCCGGCCATGTTCGATAACCGAACACGAGCAACGCAGCGAGCGCGATGCCCGCGGGCGGCCACACCGGTGAAGTGCTGGCGTTTAAGAATGCGAGCTTTAGGGCAAGCTTGCCGGTGGCGAAGTAGACAACGGTCAGGATACCGATGGCCGGCAATGTCCGAACGAGCCGCGATTTCAGCGCACGCGCCATGGGAAATCGCTCTACCTCTACTTCGCTTCGCAGCGTGGTCAACCGTGGATTGACTAAATCTAGCTCGATCTTTTTTTAGATCGACATGCGTCGATTAATAATCCCGCACGTAGGGATATTTCGATTCATTCCCGAGCTCGGGCGAAAATTCTTGGTAGCCGGCGTGGATCCACGGAACATCGCTTCGCAGCAAAGGATAATAACTTTGACGCCAGGCCGGAATAGGCCAGAGCACGATCTCGAGAAAACCCGCGATGTGCCGCGTGGCGGCACGCCCAAGTCCGCGCGCCACGCCGTATCCGGCGGCCGCGGCGTTACCTTCGTCCTTGTTGATCTTCGCGATCGTCACCGGAATCTCCGCTGGCGCGAGGAAAAAATTTGAAAGACCGCGGCCGAGTTTGCGCGTCGGTCCATAATCATTCGACGGCGGGTCTTGAATGTCGGCAGCGACAGTGCGCGCCAGACCGAACGCGAGCAGGAGGGCGATAAAGTTCTTCATGGGGGGCGCCGATTAGTTAAACAACATTTGAAGCGCGAAATCAACGCTTCATTCTTGATTCTCCGCGACTGCCCGCTTCTTTGTCGCGATCATTGAGGCCGTAATCGTAATTGCGAGAACGAGGATAATGAGGATGAGCGACAGTCCATTCGGAAGCGGGAAGAAATCCGCCATGATCATTTTGACGCCGACGAATCCGAGAATGATCGCCAGGCCGGTTTTCAAATAAATGAAACGGTCGATCAAATTGGCGACAAGAAAGTAAAGCGATCGCAAACCGAGGATGGCGCAAATGTTCGACGTATAAACAATGAAGGGATCCTGCGTGATCGCGAAGACCGCGGGAATGGAATCGACCGCGAGAACAAGATCCATCACGTCGATCACTATGAGAACGAGAACGAGCGGCGTAAACATCCAGCGATCGTCGATCTTGGCGGTAAAGTTCTCGCCGTCGAAATCGGGCGTCACGCGGATCCACTTTCGGCAGAGCCGCATCACAAAACTGTTCCCGAAATCGGGTTGGGGATGCTTCGCAAAGAACATTCGAAATGCAGTAATGACAAGGAAGATTCCGAAGATGTACAAAACAAAATGAAAACGCGCGACCAGCGTAACCCCGAGCAAAATCATGAGACCACGCATGATGAGCGCGCCGAGAATCCCCCAAACCAGAACGCGATGCTGCGCGCGGCCGGAGACCCGGAAATAGGCAAAGATTAAGACGAAAACGAAAATGTTATCGACGCTCAGCGAGTACTCGATGAGGTAGCCAGTGAGAAAATCGAGGCCGTGTTCCGCTCCTTTTATGTGCGCGACCAGGAGGTTGAAAGCGAGCGACAGTGCTATCCAGAGAAGACTTCGCTGTGCAGCCGCACGCATGGACAACTCGCGGTCCCGCCGCTTGAAACTGACAAGATCGACGGTCAACGCGAGAAAAACGCCCAAGTGAAAGGCGATCCAAAACCAGATGCTCGTCGTCACCGCCGCACGGTTTCATGCCGCGAGGCTCACGGCAATGGCAAACCATCGCGCGCGCCAATTTTCTCTCGCGAACTCGGACGTTCATCGTAGTTTGTTCGACTCGAAATGGATGCTGAACTGCAAAAACTCGTTGAATCGGAAAAACTGACCTCAAAATCGGCAGAACAACTCGAGGAGTTGAAACCGAGGACTTATTGCCTGCACAAAAGCTGGGGATTCGGACGCGTGGCCGAGTGGAATCTTCTGCTCAACCAGATCGTGATCGATTTCGCGGGCAAGAAGGCGCATCCCATGCAGCTCCAATACGCAGCGGAAAATCTCACTCCACTTGCCCCCGAACATTTTCTTGCTCGAAAAGCTGTCGATTTAACGGCGATCAAGAAATTGGTAAAGGGAGATGCAGCCGCGATTGTGCGGAACATTCTCGAAAGCCTCGGCGGAAAAGCAACCGTGCAGCAAATCAGCGAGTGGCTAATCGGCGATATTTTCAGCGAAGCCGAGTGGAAACGCTGGTGGGAGTCCACCAAAAAAACGCTCAAGAAAGAAGGTAATTTCCTTGTCCCCACGAAAAAGAACGAGCCGATCCAACTTCGTGCCACGCCTGTCTCCCACGCCGAGGAGTTGATCGAGTCTTTCAATCAAGCCCCGCAGCCAAAGGAACAGGCCACTGCGCTCGATCAGATAGTAAAACTTTATCAGGAGTTTAAAGAACCGGAGAAACAGTTGCAGCCGATCATCGTTACGATTGAGAACGCGGCTGTGCGAAATCAAAAATTGCATCCGGCGCTGACGTTCGAGTTTGTAATCGCTCGCGACGAGTTGCTCGAACGCGTGCCGAAACTCAAGGCCAGCAATCTTTCTCTGACGTTGCCAAAATTGATCGCCGACGAGGAACCGCGTTTGATGGCGATCTTGCCAAAGTTGCCCGCGGCTAAAGAAAAGAAGGTTTTGCAAACGCTGCCGGTTGCGCTGGGTGAGCGTTGGACGGCGCGCGCCCTGCAATTAATGCAGAGAAGTCAGGGCCGCATAGTCGCGCAAATCCCGCGCGTCTTGGGCGAAGCCGGACAGCATGCCGAACTTCGCACAATGCTCGAACGTAGCATTCGCGAACATTCCGCAACGAGTGACATGCTTATTTGGTTGAGCAACGAACGCGATCGCTGGACGGAATTGGTCACGCCGGACCTGCTTGGCGCGATTCTTTCAGCGATGGAGCGTGAGCAACACATCGCGCCGACGCGCGGCAGCAAATTGCAACGTTTACTCATGGAAGATCGAGAGTTGATCGGCGCGATGTTTAAAGGCGCGGAGATCGGACGCGCGCGCGACGCGATGAGGAAACTTCTCCTCAGTCCGTTGTTCGACGAATTGACGAAGCGTTCGTTGCTCGCGCGAATTGTTAAACTTTATCCCGAGCTCGAAGGCATGATTACTGGTGCACAGGCGCCGGAAAAGAGCGAAGCGCTGGTTGTATCCTGGAGCAGCCTGGAAAAACGCAGGGCGGAATTTGAAGAGCTCGTGAACAAGAAAATCCCCGAGAACAGCAAGGAAATCGGCGTCGCTCGTTCTTACGGCGATCTGCGCGAGAATTTCGAGTTCAAAGCCGCCAAACAAATGCAGGCCGTGCTTATGCGCCGGAAAGTCGAGCTCGAGTCGATGCTGGATCGTGCGCGTGGAACTGCGTTTGAGAATCCGGATACCTCTCGCGTTTCCGTCGGCACAATCGTGACTCTGCGTGAGTCAGATTCAAAAAAAGAAGAAACCTACACGATTTTAGGAGCGTGGGATGGCGATCCCGATCGCAACATTATTTCCTATCAAACAGCGATCGGGCAGGCGTTGCTCGGTCGCAAAGTCGGCGACGTCGTTACGCTCAATGCCGACGGCGGACGTTACGCGATTGTCTCGATCGAAGCTGCGCCGCGCGACGCGACTGCGCCCGATCCAAGCCTGTCAGAAACCGAACCTGCGTCGGTGTAGAGGCGGCCGCCAACTAGGAGAGGCCTGCGCGTGGGGACACACGCCGCTACAATCAAGATTCAACGACGAGCGGGCTGCAATCTCGCGCCCGCTCGCCGGAACAAGATCGACAACTACTCGTCGGGAGTAGGAGTGGCTGTAGCGTCTGGCTGTTCTTTTTTCTGCGCGTTCGGCTCCCCGGCGGCAGACGTGGTCGGGGCGGAAGCTTTTAACTTCGGCGGTGCAGTTTTCTTCGCCGGTGCAGCTGTCGCAGCAGGTGCCGCGGGCATCGCTTTCACATCCATTGCGGTGGCGTTCATCGTATATGTGACCGTTACGGTGTTGCCTTTTTTGAGGTCGCCTTTGACTTTGGTGGTTGTGTCGCGCGCGATCTCCCATTTCTGGGTGCCGCTCTGGATCACGACCATCGCGGCGCTGACTTTGACCACCTGCCCCGTGGCTTGGTAGGTCTTCCCGCCGGCGAAAGCGACACCGCTCAAGGCCAAGCTGGCTATGGCCAACAAACTAAATGTTGTCTTGGTTTTCATCATGCCGGCGATTACAGGACGGAACCGTCCGCGAGGCAAGACTTAAGCTAAGAATCGCTCGATCGTTAGATCGGATAGGTTGCGCCGGGTAGTTCCCTGACAGCCCAGTTATCGTTTTGATGACCGCCGCGGCAATCAGAATCCGCTTGCCACGCCAGTGGAGAAGTCGGAATACTCATGCGCCTCGATGAACCACAAAATCCATCATCTCGCTGTCTGGATCCTCGTAGTTATACATTTCTTTATCGGACTCGGATGGTACGCGCTTTTCGGCGAGGCGTGGTTGAATTACAACGCCCGCACCATGACCGATATCGAACCACCGCACAGCGCGATTCCCTATTTGATCGCGATCGTCGCCGCAATCTTTGTCAATTACGCGCTGGCCTGGCTCTTCGCAAAAATGCATGTTGCACACGCCATCACCGGGTTGAAGATCGCGCTCATCTGCTGGTTCGCTTTCTTGTTTGTCCAATACGCGGCCATCTCCGTCTTCTCGGCGTTTGAAACAAATCCGTGGCCGCTCGTTTTCATTAACATGGGTCGACCCTTCATCGCGTTTGCGATCAGCGGCGTCGTCCTGGGCGCGTGGCGGCGGCGCGAATTATAGTGGATGGAGGGATGCGCTCGGCCCGCCGAGCCGTAGCTTTGGCGAGGCCGGTCGCGTCCCCGCGGAAGAACCAAAAAATTCCCCCGCGCGGCTAAGATGATTTAATTATTTTCCTGCTCGGCGCTGGATTAGAGTGGGGCTTCCTTTTTCTGAGCATTCGTCTGGATGCAACTCACCGTTACGGTTGCGCCGACTTCCGCTTTGCCGGTTACCGTTGTATCCGTCCCAGTCCCCGTTTGAATCTCCCATACCCCTTTCTCATTTGCCCTCTGCACTGTGATGCTGGTGGCCGTGATCGCTATCACTTTCCCAGTGATTTGTGTTTTTTGGGCCGCTATCTGAGCGAATGACGCGCTGAGCGCGAAACTTCCTATGACTGCCAGGCTAAGGAGTAATTTCATTTTCATTCTGGCATTGAACGCCTGGGCCGCCTTTTAAGGCAAGCCTTTACCGATCATCTTGGCGCTATGCCCGGCGCAGTAGCGGCTACCTCGCGAACGATTCGGGGCCCTCAGTCGCAAAATAATGGATGCAACGTCACGTTGCTATTCTTTCGGCGGCTCGGGCATCGCCTTCACCCCGACGCGAGCCAGATACTCGTCGGCCTGGAGCAGGTCGTCACCCGCGCGCTGGACGATTTTGAGAAGGTTATCCATCGACGAAACTTCTTCGAGCTGCTCAGTCAGGAACCACTGCAGGAAATTGAAAGTGATGTAATCCTTCTCCGAACGCGCCAGCTCGACGAGCGCGTTGATCTGATGGGTCACTTTGACCTCTTGATCGAGGGAAAGCTTGACCGCGTCCTTCGGCGTCTTGAAGTGCGCTTTCGGCGCGTCGATCGCGGGAATCACCACGCGCCCGCCCGCATCGACCACATACTTGATGAAGCGCAACGCATGACCTTTCTCCTCCTCCGCCTGCTTGAAAAAATGCTGCGACAACTGCGGCAACGCCTCCGCCGCAAAATGCGCCGCGATCGCGTAGTACTGCATCGAAGCACTGAACTCGTACCCGATCTGTTCGTTGATGGCGTTGATAACTTTCTTACTGGTGAGCATAAGAGACCTTTCGTTGTGGTTCTGGGTTGTTACAACTGATCTAGAATTTTCTTCCGCTGTGCTGAAAGGCTGCCGTGTTTACCGACGCTCATAAACGCAGGCAGATCTGCTGTTGTGATAAAACCAACGTCCAAGGCCGCCGCCTTGTTCATTATGAAAGCACGGGCATGCCCATTACTTTTGATCTCTTTTTGCACGGTAATTCCCCAGTCCACCTGTTGTTCAACTGCATCGCGTGTAATGGTCTTTCCGGTTAATGTAGAAAACACGCCGGCCAATTTCGTAAGTAGAGCGTGAAACTCTGTCCGTCGATCTCTCGGGTAACGCGAACCGCTCCAATCTCGATGTGGTCCGAACTCGGATAATAAACATGCGTACAACAGGCGGCGCATTTCTGCAGTCCAAATTATTCTAGTGGGGTTTGTTTTCATTCAATCTCTCCAGTTTATCCCGTTAGTTGGGGCGGTCGAGTGAAGACCTCCAATGCTAACGGACCAATGCTGTTTCTGTTGACGGTTGGGCCTTGCTCTGCGACAAACTGACATGCAGCCCTTTCTGCGATGGGCGGGCAGCAAGCGACAAATTGTTCCCACCTTAGCCAACTATTTCGACGAGAATCGCTACGAGCGGTACGTTGAGCCTTTTGCTGGCTCTGCTTGCCTGTTTTTTTCTCTGAAGCCGAAGAAAGCGCTTCTTGGGGATATCAATGGCGACCTAATTCGAACTTACCGAGACGTAAAGTATCGTCATAAAGACGTAACTGATCGACTGCGCCGGTTCCGAAAGAGCAAAAAAGAATTTCTGCGACGCCGCAAAACCAACAGACGAAGCGCCACACGTGCTCACAAAGCAGCCCGGTTCATCTACTTGAATCGTTGTTGTTTCAACGGGATTTATCGAACAAACAGGAGGGGTGAGTTTAACGTGCCTTACGGCGGGAAGGCGAGCGGCGCGATTCCAAGGAACTTGCGAAAACACGCAGGCGCGCTGCGTTCGGTTGTTCTTGTCTCCGGCGATTTCGAGAAAGTATTGAGTCGAACCAAGTGCGGTGACTTCGTGTACATTGACCCGCCATTTTCCGTTAGTTCCCGACGCGTTTTTCGTGAGTACGATCCTTCACAATTCGACTTCGGAAGTATTTGGCGATTGCGCATTTGTTTGGAGGAATTAGCTGCGAACAAGGTAAAGTTTTTGGTTAGTTATGCTGTATGCAAAGAAGCATGGTTTTTAGCGAAGGGTTTCAAAACAAAGTTAGTGCGTGTTCGCCGGAACGTCGCAGGTTTCGCGAAACATCGTCGATACGCGCGCGAATTGCTGATTTTCAATTGATCGGATTCAAAAATGGAACCGCACGATCTAAAAGCGCTTTCGCCCGACGAAATCGAGCGCAATAAGGAAAATCCACGCCTTCATTTCCCTCGCGAGGAATTGGAACAATTATCCGAATCAATCGCGCGGGTGGGAATTTTGGTACCGGTCTCTGTTTATGAAAAGAGCGGTAAAGGCAAGAAGCGATACGTGTTGGTCGATGGCGAGCGTCGTTGGATTTGCGCGAAAGAACTCGGACTGAAAAAGATCCCAGCGATCATCATCCCAAAGCCGGACAAGAAGGAGAACATTCTAACGATGTTCCACATTCATTTGGTTCGGGATGCCTGGGACGACATGCCCACGGCTTGGGCTCTCCAAAAGGTTGTTGATCGAACCGGTGTGAATGAAGCCGAAGAGTTGCGTGAATTGACGGGGCTGTCGGTTCCGCAAATCCGCAGGATGCTTTTTGCTACTCGGCTACCTGTGGAATATCAAAACTTGATCGACACCGGCAAAGTCCCGCTAAACTTTTTTTTCGAACTGCAGGCAAATGTCATAGATCCATTAGCGAAGTATCGCCCCGCTATCTTTAGGAAATATGGCGAACGCAGAATTCTAAAAGCATTTGTTCGGAAGAAGTTGAACAACATTATTTCCGACACCGTAGATCTTCGACAGGTCCGTCCAATTATCAAAGTGGCATCCGAGGAAGCAAAGTCTCCAGAGGCCAAGTCAGACCTGGATAGTGAGATCGTCGGATTGATCGAAAAGCCAAAGCAGACAATTCAAGCCACGTACGAAAACACTGTCGAAATGATCGTCGAGGCGGAAAAATTTGGACGTCAATGCGCCCAATTGGTCAAGCGGTTCGATCGATTGATGCGGAAGACCAAAGAGGAGGACGAAAAGAAGCTCGTCCTCAATAGCGTCGAAAATCTTGTATCTTCACTGGAGAAAAGGCTCGCTCGTTTTACCGGATAAGACCCCCTAGGCGTGGCTATCGAGTCAAGAGAAGATGAGGCTAAGGACGTCGCAAGCGCGAACGAATTCGACTTAGCCGACGTCGCCAAGATGATGACGGCGATACAAAAACTCGACGCCGAATGGAAGCAGCCGAAGAAATCGCTAGGACTAACGCCTGCTAATTGGCGCCCGCATTTAGTTTCCGCCAAGCGCGCCTGTCATGTTCATGCCGTTTCTGTTCTTCGAGATCATTGGACAAAGCGCATGGCTGCTGCCAAAAAAGCTAAGCGGCAGGTCACGATAGCTGCACCGCTAAGCTGCTGGTATGCGAATGAAACGATACTTGCGGCTGATGAACTTGATGCCGCGGGAATCGTGTTGCGATTGTCAGGCAAAATTTGGAAGGCGAAAGGCTACGACACGATCGTCGACCTTGTAGCCGGAGAGAATCTAATTGTTGCTCCAAGCAATCTTCAGTTGATCGGACGAAAGACGTTGGGGAACGCACGAGCAGCAACCGATAGGCATATTCGGGGGCGGCTCTTTGAAAGATTGTTGTGTCTCCTCTTCAGTCAGGTATCCGACTTCGAATTGTTTAATCACAATTATCGTACCGAAACGGAAGAAATTGATGCGGTGTTTCTTAATCGACGTGTTCACGGTCGCTGTTGGCCGAGCAGCCCAGTAGTTTTGCTTTCTGGTAAAAATTCGAAAGGGGGTGCCGGCGCGCCAGCGGTGACTAGTCTCGCGGCGAAAATGAAGAACCGCAGAGGAATGTGCAAACTGGGCTTTCTTTGCTCTGCCAATTCGATCTCAAATGACGCCCGTAATCATGAGTTGCGGTATTCGCATGAAGAAAGTGTTATGGTGCTTCTTGATGGCAAAGATCTCGACGGGTTATTGGATCAGGCCGACGAGCTTGAAGCCGAGTTGGAAAGACTCGTTGTTAACGCGTCTTTGCGGTAGCCCTCAATTGTAAAAGCAAAATGCCCGATGAGATTAACCCACCGGGCATTTTGTTCTGGCGACGTCCTACTCTCGCACAACCTATCGTCGTACTACCATCGGGGCTGCAGCGTTTCACTGCCGTGTTCGGAATGGGAACGGGTGGTGCCACTGCGCTATTATCACCAGACTCCGTAACCGGAGTGGCATTTCGCCGCTATCGCGGCGAGCTCGGCCGGTGCCGACTGTCTGATGACGTTGTCGATCTTACATTTTTCCAAAGAACAATTTCGCTGGTTCTCTGAAATCTACATACAGGAAGTGTAGGTCTAACTTCTTCAAGCTTCGTTTTGTTTTTAGGATCATTTCCCCTCTGTGTGCCGTCGTCCGCATAAAGCGAACGACGGGTTAACAAAAAAGAAAATGATCAAGCCGAACGGGTTATTAGTATCTCTCAGCTGAATACATTACTGCACTTACACCGGAGACCTATCAACGTGGTGGTCTACCACGACCCTTCAGGGAGATCTCATCTTGGGATAGGCTTGGCGCTTAGATGCTTTCAGCGCTTATCCTTTCCGAACATAGCTACCCAGCACTGCCGTTGACACGACAACTGGAACACCAGAGGTTCGTCAGACCCGGTCCTCTCGTACTAAGGTCTGAACCCCTCAAATCTCCTGCGCCCACAGTGGATAANNTCTGAACCCAGCTCGCGTACCACTTTAATCGGCGAACAGCCGAACCCTTGGGACCTTCTACAGCCCCAGGATGTGATGAGCCGACATCGAGGTGCCAAACCATGCCGTCGATATGAGCTCTTGGGCATGATCAGCCTGTTATCCCTAGCGTACCTTTTGTCCGTTGAGCGATGGCAATTCCACATTCAACCACCGGATCACTTGGACCTACTTTCGTATCTGCTCGACGTGTGTGTCTCACAGTTAAGCTGGCTTATATCCATATACTCGTCACCTGATTGCCAACCAGGTTGAGCCAACCTTCGTACTCCTCCGTTACTCTTTGGGAGGATACCGCCCCAGTAAAACTAGCCGGCTGCCAGTGTCCCTCAGCCCGATATAGGGCATGAAGTTAGTTATTCCAATGTCGAAGGGTGGTGTTTCATTGTTGGCTCAGGCTACCCCAAAAGATAGCCATCAAAGCCTCCCACTTACGCTAAGCATCAAAATCGAAACAACAGTAACAGCGTGTAGTAAAGGTGCATAGGGTCTTTCCGTCCTACTGCGGGTAGGCGGCATCTTCACCGCCACTACAACTTCGCTGAGCTCCTCGTTGAGACAGCGGTCAACTCGTTACACGATTCGTGCAGGTCGGAACTTACCCGACAAGGAATTTCGCTACCTTAGGACCGTTATAGTTACGGCCGACATTCACGGGGACTTCGGCTCGTAGCTTCGACCCGCTTGCGCGGGACTAACCACTTACCATAATCTTTCCGCATTGGTCACGTGTCACACCCTATACGTCGTCTTAACGACTTAGCAGAGTGCTGTGTTTTTGTTAAACAGTCGGTTGACCCATTTCACTGCGACCACCTTACGGTGGCACCCCTTCTTCCGAAGTTACGGGGCTAGATTGCCGAGTTCCTTAACGAGGTTTCACTCACGCGCCTGGGTATACTCTACCCACCCACCTGTGTCGGATTACGGTACGGGCAACCGTGGGAACATTTAATTGGTTTTCTTGATACAAGTTTCAACAGATCCGCTTCAGCCGAAGCCTCCACGTCCCCTTGCGGGACCGCCACTTTCAATCGGCGGCCTGCCTCCACTCATATGTCACAACTAAACTTAACCACAGCCGGTGCAGGAATATTGAACCTGCTTTCCATCGTCTACGCCCTTCGGCCTCGACTTAGGTCCCGACTAACCCTGGGAGGACGAACCTTCCCCAGGAAACCTTGGGTTTACGGCGGCCAGGAATTTAACCTGGCTTATCGCTACTCATGTCTGCATTCTCACTTCTTAACGCTCCACCGAAATTTTCATCGCGGCTTCGATGCATTAAGAACGCTCCCCTACCAATCCGTCCTGGCGAACCAGAACGTCTTCCAGAGCTTCGGTATACCGCTTATCGCCAATCATTATCGGCGCGAGATCGCTCGATGAGTCAGCTATTACGCACTGTTTAAATGATGGCTGCCTCTAAGCCAACATCCTCACTGTCTATGCAACCTCACATCCTTTCCACTGAACGGTATTTGGGCACCTTAGCTGCTGGTCTGGCATGTTTGCCTCTCGCGCGTGAAGCTTATCCCTCACGCACTGACTCCCGTGTTACACCCTGCGGCATTCGGAGTTTGATTGAGTTCGGTACCCTGGTATGGGCCCTAGTTCATCCAGTGCTCTACCTCCGCAGGTCAGCACACGAGGCTAGCCCTCAAGCTATTTCGGGGAGAACCAGCTATCACCGGGTTTGATTAGTCTTTCGCTCCTACCCACAAGTCATCCCAGAAGTTTTCAACCTTCACGGGTTCGGTCCTTCAGTTGCGGTTAAGCAACCTTCAACCTGCTCATGGGTAGATCACCTCGGCTTCGGGTCTACTACCAGCGACTAAATTCGCCCATTTCGGACTCGCTTTCGCTTCGCCTCCATCGCAGAACGACTTAGGCTCGCCACTGACAGTAACTCGCAGACTCATTAAGCAAAAGGCACGCCATCACCGGTTGCCCGGCTTTGACACCTTGTAAGCACATCATTTCAGGTACTATTTCACTCCGCTCGCAGCGGTTCTTTTCACCTTTCCCTCGCGGTACTTGTTCACTATCGGTCGCCAATTAGTATTTAGACTTACGCCGTGGTCGGCGCAGATTCATACGAAGTTTCACGTGCATCGTATTACTCAGGAAATCCCTAGGCGTGCTCCAGTTTTCGGTTACGGGCCTTTCACCCTCTATGGCGCAGCTTTCCAGAAGCTTCACCTAACCTTTGCACTACCACATCGGGCTCCTACAACCCCGCTCAATAAATTGAACGGTTTGGTCTCTTCCGCTTTCGCTCGCCACTACTTACGGAATCTCTTTCGATTTCTATTCCTCCGGTTACTGAGATGTTTCACTTCACCGGGTGTCGCGATGTTCGTGCTATGAATTCACACGAACTCGAGCAAGTGTTAGCTCGCTCAGGTTATCCCATTCGGAAATCTCCGGGTCACAGCGTGTTTACCGCTATCCGAAGCTTATCGCAGTTATCCACGTCCTTCATCGCCTATTGGCACCAAGGCATCCATGATGCGCTCTTTGTAGCTTGATCAATCTGTTCCGGTCCCGTGAGGGACCAGAGATTCTTATGATAACTGAAACTCTCTGGCTGAAGATCTTAACCTCCAGCCGCTTATTTCAGACTCAGCTCTTAAAGTTGTACTTTCTTACTACCCTGTATGTAGATGTCAAAGAACCAGCTCCGCGTCCATTTTGGGCGACAAAAAAACTCAACTTCGCCTCCGGATAATTACGTTTCCGTTAATCAACCGGGACAAAACTGAGCTCAATTTGCAGTCCCCAATGTACGTAGAACCAACTCCTGATTAGAGGAGTCCCGCGTCATGCAGGACAGGCATATTAGCCTGCGAATCCCGGTCGTCAACCGCGAGAGCTTAACTTTTCTGGAAAATTTTTCAGCGTCGCTGATAGCTGGCGGAAAGCTCTTGCATCCGAACGGCGGTCGTGTCGTTAACTGATCGGTGGATCACGCGCCTGCGGCGCCACACTAATATCGCCCGCGGAGCGCACGATCCACCACATCGAAGTTTTAATCTGCGCTAATCTGCGTAATCTGCGGACGATTGAATTCGCCTTTCCAACGCAGCGATGGCCGTGCGGTTGACCAAGTCCGGCCCATCAGTTTCGAATTAAACATTGCTCCGCACGCGAGCGGTTCGGTTCTTGTTGCCATGGGGAACACGCGTGTGATCTGCGGCGTGATGATCGAAGAAATCGTTCCGCGCTGGATGAAGGAACAAAACGTAACCGGCGGCTGGTTGACCGCAGAATATTCGATGTTGCCCTATTCAACGACGACGCGAAAGCAGCGAGACATATCTAAAGGCCGACTCGACGGCCGCAGCACCGAAATCCAAAGATTAATTGGACGATCGCTGCGCGCAGTGGTCGATCTTGAAAAACTCGGGCCGCGCACGATGTGGATCGATTGCGATGTGCTTCAGGCTGACGGTGGGACGCGGACCGCTGCGATTACTGGCGCAAGTCTCGCGGTCGCAATCGCATGCCGAAAGCTGGCGAAGGAAAAGAAAGTCGATGCGCCGCCGATTCGAAAATTGGTTGCAGCCGTCAGCGCCGGCATTCTCGATGGAACTGCGATTGTCGATCTTAACTACGACGAAGACAAAGCGGTGACCGTCGATTTCAATCTGGTGGCGACGGAAGATAGCGAATTTGTCGAAGTGCAGGGATCCGGAGAGGAATCGACTTTTTCGCAGCAGCAGCTGGATGAAATGCTCGTGCTCGGTCGCAAAGGCATCGCCGATTTGATCGCGGCGCAACGCGCGGTCCTTGCGCGATTGATGGTTTCGCCGCCGGCGAATTAACGCTTCTCGAAACTTAGTGAGAACCTGACTGGGCCGGATTTGCTTCGGTCATTTGCCCCGCCGGATTCAAAGCCGGAACAACCGCGGCCAGCGGAAGATCGACAATGGTAACTTGCGCCCCGCGTCCTACGATCTGGTAGAGATTGATGATGTCGCTCGAGCGCATCCGGACGCAACCATAACTTACCGGACGTCCGATATTTCGTTCTTCTGGCGTGCCGTGAATATAAATGGTTCGTGCAAATGCATTCACATTTTGAGATTCCCGGCCGCGCAGCCAGAGAATCCGCGTCACGATCGGGTCGCGGCCAGGCGAATTCGGCGCGACGATCTCGCCGGTGCGCCGGCGATCTTTGAAGACCGTGCCAGGCAAAGCGCCGTCACCCACTTTGTCGGCGACTTCGAGTTCGCCGAGTGGCGTTCGGCAACTGCCGCGGCCATCACCCAGTCCGAATTTGGAAGTCGAAACCGGATAGATCGCCATCAGTTTCCCTTGATCGAGCAGCGCCAGCTTTTGCTCGCGCGTGCTAATGACAATATGATGTTGCGTGTCGGGCGCAGTGCAAGACGTGACAATGATTGAAACGACAACTAAAAAAGTCGCGCGAATGAGGCCGTCGATCTTCATCGTTTAAACTTGAAAAACTCTTCCGCGGTTTGGGTTGTCATTTCGGCAACGTCTTGCAGCGAAATGCCGCGCGCGGCTGCGATGGTTTCGGCAACAATGCGTGTGTGTGCCGGTTCGCATCGTTTTCCTCGAAACGGAACTGGTGCGAGATACGGGCAATCGGTTTCCACCATGAACTTGAAGAGCGGGAGTTGTGCCGCGACGTCAAGAACGGCGACGCCGTTCTTGAAAGTCACAATCCCGGTGAATGAAACAAGGTGGCCAAGATCGACAACTTCATTCGCTTGTTCCAGCGTGCCGCCAAAACAATGGAAAACGCCGCGCAGTTTGCCCGAATACGGCCGCATGATCTCGAGCGTGTCATTCCATGCGTCGCGCTGATGAATGACGACATTCAAACCAAGCTCGACCGCGAGATCGAGCTGCTGCTCGAACAAACTCGCCTGTTTTGATTTATAAGCGCCGTCGTGAATTTGCGCTTCCAGCTCCTCGCTCGTCTCGGATTGCAAGGCCTGGGAAAAGACCTGCACCTGTTTTTCCTTCGCGACCTCTGCGCTGGGCAAGCGATGATAATCGAGACCTGTTTCGCCGATCGCGACAACGCGGGGATTTTTCGCAAGCTCGCGCAACGGTGATGCGACATCTTCGCCAGTTTCCTCCGCACAAGTTGGATGAACGCCGATGACCGCAAAAATATTGGGATATTTCTCAGCCAGCTCGATCGCGCGCCGGCTGCTCTCGACTGAAGTGCCGATCGTAATGATGCGCGTCACGCCGGCTTCATTCGCCCGCCGCAGGACCTCATCAAAGTCATTCGCGAAATCCGGATAATCGAGGTGCGCGTGGGTTTCTATTAGCATTTTGTCATTTCGAGCTGTTTGAGTAATTTTTGATAGCGCGGATGATTTCGAATCCCGTCCAAGTCGGAGTCATTTTCAATCCAGTCTTTCCACATCCGTCGCTTGTTGCCGATGACTCGCTCCAGCAAATCAAAGGCCGGTTCGGGTTCTCCGAGGTGACTGTAAATGCAGGCGAGGTTGTAGAGTGCGACCGGATCCTCATTTTCGATGGCCTGAGCTCGCGTCATCCAATCTTTCGCCCGGTCCTTTTCTCCCAGCTCCAAGAGCGCGAGAGCGCCTGCCACCGCGGGGCGGGGATCTTCCGGATTCGAGACCAACTCAGGTTCGGCCAGCTCGACGGTTTTGCGGGCGGCCGCTTTGCAATCGCTCTCACGTCCGAGTGAACGGTACATGTGAATAGCCAAAGCCGGAGGCTTGTAATCGGCCGGATTGATCTCGGCCGCGCGCTCCAAGAACTCGACCGCGCGCGCAATTTTTCCCTGCATGAAGGTCGGCCGGGCGGAGAGGAAGTGAGCCTCAAAGGAGTTGGGATCCAGCGTCACTCCCTTCTCGAATTCTTCATTCGCTTCTTCGAAGCGGCGCGCGGCAGATAGCGCGACGCCGCGAGCGGTATGTGCTATGGCCAGGTCGCTTTCTAGCGCCAGCGCCTTGTCCGCCATCTCGAGAATTCCCTCGACCGAGAGGTCGGCTTGGCAATGCATGAAAAGGAAGCCATCGCAGACCGCAATTCCGGCATAGGCGTGGCCGTAATTTGGATCAAGCTCGAGCGCTTTCGTAAACATGCGCCGGGCGAGCTCGTAGTAACGCTTGGAATGGCGGTAGAGAAAATCGCGCCCGCGCAGATAGAAAGTATAGGCTTCGACGTTGCCGGTGGTCGCTCGTCCAATGGACTCTTTCTCCTGTGGGAGCAGCTGTACCTTCAACTGATCGACGATCGCGTGTGTGATCTCGTCCTGAATGGCGAAGATATCCGTGAGATCGCGATCAAAGCGTTCTGCCCAGATATGGCCACCGTCGCTGCAGTTGATCAGTTGTCCCGTCACACGAACGCGGGAGCCAGCCTTTCGAACGCTGCCTTCCAACACGTAGCGAACGCCGAGCTCGTGCCCGACCTGTTGCACTTTCACGGGCTTGCCTTTGTAGGTAAACGCCGTGTGGCGGGCGACGACGAACAAGCCGGATACCTTCGACAAATCGGTAATGATGTCCTCGGTGATTCCATCACTGAAATATTCCTGTTCAGGATCACCGCTCATGTTGGTGAACGGCAACACGGCGATCGATGGCCGCTTTTCTTCGGCCGCAGTCATGCGCGTCATCTCTGGCTTCTCCAATAAGACATTGTAGACCCGAGTCGGCTTGTCGATGTTCTTGAATTGTTGTTCGCCCCGGTCTTCAAAGTGCAGATCGAGGCGATTGCCAACGTGATCGCGGACCGAGCTTGAGATTGCGATGCCGCCGGGCTCAGCGATGCTCTCGATCCGCACCGCCACATTGACGCCGTCGCCGTAGATGTCATCGCCTTCGACAATCACATCGCCAAGATTGATGCCGATCCGGAATTCAATGCAATTGTCCGGTGTCATTTCCGAATTGCGATTACGCATCGCGCGTTGAATTTCCACTGCGCACGCGACGGCGTGCACGACGCTGGAAAATTCCACCAACATCCCGTCTCCCGTTAGTTTCACGATGCGGCCGTGATTGTCGGCGATCTTGTTGTCGATCAAATCAGATCGCAGACTCTTGAGCGCGGCAAGTGTGCCCGCTTCATCGGCGCCCATCTGTCGGCTGTAACCGACCATGTCAGCGGCGAGAATCGCGGTCAGACGGCGTTGAGTCACCATTCGATTACCGTGCTCGCCCAGGTGAGTCCGCCGCCGAACACGACCATCAAAACGAAATCGCCGGCTTTGATTCGGCCGGTGCGATTCGCTTCGTCGAGTGCAATCGCGACTGCGGCGGCGGAAGTGTTGCCATAACGATCGAGGTTCACGTAAAACCTTTCGAGCGGGATACCGAGACGATCCGCGATTCCTTCGATGATCCTCAAATTGGCTTGGTGCGGGATTACGCAAGCGATGTCTTCGATCGACAAACCCGCTTGCTGAAGCGCCTTTTGCGCGGCGCTGAACATTGCGATGACCGCTTGTTTGTAAACTTCTTTCCCGCTCATGTGAATCGTATTGAGATTGTGTCCGACATTCTCCGCCGTGATCGGACAGCGCGAGCCGCCGCCAGGCATGAACAAAATATCGGTGAATTGTCCGTCGCTGCCGATGTGGGTGCTGATTACGCCATGAGCGCCGCCGCGATGACGAAGGATGGCTGCGCCGGCGCCGTCGCCAAAAAGCACGCAAGTATTGCGATCCGTCCAGTTTGTTATCGAGGTTAGTTTGTCCG
The DNA here is from genome assembly GCA_003167365.1 of Spartobacteria bacterium. Classification (GTDB taxonomy): domain Bacteria; phylum Verrucomicrobiota; class Verrucomicrobiia; order Chthoniobacterales; family UBA10450; genus Palsa-1382. The sequence continues at coordinate 152,168 of PMTM01000012.1, read as the reverse complement.
CGCCGATCACGAGGACTGTGTCGTGCGTATGCGAAGTGATAAATTGCTGCGCGATTTCAACGCCGAAAAGGAAACCGGCGCAGGCGGCGGAAATATCGAGACAGGCTGCGTTAGTCGCTCCGATGTTTTTTTGCACGAAGCATGCAGTCGCGGGAAATAGCATATCGGGCGTCGCGGTGGCCACGAGGATCAGATCGATCTCCGCCGCCGTGATGTTGGCTTGTTCGATTGCCTTGAGCGCGGCCTTTGTCGCCATGTCGCTGGTGAACTCGTCTTTGGCCGCGATGCGCCGCTCTTTGATGCCGGTGCGAGTCGTGATCCACTCGTCGGTCGTGTCGACCATGCGCGACAGGTCTTCGTTGGTAAGGATTTTTTCGGGCACGTAGCTGCCCGTGCCGATGATCGAGACCGTCCGCTGTGTTTTAGCGGAGCGCGGGCTCGAGCGGGGCTGTCGTTTCATTGTAACGGCGAATTTCCTCGACGATATGCGGGTTCACCTGTTGTTCAATCGACTCTACCGCGACGCGCAACGCATTCTTTACCGCTAATGGCGTGCTCGAGCCGTGGGCGATGATGCAAATGCCATTGACCCCGAGAAGCGGACTGCCGCCGTATTCCTCGTAGTTCGTCTTTTCCTTGATGGCATTAAACGCATGCCGCGCCAGAAAAGCCCCGGCCTTTCGCATCGGCGTGCGCGTGAGTTCGTGCTTGAGCCAGGTGAAGATCGCGACCGCGATTGATTCGCACGTCTTCAAAATCACGTTGCCGACAAAACCATCGCAGACCACGACCTCGACTGGATTTTCAAAAAGATGCCGGCCCTCGATGTTGCCGATAAAATTCAGCGAACTCTTCTTTAGCATCTTGAAGACTTCCTTGGTCATTTCATTACCTTTTACATCTTCCTCACCGAGCGATATGAGACCGACTGTCGGATTCTTGTAGCCGAGGACGTGTCGCGAATAGACCGTGCCCATGAATGCGTATTGAAGAAGATGTTCGGGGTGCGCATCGATGTTTGCTCCCGCGTCGATCAAAACAAAAACATTCGTTTCGGTGGGAAGCACGGCCGCAATGCCGGGCCGATTGATCCCGGGCAAGGTCCGCAGCTTGATCGTGCATGCGGCAACCGCAGCGCCGGTATGCCCCGCGCTCACAACTGCGTCGGCCTGGCCGTGTTTTACAAGATCGACGGCTCGGCTGATGGATGAATCTTTTTTTCTCCGCACCGCCTCGACCGCGCGATCGCTCATCTCCACCACCTGGGTCGACGGGACGATCTCGATTCTGGTATCCTGGCAACGATTCTTCTGTAGTTCGGCTACGATCTTAGCGGAATCGCCGACGAGGTAGAGCTTGGTGATGCGCGGATACTCCCGGAGCGCCATTACAGCGCCGGCCACCAGATTTGGCGGGCCAAAATCGCCCCCCATTGCATCCAAGGCGATCTTCATCGCAGGAGAATTGTGCGAACTTTAGTGGCCGATTGCAAAATGAAAAATCGGATGTAGCGGCGCCTGTTCTTTGATTTTGGCGGTTGGCCCAACCGCTGCGACAACTATTTGCCCTCGATAGTCAGGACCTGGCGCGATCGATAGTAACCGCAACTCGGGCATGCGGTGTGTGAGGCGACGGTGCTGCCGCATTGCGGACATTTATTCAGTTGCGGCGCCCGCCAACGATTCGCCGCCTTGCGCGTACGCAGCCGCATCTTCGAAGTTTTGCGTTTGGGAACTCCCATAAAGGCGACCTACCAAAGCAGGAAATGGTCAAAAGGCAACAGGGTTAAGGGTTCCGGTTTCAGAGAAAACAGAGGTCACTTTTTCTGAATCTTGAATCCCTTACTTTAACTTCAGCTTGTCCAACGCACTCCAATCGGGCTGACGTTTCACGGTTTGCCCCGTCATTTCCAGATGTGCTGCTTTACAAATCCGGCCACCGTCACGATCGCAGCGGGGGTGGGCAGGCAGGTTCAGCAATATGTCTTCGCGGATGAACGGCGCGAAATCGACAATCTCCGGGCCCTGCAGTTCCTTGTGCAAGGCGAAAGCGGGCACTTTGATTTCGTGGACGAATTTTTCGAGGCACGCCACGCAAGTTACTTCCACCGGTTGGTTGAGCGACCCGCTGGCCCAAAGCCCGTCCGAAGAAATGCCGATGTCGAGATCGTAGTGCAGCGGTCCGGCGCACCGAATCCCGTCCGCTTCCAATTCCGGGATTGGATAATCCTCTTTACCCTCGAGGTGCAATCCTTCGGCCGGAATTTGTTTCAAATGAATTTTCATCGCGCAAATTTTTTTCCCAATGCTTCCGCCACTGGACCGGGAACAAAATCCGAAACGTTGCCGCCGAGGCGTGCGATTTCTTTCACCAATCGCGAGCTCAGATAGGTGTATTCCTCTTTTGGCATTAAAAAAATTGTCTCCACGCTGTCCTCGAGTTTTCGATTCATCAGCGCCATCTGGAATTCGAATTCGAAATCGGAAACCGCGCGCAAACCGCGAATCACCGCACTGGCCTTTTCCGCGACCGCGAATTCGACGAGCAATCCGTCGAATTGCGCCACGCGGACATTGTCGATCTTGTCCAGCGCCTGGTGCAGGAGAGCGAGCCGCTCTTCCAAAGAAAATAAAGGCTGTTTCTCGTCGTTGTGTGCAACCGCCACAACGATCTCATCGAACAATTTTCGGGCCCGCCCAATAACGTCGAGATGACCATTCGTCACTGGGTCGAAGCTGCCGGGATAGATCGCGCGTTTCATAGAGTAAAGAACGTTCAATGCCCAACGTCGAACGTCCAACATTTAATGGGGTCGATTTAGCGAGACGTGGACGATACGAGATCAAACCCCTGCGAGTTGCCGAATGCCGGCGACGCACGACATTGTCGCGCGTTCATGGCCAGTTTCTCGCCTTACAAGACCATCGCGGTGGCGAGCACGTTTTCGCCGCGCTTCGTTCAAGTGCTTTCCGAAGCGAAACGCATGCGCGAACGGTTCGGCTCGGAGCTGAGTGCGATTTACGTTGGCGAGTGCAGCGAGGAGACGGTGCAAAAGTTTCGCGATATCTTTGCCACGCTAAAACTGCCGGACGATTCGCGGGTTCATTATCAACGGGGCGAGGATCCGGCTGGCGGTATTTTGCAGGCGATTGAAGATAATAAGATCGACATGATCGTGGCCGGCGCTTTGGAGAAGGAAGTGGTGTTGCGGCCGTTCCTGGGAAACGTCGCCCGCCGGTTGGTGCGCGAGGCGAAATGTTCGGTCATGCTTTTCACTATGCCGGAAGCCGAGCCGAAGCCGCTGCGGCGAATTGTTTTCATGGCGGATTATTCGGATCACGCGCAACGCGCGCTCAAATCTGCGCTCATTCTGGCTGAAGCGGAAGATTGCGAGCGACTCTACGTCGTCCGCGTTTACACAACTTTCGACGAAGCCCGCGCCGCGATGCAGACGGAAATTGCAAGCGACACTCAGCGTGCTCGCACTTTCGAAGAAGAAGAAGAGGCATTGGAGAAATTTATTCTTGCGGCCGGAGAAACGAAGGTGCCAATTGAAGCTCGTTGCGTTCGCGGGAACACCGGTTTCGCGGCGTCAGACTTCGTCCAATCGGTCGAGGCGGACCTGCTGGTTGTGCCCGTGCATGCGGACGAATCCGGCGAGCGTTTTCCGAATCACATCGCGTGGATTACCGACGTGATCCCGTGCAATCTATGGGTGATCCGGTGAACTAGTGGTCGATCTTGCGTCGAAGAAAATGTAAAGGCCTCTTATGCCAAGCGCCTGATTCCGGCGGTTGACACAACCACCGCGACAACGCCACCACCATGGATCACCCGTTTCTGCCGTACGGAGCCGCGCATCTCGTCGTTATCTTTTTAACCATCGCGCTGCCGTTCGCCCTGGCGACAATCGTGCGTCGTTCCAAATCGCCGGATGGTTGCCAACGAGCGGTCGTGATCTCACTTTCCGCGCTGCTCATTATTAATTACGTCGCTTATTTGATGCTTGTCCGGCAATTCGGCGCGGTCAGTTGGAAACAAATTTTGCCATTGCAGCTTTGCGATTGGGGAATGGTTGTCGTGATGGTCGCAATGCTCACGGGAAACCAACGCTGGTTTGAGGTCGCGTATTTCTGGGGCTTGGGTGGCACGCTGCAGGCCGTGTTGACGCCGAATCTTCCTTACGGTTTTCCCGATTTCCGCTTCATCAGCTTTTTCGTTTCGCATTGCGGCATCATCGTCGGCGTTGTCTTCCTAATGCTAACGCATAAATATCGGCCGCACCCGCTGTCGATCTTGCGCGTCTTCGGGTGGACGGAACTTTATTTCATTATCACCATGATCGCCGACGCTTACACCGGTTCTAACTACGGATTTTTCCTGCACAAACCGGAAGCGTTTTCGATCTTGAGCTTCCTTTCCGATTGGCGGCCGCTCTATCTGGTTCAGATGCACGGAGTGGCGTTGCTTTTCTTCTGCGCCTTGTATGCGCCATTTGCAGTCGTCGATCTGGCCAGAGGAAAGGGAATTAGGAACGCAGGAAAGCAGGAAACAGCAGCATGAATCTTTTTCCTTTTTTCCTGCTTTCCTGATTCATTCTCTTTTGTGAAGGCGAAACCGCTTAAGGTTGGATCAGTCACCATCGGAGGAAAACGTCCGGTCTTCATTCTCGGGCCGTGCGTGATTGAGTCCGAGAAATTTGTTTGGCGAATGGCGCGGAAGATCGCCGAGGTCTGTGCCGAGGAAGATGCCGATCTAATTTTCAAGGCGTCGTATGACAAAGCGAACCGGACCTCGATTCGCTCGTTTCGCGGGATGGGCGTGCGTGAAGGTTGCGAGATCCTTAGCGCAATCGGTCGCGAGTTGAAGATTCCGGTGACCACGGATGTGCATTCGCCGGCGGAAGCGGAGATTGCGGGTGCCAAGATCGACATGTTGCAAATCCCGGCGTTTCTATGTCGCCAGACTGATCTGCTGAAAGCGGCCGCGAAAACCGGACGCGCCATCAATGCAAAGAAGGGACAATTTCTCGCGCCGTGGGATGTAAAGAACATCGCTGAGAAACTGATTGCGTTCGGGAATGACAAATTCGTTTTCACCGAGCGCGGAACGACGTTTGGCTATAACAATCTCGTTGCGGACATGCGCTCGCTTTATTGGATGCGCCAAGCCGGTTACCGCGTCATTTTCGACGCGACACATTCGGTCCAGAAACCGGGCGGGGCGGGCGACGCGACGTCGGGCGACAGCGAACTTGCGCCGGTTTTGGCCCGTGCCGCTGTGGCCGCCGGCTGCGACGGAATTTTCATGGAGGTGCACGAAAATCCGGCGCGCGCGTTGTCTGACGGGCCAAACCAAATTCCGCTAAAGAATTTGCCGAAGCACCTTCGCATGTTAAAAGCAATTCATGCTGCTGTTTCGTAGTGATCGCTCCCATCGTTGGAGGACGCTCGCCTCGACAGTGTCAATCTTTCTCCTGGCGATCTTGTCGGTCCCGGTGCTGGCCAAAGAAAAAGCCAGGAGAAAATCCCCGTCCCCATCACCCGGCGAACAAGGTCTGACCAATATTCCACTGCCCGTCGGTCACGAAGCCAAAGGTCTTGTTCTGCCTGACTTCGACGCCGATGGTCATCTACGCGCAAAATTTGAAGCGGGAACGGCCCGGCGAATCGACGACGAGCATGTCGGTTTCAAAAGTCTCAAGATCACAACTTACACGCTCGAAAACACTCCGGATTTGATGATTGAGATGAGCGACTCCGTGCTCGATTTGAAAACACGAGTGCTTGCTTCAAAGGAGCGCACCACGATCAAGCGGGCGGACTTCGACATCACGGGGGATTCGGTGGAGTTCGATACGAACACGCGAATGGGCAGACTGATCGGCAACGTGAAGATGGTGATCACGGACCAATCGCATTTCACCGGGAAGGCAGGCCAATGAGCAAATTGGCGGCACTGGCTTTGTTGTTTCTCGGCGTAGAGATAGCGCGATTACCGGCCCAAGGTGTTGTGACCACGGGCGTGGCAAAGAAGCCGGATAAGAGTGCCGCCAAGGCGCCCACCGAAAACACAACGGACAAGATTTTCGGCACCGATCAAAACTTGAAGACGAATGAACCGGTAACGACCGAGATTTACGCGGATGAAGCTTTTTTCGATTCCACCAAATACATCGGAGTTTTCACCGGGCACGTTAAGGTAGTCGATCCGCGTTTTAATCTTCAGTCGGACAAATTGACGGTTTATGTGCGCAAAGGAGAAAACCAGGGTATGGAGAAGGCGATCGCCGAAGGCAACGTCGGCATAGTGCGCGATCGGGCTGATCCAAACGGCGGACCGGTGACCCGGACGATCGGCCGCGCCGATACCGCCACTTACATCACAGCGACTAATAACATCGAACTGAAAGGAACGCCGCGCGTGCAACAGGGACCAAATATGCATGTGGCGATAAGTCCCGACACGGTAATGGTCATCAATGAAACCGGCCAACTCACCACGCACGGTTCGAGCCGGACAGATATTCGCCAGGAACCGAAGATCGAGGAGGGCGCTAAGAAGACGGAAGCCCCACCAAAAAATGATTAGCGGAGCTGCACCTATCGCGAATCGAAAAGCTGCTTCGCCGCCCGCGGCCAAGATCGATAATGTCCTTGTCACCGATCAATTGGTGAAAATTTACGGCGGACGCGCCGTTGTCGACGGGATCAGCATCAACGTCAAAGCGGGAGAGATCGTCGGACTGCTGGGTCCGAACGGCGCGGGAAAAACCACGAGCTTTTATATGATCGTCGGTCTGGTTCAGCCAAACAGCGGACGCATCATATTTAGCGGAAAGAACGTGACGAATTATCCGATGTACAAGCGCGCGCGGCTCGGCATGGGTTATTTGCCGCAGGAAGAATCGATCTTCCGAAAAATGACGGTCGAGCAAAATATCCTCGCTATTCTCGAGACGTTGCCGCTGAGCAAGGCGGAACGGAGGATTCGTTGCGAACAACTGCTACATCAATTTGGAATCGAACGGATCGCGAAGAACACTGCGCTCACATTGAGCGGGGGCGAGAAACGGCGGCTCACCATTGCGCGCTCGCTCGTGACCAAACCGAAATTGCTGATGCTCGACGAACCGTTCAGCGGAGTCGATCCGATAGCGGTTTACGATGTGCAGCAGATTATTGTGAACCTGCGCAAATCGGGGCTGGCCATCTTGATCACCGACCACAACGTGCGCGAGACATTGTCGATCGTCGATCGCGCGTATTTGATTTTCGAAGGGCGCGTCGAGAGCGAAGGCACGAAAGATTTTCTCATCAACGATCCGATCAGCCGCCAGCTTTACCTCGGCGAGCGCTTCAGGATGTAGTTGATTGCCTCCCGGCCCGCTCGCCTACCTCGCTCGATTTCCAGCAGATCCGTTGTCGATCGTGTTGGAATCTTTTCTTTCCCATCGCCAGAGCAGATTATTTTCCGAATCGACAATTTCTCCGACTTTCTTGAAGCCGCATTTTTCGAGAACGCTGGTTGAAGGACTAACTTCGGGAAGGGTATGTGCGCGAACGACTGTGACGCGGCCGCTTCGCGATGCAAAGTCGACTAGCGCGGTAGCTGCTTCGGTTGCGAAGCCTTTGCGCTCGTAAACCGGCGCGATGCTGTAGGCAATCTCTACAGCTCCGTCGGAATCTGGCGGACCGGCGAATCCGCACAACCCGATCACGATGTTGTCGACCTTGTGCACAATGGCAAAACCGAACCTCCACGGATCGGGCGCAGTCGCGGTTCGAAGTTCCGCAATGAAGTCACCGGACGCGGCGAAAAGAAATTCTTGGACGCCGTCCGCAATGCGCATTCCGGAAGTTTTCTCATATTCCTCGCCGCCGTTGAGCAGGGCAAGGAGCTGCGCCGGAACGTGCGGGGTGAGTGTGAGGCTTTTCGTTTTTGTCGTCATAACCAAGCAAGGAGAGATTCCTCGACTTCGCCCGGAATGACAACCGTGGCAGGCAGAGCACCTGTGCCGATACGTTTAACGCAATGTGCGCGTTGGAAAATCCGCGCCATCCGCGTTAGAGGTTAGGCGCTTATGGCGCAGCGAGCGGCGACGCAAACGATAACATCGACAAGCGGTCAACGGAAAAGCGTTCCCGTTGTTACGGTCGAGAGCTTTTACAATTCGCACGCGGAAAAGCTGCAGATGAAATTGGACGGGCCGCGTGTCGGGTTTCACCGGAAGATTCGCGAGCCTACGATCAACCGGCCGGGCCTCGCACTGTCCGGTTTCTACAGATATTTCGCGGAAAAACGGGTGCAGGTTCTCGGCGCCGCAGAACACACTTATCTCAAGAGCTTGAAGCCGAATGTGCGGATCACGCGTTTCCGCGGCCTTTGCGCGAAAAAAATTCCATGCCTGGTGGTGGCGCGCGGCGCGCATCTCGATCCTGCCCTGCTCGCGGCTGCCGCGGAGGAGGAGACCGCCGTCTTCCGCACGCCGATGATTACGATGAAATTTATCAACGCGGCCACGATCGCGCTCGAAGTCGACTTTTCACCGACGGTGACCGAGTTCGGCAACATGGTGGATATTCTTGGAATTGGCGTATTGATTCGCGGCGCGAGCGGCATTGGGAAAAGCGAATGCGCGCTGGGGTTAATCGAGCGCGGATACAGTCTCGTGGCCGACGACGTTACGCGCATCACGTCGCTCGAGGGACGCGAGCTTATGGCGACGGCGCCGGCGTTGACTCGCAATCACATGGAGGTCCGCGGCATCGGGATCATTAATATCGCATCCGTTTTCGGCATCGGCGCGATTCGTCTCGAAAAGCGACTCGACCTGGTTGTGACATTGAAGGACTGGGAGGAGCTCGAAGAAGTCGATCGAATCGGCCTCGACCGCGAGTATTACGAAATCCTCGGTCTGGAAGTGCCGCACGTGACGATTCCGATTCGGCCAGGACGCGACATCGCGCGCTTGATCGAAGTTGCGGCGATGGATCAGAAGCTAAAAGGACTTGGCCAGAATACAGCGGTGGAATTTAACACGAAATTGCTCAGTTTGATGGAGACGAAGGACAATAAGTAATGGGCTTGTTAAATCGGAAATCGGGCAGAGCGGCGCGCGGCCTCAAGGTCGAGAAGGACATCACGATTGTGAATCGGCTCGGTTTGCACGCGCGTCCTGCCGCCATGTTTGTTCGGATTTCCACCCGCTATCGCGCCGAAGTTTGGGTATCGAAAGAAGGCGAAGAGGTGAATGGCAAAAGCATCATGGGCTTGATGATGCTCGCGGCCGGGCAGGGTTCGACGTTGCACCTTCGTTGCGAAGGGCCCGACGCCGACAAGGCGGTCGAGGAAATAGAAGAACTGATCAAGTCGCGTTTTAACGAAGATTGACACCCGCATTAAGCTCGCAAGTGGATGAGCGACGATAACGCGCGGCAGGAAATTCGGTTTCAAGGAGCGGGCGTGTCCCCGGGGGTTGCGCGCGGGACCATCCATGTCGTCCGCGACGACTTCGACGACGTTGCGCGTCATCCCATCGAGCACTCGCAAATCGCGAATGAAATCGGGCGGTTCGAGACGGCGCTCATTCAGACGCGTATGCAAATCCTCGAGATGCAGCAGAAAATCGCGGAGTCGATCGGCGCGAAGGACGCCGGCATTTTCGACGCGCACCTTCTCGTAATCGAAGACCGAACTTTGATCGATGAGGTGCTGCGCAAACTCGAGAGCGATCTTTGCAACGTCGAGTGGGTCTTTCAGGAAGTCGCCGCCGGCTATTCCGAGACGCTGAGCAAGATCGACGATCCGTATTTACGGGAACGAGCGCTCGATATTCAGGACGTGACCAAGCGGGTGGTTCGCAATTTGCAGGGCAAAGCGCCGAAACCGTTTCTCGCCATTACCGAGCCGCACATTCTTATTGCGCACAATCTCACACCGTCCGACACGGCCACGATGGATCGCGCGCGCGTCCTTGGCATCGCCACCGATTTTGGAAGCCGCACTTCGCACACGGCGATTATGGCGCGCTCGCTGGAAATTCCAGCAATCGTCGGCTTGCACGACGTCACTGAGAAACTCGAAACCGGTGAGAACGTTTTGCTCGATGGATATACCGGCCTGCTCATTGTCGATCCAACGCCGGAAACTCTCGCTCGTTACGAAGAGATGGAGGTCTGGAGGGTACAAGTAGCGAGAGATCTTAAACAGCTTCGCGACACGAAATCCACCACCCGCGACGGGCATCACATTGTTCTCTCGGCCAACATCGAATTGCCCACCGACGTCGATTCCGTATCAACGCACGGGGCGGAAGGGATTGGCCTTTACCGCACCGAGTTTCTCTATTTGAACCGCGGCACGCTTCCAAACGAAGAGGAGCAATACGAAACGTATCGCAAAGTGGCCGAGCACGTGCGCCCCGATCCGCTTATCATCCGGACATTCGATCTCGGTGGAGACAAACTCGCGGCCGGCACGGTCGATCTTGGCGATGAGATGAATCCGTTCCTCGGATGGCGCGCCATTCGTTTCTGCCTGGAGAACATCGACATCTTCAAAACGCAGTTGCGCGCCATTCTTCGCGCCAGCGCGGTTGGCAACGTGAAGATCATGTTCCCAATGATTTCGGGACTGGAAGAGCTGCGGCGTGCGATGTCAGTCTTGAATGAATGCAAAGATGAGCTCCGAAAATCCGGGATTGAGTTCAGCGAAGCCGCCGAAGCTGGCGCGATGATTGAAGTGCCGAGCGCGGCAATTTCGGCCGATGCGCTGGCCCGCGAAGTCGATTTCTTCAGCATCGGCACCAACGATTTAATTCAGTACACCATCGCGGTCGATCGCGGGAACGAACGAATCGCGCATCTTTACGAACCCACTCACCCTGCGGTGTTGCGTCTCCTCAAGATGATCGCGGATGCCGCGCACGCGAATAACATTTGGGTCGGTGTTTGCGGTGAGATGGCTGGCGATATCGCGCTCACTCCGCTGTTACTCGGTTTCGGCGTGGACGAGTTGAGCGCGAGTGCTGTGCTCGTGCCACGCGTGAAACGAGCCGTGCAAAGTCTTGCTCTCGACGAGTGCAAGCAGCTTGTTGATGAGATACTCAAACTCGAGACCGCGTCGGAGATTTTGGTGCGCTGCTTGGAGCTAGCGAACAAGCGTTACGGCGACTTGCTCGGGTAGGTGTAGAGGCGCTCGCCGCGGCGAGCGCGGGCTGTCGATCTTGCGGCTGAGGACAGCCGCCGCTACAGCTACTCTTCTTCGCTCGATTCCGTTTCCGGATCGGGCTTGAGCCCTTCGTCTTCCATCTTGCGCAGGACGTCGCTCATGTCGTCGACTTCATCCCAGACTTCCTGGCTCACATAGATCGGCGCTTTCTGTTGCGTCGCCATCGCGATGCAATCGCTCGGTCGCGCGTCCAGCTCGATGATCTTCTTCTGCTGCACTTCGTTTTCCGCGCAAATGATCATCCGCGCATAGTAAGTGGCGTTTTTCAAGTCGTTGATGATAACCCGCTCCACTTTCGCGCCGAGCGCCGTCATGAGGTGACCGATCAAATCGTGAGTGAGCGGACGCTCTTTCGAAATCTCACGCATAAACATCGTGATCGCGCTGCCGACTGTTTGATCGACGTATATGATGAACACTTTGTCGTTATTCCCGAGAAACACCGCGCATCCGCCGCTCGTCGGTAAAACGGCGCGAACTTGCACCTCGATTACCGTTTTGTTCATCCCGGCACACCCTATCCGGCCAAGACGGAAAAACAAGCGAGGTGGATCGCGCCAGTCCGCCGCTGGCGAGCCGGATCACAAACGAGATACGTGCGTAGCACCGGCGAAATTTCCTTTACGCGGACTTGCATGTTCGCTGCGGTCATTGATGGTGCGCATTACCTCAAGTGTCGGCGCCCGAGAAAATAAAAAACGAGTGGGACGTTGATGCAGCTATCGCGACCTACAATGTCGATGGCTGGGGCGCCGGGTATTTCACGATCAACGAGAAGGGCAACGTCGTCGCCCGCCCGCTTCAGGAATTAGGCGGCTCCATCGACATCCTCGAAGTCGTAAACGAGGCGCGTAAACGCGGACTCAGTTTTCCGCTCGTCATTCGCTTCCAGGATTTGCTGCGCCATCGCGTCGAAGCGGTCAATCGCGCGTTTCAATCGGCGATGAGCGAGTTCAGCTACCGCGGTCCGTATCGCGGCGTTTTTCCGATCAAAGTCAATCAGTTGCGCGAAGTCATCGAAGAGATTGTCGATGCCGGCCAGCAATTTCATTTCGGTCTCGAGGCCGGAAGCAAACCGGAACTCGTCGCGGCGCTCGCCATGCACAAGGACCCAGAGAGCCTGATCGTCTGCAACGGTTACAAGGATCGCGCGTTCATTCGCATTGCGTTGCTCGGCCGGAAGCTCGGCAAATCGGTCGTCATCGTTGTTGAGAAACTTGAAGAACTGGAACTAACGATCCGCACGGCGAAGGAAGTCGGCGTCGAGCCGATCATCGGTATTCGCGTCCGTTTGTACAGCAAAGGCTCCGGCAAATGGTCGCCCAGCGGGGGAGAAAACGCGAAGTTCGGTCTCGACACTACGAATCTCGTTGCGGCGAGCGAAATGTTGAAAGCCGCTGGACTCGCGCATTGCCTCAAGCTCGTTCATTTTCACGTTGGTTCGCAGGTGCCTGACATTTCCACGATTAAACGCGCGGTGCGCGAAGCCGCGCGCTACTACGCCAAGCTCGCGAAACTCGGACACGATCTCGGTTATCTCGATGTCGGCGGCGGACTCGGCGTCGATTACGATGGATCACGCAGCGATTTCGACAGCTCGGCGAATTATTCGCTCCAGGAATATGCCAACGACGTCGTTTGGAACATCGCCGACGTGTGCGATTCCGAAGGCGTTCCGCATCCGGCCATCGTGAGCGAAGGCGGGCGCGCCATCGTAGCGCACCATTCCGTGCTCGTGATGGAAGCGTTTAGCTCGATCGAGAAAACCGCGCCCAAACTGAAAGTCGCGGCGGGCGAGAAAGATCATAAACTCGTCCGCGACATTCTCGACGCGAAACAACGACTGAAACGCGGCAATCGCCTCGAAAGTCTGCATGACATTCAGCAGATAAAGGAAGAATCGCAGCAGACGTTCGACCTTGGCCTGCTCGATCTCGAATCGAAGGCCAAGATCGACACGGTCTATTGGCAACTCGCGCAACAAATCATTAACATGCATCGCGGCCTGCGGTTTGTTCCGGAGGAAGTGAAGGCGCTCGAAACTTCGATGGGCGATCAATACATCTGCAACTTTTCCGTTTTCCAATCGCTGCTCGATCATTGGGCGCTCGGCCAACTATTCCCCATCATGCCGATCCATCGCCTCACTACTCCGCCCGATCGCAACGGGGTGATTGTCGACATTACTTGCGATTCCGACGGCAAGATCTCGAAGTTCACCGATCTGCAAGACGTGCGCGAAACACTTCCGCTTCATCGCATCATCCCGGGCGAGATGTACTATCTCGGAGTTTTCATCGTTGGCGCTTATCAGGACATCATGGGTGATCTGCACAATTTGTTTGGTCGCGTCACCGAGGCCCACGTCTTTCTCGATCCAGACGAAGAAGCCGGCTGGTACATTGAAGAGGTGATTGAAGGCAGCACGATTGGCGAAGTCCTCGCCATGACTCAGTGGGACAAAGTCGAACTGATGCGGCTGTTGAAAACACAAGTCGACGCCGCCATCAAAACCGATCGCCTGAAACCGAACGACGCGATGAGGCTTCTCTCCGATTACGAGCGCCTCCTGCAGGAATACACTTATCTTTCTCTCAATGGAACCAAACCGCCGCCCCAACCGGGGAATTGGTTGCCGCTGAGCTAGCCTCGTTTGTCATTTCGAGCGAAGTCGAGAATGGAGCGAGTGGGGCGAGCGACATGGACGGTTACGCCGCAAGGGTGGCGGCAAGAGAGTCGGGAGACGAACGAGTCAAATCTCTCACGGTTAGATCGATTGGGGACGAACCGCGGATTACGCGGATTTTAGAATCTGGATTGCCGCCATCTCTTAGTCGCCTTGCGCCACCGCGTCGGCGAATGCGAGATCGCCCGATTTTAGATCGAGCTCGGCTTCTTCCGGCGTGCCGAACACGCGTGCTCGCTCATCGTCGAATTCTCGCTCCCAGCGCGCGACCACAATCGTGGCGAGACAATTCCCGATGAGATTCACGGCCGAGCGCCCCATGTCCATCAGCGCATCGATCCCCAAAATAAATGCGACGCCCGTTGCCACGACGCCGGCTGGTAGCACGTTCGTCAACGTCGCAAACAGGACCAGGATTGATGCGCGCGGCATACCGGCCAGTCCCTTGGAAGTCACCATGAATGCCAGCATCATTGGTAGCTGCTGACTCAATCCAAAGTGCAGACCCGTGGTGGATTCGGCCGCTTGCGCGATAAACACGGAAGTTATCGAGAGAAAAATCATCGAGCCGTCGAGATTGAACGAGTATCCGGTCGGCATGACAAAACTGACGATGCGCTTCGGCACGCCGAGTCGTTCCATTGCTTGCATCGCTTTCGGCAAGGCCGATTCGCTGCTCGTGGTCGCGAACGCGATCGCGGCCGGCTCGCGCACAGCGCGGACGAATTGCCGGATTGGCACTCGTGTGATGAAGATCACGAGTCCGAAGATCAGCACGATGAAAATGATCAACGCGACGTAATACGTGAAGATGAGATTACCGAGACTGACGAGCACGCCCGGACCTTGCGAAGCGATCGTGTGCGCCATGGCCGCGCCGACACCGAACGGCGCGAACATCATTACGTAGTTCGTGAATTTGAACATCACCTGCGACAAACTTTCCATCGCGCGAATAATCGGTTTTCCTTTTTCGCCCACGGCCGACACCGCCATCGCGAAAAGCACGGCGAAAGCGACGATCTGAAGAATGTCGCCGCGAACGAGCGAGTCGACCACGCTTGAAGGAAAGACATGCACGAGTGTTTCGACCAGCGTGCGCGGATGATTCTCGCCGATCTTTTGGACGATCTCGCTCGGATTGCCGGCCAGCGGGACGCCCACGCCTGGTTTGGTGAAGTTCACGATTGCGAGGCCGATGAACAGCGCCGCGGTGGTGATGACTTCGAAATAGACCAGCGCTTTGATGCCCATGCGCCCGACCTTTCGGAGATCGCCGCCGCCAGCGATTCCGACGACAAGGGTCGAAAACACCAGCGGACCGATGATCGATTTGATCAGGTTAAGAAAAATATCCCGCAGGAAATAAACCGCATTCCCCCAATCTGGCCGCAACCAGCCGATCGCGACACCAACAACCAGCCCGATCATGATCTGCACCGTCAACGAAGGTCGGTACCACGGTCCCCGCGCTGGTTGAGAAGCGGTTGAACTCATACCCGTCGTGTTATCACAAAGGACAAGGTGGATCGAGCAGTCGTCGTGGCGGCAACCTCGATGCTGAAGAATGGCGGCGCAGCCGTATTTGTTTTAACATCGCGCGGCGGAGCGCGCGATCCACCTTTTCAACCACGCGTCCTTACGCTCCATTCCCGCATGTTCCTGACTCATTTGACCTGCACGTCGTGCGGCCTTCGGCACGAATGGTCGCGTCTGCAAAATCTCTGCACCGCATGTCAGAAACCGCTTTTTCCAATTGTCGATCTTGCCGCGGTCGGGCGCGCCGTGACGCGCGACGTATTCGCTGCGCGCGAGAAATCGTTATGGCGCTATCGCGAAGTGCTCCCGTTGCCCGCGAATGTCGAGCCTGTCTCACTCGGTGAAGGCGGGACGCCGCTGCTTCGGGCTGCGAGATTTGGCGGCGAAATCGATCTCTGGGTCAAAGACGAATCGCAAAATCCGACGCAAAGTTTCAAAGCGCGCGGCATGGCCATCGCCGTATCCATGGCGAAACATCTCGGCGCCACCAAGCTCGCCGTCCCAACCGCCGGGAACGCCGGCGGAGCGCTCGCCGCTTACGCCGCTCGGGCCGGTCTCGAAGCCCACATCTTCATGCCGCGCGACACGCCGCGCGCCAATATCATCGAATGCCGCGAACTCGGCGCGCAGGTTACGCTCATCGACGGACTCATCACCGATTGCGGCGCTGAGATCGCGCGGCGCAAAGCGGCCGAAGGCTGGTTCGATATGTCCACGCTTAAAGAGCCGTACCGGGTCGAGGGAAAAAAAACGCTCGGTTACGAATTGGCTGAGCAATTGGACTGGCAACTGCCCGACGTGATCCTGTATCCGACCGGCGGCGGCACCGGCCTCATCGGCATGTGGAAAGCGTTCGACGAAATGGAAACGCTCGGCTGGATCGGTAAAAAACGTCCACGCATGTTTTCCGTGCAAGCCACTGGTTGCGCGCCGATTGTCCGCGCGTTTCAAAACGGTGAATCCACCGCGAGTGAATTTCCAAATGCGCATACCTGCGCTTCCGGTTTGCGCGTTCCCAAAGCAATCGGCGATTTCCTCATGCTCAATATCCTTCGCCAATCCAACGGCGGCGCCGTCGCCGTCGATGATGAAGAAATGATTCGCATCACGCGCGAAGTGGGATCAAGCGAAGGTTTGTTCGTCGCACCGGAAGGCGCGGCTTGTTTTGCCGCTTTGAAGTTGTTGCGTTCGAAAGGCAAGATCGGCATCGGCGAACGCGTCGTAATCTTCAACACCGGATCCGGTATCAAATATCTCGACTGCTACGAATGAACCGCGGATTACGCGGATGACACGGATTGAATTTTGAAGCCATCGGAAAACAAAAAAATCAGGAAAATAGGAAGGCAGGAAATGCTGTCGTACTATTCCGGTTTCCTTCCTGACTTGCACGTTGAGCGTTTTCTTCGTCTTCGCGCTTTCATTCTTCGCCATCGTAGTAATCCAGCGGATCGGAACGCATCAGTCTGCGCTCGGGGAAATACACGATCCATTTCTTGCTGTCCGGATAATAGCAGGACTCATTGATCGGATTATCCGCCACGACGTAGATGACCAGATCTTCCGCGCCGTTATTTGTTAACTGGTGGGGTTCCCCCGGTGGGAAAACAAAAGCGTCGCCCGTTTCGATTGGGATTGTCCCGTCCTTGTCTCGCACGACCCCTTTGCCCGAAATCACGTGGTAGAACTCCCACTGCGCACCGTGTGAATGATATGGATACGGAGCCTTGCCCGGCGGAACGCGAAGAATCTCGACATCAAACGGATGTCGATCTTTCGCGTCCGGCGCTTTCTTGTCGCTCCCCAGTGCGATAGAAACCTTTTTCCCCGATCCGCCGAACGTTCCTTTCGGGGAAGCCCACGAATCCTCCGCGATATCTTTCGTATTAATTTTGCGCATGTTTTTCCTCCGCCAGTTTCGAACTTAAGCCGCGGATTACGCAGATGATCGTGGATTATTCAGAGAACAAGGATTCTTGTTCTCCTCATTAACTTCTCTTGGTAAATCTGCGTCATTTGCGTAATCCGCGGTTCTCTCACTGCGCCAGCAGATAAATCGCAGCCAACGTCAGCAGAAAATAGGGTACGAGCGTGGCCGCGCCGGGGTAATCCTTCGCCATTCGCTGGCCGAAGAAGAGTGCTAAGATCGACAGCGCCGCAATGAGTGCGCCATAAAACGCGAGAGTGGAATCGCGAGAGAAAATTATCAACGCGCATCCAATCGCGCTCAAAGCCCCGACTGTAATCTCGAGGATCGTGATCGCGATGACCATCAGCGGCACCATTCCAGCCAGCGGACTCTTGGCGAAGTGCCCTTTCAACCATTCGAGATTGCCGCGGCGATCGACAATTTTATCAATACCGGATTGAAGGAAAAGGATGGCGAGAAACGCAGAGACAAAGATTTGCAGGAGAAATCTTGTTGCCTCGACAGTGTGTACGTTTGGCATTCCACCATTGTAACGCACAGCCGT
Organism: Spartobacteria bacterium; assembly: GCA_003167365.1. Lineage (GTDB taxonomy): Bacteria > Verrucomicrobiota > Verrucomicrobiia > Chthoniobacterales > UBA10450 > Palsa-1382. The sequence goes on along the minus strand of PMTM01000012.1, from coordinate 134,237 downwards.
TCGCTGCGTGAAGCGGATAAAACACGTCTCTCTCCAATTGATGCCGGACGTTTGCCTTCGCCTCCAGCAAATCTGCCTTGTTCGGTCGCCAACCCATAATGGAACGCGTTTCTAGCTAACAATTTCGAGCGGCGCTCACCGTCCGAACGCGGATTTTGTGCGCGTCCCAATAGTTTATGTCGTTAAATTGGCGAGTGGTTCAAATCGTGATAGCAGGCGGCGGTGCCGCTGGATTTTTTGCGGCAATTGCCTGCGCACGCGCGAACCGCGATAGCGAGGTGTCGATCTTTGAACGCAGTTCGCAATTTCTTTCCAAGGTGCGCATCTCGGGCGGCGGACGTTGCAATGTGACGCACGCCTTATTCGATCCGCGGATGTTCACTGCGCGTTATCCGCGCGGCGAGCGCGAATTGATTTCGCCGTTCCATCGATTTTCTGCGGACGACACGGTGGCTTGGTTTGAAGCGCGCGATGTTCGCCTAAAACGTGAAGAGGATGGGCGGATGTTTCCAGTGACGGATTCATCGCAGACAATCATCGATTGTTTGCTCACTGAAGCGAAGGCGTCCGGCGTACGACTCTTCACCCGCAAAGGCATCGAGACCGCGCGCGTCAGAGCATGCGGCGGGTTCGATTTAAAATTGAGCGATGGCGAGTCGATCGCATGCGACCGGCTGCTTTTGGCGACGGGCGGCTGCCGAAGTATCGGCGGCGCGGAGCTCGCACGATCGCTCGGTCATACGATCGAACCGCCGGTGCCGTCACTCTTCTCGCTCCATGTTGCCGCGCCCTGGCTGCGATCATTGCCCGGGATTTCGGTGAGCAATGTGGAGTTGTCCGTGGAAAAACTGCGTGAGCGCGGACCATTGCTCGTCACGCACAATGGAATCAGCGGTCCTGCCGTCCTGCGGCTTTCCGCGTGGGGTGCGCGCATTTTGCACGAGACGGATTATCGTTTCCGGCTCCGCGTGAATTGGATTCCAGAAATGAATGAAACCGAGCTCCGAGCCGAGATTCAATTGCGGAGACAAACGCAATCGAATCGGCGCGTAAACAATTCACCCGTCGGTGCGCTTCCGGTCCGGCTCTGGGAAAAATTGGCGGCGAACGCCGGCATTTCTCCGGAGACGATTTGGACTTCGCTCACACGCGCGGGAACGAATGAATTGATTCGACAATCACGCGCGACGGAGCTTGAAGTCGATGGGAAATCGCTGAACAAAGATGAATTCGTGACTTGCGGCGGCGTGCGATTGCGCGAGATCAATTTCAAAACCATGGAAAGCCGGGTAACACCGAATCTCTACTTTGCCGGAGAACTGCTCGACATCGACGGTATCACCGGCGGTTTCAATTTCCAGGCGGCGTGGACGACCGGTTGGATTGCCGGTCACGCGATGGCCGGAGTTGAACCTGATACAAAGTGAACCGTCGAAAATTTCTTTTGGAAAAGACCGCGCTCGCGGAAGTGCGGCAGGTTTACGCCGATCTTGCGCAGCAACCGATCGAGCGCAACTGCGTGCGCCGAACCGAGTGTTGTCACTTTAAGCTGACTGGGCGCACGCCTTACCTGACGAGAGGCGAAGCGGTCGTCGCGGCGAAAGCGCTGCGCGCCACGGGCCGAAAAGCGCTCCCAGAAAATCCCGACGGTGCGTGCCCTATGCTCCAGCGCGACACCAGCAATTGTTTGATTTACGATGACCGGCCATTCGGATGTCGCACCCATTTTTGCGCCGCGGCGGGTGGACCAGTTGCGCGCCGCGAAGTTATCGATCTTATCCGGCGACTCGAGCGAATCGATATTGAGCTTGGAGGAAATGGCCCGCGAATTTTTCAGAACGCAATCGCGGAAGTGCTCGAAGATATCCTCTAACGCTTTTTCGGCGTAGGCGTGGGCGTGGGCCTTACGTTGCTGGATGTTTTCCCTTTGATTATGCGCCCGGACCCTTTGGATTGATTGGTCGCTTGCGTGTTCTGTCCAAGCGGCCCGGTATGTAGCTTGGTTCCTTTCCCCGGTGGGGGCGTCGAAGTGGAAGATGTGTTGGTATTGCCTTTTCCATATCCACCGCGAGGCCGCGGAGTTGAATGGCCGTAAAGGTTCGGATTTACCCAGCGCCCCCGACCTGGTGGGGGTAAATTGTTGGACACATCATCATCGTCAGAATCCCTTCCTCCTTGATAAACGGGCGGTCCACTCGATGACTTGCCGGACGAACCGGCCGTAGATTTGCGACGAGGAACAGGAGTTTCCTTAGAACTTGAAGCTTGTTGATCGTTAATGGCCGCAATAATGAGGTCCTGACTTGGCAACGGTGGAAAGTCCGTGATGAGCGGAGACGTTCTCATGATTTCGCTGAGATCGACTTCAACCGGCGCGGAAAGTTTGGTGGCGCCGGCCTTTACGTCCAGCATTTGTCCTGCTCGAACGTGCTTGGATTGGTCGGGATGATCAACCAAGGCCAGATGCGCGTCTCCTTCGAGCACGGTCAATTTGCCGTGACCCAAGCTCGAGTATTCGAAGATCACCGTAGTGCCGGTAATTCCAACCGTCACGGCGTGCGTTCTAATGCTGCCGCCGCCGGAATTCTTTGGCACGCGAAAGAGAATCGCACCGCTGTCGAGTTGGACTTCGCGTCCAGCTTTATTGAAACTAAAAACCGTGTTCGCGTTCAACCGGGTGATTGTTAGATCGGTAAAAGTAAGTTCCGAGCGGGACTCTTCACCCGTTTTCACGCCGGTGTTTTCGTCCACTTTATCGTTGATGGCCGCGGGTTGCGCTGACGATCCGGACGGCAGGAGCTGAACATCCTTAATAATTTGGGTGACCCGCGCTTCTTTTTCGGGCGCGTCGGTTGCGGCGACGCGGACGGCGATGAGCATGGTCACCGCCGTTATGCAGCTGGCCGGAATTTTAGACACGAGATTCATCGGGCGAATCATCTCCGCGATTGTAACGTGATGCGCTTAGATTGAAGTGTCGAGTCCAAACTGGAAAAATGGGTTGATATTGTCGTGCCTGCTTTTGCTTGTCGGATCGCGAACCTCGGCCAACTTCCTCCATGCTCTCACCGACTTCGGTAAAGAACGCATTGCAAAGCACCGCACCGGTTGCGGCCATCCAGGTCCAGGGCTGGGTACGGACGCGGCGCGATTCGAAAGATTTGTCATTCATCGAACTGAATGACGGCTCTTGTCTGCGCAGTCTTCAGATCATTGCCAAGAATTCGCTGGCGAATTACGCGGACATTCAGCGTTTGACCACTGGCGCTTCGATCATCGTGCGCGGCGCGCTCGTTGCCTCGCAAGGCAAAGGCCAGAACTGGGAAGTGGTGGCGGAGAAGATCGATATCGTCGGCGGGTCCGACGACACCTATCCGCTGCAAAAGAAAGGACACACGCCTGAATTTCTGCGCGAGATCGCACATCTGCGCCCGCGCTCGAATCTTTTCGGCAGCGTCTTTCGCGTGCGGAGCCGGCTGGCGTTTGCCATTCACCAGTTTTTTCAGGATCGGGGCTTTTTCTATTTGAGCGCACCGATCATCACCGGCAGCGATTGCGAAGGCGCTGGAGAATTATTTCGCGTTACCACCATCGACGCCAAGAATCCGCCGAAGAAGGCTGACGGCGAGATCGATTACGCGAAGGACTTTTTCGCGCGGCCGACTTATTTGACCGTCAGCGGACAGCTCGAGGCGGAAGCGTTCGCGTCTGCGTTATCGAAGGTTTACACCTTCGGGCCCACTTTTCGCGCGGAGAATTCCAATACGTCGCGGCACTCGAACGAGTTTTGGATGATCGAACCGGAAATGGCGTTCTGCGATTTGAACGGAAACATGGATCTGGCGGAGGAGATCGTGAAATATCTCATCCGCGACATCCGGGAACATTGCCCGGAGGAACTTGGATTGTTCGTAAAGTTCGTCGACAAAGAATTGCTCGCACGACTCGATTTTGTTCTGGAGAGAAAATTTCAGCGCGTCCCGTACACGGAAGCAATCGAGCTCTTGAAGAAGAGCGGCGAAAAATTTGAGTTTCCAGTCGAATACGGATTAAACCTGCAATCGGAGCACGAACGATGGCTGACGGAGAAACATTTTAAATGTCCGGTCACGGTTTTCAATTATCCGAAGGAGATCAAGCCGTTCTACATGCGTTTGAACGATGATGACAAAACAGTGACCGCGATGGATTTACTCGTGCCGGGAATCGGCGAGATCGTCGGCGGCAGTCAGCGCGAAGAGCGTCTCGATGTGCTCGAAGCCAACATGCGCCGGCACAAAATGAATCCGGCGGATTACGAATGGTATCTCGATCTTCGCCGCTATGGAACGGTGCCGCATTCCGGCTTCGGTCTCGGCTTCGAGCGCATGCTCATGTGCGTTACCGGCGTGTCGAACATCCGCGATGTCATTCCCTTCGCGCGCACGCCCGGCAGCGCGGAGTTCTAAAGGATCGCCAACCAGATTCTGCCGCCAAAGCAGGTATAAAACGCTCACGCTTGCGTTTGATCTCCCATATTTTTAATGAAAATCCTATTTTCCTTGTCCCGGATTTAGTCTAACTGTCCCCTTTCTCTTTTGGGAACCGGCCGATTAAGTACCGTATGGATCTAATTCAGGAAGTCCTTGGCATTGTTAGCAAACGCAATCCGAACGAGCCGGAGTTTCTTCAGGCCGTCACCGAAGTGCTCGAGTCCATCGCGCCGGCCGTCCAGCGCCGGAAAGATTATCGCGACGCCAAAATTCTCGAACGGATTGTCGAACCCGAGCGCATGATTCAATTCCGCGTGCCGTGGATTGATGACGCGGGCCAGGTCCAGGTCAACCGCGGCTATCGCGTGCAGATGAACAGCGCGATCGGCCCGTACAAAGGCGGCTTGCGTTTTCATCCCACGGTCAACGCCAGCATCCTCAAGTTCCTCGCTTTCGAACAAGTGTTTAAGAATTCACTCACCACCTTGCCGATGGGCGGCGGCAAAGGCGGGGCCGATTTCGATCCGAAAGGAAAATCCGACAACGAGGTGATGCGCTTCTGTCAATCGTTCATGACCGAGCTGTTTCGCCATGTCGGTCCCAACACAGACGTGCCCGCCGGCGATATCGGGGTTGGCGGCCGGGAAATCGGTTACTTGTTTGGCCAATACAAACGTCTCGCCAACGAGTTCACCGGCGTCTTGACTGGCAAATCACTCAATTGGGGCGGGTCGCTCATTCGCCCACAAGCCACGGGTTATGGCGCGGTTTATTTTGCCGAAGAGATGCTTAAGACCCGCCGGGAAAACCTTGAAGGCAGGATTTGCACTGTCTCCGGTTCCGGCAACGCCGCTCAATACACGGTTTCGAAGTTGAACCAGGTCGGCGCCAAGGTCCTGACCATGTCCGATTCAAACGGCTTCATCTACGACAAAGACGGCATCACGGATGAAAAACTGAGTTGGATCATGGATCTGAAGAACGTGCGCCGTCGCCGGATCAAGGAATATGCCGATCACTTCGGAGCGACTTATATGGATGGTCAGCGTCCCTGGAGCGTCCCATGTGAATGCGCTTTTCCGTGCGCCACGCAAAATGAAATCAGCGGCGCCGATGCGAAGACGTTGCTAGACAACGGCTGCTATGTCGTCTCGGAAGCGGCCAATATGCCGACCGCGCCCGCAGCGGTTGATTTGTTTTTGGCCGCGAAGGTTCTTTACGGCCCAGGCAAAGCCGCTAATGCCGGCGGGGTCGCCGTTTCTGGCCTGGAAATGTCTCAGAATTCCATGCGTTTGCCCTGGCCGCGCGATGAAGTCGATCAACGCCTTCGGCAAATTATGACGACGATCCACAAAAACGCATCGAACACCGCCGCGGAATACGATCAGCCTGGTAACCTCGTCATCGGCGCCAATATCGCCGGCTTTGTCAAAGTCGCCGACGCTATGCTCGACCAAGGCGTGGTGTGACGAAAGTTCGATTTATAGGACGTCTGTGTCAGACGCCGATCGAACTTCAAACCGCCGTCTCACAGAGACGGCCTACAATTACTTCTTCTTGGATTCCTTTTTCGACTCGCGCTTCGATTCCTTCGGCTCTTTCGGTTCCTTGGTTTCTTTCTTCACGTCGCCGGGACGATAATCTTCCTCGGCAGCGGCGAATGCTTTCTCCAAGCCGACCATGTCTTCGCCTGGCTTGAGCGTGTCGAAGGCTTCGGATTCCTTGCGCAATTCTTCTTCGGAATAATTGGCGGCTTTGATCGAGAGGCCGATGCGGCGCTCGACTTTGTCCACCTTGATGACGCGCGATTCGACTTCCTGGCCGACTTTGAGCACGTCTTTCACTTTGGCCACGTGGTCTTCGCTCAGCTGTGAAATGTGAACGAGGCCGTCGATGTCGTCGGCTAGTTGCACGAACGCGCCGAAGCTGGCGAGCTTCGTCACTTTGCCTTTCACCAGATCGCCGATCTTGTATTTCTGATCGATGTTCTTCCACGGATCGTCGCTCAGCTGTTTGATGCCGAGGCTGATTCGTTGGTTCGTCTTATCGATGTCGATAACTTCGGCTTCGACTTCGTCGCCTTTCTTAAAGACTTCGCTTGGGTGATTAATTTTCCGGGTCCAGCTCAAATCAGAGACGTGGATCATGCCGTCGATCCCTTCATCGAGCTCCACGAACGCGCCATATGCGGTCATGTTGCGAATCTTGCCTTTGACGCGGCTGCTGATGGTGAATTTCTTCTCGATCTCATCCCACGGGTTCTGTTCGAGCTGACGTAAGCCCAATGAAATTTTCTGCTCTTCCTTATTTACGCCGAGCACGACGGCTTCGACTTCCTGACCAACAGTCAAAATGTCGGACGGACGCAGGATGCGTTTCGTCCACGAAAGTTCGGAGACATGGATGAGACCTTCGACGCCTTCTTCGAGTTCTACGAACGCACCATAAGGAACGAGATTCGTGATCTTGCCTTTGACCTTCTGGCCGGCCGGGAATCGCTCTTCAATCTGGTCCCACGGATTTTTCTGCGTCTGCTTCAAGCCTAACGAGACGCGCTCTTTCTCTTTGTTGATATCGAGCACGACAACTTCGAGCGGCTGGCCCACTTTCACCATCTCGCTCGGATGCCCGAGCCGGCCCCAAGTCATATCGGTGATATGAAGCAGACCGTCCATGCCATCGAGATCGATGAACGCGCCGAAATCGGTAAGATTTTTGACCGTGCCCTGCACCTTGTCGCCCACGTTCACGCCTTCGAGGAATTTCTGCCGTTTCTCGCTTCGTTCGTGCTCGATCAACTCGCGACGGCTTAGCACAACGTTGCGGCGGTCGTCGTTGATTTTGACGATTTTGAAATCGTAAGTGTTACCGACGAACTGCTGCAAATCTTTCGGCGGCACGATGTCGATTTGCGACGCGGGCAAAAATGCTTCCACGCCGATGTTCACCATCAATCCGCCTTTGACGACCGATTTCACTTTGCCTTTGATCAGGCCGTCGCCCTGAAACACGGCTGCGATCTTGTTCCAGTTCTGGCGATATGCGGCTTTCTCCTTCGAAAGGATGACCATGCCCTCATCGTTCTCGAGTCGCTCGAGCAGTACATCGACTTCGTCGCCCACTTCCATCGATTGGATGTCCTCGAACTCGGATGACGGAATGACGCCTTCGGATTTGTAGCCAATATCCACGAGCACTTCTCGTGGACGAATCTCCAGAATGCGTCCTTTGACGATGCTTCCTTCCCGGAATTCCGGCATCGGCTTCGACATCAAATCCTGCATTTGTACCATATAATTAAGAGGCCTCCTTGGGGCACACTATCACGCTGTAGCGGCGATCTCCGATCGTCGCATATTTTCGGCGGTCGGAGACCGCCGGCACAAGCAGCGAAAACGGAGCGCCACAGTAGGGGTTTTCCAAAGGTTGGTCAACCCCGTGCTCCGGGAGCACATGTGCCCTCGCGTGTAGGTGGCAAAACCGGCCCGCGAGGCACATGGACTACCATCGTTTCTAAATTGAGCGTTGAGCGTTGGACGTTGAGAGTTGGACGTTTCTCCCATAACATTGAACCACGATGTCGATCTTCCGCCTACCGATCTTAGCCTTCATCCTGACGGTAACTTCTCTTCGCGCAGGACCTTCTCCCGCGGAACAGAAACTCGCTGAAGCAATCAAATCGCCCGATCTGAGTGTCGTTCATCTCTGGGCGACTTGGTGCTCGAACTGCCAGGCCGAACTCAAGAGCGGCGGCTGGCTCAAAATGGTGAAAAACAATCCGGAAGTGAAATTCTATTTCGTTTCGGTTTGGAACGGCGGCGACGACGGCCGCGCCATGCTGAAGAAATACCAGATCGCCGACCAACCCAACGTCATGATCCTGGCCGATCCCGGTCCGCGCACCGGGAACAAGATTAATCAGTTTCTCGGCCTGCCGCTTTCGTGGATTCCAACCACGTGGGTCTTCAAAGGAGAAAACCTTCGCTACGCGCTCAATTACGGCGAAGTCCGCTTTCCCGTTCTCCAAGAATTCCTCGAGGACAGCAAATCGGAGTGGTCGCACAAAGGTGAAAAAGCTTTCGAGGAGAAACGGTGACGGCCACTGCTGCATTTTCGCCGAAGAGCACAAAGGTGAAGTTTCATCTTCCCGGCGGCGCACAACCGCTGATCCTCCTGCCGGTGAAAGTGAACGGTCGGGGACCTTTCGAATTCATTTTGGATACGGGCGCCGGCACTTCGCTGCTTTCGTCGGAGCTGGCGAAGCAACTCGAGGTCAAGGTTGTTGGTTCTAAAGAAGGCCAGAGCGCGGGCGGCAAAGTTTCGGTGTCCCTGGCAAAAGTGGATTCGTTCGCAGTCGGCGAAGCGAAAATGGACGATGTCGACGTGGGGATTGTCGATCTTAGCCACATCGGCAAAACGATTGGCGCCAAGATCGACGGCGATCTCGGTTACAATTTTCTCAAGCATTTCCGCATCACGATCGATTATCGCGATTGCGAAATTCGCCTCGACGATCCGAAGCGTATCGAGAGTTTCGGCAGTCCGGCGAAAACCGAAATCGCAATGCGTCTGGCCAGTCCAGCCAAGCCGCTCATTCTCGTGGATGTACACGCAAACGGTCGCGGGCCATTTCAATTCGCGATCGATACCGGCACATCAACAACGGCAATCACGCCGGAATTGGCCAAAGAACTCGGCGTCGCAAGTGCGCCAATCGGACCCGCCACAACCGGTGGCGCGCACGTCGATGTTACGGCGGGCATGCTCCAATCCTTTCAAGTTGGCGGAGCCAAGGTCGACAATATGTCCGTGGTGGTGGCTGATTTTTTTGCCATGCTGAGCCAAGCGGTCGGCGCGAAGCTCGACGGCATTGTCGGTTATAATTTTCTCCGGAACTACAAAGTTGTGATCGACTATCCAAACGAATTGTTCAGCTTGCTTTAACCATGATCGAACTTTCGACCGCGCCACCGATAGCGCACAGCAAGCCGCCCGCCATTCTTTCACTCATTGGCGATACGCCGCTCGTCGAGATCACGCGGATCGATACCGGTCCCTGCCAGCTTTTCGTTAAACTGGAAAATCAGAATCCGACCGGCTCGATCAAAGATCGCGTCGCGCTCACTATGATCGAGGCGGCCGAGCAAGAGGGAAAATTGCAACCGGGCGGGACCGTGATCGAAGCGACGGCGGGAAACACCGGTCTCGGTTTGGCGCTGGTTGCCGGCGCGAAAGGTTATCGAGTCATTCTCGTTATCCCCGACAAGATGTCGCAGGAAAAAATCTCGCACGTCAAAGCGCTCGGCGCCGAAGTGGTCATGGCGCGGTCCGACGTGACTCGCGGCCATCCCGAATACTATCAAGATGTGGCCGCGCGGCTGGCCACGGAAATTCCGGGCGGGTTTTATGTGAATCAATTCGGTAATCCGGCGAATCCGCTCGCGCACGAGCGCTCGACCGGCCCAGAAATCTGGGAGCAAATGCGACACGATGTCGACGCAATCGTTTGCGGTGTTGGCTCGGGCGGAACGTTGACTGGACTCGGCCGATTTTTTTCGCGCGTTAAACCGCGGCGCGGCATCGAAATGATTCTGGCCGATCCGACAGGCTCGATTCTTTTCGAATGGGTCAAGACCGGAAAACTGGTGGAATCGGGAAGCTGGGCGGTCGAAGGCATCGGCGAAGATTTCATTCCCGAAATCGCCGACATGTCTTTTGTCACCGATGCGTTCGAGATCGATGACGAAGAAAGTTTCGCGACCGCGCGCGAACTCTTGCGGCAGGAAGGAATTCTGGGCGGCTCATCCACCGGCACGCTCGTAGCCGGCGCACTCCGTTATTGCCGGCAGCAAACTGCGCCGAAGCGCGTCGTCACTTTCGTGGCCGACACCGGCAATAAGTATCTTTCCAAGATGTTCAACGATTTTTGGATGACGGAACAGGGATTCATCCATCGTCCGCCGCAGGGCGACTTGAGCGATTTGGTTTCGCATCGCTATGAAAAAGGCGAAGTCATTTCCGTTGGTCCGAAGGACACGCTGCTGACGGCGTTCAAACGCATGCGCCAGGCCGATGTTTCGCAAGTTCCGGTGGTCGATGAAAAAGGGCGCCCGGTTGGAATTCTCGATGAGTCCGACCTCCTGGTGAAAGTCCATCGCGATTCGACGCAGTTTAACGATCTGGTAAAAAACGCGATGACCGATCGACTCGAAACGCTTCCGCCAAATGCGAACATCAACGACCTGCTTGGCGTGTTCGATCGCGGCCGCGTCGCGATCGTGATGGACGCCGACAAGTTTCTCGGACTCATCACGCGCACCGATCTGCTTTCGTATTTGCGGTTGCACATGCCGAAAGCATCGATGCCGGTGAGCCGCGAATATTCGTAAAACGAATCAGGAAAGCAGGAACTCAGGAAGGAACTGGTTTGTCTATTTTGACATCTGAATTTTTCCTCTTTTCCTAATTCTTAATCTGTATTCATCAGCGTAATTCGCGGTTAAATTAGATCACATGAAAAAGCAGCACGAATTCGCGACCCGCGCCATTCACGCCGGACAGGAACCCGATCCCACCACCGGCGCGATCATGACACCGATCTACGCGACCTCGACCTACGTGCAGGAAAGCCCGGGCAAACATAAAGGCTACGATTACGCGCGCTCGATCAACCCGACGCGGCTTGCTTACGAAAAATGTATTGCCAATCTCGAGAGCGGAACGCGGGGCTGGGCATTTGCATCCGGGCTGGCCGCGATGTCCACTGCGCTCGAAGCTCTCGACAGCGGCTCCCACGTCGTCGCGAGCGACGATCTTTACGGCGGCACATTTCGGTTGTTCGAAAAAGTCCGGCGTCGTTCCGCCAATCTCGATTTCACATTTGTCGATCTGACCGACGCGACCCGGTTGGAGCGTGAGATCAAACCGAACACGCGCATGGTGTGGATCGAGACGCCGAGCAATCCACTACTCAAGTTGATCGATCTCGAAGCGATCTCTAAAATCGCGCGCCAGAAAAACATCATCTCGGTTTCCGACAACACGTTTGCCAGCCCTTGGATTCAGCGCCCGATCGAATTCGGTTTCGATATGGTGATCCATTCCGCGACTAAGTATTTGAACGGACACTCGGACTTGGTCGGCGGTGTTATCGTTGTTGGCGAAAACAAGGAGCTCGCCGATCAAATTGCGTTTCTGCAAAATTCGGTCGGCGCGATCGCGGGACCTTTCGAGAGCTTCTTAGTCATGCGCAGTTTGAAAACGCTTGCGCTGCGGATGGAGCGGCACTGCGCGAACGCGCTGGAGATCGCGCGCTGGCTGGAAGAACGGCCGGAGATCAAGTCTGTCAGTTATCCTGGACTCAAGTCGCATCCGCAACACGATCTCGCGCGAATTCAAATGCGCGGATTCGGCGGAATGGTGACGATCGTCTTGAAGACCGATCTCGCAGGCACGCGACGGTTTCTTGAGAACACGCATTTGTTTTCGCTCGCGGAAAGTTTGGGCGGCGTCGAAAGCCTGATCAATCATCCCGCGCTCATGACGCACGCATCGGTTCCGAAGAAGCAACGCGAAGCGCTTGGCGTCACTGATTCGCTGGTGCGTCTTTCCGTTGGCGTCGAAGACGTGCGCGATTTGATCGACGATTTGGAGACCGCCTTTGCCGCGATCTGAGGCGTTTCGCAGAAACGCTCTACAATTCCGGCGCATTTCGCCTTAAGATGCTCGCGGAATGGGCAACACCTTCGGCCAACTTTTTCGCGTTACCACGTTCGGCGAATCGCACGGGGGCGGCATCGGCGTCGTGATCGACGGCTGCCCGCCGAAGATCGACATCTCCGAAGCGGACATTCAACGCGAACTGGATCGGCGACGACCGGGGCAAAGCAAAATCACAACGCAACGCAAAGAAGAAGATCGCTGCGAAATTCTTTCCGGAATCTTTGAAGGCAAGACGCTCGGCACGCCGATCGCGATCCTGGTTCGCAATCAGGATGCGCGACCCGAAGCCTACACGGAGATGAAGGGAACCTTTCGTCCATCGCATGCTGACTTCACTTACGAAGCGAAGTACGGAATTCGAAATTGGCAGGGAGGCGGACGTGCATCCGCGCGTGAGACGATTGGAAGGGTCGCGGCTGGCGCGGTCGCGCGAAAGGTTCTCGAGAAACTGTATCCGAAGATCGACATCGTCGCTTACGTCACACAGATCCACGAGATCGCCGCCAAAATCGACAGGTCGAAAGTGAAAATCGAGGAGGTCGAGGCAAACATCGTGCGTTGCCCGGACGAAGCGGCGGCGAAATCCATGATCGCGCTCATCGAGAAGGTTCGTGAAGAAGGCGATTCCATTGGTGGAGTGATTGAATGTGTTGTGCGCAATGCGCCGGCGGGATTGGGCGAACCAGTTTTCGACAAGCTCGAAGCCGACCTGGCGAAAGCGATGTTGAGTTTGCCGGCGACGAAGGGTTTCGAGATCGGTTCGGGGTTTTCGGCGACACAAATGCGCGGTTCCGAGCATAACGATGCATTTGAAATGCGAGACGATCGCGTTCGGACATCGACAAATAAATCGGGCGGCGTCCAAGGCGGCATCAGCAACGGTGAAGAGATTTATTTTCGCGTCGCATTCAAACCGACCGCGACGATCGCGCGTGAACAATCCACTGTGACGGCGTCGCACGAGCAAACAAAGCTCGCTGCGCGCGGTCGCCACGATCCTTGCGTGCTGCCACGCGCCGTGCCGATGGTCGAAGCGATGGCGGCGCTGGTGTTGTGCGATCATGCGTTGCGTCAGCGCGCAATTTCTTCCGGCGCATGAATCCGCAATTTCAACAATCCGCCGGTTCGCCCCTTTGGCAGTTAGTCTTCATCTCGTTCGCGATTGTCCTGATCTTGTTTGAGATCGTGCGCGGCTGGCGGCTTGGATTGATGCGTCAAGTAATGCGCGTCATTGCCATAGTGGCGGCCTATGCGGCGGCATTTTTTGGGGGGCAATTTCTGGTTCCGGTGGCGCGGCCATTGTTGAAAATACCGGACGTTGTTTTGTCGATCATGTGCGGCGCGCTTCTGGCCCTGATTGTGTATTTTGTCATCACAAGCGTCGGGACGATCGTGTTTAAACGCACCCGGCAACAGCAGTCGGGTATCATTCGATTTTTCTACGGATTAACCGGCGCGGCGATCGGGCTCTTTCTCGGAGCATTCCTGGTTTGGCTGATCGTCGTTGGAGTGAGATCGATCGGGGCGGTGGCCGACGCCCAAGTTCAGGAACAGGCCGCCACGGCCAAACCCGCGATGCCGTCCCGAACTTTGCACGCGATCGATGTTCGACGCGGCCTCTTGAACAAGGCGAGCGAGGTGTCTCCGTCTTTAATGTCGTCGCTCGCGCGGCTCAAGAACTCCCTTGAGATGGGTACCGTCGGCGATCTGGTCAAGAAAACGGACGCGGTCCCGACGAAGACCTACGAAACCGTCGGCAAACTCGGTCAAGTTATTTCGAACCCACAAAACGCGGAGCGTTTTCTTTCATTTCCCGGTGCGCAGGAGTTGAGCGAGCATCCGAAAATTGTTGCGCTGCGGGACGACCCCGAGGTTCAAGAACTGATCTCGCAGGGACGTTTGCTCGATCTTCTCCAAGATCAACGGGTCATCGACGCGCTGAATGATCCAACGCTGCTCGAGCAACTCAAGAAGTTCGATCTGCAACGCGCGCTGGATTTTGCGCTGCAGAAGTGATTGAAGATTTCAAATTGCTGATTGCAAATTGAAATGACATGACCCCCGACGAATTAAGAACACGCATCAAACATTTCGCGTTGCGAATTATTAAGCTTGTTGGCGCACTGCCGAAGACGATCGAAGGTCGAGCCATTGCGAATCAACTTGTGCGGAGTGGCATTTCGGTCGCAGCAAACTATCGCGCAACATGTCGCGCGCGCTCGCGAAGTGAATTTGTCGCGAAAATGGGAGTCGTCCTCGAGGAAGCCGATGAGACTCAACTTTGGCTTGAGCTGATTATTGAAGCGAGGTTGCTTCCAGTAAAGCGGGTCGACTCTTTGCTGGCGGAGACAAACGAACTGGTTGCGATTTTTGTCACATCGCGCAAGTCTGCATCGCTCAATTTGAAATCGGCAATTTGAAATCTGCAATGTCTTACATCACGACGATCGGACTTGAAGTCCACGTGCAGCTAAAGACGCGCTCGAAAATGTTCTGCGCCTGCCCGGTGGAATTTGGCGCAGAGCCGAACAGCCACACTTGTCCGACATGTCTGGGATTGCCGGGCGCATTGCCGGTGATGAACCACGAAGCGGTGCGCATGACGGTGATCACAGGATTGATGCTGGGGTGCGACATTGCGCCGACCAGTAAGTTCGATCGCAAAAACTATTTTTATCCGGACATGCCGAAGAATTACCAGATTTCGCAATACGACATGCCGCTCTGCGAGAATGGGAGCGTGCCGTTGCACGATCTCGCCTATCCAAAAGACGCGCAGAAGACCATCGCGACGCCGGACAAGGAAGTGCATTTGGTGCGCATCCATCTCGAAGAAGACGTCGCGAAGAGTTTTCACTTCGAGTCGAGCACCGGGATCGATTTCAATCGGGCCGGCACGCCATTGATGGAAATCGTGACGCAGCCGGCGATCAATTCACCGGAGGAAGCATTCGCGTTTCTCACTTCGCTGAAGCAACTCTTAATTTACGGGGCGGTGAGCGACGCGGATATGGAAAAAGGGCAACTGCGTTGCGACTGCAACGTTTCGGTTCGGCCTGAGGCGCAAGCCGAACTCGGCGCCAAGATCGAGATCAAGAACATGAATTCGATCAGCGGCGTGCGGCGCGCGCTTGCCTATGAGATTCAACGGCAGACCGGCGCGCTCGAACGCGGCGAGAAGTTACGACAGGAAACGCGCGGATGGGATGATGCAATCGGCGAGACATTTTTGATGCGCACGAAAGAGTCGGCGCATGATTATCGATACTTTCCTGATCCCGATCTTGTGCCAGTGAAAAGTGAAATGCTGCTGGAGGAGGCACGCGCGCGCATTCCCGAACTGCCGAGAGCGAAACGGACGCGCTTCGTTGAGCAATATCAAGTGAGCTCGTACGATGCCGACGTCCTGGCGGACGACCTCGAGCTTGCAAGATATTTTGAAACCGCGGCCAACGGCGCGAAGAAACCAAAGAACGTTGCCAATTGGATTCTGAACGATCTGCAGAGCGCGTTGAGTAGCGCGAGCAAAACGATTTCTGATTGTCCGATTCCACCGGAGGCGCTCGATGAGCTGGTCAATTTAATCGAGAGCGGAAAAATCAGCGGCAAACAGGCGAAGGAAGTTTTTGCGGAAATGTTCGCAAGCGGCAAGCCGGCGACGAAGATCGTGAAAGAGAAGGGGATCGAACAATTGAGCGACACGGGAGAGATCGAAGCATTTTGCGATCAAGCGATCACGGCGAATCCGAAGCCGGCGGCAGATTTCAAGGCGGGTAACGCGGCGTCGCTCAATTTTCTCAAAGGGCAGGTAATGAAGTTGTCCAAGGGCAAAGCGAATCCGCAGCTCGCGGGAGAGATTTTGGAGAGGAAATTGAAGGGGTAAGGACGCCGCGCTGCGGCGTCCACGGACAGCGCAGCGCGCGGTCCCTACCAATGAGAATTTTAATCGCGCCGGATAAATTCAAAGGCTCGCTGACCGCGCGAGAAGTCGCCGACAACATTGCCGTTGGTCTGCGCGAAGTTTTGCCTGACGCAAAAATCGACATTATGCCGATGGCGGATGGCGGCGAAGGGACCGCGGAAGTAATCTCGGATGCACTGGGCGGAAAATGGCTGACGATGTCCGCGCACGATGCGCGCGGCCGCGAGATTGAAGCGCGTTATGCGTACATAGATGATCGCAAGCTCGCAGTGATGGAGATGAGCGAAGCGGCGGGAATGCGGCGTTTGCAGCCCAACGAGTATGACGTCGATCTCGCGAACACGGTTGGCGTTGGCGAAATGATTCTCGAGGCGCCGCGACATGGCGCGCGAGAAATTATCATTGGTCTTGGCGGCAGCGCGACAAACGACGGCGGATTTGGAATGGCGAGGGCGTTGGGATTTCGATTTTTCGAGCAAGAGAAGGAGCTGACTGGGAGTGTTAGCGAACTGCTCGGGCTTGCCAGCATCAAAGTACCAAGTTTGTCGTTGCCGAAGATTATCGCTGCCGCCGATGTGCGAAATGTTTTGCTCGGAGAAGACGGCGCGACGCGAATGTTTGGTCCTCAAAAAGGTGCGACTCCGGACCAGATCGAGATATTGGAGCGCGTGCTCACGAGACTCGCCGATATGGTTGCGCGAGATCTTCACGTCGATTTTCGCGATGAACCTGGCGCCGGCGCGGCCGGCGGACTTGGATTTGGTCTGATGAGTTTTTGCGGCGCAATCGTGCGGCCAGGTTTCGACGTCGTTGCCGAAGCAGTCGGGCTCGAGGCGAAAATGAAGGATGCCGATCTTGTGATCACGGGCGAAGGAAGTTTGGATCGACAAACGCTGGAAGGAAAAACGCCGGCTGGCGTGGCGCGGCTGGCGCGGAAACTTGGCAAGCGCGTTTACGCAATTGTCGGACGCGCGAGTGAAGATCGGCCAGCGCGAGAATTGTTTGATGGAGTTTATGAGCTGACCCAGCCCGGAATGAGCGAGCAAGAAAGCATTGCGAATGCGGGGAAGCTGTTACGAGCGCGCGGGCGAGAGTTAGTGGCGGCTTTACGGGAAACGCTCAACGCTCAACGCTCAACGTCCAACGCCGAATGACTCGCGGAAATGTTTGGCGGTCTCGACGTATTTCCAAGCCCAGCCGGCGAGACTTTTCTGCTCATCGAGACTGAGTTGCCGGCGTATTTTTGCGGGTGACCCGAGAACGAGCGAGCCGGGCGGAATCTTCATTCCGAGCGTGACCAGCGCATTCGCGCCGATGATGGAGCGCGCTCCGATTTCCGCGCCATCGAGAACGATCGAGCCCATGCCGATGAGAACTTCGTCGTCGATCTTGCAAGCGTGGACGATGGCGCTGTGGCCGACCGTAACGAGCTCGCCCAAAATTGTTGGATAAGCATCGTCGAGATGGACGACGGCATTGTCTTGAATGTTTGAGCGCGGACCGATGACGATGCGGTTGATGTCGCCGCGCAGAACCGCGCCGTACCAAACGCTCGATTCCTCTTCGAGTGTGACGTCGCCAACGACCGTTGCGCTAGGGACGATCCAGGCGGTTGGATGGATAGTTGGCCCTTTGCGAAGTCGCGCATCGATGCCGGCGTGGCCGGTGGGAAGCGTGTCTCGGTCGCTATTCATGTGATTAACGTTCAACGTTCAACGCTCAACGTTCAATGGAAGAAGAGCAGTGGCTTGCTGGAATTGCTTTTATTATTTTGGCATCCACACGATGTTGAAGCTTCATGAACGAAGGTCCCCCGCACACGGTTACGCCGTTTGTTTTTTCCGATCCAGCGGGTAAGCGCTGGCCGCGGCTGCGGTTGACTGTGCTCGTTTTCGGCGTGCTGGTTTTTCTCGGGATCGTGCTTTTTGTGCAGACGCTTTTTATTGCGCCGCAAATGCAAGTGCCGTTTTCGTTGCGGCAATTAAAGGGCCAGCTCAAATCGCTGGAGAGACGAAATCCAGCGGGGCAATTGCCTGCCCGAGCGGCGCTCTGGGAAAAATTCGCGGCCGCTCGTCTGGCAGCAAAGAAACCGGTCGGCGCTCCTCCACAACCGGTGCCAGCACATCCGCGCAAAAAATCGCCGATCAACGAAGTGCGCTTGGCGTTTTATATCAACGGCGACCCCTATAGTTACACCTCGCTCGAAGAGCATGCCGCGCAGATCACGCACGTCTGTCCGGAATGGATGGCGGTCGCGAATGGCATGGGCGATTTGCAAGTCGATCCCGATGTTCGAATTCCGAAATTGGCGGCGAGCAAAGGCATCGCTCTGATGCCGCTGCTGACGAATCTGGTGGGCGATACCTGGCAACCCGAAGCGATTGAAAACCTGGCGCACGGTCCGCCGGAAAGGCAGGACAAATTTATCCAGAGAGTATTGGCGGTCTTGCGTGAGGCGAAAGCCGCGGGCGTGGTGGTGGACTGGGAGCAACTCGATCCGGTTTACAAAACGGATATCGCGGCGTTTCTCGATAAATTTACGGACGCGCTTCACTACGACGACAAGGAACTCTGGCTTTGCGTGCAGCCAGGCCAGGACCTGGATTACATCGATTTCGACGCGCTTTCCGACAACGTCGATCGGTTCGTCGCCTTCTTGTTTGACGAAACTTCGGACATCGATCCGCCGGGGCCGCTCTGTTCGCAAAAATGGTTTGAAGGCTGGTTGCACGTCTTGCTGGAAGACAGCGATCCCAAGCAATGGGTGATCGCGCTCGGCGGCTACGCATACGATTGGACTGACGGAGCAAAAAAAGCGGAATTGATCAGTTTCCCCGAGGCGATGACCCGGGCCAACAACGCGGACGTAGGCACGGTTTCAATCGTGGCGCCGGTTTACAATCCTTACTTCTATTATGAGGAGGGCGAAAAGGCGCACAGCGTCTGGTTCCTCGACATGATTACGTTTCTGAATGAGTTGCGCGAAGTGCGCAAGGAAAAGACTGGTGGTTTCGCGCTTTATCGGTTGGGAACCGAAGACACCGCCATCTGGGATGCGCTCAATGTGCCGGCCGATTTTAAGATCGAAAGTCAAACGCGGGAATCGCTCGAGGTGCTCAGAGGTACCGACACGATCGCAGACGTAGGCGACGGCGAAATCGTAACGGTGGACCAAAGCCGCTCGGATGGAATGCGCAATCTCGCGGTCGATGCGGAGGGTTATTTGACCGCGAACTATACGAAATTCCCCGAATTCCCGACGCTTTATCATCAAGGAACCGGCGGCGAGCACGAGGTTGCGATCACCTTCGACGATGGGCCGGATCCAGAATGGACGCCGGAAATTCTCGACATCCTGAAAGCCGCCAAAGTGAAAGCCGCGTTTTTCCTCGTAGGCGTGAACGCGGAACGTTATCCGGGATTGGTTCGGCGGATTGTCGATGAAGGGCACGAGATCGGGAACCACACCTATTACCATCCGAACCTGGCCCTTTGCTGGCCGGAGCACATCCGGCTGGAGCTGAACGCGACGCAGTTGCTGATCGAGACGATTACGGGCCGCGCGACCACATTGTTTCGGCCGCCGTACGCGGCGGACACAAGTCCTTCCAGTTTGAGCGAGCTGATTCCGTTGCAAATAGCGCAGGATCTAAATTACCTGGTCGTGCTCGAAAATATCGACCCGCAGGATTGGGCGCGGCCTGGCGTGGACATCATCGTGCAGCGGGTAAAACAACAACGCCGCGACGGCAGCATTATTTTGCTGCACGACGCGGGCGGCGATCGGTCGCAAACGGTAGCGGCGCTTCCGCGCATTTTGGATTGGTTGCAAACCCGCGGCGACACAGTGGTGCCGTTGAGCAAGCTGCTCGGCACGACGCGCGATGCGCTCATGCCGCTGGTGGTGGGAAACAACCAGCCGCTCAGCCGCTTTGTCAGTACCACCGGCTTTCGTGTTTATCACACCGTCGAAGAATTTCTCTGGGCCTTCATGATTGTGGCCACTGGCCTCGTGGTGATTCGCACGCTGTTGGTGATTTGGCTGGCGTATCGTTTCCGGCCGGTCCCGAAAGCGGATTTCACTGCGCCGGCCAGCATCATTATTGCCGCTTATAACGAAGGAAAAGTGATCGCGGGCACATTGCGCGCGCTTCTGAACACGGAGTACGAAGGCGAGATCGAAGTGATCGTGGTCGATGATGGCTCGCGCGATGAAACGGCTGCGGAAGTCGAAGCGATTGCAACCGTAGATCCGCGCGTGCGGCTTTTTCGGCAGGAGAACCAGGGGAAGGCGCGAGCGCTGCAACGCGCTCTGGCGATCGCGCGCCACGAAATGATTGTCTTCATCGATGCCGACACGCAATTTCAACGCGATACATTGCCGCGCTTGCTCGAGCCTCTGGTCGACGAAAGCATCGGCGCGGTTTCGGGTCATGCCAAAGTGGGAAATTTGAGAACGTTTATCGCGCGCTGTCAGGCGCTCGAATACACCTGCGGATTCAACCTCGACCGGCGCGCTTACAATCGCTGGAATTGCATCACGGTCGCGCCCGGCGCCATCAGCGCGATCCGAAAAAGTGCGATTGAAAAAATTGGCGGTCTCAGTTTGGAAACACTCGCCGAAGATACCGATCTCACACTTGCCCTGCACAAAGACCGGCAACGAATCGTGTACGTGCCGCAAGCGATCGCATGGACGGAAGCGCCGGAAAGCGTTCGGACACTGGCCCGGCAGCGCTTTCGCTGGGCTTACGGTACGCTGCAATGTCTTTGGAAACATCGCGACATGGTTTTCAACTGGAACTATCGCGCGCTGGGCTGGTTCAGTTTGCCGAGCGTGTGGTTCTTTCAGATTATCCTCGTTGCCATCACGCCCATGGTGGATTTGTTTTTGCTCGTGTCTCTCCCGTTCGGCGCGTGGCGCGCGCTCATGCCTTTTGTGATTACTTTCCTATCGATGGATTTGATTCTGGCCACGCTGGCCTGCATTCTCGAGCGCGAACCGATTCTGCGGGCATGGCGAATTCTTCCCATGCGTCTGATCTACCGGCCGATGCTTAGTTATGTCATTTGGAAAGCGATCTTGCGCGCGATCAAGGGCGCGTTGGTCAGCTGGGGTAAACTCGATCGCACCGCTAGCGTGCCGGTGCGCGCCTAAGATTGGGAATTGAATGTTGAACGTTCGGGTTTGGATGTTTACCAGGACCGGGTTGGTCGCGCTCTTAGCGTGCGGTTTTGGCGCGTGCGGCAAACACACCGCATCGCACGTCGATCCAAATGGACCGGTCGAAATCGTTTTGCCGAAACACGGAGTTTACACGGGAGCATTCATGGATTTCGGAGAGGCGGAAGACGAAGTCACGCTGGAGATGATTGAAGATTTCGAGGAGATGGTCGGGAAACATCAGGCCGTCATCGCGTCGTCCAGTTACTGGGGCGAGCAGAGTTTTCCAACCGCGAATCTAAATGTGATCTGGCGGCACGGCGCCTTGCCGGTGGTGTTTTGGTCGCCGTGGGACAAACCGTACGAACAAAACCGCGGACCGGACAAATTCGGCTTGAATGAAATCATCGCCGGAAAGTGGGATGCCTACATCGACAAGTGGGCGGATGCCGCGCGGGCGTTCGGGCACCCGATGATCGTCGCCTTCGGCGTGGAAATGAACGGTGAATGGTTTCCGTGGTCGGGCACGTACTACGGCCGCGACCAGCGCGCCGACGAGAAAGGCACGAAATGGGTGGGACCCGAGCGTTTCAAGCAGGCCTATCGCTATGTGGTCGATCGCGTTCGCGCTCGAGGAGTGTCCAACATCAAGTGGATGTTTCATACCAACAATTATTCCTACCCGCTCGAAACCTGGAACTTCGCGCCGGCTTATTACCCCGGCGCGGACTATGTCGATTGGCTCGGCCTCAGCGTTTACGGCCAGCAGTTCAGAGACGAACCTTGGGCGAACGTTCGGTCTCTGATCGACTGGCCTTATCAAGAAATGAGCGGCCTCGATCCGAACAAGCCGATCATGATCGCGGAATGGGGGACGGGCGAATTTCCGAAGTCAGGAAACAAGAGTGAA
This sequence comes from Spartobacteria bacterium, assembly GCA_003167365.1. GTDB lineage: Bacteria > Verrucomicrobiota > Verrucomicrobiia > Chthoniobacterales > UBA10450 > Palsa-1382. The sequence goes on along the minus strand of PMTM01000012.1, from coordinate 112,047 downwards.
TGGATCAAAGAAGGCCTTGAACTTTTTCGCACGCGCTATCCACGAATCAAAGCCGCAATCTACTGGCATGAGCGCTGGCAAAATCTCGATCAATCGTACAGCAACCTGCGCGTCAATTCTTCCGTGGAATCCCTACAAGCTTACCGCGAAGGCGTCGCGCATCCGGACTGGTTGGGTAATTTGATCCTGCGCGCGATTCCACACTATTGATACGATCATGAGCGAAAGCCCAAGATTTCCCGAAGAGCTTTTTTTGAATGAGCCAAATCGCGGCGCTCGTTTAATCCGCGAGTTCTACGAACAGTATCACGAGACCAAGCGCAACCTCGGCTATTACACGCGTTCGGGGACGCAGCACGAAGAAATCAAGGCGCCATTTTACCGGAAGTTTCTCGAGGCGCGCGGGTACGACCGGCAGAGCTTGGGATTGGACGTGGGATGCCGCGGCGGCGTTCTAATCAAAATGGTCGACCTGATTCAGTGGATCGGTGTCGACGTTGACACGGAAGCCTTGGCGGTCGCGCGTGAGTCAGGCATTCCCTGCGCTGAAATGGATATTACATTCGGCATCGGTTTTCAGGATGAAAGTTTCGACGCCGTGATGATGACCGAGGTACTGGAACACTTGCCTTACCCCTCGATTATCGTTCGCGAGGTGCATCGGATTTTAAAGAAGGACCCGCGCAGCGTCTATGTCGGCTCCGTGCCGCTCGATTATCATCTGCATCGGCGCTGGAAAGTGATGCGCGGGAAACGGCTCTCGGGCGAACAAACGCACGTTCACCACTTTTCGTTTAAGGAACTGGATCAACTGCTCAGGTTTTATTTTCACGAAGTGGATTATCTGCCATTGAGCGGCACGGCGGAGCGCCATCCGTATTTGAAATTGCCCTACAATTTATTCGTGCGCGATATCGCCTGGGCGGCCGCTTCGCCAAAACCCGCGCTGGGCCGCTGGGACGTGGGAAAAAATCGAATCGCAGAATGACAATCTGATTTTACTTGGCCGCGCGTTTCTGAAGATCGAGAACGAGTCTCCAATCGGTGTTGAGATCGAGTTGCCAGATCGAAAGATAAATACCCTGCTCGGTAACATTGGTGCGCTCGGTCGAATACTCGCCGTAACTGTAGGCGAGATCGTTGGAACGGCTGATGTCGCCTCCCGCGCGAATGCGCTTCGTCTTTCCGTGGTCGGAGCTGAGCATTAAGCGCGCGGCCGTTTTCCCGATGGCCGGAGACACGCCGCGCCGAAGAATGCGAACATCGTCGCTCGCTTTGGCAATAACGGCCGAGCCGGCGTCCGTGCTTAACAGTTCGGCGAAAGTGCGTTCCGCGGTTTCCAATTTCTCGCGGGCGGACTCGGGTTGAAAAATGTGGAACTCGGGTAAAAAAGTTTCGACTTCGCCCGGCTGCTCTATTGGCTGTGAATGTTCGACGCCGACATCAACCACGACTTTCCATGCGCCGTCCGCGCCCTTTTTCCAAATCGTGACGTATTGTCCAAACGCTTGCGCCTTCGCATCGTCGCGCGCTTTCTTCAATTCCCAGGGTCCGGTCGTGTACCCAAGCTCGCCGGTACGGGCGACGGTGGCGAAAGCTGGCCGCCAGATCAGGAGCGGTTCTTCCGTTTGTTTTTGCCAATATTTTGTTCCATTAACGGGCCCGGGCGCGAACATGATGCCGTCATCCGCGAAAACATGAATGGACGCGGCGCGAAATCCCTTTTCCAGCGCGAGCTTGCCGTAATCAGTTTCCGCTTGGACCAATTCACCGGCTATTTTTTCAAGATCGACCTCTTCGGCGTGCAATCCGACCAAAGCGAGCATCGCAGTCAGGGAAAAAATTGTAAGCGCTTTAAACAAAATCAGGGGTTGGCGGCGTCTTGATTATAAAAGACCGTGAATAGGTCATGGACAATGTCGCTACCCATGAAGATTGGAAAGTTTGTTTTTCCGAGTTCGGACCCGGCCTGCTGCTTTTTGCGCGGCAATGGGTCCGGTCGCCCACTGATGCCGAGGACATCGTTCAGGAAGCTTTCGTCAAATTCTGGCGACGCAACCACCGGATCGACAACCGCGCTCTACTTTATGCAACGGTGCGCTCGATCGCACTTGATCTCATTCGGCGCGATAGCCGGCGGGCGCGACGTGAGGCCGAAGCTTTTTCCGATGCGGAACAATCGATCGAGCCGCAATTCGAACTCGTCGACGAATCGCAACAAGCGCTCGTTGCCGCCATCGATCGCTTGCCGCACGAACAACGCGAGGTGCTGGTCATGAAAATCTGGAGCGAACTCACTTTCGCCGAGATCGCGACCGCGCTCGGCATTTCCCACAACACCGCCGCTTCGCGTTACCGCTACGCGCTCAACGCGCTGAAGAAAAATTTTCAAACGCAATGAACGATTTCTCCGAGATCGAGAACGAACTGAAGAAGCTGCGCCCGGCGCGACCGTCGGAGGATTTGGCGGCGCGAATCGAATGCGCGTTGGCGGAGGCGGATAGATCGGCCATTACCGCGGCCATCGTAACGAAGCCACGACGGTTTCATTTGAACTGGCTTTCGCTTGGGCTCGGTCTTGCCGCCGCCGCTGCGTTTCTCGTCTTTGCGCGCATCAACGTCGATCGCACGCCGGCGCAAACGAATCGGGTCGCGCAAAATACTCCGGCTCCGTCGCCCAGCTCGATCTCGTCCTTCATTCCAACCGGTGCCACGCAAGTCGTCTACCACACGCACGACGAAGGTCTGCACTTCACCGCGGGATACGAAGAGCCGATGCGCCGGATCCGTTATCAGAAGCGCGAGACGTTGCAGTGGCGCAATCCGAACACGGGCGCGTCGCTGCGAGTTTCTTATCCAAGCGAGGAAGTCGTGCTCACTCCTGTTTCCGGCCAATGAATTTTTCGATACCAGTCCGTCTCGGACCCTTAACCAACAAAACCATGAAAATTAAATCCATCGCCACTATTGCCGCCATCGCGCTCCTGCCCATCGCAGGATTCGCCCAATCGCCAGCGCCACCCGTTCCGCCGGTGCCGCCTATTCCACCAAATCCGCACGAAAGAATGCCGAAAGTCCCGGTGACATTTCTCGGCGTCGAAACATCGACGGTTCCGAGCGTGGTCAGCGATCAGCTTGGTCTGGCCAAAGGATTTGGACTCGTCGTCGATTATGTCGTTCCAGATGGACCGGCGGCCGCCGCCGGCGTGCAACAGAACGACATCCTCAAAATGTTGAACGACCAAATTCTGCTCGAACCGGGGCAGCTCCGAAAGCTCCTCCAGACTTTCTCCGAAGGCACAACCGTGACGCTTACTGTTTTGCGCAAGGGCCAGGAACAGAAAGTCAGTGTGAAACTGGTGAAAAAGGAAGTGCCGAACCGGCATGCCTTCATGCCGGGACACGACGGGAATTGGGATTTCAATTTCGACGGCGACTTCGGCAATGTCGACCTGGGGAATCTGAAGGAAAGACTCCAGGACTTGAAAAACAATTTAAGGGAGCAGGCGGGCGAACAGCGTGGCATGATTCACGACGCCGTGATGAAGGCGAGCGAAGAAGTGAGGCGTGCGCGCGACGAAGCGCGCGACACGCGTGGCAACGTTAAGATTTATTCGAAAGACGACGGCGCGCTGAAGTCGACCAGGATCGATATCGGCAAAGCGCAAATCGTTTTCTCCGATGACAAAGGCGAAATGAAAATCGAAACGGTGGACGGCAAGAAAGTGCTCACGGCCAAAGATCCGCAAGGCAAACTCCTTTTCAGCGGGCCGGTCGAAACCAAGGAAGATCTCGACAAGGTGCCGGCGGACGTCCGTCAGCGTTTCGACAAGTTGCAGCAAAGGGACATCCCCTCGGTCATGTCTTCGGATGACAACGACAACGACGAGGACTCCGATATGAATGATGAGGACGACAACGGCGCGTCGAAGGAGCAGGTCTCAAATAATTGGTATCCCTGGTTTTCTCGCACTGTGGTGATTTGATGTAGAGGCGGCTGTCCTCAGCCGCACATCGGTGTTCTGCGGTCGCCGCGGCGACCGCCACTACAATTTGGCAGAGAACTCCGCCGGGCTTCTTAACCTGGCCTGGCCAGCCGTTCGGTGGAGTTTTAGTTCTTTGGGTAAACGCGCTTTAGCAAGTCGGAGCGCGTCAGCCCTACTGGCGTAATGATCGGTCTTTCGAGCGGAACGTCGATCTCACTCGCGCGAATCAACTTCTCAAATGGTTTCCAGTCGAGATCGCGCAGCGGCTGCCATTGCCCGAGTTTGACGCCGAACGCGTCGCGGTGAGCGTCATAGACCAGCTCGGAACAATATCTCCCGGCGCGCAATGATAGTCGTAGGGCCGGCCCAAATAATGGTCGAGCGCGACATGAAGTTTCTTAAGCGCTTCCAAGATATCTTCCCAAATGTAATTCTTACAAATTCCTGCTGCGCAAAATCGACTGCGGTCGCCGACCTAGCAAAAAGTTGTGGAACACCACTGTATGTTCGCTGAATCGCCCTGCTTCAAGGTCTTTGTAATTCTCGACTCCCTCTTTCGAATTGTCGCGAAATCCGTTTGGCCGGTCATTACTTGTCGGTATGGCATCATTGTAGCTCGGGTGACAGCAAGCATAAATGCTCTTCCTTCGCAGGCGGGGAACTCCTTGACTCGTTTTCGAATCGGTGTGAAGTGCGGCTCGTCTTTGCTATGGTATTATGCACGCTGCGCGAATTGGTTGTCGTTTCATCTGCTACGACTGCCGCACACGGTCTATCGGATGACGGCCTCGCCGCCGAACTGGCGAGTGCCTTTCTCCGGTACCTTGATGTCCGCAGATCTCGGACGCGTTTATGAAAGGTCAGCCGCGCCCCGAAGCAATCAGCCGCGCAATCGCGGCAACGTTTCTCTCCGTTGGATGTACCTCGCATCCGCTCCGGCAGAAAGAATTTGCCACACCAGCACAGTTCCGGCTGGTCTCCGACAGAGTCTCATTTCGTACGAGCGATGCAGTCACGATCGTTGCGCGCTGGATACCGGCCGCACAGCCGCCGCGCGGTACCGTCATTCTGGCGCATGGAATAGGAACAAACAGCTCGGCAATGCTGCGCCGCGCCGCTTGGGTACACGACATCGGCTACAACGCTCTGGCCGTCGATCTCCGCGCACACGGTCGTAGTGGCGGTCGGTTTCCCAGTCTTGGGTACCAAGAGGCGGACGATCTTCGCGCGGCCGTTGCGTGGGCGCAACAACACGGCGCCGCTGAGCCGATCATATTGTTCGGATTTTCATATGGCGCTGTCGCGACGTTGCACGCAGCTATGACCGCTGGTGTCAGCGGAGTGATTGCCGACGCTCCCATTGCCGGCCATCGCGAGATGATGGATCGCACGATCGATCAGGCGCTACGCGACCCCACGTTGGGATGGGGCACCCGCTTGTGGTTGAGATTCGTCCGGCTACCCGGTGTCACCCAGATGTCAAAACTAGCCTACCACCTTATCACGGGGGTAAAGACCTCGCCGGACGTGGTCGACGCGCGCGTGGCCGTGCGCCAGATCCAGAATCTTCCCATCCTGTTCATCGCCCGCGCACAAGATGAAATCGCGGTGCCCAGCGACGTGCGCGCCCTGTACGACGCGACGCCAAGTCGAGACAAAACGCTCGTTGTTTTCGATAACTGCACGCACGAGACGCTTGGCCAATCGACCGACCAGTATCGAGAGGCCGTGGTGCGCTTTCTCTCCACTCAGTGGCACCAAAATGGAAATTCGACACCGAAGCACGACGATTGACGCGAGACACACTGGTTCCGCGGTCATTAGCCAGCGTGTAGATTTCAACTCGCCACGCGCAATAGAGCAACTTTAGTTGCGTGAGTGTTCGCTGACGTGACAGTTGTATCGATTTTTATTTTGGGATGGTCGCGAGAGGACCGCCAGCAAAAAGTGAAATGGTAATACACGGCTCTGCGGCAATCAGCTGGCGTTTCTGGTCACGTTTGGAGCTTGGATGAAATTACTACCTTGCTAGAACCAGCGGTAGCTGAGCTACCTTCTCGTTAGACCGCCAACATCATGTTTTTCCCGCCGCTCTACCTTATTTTGGATGCCGTGTTGCTAGTTTCCGAGCTTGCTCTGGTCTGGCGACGACCTGCCTCCCGAGCTCCGAGCACGCGGCTGGATCGGGGCTCTCACCTTTTGCTCTGGGTGGTAATTGCCGGCTCGATCACCGTCGGTCACTTTGCCGGGCTCAGCAACGTCGGTCCGAGGTTGCTCCCCGGCCTCCCCTGGCCGTGGTTCGGGGCGGGTCTCTTTGCCGCTGGCACGACGTTGCGCTGGTGGGCCATCGTGCACTTGGGCCGTTTCTTCTCGGTGGACGTGGCGATAGCGCGCGACCACCAAGTCGTGGACACCGGTCCTTACCATGTTGTGCGCCATCCTTCCTACACTGGTTTGCTTTTGCAGTGTGCGGGCCTCGCCGTAGTGCTCGGCACGGCGTTAAGCTTGTTCGTTATTGTAGTTCCCACGTTCCTTGTCCTGTTCCACCGCATCCGAGTGGAGGAAAGAGCTCTCCTTGCCAACTTGGGAGAGGGTTACGCCGCCTACACCCGGCGCACTAAACGACTGCTGCCGGGAATATTTTGAATGGGACACGCGCATGGCCTAACCAAGCAATGCAACCGACGGCTCCCCGGCGTTATGTCTACCGTCGGCCTCGCTTAGTCACTTACCTTGCGATTTTATCACCTGCGCCACATGCAAGGAGCGACCGTGTGTTATCTGACCGAGTTGTTCGGGAGAATGTTTCTGCTGTTCCTCGTTTGTTTCGACAGGCTTTGCTGGTCCGCTCTCAGCACCCGGGACGAGATCGACGCGGATGATGGGGTCATTAGGCTCGGCCATCGGTCCTTCCCACCGGAGGAAGCTGGCCGGCGGTTTCGTTAACCAAATCTGCGTGTCGGGCACTTTGACCAAAAGCTTGGCTATTGCCGGAATTTTCGGATGGATGATGAAGCGGTCGCCTTCGAGCGAGCGGTCCGACATTTTCATCTCGTCCACGCCGCCATGCGAAAGCTCCACCGCGACGACTTGCGGCTTCGGATTGAAGCCGATTGCTTGCAGCTCGATCCGTTCTCCATCAATGAGGCGTTTGCGCAGATTCTGAAGCGCAAGCGCGAAACCAAATCCGGCGTATGCGCGACCAATTTGGATGTCGATCTTTTCGGACCAATGTTTTAGATCGTCCTTGTCACGCTTCTGCGCCGTCGCCGTCTGCGATCTGAAATCCACCGCGAATTCGCGATAAAGCTGCCCCTCTCTCAGTTCACGCCACGACCATTCGTCCTGAATCAGTTCCGGTTTTTGCCGGAAAACCGCGTTCTCCTCGATGCGCTGGCGATGGCCGAACTTATAAATGATTCTGATGTGCAGCCGGTCATCTTCGATCCACTGAGAGAAGTCACCGTCGGCGAGCTTTTTTCCGGCCGAGTCCAACAACGCCGGAAATGCGTGAGCGCCGCCCTCAAATTCGGTTACCTCTATCGCAAGCACAGGCAGCGAAGAAAGGAGAGCTGGGATGAGCAATAGGAGTTTTGTATTAGTGTTCATTGTTTCGAAGCTATTCGATCCCGCCTAGCATGATTCTCGGAGTAGACACGAACACAGGTGAGACAGCGATTTTCTTCATCTGTTTTCCGCAACAGCACCACGGATTTTGATTGCCACCTTTGCCGGGCGCGGCGCGCATGGTCACTTTAATCTCGCATCCGCATTCTGCTTCCGGACAGCCATAAGATTAGTTCTGAGCCTGATCGGTTGCCAGATCCGGTTCAGGATGAGGAGGCTGTGCGCCACTGCGCTCCCACGCGGGGATCAGCCAGGCTGCGGAAGAGATGAAGTAAGGCGTGCCGGTAGCTGAGAAACGGAGGCGTTTCCCCGGGGTTCCGCGGCTCGAGTTTCGAGACGTGTGCCGGAAGTTCCGCATGCGGCAGTCCCGAGTCGCGGTGATGCACGCCATGGTATGGTTCGTGGAGGAGGGTGAAAGACACGAACCGCCCAATCAACCCCTCTGAGACAATACTGCGGGTGGAGCTGTTCACGGTGGAACCGGTCAGGCCCATGTGCTCAATGTACTTCCGCCAGCTCTGCAGATTCCCCCCCAGATAAGCCGGCACCACGTACATCCAGAGGAAGTATTTCCAAACGCCCAGCCATGCCACCGCCCCCAGCAGGCAGGACCAGACGAAGACCATTAGCGCAAGTTCCGCCCATATCCGCCGGCGTAACCCTTTATTCCGAATCGGCGAACCCGCGCGCCAGAAGGTGCGGAGAAACAGAAACGGCGTGTAAAAGATTCCGGCGTTGAGTTCCAGAAAGGCGGCCATGATCCTGCGCCAGCGCGGCATCTTGGTAATGACAAACGGCCAGAGTTCTTCATCTCGCTGTGTGGCCAGGTGGGCGTGGTGCGATTGATGCGCCGCGCGATAGAGGCTGAAGCTCATGAAGCTGAGCACGCCGAGGACAACGCCATCAATCTCAGTCCAGCGCCGGTTCCTCCGCAGCAGCCCGTGCGCGGCTTCGTGGAAGCCGATCAATAGCCCGTGCATCAGATGGCTGATGCTCAAGACCAGCAACACCGCGAGCCAAAAGTAGTCGCGGTAAAGGGCCGCGCCCAAGAGCGCTTGGTTCAAAAAGAAAACGAGCACAACCACCGGAAATGCCGCGCGGCTGACCCAGTGGGGCTCATGCGTTTCAAGCAAATCTTCCATTTCGAGCGTGGCGTTCATCGGGTCAGGTCAACAGATTGGCGATCCGGGTTTCCGGCGAGGGGCAAACGGATTCGAGCACGGCGGTAAATATACGGGCCAGATTCTCGATTTCCACTTTTGGTTTACCGGAATTCAAGAATGAAAACCATTCCGGCTTGCCGAAGTCAGCTAAATCTCGATGAAACCGCTCTCGATCGAGAAAACGTTTGCGAACTCTGAAAGGTCTCTTGTAGCGTCCGCCGCATGACGCAGGCCGTCTCTCGCCCTGGCCCGCTTTTAGCGAAGTTTCGCCAGCTCTTCCTTTCCGCGATGCTTCGCCTCGGGATCGTCCTTCTCCGTCTCCTTCATCGCCAGTCCTTTGGTGATAACACGCCGGGCATCGGCCGTTCGGCCCATGTGAGAATAAACCAGCCCCAACTCGACGTAGTGCATGAGTCGGTCGGGCTTCAGTTCGATCGCTTTCTCAAAACATTTGGCTGCGTCCTGGTAAGTCGTCGCCGGCAGCTTGCCGTAAGCCAGTTCCGCCAACGCCCGCTTCACGCCCGTGATCTCGGCATACCCCATGTTCCAGCGTCCCAGTACATGCCAGGCTAAATCGCTGCGCGGGTCGAGTTTGATCGCCTTGTCCGCCTCGCTCTTGATGATGCGCGAGGTCTCCAACTTCTCCTTGGTGCTCTCCAGCGGCTGCAGTTTGCCGTAACTGATCGCCACTGCCAGTTGGGCTTCTGGATCATTTGGCCCCAGGGCGGCGGCGCGCTTCGCATAGTCAACGGCGATCCCGCCGAGCCGAAGCTTCTCCTCCGTCTTCGAGGCATCGCTCATCAGGTGCCGATATTCGCGCGAGATCCGCACTAGGAGGCGTACGTTCTTCGGCTCCAGCTTTTCGGCTGGCAGGTAATACTTCAGCGCCTCCTGCGCGTCGAGCTTCTCGTAATAAACGTTGCCTTTGGCGACGAGTTCATCCGCCGGTCCGGCCTGCACAGTCGCGCTCAAGAGAAACAGTGCCGCAATAGCGAGACATGCCTTGGTGAAACGTTGATTCAAATTCTCCGGCGCCCCCGGCGTTCGCATTATTCTGCGCCGCGGTCAGACTGTGTCCGCGTGGCTTCGATCAAGCGGCCGGCATTGAGCAGCCCGGCTTCGCTGAACCGCGGTCCGACTAATTGCACGCTGGTCAGTGGGACCCGCTTATCATGCACCGGGATCGGTACCGCCAGCGCCGGATTCCCGGCAAAGTTGACCGCGGCCGTGTTTTGCAAACTCAACACGTGCGATTCAAAAAACGGCGATCCCAGGAAAAGCGGCACCCTCGGCGGCAGCTGCTGAATTGTTGGCAAAGCCACGAAATCGACCTGCTCAAAAACCCGCCGCAGCGAGCGCTTCCATGACGCCTGCCTCTTCAACGCGTCCTGGTAGGTGGTGTTGTATGCTATTTGGCCCAGAGCGATCACCGATCTTGTGCGGGTGGCTACACCCGGTTTGGTGGCATATTTGCCGTCGCTCAGCCAGCCGCCGGCCGCCGCCACGTTCGTTCCATCCTTGTTAGCTTTGTCCCAATTGGCCTTAAAGGCTGCGTCCAACTTGATCACTTCAAAGCCCGCCTGCCTGAGTGTCTCGTCGATCGCGCGGTCGATCTTTGGGTCGGTGCGATCCAGGTAGAGCCGCCCGATCCTGATGCTTTTGGCCGAAGGCTTATCCGCGACGGCGGCCTTGTACTCCTGCGCAAATCCCGCTTGCAAAAGATCCATGCCTTCCACCGTGTGCGCGACGTCCTTGCCTAGCGGCCCGACCGTATCCATATGCTTCGGCTCAACCGGGAACACTCCGCGCAGCGGAACGAGTCCGAAAGTCGTCTTCAATCCGACCACCCCGCAACAAGCCGCGGGCACGCGAATTGACCCCGCGGTATCCGTGCCAAATGCCACATCCGCCGACCCGTCCGCGACGGCCACCGCGGAACCGCTCGATGAGCCTCCGGGGATGAGATTTGTCCTTCGGTTCAAAGGATTTTTCGGGGTGCCGAAGAATCGATTGAACCCCGAGGGTGAGAGCGCGAATTCGCTGAGGTTTGTCTTGCCCACGATCAGCACATTTCGCGCGCGAGCAATTGCCATGCAGCTCGCATCTTGGGCGGCGGGCGGGTCATTCTTGGAGACATATTCAGACCCGGCCGTCGTGACCACGCCCTTCAAATCGATGAGATCCTTCACCGCCAGGCGCAAGCGCCCGCTATTATTCGGCGGTGGCCAGTACACAATAAATGCGTCGTCCGGAGTGCCGGTGCGCGAGTGCCTCTGCAGAGCCGAGCAGCCACTGAGACAACTGATCGAGCAAAGCCCGAGAATTACTCGGGCGACGAGGCAGCTACGGTTTATCATTGGGTTTGATGCGTTCCTAGCGCTGCCAAAATGAGAACTCCCGTTCTCGCCGGCAGCTGTGTCGCAACAACAATTCCGACAGAAGTTGTGATAATAACCAGTGGATGACCGATCCAGGAAACAAAGCGAGCGACGCGGGCAGCGGGTGTCATAGGCAATTGTCAAATACCAGGCTCTGTTTTTGAAACTGGCACCGCGGGGATGCGCGTCAAGACGGTTTTTCCGGTAAAGCTAGATTATCCGTCACAGACACAATCGGCGTAAGAACATTCAGGTTCCTACCGCGGAGCTAAGAGCGAGAACCTCATATATATATGAGGTTCGCCCGTCTAGCCCCTGCGTGTAAAAACCTTAACGAGTAAGAAAGGATAAATCGGATCGATTGAAAGTACGAGGGGAACTGCACGAGGGCACAATATTATGAATTGCCATCGGTTCCAATGGCGAAACGAATGCACCGCCTCACAACTAGCTACATTAGAAGATCGCCGCCCTGAACTACTTGGCGACTAGCTTCGCTTCAGCTAGGAATTCTTCTGCATCCCGGGAGCCGAGGAGGGTTTTAAGAGCCATTCCACCGTTATCGAGAAATAATAATGACGGATAGCCGTTAATCGAAGCGTACTTTTTCGCCAGCACCGGACCTTCTCCTTTTTCCATGTCGATTCGGATAGAGACGAACTTCGCATTCAGGTAAGCGGAGACGGTCTTGTCCGTGAAAACATCTTTATCCATCGCTTTACACGGTCCGCACCAACTGGCGTAGGCGTCGAAGAACACAAACTTGTTCTCTGCTTTTGCGATTGCCTCTTTCAACGTTCCGTTGAAGAAACTGATCCCTTCGTGCGACTCGCTCTGTGCTCCGGCGACTCCGTAAAATGTGAGCAGCAGCAATACCAGTGATTTAATCGATATTGCTTTCATGGCGTTTAACTTTTGAATCATGTATGTGAGCAGTCGCGCTCAGCACTGAAGGTCAAAACGTATGTATTGTTTTGGTTTTTATTCGGAGCGCAAAGCGATGATGGGATCGACGCGCGAGGCGCGACGAGCGGGCAACCATGCCGCCAGAAATGCGACGACGGAAACAAGCAACACGATCAGGCCAAACGTGATCGGGTCCCAGGCGCCGATGCCAAAGAGGAGACTGTTAAGCAAGCGGGTCGCAGCAAATGCGCCGACCAAGCCGATGGCCAGACTGATTCCGACCAGGATCATGGCCTGGCCAACGACCAATCGGAAGATGGACGACTGCGCCGCGCCGAGCGCCATGCGGATCCCGATTTCGTTTGTCCGCTGCGCGACCGAGTAAGCCATGACGCCATAAATTCCGATCGCCGTCAGAAGCAACGCAGTGCCGGCAAAGATGGAAAGCAAAAGCGCATTGAAACGCGGGCGCGCGAGCGAACGGGAGATGTATTCGTCAAACACGCGCACATTCGTCAGGGGAAGATTCGGATCGAGCGCAGCCAGTTCTCCGCGGATGGCGGAGGTAAGCGCCGCCGGATTCGAAACGCTCGTGCGTACGACCAGCGTCATCATGTTAAATGGGATCTGCGTCTGCGGCAGATACATCTCCGGCGTTTCCTCCTTTCGCAGCGAAAGGTGCTTCACATTACCCACCACGCCGATGATCTCGCGCATTTTCGCGTCTTTATCATCCGCGCTAAAGCCGGGTTGAATCTGTTTCCCGATTACGTTTTGACCCGGAAAATATTTACTCGCCCAGCGTTCGTTCACGATTGCCACCGGAGTGGAATCAAAGCGATCGTTGTCGTTAAAGACCCGGCCTGCCCGGACTGGGATCCCCATCGTCTTGAAATAATCGTTATCTGCGATTCGCACCGGGGCGGCCGCGCGTTGCCCTTCCGGCAACGGATGTTCCTGGATGTCGAAATCCGTCGTCATGTTGCTCCCACTTAAAGGCAGCGGCAAGATCGTGCTGGCCGATTCCACCCCCGGAAGCGCGCGGACACGCGGGAGCAACTGCCGGAAAAAATTAATGATATTGTCGTTCTTCGGATAAGCGGAACCCGGCAAGTCGATGCGTGCGGTAAACAAGCGCTCTGTGCGTACGCCCGATTGCACGCGACCGAGGCGCGCGAAGCTTTGAATCAATAAGCCCGCGCAGATCAACAAGACCAAAGCCAACGCCACTTCCGCTACGACCAGCGCGTTGCGCAACCGGCCTTTTCGTTCGCCGCCGCTGCCGGTACGGCTACCGGACTTGAGCGAGCTGTTGAGATCGACATGCGATGCCTGCCACGCCGGCACCAGGCCGAAAATGATTCCGGTGGTGAGCGAAACCAGAAGCGTGAATCCGAGCACCACGCCGTCGAGGTGCATCTCGCCTATGCGCGGAATATTTCCCGGCACGACTTTGACCAGCGCCTCGGTTCCCCATTGCGCGAAGAGCAGTCCCAACGCGCCGCCGATTCCCGCAAGCAGCAGGCTTTCCGTCAACAATTGCCGGATGATGCGCATGCGGCTCGCGCCCATGGCTGCGCGCAACGCCATCTCTTTCCCGCGCACGGATGCGCGCGCGAGCAGCAAATTGGCTACGTTCGCGTTCGCAATTAGAAGAACGCAAAGAACCGCGCCAAACAAAACATAAAGTCCGGTTCGCACATCGCCGATCAAGTCTTCGCGCAACGGTTTCACCAGTATTCCGAAATTCGTATTCGAATCCGGAAATTGCTTTTCGAGATTCGCCGCAATAGTAGAGAGATCGCTTTGCGCCTGTTCGATCGCCACTCCCGGTTTCAAGCGCGCGATCGCCTTCATGCTATGACTGCCGCGCTGTTCCGTGGACGGCTTCGATCCATCCGAAGTCGAAGCGTCGTCCGCGATGGTCACGTAAAGCTCGATCGGGTCGGGATCGATCGGGAACTGAAACCGTGGCGGCATCACGCCGAGAATGATGTATTGGCGGCGATCGAGTTCCATCGTTCGCCCGATCACGCTCTTGTCCCCGCCAAAATGCGACTGCCAATAGTCGTGACTCAAAACCACTTTCAAACCGCCGGGCCCGCCGCCGGCCTGTTCATCTACGCGCACGAAACCACGGCCGATGGCCGGTTTGATCCCCAGTACGTCGAAAAATTCCGCGCTGCATGTCATGCCGCGAAGATTATGCGCACCTTGTTCGTCGGAGACGGCGAAATTGCGATCGCGATAAAGCGCGATGCCGGCAAGGGTGCGATTCTGTTCCCGGAAATCGAAGAAGTCGGGATAGGAGAGCGAGCCGAGCTGATCGGGCGAAGTGCCATTACGCGAATTGATCATGCCGGCGGCGAGAAGCTGCTGCGGCGCCGGGAAGGGCAGCGGTTTTAAGAGCACCGCGTTGACCACGCTGAAAATGGCGGTGTTAGCCCCGATGCCGAGCGCGAGGGTGATTACGGCAACGAAGGTGAAGGCCGGATGCTTTATCAACTGGCGCAGTCCGTATTGAATGTCGTTCATCATACCATTTTGGATTCTAGATTCTGGATTGAGTAGTCACTGCGTTTTCTTGGTCACACGTCACTTGTTTTTATTCTGTGCGAAGAGCCGCCATCGGACTGATGCGCGTCGCGCGCCGAGCAGGCAGCCAGGTGGCGAGCAACGCCGCCATGGCCAAAAGCGCGGGCGCAAGAGTGAACGCGAACGGATCGAGCGGGCTCACTTGATACAGAATGCTGCTCACGATTTTTCCGGTTCCGAAGGCAAGGAGAAGTCCCAGCGCGAGACCGGCCGCGACCATGACGAAGCCTTCGCGCAGAATCATCCACAGGACGGTCTTGCGCTCCGCGCCCAGCGCCATTCGGATTCCGATCTCACGCGTTCGCCGCGCGACCGCATACGCTTTGACGCCGTAGATTCCTACGACGGCCAGGCCCAGAGCGAGTCCACCAAAAACCGAGAACAAGACCGCTCCGGCCCGGACGATCCATAACTGCGGATTGCCATCCAGGTGCTGCGCGAACGTTCTCAACTCGATGACGGGCAGCAAGGGATCGACACTTTGCACCGTCCGGCGCAGGAGGTCGGCGGTGGCGGGATCGTTACTGGGCGAGAGCGAAGCAAATCTGACGAAAAAGAACACGTCGCTTTGAAAACTTCGGGCAAAGGGCAGATAGAGAGAACCGGCCGGCTGTTTCTCGAACAACCTGTTTTTCGTGGCCGGCACAATGCCGATAATTTCGATCGTCTCTCCGCGTTTGATCTCGCCGTTGCTGTCCTCGGGGTTTTCCGGCGGGGCATCATCCCGGATGGGGAATTGGATTCGTTGGCCGAGCGCATCACCATCCGGCCACAGTTTTTTCGCGAGGACTTCGTCGATGATGGCGACCGCCGGCCCACCGGCTTGGGTCGCTTCCGCGGCCGTGAAGGTGCGGCCGCGCAACAGTGGCAATCCAACTGCCGCGAAATAATCCGCGCCGACACCATTCCACCAGGGAGCGAGCGTCAGTCCCTCCGCCGCAGTGGATGGCCTGGCGTCCGGAGCCGGGTGAACGCCCGCGCGCCGCACGTTTTTTTTCACGGAATTGAGTCCAAATGGCACCGTGGCCGAGATGCTCGCGTGTTCCGCGCCCGGAAGACCGGCGAGCTTCTCGCTGACAACGCGATAAAGATCCTGGGTCCGAGTTCGATCGAAGCCACCCAGGCTCGCATCGACTTCAACGAGAAAGGTATTATCGGCATGCAATCCGGTCTCGACCGAAGCCGCTTTCGCGGCCCCCCGAATAAAAAGCGCGGCTGCTGTGATCAGCGCGAGTGAGAAAGCGATCTGAACCACGACGAGCGGATTGCGCGGCAGAAATTTCCAACGCCGGCGACTCACGTCCTCGCCAGCTTGTTGTTTCAAGTCTCCGACCACGGCCGTGCGAGAGAGCTTGAGCGCCGGACCGAGCGCAAAGCAAAGTGTGCCCAGAACACAGAATACCAGAGTCGCGCCCAGGACCACCGGGTTGGGGCCACTCAACCAAATAATGTCGATCGGCAGAATTGCGCGGAGTGACGCGATGAGCAGCTCGGAAGACCAGAGCGCCAGCAGCATTCCGCACAGGCCGCCCAGAAGCGCGAGCACGAATCCTTCGGTGAGAAGTTGTCTGACGATGCGCGATCGGCTGCCGCCCAGTGCGAGACGAATTGCAATTTCCTTGCGGCGGGCGGTCCCGCGCGCGAGCAGCATGTTCGCCAGGTTCAAACACGCGACGAGCAGCACCACAGCCGCCATTCCCGTCAGGACTGTTCCAACGGTGGTAATCGGATCGCCTTCCGTGGGATCGGTGCCAGCGCCGAACCGGAACAACGGCGCCGTCATGAATGTTTGGTTCTTTTGTTCAACTGGAAATTCTTTTTCCAAGTTTGCCGCGAGGCCTTTGAGCGCAGGGGCCGCCGCCGCTGACGTGACTCCCGGCTTGAGCCGGCCGACGAGCAGAAGATTGTTCATATTGCGATCGGCGAGGGAGTGGTTACGTACGCCTCCAAGCTCATTCCCGACTTCGTCATGAACTCCGAGCGGCAGCCAAATTTCCGGCGATTCGATGCTCACGGTGCCAGTGAAGCCTTCCGGCATGATGCCGACGATGGTGAATGCGTGGCCGTTAAGCAGGAGCGTACGGCCGAGAAGGGATGGATCGCGCGAGTTTTTCTGCCAATAGGTGTAGCTCACGATTACGGCGCGTTGATCGCCACCCGGTTTTTCTTCCTCCGGCAGAAACGGGCGACCGTAGGCCGGTAAGACTCCGAGCACTGAGAAGTAGTTGGAGCTCACCAGAAACGCCTCCGCGCGACGGGTGTTCCCCTTTTCCCCCAACCCAACCACGGTATCTCTATGCGCCATCAGGCCTGAGAACACACTGTTCTGGTCCCGAATGTCGCAGTAGGTCGGATAAGAGAAGGCGCGGAAACTCTTCGGGTTCGTCCGGTCCTGCGAGAATAGCTGCACGATCTCCGAAGGTTGCTTATACACCGGTGGCGCGAACAACATGGCGTTAACCAGACTGAAAATGGCCGTGTTGGTGCCGATGCCAAGTGCAAGCACCGCGACGGCGGCGATCGTAAAACTCGGCGCTTTCCAAAGTTGACGTACGGCAAACCGGAAATCGTTCATGAGTAGTAGGGTTGAATGAAAATGTCGATTTTGGTTAGCGCATAAAAATTAATGGGCCGGACTGGTCGACCTGATCACGATGTGTCCGGCGCCAGTGCGCAACACCATCGATTTGCCGCCGCCATTGATCGTGCCTTGTAATCCGTCACGGCCGGCGTGTTTTGTGATCATCGGGAGCTCACTCGTTACGCCGCCGATGTTCGTTTCCGCTTTTACATCCAAACCTGCATCCGGCGGCACCGCGATCTCGATTGCGCCGGCGGAAGTTTCCAACTTGATGTCGCCGGGCACGGGCGCGGGAATGATTGCCGTAATCGAACCGCCGGAAGTTTCGCCGGAGAGGCGGCCGCGAATATTTTCCAGATTGAGCGCGCCGCCGCTCGTTTCCACTTTGGTGTCTCCGCTAAAATTGCGCACCGCGATCGAGCCGCCGGACGTAGTCGCATTCAAGGTACCGCTACCCGCAAGTGATTCGATCTTGCCGCCGCTCGTTTCGATATTGATCGCGCCATCGCAAGCCTCGAGCAAAATATGTCCGCCGCTCGTGCTGGCCTGGAGCGGACCGCGCAATCGCGTGAATTTGAGATCGCCGCCGCTGGTATCCGCTTTGCACGAACCGGACACTTCCGTGGCCGAGATTTCGCCGCCGCCGGTGGAAAGTTCCGCGTTGATTTCCGCCGGCACGCGAATGGTGTAGCGCGCTTGCATGGTGGTGTGACCACTCCAGCTCCAATTCTTATGGTGCTCCTCGCGTTGCGCTCGAACTACGACAGTGTTTCCTTCCTTCACGATCGTGAGCGGCGCGGAAGCGAGATACTCTTTTTCGAGCGTTTCGTTGGGGCCGTCTATTTTTCGATAAACGTTTACCGCGATTTTATTTTCCGCGCCGTGGGTCACGTCGATCGTCCCGAAGTCGACATCGACCACCAATTTTGCGCCCGCCGTGACATCAAAACTTTCGTCCGCGTGTTGTTCGGACAACGCAAACACCGGACATGCCGCGGCCAATAACAAGAATACAACGCGAATGATCATGGCCATGTCTCCGCTTCCCTTTGCAAGCGATATGCCACAGGAAAATGTTTCGTATAACGTGTTCAGACAAAGCTCATTATCTTCCGGAGCTAAAACCCGCACTCAGTAAGAATGTCCCACCTGCGGGATGTCACCGTCCCAATTCTGGAACGGATAAATGCGGGTGATTACCCCTTGAAACAACTCAATGCCTTCTTATTCGGAAAGCGCTTTATGAAACCACTGATATGAGCCGTCACTTAATACCATGACATCAAATCTAGATCGAATTTCCCTTTGCAGCCTAAAAAGCGTCTTGTATTTCACGACGATCTCCACATCCACGTTTTCAAATGGAAGTGTCGGAACAATCGGAATAACCCGATTAGGAAATGACGGAATAGTTAAAGAGGTTTGCTCGCCGGTTCTTAATTTCGGGATTTTCGGAACAGCATTTATCACGTTTACGTTACTCACTGTGATGTTGCTCGCTTTGATGAGTCGAATATCACAAGAGCGATCCACATCGTATATACTTAAGACTCCATCGTTTGTGATCCGGAAAGGAGTCACTAGGGGATTTTTCGGATCTAAAGTCGCATCCGGCTCAATCGTTAGCTTGGTACGAAATAAGTAATAGGTGCCAACCAATCCTAAGATAATGCCAACGCTCGCCCAAAAAGCACCGGTGGGAGAAAGAAACCACATGAGCGTCTTGCTTGGATTTTCTGGCGGGTTGAGTCTTGTCCCAATACTGAGCCAGCGATTATTTTGTTACTGGGCCGAGTGGCAGCACAATTTTGCCGAACAATTCGTTGAGCACCTGCGCCAGACCGGCGTAAATCGCGGAAAATCCGCAGAGGATTCCTTCATAACCGGTGACATGTTTGAATCCGGCACTCGCCCCGGTGAAATCGCCGTAGGCGAGCAGAAAGAACAGAACCGTGAGCGTGGCGAAAACAATTTGCAGCGCGCGGTTTAACCGCAACGTGCCGACGAACATGACGGCGGTGAACAATCCCCACATGGCCAGATACGCCGCCATCGATGTTTCGTTGGAGGGCGCGCCCCATCCCAGTTTGGTCAGGACGATCAAGGCCACCAGCGACCACCAGAAGAAACCGTAGGAAAGAAACGCGGTGGTGGCGAAGGTGTTCCCCTTTTTCCATTCCATGATGCCGGCGATGATTTGCGCGGCGCCGCCATAGCAGAGACCCATCGCCAGGATCATGCTGTTGAGTTCGTAGAAGCCGGCGTTGTGCAGATTGAGCAACACGGTGGTCATGCCAAAGGCGAGCAGCCCGAGCGGAGCGGGATTAGCCGTGCTGTCTTTGATTTGAGTGACGGAATCGTTCATAGGCAATCGGTGGAAGGCGCAACAGTCGAAACGCAGATTGACCAAACGCGAGATAGCCTGTCAATAGTAAGCACTGGATGTCCTGTGCGGACGTTGTGCGAGGAAGGGAACGGCTATGAAAAAAACTATTGTAAGCTTGATAATCTGCTTGGCGTTCGCGTCCGCAGGCTTTGCTGCGGGAAAGACCTACACGCCTGAGCAAATCGCGACGGAATCCAAACGCGCTAACGAGTTCTTCGATAAAAATTTCGATGATTACGTCGCGCGTCATCCCCAAGTCGCGTCGCGTCTCGGCCTCAAGACCGATTACGACAAGTGGGATGACATTTCGGACGCGCGGGCTGCCGGCGATCTCGCCCAGGAATTATCGAACCTGGCGACGTTGAAGCGCGATTTCGATTACGACGCGCTCGATCCGCAAACCCAGCTCAGCTACAAGCTTTTCGAGAATGACGTCCAGCGCGACGCCGAAGGTTTCCGTTTTCGGTTCGATACTTATCCGGTGAATCAAATGTATGGCGCCCATTCCGAGACGCCGACGTTTCTGATCAACATTCACAAGATCGACAATGTGAAAGACGCGGAAGCGTACATCGCGCGGATCAACGGCGTTCCGAAATTGTTCGACCAGCTTCTCGTTAATCTGCAAACCCGCGCCGATCGCGGCGTGATTCCGCCGAAGTTTGTTTTCCCGCTGGTGATCGACGCATCGCGGAAAGTGATTCAAGGACAACCTTTCGACGCGGCCGGAGCCAACAGTCCGTTGCTGGACGATTTCTCGAAGAAGGTCGGCGCGTTGAAAGATGTCGATCCGGCTACGCGCGACCGATTACTGAGCGAGGCGAAGAACGCGCTGACCACTTCGTTAAAACCTGCTTATGAAAAACTGATCGCGTATCTGCAGGATTTGGAGAAGCGCGCCACGGACGATGCCGGGGTGTGGAAGTTTCCCGATGGCGGCCCGTTCTATGAATTCGCGTTGCGCCGGACGACCACGACCGATCTCACGGCCAATCAAATCCACGAGATCGGGCTGAAGGAGGTCACGCGCATTCACGGGGAAATGCGCAAAATAAAAGAGAAAGTCGGATTCAAGGGAGATCTGCAGGCGTTCTTCAAGTTCATGCGCGACGACCCACAGTTTTATCTGCCCGATACCGATGAAGGCCGGGCGAAGTATCTCGCGAACGCGGTCGAGATCATCGATACGATGAAAAAGCGCCTCGATGAATTGTTTGTGACCAAGCCGAAAGCGGACATCCAGGTTAAAGCAGTTGAGAAATTTCGTGAAAGCTCGGCCGGCAAAGCATTTTATCAGCAGCCTGCGCCCGATGGTTCACGTCCCGGAATGTTTTATGTCAATCTGCGGCACATGCATGACAATCCGACCTACGAACTGGAATCGCTCGCGCATCACGAAGGTATTCCTGGCCATCACATGCAGATCGCGATCGCGCAGGAATTCACCGGCATTCCGAAGTTCCGCAAATTCGGTCTTCGTTACACGGCTTACACCGAAGGGTGGGGACTTTACAGCGAGCTGACGCCGAAAGAAATCGGATTGTATCAGGATCCCTACTCGGACTTCGGACGATTGTCGCTCGAACTGTGGCGCGCCGGGCGATTGGTGGTGGATACGGGAATTCACGCGAAACATTGGACGCGCGACCAGGCGATCAAATATTTGGCGGACAACACGCCGAACAGCCAGGCCGATTGTGTGGATTCAATCAACCGTTACATCGTCCTGCCGAGCCAGGCGACCGCCTACAAGATCGGCATGTTGAAAATTCTGGAGCTGCGCGAAAAAGCGAAGAAGCAATTAGGCAGCAAATTCGACATCCGCCAATTTCACGAAGTGGTGCTGATAAACGGACCGGTGCCGTTGGATGTTCTCGAACAGCTGGTCGATCGCTGGATTAAATCGAAACAAGGTTCATAGCGATGAATCAGGACAGCGAACATCTTCGTCTCTTATCGATCTTTCACTACATCGTCGGAGGATTGGCCGTGCTTTTCAGTTTTTTCCCGTTGCTCTACACAGCGATGGGCTCATTTTTCATCTACGCTCAGCGTCACACTGCCTATAAGCCCGGACAAGAACCGCCCCCAGAATTCATTGGCTGGTTTGTGGTCGGCATCGGTTTATTATTTTTTCTGATTGGCCTAACCGTTTCGATTTGTATTATCCGGGCCGGTCGCGCGCTGGCGAAGCGCCAACGCTATTGGTTCGCCTTCATCGTTGCGGGTATTGAATGCATCTTCATGCCGTTCGGTACGGTTCTCGGTGTTTTCACCATCATCGTGCTCTCACGAGAATCGGTGAAACAGCTGTTCCATCTCGAGACGGGCTAAACGAAAAGCGCGACCGAGTTAGCTCTAGTTTAAGAATCGGTGGGCTCTGATTCCCGTGAAGTGCCGGCGGAGGGGCTCGAACCCACACGATCTTGCGATCACTGGATTTTGAGTCCAGCGCGTCTGCCAGTTCCGCCACGCCGGCGGCGGGAAGCGGGCGGGAAATTACGGAGTTTGAACCGCAGTTGCAAGCTTCACCGCAAGATCGACATGTTCCGGCCGCGCCGCGCTACAACTCACGCGGCGAGCCTATTACAATTGTTGTTCCACCAGCTCGAGCAGCTGCAAGCTTCGCGGCGGCCCGAATATTTCGCGGAGAATGATCGCATCCCGCAAACCAGAGGAAGATCGAAGAAGCACGGCGAAGCTTGTCTCGCTTCGCGCTGGCGCGGGTGTTGGCTCCGTTACGAGCGCGTAGGTTTCAGCTGTGGATTTGATTTGAGACGCGAGATCGGAGGCAAGCTGCACGCTTTCGCAACTTCGAAGAACGGCTATTGGCGTTCGGATACGGAATTAGAGCCGTCGGACGGGAGCGAAGAACATCCGGAATCTTACACATCTTGCCGTATTGACTTGACCTCAGTCATTTTGCTTGAGTAAAATCGCGCGCTTAAGAATTGAATATATGAATATAAAAAATATCGGATTGCTATTAAGTGTAACTGCCATGGAATTTATGGCATGCTCCTCCTGGGCGACTACCATTTCGGGTACCGACCTTAGCGGCTTGACTTACCATTATGCTCCTGACGCGCAATATGTGCCTCCAGCCGGGGTAACTCCGGCCCTCGCCGCGCTTTCCACGCCTGACTCCGGAACCGGACCTACAGCTGACGCCCCGGCGGTCTATGTCAGGGCTGCTAACGTTGGGCTTCCTACACTGGGAACTTTAGGTACCCTTAGCGCGAGTTACGATCTTTTCGGCACTGCCATCGGACCGGCTGGAACTCAACCTTACTGGCTTACCTATCTCTATGCACCCGACGGTAGTTACATCGGGGTGGTCAGCTTTGGTGGGCCGGATCTAAACGGCTCTTCTCAAATCCATGTATTTTATGATTACGATACCGATCCAAGTGCCCACACTACGAACACCTACTTCGGCGACACCCTATCAGCTCTTGATAGCATCTTATACAACGGGACTACCACGTTTGGCCAGCTCGGAGTCTATGAAACCGGTGTCGAGATCGGCAATTGGGACAACGGTGCGCTAATTATCCCCGCGAGCGCAAACATCGATTCGATTACCGTTAACGTTCCTGAACCTGCTTCCAGCACCTTGCTATTAAGCTTTGGCTTGGGAAGCCTCTTGATTTTTGGCTACCGCCAAAAGTGCTTGGCAAAGGCGAAGTAAATCCACTGTTGCTAATTTTTGATGATAGCAGTCGCCATTTCGCGCTGCTGACGTCAAGCACCTCTACAACACAAAATCAAGCGGCTGCAAGCTTCGCGGCGGCCCGAATATTTCGCGGAGAACGATCGCGTCGCGCAAACCAGAGGGAGATCGAAGTAGCGCAACGATGCTTGTTTCGCTGCGGGCCACGCCGATCGCCGGCGGAGTGGGAGGCGCATATGCTTTGACTGGCGCTTTTATCTCGGGCTGCGACTCGACCGGTGCGGATCGTCCTTGAACTTCAAAAACGGGCGTCGATTCGCGAGATGTTTTGGACGGGATAATTTGTTGCTTGGGGCGACTGAGAATATTGCGCGGATACGGAGATGGCGGCTGGATCGGTGCAACTGGTCGCGGCGGGATATCCGTTCGATGCGCCACTGGTGGTGGTGGCGTTGAGCCAACCGGTTGGCCAAGCGCGTCGAGGAACTTTCGAATGCGTGCGTCGTCCGATTCAATTGGCGCGCGTGGAAGTGGCGGCGATGATGTCGATCTTTTGTTGGTATTGTCGGAGCCTTTGCTGGCTTTATTCGCCGCGCGCCCCAGCAATCGGAACAACATCGCCACCAGCACGAGCAGAAAGAAAATCCAATTATTGAGATGCACGTGGCGGAAGTTGAGAGGTTGAGGAGTTAGTCGCTACTTATCATTGCTCACGTTCCCTCTGCGCGCGGTTTGTCGCCTCCGGCAATCGATTCACGCATCGAGGTATCGGCCTGCACGTTTTTCATGCGGTAATAATCCATGATGCCGAGATTTCCGGAGCGGAACGCTTCCGCCATTGCCTGTGGCACCTGCGCTTCGGCTTCGACAACTTTTGCCCGCATTTCCTGCGTCCTGGCGCGCATCTCCTGTTCGACCGCCACCGCAGCGGCGCGACGCACTTCCGCCTTCGCCTGGGCAATACGCTTGTCCGCGTCCGCTTGTTCGCTCTGCAGTTTGGCGCCGATGTTGTCGCCTACATCGACATCGGCAATGTCGATCGAAAGAATTTCAAACGCCGTGTTACTATCGAGTCCCTTGGCCAGCACCGCTTTGGAAATGCGATCCGGATTTTCGAGCACGTCCTTGTAGGAATCGGCCGAACCGATTGCACTCACGATTCCTTCGCCGACACGAGCAATGATCGTCTCTTCGGTCGCGCCGCCCACGAACCGGTCGAGATGCGAACGCACCGTCACCCGAGCTTTCACTTTGGCGCCGATGCCATCCTTGGCCACGCCATCGATGGTGGGCCGGCCCGCCGCCGGGTTGGGGACGTCGATGACTTTTGGATTGATGCTGGTGCGCACCGCCTCGAGCACGGTCTTGCCGGTGCCTTTCGTGGCCAGATCGATCGCGCAAGCGCGATTGAAATCGAGCGAAATGCCGGCCTTGTCGGCCGCGATCAAAGCGAGAATTACCTGACTGACATCGCCGCCCGCGAGATAATGCGCTTCAAGCGGATCGCTTGGAATCTCGATACCCGCTTTTACCGCGGTGATTCGGCTGTCGACAATCAATCCGACTGGAACGCGCCGCAATCGCATGCCGACCATCTTTCCCATCCCCACGGGCGCATTGGCAATACGCGCACGAAGCCAAACACCGAAGAAGTTGAAAAGAACGATCGCGAGAACTAATCCAAAAACCGCGAGCACCGCAACGCCGACAAGATAAAGCGCATCCATAAGTGTTTGGAACTTATGCCACTCTGGGCGCAGCGAAAAGTTTAATCGAGTTTCGGCGCTCGCTGCCACAAGCGCCTCTACAACGTTTTCGTTGCAATCGCGTCGAGACGGAATACCCATTGCGCCTTGTGAAGGAACCCGCAGAGGCGGCTGTTCTCAGCCGCAGCAAGACTAAAACCGCGGTGATCGGCGCATCCGGCTATGCCGGGGAAGAACTGGTGCGCCTGTTGCTCGGACATCCCGATGTCGATCTCGTCGCCGTAACGTCGCGGCAGTTTGCCGGGAAAACGATCGCGCAAATTTTTCCGCGATTCTCCCATCACGAAAAAGCAAAGGCGCTGGAGTTTGCCGACGTCGACCCGAAGACGCTCGCCAGTAAGGCCGATATTATTTTTCTCGCGTTGCCGCACGGCGTCTCCGCTGGAATCGCTAAATCACTCGTCGATCTTGGCGCGCGCGTCATTGATCTGAGCGCCGACTTTCGGCTCCGCGACGCTCATATATATAAGGAATTTTACGGCGCCGATCATCCCGCCCCGGAATTGCTCGGGACTGCGATCTACGGATTGCCGGAAATTTATCGGGACAAGATTCGCGGCGCGCAATTGGTCGCGTCTCCTGGCTGTTACCCGACAAGCATTTTGCTGCCGCTTCTCCCGCTGGTGCGAGAGCAGGCGGTCGATCTTGGCCGTATCGTGGTCACGAGTTTGAGCGGCGTGACCGGCGCGGGCCGCAAGGTCGAGGCTGATTATCTCTTTGCCGAGTGCAACGAGAGCATCCGTCCGTACGGCGTGCCGAAACATCGGCATCTTTCCGAGATCGAACAGGAGCTTTCCCAGGTCGCGAACGAGAAGGTCACGATTCAATTCACGCCGCATCTGGTGCCGGTAAATCGTGGCATCATTTCAACCATGTATGTCGATCTTCGCGGTAAGATCGACCTCGGGAAGGTGGCGTCGATTTATGAGCGCGCGTATCGAGACGAGCCTTTTGTTCGTTTGCTGGCCAGTGAACGCTTGCCCGACACGAAAAATGTTGTCGGCACAAACTTCATCGACCTTGCCTGGAAGATCGACCATCGCACGAACCGGCTCGTGGTGATGAGCGCGATCGATAACCTAACCAAAGGTACGAGCGGTCAGGCGGTGCAGTGTTTCAATTTAATGTGTGGCTTCGACGAGACCGCCGGTTTGCTTTGAAAAATTCGCTTCGACAAATTCCCGGATCCATTTGCGCACCGCGTGGATTCAAGGCCGCCGCCGTGTTTTGCGATATCAAGCGAATCGGCACGGGTAAGGGTTCGGAGAAAGGACAGAAACGCGATCTCGCGCTGATCGTTTCCGACGTTCCGGCCGCGGTCGCGGGAATGTTCACGACCAATCAGGTATGCGCAGCGCCGGTTAAGGTTAGCGCGCGGCGCGCCGCGACAAAATTTGCACGAGCAATCGTGGTGAATTCAGGAAACGCCAATGCGTGCACAGGCCGGCAGGGAATGCGCGACGCGGAAGAGATGACGCGGCTTACCGCGCAGGCTGTAGCGGCGCTCTACGAGCGCCGGAACAGAAAAGAATCGGCGGTCACAGACTACCGCTACAGAAGAATTAGTGCGCAAGATGTTCTCGTTTGTTCGACCGGTCGCATTGGCATTGCCATGCCGATGAAAAACGTTGAACGCGGTATCCGCGAATGCGCGCCGTTGCTGGCAAGATCGACAACCAATGCGCGACAGGTGGCCGAAGCGATCATGACATCTGATACGCGGCGCAAAGAAATCGCCGTCGAATTCAAGATCGACAATTGCAGGGTGCGCATCGGCGGCAATTGCAAAGGCGCGGGCATGATTCAGCCGGGAATGGCTGTGGCAACAAAACACGCCACCATGCTTGCATTTATCACGAGCGACGTGGCGATCGAGCCGGGTTCGCTCAAGCGCGCTCTCGAAATCGCGATCGCGCAGAGTTTCAATCGCATCACAGTGGATGGCGACATGAGCACGAACGATGCGGTGATCATGCTGGCAAATGGATTGGCGGAAAATTCGAAGCTTGGAGCTCGAAATTCACGATTCGAATTGTTTCAGGCTGCTCTTAATCATATTTGTCTCGAATTAGCGAAGATGATTGTGCGTGATGGCGAAGGCACTTCGCGATTCGTCACGCTGCATGTGCGGGGCGCGCGCCATGCTCGCGACGCGGAAACCGCTGCGCGATCGATCGCAAACAGTTCGCTGGTCAAGACAAGCTGGTGCGGAGGCGATCCGAATTGGGGCCGCATTCTTTGTGCGCTTGGGTATTCCGGAGCGAAGGTTGACGAAGCGATGGTCGATGTTGGTTATGCCAAGCCCGGAGATCGCAAAGTGATTTTTGGTTTTCGACGTGGAAACCCGACGAATGTCTCGTTGCAGAAACTCGCCAAGATTACTTCCGCGCCGGAATTCGATCTGCATGTCGATCTTCACGCAGGTCGCGGCGAGTTTGTCCTGTATGCAGCCGATCTCACGGAAAATTATGTGACATTCAATAAAGGCGATGTGAACGATCCGGCCACACTCGGCGGTTAGACAACGATGCAGAATTTTCGCACAACGGTCACAAAGGGGGACGACGTCGATCTTTTATCCGTTGTGTCCTTTGTGGTCGTTGTGCGATGGATTCCCGGAGGCTGAAATGGAAGAGATCATCTCCAAAGCTGCGACGCTGCTGGAAGCGCTGCCCTACATTCAGCGTTTTCGCAGCCAGGTTTTTGTCGTGAAATATGGCGGCAGTTTCATGGATTCCGAGGATCCGGAGGTGCGGCATCGCGTTGCGCGAGACGTTGTTTTCCTTGAAGCGGTCGGCATTAATCCGGTGGTCGTGCATGGCGGCGGCAAGGCAATTACGCGTGCGCTCGAAGCCGCCGGGCTGAAAGCTGAATTTGTGCAAGGCTACCGCGTAACCGACACCGCCACCGCGGAAATTGTCGACCGAGTACTGTCGCGCGAGATCAATCCGGAAATCACGAAGGCGATTGAGGGCTTCGGCGGTAAAGCCCGCGGGTTTGCCGGCTCGGAGATTTTCCGGTGCCGAAAATTTTGTCCACTCGATGTAGATGGAAAACCACTCGATCTCGGTTTTGTCGGAGAAGTGAGCGAGGTGGATGTCGAGCCGTTGCGCGAATGCATCCGGCGCAGCGTTACTCCGGTGATTAGTCCTACGGCCCGCGGCGATGACGGCAAGATCTACAATTGCAACGCGGACATCGCGGCGGCCAGGACGGCGATTGCGCTCAAGGCGCGCCGGCTTGTTTTCATGAGTGATGTCCCGGGACTTTTGCGGAATCCGGCAGATCCCGACACGCTCATGACTCATTTGCGACTGATGGAAGTCCCGGAGCTAAGACGAACCGGAGTGATCGGGGAGGGTATGATTCCGAAGGTGGACAGCGCGATGGCCGCAATCGAGAGCGGCGTGGAAAAAGTGCAATTTGTCGATGGCAGAATTCCGCACTCGGTCTTGCTCGAGATTTTCACCGACGCGGGTGTCGGCACGGAGGTGGTGCTGTGAAGTCAGAAGAAGAAAACGCCCGACGGTCCGAGCCGGACTGGCAAACGTCCAACGTCCAGCGTCCCAATCAGAATGAGATTCGCGACGCATTCGAAAACTTTGTTGTTCCATCGTACACGCGGTTTGATCTCGTGCTTGAGCGCGGTGAAGGAAGTTATGTTTGGGATGCAAACGGGAAGCGGTATCTGGATCTAGCCGGCGGCATCGCCGTTTGCTCGCTCGGGCACGCGCACCCGGAAATCACCGCGGCGCTGACCGAGCAGTCCAGCAAGCTCATCCACGTTTCTAATTTATATTATTATGAGTTGCAGGCGCGGCTCGCGAAACGAATTGTCGATCTTATCGCGCCCGGGCGCTGTTTTTTTTGCAACAGCGGCGCGGAAGCGAACGAAGGCCTATTCAAGTTTGCCCGCAAATTCGGGCACGACGAAAACCGTTACGAAATCATCACGACGGTCGATTCATTTCATGGCCGCACCCTGGCCGGGATCGCCGCGACCGGTCAGGCGAAAGTTAAGAAAGGATTCGAGCCCGCGGTGGCGGGATTTAAGCACGTGCCGTTCAACGATCTTGAGGCGATGCGAGCGGCCATCACCAAATCGACCATCGCCATTCTGATCGAACCGATTCAAGGCGAGAGCGGAATCACCATCGCGACGCCGGAGTATTTGCTTGGTCTGCGCAAACTCTGTGACGAGCACAATTTGCTTTTGCTCTTCGACGAAGTGCAGGCCGGACATTTTCGCACGGGAAAATTTCAAAGCTGGCAGCGGATCTTGGAGGGGGCGCCCTGCTTGCCCGATGGCGTTTCCATGGCCAAATCGTTGGGCGGCGGATTTCCGATGGGCGCGTTTTGGGTGCGCGAAAAGTATGCGGACGTTTTGTCGGCTGGCACGCATGCCACGACTTTTGGCGGAACGCCGCTCGCCTGCGCGGTTGCACTACGAATTCTCGATGTGATCGAGCGGGACGATCTGGCGGAGAATGCGCGTAAGATTGGCGAGTTTTTGCTGAGCGAGTTACAAGGTCTTGTTAAGAAACACCCAAAGATTCTGCGCGCAGCGCGCGGCTTTGGCCTGATGATCGGCCTTGAATTTGTTCCTGATGCAGCCGTATTTGGGCGCGAAGAGAAATCCCCCGCTATTCAAATTGTGAATCGATTGCACACAGGCGGAATCCTGACCGTTCCGGCGGCGACTTCAGTGATTCGACTGTTGCCGGCGCTCAATCTCAAACGAAGTGAAGCGGAAGAAGGATTGCGCGCGATCGAAAATGTAATTGTCGATCTGGCGAAGGAGACTTAGCCACAGATGCGCACAGATTCAGAAACATGAACCGCGGATTACCCGCCACGGCGGGCAGGCAGCGGATAACACGGATTTTGGATTCCTAGTGAAGATTATCTGTGTTTCACTTGTGTGAATCCGTGGCTGATTTTTTTGAAAAACCGTCTTGGCAAAGAATCGCGGCCGTATAATCGATGAAACATCTTCTCAGCATTGAACAACTTTCGCGCGACGAGATCGTCCGAATTCTTCGCGCCACGGCCGATTACAAAAAGAACCGTGAAAAGAATTCGAAGAAACCGCTGGTCGGACAAACCTGGGCCCTGATTTTTTCCAAGCCGTCGACGCGCACGCGGGTTTCGTTTGAAGTGGGTATTCGCGAGCTCGGCGGCAATTCGATTTATCTCAACGCAACTGACGCCCAGCTCGGGCGCGGCGAACTGATCAAGGACACCGCGCGGGTGCTCGGTCGCATGGTCCATGGGGCGGTCATTCGCACTTACGCGCAGGCTGATATCGAAGAGTTCGCGGAATTTTCC
This sequence comes from Spartobacteria bacterium, assembly GCA_003167365.1. Taxonomy (GTDB): domain Bacteria; phylum Verrucomicrobiota; class Verrucomicrobiia; order Chthoniobacterales; family UBA10450; genus Palsa-1382. Next base: position 81,658 of record PMTM01000012.1, on the reverse strand, counting down.
GGTATACCCACGATTAACGCGCTGACCGATGACGAACATCCCTGCCAGATTCTGGGCGACATTTTCACAATTGAAGAAAAACGGAAAAGCATTGCCGGGAGGGTTGTGACATTTGTGGGCGACGGCGCGTCCAATACGGCGCGGTCATGGCTTTTCGCGGCGAACAAACTTGATTTTGAATTGCGGATCGCGTCGGCGCCGAAATATCAACCCAAGGCGAAGGTGCTAAAACGCGCCGGCGGTCGCGTCATTTGCACGGACGACTTGCCGGCAGCCGTGCGCGGCGCCGATGTGCTCTACACCGACATCTGGGTATCGATGGGACGAGAAGGCGAGGAGGCGCGCCGTGAGGCCGAACTCGCGCCCTATTGGATCAACGAATCGGTTGTGAAACTGGCGAAGCCGGACGCGCTGGTTATGCATTGTCTGCCCGCGCACCGCGGACAGGAAATCGACGAGAAAACATTCGAGGCGCACGCGCAGACGATTTTCGATCAGGCGGAGAATCGGCTGCACGTGCAGAAAGCGATCCTGGCCGAGGTGGCCTCCGGTAAATCGAATTAGGCCTTCGAGCTGAACTCGAAATAATAGGCGCTGAGCGGCGGAATTTCCGCGATTAGAACGCCGCGATCGATCGCCTCAGCGATTGTCGATCTTAGCGTGGCAGGATTCTTTTCTGCCAGGCGATCGACAAAGTGAAGACCGGCATGTTGGTCTTGCGGAGCGATGGCGGCCTCCGTGAAAATAATCCGCACGTCTTTCAAGGGCGTTGCCGGATTCAAGTTCACCGCTACGAGAAAACGTTGCCCGCTTTCAGGATCGCACCGCAGAAAGGCGTATAACCAATGACCGCTCGGTTGTTCGTTCGCTAAACGCCCGTAGTGCGGATTGTCGCGATTTATCGCATTCAATGGAATACAAACGCCGTCACGAAAAGCGGGTTGACCGATCAAGTTGATCAAGCGGCCGTAAAACGAGCGCAACTCTTTTTGATCGCGCGAAAGCCTGCCGCCGTCATAGCGATGGCCGTTGACCCATTTCACCATCTCCGGCATCGACCAGTAATCGAAGATGGAAGTGCGCGCGTCGTCTCCGCCGAACCCTTCGGCGCCTTCAGCCGGTTCGCCGACTTCCTGACCGTTGTAAAGCATGACCGCGCCGCGCGAGAGACCGTAGAGGATTGCGGAAACCGGCGCGCCGGCTCTCAGGCCAAGGCCGCCCCATTGCGAAGAGGCGGCGATCCGCGCTTCGTCATGATTCTCGGCATAGCGAAGCGAGTTTTCGAAAATAAAATCATCCGGGCGCGCATCGTCGATATCGTTGGCCCAGCCGCCCCCTTCGTAGATTTTTTTGATCGCGCGATAAGTTGGGTCGTCGTAAACGGCGGTGAATCCCGCATTCAAAAGATCGAACATCACATTCGATCTGCCCCAGTTGAGTTTTGAAATCACCGGATCGACCCCCGGCACTTTGGCCGGATCGTTGTCATAAGCTTCGCCGACAAAAACAGCATCGGCATCGCGCGCGCGCGCCTTCGCGATGACCCAGTTCCAGAATTCCGGCGGCACCATGTGCGACATGTCGCAGCGAAATCCGTCGACGCCGATTTGCTGCCAGTAGGCCAGTACGGCATCCATTTTGTTCCAGGTGTCGGGAACGGGTTTGTCCGGTGTATTCGCATTCGGATATTCGCGAACGCATTCGGACGATCCGGTAAAATCGAAACCGTAATTAAGCTTCGCGGTTTCGTACCAATCATTGATCGTGGGCGTCCAACTCACGGCGTTGTTGCCGGTCACGCGGCCAAAATTCATTTCTTCGTCGAAGAATCCATCGCGGGTGGAGGGATGGGCTTCGTCCCGTCCTTTAGGCAAATCGGACGACACGGAGGTTGTCCCTCCATTTTTTTTGGAGACCGCTGTCGGCAAACGCAAGGGCGGTCCATTGCCGTCCGGCTTGAGATAAAAGAAATTGTTCTTCGGCGAAAAAAAGATCGACTTGTCGTCACCGGCGCCGTCGTTGCCTTTGCTTCCAAAGTTCAGCTCCGGCTTGACGTCGGAGTTGTAACTGCGCGCGACATGATTTGGAACGAAGTCGATCAGCGCCTTCATTCCGTGCTCATGAATGCGAACGAGAAGCGATTTGAATTCATCGAGACGTCGCTCCGGGTTGTCGGCGTAATCCGGGCAAACGTCGAAGTAATCTTTGATGGCGTACGGACTTCCGGCGATGCCTTTGAGCAAATCTGGATTGTCCGCCGGTTGACCGATGCTCGAGTAATCGGTCCCGGTCGCCTGCTGCAAGATTCCAGTGAGCCAGAGGTGGGTGAAGCCCATCTCGCGGATGGAGTCGAGCGCGGCGTTGTTGATGTCGTTAAATTTGCCGGCGCCGTTCTCGGCCAGAGTGCCGTTTGGTTTGCGCATTTCGTTTATGTTACTGAAGAGCCGGACGAACAATTGATAAATTCGCATTCGCGATCGATCGGCGCCGAGACGGCTGCGTGGAAAAACGAACTCTTTGGCGGCAGGAGCGAGATGTAACTCATAATAGTTAGGGATGTATTTATCTCCTCCGCCCGCCGCGCCGCTCCTGTCCGAACATCCCCAGAACCTGCCCCAGCCGTCGTTTTCTCGGAGGTCTTTCGCGTAAACGGCGAATTCGATGGCGCGGCCGAGTTGCTTCAGCGGCAGACGAAAGGTGAGAGCATCCTTCTCCGAAAAAACGCCGCAAGATTCGGTCAATGCTCGATCGCTCCACTTCCAGTTTTTCCACCTGCGCTCATGGCATTCTGTTTTTGCGCGATCGCACGCCGCGAAGAGAAACAAATCTGCCTTGAACGGAAGGAAAACAGTCGAGCCGTCGTGATTGCAATCGAATGGCAGAACGGCCGAGCCGATCTCGCGGCGAGTGTTCAGCGCGAGATAAACGTTGTTGCCGGAGAGATTCGCGGCGCGATAGCAAATGGTTAATTCGTCATCGTCGATCGACAACTCGACGACCGCATCGTCGGCACAGTGAATGATTTTTTTGCGCAAGGGCGTCTTGTATCATCCTGGCGCCGCCGGAGCTACATCAAGTTGTAAAAGCAACCGTCCAAGGACAGAGGCGCCGAAGACGGTTAGTCCACGGTATAGGCTTCAACAAGTCCAACCCCGATCGTGTTATTCTTGCCGCGGACGATGGCGGTATAGGGACCGGTCTGGAGCGTCGCCAGGATCGCAGATTCGAGATCATTACTTGGAGCGAGGCCCGTCGCCTGGATTGCGGCCTGTTGGGAATCTTTCCAATTGTCGTTCTTAGAAAATCGACAAATAACAACGCCGAACCGCGGAAAGTTATTATTTCAAGTTATAAACTTCGACGAGCCCGACTCCGGTGGTGGCGTTCGCGCCGCGAACAATCGCGGTGTAACTGCCCGCATTGAGGGTCGCGACGAGAGCGCTTTCGAGTGCGCTGCCGGGCGCGCGTCCCGTCGCTTGAATTTGTGTGGCCTGCAACGAATCCTGCTGCCAATTGTCGTTCGACGTGATCAGGTTTCCCTGACTGTCGTGAAGTTCAATCAGTGGATCGGCGAGTGCGTTCGAGATGCCGAATGCAGTGAGCGATGGACCAATCGCGCGGACGAGGACGTTGGTTGGAGTGCTGCCGTTGATGACGAATCCGCCGATCAGCACCTCGTCACCAGTTTGCACGAGTCCGCGTGTGGAAATGTTGGCTAGCTGCGATGGGGGCGGCTTGCTGTCGATATCGTAAACTTCGAAAAGCGCGACGCCAGTGGTGTTGTTAATTCCGCGCACAATCGCGGTGTAAGCTGCCGGACTCAACGTCTCGGCCAGCGCGCTTTCGTTGGCATTCGTCGGCTGGAGGCCGGCGGCTTGAATTTGCGCGGCTTGGTTGGGATCGTCCTGCCAGTTATCATCGAACGCGATCTGAGTTCCATTCTGGTCGTGCAATTCGAGTGTTGGATCGGCGAGCGCGCCGGAAACCCCGGCGCTAGTGAGCGATGGCCCGAGCGCGCGGATAATGAGGTTCTTGGACGGGCCGCCTTGCACGATGAATCCGCCGATCAACACGTTGTTACCAGTTTGCACAAGTCCGCGGGTGGAAAGGTTGGCCGCGACACTGGCCGACGGCGGCAACGGACCAAGAACGGATTCCACCGCCGCCTGCGCATTCACCAGTCCGTAACCGTCGGCAAATGTGAAACCGGCGCCGAGTTGGTTTGCGAAGGCGCCCAAAAGCGTGGTGCCGCTATCGATGGTCGCGTTGATGTCTGCGCCGGCCAGATAATCGGCCGAGTTGCCGTCGGCATTGATGGCACTGAAGTCGCGGTCGATTCCAAACGAAATCGAATCGCCCGGAACGAAGTTAATAAATGTTAACGTTAGCACTCGATTGTCGGCAGAAAGTGTGTGGCTCACTGAAACACCGTTTGGATTCGAGCCGACCGTAAGCGGAAATCCGTTACTGCTTTCATCGAAAACGAGCAGAGTCGGCGTCAGATCGATTACCAACTTGTTGAGCGTTTCGCCTGAATTTCCGTTAAACGTTACTGTGAAAAAATTCGGGCTACTCGAACTGTAGTTGGTATTGTTTCCGTTCGCACTTACCTGGACCGTGGCAGTGCCGTTCGTGGCCGTTGCTTGACAAAAATTTGGATCGAGATCGTGCGGGAACGTTGATTGTTCCATGCGCGTTCGCATTTGATCTGGGGTCTGCGTGCCAGGGCCGCCCGCAGCTTCGAGCATCAACGCGCCAATCGCCGCGGCTGTCGGTGCGGCCGCGCTCGTTCCAAAAAAGTTTGGGAAAGTATCGTTGTCGTAATCGTTACTGCTCGCAGGCGCCGGGAAAAATGACGTATCCACTCCATCGCACGCAGAAAGTTCCGGTTTCTGTCGCACGCTAGGTGTCGCGAGACGATTCCCATTGTTGTCAAAGTAAATGGTGATATTGCCGCCGTTAGAGCTGAAGTCTTCGAGTTGCGGCCGATAAGCGCCCGGTGGCGGGTTCACCATTCCAGAATTGTAATTGGCAATTGTATTTGGGCCGTTGTTGTAAGCGTATGCGCCGATGCCATTGGCATTCGCCGCTGTCGTATGACCGAACATCGATGTCGCACTATAGGCAATGTCAGGACCGGAAATTGAAGCGCCCGATACGGAGATAAACCGCAAATGTGTAGCTGGCGAAGGAGGAGAGTTGGCCGAAAGGCCGATCACTAGATAATACGTCGTACTCTTGGCCAGATTGGACGTTTCGATCGGCTCGCCATTGGCGATATTGTCATCTGTGCTGCTGAGTTTGCTGTTGTAGGTGCCGTTGGCGTTAAACACGAGAAAATCGTAGTCGGTAGTCACGGTGCCTGTATCGAACGGGTCGTCCCATTGCAGAACGACAGTTGCGGTGCCGCTCGAATCGGTCGTGACTTTAGTCCAAATCCTCGTGGCGCCGCCGGGATTGAAGTTGTGAAAACCGTTCGTGTAAGTACCGAGCGGCGGCTGACTGGCGGTGAAATTCAATGTGCCCACGGCCGACGCTGTGCCGGCGTTGGCGCTGACGAGATTCAGATCGGAAGAATAGCCGGAATTTCCTTCGTTCCCAGCCGCGGAAAAATAGACGACCTTCTTTCCCTGCAGAGCGCTGCTCGTTACGACATCGTCAATCGCTTGCGAGATTGGGCCGTCGGAAAAAAATGGCTCATCCGTAAAATAAATGTCGTCGGCGATGATGTCGCAATTTGCCAGGGGATTCGTGCGCAGATTTCGAATGCTTTGGGCCATCGATGTTTGACTATTGCCCGACGTCGAAAAACAAATATGCGCCGCTGGCGCAATGTCGTGCACGATCTCGGCCATACCGCGTCCTTCATCGGTATTCCCGCCGGAACCATCATCTAAAAGCACAACCACCGGCGTGGGGTAATCGGGATTGCCGGTGCCGGGCAAATCTTTGGAAGTAACACCCGCGCTCGCGCTATGCGTCTGGTTATAAGAATCCGAGATGAGGCCGACAGTGATGCCATTGCCAAGAATTCCCGACGGCGTGTAAAGCCCCGGCGTGTTCACTTGTTGCGAGTGCTCGACCACCGCGCTTTCCGCCGTGACAGAGCCAACCCGTTTTTTTGGCGGCGGCGCCAGCATCACACTTCGCACGCCGGCTAATTGGGCAACAGCGGTCGCCTGGGAAATCGGCAGCCACGCCGACACGACTCCACTTCGCCAATTCGGATCGATCGCGATGATTTCCAAACCGAGGCCTTCGAGAGCTGCGGCAACATCTTCCACGCGCTTTGTCCCATCGAGATGAATATTCACGACCACGCGGTCCGCGCTGTCGGCCTGCACCGTTTTCGCGTCGGAAATTGTCGCGCGAAATTGCGCTCGATTGTTTTGATAATTCTCGACCAGTTGCTTGAGTCCGAGACCGAGATTTGAATGGACGTCAGCAGCGAAAGAAGAAAGCGGCGCGGCTATTCCGATCAGACCAAACAAGAGGTATCGCAAAAGCAATTTTTTGCGATAAGGGTTTTCGGGGAGAACATATTTCATTGCGTCGCTCATCGCTTCCTAACGATGAAACAACCTACACAGCAGCCAGTCGCGGTAAAGATTGACAATTGGCGGGGGACGGAAGTGTAACTTCGCTGAATATTTGAGTATTTTCTGCATGTCCAATGTCCAAAAACGACCGCAACTTTACGTTGCGCTTCTTTACCGAGCTAAAAGGACAGTCTGCATCGCAAAGTTAAAACTTTTATTTTCTGTCACCGCGAATCTGTGGTCAACGCGGAAGCGAGCCTTACATTATCGCCGCGCTGATAGACGTGGGACTTCAACATCCCTGCTCGAAACACTTGAGATGCCGTGCGGACAAATCCCATTTCGCACAGACAAGAAGTTGGATCGACAAGTTGCTTCACCTTGATTCCGGCGGTGATTTGAAAAAAGGAATACATCCCTCGCAGCCAAAGCCTTGCATGCATTCCCGCAACTTGTGATGATGGAATCGCGAAATCAGCAATTAACCAAATCGCATCGGACGCGGCTGCATATCCGAGTTTTTGGACGATCTGCTTAACCTCTTCAGGTGGAAAGCAGTCGAGGAAAAAATGTGTCACTAGGAGATCGTACGAAGCGGACGGCGACCACGTCAGAACATCTTCGTGAAAGAATCGGACGCGCTCCTGAAACTCAATGCACGTTTCCCGGACGCGCGTGCGAGCGAGATCCAGCATGCGTTCGCTCGCGTCCACACAGTCGATGTCGATCTTAGGATGGGTGCATAATAGTTCGCAAAGAAAGCGGCCGTTGCCTTCGCCAACAATGAGGGCACGCTTCGGCGAAGGAATTTTGTCGATCCAAAAAGTGCGAGCGCGTTGCAGCGCATTGCCAAAGGCGAGGGTCTCAAGTAATCGATAAGGCCGCGCAAGACGATCGAAGCTCACACGATTTTGCCGCTAAACATCAAGACAAGCGGCGTGAGTAGAACCATATCCGCCAGTGCCGTTCGTTCATCACGGGCAATCGACACAAAATGAAGCGCGGCCAGAAGAATAGCGCTTACTCCGAGACAAACCGCGATCGGCCAAAGGCGCCGGTCGAACAAGATCAGGACGCCGCTCGCCGCTGCGAGAATGAAGGACGCAACACGCGCATACAATTTCATCTGCGGCCAGCGCGTGGCGATCGAATACCCTCCTTGTGCTCGATCGAGATCGCGTTCCCACACAGCGATGCTCACGCAGTTGAGCGTGCAGAGACTGGCGAAGAGGAGCGCAGTCAGTGCGATTGTCGATCTCGTTAGAGAAAGTTGCGATGAGAGCGCGAGGAGTGTTCCGGCGGCGAACAAAAACCCGATGATCACTTCCTTGAGTGAAATTGCCCGCCAAAGTCTGCTGAGCGCGTGGTTAATGACGAGATAGGCAGTGGCAAGCACGCCCAAAAATAGTCCAAGAACAAATGTCTCGCGCTCAATGCCTGTGAAAATAACCTCGGCATCCAGCAAAGCACCGACCGCAATCAGCCCGACCCAGACATTTTTGTGATTGAAGCAAAATTCCTCTCGCGCTGCTTTTGGAACATTAGCTGGAAGTGAGATCGAAGTGGCTAAGCGGTCGACCAGATAAATGACCCACGCAGTGAGGAACAATGCTTCGCGTGCGCCTAACGGGACTGGGACACGGAAGACTCGCGCAAAAAGCCATTGCCAACTGATAGCGACGATCGGTGCATCCAGACAGAGGATGTTCAACCAAATCAGCGGCCGCCATGAGACAATCGGGCAGTTCACAAATCTCAATCTAGTTCCGGATGCAGCGTGGTCCGTGCAATAACATGATTCTGCTTGCCGGCCCTAGATCCCATCACTCGCGTCCTCCACTTCCCTAAGTTCTTTCACGCGGATCGCCGCCGGGCTCCGGATTGGAAAATGCATCAGATAAACTCTTGCGTCGCCGATCTCCGTCTGCCAGCTTCAGATCACTTTCTGCTTCCTGGAGTAACCCGGCCCGGTTCAGCAAATACCAAAACATCTTGTTGTTGGAAAAGGGCACGCCGCGCCGATAGGAACCGGGATGCGGATTGATGCCCACAAAAACTATCCTCGCATTCTTAGAGATTTTGCACGCGATCATATCGCAGGCGTGGATGTGTGTGAGAATGGCACTTCAAATGTTAGGCAAGATATCAAAATATTCATCATCCTCGTTCTTGCCCCCTTCTCCCTTGCCAAGAGTCTTTTCCGTTTCGATGAATTCGATGCGGTCTATCCACTTCACCATTTTATAGCCAAGTTGATTTTCAACGCGCAGTCGAAGCGGAGCGCCATACGCTTCAGGCAGCGGAGCTTGGTTCATCTCATAGGCGAGTAAACATCTCGCCTTGAGCGCTGTTTCCATGCTTTGGGTGTCATAGTATTGTCCACCGTACAACCCTTCGCCGTAGGAATAGAAAGCCACGACTTTTGCTTCGGGCTTGGGTTTGACGATCTCGATCAACCGTTTAAACGGAAGCCCGCCCCATTGCGCGATTCCCGACCAGCCTTGGATGCAATGATGCATGGAGATGTATTCTTCCTTGCCAAGCGCGCGAAGTTCCTCAAGTGAAAGCTCGATCGGATTTTCCACCAAACCACCAATCTTCAATTTGAAATCCTGGAATCCATTCGCCGCGAGTTGCTTCCATTTATCGGAAACCGGTAACTTTCCATTCGGCCAGAAGAAGGGGGAAATGTCCTTTTGTGTATAGCGTTCATCGGGCTTGAGGCGGCTCAGCACATTCCAGTGAAATAGCCCGGCGATGGCTTTATATAAATGCTGCATGGTACGAGGATATTTCCATGCGATAAAGTGAACGAGGCCCCAGGAAACCACTACGAGGCCAATGGCGATGAGACCAATCATCATCCCGATGAGGTGCGCGTCATCGCGCCCCGTAACGATGTGGTTCATGTTTCTCACAAATCCAGTGATGGCGACCAAGCCCACATGCATCGCCAGAAAGCAGAGGTAACCAATCAGCAAAATAAAATGGATGGATCGCGCTCCTTGCCTGCTCCCGAAGAGCTTTGGGAAAAGAGGGAACCGATTATCAACCGCCGGGGACATCGCTATCCCGGTTAACATGGACAGCGGTGCCATGACGAAAATGACAGCGAAGTATGAAAGCTGTTGCAGCGGATTGAATTGATAGAAGCCGTTTGGTTCCGCCGGCAGATGGAAGGTGGCGTAATAGACAAAAGCTTTCCAGGCGGCCGGAATAATCTCCCATGAAACCGGAACCAGACGCTTCCATTGATCGGTGAAGAAAAGCAGCGCGATAAAAATAAAACCATTGAGAAGAAATCCGTAAACCGAGAGGAAATGCCACGAGCGCGCCATGCCCACGGTGTGTCGGTATCCGGGCAACGCCACCAACGGGGAAATGTAACGGGCGTCGTCCTTCGCTGTCCAGAAGCGGTCAATCGGCACTTCGAGCGGTGTAAACCGCATCCACTCCGAATTCGGCGTGCAATGGCGGTTCCAATAAAGTCGTGGATGATCCATCAAAATAGAGAGTCCGCTGCGGACAAGGAGAATCAGAAAAAAGAAGTTCACAAAATGGGTCAATCGCAACCACACGGGGAAACCATGCGGAGTCGGAGGATTTTCCAGACTGATCGGCGGCTGGAAAGTCTCCGTTGGAAGCCCGGCGATGAGATATTGTCCCCAGGCAATCGCGACTGGAGCGAGAGCGACAACTGCAAACGCAACAACGAACCAGGGATTTATCCAGACACGGAAACGGCGATCCGGTGGATAGTGGATAGCTCGATGGACTTCGTCGAATGTCTGCATGAGGAGTGGGTTCTAGTTTGAATCAGGTTGCTTTGATTGGTCGTGCTCCCGAGCGTTTGGCCGACGGCTTCTTTAGATTACTCCGTGAGACTTCGGCTGGATATGTGATCGTGGTGCCGCGGACTTTCGCAAAAGGCGTGAGAGTGTGAACCTGGCGGCTAGTTGGACTCATGATGTCCTCTGTGCGGATTCCCCGAACCAGCAAGGCATCGGCGATGAGCGAGCGATGACAACGCCAAGGCACCGCTTCGGCACACATGATTGCGATCCGTTCCTGCTCGGTCAACTGGATCAATTCTTCAAGGCTCTGCTCAAATTGTGGCGTCTGCATGTAATCCGCATAACCTCGAAAGGAAGCATTTCGCCAGCCCACGTTGACCGAATCGCGTCTGGCATGACGCAACCCTCCTAGTCCCGGCATGTGAACGTAACCCAGGCCAGCTTTCTTCAATGAATCTGCCAACGAATCCTGGTTAAACTGCGGGTTGTATCGGGAGCGCGGGATCGTCCGCACATCTACTACGCGCGATACAGTGTGCGCTTGAAGAAGGCCGATAAATTCCTCGATCGCGCGTGTGGAGTGCCCAATCGTCAATGCGACCGTAGAATGTCTGACCTTGGCATTCTTCTTCTTCAAACCAGTTGTCGTAATAATTCGAATTGATCGTAACGGCTTGCGTCGCTCCTGTGCCTTCGCGGTTCACATCACAATTTCATCCCGTCGAACTCAATCACGAAGATCACAGAGAGAACTTCCATACCGCCCTATTTTTTTCCATTGAGGAAGACAAATTTACCCATTGCGTAAGCAAACCCATCTTCCTCGTTACTTAAGGTGACAAAGTTGGTTTGGGCCTGCACCTCCGGGCTGGCATTATCACTTAAGCCACTTTTCTCGCTACGTCTTCGCGCTTGAGATTTTTCTCGAAGCCCGTTTGCTGCACAGATGGAAACTCGGAATCGCTCGATTCAGCTCTTTTGCGAGGAGCCATTCCGACTTTTCTTTCCGGTTGGGCTGACGCTCGGAATCGTCGGGGTGTCGCTCTGGCCTCTCTACTACGCTGGACTCATCACCACGTATCCGGCGACGGCTCACGCGCGGCTGATGATCGAGGGCTTCATGGCTTCATTCATTATCGGCTTTCTGGGAACGGCCGGTCCGCGGATAACCTCGACGCGCCATTTCTCGAGGGGTGAATTGATCACGCTTTTGACTCTCGATCTTCTCTCGGCGGGCTTTCACTTTGGCGGGGCGTATCGCGCTGGCGACGCCTTGTTTATTCTTTGTCTCGCATTTTTTCTCTGTGTTATCGGCAAGCGTTTCGTGCGGCGCAAAGACTCGCCTCCGCCAAATTTCGCGCTCGTCGCGCTCGGGCTCTTAAACGGATTTGCGGGCGCTCTCCTGCTCACGCTCTTCGAAAACAAAGCTTATTCCGCGCAATATCGCGTCGGCGCGTCGCTGCTCGAGCAGGGATTTGTCCTCCTCCCGATTCTCGGCGTCGCGCCATTCCTGTTGCCGCGCCTGCTCGATCTCCCATGTGCCGACGAGTTGGCAGAATCGCGCACGCTTCCGCCAGGTTGGATCACGCGAGCGACTTTTGCCGCGACGATCGGTGTTATTGTCGATCTAACATTCATCACCGAATCGATTGTTGTAAACGCCATCGCCGGATGGGTGCGACTCGGCGCCATCCTGGTTTACCTCATCGCGAGGATGCCTCGGCGCGGTCGCAGTTTCCTGGGTGACTGTTTACGCGTCGGCATTGCTACGGTTGTCATCGGCATTGGAGTAGAAGCGCTCTGGCCGCAATATCGAATCGGCGCTCTCCACGTTGTGTTCGTCAGCGGATTTAGCTTCATCGTCCTAACCATCGCCATCCGAGTGGTCTTTGGTCACAGCGGCAATGCGCATCTGTTCCTGAAACGGCTGCCGTTTTTTATCATTGTCGGAGCGCTGATCTTCTTCGCGATGCTCTCACGTTACGTCGCCGATCTTGCGCCAAAAGCACGCACCGTCCATCTCGTCGCGGCGGCAATCTTCTGGCTCATCGCAGTGTTGATTTGGATGGGAAAAGTAATTCCCAAGGTCGCGATTGCTGACCTGGAGGAATAAAACAGTGACTCCGCTTCCTGGCGTGCCGAAGGTTTGCTATCGGCCTATTTGGTCGGCTGCTTGTTGCCTTCAATCTCGCCGATAACCTCGGAAGGGCTCCAACCATTGCCGCGCCAGATCCTTGCGATCTTCCCATCTTCACCAATTAATGCCGTGGCGAGACTGTGCGAGATTGTGCCGGCTTCGGCTTGCACATAAACCGAGAAAGCGCGGGTGAGATTGTCTATCTTGGATTTCTCGCCAGTTGCGAACTCCCAGATTTTCCGGTCGGCCTGCTCGTGGTCCGCGTAAGCCTTCAAAATTTGCGGCGTATCGAAATCCGGATCGAATGAAATGCTCAGCAATCGCGTTTGCGCTAACGTTCCGGAGCCGTTTTTGATTGCCTTCTGCAGCTCAACGAAATTCTTCGATATCAGCGGACAAAAATTGGGAATCGGACAGCGCGTAAAGATGAAGGTCAAAACAAACGGATGTCCGCGAAACTTCTTTAACGTGATTTGATCGCCGCTCTGATCGGTGAGCTCAAACGCTGGCATCATTTCGCCTTCGCGCAGTCGCGCCGAATTATCGATTGTCGACCTTGTCTTCGGCGTACCAGTGGGTGCGGGCAGTCGCACTTCATCGACGTTGATCCTTTTAATTTGATCGATCCACGAATCATTGTCCGTCACGGTCAGTCGGAATGAAATCGCGTCGCCAATTCGCATTCCGGCGATCTGTTTCGAATCGCGCACCGAGAACGACATTGTCATTGAGGGCATGAAGCCGCGAATATCTTCATGTTCGACATCGATCGCTCGGCGATCGGGGGCGAAGCCGCGAATGATTCCGCGGGCGTCGTAATGCCGGTCGAGATTATTGTCCGCCGTTTGCGCTGAGCGATTGCCGGCAATGAAAACGAACAAGGCGCATAACGTCACTGATGCGCTGAGGGACGAATTTCGCATCTCACAATTGAGTTCGCTGGTCTGTTACGTCCAGAAGAAATCCGATTAAACCTTGATTTGAATCAAGGCGGGACCACCGAAGAAATCCAATCTTAAAGCCATGAGAAAAATATCTAACCAGCCACTCTCGATCATCGCGCTCGGGTGCAGCGCGCTTCTATTTTCCATCACCGGTTGTTCGCGCGCGCCGGAAGCGCCGCCCAAAACCGTCGAAATCAACGCCGACGACAAAATGAAATACGACGTCACGGCTTTCGATGCGAAGCCGGGCCAGAAGATTTCCGTCACGCTAAAGAATGTCGGGACAACGCCAAAATTTTCGATGGGTCACAATTTCGTCGTGCTTGACCGCAACGTGAACGTCCAAGCTTTTCTGGATGCGGCCTCGACGAACGCGTCGCATGATTACGTTCCGCCGGATGCGAAGGGTGTAATCGCACACGTCAAGCTGCTCGGACCCGGAGAAAGCGATACCGTCACTTTCAACGCGCCATACATCCCCGGTGACTACCCGTTTTTCTGTTCGTTCCCGGGACACTATTCACAGGGCACCAAGGGCATCATGACAGTGAAATAAGATCGACAACACGGAACGTCGAAAATGAAAACAACAAAGAAATATTGGATCGCGCTTGCGATCGGAGTCATCGCGACCGGCTTTACCGGTTGCGGGAAAAGCAGCAGCACGTCACAAGGCGACCGGACCGCAAACGCACTCGCCACTTACGTCGCGCCGGGAGAAAAAGATGAATATTACCTCTTCTATTCCGGGGGACATTCCGGCCAGGTCTTTGTCGCTGGCCTTCCGTCGTTGCGCCATATCAGCACCATTCCCGTGTTCGCGCCGTATCCGGGCACCGGTTACGGGTTCGATGAGGCATCGAAGAAGATGCTGGGCGGTTTCGCCTGGGGCGACATGCATCACCCGGCTCTTTCGCAAACCGATTCGAAATACGACGGCCGGTGGCTGTTCGTAAACGACGTTGCCAACAATCGAATCGCGCGGATCGATCTGCGCGATTTCAAAACACACCAGATTCTCGGCCCGATTCCGAATTCGATGGGTAATCACGGATCCTCGTTCGTAACCGAAAACACCGAATACATCCTGTGCGCGACGCGTTTCTCGGTACCGCTGCCGAAAGGCCGCGTGGCCGATCCGAAAGATTACGAGAAAGAATTCAACGGCATGGTCAGCGGCATCAAAGTCGATCCGCAGACTGGCGAGATGAAAGTGGGATGGCAGATTTTGACACCGCCATTCGATTGGGACCTCGGCTCAACCGGCAAAGGACCGAGCAGCGGTTGGGCGTTCTGGACGAATTACAACACGGCCATGGCCCACGACGTCCTCGAGGCGAACGCGACTCAGAAGGACCGCGACCTGTGCGCGATCGTGAACTGGCGCGCAGCCGCGCAAGCAGTCGCCGACGGCAAAGCGCAAATGATGGACGGCGTGCCGATCATAGATCCGGCGAAAGTTCCGGGCATTTTATATTTCGTGCCGATCGGCAAATCGCCGCACGGGTTCGATGTCGATCCCACCGGCAAATGGGTCGTGGCCGGCGGAAAGCTGCAACCCGCGACGACGGTGCTGAACTTCGAAAAAGTCCAGGCGGCGATTAATAACAAAACATTCGAAGGCAATTTTCGCGGCGTGCCGATTTTGAAATACGAAGCAGTCGTGGAAGGCGAGGTGCCGGTCGGGCTCGGGCCGCTCCACACCCAGTATGACGGCAAAGGTTTCGCCTACACATCGATGTTCATCGATTCGTGCATCGTGAAATGGAAACTGCCGCCGTGGAGTGGCGAAGAGAAAAAAGATTTGAACAAAGTCGTGCTCGACAAAGTGCAGACGCATTTCGCCACCGGCCATCTTGTCGTCGCCGGCAGCGACACGAAAAATCCGTATGGAAAATGGCTGGTGGCCATGAACAAGCTTTCAGCCGGCCGGCACATCAATGTCGGCCCGGCGGAGCCGGAGTCGAGCCAATTGATCGACATCAGCGGCGACAAAATGAAAATGGTTGCCGAAGCGTACACCGAACCGGAGCCGCACTTCGCACAGATTCTCAAGGTCAGCGAAATCCAGCCAGCCGAAGTTTATCCCAAAGACGAAAACAAGGATCCAAATGCCGTTTGGGATAAAGCGCAGACCGGCGTAACGCGCAACGGCAACCAAGTCGTCGCCAAGCTCACCGCCATTCGCAGCCGCTTCACGCCGGACCGGATTGACGCGCAGGTGGGCGACACGCTCACGATTTATCTGACCAATATCGAACAGACGCGGGACATGATTCATGGGTTTGGCATCGTGGAAAACAACATCAACATCACCGTCGATCCGGGTGAAACAAAAACGATGAAGCTGAAGTTAACCAAGACCGGCGTGTTTCCCTTTTACTGCACGAATTTCTGTTCGGCGCTGCACCAGGAAATGCAGGGCTACCTCGTGGTATGGAAAACAGGCGAAGGACCGGCCAACCCAGCTCCCGCCGGAGCAACTGCACAACGATAAGCTCACAACCCTAGGGCAAAAATGGTCCAACAGGTTTCCACTTTTCTTCGACGCGAGTTTCGGTTTCTGCACAAACCGCTCAATCCCTGGTCGCGGCTCCTTCTTTTGGCCGCCGCGGTGACCATTGCCGCATCGATCTTTTTTCCGTTGTGGAAAATGCATTTGGTCGCGCCCCAATATTCCGATGGACTCGATCTCTACATCTTCTCGTACAAGATCCAGGGCGGCGGATTGAATGGCCAGCATCTCAACGAGATCAACGGCCTCAATCATTACATCGGCATGAAACCGATTCAGGAAGCGGATTTCTTGGAGATGCGCTGGATGCCGTTCGTTTTCGGTCTGATTATTTTGATGACCCTGCGCTCGGTCGTGTTCGGCGAGATGAGCAACGTTGTCGATCTTTTCGCGATCTATTCTTACTTCGGCTCGTTCTCAATTGCGTCGTTTTGGTATCGGCTTTACACCTACGGTCACAGTCTCGATCCGCACGCACCGGTCCACATCAAAGCTTTCACGCCGCGGCTGATCGGCGTGGAACAGATTGCAAATTTCCGCGAACACAGCTTTCCGCAGGCCGGCGCTTACCTGCTGTGTCTTTCAGTCTTGCTAATCGTGCTGGCCGGTTGGTTTTCGCGAAAGGAACAATCCGCATGAATGCGCGCATTTTTTGCCTCGCGATCGTGCTTGGCATAACAAACCACGCGAATAGCGCGACGCTACAAGAACGAATCGACGCCGCCGCGCCCGGCGACACGATTCGCATCGAAGCGGGTGTGCATGCAGGCCCGATCGTGATCAACAAACCGCTCACAATCGTCGGCGAGCGCGGCGCGGAAATTCGCGGCGCCGGCCGCGGTAACGTCGTGACGATCGCGGCGGACGACGTAGCACTAAGTGGACTGCGCATTGCCGGTTCGGGCTTGCAATTGTCGGACGATGACGCCGCCGTTTTCGTTACCGGCAATCGCGCCAAGATCGACAACAACGTCATCGCCGATTCGCTCCATGGGATCTATCTGAAGAAAATTTCCGGCGCGCAAATTCTCAATAATCGCATCCAGGGTAAAACGACCCTGACCGCCTCCACCGAGCCGGTCGAAAAAGGAATCGGAACGAGCACGGAGAACTGCGACACGACCCTGGTCGCAAATCGCCGCGGCAACGGCATTCATCAGTGGAATTGCGAGGGCACTTTGATCCGCGGCAACGAAATCAGCGATACGCGCGACGGAATTTATTTTTCCTTCACGAACAATTCGCGCGTCGAAAACAATCTCGTCCACCACGTCCGCTACGGCCTGCATTACATGTATTCGGACGGCAATGTTTTTGAGAACAACACCTTCTCCGAGAACGCGGCCGGCGCCGCGATCATGTTTTCGAAAGAACTGGTCGTGCGCGGCAATCGTTTCATCAACAACCGTGGCCACCGGGCTTACGGACTCATTTTTCAATCATGCGATCGGAGCCGGCTCGAACAAAACGAGATCAGTGAAAACGCCGTCGGACTTTCGTTCAATCAGTGCAACGAAAATAGGATCGTCGGCAATCGCGTGACGCATAATTACATTGGCTTGCGCTTCGGTTCGAACTCCGACGGCAACGCTTTCACGGAAAATATTTTTGTGCGCAATCTGCATCCGGTCGAGACCGGCGGCTCAGATGTTTCCGGGAGCCGCTGGGCTGTGAACGGCGTCGGCAATTTTTGGGACGATAGTTTCGAACTGGATTTGGATGGCGATGGGATCAACGACTTGCCGCATCGCGAGCTCGATCTCTTCGGCGTGTTGCGGCGCGATTTTCCAGCGGTCGCATTTCTCTCCGACAGTCCCGCGCTGAAGCTCTTGCGATTCGCGGAGGAGCGCGCGGCGTTGCCGGGCGCAAGCTACATCGAAGACCCGGCGCCGCTCAATTCGCGCTTCTGGACATTACGTGCGCAACGCGCGGCCCGGAGCGTCATTTCTTCCAACACCAAATAATGATTGCAGTCGAGGCCCTCACCAAAAGTTACGGGCGTAATCTTGTTTTGCGCGGCATGACCTTTAACGCAGCTCCGCGGGAAATCACTTTGCTGGTGGGTGCGAACGGCGCGGGCAAGAGCACGACCATGAAAGTGCTGGCCGGTTTGATTCGCCCCCAAAAAGGGAGCGCGCATATAAATAGAATCGACATCGTCGATCAACGAATCGCGGCGCAGCGATCACTCGCTTACCTGCCGCAACGGCCGAGTTTTCATCCGCGTATGACCTGCGCGGAGATTTTGCGTTTTTACGCGCGGCTGCGCGCCGTGGCCGCATCACGGTACGAAGCGGTGATCGATCTCGCCGGCTTGCGCGAGTTCGAGCGCGTTCGCACCAGCGCGCTTTCCGGCGGAACGCGCCAGCGACTCGGGCTCGCCCTATTGCTCTTGCCCGACGCGCCAGTGTTGTTGCTCGATGAACCGGGCTTGAGTCTCGATCCGGGCTGGCGACAACGACTGCAAGACACGCTTCGCTTTGAAGCCGAACGCGGCAAGACCGTCCTTGTCACCACGCATCTGGTGCGAGAATGGAACAACGTCGCGCATCGCTGCCTGCTTTGTCGCGATGGGAAAATCGAGCGTGAACTCGATCCGACAAACCTCCCGCACAATTTCGACGAAATGGAACAGGTCGCGCCCGATGCGCACAAGAGATCGACAATTAATGAGCCGCCTTTTTCCATCGTTGGTTGAGGTCGCGCCATTGCGCGCCGTGCTGCTGCGCGAGTTTCGCGATGCGCTCATCAATCGCTACTTTCAGGTTTTTTCCGTTCTGTCGCTGCTGGGCGGAGCGGCAGCGTTTGTTTTGAGCGAAGACACGCACAGCATTGCGTTTTTGATTTTGCAGGTCTCGCTTTATTTCGTTTCGCTTTTCGCGCTTCTTGCCGGCGCAAGCAGCGCGCAAGCCGAACGCGAGGAATGGCAAATGTTGTTTGCACAGCCGGTGCCGCGCGCAGCTTATATCATTGGGAAATTCATTGCCTACTTGTCGATCTTCAGCGCGGTGTTGGTGTTGCTTTTTCTTCCCGGCTTGGTTGCGGGATCGGGTGCGCAACGGATCGCGATGCTTTATTTACAAACGCTACTCCTGGCCGCTGCGTTTCTTGCTGTTGGCCTCGCTGCAGGGTTTCTCGCACACGATCGTGCGCAGGCGCTCATCGCCGGCGTGAGTGCATGGCTGCTCTTTCTTTTTGGCTTTGATCTTGTCGCGCTCTTCGCGGCGCGCTGGGATTTCGTTCAAAAATTTCCCGATCTCTGGGTCGGACTGCTGATGTTGAATCCGCTCGATTCCTTCCGGATCGAAGCGCTCTTCGCCCTAGAGCAAATTCCGGCCGAAGCCGCCAATAAAACTCCGCTCGCGAGTTGGTGGATCGGGCACGCCGGCCTCTGGTTCAGCATGGTCGCCGCGTTTTGGACTGTGGCGCTGGTTGCCTTGGCCGGTCTGCGTTTGAACCGTTGGGAGGAATGACAAAATGCCGCACAAATTCAAAACACTCGATGTGCGGCCGATTCTTGCTCGCGGGGTCGAACCATTCGCGGAGATTCGTACGCGCGTTGCTAACCTCGCTCCAGGCGAAGGACTTTCGGTCATTGCGCCATTTCTCCCATCACCGCTTATCGAAAAACTTGGCAGCGAAGGTTTTCAATCGCGCGTCGAACGCGACCTGGGTGGATTGTGGGTGACACATTTTTGGCGGGACGACTAGCAGGCGGACAGATAGCTTCCCGGAATGCCGCTGGAAGCGACCAAATTCAGGCAGGCTATCGTCGAAAACACGCTGCGTAGTTGTCAGCTTTTCATGGGTCTGCCAACGGTTGATATTGCGACCATCGCCTCATTCATCGTTCCGAAGCACCTCGCGAAGGGCGATTACCTTTTTCGTGAAGGAGCGCGAGCCGAAGGTTTTTACATCGTGCAAAAAGGCGCGATCAATATCCACCGCGTCAACGTCGCCGGGAAGGAGCAGGTCATTCATCTATTTCGCCCAATCGAATCGTTCGCCGAGGCAGCCCTCGCGACTGATGCCGGTTATCCAGCTGATGCACGCGCGACTGAGTCAACGACGGTCTTGCTCGTCCCGAAATCGGATTTCATCGAATTGCTCCGTAAACGCCCCGAGCTCGCGCTGCGCATGCTTGGTTCAATGAGCCAGCATTTGCGCGTGCTCGTCGGGTTACTCGACGATCTGATGCTTAAGGACATGGGAACGCGCCTCGCAAACTGGCTCTTGAAGCGGTGTCCGCGCCCGCTAAGCGGTGCAGCCGCCGTGATTGAACTGGATCGCACGAAACGCGTGCTCGCGGCCGAGATGGGAACGACGAGCGAGACGTTATCCCGCACGCTCGCCAAGTTTCGCCACAAAAACCTTTTACGCGTGAAAGGCACCACGATCACTGTGATGAAGCCGCGCGAGCTGCAAAAGCTTCTGCAACAAAACTTGGGCGAGCTGTAACTTGTCTGGCACTGCAATAACGATGCAATGTGATTGCATCTGCGATGCGGGTTAATTAGAGCATCTGACGACGGAGCGATTCATTGCTTGGCTCAATTATTTAGCGAAGGGACAGATTTGTACCTTCGCTGAATATTTGAGTCGTTTTAGCGTGTCCAATGTCCGAAAACCGGGCTGCTGCAATGGTCTTGCAGCGCGACTTCAGCCACTAAGGCGCTACCAAATGAGCTACCATTGGAACTGACTCTTAACCACAATGTCCCCTGGATATTTATCGGGCCGTAACCAAATAAGCTACCGATTCAGGTTCGGGTTAGGCTCCGAGGATTTTCTGGATTACAGAAGTTTTCTTTCGTCACATTCGCCGTTAGGCGAAATGTGACGATCTGATGTGCTAGAGATAATTCGCATTCTTGATCAGCGGGATTCTGGCAAGAGCGTCTCCGAAATTCTCGGAGATTACGCCCGTCTCCGGACTGCTACCGAGCCTGATAAGGCATCGCACGAACAAGAAATTCTGTCCACAGAATTACAGACCTATCGCGAACAACTTGCGCAAACAAAAGACAAGGACGTGGCAATTCAGTAACAGCGAATATTCGCGCGCTGGATTTAGCTCAGCCTTCGCTGCGCGCCTCGGCGATTCTACCGTGGAGCCGTTTGATCTCCTAGTTGGTCACAGCGATCTGCCATGAGCCGAAGCACAACTGCGCCAATCACGCACAACCAGCCAAACCAATCGCCGAAACGGGCGTAAGGCGTCGGCGATTGCTCACTAATCGGCACCTGCGCGATGATTGAAGTTCCCGGCAACTCCCGGCTGCGCGCCTCAGCCACAAAGTGTCCATAGCGATCGCTGGCCGAGAGAATGCTTTCGCGCGCCGAGTGCACGACGGCATAGCCATTTTCCACTCCCCGTAACGCGGCGATGCGCGCCGCCATCCACCCATCGCGATTAAAATCCCAGGCGGGCTCTAGCATCGCCACCACCTGCTCCTTTCCATAACTGCGGCCGAGCGAAGCGAAATGCATGTCCTTGCAGATCGCGATCCCGAGACGGTGCCCCTCGATTTCGCAAACGACATTCTCGTGCCCTGGCGTCATCGCGGCTTCCAAACCCGGGACGAGATGTTGCTTGTCATACTCCGCAAGCAGGTCGCCATTTGGATCAAAGAGCCATGCGCGGTTTTTCCAGCCCGCGTTAGTCGGCACCCCGAGGCCAACGACGAGATAGATGGCATTCCGGCGCGCAATTTCAGCCAGCGCCTCGTGACGCTGCGCCGCGGCGGGTTCCTTGACATCAATTTTTTCCGGGAGGACGACAACGCGCGCGCCTTGCTTCGCCAGACGTGCAATCGCTTCGCTATATCCATTCCAAATCGCTTGCGCTTTCTCGCGCGGAACTTCTGGACCGAGAAAATCATCGATCGCGACCATGCCGATTGGTACGTTCTCCGTGGTCATATTATTCGTTAAGCGAAAAGCGCCAAAAGCGATTGCGCTCGCGATGATTAATATGGAGATCCCATAAGCGCGCAGCGGTTGTGTGCGCGGCTTCTTGCGGTATAAGGCGAGCGCAAGCGCCGAAGCGAAAAGACTGATAACAAAAACGATACCGGGTGTCCCCGCGATGGACGCGACTTGAATGACAGGCAGATCATTCATTTGCGTATAAGCAAGACTGCCGAAGGTGCCGTGCGGCGAGAAGGCTGAGATCAAGGTATCGAGTGCGGACGCAACCAATGGATAGGCGAACACCGTGAACCAGCGATCGGAACGCCGCACGATCCCGCGAGTGAAGTCAACGATGAACATCCACTCGAGCATTTGCAGGAGAACGATTACGAGACCGCCCAGCCAGCTAGCCACGACCGCGTAGTAACCAAAAAGACTCATTAGCCCAATGAAAGAGGCGATCGCAGCGAGCAGTCGCGTCTCGCCGCGCGACGCATAAAACGCTGCCAGGAGCAGCGGAACGAGTGCGATCCAGGCGATGGGCCAGCACGGATTTAGACCAACAGTGAAATGTAGCAGCCCGCCCGCGAGTAGCGCAGCCCCGAATCGTTTCAACCTGCTATCAAAAAGAGAATTCAACTACGTGTTCGGAGGATAGGGTCGCCTCGTCCGGCCTGCAATGTGCGCGCGATGACCGATGATTACTGCTCTGCAGCGCTGCTGCAAAACAAGTGCAAACCGGCCGCACACCTCGCACCCCCTTGGTTTACAGAATATTTGAGTACTTTTGGCATCTCCAATGTCCGATATCGAAGAACAAAGGGGCTGCAACGCCATTGCAGCCAGCATTATTCTTGTGACGCTAGCCTAATGCAGAGCAAGTGACTCTTAAGCGCGCAACCCACCGCGGCGATTGAGCCACCCGGCAATTGCCATCATCACCCCGCCGATTCCGAGCAATGCCGCAGACGCAGGTTCAGGAACGGGCACGATATCCGGGGTAACGTCAATTCGGAAATCTTTTTTCAGAATCGCCGCAACGCTGTCCGTTTCGCTTAGCGCAATCAACTGGTTGTCGATGACTACTTCCAACTTCGTCGCACCAGCAGTGAATTGTAGGCCCATTGCAGTCAACTGCGAGTTGATATCCAAGCTCAGACCGAGCGACCACGGCTGAACTATTCCAGGATTAGCGATCAAATTGAAACCAACCGAAGCATTAGCAGGGCTGAGGGCGATTGGAGCAACATTGACGCCGTCGATTTGCGTGACCGTTATACGCATTATCGCTCCGGCAAAATCCTGAGTCGCGGCAGTTCCAAGCCCGGCAAGCGTAAAATCTCCTGATTCAAAGAGGCGGATCGAACTGATGCCGACGAGCTGCGCCGAACTCACCCCGCCTTCGACGCCGAAATTGAGCTGACCATCCGTGATATCGCTGCTCCCGCCGAGGCCAACGGCGCCGAATCCGAGCGGGTTAAAATCCAAGCCGACAGAATACGGTGTCGGAGGACCGTAAAGAGGTACCGGATCTGTGACGGAAGACTCGATCACACTCCGGAAGCGTACGCCCGGCGAGACCGGTCCAAAATCCCCGTAGGCAATCGAGGCCGCGTTGCCAATGGTTGTGCAAAGGTACAGGGAGGCCGCAACCAACCCAAGCAATCGAATCGATTTCATGCGGTCGATACTACTTCAATGCGCGACATCGTGTTGTTACAATTGGGTTATATTTGGATGACGGTCTGCTTTTACGGTTACGTAGTGCGCGTCTCGATGTCGCAGAGTCGTTACAGGAATGTAACTTCGCGCTTTTAACTCCAGCATTTAGAAAAAGCACATGAGAGCTTCTCTAAGTTTCATCTTGATGGCTGCCTGCACACTCTGTGGAATCGTCGCTGCACTCTTCTCGCGCCTTCGCTGGAAAAAACAGAGAGCCTTTCATCGTTCGGGCCGTCGCAAACGAAAGAGGATCGTGCTCGTCTATCGCATCGCATTGTTTAGCGCACTTGCTAGTTGCGCGGCGAACACTCGTGCAAGAACGGTCATCGCGCCGTCCCTCTATTGTGACACCGGATCGTCATCGGATCGTAACTTAATCTTCACGATTCTTACGATGACTTCGTGCCGGCACGTGTTTTATTTTACCCAGTGGGCTTCTTGCTCAACGTAAAGTATCTGCGCTTGAACGGCCACTTAAGCGAGGCATCTAAGTGGAAGTAACAAACGGTTTCGCAAGGTCGACCTCGGACATTTCCTTAGACGAGCGTTTCTCTTTCGGACCGGACGAGATCCAATCAGAGTCAATCCACAAAGTACGAACGGCCTGGATTTCCGACGTGCATCTCGGAACACGCGGCGCGAATGCCGGACCACTGCTCGACTTCTTACGCGACTATGATTTCGAAACCCTCTACGTCGTCGGAGATTTGATCGACATTTGGCAACTGCGCCGCAGCCGCTATTGGCCGCAACAACACAATGACGTCATTCAAAAAATTCTGCGCAAGGCGCGCAAAGGCACGCGTGTCGTATACATTCCAGGCAACCATGACGAGTTGGTAGGGGATTTCGACGGCGACTACGGCAACATCACCGTCCAGAAGCACGTCATACACCATCTGGCTGATGGTCGTCGCATGCTCATTATCCATGGACACGAACTCGACACGGTCGTGCAAAATGTAAAGTGGTTGGCCTTTGCCGGTGACATCGGTTATCAATTCTTGCTCTCACTCAATCCGGTGATCAATTTCGTGCGCCGGCGTTTCGGTCTCGGTTACTGGTCACTCAGCGCTTACGCGAAAAAGCGAGTGAAAGACGCGGTCAGTTTTATCGGCAAATTTGAAGAGGCCGTGGTGTATTACGCAGAAAAATTTAATGTTCAGGCAGTGTTGTGTGGACACATCCATAGCGCATCGATTCGAACAATCGCAAAGGTGACCTACTACAATTGTGGCGACTGGGTCGAATCCTGCTCCGCACTTGTGGAAGGTTACGATGGCAAGATCGACATCGTCACTTATCTGCCGCAGGCACAGTTGAAGACACTGGGGCAGCCCAACGCGCTGGCGGGATCCAGCGCATGAAGAAGAAAAACGAGAAGTCGGGCCCGACGCAAATTCTCGCCTCCGAAATAGCCGTGTTGCGGCAGGAGTTGCGGGCGACACTCCGTGCTTATTCGGCACGTCTTGAAATCACTCTGGCCGAAAGCGCCAATAAAATCGGGGCTTATGAAAGCGTCGAAAAATTGCCCCGAGAACTTGTGCAGGAAATTCGCGATATAACTATCCTGTTGCGGAAACGCAAATTGAGACCCGAAAAAGGTCGGCGCAAAGATTTGCGCAAGATCGATTCCCTGATTGACGACCTACATTCGGTAACACATCCGGGTACATCGCATTAAGGGCTCAACAAAACGCTAAATGGGTACCGTCCGAACCACATCAGAATCGGTAATCATAAGCGCCGTAGCGACGGACGGAGATTCGGCGACGATCCAAGTGTCCAGCCACGTCGAAATTTGTGCTCCTAAATTGCGCGGCCGTTCCGCATAGAATCGTTGCGCTAAATCCGCCGCTCCGCGTTGCAAATCCGATTGGCTGGTTTCGATGATCGCGAGCAATTCATGACCTTCGTGCTGCCAAGCGCTACGGCCAGACTCCTGACGCAAACGCTCACCGAGGAAACTCAAATCATGGGCGCGTCCTAGGAGATCGCCCAGCGACCTTAATTCGTCGGTCAACTCTTTTAGGACCATCGGATTTACCGGGCGCAAAATACGCAATTGATACCAGAGTTGCTTCGCCTCGGTTCGGAAAACGTGAAAGCATTCCGCGGTCGGATTACGTTTCGCATCGGCGAGGGCATTGCGACCACGCTTATAGGTCCGTTGGACACTTTGGCAAAATTGTCTGCGATCGAAGTGTTCAATCGGCCAGTGGTCGATGTCGTCACGCATACGTTCCAACATCGGAACCGCTTGAGCTTGCCATTCGGCGAACGCGGCGATGAAATTCTCCATCTCGATCATCAAGACCTCTTCGACTTTTCGATAATTGCGGCCCTTTTGTCGCCGGCTAATGTTTTGCAGTTGCCGGACTGTTTGCAGACGCACCTCGGCGTCGCGAATATCGGAGATCAAGCGGCCAATGTCGCGCAAACAATGGTCCTGCCGCTTAAATAGACTGCGGCCAATTTCCTTTCTCACTAAGAGCAAAGCGGCCCGAGCTTTTTTCAAATGTTTGCGTGTCGCATGAACAGGTGTGTCTTCCGTTTCTTTATTGCCGGTCGCGATCGCCAGCGCGAGCTCTACCTGCTTGCGGCAAATTCGTCGCAGTCCATTTCCCAGAGTTTCATCTCTTTGCAGCTGATAACTCATAAGATCATTAGCGGACCGCTCTCACCATTACTCCAGCGTAATTATCAATCATGGAATCGCCGATTCCGTGGATAAACACTGACCTTGGCCGGCAATTATCCTGAACTGTGCTCAAAAAGGCAAGCAATCGCATTCAACTAACCGTCAAAGCAGATTCGCGTAGTAGGCCCGCATATTACCATTTCGTCACCTAATCGTTACCTTTCGTAACGTGACGTGGTTTTCTCGCCAGCGTATCAGGCAAAAATAGCATTTCATCCAACCACACTTATGAAGCCCACACCGAAACTAACCAATCCGAAATCTTGCCGTTGCAAGTCGATACATCTTCGTATCTCCCAATTTCCGCTCGTCGATTACAATTATAAATCGAATGACGGTGTTCCGCTTGGGCATGCGCCCTCAGAAAGGAATGCCGGAAATAGGTTCACTCCTCGCTCGGTTCGCGAGATTAGCGGCGAGCTTTCGGAGAATGAAAAACGTTGGTCGTTTCTAACCGAACTATTCCTTTTTGGAGTCATCGTGGCGATCTCCGCCTGGTCGGCTTTCCCGCTAACAGAAGCTCTCAGCGCACTCGTGAAATAGCCTGTTATCTCGGCCACCCTCGACAATCGATTCCGAGGAAGCACTTGACACTGTCATCCAATTGTAACCCGAAAAATTTTGACCGGACGAATGCCGCTACCGCACGCTCTATTAATATGAGGACTACAAATCCAAAGCGATAATCAGGCGAGCCGCGTTTCGGATCGGACCACCTTTTTTTACGTTGGAAAGTTGATCGAGTTCGACGAAACCACGGAAATCTTTACCCATTCGAAGGAGAAAAAGACCAAGGATTACATCACGGGCCGCTTCGGCTATGTCTGAGACCAAACATATCCTCACCGATTTCGGCGATGCGCTCGCTGCTCTGCATGCGGATGCTTCGATGATGGCGAGCCTCACGGAACGAAGTTTGCAAAATGCCATGGCCTGTTTGCTCCATTGTGATCAAGAAGCCTGCGTCGCTACTATCGCCGACGAAGACGAGATCGACGCGCTCGAGCAAAAGGTAGACGGCGACGGTGTGGAAATATTGGTGCGGTTTCAACCCGTCGCCTCGGATTTGCGGAAAGTAATTGCGACCATGAGATTCGGCAACAACCTCGAGCGGGTCGCCGATCAAGCGACCAAGATTGCCCGGCGTGGGCGCAAGCTTGGAAACTCAAGGATCCTATCCGAAACAAAATCAATCGATCTCATGTTCTTGGAGGCGAGGATTCTCTTTCGCGACAGCGTCAGTGCCTTTACAAATTCCGATGTCGATCTCGCACATTCACTGCTAAAGCGCGACCGCAAGTTAGATGAAGTTAGTCGACTGATTGAAACGCAACTAACGAAGCAAATTGTCCTTCATCCGGAACAAATCAGTGATCGCCTCAATCTAATATTCATCGCGCGACACCTGGAACGAGTCGGCAATCACGCGAAGAACATCGCCGAAGATGCGATTTACGCGGTCGTCGCCGAAGGCATTCGGCATCCAAATAATTCGCTATGAGACGAAACCGTCTAATAGTCCCGACCGGAGCGCCTAGTTTTCGCGCAAACGGTACCCGAAGCCTCGAACCGTTTCGACAGAGTTGGCGCCTCGACCCAATTTCTGGCGCAATCGCCGGATATGGGTATCGACCGTGCGTGTGTTAATCATGGTTTCGTAGCCCCAGGCTCCGGTGAGCAGCATTTCTCTCGACATCAATTGGCCCGGTCTTTTCATGAGCATGGTAAGCAATTTGAATTCAGCGGTAGTAAGTCGAATCAATTTCCCCTCCACGTCTACTCGGTGCCGAAGGGGGTCAATCGTGATCATGCCGCACACCATTTTCTGTTCACCTTGATCGCTTCGGCGGCGCTCGATCGATTTGATTCGCAGGAGAACTTCACGCGGGCTGAACGGTTTTGTCACATAATCGTCGGCGCCAAGCTCAAGACCGGCGACGCGATCCTTCTCAGAGGCTTTCGCTGTCAACATAATGATCGGGATGTGCCGTGTGACTCGATCAGCTTTCAGAATCTTACAAACTTCCATGCCAGATAATTTTGGCAGCATGAGGTCGAGGATTATCATCCAAGGCAGTTCGCTGCGCGCTTTCTCCAAGCCAGCCAAACCGTTCGTCGCTGTCGAAACGTTGAAAGTGGCGTCTTTGAGAAGATGTATTGCCAGGAGGTCGATCACATCCTGTTCGTCTTCGATTATGAGAATATTCTTGCTTGGCTGGCGCGGCATATAGAAGTGGGTCGATGAAGCGCTAGAGTGATCCTCCGCGGCGACCTGCGCGGAATAGCGATTCATCAAAACGTCCGTTGGAAGCGTCATCGAATTTCTGTTGTGTGAGCTTTGTCATCAAAACTCCCGCCAGCCTATACGCAGCAACGTGGCGATAGCGTTACCGTTAGGTTAAAGTTCTGTGACAACTCACATCCGCTTAGATGGCGATCCCAGTAGCTCGCTGGTCTCGGGAAGGATGTAGGGCGTGTTGGTCACGGAAACCGGGACTCAGAATCTCCAGAATCGAGTGGCGCGATCAGAGTTCAAATCGCTGTCACATTTTTGCCACTTAGTGTCTTCCAAATGTAACAACCGTCGGCTTGAGGGCATTCGTCGCGAGAACATAATCAGCGTGCGTGCGTGCATCCCCGATACAGTGCGTTTTCTTTTGGATTCTGGAGCGCAATGTGCGCAACGGAGTTCCTTTCGCTGTCGCGATGTCGATCTTGCTGTTGGGAAATTGGCTTCAGTGCGCTGCTGCGGAGGCTCCTTTAACGACACGCCAGGAAAATCCTAGTCCAGAAAACAACACGTTGGCCAACGCAACCCTGTCTGCGCCCGCCACGGCGGATGCGCCGAGACGTTTGATTCGGGAATATCGAGTTCTCGGCGCTCATCACTTGAGCCAGATCGAAATTGAGGAGGCCGTGTACCCATATCTCGGTCCTGGCCGAACCGCGCAGGATGTCGAGCAAGCACGCGCTGCGCTCGAGAAAGCGTATCAAGCGAAAGGTTATCAGACCGTTTCGGTTCAAGTGCCGCCACAACGGGCTGCACATGGCATCATTGTCTTAAAGGTAGCAGAAAACACGGTGGGACGTTTGCGAGTGCGTGATTCACGTTACTTTTCACTTCACAAAATCAAAGAAGCAGCTCCGTCTCTCGCTGAAGGCGGCGTTCCAGATTTCAACGAAGTCTCAAGCGATATCGTCGCACTGAATCAGTGGCCGGATCGCCGCATCACGCCATCGTTAAAAACGGGAGTCGTACCTGGAACGGTAGATGTCGATCTCACCGTAAAAGACACCATGCCGCTGCATGGCAGCGTCGAGCTCAATAATCGCTACAGCGCAGACACGACTCCGCTACGGGTAAACGAGTCGGTAAGTTACAATAATCTTTGGCAACTTGGCCACTCGATCGGCGGCAGCGTTCAATTTTCACCAGAAAATCTAAACGAGGTAAAAGTTTTTTCCGGTTACTATATCATTCGGTTCGCTGACCCCAGCTGGCTCACGTTGGTTGTGCAAGGCGTCAAACAGGAATCGAACGTTTCTACCCTCGGCGATATCGCGGTCTCCGGACGCGGCGAAGTAATTGGTGAACGCGCCATCATCACGTTGCCGCCCGAAACTGGTTTCTTTCATTCGATCACCTTTGGTTTTGATTTCAAGCACTTCACGAACCTAAGCATAGACGGGCTTACGCCTGTGACTTATTACCCGTTTAGCGCTAATTACAGCGCGACTTGGGCGACGAAAGATTCACAAACAAGTGCCAACGCCGGCGTGACTTTTCACGTGCGCGGAATGGGCAGCAGTCCGCGTGAGTTCGATCTTAATCGTTTCGACGCGCACGGGAATTTCATCTATTTGCGAAGCGACCTCTCCCATCAGCATGACCTTCCGGCTGGGTTTCAGGTATTCGGAAAAATACAGGGCCAGGTTTCCGATCAGCCGCTGGTAAGCAGCGAGCAATTTGCAGGGGGTGGACTTGCAACTGTGCGTGGTTACCTCGAGGCCGAAACTCTCGGCGACAACGGCGCATTTGGCTCGGTCGAACTTCGCACTCCATCGTTGCTCGGCGCGCTTGGGGCCGACGCGAATGAATGGAGGTTCTACGTTTTTGCGGACGGCGGTTACCTCATGCTGATTAGTCCGCTCCCGGAACAGGACGCGTCGTTTGGTCTCGCCAGCGTCGGCGTCGGTGATCGAATTCGCTTTCAAAATCATTTCAACGCCTCGCTCGACGCGGCTGTACCGCTGATCAGTCAAACGCGAACGGCCGCGTTTGCTTTGCAAATGACCTTTCGGGTCTGGGCTGATTTTTGATTTATCGCGAACACGAACATTAAATAAAAATGAAATCGAATCTCTTCACTTCCAGTTCTCGCTTCGCCAGTCTTCTCGTTTGCCTGTTGTTGCTTTCCTTCGTAAGCAATGCGCGCGCGCGCTGGAACAGTGACTGGACCATTCGCAAGAAGATCGACATCGACACATCAACCGCAGGCGCGCCGATCGCGGACCAAATCGGCACGACGGCGATTTTGATTCGTTTACATGATGGAAATTTCCGATTCACCGACGCGAAGGAAGACGGCAGTGACATTCGCTTTGTCGCAGCGGACGACAAAACGTTGCTCACTTACCACATCGAGCGATACGATGCGCTGCTCAATGAAGCGTTCGTCTGGGTAAAAATTCCAGACTTGAAGCCGGGCGCAAAGACGAGCGTTTGGCTCTATTACGGCAATGCCGGTTCGAGCGCGACGCGTGTCGATGATCCAAAAGGGACTTACGATGTTAATACGGTCCTCGTTTATCACTTCGCCGAGAACAACGCGCCCGCGCATGATTCGACGACTTATGGCAACAACGCGCAGAACCCCGGCGTTCCCGTTTCCGGTGCGTTGATCGGCCCCGGCATTCGTCTTGACGGCCAAAATACGATCGCCATTCCAAATTCGGAATCGCTGACCTGGAGTGAAGGCGCAACCCTGACGTGGTCAGCGTGGATCAAACCGATCGCTGCGCAGTCGAATGCGATCATTTTTAGCCGACGCGACGGCGCCAGTGTATTTGTTATCGGTGCCGATAACGGCGTTCCATTTGTCGAAGTTAGCGGTGCCAGCGGGATGCAACGAACGCAAGGCGCACCGCCAATGGCACCGAATAGTTGGCATCATGTGGCGGTCACCGCGGCTGGATCGACCATCACTCTATATATAGATGGCCAGAGCACGGCCACGCTGAATGCCGCAATTCCGGCGTTGAATAGCGTAGCAAGTCTCGGCGGAGACCCGGCGAACGAGGGCTCCGGTTTCTCCGGCGAGATGGATGAGTTAGAAATTTCCAAGGTCGTGCGACCAATTGGATTTATCAAAGTCGCTGCGCTCAGCCAGGGTGCCGACAAAGCATCGAAGCTCCTTAGCTTTGGACAGGACGAACAAGCATCGAGTTGGTTCAGCGGCGGCTACGTCGGCGTAATCCTGCGTTCACTCACCGCAGACGGCTGGTTCGTCATCTGCATTCTCGTCGTGATGTCAGCCATCAGCTGGGTCGTGATGGTAAATAAGGCGCGTTATCTGGCAGCGGCGACGAAAGGCAACGCGCAATTCTTTGCCGACTGGAAACATGTTGCCGCGGATCTGAGTTTTCTTGGTGACGCGGATGCCCGCAAAGTCATCACGCTGGGCGGGCGCATCGACGCACGAGAACGGCAGATTGTAAAGAACGCGTCCGTTTATCGCATTTACAAAATTGGCGCAGAAGAGATCCGCCATCGTCTGGCTGTAGAGGGAGCAGCGGAATTGCACATCCTTTCCGCGCGCTCGATCCAGGCGATTCGCGCGAGTCTCGACGGTGGCCTCGTCCGCGAATCGCAGAAACTGAATCGCTTGATGGTCCTGCTGACAATCGCGATTTCCGGCGGCCCATTTCTCGGACTTCTCGGGACGGTCATCGGCGTCATGATCACCTTTGCCGCCATAGCCGCGCAGGGCGATGTGAACGTGAACGCAATTGCACCCGGCATTGCCGCCGCTCTTGCCGCAACCGTTGCCGGCCTGATCGTCGCGATTCCCGCCTTGTTTGGTTACAATTATTTGTTGTCACGCGTCAAGGACGCCACGAGCGACATGCAAGTTTTCGTCGACGAGTTCGTCACCAAAATCGCGGAGTACTACGGCGGACGCACGAATGGCGCGCGCGATCGCGTGGGGAGCGAGATGCCGTTGGAGCTGATCGCATGATCGACAATCACTAACCATGCAAGTTCAAGGCGATAAACCGTACGACGATATCAACATCACGCCGATGTTGGACCTCGCTTACGTGCTCCTCGTCATCTTCATCCTGATGACGACGGCGACGGTGCAGGGTTTGAAAGTGAACCTGCCCAAAGCGAGCACTTCGCCCAGCCTGGCGAAGCCGCAAACGAAGGCGATCACGATCAACAACGAGGGCAAAATTTTCCTCGACACCATTCCAGTCACGATTCCCGAGCTTGAGCAGCGACTGAATTCTCAAAAAGCGCAGACACCGGATTTTCCAGTGGTCGTTAGAGGCGACAGCCTCACGCAATACCAGGCTGTGATGGATGTGCTCGATGTAATCGGACGGCTGGGAATTTCCCAGGTGGGTTTGGCGACAAAACCGCAAGGCAAGTAGCGGCGCGCGAGAAAAGGATGGATTTCGATGATGAACTTGAACCACCGCCGCAGAATTTCCTGCGACGATACCGCGTCGCGATCATCGTTACGGGAGTATTGCTCGTGTGCGTCATCGTTGTCGCGAAACTCGCGTCGAGTGGAGGTGGATCGTCGCGTCGCGACCCAATCACCATGGTCAGTTTGCCGCCGCCACCACCTCCGCCGCAGCAAATGACGCCGCCTCCGCTGCCACCACAAGACGAGCAAAAAATGGAACAACCGATGATCAAAGAAGAACAGCCGAAGGAAGCGCCACCGAAAGATGAGCCGCCACTAGGAACAGGCATCAAGGGTGACGGACCAGATAGCTTCGGCCTGAGCGACAAAGCGGGAAACGGACGAATTGGCCCCGGCGGCAACGGCAGCAAGTGGGGTTGGTACGCCAGTCAGGTACAAACGAAAATCGAAGAGGCGCTCCGGCGCAATCGGAAGACACGTAGCGCCAGTTTGAGCGTCAACGTTCGGGTCTGGCCCGATGCAACCGGCAGAATCAATCGCGCGCAGATTGCTGGCTCAACCGGCGATCCGGCACTCGACAGCGCCCTTCGCGACGAAGTTCTGACCGGTCTGCAATTGCAGGAGCCGCCACCAGCCGGGATGCCCGCGCCAATCACGCTTCGCGTTACCGCGCGACGTCCTCACTAACGACTCAATTTTTCATTATGTTTTTCACCAAATCACGTTTTGCTCAACGAGTCGCGGCGTTCATTACTGTCGGATTTTTCGCGACCGCACTGTTGTCAATGTTCGCCGCGGATCCACCGCCTGCGCCAGTCGATAGAGTCGCGCACGACCCACCAACTTTGGCTCAGAACGAAATCGTTTCACAGAAAACGAATCCGATCCCGCAAATGTCGTTCGAAGGCGGCAACCTCGTCGCAACTAATCAACCAGGCCTTCAGGCCGCCGCGGATACCACGGGTTCGGCGGTGCCGAAGCCGACGCCGTCGCAGAGTGTCACGATCAATCTCATTCATCGACTCGTGCAGCGCGGCGTGTTGACGCAAGAGGATGCGGACGAGTTGATCAATCAGGCGGAAGAAGACGCCGTGATCGCACGAACACTTGCAGCAAAGGAACGAACGCACCCGTCGCGGCCAGAAGAGAGCGATCCATCGCTCATTACTCCGGAGCCGCCGTTGCTAACCACGACACCCGCTGCGACGACAGTTGCGCCTCCGGCGGACGGCATTCCCGAACGCGAAGCGTTGGATGAGGAAGATGCGGTGCGCGTCACTTATGTGCCGGAAGTCGTAAAGCAGCAATTGCGCGACGAAATCCGCCAGGAGGTGATGGAACAGGCACGTGAAGAAAACTGGGCCGCGCCGCGAAGCTTCCCGGCTTGGGCGACGCGCATAACACCTTTTGCGGATATTCGAATTAGATACGAGGGCATTTTCTTTCCTGACGGCAATGACGATACCGGCGCGTTTCCGAGTTTCAACGCTATCAACACCGGAGCGCCTTTTGATGTGACCGGCACAACCTTCTCGCCGCAGTTAAATGCCAATCAAGACCGAGAGCGCTTTCGTCTGCGGGTGCGGGTTGGCGCTGAAATGGATCTGGAGAATGGCTTTACCATGGGCCTGCGTCTTGCCACGGGCGACACAGACACGCCAGTATCGCCGAATCAGTCCTTTGGGACCGCCAATGGAGGGCAGGGGGGTGACTTCAGCAAATACCAGATTTGGCTCGATCGCGCGTTTCTGCGTTACGAAACTGGAGGAACACCGAGCCGGGATTTCCAGGTCAACCTCGGCCGTTTTGACAACCCATTTTTTACGACCAGTGGAATTATGTGGTACGAAGATTTGGGATTCGATGGCCTTGCGATATCGGGAAGGTATCGTGTTCACGAAGGAGTGACGCCGTTCGCTGTCGTCGGTGGTTTCCCAATCTTCAATACCGAACTGAACTTCTCTTCGAATCGCCCGGACAAATTTTCAAGCGAAGACAAATACCTGTTTGCCGGTCAGCTCGGCACCAATCTCCGGTTTAACAAGGATTTTAGCGCAACAATCGCCGGCGCTTATTACCATTTCGAAAATGTAGAAGGCAAATTGTCCGATCCATTCGTTCCCCTCACCGCCTCTGATCAAGGTAACACGGACGATAGCCGGCCATCATTTGCGCAGAATGGAAACACTTACTTCCCGATCCGCGATATCATTCCGACGGCCGATAACGGCTTCGGCACGACCAATCAGTTCCAGTATTTTGGGTTAGCTACGCCTTTCCGCGTGGTGGACTTTGATGGCAAACTCGATTACGCGCATTTCGACCCGTTTCACCTATCGTTGTTCGGCGCTTATCTCAACAACGTTGCCTTCAATTGGCAGGACATCAACAGCAAGGCGATCAACAATCGCGGACCGAATCAACCCAATGGTAAGCCGGGCACCTTCGCTGGCGGTAACATTGGTTGGATCGTTGGCCTGAAGGCGGGGACCCCCGCGTTCGAGAAGCTATGGGACTGGAATGTTGGCATCAGTTATCGCTACGTCGAGTCGGATGCGACTGTCGACGGTTTTGTTGATTCGGACTTTGGCGGCAATTTCGCAGGCACCAACCTCAAGGGCTACACGCTATTTGGATCGCTCGCACTGTCATCTCGCACCTCAATTTTTTTGCGTTGGATGAGTGCAGACGAGATCGGAGGCCCCACCCTTCGCAACGACATTCTGCAGTTCGACTTCAACGCGAAATTCTAATGAAACCGAAAATCCGATTATTCATTGCCTCCACCGTTACCTGCTTGCTTCTCGCCGGAAATGCGACCGCAGCCGATGAAGCGCGCTTGCGCGAAACGTTGCGTACTTTAACGCTTCGGCTGCGTTCTGACGAAACCGAACGCAATAACCTGCTCAGCGATAAAGCACAGTTCGAGCAGGAAAAGAAAACACTCACCGGGAAAATCGACGTGCTGACAAAACAGGCCGCGACCGACAAGGCACAGATCGATACCCTTAACTCGAAAGCCGGCGATCAAGAAAAAGAACTGATCGAAACGAAGGAGGCGCTTGGTAAATGGAAAGCCGGCTACGAACAGGTCACTGCCACTGCGCAGAAAACGGAAGCGGAACGCGCAAAGCTGGCTGGCGAGTCGATTGTTCTTAAGCACAAGCTCGAAGATCGAGAACGGAAAAACGCGGAGTTGTTCAAACTCGGCAACGAAATTTTGACACGTTACGAGAAATTTGGACTCGGTGACGCGCTGGCCGCACGCGAGCCATTTACGGGCATCGCTCGGGTGAAACTGGAGAATCTCGTGCAGGATTATCAGGACAAAATCGCCGACCAGCGGGCGAAGCCGGAGCGGCAATAATTAAGACAAGATTAAGACGAGAATGTCACACTTTGTTACTCGATTTCCTGAAATTCTCGCGTTGCTTCCGATCAGCATGCAAGTGCAGGCAGCGGAAGATCGAAATGGTTCTCCGATTTTTTCGTTCTTCGATTCAACCCATCCGATTGCTTAATGTCTTCACACAACTTCCGTTCACGAACAAGTCGACGGCCCGGCGCAATTCAAAGCACGCTCGCCTTATTTCTGACATTATTTCTGGCGGTCCCGCCATGGTTTACACTGCTGGCCGGCGACATCCTGCGCGGAGGCGGCGGGTCTCAGGAATCGCACAGCACCGCGCCCGAAACGGGAAATCCCACAGCTGCGGCTGTACAGGCGGGACTTAACGGACACGATACGCTTGCGCGAACGACGCAGGCTCTGCAGGCCGTGCAGGCGATGCAGGCAGCGGCTCATGCCGCGGCGGTTACCGGCGCAAACAATCTTGGATTGGACCCGAATCATCCTGGTCAGCAATTACCGAATGTTCCAAATGGCTTGGGCGTCGGCGGTTTGCAAATTGCGCCCGGAGTTCCTGTCGATCTTGCCCATCCAAGCCCAGGCGATAACCCCGATCTTTGGCAAGGCGCAAGTCTACCGACACAAACAACTAGCGGCGCACAAACAAACGTTTCGATCGTTCAGACAGCGCAACAGGCACTGCTGAATTGGCAGACGTTTAACATCGGCAGGGACACGCACTTAACCTTTGACCAAACCGCGGGCGGTGCCAACGCGAGTCAGTGGATCGCGTTCAACAAAGTCAACGATCCCTCTGGTGTGCCATCGCAAATTCTTGGATCGCTCGATGCGATTGGCCAAGTCTATGTCATTAACGCAAATGGAATCATTTTCGGCGGCTCATCCCAGATTAATTTGCACGCGCTCGTCGCTTCAGCGCTGCCGATTAATGATAATCTGATCGCGCGCGGGTTACTCAACAATCCTGATAACCAGTTTCTTTTCTCGGCTTTGCCGTTGGCTCCGGGCGGCAACAACGGCGGTACCCCGACCTTCACTCCCCCTACCTCGAACACGCCGGATGGACATTATGGCGATGTAACCGTTCAAGCAGGCGCACAGATCACCAGTCCGACATCAGCAGATCACGTCGGCGGCCGCGTTGCGTTGATCGGAGCGAATGTAACAAATGACGGAACAATTACGACACCCGATGGGCAAACTATTCTTGCCGCCGGGCTGCAGGTTGGATTTGGCGCGCATGATAGTAGCGATCCGAGCTTACGCGGCTTGGACGTCTACGTCGGCGCGGTTGCAGACCCTCTCTCCCTTCTGGCTCCTTACGCCGGTACCGCGACAAACAGCGGTTTGATCGACGCGCCGCGAGCTGACGTGACGATCGCAGGCAAAATGGTCGATCAATTTGGCTTCATTAACAGTTCGACCTCTGTCTCCCTGAATGGACGGATCGATCTGCTCGCCGATTTCAACGCCAACAGCTTTGTCTTCGGCAGTAACTCGGTTCCTGCGAACTTGCCTCCATTTGTTTTCCAATCGAGCGGCACTGTAACGCTGGGCACGAACAGTGTGACTCAGATTCTGCCGGAGCTCACGAGCATAGACCGAGTGGTCGGCACTCAGCTGGCTCTTTCCTCACAGATCAATCTCCAAGGCTTGGCCGTCCATGAGGCTGCCGGCGCGATCTTGCTCGCGCCCAGCGCCAGCGTCACGATCGAAGCGGGCAACTGGATTCCGGTCACCGGTTTTTATTCCGTCAGTAATTTTGTTTTTTCCGGCGGACAAATTTATCTCGATGCCGATGCAATCATCGATGTTTCTGGTTCGCAGGATGTGATCGCGTCAGTTGCGGAAAATATTGTCGCCGCGCAGCTGCTAGGTCCGGAATTAGCCGACTCTCCCTTGCAACGCAACGGCCCGCTGCGCGGCCAAACCGTTTACATCGACATCACCAAAACAGGAACCTATAACGGGCAAACTTGGGTTGGCACACCATTGGCAGATGTTTCCGGCTATGTGAATCTGGTGCAGCGCACGGTTGGCGAACTAACGACCAACGGCGGCAACGTGACACTTAGTGCCGGTGAGTCGGTCATTATGCAACCCGGATCGAGCATTAACGTTTCCGGCGGCTGGATCAACTATGCCGGCGCCAATGTCCAAACGACGCAGGTGGTTTCGGGTGGGCATGTTTTCGATATTTCCCAGGCAACGCCCGATCGGGTTTATGACGGGATTCTTAATGGATTCTCAACCGTTCATACGAAATGGGGAGTGATTGATACCTTTGGCAATCCGTTGCCCGGGAGCGGCCAGTTCGAAGCGGGCTATATTCAAGGCGGAAACGGCGGAAGCTTGACCATTTCGGCGCCTTCCATGGCGGTGGATGGACAGCTTAGCGGCACCACGATTGCAGGTCCGCGCCAAACCACGACACCTCCAGCACCGAGTTCGTTATCTTTGGTGTTTCAAGCGCAAGATCCGACCGTGGTTCCCTTCCTGTCCATTTCGCCAACGCCGCCGAATATTGTTTTCGGATCGGGCAGCCTGCCTCCGGCTGATCCATTTGCTCTCGATAATTCCGGTAATCCTATCCCGCTGCGAGCCGACCGAAAACATGAAGTGATTCTTTCACCCGATTTCGTGAACGTCGATGGCTTCGGAAGCCTTAAGATCGACAATAGCGACGGAAACATCACTGTGCCTGCCGATGTAGTGTTAACGACTGGAATTGGCGGGGAAATTGATCCGACGACTAAACTCTTCAAATTTACGAACGGAATCAGTTTTTCGGCGGCGAATATTGATATCGAAGGCAGATTGACGTCGCCCGACGGTAGTTTGGCTTTCAATGTCTATGATTTTTCGCCATTCCAACTTGGCTTTCTCAAGCTGAGTCTCAACCCGCAAACGCCGCCGCCCGATCCCGCCCGCGGCCATTTCATTCTCGGAGCGAAGGCATCGCTGGACGCAGCGGGAATGATCACGGATAACCGCTCCACGTCGGTGTTGCCGGTAAGTCCGACCTATACGCCGAACGGCGGAAACGTTACGGTCAATAGTTATGATGTCGATCTCGCTCAGGGCAGCAGCATTGATGTCTCTGGTTGCGTGACCGTCAGCGGCACCGGTCAGGTCGCCTATGGCACAGCTGGGGCGATTACGATCAGATCAGGCCAGGATCCAAACATTCCGTCGTTACTCGGGGGCCAGCTGACCCTGGCCGGAAACCTGACTGGATATTCCGGGGACACGGGCGGCTCATTAAGTATCCAAGCGCCATTGATTCAAGTGGGAGGAAGCACCACCGACCTCGATACACTTTTACTCTCGCCCGACTTCTTCAGTCAGGGAGGGTTCGACTCTTTCACCCTCACGGGTCTGGGAGCGGCAACTGCGCAACCAAATCAATTTCTCCCCGGAGTCTTGATCGCGCCGGGAACAACGATCGAACCAGTAGCGCAAAGTTTGCTGGCGAATCTCGATCTGAACGGGCGGGGGACAGTTACATTGACGCCGACGGTCTTGCCGCAAGGTTTGCGTACGCCGGTGAGCTTGTCATTTCGCACGCCGGGCGTTCGCAGTCCCTTTATCACGGCGGGCATTCTACCGGTAGTTCGCGGCGACTTTGTCATGGGTGAGGGCTCGCTCATTCAAACCGACCCTCTGGCCAAGATTTCCATCACGGGCAATACGGTCGCGGTTCTAGGGTCGATCATCGCACCTGGCGGCACCATTTCGATCACTGGCGACAAGTCGACAGTATTGAATGCGAATCCGTCAGAGGCTCTCCCAACCGTGGATCTAGGGCCAACGAGCTTTCTGTCCGCTGCTGGGATGACTGTTCTAACACCCAATTCTCTCGACCTTCGAACTGGACGCGTGCTGGCTGGTGGCAATATCACGGTCTCCGGCAACATCGTAGCTGAAAATGGGTCGCGAATGGACGTTTCGGGCGCGACTGGCATACTGGATCTGGCGCCCGGCTTCGGGGGAACGGCCGTCACTGGATCACTAACTGGAGCTCCGTTTGTTGCCACTCGCGTCGACAGCAACGGCGGCTTCATCACGCTTACAGGAACTGAGGAACTATTCACCGATGCGACCTTTGAAGGTGCAGCTGGTGGCCCGTCTGCCTTTGGTGGGAGCTTGTCGATCTCATCAGGCCGCTTCACGCTGTCCCAACTCACACCGCTCGACGAAACACTGGTGGTCACGCAAAGCGCTCTGACGATACCGGCGTCTTTCTATCCCGCCGGTCAAACCGCGATTGGTCATGCGGTGGTCGACGCCAACAACCAGCCGCTGGCTGGTCTTGGCTATTTTGCCGCTGACAAGTTTAACAACTCCGGACTGGCTTCACTTACGTTGCAAGGATTCGTCCAGTTTTCGGGTCCGGTCACGATCGATGCTGGGCGCAGCATCAGTGTTGCTAATGGCGGAGTCGTCTTTGGCGATGCGGCCATCAATCTAAATGCTCCGTATGTTCAGATCGGAACGGCCTTTGCCGCACCGGTCCAGCCGCAGCAAGTGATGAGCGCATTTCTACTTGGCTCGGGAGCGTTCAATTTTTTGCCGATGTACGGCGCGGGCAGCTTAAATATCTCCGCCACTTTGATCGATGTGGGCAATCTGTCGCTTCAGGGAATCGGCAATGCCAATCTGGTGGCGAACAACGGCGATGTTCGTGGCGACGGCACCTTTGATGTAGCCGGCAACCTTTCGATCACGGCTGGCCAGATCTATCCGCCCACGGCCGTAAGTTTCACCATCGCAGCCTACGATTATAAGGTGGGTAGTGTAACAAACCAGGGTTCAATCGAGTTGACTGCGTCGGGAAATCGCCAACTGCCTTTGTCCGCCGGCGGACAACTCAACCTTTACAGTTCAGTCATCAATGATGGTGGTGTTTTACGTGCGCCGATCGGCACGATCAACATTGGTTGGGACGGCACTGGAACAGGTCCTATAGATTTAATCACAGGCCATGCCGTGCCGGTGGCGCAGCAAGTGACCCTTTCATCGACCAGCGTCACTTCCGTTTCGGCTGTTGATCCCGTGACCGGAACCGCCCTGACTATTCCGTACGGCACGAACCCTAACGGGACATCCTGGATTGATCCGACGGGAATCGACATAACCGCTGGAGGCGTTCCGACCAAGTCCATCAACATCGCGGGGGCGAACGTCTCTAATCTGGCGGGATCGACCATTGATGTCCGCGGGGGAGGCGACCTCTACGCTTACGAATTCGTTTCCGGAACCGGCGGGACTAGCGACATTCTCGGCTCATCTTCCAGTTTCGCGGTTATCCCGGGATACCAGGCAGCGTACGCACCGTTTGCACCCTATAGCACAAGCGCGGGCGGCGTATTCGGGACGGACCAGGGTTACGTGAATGGGAATCTGACAGTCGGCGAGCAGGTCTTTCTCAACGCCAGCAACGGCCTTCCTGCCGGAACGTACACACTGCTTCCAGCGCGATACGCGTTGTTGCCGGGAGCATTCCTGATCACCCCGGAAGCCGGAACTCCAACGACTGCCTCACTGCAAGCCGATGGGTCGACCATCGTCGCGGGTTATCGCTTCAGCGGTTTCGACACTCCTGCGAGTCAGCCACTCTTCTCCTCTTTTGAAGTTGCTCCCCAAACGGTCGTTCGGCAGCGCGCTCAGTACACCGATTTTTCGGCCAACACCTTTTTGAAGCAGAGTGCGCTAACTAATAATCAATCCGTTCCGCGTTTGCCCATTGATGCCGGCTATCTTTTGCTGGACGCAACGCAATCGATGAATATACAGGGCGCTTTGCTCGCACAGGCGCCCACTGGCGGTCGCGGCGGCGAGGTCGATATCAGCAGTCCGCTCGACATTCTGATTG
The DNA here is from genome assembly GCA_003167365.1 of Spartobacteria bacterium. Taxonomy (GTDB): domain Bacteria; phylum Verrucomicrobiota; class Verrucomicrobiia; order Chthoniobacterales; family UBA10450; genus Palsa-1382. Next base: position 39,492 of record PMTM01000012.1, on the reverse strand, counting down.
CGGGATCTGGGACTGCTCCCGAGGCAGGCGTGCTCGTTCTCAATTCGTCCGAGCTTAGCGCGTTCGGCGCTGAAAGTTTATTGATCGGCGGTTTTCGCACGACAAGCTCCACCGGCACGACGGTGACCGTGACGACGGATGAAATCACGGTAGATAATGCTGGAGCTCCATTGTCCGTGCGGGATCTAATACTCGCCGCAAACAGCAACCTTACTCTCGCTCCAGGGGCTGACATCGAAGCATCCGGTTCGCTTTCATCGGCGACGTCTCTCCAGTTTGGAAATTTATCTATTCCCGGAAGCGGCGACGGCGTTTTACTAAGAGTGAGTGCAGATCCGAACGCATCAATCAGCCGACTCGGTGTGGATTCTTCAACGGTTCCACGTGAAGTGATCGGGGCAAATACGCTCCTCGCTGGCGCGAGTGTAACGCTGGACTCTACCTATGGCACGAGTCTCGATCCTACCGCAACTATCCGTGGGACGGCAGTGAACCTCGATAGCGGCCAGATCAGCATTCAATTGCCTAACGGAATTGTCTCGCAGCCTACTGCGGGTTTGGTGCTGGCCGGAGTCGCTCTTCAGAATGTTGAGTCGGTGCAATCTCTCTCGCTCCTCAGTTATTCTTCCATCGACATATACGGATCGGGCACTATCAAAGCCTCAAACGCTCTGCAACTTCATGCCGGCGAAATCCGCGGATTCAACAATGGCGGTGCGGTCGATTTCGCGGCAAAAAACATCACCCTGGACAATGTCGCGAACGCCAGTGCTCCGGGAGCGGTCGCTTCACCGAGCGGCACCCTTCAGTTCGACGCGGGCACAATTCAGATCGGCAGTAATCAATTGAACGTGGACCAGTTTGCTGCGCTAACGCTCAATGCCAGCGGCGGAATCTTGACCCAAGGCTCCGGAGGTTTTGCCACACAAGGCGATTTGACGCTGATCACGCCGCTTATCACCGGCGCGCTCGGGTCTACACAATCGCTCACAGCAAGCGGCGCGGTTCATTTGGAGGCTCCGGGCAGTCCCTCGATCGCAACCGTGATTGCTGGACTCGGGGCGAACCTGACGATCTCGGGCGCGAGCCTATCGGTCGATACGAACATCAGTTTGCCAAGCGGACAACTCACATTACACGCGACCAATGGCGACCTCGTGATCGGCAGCGCGTCTCCGAGCACGCTCGATGTCAGCGGAACCGCGCAAACGTTTTTTGATTTGGTCAAATACACCAGTGGCGGGCAGATTAATCTGATCGCCGACAACGGCGCGGTGAATGTCGATAGCGGCGGGACGATTAATATCGCCGCGCAAAGTGGTGGCGGAAACGCTGGAACGCTTTCCGTAAGCGCGCCAAACGGTTCGTTCATTGTTAACGGAACCCTGAATGGTCAAGGCGGAGCCAATGGCCTGAACGGGAGTTTCAGTCTCGATGTCGGCAGTCTGTCCTCACTCGGAAATCTCGACGCCATGCTCAACACCGCTTCCTTTACTCAGTCGCGTTCCATTCGCGTGCGCACGGGTGACGTGGTTGTTGATGGGACAGCGACGAGTCACACTTTCGATTTATCAGCGGATCAAGGTTCAATTGATGTGACAGGGTCAATCGATGCTTCGGGTGCGACGGGCGGAACCATTAACTTGATTGCCTATGGCAGCGTGACGCTTTCGTCCGGCTCAATTCTCACAGTCGCTGGCCAGAATTTCGATGACGCAGGCAAAGGCGGGGCCGTCTCGCTTGAGGCCGGATCGGAAACAAACGGTACTTACAGCACGACCGCGGTCGTAGACATCGAGAACGGATCGACAATCGATTTATCGGTTGCCAGCAACAACGCAAACAGCGCGAGTCTTGGCGATTTCACCGGCACGCTGCATTTGCGTGCGCCGCAAACTGCCAGTAGCACCGATCTTCAAATTAATCCAATCGACGGCACGATTTTGAACGCCTCGAGCATCCTGGTGGAGGGGTACAAGATTTTCAGTGCGACGGCCGGCTCGATCAACAATCAAGAGGCAAACGTTTTTGCGAATGGGACGACTTTCGGCGGGAACAGCGCCGCGATCAGCGCTCGGCTGCTCGCAAACAACGCCAGCCTCGCGCCCGTCACGGTAGTTGTGCCTGGGGCTGAGATTATCAACCCGAATGGAGATTTGACGCTCGGTTCTCCAAATTCCGACTCGTCGAGCGATTGGGATCTCTCCACTTATCGCTTCGGGCCAAACAATGCTCCCGGTGTGTTGACGTTGCGCGCCGCGGGGAACCTAGTTTTCTACAACGCGCTGAGCGATGGCTTTACCTCGAGCGCTTACAATGCCGTGTTGTTAGCTCAGAATTCACTTCTGCCGGCTAACGTCCAATCCTGGTCCTATCGGCTGGTCGCCGGGGCGGACTTTAGCGCGGTGGATTTTCAACAAGTCGAGCCGTTGTCGCTCCTGGCGCAGAGCTCCGGTTCTCTGCAACTTGGCAAGAACTACGGCAATAATGTCTTTGGGGTGTCTGGGCCGAGCGCGTTGACCAGCACAGCGGTCGCAACCCGGTATCAGGTGATTCGCACGGGCACTGGCGACATCGATATCTCGGCTGGCCGAGATGTGCAGCTACTCAATCAATTCGCCACGATTTTTACGGCCGGCACGCGAGTAAGCGATCCGACCATGGGCGGAACCTTCGATCTCCCCAAGACCGATCCGGTTGGTCAAAGCACAGGCAACCTTGGTGTGGCGCAACAGGCCCGGCCAGGTTATCTCCCGCAGTACAGCTACGCGGGCGGCAACGTTACCATCTCTGCTCAACGTGACATCAGTCATCTAACACAGATGACAGATGGCACTGTCATTGACGACTCATCACGCGAGCTTCCCAACAACTGGCTTTATCGGCGGGGTTACATTGATCCTACGACCGGGCTTTTCGCGCCAGTAACCAGAAACACAGGCAACGACGTCGGGTCGACGACATGGTGGGTCGATTTCAGCAACTTTTTCGAAGGGGTGGGAGCACTCGGAGGTGGAAACGTGACGCTCACCGCCGGGCATGACGTGAGCAACGTTGACGCGGTTGCGCCGACAAATGCGCGCATGCCAGGCAAAGATTCGATGGGACATGCGATCGCGCCGAACGCGGCTAACCTGGTGGAGTTGGGCGGCGGTGATGTAACGGTGACGTCCGGCAACGACATCAACGGCGGTGTCTATTATGTCGAGCGTGGCCAGGGAACGCTTACGGCCGGCAACAGCATCCATACCAACAGCACGCGCTCGCCGTCACGCACAACGCTTGTTACTCCCGATGACATATTGCCCTCCATTACCTGGCTGCCCACCACGCTATTCCTAGGCAAAGGCAGCTTCGACGTGTCGGCGCGCGGTGATGTGTTGCTCGGCCCCGTCGCAAATCCATTCTTATTGCCCGAAGGCGTTAACAATGTCTTTTGGTACAAGACGTATTTTTCGACTTATGCCTCCACCGATGCGGTCAATGTCTCTTCGCTGACGGGTGATGTGACTCTCCGCGAGAATGCCACCCTACCGACGGCTTCGTCGCCAATTCTACAAGCGTGGCTTTCCGCGATCTCGCTGCTGGGGACTATCTCTGGACAGCAAAGCGCCTCGTTTTACCAACCATGGTTAAGACTCGACGAGAATAGTGTCACTGCTCCTCCGTTTACTACGGTTGTCTCATTGATGCCTTCCACGCTCCGCGTTTCGGCGTTTTCGGGAAATCTGAATGTTGACGGTAATCTCACCTTGTTTCCGGCGCCCAACGGAACCGTCGATCTTGCGGCAAAGGGAGCGATCAACGGACTGCAACCAAACGGGCTTGTTAACGCTTCGTTAACAACTTGGATGGCGAGCACCATCAATCTCTCCGACGCAGACCCGGCGCGCATTCCGGGGATCACTTCGCCCTTCGCCTTCCGGACGGTGCTGGCTACGCCGACCGGTAGCTCAGCTAATCAAAGCACCGACCTCGATTTTCTCACTTTCATCGATAATTTGTTCGCCGAGACCGGATCGACTCAGGGAGCCGCCGCCGTTCTACAGGCAAAGCAGGCCCTCCACGCTCAGGGAATTCTCCATGCCGATGATCCGAATCCAATTCATATCTACGCTGGAACTGGTGACATCTCTGGATTCACATTGTTTTCCGGCAAGGCGGCGCGTGTGGTGGCCAGTAAGGACATTACCGACATCGCTCTCTATATTCAAAACGATAAACCAAGTGATATCAGCGTGGTGGCAGCCGGCCGTGATATCATCGCCTACGACCCAAATTCCTCGCTGCGTGTCTCGGCCCAGGCTGTCGGGAACGAAGTTCAAAACGGTCCGGCGGCGGGCGATATCCAAATCAGCGGACCGGGCACGCTGGAAGTACTGGCAGGACGCAATCTCGATCTCGGCGTCGGACCGAACAACCCTGATGGCACGGGCGTCGGTATCACCAGCATCGGCAATGCGCGGAATCCTTTTCTGCCTTTCGTAGGAGCGGATGTCATCGCAGGTGCCGGCATCGATATTGCCAATGGTTTGGCCCACAGCACTCTCGACTTCAAAACCTTTGTCGATCAGTTTCTTGATCCCACCAATGACAGCGTACAGTCAGCACGGTATCTTCCGGATTTGGGCACCCTGTTAGGTTTGACTGGCGCGAGTGACTCCGAAATTTGGTCGCGATTCGACCAGTTGCCACCCGAAAAACAAGACCAGCTCGCCCTCGATATTTTCTATCTCGTTTTACGCGACGCGGGACGCGATCACAATGATCCTTCAAGCCCCGGCTTCGGGCAGTATACAAATGGACTGGCCGCAATCGCTGCGCTATTCCCCGGGAATACGTGGCAAGGCGACATCTCTCTCACGTCGCGTGAGATTAAGACTGCGAACGGTGGCAACATCAGCCTGTTTGCGCCGGGCGGCGCGTTGAATGTGGGCATTAATGTCACCGGGGGTCAGGCAGCCGATCAGGGCATCCTGACCGAGGACGGAGGAAACATATCAATCTTCACTCACAGCGACGTTAATGTCGGCACGTCGCGCATTTTCACACTGCGCGGCGGCAATGAAATCATTTGGTCCACCGTCGGAAATATTGACGCTGGTTCTTCTTCAAAGACCGTGCAGTCGGCACCGCCAACTCGCGTGCTTATCGATCCGCAGAGCGGGGACGTCAAAACCGATCTCGCGGGCTTGGCTACCGGGGGCGGGATAGGTGTCCTCGAAACCGTCGCCGGTGTTCCGCCGGCGGACGTCGATCTCATCGCGCCCGTAGGGACGATTAACGCGGGCGATGCCGGGATTCGTGTTTCGGGGAATATTAACATCGCCGCGCTGCTCGTTCTGAACGTGGGCAATATCCAGGTGGGTGGCTCGAGTGCAGGCGTTCCCACGGTCGCGGCTCCCAACATAGCCGGGTTGACGAATGCATCGACTACCACGGCGGCTACTTCGGACGCGGCTGCACAGATCGCCAATCAAAACAACGCTCCTATCGCGCAGCAAGATACGCCTTCCATCATTTCCGTTGAAGTGATCGGGTATGGCGGTGGCGACGATCAGGACGAAGAGCAACGTCGGCGTAAGAAAAAGCAGCAGGAACAACCGCAAACATCCGCGGAGCAGCAGTCGCTCCAAGTTTCCAACACGCAAAACAGTAGTCGAATCCCTCACCGATGACGTGGCTCACGGCGAGTATCGCAATATTGGCGAGCGCAATACTAGCCATCGCCGTAGTCGATGCCGCGGATCCAGCGGAGATCGAAAAGTTGAAGACTGCGGTGGCGAGAGGCGATACCGAGGCGGAATTTCAACTCGGCCGCGCTTACTTTTACGGCAACGGCGCCGCGCAGGATGACGCAAAGGCGGCGCAATTATTCCGGCAAGCCGCTGGGCAAGGTCATGGGAAGGCACAGCATAATCTGGCGACCATGTATCTTCAGGGAAGGGGGGTGAAAAAAGACGAAGCCGAGGCGTTCAAATGGTTCCACGTGGCCGCCGATCAGAAAATACCGCAATCTCAGGACACCGTCGGAACCATGTTTCTGAACGGCGTTGGAGTGAAAAAGGACGCAAAGGAAGCCGCGAAATGGTTTCAAAAAGCTGCCGATCAGGGGTTCGTCGATGCGCAAGTTCATCTCGGCCGCCTTTATTATTTTGGAGATGAAGGCGTCCCGCCGAATTACACAGATGCGGCGAAATGGCTGACACATCCCGCCCGGGAAGGTAACGCGTGGGCGCAGAACGCGCTGGGCTTCATGTCCGAACATGGATTGGGCGTGAGCGTGGACCCGAAGGCAGCAGCCGATTGGTACCGGAAAGCGGCCGAGCAAGGCGACGCCAAGGCGCAAAGTAATCTCGGTCAGTATTATGTCTCCGGTGCCGCCGCCGATCGAGATCCCGTGCGGGCGTATGCATGGCTAAAGCTGAGCGCGGAAAAAGGCGAAGTGACGGCAAGAACCTTTCTGGCCCAGTGGGAAAACGGCATCACTCCGGCGCAGATTGAAGAAGGCAACCGGTTGGCCGAAAAGCTTCGGGCCGGCAAAATGGATTTTACAATGCCATCCGTCTCGCCGGGCCAAAATCCTTAAAGAGCGAATCGCGCTTAGTTGCCCTGATTGGCGGCGTCTGTTTGCGGGCCATTGAACGCAGCCCAGCCATACCAGCTGCGATACCACTCTTGTTCCAAGGTGAACCCGTCGTGCCACGGGATCCGCCTTGCTGGATATTCACTTAAGCCGTTATTTGGTTCAGTGGCACTCGTTGTGGTAGCATTCGGTGCGCTGTTCTGAGCCGCAATGTCGGCAGGGGAAACGTTGGTCAAAGATCCAGACGATGCGATTGCCGATAAACCATTCTGGTTCGTCGCTGCCATGTCGGAGCCGCTCGATCCTGGCGGTGGCGAGGTGACAGATCGATCAGCGCTATCGCGATCGCTTGCCGCAGGCTGCGGCGATGATTGGTCATTATTTCTGTAATCCGTGGTGAAATCGTTCCGGCTGGCCGCGGCTAAAGCGTTACTATCCGAGCGGTCGCGGTTTGCGGGTTCACTCGTTTGTGTGGTTTCTGTCACGTCGCCAACAGCCGGCTCATTAACGGCCTCTTCACCAGATGCCCTCGCTGGCAGGATTGTTACCGGTCCGTCGGAGGTGCTTCGTAAGTACAGAATTAGAGCGGCAAGGCCGACTGCGTATGTAACGGTAAACGGGACCAGAAACCGTATAAGCGTTCGCTTGCCACTGCCGCTGAGCTTGGGAATTCGCATCGTCTTGTCCTCTCGCTAAAAGGCAAACGGTGCGGGCGTTGCCACCCGCACCGTTTCTGAGACTATCTTGGGCTCAAGGTCAAGAGCCGCAATTAGAATCCGATAGGCTGCACGTTGCCACCATCCGAGAAGCGCTGGACCTGCATGTCGCCCAACGCAACATTCGGGTTGAGAGTTGCAGACGACGACCCGGCAACACCGTTTTTCAGGTTTGTCGCGAAGGCGAGTTTACCGCCCGTGCCACTATTACCATCCAGGTTGCCAACGTAATCGAGATGTTCATAGCCCCAAAAGGTGTACTGGCCCTGCTCAACGGCAGTTTGCGAGAAGGCGACGCCGTTCCAGGTAAGCCCGACCGCATTTCCGTTTGGAGCCACTTGTCCGCTGATCACTCCGTTGGAATCGCTGACACCCAGATAAGCCATTAAATAGGCAGTGGTGGCACCGTTATATTCTCCGGCGGCAGTTGCTGACAGCGTATTGGTTAAAAAGGCGCGTAACGAACTTCCGCTGCTCTCGCCACCCTGACCTTGTGGTAAGGAGATACCGTTGACGGTCTCCGGGGGATACAACTGGATGTCGCCGATCACACCGCTCGAGATGTTGATCGGCTGCCACTGTTGTACGCCTGTGAAGATGCCGATGCCACTTTCGGCATATGTGGTGGCGCGCGTTCCGGAATCCGGGTCGCGTCCTCCCGCATACACGACCTTGGCGGCGTCGACAGAATTTCCAGTCCAAAGAGATAACGGAGCAACGCCAACATTTGTATACAAGTACTGAGCGAGCTGCGGCGTCATATTTGTCCCCGGAAAGTTCTCGCTGGCCGTCCAACGGAAGGTAACAATGCCGATTGAGTTGTCCGTTTCGTTCGCGTACGTCACGCCATTAACTTTGCCGTTAAATGGTGTGCCACCTTGGAACGTGTCTGCAAAGTTCATGTCTGGAACATGCGCTTCGGCGTTCGTGCTGCTTGAACCACGAGGGTCGCTGTTATTGCTGCCGGCCACCACGCCGTTCGTTCCAATGTTGGCAAGAAAACGGACGTTGAAGTTCGGGGCACCTGCCACGGTTTGAATGCCTCCGGTAGAACCAGACCAGGATGCTTTGACGATGTATGTCGCGGTATTCCAGATCTGCGCGTTCGCGTTGGTGGAGGTAGTGACACCGCTCGAATTGCCGTCCCAGGCGTCGGGGGTCTTACCCACGAGGGTGTTGATTGCGCCTACCGCGCTCGATCGAAATGCGGTCGAGCCCGTAACATATATATGTGTCTGGGCGGATACGGTTCCGACCATCGTTAAGGCGATTGTAATCGCCAGTAAGTTTTTTAATGTCTTCATATTGATAAGGATGTTTCCTACGGTTAATAAGCTAATGGTTTGGTTTGAGTTGAGGTGTGAATTAGAGCTTCGCGGATTGCCGTCGCCGGCGAACTACGATCAAAAGGAGGAGGCCGGCCCCAAGCGCCGCACTGGCATAGGTTGATGGCTCGGGCACTTCCAGGATATCCGGCTTGAAAGTGAGGATACCATTGTTGCTAATGGTAAAGTCCCCAAGATCCTGGCCGGGCCCGGTTCCAGTTCCGAGTTTGATAAGGTCCAACGTGATTCCGCCTGTTCCATTGGCGAAAGTGCCTTCGATCGTAGGATTGAATACAGCGTAGCTAATTCCCGGCGCAGGTCCCGCGTTCGAGCTCGTGCCACCCGGGTGGTAAGATCCGTAGCTGTTGTTATCGGTCTGGCCTTCGATCACCGCCGGGCCCGCACCGTAGGGGTTCGCATTTCCGGTATAAAAATTGTACCCAGAGGTGTTCGGGGTACCGCCTTCGGTGTTGATCTTGTTCCGGACTCCGGTCTGTGACGAAGTGCCTAGTTTGGTCCAAGGCGTCGCTTCGCTGCCGCCCACCGTCTCGGGCACTGTGATGTAGACCGTGCTATTACTCGAAGAGTCAGCGCCGGCGACGCTCCAGAAGACATCCGAACGAGTGGTCCACCCACTACTATATACGCCGTTCAAGGTAGCAAACAGGTTGCTCAAACTAAACGTGACCGGAGTGGTTGAGGTTAAAAAGCTCGAGCCCGGTCCGATATCGACTAGGACATTGCTTCCCGACCCTGTCCCGCCGGTGGCGCGGAAGCCGAGGAGGAAGTCCCCCTGCGCATACGTGGTAGCCGATTGCGCCATGGACGATGACGCAACTAGCGCTGTTCCGGCTAAAGCCAGCAGCGCCGTTTTCAGAAGATTATGTGTTTTTATCATTTTTTTGTTTTTGAGGTTGCCGCCGCGGACCCGGACCGGAGTCGAAATCCGCTTTGTTGTTGCCCGAAATGCTAAGATCTCCGGAGATAAGGTCGAGCAACGAAGGGTAACATTTGGACGCGCGCTAAGTGACAGCTGTGTGACAAACAAATGAAGCGACGAGAAGCCGCTTTCCCTTCGGAAACGGAGGCTTGCGACCCACTCGCGAAAGGTCGGAACTGCAGCGGCGATTGTTGTGTGTGACCAGCAGATTGAGCCAGTCGGATCGCTATGCAATGCCCTTGCAACACCGTTGCGGCAGGACTGCAAGATTCGAGCGTTATCGCAACGCCGGTTGTCTTAGTAGCGTTTGACCTCGGAGATGGTTTGCTCGTGTTTCGAAGGCCTCTTGCAACGCTTCATCCGAAGGAATCCGATAATCGAGAAGCGCGGTGCGAATGTCTGTGGCCGCAATTTGTGAGCGCCCGTTCTTGCGTGCTTGATAGCGCGCCTCTTGAATAGTGTCCGACACCGCCGGTAAGCGCATCTTGCAAGTCAACGAGTAGCCCACAATCATTTTGATAAAATCGCGAGGCGGAGCAGGACCAGCGGTTTCCCATTGTTGCTGAACTGAATTCCATCTCATCCTGAGCAATTTCGCGGCGACTGCTTCCAAGTCTTGTTTGGTCGGTGTCGTGGGCAGTTTCTTGTAGCGGCTGACGCGATGTTCGAACTGTTCACTTGTCCAGCCCGTTCGCTTTTCCACGCGAGCCTTCAGTTTCGCGAATTGATCCGTGCAGATTAGAGCAACCGGGACGTGATGGTTGACGAGCGCGGTGTTAACCCAATCGACAAGCTCAGGGTTGCAATTACTGCGCTGATGCTGTGGAAAAAGGTAATGCGCTTCGTCGATTACAAGCATGAGGCCGGTCTTGCGAAAGAACTCTTCTACCTTCAACTGCATATCGATCGATTTCCGGTTTGCAGAAGAAAGGCCGACCGCCGTGGCCAGCTTCCTAAAGAAGCCGGTCTTGTGGGAAATTCCGCTTAAGCTGATGAAGCGTACTTGTCCCTGATGCTGAGCGCACCAAGCTTCAGCGGCAGTCGTTTTCCCACTCCCGGACTCGCCTTCGATTACGACCATTTTTCCGATCGCCAGGGCGTGATCCAAAGTTTCGAAAACTTCTGCTCCGATAGTTGTGAGAACGAAGTTCGACTTAATCCCCGCCTCATAGCGATCTTGGTAATCGAGTAGTGCGTCCACTACTTCCAAGCGAGACCGAATCGAAGAGGATCTTGCTGATTCCCTGCCGGTGGGGTCGATAACGAACTTCGGATTGATGCAAACCTCTATGAGCAAATTGGCTAATTCGTCTTCGCCATAATGGCCAAGTCTTTTCGACAAAGTCTGCGCCACCCGCTGCAGACCGCCCTCTTTGAAAGACAGTGATTGAAGGAAAAATAAAAGACTGCGCGCGCGGGCGCTGGCGCATAGTTGCGCTTTGGCTGCCACCACCGTTCCCGGAATGCCGCGCATTTCGACAAACTCCGGACTGCTCATGTACCGGTGATAAGAAATCGGAGCGCCCTGCGGCGCGTGCCGCGTACTGCTCATTGGGTCTCTCTTTTCTTTGATGTGCCCCGATCTGCGTCCAGAAGACCTAGATTGCGCATCGCGCTGGTCATCTGTTCAACGCCTTCTTTGGCGCCGGGACGACGACTGATCACACCCGGAGCAATGCCAAGCCGAGCCGCCTTCCTATCGATCGCGGCCGCCCGCTTTCTTTCTTCGCTTCGCTGTCGTTTGATTTTGGCATGCTGTTTCTGCATAGCGTTGCCAAGCGCAGCGGTTTTGTGATCAATCAGGTTCTGGCGGAACATTCGGCCGGCGAAACCGGTCGAGAAGTTTTGTGAGACGGCGCGGTACAGACCTTTGCGGTAGGCTTCATGCGCTTCGTTTTGCGCGAGCGCTGCTTCGAGAACTTCGGGAGGCGCATCCATTCCGGGCACACTGATTTCGCGTTCCACCGTGAACAAGGTCCTCGGATCTTCTTTGAGATTGGTGACAGAAATGACGGAAGGGTTCTCAACATTGAACCACACGATCAATTCCTGGCCGCGCAACTCGCCGGTTTCCCGACTCTTGTAGGTGAACTGCTGCTTACCGAAGCGGAAGCTGATGCCGTTGCGGCCAGAGCGAGCCCGCATTTTGTGAGTAGCGAGTAGGTGACGGGATGACCCAGCAAGTCGGATCCGAGGCTCCTCCCCATGAAACTTCTCAAAGGCTTCTCTTGGGCTTAGGCCGGGGCAGTACTTCCCCTCCTGCCGCTCCTCATTATATGTATGTACGATCGCGTCGAGCCGCTTCAGATACTCTGTTTCAGACAAAAAGAAGTCTTCCGGCTGCGCTTTCCCTCTTCGCACCAGAGAAAGCTGTTCCTGCACCCGCTCGAATTTGTCGTGCCTCTCGTCCCGGCCCGCGTATCCAGGTTCGCTTTCGAGATGGTTCTGCAGGAGTCCAAAGACGCGCTCGATTACTTTTCCGCGCGGAAGCTTGGCATGCCGGAACTGAAGGCCTAGCCCACGCAATCCCATTTCCGTTTCGTGCCAGTTGATCTCGTCTCGTCGGCCGTGAAGTAGTCGCGCATTCCTCCACATTCCATTCTCGTAATAGAATCCCCGTCTTGGAAGACCGTAGCGATCGGCCACGACGGTTGTCAGGTTACGGATGTGGTGCGCGGTGTAATTGCGCTGTGGAATCAGTACGAATCCAAGAATGAACGTGGTGCGGACATCGCACATAGCCAGAAACTGACCGCGCACGAGGGCGAAACCTTCGTCGCTCTCCGTGTAGTAGTAATTTGGCAACGTGCAATCATCCGCCTGAAACCAATCACCCGCGTTGAAAGTCGATGGATCGCGGTTGATGTAAGCGCCATTCAATTTCGCTCTTCGCGGACCACGATGATGATCGCGGAGAATTTTGATTTTGTTCGCGATCAATTTTCTAACCCGGCCTGGCACGTACGATTTGCTCGCTGGCGTTGAGGTGTAGTGCTGCGAGACGCGGGCGTTGGAAAACCCCTTTTCGCGCGACTCTCGCCAAGCCTGCGCGAGGCCTCCGCCGGAACGAAGCGACTTCGCGATCAGCGCATGTTCCTCTTCCTTTGAAAATTTGGGAGCCGGTCGTCCTGGATTCTTTCTGCGCGCATCCGCTATTGCAGCAGGAACGCGGCCACCATTGATCCACCGCTTCAGTTTCCGATCAAACTGAAGCTTGATCCCTTTCTCCGATTTCCCAAGAAACGATGCACTCTCGAAAAGAAACTTGAGCGTCGCGCGTTTGACCGCGCGCGGTTTTCCAAATCGCTCCGTTTCGCACTCGCAGTGTTCGAACGCATAAATCCAGAGACAGGTTCTCTCGAGCTCGGTGGGAAAAGCGGGGTTAGCGAAGGATGAAATCAATTCTTGCATAGGCCGAAAATCGGCAGGAATGAACGGCGTACGTTTTCTTAATTCCGGTCGGCGCACTGGCGATTCATCGAGATAGATTTCCAGCCGCCCCCAATTCTCCGCGCCGCCATCGCGGTTCAGCGTCCGTCGAAACAGCCGCCGCCAATGCCGCGTTGATACACCGCGGCCAAAAGCTCTGCGATAATCTTCGACGGCAAGAAGTTCGAATTTAGTAGCGTTCAAACCAGTATCGTTGAGTCGCCCCAACGTCGGACCGAGAGCGCGTTGCAACAACGAAGCGCGCTCGATTGCCTCTCTCGATAGCTTACTCAGCGGATACGGGGGAAGCCAAAGTCGTGGTGGCGACGCAAGTAATACATCAATGGTCAATTGCCACTGCGATGCGATGTCTTCAAGTGACGTCCGGAGTTTCTCCGGTAGCTGTTTTATTGACCATGCTCGCGCTTGATTGCCACGGATAATTTTCATTCCCGCTGGCCGCGTTTGCTCCAAGGTGTCGAGAACACTTCGCTTCGATCGTTGGAGCGCAACAGCGATTTGCGCGGCGGTGAACAGTTTTTCTTCAATCATTTCCAATTTCGTTCTTTTAATAACTAACTATAGTTATTGGCATGATCAACCTTTGCTTTGCTATTTTGGAATCGTGTCGAAAGAAAACGTTCCAAAGATTATCGCGCTGGAGGTCGCGCGATTGCTGCGGACGGAACGCGTGCGGCAAGAACTTTCTATGACCCGCCTTGCGGAGAAATCCGGTCTTTCTCAGCCAATGGTCAGTTACGTTGAGCGCGGGATGCGCAATCCAACGCTGGACACTCTTCTTCGGATCGCGATTGCGTTAGATGTTGACTTGTGGATGCTGCTTAAGCAGGCGTCGCAGGAGCACTAAAGATTTTGTAAACATTAGTCCCGGGTGCGAATTTCGTCGTCGTCTGACCAAATTCCAACAGGAAAGGGCGAAATATATGCATTACGGGGCAATCTGGTATTTGCGCCAAAGAACCGCTCAGTTCGCATGTTAGTCGAGAATGGTTAGTGTCCGTTATGCTAACCCCAGAAGAGACATACGCAGCGCTCGTTTTTGAATTAGTTGAGGCTCTGAAGAAAGTTTTTGCGAAGGATACCCCCAATTTCCCCGGTCTGGTGCTTCTTTACGCTTCGATCGATATCATTTCGTCTTTATCTAGGCCCATTAACCTAGAAGATACTACCCGGCCAGTGTTCAAAAACTGGGTTACCACCTATATGTTGTCTGATTCCGGCCTGAAATGTAGCGCCGCCGATATTTACGCGGCGAGATGTGGAATTCTCCACACGCTTTCGCTTTCTTCTCAGTTGTCACGCGACGGACACGCTAAGCAAATCTCTTATCTCAATAAGCAAAGCGGCGTTGATCGGCTTCAGAAAATTTGTGATTCGAAGGGACACAACGTGGTTGTTGTTTCGATATATAATTACACGCACGCGTTCTACAATGGGATCCTCCGTTTTACTGAGAATCTCAAAACCGACGCGGAACTTCGAGCGAGGGTTTTTCACCACGTTGGCAGCGTCGCCGCGCAAATCTCTTTCAGTTTTCGAGACTAACCAATTACGACAATTAAAGTGGATGATCCGGTCGCAGAATCGTTTTCGCAGGTAGATAAAGACCTGATTGAACGGATAGAGCAAAATCTAGAGCGCGGCGGTCGGGTCGCCGCCGACCTCGACAAGACTCTAATTTCACTCTCCGCAGGAGCTTTGGTATTTTCAATGACGTTTGTGAGCTCGCTGGCGCCAGCGAAACTCGCCCTATGGGTCCTGTTCTTATCTTGGGCAGCTTTCGGAACTTCAATGCTCTCTGTCATATTCGCTATCCGTAACGTGCAGAATGCGCTCGTCAAAGGTATGGGCAACCTGAAGCTTGCCGCTGAGGCAATCGAACAAAACAAGCCTATTCACTCCTTCTTTAAGGTACCAATGCAAAAATTGACCACGAAGGTGACCAACAATCTCCTAGTGGAACGCCTTAATATTCTTGCGATCAGCGCATTCGTGCTCGGTGTGCTTCTACTGGGAGTGTTTGTGGGCTACAACCTCTGGTACACACCGGTTAAATAAGAAGTTCTTGGAATCAGGGCATCGTTCGATTCAAACCAAAAATCACGCCCGAAAGGTGCCCGATCCCTATCAGATTGACTTGGGGTGGGTCCTTAAAGAACTGGCGATCCGAGAGCTTATCTTTAGGTGTCGCTTTACCAATCGATAGCGCTGTCGATGCTCTTGGCCTCTCGAAAACAAGTTGGGTATCTCTTAATCTGCATCAACGCTTGTAGCGCAAAAAGTCTCAGCCTGTGCCGCATTACCATTGAAGCTGGAAATTCTGACGCCCATCAAGGCACCGTAAATTTCTCTATTGGGACATCAAATCACTACCCACGGCAGTTTATGTGCGAATGATTGGTTTGTAAAAATTGCCCGCGCACCTCACACCTCACACCTCTGGCCTTCACAAAATATTTGAGTCGTTTTGGAGATAGGATGTCCTGACGCGGCCATCTTCCCTCGTAAAAATGAGCGGCAGGGTATGAAGCCCTTTGGACATGCCCTCGGCTCATTTCCCAAAAAAGTACTCAAATATTCTGTAAACATGCCGTGATCGCAATCGTCGTAAATCGCACCAAATCAGGCTAATTCGCACTATTTCGGGCTATTTCGGGCTATTCACTAGATGACTCAATTATTCCGTGAAGGTACAGATTCGCGAAGCGATGGTGCTCGGGGCGGGACTTGAACCCGCATGCCTTTCGGCATACGCCCCTCAAACGTACGTGTCTGCCATTTCACCACCCGAGCGTGCCCGGCAAATTGAATCAGGAACGCAGGAAAGCAAGAAGTCAGGGCAAAGGAAAAAATCTGGAAGCCAGGAAACCAGGAGGACTTGCCATTCGAGTCCTACATCCCATCCAAATTTTCCTGGCTTCCTGGTTTCCAGATTCATTCGGAGTAATTTCTCAGCGATGCCGAACGACGATTGGATCAAACTCGACCTGCACATTCATACGCTCGACGACCCGAAGGATGTTATCGATTACTCGGCGCATCAACTTCTCGAGCGCGCGCGATCGCTTGGCTTTCGTGTTCTCGCCATCACGTTGCACGACGCCGTGTTCGATCGGTCGGAAGTTTTTTCCGACGCGGCGGCGATGGGAATCTTGCTCATTCCCGCCGCGGAAGTTCGCTTGCAAGGCGCCGACGTCATCATATTGAACGTCACCGCGGCGGAGATCGCCGAGCTGAAGAACTTCGACGATCTAAGAAAACTGCGCGGTCGCCGCAGCGACTCGATCTTTACTATCGCGCCGCATCCATTCTACGTTCTCGGCGGCTCAATCGGCGATCGCCTGATTGCCGAAATCGATTGTTTCGACGCGATCGAGTTTTGTCATTTTCACAAATGGCTCTTGAATCCGAATCGCCGCGCGTCGGCGGTCGCGAAGAAATTTCGCAAACCGTTGATCGCAACATCGGATGCGCATCGATTGCATGCTTTCGGCCGGCATTACACAAGCATGCCGGCTCCTGCGCGCGAAGACGCGCGCCTCTACAGCGAGTTGACGCCCGAAAATGTTTTTGCTGGTTTGCGTCGCGGCCCGCTCCGGTTGGCGAGTCCGTCATGTTCGCTTTATGATCTGGCCAGTGCGATCTATTTCATCTTTCTCGCTCATCCATTTCGGAGGCGGCGGTGTAGGGGCGGCTGTCCCCAGCCGCAATCTGAGTAAGAATAAGATTTTGGAGCAGGTCGTTCTTGAATTGATCGCATAAACGTGACAAACCTAAGCCGATGAAGATCATCACTTTCATTCTGTTGATATTCGCGCTCGCCTTGGGCGGTTGTAAGACGCCTGCGGAAAAGGAGAAGGCAAAGAAGGAAGCGTTAAAGAAGAAAGCAAAAGCTGAGTTACGCGAGGACAACGACATCGATTTTCAGGCTTTCACCGGCCGCCTGCGGAAGGCCGTGGCCGCCAAGGATATCAAGACGCTTACCGAGATGATGACTTCCGACTTTGGTTACAAACTAAGTCCGGAAGCGATGGGCAGCGGCGTCTTCAAGTATTGGGATGAGAATAATCTTTGGCCGGAACTGGATGGGATTCTTTCGGAGAAATTCGTGAAGAAGGGCGCCTACATGGTCGCGCCGCCGCAATTCGCCGATGAGTCGCTTAATTACGACGGTTACCGCGCGGGCATTCGCCGCGTCAATGGCAGTTGGAAGTTTGTTTACTTTGTAAACGGATGAGCTCAAAGGTTGAGAGTTGAGAGTTGGTTTCGTGAACAAATCGAAACCCACGCCGCAATCCATCGCCGATCTTGGTTTGCCGCATCGGCCGCCGTTTGTGTTTGTTCGTGAAATCATTGTGCGTGATCCAGGAGTTTCCGCGGAATGCGCAATGGTTTTCGATCATGACGATCCGATGTTCGCCGGACACTTTCCCGGAAATCCGCTCGTGCCCGGAGTGATCTTGACCGAAGCGCTCGCGCAAACGGCCGGCATCGCCGCGGCCCCGGCAGGTTCAAGAGACTCGAAGCCGCGCTTTCTGCTCTCGGGAATTCGTGCGATGAAATTTTTTCACGCGGTGCGGCCGGACGAGCGAATTGTTTTGCGCGCGACAAAGTTGGCGCAGGTGGACGATTTGCTGCAATTCGAAGTGGAAGCTCTGGTTGAGGGCAAATTGGTTGCCGCCGGCCAGCTCGTGCTCAACGCGGTGAATTAGCGGCCGCGGGCGATTGATTCGCGGACTCCAAATCGTAAATCGCGCCCCAATTTCCGTAACTTACTTTCTTCGCGGTTTGTTCCCATGGCCGCGTGCTTGTCGGATAATTGATCTTTTCCTCGGATCCCCAAAAAATGTAGCGCACCCCGAAATGCCGGGCGATCGCGCGCCAATCTCCAGCGCCTTGCATCAATTCACCCAGTTGTTGGTAGTCGCCCGAATAATCGAAACCTTGGGTCCAGAGGTGGCCGGGATAACCGAGCACAACTTTTCGGCCCTGGAGCAAGAGTGGATGATTGTAAATGGGAAAGGCAGCGAAACGCGCTTCGACCGGGAGTTCGCGAATGGCGCCGCCGATTGCGTCCACTTCCGCGCGATTGGCAAACGCATAACCGGGCCGTCCGGCGGCAAGCCCGCCGAACAAACTGACAAAGCCTGAAAAGAAGAGCACGATGCAAACAGCCGCGCGTGCGGCCAGCGATCGTTGCGCGATCAGATCGCTCCACAGAAACGGCAATACGAGGAAGTAAGCCCAAATAATGATCTTGATATTGTCCCATTCCCACGGCGCCGTTTGAACGAAAAACGCGAAAAGAAAAATTGCCGCCGCCGCCAAAGGAAAAACCACTTCTTCCGATAGTTTATCACCCCAGCGGATTCCGGTTTTCCACGCATGCCAGCCGCACTGAGTGATCAGTAATAACACGAGCGGAATGAGGATCCCAAAGTTTGTTAGCCAAAATTGAAAAAACGGAGCGATGAAACCGCTCCAGGTTTTCTGCAAAATCAAGCCCACGAGCGGAACGGTTGTGCCGAAATTCAATGGGCCAATTTGAAAGAACGGTGCGGCGAACTCCTCGGAATCTTGCACCCAGCCCCAATGCAAGGCGAGGACCGAGTGCGCCTGGAAGTGATCGGTGATTAGCCAAACGAAAAAAGTCGCCGGAATGAAAGCGCAACCGAACAGCAGTCCGATGTATTTGTAGCCACGCCAGTCGCGAAAAAAGTTGCACCACGTTTGCTTGTTTAAGATCCGGGACCGAACTCCAGCGATGCCTTCTTGATCGATGAGATCAACCATGAATTGCAGTTCAGGTAGAGATTCGGAAAGGAAAATGAAAACCAAAATGATAGTAAGCGCGAGAAACGTGTGCAGATGAAAGAGCGGCATCGAGGCATACAAAGAAAGCTCGATCCAAAACGGCAGCGGGCCGCGCTGAGAAACTTGCGCGTTCCTTCGGAAGAATTTTTCGCGCCAATGCCAGAGAAGAAGCAGTCCGGCCGGAATCGCGTAAAGCAATCCGCGCTGAGTCACGAACATGGCCAGCGGAATACTTTTCCAGGCAATTGTTTTGTCGCCCTGGTAATCGAGAAACTTGAATGTTTGGAAAAATTGGAAGCCGGCGATACCGCCATTGAACAGAAAGCCGGCCACGCCGAACGCGCCGCCCCATCGAAAGAAAGCATAAAAAGTGGCGAGGGACGCAAGCAATCCGGTCCAGATCAAGCCTTGGGCGAGATCTATGTGCAGCAAGCAGAGCAGCGCGTTAAACAAATCGGTGCCGGCGGGATATCTCAGTTTGCTAAAAACGTAGATCGGATTGTCCGGCCAAAGCGAAACACCGTTGGCGAAGTTCTTGATGTAAGTGATGTGCAACGCGAGATCGCCGAGATTATTGGGCGATTGAATTCGCAGTTCATCGCCATCTAGGTAGAGCAGCCAGCAAAAGGAGCGGACCGCGAACATGACGAAACAGGCGGCCAGCAACCAGAGCCACACCGACCGATAGCCGGCGCGCGAAATTTGTGCGGTAGGCGCGGGCTGGTTACCCGCATCAGCCGTTTGGAAAAATGCTGCCACCGCGGCCACGGCTCCCAGCACTAAAGATATGCCTGCGATTGATGGACCTAATCCGCGGAAAATCATTCCGAGTAGCAATCCGGAAATCGTTGCGAAATTGACAAAGATCAGGCCGGCGGAAAGCCATTTCATCGGTACTGCGCCAATCCTAATTGGTTCCCTTGCTTTTGAAATCCGGGGCTTGGTGCGGAAAGAAATCCTTAAACATCTTCGCGTTAAAATAGATCTTGGAAGGATCCTGGTAGGCCCTGATTGTCATCAAGTCGGTGTAGTAGGATTCTTTCAATTTCGCCTCGACCTCGGCAACCTTGTCCTCTTCCACGAGAAGAAAATCAGCATCCATCTTGGCCGGGAGATTGTCATTTTCGTAATATCCGACATGCGGAAAATCACCGAGAATCCACGGCAACGGGTAGGCGCTGCCGCGGATAATGTGCCCGGTCATTTCGTAAAAAACGGGATTGCGATTCGCCAGCGCGAGTATTGGTTTCGTTAGCTTGAAGATATCGTTGTAAGTCTGGACATAGACGTACGGCTCGGTCTCGGTCGTGCAGTGAAAATAATTCAGCCAGATTTCCGATCCCAGCGATGCGAATAACAGAATTGCCGAGATAACATTGGCTGGTCGACGGTATTTCGAAGGCAACGCAAGCATCGCCGCGCCAAACATAAAAAGGAACGGCCAAATGATGCTGATGATGCACCAGGGTGTTTTGTAATGGACGATGCTGTAGGCAATCAGCGTGCCCACACCATAGATGGCGAGGTAACGCAAGCTGACGTTCTTAAATCGCAGGCAGAAGATGCAAAGGATCAACCCGGCAAGCGCTGGCAATTCGTAACCGAAGCAATCCGCGCGCGAAAAATGAAACGACGGCGCCATCAGTTTCAACCAATAGTAAAATGGTTTCTCGTGTCCGTTGCCGGCATGCCCGGTTTTGAACCAGGCGGCGTAAGCATTGAAAATATCCTTCACGCCGTGCCAATGGAAAAAAGTGCCGGAGTAGAAGAAGACGATCAGCGCGATGCTGACCGCGATCACGACGGCCAGATCGACATACGACCATTTTTGTTTTGCCGGACGCGCGTCGGGCAGGCGACTGAGCGAATTTGAAACGTAGCAAACGCCGGCCGCGATCGCCGCGCAGCCAAGATGAATGATGTAGGTTTCTTTGGTCAGGACCATGCCGGCGAAACCCATCCCGGCGCACCAAAGATATTTGGACGTTCCGAATTTCCAAAGACCGAGCAGGCCGAGAATGAACAGCATGGAAAAGAGCACCAGCCACACTTCGTGGATCGAGTAGCGCCCGTAGAAAACGAAGCCGGGCGAAACGGCCATGGCCAGCGCCGCGATTCGGACGGCCGTTCGGCCGGCGAACGGTTCGAATTTGAAGGTGAGCCAGACGCATAAGATGCTCACCAGCACTACCGGCAAACGCAACGCCCAGACATTGCGACCGAGCAAAGTCTGGGAAAGGAACAACACGTAAAAGTGCAGCGGCCCGTGATAATTGGTCGGGTCGTATTTATAGAATCCATCCTTCACGATGTGAGCGTCGACAAACCAGCCGTTGATTCCTTCGTCGAAATGCGGCGGTTTGATTCCCAAAAGGAAGAAACGCAGCAGCGCGCCAAACCCGATGATCATCCACGGAACCCAATCGATTTGCGCGAGGCGCAATTTCCACGCTTCCAGTTGATCGCGCATCCCCGGAGAATCCGCTGGCGCGCCGCCGCCGCCACTGCTAGTACGCGCTTCGATGCGCATATTGGTTACGGGCGGCTGCGGATTCATTGGCAGCAATTTTATTCGCTACATTCTGCAACATTACAAGCCTGCGTCCGTGACCAATGTCGATGCGCTTACTTACGCCGGAAATCCCGCCAATCTCGATGGCGTGGTCGAAGAACATGGAGAACGCTACGAATTTTTCAAAGCCGACATCGCTAACTTCGATCAAATGGACGCGCTCATGACCGAGCATCAATTTTACGCGGTGATCAATTTCGCGGCCGAGTCGCATGTCGATCGCAGCATCAATTCGCCGCAAAACTTCATTCACACCAACGTCATCGGCACCAGTGTGCTGCTCGATTGCGCGCGCCGGCACGGCGTCCAGCGGTTCGTCCAAATTTCGACCGACGAAGTTTACGGCTCGCTCGGCGAATCGGGAGAATTCACCGAGCAAAGTTCTCTCGATCCCAGTTCGCCTTACTCCGCCAGCAAAGCCGGCGCCGATCTTCTCGCGCTCGCCTGCTTTAAGACCTACGGACAGGAAGTGATCGTCACGCGCTGCTCGAACAATTACGGCCCGTATCAATTTCCGGAAAAATTGATCCCGCTCATGATCATCAAGGCGCTGCGCCAGGAGCCGCTGCCTGTCTACGGCGACGGCAAGAATGTGCGCGACTGGATTCATGTTAAGGATCATTGCGCCGCCATTGTCGCCGCTCTCTTCGAAGGAAAATCGGGAAGCGTTTACAATTTCGGCGGCGGCAACGAGATCGCGAACCTCGATCTGGTGAAAATGATTCTGAAGAAGCTCGGCCAACCCGAGAGCTTGATTTCGTTCGTGCCCGATCGGCTCGGACACGATCGCCGTTACGCGATCGATTCTTCGTTTGCGAAGGGCGAATTGAGATGGAAACCGCGCCACAAGTTTAAGGAAGGCCTCGACGAAACGATTCAATGGTACCTCGACAACCAATCCTGGTGGGAACCTTTGCTCGAGCGCGCGGGGCGCTATTGAGCTGTCATCCCGAACGAAGGTGAGGGACCTCGCAATCTATCGAGAGGGTTATTCCGTCGCGCGTAATGATGGATAAGAAATGAAAATCGTCATCATCGGTTCTAACGGGCGGCTTGGCACTGAGTTGGCCCGCGCATATCACAAAAACTACGAAGTCATCGGTTACAATCGGGCCGCGCTCGATGTCGAGAATCTTGCGCAACTCCGCGAGACTCTTCACCCGATCGATTTCAGGATTCTGATCAATTGCGCCGCGTTTACTAATGTCGATCTTTGTGAGAGCCAGCGTAAGAGAGCGTTCATTATCAACTCGGAGGTGCCGCGCGAGCTGGCGGAAATTTGTCGCGCCAAAAACGCAAAGCTCATTCACTTCAGCACCGATTACGTTTTCGACGGCGAGAAGCGCGAGCCCTACTTGGAAAGCGATCCGGCAAATCCGATCAGCGTTTACGGCGAATCGAAACGGGCCGGAGAAGAGAATGTTCTCGCCGTGCTTGGTCGGCATCTGGTCGTGCGCGTCTCCTGGGTTTTCGGTCCGGACCGTCCAAGTTTCATCGACGCAGTGATCAAACGCGCGCTCACTGAAGAACAAGTCGATGCCATCGCCGACAAATTCGCCACGCCAACTTACACTAAAGATATCGCTGAAATGCTGCCGCGATTTTTTGATACGGATGTTGCCGGCGGCATTTTGCATTTCGCCAACGCCGGCGAATGCAGTTGGCAGGAGTACGCGCAACACGCGTTGGATTGCTGCCATAAACTCGGCCTCCCGTTGAAAGCGCGCACCGTTGCGCCGCTCAAACTCAGCGACATGAAAAACTTCATCGCGCGCCGCCCGGTCTATTCCGTTCTCTCGACTTCGAAATTCAACGCGCTCGCCGGCGCACCGCCGCGCTCATGGCAAGACGCCGTGGCCGAATACGTCCGAAGTTACTTTTGTGCCTGAGGAAGGCACATTTGGATTGTCGGCGGTTTCGCTCTTCGATAGACATGATTCCCGTCTGCCTATCTATGAAAATTCCTTCCTTATTCGCTGTGTCGGTTATTTGGGTGGTTTTGTTATTTGCGGTGGAGTGCCGAGCCACAACCCGAACCGTCACCAGCCTGGGCGACAGTGGCGTCGGCACGTTGCGTGACGCAGTCCAGGCTTCTGACAACGGTGACACGATTAATTTTTCCGTTACCGGCACGATCAGTCTAACCAGCGGTCAGCTACTTTTAACCAAGAACATGACCATCACTGGCCCTGGCGCCAACCTGCTGGAGGTGACGCGTGGCAGCGCAAATGATGCTCGCATTTTTGAGCTCGATTCCGGCAACGTCAGCATCTCAGGGCTAGCGCTAACCAATGGCTTTGCCGGTGGAGGCCTTTTTAATTCTGACGGCGGTGCCATCATACTTTTTGGCGGGAACCTGACCATTAGCAATTGCCTCATCAGCGGAAATACCGCGCAATTTCAAGGCGGCGCGATCGCCGTCATCAATGGCAATTTAACTGTTAGCAATTGCACCTTCAGCGGCAATGCTACTTCCGACATCGTCGGGTCCGGTGGAGCTATTTTCTACGAAAGCACCGGAGCGCTGACGATAACGAATAGCACTTTCAGTGGCAATACCTCCACTAATGAGGGCGGCGCCATTGATAACAACGGCACCTTGACGGTTTCGGACAGCTCGTTCACCAGCAATTTTGCCGGCAGTCAGATCTTTAGCACCGATCCGGACAGGACTCCAGCTTATGGCGGCGCCATCTATAACGAAAACGTCGCCACCGTGACCGGGTGCACTTTTAGCAATAATACAGTCGCTGGCTTCCAGGAAGCGCGTGGTGGTGCCATTTGTAGCAACTCATTTGGCAACGATACCGGGTTAACAATTCGCAATTGCACGATAGTCGCCAACAGCGCTCAGTCTCAAACGTTTGCCGTTGGCGGAGGCATCTCTGTCCTGGCTTCGAATAACTCCACCTCAACCCTAACAGTGAGTAACAGCACGCTGAGCGGCAACAGCTCCTCTACTCTTGGCGGCGGGGTATACAATTACGATGGGACTTTGACGCTGACGAACTGCACGCTGAGCGGCAACAGCGTCTCTACCGGTGCCGGTGGCGGCATTTACAATCAGGGCGATGGCAATGGTTTTACGGGGACTACGACCGTGAGCAGCTGCACGCTGAGTAATAACAGCGCTTCCAACGGCGGCGGCATCTACAACACGGGCACTAACAGCGGCAACGCGTTTGTGACCCTGAAGAATACTATTCTCTTTAGCACGAACGGCACGCCAGGCGCTAATCTGGTGAATGTCGGTTCGGGCACCAGCATCTCTTCGCAGGGCTACAACCTGAGCAGTGATAACGGCGGCGGATTTCTCACGGCCGCGGGCGATCAGATCAATACCGACCCAAAGCTTGGGCCGTTGCAGGACAACGGCGGTCCCACCCAAACGATGGCATTGCTACACGGGAGTCTGGCGTGGGACCAAGGCAAGAACTTCGGTGTGACGACAGATGGACGCGGACTGCCGCGGCCCTTTGATGTTCCCACTCTTGCGAACGCCAGCGGCGGCGACGGCAGCGACATTGGCGCGGTCGAGATGCAAGTCAGCCCGTCATTTGTTGTCACCACGACGGATGATCATAACGACGGCGTTTGCGATGGCAGTGATTGCACATTGCGTGAAGCGATCAATGCGGCCAATGCGACCGCCGGGGCGGATGTGATTACTTTTAAGAGCGGCGTCACAGGCACCATCACTTTACAATCAGGACTTGGTCCGTTAACCGTGACCGATTCGGTTACGATCACTGGACCGGGCGCTCGCTCGTTAGCGGTTAGCGGCGGTAGCGCCATTCGCGTCTTCACTTTTAGCAGCGGGACCAATTCGGTCTCCGGTCTCAGCATTATTAATGGCAGGATTGTTGCCCCGTCCGATACGGAAGCGGCGGGGGGCGGTGTTTACAATGCGGTCAACCAAACGTTGTCGTTTTCCGATTGCGAGTTTAGCGGCAATTTCGTGCAGGGTGGCGACAGCTCGCTCCTTAATAACACCGGCAGTTACGGTTTGGGGGGGGCGATTGAAAACGTCGGAACCCTAACGCTTGATCGGTGCACCTTTAGCAACAACGGTGCGAAAGGCGGGATTGGCGGTCAGGGTAGCGGTGCGGGGAATGGCAATCCTTTTGCCGGCGCCGGCGGCGGTGGCTACGGTGGCGCTATTAACAACGAGATCGCTGGCCACTTAACGATCAATAATTGCACCTTCAGCGGTAATTCGGCCCTGGGCGGTAAAGGTGGCGATCACGGCAATGGCGAGTTCGGCGGCAACGGCGGCGGCGGTGTGGCCGGCGTTTTCGATGAGGGCACGACGACAGTGACTGGAAGCACTTTCAGTAATAACTCCGGCGTCGGCGGTGCCGGCGGCACTGGCAATTTTCTAACTAATAACGGTGGGCCCGGTGCGGGCGTAGGCGGACTAAGCACCAACAACACTACCGTGACGAGTACCATCATCGCTGGTAATTTCGGTACCGGCAGCGTCAATAGTAACAGGGATATCGAGGGGTCCGTTACTTCGGGCGGCTACAACTTGATTGGCAGCGCCGGCAGCAGCTCGTTTTTTGGTGCGACTGGCGATCAATCGGGAACCGACGCCGCGCCCGTGAACGCCGTTCTTGGTTCGCTGCAAAACAATGGCGGGCTGACTGACACGATGGCGCTGCTAACCAACAGTCCGGCGATTAACACGAGTAATGTCAACGTGGCCCCGGCGCGGGATCAACGCAATTATGTGCGTTCGGGCACACCGGATAAAGGCGCATTTGAATTTGGCGGCACGATTCCCGTTACCCTCGCGAATATTTCCACCCGTGCCTTCGTGCAAACCGGCGGCAACGTCATGATCGGCGGATTCATCATTACCGGCACCGGAGCGAAGAAAGTAATTATCCGGGCGATCGGCCCGAGCTTGTCCAATTTCGGCATTACCGATGCGCTGCAAAATCCGACACTCGATTTACACGATGGAACCGGGGCCTTGATCGCTACTAACGACAATTGGGGAGACGCCGCCAACAAGCAGGCGATCATCGATAGTCAATTGGCCCCGAGCAACAGCTCGGAGTCGGCTATTCTAACGACTCTTAATCCCGGTGCTTACACCGCCATCGTGCGCGGCGTAAGTAACGGAACCGGGGTTGCATTGGTGGAAGGATACGACCTGGATCGCACCGTGGACTCCAAGTTCGGCAATATTTCCGCACGTGCCTTGGTGCAAACCGGCGCCAACGTCATGATCGGTGGATTCGTCGTTGCCGGGCCGGATTCGGAAAACGTAATCGTGCGCGCGATTGGCCCGAGCCTCGCCAGTTTCGGTATCGCCGACGCCATGTTAGATCCCACACTCGATTTGTACAATAGCAACGGCGTCACGCTCGCTTCCAATGACAATTGGGAAGACACCCAACAGGCGCAGATCCAGGCCGCCGGCCTTGCGCCATCGAACGCCGCCGAATCGGCGATTCTCCAAACGTTAGCGCCGGGCAGTTACACCGCGATCGTGCGGGGCAAGAACAACACTACCGGCGTCGCCTTGGTCGAAATTTACGGATTGAACTGATTTGGCGTTCGTAGCAAAAGCCCGGACGCCGAATTGGTGCCAGTTTCATTTGGCGCAAGAAATTAATTTCGCTATATTCGAATCTTTCTGAAAATGAAAATCCAAATTGTAACCTTCACACTGTCGATCTTGCTTTGCGCATCCGCGCGCGCCGAATTGAAATGGGAACAGACCCAGCTCGAGCTGCATCCCGCGGTGGGCGACAAAGAAGCGGTCGGCCATTTCAAATACAAGAACGCCGGCAACACGCCGATTCATTTCAAATCCGTTCACAGCTCTTGCGGTTGTACCACCGCGCAATCGCAAAAAGATCAAGTCGCTCCCGGCGACAGCGGCGAGATCACTGCGACGTTCAACATCGGTGACCGGACGGGTACTCAAGTGAAGAGCGTGACGGTGGAGACCGACGATCCGGCCCATGCGACAACCGTCCTCACTCTCAAGTCCGTCATCCCGCAGATGCTCGAAGTACAGCCGTCCCTGGTCTATTGGCAGGGTGGTGAAGCGCTGAAAGCAAAAACCGTGAGCGTGAAAGCAGGTAAGGATTTTCCCGTGAAGGAAATCAAGGTGACGCCTGTGAGCACCGACTTTCAAGTCAAGGTAAGCAAAGTTGGCGAGGGTGAATTTAAGATCGAAGTCCAGCCGCGTGACACGACTCGTCCAGTGGCGGCGACATTTGCGATTCAGCCGGACAATTCACCAAAAGCATTCTATCTAAGCGCGCGGGTCATCAATTCACCGCCCCCAGTAACAACCGCGGTCAAGCCGTGAAGTTGAAGCAGGCTGTCCTGCTGGTGCTGCTGGCGTTTGTGCCGGCGATCGGGCAAGCGATTTATTTTCGCGACAAAGTTTCCTGGCAAACGCCGGTGCCGGCGTCGGAGATGGTTACCGTGGCGCAGGCGCGCGAATGGGGTGATAACGCCACGTGGATCGATGCGCGGCCGGCTGAAGAATTCGCGCAAGATCACGTTCCCGGCGCAATGTTGTTGAACGAAGATCATTGGAACGAATTGCTCCCGCAATTTCTTGTGCTCTGGTCGCCGGAGAAAAAGATCGTGGTCTACTGCAGCACGCAGAACTGTAACGCCAGCCGCGAAATCGCGCATCGTCTCCGGAACGAAGCGCAATTGAAAAACGTGTTCGTCCTCGAGGGCGGCTGGGAGGCATGGCTCAAGGCGAAGAGATGAAGAAAACGCTGAACGCTGAACGCCGAACGCCGAACGCCGAAGGCAGAGTCTCTGAATTTCTGCTGATTGGGCGTTGGACGTTCGGCGTTGGGCGTTTTCTGTAGAATGGATTTCCGGCGCAACATCGCCTGGCGCATTCTCGCCGTTATCATCGGAGCGCTTTTTGTTTACGCGGGCGCGATCAAAGCGCTCGATCCAATTAGTTTCGCCAACGACATCGACAACTACAAAATTCTGCCATGGTCCGTCGGCGTCCGGCTTGGCTTCTATCTGCCATGGTTGGAAATTTTTTGCGGATTGGCGCTCATCGCGCGACGACTTTATTTCGGGGGATTGTTAATTCTGGCAACGCTCACTTCGGTCTTCATCGTCGCCAGCATCGCCGCGAAAGTTCGTGGCCTCGATATCACCTGCGGTTGCTTCGGTCACGCCAGCAAATATTTAAACTTTGCCGGACATCTCGCATTGGACTTCGTTTTGCTCGGCGCGCTAATGCTTTTGCTTTGGCGTGCGTCGAACCTAAGCAAACAGGCGGCTGACACAGCCGCCTCTACAACATCCGGGTAATCTGCGTAGTCCGCGGTTGAAAAATCGACATCTTACCGTGAAAGGCTAATTGCGCAGGTGTTGAACATTCGTCCGACAATCAACGCGGATCGCGATGCGATCTGGAAAATCTTTCACGAGGTGGTCTCTGCTGGCGACACGTATGTCTTCGACCCGAACACATCGCGCGAAGATGCGCTCGCATACTGGTTTCGCTCCGACACGCACACCTACGTGGCTGAGCAAGATCGACAAGTTGTCGGCACCTACGTCTTGAGACCAAATCGACCCGGCCTTGGTGCGCATGTTTCAAATGCGAGTTTCATGGTCGCGCCTACCGCGCGCGGACTCGGTGTCGGTCGCGCCATGGGCGAACATTGTCTGATCGAAGCGCGCCGTCTTGGCTTTCGAGCGATGCAATTCAACTTTGTTGTTTCGACGAACGAGTCAGCCGTGCACTTGTGGCAAGATCTCGGCTTCAAAATTATCGGAACATTACCGGGCGCTTTTCGACATTCCGAAAAAGGATATGTCGATGTTTACGTCATGTTTCGCTCGCTAATCGAAGATTGACGAAATGCCGCTTCGGGTCGATTCGCAGAACAAGCGATGCAAACGGTGATTCAAGTCATCACGAGCGGCCACGGATCGTTGCGCAACAAGATCATGAGCGATCCGCAGCTCGAGCGGAAATTCGGATTGGTGCCGACCGAACATCAGCGGCCGGGCCGTCCGCATGGCTGGGCGAAAATCCACAGTGCCGGCGAAGCCCATGGCGTGATAAATCTCGAATGGCATGGGCGCACCGGCGTCCTCATTTGCCGGGTTGTGACGAAGTTTGGAAACAAACCCAATTCCATCATCGGCGACTTCATCGACTATCTGCTCGCGCGACATCAGAGTCGCATTCTCGCCATCCACATCATGCGGCGATGATTCCCAATGTGGGAGGGACCTTAGTGTCCCGATAATCGCGGCGCTCCCACATTATTTCGCGATCGTGCCGAATTCGCCTTGTTGTTGAATCAATTTCGCGACAAGCCCGGTCCAGCCAGTTTGATGCGACGCGCCCAGGCCGGCGCCGGTGTCGCCGTGAAAATATTCGTGAAACAAATAACGCTGTCGATCCGGCGCGCCGTTAAGCGCATTGCCGGACGCGCGCTCAAAGGCGCGTTCGCCTTTTTCGTCGCGCATCCAAAGCTTGATCAGCCGATTGGAAAGCTCGTTCGCTATCTGCTTCAAGTGCATGAACTGGCCGGAACCGGTCGGGCATTCCACTTTGAAATCGTCGCCGTAGTAATGATGAAATTGTTGGAGCGATTCGATCAGCAGATAATTGATTGGAAACCAAACCGGCCCGCGCCAATTGGAATTGCCGCCGAACAAATTGGTCTGCGATTCCGCCGGCTCGTAATTCACGAACTTCTCTTCGCCGCGCACGGTCACTACGTACGGATGGTCCCTGTGATATTTGCTCACCGAACGCACACCGTAATCGCTGAGAAATTCCTCGGGATCGAGCATGCGCCGCAATAAAGATTTCATGCGATGGCCGCGGGTCAGAGCGATAAGACGCCGTTCGCCCGCGCCGGGCTCCTGCCACCGTGAAATGAGGCTGCATAGATCGGGGCGATTCTCGAGATACCATTCGAGCCGGCTCTTGAAACCCGGCACCGCATCAAGCAGTTGAGGCTGCACCGTCTCGACCGCTAGCAGCGGCATCAAGCCGACCACCGATCGCACCTTCAACGGCAGATATCGCCCGCCGGGCGTGTGCAGCACATCGTAGTAAAATTCGTCCTCTTCGTTCCACAGACCAATACCTTTGCCGCCGAGATTGTTCATGGCCGCGGCGATTCCTAGGAAGTGCTCGAAAAACTTCGTCGCGATATTTTCGTAAACATGATTCTCCAGCGCGAGCTCGAGCGCGATGCGCATCATGTTCAGGCTAAACATTCCCATCCAACTCGTGCCGTCGCTTTGTTCGAGATGGCTGCCGTCCGGGAACGCGTAGTTCCGATCGAACACGCCAATGTTATCGAGCCCGAGAAACCCGCCCTGAAAGATGTTGTTGCCTTCCGAGTCTTTGCGATTCACCCACCAGGTAAAGGCGATGAGCATTTTGTGGAAGATGGTTTCGAGAAACGCGCGATCGCCTTTGCCGGTTTCTTTTCGCTCGATCTGATAAATGCGCCACGCCGCCCAGGCGAGGACGGGTGGATTCACGTCGCCGAAATTCCACTCGTAGGCCGGGATCTGTCCGTTCGGATGCTGGTACCATTCGCGCACGATGATATCGAGCTGCGTCTTGGCGAAGTGACAATCGACCAGGGCGAGCGGGATGCAATGGAAGGCCAGGTCCCACGATGCGTACCAGGGATATTCCCATTTGTCCGGCATCGACATGACGCGTTCGTTGTAAAGATGCCGCCACTCGCTGTTACGGCCTTCTTGACGCTCGGGCGGCGGCGGTGGCTGCGCCGGATCTCCGTCCAACCATTGCTCGATGATGTAATGATAAAACTGTTTGCTCCACAACATCCCGGCGAGCGATTGGCGTTGAATGGCGCGGTGTTCTTCGCCTAAAGATGCCGGCGCGAGTTCCGCATAAAATGCGTCCGCTTCCTTGCGCCTCGTCGCGAAGATGCCGTCGAAGTCTGCGAATGCGTCGCCATCATTCTTGCTTCCGCCAGCGCGCGTCAGTCGCAGCCGAACGGAAACGCTTTCGCCCGGTGGAATAGTGAACTTGTAATGCGCGGCCGCTTTTGTCCCGACCCGCTGCGGATTGACCATGTCCATCTTGTCGTGAACCACGCAATCGTTGATCGAATCTTTGACGAACGGAGTCGGATTCGGCGCGCCCCAAAGCAGTTGGAGATTGCTCTCGTTTTCGGTGAAGAGCAGTTTGTCAGTGCCGTCGCAAAATAGATTGTATTCGCCGAGCACGTGATGACTGGCCGCGATTACGTCCGGTTTGCCTTTTTCATCAGCGGTTCGCAGCATTGGTTTGGGACTGTTCCGGTCCCAGCTCCAGGTGTTGCGAAACCAGAGCGTTGGGAGGAGATGCAACGTCGCCGGATCGGGCCCGCGATTGGTCGCGGTCGCGCGGATCAAAATGTCATGCGTCTCCGCTTTGGCGTATTCGATCTCGATGTCGAAAAAGCGGTTCTCCGCCAGCGCGCCCGTTTCCCAAAGCTCGAATTCGCCTTCCATCTTTGAGCGCGCGCCGCTTTGCGCCATCAATTCTTCGTACGGAAAACGCGCCTGCGGATAGCGGTACAACATCGACATGTAACTGTGCGACGGCGTGCAATCGGTGTAGAAATAAACTTCCTTCACATCTTCACCGTGATTTCCCTGCGGCCCGGTCACACCGAAGAGCCGCTCTTTTAAGAACGGATCGCGCTCATTCCAAAACGCGAAGGCGAAACAAAGCCGGCCTTTGAAATCGGAAATCCCGCCGATGCCATCTTCATTCCAGCGATAGACGCGCGACCGCGCGTGATCGTGCGGAAAATAATTCCACGCGTCGCCGTTCGCGCTGTAATCCTCGCGTACCGTTCCCCACGCGCGCTCGGCCAAATACGGCCCCCAAAAATGCCACGGCTCGTCGCACGAATTGTTTTCCTGGAGACGTTCTTGTTCGGCATTCATGGCGTGGACGCGATAAGTTGCTTATCGAGCCAACACGCACCCAAACATTCAAGCTAAATGCTTCTGCTCGCCGACTTCGCGGACTTGGTTAAGCCAGCGCGCGACTTCGGCGTCGAGTGATTTGATTTCAAATCTGCAATCGAAAATCTGAAATCGTAAATTATCTCATTCCCACTCGATTGTGCTCGGTGGCTTGCTCGAGATGTCGTAGCAGACGCGATTGACGCCTTTGACTTCGTTGCTGATGCGATTGGAAATACGGGCGAGCAATTCGTAAGGCAACCGCACCCAATCGGCGGTCATGCCGTCCTGACTTTCGACGATGCGTAGCGCGACGGTGTTTTCGTAGGTGCGCTGGTCGCCCATGACGCCGACGGTTTGCACGGGAAGCAAGACGGCGAACGATTGCCAGACTTTGTAATACCAATCGGCCGCTTCCATTTCGCTTTGCACGATGGTGTCGGCCGCGCGCAAGATCGACAATCGCTCGGGCGTGACTTCGCCAAGGATGCGCACCGCGAGGCCGGGGCCGGGGAACGGTTGACGATAAACAACTTCCTTCGGCAAACCGAGCTGTGAACCGGCTTGACGCACTTCGTCTTTGAAAAGTTGACGCAACGGTTCGACCAGCGCGAAATGCATTTTCTCCGGCAGACCGCCGACATTATGATGTGTCTTGATCACTTGGGCGGGATTGCCGCCGATCGAAACGCTTTCGATCACGTCGGGATAGAGCGTGCCTTGGGCCAAAAACTTGTAGCCGCCGGGCTTACCGGCGCCATTTTGTCGATCTTCTGCGAGCAATTCCTCGGTCGCGTGTTGAAACACCTCGATGAATTCGTTGCCGATGATCTTGCGCTTCGTCTCCGGCTCGGTCACGCCACGCAGCTTGGAAAGAAACCGGTCACTGGCATCGACATACTTTAGGCGGACGTGAAAATTCTCGCCGAAGACGCGCTGCACGACTTCCTCTTCTCGGTCGCGCAACAATCCGTTGTTCACGAAAATGCAGGTGAGTTGGTCGCCGATCGCTTTATGCAGCAGCGCCGCTACCACGGACGAATCGACACCGCCGCTCAACCCGAGCACGACTTTTGCATCGCCCACCTGTCTCCGCACCCGTTCGCACGCTTCCTCGATGAACGAGCCCATCGTCCAATCCATTGCGCAATGGCAGATGTGATAGACGAAGTTCTGCAAAATCTCCTTGCCGCGCGGGGTGTGCGCGACTTCCGGATGAAATTGCAGGCCGTAAAGTTTTCGCTGCGGATCCTCGACCGCGGCGAAGTTTGAACTGTCGGTCTGGCCGGCGGCGCGAAAACCTTTTGGCAGCGCCGTCACTTCATCGCCGTGACTGTTCCAGACATCGAGTTGCGCGCCCAAACCATCGAATAGCTCCGAACCGTTTGTAATTCGCAACATGCCCGCGCCGAATTCGCGCCGTCCACTGAACTCAACCTGGCCGCCGAGGTGATGCGCCATCTGCATCAGGCCGTAACAAATTCCTAGAACCGGAATGCCGAGCGAAAAAATCTTCGGATCGACTTGGGGCGCGTCTTTCTCGTAAACGCTAGCCGGTCCGCCTGAAAGAATGATGCCTTTCGGTTGCAGGTTCTCGATTTCTGCCGACGAAATATTGAAGGGAACGATCTCCGAGTAAACCTGCAGCTCGCGGATGCGGCGCGCGATCACCTGGGTGTACTGCGAGCCGAAGTCGAGGATGAGAATTTTGGAGTGCGCGGGCGGAGCAGACGTCTTCACTGTCATGGATGAGTTTCCGGAACGCCATGTTCGTCAGCTTGATCGCCTTCGGTGCGATTCATCGGACCGAGTTTGCCCTGACCGGTCACGCCGCGTTCAAGTTGCTCTTCCACTTCCTGTGAGCTCCGTTGTTCCAGCGGATCGGCGCAGCCGCCCGCGACCAGCGCGCATGCGATCGCGAACCAGATCGACATACGCTTCATCTGTCCATTTTAGGAAGTAGAGAGAGTATTGCAAGAATGACATTCCATCAGGCCCTCCGG
This sequence comes from Spartobacteria bacterium, assembly GCA_003167365.1. Lineage (GTDB taxonomy): Bacteria > Verrucomicrobiota > Verrucomicrobiia > Chthoniobacterales > UBA10450 > Palsa-1382. Next base: position 5,118 of record PMTM01000012.1, on the reverse strand, counting down.
AAAAACCGATCCGACAGGATTAACGGGATTTTGCTGGATTTGCTTTTGGCTTGTAGAAGCGCTTGTGCCGAGCGCCTATCGAAATTAATGCTGGCCATTCCAAATCCGCGAACCTCTTTTCGAATCCAGTCCATCCTGTAAATCCTGTCCATTCTTCTGCATTGTCGAGGGCAGAGGCGTTACGATTGAATGAACTCGGAAGTTGTATGATCGAGCCGGAACTTTTATTGCAAGCTTATCGGCTCGGCGTTTTTCCGATGGCGATGGAGGACGATTCCATCGCGTGGTTCTCACCCGAGCCGCGCGCGATCATTCCGCTGGATCGATTTCATATTCCACATGCGCTCCGGCGAATTCAGCGCAAGGAATTTTTCGAAATCAAGATCGACCATCGCTTCGGTGAAGTCATTCGTGCTTGTGCGAAACGCACCGACACATGGATCAATGGCGAGATCCGCGAGAGCTATGAGCGATTGCACGAACTTGGTTACGCCCATTCGGTCGAAGCTTGGAGCGCCGGCAAACTTGCCGGCGGACTTTACGGCGTGGCTATTGGCGGCGCGTTCTTTGGCGAGTCGATGTTTCATCGCGTCACTGATGCCTCGAAGATTGCGCTCGTTGCTTTGGTCGAACGTTTGCGCGCGAAGAAATTTGTTTTGCTCGACACCCAATGGATCACACCGCATCTCGCGCAATTCGGCGCGATCGAGATACCGCGCGAGGATTACCTGCATCGATTGATCCGCGCCGTGGAACTGGCGCGCAAGTTTTGATTCTTCTGCATTGGGCATTGGGCGTTGAGCGTTGGGCGTTGGGCGTTGAGCGTTGGGCGTTTTCTGCTTTAGTGAGCATCCGCGCCTCGTTTAACTTGCGTGCGTAGGATCGACAAGCGATTGCGGCTGGGTAGCTCAGTTGGTAGAGCAGTGGACTGAAAATCCACGTGTCGGCGGTTCGATTCCGCCCCCAGCCACCTTTCTCTTGCCGCCTTGCGCCCGTGTGCGTTCGCGCTATTAAAGGCCAATGCCGATTTCCATGAAAGCAACTCTGTTCGCGTTTTTCATTTCTCTGGCGATTTTTTTGACGCCCGAAATGGGCCTTTGCGCTACACAAGGTACGAAAATCGTCACGCGGATAGATACCGTGACCGCGGTGATGAAGGGCGGAACCCTTACCGTTCACGTCGAGGGAATGGCGAGCACGCCATCTCTGCGGGGCGGCCAACTTTTGAAACGCGGCCAGAAACTCAACCAAGACGGCCTCTTGGAATACGAGCTCGTTTTCAATCCACCCCAAAAACCCTATTCGGGGGACACGCTCAAGCAGGTCAAGGTAACCTTTAAGGATTCTTCCGTTCCTGCCGGTACAAAGGGCGTGCGGATTTACGCGGAGTACAACGAAATGAACGCGATGCTGCCGGAGCCGAAGCCAGAACCGGCGACGAAGAAAAAAGAGCCGGTGGTGGTGAAGAAAGAAGAATCCATCGTCGCGAAGAAGGAGAAGCCAGTTGCGAAGAAGGAAGAAATAGCGCCGAAAAAAGAGGAACAAGGGGCCACGAGTCAGTGGTGGAATCCGTTCCATCACAAGCCGGCTACGCCACAAGTGAACGCGCCGCCGCCGCCGGCACCGAAGAAGCAAGAACTAGTACTGAAGAAAAAAGAGCCGGTGGTGAAAAAGGAAGAACCCGTCATCGCGAAGAAGGAAAAGCCGACGCTGAAGCAAGAAGAACTCGCGCCGAAGAAGCAAGAAGCGCTGAAAAAAGAAGAAAAGAGTCAGTGGTGGAATCCGTTCTATCGCAAACCCGCTCCGGCACAAGTAAACGCGCCGCCGCCGAAAAAGGAAGCACTAGTACTGAAGAAAAAAGAGC
>PMTM01000012.1:0-3224 GCA_003167365.1 Spartobacteria bacterium | reverse complement strand
AAAAAGAGTCAGTGGTGGAATCCATTCCATCGCAAACCGACTCCATCACCAGTGAACACGATGCCGCCGGAGCCGAAGAAGCAAGAACCGGCACTGAAGAAAAATGAGCTGGTGGTGAAGAAAGAAAATCCCATCGTCGTGAAGGAAAAACCGACTCTGAAGCAAGAAGAACTCGCGCCGAAGAAGCAAGAGACGTTGACGCCGAAGACGGAAGAGAAAAAGAGTCAGTGGTGGAATCCGTTCCATCACAAACCGACTGCCTCACCAGCGAACTCGACGCCGCTGGAACCGAAGAAGCAAGAACTTGCACTGAAGAAAAAGGAGCCGGCGGTGAAGAAGGAAGAATCCGCCGCCACGAAGAAGGAAAACCCGGTGCCGAAGAAAGAGGAAACTGCGCCGCCGAAAAAAGAGGAGAAAAAGAAAAAGAGTCAGTGGTGGAATCCGTTCCACCGCAAGCCGGATACGTCAGAGAGTAGTGACGAGTCGCCCCGCTGACACGCGTCGCAGGTCTTGTAGCTAACTTGAGGTAGGGACGGCGCGCTGCGCCGTCCGGATACCGCAGCGCGGCGGCCCTACCTATTCGGTGCGCAACGCGACGATTGGGTTCACGTGCGTCGCGCGTCGCGCGTCGCGCGGGAAGGAAACATGCAAGCAGCGCGGCGGCAGTCAGCATAACAGCCGAAAACGCGAGTGCGAACGGATCGGCCGGGCTGACTTGATACAAGATTTGCGAGAGCACGCGCCCCGCCGCCAATGAGATCAGAATGCCGACGCCGACCGCCAGCCCAGTTTGCAACGCACCTTGTCGCATAATGAGCGCGAAAACATCGCCGCGTTGCGCACCGAGTGCCATGCGGATGCCGATTTCCCGCGTGCGGCACGCGACCGCATACGCTTTCACGCCGTAAACGCCGACGACTGCGAGCAGCAGGGCGATTCCGCCGAAGACACCGAAGAGAGTGGCGCCAAGTCGCACGATCCAAAGGCCGACACTTTTTTCCACCATATCGCTGAACGGCGCGATGCCGAGCACCGGCAGGTCGGGATCGACGTTGCGAAGCACCTGACGCATCGTTGGAATCAATCCGATGACGGCGCGGCGATCTTTCGTGGCGAGACGAACGTGCAGGAAAACATTTCCGCTGTAACCATGCGCGAGCGGCACAAACAACCGGCGATTGAGCGTGTCGTTTTGCACGTCATGCCGGTGTTGGCTAACGATGCCCACGATTTCCAGGTCATTAGGCGAACCGTCGCTAGGTGATTGCATGTAACGGATGTGTTGGCCCAAGGCGTCTTCGTTCGGAAAAAGCTTCTTCGCCATTTCTTCATCGAGAATGGCGACAGGCCGTGTCTCCTTGTTTTCCGCTTCGGCTTGGGTGAAATCGCGTCCGCGCAATAAGCGCACGCCGATCGCACCGAAGTAACCGGGCGTAATCGCGGTGAAGAGCGCGCCGGCGCCGGGATCTGGCGCTTTCGGATCGGTTTTCGTCAATGATTCCTTGGCCGACATGATTCGGCGCGTGTTGGTGAAGTTGCCGTAAGGCAACATCGTTCCCAGCGCGACGGCGCGCACTCCGGGCAACTCACGCGCGCGTTGGATCGCAGCAAACATTAAACGTCGTGCGTCGGCCGGGTTTTTTTTGATAAGCGAAAAGTCCATCTCGGTGACGAGATCGCCGGCCGATTTAAAACCTGGATTGAGCTTGCTGGCTTTGAGCGCGCCGCGGAAAAACAAACCGGCGCTGAACAACAGCATGAGGGAAAGCGCGATTTGCGCCATGACCGAAATGTGACGCGGAGCAAAGAAGCGACTAAAGCGTCCGACGCGCGCCGGTTCGCCGACTTGTTGTTTCAGGTCGTTGACTAGATCAGCTTTTGTTGCTTTGAGCGCAGGTCCGAGACTGAAGAGCAACGTGGCAATGACGCAAAACAGGAACGTGACGGTGAGCACCGCCACGTCCGGGTGCAGGTTGACGACGAACGAAAAATTTACCGAACCAAGCAAGGTAGCGAGAGAATTGAGCAGGAGATCGTTGCACCAGATGCTGATCAACAAACCGGTTACGCCGCCAAGGATCGCCAGGAGCAAGCCTTCGCAAAGCAATTGGCGCACGATTCGCCAGCGCGACGCGCCGAGAGCGAGACGCAGCGCGATCTCTTTCGCACGCGCGGTGCCGCGAGCGAGTAACATGTTGGCGAGATTCAAGCTCGCGATGAGCAGAACCGCGCCCGCCATACACATGAGCAACGTTCCGATCAGCGTAATTGGGCCGTCATCTTCCGGCGTCGTGCTCAGACTGAAACGCGACGGCGTTTGAATTTGCAATTCGCGAGTGCCTTCGGCATCGGGCGGTTGGATCGCGGTCAGCCGTTGTGCCAGGACGGACAGGCGCGATTTGGCCATGTCGAGCGTGAGCCCGGGCCGCAGACGCGCGGTGAGATTAAGAGCGTAATTGTTCGGTTGCGCCAGATCGTGCAAACTTTCGGAATCGGCAAACGCGGAGCCGAGCTGCGCATGCATTCCGAGCGGAAGCCAGACATCGGGCGCGACCAACGCGCTCACTCCACTGAATCCATTCGGCGTGATACCGATGACCGTGTAAGGCTGGCCGTTGATCAGGAGATTACTTCCGATGAAATCGGCGCGGCCGCCCATTTTTTTCCAAAACGCATAGCTTACCACCACCACCGGTACATTTGCGTTCGGCCGGCACTCTTCCGCGTTGTAGAATCGCCCGGCCACGGGTTGCACACCCATAAGCGAAAAGAAATTTTCCGACGTTAGAAACGCGAAACTACGTCGCATATTTTCGTCACGCCCAATCCCGGCCACGGCGAATTCCAACGCGGCCACGTCGGCGAAGACGTCTCCGGCGTTGTCTCGCAGTTCGCGATATTCAGTGTGCGAAAACTGGCGGTAATCGTGGCTCGCGTTCTGGCGCGCAGTGAAAACATTTACCACTTCCGCCGGCCGCAACGGCACCATCGGCCGGAGAACGACGCCGTGAATGAGCGCGAAAATTGCCGAATTAACTCCGATCGCGAGCGCGAGCGTCAATACCGCGATAGCAGTGAATCCCGGCGCTTTCACGAGCTGCCGGATAGCAAATTTGAGATCTTGAATCATGATCGGTGGAAGCGCCTCCGTTGTGTTTCCAGTGAGATGCCATTCGCCCTCGGTTTGGATTCATGATTGTTGGTGTAGAGGCGCTCGCCGCGGC
>PMTM01000005.1 GCA_003167365.1 Spartobacteria bacterium | reverse complement strand
AGCAACTGCTCGATGCTCGAGGCGATCGAGATGTGCGAAGAAATCAGCGGCGAGAAGTTAAGGTCCAGTTACGAGGAGACCAACCGCATCGGCGACCATATTTGGTGGATTGGCGATGTGCGAAAGTTTCAGCAGCATTATCCGCAATGGAAATTTCGCTATGGAATGCGCGAAATTCTCGAGGAAATTCATCGCGCGGTAAAACTGTAGCGGCGGTCTATAACCGCCGATCCTTTTAGTACTGCTCGCCTTCGTCTTTCTTTGGCACGACGCGGTCCTCGATGCCCCAGACGTGAATCATGCAGGCGATCAAGTAGACAAAGAAAAGAGCAGCGCCGAAGCCAGCGGACGCGAACGCAGCAATCAGCACGAATATCCCGGCGGGAACTGCTCCGAGCATCCACAAAAAGCCCGCCAGCTTATGTCCTTTGTAAATATGGCCGAGCCCGGGAATGATGCTTAACATGACCGCGACTGCGTCGCTCGCTTTTCCTTCCGCGGTTTGTGTTTCCTGCCGCGTCCAATCGCATTGATTGCAGTGCTCCGCATTTTTCGGCAACAAGTGCCCGCAATAAGGACACGCCATCTTGCCGGTCATGTCCGCGGCTGGCTGAATTGTTGGGGCGTCGGTATATTCCACGTCAATTAAAGTCAACAAGACCCGCGGGGTTCGTCAAGCAAGTTGTAGAGGCGCTCGCCGCGGCGAGCGCCGCTACAACCACAAGCGTGCATTTTTTATTTCCGGCGTCACAATAGCGCGATGGCTTCGCTTTCCGAAATAGTGGGATGCGCGAACGAGTATTTGCGCGTTGGCGAAATTGGCGATTGGGACAATGCGCTGAACGGTCTGCAAATCGAAAACTCGGGACGGATCACGAAAATTGGAGCCGCGGTCGACGTTTCCACGCGGGTTCTGAAGCGCGCCGCAAAGAAGGATGTTGATCTCTTAATCGTGCATCACGGTTTGTTTTGGCCGGGATTGCAACCGATTACGCACGGATTGCATCGGCAATTGAAGATCGCATTCGAAAGCGACATCGCGCTCTACAGCGCACATTTGCCGCTCGACTTGCATCCAATCGCCGGCAACAACGCGCAGCTTGCCACGGCGCTTGGCCTGAGATCGACAATTCCATTTTTGGAAGAGAAAGGCCAGCGCATCGGGTTGAAAGCAAAGTCTTCTCAATCGCGCGATGAAATTGTTCGTAAGCTAAAGAAGGCCGTGGGTGGAACGGTCAAAGCTTTCAATTTCGGTCCGACAAAAGCCAACACGATTGGAATCGTTACCGGCGCGGCTGGTTCCGAAATTTACCGGATCGCGCAGGAAAAGGTCGACACGTTCATCACCGGCGAAGCGCCGCACTGGGCTGCCGTTGCGGCCGAGGAACTTGGCATCAATCTTTTGCTCGGTGGTCACTATGCGACCGAGACCTTCGGCGTAAAAGCGCTGGCCGCGCATTTGTCCAAACGATTCAAAGTTCCCTGGGAATTTATCGATTGCCCGACCGGCCTTTGAACATCGACATCGCGCACCGAGCCTGATTTGCTCGCGTCGATGGAATCGATGGTGCTGCTAGCCCTTTTGTTTATCGCTTCCCTGGTCGTCTCGATCGTGGTTGCTGCGCAATTTGGCAAATTGAGATTGAGCGTGGAGGAATTGAAACGGCGCGTGCTGAAATTGGAGGAGCAAAATGCGGGTCGCGCTCCGGCAGCGACTCCGCCGAGGCCTACGATTCCGCCTCCGCTCCCGGCTTTTCTCAAACCGCCGCCGATTCCTGCGCCAGGCCGCCAACCACTTCCTCAGGTGGCCAGTGAGCCCATCCGTCCAACCGATTGGGAATCGATTCTCGGAGTAAAACTTTTTGCCTGGATCGGTGGACTCGCATTTTTTCTCGGTGTCGTATTCTTCGTTAAATACTCATTCGAAAACAATTTGATCACGCCGGTAATGCGAATCGTTACCGGCGCGATCGTCGGCGCGGCACTCATCGTGGTCGGCGCATTGACCGGTGTCCGCCGCTATCGCATCCCGGCGCAAAGCCTTTGCGCGACCGGTATCCTGATTTTGTATGCAAACATTTACGCAGCCTATTCTCTTTACGGCCTAATTCCGCTTACGGCGGCAACTGTGTTTATGTGGATCGTGACCGGCGCCGCGCTGTTTCTGGCGAGTCATCTCGCGGCGCAAAGCGTCGCCTGGCTCGGCGTAATCGGCGGTTTCCTCACGCCGGCGTTGTTTTGGACGAACCGGGACAATCCGGTGGCGCTCTTTGGTTACATCGGCGTCTTGAGCTGTGGGATCGCCGCGGTGAGCACGTTGAAGCGCTGGAATTATCTCATTCTGCTCGCGGCAATTGGATCGGTTGCGACTGAATTCGCTTGGACGGCCGACTTCTTCGGCCCCGCGCGCGCGGAAACTGCACGAACTATTTTTCTTGGAATCGAAGCACTATTTCTAGCCATCTGTATCGCTCAGAATCAGTCGGGGACGCGAGATCCGTGGAGTACGATTGCAACAGCAGTGACGGGATTTGCGGCGCTGATTTTTTGCAGCGTTCTCATTTTCAATCAACGCCGGTACAGCGTGGACTTTATTTTTCCGATTCTCTTTTTCGGAAACGCTGGCCTGATTGCGCTGGGGACGACGACTCGATCGACGGGGCGGAAAGTAAACGAGCTTGCTTTCGTTCTCATGTGCGCTCTCGCATTGACTTGGTTGGCCGAATGGATTTGGCATGACCGAATGTTCGGAAGCGGTCAGCCGGCCGTCGTATTCGCGTGGTATGCCGCGCTCTTTTTGCTATTTGCGGCAACGCCATATGTTTGCGGCGTCGATCGTCTTTGGCCATGGCTGATCGGCGCGGCCGCGGCTCCGCTTCAATTCTGGTTTGTTTACCAACTCATCCGGGCGCGGTTTCCAGATGATTGGATAGGACTGCTGCCAATCGCGTTCGCTTTGCCCGCCGCGGCTGGCTTGACTTATCTTGTAAAACGGCAGCGCGTTCCGCTGGCTTCCGCAGATTCACGTCTTGCTACACAAGGCGCCGCCGTCTTGCTGTTCATCAGTCTAATCTTCCCCGTCCAGTTTGAACACGAATGGATCACCCTCGGCTGGGCGATTGAAGGCGTCGGACTGCTCCTGCTCTTTCGCTGGATTCCCAATCGCCGTCTGCGGGCGGTTGCGCTCATCGTCTTTTGCGCTGCGTTTGCGAGGCTCGCGCTCAATCCCGCAGTCTTCGATTATCACGCGCGCAGCCGTGTCCACATTTTCAATTGGTATATCTACGCCTATGGACTTCCCGCCCTTTGCTTTTTCCTGGGCGCGCACTGGTTTGGCGAGCCGCGCGAAAAACCTTATGAACGCCGCGCCGCGCCGTTGCTTTACTCCCTCGGTGCGATTCTCGGTTTTCTCCTCCTGAACATCGAAATTGCCGATTACTTTTCGATTGGGCCGACCCTGACCTTTTCTTTCAACGGAAATTTTGCGCGCGACATGACCTACACGATTACGTGGGCGATTTTCGCCTTTGGGTTGCTTGTCGCGGGAGTGGTAAAAAAACTCCGGCCATTGCGCCTTTCGGCCATTGCCCTGCTTTCCCTGGCGCTCGCAAAACTATTTTTGCACGACCTCGACAGTTTGAATCAGCTCTATCGAATCGGAGCGTTTATCTCCGTGGCAGTGATCGCAATCGTGGCCTCATTCATCTATCAGCGGTTCCTTTCGCCAAGCATTGAGAAGAGCTAGCAATATTCGCAAACGCTCGACCGAGAGATTTTTCTTTCGCAAAGGCTAAGTCGGTTGTCTTTTCTCGCCGATGCCAACGGACCGAAATCAACGGATAAGCACGCGCGCCACGGGGGTTGTCGGGATTGCAATTCTTTGCAGCCGCGTTCTTGGCCTGATTCGCGAAGTCGTTTTCGCCGCGCTATTTGGCGCAACGCGAAGCATGGATGCGTTTCTGACGGCGTTTCGCGCGCCGAACATGTTGCGCGATCTTTTTGCCGAAGGCGCGCTGTCCACCGCCTTTGTCACAACGTTCTCGCGCCGGATCGCGACTGATGGCGACAAATCGGCTTGGGATCTGGCCAGCAAGGTCGCGACCTTAACGGTCGTTTTCATGAGCGCGGTCACGCTCCTGGGCGTCGTCTTCGCGCCAGCGCTCATTCACATTCTCGCGCCCGGTTTCCCAGCCGAGAAAGCGGAACTCACGGTGTTTCTCACGCGGATCATGTTCCCGTTCATTCTGCTCGTGTCGCTCGCCGCGCTCGTCATGGGAATGTTGAACGCAAAGAATGTCTTCGGGATGCCGGCGATGGCCTCGAGCTTTTTCAACCTCGGCTCGATCATTGGTGGCGTCGCGTTCTGCTATTGGCTCGATCCGCAACCGGATTGGTGGCATCCGCATTTCGGTGAGCGCGGTCTCATTGGATTGTCGATCGGGACGTTGATCGGCGGGCTTTTGCAATTCGTCGTGCAGTTGCCGTCGCTTGGCCGCGTCGGATTTCAATTTCGACCCGACTTCAATTGGCGCGATCCCGGCGTGCGCACGATTCTGGCGTTGATGGGCCCCGCGACAATCGCGGCGAGCGCGGTGCAGGTGAACGTCGCGGTCAACAGCGGGTTCGCGTCCGCACTCGGTGATGGGCCGATGACGTGGCTGAATATCGCGTTTCGTCTCATGCAATTGCCGCTTGGTCTTTTCGGCGTTGCGGTGGGCACAGTCACTTTGCCACTTGTCTCGCGTCACGCGGCGCTCGGAGACATTCCCGCGTTTCGTGTCGCGCTCGCTCACGCCATTCGGCTGGTTCTTCTCCTCACCATTCCCGCAGCCATCGGTCTCATCGTTCTCGCTAATCCCATCATCAGCGTCATCTACGAGCACGGACGATTTACGGCGGAAGCGACCGAGCGCACAGCGGAAGCTCTGCGCTTTTACGCGATCGGCCTGGCCGGGTATGCGTCGGTGAAAGTTTTAGCCCCCGCTTTTTACGCGCTCGATAAGCGGAATCTACCCATGCTGGTCAGCTTATTGTCGATCCTAATCAACTTCGCGCTGAATTGGTATCTCACGTTGCACTTGAAATGGGGACATCAAGGGCTGGCTCTCTCAACCAGTGTCGTTGCCATCACAAACTTCGCCGTTCTTTATGTGATGATGCGGCGCTACACCGGGCGACTGGAGACCGGCGCAATGTTCCGGTCGATAACTAAACTGCTTGGCGCTGGCGTGCCGCTGGCTGCGATTTGCTGGTTCTCCAATCAATATTTCTTTCTTTCCATTTCCAATTTGCCGGAGTGGAAAAAAATTGTCGAACTGACCGTCACAATCGCGGTCGCAAGCGCAACATTTTTTGGCACAGCATATTTGCTGCGCGTAGCAGAAGTGCACGATGTCGTCGAACTGGTTCGACGTAAGTTCACCGGCCGATAACACGCTATTTCAGCGCTTGGTCGAGATCTTCGATCAAGTCGTCGGCGTTCTCGAGACCGATCGACAGTCGCAGCAATCCTTCCGGCGAAGTTGTTCCACTACCTTCAATTGACGCGCGATGTTCGATCAAGCTTTCGACGCCGCCCAAACTCGTCGCGCGGATAAATATTTTCGTCTTGGCGGCGACCGACATCGCCGCCTTGCGGTCGCCCTTCGCTTCGAACGAAAGCATGCCGCCGAACATCGACATCTGCTTGGCGGCGATTTCGTGGCCGGGGTGCGAGCGCAATCCCGGATAATGCACGCGTTCCACTTGTCGATGTTGAGCGAGCGCGCTCGCGACTTTTGTCGCGTTTTCGGAATGCGCGCGCATGCGCCACGGCAGCGTCCGCATTCCGCGCAAGATTAGCCAGCAATCGAAGGGTGAGGGGACCGCGCCGCCTTCGTATTGAATGCTGCGTACGCGTTTGAAAAATTCATTGTCAGCCTTGGCCACGACAATTCCGCCGGCCACATCGCAATGGCCACCGAAATATTTTGTCGTCGAGTGAACAATGAGATCGGCGCCGAGATCGAACGGCCGCTGCAAAATCGGCGCCCAGGTGTTGTCGCAAACGGAGACCGCGCCCACCTCGCGCACAATTTTCGTTACCGCCGCAAGATCGACAATTTTCAACAGCGGATTGGACGGCGTTTCCATCCAAGCCAGTTTCGTCTTCGGTCGCATCGATTTCTTCACGTCATCGAGATTGCTCATGTCGACAAAATCCGCTTCCAGACCCCAACGGAGGAAAAGGGATCGCAGCAAACGCGACGTTCCGTAATACGCGTCGACATGCGCCAGGACATGGTCTCCCGGCGAAAGCGCTTGAAAAAGAGCCATCGCGGCGGCCGTGCCTGTGCCGAATGCCGCGGCGGCTTCTCCGCCTTCGATCGCACTGACGCCTCGCTCCAGCGCCTCGCGATTCGGATTGTTGTTACGCGTGTACATGAACCCGCGCGAGTAACTTCCTTCCACGTCGCGCTCAAATGTGGTGGAGAGATGAATGGGCGCCGAGACGGCTCCGGTCGCCGAATCGATTGTGTGCCCTGCATGCACAGCCAAGGTTTCAATTTTCATGTCGATCTCATTGGCGTTCGAACATGAGCGAAAATCCAGTGCCTCGCCAGCGAATTACATTTGACGGCTGGATTTGATAGGCGGAAATAGGTTGTTCTTCCGGGAGTCCCGGCACGCATACATGAGTATTTACGATGACGATGTTTTTCGAATGGCCTGCACGCAGTTTAAGGTCATCGCTGATTACCTGAACATCGACAAGAACGACCGCGATCGGCTCATGTATCCGAAGCGCGCCATCGCGGTGACGTTGCCCGTGCACATGGATGACGGGAGCACAAAAACTTTTCAAGGTTATCGAGTCCAACACCATCTAACGCTCGGCCCGACCAAAGGTGGAACGCGGTTCGCGCCGTCATTGTCGATGGGTGAGACCGCGGCGTTGGCCATGTGGATGAGCTGGAAATGCGCGCTGGCAAATTTGCCCTACGGCGGCGCCAAGGGTGGAATCGCGTGCGATCCGGCGACGCTTTCGCATCGCGAACTCGAAGCGCTTTCCCGCCGTTACATGCAGGAGATGATTCCGTTCGTTGGTCCGCACACCGACATCATGGGCCCGGATATGGGCACGAACGAGGAAGTCATGGCGTGGTTCATGGACACGTATTCGGTTTATCAGGGTTACTCCGTAAGCGAGATCGTCACCGGCAAACCGGTCTCGATCGGTGGAACGGAAGGCCGGCGGGAATCGACGGGTCGCGGGGTGGTTTACCTGATCGAACGCGCGATGGACATGCTCAAGATGGATCCGGCGAAATGCACCGCCATCGTGCAAGGATTCGGCAACGTCGGCTCGGTTGCTGCGCTGTCGCTTGCGTTAAAAACAGGCATTAAGATCGTCGGCATCAGCGACGCGACCGTTGCGCTTTACAATCCAAAAGGCATCGACGTGAAAGCGGCCGAACAGCACGTGATAAAGAAGGGCAACCTGAAAGCCTTTGATCAGGGCGATCGGATCGATCCAAACGAGATGCTCGTTATGCCGTGCGACGTGCTCGTTCCCGCGGCGGTCGATCGCGTGATCACGGAGAAGAATGCCGCGCAATTGAAATGCCGGATTCTGGCGGAAGGCGCGAATGGCCCGACTTCGCCCGAAGCGGATTTGATTCTCGAGAAACGGTGGGACGAAGTATTCGTCATTCCAGACATTCTTTGTAATGCGGGCGGCGTGATCGTTTCCTACTTTGAATGGGTCCAGGGCTTGCAATCGTTTCTCTGGAGCGAAATGGAAGTGACAGACAAACTTTTCCGCATTCTCGAGCATTCCTTCACCCAAGTGATTCGGCGCGCGAAGGAGAACAAAATTTCACATCGCACCGCCGCCATGTCGATTGGTGTCGAGCGCGTCCTAAAAGCGAAAAGCGTCCGGGGATTGTTCCCATGAGTCGCGATGAAGTTTTCGCATCGCGAAGAGCAACGGGACGATCGATTGCTCGATATTCTAACTGACGAAGAAACCGGACTGCGCATTATCGTCTCGCGGTTCGGCGCGGAACCGATCAGTTTGGCGCGGCGGGACGAATCTGGCGAATGGATCGGTTTTCTTTACCGGGACAATGACATTACCAAACCATCACAAGGTTGGGCGAATCACGCCACCGTGATGGGTTACTTTCTCCATCGCCTTAAAGACGGACGCAGCTTGTATCGCGGCCAGGAAATCAAGGGCGGCACGCACAGCTTTCTGCGAACGAAGACGTGGCAGCTTGTCAAAAATAAGATCGATAATGGCGCTCTGACGTATCGAATCGCACCGGAGGATTTTTCCACAATCGAATATCCGCTCAAAGTCAGTCTCGATCTGACCTATACGATCGAAGGCAACTCAGTCAGAGTTGCCTTCGATTTCAAGAACGACGAGTCAAATCTGACCGCACACGTCGGTTTTGGATTGCACCCCGGTTTCGCCGCGACTTCATTCGAATCTTTTCATCTCCAAATGCCTGCCGGAAAATATCGAAGATATTTTTCGCCGGATAATTATCTCTCCGGAGAAACCGAGGACATAAATTTCGGCGGCGGCGAAATGCCCTTCGCCAAAGAGAAATTGCCCGGCTCGTACATCCTCGAGCTGATCGATGTGCCCGATCGCGAACTGGTTTATGTCGATCCACCGCGCCGCCGTTCGGTGACGGTCGATCTAGCCGGCGTGCCTTACCTCACGTTGTGGTCGGATGGCGGACCCTTTCTCTGTATCGAGCCATGCTGGGGACTGACCGATCACCACGAACAGCGCGCGTTCGAAGATAAGGAAGGCATTCAGAAGATTCCGCCAGGCAAGCAATTGGGCGCTTCGTTTGTGGTGACGCCGCAGTTTGGTTCCGATTAGGCAATTCATTATGCGCCTCGCAACCATTCTCCCCGAAAATGGAAACAAACCGGTCGCTGCGGTTTCCGTTGATGCGCAGAACTGGGTCGCGCTTCATCCGTTCCTCAAGTTTTTTGGCGCGCGAGAACTGCCGGAAAATCCGGGCGCTCCACTGGAACAGTTTCTTCCCACGCTGATGCCAAGATTCTCCGAGCTGACGCGAAAAATAAGCGACTGGCCGGAGCACGGCCGCGTTTTTCAAAAGGACGGCGGGAAAACGATGCGGGTGCGCAGGTTTTTTCCGCCAATCCTGCGGCCCTCGACTTTTCGCGATTTCTACGCATTTGAGCAGCACGTGAGAACAGCCCGCGCGCGACGCGGCGAAGATATGAATCCAGCCTGGTACGAAATACCGGTTTTCTACTTCTCGAATCCAAATTGCTTCATTGGCGATGACGATGCGGTATTTGCGCCGGCCGGTTCGACGGAACTTGATTACGAGCTCGAGCTTGGAGTTGTCATCGGGAAACGGTGCCGCAATGTCACGCCGGCGCAGGCCTGGAATTGCGTCGCCGGCTTCACCATCATCAACGATTTCACCGCCCGCGATTTGCAGCGGGCGGAGATGCCGGTCGGGCTCGGGCCGGCCAAAGGAAAGGATTTTGCCACTGGCCTCGGGCCGGTGCTGGTCACGCGCGATGAATTTGCGGACAAGGTCAACAACGAGACTCTCTCGCTGCAGATGCAAGCGCGCGTGAACGGCCGCGAACTATCGCGCGGCAACAGTTCGTTCTTGTATCACACGTTTCCCAAAATGATCGTGCACGCTTCGCGTGATGCTGATCTTTTTCCGGGTGACGTGATCGGTAGTGGCACGGTTGGCTTCGGCTGTATCCTCGAGCTCGGTCCGGAAAACACGGGCGGCTGGTTGAAAACCGGAGATGTCGTCGAGCTCGAGATCGAGCGATTGGGAGTCTTGCACGCACGTGTTGTGGCGCGACCAGGTTAACACATGGCGGCCGCTTCTCTTCACGCTCTGCTCGCGCGATCGATTGATTACGCCGGAATGTTTCCGCCGTGCAGCCTCGCGCTCGGACCCGCGCTGAAGAACCAGGCTCAATATGTGCGTTCGCCAGATTCCTGGGTGCTGAGTGCATTTGTTCTTCCGATCGCAAAATTCGATGCGGCATCTGCCGGTGTTTCTCAATTCGATCGGCAATATCCGCTACGCATTTCGGCGCTCGGACCGAAAACGGAAAATGCCAACGATTTCAGATCGGCTTTGAAGATGACGATGGAAACGATCCGGTCGTTTGCGACTCGCCATGGCGATATCGTTTTCATCAGCCAACTTGAGATGCCGCTGCCAGCTGAGATCAACGCCGATTCGCTGGCCGAGGCGCAATCGATCATCGGCGAACTGGACGCATTCTGGGAAACGCCGGCCGACCAAGCGGCGCAAACGATCGCTTCGCTGGCGGAGCATCACGCCAACACGCTCGCGCGCACGTTTGGCTACAAGTTGCGAACCGGCGGCGTCACGGCAGATGCGTTCCCGCATTCGCAGCAAATCGCGCGCGCCCTGGTTGAATCGGAGAAACACGAAATCCCGATCAAGTTTACCGCTGGCTTGCATCATCCGGTGCGGCAATTCCGCGACGAAGTGAAGGCGAAGATGTACGGCTTTCTCAATGTGCTTGGCGCAGGAGTGCTCGCCGCGGAACACCGATGGGATGAAAAACAGACAGTCGCAATGCTGGATGACGAGGATACGACCTCGTTTTCGTTTGATGACGATGGTTTCGCCTGGCACGGATGGAAGATCGACACGAAGCGGATCCAGGAGCGAAGAAAATTAGTGACTTCATTTGGCAGTTGTAGCTTTGACGAACCGCGCGAAGATTTACGCGCTCTCGGATTTTTGTAAGGTAGGGATGGCTCTCCGAGCCGTCCGACGAATTCGACGGACGTTTCGGAGAAACGTCCCTACCTATTTAAATTCAAATGAAATCCTTCATCGACGTCGCGCCCGATTCGCATTTTCCAATTCAGAATCTGCCATTCGGAGTTTTCAAACCGCGCGATATCGTCTCTCGCGCTCCCCGGGTTGGCGTCGCGATCGGTGATTACGTTGTCGATCTTTCTGTCCTCGAGGAAAAGGGGCATTTTCGCTTGCCGGAGTTTAAAGATCGGCAGGTCTTCTCGGAAGACTCTCTCAACGCGTTTCTCGCGCTCGGCCGTCCCGCCTGGCGGAAGACGCGTGAGGTCCTGCAAAATCTTCTGGCCGCGGACACACCGGCTCTGCGCGACGACTCTGCGCTGCGCTCCCGCGTCTTTCACGCGCAAAAAGATGTTGCGATGCAGCTGCCGGCGCGCATCGGCGATTACACGGATTTTTATTCGTCGTATCACCACGCGCACAATGTCGGCACGATGCTGCGCGGCCCGGAGAACGCGCTCATGCCAAATTGGAAATGGCTGCCGGTCGCTTATCACGGACGAGCCAGTTCGATTGTTGTCAGTGGCGCCGATGTGCGGCGACCGCAGGGTCAAACCAAACCGCCGGACGCGGTCGAGCCGGTCTTTGGTCCGAGCAAAAGCTTCGATTACGAACTGGAAATGGCATTCCTCATTGGGCCGGGCAATGCGCTTGGTCAGCCAGTGCCGATTGGTCGCGCGGTCGATCACATCTTTGGCATGGTGCTGATGAACGATTGGAGCGCACGCGATATTCAAGCGTGGGAATACCAGCCGCTCGGTCCGTTCCTGGCCAAAAACTTTTGCACGAGCATTTCGCCGTGGGTCGTGACACTTGATGCGCTCGAGCCTTTTCGCAAAACGCTTCCGCCACAAGATCCCGAGCCGCTGCCATATTTGCGGATGGCGAATGATTTCACCATCGACATTCATCTCGAAGCGCAATTGCAAACCGAAAAATTGAGCGAGCCACACGTGATCACGCGAACGAATTTCCAAAATCTTTACTGGAGCATTTCGCAACAACTCGCTCATCACACCGTCAACGGCTGCAATCTTCAGCCCGGCGATCTCTTGGCTAGTGGCACGATTAGCGGACCGACCGAGGATTCGCGCGGCTGCATGCTCGAACTGACCTGGCGCGGCGCGAATCCGTTGAAACTGCCCAACGGCGAGATGCGCAAATGGCTGGAGGATGGCGATGCGCTTGCCATTACCGGTTGGTGCGAAGGCGAAGGATATCGAGTCGGGTTCGGCGAGGTGAGTGGGCGCATAGTTCCTGCATGAACGACGCAGGGTTGGTTTCGCCGCAGGACCGACAATCGCCTTTGAACGCGAGCGTGCGTTTTGCCCGCGCCATTTCCTGGATTGGTCATCCGTTGGTGTTTGTAACGTTATCGGTCGGCGTCGTGATCGCATTGCGGCTGCCGAACCGGGTTGGCGTCACCGTTTTGCTAGCGCTGCTGCTCTCGGTGATTTTTCCGACGGCGTTGCTGCTGTTTCGCGGTGTCCGCTCGGGCCGCTGGAGCGATGCGGACGTTTCCGTGCGAAAGGAGCGCAATCGTTTCTATCCCATGGCGATTCCGATCTCGGCCTTGGGTGTTTCCATACTTTGGTTCTTGCGCGCGCCCGCCTTTATGGCGCGCGGGGCATTTGTCACTCTGGGTTTGCTCGTGGTCGCGGCGATTGCGAATTTTCGCATCAAACTTTCGTTGCACGCGCTTTTCGCGTTTTATTGCACGGTGATTCTCTTTCGCGTTCAGCCAGCTTTCGGTGTGATCGCATTGGCGCTTGCTCTGCTGGTATTTTGGTCGCGACTGTATTTGCAACGGCACGACGTGCCAGAAATGTTGACCGGAACTTTGCTCGGTATGGCCGGCGGCGTGGTGACCGCCTGGTGGCCATAGATCAAATGCAACTGTACGAACCGCGCTCATTCCGATTCATCGAGCTGTTGTCGATTCACGGATGGCGCATGAAACTCTACGGGATCGCGTGGCAACGGGAATTACCGCGGCCCGAAGTGCTCGAAGCGGCGAGGCGTGTTGCCGCCGATATTTTGGCAAACGAGACGGCTAATAATTACAAAGTCGGCTTCATTGGCGCGCACGACGGACGAAATGCTTGTTTCGTGTTTGTCGATTTCTGGGGCAATGAAAACGAGCTGTTCCATCGAGTCTATCTCTCTCGTCTGAACGAACCTCAGTCATTGACGCCGGCGAAGGGTTCCGATTCGTCGGTCTGCGTTTGGGATTTACATCTGCAAAACTTCGAGCGCGAAGGCTGGATCAAACACATTTTGCGCAAGCCGACCGCTCCCGATTTCGACGCCTATCTGGCCGAGCGATTGAACGAAGACGGTTGAGTTTCGGAGTCTTCTCCTGGCCCGGTCAGCATTCTCCGCATGGCGCAACATACGTTTGATAGAACGGGCCGGTAGAGGCAGCATGGTGTTTATGTCAGTCCTAATTCGCACCGTCACCCTTCTCGGTATCTCCAATGTGTTTATGACCTTTGCGTGGTATGCGCATTTGCGAAATCTTAATGATAAGAAGTGGTATATTGCAGCGCTCTTGAGCTGGGGGATCGCGTTGTTTGAGTATCTCTTCCAGGTTCCCGCGAACAGGATCGGCTATTCACAATTCAGCTTGGGCCAGCTGAAGATTCTCCAAGAGGTAATCACGCTGGCGATCTTTGCCCCATTCGCCCTCTTCTATATGCACCAGCCGCTTAAGCTGGATTTTCTATGGGCAGGCTTGTGCATGATTGGCGCCGTCTATTTCATGTTCCGATCGTGAGGCAGCGCGGCTTTACTGGCGCTGACTGAACAATATTCATTGCTAACTTAGCCAGAATCTTTCCAATCTAAGGAAATGGCTGTTCGATTGCGGGTCATTGCGACGGTTTTTGCGATCACGGCGCTGGTCGTGATCGTATCGATTTTGTTGACCTATGCTTTTGGAAATCGTGTTTTGGAGGCGCACGCTCGCGAGCAGCTCCGGCGTGACGGAATCACCCGGCTCGAGCAACTGGAGTCGATCGTAAAAGATGCTGAGACCGGCCAGCGTGGATTCATCATTACTGGCGACGAGAGCTATCTACGACCGTTTAACGAGGCATCGGAACGCCTGCCAGGTGAGCTGGAGAAGTTACAGGGGTTCCCGTGGATTGACATTAACCCAGACGAAATAGGGAGAATCGGCCAGTTGATTCAGCAGAAAATGGGGGAATTGCGTTCCACCATTGAGAAGCGCCGAAGTGGGGGATTTGCTGCAGTCGTTCCAATTATTCGAGCGGGCTCCGGAAAAGAATTGATGGACAACCTGCGCGCTGAAGTAGCGCGGCTTAAAGAAAGACAGCTTTCCGCGCTCGGAGCCGACGCAAAGATGAGCGACCGGACGACCCGCACCCGCACCCTGGTCTTTCTTTTTAGCGGCGTCCTTAACATTGCAATTTTCGGATGGGCCTACCGGCGGATTACAGAAATTTTTCACCAACGCGATGTCGCGCTTCGGGAATCCAGCCGGCGTGGTTTCGAACTGCAGCAGCAAAAGGATTTACTCAACGTGACGCTTACCAGCATCGGTGACTGCGTCATGGTCTCCGACAAAGAGGGGCAAATCACTTTCATGAATCCGGTCGCCGAACAAGTCACCGGCTGGAAATTTGAGGAAGCGCAAAACCGGCCGACGACCGAGGTCTTCCGCATTCTCAACGAGCACACCCGCCAGCCGGTGGAAAGTCCGGTGGAGAAAGTGATGAAACACGGCGTGATCGTGGGCCTGGCCAATCATACCCTGCTCATTCGCAAGGACGGAAGCGAGGTCCCAATCGACGACAGCGGCGCGCCCATTCGCGATGTTAATGGCGACGTTCGGGGTGTCGTGCTCGTCTTTCGCGATTTTTCCGAGCACAAACGCGCCGAACGCGAATTACTCGAAGCGAAGGAAGCTGCGGAAACGGCAAGCAAAGCGAAAGATCAATTCCTGGCCATGCTTTCGCACGAGCTGCGCACACCGCTCACTCCGGTCCTGGCCACGATTAATCTTTGGGAAGCCAGCGAAGAAGTTCCACCGTCGTTGCATCCGGATCTGCAAATGTTACGCCGCAGCATCGAGCTCGAAGCACGCATCATTGACGATTTGCTCGATCTTACCCGTATCGCACGCGGAATGCTTTCCTTCTCACCGGAGAACACGGACGTGCATGCCCTCATCGAATTTCTGGTCGACCTTTCCCAAAGCGAAGTTCAAAACAAACAACTGAACCTTTCCCTCCAACTCAAGGCCGCGCAGCACCATGTCCACACCGATGCCAGCCGTTTGCAGCAAGTCCTTTGGAACATCATTCGCAACGCGGTTAAGTTTACGGACGCCCGCGGCGAAATCGTTGTTACCACGTCCAACGGCGCGAATGGCAATATCGATATCTCGGTGACCGATAACGGCATCGGCATGACGGCCGAGACAATTTCCAAGTTGTTTGTACCATTTGAGCAAGCGGATCCAACGCGCAATCGGCACTACGGCGGCCTCGGGTTGGGCATGGCTATCTCGAATGCGTTGGTGGAGTTGCTCGAGGGAGAATTGCATGCAAAAAGCGAAGGCCTGGGCCGCGGCTCGACTTTTACCCTGAGTTTTCCGACCACTCGCGAAAAAGCGCCATCGAGCGAAACCAATCGCGTGCCCGTCACCTCGCGCAGTAAGGTCAGGCTTCTCCTGATTGAGGATCATTCCGATACCGCGCGCGCATTGGTCCGTCTGTTGGAAAATCGCGGCTACACCATCGAGAGCGTTCCAAACGTCGCGCTGGGTTTGGAAGCGACGGCGCGCGGAGATTTCGATCTTCTTCTTTGCGATCTGGGATTACCCGATGGCACTGGGATCGATTTCATCGAGAAAGTGCGGGAAACGGACAAAACGCCGGCCATCGCGCTCACTGGTTTCGGCATGCAGCAAGATGTCGAGCGCGCCCAAAACGCCGGGTTCAATGCGCACTTAACTAAGCCGATCAATCTTCAGAAGCTTGAAGCCACCATCTGGCGTTTATTGCAAGATCGAGGATAGGCTCGAGTACGTCGCTGAAAAAACATTCGCGCGATGCAACTTCGAGTGACATGGTCGAAGCCATGAACCCGCCCCAAGAGAACATCGAAAAACCCAACATCCTTCACGTTGAAGATGATCCAGATTTCCGGCTGCTGATTGCGGCTTCTTTGCGCGAGTTCGGATATGTGGTGGCGACGGCTGGAACGGTCGCGGAAGCGTTACAATTGGCCAAAGATGTAAAATTCGACTTGTTCATCCTCGATGTGCGATTGCCCGACGGAACCGGCATCGAATTGTGCCAGGAATTATCGGAACTGCAGCCGAACGTCCCTGTTCTTTATTACTCCGCCTATGCGGAAGAAGCGGAACAGAAAGCGGCACTATCCGTCTGCGGAGATGCGTATCTGAAGAAACCAGTCTCCCCCGCCGAGCTTGAGCAAACAATCGCCCGACTGATTAGAGAAAAACCCAAATGGTGAAACAGCCTGAACTTGTCGGGGCGAGATGGCCCGCTTGTTGGTTCAAGTTTGGATTCCTGCGTGGGTTCAGCGCGCCGGCGGCAAGGTTTGAGGCTTTGCGTTAGCGCGTTTGAGCAAGCCGAACAGGTCGCTGTCGGTGGAGAGGACGAGCGTGGTATCTTTGGTGAGCACTTTCCGATAGGTCTCCATGCTCTTGAGGAAATTGTAGAATTCGGCGGCTTGCGGGTGCTGGGTATAAGCCTGCGCGTATATCTCGGTCGCTTTCCCATCGGCTTCACCGCGGATCTGTTGCACCTGGCGGTAGGCCGTCGATTGAATTTCATTCAGGTCGCGCTCCTTCTGTCCGGCGATACGGGCCGCTTCTCCTTCGCCTTCCGAGCGAAACCGCTGCGCAATCTGCCGGCGTTCGCTCATCATTCGCTGGTAGATTCGATCGAGCACGTCCGGATTGTAATTGACTCGTTTGAGCCGGAGATCGAGCAGTTCGATGCCGAACTCCGCTAGTTTCACGGCCGCTTTCGCCTTGATCTCGTCTTCGATTTTCAAGCGTCCATACTCGATGGAGGGAAGCACCCCGATCGTTCCCAGGCCGGCCGAAGCATTTTTCAAATTTTCGTCACGCAACGGTTTGCGGTCTTTATCGGTGCGCACGATCTCGATCAAATCATGTTTGGCGATGGCGTTGCGCGTCTCGCTTCCAAGGATGTCTTCCAAGCGCGACTGGGCGCTTCGTTCATCATGCAATCGCACGAAGTAGGTCTTGGGGTCATTAATCCGCCAGCGGGCGAAGGTATCGACGTGAATGTAAGTCTTGTCTCGCGTGGGAATGGCCACGGGCGCGCCATCCCATTCCAGAAAGCGCTTATCGATCCGATTGACGTCTTGAATGATGGGAAGCTTAAAGTGCAACCCCGGGTCCGTGATTGGATCGCCGATTGGTTTGCCGAATTGCGTAATGATGACCTGCTCGGTCTGGTAAACGGCGAAGAAGCATCCGAGCACGATGCGCAAAACGACAAGGACGAGCACGATCGCCACAAGTGAAAGACAGCCGCGCTTGTTCATCGTTTCTCCAAAGATTTTCCGGTCAACGGCAGCAGCGGCAGGACATTCCGCATCGAATCGTCGATAATAATCTTCTCTCCGGTGGCAGGGAGCACGTCGCCCATTGTTTCGAGATAGAGCCGCGTGCGCGTGATCTCCGGCGCTTTGATGTATTGCTGGAGCATGGCGTTAAACGAAGCGACGTCGCCTTGCGCTTCATTGACTCGCTTGAATCGGTAGCCTTCCGCGCCGCGAATCGTCTGGTCAGCTTGTCCCTTCGCTTTCGGCACGGCTTCGTTGTAATCGCCGTTCGCGATGTTGATCGCGTTCTCGCGATCCTGTTGCGCTTTGTTCACTTCGTTGAACGACGCTTGCACCTCGGCCGGCGGGTTAACGTTCTTCAATTGCACTTGATCGACGCGGACACCGAGCTTGTAACGCTTTGCCAGTTCCTGCATTCGCGCGAGCGCCGAAATTTCGATGTCTTGCCGGCCGATGGTAATGACTTCGTCCACCGTTCGGTCGCCGATCACTTCGCGCATCGCCGCTTCCGATAAATCGCGCAACGTCTGGCCGGGATTACGGACATCGAAAAGGTATTGTTTGGGATCGTCGATGCGGTACTGCACGACCCACTCGACCAGCGCGGCGTTTAGATCGCCCGTGACCATCGACCTTTCTTCTTCCACATCTGTTGCCGGCTGGTCGACGTTTGTGTATCCCGGAGTAACGAAGCCGAACTCAAGTTTCAACTGTCGCCTCGTCGGCAAAACCGTGACCTGGTCGATACCGAAGGGAAGTTTGAATTGCAGACCGGGCTCGACTGTTTTCAAAAACTTTCCGAAACGCAAAACGACGCCTTCCGATTCGGCCTGGACCGTGTAACAAGATGTCCACCCCAGAGCAATCAACAGAATGACCGCGACGACGCCGGCGATCAACCGCACCGGAATATGCGGCAGCTGCAAAGTTTGAATGGCGGGCGGCTGGTTGGTCATCGCAAAGAATTAGAGATGTGTCTGGCGGAGCGTAGACATGTCGGCCCGTTCGAGGAAAGAAGAAAGCGTAATTCTTATTCGCACGAGTCGGCAGCTCTCGCTTTCGAGATTGGTTGTAAGCGATATTGTGTGCTTCAATCGGTAACAACGCGGGCCTATAGCTCAGCGGTTAGAGCAGGGGACTCATAATCCCTTGGTCCCAGGTTCGAATCCTGGTGGGCCCAGTGAATTTTCGATTTAAGATTGCAGATTTTAGATTTGGCTGTGGATCGTTCTTGATGCTAACCAGCCAAAATGGAGTGAATAAGCTCCTCCGCCTTGGGAATAACCGGTGAAAAAGCTGGGTTTTACCTGTGAGAATCCGTTGACAGCTCCGGGGAAGGTGGCAATAATAGCGCGTGTTAAAGAAATTTATCCCGCAGAAGCCAATGTCGGCGATCGGTGAAGGATCGTTGGCGGCACCTGAGGAAACCAACCGCGCCGCTCACAGCGAGCAACCAAGACAATCACAATCAACAACCGACTATCAAAAATTTATGGCTGAACACACTGGAAAAGACATCTTATCGAGCGACGTGGAAATCAAAGGCTCGATCAAATTTCAAAAGGAGCTGCTCATCGACGGAAGGGTCGAGGGCGAGATTCATTCCGAAGGAGTGTTGACGATTGGTGAACATGCGGACATTCGCGGTGAAATCAAAACGAAGTCGATCACGGTTTTCGGCAAAGTGCAGGGGAACATCACGGTGAGTGAGCGCTGCGAATTGAAATCGAAATGCACGTTGCAGGGCGACCTGAAGGCCGCTCGGCTCGTGATCGAGGAAGGCGCGACCTTCGTCGGAAAATCCGAAGTGACCAGCGGGATGAGCGTTTCAACGGGGAAACCATCCAGTGGTGCTCGGCCGGAAGTTGTCCGTCACGATGAGCCGGTCAAGACCCCGGCTTTCGGTGGCGCTCGCGTGTAATGTTAAATTAGCTTGGCTACCTCCGCGAACTAGTGCCCTCGAAGCCGTTGCCTGCTAAGGCCAGTGTGGAATGTCCGCACTGTGGCTTTAAGCAGATGGAGTATGCGGCGGCGAAGAGCACGATGTGCCGCCAGTGCGGCAATAGTTTCTTGCCATCGGCGCCGAAGCCCGGACTAAAGTTTCGGGCGAAAGAGGAGGCGGCGGCTGCGCAGGAATCCTCCGGTTTTCGGAAATCTGAAGGCTTCTGGAATCGGCAACGAAGTCGCAGCGTCACGTGCTTCGAATGCAAGCGAAAACATGAAGTCAGTGACGCGGCCACATCGACAAATTGCCCGGGATGCAGCGCACACATCGATCTGCGCGATTATAAAGTCACAACGAGCTTCAGCCGAAGCATTCGCACCCGCGGCGACCTGCATCTTACTTCCAAAGGGGATCTCAGCAGCACGAACGTCGTTTGCCGTTCCGCGCTGATCGAAGGAAAATTGCGCGGAAATTTGCAATGTTCCGGGCCCGCGACCATCAACTTCGTCGGGAAGATCCCTGGACGGTTGACTGCGCAGCACGTGACCGTAGAACGCAAAGCGGACGTCCAGTTCTTCAGGCGAGTCCGCGTCTCCAGTATTGAGATCAAGGGAAGAATGCTGGGCGAAATCATAGCGGAAACGAACGTGACGATTCATAAGAACGCGGTGCTCGAAGGGGATGTCACCGCGAAAGCGATCACAGTTGAAAAAGGCGGAATCTTTTCTGGCCAGTTGGTGATCGGCAAAGCGGACTTCACACAAGCTGAATTGTTGCCCGAGCAGAAGCCGGCTGTGGCGAGCGAAACCACGCCCGAAACTGCCGCCCCTGTTGCTCAGCCGCTCCCTGTAACTTAAATTTCAGGGATGCAAAAACTGCGACCTCGCAGTCCCTACGAAAAACTGGGCGGATATGTCCATCTGCCGCGTTTGATCGATAAGGCGAAGCTTCACCGCAAAGGTTTGCTCAACGGTTACAACTACAAAACCGTCGGCTTCGACAAACATTTGCTCGCGTTTCTAAAACTGAATGGCGACGCGTTTGAAGAAGCCGCCAATCGATTGGAGGACGACAAGGCAATTTTGCAATGGGTTCAGGAAAACGGCATCAAACATTCAAACGAAGAGGTCGAACACTGGAACAAAGAAATGATTTCGCGTCATCCGGATACGGCGGCAAAGAAGGCCCGTTTCACTCATTTTCTAAAAGAAGCCGGCGGCGATGGCCGAAAGGATATTCGCACCTACTTCGATTTGATTGAGTTCGACGAAGGCCGGTTGAAATAGCGCCAATTACTGTAGCGGCGGTCTATGACCGCCGAATCTATTGCTAACCTAGGGCGCGTTTTCGGGGCTACAACTTCGCGAAAACCTTGCTGGCTTCCTCCAGCGTTTCTTTGCTTCCGATATCCAGCCATTTGCCTTTGATCTGGAAAGTCTTCACCGGTTTGCGCGTGTAAAGCCATTGCACGAAACGTCCGGGTTGGTCGGGATTGTTACCGGCTGCGATGTAGGTAATGAAAAGGGGAAGAACTTCGCGGGAGTAATAATAAAGCGCGATCGCCGCTAAAGTGCTCTTGGGCTTTTCCGGCTTCTCTTCGAAGTGCGTAATGATCCCCTCGGCGTCGACGCTGATGTTTCCGTATTTCTTGATCGCTTCCAGGCTTCCGACGTCGTAGACGGCGACCGCAACTTCTGACTGTTTCGCGCACTCGACAAAATCAGTGAGCGGCTCGCTGAACAAATTGTCTCCAGCGATGACAATGAGGTCGCTTTTTTTGAGATCGTCCTCTCGCGTGAGAACCAAATTAATATCTCCAATCGCGCCCAACTTGTCATCGTCGCTGGTGGAACCGTCGTTGATGATTTTGAATCTGAAATTCGAGCGTCGATTTTCATAGCCGTCCGCCCACGCTTGGAAGGCGGCTGCGAACTTGTCGTTTGTAACAATGTAAATTGTTTCCAAATCTGGAACGGCCGCGAGATTATCCATTACCCATTCGATCATCGGTTTGCCGGCCACTTCCAATAGTGGCTTGGCCTTGGTCAGAGTGAGGGGATAAAGCCGTGTCGCATAACCGGCGGCGAGAATGAGTACGTTCATGCGAAGGTTCGGTCGGTCGCCGCAGTTCCTAGCGCGGCTGCCTGAAGATGCTTCTGCAGAGATGAAATTCTATGAGAGTCCGTGACTTTGCCGCGGGTCGCTTCATCAACAACGTAGAAAGTATCGATCGCCGCGCCGGTCTGCGTGCTGATGCGCGACAACGCGATGTGAACTCCTTCACGCCCGAGACATGAGAGCAATTCGTGCAGTAGGCCGATCCGATCAGGCGTTTGCACCTGGATCAATGTGTAAGCCGGATGCGCCTTGTTATCCAGGACGATGCTGGTCGGGAATTCCGCTTCTTGAGCGAGGCGATGGCGATGCTCGCGGCGTGCTCTTTCCATTAACGGACCAAAATCGAAACTTTCGTTCTCAAGGGCGGCACACAGGATTTTTTCCACCAATGCGAGATCCTTGGAATCAGTGACGGCGCGTCCCTTGGTGTCGCACACGCGGAAAACATCGAGAACAACATGATCCGCGCGCGGAAAAATATCGGCGCTCAAGATGTTGATGGGAACGACCGAAAAAGAACCGGCAATCTTCGCCAGCAGATGCGGACGATCCCATGTGCAGATGGAGAAGATGGTGTGTCCTTGCTTCGGAAATGCTTCCCAAGAGATTGCCGGCGCAAGCGGGCGATCGTTAGTCCCCGATATATTCTCGAGAAGCGATCGAAATAACTTGAGATGCGTTACGATCTCCGGAACTCCCGAGGCCCTAAAGTAATTGTCCGGCATGAGATCGAAATGCGCTTCGATCTCGTCGGTATAATCGCCGGATAAGTGTCGAGCGGCATCGGCGCGCGAACCTTCGCGCTCAATCTTCGTTTGCTCGTGATACGCTTTTTGGTCGGCGAGATATTGCGAAGCGGCCTGAAAGAGTTCCCACACCAGCGATTCCTTCCAGTCCGACCAGGTCTCCGGACTCGTTCCCTGACCGTCCGCCAACGTCAGCAACATCAGCGCGTCCAGGTTCCTTTGGTTTTTCACGATGTTCGCAAACTCCTCAACCGTCGCCGGATCGTCGAGATTTCTCTGCTGCGCGATATTTGAAAGAGTCAGGTGATGGTCGACCAAAAGAGTGAGCGACTTGCGCTGTTCGGATGAAAGTTGCAGCCGCGTTGCAACTCGCTGTGCGAACAAAGCACTCGCTTCGGAATGCGGACGGGCGCCCACGGCTTTGCCGGTATCGTGAAGGAGCAACGCCAGATAAAGAACGAACGGATCTTCGAGCGATTCGAGCAATCGCCTATATAAAATTAGCTTGGGATCCTCCGTGCGTGCCAGCGCATCCAGTTTGTCGATGCAAACCAGTGTGTGTTCGTCCGCCGTGTAGCGATGGCAAAACTCATGCTGCACCAGGCATGTGAGTTGGCCGAATTCAGGAATATAACGCCCGAGAAAGTCCACCCGGTGCATCATCCGGAGAACGCGACCGGCTTCGCCTTTGCGCGTTAGCATTGCCTTAAAGCTTTCCCGCGGACCCTTTGCATATCGATACGTTCGCGTGACTTGTCCGAGACACCGCGTCAACAAATCTTCCAGTTCAGGGCTAAGATCGACACGTTGCTCTTGGGCGAGTTGAAACACCTGCATCATTTCTTCGGGATTCTTTGCAAAGAGGTCCCGCTGGCTCGCGTGAAGTTGCCCGTTGCGCGTGTAAAAAGATCCTAAGTGTTTCTGGTCGCCGCGGCGCAACGGAAGAAACCCGAACAGGGATCGAGTTCTCGTTGTGGAGTAACCACTTGCGAATTGCTCCGTGATCCGCTCGGTCACACGAAAAATGTTGCGCGTGTGCTCATAATAATCCCGCATTAGTGCCTCGCTGCGCAGTTGCGCGCTTTTTTTGGAGTAATTAAGGCGCTGAGCGATTTGTTCCTGCAAGTTACGGTGCAAAACATCGGTGGCGCGCCCGGTCGCGTAGTGCAGATCGGTGCGAACGCGCAAAAGGAAATCGTAGGCCGTCTCGATCCGTCGTTGATCGGTTTGACTCAGCCAGTCTCTGCCAACCAAATGTTTTGTCGTAAGCGAGCCCTCCTTAAAATAAGACATCCAAAGCAGGTTCTGATAATCGCGCAGGCCGCCGCAACCGCTCTTCACATGCGGCTCCTGCAGATAAACGCTGTTGCTGAATTTGTTATGCCGGGCCGCCTGATCTTGCATGCGCAATTCCGCGTATTCGCGTTCGTAACCGGCGACACATTTCGACCGGAACTCTTCGCGAAACTCATCCGCCAGTTGGGAATCACCGGCGAGATACCGCGACTCGAGCATCGCGGTTTTCGTAAGCATATCGCGGTTTGCCTGCGCGATCGCTTCTTTGATCGAGCGAGTGGAATGTCCCACTTTGAAACCAATGTCCCAAAGCAGATAGAGGATTTGCTCTACCATCTGTTCGATATATGGCGAAATCCGGCCCGCGCTCTGCCGATGCAAAAGCATGACATCGACGTCGCTGAATGGATTGAGCTCGCCGCGGCCGTATCCGCCGAGGGCGATGAGTGCCAGCGCCGACTCACTGGCACCGGTTCCTTTGCGAGCCGCGGTGGTCGCGGCCGTAAAGGCATGCCGCAATAAGACATCGACGAGATCGACGCGGCGTGCGCAAATTTCCCGGCCACCGCCGCCCGCCTGATGATTCAAACGCAAGCGGTGCTCTTCGATCTTCAAAAACCTTTTGTAGACCGGGAGAACTTCAGTGGGACGTTGCGCACCGGTGACAGCGAGCTGATTCTCTGCGTGCGCCAGGACCTGTTCGAGATGGCGGGTCATTTACAAGACCGAGCTTAGCGTGGGTGTGCCACAGCGCCAGCGGAGGTATCGAGATGCTCGCCGGACGAGCGCTGGTCAAAGCTCGATCGCGTAACGCTTCATTTTGTTATAGAGAGTCGGCCGCTGAATTCCGAGAAGTTGCGCCGCTTTCTTTTTGTTTCCGTGACATTGCGCCAGCGCCTGCAGAATCGTCGCCCGTTCCACGTCGTCGAGACTTTGCACGCCTTGCTGTGCCGCAGCGGCGCGCTCCGTTCTTTGCAGCACGGTCGGTAACCGGACTTCGGCTGGCAGCTCTTTTACGCCGACAAGATCTTGGCGAGCCAGAACGACCGCGTATTCCATTGCGTTTTGCAGCTCGCGCACATTTCCCGGCCACGAATAATCGACCAGCTTTTGGAAAGCATCCGGTGCAATGGCCGGTTCCGATTTGCCAAGTTGCTGCGCGAATTGCTTCACGAAAAACGCTACCAGCGGTGGAATATCTTCCTTTCGCTCGCGCAGGGGCGGGACCTCAATTTGAAAGGTGTTCAAACGGTAATACAAATCGGTTCGAAGCCGATTTTCCGATAAAGCTTGCGCAACCGGCCGATTCGTCGCGGCGATGAGGCGGAAGTCGGCTTTAAGTGTCCGGGTGCTACCGAGAGAGCGGTATTCCCTTTCCTGGAGCACTCGCAAGAACCGGGTCTGCAAATCGGCCGGCATTTCCGAAATTTCATCCAGGAATAGCGTGCCGCCACTCGCTTCGGAAATCATTCCGGGAAAATCGTTTGTCGCACCGGTGAACGCGCCTTTCATGTACCCAAACAGTTCGCCTTCGATCAGCGTTTGCGGAAACGCCGCGCAATTTAGTTTCACCATCGGTTTTTCCGCTCGCCGGCTGCGAACGTGAATGAGATTTGCGATGACTTCCTTGCCCACTCCGCTCTCACCGGTGATCAACACATTTGCTTCCGATGGCGCCATCGCGTTGATCAACTCCTCGATTTGCTGCATCGCTTTGCTTTTGAAAATCGGCACCGCCCGTGTCTCAGCTATCTCGAGCCGTTTCTCGAGCTGCTGAGTCCTTTGCCTGAGTTCTTCGGTTTCACGCAGGAGCGATTGCTTCTCCAGCGCCCTGTCCATCAGGCTGAGCAGCTCTTCCGATGCGTACGGTTTGCTTATGAAATGATAGGCGCCGCGCTTAATCGACTCGATCGCGTTGCTCAACGTATCGTGCGCGGTCAAAATGATGACCTGCGTGCCAGGATGCTCGGTCTTGATTTGATCGAGCATTTCCAGCCCTTCCGCGTCGGGCAATTGAAGATCGAGCAAAACCAGCGCCGGCGATTTGTCCTTAAGCAGCTTGCGTCCGGCTGCGGCCGTGCCGGCAGTTTCGACCTGATAATTGTGCCGGCTCAGCAGCGCATCGAGGGTAAGCAGGATGGGACGCTCATCATCGATAATCAGGATCCGCCGGTTCTCGACACCCATATTCAAACTTCGCCGAAGACGGGAAGGGGACGCCCGCAACGTTCATCTGTCGGCGCCAGAAATTGGCAACGTGATGGTTGTGACGAGTTCCGAGGCTTTCGGGTCGTATTGAGCGCGCAATTCTCCGCCATGAGCTTTGAGAATAACCCGCACTCGATTTAGGCCAAGGCCATAATGACCCTGCCCCACCTTTCCGATCGGTTCGCGTCCCCAATTCTCCGTCGATAACTCAAAACGCGCTTTCGGTTCGCTGAGAGTAAAGACAAACTTCTCGTTGTTGATCCTGGCATCAGCGGCGAGCGGTCCTTCGCCACGTTCGTGTTGAAATGCGTTCCGAAAAATCTCCAACAAGGCGAGCTGAAGCAACTGAGGATCGATCGAGACCATCGCGTCACTGGTTTGATTTTCCCAATTCACCGCCGCGCTTTCCGCCGGAAAATCCTTGAGAATCTTCTGGCGAACGTCCTCGACAAAGTCCGAGACACGATATGGCATCATGTTTGGACTGATCTGGCCAACCGCGGAAGAGATTCCTTCCAGTGTTATTGCTAGTTTTGAAATCAACGCACGCAGACGTTTGACTTCCTCCTTGAGCTCCGCGTCTTCCCCTGTCAGCTCGCTGACAAAAGCGGCTTGCAATCCGGCTGCGTTCAAGTCGTTCCTAAGGTCGTGGCTGAGTTGCCGCACAAAGCGGACAATATTGTCCCAGGAAACGTTAATGTCTGATTGATTTCCGGGGGGCGCGACCGCAGCCATAAGTGTCTTTTTGTCGATCAAAAACCTTCCCGCATCATTTTGCGAGCGAAAATTTGTCGTCTCCCGCGTGCTCGCCCTTTGAAGTCTTGATGGCGGGATCATTGCTCGCAAGATGGCGCAAGGCATGAAACACATCTTCCGGGTCGGCATCGAGGGAATGCGCAATCTCTTCGGCGGTTTTGGCTGACTTTGATAGTTGGCCGCGCACTTCACTCTGCAATTCCAGCAATTTCGTGGCCGCCGTCTTCCCCGCCTCCACTCCGGGCTGGTGATAGGCATTGATGTTTACCAGCGAGCCATAGAAACCGACTGCGCGTTCATAAAGCGCAATCAGCGCACCGACATGGAACTCGTCCACGCTGGTAATGCTCAACGTAATCGATTCGCGTCCGCTGTCGTAAAGCGCTGATCGCGTGCCGCGCAGAAAACCCTGGAGGTAATCGCCGCTCGTGAATCCCGGTTCGACTTCGAAGGGCGCACCTTCTCGATCTTTGCCCACCTCGATGAACGTCACGAAAAAATTCAGAACACCGTCGCGCAATTGCTGCACGTACGCGTGCTGGTCGGTCGAGCCTTTGTTACCGTAAACGGCAATGCCTTGATGCACCACGTTGCCTTGGAGGTCTTTTTCTTTGCCTAACGATTCCATCACCAGCTGCTGCAAATATTTGCTGAACAGCGCAAGCCGATCTTTGTAGGGCAGAATGACCATGTCTTTCTCGCCTTTTCCGTTTCCGGCGTAATGCCACATCAACGCGAGAAGCATCGCGGCGTTTTGCGTGGCGTCATGGGCCCGCGTCCGCTCATCCATCGCAGCGGCGCCCGCGAGAAAATTATCGATCTTAAAGCCCTGAAATGCCATGGGCGCGAGGCCGACCGCGCTCATGATGGAAGTGCGGCCACCGACCCAATCGTGCATCGGAAAACGTGTGAGCCATTCGTTCTTCTCTGCGTATTTATCGAGATTGCTTGCCTCTCCGGTGACGGCGATCGCGTGCTTTCCAAACGGAATTCCTTTGACTTTGAATTTTGCTTCCGCCTCCAGCATCCCGTTGCGCGTTTCCTTCGTCCCGCCGGATTTTGAAATTACGATCGCCAAGGTCTGCGAAAGAAGATTGTCGATCTTGGCGAAGGTCCGATCGAATCCGTCTGGATCAGTGTTGTCCAAAAAGTAAATGTCCATCGGATCGGCGGACGAGCCGAGAGCCTCTGCGACAAATTGCGGACCCAGCGCCGAACCGCCAATCCCGATCAAAAGAACGTGCTCGAATTTCTTTCCGTTCGCGGCCGCGATCTTTCCGGAATGAACATCGGCCGCGAACGCCTTGATGTGCTTGTTCGTCTCTTCGATGTCGCGCCGAAGATCGGGATTCGGAGCCAGCGCCGGATTGCGCAGCCAATAGTGGCCGACCATGCGGTTCTCATCCGGATTCGCGATTGCGCCTGCCTCCAACTCGCGCATGGCCGCAAACGCCTTGTCGATTTTCGGCCGCATCTTGTCGAAGAAATCGTCACCAAATTTCATCCGGCTGATGTCGATCGAAAAATCGACATCGTCGTAACGCAGGAAGTACTGTTGGAAGCGCTGCCAGAGCGAGGATGACGCCATGTCTCAGTCCTAGCGGGAAATTTCTTTCTTCGAAAGACTTATCTCGACGGTGTAACCGCTTTCCCTGGGCTGTTCTTAATCGGTATCTCCTGCTGCGGAGCAACTTCGTATTCTGGTTTCGCAACGCCCATCAGCCAATGGTCGAACCAGCCGACGATGTGCTGCAGCCGCTCGACTCGATGCCACGGTTGACCGGAGCGCGAAAGCTCATGCGACTCGTTCGGAAAACGAACCATCACCGTAGGAATTTTTCGGAACTTAAGCGCGCGAAACATTTGCTCGCCACCAGCTCCCGGCGGTGTCCGATAATCCACCTCACCGAGAATAAACATCATCGGCGTCTTTACGTTCTTTATATAAGTGATAGGCGACCGCACCTTGAAATCCTGCTCTTCATCAAATGGCGGCCCCTTGAACCACCTCGGCTGAAACAGAGTAAAATCCGCCGAATACCACCAATCGCTCCAACTCGCGATGTCGCGTTGCGCTACCGCTGCGGCGAAGCGCGTTGTTTGTCCGACTACCCAATCAGTAAGCAATCCGCCGCCGCTGCCGCCGGTCACGCCGAGTTTCTTGTCATCGATGTAGCCGCGCTTGATCAATTCATCCACGCCTGCCATAAGATCTTTGTAATCGTCGCCCGGATAGTGATACTGAATCACGTTCCCAAAATCCTGGCCGTAAGTCGTGCTCCCACGCGGATTCGGATAAAGCACCACGTAACCTTTTGCCGCCATCCATTGGAACTCATGCTCGAAAATATAGCCATAGGCGCCGTGCGGACCGCCATGAATGTTCAGGATCAGCGGATATTTTTTTGCCGGATCAAAGCCCGGTGGTTTTTGGACCCACGCCTGAATCTTTTTACCATCGAAACTTTGATACGAAATCTCTTCCGGCTCGGGCAGATTGAGCTTGGAGAAAAGTTCGTTGTTAATGTTCGTTAATTGCCGCGGTTCGCTGCCGGCGCCATCCATCGAGAACAGCTCGTTAATTCGCGTCGCCGTCGAGACGGTATAGATAATGTTCGAAGAATTTGTAGATGCGCGAAAACGGACAACCGCTTGATTGCCGTGCGTCAGGTCGGTCGGTTTACCGCTCGCAACATCAAACGACGCGAGAATAGTTCGGCCTTCTTTTCCATAGATCTCAATCAAGCTGCGGCCGTCCGACGACCAGACCGGAACGTTGCCCCCGCCACCGCGTGGAGCTGCGCTGTCCCCGAAGACTCCGCTGCCCAAATCGTAATCAAAATCCGCAGTCAGATTCCGCGGCTTCGCGTTCGCGATGAGATCGACAACCCATAAGTCCGGCTGCGTGTATGAATTGACCGGCTGCGTTGTCGAAGCGGTGAACGCTATCTGTTTGCCGTCAGGACTGAGCGCCAAGTCGCCCACGTCCATGTCAAACGTATTGAGCTTTGTCGCGTCGCCGCCGGTAAGGCTGATCGAATACAGCTCGGTCTTCCCCGATTCGTAGTAAGGCTCATCGACGCGCAGCGAAGTAAAATAAATTCGCGAACTGTCTTTCGACCAGACCACCCCGCCTTCATCGAAACGCCCGAAGGTGATCTGCTTCGGTTGCATTTTTTCATCCGCGCTGTGCGGTGCAGGGATGGTCCAGATATGCTGCGGATGTTTCGGATCGAGATAACCCTCGTTGTCTTCCCGATAAACCGCGTGCGTGATCACATGAATGTCGCTCTCATGTTCCGCCTCGCTCTCCGCTTTCTTCACGGCCGCGTCGGGTGCGCTTGGTGAACTGGATGGCGAGGAACGAGCCGCCCCTTTCTCGTTCTTAGGCGACGCCGAAGCCTCCGCGCTCACTGCCTTCTTCAATTCCTCTTCCTTGCTCTTCTTTTTCTCCTGCTTCTCGAGATCCTCAGCGTTGCTTGAACTGGTGAACGCAATCGCTTTTCCGTCTGGCGACCAAGTCGGATCGCCCGCGCCTTTCGGCAAATCGGTAAACGAAAACGAATCACCACCCGCCATCGCCAACATCGACAGCTGCGGCGGCTCCGGCTTCCCGTCTTTCTCAGTAGCGCGAACAAAGAGCAGATATCTTCCATCAGGCGACCAGCGCGGCGCGCCATCATGCTTGCCGCTGGTCAACTGGCGCGGTTGCTCGCCGCCAGAAGTCGGCACCGTCCAAATCGAAGTGTCGTAGCCCTCCTTCTTCTCATTCACCGTCACGCGCACAAACGCTACGCGCGATCCATCCGGCGAAACCTGCGGATCACCGATCCAAACAAAGGCGAAGAAGTCTTTTTCAGTAATGTTGCGCTTCTGAGCGAAAGCGGGGCTGATTCCGGCGGCGGCAACAAGAACGTAGGTGAGAAGTGTGCGCATGGATTCCTTTCAGGAGCGATTGTTGATCTCGTCTTACATGTGCTCGATGACGTTATCGCCGAACTGCGAGCATTTAATTTCGGTAGCGCCTTCCATGAGACGCGCGAAATCGTAGGTGACGCGTTTGCTGGCGATCGCGCCGTTCAGACCTTTCAAGATTAGATCGGCCGGTTCGGTCCAGCCCATGTAACGGAACATCATCTCGCCGGACAGAATGACCGAGCCGGGATTTACTTTGTCCTGGTTCGCGTATTTCGGCGCGGTGCCATGGGTTGCTTCAAAGATGGCGTGACCGGTGATGTAGTTGATGTTGCCACCGGGCGCGATGCCGATGCCGCCGACCTGCGCGGCGAGCGCATCGCTCAAGTAATCGCCATTCAGGTTGAGCGTAGCGATGACGTCGAAATCTTCAGGTCGCGTTAGGATTTGCTGCAGCGTGATGTCGGCGATGGCGTCTTTGATCACGATCCCGGCGCCAGGTTTTCCCATCGGAATCTTGCACCACGGCCCGCCGTCGATCTCTTCCGCGCCGAAATATGACTTCGCAATTTCGTAGCCCCAATCGCGAAACGCGCCTTCGGTGAACTTCATGATGTTGCCTTTGTGCACCAGCGTGACGCTCTTGCGTTGATTAAGGATCGCGTAACTGATCGCGCTGTGGATCAAACGCACGCTCCCAGCGCGGCTCACCTGTTTGATGCCGATGCCGACCATAACGTCGGTCTTTTCCGGCGCGCCGACTCTCTTCCAAAACTCTGCCGCTTTCTCTTTGGTGCCGAAACGAATCTTCTCGAACTCCTTCGGAAATTCCTTGGCGATGAAATCGAGCACCTTTTGAGATTCAGGCGTGCCGGCGGCCCATTCGACTCCCGCGTAAATGTCCTCCGTATTTTCACGGAAAATCACCATGTCCACTTTTTCCGGATGTTTCACGGGCGACGGGACGCCTTTGAAGTAATGCACCGGGCGCAGACAGACGAAAAGATCGAGAAGCTGGCGCAGCGCGACGTTGAGTGAGCGAATCCCACCACCGATTGGCGTCGTCAGGGGGCCTTTGATGCCAACCAAAAATTCGCGAAACGCTTCAACCGTGTCGTCCGGCAGCCAACTGTCGAATTTGTCTTTCGCGCTCTGACCGGCAAAGACTTCGAACCAGGAAATCTTCTTTTTGCCTCCGAAGGCTTTTTCGACTGCGGCATCGAACACGCGAACGCTCGCCGCCCAGATGTCGGGTCCGGTTCCATCGCCGCGAATAAACGGAATAATCGGCCGATCCGGCACGTTTAATTTTTCGGCTCTCGTGATTTTCTCGCCGACTGGCGGAGTAATGTCTTTGTAAGGCATAGAGCCGAAAGTGTAGCGACGGGTGGGTCACCCGCAAGGACGCAGCGGCAGGCATGTCGCCTGCAATCTATTAGAGGGCCAGAAATCTTGACGGAATGGCAGCGCGTACGGGAGTCGAACCCAGTTCAGGCAGTTCGCGTCATTGCGCAATTCTGCCGTAATCCCGTGGCTAACTGCGTATTATATATAGAGCGAGAAAATGGGCGTATTGCAGATTCACGCAGAATTACGTAGTCTGAGTGTCCGAATCTGTCCGAAATCCCCGCGCGCGCGTAATGCTTCGCAACATAACTTTATCCTCGTTGAACGCTGTGCATGATAAAGGCAAAAAGTAGCGCAAGTAAAATCGGATTAATTCATGGATCGTAGCCCTGGATATCGATGATGATGTCGGTCGAACCGCTCGCGGAAGTATTCTTGACATAGAGGTTACCGCTCGCATCCAAGGCGCTAATGAAGGAACTGTTTTGGGGCGCACCGGCCACAATCGCGATCACTCCGCCCACTGGCGGATTGGCCGCGCCGACCAGAATATTTCCACCGGGGCCAGCGGGATTTGGATCAGCGATGCGCCCGATAACGGCGTGTGCATTTGCCGGAACCGTGTTGCCGCTCACCGTCACGCCGCCGATTTGGTAGGTAGCGGTGGCTCCGCCATTGAGATGCTGGCCAGCGTAGGTGTTGCCGCTGCCGGTCCTGGTATCGACAAAACGCGAGGAAGAGGCAAAGACCGTCTGCGGGCCTGGACCCGCGGGGCCGGTCGCACCGGCAAGACCAGTTGCCCCATTCGTCCCGTTGGCTCCCGCAGGGCCAGTAGGGCCAGCAGGTCCGGTCGCTCCATTGCTTCCGTTGGTTCCCGCAGTGCCAGTAGGACCGATGGGTCCGGTCGCTCCATTGCTTCCGCTGGTTCCCGCAGTGCCAGTAGGTCCGGTTGCGCCAGTTGGGCCGGTCGCAAGCGCTCCTGTGCCGAGTTGGCCGTTAGCGTCGATGAAAACCGGATTACCGCTGCTCTTATCGACTCCGTTTATTCCAGCGATGAAGGTTGCTGTCTGATTTGCTGGGTCGCCGATGCGGATGTCGTTGGATTCGCCAGCAACCCCAGCGTTGCCAATATCGATATTGTTGCTGCCCGTTGTGAGATTTAGACCGGCTCCAGAGCCCAATGCGATGTTGCTGCTGCCGGTGTTGTTAAAGAGCGCGTCCCAACCGTTGGCTGTGTTGCGGAAGCCGCCGGTGTTGCTAAAGAGCGCCTCAAAACCGTTGGCCGTGTTGTTGCCGCCGGTGGTGTTGCTATAAAGCGTATCAAGACCGTTGGCCGTGTTGTCGTTGCCGGTGGTGTTGCTCACGAGCGCCTGAAAACCGATGGCCGTGTTGTTGCTGGCGGTGGTGTTGCTATCGAGCGCCTGGTAACCGTTGGCCGTGTTGTTGCTGCCGGTGGTGTTGCTATAGAGCGCTTCTACACCGCTGGCCGTGT
>PMTM01000003.1:97644-371162 GCA_003167365.1 Spartobacteria bacterium | reverse complement strand
TCGATACCGCTGCCGCCATTAAATCTGAATCCGATGAAACCAGTTCCCGCCGAGAGAAATTTGCTGTGTACAAAACCGTTGCCATAAGCCAGGGTGGCAAAGAAGTTGGCATTCATCGACGCGAAGGGGCCTGCAGCGATATTCGCACCGGCAGCCAGATTCGATGGATACCGGAAATTTCCGGTTGCACTGCCTACGAACATGTTGGACACCGCCGCACCCTCAATCCGGAAAAGGGCGATTCCTCTGGAGCTGGTCGTAAAGATGTTCGCAAATCTGATCTGAGCGCCATTATCCAACGCGAAGTTATCAGGGGTACCTTCGCCCGTAGGCACCGGTACATTTAAAACGCCCGAATAATGAATAGCGGCTTCAGCGGAATTTACGCCGGCAATCGCGGTAGCAGCACCGGCCGTGGCGTATGCGGCCCAGCGCGAGGTGCTAAGGAAAGTCAATCTGTTGCGGCGTAGCTTTCGCGTCTTCATGCGCAGCGTTTGTATCAAGCCGGCCAAAAACTACAAGAAAAAATCAACAAATTTGATACTTCTTGCAATCGGCCTTTCCGACTGAGATTTAGCCCATATTCCTGCCGCCCAAGAACTTACTGCGGCATGGGTTTCCCGCCCTTTTCAATGCACGTGATCGCGGGATTCGTTAGGGCGTTTCTGCGTTGGGATCCAAGGCGGCTGCCTCTCGTCGGGCCCGGCGCAACTCCAGCAACCGTCTGAGGTGCTCGTTTGCTTTGGCCTCATTTTTTTGATTACGCCGATAAAGCTGGACAAGGCAACGATGAGGAAAAGGTAGGTTCGGAGCTAGTTCAGTCGCTATTTCAAAAGCACGAATCGCCCATTCGAACTGGCCAACGCGCACCAATGCCATGCCTAAGTGAATGTGGGTTAACGGACGATGATGTTGCAGAGCGGCGGACTGCATATGCTCGTTGACCGCCTCTTCGTAGCGTCCGGTCCGGCGCAGAACCGAACCAAGGCTGTCGTGCGCTTCCGCGTTATCATCGTCGCGTTCAATGGCGCGACGGAACGCGCCTTCGGCTTCAGTTAGCATGGCGCGCCGCGCGTAGACTTGCCCAAGTGCATTATATAAATAAGAGAGGGGAAAATCCTCTTGTCCGAGCGGCTCCAGCAAGGCCAGCGCGTCATCGAGCCGGCCTTGGGCCAGTCGCACCTGGCCGAGGACGAGCCGAGGCAGCGGTGTGGCCAATTTTTCCGACGTCAGTTTGGAAAGCGTTTCTTCCGCTTCGGCCGTGCGGCCCATATTGGCCAGAATCAAAGCCACCTGGCTGCGCAGGTCGGGATTATCTTTTTCGGCGATCAGTTCCTGGAGGAGCTTAATCCCGTCCGCGGCGCGACCGGTGGAAAGTAAAACGTGAGCAAGATTATGCCGGCGGTCTCGTTCGGTTTCAAAGATCAACCGCTCCGCGTCCATATCGACCGAGAGTTCGACGTAACCAAGTTCGGCCAATTGCCGGAGGGTTTGCCGCGCGGCAAAGGGATCACTTTCCTCGGCTGGAATATCGCGATGAATGCCATCTTGCGGGTGCGCCGGTTCGTAGGAGTCGATCCGCTCAAGTTCGTCCGGCTCGATAAAAATCTGGGTGAGAGCTTGTCCATCCATATCTTTCGGCACCGGTTGACCGAGAAGGGCTAGAATAGTCGGAGCAATGTCGAGCAAGCTCGCTCCGTGGACCAGTTCGTCGTGTTTGATCGCTTTGCCTGCGGCGACCACGATGCCGTGCGGCCGATGCCACGACATCGGATTCATCTCGGTGCTGAGTTTCTTTTTCGGATCGCGAAAATGCTTGAGCACCGAGGGGCGCAGGTGATTGCTGTAAAAGCCGTGGTCGGAAAGTAAGATGACTGTCGCCTCGAGCCCGGCCAGGTCGAGCAACGTACCAAGCATCATGTCATGGAAACGGTAGGCGTTGTTTACAACCGGCCCGAAGACGGCGGCATCTTCTACACTCACATGTGTCATGGCCGGTGGATGATATTCGATAAAGGTGTGACCTATGTGATCGATGGCGTCATAATAAACTGCGAGCAGATCCCAGTCATCGCGTGCGGCCAGCCAGGTAGCGGCGTTATGGGTGGAAGAAGTTTGCGCCAAAATATGTGCGAGCGAGGCAAAACGCGGATCTTGCGGATCGGGCAAGTGCTGCACGTCGAAGAAAGGAATGAGCTGCTTGAGCGTGATTTCGGCAGGATGAAGGCGCAGGTCCTCGGCGATGGCCAGAAGTTCCGGTGGATGAACGGACACCGAAGGCATGGGAGCCAAGTCTCCATCATCGCCCAGCGCGTCATTGGTCAGGCGATTAGTGAAGACCGTGCCGGAGATCGGTTCAGCCGGATGCGAAGCATACCAATTCACCACACTGGAGCGCAGCCCCTGCTGGCTCAGAATATTCCAAATCGCCTTAGCCCGCCGTGAAGTACTGCGTACCGGACGAACACCGGAGCCATCGGGCTTCGGCTCCATGAACCCGAGGATGCCGTGCTTATCTGCTCGTTTACCGGTGGCAATGGAATTCCAGAGGATAGGGGAAAGCGGCGGCTGCAGTGTGGAAATCTTGCCGCTGGTGCCGTACTCCACCAGTCGCTGGAGGACAGGCATTTTACCTGCCTCGATCAGAGGATGGATGATCTGCCAATCAGCGGCGTCCCATCCGATAAGAAGGACGCGGCGAGTCAGGCGCTTGGACACAACTTGTAGACGCAGAAAATTCCCGTTATCCACCAAGTGGACGCCGGGAATTTCTCGTTCCGTTTAACTGGTTATTAAGCTTGAGCGGCAGTACGGCGGCGCTTGAGGCCCACGCCTGCGAGCATCGCAGCACCCAATGCCAGCGCGCCCAATGTTCCCGGCTCAGGCACTTGACCTACGATGATTGTACCACCCTGACTGTCCGGCGTCGTGTTGTAGGCGCCGCCGAGGAAATTGAATCCACCCGGACTGCCCGCGCTAGCATAAGTATCGCTCTCAACTTCTAACCAGCCGTCGTGTTGAAACCCGTCCGCGCCCAGGAACTGGAAGCCGATGTAATACGGCGTATTGGGCTGCATGATGGCATAAGCGGTTCCGTTATAAGTCAAAGACAGGATGGAGTAATAGCCGGCCTTCTGGCCGAAGGTCGCATAGTCACCGCCGGTGCCAACAACTTTACCGACGTTGAGGCCATAGCCATAATTAGTGGCGCCGTAATACTTGGAAACAAGTCCGGTTCCGCCGTTAACGTAGATGCCAGTAAAAAATTCGTTCGGCGCTCCAGCACTTCCGTTGAAATAGCCGAGGTTGAGATCGTAACCAGGATTAGCGGCGGATGTGCTCGTGGTCAGACCGGTCTCAACGTTAAAATATTCTCTGGTGGTCCCTGCTGTGCTCGGCGCGTGCCCCGGGATGTTGGTTGGCAATGTTAATTGGACAACCGCTCCGTAGGCTTGACTTGCCGCCGCCAACGCCGCCGCGCCCGCAAATCCAGTCGTTACCTTTCTTAAAGACCTTGGCTGCTTCATGGATGCGTTTGTATCAAGCCGGACAAAAACTACAAGAAAAAAAACAACAATTTTGATACTTTTTTGGAGCTGCCATTTTCGACAGTATTTTGCTAAAGATAGAGCCGATTGCTCGATCGTAGATTCCTGCTGGTATTGTCGTCGGGGACAGATAGCTTTGCCTCATGTCTTCTCCAAGGCAATTTGGCGCACTGGTCTTGCTCCTGGGCATTTGCGCAGTCATCGGCGCCGCGGAACCGGCGCGCCTTCCGGCCGACCAGATGGCAAAAGCGATTCAAAACGATTCGATCAGCATTCCATCTCCGGGCGAGCTTTTTGCAGCGCTCGAAAAACCGGGCAAGCCAAATTGGACGGGGCAATATCGCGGCCCGATGCCGACAACGTATAAGAATCGCGCGCAGATCGCTTTGAACTTGGGAGGATTGATCGCCGATGGGTTCATCGCGGTCGAGGCGCAGGATAGCCAGCAGGTCAAGAACATCGGCACTGACATTATCAAACTGGCGAAAGCATTGGGCGTAAGCCAAAACGTCCTGAGCCGCGGCAACAGCATCAACGAGTTTGCCGAGAACAACGACTGGGACGCGCTCCAAGAAGAGCTGGAGGCGACACAGAACGAAGTGAAAGCGTCTATGCAATCGCACAGCGATCAGGATTTGGTAATTCTGGTCAGCGTGGGCGGATGGGTTCGTGGCACTCAGGTGGTGAGCGCGTCGGTCATGCAAAATTATGATGAGCGCGCCGCGAAAGTTTTGCGGCAGC
This sequence comes from Spartobacteria bacterium, assembly GCA_003167365.1. Lineage (GTDB taxonomy): Bacteria > Verrucomicrobiota > Verrucomicrobiia > Chthoniobacterales > UBA10450 > Palsa-1382. The sequence goes on along the minus strand of PMTM01000003.1, from coordinate 366,873 downwards.
CGGAGCTGGTAAAATTTATCCATTCGAAGATGAACGACATCTCGCCGGGTTTGCACGAGGAACCGTTGATCAAGGATGTGAGCGAACAGTTGAATGGGATCGAAAAACTGGTTTCGTTTCCGCCCGGCAAAGTTCCCAGCGCGGACGACGTCCGAAAGGTCAATGAGGCGGTCGGGAAAGTGATGGAAGCGATTCAAACCAAGACCGACACAAAATGAAAATGCGGCTGCCGATCTTAGCGATAATCTGTGCGCTCGCCGTGACGGCGATGGCGGCCGAGACCGACCAGGAAGTCGAGGCGCGCAAAGAGGCGCTCGATCTAGCCGGCGCTTTTTCAAATGACGGCTTCAAGATTCGCGATGGCCACTGGTCCGGCACCATCAAGCCACACGAACACGCGCTCATCGCGGTGAATCTTTACGCCGGCAATCATTATTGGTTTTCTGTCGGCGCAACCGAGCGGGCCAAGAAACTCGCCATCACCGTTTACGATGAAAGCGGGCAACAAGTCGTAACGGAAAGTTACGACGCCGGTCAGAAGGTAGCGGCGGGATTCTCGCCTACCAACAGTGGTCAGTACTACGTCTCAGTCGGGTTGGTCGACGGCGAAGAGGGCGGCGTTTGTTTCCTTTATTCCTACAAGTAGGCCGCTCGGGAACGGCTTAAGCTTCTCTGGCTCTGGCAAAATGAGCTTGAGAGTGCAAGTTGTGGTCTTCTTCGTTGCAACGATCGTCGTGGCCGGTTGTAGCAATCCCAATCCCGATCACGCGAGCGCCGCCGCCGGTGGAAAGTTTTTCGCTGTCACCGCTGAATCGACAGCTTTTTACCGTTACGGCCCGCAACAAGGCAGCGGTCCCGACAAGCAGCTCGAAAAAGGCACGCTTGTGAGTTTAATTCGTCCCTCTTTCGGTTATTGCAAAATAAAGCTGATGACCGGCGAAAGCGGCTACATCTCCAACGAAGATATTCGCCTGGCGCCACCGGCTTTGGTCGCGGCGGCCACCGCGCCGGCCCATTCCTCCAGCTCGGCCCGATTCCGTCTCGATTCGCCGGATCCGCGTTTAGTTCCGCCGCCGGAGCCGCTTCCTGATTTTTTTCCGGAGCCGACTCCGATCCCGGAGCCATCTCCTTCCGGTCGGTAGGAACTGCGCTGCTGTAGCCGCCTCGCTCTCAAACCGCGACAGCGATTTGGCATTTGCGAGACGTGTTTTAGAGTTTCGCCAGCGCTTCGATCTTCGTATAAGATTGGCGTAACCAAATCTCCCCCCACGTTACAATGTCGATCCAGGTTTTTTATGAGGGCAACGTTCAGGGCGTTGGCTTTCGCTGGACGGTCCGGCATATCGCCAAGGGTTTCGACGTCACAGGTTGGGTCGGAAATTTAGCGGATGGACGCGTCGAGTTGCAGGTGAACGGCGAAGAAAATGAGGTGCGCGCATTTGTTGCTGCGATCGGGGAAAGCGAATTGCGCGCACACATTCGCAAGCAAACCGAAACCGAATTGGCCGGCCCGGTGGACGCGCGCGGCTTCGAAATCCGATCATGAGCGAACCGGCCGTCGCGGTTACGGAGCTGACCAAGGTGTTCCCGGTTCCGTGGCGCCGGCAAGAGATAGTGGCGGTGCAGAATCTCAATCTTCGCGTTGAGCCGGGCGAAGTTTACGGATTGCTCGGACCGAACGGCTCGGGAAAAAGCACCACGCTTAAAATTATCCTCGGGCTCGTTTCAACGACGCGCGGCCAGACCGAAATCTTCGGCCGGAACAGCCGTTTAGTCGAAAGCCGGGAAGCAGTCGGGTTTCTCCCGGAGAGTCCATACTTCTACAAGTATCTTACCGGCGCGGAAACGCTTCGGTTTTTCGGGAAACTTTGCGGACTTTCCCGCGCATCATTAAAAAAGCGCGTCGACGAAGTGCTCGAACTCGTTGGCTTGGCCGACGCGCGGGATCGGCGTCTCAGCGGATATTCCAAGGGAATGCTGCAGCGCATCGGCCTGGCCCAGGCGTTGATCGACGAACCGAAGCTAATCGTGCTGGACGAACCAACCGCGGGCGTCGACCCAGCCGGTTCGCGAGAAATTCGCGATCTGATTGTCGATCTTAAGCGGCGCGGAATCACCGTCCTGCTTTCTTCACATCTGCTCGCGCAGGTCCAGGAAGTTTGCGACCGGGTTGGCATTCTTGCCGGCGGCGTGCTCGTCCGCGAAGGAAAATTGGAAGAATTGATCGCGATCGAAAATCAGACCGAGCTCGTTTTGCAGAATGCTTCCGACAACCTGTTGCACGAAATCGAAACGCTCGCCGTGGAATCGCACGCCAAGCTCATCGCCCACCGAAGATCGACAACTACACTCGAGCGCTTGTTCCTAGAAGCGACCACCAAGCATCATTCAAAGGAATGAAAGCGTCCGCAGATTTCACAGATCTCCGCAGATTCCGAGAGCATTGTCATCCCGAGGTCGCAGCGGCGCCCGAGGGACCTCTCACGCGCCAACCGAATATGCGAGATCCCTCACGTTCGTTCGGGATGACAGTTCCTCGATGATTGAAGCGCGCCATCGCCGGTTTTCTTTCGTGCGCGTTCTCGCGATCGCGACGAACACATTCACCGAGCTCACGCGCCTGAAGGTTTTTCACGTCCTGCTCATCTTTGCCCTGTTGTTGATCGGCAGCTCCGTTTTCATGGCGCGATTTTCGTTCCAGCAGGAATTTCAAATCCTGAAAGACGTCGCGCTCGGTGCGATGTCGATTTTCACCTCGCTGCTCGCGGTCGTCGCGACAGCGCGATTGATTCCGCAGGATATTGAAGACCGCACGATTTACACGATTCTCGCCAAACCGGTCGCGCGTTTTGAATACTTGATCGGAAAACTGGCCGGTGTGCTTCTCTTGCTCGCGATCGGCACGCTGGCGATGGGCGCAATGTTTCTCATCGTGCTTTACGCGTGCGAACAAACCGTGCTGCACGAAACCGCGCGCCAAACCATGTCGCCGGAGCAGCTCAACGATGCGTTGCGCGCTGTTCGCGCATCCGCGCTCAACGCCGATATCGTCCCGTGCATCGCGCTCATATATATAAAGGCCTGCCTGCTCGGCGCGTTGACGTTATTCGTCTCCACTTTCGCGACCACGAGCGTTTTCACGACTGTCGTGATGGTTTTTATTTATTTCATCGGTCACCTTCAGGCGACCGCGCGCGAATACTGGCTGCAACAGAGCGGCGCCGGCTGGATCACACGCACATTCCTCGCGCTGGTCGCCCTGATCTTTCCCGACCTGCAAGCATTCAATCTGGTCGACGGGATCATCGCCGGCGCGGCAATTCCGTTGGCGTTTTTTGTCAAAACCGCCGCGCTCGGTATTTTTTACGGCGCCATTTACACATTGCTCGCCGGGGTCGTCTTTTACGGTAAAGAACTATGATCCGGTCAGTGCTCGTGTTCCTAATTGTGCTCGTGTTCGGCGCAATCAAGCTGCCGATCGAACGAGATCTTTCCGCGACCCATCGTCAGCTGCACTTTCGAGATGAGTTGGATCTTAATTTTCGCGAACAACTGAGTCAGCTCGGATTCGTCGCGGCTTTGAGCGGATTTCGCTCGATCGTCGCCGATGTTCTTTTCATCCAAGCGAACGTCGCCTGGGAGCGGACCGAATGGGGCCGCGTTCTTTTGTTGTTCCGCCAGGTTACTACTTTGCAGCCGCGCGCGGTTTTGTTTTGGGACATGGCCGCATGGCACATGGCTTGGAACGCGAGCGCCGCCGCGTTGAACGACCGCGCCCAACCGCGCCTGGCTCTTCGCATCAAAGCGCAGCGTGATTTTTTCGCGCTCGGCCGGGATTTCCTCGAGCGCGGAATCGAGAATAACCCCGAGAAACCGCGGCTCTACGAGACGCTGGCCCGGCTTTACAAAGAGAAATACAACGATCACGAGCGCGCCTCGGAGTTTTTCGCCAAAGCCGCAGCGTTGCCCGGCGCGATGAGCTACGACAAACGATTTTCCGCTTACGAACTTTCCTATGTTGAAGGTCGTGAACACCAGGCGTATGAGCGATTGCGCCGGCTTTACGATGCCGGTGAAAACCAACGGCTTCCCACGTTGATCACGCGGTTAAAATTTCTCGAAGACAAACTCGATATTCTCGATGAACAGCGAATTAACGACACAGAAAACTGAGCGTGATAGAGGCCGCTTTTCTCAGTTGCGAATATGCGTAATTTAAATTTCTTTTCTCCTGCCACAGCTAATGCGTTTTGCGATTTTCAGCGACATCCATTCCAACCTTGAGGCGCTCGAAGCGGTCTTGCGAGACGCCGAGGAGCACAAGTGCACCCATTTTGTTTGCCTGGGCGATGTGGTCGGTTACAACGCGAACCCGCACGAGTGCGTGGCGCGCATCCGCGAACTGAATTGCCCGGTGGTAAAGGGTAACCACGATGAGCAGGCCTCGCTAACAGAGCCGTCCCACAACTTCAATGAGCTGGCCGAACAGGCGATCAACTGGACGCGCGAACACTTGGACGATGCGGACAAGGAATGGCTGCGCGACTTGCGATTTCAACGCCAGGTGCGCGATTTCACTATCGTGCACGCCACACTCGATGCGCCCGCGCACTGGCATTACGCCGTCAATGTTCTGGACGCAGCAGCGAGCTTCACCTATCAACACACCGCGGTTTGTTTCTTTGGCCACACCCATGTGCCGATGGTGTTTATTCGAGACGAAAAAGGGGTGCGCCGCGAGCGGATTGAACAGCTTCAGATCGACATGACCAAAAAGTATTTCATCAACACCGGCGGCGTCGGTCAACCGCGCGATGGAGATTGGCGCGCCGCTTATTGTGTCTATGACGTCGAAAAAAACATCGTCGAACAACGCCGAGTGGAATACGATCTGAAGACCGCGCAGCAGAAGATCGTCGCGGCTGGCTTGCCGCCGCTTCTGGCCCAGCGTCTGGCCGTCGGACGATAGCAAATTGAGCCCCGAAAGCTTTCGGGGTTTAACGTTTTGAACTCTGAAACCAAATCAATATTGATCATCAAGCCGAGCTCGCTCGGCGACATTGTTCACACCTTGCCCGCGGTCGCGCTAATCAAAGACACCTACCCGGGCGCGAAGATCACCTGGGTGATCAATCCGGAATGGTCCACGCTCCTGCGCGGAAATCCCGATGTCGATCATATCCACATTTTCCCGCGCGGCGATTTCACCGGCTTGGGCGCGCCGGCAAGTTTTTGGCCGTGGCTGAAAAAGACGAAGGAACTCGCTCCCGATCTGGCGCTCGATTTCCAGGGTCTTCTTCGTAGTGCGCTCATCGGAAAATTCAGTCGCGCCAAAAAACTTTACGGCATGAGCGACGGGCGCGAAGGTTCGCGCTTTTTTTATCATCGCAGGGCCAAGGTGAATCGCCGCGAACACGCCATCGAGCGTTACCTCAAGCTGGCCGAATGCGCCGGGGCCAAGATCGGCGATACGTTGCGTTGTCCGCTTCCGACCGGCGACACTCTCCCGCGCTTCGACGAATATCCGCCGTTCATTCTTCTCCATCCCTTCGCCCGTGGCCGGAACAAATCGCTGTCCAATTCCGTCATCGAGAAATTTTGCGAGGTTTTCGCGCCGACGCGTGTCGTTGTCGTTGGAAAATCGGACCGCAAGATCGACGCTCCGGAAAATTGCGTCGATCTCACCAACCAGACTTCCCTGCTCCAACTTATCCGCCTGATCCGCGTCGCCAGCTTCGTCATCAGCGTCGATAGCGGGCCGATGCATATCGCCGCCGCCATCGCGCAAAATCTATTGTCGATCCACACCTGGACCGATCCGCGCCGCGTCGGTCCTTACAATCCCGATGCCTGGATTTGGAAACACGGAAAACTCCTTCGTGTCAGCGAATTGGCCACGACCAAGCTGCGCCGACGCGGCCGCCGCTTCAAAGCGAAAGACATCCCCGCTGTCGCCGAACTAGTCCGCCCGCTCGTCCCCGTCGATCCAATGCTCGTCTGACACGCCGGGGTAGCTCATGTTGAACTTTGTCGCACATGATACGTCGGCAAAGTTCCGTAACCTTTGGCCATCGGCGTTTGCCCGACGTAATCGCAAATGAAACTCTCGGCGCGGCGGGCGGCGGCGAGCGCGGCGAACGATTCGCTGGCGTAAACTTGACCCGGCGGCGTGATCGGCTCGATCCGCGCGGCGCGGCTGACGTGTGTCCCGCTGTAATTGCGGTTTCCCGTGATCGGATCGTCGAACTCGTACACTGGTCCGGCGTGGAGCGCGATGCGAAGGCTCAATCCGCTGCGCAATCCTTTCTCTTCCCATTTTGTTGAAGCGACCAGATCGGCGAGTGCGAGCGCGAACTGGCCGGCGAGATCGACATCGGAAAAGACAAAATAAAGTCCATCGCCCCACGTATTCTTGGCGATGATCTTTGTACGAAATTGTTCGCTCAATTGCGCGATCGCTCCCAGAAAATGTTGAACGAACAGAGGCACTTCGTCCTCCGCTAGTTTGCTGAAGCCGACCGCGTCCGCGAAAAGGATCGCGACAATTCGGGAAGTGAATTGTTTGGAAGGCGCCGCGTCCGCCAATCGGACGGACTCGTCCAGTGGCGAGTTGTCGGCATGAGGTTTGGGATACGAGTCGCCGCGGCGACCTTGTCCGTCCAACATTCGAGCAAGGTCGACAATCTCCGGCTTGTGACCGAGCGCACGCCAATTCTCCACTACGCTGGCCGTCCCGCCGGGTCCGTCGCCGGACGTTCCGTCCCAAACCGCCAGCGGGATGAGCTCGGCTTCGAGCCGTCGTGCGTGAATGTCCGCCAAACCGAGGAGCATTTCGTTGCCGAAATCGTAGGAGATTCCGCCGAGCTCCAGTCTTTGCGTCGACGCGGTGACAATGTGGGCTGCGTGCTCGAACACATGCTCGAAACGCGCGCGCCAATTTGAATCGGGAAAGAGTTCAACACTGTCGCGGACGAATTGCTCTTTGTTGTAAGGCAAGACGACGGAAACTTCCGCGCCGGTGTCGAGCATTGCTTCGAGAAAAAGAATGTCGGAACCACAAGCCGCGGCGGAGAAACCAAATCCCGGTTTCAACTTGTCGATCTTGTCTCGAATCGCTTTCGCCACGGCGGACTCGAGTTCTTGTGGAAATCGCGGCGCGGCGCGATCCGGCCGATCGATCATGTGACCGGCGAAAACGATTACTGGCGGAACGTGAAGGTACTTGTCGATCTTGGCCGGGTCCGTTTTCCAATGTTGCAAGATCAAGCGCGCGTTGCGCCGGCTGGAATGGAGGTCGCCGAACCGGCGTGCGCCTTCTTTCGCTGCCAGCGCATACCATTTTTCCGCTTCCGCCCAATCGCGGCAGATCAACGCCGCTTCGCCGAGAGCGGCAACTTCCCAGTATGAATCTCCGCCCGGATCTTCAACTTCTTTCAAACATTGCTCGCGAACTTTGCCCGCGATCCTGCAGGCGCGATCCGTTTCTCCGATGAGCAAGTTCATGGTGGCGGCGTTGATTCCCGACCAATAGCCGCCGCTGCTTTCGTAAGCTTGGGTGTAAATTTCCGCGGCGCGCCGCAAGAGTGTCTCGCGTTCCGCACCGGCGCGCGAAGCAAGGTCTTTATAAGTACGGCCGAGCATGCCGAGCGTTTCTTCATCAGTTTGTCCAGCGCTTCGCAACGCTTCGAGAATTGCGTTCGCGCGTTCGGTTGCGCCGCTGCGCGCAAGCGCCAAACCCTGAAGCTGGCGCAAACGAATGTCCTCCGGCCACTTCGCCAGCGCTTCGCTCACGACATCGTAGGCGAGCAACGGTTCGCCCTGACCAAGAATTTTCTCCGCGAGCGTTCGATATGTTCCGGGCGAATGCGACCATTCTTCGACATCGCGCGCGCGCCAGACCGACATCAGCTCGGAGAGAGTCGCCGGCGCCATCGTGCTCGGAGTTTCGACAGCACTCATGACGTTGTCGATCTTAGCCGCGCTTTGCTCTTTGGTTTAGAACAAACTCCGCCATCGGCAAATCTCCGGGATAAGTAATCTTGAAATTCGCCTGTTCGTTTGGAACGAGCACAACTTTGCCGCGGATGCGTTCGATGGCGGACACTTCATCGGTGACAGCAACCTTGTCTGCTAAGATTACGCGATAAGCTTCTTCGACCATTTTCCGCTCGAAAATTTGCGGCGTTTGCATGGCGAAAAGCTGATGCCGATCGACCGAACTGTTCACGACCAGATCGACATCCGCGCGCTTGAGCGTGTCGGAGACGGTCGCCGCCAGGGCAGCCGCGCCATGTTCGCGCGCAACCTGGTAAACGCGCTCGATTTGTTCTGGGGTCACGAGCGGACGCGCGGCATCGTGCACGGCGACGTGGCGCGCATTTTCCGGAAGACGATCAAGCCCGGCGCGAACTGAATCCTGCCGATGTTCGCCGCCGCTCACGATCGCGTGAATCTTTTTGAAATTCTGTTCCCGCGCGATTTTTTCGATCTCACGATGTCGGTCCGCGCGCGCGACGATGACGATTGCTGTGACAACATTAGCGCTGTCGAATGCCGCGACTGTGTGCGCGATGACAGGTTTGCCCGCGATTTCGGCGAACAGTTTATCGAACCCCATGCGACGGCTGGTTCCCGCCGCGACGATGATGGCCGTCAGCATGACCGAGAGTTGAGGAGTTGAAGAGTTGAGGAGTTGAGAAATTGAAACACAGCGAAGTTTGATCTTGGAAATCTCAACGCTTCAACATCTCAACTACTCAACTGCCGCTGCACTTCCTGGCTCAGCGTCTTGCCGTCGGCGCGGCCCGCGACTTTCGCCTGCACTGCTTTCATGACTGCGCCCATTTGCGCCTTCGAGGTCGCACCCACTTCAGCAATGGTCTCGCGCACAATTTTGCCAAGCTCGTCGGCGCTCATCGCCTGCGGCAGATACTCGTTCAAGATCGACAATTCCTTCTTTTCCTTTTCCACCAACTCAGCCCGGCCGCCTTTCTCGAAACTTTCGATCGAGTCCTGCCGCTGTTTCACCTGCTTGCGAATAACCTGCACGGCTTCGGCGTCGTTGAGCTCGGCTTCAGCGCCCGATTTCTCGATCGCGGCGTACTTGAGCGCGGATTTGAGCATGCGCAGAACACCAACCCTGGTTGCATCCTTAGCGCGCATTCCATCTTTCAAATCGGAATCGACGCGTTGCTGAAGAGTCATTTGTTCAGGCTACGGTAACGAATTTGTCGCGCAACCTTTCTTCGATAGGAAATCGTCTAACGAATGGCGACGAAGGGGCGGAGCGCGCCGGTCCGGCTTTGTAGGAGAATCTGCGATGGACGGGCAACGGCTTCACGCCAGTCCGTTTCATCCGAGAAACAAGAACGCCGTTCCAATTTCAACAGGCGCTCGGGACGATTTGCGTAGGCGAGAAATCGGCGTCGCGACAGTTTGATTTGGGTTTTGTGACAACAGATCGCGAGTTTTTTTCGCGCGGTCTCGATTCGTGATTGTGGAAGTTTCTGCGCGCGCTCGAAAAATGCCGCGCTCCTTCCGTGCACGACGTAACTCCAGGCCGACGTTTCGAAATCCATCGGCAGAACGTCGGCCAGGACAAAATAAAGTAGAACTCCGAGCGCATTGTGATCCGGATGCGTATCGGCGATGGAAGGAACAAGCAGATGAGTCGGCGACCAACCGCTAATAATGGCGGCGAAACGCTGGAGCGTAGATCGGCAGTCGCGCATCAACAAGTCGGTCAGGCCCTGGTCGCGCCAACCGAGAAAGCGCGCTTCATCTGGGCTAACCCCGAGAATCTTCAGAGCCGCGAGCGCTTCGGCGCGACGCAATTTGCCCCAGCGTTTGCGATCGGCGGTATTCAAGCGCCACTTGCGTTCGAGCACACGCTGCGGCCAGGGATTGTCATCGCCATTGGTTGCATACACAACGCGGAGAGAGGCGCCTGCGCGCACGGCTTGTTGAAGCGCAATGCTGCAGGCCAGCGACTCATCATCGGGATGAGGTGCGATCAACATCACGCGCGATAACAAATCAAAACCAAGCTCGGCCATACAAAAATCCTGTAGCATAAATCGGGGAAACAAACCAACTCCGAAACGTGATCGTTACTTACCGCGCGATTTGGGAGGAACATAATCGAATGGCGAATAGTGGAGATCGATCGCGCGCGCCCAGACAAAAGCCACGGGGCCGGTCCTATTCGATGGCGCAAACAGATGTTTCCCCGGGTTCAAGAATCGCGCCCCAGTATAAGCTTCGCCGTCGAGGAGGCCTTCTACATTCCCTTCGCGAGCGACCAATTTATACGCTGCCGGGATGACGCTATCGAACTCGAGTGCACCGGATTGGGCCGTCGATTCTTTCAAGTAACCGCCGGCGACGCGCACAAAACCTTTTACCGGTAAATAATTTTGCGAGATGAAGTCACGCGCCTGCCACGGCATGCGTCCGGTCGGCGCCGCCAAACAGGTTCGCGTTTCCACACATCGTTGCGCGACGTCATCCACGATCATTTTGCGCTGAAGCCGCTCGAACATGACCGGTTCCAGAACCGGACGGAAGCAGCGTTGCCGGAAAACCGTTTCGCCTTTGCAGTCGAAGACGAAATCGCCGGGTTCGGTTAAAACGAGCACGTCGCGCAGGAGTTCAGTCTCGGCTTTCGCGCCGTTGATCCAGAACGGGCGCGAGAGGAGCGTTACCAGTAATCCCAGGATCGTCAGCCAAACCGGCCACGACACCCGGCTTAAGCGAGACGGCAAACAGAGGCGAAATTTTTCGCTGTCGCAAATCGCCAGGATCGCGGCGGCAAAGAAAACAAACGCCAGCGGGTGGTACGGGAGATAATCCTGCCGCGTCATCAACGTCCAGAAACTGTAGAGAGCCGTTATATAAAAACCGCAGATGATAAAAATAAAGGCGCGCCGGAAACCAAGGGCGGGATCCGGCGTGGCGCGCACGATCCGTCGTGCGATATAAACGACCAAGGGGAACGCGATCGGAAAAATAACGATCCACCATGCCGGAGAATTTTTCGCGTCGAGATGGGGCAGGAAATTGTGATCGAAAACGCAATAGCGGAAGTCGCGCCACACGCCTTTGAGCGCGAAGAAAATCATAATGGTTGCGGGGACCAGCAGGGTGGTCCCGAGAAACGTCGCCGCGCATCGAATCAGCTGCGCCCAGGATTTGCCTAACTGTTCGCGGCCGACCAAAAGCAGCGCGATGACCGTGGCCACGAAGATCGACAACAACAGGAGAGAGGATTTCATCGAGATGCCGAAGCAAAACCCGAAGAGAAGACCGGCCACCATTGCGCGCCGCACATTCATCGCGCCGCCGAGCAGCACCGCAATGCACAACAACCAAAGCGGCGCCCACAGGTTGTCCGTTCGAAATTCGAACGAAATAAAGTGATAACTCGTGGAAACCCCGGCCAGGAGAACCGCCCATACGCCCACGCGCCGCGAAAAAAGCAGCGTGCCGATGCGGTAAGTGCACCACACCGCCACGAAGTACATCGGCAGCAGGATGAATCGCATCCAGTAAAGAATGGACGGCCGATCGCCGATCAGACCGAAGATCGGCGCGAACATGATTTGGAAAAGCGGCATGTGATTGTCGAAAACATCCCGGTATTGCACGAAGCCGCGGGCCCAGGCCCAGATCACGTGCAGGTGCTGCGGTTCGTCGCTGTCGAACCGATAACGCATCATGTTCAGCATCTTGAATGCGATCATGAGCGCGAACAGGCTCGCCGCCGCGATGAATTCTCTCCGCGGCATGCCGAAATGATTTGCGCCGCGCGTGACCCATGAGTCGCGCGCAAATGAGCTTGTCTGTGCCGGCTCCATCAAAGTCCGGTGATTACCCCGCCGCGCGAATCCGCTCGGCGCATGTGCGCACCGATTCTGCGTCGCTTACCGAAATGACTTCGACATCTTTACGGATTCGCCTTAGCAGACCCGCTAAGACAGCGCCGGGACCAAGCTCAATAAAGAAATCGCAGCCCCGTGTGAGCATTCGCTCCATGCAATCAACCCAGCGCACCGTGCTCGTCACTTGATCTTGTAGAGTGCGCCGAATTTCCGGGAGAGTTTGGACTTCGGATCCCGTCACATTGCTAATCACGGAGAAACTAGGCAGCTGCATCTGGACATCGATAAGCGCCGATTCAAGCTTTTGGTAGGCGCTGTCCATCAAACGTGAATGATAAGCGCCGGCCACGTTCAACAACGTGGCACGCCGAATCCCGTATTCCTTGGCCACGCCGACAGCCATTTCGACTTTTGCGAGTTCGCCGGAAATGACGATTTGTCCAGGAGCATTGATATTGGCGACGTCGACATCTTCATCCGCAGCCAGGCGGCGAATATCACTTTCCGATCCGCCAATCATCGCGGCCATTCCGCCCACTGTGGCCGCGCAAGCTTCATCCATTAATTCGCCGCGTTTTTGTACCAGTTTTAATCCGTTTGCGAAATCAAATGTTCCCGCGGCCGCGTGCGCCGTCATTTCACCCAGGGATAAACCGGCCGCGGCTTCGATCGGAATTTCGCCGGCGAGTTCGCGAAGCGCCGCCCAAGCCGCCAGGCCATGCACGAAAAGCGCCGGCTGGCAGTTCGAGGTTTTGGTTAATTCTTCAATCGGGCCGTTCCACGCGATCTCGCTCAGTTTTCGTCCAAGAATTAGATCGGCATCACGAAACAATTTTGTCGCCGCAGGAAATTGCTCGGCCAGGTCGCGACCCATCCCAACGCTTTGCGCACCTTGTCCGGCGAACAGCAGCGCTACCTTTTTTGACTTCGCCATGGAGGAGGAAGATGTAGAGGACGTTGAATGCACTCAATCTTAAACGCATTTGCCAGTGGTAGCTACTTTGCGCTTGCGCGGAGGAAGGCCATCGCGAGCATAATCGGACTCCGTTATGGCTTTCACTACGCGCGAAATTGAATCCCCCGATCCGGTGACGCGAGTCGCGGCGGCGGAGGCAAAGTTGCGTAGCGCCGATCCCGACATTGGCGAGAAGATGGTGCTCAACATGGGGCCGTCGCATCCGGCTACGCACGGCGTTTTGCGGCTCGTGCTCGAACTCGATGGCGAAATCATCACCAAAGCAACTCCGGACATCGGCTTTTTGCATCGCGGCGACGAGAAAATCGCGGAGAACATGCAATACAATCAATTCGTGCCCTACACCGACCGGCTTGATTACATCGCGCCGATTGCAAACAACGTGGCCTACGCTTTGGCGGTGGAGAAATTGATGGGCTGGGAAATCCCGCCGCGCGGCCGAGCCATCCGTGTGATTTGCTGCGAGACGGCCCGCATCTCATCGCACCTCCTCGGGCTTGGCGCGATGGCTCTCGATCTTGGCGCCATGACGGTTTTCCTCTACAGCTTCACCGAACGCGAAAAACTCTACGATCTCTTCGAATTGCTGACCGGCGCGCGCTTCACCACATCATACACGCGCGTCGGCGGGCAGATTCGCGATTTGCCCGAAACTTTTGTTCCGCGGCTGAAGAAGTTTCTCGACGAATTCAAACCGAGTTTGGACGAATGCGACAAACTCCTCACCCGCAATCGCATCTTCGTCGATCGAACCAGGGACGTCGGAGTGATTCCGAAAGATCGCGCGATTGCCTACGCGCTTTCCGGACCCAATTTGCGAGGGAGCGGGGTCGAACACGATTTGCGGCGCAAGCATCCATATCTGGACTACGAGAATTACGATTTCGACGTTGTGATCGGCAGCGCCGGCGACTGTTACGATCGCTACCTGGTGCGCATCGAGGAGATGCGCCAAAGCGTGCGCATTCTGCGCCAGGTCATCGACAAGCTTCCGGATGGCCCAATCAATGTCGCGGATTGGAAAAACATGACGCCGCCAAAATCACATGTGCTGACGAAGATGGAAGAATTGATCCATCACTTTATCGTTGTGACCGAAGGTCTGGACGCGCCGCCGGGAGAAGTTTATTTCGCGGCCGAAAATCCGAAGGGTGAGCTCGGCTTTTACATTAACAGCAAGGGCGGTGGAGTGCCGCATCGATTGAAAATTCGTGCACCATCATTTGTCAATCTTAGCATCCTGCCGGAGCTTCTTTCCGGTTGCATGCTGAGCGACGTGGTCGCGATTCTTGGAAGTCTGGACTTCGTGATGGGTGAATGCGACAGATGATTTTGATTTATGAAGAAAACTAACTTTCAGCTTGTCTCCCTGCTTTGCGCGACATTTCTGCTTGGCGCGATCGCTGGTTGCAATCGCAATCCGCTTTCCGGTTCTAAACTGACGCTCGACAATTACAATCAGATCACGACCGGTATGTCGAAAGCCCAGGTGGAGCGCATTCTGGGTCCTCCCACTTCGATGGAAACGAAGGACATGGTGATCTTTAAGAAAACCACCTACCGTTATGAAGACGGAACGAAGTTCGCCATCATCACTTTCAAGAACGACGAAATGGACAGCAAAGACACGAATTTAGGGACCGGATCATAGCTATAAAACTGAGATGTTGATCTTGCGTTTTTTTTCCCGGGTTGCCGCTGCTTTGTTGCTCGTCATTGCGCTGACCTTGAGTGGTTGCAATGCCGGCAAGCGAATTACGAAAGCGAACGTGGACGAGGTGGCCGAGGGGATGTCGAAGAAACAGGTGGAATCGATTCTTGGCTTGCCGACTTCGATCGACAATAAAGATTTCGTCGTGATGAAAAAGACGGCCTACGTTTACCAGCAGGGGAAAGACACGGTCACCATCGTTTTCAAAGACGACAAAGTGCAAACCAAGGACAGTACGTTGTCCGAATAGACGCGCCTTTCTGTGGTCTCGACGAGTACGCACGTTCCCGCCGAGCTGGAACAGAAAATGGACGAGGCGATCGCGCGGTATCCCCACGATCGACAACGAAGCGCGGCGATGCCGCTGCTGCATCTCTGGCAGGAACACTTCGGATTGATCAATGATGAGGGAGTGAATTGGATTGCAGCCAAGCTCGGCCTGCAGCCAATCAATATTCTCGAGCTCGTTACTTTCTATCCGATGTTCCGGCAAGGTCGCGCTGGGAAAACGCACATCCGCGTTTGCCGGACGTTGACCTGCGCGATGGGGGGGAGTTATCGCGCGATGGAAAATCTTTGCGCGGCCACGGGAATCGTCCGGAATCACGATACCAACGGGATGCACAGTCCGGTGTCGGTTAGCGCCGACGGCAATTTCAGCATCGAGTTCGTTGAATGTCTCGCCAGCTGCGGCACGGCGCCGGTTTGCATGGTGAACGACGATTTGCACGAACACGTTTCGCCCGAGCATGCCGCGAATATCTTGACCGAACCGAAATCGGGACTCGTCCGGCCGGCTCATCCGTTGGAACACCGGCTCGTTTTCAAAAATATCGGACGCAAAGATTGGACGACCGGCATCGATTGCTATTTGAAAGACGGAGGCTACGAGCAACTGCGTAAGGCCGTGACCATGGCTAAGACCGACATTGTCAATGAGGTCAAGACCTCGGGTTTGCGCGGACGCGGCGGCGCGGGTTTCCCATGCGGCGTGAAATGGAGCTTCATCAAGCAGGACGAAAGGAAACCGGTCTATTTGATTTGCAACGCGGATGAATCCGAGCCCGGCACGTTCAAGGACCGCTACATCATTCATGAGGATCCGCACCAGCTCCTCGAAGGGGTTTTGATCTCGTGTTACGCCCTGAATGCGCGCACGGCCTACATATATATAAGAGGGGAATTCCCCGAAGGCGCAAAAATTCTGGAACACGCCATCGAAGAAGCGCGCGCCCATAATTTTCTGGGCATGAACATCCTCGGCTCAGGATTCGATGTTAACGTTCATGTTCATCGCGGCGCCGGCGCTTACATTTGCGGTGAGGAAACAGGATTGATCGAATCGCTCGAAGGCAAACGTGCTTATCCGCGAATCAAGCCGCCTTACTTTCCAGCCGTGCTCGGTCTCTATATGTCGCCGACGATCGTCAATAACGTCGAGACGCTTTGCCATGTGAAGCACATCATCGCGATGGGCGGCGCAAAGTACGCGCAGCTCGGCCGCACAAATAATACCGGCACGCGTATCGTTTGCGTGAGCGGCGATGTGCAGCGGCCAGGATATTTCGAGATCGAACTCGGCGCGGTGACGATGGGACAGTTGATCTACGATATGGCTGGCGGCTTGAAGGAGGGGCAGACCCTCAAAGCGGTGATCCCCGGCGGCAGCTCGGCCAAGGTTTTGCGCGCCGATGAACGATTCAAGTTGAAGGAAAAACAACCGGACGGATCGACCATCGATCGCGAGATGTCGCTCTTCGAAATTCCAATGGATTTCGATTCCCTCGCGGCGGCCGGTTCGATGGCTGGTTCGGGTGGCGTGATCGTTCTCGACGATTCGCGCGACATGGTCTGGGTGCTCAACAACATCAACGAATTTTATGCGCACGAATCGTGCGGCCAGTGCACCCCTTGCCGGGAAGGTTCGTTGTGGATGAAAAAAATCACCGACCGCATGTTGCTCGGCGGCGGCGTGGTGCAAGATCCCAAGACGCTCACCACGGTGGCCGACAATATCGCGGGGCGAACCATCTGTGCGTTTGGGGAAGCGTGCGCGTGGCCGACGCAAAGTTTCGTGCAAAAATTTCCCGAAGAATTTGCCTCGCGCGCGACCAAACCAGCTCCGCCCCCATTGCCGCCGGAATACACGTCGCAGGAATTACTCGAGCAGGAGCAGATTCCAACTCTTCCGCTCACGCGCGATCCCGGCTGGGAAAAAGCCGGCGCCAGCGGAATGATCTAAGAATGTATCTGGAAACCAGATGATGAATCAGGAAAGCAGGAAAGCAGGAAAAAATCTGCGGAACCGCGAGCTAACTGACCGCATCATTTCAGCTGCGATTCGCGTTCATCGTGGATTGGGGCCGGGCTTTCTTGAGAATATTTACGAGGAAGCGTTGGCGGTGGAATTCGCGTTGAGTGGAATTCAATTCATCCGTCAGAGGCCAATCCCGCTGTTCTACAAAGATCATCAAGTTGGCGAGCATCGGCTGGATTTTCTCGTGGAAGAAAAAATTGTTGTCGAACTGAAAGCGATCAGTGCGCTCGAAGACATTCATTTTGCGATAGGTCGAAGCTATTTGGAGGCGACAAACCTTGAGGACGGTTTGCTTCTTAACTTCGCGACAACACCGCTTACCATTAAACGTTTTTGCCGTGAGCTTCCCGCTGAGAATGAACTCCATGATGTTGCTTTGTAAGTCTTCCTTTCCTTTTTTCCTGCTTTCCTGATTTATTTTTGATGAACGAGCAACTAATCAACGTGCCAATGTTCAACGTCCAGATCGACGGCGTGTGGCATCGATTTCCGAGAGGCACGCGTGTGATCGAGGCGTGCGCGCAGGCCGGCACTTTCGTTCCGCGTTACTGCTATCACAAAAAACTCAGCTCGCCCGGCAATTGCCGGATGTGTTTGATCGAAATGGGCATGGCCAGGCTCGGCCCCGATCGCAAACCCGAACTCGGCGTCGATGGCATGCCGGTCATCAATTGGATGCCGCGCCCGCAGATTTCCTGCGCGCAAGATGTGACCGATGGAATGGGTGTGCGCACGAATTCTCCGCTGGTCGAGGAGTGCCGGCGGGGGGTCATGGAGTTCCTACTCATCAATCATCCGTTGGATTGTCCGATCTGCGACCAGGCTGGCGAATGCGAGTTACAGGAATTCAGTGTCGAGTACGGCAGCGCATCGTCGCGCTTTCTCGAGAACAAAGTGAAGAAGCCGAAAAATGTTGAGCTCGGCCCGCGCGTCACGCTCGACGACGAGCGTTGCATTCTTTGCTCACGTTGCATTCGATTTTGTCAGGAGATCGCGAAGGACGACGTGCTCGGCTTTGTCGATCGCGGGAGTCACACCGTGCTCACGGCGCACCCGGGAAAGCGGCTGGAAAATAATTACTCGCTCAACACCGTCGATATCTGCCCGGTCGGCGCGCTCACTTCGTCCGATTTCCGATTCAAGATGCGCGTTTGGTTTTTGAAAGAAACGAAAAGTTTCTGCACCAGCTGTGCGACCGGTTGTAACACCCTGATCGGCACGCGCGAGGATGTGATCTACCGGCAAACGCCGCGCGAGAACGACGCGGTCAATTCCAGTTGGATGTGCGACTACGGGCGGTTGAATTTCGGTTACATCGAATCGGAACGGCGCTTGCTCGAGCCGCGCATTCTTTCCGGAGAAAAGTTGGTTCCGGTCGATTGGCCGACGGCGATGGCTCAAGCTGCCGCGCAACTTAAGCATTGTCAGGGCTTGGAAGTAGCGATCATCGCGTCCGGCCGGATGACGAACGAAGAACTTTGGCTGACCGCGCAACTCGCCAAGACGCTCGGCGTTGGTTGGATCGACATCGTTCCGCGCTTCGGTCCCGGTGACGACATCTTATTGAGCGAAGATCGCAATCCGAACTCAAACGGTACGCGTCTGCTTGGAATCACCGCCGAACCAGGCGCGCAATTGCCCGCCATTGTGGAAGCGGTGAAATCGGGCGCGGTGAGAGCTCTTTTAGTTCTGGGCGAAGATCCGACGAAGCTCGGGCTTTCCCTGGAGCAGCTCAAAGAACTCCCGTCCTTGATCATGATGGACATCTTGTCCAGCGTTGCCACGGAAAACGCCACGGTGGTCCTGCCCTCGTTCGCTTTCGCGGAGAAGCGTGGTTCGATGATCAACGGCGAGGGCCGTTTGCAACGTTTGAATCGCGCGGTGCGAGCACCCGGTCAGGCGCGCGATGATTGGGAAATTCTGCGTGACTTGATTCAGGCCTGTGCTGGAACAAACGGTATCGGCTCGGTCGAAGATGTTTTCCGGCAGATGAGCGAAACAGTTCCGCATCTCGCCGGATTGAGTTTGAGCAAGATTGGCGATCTGGGCGTGCACGTAATGGAAGTGAATGAATCGCCGGCGCCCCCATACACGCCGGCAAGCCATGACATCGAGGAAGAGATGGAGCACCAACCGCCGGGACGAACAAGCAAATAAGATTACCGATGGATTATTTTCTGATCACGACTTCGCTGCTCAAGATCCTTGGCATTCTCTTTGTCATCATCTTACCGATGGTTTCCTATACGATTTATGCGGAACGCCGTGTCAGCGCGTTCATTCAAGATCGGGTGGGGCCGAATCGCGTTGGACCGGCCGGTTTGTTTCAACCGGTCGCGGATATTGCCAAGTTGCTGTTCAAGGAAGATTTCAGTCCGCGAAACGCGAACACTTTTTATTACTGGCTAGCGCCTTGCCTGGCGCTGATCCCCGCGATCGTCACCTTCGCGGTCGTGCCTTTTGGCAGCACTTTGTTCGGCGTTCCGATGGTTATCGCGGACATCAACGTCGGAATCTTGTTTGTCTTCGCCATCGCCTCGCTCGGCGTTTACGGAATCGTCCTCGGCGGCTGGGCCTCAAATTCCAAGTATCCGTTTCTCGGCGGCGTCCGTTCCAGTTCGCAAATGATTTCCTACGAGCTTTCGCTCGGCCTCGCCGTCATTCCGATCTTTTTGGTGGTCGGCCAATTACGTTTGACCGACGTCGTTCGTTACCAAATCGACCACGGTTGGATGATTGCGCCTTTCCTTGGCGATTGGACGAATCCCGCGAAATGGCTCCTGGCGATTCCGATGTTGGTATCGTTTGTCGTGTTCTCGGTCGCGATTTTCGCGGAAACGAATCGATTGCCGTTTGATTTGCCCGAAGCGGAGCAGGAATTGGCCGGCGGTTACAACACCGAATACTCCTCGATGAAATTCGGACTTTTCTTTCTCGGTGAATACGCCGCCATGATCACCGGCTCAGCGATTGTGGTGACGCTGTTTTTCGGTGCCTGGCACTTGCCGATTCCATCCTGGCACGGTGGATTTCACTGGGCCCTGATCGATGGAAGCGGCGACGGCTGGCGCGGTATTCTGGGCGGCTTATTCAACATCGCGACATTTTTTGCCAAGGTCGCAGTGTTACTTTTTGTTTTTATCTGGGTGCGCTGGACTTTGCCGCGCTTTCGCTACGACCAACTCATGCGGCTTGGCTGGGTTTTCTTTTTTGAGATCGCGCTCGTAAACATCTTCATCACCGCCATCATCCTCGCTTACTATCCCGCTTGAATATGTCCGTCTGTGTTTCACGTCCGAAACTCAACTGGCGCGAGCGCATTTATTTGCCCGCGATCGTCGGCGGCATGGCTATCACGATAAAGCATCTCAAAAATATGCTTTTGGGGCGCACGAAAGTGACGATTCAGTATCCGGAGCAAACATTGGACAGCGAGATGCCCGAGCATTATCGCGGCGCGCCCGCGCTTGTGCGCGATACAGATGGACGAGTGCGGTGCGTCGCCTGCCAGCTTTGTGAATTTATTTGCCCGCCGCGTGCGATCAAAATTGTGGCCGGCGAAATTCCGCCGACCGATCGGTTTGCGAAAGTGGAAAAATATCCGGCGGAATTCGATATCGACATGATCCGCTGTATTTTTTGCGGCATGTGCGAGGAAGTTTGTCCCGAGCAGGCGATTTATTTGCGCAAAGATTACGCCATCACCGGCTTCACCCGCGAAGAAATGGTGCATCACAAGGACAAGTTGCTTGAGATCGGCGGCGTCATGCACGGCGTAATTTTGAAGTGGAACGAGAAGAAGTGATGATTGCCATCCCGACCGGAGCGAGGGATCTCGCACAAACTGCGAAGAGCGTGCTTTCATCGTGCGATGACCGAAATGGAAATGCGACATCCTTCACTTCGTTCAGGATGACACGAAGTCGGCGGCGTTATGCACGGGGCAGTGTTGAAACGAATTTCAGGTTTCAGATTTCAGATTTCAGATTGTGCAGCCGCCTGCGTGCCGTCCAATTTCAATCTTCAATCTTCAATCTTCAATCTGCAATCTCTTGATGTCTCCGTTTCTGTTCTGGATCTTTGCCGGTTTAATGTTGGTGTTCGGCGCCGGGGTCGTTCTTAATCGTAATCCCGTCGCCAGCGCGTTGAGCCTCGTCGTTTCCTTTCTCGGCCTGGCCGCGCTCTTTATGTCTCTCGATGCCTACTTCATCGGCATCATCCAGGTGCTCGTATATGCCGGGGCGGTGATGGTTCTTTTCCTTTTCATCATCATGCTCCTCGATCTGCGTGCGGAAAAACTCCGCAAAATCAATTGGCTGGCCTCGGCTGGCGGCATCGCGGTTGCGGTCGCGCTTTCTGTCCAAATCCTTTACGTGATCGGCAATTTCCGATTTTCCCAGCAGCCTTTTCCACCATTAGCGAGATCGACCGTCGACGACGTCCACCATGTCGGCTCGCTTTTATTCGAGAATTACAATCTGCCGTTTCAAATCATCGGCGTCCTCGTCTTGGTCGCGACCATCGGCGTGGTCGTGTTGAGCAAACGCGAACTGCGATAACATGATTACTCTCGGAGACTACTTGATTGTTAGCGGCCTGCTTTTCACGATCGGCTTCGCCGGCGTCATGTTGCGTCGCAACATCATCATCATTTTCATGTGTCTGGAGTTGATGTTGAACGCCGCAAATCTTTCGCTCGTTGCCTTTTCGCGATTTCGAGTGGACGCCGGCCTGCCCAATTACAACGCGCAAGTGTTTGTTTTCTTCATCATCACTGTGGCTGCGGCTGAAGTTGCTGTCGGCCTTGCCATTATCGTCGCGCTCTTTCGGGCCCGCCAAACGACGCACGTCGAAGACATCGCGAGTTTGAAATTCTGATTCAGTGATCGACAACAACATCGCCTGGTACGTTCTGTTCGCGCCGTTGATCGCAGCGGCGTTGATCGTGGTTTTTACGCGCCGGTCCAAAGGGCTGAGCAGCTTTTTGTCCTGCGCGGCCGTGCTGGCGAGCTTTGCCGGTGCTTGCCTGATTTTTGCGCGAAAAGAAGACGCGGCTCCCGCGCTGAATTGGATTGAGTTTCCGGGATTGTTCGTTGTGCCGCTCGGTCTTGTTCTGGACGGCTTGAGCCGAATGATGCTCGTCGTCGTCACAGGCATCGGCGCGTTGATCCATATCTATTCGCTTGGCTACATGCGAAACGACGAAGGCAAATCGCGTTACTTCGCTGCGCTTTCGCTCTTCATGTTCGCGATGCTCGGGATTGTTCTCTCGAACAATTTCGTCATGCTCTTCATTTTCTGGGAACTGGTCGGGTTCACCTCCTACGTCCTGATTGGCCATTGGTTCGACCGCGATGCCGCGGCTGAGGCGGCGAAAAAAGCATTTATTACCAATCGCATCGGCGACTTCGGATTTATGCTCGGAATCCTGATGATTTGGGCAACAACCGGTTCGGTTGTTTTTGCCAACATCGCGCCGCGATTGTCGATCTTGACCAGCAATCCCGGATTTCTCACCGCCGCTGCGCTCCTGATTTTTTGCGGCGCGGCCGGAAAGTCCGCGCAATTTCCACTGCACGTTTGGTTGCCTGACGCGATGGAAGGCCCGACGCCGGTTTCTGCGCTTATCCACGCCGCGACCATGGTCGCAGCTGGTGTTTATATGCTCGCGCGGGTTGCGTTCATCATTCAGCTCTCGCCGGTCGCGCTCGATGTTATTGTCTGGATCGGAACCATCACCGCGGTGATGGCGGCGTTAATTGCGACGCAGCAAAACGACATCAAACGCATTCTCGCCTATTCCACTCTTTCACAGCTCGGTTACATGGTGATGGCGATCGGGCTCTCTTCGAGTGATGCAGCGATCTATCATCTTTTTACGCATGCGTTTTTCAAAGCGCTGCTTTTCCTCGGCGCCGGCTCGGTCATCGTCGCGCTTCATCACGAACAAGACATTTGGGAAATGGGCGGTTTGTCCCGAAATCTCACCATTACGTTTGTGACATTTCTGGTTGGCGCGCTCGCGCTTATGGGTTGTCCGCCGTTCAGCGGATTCTTCAGCAAAGATGCAATTCTCGCGCTCGCTTACGAACACAACATGCCGATTTTCGTATTAGCGCTTGGGACAGCGTTCCTCACGGCCTTCTACGTTACGCGCCTGCTCGTGGTGGTGTTCCTCGGTCATCCGCGCAGTCACGCCGCGCGCATAAGTCGAGAATCGCCGTTGGTAATGACCGGCCCGTTGATCGTGCTTGCGCTGCTCGTGATTTTTGGCGGATCGACCTTCTTCACCGGACAATTCGTTTCGGTTCCGCCTGAGCACGATGTTTTTGAAAAGGTTCCACTGCTCGCGATTGGCGCCTTGGTTCTCGGCGCGGGCTTCGCTTTCGCACTCTATCGTAACCGCCCGCGCGAGGCGTTCGATATTGGTTTCCTGCGGCAGAAATTTTACATCGACGAAATTTACAGTTGGCTGATCGACCGAACGCAGGAACTTCTCGCCCGCATCTCCGCGTTCTTCGATCGATGGATCATCGATACTGCCGGCGTCGGTGGGGCCAGTGGTGGAACCTGGGGAATCGGCGCGCTTCTGCGATTCGTCCAGGTTGGTAACTTGCAAGCCTACTCGTTCTTCTTCGGGCTGGGCGTCGTCGCGCTTATTTACTTCGCTGTTTTCCGCTGATGCTTCTCCTTCTCATCGTTCTCTGTCCAATCGCCGCGGCGGTCTTGATCATGATCGGCGCGCCCGCGCGCGCCACTGCCTTGTTTGCGTCCATCGCGACGCTTCTCATGACGCTCTTCGCGCTGGCCTTGTTCGACCGAGGCGTGCATGAATTTCAGTACATAAGTTCGTTCGCGGTTTCGACCGGGTGGGGGATCAATTTCGCCGTGGGGCTCGACGGTTTGAGCCTGATTATGGTGCTGCTCGCCGCGATCGTCACCGTGGCGGCCATTTGGTTTACCGATAAGATCGACAAATACGAACACGCGTTTTACGCGTGCCTTCTTTTGATTTCCGGTGGTGCCATTGGAGCGTTCGCTTCGCTCGATCTGTTTTTCTTCTACGCCTTTCACGAGCTCGCGCTCATCCCGACGTTTCTGTTGATCGGCATTTGGGGGAACGACAATCGCAGCGCGGCCGCGTGGAAGATCACGATCTATCTCGCGCTCGGCAGTTTCATTTTGCTCCTCGGTCTTATCTTGCTTTATCAAAGCGTCCCGATTGCCGCGCGCAGTTTTGATATTCGGACTTTGCAGGAAGCCGCCGGCCAGATCGCGCCCGAAGCGCAGCGGCACATTTATTTAATCCTGCTGATCGGTTTTGGAATTCTCGTTTCGCTTTTTCCGTTTCACACTTGGGCGCCCGACGCGTATGCCGCGGCTCCGGCCCCGGCCGCAATGCTGCATGCCGGCGTATTAAAGAAATTCGGACTTTATGGATTGCTGCGTCTGGCCATTCCCTTGCTTCCGGCGGGCGCGCATCACTGGACGAATCTGCTTCTGGTCCTGTTGCTCGGAAATATTATCTACGTTGGATTGGTCACGATCGCCCAGAAGCGCCTCGACCGAATGCTGGGCTACTCCAGCGTGATGCACATGGGCTACATTTTTCTGGGGATCGCGAGCGCCAATCTTCTCGGGGTAACCGGCGCATCTATTTTAATTTTTGCCCACGGACTGTCGATTGCGTTGCTCTTCGCGATTGCCGGTGAGGTGCGCAAGCGCACCAACACCATGGTGCTAAGCGATCTCGGTGGCCTCGCGAAAGTAATGCCGCTCGCAGGCCTGGCTTTCGGATTCGGCGCCTTCGCCGCAATCGGTCTTCCGGGTTTTGCCAACTTCGCCGCGGAAGTGATGATCTTTTTCGGAGCGTTCCGGAATGGCTTTGCCATCGAGCGTTTTCATATCTTTCAAGTCGCGACCGTCTTGGCGCTATGGGGCGTCGTCATTTCGGCGGTTTACATGTTGCGCGCCTATCGCAAAGTTTTTATGGGCGCGCTCGGTGAACGCTGGAGGAATCTGGTCGATCTTCGGCCGGGTCTGCGGCTGCCGGTGACGTTGCTTATTGTCGCACTGCTTTGGTTTGGGTTTTATCCGCAATCGCTCGTGCGCATTCTTTCGCCGGTGCTTCAGACTTATCTCAGCACCAAGCAGCCATGATCGCACCGCCCAATCTCGAAATTGCCGTGCTCATCCTTGGCATGCTGCTGCTGATGTTCGAAGCGTTCATGGACAAGATCGACAAGCGCGTTTTTGCGTTTGCGGGAATTCTTGGACTGACCACGGTCTTGATCGGCACGTTCTATCTCGCGCCCGTGCCGCAGATCGATCACGCTTCCGGGTTCTGGAGTTTTTATACGGCCGATCCGTTGGCGATCTTTTTCAAAAGATTCGCGCTCCTTACCACCATTCTGGTTCTGGTCATGATGATCGATTACGCACCGACTGTGCGCGGTTCAGTCGCTGGCGTGACTGTGCAAGCGGGTCTCGGCGAATTTTTCGCGCTGCCGATTCTGACCTGCGCGGGATTGATGTACATCGCTTCCGCGATCGATTTCGTCATGATCTTCGTCTCGATCGAGCTGGTCACGATTTCGTTTTACGTCCTCGTCAGTTTCACGCGGCGCAATCCGCTCACGCTCGAAGCCGGCGTGAAGTATCTGGTCCTGAGCGCGCTCTCCACTGCTTTTCTTGTTTACGGAATCACCTGGATATTTGGTGTGACCGGCGAAACCAACCTCGATCGAATCACGGCCGCGCTGGCGAACTCGAATATTGATCAAACGGCCATGCTCTTCGGTGCCGTTCTCGTCTTGGTCGCCCTTGGCTTCAAGATCGCAGCGGTGCCGTTTCAAATTTGGGTGCCCGACGTTTATCAAGGCGCACCGACGCCCGTGACTGCATTTCTCTCGGTCGGTTCGAAAGCGGCGGGCTTTGTCGTGCTGCTGCGCGTGTTGCGTCCGTTCCTCATGCTTCCGAAAATGGATCGTCTGCTCGTCGTCGTCGCGTTGCTCACGTTGCTTTACGGAAATCTCGCGGCGCTGCCGCAAGGAAATCTCAAACGCCTGCTCGCCTATTCGAGCATCGCTCACGCGGGATATCTGCTCATCGGCGTCGCTTGTTTCGATGGACCCGCGGTCACATTTTATCTCGTCGCATATTTGCTCATGACGCTATTGAGTTTCGCCGTGCTCATCGTCGTCGCGCAGCAAGCTGGCGAGCGGATCACCGATTTCGACGGACTGGCCAAACGATCGCCGTTTCTTGCCTTCGCCATGTTGATCGGGATGATCTCGCTGGCCGGCGTGCCGTTCACCATCGGATTCTTCGGCAAGTTTTTCATCTTCTACTCGGCCCTCGCGCATCATCAAACTGTGCTGGTCGTCGTCGGTGCCATCACCGTCGCGTGCGGATTCTATTATTATCTCAAAGTCGTGCGCGCGATGTACTGGCGTCCTGCCGTCAAGAACGATGCCATTCCGGTGAGCGGTCTCTCGCGCGTGGTCATGAGCGCATTGATCGTCGCGATCATCTGGTTCGGAGTTTATCCGGAACCGATTTTGAGAGCGCTTCAACCGCCCAGCGGACAAGTCGCAATGAAATCAGCAGCAGATCATTAACCACGGATTACCCGCCACGGCGGGCAGGCAGCGGATGGCACGGATAAGAAGCAGAATTGTTTTTTCTGATCCGCGTAATCCGCGGTTAATCTTTCCGGAATCAGGCGCGCGAGAGAGTTCTCTGCCGAGTTCATGGCTTCCTGGTTTCCAGATAGGAAGTTTCTCCTCTCTGTTTCTGATCCGTGTAAATCCGCTGCCTGCCTGCCGTGGCGGGTAATCCGCGGTTAAATCCTCTCCGGAATCAGTCGCTTAACTCAACGTTCCAGTAAGCGAGATCGACAAAGTGCCGCCAGCTTTCGTGCTGCGGCGCCGAGAAAGTGACGTGCAAGAATGGCCGCCATTTCGGTCGCTTCGGCCGGCGGATCAAAGCCATCTGCGCTTCCTGCGGAAGCCGGTTGCCCTTGCGCGTGTTACACGGGATGCACGAGCAAACGACGTTCTCCCATGCGGTCGTGCCGCCGCGATCGCGCGGCATGACGTGATCGAGGTTCAACTCAACGCGATCGAAAACATTGCCGCAATACTGGCAGGTGTTCTTGTCGCGCTCGAAAACGTTGTGCCGGGTGAACTTCACTTCCTTCTTCGGCAGCCGATCGAAGAGCAAAAGAACGATCACGCGCGGGACGCGAATCTTCCACGAAATGGTGGTTACGATTTCGTGTTCCGGCGCCGTTGCCGAGAAATCGCGCCAGCTCTCGAAATCGTGCGTCAAAAAATTGTTCGCGTCATCGGAGGAAACGACCTGGGCGTGTCCAGCATAGACGAGCGAGAACGCGCGTCGCGCCGAGCAGATGTTGGCCGCCTGCCAGAGGCGATTCAGCACCAAAACCTGACTATTCAGTAACGTATGCAAATCTTTGTAATGACCCGCGTTACACTGCCTTCAAACGAAATTCCGTCGAAGTGCGGCGACATTATCACCCGCGTTTTTCGTTGTCAATGTGAGCTCCGACGACTGGTTCACGAAAAAGAGGAATATTCGCGACGGATTGACTAGAGCTCGCTATCATAGACAACCATTTATGAGAATAAGAAGCGTAACCCTCAAGAACTGGATGAACTTCCAGTTTATCGAGTCCATCGCGCTTGCGGATCAAGTCTTTGTGATCGGCCCCAATGCGTCGGGAAAGTCCAATTTTTTGGACGCGTTCCGCTTTCTTCGCGCTGTGGCTCGCCCCGCCGGAGTAAAACCTGCGGGAGGGGGTCTCCAAATGGCCGTAGGTGATCGGGGCGGTCTTTCCAAGCTGCGTTGCGTTAATGCTCGTACAGACACTGAGGTGCTTATTGAGATGGCGGTTGAAGATAAACCGGATGAGCCTCTATGGATCTACCGACTTGGCTTCAAAGGAGAGGGCAAAGCAAATAATCGAGTTGTAATTACCCAGGAAAAAGTATTTCGCGGAGAAAAATTATTACTCGACCGTCCGGAACCGGCAGATGAAGAAGACCCTGAGCGTCTAACACAGACTTTTCTTGAACAGGTTAATGCGAACGTGAATTTTCGTGAACTTGCGCATTTTTTTAGCGAGATAACCTATCTGCACCTTGTGCCGCAACTGTTGAAATTTGGCGATGTGATCGGCGGTAAGGTCATTGATCAAGATCCTTTTGGGCAAGGGCTGCTTCAGCGGATTGCCGCTGGGGGAGAACAAACGCGTAATGCGCGACTTCGTCGAATCCAAGCTGCGCTAGAGAGCGTTGTTCCTCAGTTTAAGGAGCTTAGATTCACGCGTGATGCTGTCACTGGTCAGCCACACATAGAGGCAAACTTTGCCCACTGGCGTCCCGCCGGAACCTGGCAACGGGAGCATCAATTCTCCGACGGAACCCTTCGCCTAATTGGACTGCTCTGGGCTTTAATGGATGGCAATTCTTTACTTCTGCTCGAAGAGCCCGAGCTGTCACTCAATGAAGAAATCGTTTCTAAGCTCCCTGCCCTGATACGAAAAATTCAGAAACAAGCGAAAAGTCCGCGTCAGGTGATAGTCACGACTCACAGTGAAGCATTGCTGTCGGACTCGGCGATCGGGTCTGAAGCGGTGGTTCGTTTTGAGCCTTCAAAGGAAGGAACTGGAGTCGCTGCTCCAAGTAAACAGGAGCAGATCATGCTGCAGAGCGGACTGCCCGTTGGCCAAGTACTTCTGCCAGCAACAAAGCCTGAAAACGTAGATAAACTTGAACAGCTCAGTCTGTTGTGAGCCTCCTTCCTACTGTCTATCTGGCGGCAGAGGATTTACCCGGTCTTGCAGTTGGACGGCGCCTTATCGCCGAGGCATCTCCACTTTTGATCCATCGCGAGGAAAACGGACACGGTTACGGAACACTACGAAAAAAGGTAAAAAACTACCAGAAGATGGCGTCCTTCGGTTATCCGGTCTTAATGTTGACCGATCTTGACCGAGTGCACTGCCCCTCTGAGTTGCTTCGAAACTGGATTAGCGAGCAACCGCATCCTAATTTCCTTTTTCGCATCGCGGTTCGAGAAGTGGAATCGTGGCTCTTAGCTGACAGCTGTTCCCTGGCTGAATTTCTACAAATAGAAGTAATTCATATTCCAGCCGATCCGGACAGCTTAGTCGATGCGAAGAGCGAACTTCTGAAACTAGCTCAAAGGTCACCGCGGAAAATTAGAACTGGTTTGTTGCCGCGACCTGGGTCACGAGCGACAATCGGACCGGAATATAACAGCTTGCTGAACCAGTTCATAATTTCCTGCTGGGACATTGAAAAAGCGGCCCAGCAATCACCGAGCCTCCAACGTGCGCGCTCGGCAACTATGGCTTTGGCCATAAAATTGCGGGCCTCGTTCTAATAGGTGCACACCGTTGGCGCCGGATCAAAGCTAAGAACAGTCTTTTCTTAGTCCGAAAGCCAAAAAAACGATTTTTGTCCATCTGTGCACGACTTTCATGCTTAACGCGACGTCCGGGGGCCGATTGGCTTAACGAAATTTCCCGAAAGGGTTTTGATCATTGGGAACGGCACCGGCGGCGTCGCCAAGACCTTGCTCTTCGGTCGGCAGAAAGTTTTTGAAACGGTTCTTATCGATCGCTTTCATGAAGGCTTCGTGTGGCGTGACGATGCCTTGCTCCAGCAATGACCAGATGGCGTCGTCCATGAATTGCATTCCCTGCGCCTTGCCGGAGACGATGACGTCCTGCAATTTTTGGGTCGCGCCTTCGCGAATGATGGCGGAGACGGCGGCGTTGGTGATGAGGATCTCGTTCACGGCGATGCGGCCGGAGCCGTCCGATTTTTTTAAGAGCAATTGCGCGACCACGCCGCGCAGGGAGTTGGCCAGCATCGCCCGCGCTTGCGGCTGACGCGACGCGGGGAACGCGTCCACCATTCGATCGACCGTCTTGCGCGCGTTGTTGGTGTGCAACGTGCCGAAGACGAGCAAGCCCGTTTCCGCGGCGGTGAGCGCGAGTGAAATGGTTTCGAGATCGCGCATCTCGCCCACCAGCACGATGTCGGCATCTTCGCGCAACGCGGCTTTGAGCGCCTCCGGAAACGAACGCGAGTTGGTGGGGATTTCGCGTTGCGTGATGATGCTCCGTTTGTTGTCGTGCACGAACTCGATCGGTTCTTCGATCGTCACGATGTGCCGGGCGAAGTTTTCGTTTACGTAATCGATCAGGGCCGCCAGCGTGGTCGATTTTCCGGAGCCAGTTGGCCCCGTGACCAGGACGAGGCCGCCGCGCAAGTTTCCGAATTCCTTTACCACTGGTGGAACGCCGAGCTGCTCCAGGCTCGCGATCTTGGTCGGGATCAAACGAAAAACGGCGCCATAACCGTTCGCCTGTTTGAGGTAATTGCAGCGAAACCGCGAGGCGCGATCCATCTCATAAGCGAAATCGAGATCGCCACGCTCTTCGAAAATGTTCCAGTTTTGTTCGCTGCTAATTTCGCGCAACATTGACATCGTCTCGTCGCGCAGCATCGGCTCGGTCCGGATGGGCATGACGTCGCCGTGCTTGCGCATCTTCGGCGGCTGGCCTTCGGCGATATGCAAGTCGGAGCCGCCTTGCTCGATGATGATGTTTAAGAGGGGATGGAGGGAAGGCATTTTTTGAACCGCGGATTACGCGGATTTAAACGGATAAAGACTAGGCATGCAGATCTGGAGGAGCAGATTGGGTTTTGTGCTGACGGACTACGCGCTTACAATCGAGTCGCGCGCTTTTGAAATTCAATAACAAGGCCAGTTCGAGTCCACTGATGGTGAGATAGCCGACCATTTGCGCGATGTGCGCTTCGTTGAATGCGGAGACCACTTTCGGATCGACGACGATGGTTTCGTCCACAATCAAGTCGGGCGCCAAGTGCCCAATCAGTTCGGCGTGATAGAAAACAGGAAACGAACGTTGCACCTCCACAATGTGGCCACGCCGGCGCAATTCGATGACCATGGCGCGCTCGTAAAGCTTCTCATCTAGGCCAGGCTTGAGCTCGTTCAAGACCTCCATCGCGACTCCGATGATCATACCGCTCAGCTCTTCATGAATTATCTTTTTAGTCATCCGTGTAAATCCGCCGCCTGCCCGCCGTGGCGGGTAATCCGCGGTTAAATCTTCAGTTGCTCCTTCATCTGCTGTTTTTGCTCAGCTCGCGCGTAGGCTTCTCCGGCGTTGATTTCGCCGCGATGGAAAAGGTCGACCAGGGCATCGTCCATCAGCTGCATGCCTTGCTTTTTTCCGGTCTGGATGATTCCCGGCAGCATGTAGGTCTTGGCTTCGCGGATGATGTTCGCGACCGCCGGCGTGTTCGTGAGCGTTTCCAAAGCGAGCACGCGGCCGACGCCGTTCGCGCGCGGGATCAGTTGCTGGCTAATGATGCCGCGGAGCGATTCACTGACCATGATGCGAATTTGTTCTTGTTGATCGACCGGGAAAACGTCGAGCACGCGATCGAGCGTGCGCGAAGCGTTTCCAGTATGCAGCGTTCCTAAAACAAGATGGCCGGTCTCGGACGCGGTGATGGCGAGCGAGATTGTTTCCAGGTCGCGCATTTCGCCGACCATGATCACGTCCGGATCTTCGCGGAGCGCGCCGCGCAAAGCGGCCGCAAACGAACGGGTGTGGGTGTGCACTTCGCGCTGGGTGATATGACAATCTTTCGGTTCGAAGATGTATTCAATCGGATCTTCGAGCGTGATGATGTGTTCGCGCCGATCGAGATTCACTTGTTCGACGAGTGCGGCCAGCGTGGTCGACTTGCCGCTGCCCATGGATCCCGTCACCAGAATGAGGCCGTTCTGATAACGGGTGAGTAATTTGAGATGCTCGGGCAATCCAAGCTCGTCCATGGTCCTCACACCCGTATTGATGACGCGAAAGACGAGATCCAGACCGAGCCGCTGGCGCACTACGCTTGCGCGAAAACGACCGGACGCATTCGCATAAGCAAAGTCCGCGTCGCCGCGTTCATCCAGTTGCGCCTTTTGCAAACGAGAGAGAAAATCGGCCGCGAGCTTGTCTATTTGATCGGCCGTGAATAGAGACGCATCGGGCCAAATCGACTGAAGGCTTCCGTCCAATCGCCAACTGGGTCGCACATTTACGCCGAGATGAATATCGGACGCGCCGGCGGTTTGTCCGATCGACAGATATTCATCGATGTGGGTCAGCGCATGCGGCTGCCCAGCTTTGCTCCGGGGGGTTGCGGCCACGACGCCAAATTATTCGGTCGGGCCCACCGCGTAAACTCAAATCAAGTCACCACTTCTTCCGGGAAGATGCGCCACTGGCGTAATCGCGGATTTTCCCGGTGACAAATTTCACGATCATCGGTTTGAGAAATGTGGCCGCGATTCTGAGCGCGCTTAAGGCGAAGCCGGCCTCGAGAAGTTTGCTCTCGGTCTTGCCGATGCCTTTGGCCTCGACCCGAATTTTCTTTTTTCGCGTCAACCGAGTAGCGACCAAAACACCGATGACCGCGACGCCTACGATCCAGACACCGGTTTGACGCTGGAAAGATCTCCGAATTTTTCTCGGGATATCGAGTTCGCTGCGGAGATTACGAAAATCCCGCTCCACCGAATCGCGAGAACGCGCGATCTCGGCTTTTAGTTGGTTGGGCGACTTCTTCCGTCCAAGCTCTTTAGCCATTGTCGATCTTTCTCTAATTCGGTGGTGGTTTCAGGAAACAGCGGCTTGGCGGTTTGGCTCTTGGCGATAAGCAAAAGGACGAACGTCATCAGAAAGTGCACGCCGGCGGCGGCCAATGCGATCCACCACCAATTGACCCCGGCGATCCGCGCCACCCACACCACCACGCTCGCCACCAGAAAAATGTAGCCGATCGCGAAAAACATCAGCGCGGCTACGACACAAATGATCAGCGTCAAGAGCTGCGCCAGTGCCGCCTTCGACTCCGTGGCAAAAAGTCCGAGGCGGCTTTCGACAAAGTCGGCCAGCGCGCCGACAAGTGCCAGCAGACCGCTGAGCAAACCGCCGTGTCCCGCCGAACCGCGGGACCGCGTGGCTTCGCCAATCATTCAATGCGGCGCGATTAGCGCCGGAAAATCATTCCGAGCACAAAACCGATTCCGAGAGCGGTCACGACCGCTTTGGTCGGATTTTCGCGCACATATTGTTCGGCATCGTCTTGAAACGTGCGAACACGATCGCGCGCATCGCCCCAAGCTTGCTCGGCCTTGCCGCGCGCGTCGCCCCAAGCCTCCTCAGCTTTGCCGCGATATTCTTCCGCGACCGCGCCCGCTGCCGATCGCAAATCCTCCGCCGCCTTGCGCGCGTGCGTCTTGCTGCTCTCGAATTTGTCCTGTGCGTCCGCTGCGCCGGACGCCCTGTGTGTTTTGTTATCTTCAGCCATTGCTATTCTCCGGTTAAATTTTCATTACGACTATCCGCGTGTTCCCGACTTTCGGCAAACGCGGCCGCTACATTATTCTTCGCGGAAAATGATGCGCGCTTTGCTTAGATCATAGGGCGGCATCTCTCAACCCGCGACGGCAGTATCGATCCTACCTGTTTCCGAGAGATATGGTGGGGACGTATTCGCGCAGCTCGCGGCGTTTCCACCATGCGCCCGATTGCCGATGTTCTTCGGCGGTGGTGAAACGATAGTCATAAAACATCGCGCGCAGGTAACGCGGCGGCTTGTCGGGAAACGGATTTCGCTCGAGCAATTTTGTTACCGGCGGTGAACCTTCGAGAAGTTTCTCGAGCAAGCGCATGAACCACGGGTTTTGTTGCGGAATTCCAAGGGCGGCGAACCACATTTGCCAATCGACCCGCGGCTGGTGCGGCGCGCACCAGCCCGGAGCGCGCATCACGTCGCCCGGTTTCCATTTGAATTCGTAAGGCGCCCAATCGATTCCGTCATTACTGCCTTCGATCACGATCTCGCGCCGTTCCTTGGTCATTACGCGAAAGAGTCCGTAGCCGTTCACGATCCGAAACGGCTCAATGTGGCGGTACGCAAACGCGATCGCGCGTGGCCATCGCGCTTCCGGCCTGAAGGCGGTGAAAATCAACCAGGCGTTCAGCGGCAACATCAGGATGATGAGCGCGGCCGGCGCCCAGGTCGAAAATGGTAGGGCGCGACCGTTGGGCGCGCCGCGGACGGCGCAGCGCGCCGTCCCTACCCACCGGGGCCAAGCCACGTCATCGATCAACAGCAAACAAAGCGCGATCGTGAGCAGATTGAAGAAGCAATAGTTGCCGGTCACTGCAATCACGATTTGCAGGAAGATTATCAACCCCGCGGCGAGAATTCGCGGGCGGCGTGGCTTCCAAATGAAAAATGGCACAACGATCTCGACGACGAGACAGAATGCGACCGAGAATTTCTTGAACCATTCCGCGTGTTGATCTCCCCACCACGCGAACACAGTCGGCAGTGGTTGCGACCAATAATGGTAATCGAGCGCGGTCAGGTTCCACCAGCAATCGTCACCGCTGGTC
Organism: Spartobacteria bacterium; assembly: GCA_003167365.1. Taxonomy (GTDB): domain Bacteria; phylum Verrucomicrobiota; class Verrucomicrobiia; order Chthoniobacterales; family UBA10450; genus Palsa-1382. The sequence goes on along the minus strand of PMTM01000003.1, from coordinate 332,442 downwards.
AGCTTCACCACGCCCGACATCAGCATCAGTTTGAAGAGAAGCAGTTTCAGCAGAAAAAGCGCGACGCGTGAGACCGGCGGCTCGCGGTCGCGTCGCGGCCAAAGTTGCCAGGGCGCGAAAAAGATCGCCAGGAAACCAGTTTCGAGCAGCAGAATGTCCCATTGAAAGCTAAGGAACGTTTGGCCCGCGATCGTGAGTGAAAGATAGAAAACAAACAGGCCGAGGAGAGAAACGGCCGGAGCAATTCCAAAGATCAAGAGCAGCGAGAGGACAACACCGCCTCCGCAGAGAAAATGGAGAAAGACGTCGCTCGCGTTGAACCAGCACAGCGTGGGCAAGATCGAGAATGCGTGCGCGCCGAGTTGTTCGTGCGCGGCGGGAAGATACTCGCTGACCGGCGAAATCCCGTTTGCACCGATCAGTCCGTCGATTTGCACCCAGAGCGAGACGAACGCGATCAGGTAAATGAAGCCGAGAGCGCGAAGAAACCAGCGTCGTGCGGTGAAATAAGTCGGCGGCCGCACATCGTTTCCCCAAAGCAATCGAGTAACCGCCGAGCTCAACCTGCGGTGACGCGCGATGAATCGATAGGCGATCTCGGAAATCGCGGCGAAACCCGGGATGCGATCGTAACTCCACGACATCCATCTTTTGGAAGATCGACATTGTAACGAGCGGTAGACCGCTTCCGCGGCAACAAAAACCTCGCCGTCTGTGTCGATGAAAACGACCGACTTCTGAAATTGTTCGCTCGGTATTCCGGGAAAGCGCTCCGCGATTTCCTGAGAAGTCGCGTAATCGATGTCGCCGTGCGTCATCTCACGCCAGCGCTCGATCCACAACCGGCAGAAACGGCATTCGCCGTCCCAAATCAGGAGCGGCCTTGGGGGCGGCGCAGCTACGCGGAGATGCGGCGCGTTGGTCATCAACGCTCAACGTCCAACGCCCAACGCCCAACGTCCAATTCAGAATCTGAGTTCTACATTCGATGTTCGGCGTTGGGCGTTTTCTTAGGTTTTGAACTCTGCCCAGACCGGGGCGTGATCGGAAGGCTCTTTTCCTTTCCGCATTTCGCGGTCGATTCCGGCAGCGGTGCATTTCTTCGCAAATGATTGACTGGCGAGAATCGCATCGATGCGCAGCCCGCGATTTTTTGGAAACGAAAGCATTCGGTAATCCCACCAACTGAAAAGCCCGCCTTCTTTGTGATGGAGTCGCAGCGTGTCGATCAATCCGACTTCGCACATCTGCCGGAACGCGGCACGCTCGCCGTCGGAGCACATGATCGCGCCGCGCCAAAGGTCCGGATCATGAAGATCGACATCTTCCGGCGCGACATTGAAGTCCCCGCAAACGACGAGGCTCTGATTTTCCTCTTTCGATAAACAATCGCGCAGCCGCGTGTACCATTTGAGTTTGTAATCGTAAGCCGGTAATCCTACCGCCTGTCCGTTCGGCGCGTAGATGGAAAACACGCGCACGTTCTCGACTGTGGCGGCGATCGCGCGCGCTTGTGGATCGGCCACTTCATCGCAAAGCGAAGCGCGAACGTCGCGTGGTTGAGTTTTCGAGAGGATCGCGACGCCGTTGTACGATTTCTCTCCGTGATATGCGGCGTGATAACCGGCGGCTTGCAACGCAAGCGCTGGAAATTTTTCATCAGTGCATTTGGTTTCCTGCAAACAAACCACGTCGGGCTGCGTGTTTTCCAGCCAAGCGAAAAGGCGATCCTGGCGTTTGCGCAATGAGTTGATGTTCCAGGATGCGATCTTCACGGTGTCATCCTGAACGGAGTGAAGGACCTCCCACTTGGGGATTGAATTACACTATTCATTCCGCGTTAACGCGGCGTCCAATGTGAGGTCCCTCGCCGTCGGCGCGATTCGGGATGACAAGCAGTGGGAGATCACAATTCCATTTCCACCCCTGGCGTCGGCACAATCACTTCGGTGGCGGGAAGATCGGCGACCAATTTCGCCCGCATCCACTCGACCGCCGGTGGATCGCCGTGCACGAGCACGATCTTCTTCGGAGCAAGCTTCGTCGCATATTCAATCAGCGATTCGCGCGTCGCGTGGGCGCTGAACTCAAATTGCTTCAGATTGCAACGCACGCGCTGCGCGGGCTCGTCCGGGTCAAGCGACACCTCGTCGTCCGGTTTCGCCTTGCGTAAAATTCCGGCCGGTGATTGCGGATCGGCGTAGCCTACGAAAAAAATCGAGTGCCGCGGATTCTCGATGACGCGGCGCGCAAAGATGTTGGAAAGCGTCTTCGGCGTCATCATGCCACTCGAGAGCGCGTAAACGCGCCCGGGACGCGCCGCTGCGTCCCGGATGGTTTCTCCATTCAAAATGAATGGATCGACGTCTTGCATCAGTTGCAGTCGCGGCAATTGCCGTCGGCTCATGTGCGCGCGACGATCGTAGATTTGAGTGATCTTTGAGCTTAGCCCTCCGATGTAGATCGGGAAATCGGGCAGCAATTTCTCCCGCCGGAATTTATAGAGCATGGCGAGCACTTCCTGAGTTTTGCCAAGCGCAAAAACAGGAGCGAGGACGCAACCACCGCGCTTGAACACTTCCGCAATCGCTTCGCCGAAACGGCGCTCTTCGCTTTCCCGCGTCCATCCAGCCGGCATTGCGTGATCGCCGCGCGTTGTCTCCATAATGAGAATATCGATCTTGTCCTGAGGAAACACTGCGGCCTGCGCGATCGTTTGATCGTCAAAATTGACATCGCCGGTGTAGAAAATCGTTCGCCCTTCCGCGCGCAGCAGAATTCCAGACGAACCAAGCACATGGCCCGCATCGAAGAACTCAAAGGTGCACGCATCTCCGTCGCTCGAGTTGACGCGTTCGCCGCGAGTGTTGATCTGCTGCCGCAATGGGCAGGACCGCCATAAGTCGGATGCGCGTTCGGTTTCCCGATGCGTAAACAGCGGATACATAGTCGTGCCCAATTCTTCGCGTTGCCTGGTCATCACGTTGACTGAGTTGTGCAAAAGTGTTGCGCCGATGTCCGCCGTCGCTTCCGGCATGAAGACGCGAGCGTTGGGCTGCCGCCGCATTAACACCGGCAATGTGCCGAGGTGATCCTGGTGTGAGTGAGAGACAAGAATTGCGTCGAGCGGTTGGTCTGCGATCGGCTTGAAGTTTGGGAGTGCATCATCGCCCTCATTTTTCGGATGCATTCCGCAATCGAGCACGAGACGCTGATCGCCGATCTCCAAGTAATACGAGTTCGCACCGATCTCGGTACGGCGGGTCAGGTTAGTGAACTTCAAGGTGCGTTCTTACTCTTGCTCTTACTTTCCCAGTTTTCGGAATAAAAACGTGGGGGGATCGGAAAAGACTGCCTGCCGGCGAGATTAAGAGCAAGATTAAGAGCAAGAGGAAAGGAAAAGCAGTAGCAACTAATCCTCTTATCTCCGGTTGAATTAATGTGCTCACGCCGTTATCGCCGCCTAAGTGGAATGACGAGACGGCCGCGCATCTCTTGAATCGCGCGGCCTTCGGCGGAACGCCGGCTGAAATCGAGGCGGCGCGCCAAAAAGGTCTGGCCGCGATGGTTCGCGAGCTGGTCGACGTCGGTTCCGACGCGGCGAATGTTCCAGCGCCGTCGTGGGCGTACCCTCGGAATATCCGAGCCGTGCGGATGGAAATCAAAGCGGCCAAGGATCAAGGCGGAGATTTCAAAGAAAAAGCCCGCGAGCTTCGCATGATGGAAGGCGAAGAGATTCTCGATCTTCGCCGGTGGTGGCTGGAGCGAATGATGAACGGTCCCGCGCCGCTGCTGGAAAAGATGACACTGTTTTGGCACGGCCATTTCGCCACCAGCGCGCAGAAAGTAAAAGACGTTTACTGGATGTGGCTGCAAAACGACACCTTGCGCCATAACGCTCTCGGGAATTTCGCGACACTGACCAAGAAGATGTCGCGCGACCCGGCGATGATGATCTATCTCGACCTTCAGCAGAGCCGCAAAGAGCATCCAAACGAAAACTGGGCGCGCGAGTTGATGGAACTTTTCACCGTCGGCATCGGCAATTACAGCGAGCAAGACATTCGCGAATCGGCGCGCGCATTTACCAGTTACCGCATCGACATGACGACGCAGCAATTCCGGTTCGCGCCGTTTCAGCAGGACCTCGGCAACAAGACTTTCATGGGAAAAAGCGGTCCACTTAACGGCGATGACATCATCGACATCCTCATCAAGCAGCCGGCGTGCGCTCAATTCATCGCTCGGAAAATCTTGCGTTATTTCGTCGAGGACGATCCTCAGCCGCAGTTTATCGATCTCATCGCGACCCGGATTCGTGCGCACAATTACGAGATGCGCCCGGTCTTGCGCGAGCTGTTCAGTTCGACGGAATTTTATTCCGAGCGAGCGATGCGGACGCAGATCAAGAGCCCGGTGCAGTATCTGATCCAGACGTCGAAGCTGCTCGAGACACCGTTGCCTTCGCCGATCGTTGCGCAAAACGCCATGCGCCAAATGGGCGAGATTCTTTTCGCGCCGCCGAACGTGAAAGGCTGGGACGGCGGCAAGGCCTGGATCAACACCTCGACGTTGTTGTTCCGATATAACTTCGCGAATTATTTGATTAACGGCGACGCCATCGTGCCGATGAACGCGCAACAGCGAATTAAAGGCGCCGATCCCGGTTATGGCAACGCCGCGAAGTTGGCCGAGCAAATCAAGCGCGATCCGATCGACGTCAGTAAGCTCGCGCCCGCGGAGCTTCGGGAAAAACCGCGGGAACTGGTCGATCTTATCAGCCGGCGCCTCTTCCAGGCTCCGGCGCCCGAAAAAGAAACGGAGACTTTTGTGCAATACCTCGAGGCCAGAAAACCAGACACCGGCGACGAAACGATGCGCGGACTCCTGCATCTCATGATGAGCACTCCGCAATTTCAATTGGCCTGATGCGCACACAATTCATTCACAGCGCTGTCATCCCGAGCGGAGCGAGGGATCTTGCACCCGAAGTAGTGGGAGCCAAACGTTCGCAGCGTGATCAATCGCCTGTTGTGAGGTCCCTCGCCGTCTGCGCGGCTCGGGATGACAGCAGTGGGGCAACTTCAAGTTTATGAAAACGACACTACAAACGCGGCGGAAATTTATGCGCACATCGATGCTCGGTGCAGCCGCCACGTGGACGCTTCCCGTTTTTCTCGAGAAAACGTTTTTCACTCTCGACGCAATGGCAGCCGATGCGCTCACGCAGACCGTCACGGGAAAAGACGGAAGTATTCTCGTCGTCTTGCAGATGGCGGGCGGAAACGATGGACTCAACATGGTCGTGCCCTACGCCGACGATGCTTATCATCGAGCGCGGCCGCGGCTTGGCCTGGCTGCCGATAAAATTCTTAGGATCGACAATTACGCCGGGCTCAACGGGAAGCTTACCGGACTCAAAGCGCTCTTCGATGAAGGCCATCTCGGCATCGTGCAAGGCGTTGGCTATCCAAATCCAAATCGCTCGCACTTTCGTTCGACCGAGATTTGGCAAACCGCCTCGGATGCGGATCGAAATGTGAGCGAAGGCTGGCTCGGCCGTTATTTCGACAGTTGTTGCGCCGGCGCAGATCCAACTGTTGGCGTGGCGATCGGTGAGGAAATGCCGCAAGCGTTCGCTGCGAAAACGCCGACCGGCGTGACCTTCTCGCGGCCTGAGCAGTTTCGCTGGAAAGCGGCGGAGAAAAGCGAAGGAAAAATGAGTGCGGAAGAATTTTTCTTCCGCCAACTCAATGAATCCGGCGGAACTGAAGAGGGAGCCGGCGTTGCGACCGATGGAGCTTCTATCGGCTCAATCTCAGGGAAAACAAAAAGCGATCTGGGCACGCTCGATTTTTTACAACGCACGGCCCTCGACGCCCAACTCAGTTCGGACAAAATCCTGGCCATCGCCCGCAAATACAAATCGACCGTCGCGTATCCGCAGGGGCCTCTGGCCGCGAGCTTAAGCATTATCGCGCGCATGATCGCCGGCGGATTGCCCACGAGAGTTTATTATGCGAGTCAGGGCGGATTCGATACGCACGCCGGGCAGGCGAATGCGCACGAGCGTTTAATGGGCGGATTCAACGATGCAGTCACCGCGTTCGTGACCGATTTGAAACAGCAGGGAAATTTCAATCGCGTGTTGCTGATGACGTTTAGCGAATTCGGCCGGCGCGTGGAGGAGAACGCAAATGGTGGGACCGATCACGGGGCGGCCGCGCCGATGTTTGTGGTCGGCGGTGCGGTCAAGCCGGGATTATTCGGCAAATGCCCGAGCCTGACCGATCTCGATCATGGCGACCTAAAATTTAATACCGACTTCCGTAGTGTTTACGGAACGGTGCTGGACCAATGGCTGAAAGCGCCGAGCCAGACAGTGCTCGGTCGCAAGTTTCCCGCGTTGCCGATTGTTTGAACTGTAGCGGCGGTCTATAACCGCCGATTCTAAAACATTCGGCGCTCAGCGAGCGCCGCTACTGTAATTCTTCGAAGATTCGCATCCAATTTCCGCGGAGAATTTTTTCGATCTTTTCGTCGCTAAAGCCGCGCTCGATCAATTTCCGCGTGAGATTCCGGGCGTGTGAATGATTGGTCAGATCGGGAATGAAATGAGGCTGCGTCAATTTTGCAGCGATCTCCAGCCGAACAGACTCGGGCAACTGGCTGAAAAGGTATTCGCAGAAGTCGAATCCGATACCAACGCCATCGATCCCAATAAGATCGATAACGTGCTCGATGTGATCGACGTAATGATCGATTGTGCTCTTCTCTTCGCTCGCGCTGACGAGGATCGCATTCATGCCGATAACGCCGCCGCGTTGGCCGACTAATTTGATTTGCTCGTCACTGATGTTGCGCTCGATGTCGTAAAATTTGCGTGCGTTTGTGTGCGAGACGATGAGCGGCTTCGTGGTCAGATCGACAATCTCTTCGAAGCCTTTCGGATTTATGTGGGCAAGATCGATAAGGATGCCGAGCCTTTCGCATTCACGAACGAGATCGCGCCCAAATCCGGTGAGTCCATCGCGCGGCGACCCACTCGCTGCAAAAATGCCGCCGCTGCCCGCGGCATTGCGCCGCGCATGGGTTAGTCCGATTACGCGCACGCCCAGTTCGTAAAAAACGCGCAGCAAATCAAAGTCTTCGCCTAACGGCTCAACGCCTTCCATGGTGATGAGCAGCACGATTTTTTTCGCGGCGCATGCGCGCAAGATTTGATCGTAGGTTTTGCAAATGGCGAAGCGATCTGTTTTCTCCACTTCGGCATACATCCGCGCGATTTGATCGAGCGCGACATCTAGCGCCATCTCCGGCAGGTAACGGTCTTCGATGTAGATGGCGGCCCCAATTACCCCGATGCCGCCCGCGTCGAACTCCGGCAAGTAATGCGTCGCGAGAACGCCGGCGCGCTTGCGCTTTTCGTACAAGTCCATTGGGAGATCGAAATGAAGATCCACAATTCCCGGTGCGTGGAGCCGTTGAACCCGTTCCTCGATTGATGTTTCACTGCGGGACGCAGAGGGAGATTTCATCAGCGATAAAATCGTTTGTGCGGTTACAGCGAGGGCGGAGGCGGAGAGACGTTCGGCAAATCGGAACCCTTCTTGCTGCGCGGAGAAAACAGACAGAGCATCGCGAGCAACCAGACGGCTCCAAGCGGCAGAACTCCGGGCAGCCAAAGAAACCAGCGCGACACAATTGCGATCGCTAGAAGGCAATAAGCTGCCGAGAACGCGAAAGCGACCAGCACCAGGTCGACGCGCGAAAACCGGCGCACGATGCCGCTCAAGCCGATGGCGAGCAGCAGGATTACCCAATCGAAAATTGGGCTTACACGGTGAATAAATGAATTGGTTTCGAGCGTTGCGATGGTCGCGGCGAAAACATCTCGCGGCCCAAGCGGATTCGCCGGGGTGCGCGCCAAAATGATTTGATCCTTCATCTCTTCGGAGCGCGCTTTTGTGGCCGCTCTTTTTTCCTGCTGCTGAGCGGCCAGCAGTAATTCGTTCAAACTAATGTGGCGTGCGCGCCGAGTCGTGATCGGGTTGATCAGCGCAGTGCCATTCGAGCGGATTGGGATTTTTTTTCCGGTTGGCAATTCGATGAACGATCCAATGTCGATCTTGACCTCGCTTAACGGGATGCGTAGCCAGAGAAGCGCTGCCTGCAATGCAAACGACGGGATTACTTCGCCCCGATATTGGAAAAGCAGTGGAACATGAATCTCGTCCGCTATCTCGTCCGGCAGATTGATAAATCCGAGTGTCGAGATGAACAACAAATCTTCGCCGGGTTGCCGTCCGATGCTCGAAAATTCAGGGAGATCGCCGCGCCGGCCCGTCACTTTTGTGAACGCCGGAATTTCCGACACTGGCGCGTCCGGATCGAAAGTTGTGGCTAACTCCGCCGCGAGCAGGAGTTTGGGTACGCGCATGGCCTGATCGATAAAAACCTGCTCCTGATCTTTCTCGCGCTCGTGGAATTTCAAGATCGGTTCAAAGGCAATCACAGTTGACTTAAGCTCCAATGCCGCTTGCAAAAAAAGGGCATACTCTAGCGGCGAAATGGCGGTGCCGGAGCCGTGTAGAAATTTTTCCGTCGGATTATTCGTGGCGGAGCCGAGTTCCATGACCGGCTCACGGCCAATCTCGACGACCGTGAGCGGCGCCGGCGGCCCTTGCGGTCCCGAATTTGCGAGAAGCCAACGCAAGAAATATTCCTCGGAACGCTGCAGGCGTGGCTCGCGCAAAAACAAAACTCCCGAGAGCAAGACCACGATCATCATCCAGAGAGAGGGTCGTTGCATCGAGCAGGAGTGAAAAGTGGCAGGTGATAAGTGACAAGTGAAAAGATGGATCGCTTGTCACTTATCACTCATTTCAAGTCACTGGCGCTTAGCGGCTGAGTTCGAGCATCCGCACAATCGGGACTTCGGCACGCTTGCGAATCGGCTCAGGCAAAATGATCTCCGGCTCCATGTTCAAGAGTGCGGCGTAGGCTTTTTCGAGCGTATTCATTTTCATGAACCGGCACTCGCCGCAAAAGCAGTTTTCGGTCGGGCCGGGAACGAATGTTTTGCCGGGAATTTCCTTGCGCAACCGATGCAACAATCCCGCTTCCGTGACCACGATGATCTCGTGCGCGGGCGACTCTTTGCAAAACGTTACCATTTTTTCGGTCGAACAAACTTCGTCCGCGAGCATGCGCACCGCGTAGGTGCACTCGGGGTGCGCCACGACCGGCGCATCGGGATATTCTTCGCGAATCTTATTGATGCTCCGGGCCGTGAATTCGATGTGGATGTAACAGTTGCCCTGCCACAAATCCATTTTGCGTCCGGTGCGTTCCATCACCCACGCGCCAAGATTTTGGTCGGGCACGAAAAGGATATTTCGGTCTGGTGGCGCGGCGCGCACGATCTTGTCGGCGTTTCCGCTGGTGCAAATCACGTCGGAAAGTGCTTTCACGCCGGCGCTGCAGTTGATGTAAGCGATCACGTAATAATTTTTGTCGGCGTGCTCTTTCAAGAACTGGGCGAGTTTTTCCGGCGGACACGATTCCGAGAGCGAACAGCCGGCGTCGAGATCAGGCAAAATCACGCGTTTCGTTGGGTTGATGATCTTCGCCGTTTCAGCCATGAAATGGACGCCACAAAATAAAATTACATCAGCGTCAGTTTTCCTGGCTTCGTAGCTCAATCCGAGGGAGTCGCCCACGTAGTCGGCTGCGTCCTGGAGTTCCGGCACTTGATAGTTGTGCGCCAGAATGACGGCGTTCCGCTCCCGTTTGAGCTCGAGCAGCTCTTCGGCGAGGTCGATGCCAGCCCGGCTCGGACCGACGCCGAAATTTACACCAGCGTTTACCATTGATTAATATCGCTTTTCCTGATGGATTCTCAAACCTCTCTGCGCATCAACTTCCCGCGTGTCATCCCGAGCCGCGGAGACGGACGAGGGATCTCACAATCCTGGCTCACGCTTTCTAATTTATTAGTGTGATCAATCAGCTTGTGGGAGGTTCTTCGCTCCGCTCAGAATGACAAGCATGGGAATAGCACGGCAGAGTAAATACGCGATGGGCTTCGTTGGCGCGGGCAAGCTGGCTGGCTCGGTCATTCGCGGTCTGATCCGTGCGAAATTTTGTTTGCCCGAGGAAATCATCGCGAGCGAGCCGAACGTAGAGGCGCGAGCTGCTCTGCAAAAGGAGACCGCAATTCAATTAACCACGGAGAACGCAGAGGTCGCAGAGAAAGCGGAAGTCATTTTTATCGGAGTGAAACCGGGCTTGGTCTTGCCAGTCCTTCGCGACCTCGCAGCATTCATTGAGAACAAACACGTCATCTCTCTCGCCGCCGGCACTCGGCTCGCTGCCATGGAATCCATCGCTGGTGCGCGATTCATGCGCGCGCTGACCAATACTCCTTCGGCGATTTGTCGAGCAGCCACTGCGATCGCCCGCGGCAGGCGGACTGCAAATGACGATGTCGATCTTGCGCGAAAAGTTTTCGAAGCGATCGGCGTCGTGGTCGAAGTCGATGAGGAACAGATCGACGCTGTAACTGCGCTGTCCGGAAGCGGACCGGCATTTGTTTACACCGTGATCGAAGCGCTGGCTGAAGGCGGGAAAAAATGCGGATTGCCGGCCGACGTCGCGAGCACACTCGCAGCGCAAACCGTTCTGGGCGCTGCGCAGCTCGCTATTGAAACTAAGCTTTCGCCGGAGGAACTGCGCCGAATGGTTGTTACGCCGGGCGGCACGACCGCCGCTGGTCTTGCGCAGATGGAAAAACTTGAGACTGCTAAAGGTTTGATTGCCGCCGTAGAAGCAGCGACGAAACGCGGGCGTGAAATGGCGCAAGAGAATTTGTAGAGGCGCTCGCCGTGGCGAGCGCCTAGGCGGCTGACACAGCCGCCTCTACAACGGCAAAGCCGCGCGCATTACATCGAGCGGTGCTTCCCGCCCAAACCAAATCTCGAACGAACGCGCGCCTTGATGAAGCAACATCGACAAGCCATTTGCGCCGCGCGCGCCGGCTTCGTCAGCAGCGACCAGTAAAGGCGTGCGGCCGCGCGTGTAAACGGTGTCGTAAATCATGAGATGGGGCGCGAGCAATTCTTGCGGCAACGGCGCGGCGTCGTTTGAGTTCAAACCAAGCGGCGTTGCGTTCACGACAAGATCGATATTTCCTAACTGAAATTGCAGCGCCTTATTTTCCCAGGGAACGGCTTCAAGTCGCGCGACTGGACCCAGCACACGTGGCCCGGCAAAGCGGGGATGTAGCTCGGCAACCAGTTGTTTCGCCTTGTCGAAATTGCGGCTCACGATCACCAAACGTTCGCAATTTGACTGCGCGCATTGCATCGCAATAGCGCGAGCGGCGCCGCCCGCGCCCAGCAGCATCACGCGCAGATCGCGAAGGTCGACCGAAAACTCGTTGCGGATGGCGCGAGTAAAGCCGACGCCGTCAGTGTTGAAGCCGATTAACTTTCCGTCACGGACCGCGATCGTATTTACGGCACCGATCTGTTTCGCTTCGTCATCAAGCTCATCGACGAAACCGAGCGCCGCGATCTTGTGCGGCACGGTGAGGTTCGCGCCGACGAAATCTAGTTTTGAGAGAAGCGCAATTGCGCTTCCCAATTCTTCCGGGCGAATATGGAAGCGCGCGAATTGGATATCGATCTGGCAAGCCTTGAGCGCGGCATTCTGTATTTCCGGCGAGAGCGAGTGCGCGACCGGATCGCCGAAGACGCCTAGACGAATCGGTGGATCGACCTCGCGCGACGCTTCGGTCCAACTCTGCAAATCGGCGAGCGTGTAAACTTTTTTTGCGGATTTCTTTTTCATGTCATCCCAAACGGAGTGAGGCACCTCACATAAGGTGAGGGAACGTTACTAGTTCTAAAGTGTAATCCAGGCTTCGTTGGTGAGGTCCTCCGGTCGCCGTGGCGACCTCAGGATGACATCTTTGGGAGATTAGAGAATTTTTCGCCGGCTCTTTGCATTCGTGCGAGCACCCGGTCTTTGTCCATTACTTCGAGCATGTGATACAAACTTGGTCCGATCGAACGGCCGCTTACCGCGACTCGCGCTGGGTGGACAAGATCGCCGGTTTTGCAGCCGAGTCTTTGCGCGAGATTCTTCAAAGTCGATTCGAGAATTTCAGCGTTCCAATTATCGACCTTGGTGAACTCTTGCCCCAAAGCGTTTAATCGCGTGGCAGCTTCTGGTTTTCCAAAGACTTTTTCGACCGAGGCCGGATCGAACTCATAATCTTCGATGAAGAAATACGCCGTCCATTCCGGCACATCGCGGAAGAGTTTGATTTTCTCTTTCACGATCGCGAGGACCTTTCTGAGATACTCGTCATCGGAGATGTCGATCTTCGCTTTCTTCAAGAACGGCCGGGCCAGCTCCGTGAATCGGTCGAGCGACATTTGCGCGATGTATTGACCATTGAGCCAAAAACATTTGTCGAGATCGAACGCGGCATTGCGCCGATTGATTTTCTCCAGTTCGAAAAGTTTTACGACTTCATCGATCTCGATCTTTTCCCGGTTGTCCTTGGGCGACCAGCCGAGCAGGCAAAGATAATTGCGCACGGCTTCGGGCGCGTAGCCTTGCTCAATGTAAGCCGCGACGCGCGCGCCTTCGTCGCGTTTGCTCATCTTTGAGCCATCATGATTAAGAATGAGCGGAATGTGAGCAAAGCGCGGCGGCGTCGCGCCAAATGCGCGATATAACTCGATGTGCTTCGGCGTGTTCGACAGGTGATCTTCGCCGCGAATGACGTGTGAAATTTTCATCTCGATGTCGTCGATCACGTTGACGAAATGGAAAATCCACGAGCCGTCCGGACGCCGGATGGTCATGTCGGGATGCGTTCCCGGATTGGTGAGATCGAAATCGATCTTGCCGCATACGAGATCGTCGACAATGACGTGCTCGCGTGGCGAACGAAAACGCAGCGCGCCTGCGTCTTCGAAAATGTGGCCGGCGTCCTGAAGTTTTTTCAAATAGCGCTCGTAGATTTCGTTTCGCTCGCTTTGAAAGTAAGGGCCGAAATCTCCGCCAACTTGGGGACCTTCGTCCCAATTCAGCTCGAGCCAGCGCAGGCCTTCGTAGATTGCTTCCGCGGCTTCTTCCGTGTTGCGCGCCTTGTCCGTATCTTCAACGCGCAAAATTAATTTGCCGCCGTGATGCCGCACGAAGAGCCAGTTGAACAGCGCGGTGCGCGCCCCGCCGATGTGCAAAAAGCCGGTGGGCGAGGGGGCGAAGCGGACGCGGATGTTTTGGGTCATGACTTGTCATCCTGAGCGAAAGCGAAGGATCTCGCAAATTATCGATGGGATCGTGAGGTCCCTCGCTCCGCTCGGGATGACACGAAGACTAGCCACAGATAGCCAGAGATGAAACACAGATAAACTGTTTCGGCGCTCTATGAGCGCCGAAACTTTGTGGAACGGCGGTCATAGACCGCCGCTACAACAGAATTACTCGATGAAGATTTTCTTGGCGCGGCGGCGCGCATGTCGATCTTGCGGCAGATTGATTTTGGCGATCCGCGAAGCGGGATCGATCAAAGAGCGGACACGTTCGATTGCTTCGTAACCAACGCCGGTAATGTTTTGTTCGCGGAGCCATTTCAGGATGGCACGCCGTTGCAAAGCTACCGGCAACGCGCTGAGTTTTTCCACGACGAGATCGACATCCGGTGGACCGACGTCAGTCGTAATGCTTTCGATCCAAGCTTCCTCTTCGGTTGCGATCATCGCCGTGCGCCAGATGCTTTGGCGGATGTTACGGCCAAGTGTCTTTTCCAGATATGGAATGATGCGGTGGCGAATGCGATTGCGCAGTGGCGCGAGATCGAGATTCGAAACGTCTTCGCGGAATTTCAGTCGATATTCGCGCAGGTAACTGTCGATCTCGGCGCGCCAGAGTCCGAGAAGCGGGCGAACGATGGTAAGATCGACATCGTCGATGCGGCGCGTTGCGATTTCGCGCATTCCGGCGAGGCCGGTGCTTCCCGCGCCGCGGAACAAATTGATTAGAAAGGTTTCCACCAAGTCGTCGGCGTGGTGGGCGAGGAAAATTTCGCGGCATCGTCTGCGCTTCGAGATCTTTGCGAAGAATTTGTATCGCGCGTCGCGTCCCGCGGCTTCAATCGACATTTTTTTCTTCGCCGCCAGCGCGCGGACATTGGTCGAGCCGCGTTCGAAATCGAGATCGTAATTGGCGGCGAGCTTCTCGACGAATTTTGCATCGGCTTTTGCAGATCGCCCTCGCAACTGGTGATCCAAATGACAGACGATCAATTTTTTGTAGCCAAGATCGACGAGCGAATGCAGCAGCGTGACGGAATCACGTCCGCCGGAGACACCGATGAGGTAGCGGCGGGTTGGTGGAAGATCGCGAAGCAAACGCGAATTGATTTGGAGTGGGCGCATCGACGTTGCCGGATTTTGTTTCCAACGTTCAACGTTCAACCCGCCTACGCAAGGCTTCGGCGTGGCAGGCGCTCAATGGGAAGACGGCTGTAGTGTCGGCCGCAAATCCATTAAGATGCAGGCGATACGCCTGCCGTCGCATGGGAATTTGACAATGAATGAACGTTCATTCATTGTTCCAACCCCATGTCAGATTCCCGAATCGAACCGGCGCCAGATCGCCGCGAGCAAATTCTTAATGCAGCGATGATTTGCTTTGCCAGGCGCGGATTTCACCAAACCAGCATGCACCACATTAGCGGCGAGGCGGGGATCAGTGTCGGACTCATCTACCGCTATTTTGAAAATAAAGATGCGGTGATTTCGGCGATGGCCGACAACCACAAGAGCGAAATTCAGCAGGTGCTGGAGCGCGCCCGCGGCGCCGAGACTCTTTTAGCAGCGCTCGAAATCCTGTTCACGGCGCATTGCTGCGAAAATGAGCCGCAAGTGACGGCGGCGTTCGTGGTCGATCTTTTCGCGGAGGCGAGCCGCAATCCGCGCGTAGCGGAGTTAGTTCGTGACGTAACCAAGACGGTGATGGACGGCGTGACCGATCTAATCGCGCGCGCGACCGAGTCGAAGAACGCGACCCACGATCTGACTCCGCGCCAGCTCACCGAGCTTATTTTCGCTGTTAGCGATGGAATGTTAATGCGTGAAGTGCTCAATGTTTCCACCGCAACCGACAGCGAACGGCGTGAGCGGCAACTGGAAGTAGCGCGCCGTTTATGGCGATTGTTGTTCAAATCTGAAAGCGCACCAGTTTATGCATGACGTGGCCAAGCCCGCTACCACCACTCATCAAATGAAATCGGTCGCAAAAAAGATTCTTTTGGTCGTCGGCGCCATTCTTCTTTTGGTTGGCCTCGTCGCCGTCCTCAAGGCGATCGGATTCTGGATCTCGACCATTCTAGTCATCGTTTTCACGCTTCTTGCAATAGTTAGCGTCATCTCTTCCATCTATAAGTTCGCACGCCGGCGAACCACCGCCGGCGCCATTTGGGCGGTCGCGTTTCTCCTTTTCATCCTGGCCGATGTAAAGGCCAGCCAGGTCAGAAAGATGATGTCGACGCCATTTGCCATGCCGGCGACAACCGTATCGAGCGCAGTCGTGAAGGCGGAAGATTGGGCTCCGGTTCTTTCCGCTGTTTGCTCGGTTTCGGCGACCCAAGGCGCGATTGTGGCAACGGAGCTCGGCGGAATCGTCAGCAAAGTTGAATTCGAAAATGGCGGCGTCGCGAAGAAGAGCGACACCCTGATCCAGCTGGATACTTCGTCGGAAGAAGGGCAGCTGCATACCGCCGAAGCCGATCTGGAATTGGCGCGCGCCAATTTGGAACGAGCCCGCGACCTGTCAGCGCGCAAAGTCATCTCGAAATCCGAGCTCGATGCCGCCGAGGGAGCCTTCGGGCAAAAGCAGGGCGCGGTCGATAATATGCGGTCGATGATCAGGAAAAAGGAAGTGCACGCGCCGTTCGACGGCCAGCTCGGCATTCGCCAGGTGAACGTGGGACAGATGATCAACGCCGGACAACAGGTGGTTGCCTTGACCGCGCTCGACCCGGTCTTTGTGGACTTCGCCCTCCCGCAGCAGGAAATGTCAAAACTTTTGAGCGGTCTCGCGGTCGATGTGCGCACCGACGCTGTGCCCGGCCGGGAGTTCAAAGGCAAACTCACGGCGATTAATTCAATGGTGGATGCCGTGACGCGAAATGTCTCCCTGCAAGCGACGCTCGAAAATCCCGACCACGCATTGCACCCGGGGATGTTTGGCAAGGTGGAAGTCCGCCTGCCCGAGACGCACAAAACACTCGTGATTCCGGGATCGGCCGTGTACTACGCGCCGTATGGCGACTCAGTTTACGTGATCGAAACCAACAAAGATCCCAAAACTGGCAAGGAGTCCCAGACTCTTCGTCAGCAAGTTGTTCGTGTCGGCGATGCGCGGGGGGATTTCATCGCCATCACCGAAGGGCTTAAAGCCGGCGAGACCGTCGTCAGCACTGGTGTTTTTAAGTTGCGCAACGGCATGCCGGTCACGATCAGCAACGATCTCGCTCCGAAACCTCAACTGAATCCGACCCCGGCAGATTCCTGATTTCCAGTGAAAGGCTTCACCGACCTTTTCATTAAGCGCCCGGTGCTCGCGCTGGTCGTGAGCTTCGTCATTCTCATCGCCGGCTTGCAGGCGATGAAGACTCTCAATGTGCGTCAGTATCCGCGCAGCGATATCGCCGCCATTACCGTGACGACTGTCTACGTCGGCGCGGACGCGGAATTGGTGCGCGGCTTCATTACCACTCCAATCGAACGGGCAATGGCTGCGGCCGACGGCATCGATTACATCCAATCCACGAGTCAGCAGAGTGTCTCGACGGTTACGGCGAGGCTAAAATTAAACTACGACGCCAACAAGGCTCTCTCGGATATCAGCGCGCGCGTTGACGCGATCCGCAACAATCTTCCGCCGGAATCACAGATCCCGGTCATCGCGATTCAGCCGGCCGATTCCCAAATCGCTTCGGCCTATCTGAGTTTCACCTCGAACATTCTCCAGCCTAACGAGGTAACGGATTATCTCGTCCGCTTGGTGCAGCCGCGTCTGACCTCCGTCGCTGGCGTGCAAACGGCGAATATCCTCGGGGGCCGCACCTTCGCCATGCGCATCTGGATGAAGCCGGAGCGGATGGCTGCGCTCAACATCAGCCCCTCGGATGTTCGGAACGCGTTGTCCAAGAACAATTATCTCGCGGCCGTCGGAAGCACCAAAGGCTCTCTTCTTCAGGTCAACCTGACGGCGAACACCGATCTGCATACCGCTGAGCAATTCAAGCAGCTGGTGGTCAGTCAGACCAATGGCACACTCGTTAGGCTGGGTGATATCGCCGATGTTGTGCTCGGCGCGGAAGACTATGACTCGGAGGTGCGGTTCACCGGGAAGAAAGCTGTCTTCATGGGCATCTTTGTTCTGCCCAATGCGAATTCGGTGGACGTGATCAAGCGTTGTCGAGCCGAGGTGGACGAGATCAGGAAGGAGCTGCCCAGAGGCATGGAGGTCGAGGTGGCTTACGACGCCACCGCCTATATCAATGACGCCATCCACGAGGTCGTTAAGACGCTGATCGACACGCTTCTCATCGTGATGGTCGTGATTTTCCTTTTCCTCGGCTCAGTCCGCTCGGTCCTGGTGCCGGTGGTCGCGATCCCTATTTCACTGATCGGCGCTCTGTTTCTCATGCAACTTTTTGGCTTCAGTCTCAACCTCCTGACGCTCCTGGCCATCGTGCTCTCCGTCGGGTTGGTCGTGGACGATGCCATCGTCGTGGTCGAGAACGTCGAGCGCCACATGCGCGAAGGCATGTCCCGAATGAATGCCGCACTCGTCGGCGCGCGCGAGCTCATCGGCCCGATCATCGCCATGACCATCACACTCGCGGCTGTCTATACGCCCATCGCTCTCCAGGGCGGTCTGACCGGCGCGCTCTTCCGCGAGTTTGCCCTGACTCTTGCCGGCGCGGTCTTTATTTCCGGCGTCGTCGCCTTGGTTCTGTCGCCGATGATGTGCGCCAACCTCTTACAGGCGAAGCATGCAGACCACGGCTTCAGCGGATTCGTTAACCGGACCTTCGATCGCTTCCGTGACTGGTATGGCAGCCATCTCGATCGCACGCTAAACGCGCGTCCCGCCGTCTATATCGTCTGGGCGGGGGTGTCGCTTCTCGCGATGCTGATGTTTGCCATGCCCAAAATGATGACCAAAGAGCTGGCGCCAAAAGAAGATCAGGGTTTCATCATCGGCATTATTACCGCCCCGGCCAATGCGACGATCGACGATACGATTCGTTATGCCGACGCTGCCGGCAAAATCTTCAAGGATATTCCCGATACGCGTTTCACCTTTCAGCTCACCAATCCGTCATTTGGTTTCGGCGGGATGGTTTTGAAACCATGGGGCACACGCAAGGTCCCAACGAAGGATTATCTGCCGGTCGTCCAGCAAAAGCTCGCTGGCATTCCTGGCATTCAAATGTTCGCGACCATGCCGGAAGCGCTCCCCGGCTCGGACAATTTACCGGTGAGCTTTATTATCGCGTCGACCGCCAGTCATGAGCGCATTCTGGAGTTTGCCAAGGATATCTCTGACAAAGCGACGCAAGCCGGTGTTTTTCAGTTTAGCGACATCGACACCAAGATTGACCAGCCGCAGGCGCAGATCGTATTCGATCACGACAAGGTCTCCGCCATGGGATTGGACATGCAGAAAGTCGGCGCCGATCTGTCCGCCGCTATCGGTGGCAATTACGTTAACTGGTTCAACATGGAAGGTCTCAGCTACAAGGTCATTCCGCAGATCAAACGCGTTGACCGGCTCAATCCCGAGCAGTTGCAGAGCATTTATGTCACCGGGCCGAACAACCAGCTGCTGCCGCTGAGCACGATCGCGACGATCAAGCCAACAACCGTGGCGCGCTCGCTCAACCGCATGCAGCAGCTCAATGCCGTCACCATCACCGGCCTTCCGAAGGACTCAGTCGATTCCGCCCTCAAGTTCCTCGAGGATGAAGCGCACAAGGTTCTGCCCGCCGGCTATGTGATCGATTACACCGGCGGCTCGCGTCAGCTCAGGATTGAAGGGAGCAAGTTCGGCGGCGTCTTCCTGCTCGCCGTTGTCCTGATCTTTCTTGTCCTTGCGGCGCAGTTCAACAGCTTCCGCGATCCGCTTATCATCCTGCTCGGCTCCGTTCCGCTGGCGCTCTTCGGCGCAGGCCTTTTCATGTTCCTGAAGATGCCGTTTGGGAAGTTTTTCACCGACGGCTGGACCACTTCCTTCAACATCTATTCCCAGGTCGGTCTGGTCACGCTCGTCGGTCTCGTTTCGAAGAACGGAATTTTGATTGTGCAGTTCGCCAACGAACTGCAACGGCAGGGCGCGACGAAGTTAGCCGCGGTCGCTCAAGCGGCGCGGATTCGTTTGCGTCCGATTATGATGACCAGCGTCGCGACTGTCGCCGGTCACTTCCCACTTACCCTCGTGACCGGCGCGGGGGCTGCCGCGCGAAATTCAATCGGTCTTGTGCTCGTCGGCGGGATGACGATTGGAACGATTTTCACTTTGTTCATCGTGCCGTCGCTTTACATGCTGATCGCGAAAGAGCACCACGAACGGTCGCTCGGAGAACCAGAAGAGGAACCGGCGCCGGAAGATGTCGATCTAACTCCGGAGTTTGCGATGGCGCGGGATGGCAACGGCAATGGCTGGAAACAAGCATGACCGCGATCGGCTGATTGCGGGCGCGGCTCGCCGTTGCCCCATCGGTTAGCGCGGTTATGATTGGCTCCAATTTATTATGAAAAGAATCCTCGTCGCCTTTTCGTTTGTTCTGCCGTTATCAGTTCTGCTGACCGCGGAAACCAAAACCGAATTCAAATATCCCGCCGCGCCAAAAAGCGATCAGGTCGATGATTATCACGGCACCAAGGTGGCCGATCCGTATCGGCCGCTGGAAAATCCGGACGCACCCGAGTCACGGAAATGGATTGAAGCAGAAAACAAGCTGACGTTTGATTTCCTCAAGACGATTCCCGAGCGCGACGCGATCAAGGCGCGCCTGACCGCGTTGTGGGATTACGAAAAATTCGGAGTGCCGTTCCGGGAGAAGAATCGCTACTTCATTTCGAAAAATTCGGGATTGCAGAACCAAAATGTTCTTTATGTAGCGGCGAATTTGTCCGAGCAGCCGCGCCAACTTCTCGATCCAAATACTTTGGCGAAAGACGGGACGGTGGCGCTGGGTGGTGTGGCGGTGAGCGACGACGCCAAACTCATGGCTTACGGACTCGCAACCGCGGGCTCCGATTGGCAGCAATGGAAAGTGCGCGACGTTGAAACCGGGAAAGATCGAGATGACAAACTCGATTGGATAAAATTCTCCGGCGCCTCGTGGAAGAAAGACAGCAGCGGTTTCTTCTACAGCCGTTACGACCAACCGGACGAGAAAAACAAACTGCGGTCGCAGGTTTACGGTCACAAATTGTTCTTTCATAAACTGGGGACTCCGCAGGCGCAGGATAAATTGATTTACGAGCGGCCCGACCAAAAGGAGTGGCTCTTCAACGCCGAGGTCACTGACGATGGCCGCTATCTCATTATCACGGTGAGCCATGGGACTGATCCGAAGAACCGCATCTTCTACAAGAACCTTGACGATCCGAACTCGAAGGTGGTCGAGCTATTCGATAAAGCCGATGCGGCCTACGACTTTGTCGGAAACGAAGGATCCGTCTTTGCCTTCAAGACCGATTTAAACGCGCCGTTGGGCCGCATTATTTCCGTCGATACGAGCAAACCTCTTCCGCCGCAGCCAAAAGAGCTTGTTCCTGAATCGGCGGATAAGCTCGAAGCGGTCAGCGTAGTGGGCGGTCGTTTTATCGCGGTCTATCTGAAAGATGCGCACAGTTTGGTGAAGTTATTCAAATCCGACGGAGCGGGGGACGGTGAGATTGCATTGCCAGGAATTGGGTCGGCCGGTGGTTTCACTGGCAAACGGGGCGATCGCGAAACATTTTATTCATTCGCGAGCTTCACCACGCCGACATCGATCTTTCGCTATGATTTCGACAAACGCGAGAGCACTCTGCTGTTTCAGCCGAAAGTAAAATTCAATCCGGACGATTACACGACCGATCAGGTTTTCTACAACAGTGCCGATGGCACGCGCGTGCCGATGTTCATCTCTTACAAAAAAGGAATGAAACGCGATGGCCAGAATCCGACATATCTTTACGGCTACGGTGGATTCGATATTTCCGAGACGCCCTCATTCAGTCCGGCAATCTTAGCCTGGATGGAAATGGGCGGAATTTTCGCGCTGCCGAATCTGCGTGGTGGCGGTGAGTACGGCGAGAAATGGCACGAAGCCGGCGAGAAACACGTGAAGCAAAACGTGTTTGATGATTTCATCTCGGCGGCCCAGTACTTGATCGACAATAAGTTTACGTCAACGCCGAAGCTTGCGATTGGCGGCGGCAGCAACGGCGGTTTACTGGTCGGCGCGTGCCTGACGCAGCGGCCCGATCTTTTCGGCGCGGCGTTGCCGGCCGTGGGCGTGATGGACATGCTGCGGTTCCAAAAATTCACGATCGGCTGGGCGTGGACTTCGGATTACGGAAGCTCAGAGAACCGCGAAGATTTTCCGTATCTTTATGCCTACTCTCCGTTGCATCACTTCGCGAAAGGTTGCGCTTACCCCGCGACTATGATCACGACGGCAGATCACGACGATCGCGTCGTGCCGGCGCACAGTTTCAAATTCGCTGCCACGCTGCAAGCCGCGCAAAGCGGTCCGGCGCCAACCTTGATTCGTATTGAAACAAAAGCCGGTCACGGCGCGGGCAAACCGACAACGAAAATCATAGAAGAGACCGCCGACCGTTGGGCCTTTCTCGTGAAAGCGTTGAATATGAAAACGGCGAAGTAAGCCTCGCGGTGCTTAGATCATTATTCGCAACGACTCGATTCGCGCGAAATAGCTGTTTGCTACGCCATCAATTCTTCATACAGTCGTGCGCTTTATCACGGAACGTTCATGACAATTCTTGCTCTCAATTTGCTTGAGTCCGGTGTGCACTTGTCGATGGTGTGCGCGGTTGTCGGATTGGCTTTCGCGTTTTTCCTGATCGCGGCGATCAAGCGATTGTCACCGGGCAACGAGAGAATGCGCCAAATCTCCGCGGCCGTGCAGGAAGGCGCCAAGGCTTATTTGAATCGCCAGGTAATTACCATCAGCGCGATCGCCGTCGTCATTTTCGTTCTGCTTTTTTTCTTTAAAGATCACCCAACTGCGATCGGTTTTGTGGTCGGCGCATCCTGTTCGTTGTCGGCGGGTTTCATCGGGATGCGGATCGCTGTGCTGGCGAACGTGCGCACGACTCAATCCGCGACCAAATCGCGGACCGCGGCATTGCGAGTTGCGTTCAATGGCGGCGCGGTGACCGGTTTGCTCGTGGTCGGCCTCGCGCTGCTCGCGGTGTCGATTTTTTACAGCATCGCTAACAACATGATTGGCCATTATGCCGCCGTGCGCAGTCTTGTCGGCTTGGCGCTCGGCGCGAGCTTGATCAGCGTGTTCGCGCGACTCGGCGGCGGGATTTACACGAAAGCAGCGGATGTCGGCGCTGATCTCGTCGGCAAGATCGAGAGCGGTCTCGAGGAAGATGATCCGCGCAATCCGGCCACAATCGCGGACAACGTCGGCGACAACGTCGGCGATTGTGCGGGCATGGCCGCGGACGTATTTGAAACTTACGCCGTGAGTTTGATCGGTGCGATCCTGGTCGCGGCCCTTACCCTCTCGGCTTATCCCGCGGCCATTGTTTATCCATTCGTTCTCGGTGGAATTTCCGTGCTCGGCGCGGTCCTCGGAATTTTGTTCGTGAACATTAGCGGCGGAAAACCCGCGACTGTTCTCATGGGCGCAGTTGGTGCGAGCGCAGTGGTCTCAGCCATTCTATTCTGGCCGGCCACCCATCGTCTTTTTCCAGAGGGAATTACCATTGGCGGCGTCGCTCACTCGGCCAACGATCTCTATTATGCGTCGCTGGTTGGTCTGGTCATGACCGCAGTGGTGGTGATCATCACAAATTACTACACCTCGATGCATTATCGGCCGGTGCAGAAAATCGCGCGCGCCTCCGAGACCGGACACGCGACCAACATCATCGCCGGTCTTGCTATCGGACAGCACGCGACCGCATTGCCGGTTGGTTTCATCGGCATCGCTATTCTGCTCAGTTTTCATTTTGCCGGTCTCTACGGGATTGCGGTTGCGGTCATGTCGATGTTGTCGATGGCTGGAATTATCATCTCGCTCGATTCCTTCGGCCCGATCACCGATAACGCCGGCGGCATTGCAGTGATGAGCAATTTGCCGAAAGAGGTCCGCGGCGTGACTGACGAGCTCGACGCGGTGGGCAACACCATGAAAGCGGTGACCAAAGGTTACGCGATCGCGTCGGCCGGCTTGGCTGCACTGGTCTTGTTCGGGTCGTACGTCGAGGAATTGAAGGCGCACAATGTCGCTTACGCGCAGTTCAATTTTTCACTCACGGAGCCGAAAGTGATTATCGGATTGTTCATCGGCGGATTATTGCCGTTCATTTTCACTGCTTTCAGTATGGATGCGGTCGGCAAAGCGGCCGGTGCGGTGGTGCGCGAAGTTCGCCGGCAATTGAAGGAGAAGCCTGGGATTTTGCGCGGTGAAGATACTCCCGATTACGGAACGTGCGTCGATATCGTGACCAAAGCAGCGCTGCGCGAGATGATCGTGCCGGCGCTCTTACCGTTGGTGTTTGTCGTCGGCGTGGCGCTCATTCCCTCTCTGGGACCAGTCGTTCTTGGCGGCGTGCTTGTGGGCACGATTGTTACCGGATTGTTTGTGGCGATCGCGATGACCTCGAGCGGCGGCGCCTGGGATAATGCGAAGAAATTTATCGAAGAAGGAAATTTTGGGGGCAAGGGTTCGTTCGCCCATGCCGCGGCGGTGACCGGCGACACGGTGGGCGATCCTTACAAGGACACCGCTGGCCCGGCGATTAATCCGATGATCAAGGTCGTAAATATTGTGGCGATCCTGATCATTCCTATTTTCTTTTAGGTAGAGACGGCGCGTTGCGTCGTCCACGGACATCGCAGCGCGATGTCCCTACCAGTAAAATTTAACGCGAAAGTTTCGGACGATCTGTTATAAGATCGAATCGTGGCCCTAATGCCGTCACCGAACTTTGTCGATCGACCCATGGAAGAAAATCACGATTTCCAGATTGTTTCGTCCGATCAAACCGGCGCGAAAAAACAAAGCCTTGCCAAACCTGATCCGTCAGGCACGCCGTTCAAGATTGTGATCGATCCGAAAGTGCGGATGGATTTGCGGCGCGCGCTCATCGATTTGATTGATTACCACGACGATGCGTTGGCCGATCATTTCGCCGAGGGAAATCTGGCGCTCGAATCTTACAAGGAATACATCGAGCTCTTCGCGCGGAGCTTGAAGGAAACAATGGAAAGTCGCGAAGGCGTCTCTTACCTGTTGCGGTCGGTGGGTTTCGAGATCGGCGCCGGAGAAATCAATATGCAGCCGGAACTGCGCTGGAAAAAAGGGCCGCGGCCGTTTGGTCCAAGTCTCTTGTAATTATTTTGCTTCCGTGATCGGCGCGATCAGGGTCTTTTCTTCGGCATTCAAGCTTCCTTCCGGGATTGTCGCGATTATCTCCCTGGCTTTTTCCGGTTGCTCGTTGGCGAAGAGCGCGGCCGCGTAAACGGCGCGCCACGATGGAGGCGTCTTACTCCATTCTATGGGTGGAGCGTTCGACGGTCCGCTAAATTGCGCGAGAGCAGAACCGGCATCGTGTTGGCGAAGATAACCCAACGCCGCGGTGATTCGAAACGCCAGCCGCGCGGGAAATCTTTTCACCAGATCGTTTGCTTTCGCGAGATTCGCCTCAACGTCCGAGCCGAGGAGCAGATCAAGATAGAGGAGTTGTGCGGTGGAATTCGGGTCGGTTGGGGTAAGCGCCAGGAGCTTTTCGGCGGCGGCGCGCTGGGTGGCCGATGCGCCGGTTTTTCCCCCGACGCGTTCGATACCTTGATAAGCGAAGGCCGCGTGCTCGGGAAACCGGGCCAATTGCTCGTAAGCTTTCAGGGCAACAGCGGTCGCGCGAGTCTGTTCGGCGAAGTTCGCAACAAAGCGCAGCTTGAATGGATCGTTGCCGGCGGCTGAAAGCGCGCGGTTCCAATGAAATTCTGCGTCGGTCGCGGAGTCTTGCCCTTGAGCGCTACGCGCGCGAAAACTTTCCAGCACTTCCGGATCGAACATGAGATCGCTGCGAGCCAGCAACTTATCGATGTCGCTCCAACGCTGCAGGAGCGCGAGCGCGTCGAGATGCACCATGATGAGCTGGTTATTCTCGGTCGCGCGCTCGATTGGCAACAAAGTCAGTACGCGTTCGGATTGCCGGTGCGCATTCAACCAACGCGCGAGCTGCAGCAAAGTAGTGGTGTCTCCTTTTCCAAACCGCGCAATCGTTTCGTCATAGATTCGATCTGCATCGCCGAGCTGAAGCTTGATTCGAAAATCCGCCGCGAGGAGCACATCTTCGACGATTGGAGAAGCAAGGCCTTCGAGAGACCGGAGGATGCGCGTTTGTTCATCTGTCGACAATTCGGGTGCGCGTGCCAGAACCTGGAGGGCAAGCCGCTTGTTTGGGCCCTCTTTGCCGACGAGCTCCCAAAGAATTCGGCGCGCTTCCGCCTGTTGCGTGGAATCAGGCGAGGCCGCGAGGAGTTCGGCCATCCGAGAACGTGCCGCATCGTCGTCCGGGGCGCGGTTCATCGCCACTTTTGCAAATTCCAGAGCTTTTCCCGACTCGCCCGTCTGCTCCGCATACCGCGAAGCCAGAGTAAGCGTTTTAGTGTCGGGATTGGCTTTCAACAATTGATCGATGATTTTTCCGGCGACGTCCAACCGCTTCAATTTTAGGAGAAGCGCGGCATATTCCTGGCGGTCCGCGTCCGTGCATTGGGGCGATTTGAATACTTGTTCCCAAAGATAGGCGGCTTCGGGGCGGTCTGCGCGGGAAGCAAGTCGCGCAGCTCCTTCCAGTCCAGGGTATCCAAGCGGATTCAGTTGCAGTGCGGCCCGATACTTCTCGGCGGCTTCATTCCATTTTCCCTGTTTGAACAGTTCCCCGCCTTCAGCAGCGAACTGTTCGGCCCGGCGCGCTTTCAACCAGTGGTATCCCGGCTTGGCGCCGATCACCGCCGCCACCAGTAAAATTAATAACGTGATCCAGAGAAATGCGCGCTTTTTTCGGGACGCGCGGTGTTTTCGCCGCCCGTCGCCGCGTTGCGTGGATTCTTCTGCTCTTTCGTCGGTCATCGGCTTCTATATTCGAAGACAGATTGCAAGAGCGCCACTGCTATCTCGTTCGCAGGCATGGCGTCATTTGCTATTACAGTACAAGCCACGATCTCCGTAGCCGACTTTCGTTTGCCCTCCAATTGCAACGACGGTGGAGGAATCGCGGCGCCGAACACCTGGGCAGATTGATAATCCAGCGACACCGGCGCGCCATTTCGCCAAACGCCCCAAAGTTCCAGCGCGTAAAGATTCTCTCGTTGAAATTGAAACGCGTAAAACCGGATCGGCTGGCCATCCAGCGAAACATCGATTGGTTCCGGACCGCCAATCAGCTTCCATCCTACTCCCGGCATGCAAATGTCCGGGCGGTGCACCAGGACAAACCGGTTCCACGGCGACGGCTTCCAAAAAAAATGATACAGACCCGCGTTGCCGTCGCCGGTTTTTGGATTCGGTGGTCGAATGGATTCGCCGGAGGTCGGGTGTAACTCGTTCCAGATCGTTTGTGGCACGTGTTGCAATTTGTTGCCATTTGTATTGTCGATCTTCGCGATAAAGAAGGGAACGGTTTGGGTTTGGTCGCGCCGTTCCAGATAAGCGGAAAGAGAACGCGCGCAGATAATGCCCGCAATAAGACTGAGTGCCAGCGCCCGCAGGATCGGCGCAGTCGTGCTGGTGAAGCTGGCAAACAATTGCCGCGCGCGCTCAGCGATTTGTTTGATCGACAATGCAGCCGGTTTCGTGACTCGAGGCGCGAGAAGTTTTCCCACCACCCAGATTCCAACAATCAATGTTGCGATCACGACGTTGCCGATAAGGTCGTGAACGCGATCCACCGATTCGACCCCGTGCCGTTCCGCCTGAAGCGAGAGCAACAAGGTTCGCACAAGATTGGTGGCGATCGCCAGGGTCATCGCCACCACAAGCAAGACAATCCGGCGCAATGGCCGCAGCAGAAACCACTCGCCCATAGCAAGGCCAAACATGATCCCGGCCTGCAAAGATCGAACGCCGCTGCACGCTTCGGTGATCCCAACCAGACCGGATCGAAGCGCGATTGCCGCGCCGGAAGTCTGCGCTTCAACGCCGAGCCAATGCAACAACTCAGTCGTCATTTCGGCAACCCAGCGCATTAAAGTGCTAACGATCGGTTGTTCGAAACGAGGCGGCCACGGAACGGCAGTCAGAAAAAAAAGCACGGGAAACAATTCTGCCCGGGCCAGTCGAGTGCCGCCGTAAACAGCTAAAATAGCGATGGTCGATGCTATCGCCAGTAAACAAATACTCCAGAGAACGATCTCCGGATGCCAGACTTGCTCCCGCGAATATTCGAGAAAAAAGACGGCGCCCGCGAAAACGAGGCCGACAAAAATCTGGGTCGCGATTGGTTTCCGAGAGGCCAAGGTCGGATTGGCGGCGCCGGTGGAATCCAACTGCAAATATCGGCGCAACGCAAAACCCAAAGCGAGCAGCGGTACGACCCAGCCATATGAGTAATTGGGATTGCCCAGCCAGTGTTCGGCACAACTCCAGATCGCCCAGGACCAGACGGCAATGACCACCAGGGCCGGCCAGGGGAAAATCGGCATCCGGCGAGCGGGTTCCTGGGTGATCGGTGGATTCATGGAAGTGGCGGAGTATTTACCGAACGGCGAAAAAAATGAATTTATCAGAATTTAGTATTGACGTTTGATGCCAAAATTGCTCATGATGCGCCTTACACCTTACAAAAAATCATGAAGAAAACATACTTTCTAGGCTTAATCGCATTTACAACGATGATGACGGCTCGCGCCGATATTATCCCAACCTTGTTCAGTACCACGCCCAGCGGTTCGAATTTTACCTGGGATTACAGTGGTATTGTAACTGCTAATCAAACTGTCACTACCGGCGATTACTTCACCATCTACGATTTCGGTGGATATGTTGCCGGAAGCGCCACGGCGCCAGTCGGCTGGATTGTTACGGTTCAGTTGCTTGGAACCACACCCTCGGACGTGAACCCAACGGACAATCCATCACTATTCAACCTGACTTGGAAGTACGTTGGCACAACCCCGATTGTCGGCGATGCCAGTTTGGGTAGTCAGTTCACGGCCAATTCTACCTATTCAGACGCCACCAGGGCCAACTTCACTGCGCAGGCCACACGAAGCGACGGTGCGCAGGCGGGAACGAAGGTTGACAACATCGGTATGGTGGATGTCCCGGTTCCGGAGATGTCGGCGCTCCTTCCGATCTTGAGTGTTTGCGGAGCTGGTTTGCTTTCCTTGGTTCCGTCGTTTCTACGGCGTCGCCAAGATAGCTAAGAAGGTTTTGTTTTAAGAAAGCCACCGCGGAATTCCGCGGTGGCTTTTCTTTTGTCCTGAGACTTTCACAACTGTAATCTCCGCAAAAACTCTTGGTTTCGGGGGAGTTGCATGCCAGAGTCGCCTTCCATTCTAACATGCCAACATCCTCCGCATCTGGTGCGCGCCTGAAGTTTTGGGGCGTGCGGGGCTCGATCCCCGTTCCAGGAACTTCAACCCTTCGCTACGGCGGCAATACCACTTGTGTCGAACTTCGCGCCGACGACGAAATCATTGTGCTGGATGCGGGCACCGGTATTCGCGCGCTCGGGACCGCCTTGGAAGAAGAGTTTGGGTCGCAACCGATCAACCTCAGTTTGCTGATCACGCACGTTCATTGGGACCACATTCAGGGGTTCCCATTTTTTCTTCCGTCCTACAACGACAAAAATCAGATCACCATTTTCGGTTACGACGGAGCGGACTCGGGCCTGCACGAAATCCTCAAGGGCCAGATGGCGACGCCATTTTTCCCGGTGGCATTGTACGACCTGCCGGGCAAGATCGACATCAAGAAGCTCGATCAAATGGAGTTCAACCTCGGCAAAGTTCGCGCGCGCGCCAAGTTTATGAATCATCCAGGCGTTTGCGTAGGCTATCGCCTGGACACTTCATCGGGGTCGGTCGCCTTCCTGCCCGATACCGAACCCTTCGATGCATTCAAGCTGCACTCAGTGAAATCGCATTTGTTAAGTCCCGAACAGACTCAAAAAAGAGCGAAAAATGAACGGGCCGATTTGGTACAATTCCTAAAGGGCTGCGATGTTCTGGTTCTCGACACGCAATACACGGACGAGGAGTACCAACATCACATTGGATGGGGCCACGGTTCGCTTAGCACCACCGTCGCCCTGGCCCTCGACGCCCAAGTTCGCAAGCTCGTGCTCTTTCATCATGATCCCACTCATGATGACAAACAAATCGAAGAGATGGTGGAAAATGGCCGCAAGCTCGCGGCTAAGGCCGGAAAAACTCTCGAAATTGTGGCCGCGCGCGAAGGGGAGGAGATTTTGATCGGCCAGAACTAAAGTAGCGAATTTCTGCTCCGTCGATTTTAGGTCGACATCTTCTTCGGCTCAGTTGCGAAAGGGCGGCGATCGGTCTTAATTCTGCACCTCTTTTGCCTCGTGGTGTAATGGTAGCACGAGAGATTCTGGATCTCTTTGTCTAGGTTCGAGTCCTAGCGAGGCAGCCATTGCGTGTATCGCTATCCGATTTCCACAAAAACATTTTGGAAATCTGCACGCTCTCAGGAAACTTGGTCGCAGCCAACGTAAGATCAACATCATGACCTCGGCCCAGATTCAAAATTTGCTTCTCGGCGTTTTTGCCCTGGGCCTTGGCTGCGTCCAGCCGACGCTGGCGCAATCAATCACTCGGGCTGAGGCGCTAAAGATCGCGGAGTCGTATGTCGAACATCGTTGGGAATCGTCGCCGCGGAATTTGCTCCACGGCAAAGATCGAGATGGAATTGAAGTGCACACGCCGGATCGTGATGGCGGCCGCGGCTCGCCTTTGCCGGATTGCTGGCGGGTAAATGCAGAGAACATCGGCATCGCTTACAAATGGGGTGGTATCGACACGCCGCAGAGTTTCGATGTTGGAATCCGCGCTGGGAAAGCCGCCGGCGATGTTTACACTTCGGAAAAACGCCGGCGTAGCGTAGCGGCTGTGAGCAGTGCCGCCGTCGGAGTCGATTGTTCCGGTTTTATTTGCTGCTGCTGGAAGCTGACCACGAGATATTCGACCGGATCGCTGGCGTCGATTTGCCGAGAACTTCCTTCAACCGATGCGCTTCAACCGGCCGACATCATGAACCATCCCGGTGGTCACGTGGTTCTTTTTGTCAGATGGCTTGATAACAATAAGAAACGGGCGCTCTTCTACGAGTCGTCCCCGTTCAGTAAGACACTCGCTTCCGAGCGAGATGTTAACAAAATGGCGACCGAGGGTTATCTCCCCATGCGCTACGGGCAGATCCGCAATGACTAGCTCCGAAATCAGAAAATCGTTTCTCGATTTTTTCCGCGAGAAACAGCACACCATTGTGCGTCCGTCGTCGTTGCTGCCCGACGCGCCCAATCTGCTGTTCACCAACGCCGGCATGAACCAATTCGTGCCGATTTTTCTCGAACAACAAAAACCGTCTTGGAATCCGCCGCGCATCGCCGACACGCAAAAATGCATCCGCGCCGGCGGCAAACACAACGATCTCGAGGATGTCGGTCTCGACACTTATCATCACACCTTCTTCGAAATGCTCGGCAACTGGAGCTTTGGTGATTACTTCAAGAAGGAAGCGATCGAGTGGGCTTGGGAACTGGTGGTCGAGCGCTGGAAATTCCCGCCGCAGCGACTTTACGCCACCGCTTACAGGCCCGGTCCGGGCGAGCCGAGCGAGTTCGATCAGGAAGCGCACGATCATTGGGCGCGATTATTTCGCGAAGCCGACCTCGATCCCGCGATCCACATCATCAACGGCAACAAGGCCGACAACTTCTGGATGATGGGCGACACCGGCCCGTGCGGCCCGTGCTCGGAGTTGCATGTCGATCTTACCCCGGATGGCGACACCCGCGGCGCGCTCGTGAACAAAGACGACCCGCGCTGCATCGAGATTTGGAATCTGGTTTTCATCCAGTTCAACGCGCAGCCTGTAGCCGGGGTCGCTGACCCCGGTCGCACCGAATATGTCCCACTCGCGCACCGTCACGTCGATACCGGAATGGGTTTCGAGCGTGTTACCGCGATCATCCAAGGCACAAAGAACCTCTCAGACTTCTCCGGCACGATCTCGAACTACGAGACGGATATCTTCCGTCCGATCTTCGACGAGCTGGAGAAACTCAGCGGCAAAAAATACGCGAGCACGCTGCCTGATAGCGCTCAACCCTCAACTCTCAACTCTCAACAGGCCACGGACATCGCATTTCGCGTTGTCGCCGATCACATCCGCACCCTCAGTTTCGCCATCGCGGACGGAATCATTCCCTCAAACGAAGGTCGCGGCTACGTTTTGCGCCGAATTCTGCGCCGCGCCGTTCGCTACGGACGCACGCTCGGTTTCCACGAGCCGTTCTTCTTCAAGCTTGTCGATGTTGTCGTCAAAACCATGAGCGATGTCTTTCCCGAGCTGCGCACGAATCAGTCGCGAATTAAAGAGACGATCAAACGCGAAGAAGAATCATTCAATAGGACGCTAGATAAAGGCATCGCAAAATTTGATGACCGCGTCGCTATCAAAGAAGCGGTGGATCCGCGCGGCGCTTTAATGAGCGTAGCGTTGGGGCCTGAAGACCCGATGGCGGATGCGATTGAGGGTGATGAAATTACGGCCGATTTCGCCTTTCAGCTGTATGACACGTATGGCTTTCCGCTCGACCTAACCGAACTGATGGCGCGGGAACGCGGACTAACTGTCGACGTTACTGGTTTCGAGAAATTGATGGAACAGCAGCGCGAACGTGGGCGTAAGGCGCAAAAAAAATCAACGATCACCGTCCATCATATCGTTGATCTTCAGACGAAGTTTGTCGGATATGATCTATTAGAGACGGACGCGAAGCTATTTAAAATTGTCGAGAAGGCCGGAGGAATTGGTAGCGGCGACAAATGGGCGATTGTTGATGTATCGCCCTTTTATCCAGAAATGGGAGGACAGGTCGGAGACACCGGTCGATTGCAATTTGTCGAAGATGGCAAGTTTGTCCGGATAGTTAATACACTAAAGGAGGCCGAGACGTTTTACCTCAAGCTTGAGGATGTTCACGGTATCGATTGGTATTCCGGAGCACCGCTCCACCTTAACGTAGATGCCCAGCGCCGCGGCGCGATCCAGCGGCATCACACCGTAACGCACATTTTGCATTGGGCATTGCATCAAGTCATAAGCAAAGATGCCGTGCAGAAGGGGAGTTATGTGGGGCCGGACAAGTTGACGTTCGATTTTTCGAGCGCGGCACTTACGCCGCCGCAAAAGCGAGAGGTAGAGAAATTAGTGAACGAAAAGGTTGCCGAGAACGCCCCGGTTTCGTGGACGGAGATTCCTTACCTGGAAGCGAAGAAGCGTTCAGACATTCAGCAATTCTTTGGCGACAAGTATGGCGATACGGTGCGCGTGGTGCAGATCGGCGGCGATGCGAAGACACTCAATGGTTATTCGATGGAGTTGTGCGGCGGGACGCACGTGCGCGCGACTGGGGATATTGAAACTTTTCGCATCGTGAAGGAGGAAGCGATCGCGGCGGGGATTCGACGGATTGAAGCGGTCGCCGGCGGCGCTGCTCGGGAATGGGCACAACACGAAGCGGCACGCCAGCAGGAGAAGTTCGCAAATCTTGCACGCAAGAAATCGGACATCGTGGCGTTGCCAGCTTTTGGGGACGATGCGCAGACGGCGGAGATGTTGAAACAAATCGATGTGCGCGGGGCGCATCTGGAAAAACTTGAAGGCGAAGTTCGCGATTGGGAAAAGCAACATGCGAAGAGTGCGGAGGCGGAATTACAAAGTCGGGCGGCGAGTATTGCAAGCGAACTGGCTGCGTCGAATGTCGGGAAAGATTTTCTGGTTACTGAGGTGCCGAATGCCGATGGTAAGTTACTTCAAGCCGTGGTGGACGGGCTTAAGTCAAAAATCAAAGGGCCCATTTTTCTGGCCGGCGTTTCAGATGGACGAGTGGCGTTAATCGCGTCGGTGCCGAAAGAACTGACGGCGAAATTTCAGGCGAACAAATTGATTCAAGAGATCGCGCCGATTGTTGGCGGCAAGGGTGGTGGGCGGCCGGAAAACGCGCAAGGCGCGGGCAACGATCTGGCAAAACTTGAAGAAGCTTTGGCAAAAGCGAAACGTTTATTAGCATGAGGGATCGGAGCAACGAAATGACGCCAAATGTTGTGGGAGCGGCTGAATTGGCGGCCAAGAAATCGGCGGTTGATGAGAAAGGTCAACTCGCGCGCGTTTCAATTGAAGGCGTGAAATTTCGTCCGACGCGGCCAGTACCACATGAGGATGGGCACGTCACAGAGGTCGCGCGCGCGAGTTGGGAAATATTGGAAA
This sequence comes from Spartobacteria bacterium, assembly GCA_003167365.1. GTDB lineage: Bacteria > Verrucomicrobiota > Verrucomicrobiia > Chthoniobacterales > UBA10450 > Palsa-1382. The sequence continues at coordinate 298,622 of PMTM01000003.1, read as the reverse complement.
CACCGGTGGTGCAAGTTCATGTCACCACAACTTTTTCCGGACGAGTCCGCGCCTGGGGATTGCACCAGCGGGGGAGCGATCGGCTTTTTGTGGTGTCGGGCCTGGTGAGAATAGTGGTGTTCGATGGCCGGAAAGATTCTCCCAGCTTTGGCCAGATCAACGAATTTACTGTCAGCGACAAGAACCCGGGACTTCTGGTGATTCCTCCAAATCTTTATCACGGCTGGAAAAATATCGGCACGAACGAAGCGACGATCATCAACATGCCTGACCGAATGTATGATTACGAGAAGCCGGACGCGCTGGATTTGCCCTGGGACTCTGAAGCCGCAGGGCGATTGATTCCCTACAATTGGCAAAGCTGTTCGGTCGTCATTAGTCGCGGCCCGGCATAATTTCGACTCGACTAAGAGCGAGACCGGCTCGCCGAGTCCCGAAATCTGTCGCTATCGGAACGCTGCGCGGCATTCGGAAACGCAGTGCCAAGCCATCGTTCACGCCCGTGGAAAACTGGCCGGAGAAAATGTATGTGCCGTCGGAACTCCGTTCGCACACAAAGTCAGCCTCGCGATCGTCGATGTCGATCCGCAGCGAATGGGCGAGATCTTCTACCGCAAAGGCGATGACATGAATACGAAGTTGAACGGGCCCAGTGGTGCGAATGCTGAGGAAGTGTCTCGGATTCGGATTTGGCCCCGACCAGCGAAACGGACCGTGCACGGGATGTTGCGCAAGTTCGTGCCAATCGAGCGCGGTCGGCAGCGATTCGATCGTCAAGACTTCGCGTTTTTCAATCGCGAGTAAAGCAGAGTGGTCGAGACCTTTGTTGTGGCGATTGCCCCGGTAGAGATCACCTGGAGGAAACTGGTCAAAATCCATTTGTTTAACGGCGGGAGCACTCGCGCCATTAACCAAATCCGCGATGATCTCTGTCAACACCGTTGCGTCTCCATCGGACGCCTGCAGGCGTTGTAGCAGTTGTTTCTGTTCGTCGCCGCGCGGGAAGCGGTAGGAAAGATAGCGGTGACCAGCCGCGAATTTGTGAACGGAGATCGTTTTCGTCGATACGAAGCGGCACGCATGGTCCGCCGCGCGCAACAGAAACTCGCAATCGGGGGGCGGGCGCAGCTCGTTGGGATCGCGCCAGCCGCCGATGCGTTCAGTAAGCTCTCGTTTGTGCGCGAAAGAGGAAGGCGGAAAAAATTCTCGTCTAACCATGTCCGGATCGTCGAAAATTCCGGTGATTTGATAGAACATCGAGCCGGGTGGCCCATGATAAACAGCCCCGCTAACCGCGAAATCCGGATCCTGCTCGCGCACCACTCCGTCCAACAATTCCAGATGATGACGCGACCAGATATCGTCGTGACCCAAGTAGGCGATGTGCGATCCGCGCGCGACACGAACACCTTCATTGTTTGGCGCTGATTGGCTGCCAGAATTACTCTGCAAGTTCTGCCAGCGAATCCGCTTGCCGAATTTGGTTTTTAGAAGCTCTTCGGTTCCGTCTGTGCAACCATCTCCCACGACAATGACTTCGAAGTTTCGATAAGTCTGCTCGAGCACGGAGCGGATGGTGTGTTTGATCCATGCCGCCGAGTTGTAGCTCGCAATGACGACGGAAAAGAAGGACTGGCGTCTGCCTCTTTTAAACACGAACAGTTTCCCGCGGTTTTGTACGGAGCCAGCTAATGTGAGACGCTCGGAAAACGCGCGTCTTTGATGAGGCGCTTAGAATTTTTTCCGCTGGTCGAGATGCGATAAATCGACGCAGATTTTTCGCCGGTAGCCTGGCTTAGAAATAAAACGTTCTCGTCGTCCATCCAGCAGCCGTCCCAACCGAAAAGCGATCTCGACGTGATCCGAACGGCCTTTTGCGTTGCGATTTCGAATGTCCACAACGCCGGGAGCGGTCCATCCCAATCTTTGCGCTTCGCCTCCTCGCCCATGTCGATGGAGAGAAGGAGCCGCTTACCATCGGGCGACACATCGACGCGGCCATCGCCGCTCGTCCCCCCATTTGGAATCGCTTTGTCGATCGGCCATTTTGCGAGTTCGTGACCGTCGAGGCCGATTTGGTAAATATTGGTCATGTCCTGGCAAAAGATTGAGCCTGCGTCATGCGCCCAGCACGGCGAATAAAGGGTGACCTCATTTTGTGCGCCTTTTTTCACGATCTGAAAATCGGTGCCGTCTGGCGCGATGGTCGCGAGATCCCAAACTTCATTTTGCCGCAAGGTAAAGAGAATGTGTTTTCCGTCGGGCGACCAGCTCGGGTAATAGGAGTTATCGCTCGGCACATCCTTGAATACTTTCATGCTGCCCGATTCGATCTCGATGACAGCGATGTGCCGAACGTAGGTCGTGCCGGATTTTTCTGAGGTGGTAAAGGCGACTAGCGTTCCGTCCGGCGAGATGGCGGGAAAAATTCCGTCGGCGATTTTCTTTTCGCCGGTGCCGTCGAGCTTGGCGATCCAGACGGCGTCGTTGCGTTCGAAAGCGATGTGGCGTTCGCCGGCCGCGGCAAAAACGGTGCAAGCAAACAACAGAATCAAAGTCAGTCGCCAGCTTTTCATCGCGGTTACTCTGCGCCGTTATTCATGGCAGCGCCAGCGTGATCAGGAAAGTGGCTGCGAGCGCGACGCAAAGCACAATGAGATAAATATATCCGCCGACGAAAAATTTGAAGGCACTGAAAAACCAACTTTGCCGATAAACGCGGCGGATCGACAAGAAAATCTGGACTGCGAAAGCCGTCCAGAGAAGTCCAATGGTCCATCCGGCGAGCCAACCTGGAGCAATGCGAGTCAAGCCCATGGTGGCGCCGACAATCAGCATGATCGCCACGAACACGAACGTGTGAATGTGCAGCGCGTAGATCAGATGATCGATGTAAAAAATATGCCGCCGTATATAGAGGATTTTGAGGACGAAGGCGAAGAGCGGGATGCAGCAAAGCATCATGTAGGGAAGATTGTTGAAGAGCGCGAGCAGGAACAATTGAGTGTTTGAGCCATGTTCGCCCAGTTTTTCCTTGGCGCGGGCTTGGAGCCATTTGCCGACCGGATCAGTCGGCTGAGTTGAATCGTTCCCGAATTGCCATACGCGGTTATCGTTATTGGGCGGGGCATCTTTAAGCGCCTTTTCCACTTCAGCGCGAGCTTCCGGTGGCAAATCTTTGCTTTTCAGCGCCTCTTCTAATTTGGAGGCCGCTTCCGGCGGTAAGTTCTCGCGTTTTAGCTCTTTTTCCAAGCGAGCCCGCTTATCGGGATCCAAGTCTCCGCGTTTCAATCGCTCTTCAATTTTTGCGCGCGCCTCAGGCGACAAAGGCTGCCCGGGATCTACGTGTATCGATTTCGCCAAATAACTTACGGCAAAGAAAAATAGAATGCTGGCGAGCAGGTAAAGCCGGAGCGGATTCAAGTAACGCACACGGCGGCCGGCCAGAAACTCATTGGTCAGATACCACGGGCGTGCGATGCACAATCCGATCGTGGCAAAAAACTTCGAGTCCCAATTGAGAAACGAATCGAGGATATCGACGAGCACATGTCGAAACGATCGCCGATAATCGATCGCCGGTTGTCCGCATTGTGCGCAGTAGCGTCCAGTCAATTGCGCGCCGCAATTCTCGCAATGCGTCAGAGGTGCCTCTCGCCGGCGTTTACGACGGCCGAAGAATCCCCTTTTTCCGTCAGGGTGTTCTCCACCTGCATTTATCGCAGTGTCACCCAGGATGAATTTCGCCGGCTCGTGGGACATCGCGCCCACTCTAAGAAATTGCCGCGCCCGCGTCTATTCATAAGCCAGCACACTGGCTTGACCTCAAGCGGATGACTGATTACACCGGACGTATGAAAACATTGAGAACTAGTTTCATTATCGTTGTAGCAGTTGTCGCTATGGGGCTGAAGTCGGTGCAGGCCGACCAACCGCATATGCAGGCCGCCCTTGAGCATCTGCGCGCCGCGCGGGCCGAGCTCAGAATGGCTGAGCATAACAAAGGTGGCTGGCGTGTTCGCGCAATTGAACATGTCGATCGCGCGATTAACGACACCGAATTGGGCATCGGTCACGCGAGATAATTCAGGCGAATCACAAAATGCGGAGTTTGCCTGGGCAAGCTCCGCATTTTTGTTTTCAAGCGACGGCGAAGATGAATTGCGCTCGCAGTCAATCACGCAAGAAGAAGAGAGCTCCGGTGCCGATCGCGCCGAATGCGTACATGATCGCTGTGTCCGCAATAAAGTAGGGCACAGCCATCATGGCCAGGCCGCAGAACATCATTTTCCAGGCGGTCATCCTTTTGCCATAGACGAAGGCCACGAAGCCGATCGAACCGAAGAGCAGATTGCCGATCAGATTTGCGCCGCTCATCTGGGACATCACGTCGGGCATATCGTTTTCGAGCAGCTAGAGCCGCGCCAAGACGAGGTGGATCGGCCGCTCCGCCGGGCGATGCTAGAAATATATGCGGCTTTGCCGCCAAGTTTTAGCGTCGAGGTCGCCGCGGCGACGACTGCTCGATCCACCTTCAGCTACAACGCCAAGATCGACATCGAAACTTAGGATTGACCTCGAAAAGGCTGTGGTGACACGATCTTGAACGAATGGTTTCGCAACTTTTCAGAACCAAGAATCCCGACCATCTGATTCGGGAGGCGCAAGCGCCGGATCGCTTGATGAAGCGTTCGCTTACCGCGTTCGATCTCACCTGTCTTGGCATTGGCGCGATTATAGGGGCGGGAATTTTCGCGCTCGCCGGCACGGCCGCAGCCGGTGAACAGGCACAGGCGGTTTCATCGATTTGGAAAACACCGGTACTCAATTTCATTCAATCATGGATGACTCATGCCGACGTTGTCTTCGGGCGACCGGGCGCGGGTCCGGCCGTGGTTTTCTCCTTTGTGATTGCGGCAACCGCGTGTGCTTTCGCCGCGCTTTGTTACGCGGAGTTGGCGTCAATGATTCCCGTCTCTGGCTCGGCTTACACTTATTCCTACGCTACGCTCGGTGAAATCGTTGCGTGGATCATCGGCTGGGATTTGATTCTGGAATATGCGGTCGGCAACATGGCCGTGGCGGTAGGCTGGTCGGGTTATTTCGTGCAATTGTGTAGCAGCCTGCTCGGGCTCAAATTTCCGCTTTGGCTGGTCAACGATCACACCACGGCGACTGGTATCATCGCTAAGGGCGGGGACGCATTGCGCGATTATTCTTCCACTACCTTGCCAGTTATCGCTGGACATCCGATTGCCGTAAATCTTCCGGCATTTCTGATCGTGGCGGCGGTGACCGTTCTTTTAATCTACGGCATTCGCGAAAGTGCACGGACGAACAGCACGATCGTTATTATTAAAGTTGCGGTCGTAGTGTTCTTTATTTCCTTTGGTGCTTTCATGGTTCATCCGACGAACTGGCACCCGTTTGTTCCGAACGGTTTCGGTGGGGTGATGAGTGGGGCGGCGATTGTCTTCTTCGCCTTCATTGGGTTCGATGCGGTTTCGACCACGGCGGAAGAAACCAAAAATCCGCAACGCGATTTGCCCATCGGCATGATCGCGAGCCTGATTATTTGCACGCTTCTTTACGTGCTGATGTCCGGGATTCTCACTGGAATCAAGAAATACACAGTTTACCTCGGGGATTCAGCAGCGGTCGCAACTGCGTTTGCTGGGAAACCGTGGGCCCAGGCTCTCATCAGCGCGGGCGCACTCGCGGGCCTTACTTCGGTGCTGCTTGTTTTTCAACTGGGGCAGCCGCGTATTTTTATGGCCATGGCGCGCGATGGTTTGCTGCCGGAATATTTCGCGCGGATTCATTCGCGTTTTCGTACGCCCTATATCACCACAATTTGGACCGGCATCGCTGTTGGTGGCGTAGCGATGTTTACCGACATCGGATCGCTGGCCGATCTGACAAATATTGGAACGCTTTTCGCTTTCGTCTTGGTTTGTCTCGGCGTGATTGTTCTCCGCCGGACTGATCGCAATCGTCCGCGCCCATTTCGTGTTCCGCTGGTACCGATCTTCCCAATCCTTGGGATCATTCTTTGCGGAGCGCTCATGCTGAGCTTGCCGATTGAAACGTGGGTCCGTTTCTTTGTCTGGCTCGTGATTGGGTTGGTGATTTATTTCCTCTACAGCGTCCGCCACAGTAAACTGCGCCGTGGCATCGATGCTGGCGAGACCGAAAACACTCTGCCGCCAATCGAGCCGTAGCTCAGATTACGCCGACAGGAGACGATCTTCTCCAAAATGGCTTAACGAAACGCCCTTTTCGTTTTGCCAGAATTTATCAGCGCGATTAGGACGCCTTCGCGTAACTTGCCTTGTCGTCAGCTTCCAGCCAATCGAACAACGTCGTCTTCACTGGATCGAGGCCGAGCGGTTTCGTTTGCTCGATGAACCAATCTCGGCGTTCCGGATTGTTGTACGGACTGTCTGTCTCCACTCCATCGCTCCAATGCTTGATCTCATCGGGCGTTTTTTTCTCGCCGTTTTGATCGAGCCACTCCGCCATCTGTTGATCGCTGGCGCCGTTCTCGATCTGCGCCTTGAAGTCGTCGCCCTTCACACCCTTGAATCCAAAGAGCATGTTATCGAGCGGACAATCGAAGTGATATTCGCCAATATTTCCGGCGATCAGCGCGCGGCATTTGTCGATAGTCCTTCCAAGAATTGCGTAACCGCCAATGCGAATACGCGGACTGCGCGGTGCTTCCTTCGTCAAATCTTTGCCGGTAACGTTCTTGTGCATAAAACAGGCTAATCCGAAACAAAGTCGTCGCAACCTGCGCGGCTCGTCTTCCTGTAGCGGCGTTCTATGATCGTCGTATCCTGTTTGTGGTCGGCAACAGAATGAAAAACTTCGTATGTCTATCTTTGCTCGGGTTGCTGTCCGCCGCGCATTTGCACGCGGAATTGCAGGGTATTGCGGTCCCGTCGGCGGGAAAACTTTATCACGGCTTCTATTGGGATGGAGTCGGAACCGATACGCACGATCCAACCGAGCACGACGTGACGCCGGCAGACGTTGCGCGTTATGAGGACGCGGTCGGCCAAAAAACTGCGTGGGTTTATTTTGCAAACAACTGGTTCGAATCGAGAAAATTTCCCGCCGCAATGTGCGGATGGATCCGGGATCTTGGGAAAGTCCCGTACCTACGCTTGATGCTTCGCTCCGATGTCGATCAAAATCGTGTCGAGAAAAGGTTTTCGCTTCGAAAAATCATCGCTGGCGAATTCGACGTCGATCTTCGTGCCTGGGCGCGCGAAGCAAAGGAGTTTGGCTCGCCCATCCTAATTGAATGGGGAACCGAACCGAACGGAGACTGGTTCAGTTGGAACGGCAAATGGAATGGCGGCGCGGGCGAAGGCCCCAAGCGCTACATCGCCGCTTACCGCCGCATTGTTGATGTGATGCGCGCGGAAGGCGCGGATAATCTACAATGGGTTTGGCATGCGAACTGGTCCGACGAACCGGAAGCGAAATGGAATCGATTCGAGAACTATTTTCCGGGCGACACCTATTGCGACTGGGTGGCACTGAGCGCTTATGGACCAACAACTCCTTTAACTGAGAATGAAACAGAGAGCTTTTCTTTTGAACTGCGCGAAGCTTATCCGCGCCTGACGAAAATTGCGCCGGGCAAGCCGATCATCGTGGCGGAGTTCGGCTGCGATTTGCACAACCGGCATGTCAACGCGGCGCATTGGGCCAAAGCGGCTCTGGACGAATTGTTCTCAGATCGATGGCCGGCCATTATCGGTTTCTGTTGGTGGAATGAAGGCTGGCAGAACGACAATCACAAAAAACACGATTCCGACCTGATCATTACGCACGATGCCAATCTCACCCGCGTCTTTCGCGAGGAATTCTCGCAGCACGCGGACAAGATTCAAGAATCGCCGATTGTTCCGGCGCGTTAGCTCTAGCGTTTTCCTCGTGTCATGCCGAGCGGAGCGAGGGATCTCACACAAACTCTTTGATCTCCATTGGCCTAAGAAAGCTCCACACTCCGAGTGCGTGATCCTTCACTCCGTTCAGGATGACAGGCTGCGGATTACACCGCATAATCATCTCATGGTCAACGTCTCCATCAAATACACTGGCGACCTGCATTGCGACGCGACGCACGGTCCGTCGCAATCCAAAATTGGGACGGACGCGCCAACCGACAATCAAGGCAAAGGCGAAGCGTTTTCGCCGACCGATCTCGTTGCCACCGCGCTCGGCACCTGCATGAGCACGATCATGGCGATGGCCGCGGAGAAGCACGGCCTCGATTTGCGCGGCATGACCGTTTCGGTGCAGAAAGAGATGTCGAAAGATGTCCCACGCCGGATCGTTGGGCTGCCGTCGGAAGTTCATATTCCGTTGCCGAAAAATTGTCCGCAGCGCGAATTACTCGAGCAAGCCGCGCTCAATTGCCCGGTGCACAAAAGTCTTCCATCGGAAATCAATCGTCCGACGAAGTTTTTCTGGGAAGGTTAGTTAGTCTGTCATCCCGAACGGAGTGAGGGATCTCGCACTCGGAGAATGCGTCACACACTTCGCGGACGAATGTGCAAAGTGCTTGTGTGAGGTCCTTCGCCGTCTGCGCGGCTCAGGATGACATCGAACTCTATTTGTCCAAGAACTCGGCGTAATTCCTAGCCGCGCGGTTTTTCCAGCCGCCTTTGTGATAGGCGTAGCCCGCGATGAGCGGAAGCGCGAGCGTCGCCTCGGCGTAAACCATTTGCTCTGCGCCTAGATCGACTTTTCCCCAGGAATTCGCTTCCTTTAATGTCGATCCACTGAGCGCGCCGTCGCGATCGTCCGCCACGGTGATTTGCACTGCGTATTTGTGCATGCCGACTTCGAAGCCGAGATAATCACCGGCTACGACTGTGTCTTGCGCAAAATTCTTCGGCACACCGCCGCCGATCATGAGCAGACCGCTCTGTTTTGATTCAATTTTGACTTTCGTTAACTCAAGAAAATCTTTCGCCGAATCAATGCTGAGATGTTTGTCGGGATGATGCCATTGATGATGAATCAATCCAAAACCTGCGCTGCAATCGCTGAAGGCTGGGCAAAAGATCGGCACATTTTTTTCAAACGCGGCGAGCACAACCGAGTCGCGATTTCCTGCGTGATCACTCAAATGCCGACCCATTTCGCGGATGAATTCACGCGATGAGTAGGGGCGCGGCTCGAGTTTGTCCGCGATCTCACCGCAGGTCGTATCGCAAACGCGCAACTGATCTTCATCGATGTAGGTGTCGTAAATCCGATCGATGCCGAGGCGACGCAACACGTCGTCGTCCATGTTGATTTCGCCTTTGTAATGCTTGAAGCCGAGCGCTTCGAAGAAATCCTGGTCGACGATGATGGCGCCGGTCGAAACGATCGCGTCCACCATGTTGTTTCGAACAAGATCGACAATCACATTTTTGAGGCCGGCGGAGAAGAGCGAGCCAGCCAGGCAAAGAATAATCGCGCAATCTTCCTCGCGCAGCATGGTGTCGTAAATTTCCGCGGCGCGGCCGAGGTCGCGCGCTGAAAACGCCATCTTGCTCATCGCTTCGACGAGCGGAACGACGTTGTGCTCTTTGATGTCGATATGCTCGACAACTTCGACAAGGAGATCGGATTTCTTTGGTTTCATGGTTTTCAATCTGTCATCCCGAGCGGGGTGAGGGATCTCACCGATGAAATTGCGTCACGCTATTTTCTCGAGTGATCAAAGAGTTTTGGCGAGATCCCTCGCTCCGCTCGGGATGACAACACTGGCTGACGAGATCGCCCCTCACGTTTTTTTCTCCGAATACAACCACTTCATGTAATCTTTCACGCCGTCCTCAAGCGGATATCGCGGTTGATAACCAAGGCCGTCGCGGACGTTGCTCAAGTCCGCCTCGGTGAAATTTTGATAATGGGCGTGAGGATTATCGATGTAATCGGGGTGGAATTTCGTGCCGAGACAGTTGTTTAGGACATCGACCAACTCGTTGAAAGAGCGCGCCTGGCCGCAGCCCAAGTTGTATATTCCACTTTCCAAAGCTTCGAGTGCGAGAATGCTGCCTCCGACAATGTCTTTCACGTAAACGAAATCGCGCTTCTGTTCGCCCTGCTTGAAAATGCGCGGCCGTTGTCCCGCTTTCATTTGCTTCGACAAATGAAAAACCATGCTTGCGGGCACGCCTTTGTGCGCTTCACGAGGACCGTAAACATTGAAGTAGCGCAATCCGATGATGATCCAATCCGGCGACTCTTTCGCTTCGCGCATCGCGATGTTGTCCATGATCGTTTTCGAAAACGCGTAAATATTTGCCGGCGCCGCGCCGTTTGATTCGACGCTGGCCTCGGTCGAGGCGCCATAAGTCGAGGCGGATGATGCGTAGATAAGCCGGGTTTTCGCCGGCTGCGCATATCTTAAAATGCGCCGGAAGCTTTCGACGTTGTCGTGCACCTGCGCGAATTGATCGTGCATCGTCGTGTCGGTGATCGATGCGAGATGAAAAATTGCGTCGAACTTTTGGTCGCCGAATTGCTCCTGCCAATCAAGTGTGGACAGATTCTGGGCGACAAAATCGCCGCGGTAACCGGCGAGGTTCTTGAAATCGCCGGAGCGAAAATCATCGACCACCGTCAAGCGCGCATTCGGAAATTTCTCCTGCAACGCGAGCGTGAGGTTGGAGCCGATAAATCCGGCGCCGCCGGTGATTATTAAGTTGGGAGTAAGATCGGATAAGGCCACGTTTATATGAATGTAGAGGCGCGTGTCCGCATGCGCAGCTTATAAAAGCTGCGGTCGCCGCGGCGACCGCAGCTACACCAACTGATAAGTAAATCTTGAGCGGCTAAGCGCAAGCTGCTGTTTGCCGCGGCGGCATTCGTTTGCCCGATGAAATCACGGTTGCATCCGATCCGTTCGACAGCAGCTTGGTATCTTCCTTATCATTCATTATGCGTAATCTGTCACGACTTTCGCTTTTTCTATCACTGCTTGCCTTCTGTCTTTTGCCGATCGTTTCCGCTTCTGCTCAGAAGTTGCCGGACACGACCCGTCTACTGCGCTTTCCGGCGACCAATGGCCGGCAAATTGTTTTTTGTTACGCGGGAGAACTTTACACGGTCGGCAAAGAAGGTGGCGTCGCGCGACGCCTGACGAGCGGGCCTGGCTACAGCTCGTTTCCGCGTTTCTCGGCTGATGGCACGCAGCTCGCGTTCACTTCGCAATACGACGGCAACACCGAAGTCTACGTGATGCCGGGTGACGGCGGCGCACCAAAGCGTTTGACGACAACGGCGACTTTGGGACGTGACGATATTTCGGACCGGATGGGCCCGAATAACATCGTGATGACTTGGGAAAACACGAAGCCGCTGGTCGTTTTCCGCTCCCGGATGAAGTCGTTCAACTCCTTCAATGGCGATCTTTTTACGGTCGGCCTGGACGCGGAGTTGCCACAGCATTTGCCGTTGCCGCGCGGCGGATTCACTTCGTTTTCGCCCGATGATTCGAAAATGGCGTTCAACCGCATCTTCCGGGAGTTCCGCACTTGGAAACATTATCGCGGCGGCATGGCCGATGACATTTGGATTTTCGATTTCAAGACCGGTACGACGGAAAATCTGACTAATAATCCGGCCCAGGATATTTGCCCGATGTGGGGGCCGGACAATCACATCTATTTCATCTCAGACCGCGACGGCCGGATGAATCTTTTCTCGATCGACCTCACGAGCAAGGAAACGAAACAACTCACAACATTCAAGGATTTCGACATCAAGTTTCCATCGATCGGCAAGGACGCGATTGTCTTCGAACAAGCCGGATACATCTGGCGCTACGATCTGGTCGGTGGAAGGGCGACGCCCGTGCCGATCGAAATCAAAGAAGACCTCGCTTCCGGACGTTCCGCCCTGGTCGATGCATCGAAACACATCGAATCGGTGAGTCCCGCGCCGGATGGCGAACGAGTGATCGCGGTGGCGCGCGGCGAACTTTTTTCGGTGCCTGCGAAGGACGGCACACCGCGCAATTTGACGAAAACTTCAAACGTCCACGAGCGCGATGCAGTCTGGTCGCCGGACGGAAAATGGATCGCTTATAATTCGGACGCGACCGGCGAGAACGAACTCTATGTTCTCGCGCAAGATGGCAAAGGCCAGCCGCAACAACTGACGAGCGGCGCCGATACTTATTATTATCAAGCCATCTGGTCGCCCGACAGCAAGAAGCTGCTTTGGAGCGATCGGTTGCAGCGGTTGCGTTACGTCGATGTCGCGAGCAAAGCGATCACGCCGGTCGATCAGGATAAATCCGGAGAGATTCGCGCTTACAATTGGTCGCCCGATAGTCAGTGGATCACTTGGGCGCGACCGGAGGAGAACGAACTGGACAAAGTTTATCTCTTTTCCACGGCGAATAAAAAACCGGTGGCGGTGACGGATGATTGGTATTCGGCCGGCAATCCCGTCTTCAGCGACGACGGGAAATATCTTTTGCTCACTTCGGGCCGCGATTTCAAGCCGACTTTTGGACAGACGGATTTTTCGAATGTCTATCGCGATTTGGAGCGCATCTATCTTGTCACGCTCGCCAAAGAAACCGAGTCGCCGCTGGCGCCGCGCAGCGACGAAGTCGGAAAAGGGGACAAGAAGGATAAAGAGAAAGATAAGGACAAAGACAAGAACGCCAACGAGAAAAAGTCAGACGCTAAAGAGGATAAAAAAGGCGACGGCAAAGACGCGAAACCGAAGAAACCGGTCACCGTCAAGGTCGATACTGATGGAATTCAGAATCGCATTGTCGGGTTCGAGATCGTGGCGGGCGACTACAGCGATCTCCGGATGGTCGACGATCGTCTTTTCTATCTTCGGCGCACCTTGGCCGATGATAGCGGCGACGACGAGGAAGACGGCGACCGCAACGATCGGAAAGCGCACCTTTGCGTTTACAGCCTGGAAGATCGGAAAGAGACCGTTCTTGGTGACGTGAAAGGCTACGAGATCACCGCCGATGGCAAGAAGATGCAGGTCAAGATCGATAAGGATTACGCCATCATCGATCTGCCCAAAGACAAGCTCGAGACCAAGGACCACCTGCTCAAATTGAAGGACCTCGACATGCAGCTCGATCGCCATGCCGAGTGGAACCAGATCTACTTCGAGGCTTGGCGGCAGATGCGCGACTTCTTTTATTCGCCGACCATGAACGGCGTCGATTGGAAGGCAATGCGCGACAAATACGCCGCACTGCTTCCATTCGTGAATCACCGCAACGATCTCACATACCTGATCGGCGAACTGATTGGTGAATTGAATAACGGCCACACTTATGTCGCTGGCGGCGAACGGCCCGAGACACCGCGCATCAAGCTTGGCCTTCTTGGCGCTGAGTTCTCTCGCGATCCGGCCAGCCGCGCCTATCGCATCGACCGGATTTTGCCGGGCGAAAACTGGAGCAAGCACACGAAGTCACCGCTTACCGCCATCGGTCTAAACGTGAAAGAGGGCGATTACATTCTGGCCATCAATGGCACCGCCGTTTCCACATTACCGAATGTCTATGACGCGCTCATTGGCACCGCGGACAAGCAAGTTATCCTGCGCGTGAATTCCAAACCGAGCGAAGACGGCGCGCGTGACATTACTGTCGTGCCCACGGCGGACGAAGCGCCGCTCTATTACCAGGCTTGGGTGCAAAAGAACATTGATGAAGTCAGCAAGAAAACCGGCGGAGAAGTAGGCTACGTCCACATTCCCGACATGGGACAAGCCGGCTTGAACGACTTCACCAGGCTCTATTTCCCGCAGATTCGCAAAAAGGCGCTCATCATCGATGTCCGTGGCAACGGCGGCGGCTTCGTCTCACCGCTCGTCATCGAACGGCTCCGGCGCGCGCTTGTCATGATTGAGATGGCGCGCAATGGCGCCACGCGGACCAACCCGCCGCAGACTTTCACCGGCCCGATGGTCACGCTGATCGACGAGTTCTCCGCTTCTGACGGCGATATTTTTCCCTATCGATTCAAGGCGATGGGTCTTGGAAAATTGATCGGTAAACGCACTTGGGGCGGCGTCATCGGCATTCGCAATCCGCTCCCGCTAACCGATGGCGGGCAACTCTTCAAACCGGAATTCGCGCCGTACTCGAAAGATGGCAAAGGCTGGATAATCGAAGGTCACGGCGTCGATCCTGACATCGTGGTTGATAACGATCCAGCGAAAGAATTTCGTGGCGAAGATCAGCAACTCGACCGAGCTATCCAGGAAATTCAGGAGGAGTTGAAGACGAAGCGATACGATCTGCCCTCAATCCCGCCGTACCCAAATCGAAATCCGGTGAATGGCGGTTAGTCCACGCCTTCGCTTTTTAACTTTGTCGCTGCCTGAGGTACAGAGCGCGACGAAAGTCGCACTAGAAAATCCTTGAACAGGTAAACGCAAGTCGCTATTTCTGAACGCAGTTCTTTGCGAGCTTGATTCGTGGATCGGCGCAAGAAATCCCGTGTGAATCGGGAGCAGTTGCGCTGCTGTAACTGGATACAACTTCCCAAGGGCCAATCGCCTGGCAAATGCCGAGCGGTGAAGGCGGGAAGAAGGGTCGTGCTCAATTGAGTACGGTAAGCCAGGAGCCAGAATATTTGTCCGGTCCACCTCATTCGTGCCGCCGCGTGTGCGGACGGCGTGAAAAAACTTCTTCGCAAAAAGAGGAATGAGAGCCGTGGACATTTTCGCTCCGGCGACAAGTCCGCCTCTCAACAAATGGAGGAAACTTGTTATGTGGAAGCGAAATTATCTCGGGCCTTGGCTCGTTGGAATTTGGTTAACGATTGTGCCGCTCATCGGGCGAGCGCAGGAAGCATCGCCCAAGCCATCTCCGGGCGAAGGGCAAGCCGAAGCAGTGATTGTCAGCGCGACGCGCACGGAGATTCCTGAAAACGAATCGCCCGCCAGCGTGAGCGTAATTACGTCGGACGATCTCAAACAAAAACAGATCGAGCGCGTGGCGGATGCGTTGCGCGAAGTGCCAGGACTCAACGTTGTGCAAACCGGCACGCCGGGTCAGCTCACTTCTGTTTTCATGCGCGGCCTGCCGAGCGAAGACATGCAAGTTTTGCTCGACGGCATTCCGATCAATCAAGGCTTGGCCGGGCAGTTCAATTTCGCGGATCTAACCACGGACAACATCGACCGGATTGAGGTTGCGCGTGGCCCGCAAAGCACGCTCTATGGTCCGCATGCGCTCGCCGGCGTCGTGCAGATTTTTACGAAACAGGGCAGCGGAACGCCCGCCGGTGAAATCAGCGCCGAAGGCGGATCCTACGATACGTTTCGCGAAGCGGCGCAAACTTCCGGCTCGATCGACAAGTTCGATTACTCATTTGGTGCGAGCCGCCTTGATACGGACAACGCGCGTCCAAACAATGAATATCGAAATACTGCCGCCATTGCGAATGTCGGCTGGTCACCGAATGAGCAATTCCGTCTCGGCGGCTTGTTTACCTATTCGAACAGCGACACCGGGGATCCGAACTCGATCTTCACTCCAAAACCATTCGATAATTTTCTGACCGAGCGCTGGCTGATCGCGCCGCATATCGATTTTGAACCGGTTGATTGGTGGACGCATAAACTGATCGTCAGTTACGATCACGAGCGCCAGGTGAACGATCCGAACGACGATGGATTCGTTGGCCCGACGCGCGCACTATTCAAACGTCTCACCATCGATTACCAAAACGATCTCAAGCCCGCCTCGTGGCTGACGCTGACGAGCGGTTTTTTCTACAGCGATGTCGATGCGGGACAAGAGCGGCCATTTGTTTCGCAAGCGTTTGGGCCGCAACCGACGTTTATTAGCGATCACACTCAGGAGACGGCGGGATTTCTGCAAGCGACGGTTAGGCCGATCGAAAATTTAATTTTAGTCGGCGGCGGGCGCTACGATTACTTCAATCAGTTCGGCAACGTTTGGACTTATCGGTTTGCCGGCAGTTACAAAATCGACAAGACGAACATGACGTTGCATTCGAGCGTCGCGACCGGATTCAGCCCGCCGAGTAGTCAGGACAAAATTTTTGGAGATAATTTTGGCTTGCTGCCGGAAAAAGATTTTGGTTGGGACATTGGCGTCGAACAACGGCTTTGGGAAAATAAGATCACGGTGGGTGCGACTTATTTTCACAACGACTTGTCGAACGTGATTGGCTTCAACGGGCTATTTGAGACGCTCAATCTCGGTGCCGCGCGAACGCAGGGAGTCGAAACGGAATTGCATGCGCAACCGATTACAGATCTCACTTTTACCGCGAGCTATACTTATCTCGATGCCGAAAAAACTTCGGCAGCGGATATTTCGCAGCTGCAAGGCGCGCGTTTGCCGCGGCGGCCGCGGAACGAGGTTTACGTTTCAGCGTCGTATCTCTGGTTCAAAAAACTTCGCACGACAGTGGAAGCAAAGTTCGTGAACGCGCGCGAGGACCTAAACCCCGTAAACTTCGGTGGCCCAAACATCGATCTTGAAGATTACTCGTTCATCAACTGCGCGGCCGAATACGAAATCAATCCGCATCTATCGATTTTCGGAAGAATCGACAATCTGACTGACGAGCAGTACTCGGAGGTGTTTGGATTTCCAGCGCTGGGGCGCACGGCTTATGCGGGAATGAAGTTGCGCTTTTGAACCCGCCTGTCATCCCGAACGCAAGCGAGGGACCTTATAATCGAAGCGAAGGCGATCGCCGGTTCGATGAAGGTTCAACGTGTATGTGAGAGATCCCTCACTCCATTCGGGATGACATGCTCATTAGATGTCGCGAACGCTTGAATTCCGCGTTGTATCGTTTAATCACGACTTGTGAGTCCGCTGATCTATCTCATCGTCGGTATAGTCGGCGGTGTCCTCATTGTCGCGGCAATCGTTTTGGTCGTTCGCAGGCGCCAGGAGGGCGTCCAGATGTTCGCGAATTCGAAACCGATGGAAGAAGAATTGGTGAAGCGGCTGGAAATGATCGATCGCGGACTGCGTGATGAATTTTCCCGCAATCGCGAAGAAGCAGGCACGGCGTCGAAAGCGCAGCGTGAGGAATTAGGCAAATCGCTCGAGGGTGTGCGGGCAATTGTCGATCTTCGCTTGAAACAGTTGCAGGAAGATAACGCGAAGCAGATCGACAAGATGCGGGCGACGGTTGACGAAAAATTGCAGGGCACATTGGAGAAGCGGCTCGGTGAATCATTCAAGCTGGTAAGCGATCGGCTTGAACAGGTGCATCAAGGACTTGGCGCTATGCAGCAACTTGCGAGCGACGTTGGCGGATTGCAGAAGATCCTCACGAACGTGAAAACGCGCGGGGGCTGGGGCGAAGTGCAGCTGGGCGCGTTGCTGGAGCAAGTTCTTACGCCCGATCAATTCGCGAAGAACGTGAAGACGCGTGAAGACAGCGGGGATCACGTCGAGTTCGCGATCAAATTGCCGGGCGATGAAAACGGTTCACCGGTCTGGTTGCCGATCGATGCAAAATTTCCGACGGAAGATTATCAGCGTCTGATTGCGGCACAGGAAAAAGGCGATGTCCTGGCGATCGATGATGCGATGAAAAGTCTGGAGACGCAGTTGAAGCGCTCCGCCAAAGATATTTGCCAGAAGTACATTAATCCGCCGAAGACCACGGACTTCGCTATCATGTTCCTGCCGACAGAAGGGCTTTACGCCGAGACGATACGCCGCATCGGTTTGGTCGAACAGATGCAGCGGGACTGCCGGGTAATATTCGCCGGACCAACGACGCTGGCCGCATTGCTCAACAGTTTACAGATGGGTTTTCGCACGTTGGCGATCCAGAAACGTTCGAGCGAAGTGTGGAATTTGCTCTCCGGCGTGAAAACCGAATTCGGAAAATTTGGTGAAGCGTTAACGGCCGTTAAAGACAAACTCGATCAAGCGGCGCGGCACGTCGACAATGTCGCGGTGCGTTCGCGCGCTATCACAAAGAAGCTGCGCGATGTCGAGGAACTGCCATCGAATCCGCAACCGTTGCTTAAAGAGTTGTTGCCGAAAGACGAATCGGAGGACTAGCGAACGGGAACAGCAAGCGTCCTGCATCGCCGTAAGATCGACAATCGCTCGCGCGGTCATCCTGAGGTCGCCGCGGCGACCGAAGGATCTCGCCCACCAAGCGTGCATCACACTTTGTAAACAGAGTGATCCATCATCCTGTGAGGGGTCCTTCGCTTCGCTCGGGATGACAGACTAAGTCACAACACTTCATTCCACTTGGATTTGTCTTTCAACATGGTTTCGCGGAGCAGCCGAATCGGCGGCATACCGTGGTCCGTCATTTCGTCGTGGAATTTTTGCAGTGAAAAATTCGCGCTTTCCTGGCGTTTGTAATCGTCGCGCAATTTCAGGATCTGCAATTTTCCGAGCGTGTAGTTGAGATAACCGGGATCGAACGTGCCGCGCATCGCTTCGGAGCGCGCCGGTTTTTCCTCGTAATAACAATTCTGTTGAAAGAATTTCGTCGCGTCATCGACCGACATTCCCTGGGTGTGCATTTTAATCGAGACACAGAGCCGGCATTCGCGCAGTAGCGCTTCGTCGGCTTGCGCCATGCGATATTTCGCGGCGCGTAAGGCTTGTTCCGGCGTCGGGTTCGGGCAATTGCAACTGCCGAAACCCTCATCGACCAGCATTTTCTCGGAATAATGCGCCCAGCCCTCGATGAACGCGTAGCTGCCGAAAATCTTTTCCGCCTTCGAAGCCGACGAGGCTTTCAAACGAAGGAATTGCACATAATGCCCGGGATACGCTTCATGAATGGTGACGACGTCGCTCGTGTAATAATTAAAAGAGGTTAGCCATTCCTCTTTCTGCTTGTCGGTCCACTCCTTCTCCGTCGGTGTCACGTAATAGTAAGCTTCAGTCGCTTTAGCCTCGAACGGTCCCGGCGTATCCATCGAAGCGAAACTGGTCGCGCGTTGATATTGCGGTGTTTCGGTTACTTGCGCGCGAACTTCCGACGGCACCGTAATGATGTGATGATCGAGCAAGTATTGCCGGATCGTTTCCAAATCCTTGGCCACGTCCGGAATCAGGCTTTCCGGCGTCGGATGTTCGCTTTGAATCTGCTTGAAAACTTCGGGCGCCGATTTACTCGGATCGATCTTCTTGGCCGCGTCCGCGAAAGCTTGCTGTTCGTTTTTCAGTGTTCGCGTGCCGATCTCGAGAATCTTCTCCGGTGTTAGATCGACGAGTTCCGTCCGCGAGATGAAACGGCGGAATTTGTCGCGGCCAAGCGCGAAATCGTTCGTGGCTTTCGGCAACTTTTCCTTGGCCAGCCAATCGGCGTACTCCTGCAGCGCGGCCGCCGCCTTTTCGTTCGTGGCGCGGAATTGCGCCATCAATTGTTCATCTTTCAGATCCTTCAATGCGTCAACCAGATCTTTGCGCAGAAAATCGGCTGAGCCTTTTGTGATATCGATTGCCAGCTCGACGTACGGCTTTGGCAATTTTTCTTGTAAATTCGTTTTCGCGGCCGCGATCAGGTTTGGCACTTGGTTTTCAATCGCGGTCAAGCTGCGCACTCGATCGTCGAGCGGCGCGAAATTGCGTTTCACGTAAATGTTAATATCGAACACCTCGACGTAGGTCATCGGGTTTCGTTCGAAGACCTTCATCTCTTCAATGCGAAACAATTCGCCATCGATGGCGGCGCGCAGAATTCGCAAATCGACCGAAGCACGTGCGCTCAATTTACTGGCATCGAATTTCTTTGCGCGCTCGTTGAACTGCTTTAGACGGGCAATCTCACCATCAATCGCAGGCCGGCTGAAGTCGTTAATTTTGCCGTCGTACTCGTGGAAGCCGAGCGCCGTACCCTGTAATGGACGCGCCGCGAGCCAGCCGCCGATGAATTCTTCGGCGAATTTATCGAAGGCGGCGTCGTTGCTTTGCGCAAACAAATTGCCGGACGAAATAAAGGAAAGGACGAGACTAAGCAGGACGAATGTTTTCATAACTTGTACGAACGACAATCATAACACGTCGTTCCATTTTGTTTTGTCCTTGAGCATGATCTCGCGGAGTAAGCGAATCGGCGGCATGCCGTGATCGAGCATTTGGTTGTGGAATTTCTGCAGCGAAAAATTGTCGCCTTCCTGCGCCTTGTAATCATCGCGCAGTTTCAGGATTTGTAATTTTCCGAGCGTATAATTGAAGTAGGCCGGATCAAATGTCCCGCGCATCGCCTCGGAGTGCGCCGGCTTTTCTTCATAGTAACAATTATCCTGAAAAAACTTGGTTGCTTCTTCGATCGTCATCTTTTGGGTGTGCATCTTGACCGACGCACACAAGCGGCATAACCGCAGCATCGCTTCGTCGGCTTGCGCCATGCGATATTTTGCGGCCCGTTTTGTTTCTTCCTCGGTCGGCGTCGCTCCGGCCGGCCCGCCGTAGCCTTGTTCGAGCATCATTTTCTCGCAGTAATGGGCCCAGCCTTCGATGAAGCCATAGCTGCCAAAAATCTTCTCGACCCTGTTCGCGGCCGATGCGTTCAGGCGCAGAAACTGCACGTAATGCCCGGGATAAGCTTCATGAATAGAGACAACGTCGGCCGTGTAATAATTGAATGCGGTAAGCCATTGTTCCTTTTGTTCGGCTGTCCAATCGCTCTCCGTCGGCGTGACATAATAATACGCTTCGGTCGCGCGTTTCTCGAAAGGGCCCGGCGTGTCCATGGAGGCGAACGATGTGGCGCGGCGATATTGCGGCGTTTCTTTTACGCGGGCCCGCACTTCGGAGGGAATCGTGATCAAATGATGCGCGGTAACGTATTTGCGGATTTGCTCGAGGTTTTTCGAGATGTCGGGAATCAGGTTCTCCGGCGTCGGATGTTCGCGTTGGATTTGTTTGAAAACTTCAATAGGCGATTTGCTTGGATCGATTTTCTTGGCCGCTTCGGCGAAAGCGGCTTGTTCCTCTTTTAATTTGGCTAATCCGATCTCGAGAATTTTTTCCGGGGCAAGATCGACCAGTTCCGTTTCGGACAGGAGTCGCCGGTATTTTTCCTCGCCCAGCGCGAAGTCGGCCGAAGCTTTCGGAAGTTTCTCGCGCTCCAGCCAGGCCGCGTAATCTGCCAGCGCGGTCGCCGCTTTACGATTTGAATCCTGAAACTCGGCGCGGATGCGTTCGTCTTTCAAATCGGCGAGCGCTTCGACCAAATTAGTTTTCAAAAACTCCGAGGAACCTCTCGCGATCTGGATCGCAAGTTCGACATACGGCTTCGGCAATACCGGATTCAGGTTCGTCTTTGCCGCGATGATGATGTTTGGAATCTGTTGCTCGATTAGCACGATGCTGTGCACGCGATCCTCGATCGGCGCGAAGTTTCGTTTGATGTAAACATTCAAATCGCCAGCCCGCGCGTAAATCATCGGGTTGCGTTCCAGGCTCGACATCTCTTGGCGCTCGAAGAGCTCTTGCTTGATCGCCGCTTGCAGGATGCGCAGATCGATCGACTGGCGCGCGCTCAATTTATCGAGATCGAATTTCTTCAAC
Source organism: Spartobacteria bacterium (assembly GCA_003167365.1). Classification (GTDB taxonomy): domain Bacteria; phylum Verrucomicrobiota; class Verrucomicrobiia; order Chthoniobacterales; family UBA10450; genus Palsa-1382. Next base: position 277,069 of record PMTM01000003.1, on the reverse strand, counting down.
CGATCGTCGAAACGTCGAATGCGGGTAAGCTCGGCATCGAGCGCGAGCCCGCTGAAATCGCTAATCTTGCCGTCGTATTCATGGAAACCGAGCGAAGTCGCGTGGAGCGGATGCGCGGCGAGATATCCCTTGATGTATTCATCGGCCACGGCCTCGTATTCGGTATCCTGAGTTTGCGCCGCGAAAGTTGCCGCGATCGGAAAAGCAATTACGACGGCGCGCACTAAGTTGAGAATATTTTTCATGAAGCGTCTAACCGATTTGTGCGGCGCAACCTAGACGACGCTTTGCGCGTTGCCAAAAATTTCCACCTGAGCGAATGTTAGCGGTTTGCGACATGGGTTGATATCATGAATCGACAATTAATTCTGACCGCGATCATTTGCGTCGTCTCAGCCATCAGCTTTCACAACTCGAGAGCGGAGAAAGCGGACAAACCGGAGAAGACGGAAGCCGAGGGTGACGATAACGGTTACTCACAGATTTCCATCTTTGCCAAGGCTGTCCAGCTTCTCCGGCAGGATTACGTGGATGGAGACAAAACGAGTTATCACGATCTCATCAACGCCGCGATGAAGGGCATGCTCGCCTCGCTCGATCCGCACAGCCAGTTCATGGATCCGGAAGATTTTCGTGACATGCAGGACGATACGCGCAGCCGCTTCAACGGTCTCGGCATCGAAGTGTCGATGAAAAATGGTTTGCCCACCGTCGTCACCGCCATGGAAGACACGCCCGCTTCGAAAGCCGGCATTCTATCCGGCGATCAGATTTTGAAAATCAACGGCTCGTCCACGGAAAGAATGGAATTGCAGGATGCGATCAATCTTCTTCGCGGCGCGCCTGGCCAGAAAGTAACGCTCACGCTCATGCGGCCGGCGACAAAGGAGATCAAGGAATTCAATTTGGAGCGTGCCGAAATAAAAGTGCAAAGCGTTAAAGGCGCGAAGCTGCTCGATCCGGAGCTGACCGGCTCCTTCAAGATCGGTTATATCCGGCTGATTCAATTCAATGAGCCGACGGCGGATGAGCTGTCGAGGGCGTTGGACGATTTGGAGAAGAAGGGGATGCAAGCGCTCATTCTCGATCTGCGCAACAATCCCGGCGGCCTTTTGAACAGCGCGGTGGACGTGTGCGCGCAATTCGTGCCGCCGAACACAAAGGTCGTCTCCACGCAGGGCCGCGCCGCCTCGCAGCAGCGCGAATATTCCACTTCGGGCGCAACCAGGGAGCGGCCGCGTTTCCCGATGGCGGTCCTTGTCAACGAAGGCAGTGCGAGCGGTGCCGAGATTGTCTCCGGCGCGCTCAAGGATTTGAATCGCGCCATCGTCGTCGGCGAAACCACATTCGGAAAAGGCTCGGTCCAAAACGTCATGCAACTGCCAGACGGTTCCGCGTTGCGTTTCACTACCGCCAAATACTATACGCCGAGCAAGCAGACCATTCATGGCAACGGTGTAACACCAAACATCCGCGTCCCTATGAGCGCCGAACAAGAGCGCACACTCTTTGCGTTGCGCAGCGAGGAGAACCTCAAACCCGACGACGAGAAGAACCTCATAAAGTCGAAAGATCCGCAGATGCTGCGCGCGATCGACGCGCTAAAAGGCGTAATGATCTACGCGCAACAGAACGGTACGAAAGCGCAGGGGACGAAGAAGTAGCGGCGTGCGTTCTTCGAGCACATTTTGTGTTCAAAAATTTTCTCCGCGTGTCATCCCGAACGAATGTAAGGGACCTCGCAAAAGCGGTTGGATCACGCTGCGATAACTTGCGTGAAAACTAGACCTTGTGTGAGATCCCTCGCTCTGCTCGGGATGACAATCTGTTTGTGACAATCTTGGCGCTAGAAACTTCCTGCGATGAAACCGCGGTCGCGATCCTGCGCCATCGCGAGTTGCTCGCCAGCGAGGTCGCGTCCCAAATCGCTGAGCATGAAAAGTACGGCGGCGTCGTTCCCGAAGTCGCTTCGCGCAATCATCTCGTGCACGCGCCACGATTGCTCGAATGTGCGACACGCTCCGCCAAGATCGACATGTCCAACGTCGATGCATTCGCGGCAACGAGCGGACCTGGTCTCGCAAGTTCGCTGATGATCGGCGCGTCAATCGCCAAGGGTTTGGCGATCGGTTACGGAAAACCTTATCTCGCGATCAATCATCTCGAAGGTCATTTGCTCTCGCCCTTTCTTGGCGATGGCGAAATGAAACCGAACGTCGCGCTCATCGTTAGCGGCGGACACACCATGTCGATCTTTGTGCGCGCTCTCGGCGATTATCAAATCATCGGCCGCACCGTTGATGATGCCGCCGGCGAAGCGTTCGATAAAGTCGCCAAGATGATTGGGCTCGGTTATCCGGGCGGACCCGAGATCGAGAAGCGCGCTCGCTCTGGCGATCCGAAACGGTTCGATTTGCCGCGCAGTATGCTCGACGCGACCAACTTCAGCTTCAGTGGTTTAAAAACAGCGGTGCGCTATTTGTTGCCGAAGTTGCACGGTGATTACTTGGCCGATCTTTGCGCTTCATTCCAGCAAGCCGTTGTCGATGTCCTGGTGCGCAAAACGATCGCAGCCGCGCAGAAGCACAACGTCGATCTTGTCACTGTCAGCGGCGGCGTAAGTTGCAATCAAGAATTGCTCCGGCAATTGCGCGACGCGTGTGAACGTGAAGGATTGGAATTCAAAAGCGCGGAGGCTTGGTTATGCACCGACAACGCAGCCATGATCGCGTTTGCCGCGATGCTAAGACTCGAAAGTGGTTTCGCTTCGAATGTTGCCGAAGAGATTGACCCCAATCTGGCGCTAGCGAGTTAGGTTAGTACTCGCGCTCGAGAAGATAATTGGCCAGAGTGTGAAGCGCCTCTGCCTTCCCGTCGAAGATCGACAATGAATTGTGCGCCTGACGCGTGAGCCGCCGAGCTTCGGCGCGCGATTTATTCAAACCGATGACAGCCGGATATGTCGCCTTTTTCGCTGTGACATCTTTGCCGGCGCTCTTCCCAAGCTTCTCCGATGTTTGGGTGACATCCAGAATGTCGTCGATTACCTGGAAGGCGAGACCGAGCGTCCGGCCAAATTTTGTGATCGCGTCGAGCTGCTTCGGATTTGCGTTCGCGCTCATCGCGCCGAGGCGGACTGACGTCGTCAGAATCGCGGCCGTTTTGTTTTCGTGGATGTAACGCAGTTGCTCGCGATCGGTTTGGTGACCTTCGGCTTCAAGATCGGCGACTTGGCCGGCGATTAGTCTTCGACTGCCGGCGGCAACGGCGACTTCGCGAAGCAAGATCGACATGTCGTAGCGCCGCGTCGGTTTTGCGCGCGACACAATTTCGAAGGCGATCGTGAGTAACGCATCGCCCGCGAGGACGGCGATGCCGTCGCCGAAAACCTTGTGACAGGTCGGGCGGCCGCGGCGGAGGTCGTCATTATCCATGCTCGGGAGATCGTCGTGGACGAGCGAATAGGTGTGGATGCATTCAAGCGCGCAGGCGAAGGGAAGAGCATTGTCGATCTTGCCGCCGGCTGCTTCGGCCGCGGCCAGGCAAAGGATTGGCCGGAGCCGTTTGCCCCCAGCAAATAAACTGTAGCGCATCGCTTTGTGAATCGTCGTTGGCTTGACGCTTTCTTGCGGCAGATAACGGTCGAGCGCGCGGTCGATCTTCTTTTGGCGCAACTTAAGATAAATTTTCAAATTCATTGCCGATCGGGTGACGACGATGCTGGATGCTAGGTAATGGATTCTGGATGAAAACTCGAGCATCCAGTATCCAGAATCCAGCATCGGGAGCAATCACCCTTAAGAGGGCCGAAAGTTCTTGAGTTCTCCAAGACTCGCGGATCTAAGGGCGCCGTCTGATTTGAAATTCCGAGCACAAAGGAAATGGAACTCTCGGGGTGCTGGATGGGCGCAGGAAGGCAAAGGCAGCGACGCCAAGGGATATCGCGCTGGGTTCATCGAGCTGGCGCGAAAGGCGCAAGCATTGAAGAAGAGCTGAACAAATCTGGAAGCCAGGAAGGTTTCTGAAGCAAAGCTTGTTTCCCTTTCCTGGCTTCCAGATTAAAGATTCTCGGCTGATTCGGGAGCCGGCGGCTTGACGCGCATGGCGAGAAACGCGCCAAGGAGCAATATCCCGGCGCTCCCGAGTTGGGCGTGCGTGAGTCGCTCGTGAAAAATAAGCGCGGAAAGTCCGAGTGCGCCGATGGGACAAAGCAGTTGCAGCGCTTGTGAAAGTGCGACGCCGACCTCACGGATGGCCACGTAATAGAGGACGTGCGCCATGGTGATACAGGTCACGGCGGAAACGATCAAGATGAGGTTAACGTGGAGCCCTGCGTGAAGTGGAGTAGCGATTTTTCCAAAAACGAAAGTCAGCGGCAACAGCAGCGTCGAAGTGATGAAGCTGATGAGTCCGAAACTGCGGATAGACCCAAGCCGCTGGGAAGGGCGTTTCACGAGCACGGCATAGAGTGCCCAACAAAACGTCGCGGTAAACGCGATGATCAATCCGCGCAGGGCGATTGCGCCAGTCTCCCGATTAGCTTGAAACCAGACGACGCCGAACGCGCCAACCAAACCGAGCAGCGTGCCGGCTTGAAATCGCCATTGTCGGATGATGTAACGTTCCTCGGGAAAGAACGCGAGCGCGAGCAGGGAAGTGAAGATCACAGAGGAGCGGTTGAAGATCGCGTAGACGCCCGGGCCCATGTAGAGCAACGCCATCACCTGGGCGACTTGGTGAACAACGTTGGGAATACAGGGAATGAGGCAAAGCATCACTGCTTTCCGATCGATGGGAGGCCCGCCCCGGCGGACGCGATAGAAGACGAACGGAGCGATGGCTAGGCAGGCGACAGAGTAACGATAGAAATTTTGCGCCCACGGATCGTAGTAACGATTGAGATAATATTGAAAGAGCGACGGCATCGACCAGATGACGACCGTGGCGACGAGCGCGGTGTAGCCTTTCGAGACTCTTTTATGATCCTGCATTGATATCTCGCCAACTGCGCCGGGAGGCGGATGGCTTACGCAGGTTTTGCAGTTTCCGTTCTTGCTCTGCAAACGATTAAAGCGTCAGATACGAAGTTTTAGGAGGAACATGAATATCAATCGAACAGTGATTTTGGCGATAGCAACAGTCTTGTGGATTTCGCAAATGAGCGCGGTCGCAGCCAAGAAGCATGGGAGTGGCGACGCGGATGCTCATACCCGAAAAGGCGTTGAGCTGGACCAACAAAAGCAATTCGATGCCGCGATTGTAGAGTTTACTCAAGCCATTCAGGCCGCTCCCGGGAATCCGGTCATGTATCGCAATCGTGGTACTGCTTATCGACAGGCGGGGAAATTCCCGGAAGCACTGGCCGATTTTTCGAAAATGATTCAAATCGCTCCTAAAGATTTCGAAGGATATTTCGAGCGTGGACAAACTGAGCAAGCGCTGAAGCAGTTTGAGCCCGCAATGGCCGATTTGGACAAAGCGCTCGAACTCAAGCCTGGTGAAGCAAACGCTTTAAAGTTCCGCGGTTTCGTCTGGATCGGAAGAACGGAATGGGACAAAGCGATCGCAGATTTCACCGCCGCAGCCGAAAAGAACCCGACAGATTTTCAAACTTATGAAAGGCGCGCGTTTGCTTATCGGAGTTTGAAAAACTACGACGCGGCCATCGCCGATTACAGCAAGAGCCTGGAGGTAAAAGCGGATGAATCCGAAACCTGGGCCAAGCGCGGATATACCTACAGCTTTATGCAGCAGTACGAGAAGGCGATCTCGGATTACGAGCAAGCAATGAAGTTGAATCCGAACGACATCGACACGCCGCAACGATTGCAATACGCGCGCAGCTTGCTGGCGGCAAAGAATGCTCCACCGCCCACTCCGACGCCTGCTCCGCCGGAAAAGTCGGGATTGATCACGCCCCTCAATATCGGGATCGCTCTGGCTTTGATCGTCATCATCGCCGTGGTGGTAAGAATAAAGAAGCGAGGGAAGCCGGAAATTCCCAGCAGCAGCACCAGAATTCGGTAATTAATAGTACTTTGATCGACGAAGTGTCTCCGCAGGAGCGAGGCGGCTACAGGAAAGAAATTTCTTTGACACCAATTGTCGCGCTGTTAGCTTGCGGACGCTTTTTGCGAGAACGAGGCGGTCCCATGGTCGTTCAAATTGCGGTTTGACGCGGCTCTGGGACTTTTAGTTCTACCGTGGGGAGCAGACCGGCCCATGTAGCTCAGTTGGTAGAGCACGTCCTTGGTAAGGACGAGGTCACCGGTTCAATCCCGGTCATGGGCTCCAGAGCTCGGGCCGGCAGGAAATTATTTAAGACGCAGTTATTAGTTAAAAAGAAAGATCGAAATGGCTAAGGAAACATTCAAACGCGACAAGCCGCACGTGAACGTCGGTACGATTGGGCACGTGGACCATGGCAAAACAACTTTGACCGCCGCGATTACGAGCGTGCTCGCTAAAAAGGGCATGGCCGAAGCGCGCGCCTACGATTCAATTGATAACGCGCCCGAAGAAAAAGAGCGCGGCATCACGATCAACACCGCGCACGTGGAATATTCAAGCGAGAAGCGCCACTACGCCCACGTCGATTGCCCCGGTCACGCCGATTACGTCAAGAACATGATCACCGGCGCCGCGCAAATGGACGGTGCCATCCTGGTCGTCTCGGCCGCGGACGGTCCGATGCCGCAAACTCGTGAGCATATTCTGCTCGCGCGCCAGGTCGGTGTGCCATCGATTGTTGTTTTCCTGAACAAGGTGGACATGGTCGATGACCCCGAGCTTCTCGACTTGGTCGAGATGGAAGTGCGCGATCTGCTCACGCAATATGAATTTCCGGGAGATAAAATCCCGATCGTCAAAGGCAGTGCGCTTAAGGCGCTCGAAGGCGACCCCGAGCAGGAGAAGCAAATCATGGCTCTGGTCGCGGCGATCGATGATTACATCCCCGTGCCCGAGCGCCCGGTCGATCTGCCGTTCCTGATGCCGGTCGAAGACGTCTTCAACATTGAAGGTCGCGGCACCGTCGCGACCGGTCGTGTCGAGCGCGGCATTCTCAAGAAAATGGAGGAAGTCGAAATCGTCGGCATCAAGCCCACGGCCAAGACGACCGCGACCGATATCGAAATGTTCCGCAAGCTTCTCGACGAAGCGCGTGCGGGCGACAACGTCGGCGTGCTGTTGCGTGGCACCAAGAAGGAAGACATCGAGCGCGGCCAGGTCATTGCCAAGCCCGGCTCCATCACGCCGCACAAGAAATTTAAAGCGGAAGTTTACGTGCTGAGCAAAGAAGAAGGCGGGCGTCACACGCCATTCTTCACGAATTACCGGCCGCAGTTTTATTTCCGTACTACCGACGTTACCGGCGCGGTGAAATTGCCCGACGGCGTAGAAATGGTCATGCCCGGAGACAACATTGCCATCGAAGTTGAACTTGGCGTACCTGTTGCCATGGAGAAGACGATTCGTTTCGCTATTCGCGAGGGCGGAAAAACCGTAGGCGCGGGTCGCGTAAGCGACATTCTCGACTAACTTACCTACGAATTACGCCAGTAGCTCAATTGGTAGAGTTGCGGTCTCCAAAACCGTCGGTTGGGGGTTCGAGTCCCTCCTGGCGTGTGTTGATGTTTGAAGGTCGATGTTTGATGTATGATGTGATTTCAGCAACCATTCGAGATTGGGCGTTCGGCGTTCGGCGTTCGGCGTTTTCTTCGATCAGTTCGCTCCAGTTCCCATGCTAACGAAAACCAGAAATTTCCTCAGCGAAGTGAAGGTCGAGCTGCAAAAAGCTTCGTGGCCGTGGGAATCCAAGGAAAAGGGAATCCGCCGTTACAAGGAGCTGACTGACTCGACGCTTGTCGTCATCATCGCAATGCTGCTGCTCGGCGGTTATGTCTCGCTCTTCGACTTCATTCTCGTGAACTTCATCCACTTTTTTACCCGGCTGCACTAATTATGGCGCAAGCACTCGCAGGCAAAGATCAATGGTTCGTGGTGCACGTGCTCTCCGGTCAGGAGAACAAAGTGCGCGAGAACATCGAGAAGCGAGTCAAGACCGAGGAGATGGGCGACTTGGTTTATGAAGTACTCGTTCCTACCGAACGCGTCTCCGAAATTAAGAAGGGCAAGAAAAGCGAAACTACCCGAAAATTTTTTCCCGGCTACCTGATCGTTAACATGCATTTGCTCGACGAAAACAATCAGCTCGTCGGCCGCACCTGGTATTTCATTCGTGAGACCCCCGGCGTGATCGGTTTTGCCGGAACCAAAGACAAGCCGATCCCGATGCGGCAATCGGAAGTCGACAGCATGCTCGCGCAGATGAAAGAGCGCGAAGAGAAGGTGAAACCGAAAGTCAGCTTCGAAGTTGGCGAAACCGTCAAGGTCGCCGACGGCCCGTTCCAAAATCAGAATGGCATTGTCGAAGAAATCGATCCCGAACGCGGGAAGCTGCGTGTCTCGGTCACGATTTTTGGTCGCGCGACGCCGGTCGATCTCGAGTACTGGCAAGTCGAACGCGGTTAGAAGGAGACAGGATTAACGAGATTAAAAGAGCAGACAGAACTTTTCAGGGCCAATCTTACAATCCTGTTAATCCTGTCTAAAGAATTTTATGGCCAAAGAAATTGTAGCACATATCAAATTGCAGATCCCTGCGGGGCAAGCCAACCCCGCGCCGCCCGTCGGCACCGCGCTCGGACCGCGCGGCGTCAACATCATGGCGTTCTGCAAGGAATTTAACGCTGCCACTCAGAAACAAGCCGGCGACATTTTGCCGGTCGTGATCACTGTCTTCAAAGACAAGTCGTTCACCTTCATCACCAAGAGTCCGCCCGCTGCGATTCTTTTGAAGAAAGCCGCGAACATTGCCGCCGGTTCCAAAGAACCGAACAAGGTCAAAGTCGGCCAGGTTACGCGCAAACAAGTCATGGACATCGTGAAAACGAAAGCCAAAGACCTGAACTCGCGCAGTGATGAAGCCGGTTTCCGCGTCATCGCCGGTACCGCCCGCCAAATGGGCCTCGAAATCGTCGATTAAGATCAGGAATTTTCTAATCCGCGTTCTTGCGGATTGTGATGATCGGCGGCGCATGGCCTGGTCGATACATCGACGCGCCGTAGCAAATCGCAGCAATGTTCGGTCGCGCGTAACGTACATTCTTGAGCTGCGCGTCCCAGCGTTCCAAGTAAGAGCAGTTTGCGGTTTTTGAGCTTCCGGGGATTGGGACGTAACGGTTTTCGGTGAAGGTGAGGAATGCAGCCTCTCCTGGGAGTGGAATTGGCGCAGCCCAGTTTGGTGACAAACGCATCAGTCGCGGGCCGTTGAGATCGAGCGCGAAACTGGTGTCGCCATCTGAGCTGTTTAGATGCAAGCCGAAAAAGGCAAGACGCAGCGGCCCATCGAAAAGAAAATGCCGATCTTTGTCTCGCCAATCATGAAGCAGTTCGAAGACGCCAATGAAGCCCGGCAACTTGCTGAACTCAGTTTCGGTCCCCGATTTCAAATCTCGCAATAGATAATGCTTGCCGTGACCTTCTCCGTCGATTTGATCGTCTTCGTCATTTTGATCTTCGCGTAAGACCAGTTCGACTGAACCGTCCGGCGCTTTGTAGCTCTCGGGCGGTGCTTCTTTTTCTGGTGAAGCAGATTCTTGCGGCGACACGGTCGGCTCGGGAGAGGTAGGACTTTCCGCGGGTTTCTCGTCTTCGCGATTTGTGAAATAGGGAGAACTCTTCGTCGTGGAGTACCAATCCGGTCCGGCGTCGAGTTTCTTCAAACCGGTTCCGCGCGGATCAATACTCCAAAATTCGCGCACATCATTCGCCTTCTCGCGCGTGAAAACAATCGTCTCGCCATTCGGCGCGAAAACAGGATCGACATCTTGTCCTGAGTTGTCGTTGGTCAACTGACGCAAAAGCTTCCCGTCTTCACGATACAAATACAGATGCGAGTGACTTGTTCCCTGTGCCCGCAAATAGCGGATGGCCACAACAACTTCTGATTCCGCCTTCGTTTCGGGAACGCCTGCCAAAAACGCTCCTGCGATAATCGAAGCAATTAGGAGCGAACGCATGGCGACGCGATTGAAACCAAGGAACGGGCAGGAAACAAGAAACTTCCGGGTTGGCGGCTTCTTTCTTGCCAATGGAGGCAAAAGTTTCTAAACCCATCCGATGCGAACCTCAGCTTCTCCTTCACTTCGGACGCGTGCATTACTCGGTCTATCTGGTGCGCTCGTTGTTCTTTTATTCTCATCCGTCGCCGCGCTGGCCGCGGATCAGACGATCGTGCTGAAGGCTGCGCGGCTATTCGACGGAAAGTCGAAGGCGCTGGTGCAAAACGGTATTGTCATCGTGCAGGGCGATAAAATTGTCGATGCTGGCAGCGGCTTGGCGATTCCCAGCGACGCGAAAGTGATCGATCTCGGCGACGCAACTCTGTCGCCAGGATTCATGGACGCGCATACGCACCTGACATCCGATTACTCGGGGAACTACAACGACCGCAGATTAAAAGAACTGGATCTAAATGTCTCCGAACAGGCGATCCAGGCTACCGTTTTTGCGCGCGACACCATCGAAGCCGGCTTCACGACGGTGCGCGATCTCGGCAGTCGCTTCGTCGGCAGCAAGGAATTTGTCGATGTCGCGCTGCGCAACGCGATCAATCGCGGTCTGGTCGTGGGTCCGCGCATGCTGGTCGCGACTTACGGCATCGGCGCGACCGGCGGACATTTCGACAACACCGCCGGTTTTCGCGACATGCTTTTTGGATACGAACCCGATTACAGCGAAGGAATAGCTGATGGCCCGGATGCGATCCGGAAAGCGGTGCGTTTTGAGATCAAAAATGGCGCTGATGTGATCAAGGCCGCGGTTTCAGGCGGCGTGCTTTCACTTACGGACGAAGTGGACACGCCACAACTTACACCCGCCGAAATGGCGGCGCTGGTCGATGAAACGCATCGGCTGCGGAAAAAAGTGGCGGTGCATTGCCACGGCGATCAGGCGGCGCGCGAGGCGATTGAGGCCGGCGTCGATTCGATCGAGCACGGTTCGTTTATGAAACCGGAGACGCTGACCTTGATGAAAACCAAGGGAACATTCCTGACGCCAACTTTATTGGCGACGGAGTGGATCATGGGCAAGCTCAACAATTATCCCGCGGCGCTGCAAGCAAAGGCGAAGGCGGCGGCGGCGGCGCGCTCGGAAATGTTTCGCAACGCGGTCAAAATTGGCGTGAAAATTTCGTTCGGCACGGACGCGGCCGTTTATCCGCATGGGCAGAATGCAAAGGAGTTTAAGCTGATGACCGACTTTGGTATGACGCCGATCGACGCGCTGAGATCGGCCACCTCGAGTGATGCCGAACTCTTGGGCATCGCGACAAAGGTGGGGACATTGGAAAAAGGAAAATTGGCCGACATCGTCGCCATGCCGGGCGATCCCACGGCCGACATCACCGCGACGGAACGCGTTTCCTTTGTGATGAAAGAAGGAAAGATTATCAGAAACGGGCCACCCACTCCGAAGACGGCGGCAACTTCAGAGGAAGAGCTGCGGATGTCCGCGTTTGCGGATTGAACCGCAAACGCGATCACCGAAGGGAACGGCAAACCGTTGTCCCTCTACATTCTTGTCGTGCTGACGGCGAGCCGAACGGAAGTGCTGGAAGAGCTGATGTAATACAAAGAGACGCCACCCTCCCCGTAAACCGGATAGAGCGCGTAGGGCACGCCTTTGATTGTGACTGGACTACTCCAGTCAATCGCTAGCGGCCGAGAAACGGAACGCGATTCTACAGAGACAGTTGCTTCGTCCAGCTTGATGCGATCATCCTTGAGATCGCGCCGGCCATTATACGGTGTGAATCGATGGCCGTCGTTGTCGTAAGACATAAACCTTTGGCGACGAAACGAATTATCTGCGAACACTTCGTCTTCAGAGCCGGAAACATATCTATGGACATCTGAATACGTTCGAATCGGATCGATATTCACGGGCTCAACGATGTCTTCGCCGGCGGTTCGGTAGGCGTAAAAGGCGAGCTCATAATCGTAACCGCCCCATTGACTGAGATTGATCGGGTGACCGAGTGCCACGTCAAACACCTGGATGTTTTGGGAAGCGTCACATTCGTTTGACGGATCCTTCGAAACTCTTGCTACCTTCGCTTGCTGATCGCGTTGCGCGTCGAAGGCCGCGGCTTCTTCTTTCGACAGGACAAAATTGGAATTGCGGAGCGACTGGACCAGAGAGTTGCTGGCGCCTTGCGCTTTCAGCGTGTTTTCCTGTTGCGAGGTCAGGCTGTGAACCAGCCTTCGCTGCGACACATCATCGATAATGGATGATTCTGGTTCGTGGGCCCGGACGAGCAGCGACACTTCGCTGAAGTCGATTGGCCGTGCCATCGCACAGTTAATCCACCCGATGAACCCTATCGTGATTACTGATACGCTATAAACAGTGGGGCATTTCATGATCTGCTAGGTTTATCAGGACGAACTTCGTTTTGACAAGGTAAAAAAAGCCTCTACTTTGGTTGTCCTGCCGTTCACAAGAGCGGTTCTAATTTTAAGCAGGAGCCTATTAAACGGGCGCTAATACTGCACCAAGACATGCACCAAAATCGCAGCAAACGTTATCGCGCCGCCACCGAGCAGGTGGACCGCAAGAAGACTTACAATCTGACCGACGCGGTCTCGGCTTTGAAAAAAATGCCGGCGACGAAGTTCGACCAGACTGTGACCGTCGCGTTCCGGCTCGGGGTCGATCCAAAACAATCCGACCAGATGGTGCGCGGAACCTGCCCGCTGCCGCATGGAAGCGGAAAGCAAGTGCGCGTGCTGGTTTTTGCGGAAGGCGCGGCGGCCAAGGCAGCGAAGGAAGCCGGCGCGGAGTTTGTCGGATTCAAAGACATGATTCAGAAATGTCAGGAAGGTTTTCAAGATTTTGATGTTGCGGTCGCGACGCCAGCGGCGATGGCGGAAGTGCGAAAACTCGGAAAAGTTCTCGGTCCGCGCGGATTGATGCCGAATCCGAAGACTGGAACGGTGACGGACGATACGGCAAAAGCGGTGCAGGAAGTGAAGGCGGGCCGCGTTGAGTTTAAGCTCGATAAGAACGGCAATGTCGCGGTGCCGGTGGGAAAATTTTCATTTGCGGAAAATGCGTTGGTGGAAAACGGGACAGCGGTGATCGATGCAGTCGTGCGGGCGCGGCCGGCAACGACTAAAGGACGTTATCTGGAAGGGATAACGTTGAGCGCGACGATGTCGCCAGGAATTCATCTTGATCCTTCGCCCTACGTGACCGTGTAAGATCGATAATATGAGACCTGAAAAAGCCAACATCGTTGCCGAACTCGCGGAGAAAATGAAACGCTCTCCGTTTGTGCTCGTGGCCGATTATCAGCGAATGAATGTCGGACATTTCGGCGAACTCCGAAACCGGCTCGTGCCGGTCGGCGCCGAGATGCACGTGGTCAAGAACAGTTTCCTGAAACGCGCGCTGGTTGATTCCGGTTTCCCGGACGTAGGTGATAAATTGACCGGTCAGACCGCGGTGGTGACAGGCGAGAAAGATGTCGCGCCAGTCGCGAAGATTCTAAAGGCGTTCGCCGCTGAATTTAAAACGACGGCGCTCAAGATGGGCTTGATCGATCGCGCGGTGGTTTCGACGGCGGACGTGGAAGCACTGGCCGATCTGCCACCGCGGGAAATTCTCCTGGCGCAATTGCTCGGACTATTCCTCGCTCCGGCGACGCGTTTGGTGCGAGTATTGAATGAGCCGGCCTCCGCTTTTGCGCGGCTTCTCAACGCGAAAGCGAGCAAAGGCGAACCTGCTGCGGCGAGCGAACCAAAGAGTTCGACTGCGACGGTGAGCACGGAAGAAGCACCAGCGGCCGAAGTTAAAGGCGCCCCAGTCGCGGAAGCGACACCGGAGCCGCAGGCAGTGGAATCTAAAGAAGAGGCGCCGAAAAACGAAGTGAATGAACCTGCCGCAACCGCGCTGCAAGAAACGCCGGCAGCGGAACCGAAGGCGGAGACGGCTCCGGCAGAGGCGAAAAAAGAGGAACCACCAGCAACAGAGGCGGCTGGATAAAAATTTTCGCAACGCCTTGATGGGGTTGCGAGCAACAAAACAAAAACTGTCCGGGCCGATAGCGATCGGCCTTAATTGCGCGAAAGCTTTCGTGCGCGGCGATTGGAGAAAACAAAATGGCAGATACAAATAAAATGGTGGAGCAACTCAGCGGATTATCCGTGCTCGAGATTGCTGGTTTGGTAAAACAACTCGAGGAAAAATGGGGCGTGAGCGCAGCGGCGCCTGTAGCCGTTGCAGCTGCTCCGGCGGCTGGCGGAGGTGCAGCGGCACCTGCTGAAGAGAAAAGCACCTTCGAAGTCATCTTGAAAGAGATGGGCGCGAATAAGATCGGCGTCATTAAAGAAATCCGCAGTGCTGTTCCGGGACTAGGTTTGGCCGAAGCGAAGGCCTTGGTGGAAGGCGCTCCCAAGACGATCAAGGAAGGCGTGACCAAGCAAGAAGCTGACGAGATCAAGAAAAAGGTCGAAGCAGCCGGCGCGAAAGTCGAGATTAAGTAATTGATTTTCATAATGGCGGTCGCGTAAAATCAGTTGCGCGGTCGCCATTACCTCACTAGAATATTGTTTCGTTAGAAGTAGGCAGAATTATTTTTAACCGCGCGGACGACGGAAAGATTTCAGATAGGCAACGAAACGGTGGAGGTGGATAGGTGGATTTGACACACTGCCGATTCGCTGTCATTTTTGCTGTCTTCGCACTCGGCTGATGCCGTAAATCCCAGGCTCGCAGCGCTCCCAGTAAGACGCTGGCGACCCTTACGCAGTAACTATTATGTCAGAACGGGCAGAGCGCATTCATTTCGGAACTATTAAGGAAGGTGTTGAGCCTCCAAACCTAATCGAGGTTCAACTCAACTCGTATGTCGATTTTTTGCAGAAGGATGTCCCGTTCAACAAGCGCAAGACCGCCGGTCTGCAAGCAGTCTTTAAAGAAGTTTTCCCGATCGAGAGTTATGACGAAAAAGCGGTGCTCGACTTCGGCCATTACGAAATTGGCGAACCGAAGCTGACCGCGTTGGAAGCGCAACGCGAAGGCCAAACCTATAGCGCGCCGCTGCATGTCACTTTCCAGCTGCGGGAAGAGCGCGGCACAAAGGAAGAGAAAGTTTACATGGGCGAAATTCCGCTCATGACGGCACAGGGAACTTTCGTGATCAACGGCGCCGAGCGTGTGGTCGTTTCACAACTGCATCGTTCCCCTGGAATTGCGTTCGAATCGAGCATTCACCTTAACGGCAAGGTGCTCTACAGCTTTCGGATCATTCCGGACCGCGGTTCGTGGATCGAGGTGCAATTCGATACCGCCGATCTGCTTTACATTTATCTCGATCGCCGGAAACGACGTCGCAAATTTCTCGCCACTACCTTCTTGCGCGCACTCGGCTACGGCCCGGACGAGGAAGTTATCAAACTTTTTTATACCATCGAGAATCTGAAATTGAGCGAGAAGCTCGACGAGGAAAAGCTCGCGACAAAAGTGTTAACCGCGGACATCCTCGATGGCGAAGCGACAGTCGCTCGCGCCTTTGAGCCACTCACGCTGGCGACAGTTCGTCAGATCATGGCCCTCAAAATCAAAGAGGCGAAAGTGATCGACATCTCGAACGATGACACTGTCGTGAAGGCGCTCAAGAAAGATCCGGCGCACGATCAGGAGGAAGCGCTAAAAGATATTTACCGGAAGCTTCGCCCTGGCGATCCGCCGACGGTGGCGAATGCTCGCGCGTTGCTCAAGCGGCTTTTCTTCGATCCGAAGAAATACGACCTCGGTCGTGTTGGGCGCTACAAGATCAATCAAAAGCTTGGTATAGATGTCGATCTTGGCGAACGCATTCTCACGGACAAAGATTTCATCGGTGCCATCAAGTATTTGATCAATCTTCGCCGCGGCGAAGGCACGCTCGATGACATCGATCATCTCGGCAGCCGGCGTGTGCGAACGGTTGGCGAATTGCTGGCCAATCAATGCCGCGTCGGTCTCGCCCGTACCGAGCGCCTCGTTAAAGAACGCATGACTTTGTTCGACATCAATGTCGATGGAATGACGCCGCAAAAGTTGATTAACCCGAAGGCGCTGAGCGCAGTCATTCGTGATTTCTTCGGTCGCTCGCAACTTTCGCAGTTCATGGATCAGACCAATCCGTTGGCGGAGTTGACCCACAAGCGTCGTCTCTCCGCTCTCGGGCCAGGCGGCTTGAGCCGCGATCGCGCTGGATTCGAAGTGCGCGACGTGCATCCGTCGCATTACGGGCGCATCTGTCCGATCGAGACACCGGAAGGTCCGAACATCGGTTTAATCAGCTCGATGTCGACGTTCGCGCGCATTAACGAATTTGGTTTTATCGAGACGCCGTACCGCAGAGTCCACAATGGTCGGGTCATGGACGACATTGATTATCTCACGGGCGATCGGGAAGAGAATTTTCTCGTAGCGCAGGCGAACGCGCCAATGGATGGACGTGGACATTTCACCGGCGAAAAAGTTTCAGTGCGTTATCGCGGCGACTTCTTGGAAGTCGAACCGTCGAAGGTCCATTACATGGACGTCTCGCCGAAACAGCTTGTCTCGGTGGCGGCGGGTCTCATTCCGTTCCTTGAGCACGACGACGCAAACCGTGCGCTCATGGGTTCGAACATGCAACGCCAGGGAGTTCCGTTGATTGTTTCGGAAACGCCATTGGTCGGCACAGGCTTGGAAGCGAAGGTGGCGCGGGATTCACACGCGGTTTTGATCGCGATTGAAAGCGGGAAAGTCGCTTCGGTCACGGCCGATCAAATCGTTGTCACAAAAGACGGGCACATGCCCGAGCACCGAAAGAAATTAAAGACCGATGCCGAGGCCGGCGTTCACGTTTATGAACTGCGCAAGTTCATGCGCTCGAATGCGGGCACGTGCGTGAACCAAAAACCGATCGTGCACAAAGGGCAGCACGTGAAGAAGGGCCAGGTCATTGCCGACGGACCGAACACCGATCAAGGCGAGCTCGCACTCGGTCGCAACGTGCTCGTCGCGTTCATGCCGTGGAATGGCTATAACTTCGAAGACGCCATCATGATCTCCGAGAAGGTCGTGAAAGAGGACATTTACACCTCCATTCACATTGATGAATTCGAGATCGGCGCGCGCGATACGAAGCTCGGACCGGAGGAAATTACCCGTGATATTCCGAACGTCAGCGAAGAAGCGTTGCGCAATCTTGGTCCGGACGGCGTCGTGCGGGTGGGCGCGGAAGTGAAGCCGGGCGACATTCTCGTCGGAAAAATCACACCGAAGAGCGAGACAGAACTTGCGCCGGAAGAGCGTTTGTTGCGCGCAATTTTCGGTGAAAAGGCCGCGGACGTTAAAGACACATCACTGACTGTTCCATCCGGAACGTATGGAATCGTGATGGACGTGAAAGTTTCTTCGCGCCGCGAAGTTTCGCGCGAAAAACTCACGCCGGCGGAGACGAAGCGCCAGCTCAAGTCGATTAACGAAGAGAACCGGCGGAAGAAGGAAGAATTGACCGAGCAGTTAACCGATGCCCTTTCGAATATTCTTCTCGGAGAAAAAATTCCGCTCGACGTAGTCAATGCCGAAACCGGCGAGATTATTATTCCGGCGAATCGCAAGATCACCAAGACGCTTCTCCGCAAACTGGCGAACGTCTACGATCACATCGAAATCGATCCCAGTCCGATCCGGAACAAGATTCGCGAAATCATTGCCTCGTACGAGCATAAGTTCGCGGAGCTCGAGCTCGAGCGCGAACGCTCGATGGACCGGGTGGAGAGCGGTGACGACATCGATCCCGGTATTATCAAGCAGGTCAAAGTTTATATCGCGAGCAAACGGAAACTCAGTGTCGGCGACAAAATGGCTGGGCGGCACGGCAATAAAGGCGTCGTCGCTCGCATTGTTCCGGAAGAGGACATGCCGTTCTTACCCGACGGCACACCGGTCGAAATCGTCCTCAACCCACTTGGCGTTCCGAGCCGTATGAACGTTGGTCAGGTTTTGGAGACGCACTTAGGTGTAGCGGCGAAAGCCCTTGGCTTTAGAGTCGCCACTCCGGTGTTCGACGGAATCTCGGAAGCCAAGATTCGCGAGTATTTGAAGGACGCGAAGAAGAAGGAAGGCTTCACTTGGGTGCAGGAAAACGGAAAGGCGCGTTTGTTTGATGGTCGCACCGGCGACGCTTTCGATCAGGAAGTCGTCGTTGGTTATATATATATGATGAAGCTTGGCCACCTCGTGGCGGACAAGATTCACGCGCGCGCGGTTGGCCCATACTCACTCGTCACTCAGCAACCGCTCGGCGGAAAAGCGCAGTACGGCGGCCAGCGTTTCGGTGAGATGGAAGTCTGGGCACTCGAGGCCTACGGCGCTGCTTACACGTTGCAGGAATTACTCACCGTAAAATCCGACGACGTGCAAGGCCGCACCCGCATCTACGAATCCATTGTTAAAGGCGACAACTCGCTCGAAGCGGGCACGCCCGAATCTTTCAACGTGTTAATCAAGGAAATGCAAAGCCTCGGTCTCGACGTCAAAGTCGGCGGCCAAGCGCCTGCCAGCGTCTTTGATGCAGCTTAATTTTTTTTAGATCGACAGTTTCTTAGCAAATCATGAACGAACATTCCTGGCGTGAGTTAGTAGGAGAAGAGCGTGCGGTTGGTTTTGATCAAGTCGCGATCGGTGTTGCCTCGAGCGACACGATGAGGTCGTGGAGCAAAGGCGAAGTCAAAAATCCAGAGACGATTAATTACCGCACCTTCAAGCCGGAAAAGGGCGGCCTTTTCTGTGAACGCATTTTCGGTCCGACGCGCGATTGGGAATGCTCCTGCGGAAAATACAAACGCATCAAGCACAAAGGCGTGATCTGCGACCGTTGCGGCGTGGAGGTCACGCTTGCGCGCGTTCGTCGCGAACGCATGGGCCATATCGAGTTGGCCGTGCCCGTTTCGCACATTTGGTTTTACAAATGCATGCCTTCGCGTCTGGGCCTCATGCTCGACATGAGCGCGCGTCAACTCGAGCGCGTGATCTATTACGAAGACTACATCGTCATCGATCCGGGTAAGACGCCGCTGACAAAGACCCAACTGCTCAACGAAGTCGAATATCGCGAAGCGCAGGAGCAATACGGCGAAGACTTTGTCGCCGGCATGGGCGCGGAAGCGGTGAAAAAACTGCTCGCGGAAATCGATCTGAACAAGCTCAACAAGGAGCTGGATAAGGCGATGGGCGCCACCAAGAGCAAACAGATTCGCAAGAAGCTGGCGAAACGGACCAAGCTGGTGCAGGGCTTCCAAAACTCGCACGCGCGTCCCGATTGGATGGTTCTCGATGTACTGCCGGTCATCCCTCCGGATTTGCGTCCGCTCGTTCCGCTCGAAGGCGGACGCTTTGCCACCAGCGATCTCAATGATCTTTATCGCCGCGTCATCAACCGTAACAACCGGCTCAAGAATTTGCTTCAGCTCAAAACGCCGGACGTCATTATCCGCAACGAGAAGCGCATGTTGCAGGAAGCGGTGGACGCTCTGTTCGACAATGGCCGTCACGGCCGCGCCGTCACCGGCGCCGGCAATCGCCCGCTGAAATCACTCAGCGACATGCTCAAGGGCAAGGGCGGACGGTTCCGTCAGAATCTCCTCGGCAAGCGCGTCGATTACTCCGGCCGTTCTGTTATCGTCATCGGTCCCGAACTGAAACTGCATCAGTGCGGTCTGCCGAAGAAGATGGCGCTCGTTCTTTTCGAACCATTCATCATTCGCCGATTGAAAGATCTCGGATACGTCCACACCGTTCGCAGCGCGAAGAAAATGATCGAGCGGCAAACGCCCGAAGTTTGGGACATTCTCGACGAAGTCACGCGTGGACATCCTGTGCTCTTGAACCGCGCGCCCACGTTGCATCGATTGTCGATCCAGGCTTTCGAGCCGCAACTGATCGAAGGCGAAGCGATTCGCATTCATCCACTTGTTTGCACGGCTTACAACGCCGACTTCGATGGCGATCAGATGGCCGTGCATGTGCCGCTCTCGGTCGAGGCGCAACTGGAAGCGCGCATGTTGATGCTCGCGCCGAACAATATTTTCTCGCCGTCCAGCGGCAAGCCAATCACCACGCCGTCGCAAGACATTACGCTCGGCTGCTATTATCTCACGCAAGCTCCGCGCGGCGTAAAGAAGGAAGGCCAACACCTTTCGTTGTTTTCTGAAGCAGTGGAGGTCGAATTCGCCATGGCAGAAGGAGCGGTCAAAACCCACGACCGCATTCGCTTTAGAAACCCTGATTTCGGTCAAGACACGGTTTACGGGAACAAAGATACGCGCGTCATCGATACCACGGCGGGGCGAGTCATCTTCAATCAAATCTGGCCGAAAAAGCTCGGCTTCTTCAATAAGCCGGCGGGCAAGAAACAACTCAGCGACATTATTTGGCGTTGCTATCAAGTGGCAGGTCAGCAAAGCACGGTCGAAACACTCGATCAGTTAAAGGAACTTGGATTTACCGAGGCCACGCGGGCCGGCATCTCGATCGGTATTTCGGACATGATTATTCCGAAAGAGAAGCAGACGGAACTCGAGAACGCCTACCGGCAGATCCGCCAGGTCGAACAGCAATACCGCAAAGGCATCATCACGGATGGTGAGCGTTACAACAAGATCATCGACATTTGGACGCACGCCGGCGACGAAATATCCAGCGTGATGTTCCGCACCCTCGAACACAACGAGGGCCGCAAAGAGTTGAATCCGGTATATTTGATGGTGGATTCGGGAGCGCGCGGAAATCGTCAACAGGTCCGACAACTTGCCGGCATGCGCGGTTTGATGGCGAAACCTTCCGGCGAAATTATCGAGCGTCCGATCACTTCAAATTTCCGCGAAGGTTTGAGCGTGCTGGAATATTTCATTTCCACCCACGGCGCGCGCAAAGGTCTGGCCGATACCGCGCTGAAGACGGCCGATTCCGGTTATCTCACGCGCAAACTCGTGGATGCTTCACAGGACGTAATCATCAACGAGATGGATTGTGGCACCGTTAACGGCATTCTTGTTCGCTCGATTTATGAGGGCGACGAAGAGGTTGTCGATCTTGCCACGCGCATCATCGGCCGCGTCAGTTGCGAAACGATTGTCGATCCAGTCGAAAAGAAAAAGAAGATCGTCAAAGCCAATCAACTGATCGATGAGAAGATCGCGAATGATTTACAGCGCATCGGCGTGGAGCAATTGAAGATTCGCTCCGTGCTTACTTGCGAATGCGGCCGCGGCGTTTGTGCGATGTGCTACGGGCGCAATCTTGCGACCGGCCAATATGTGAAACTGGGAGAAGCGGTCGGCATCATTGCCGCGCAATCGATCGGGGAACCGGGCACGCAGTTGACCATGCGTACGTTCCATATTGGCGGCACGGCGAGCCAGACGTTCAAGCAGCCGATTATCAAGGCGAAAAACGACGGAGCCATTCAGTTCAACGATCTGCGCACCGTTCAAGCATTGGACGGCAGCTGGATCGTGTTGAATAAGAACGGCTCGATCAGCGTGCACAACGCCGAGGGCCGCGAGCTCGAGCGTTACAACGTCGTCATCGGCTCGATGATTTCGAAGGCCGAGGGTGCGAGCGTGAAGAAGGGCGAGACTTTCGTGCAATGGGATCCGTACAACGTGCCGATTCTTACCGAAAAAGCTGGTAAGGTCGAGTTCCGCGACATGATCGCGGGCGTCACGATCAAGCGCGACGTCGATGAAGCGACCGGTCTGATGGGAACGGTCATCATCGAGCATAAGGAAGACTTGCACCCGCAGATCGTCATTATTGGCGACAAAAAGGAGGTGCTTTCCAGCTATTCAATTCCAGCGGGCGCACACGTCGTCGTCGAGGAAGGTCAGAAGATCCGCGGCGGCGCATTACTCGCCAAAACGCCGCGAAAAATTGCCAAGACCAAAGATATCACCGGCGGTCTGCCGCGCGTGGCTGAGTTATTCGAGGCACGCCGGCCAAAAGATGCGGCTGAGATTGCAAAGATCGATGGCACGGTCGAAATGGGCGGCACAGCGCGCGGAAAACGGAAGCTCATTTTGAAAGATCCGGAGACAGGGACCGAAGAGGAACATCTCATTCCGCTGACCAAGCACATCATCGTGTTCAAAGGCGATTTCGTGAAGAAAGGTCAGCAGCTGACCGAAGGCCCGATGGTGCCGCACGAAATCCTCGAAGTCTGCGGTCCGCAGGATCTTCAGGAACATTTGGTGAACGAAGTGCAGGAAGTTTATCGGCTCCAAGGCGTCGAGATTAACGACAAGCACATCGAGATCATTGTGCGGCAAATGTTGCGCAAGGTTAAGATCACCGATCCGGGCGACACCTCGTTGCTCTGGGGCGATCAAGTCGACCGGCTCGATTTCGAAGCGGAAAACGCCCGCGTGGTAGAGCAGGGTGGAAAACCGGCGGAAGCAACGCCAGTCCTGCTCGGCATCACCAAGGCTTCGCTCGAAACCGACAGCTTTATTTCAGCCGCGTCCTTCCAAGACACGACGCGCGTTCTTACCGAAGCGGCGACGCTGGGCAAGATCGACAGGCTGCGCGGATTCAAAGAGAATGTGATCATGGGTCACTTAATTCCAGCGGGTACCGGCTTTCCCCAGCATCGCGAGATCAAACTCGTCGAGAAGGGTGAGCCGATCGGCGCTGCGATCATGGACGAACCGGAGCCGCAACCGGCGATTGGGTAGCAATCAATGGAGTGATGGAGTGCCATTACTCCATCGCTCCAGTTAGATCGACATGTCGATCGTGACAAAGACCGGCGATGAGGGCGAGACCTCGCTCATGTACGGCCGGCGTGTCTCCAAGACCGATCTTCGGGTCGAAGCGTGTGGTTGCGTGGACGAACTAAACGCCGCTCTGGGCTTGGTTCGCGTCGTTAGCGAAAACGAATTCGTTGCAAAAGAAATTCTGGCCGCGCAAAAGGATTTGATCACTTTGATGGGCGAACTGGCGACCGCGCGCGAAGATATCGATCGATACGTGAAAGATGGCTTCAAACTCACCACTGCGTTGATGGTCGATCGCCTCACGTCGGTGATTGTCGATCTTGAAAAGGATAAATCGCTATATCCAAAAGATTGGGTGATTCCCGGAGGAAATGCTGTCTCGGCGGCACTCGATTTCGCGCGGACAATCTGTCGGCGGGCGGAGCGAAGCGTCGCGGCGTTGATGAGCGACGGAAAGGACGTTAACGGAGAAATTCTTCGCTACTTAAACCGGCTCTCCGATTTTTGTTGGGTGCTTGGCCGTTACGCCGAATCCTGCAAGTAAGCCGCTTATTTCTGCGATTGCCTTAAACTTTTGGTATTGCCGCGAGTCGATTTTGCCGCTAGCTATGGCCCACTGTTACAGAAGTAAAGATTGAAAGCCTCCGTTATCGCCGATCCAATTGGTGAAAAAATTTGCCATACCCGTATTGCTGTAGCATCTTTCTAGTCCCGTTGCGGCACCTCGCCGGCGCGGTTTTCTCTTTATGGCAAATACCACAGAATTAGTGCCTGAATTATTGGAGGCAGGCGTGCATTTTGGGCACCAGACCAAGCGCTGGAACCCGAAGATGCGGCCGTACATTTTCGAGAAGCGGAATCAGATTTACATCATCAATCTGGATGAGACCGTGCGTCAATTGCAGCGTGCGACCGATTTTTTGCAGGAGCTGACGAAGCGTGGCGGCAAGATCCTGTTTGTCGGTTGCAAGAAACAGGCGCAGGAAGCGATCAAAGAAGCAGCGCTGGCATGCGGACAATTCTACGTTAATCAGCGCTGGCTCGGTGGCACGCTGACCA
The DNA here is from genome assembly GCA_003167365.1 of Spartobacteria bacterium. Taxonomy (GTDB): domain Bacteria; phylum Verrucomicrobiota; class Verrucomicrobiia; order Chthoniobacterales; family UBA10450; genus Palsa-1382. The sequence goes on along the minus strand of PMTM01000003.1, from coordinate 253,127 downwards.
ACCTGGCCACCATTCGCAAGAGCATTGGGCGTCTGAAGTTCATTGAGGACATCGAGAAGTCGCCCGACTACAAGAAAATGGGAAAACAGGAGATCGCGGCGCTTAACCGCGAAGCGGCCAAGCTGCGGCGCAATCTCGAAGGCATTCTCGACATGGCGCAGTTGCCCGATGCGCTTGTTATCATCGACACCCCGCGCGAGCAGAACGCAGTCAACGAAGCGCGCCGGCTTGGAATTCCGGTGGTCGCAATTGTGGATACAAATGCCGATCCTGAGGTGATCGATTATCCGATTGCCGGCAATGACGACGCGATTCGCGCAATCCGCATCGTTTTGCAAAAGCTGGTTGACGCAATTGTTTCCGCGAGCGGCGAAGCGAAAATTCGCGAGCAGATGGAAATGTCCGGCGTGTCCGCGTAAACGGCAGGTGAGTTGTTGAAGTGTTGAGAAGTTGAGAGAAATCTCGCTTACTCGCCCTTTAAGGCTCCTACTCAACCATTCAACATCTCAACGATTCAACTTCTTAATGGAAATCAACCCACAACTGGTTAAGCAACTCCGCGAGAAAACGAACGCGGGCATGATGGATTGCAAACGCGCTTTGGCCGAAGCCGGCGGCGATTTTGAAAAGGCCGAGACAATTCTGCGCACAAAAGGCATCGCGAGCGCGGGCAAGAAGGCGTCGCGCGCGACCAAAGAAGGCATCGTCGCTTCCTACATTCATTTGCAAGGAAAAGTCGGTGTGCTCTTGGAGGTCAATTGCGAAACTGACTTCGTGGCCAAGAATGAAAACTTCCGCGCCTTTGTCAAAGACATCACTCTGCACATCGCGGCTGCTCATCCTCTTTACGTCAGCCGCGATCAGGTTCCGCCTAAAACAATTGAAACGGAACGCGAGATTTATCAGGCGCAGGTAAAGGACAAGCCGGCAAATGTTGTCGGCAAGATTGTCGATGGAAAGCTAGACAAGTTTTACAGCACCGTTTGTTTGCTCGAGCAGGGATTTATCAAGAATCCCGATCAGACAATCAACGACCTCGCTAAGGCGAAGATTGCCGAACTGGGCGAGAACATCGTTATCCGGCGTTTCACGCGTTATCTTGTGGGCGAACCGCTCGAGGACGAAGCCGCAACAACGGCGGCGTAGATCGCGGCAGGCTATCGTTTAATCCTGTAGCGGCATCTGCCATCGCCGATAAATTCAACCTCCGATGGGACTGGTTGAATACAAACGAAAGCGCGACTTCGGAAAAACGGCCGAGCCGAAAGGCGGAAAGCCTTTGCCGAAAGCGGTGAAAGGCGCATCACGGTTCATCATTCAAAAACACGATGCCAGCCGGTTGCATTACGATTTCCGTCTGGAGATGGACGGCGTTCTGAAATCGTGGGCGGTCCCGAAAGGTTTGCCCTGGAAGCCGAGCGAGAAACATCTCGCCGTCGAAGTGGAAGATCATCCAGTCGAATACGCCACGTTCGAAGGCCTGATTCCAAAGGGACAATACGGCGGCGGCACCGTCATGTTGTGGGACCGGGGCAACTATTACGTTTACGGCGAGCAGCCGCTCAAAGCTTGGCGCGAAGGCCGGCTCCATCTCGTTCTCGACGGGAAGAAAGCAAAAGGCGAATGGACTCTCGTTCGCATTCGCGGCGATGGAGGAAAGAATTGGCTGATCATAAAAACCGGTTCGAGCGTTAAGCCGGTTTCCAAGAAATTGGACGATCAATCGGTGAAGACCAACCGGACCATGAAGCAGATCGGTGAAGAGCGCGACGCGGAGTGGCAATCAAACCGTCCAGGCGACGAACCGGATTCATTCAAGGCGCGGATCAAAAAGATTGTCGGGCAGGCGCGTCGCTTGCCGAAATCAAAGGTAGGGCGCGATCTCCGAGCGCGCCGACAAATCAAAGACAAAGCGCATTTTGACGGACGGCTCGGAGATCCGTCCCTACCTGAGTCGCTGCCTAAGGCGAAACCGCGTTTCGTCGAACCGATGAAACCGCGTTTGGTGGAGACTCCACCGACAGCTGGTGACTGGATCTACGAACTGAAATTCGACGGTATTCGCGCGATCGCCATGAAAAATCGCGGCAAAGTAAATTTAATGTCGCGAAACGAAAATGAATTGAGCACACGGTTTCCCGAAATCGCGGACGCAGTGAAGAAATTGCCACTTCACGAGTGTGTAATCGACGGTGAAATTGTTGCGCTGGATAAGGAAGGCCGCTCCTCATTTCAACTCCTGCAGGCGCATGAAATGGAGAGACAAGAGGCGCCGATCTGCTTTTACGTTTTCGATCTGCCTCAGCTCGAAGGCAGGAGCTTGATCAAGTTACCTCTTGTGCAACGCAAGGAAATCCTCTCCAGGATCTGCGCAGGCGCCGGCGATCCCATTCGTTTTTCCGGAGAGATCGGTTCGGATGCGCCAAAGTTACTAGCAGAAGTAAAACGCCGCGGGCTCGAAGGACTTGTCGGCAAGAAAGAGAATTCTGTTTACGAACCCGGACGGCGAAGCGGGGCCTGGATCAAACTAAAATGCGTTAACGAACAGGAATTCGTTATTGGCGGGTACACGCCGCCGGGCGGATCGCGAAAATACTTCGGCGCAATCCTGGTCGGTTACTACAAGGACAGGAAACTCTTGTTCGCGGGCAAAGTCGGCAGCGGTTTTACGTCGCAGTCGTTGGCGATGTTGTACAAGAAATTTCAGAAGGAACGACGTAGCGATTGTCCTTTTGCCGACCTGCCTTCAAAACAGGGGGGCCAATGGGTGCAAGGCATCACCCCATCCATGATGAAGAAGATGCATTGGGTGAATCCCGTCTTTGTTGCTCAAATCAAGTTCGCGGAGTGGACGCGCGATGGAAAACTGCGCCAACCGGTCTTTCTGGGCCTGCGCGAAGACAAGGATGCGATAGAGGTCGGGCGAGAAAACTAGCGCGACTTACAGATTGCCCCCGTCATCGCGAAATGCTCAATCTCTTTGCGTCGTGAGGACGACCTTGTAGGAATTGCGAGGCTTTTTTTTCTTGTTCGGTGCTCCCGCAATGTGGGAACACTTCGTGCTTAGTGAATAAGCTTCCACAAGAAGGTTATTGACATTTATTCACAATTGATGGAAACGACATTCCCGCTCTAAGATTTATGCGTCCGACTTGGAAAGGCAGCATCAGCTTTGGATTGGTTTACATTCCGATCGCGGTTTATCCCGCCACGCGCGAGGAGAAGCTAAGTTTTCGTCAGCTACGCCGCACCGATCTCAGCCCGATCAAATACAAGAAGGTGGCCGAAGCGGATTCGAAAGAAGTGGCTACGGAAGAGATCGTAAAAGGCTTCGAGTACGAACGCGGCCGGTATGTTGTGTTGAGTGACGAAGATTTCGAGAAAGTAAAAATCGAATCGACTCATTCCATCGACATCACCGATTTCGTCGATCTTCACCAAGTGGATCCGAAGTTTTTCTACAAGCCGTATTTTCTCGAACCGCAAAAAGGCGGCGAGAAAGCTTACGCGCTTTTACACAAAGCACTGAGCGGAACCGGCAAGATCGGCATCGCCAAGGTAGTGATTAGCAATCGGGAGCATCTCGCTGCGGTCAAGCCCGACGGCTTGTTTCTGATTTTGGAGTTGATGCATTTCGCCAGTGAGATTCTGAGCGCGGAAGAATTGAATCGCGGACCCTCTACAGCTCTGAACGAAAAGGAATTGAAGATGGCGCAAGCCTTGATCGACAGCATGTCGAGCGATTGGGAGCCGGAGAAATATCGCGATGAATACCGCACCGCGATGCTTGAGGTAATCGAGCAAAAAGCGAAAAACAAAAAGATTCCCGCGCGAGCCGTTGCGCCACCGCCGAGCACGAACGTTGTCGATCTGGTTAAAGTTCTACAGGAAAGCTTGAATCGGAGTAAGTCGGTAAGGGTGAAACGCGGTTCCAACGGCGCGCGAAGATCGACATCGTCTTTGGTTAAACAAAAGCGACGCGCCGCAGCTTAAGCTGCGGGCCTTACGTTCGAAACAGCAAGAAACCGCCGCGCTTTACATTGGCAGACCGTTGTATTTTTGCGCGATAGGCGCGAGTGCACCAAACACTTCCTCCGCCGGCAGGGTCCTGCCAGCTGCCAGGTTTAATCCTGAATCGTCGATTACCGAGGTCAGCATCAGTTTCCCGTTTGCGCGATAGGCCGTGAAATAGGCGTTGAGCGCGGGAATTTGCACCGCGAAATGGGCGTTCGCAGGAACCTGGTTGGCGGTGGAGCTGCGCTGAAGCGCGCTCGTGAGCAGTTTGGCAAGATTTGGTCTGCCGAACTCGGTGGCTTTCCAGCCTTCGTTCGTTTTCTGAACTGTGATGGAAGAGCGCACTTGGTCTTTCGACGAAACCGGATAAATCACTTTATCGGATGGTTTGAGCAGTTTCTCAGGATCAGAGCCGGATTGATAGGCGCGCAAATCCTCTAGTGTCACCATCGAGACGGCGATGGGTTCGCCCAACGTCGCCCCGGCCGCTTCTTCGGCCGACTCGAAACCCATGGTCTTGAAGTTTCCTGTGTTCGCAAGTTGCCGGAATGTTTCAAGTGAACGAGAAGCGATGGCCTCGGTTTCTTTCACGTTGGTTTGAACGGTTTGCTGCGCGGCCACGATGGTGGCTCCCGCGACTAACGAAACTATAAGAATGAATGATCGCATGGGGGACTCCTTTATTGTTTTGTAACGTCGTAGTAATCGTTCCAGTGAGTGTGGTCGGCTCCGCTCACGTAATTATCATAGGTCGTGTTGTATTGATCGCCTACGTTTGGCGGCCAGGGATCGTTGACGCTGACATACTTGGTTCCGTCAATCGTAAGGTAACCGGTGACGACCATCATGTGGCCTCCTCCTCCGGTCCAATGCCAGGAGAAGGCAAATGGCTTCTTACTGCAGTAGATTTGATTCTTCAGCTGATCCCAAGTCAACGGTGCGTCGGCCGTAGTTTTGAAAGTGAACCCGTACTTGTCGAACTCGGGCCAGCCACCGTTAACGCAAGCGTTGGGTGTGGGCGCGTCACAGCAATCTGTATGACCGAAGCGTTTGTTCGCTTCGTCGCACTGCGTGACGTTGACGCCCAAGAACTCCATCACCATCTGGCCACTGGCCGCCCAACACCACATTGACGTTTGTTGCGGACGCAAAGTCACTGGCTGCGAACCGATGTTATCCGGCGGCTTGCAGCAACTTGATAAGAATAGCGCCGCAGTTAGGCCGAGCGCGCCAAACATCGCGGAGAAATTGCCCGATGCGTTCGCGGTGTTCGAAAATAGATCTATGGATCTGGATTTTTTCATGAGCTTCATGGGGGTTGAGTTAGGGGGATAGATTCTAAGGGGAAAAGCGATGCTGACGAAAAGTCTTAATTCAGTCAAGCGTCTTAGCTACTTGCGTCTTGGTGTGACACCGCACTACGTTTACACAATGAAAGCTCGCGTGGTGGTGATGCCAAAAGAAGCAGTGCTCGATCCGCAGGGCGCCGCTGTCCGGGACGCAATGAAGCACTTGGGAATGCCGGAAGTTCGCAGCGTTCGCATCGGCAAATATCTTGAGATCGATCTCGAAGGAGAAGATGGCGATCTCGAGAAACGGCTGCATGGACTTTGCCGCAATCTGCTTTCCAATCCGGTGATCGAAGATTACGAGCTGCAGAAGGGCGAAGCAGGAAAGCAGAAAAAAGGGAAAGTAGGTCGATGAAAGCATTGCGATATTTTTTCTGTATCGTGCTTCCGCCGGTCGCCGTGCTGATGACGGGGCGGCTGGGAAGTTTTCTACTCAGTATTGTTCTGACTTTGCTGGGATGGATTCCGGGAATCATTCATGCCTGCCTTGTCGTAAACGATTATCATGAAGAGCAGCGCGCCGCCCGTTATGCGATGGCTCGTTAGATCGACATGAAATTCGCGGTCATTCAATTCCCCGGCTCAAATTGCGACCAGGATTGCATCGCGGCGATCAATGGAATTCAAGGATTGCGTGCTGAATACGTCTGGCACAAGGAAACGTCGCTGCGCGGTTTTGATGCAATCGTTTTGCCGGGCGGATTTGCTTACGGCGATTATCTGCGCTGCGGCGCGATCGCGCGGTTTTCGCCGATTATGAAAGCAGTGTTGAACGATGCACGCGCCGGCAAGCTCGTGCTCGGAACGTGCAACGGTTTCCAGGTTTTATGCGAAGCCGGACTGCTGCCGGGTGCTCTCGTGCGGAATCGATCCCTGCGCTTCATCTGCGAGGTGGTAACAACGCGAGTTGAAGTTCCGGATTCGCCTTTCACACAGGGGATTCCGGGAGGAACGCTTTTGCGCCTGCCGATTGCGCATGGCGAGGGCTGCTTCTATGCCGATCCGGAGACTTTGCGCCAGCTCAACGAGGATCGACAAGTCATCCTGCGATACTCGGATGGCCAGGGACGCGTGGTTCCGGAAGCGAATCCGAACGGCTCGATCGAAAACATCGCCGGGATTTGTAATCGCGAACGTAACGTCTTCGGGTTAATGCCGCATCCAGACCGCGCTTCCGACGAGAGATTGGGCAGCGCTGACGGCGTGAAGATTTTTCGGTCGATGATGCAAACCATCGAAGCCAGTCGCGCGGTGGCGGCTTAGGTGGCAACCAGCGTGAGCTTGTTCGTCACCGGCACGGATACAGCTGTCGGAAAAACGCATACGGTCGTGCAGCTCTTGCGTTTGTTGCGCGCGTCGGGTCTGCGGTGCGTTGGGATGAAGCCAATTTGCTGTGGCGATCGTCAGGACGCACAACTTCTTCTGGCCGCCGGGAGCGAAGGATTAACGATTGACGAAATCAACCCGATTTGGTTGAAAACGCCGGCGGCGCCGTTCGCGGCTGCTCTTGTTGAGCACGTCGACATCGATATCCCGCGCGTGCTCGGAGCGATGGCCGATCTTCAACGGCGATTCGATTGCGTGGTGGTGGAAGGAGTGGGCGGCTGGCTCGTGCCGATTCGGGCTAATTATTTTGTTAGCGATTTGGCGGCGGAAATGAAATTGCCGGTGCTAGTTGTCGCTCAAAATCGTCTGGGCTGTCTGAACCATTCCATGCTTACAACAAACAGCGTGCGTGATCACGGACTCAAATGCGCCGGCCTGGTGATCAACAATCCCCCGGGTCAAAAAGGCATCGCGGTTTCGACGAACGTAGACATTCTGAGGCGCATTGTCGGTGTCCCGGTCATCTCTGGATTGGCGGAAAACATGAGCGAGTTACCGCCGGAATGGGAGCAGATAACGAGGTGCTTGGGCAAGTCAGAAACGTCACTGAAACGGACACAAGTGTAAATTAAATTTACACGAAATCGCTCTCCGAAACTAGCCTTCCCTCGTAGAAACATGGTGGCACCCGCGTTGCTAAATATTCCCTCAAACCATACTTATCATGCTCCTACAAAAGACACTACACATGAGTCAGTCGCTGGCCGAGTGCAAAGCGCGGCTCGCCACCATTCACTCCTATCGCCGGCAGTTTCTTATGGTGACGAAAGCAACCGTTACTTCATCGAAAACGGTTGATTTCAGTTTCCGCGGCCCGTTGAGCTTTCAAGGCCGCACGGTGCTTCTGGCGGTTGATAGCGAGTCGCCGGATCAGTTCGCCTTCGAATCAGTGGGAGGGAACATCGATTTGATGGGGCTCGTCGATTTCGCCGAGATCCGGCCGAACTGCACCGAAGTGACGCTGGCCGCTCATTACGAAATCAAGAACAAGCTGTTCGCGTGGCTTGATCGGCGTTTCCATTTCGTCGACGCAATCCTGACTTCGGAGTTGCGCAGCATCCGCGCACACTTCGAGGGCATTGCGATGCCTTACCTTGAGCCTGCGCCCGGATTGCCAATGTTCGAGGCCGCAGCAGCGTAGATCGACAATCAATCTCTCTTGCGAAGAGCACGAAGCCGAAGGGCTCGTGCTCTTTGTTCTTTATTTGATTCGCACCGCGCGGGTCTTATCGAGGCGCAGCACCTGACCGGTTCGAAGAGAAAGTGCTGCCTTGGAATCGGTAACTTTCTTCCCGTCGAGTTGCACGCTGCCTTGTTCGATTAAGCGGCGAGCATCCGCGCGTGATTTCGTGATCTCGAAAGCTTCGGAGTAAGCGCTTACCACGATGGTGACGCCATCGCGATCTTGCGCCGCAAACTCGGGCAGCTCGGCATCTGATAATCGCTTCTCGCTGAAACGCGCGTTCCATTCATCCAGCGTTCTCTTGGCGGCGTCGGCCGAGTGGTAGGTTTGGACGATCTCAAAGGCGAGTTGCTTCTTGGCTTCGAGTGGATGCGCTTCCTTGGACAACGAACGTTCCAGTAGCAGCGGATAATAACGCGCCATCAACTCATCCGAGATGCTCATCAGTTTTCCAAAAATCTCGGACGCGGACTCGCTGATGCCGACAAAGTTCCCGAGGCTCTTGCTCATCTTCTTCGAGCCATCAAGTCCTTCGAGAATCGGAAGGAGAAAAACGACCTGCTGCGGCTGGCCTTCCTCTTTTTGAAAATCGCGTCCGACCAAAATGTTGAAAAGCTGGTCGGTCCCGCCCAATTCGACATCTGCTTTTACCATGACCGAATCCCAGCCTTGCATGATCGGGTATTGAATCTCGTGCGCATGAATCGCCTGCTGCTTTTCGATCCGCGCGTGGAAGTCTTCGCGTTGGAGCATCTGCTGCAGAGTGACGCGACTGTTCAATCGGATAACCTCCTCGTAATTCATTTTTCGGAACCAGTCGCCGTTGAAAACGGTTTCAGTTCGCGCCGAATCGAGAATCTTGAAGGCCTGGTCCCGATAAGTCTCGGCGTTTTTCATTACCTCTTCGCGAGTCAATTGCGGACGCGTCGCTGAACGCCCACTCGGATCGCCGATCATGCCGGTAAAATCGCCAATGATCAAAACAGCTTGGTGACCGAGATCCTGAAATTGCCGGAGCTTGCGCAAGACAATCGAATGTCCCAGATGGAGGTCGGTGGTGCTCGGATCGACCCCGAGCTTCACGCGCAACGGCCGGCCCAGTGCGAGTTTCTGTTGTAACTCGGCTTCGCTGATGATTTGGGCGGCGCCTTGCTTGAGAGAGGCGAGAGCTTCAGCCGGTTGCATGATCCATTACGGAATAGTGCAGCACCGGTAACCGCGCTATTTGTTTTTGTTCAGTAATTCGCGCACCTGCTCGATGGTCAACGGCTTATCCTGGGTGCTGAGAGCCTTTTGGCTTTTTCCCTGACCGAGAAACGGCCGATTACCGGCGAAGTCGCGGCCATTTACTTTTTTGTCGCCATCCGCGGCTCGGCGAACTCCTCTTGCTGTCTGCGTTCCAAACGCGAGGTGTGACCTGGGCGCAGTTTTCGCAGACAGACTGCCAGCCACACCCTTCGTGTTGTTGAAGGGTCGGGTGTAAAATGACCGTGGAGAAAAATCGCGCGTGTCCGAAATACTTTTCGTGATCGTTTTCTCCTGCCAGAAAAATCTTCTCGACTTCAACGGTCGATCTTCCGAAGTGCTTCTGATCACGAATTTCTTGTTTTGCGCGCTGTTCTGCAACGTCAGGTCCGGTTTGAGCAACCGATCGATCAGTTTGCGTTCCTGTTCCTGGGCCCAGAGGCGTGGCAGAAGCAGGAGGATTAGCAGGGCGGGGGGAAGCCATCGCACGCTGCTCAGGCTGACGAAGCGATGGCTTTCCTGTAAAGGAAATTGTCGGCAGTCTTTTCCCAATTCTTCCTCGCATATTCCTTGCTCAGCCGTTAGTTAACGCCCGATGTCTGCGAAGAAATCCAACCCAATTTCCGTCGTCACCGGCGGCGCCGGATTTCTGGGATCGCATTTGACCGACCGTTTGCTTGCGGAAGGCCACAGCGTCATCGCGATCGACAATCTCATCACCGGCAACCTCGCTAACATAGGACATCTCGTCGGCAACGCCGATTACCGTTTTATCAAGCACAACGTTTCCAACTTCATCATGCTGCCGGAAGAAAAGATCGACTACATCTTCCATTTCGCTTCGCCGGCCAGCCCGATCGATTACCTCGAGCTGCCAATTCCGACATTGAAAGTCGGCGCGCTCGGCACCCACAACGCCCTCGGCCTGGCCAAAGCCAAGAAGGCCGCCTTCCTTCTTGCATCCACCTCGGAATGTTACGGCGATCCGCTGGTCCACCCGCAAAAGGAAGATTACTGGGGCAATGTCAACCCGATCGGACCGCGCGGCGTTTACGATGAAGCGAAACGTTTCGCCGAAGCGATGACCATGGCCTATCACCGTTATCACAAGATCGACACGAAGATCGTGCGCATCTTCAACACTTACGGTCCACGCATGCGTCTGCGCGATGGCCGCGTTGTGCCCGCGTTTATCGGGCAGGCCTTAAGCGAAACGCCGCTCACCATTTTCGGCGACGGCTCGCAGACGCGCTCGTTCTGTTACGTCTCCGACTTGATCGACGGAATTTTCCAACTCGCGATGAGCGATTTCCACGAACCGGTCAACATCGGCAACCCGCGCGAGATGACGATCAAACAATTTGCCGAGGAAATCCTTCGCATCACCGGCGCAAAATCGAAAATCGAATACAAACCATTGCCGGTGGACGACCCGAAAGTTCGCCAGCCCGACATCACCCGCGCGAAAAACGTTCTCGGCTGGGAACCAAAAGTCCAGTTCGACGAAGGAATCAGGAAAACGATCGATTACTTCAGGGAACACTTGAAAGACAGCTAGAAAGCTGATTATAGCGGCGACATCGATCTCACAGTTGATGGTTGAGGGATAAATATTCGCTGGCGCTCGCGGCTTTTTGGCTGAGAATTCTCTCATGATAAAACGCGCACTTCCTGGCGTTCTCGGCTTTCTCAGTCTTTGCCTTCCCCTGGCGGCGCAGCAAACCGAAGATGAAACGATCGCGCTCGAACAATTGCGCGGCACCAGCGCGCTGGACGCCGCTGCCGTGCTGACCCTTTATCAACCGGATATCTTCAGCACGGTGGATAGTGCAGTTTTGATTCATGGCCTACCGGTGCCGACCCTTCTGGACGGACGGCGCTTTCCTGTTTCGAGCGAATTGGCTCGGATAGGAATGATGCCACTCGATATTTTTCCGGTCGCGTTGGTGAGCGCTGTAGAAGTACCGAAACGGAACGCCTCTCCGATAGATAGTAAGGATTTACCCGGCGAGGTGGATTACTCGCGATCGAATCGGGATCTTTATTCCAGCGGGGAAATGGGCGTTTTATACGGGACAACGATTGGTAAATTCGGTTACGAGACCAAGCAGGCCTATATCCAGGGCACCGTCGGGAATGATAAATTCCAAATCACAGCCGGCGTGAGTTCCGAGGAGTCGAGCTGGCGCTTTCCGCGCCATTAACTCCTCCAAGGTAGTTCTCGCCGCCGGCCTTCGATTTACAGAAGCCACTCGCTGTCATCCTGTTTCTCGTTATCGGCATTCGCAAGGCCTGGAATTTGGCCCTTTGGATGGCGCGGCAATCTCCCGCGTGATATATGAAGTCGCAGTGAGGAAAGAAGTCTTTGTTTGCGATCATTGCGGAATGAGAAAGCGGCTGGATGCCTCCAAGCGGCACTGGTGCGAAAATTGTGCTTCAGGGTCACCGGTAGAGATGCGACCAGCGCGAGATAAGAGGACCGAGACGCCCGCAAATACCTCAAATCCTGCCAACGGACGCTGACCGCTTTCAACTCTGCTGAGAAGTTACAAAGATCGGGCCCTTATGGCCAGTGGCCCAATAAGTTGCCCTTGTGTCTCACAATTAGGCCAAGAGGCGCATTGTAGGCTCGACTTGTCACAAGGACTTCGAGTAAAAGTCCGACTCGTGTCCAAGCCAGAGAGCCAGCCTGCCTTACAAGAAGGCGCCGCCGTCTTTACGTGTGGGCACATTTCCTACACGGACCGGGACGTCATTGATGCCGCTCTTTTTCGCGGTGAGCTGGAGCCAACCTGGAAGGAACTGCTTCGTTGCGTCGCGAGCGAAAACCAATCTGGCGACGTGGAGATGGATGAGTCGGTCGTGGACGCAGCAGTGGAAGCGTTTCGCTACGACCACGACTTGATCACTGCGGAGGAAACGGAGCAATGGCTCGAGGCGCGTGGCCTTACGATGGATGAGTTTGGCGCTTATTTTTCGCGGCACTATTGGAAAAACAGCTTGCAGGACACGGTTCAGGCTCAAGCCGCCGACTATCTTTCCGCGTCTGAGGAAATGCGCGCGTGGCTTAGGGCAGAGCTCATTCTTTTAGGCGAGTTCGATCGGCTAGCAACGCGATTGAGCTGGCGCGTGGCCGGATTCCAGGAATCGAAAAATACCGATGTCGATCTTGCGGCAGAAAAAGAGCAATTCTTCAAACGTGCGGAAATCGATGGGAAAAAGTTGCCCGCTTGGCTGAACCGACTTGGACGGGACGAGCAGTGGTTGAACGAGATGTTGCGGTTGGAAGCAATTCATAACCGAATCCGCACCGAACTTCTTACGCCGCAAATCCGTCAGCGTGAAATGGGCACTTTGCGTTTGCCGTTGACGCGACTGGATGTGGAAATGCTGGAAGTGGAGTCGAAGGACGCGGCGAGCGAAGCGTCGCTTTGCGTAACAGTCGATGGACTTTCCATGGAAGAAGTCGCCAAGGAAGGGCGATATCCATACCGGCGCGTTCAACTTTTGATCGAAGATATCGAGCCTGATCTTCAGCAAACATTTCTCAGCGTCCCGGAGGGAAGCGTGCTCGAACCGATCGCGCGCGGCGACGGTTTTCAGCTTTGGCGCATGATCGAAAAGATCGAGCCAAACGCCGAGGATCCAGCGATCCGCGAACGGGTTGATAAACGGGTTCTTGATCTTCATTTTTCCAAACTGGTCTCCCATCACATTCAATGGCACGGGCCGATGAGCTACGCGTAATGAACACGGAAGAAGATGCCGCGCTGAGGCGCTCCTCGTTTTTTCAATTCCTCCCCGACGAGGTATTCGAAAAAATCAGCCCGCTATTGCAGGAGGAACAGTACGAGTTTGGCGAGATCATTGTTCGCGAAGGAGATCCAGCCGACGCGTTTTATGTGCTGACTTCCGGACGCGCACGCGCGCTGAAGATACTGCCGAACGGTGAGGAGATCGTACTGGGCGCTCTCCGACCGGGGGACAGTTTTGGCGAAGCTGCTCTGGCGGAAGGAGGAACGCGAAAGGCGACTGTTCGTTGTAGCACGGCGGTGGTCTTGGTGCGCATCGATCGTGAAGCGTTTTTAGATCTGCTCAAGAAAATCCCCGAGCTGAGACATCACGTCGAGATGACGGGACGGCAGCGAGCGCTGCAGGGTTTTCTCTATCAGTTTAGCAATTTCGGCCGTCTGCCGGTCCCGGCGTTGCGCAGCATGATGGAGAATCTGACCCCGATGGTTTGCCAAAAGGGCGGACTCATTATCAAGCAAGGCGATCCGGCCGGGCCAATGTTCATTCTGGAGAAAGGGCGCGCGCGCGCATTTTTGGCGAATAATGGACGTGAACACAACCTCGCGTTTTATCGGGATGGTGATTACTTCGGCGAGTTGTCGATCTTGAACGGCTCAGCGCGCGCCGCTTCGGTCGAGGCGTTCACCGAGTGCCAATTACTGGCGCTCGAACCCGATGCGGTTCAAGACCTGAAGCGGCGCTTCCCTGAATTCCAGAACCTGCTCGAGGAACGGCTCGCGCAATATCAGGCAAAGACCGAAGCGCGCATCCCGCTCGATTTCACGGTGGAAAATCTTCCCGCTGAAGCAGCGACACACGACAAGACGGCTTTAGACGGACAAACACCCGCTGCTACGGCAAGCGAAAATGGCGCCGAACCGTTTGCCGATGAGAACGGTTTTTTCCGCAAAAACAAAAAGCGTCTTCGCCGGTTCGAGCACATTGCGCAGATCGATGAGATGGATTGCGGCGCGGCGAGCTTGGGAATGATCTGCCGGCATTTTGGGAGAAAGGTCAGCCTCGCGCGCATTCGTCAGCTCTGTCACACCGCGACGGACGGAACGAGCTTGAAAGCGCTTTGTCGGGCGGCGACAGAGCTTGGTCTCGCGGCCCGCGCGCTCAAAGTTTCGTTGCGTAATCTTCCGCACCTTCCGTTGCCAGCGATCGTCCATTGGGAAGGCAACCACTGGATGGTCTTGTACGATGTCGATGAAAAATTCGTTCGCGTAGCCGATCCGGCCTCCGGCCTGCGCCGCATTCCGCGAAAGGAGTTCGAACAAAAATGGTCCGGTTACGCCGCCTTGTTCGATTACACAATCGCATTCGAGCAGGCGCCCGAATCAAAAGCCACGCTCACATGGCTGTTCCCCTTTTTCGCCAAGTTCCGCCGGATCTTGTTGCAAGTGTTGTTGCTGGCCGTCGCCGTCAGCATTCTTTCACTGCTCTTCCCTGTCTTCACGGAAATGGTGGTGGACAAGGTCATCGTCGAAAAAGACATCGGCCTGCTCAAAACAATTCTCCTGGGAATGGGAGCCGTGCTCTTTTTTGTGCAAGCTTCTTCGCTCGCGCAGGAATATCTGCTCTCGTTCGCCGCGGTCCGTCTCGATACCGCGATCCTCGATTTCCTAAGTCGCCAGCTTTTGTCGCTGCCGATGACTTACTTCACGAGTCGTCGCACCGGCGACATTCAACGCCGGCTTGATGGCGCGCGGCAAGTTCGACAATTCGCCGTCGGCAACGGAGTCGGTGCGCTGCTCGCTTTAATTCAACTCACCGGCGCGCTGTGTTTGATGATGCTCTATAGCACGTCCTTGATGCTGGCGTTTCTCGCGACCACTCCGCTCTACGGCGTCCTCATGTATTTCTCGCGCAAAGTCCTCCGGCCGTTGTTCGCCGACGTGGAAGAGAGCCAGGGAAAATACAGCTCGCATCAAATCGACGCGATCAAAGGCATTGAAGCGGTAAAGGCGGCCGCGGCGGAGTCGGTTTTTCGCGACATGATGCTAAACGAGTTCCTTGCCGTCTCGCGCAAAATATTCCGAAGCGGTTTCATCGTGATGTCGTACGACAGCGTGCTAACGACGATTGGGATGCTTTCGACCGCGATCTTTCTCTGGGTCGGTGCGAATCAGGTGATCAGCGGGCAGCTCAGCATTGGCGGTTTCGTTGCGTTCAGTTCGCTAACGGCGATGGCTTACGCCGGAATCATGAGAACACTCGGAATATGGGACAACATGCAATTTGCCTCGGTTCTTCTGAATCGGCTGAATGATATCTTCGAACAGGAACCGGAACAGGGACACGACCGGTCGCGGCTCACGCCGGTGCACAGCTTGGAAGGCCGCATTGAACTTCGCAATGTTAGCTTCAAATATGGCGGGCCCGAATCTCCCGATATTCTAAAAGGGATCACGATGGATATTGCGCCGGGGCGGATGGTCGCCCTGGTCGGACGCAGTGGCTGCGGCAAGACAACGCTGATCAAACTTATCGCGGGTCTTCTCGAACCGACCGAGGGGACGATCCTATTCGATAATGTTGATCTTAAGTCGCTGAGTTACCGCGACGTCCGCCGTCACATCGGGATGGTATTGCAAGAGAATCACATCTTTAACGAGACAATCGCGCGCAATATTTCCTTCGGCGACGCCGAGCCCGACCTGGATCGCGTTTTGTGGGCCGCTCAAGCAGCCGCCTCTCACGATTTCATCATGCGTCTGCCGCTGGGTTATGAGACCAAGATCGGCGAATCAGGACTTTCATTATCCGGTGGCCAGAAGCAACGCGTCGCCATCGCGCGCGCGATTTACAATAACCCGCCGGTATTGATTTTTGACGAAGCCACCAGCGCGCTCGACACCGAATCGGAGCGCGCCATTCAGGATAACCTGGGACGATTAATGGTGGGGCGGACCACAATCGTGATCGCGCACCGTTTGAGCACGGTTAGAGAGGCGAACGCCATCGTCGTTCTCGAAAAAGGCAGTGTCGCAGAAATCGGAACCCACGATGAGCTAATGGCGCAACGTGGACTCTATTTTTATCTCTCCAGTCAGCAGATGGCCATTTGAAGTAAATTTATGAGCGCACCTCTAGGACAACACGACCCGGTCGATTCCGAGTCGGAAATGATGCCGCAAGATCCGCCACCGCGGATCATAAGAGGCATCGCGTGGTTGCTTGTCGCGATGTTTGGAACGGCCATGATCGCTGCCGTCACGGTTCATCTTCCGGAAACAGTCAGTGCGCCGTTTATCTTGGCTCCGAAAAATGGCGCGGATCCCATCCAATCCTCGCGGCTCGCTGTCGTCAGTCGAGTGAATGTCAGCGAAGGCGAGACGGTGAAAGCCGGGCAGGAGTTGTTCGTTTTGCGTTCGGATGAAATCCGCGGTTTGAGCACCCAGGCCGGTACTCTGGCCGAGGATTTGCGAACCCATGAGCATGGCTTGGTCAAAGCCGACACGGCTTACGCGTCTCAGCTTGAGATCAAGCTTGCCGAAATTTCAAATGCGGAAAGCGAAGTGAAATTCCGGGAAAAGCACACTTCCACCAGCCGGGAGCTTGTTGATCGAATGGAAACGCTTTCCAACAGCGGCGGAATATCCAAAGTCGACTTCATTCGGCTTCGCCTGGATTTGGCTGCTTCCGAAAAGGATTTGAGTGTTGCGCAACGAACTTTGCAGCAGGTCACGCTGGATCGACAACGGATGGAGTCGGAACACGCGCAGCTACGCGGGGAACAAGTGGCCGAAATCGAAAAACTGAAGTTCCGCATAGCGGCGTTGAAAAGTGATTTGGAGAATTCGCAACAGAACATGTTGTCGGTGCGGGCGCCGTATGACGGAGTCGTCATTTCGCTTACGCAACGCAACGCAGGAAGTGTCGTTCAAAACGGCCAGGAGTTATGTCAATTAGCTCGCCTTGATGCCCAACCGCACGCTCGTCTGCTCCTTGGCGAAGCCGGTCTGCCTAAACTCGCCGTTGGTCAAAGGGTGCGTTTCTTCTTTGATGCTTTTCCTTACCAGCGCTACGGCGCGGTCAATGCCAAGCTCGATTGGATTAGCCCGTCGGCGGTTTCATCCCCGGAAGGAACGCACTTTGTCGCGCTCGCTTCGCTGGACGAAAGCGAAAAATCGCATGGCAAGCCGCTTCCAATACGGGTCGGAATGCGAGGCGAGGCCAGGATTGTTGTCGGCCGGCGCACCTTAATCGAGTACGCGTTCGAGCCGATCCGGCAATTGCGCGAAAATATCCGCGACTAGGTTTCGCGACCACGATATGCAACAGCCGTTTTCCAGCTTGCGGGTCGAAGACTTGACCACCACCAACGAGGCAATGGCCCGCTGTCTCCGCTTGGCTGCTCTCGCCGCGAAATCAGACGTTCCGGTTGTTTTGCTCGGGGAGACCGGCACCGGGAAAACATTGCTCGCGCACGCAATTCATAATTCCTCCGAGCGTGCGGCGCAGCCATTCGTGTCCTTCAACGCCTCGGCAATGAGCGATACGCTCCTCGAAAGCCAATTGTTTGGCCACGAGCGTGGCGCGTTTACCGGCGCCCAACAGGCTGTGAAAGGAAAGTTCGAACTGGCTAACGATGGTACTCTCTTCCTCGACGAGATCTCGGAGATGAGCCCCCTCGCACAGGTAAAGATCTTGCGCGTTCTCGAGTACGGTGAGTTCGAACGATTGGGTTCGGAGCGAATGCTCAAGTGCGACACGCGTATCATTTGCGCAACGAACTGCTCGCTGCGGGGAAGAGTCGCTCAGGATAAATTCCGCGAGGATCTTTATCATCGTCTTAATGGCCTGACGCTGTTGATTCCGCCCTTGCGCGAAAGATTGGAAGAGTTGCCGGCGCTGATTGCCGCGGAATTGAAAGCGGCAGCAGTGCGCGAAGGGAAAGCGATCACGGCCATTCACCCACAGGCTATGGAAAGACTTACTGTCTATCCTTGGCCGGGAAATCTGCGCGAATTGAGTCACACTGTTCGCACTATGACCTTGTTCTGCGATGGGCCTGTGATCTTGCCGGAACATGTCGTGTTCCCTCCCGACTTAACTGGCGTCCCATCGTCAAGACATGGCGCGGAACATAATGGAAACTTACCAAGTAATAACAATGACAAGGCCGCCAAGGATGACTTCACACTAGCTTCAGCGGTCGGGCGACATGTCAGTTTGGTTTACCAGCAGACCGCACGTAATCAAAGGCAGGCCGCAAAGCTTCTGGGAATTTCGCGAGCAACGCTGGCCCGACATCTCCGTAAATTGGCCTAAAAGTGAGCCAACGATGGTATTAAATTGCACCTTAGTTGTGCCAGGATCGCGCATTAAGAGATCACTCCGTTTTGTCGATCTTGTAGATTTAGAAATTGTTTCGATTTGATAAACCCTTGGAGATCAATGTCGCGCGATGGGTGGCGAATTTCCGAACTCAACGGGTTTACAAGTGCTGGCATGAATACTGGTAACAGGATCGGCAAGTGAGTACGCCGAAAGAGAACAAAAATGTTTCTGCTGACGAATCTGGAATTCGAAAGCAAAAGCACAAGAAGGCAAAATTGATCCGCCTGGATGATCTGATCCCGAAAGGGAACGTCCTTGGCGGCCGTCAATTGCTATTTGGTGCTACTGACACGCAACAAACAACCCAAAACAAGAAAGAAGAATAAGAAATGGCTACAAAGAAAAACATCAAAGTTCGTGATTTGAAACCTAAAAAAGACGCTAAAGGCGGCGGCGGCTCTACCGCATCAGGCGTTGGCCTCTCCGGAAAGGGTGGTTACGCCTCCGGAACCGGCCCCGGCAAAGGCATCTAACTAAAACAACAGTTTCCCAACCCGTTATGCGGTCCAACCCCGCACGGCGGTTTGCCACGAAAGGCTCGCCCCACCACGGCGAGCCTTTTTGATGTTCCAGATCGTCGACTGATTATCGCAGCGCCGCAGCCTCTTGCTCCCGGCCTTCCAGTTCGAGCGCCATCCGTTTGATATGAGGATGGTTTTGGCGCGCTGCAAGAAAACGGAGAGTCTCCGCCGGATCGCCTCATTGCAGAACTTGAGTCAGCTCCTGGCGCGCGCCGATCCGTTGCGCGAGCCTTAGTTGCTTATACCCGCGAGTTGGAGCTTTGGAATTCGCTAAGTGGGACACCGGAATGCCAAAAATAGAGCGCTCTGCACGTGATATGAAGTTACGCAAACCATCTAACCAAGCGCTGCAGCCAACCGCTGGCCGGTTTAGATGACATATAATATTTCCCCTTTTGTTTGCGGTCGCACCTTTGTCTCACCGGTTTCTGTTAACAGTTGAGCGGTTGAGGCCTTGAGTGGTTGAGTAGTGATGTTTCGCGACGAAGGCAGGTCATCCGCGGTTCCCCAAGTCCGTGCCGGTGAAAACGGATCACTAAGAATGCCCTTGCAAATTTCGCCAAAATTCCGTCGTGTATACTGATGCGTGTGTTCCCCCGTCTTTGCGGTTTCTTTCTCCTGCTCTCGCTCAGCAGTTTATGCGCTGAGCAATTGCCCGAAATGCGTCCGGCGCTTTTGGGAACCGGTCCCAAATCACTGATTAATTTGATCGATACGGAGTCATTAATGAAACGAGGGCAGACCGACGCACTGGTGATGTTTAGCTGCGGAGTTGGAGCGTCGGGCCACTGCTACACCACGGTTACTTATCGCGGTACGCCTAACTCTACCCCCTTGGCCGAAGAGACCGTCTATAAATGCGACCGGGCAATTTTTATACCCACCGTATATCAGCACAAAACAAGAGACGCCCTCATTTCCGGGAGCATTATTTTCGAGGTTATTAATGGAAAACCGCACCTGCGCATTTATTTAAATCAAGAGACAGGACATCTTAAACAGCGGGATGATTTCATCTCGCCGCAGGCGGTCTTTATCTATGACGCAAAATACAAACCGTTCCAGTTTCCGCAAAAAGGGCGCGGATTCTCCGGAACCGTCGTGGTGACACTCAATGTTGATGCGACGGGCAAGCTGAACAGCTCGAAGCTTGTTTTTGAGTCTCCTCCCGGCCGAGGATTTGGAGACGAGGTGATGAGCAAGATTGGCAGTAACACTTTCTTGCCCGGGTATCTTCACGGAAAACCGGTCGCATGTTCTGCCACGTTGCAGTTACTAACTAGGCCCTATGGGCGTACACATTGGAAAACAGATCAGTAGGTGTACGTTTCTTATCGGAAATGATCGACGAGTTGGGTCGTAATCGCCATTTATAAAATTGAATTGCCTAATCCGGGCTAAATAAAATAAGAAAGAAGATGTCCAATTCTCGTCTAGTCGCCGTCATTTTCTGCTCCACGTTTTTTCTATTAGGTAATGCCTTCGGGCAGAAGGCCGCGATTCAAGCGGACGTAAAGGGAGTAGATGGCCGGCCGGCCAAAGCCGCCCAGGTTCGGATTGAGCGACAGGACAAAAAAACGGCGCCAATGCTAGTGAAGACCGACTGGCGGGGCCGGATGGCCGTGGCCAATTTGGAGGTCGGGACTTATAAATTGACGGCGATAGTCGCGGGCGGAGTCCAATCATCGCAGATCGTCAAAGCGCAAGCCCAGAAACCTATACTCGTCACATTCGATCTGACAAAAACTCCGGCGACGGTTGGTAAGAGCAAGAAAAAATTGGTTTACATGCCTGCTCCGACTGGGACAAGAATCGGCGGGGGATGGGTCGAAGTAAACGACGACGGTCAGGCCACGACCACCCCGAATGGACAGAATGTCGATACGGTGAGCGGCGATTCGTTGCAGAGACTGAACACTCACATTTCCAATCCATCGGCGGCTGGCGGCCACTAAGCAGACGAGACTTTGCCGGAAATGGTCGACGACCAGTCATCCGTTCCGATAAATCCGTCTGAATCCGCGCCATCCGCGGTTCCTAAAAACAACGACATGACATGTCCGGTCTGCGGCGCAGCCCTGGTGCAGGAGAAATGCAAAGTGATTTGCCGGAGCGACACCTGTCGCGGCCGCGTTGTTTTGAATTGCTCGGAGTTTTAGGATTGGAAAATTAGGCGACTGACACAGCCGCTTCTACACCGGGAAATTTGGGCTGGTATAACGCCGCCGAGTTGTGGAATCCTTGCGGTTGAATGTCTTCCCCCCGGACTCGCATTCTTAGTCTCAATCTCGGCTCGCAAAGCATCGAGCTGGCGGAGTTTCGCGCTCGGCCAGATGGCGGGTTGATCTTGCATGGCTACCACACGCGGGAACTTCTGGTCGATCCGGCGGAAGGAATGCAGCACGCGCAGGTTGCAAACGCGTTGCGCGAAATGCTGGACGCGCTGCAAATCAAGAGCGGGAACGTCAACTACGCTATTGCCGAGAATTTGGTTTTCACGCGATTCGTGAAGCTGCCGTCGATCGAGGAGGAGAAGATCGAACAGATCATTTCCTTCGAGGCGCAGCAAAATGTTCCGTTTCCAATCGATGAAGTTGTTTGGGATTACCAGGTGGTTGGCGGCAGCGCAGAGGAACAGGTCGAAGTCATTCTCGTCGCGATCAAGGCGGACTTGCTCGAGGAGATCAACGAGACAGTGGAAGCGACCGGTTTGCGGACGTCGATTGTCGATGTCGCGACGATGGCGCTCTGCAACGCATTTCGATACAACTACGGGGATCTCAAAGGATGTTCGCTCCTCGTCGATATCGGGGCGCGCACGACCAATCTTCTCTTCATCGAACCGGCGAAAATCTTCTGTCGGAGCGTGCCGATTGGCGGGAGTTCTATTACATCCGCAATCGCCAAGGAGTTCGACGAACCGTTCTCCGCGGCTGAGTTTCGCAAAAAGCGCGATGGTTTCGCTAAGTTGGTCGGAGTGGGCACGGCGCCGGATGATGTTGTGCGCGTCTCAGAAATTGTGCGCGGCACGATGACGCGACTGCATGCGGAGTTGATGCGCTCGATCAACCATTATCGCGCGCAACAACAAGGCAGTGCACTGGAGCGGGTTTTTCTCTCCGGCGGATGTGCAAGCACACCCTGCTTGCGCGAATTTTTTCACGAGAAATTGCAATTGCCGACCGAGCTTTTCAATCCACTGCGCAATGTCGCCATGGCCGACTCCGCATCGCTCAGTGAAATTGTGAAGTCGGCACATTTGCTGGGGGAACCAGTGGGTCTCGCACTACGAACCGCAAACGAATGTTCGATGAAGTTGAACTTGCGTCCGGCGAGAGTTGTTCGCCGGCACCAATTCGAAAAGCAGCGGCCATTTTTTGTGGCGGCTGCCGCCTGTTTCATTTTCGGCTTACTCACGTTAGGCGCATATTACGCGCGAGCTGCTCAGGTGATCCGGCATATCACAGAACAAATGCAGCAGAAAGTCGACACGATGCGCGTGGCGGAAGCGCAGATC
Source organism: Spartobacteria bacterium (assembly GCA_003167365.1). Lineage (GTDB taxonomy): Bacteria > Verrucomicrobiota > Verrucomicrobiia > Chthoniobacterales > UBA10450 > Palsa-1382. The sequence goes on along the minus strand of PMTM01000003.1, from coordinate 230,774 downwards.
GACAAGCTTCGTAAACAAGTTGCCGCGCACGACAGCGTTGCCGGTCCGCTCATCGCGGCCATCAACGATCGCAGTTTCTGGGTCGAACTCCTGGAAGAATTGAATGCTCGCCTGCCGAAAGAGGACATCTGGATCACGGAGTTGATCGCGACCTCAGGCGGAAAACCTGTCGGAGTCGATGAAAGACGCAGTGCCGAAATTGCATCCGATCTCGCGCCCTCCGATACACCTCGCGGGAAAGCAACAGCAACAAGCGCAGAGCCATCAATCGACGGGATTCTTGGGCGCGGTCTCTATTTGTTCAATCCGAAGCAACAGGAGGTAGTCGTCGATTATTTCCGGAGTCTGACCGTCTCGCCATTTTTTGATGTCAATCCAAGCAAGCAGTCGGATGTCATCGAACCGACTGTTCCAAACAATGCGGAGTGGGCTTTTCCGTACACACTGAAGGTCAAACTGCGCAGGCCGATGAAACTCCCATGAGTTTGTTCCAAGAGAATCGGTGGTTGGGGAGATTTCTCATTGTGTTCGGGATCTGCACTTTGGTCGCGGTTTCCTTTCTTTTTACCGCGAAGAGCAATTACAAGGAAGTTTCCGCGCGTTGTCGCGAAACGGCCGCGGAACGAAATCGACTGGAGCGGCTCGATCCATTTCCGAGCGATGCGAATTATCGCAAGCTGAAGACGGGCGTCGACAATTACGGCGGCGGTCTCGCCAAGTTTAAGGAAGAACTGAAAGAGCATTCGCTGCCGGTAGTTCCGCTGGCACCGAACGAGTTTCAGTCGCGATTGCGGCAGGCCATGATTGCGAGCACAGAGAAAGCGCGAGCGAGCAAAGTGAAGCTGCCGGATAATTTTCATCTTAGCTTCGATGAATTCACCGCGGCGCTGCCAAATAACGAGGTTGCGCCGCTGCTCGGACAGGAACTCGCACAGGTGGAATTGCTCGTGAATATTTTGATCGACGCACGAGTCGATTCGCTGAGTGCGCTTCGACGAACGTCGTTGCCGGAAGAGCGTGGCAACGCTGCGATGGCCCGGCCGAAAATGATCGAACGTAACATTGTTGAGCTGACTTTCGTCTCCGCGCCTTCAGCCGCGCGGAAGGTCCTGAATGAAATCGCGAGCGCGAATCAACAGCTCTACATCATTCGCACGCTACATGTACGAAATGAGAAAGAGAAAGGCCCGGCGCGAGAACAAGTAGCGGCCGCGCCTGGAAATGCGGCTGAGACAGCCGCCACTATACCGCTGGGAGCGAAGCCGGCGGGCAACGCGGCGTTGAATTTCATTGTTGGCAACGAACACATCGAGACGTCAGCCAGGATCGAGATTTTGCGATTGGTGTTTTGAACGATGGACTGGATCCGCGCACATTACGATCGCGTTGCATTGATTGCGGCGGCGGCGTTTCTTTTGCTTTGTTTAGCCTCGGTTTGGCGCAAGAGCGCGCACTTCCAAACAGAGTTCGCCGCGTCGCAGACCGCGCTAGCGCCGAAAACGGCTTCGCCTCCGGCGAAGGCGGTTGAGATTGAAGCGGCGCGGCAAAAACTTAATCGCCCACCGCAATGGACGTTCAGCGGTCGCTCCGGGCTTTTTGTTCCGGAAAAACATTTTGTCGGAGCGAATGGTTTGTTGGCCACGTTGGAGACGACGGAAGTGCACCCGCCGGTGCCGAACGAGTGGCTGGAGCAATTCAGCTTGCCGATCGCGGAAGGCGACGTGCTCGAGCAAGACTCCGATCGTGACGGATTTACAAATCTCGACGAATGGCAGGAGCACTCCGACCCGACCAACAGAAATTCGCATCCTGATTACGTGACGAAGTTGAAACTGAAATCGGCCACCGAAGAGCCATTCCGGCTGATGTTTTCGTCGTGGGTGGGCGACAGTTACGCGATCAATACGATCGATCTGAAACAGCCGACCCAGTTCCTGAAAAATGGCGACACCATCCGCGGAACCCGGTTCAAGATCGTAAAATTTACGGAGAAATATCAGCCGGATAAATATGGAACCGATGTCGATCTTTCCGAACTGACGCTCGAGCAGGAGGAAACGAAACAGCGACTCGCGTTAACAAAGGAGAAAGTCGCAACCTCACCGGAGTCGGTCGCGACCTTTATCTATTCGTGGGGCGAGGGCCGCGAGTTCCAAGTGCGAAAGGACCAGGAATTTTCATTGAACCCAGAGGAACAAATAAAATATAAACTGATAGACGTTCAACCGGCCAAGGCGGTGATCGTGAACACGCAGAAACCCGGCGAGCCGATCGAAATCGGTTCGTTCACACCGTAGTCCCCCCTATGAAAAGAATTTGGTTTGTGGCAAAGACCGCTCTTTGCAGCGCGGTCATCTGTTCGGAAATATTGTTAGGTGTTGCGGCCTCTGCGCAAAATGCGGAACGCATCGCGCATCGCGAAGTGGCGCGCCGGAAAGCTGCGTTGCCGCAAGGCGAAGAAGCCCTGGCCCGTGCCCAAGCAGCGATGCGGGAAAAGAATTTCACGCTCGCGCACGAGGAGTTTCGCAGCGCGCTTGTTTTCCTGCCGGACGCGGTGACATCCAACAAGTCGCACGATGAAGCGATTGAGGGTTTTTGTCAGAGCGGAGTGAAACTGGCAGAGCAACGAATTGCAGAAACCAAATATGCCGACGCCGAATTTATCCTGCGCGAGTGTTTGGACGAGCGTTACGATCCCAACTGTCGTCCGGCCGCAGAATTGCTCGCGCACTTGCAAGAACCCGGTTCCTTCAACAAGACGATGGGCTCGAAGTTCGTCGCCAAAGTTGAGGAAGTGAGAAAACTGCTCACGGAAGCTGACGGCTACTACGGCTCCGGGCGTTACGATCTCGCGTTCAAGAAATACGAGCAGGTGCTGGCTTTGGATCCGTACAACGCTGCCGCCAGACGCGGCCAGGAAAAGATCAACCTGACGAAATATCATTATGGCGAGGAAGCATACAATGAGACGCGCTCGCGCCAGCTTTGGCAGATCGAAAAGGGTTGGGAAGAACCAGTTCGACAATATGGCCAGACAGTTACTCCAATCGTCGACGCCTTCCGAAGAGACGCTACTGGCACAGCTCGGATTTCCAACAAGCTAAACACGATCGTCATTCCGCGAATCGAGTTTCGTGACGCGAGCATTCGGGAAGCGATCGATTTTCTTCGGCAACAAGCGACGGATAACGATCCTGCAACCGAGGGAAGGAAAGGCGTCGATATTGTCTTGCGACTCGGTCCGGGAGGACGCTCTTCAGACACAAACGCGCCAACCACTTCGCCGTCGCCCGGAGCTTCACTAGAAACACGCTCTGCTTCGACGACGGATGCACGCATTACCATCACTCTGAATGAAATACCGTTGGGTGAAGCTTTGCGCTACATCGCGAGCCAAGCTGGTTTGAAAGTTAAGATCGAACCCTACGCGGTCTCAATTATTCCGCTGAGCGAGCAGAGCAACGACTTGATCACAAAGGAATACCGCGTTCCGCCCGACTTCATTATCGGTACGGTAAACGCCGGTGCGTCAGCGCTGAATCAACCCGCGAAGGCCGCGGCTGGAGCCGGAGGAACTGCTAAGGACACGCAAGAATCCACCGGCGGTCATCAACTTGTAAAACGCGAAGGAGCAAAAGAATTTCTCGAAAGCCAGGGCGTGCCGTTCCCGCCGGGCGCGAGCGCGAATTTTCTTCCGCAAAGCAGCCGTCTGATTGTGCGCAATACGCAAGACAATCTCGAACTCGTTGATGCTTTAGTTGAACAGGCGAGCGCTTCGGGGCCGAAACAAGTCGAGATAGAATCCAAGTTCATCGAGATCACGCAAAACAATCTCAAGGAGTTGGGTTTCGATTGGCTGCTAGGGCAGTTCAATGTCGGCAACCACAGAGTCTTTGGAGCGGGAGGTACCGCGGGAACATCGCCGGCGGTTAATCCCGCAGATTACCCGTTTGCTTCTTCATCAGGAGCCGCCGTCGGCCAAAACCCAGTTACGGCCGGGAACCGCAGCGGCAATCTTGCGATTAGTGCAAACGCGATCGACGCCCTTCTTTTTCCGACAAATGGCGCAACTTCGGTGGCGCCGGGAATTTTTGGATTAGCCGGTGTTTTCACCGATCCACAATTCCAAGTTGTTGTTCGCGCGCTCAATCAGAAAAAAGGCGTCGATCTTCTTTCGGCTCCGCGCGTCACAACCAAAAGCGGCCAGCGCGCGGTGATTGAGATCGTGCGCGAGTTCCGTTACCCGACCCAATTTCAACCGCCGCAGATTCCGCAGTCGTTTAACAATCCAAACAGCACCGCCCTCGTTCCAGGGCAAACCGTGAACGCCACTTCTTTCCCCGTGACGCCCACTACGCCGACAGCGTTCGAGACGAGAAACACAGGCGTAACGCTCGAGGTCGAGCCAGTCGTCGGGCCGGACGGAGTGACGATCGATTTGAATCTCGTTCCGCAGGTAGTTGAGTTTGAAGGCTTCATCAATTACGGCAGTCCCATCCAAACTTTCTCGACCAACTTATTGGGAGTCTCGCAAACTCAGGTCCTGACGCCGAACGTGATCAACCAGCCGGTATTCAGCGCGCGCAAAGTCACGACCAGCGTGAGCGTGTGGGACGGGCAAACCGTTGTCCTCGGCGGATTGATGCGCGAGGATGTGCAGAAGGTGGAAGATCGCACGCCGATCATTGGCGATATTCCGATTATTGGGAGATTGTTTCGGACGAATGTCGATCAGCACATCAAACGAAACTTGATTATCTTCGTGACAGCACGGCTGGTAAACCCGGCGGGACAACCGCTTAATCAGGCCGAGGAAGAAGAGGAACAGGACGGTGTCCAGCCTCCGGTGCTGCCGGAAACGCCAATGTATAAGAAATGACGTGCCCTTGGTGGAATTAGGACCGGCACCCCGCTCCTTTTTTATTGTCGTGAAATCGCGGCATCGATATGGTGCGGGCGCAATGCACAGTTCCTCCCGTGAGACCGTTTATCCGCGAATGCGTTTGCGAGTTTTGGTAGTCCTTCTCGGTCTTGGCGCAGTCGAACTTTGTCTCTCTGCGGCCAAGGCAAAGGCACCGCTCAATCTCTCGGTCCTGGCACGCGACGGCTATGGGATGGTGCCAATCAGCCGGCCTTTGCCAAACAGCTTGGTCGTTCGCGGGAACATAAACGGTCGCGATGCCAAGCTGGTGCTGGACACGGATGGGGCATTGACGGCATTTCGTTGGACAGCAGTTACGCGATGTCTTTGAACTTGCCCCTGCAAGCGATTAAGGGTGCGGCCGTGAGTGCGAGCGGGGCCCGAACGGCCTTCCGGAAAGGAACGGCCGGATTAGTGGTGCTGGGCAATGTTCAGATAAAGGGAGTGCCTCTCTTTGTTGGAACAATCGGAGCATTGAGAAATGAGCAGATACGCCGCTCTGTCGGGGCAAGCGGTTTCGTCGGCGCGAGCTTTTTGCACACCAACTCGGCCATTGTTGATCTGGAAACCCTCCGTCTTTATTTGCGGCCGCCTGGAATAGGACGCCGCGCCTTGCTCGGATCGGCGTTGAAAGCGGTAGGACTTTCAGAAGTTCCAATCACGTGGGGCGGGCACGGCCACTTCCAGGTGGATGTGGAGATCAATGGCGTAACCGGCAAAATGGTCATCGATACCGGATGTACGTTCAGCGTCGTGGATACTCGATTTGCTGCGCAGATGAAGGACAGCGGCTACGCCTCCGGAATTTCAATGATCGATGCCGCCGGAGTGGCCAACCAAATGAGATTGACCAGGGCACGCAGTTTTAAGATTGGCGGAGTAGCCATGCATCCGCCCGATATAACATTGAGCCCGGGCAGCTTTTACACCATCAGCGGAGGCAAGGTGATCGGACTCCTGGGCATGGATGTTCTCGGGCAGAACTGGGGCATTATCGATTTCGGTCAGCAAAAGCTGTATTTCGCCAGCGCGAAATAATTCGCGGCCTGCTCCGATCGAGATTGCCGGTGATGAGGGTTCCGGAACCCATAGCTGTTTTAGGCCTAACCAAGTGTTATAAGATAGCAATGCCGGCCATCGGAATCACGGGCGGGATTTCTACGGGTAAGACGACATTTTGCGAATGTCTGAGAAAACTTTGTCCGGACGCGAATTTTTTTAACGCCGATAAATCGGCCCGCGACCTGGTCGATCTCGATCCGCAAGTTAAGGAGGAGTTGCAGCACGAGTTCGGTCCGGAAACTTATTTTCCCGGTGGCGCGTTGGATCGGGAGAGACTGCGCGCCATCATCTTTCATGACGCTGCCAAGAAAAGTGCGCTCGAAAAGATTCTTCATCCGCGGATTCGCCGGCAATGGAGCGCGGAAGCCGAAAAGCATCGCCACACGCCCGAATTTTTCTTCGCTGATATTCCGCTTCTTTATGAAACCGGCGGTGAAGCCTTGTGCGACCACGTCGTCGTGGTCGCGTGTTCGCGCGAGATCCAGGTCGCGCGTCTTTTGACACGCGGCCGGATTGATCGCGCGATCGCCGGACAAATGATTGATTCGCAAATGCCGTTAACCGAAAAAATAAAACGCGCGGATCACGTGATTTGGAACAACGGCGATCGATCAGTTTTGGCGGAGCAGGCTGCGGCTCTGATGCAACTTTTGCGCGCATGATGTATTGAGATCGTCGCGACCGCGGCAGATGTAGGCGCGTGTCCTCACGCGCTGAAGCCGAAAGAATGCGGTCGCCGCGGCGACCGCCACTACACCGGATACCGTTGCTCGGCGCTTTGGATCAATGGCAAATCGTTGAACCACGCATTGAATTGGCGCCGGCCTGACGATGCGAAAATCGTTTGACGCGAAGGGCGCAGCCTGTCGTCTCATTCATATTTTCAACTCGACATCGGCTCGTTTTCGAATTGAATGGCCGGTGTCCGCCCCTACCCAGCGTCAGGAGAAATAACACATGAAATCACGTCACCGCGAAGTCGCCGTCGCATTGTTTTTCGGCGCCATCACATGGTTGGCCTCGCCAATTTTTGCCCAAACCACCACCTGGACTGACGCGACCGGCAATTGGGAAACCGCGGGGAATTGGGATAACGGTGTGCCCAATTCGACCACCGATGCACAGATTAACAATGGCGGAACCGCTTCAATCAATTCGAGCGACACCGCCAACAATGTCTTTCTTGGTCTCAACGCCGGTGACTCCGGCAATCTATCTGTACCGCTTATTATCGGTTCGCTTACGGCCAGCGGAGATATCACGGTGGGCGATGCTGGAACTGGAACGATGCAAATCTCCCTCGCGGGGTCGATTGGCAGCGTCAACGGAATTATTGGCAATGCGGCTGGATCCCATGGGACAGTAACCGTGGACGGTGGCTTCATTATTTTTTCGTCTGAATGGACAATGAGTGGCGACCTGACCGTGGCGAACGCCGGCACCGGCACGCTCAACATCACCGATGGCGCCGTAGTTTCGGTCGGTTCCATTGCAAGCATTGCCAACGCGGCCGGTTCCACTGGAACGGTGACAGTCGATGGCCTGGGTTCGACCTGGACGAATAGTAACAATCTTTTCGTTGGTGGGGAGGGCAGCGGCACAGTGCACATCACAAACGGCGGCAAGGTCTCAAACCTCAATGGCATCATTAGCACCGGCACCAGCGCTGGCGCCAGCGGCACCGTTACAGTCGATGGTACAGGCTCGATTTGGACAAACAACGGTTATCTCTACGTCGGAAATACCGGTAACGCCACGTTGGGCATTACCAACGGCGGCGCGGTCTCGAACACGGATGGCACGATTGGAAACGCCGCAGGCTCGACCGGGATGGTAAGCGTAGACGGCGTCGGCTCGACCTGGACAAACAGCGCTACCTTAACAGTGGGTCTGAGCGGCAATGGCACGCTGAACATCACCGACGGCGGCGTGGTCTCGAACACGATTGGTTACATTGGATACAACGCGGGATCGAACGGCGCGGTCACCATCGCCAGTATCGTAGCGTCGTGGACCAATTCCGGTGCGCTCTACGTCGGATACGGCGGCATTGGAACGCTTGACTTTCAGGATGGCGCAAAGGTTTCGGACACCGACGGCGAAATCGGATTTTCCGCGGGCTCGAACGGCCGGGTGACAGTCGACGGCGATCTTTCCACGTGGACTAACAGCGGTGATCTGACCGTCGGCGAAAGTGGCACCGGCACGTTGAACATCACCAATGGCGGCGCGGTTTCGAGTGCTGACCTATACATTGGCAATGGCCCTGCCAGCACGGTGACGGTTGATGGTACCGGCTCAACCTTGACCGTCAGCGGCCAGCTCTACCTCGGCTACGGCACGCTTGGCATCACAAACGGCGGCGCGGTTACGAGCGACTTCGGCGACATCGCTTACAGCGGCGAGTCTACCGCCATGGTCACTGTGGACGGGCCAACATCGACGTGGAAGATCAGCGGCGAGCTTGACGTAGGCGGCAAAGGCACGGGTACACTTAACATCACGAATGGCGGCGCGGTCTCGGATACGGATGGTTACGTTGGCGTTCATGTGAGCCCCGACCGAGGGGTCGGAATCGTAAATGTCGATGGAACCAATTCGACCTGGACCAACAGCGGCACGCTCACTATTGGCGACGGCGGCGATGGCACACTTCACATTACGAATGGTGGCGCAGTCTCGAATACCGACGGTATAATCGGCTCTGAGTCTGGTTCTACGGGAACAGTGACCGTGGACGGCACCGCTACGATTTCTCCTTCCCAGTGGACCAATAGCGGTAATCTTACGGTTGGAGATTCGGGTACAGGTACGCTCAATGTCACTAATGGCGCTGGCGTCTCAGACGTGAACGGCATTATTGGGAACGCCACTGGATCTACGGGAACAGTGACCGTGGATGGCCAGTCTGGTATCTTTGTCTCCGGGTGGACCAACAGCGGCACTTTAACAGTAGGTGAGTCCGGCACCGGTACGCTCAACATTACTCACGGAGCATTAGTCTCAAACACCGATGGCACAATCGGCAATCAATCTGGTTCTACTGGCACGGTGTCGGTAGCTGGCACGTTATCGACTTGGACCAATAGCGGCAGTCTTGCTGTCGGCGAGTCTGGCACCGGCACGCTCAACATCACCAATGGCGGCACCGTTACGGTTAACGGATCCTTTGCCAGAATCGCTGAGCAAGCGACCTCCACTGGGACAGTGACAGTGGATGGAGCGGGCTCAACTTGGAGATTGGCTAACGAGCTTGACGTTGCTCGGGCCGGCACTGGCACGCTGACCATTCAGAATGGGGGCATTGTCAATATGACCGGATCAGATCGTGTCTCGATTGGTGTGCTTGCCGGTTCGAACGGTACCCTGAACATCCTTACTGGTGGCACCTTCACCGGCTTCGACGCCTTTATTGCTCAAGAGGATGGATCAACTGGTTTGGCCGTCGTTAATGGCGCGGGCGGGGCCTCCACCTTGCAGCTTGGCGGAAACTTTTTCGTCGGCGGTGACGGCACTGGACCACATGGCACTGGCGTGCTGCGCGTTCTCAATGGAGGGATTGTCAATTCGAACAGACTGGTTGTCTTGTCCACGGGGACGTTGGAAATCGGCGTAAATCCCCTGATAACGGTCAACAACCCGCTCGGGATTGAGTACGACGGCGGCAAGCTCAAAACAATTGCCGACACCACGTTGACTAATAACGGGTCGCTTCAAACTGGCGGCGTCATTTTGGATTCCAACGGATTCACTTCCACTTTAAGCGGCGTTTACAGCGGCACTGGTGGAGTGTCGAAGATTGGCGCTGGGGCAATCGTTTTGACTAATACGAACACTTACGGAGGCGATACTTTCATCAACGCTGGTTCCTTGATCGTGGATGGCTCGATTGCCAGCAGCTCCACCACCGTCAACCCGAATGGACTGCTCGGCGGTGTGGGCACGATCGGTGGCAATGTCATTAGTGGCGGTATCGTCAGTCCCGGTGATTCGCCGGGAACTTTGACCATCAACGGCAATTATTCGCAAAATAACGTCGGCACTTTACGGATTGAGGTCGCGGCTCTGGCCGCCGGGCAACACGACCTCCTCTCTGTTGGCGGCAGCGCCACGCTGGATGGCACTCTCCAAGTCTTGCGGCTCAATAACTTCACGCCCATGAACGGCGATCGCGTGACCATCATTAACGATGCGGGCGGACACAGCGGAACATTTAGCGCGGTCACGGGCACTTTTAGTGGAGTGCTTCGGCCGGTGCCGCAGTATGACGAGGCGAACGATGTCTACATTCTCTTTCAGTTGGGCTCATTTAACGTCGGCGGCCTGACGCCGAATCAAAAATCCGTTGCGCATAATCTTGATAGTGCGGCCAACGACCCAGCCGCAGCCAGCTTGATCGTCTTTTTGGAAACGGAACCGCTGGGCAGTCTGCCGCACGATTACGATCTGATCGCGCCGGAAGAACTTGCTTCTATATATGAGATTGGGTTCTCGCAGGCCGTCGTGCAGAACGATAACTTGCAGCGGCGCATGGATGATATCCGCGCCGGCTCCAACGGCTTTTGTGCCGATGGTTTCGTGCCGCAAGTGAGCGGGAAAGATTACAGTAAAGACTCCGACGGCAAAGGTTCGCTCCCCGACAAGAGCACGCGCGACGTCTATACGCCGGCCCCCGACAATCGCTGGGGCGTGTTCGTCACCGGCACGGGCGATTTCGTTAACGTGGGCAACGACGATTCCAATGCCCCCGGTTACGACATCACTACGGGTGACGTCACCGTTGGCGCCGATTACCGGTTGTGTAACAACTTCGCCATCGGCATCGATGCCGGTTATTCCCGCAGCACCGCTGACCTGGTCGATGACGGACGAGTGGATGTCGATGGCGGGAAGGTCGGAGCTTACGCCACGATGTTTGGTAAAGGACTTTTCGGCAGCAAATTTTATGTCGATGGCGCCGTCGGCGGCGGCTTCAACAGTTACGACACGCGCCGGACGGGTCTTCAGGATGAACCCGTACGCGGCAGCACTGACGGCAGTGAGTTCAACGCCATGATCTCCTACGGCTCGGATTGGACCTTCGGCTGCTTCAACATCGGGACTTGGTCGAGTGTGCAATTCACTAATGTCAGCATCGACCAGTTCACTGAAACCGGTTCGCTGGCGCCGTTGATCATTGAGGACCAGGACGAGAACTCATTCCGGACAACGACCGGTGTTCACGCTTCCTACGACATCAAAGCGGGTCACTTCATCTTCCGGCCGGAAGTGCGCGCGGGCTACCAACATGAGTACTGCGATAGCGCTTACCAGATTGATTCACAGCTCGCCTCTGGCGCGGGTACTGTCTTTCGCGTCCGCGGACCCAACATCGGTCGGGACGCCGCGCTTGTCGGCACGGGCATGAGCATGCAGTGGAACAACCGCCTCTCGACTTACGTTTATTACGACGGCGTCCTCGGTCGTAACAATTACGACAACAACGCTGTCAGCGGCGGATTCCGTATCGGCTTCTAATCTTGAGCGGTCGTCCGGCGCGTCACCTTGCGCGCGCGACTGAGTTCAGCAAAGAAAAAGAGCGTCGTGTCTTGGAAAAGAGGATCTGGCTTTGCCAGATTCAACTCGACAGGCTGGATATTACAAAGTAACAACGCTTCAGTTTAAAGGAAGCAAACCAAAGGGAGCGCAAGCATGAATTTTTCTTCGCAGAAAATAGCCGCCGCATTTCTCGCCGCCGCGTTCACATTTTTCACCGGCTCGCTTTTTGCCGGCAGCGCGACGTGGGACGCGAGTCCTGGCAGCGGCGATTGGAATACAGCGGGGAACTGGACACCGGCCACAGTGCCTAACGGCCCGAGTGACACGGCGACTTTTGACCTAACGAATAACGCAGCTGTCTCTCTCTCCGCTAACACCGAAGTCAACGGCATTACCTTTAATGCGACGGCCAGCGCCTACACCATCTCCGCTTCTCCTACCTTTACCTTGACGATTAGCGGCGTTGGCGTCACCAACAATTCAGGAACAACGCAGAACTTTGTTACTATAGCCAGTGGTGTCTCAATCGCGGGAACAATCGAATTTGAAAATAGCGCGACCGCGGGCAGCAACACGGTTTACACTAACAACGGTGGCGCGGTCAGTAACGCCAACGGTGGCCTTTTGCAATTCCTCGATACCTCGACCGCGGGCAGCGCCACCATCAACAACAACGGCGCCACGGCCGGCGGCGCATTCGGAGGCGCAACTAGATTCTACGACAGTTCGATGGCGGGGAGCGCCGCCATCACTAACTACGGCTCCACGTCCAATGACGCAGCGGCGGGTTCCACCACCTTTAACGATACCTCGAGCGCGGGCAGTGCCACCATCAGCAACTACAACGCCGCGGACGTCAATGGACACGGCGGTGAAACATATTTCAACAACACCTCGACCGCGAGCAGTGCCACCATCACCAACGGCAGCGGCGATTACACCGGCGGCGATACAGGGCGCGGCTACACGACATTCTCCGACACCTCGACCGCGGGCAGCGCCACCATCAACAATAACGGCGCCACGGTCAGCGGCGCATTCGGCGGCCAAACGAATTTCAACAACACCTCGACCGCGGGCAGTGCCACCATTACCAATAACGGTGGCACGGTCAGCGGCGCCCTCGGCGGCGAAACGGATTTCAATAACACCTCGACCGCGGGTAGTGCCACCATTAACGACAGCGGTGGCACGGTCAACGGCGCAGGTGGCGGCTTAACGTCATTCTCTGATACTTCGACCGCGGGCAGTGCCACCATCAACAACAACGCGGCCGCGGCCAGCAACGCAGGCGTCGGCTTGACGAATTTCCACGACTCTTCGACCGCGGGCAGCGCCACCATCAACAACGATGGCGCCTCGGCCAACGCAGATGGCGGCGTAACAGAATTCTACGATAGCTCGACCGCCGGCAGCGCCGCCATCAACAACACCGGCGGCACGGCCAACGGCGCCCAGGGCGGTGGCACAGTGTTCCTCGGCACCTCCAACGCGGGCAGCTCCACCATTGACAACAATGGCGGCACGTTCAACGGCGCAGACGGCGGCGACACGGAATTCTTCAGCACCTCCAGTGCGAGCAGTGCCACCATTAACAATAACGGCGCCACGGACAGTAACGCGACAGCCGGCGAAACGGATTTCCTCAATAGCTCGACGGCGGGTAGTGCCACCATCAACAACAACGCCGCCACGGTCAGCGGCGCACACGGCGGCGAAACGGATTTCAGCGGAACCTCGACCGCGGGCAGCGCCACCATTACCAACGACGGCGCGTCCAGCGACGTATCGGCGGGTTCTACCACTTTCTTCAACAGTTCGACTGCGGATAGTGCCACCATTACCAACAATGGCGGCACGGATGTGCTCATATTAGGCGGTAACACGTTATTTAAGGACACCTCGACCGCTGGCAGTGCCATCATCATCAACAACGGTGGCACGGTCAGCGGCGCGTTCGGCGGCTACACGGCATTCTCCGACACCTCGACCGCGGGCAGTGCCACCATCACCAATAACAGTGCTACGGTCAGCGGCGAATTCGGCGGCGAAACGGATTTCGGCAGTAGTTCGACCGCTGGCAGTGCCAATATCACCAATAACGCCGGCACGGTCAGCAGCGCAGACCCCGGATCAACGCTATTCATCAACACCTCAACCGCGGGCAGTGCCACCATCACCAACAAAGGCGCTACGGTCAGCGGCGCAGGCGGCGGCGATACCATTTTCGACGATACCTCGACTGCGGGCAGTGCCACCATCACCAATAACGGCGCTACGGTCAGCGGCGCATTCGGCGGCACAACGTTTTTCGACGACACTTCGATCGCGGGTAGTGCGACGCTGATCGCCAATGGCGGCACGGCCGGAGGAGGCGGAGGCGGAATTTTCTTTGAGTCTAATTCCGATGGCGGCACATCACGCATCGAGGTTTTCGGCAATGGCGAGATGGATATCAGCTTTCAAACTACTGGGGGCGTGACCATTGGTTCGCTCGAAGGCAGCGGAAACGTTTTCTTAGGAGCCAACCAACTGACCGTGGGCAGTAACAACGCGAGCACGATCTTCTCGGGCGTGATCCAGGATGGTGGAATCGGGGGCGGCACGGGCGGCTCGCTCACCAAGACCGGCACGGGCATGCTGACCCTTAGCGGCAATAATAGTTACACGGGTGACACGAACATTGAAGGTGGCGTGCTTGCGGCCGGCAGTCTCCACGCACTGGGAACCGGAAGCGTCTTTATCCTCAACGGCGGCGCTACATTACAAACCGCCAACGGCCCGCGAACATTCGATGTCGGCGGCAATTATGTCCAGGCAACGGGCACACTCAGCCTGCAGATCGGTGGAACGAACTCCGGAGTGAACAGCGATTTAATGGCGGTGACGGGCACAGCCAATCTCAACGCAGGCACACCCGGGTTTACTATTCTGTCTCTCCACCGGATCAACAATTTCATGCCGTTGCCCGGCGACATGGTGACAATCATCACTGCGGGCGGCGGACGGATTAATACGTTTAGTCTCGTGAACAACGATTTCCCGGGCCTGCTTCAACCTCATGTCATCTACGATCCAAATGATGTGATGGTAGAGTTCCTTTTGGGCTCATTTAACATCGGCGGCCTGACCCCGAATCAAAAATCCGTCGCTCACAACCTTGATAACGCGGCCAGCGACCCGGCCGCGGCGCCTCTGATTAATTTCCTCGTATTGGAACCGCTAGGCAGTCTGCCGCACGACTACGATTTGATCGCACCGGAAGAACTCGCATCTATATATGAGATCGGATTCTCCCAGGCGGTCGTGCAAAACGACAACTTGCAGCGGCGCATGGACGACATCCGCGCCGGCTCCAACGGTTTTTGTGCCGATGGCTTCGTGCCGCAAGTGAGCGGGAAAGATTATACCAAGGACTCCGACGGCAAAGGTTCGCTGCCCGACAAGAGCACGCGCGATGTCTATACCCCCGCGCCCGACAATCGCTGGGGCGTGTTCGTCACCGGCACGGGCGATTTCGTTAACGTGGGCAACGACGATTCCAATGCCCCCGGTTACGACATCACTACGGGTGACGTTACCGTTGGCGCCGATTATCGGTTGTGTAACAACTTCGCCATCGGCATCGATGCCGGTTATTCCAGGAGCACCGCCGATCTAGTCGATGACGGACGAGTGGATGTCGATGGCGGGAAGGTCGGCGCTTACGCCACGGTTTTTGGTAAAGGACTTTTCGGCAGCAAATTTTATGTCGATGGCGCAGTCGGCGGCGGCTTCAACAGTTACGACACGCGCCGGACGGGTCTTCAGGATGAACCCGTCCGCGGCAGCACTGACGGCAGTGAGTTCAACGCCATGATCTCTTATGGCTCCGATTGGACCTTTGGTTGCTTCAACATCGGGACCTGGTCAAGCGTGCAGTACACCAATGTCAGTATCGACCAGTTCACTGAAACCGGTTCGCTCGCGCCTTTGATAATTCAGGACCAGGACGAGAACTCGTTCCGGGCCACGACCGGACTACACGCTTCGTACGATATCAAAGCCGGCCACTTCATCTTCCGGCCGGAATTACGCGCGGCCTACCAACACGAATACTGCGATCAGGCTTACCAGGTTGATTCGCAGCTCGCCTCTGGCGCGGGTACTGTCTTTCGCGTCCGCGGACCCGACATCGGCCGCGACGCCGCGCTCGTCGGCACGGGCATGAGCATGCAGTGGAACAACCGCCTCTCGACTTACGTTTACTACGACGGCGTGCTCGGTCGTAACAACTATGACAACAACGCCGTCAGCGGCGGATTTCGCATCGGCTTTTAGAAGCTCTTATCCAATCTAGACGTTAAGCGAGGGCAGGCATGTCGCCTGCAATCCTGGAGTTCGGTTATCGTCGCGACCAACCCTCAAATTAGGACGCACCCGCTGCATTGAAGGCTTGAATTAGCGGCGGTTGGCGTCCATACTGTCTGACGACGCAGCCGGAAACGGCGCTCGAGCAAATTTCTCCATTAGCGGATTCGCCGGCACGGAGCACCAACTAATTCTCCCGAATTTTTTCGCAGATAATCCATCTCGCATGAGAGCGACGGTAAAATCCATTATGACAGGACGGCTGGGGTCTGTTCGCGCGTGATCATGGACGAGGAGACGAAAACGCAAGAGCCGGTGGCGCAAGCGGACGAAGGAAAAGGAGGCGAGACGCCGGTCGTTCGCGAAGAGGGAAACGCCGGTGATACTTCTGCGGTTATTCCTGATGCGGCTGAGACTCCGAAAGCTTTCGCGAGTGAGACAGCCGTCGCTACACCGGATACAGGCGACACGTCTGCCGCTACGGGAGAAGCGGAGCAGAGCGGCGACATGGCTACAGCAGATGCGGCTGAGACAGCCGCCACTACACCGCCTCCAGCGGAAGTCGCTTCGAGGCTACCGCCTGAACCGATCGATCTAAATCAACTGCAAAGTGCTTCGACCGAAGAACTGGAATCGGTCGCGAAGGAACTCGGAATGCATTTCAATCCGTCGCGTTCGCGTCATCATCAGATCGCGGAGTTTGTTCGCCACGCTTTGAGTCGCGGTGGAACAGTGACGGCGCAAGGTTTTCTCGATCAAGCCGGCGACTCTTTCGGATTATTGCGCTCGCCAAAGTTGAATTTTTTGCCTGTGCCCGAGGATGTTTGTGTTTCGCGGGAGATCATTCAACGCTTTCATCTACGGCCGGGTCAGGAACTGGCCGGAAAACTTCGTCTGCCGCGCGATCGGGAAAAATTGCTAATGCTCGACGAGGTCACGTCGATTGAGGGGCAAGCGCCCGATCAATGGAGCGAGCCGCCGGATTTCGAAAAATTGACTCCGCAATTTCCGCAAGGTCGGATCCTGCTGGAAAACACGACGACCAATTCGATCAGCGCACGCGCGGTCGATCTTCTGGCGCCGCTCGGGCGCGGGCAGCGCGGGTTGATCGTGGCGCCGCCGCGCGTGGGCAAGACGATTTTGCTTAAGGAAATTGCCAAAGCGATCCGGGTGAATCATCCGGAGATCGTTCTCATTATGCTGCTGGTGGACGAGCGCCCCGAAGAGGTCACCGATCTGCATCGCGAGATCGATTGCCAGATTTACAGTTCGAATTTCGACGAGAACGTTCAGCGCCATGTGCAAGTTGCGGAACTGGTACTCGAACGCGCGAAGCGATTGGTGGAATTAAAGAAGGACGTAGTAATCTTGCTCGACAGCATCACCCGTCTTTCGCGCGGATATAACAGTCTCGTGCCGGGCAAAGGTCGCACCATGTCCGGCGGCGTGGAATCGAAAGCGCTGATGAAGCCGAAGAAGTTTTTCGGATCGGCGCGCAATGTCGAGGAAGGCGGGAGCCTGACCATTTTGGCGACGGCGTTGATCGATACCGGCAGCCGGATGGACCAACTGATTTTCGAGGAATTTAAGGGCACGGGAAACATGGAGCTGCATCTCGACCGCGCGCTGGTGGAGAAAAGGCTGTACCCTGCGATCCACTGCTTGCAATCGGCGACGCGGCGCGAGGAGTTGCTTTATCATCCGGACGAATGGGAACGCGTCCAGGTTTTGCGGAAAACAATGGCGGCACTTCCGCCAATCGAGGCAATGGAAAAGTTGATCGAAAATCTCGAAGCGACCAAGACCAACGCCGAGCTACTCTTAAGCGGGCTGCGGTGATCACGAACTCTTCGCAACTGGAAGAGCTGCTTCCGCACATCGATTCGGTTGATCGCGTGGCGATCGATACGGAAGCGGACAGCTTGCATTGTTATCGGGAAAAACTTTGTCTGCTTCAGATCAGCGTTCCGGGCCGGGATTTTTTGGTCGATCCGCTGGCCGAGGTCGATCTGGCGCCGTTGCGCGCGCTTCTGGAGAAGAAGGAGATTGTTTTGCAAGGCTCCGATTTCGATCTGCGTTTGCTGCGCCGCAGTTTGAATTTCACCGCGCACACAATTTTCGATACGGTCATCGCCGCGCGCTTGCTCGGGATCCGCGAGTTCAGTTTGGCCGCGCTGGTCGAGCGTTTTTTTGGAGTGAAGCTCACCAAGGGTTCGCAGAAAGCGAATTGGGCGAGGCGACCGCTTTCACCGAAGATGGTGGAATACGCGATTAACGACACGCATTATTTGCTGCCTCTGGCCGAACGGTTGGAAAAGGAATTGCACGAACGCGATCGGCTGGATTGGTTTCGGCAATCGTGTCAGCGCGCGCTGGAGCAAGCCGCGGTCGAGCGAGTGCGCGACGCCGATGAAGCGTGGCGAATATCCGGCGCGGGCACGCTGCGCGGTCGGTCCGCGACGGTGCTGCGCGCGTTGTGGCAATGGCGCGAGAAAGAAGCAGAAGCGGTCGATCGCCCGCCGTTCCATATTTTGCAAAACAGCGAACTGCTTGCCGCAGCGGAAGGTTTCGCAGAAGGCGCGAGGCCCGATTACGCGCACTTTTCGCCGCGCCGCCGCCGCGCATTTCAGGAAGCTGCCGAGCACGCGCTCCAATTGCCGGAAGAAGCCTGGCCCGTTCGGCGACCTCGCCTGGGCACGCGTCCGACCTTCGAAATGAGACAGCGGACGGAGGAATTGAGACGGCGCCGCGATCGAGGGGCAATTCAATTGGAATTGGAGCCGACCGTCGTTGCGCCACGAGCCGCGTTGGAAGCGGTGGCTGCCAACGAAGAAAGCGCCGAAGCGTTGCTCGTACCCTGGCAGCGCAAGCTGCTTGGCATTCCGGCGTGAGCCGAAATTTTAGCGCTTACTGCGTAAGAGCTTGACCAGAGAGGGCCTGGGCCTCAGAAAGGATTGGCGCGGTACTATATCGGGCCGCCCCTATGAATTCTCGCAACGTTTGCAGTCTCGTCGTCTCGATTAATCTGGTTGTCTTCGCGGTTGGCGGTCCGCCAAGCGTGTCGGCCTGGCAGAAGATTGAAGCGCGCGTTACACGGGTGATTCAAGATGTGCAATTGGTTGGAACGAACGCGGCCGCACGAATCGCGGCGGTGAATGATAGCGTTTCGGAGGGAACCAAGGTGCGCACAGGAGCAGACTCGCGAGTGGAACTGACATTCAGCGACAAGACCGTTACGCGACTCGGAGCCAACGCCGTGTTTGATTTCCGAGATGGAACTCGAAATTTGAACCTGGAAGATGGAGCCTTACTCCTTCGGGTTCCAAAGAGCGCGAACGGCGCTCGAATTTCTGCCGGAGCAATTGCGGTCGCGGTAACAGGCACAACGGTCGTTCTGGAATATCACGCTACCTATTACAAGTTTCTCGTTTTGGACGGGACAGCGCGATTGTATCGGCCCGGACATCTCGGCGACTCGATTTTGGTGAAGGCCGGCCAAATGGTGTTCGGCCAGCCAAAAGCGGCATTGAGCGATCCGGTCGATTTTGATAT
The DNA here is from genome assembly GCA_003167365.1 of Spartobacteria bacterium. Classification (GTDB taxonomy): domain Bacteria; phylum Verrucomicrobiota; class Verrucomicrobiia; order Chthoniobacterales; family UBA10450; genus Palsa-1382. The sequence goes on along the minus strand of PMTM01000003.1, from coordinate 211,351 downwards.
TGGACGCTTCTTGAAGACGTCCCGCTTCATCACGGACTTTTCGCCGCTCGGCAGCGAAGGTTTGATGGCGAGCGAGAGTCACAAGCAGCAGCGTGAGAAATCCAAAAAGAATTTGATCGACACGAATCTGGTAATTTTTGGGGGTGGAACGGTGGTCTCACTTGTCGATCCAGCGCAAGTTGCGGCGATCGATCAAGAAAAGGCGGGGCCATCAGCCATACCGGGTTCGGTTCCGCCTGCAACTGCGGCGCTTAATTCCGGCGAGAAGGCGAAGTGAAGTGATATGAATAAATATTCTAGGAAATCAGCGAGTGGCGAATTTGTGGCAACGTGTTTGCTCTTTTCGTTCTTATTGCTGCAAGCGCAACCAGCGGGTGCCGCACTGAATTCCGCGCGCGTTACGCAAGTTATACATGATGTAAAACTGGTCTCGTCCAACGCGACGCCACGATCGGCCGCTATTAATGATGATGTCCGCGAAGGAACAGCAGTGCGAACCGGTCAGGATTCGAGAACGGAACTCACATTTACCGATCAGACGCTGACGCGCCTGGGCGCGAACAGCATATTCAGTTTCAACGTCGGAGCGCGGGCTTTCGATTTAGGGCAAGGCTCGATCTTAATGCAAGTGCCGCCAAATGGATCCTCCGTCAAAGTTAAGACGGCGGCGGTCACGGCTGCCATTACTGGTGGGACAGCCATTTTTGGAACGGGTCCACCGATAAAATTCATGGTCTTGGAAGGGACCGGGACGTTTTATCCGGCGGGTCACCCGGAGGAAGCAATGACTCTCCACGGTGGAGAAATGGTCACATTCACGCCGGATGGCCACATGATTGGCCCGACACCGTTCAATGTAAAACTGGTTCTCGAGACCTCAGAGCTGATCCTGCCTTTTGCTGATCTCGCGAACTTGCCGTTGATCTTGGCCGTGATTCGGGAACAGGAAGCGGAATTTGTAAGCGGGAGTTCCACCCCGCCGCCGAAGGATTCCACCGACGTGGTCGACCAAAAGACTGCTGCCTCCTCGCCGAGTCCTTCCCCGTCTGGGTCGCCCACTGGAACGCCAAGCGAATTTGGTGCTCCATCGACAATTAGCTCACCAAATCCTTACGTGATCAATTCAGGAACGCTGATTCAGACTGATCCTGCAATTACCACGAATGGTGTGACGGATTACGGGAAAATTTATCGGGGACAAGCACAGGACGGGACGGTGCCCCAATTTATTTATGGTTCGACGCGACCGTTTGATGCATCCGTCTTCGGGGTAGGCCCAGGCCAGGATGGACCTTACGCGGTCTTCAAATTCTCAAGTCTGCAGTTGGTTGGGAACCCAACCGTCTCAGCAATCGACGGCGGCGCGACAAACCTTGGTCTCGTTAGTGTTGGCGATATTACCTCGGGTGCGCCGGGCGGGACGTTGACCTTCGCCGGCATGCAAAACGTTTTTATCGGAACGCAAGCCGGGTCAATTAATCTCGGTCCCGAGATCGCATTTAGCGGCCTATCGAAGCTTTATTTTTATGCCCGGGGTACTGGCTCCGCGCTTACCCTTGCTTCGCCGATCTCCAACGTGAATGAGATAAGATTGTACGCCGAGGGCACAATTCAGGTCAACGGCGACGAGAGCACGACGGACTTTCGTGCGGTTTCCGGCGGCGATTTTCTAGCCGGATCCGGTTTGGTCACAGCGACGAATATCGACATTGAGTCACTGGCCAATATCAATATCGACTCGAGCAAGTTTCCCAATCCTTCGGGTGGAGGCGACTCGATCGTTTTCAACGCGGCCAACACGCTAAACATTGCTATCAACGGCGGCGGCATATTCGGATGGGACACGCTCAACGCCCAAGGCGCGACAATTAATCTGACCAGCCCGACACCCACGACCTTTGATTTCTCGAGCTCAAGCAGCGTGACGTTCATTGCCGGAGCGGGAGGCATCAACGCGCCGAACATCGACTTCTTTGGCCAGAACCTGACGCTCGACTCCTTGGGCGACATCAGTGTTCATTCCGCGACCACTCCGCTCGAAAAGAGCGGAAATCCGATTCTTCAGGGAGCCATCACGGCGGCCGGTTCGTTTCTGGCGACAGGAAATGTTTTTACCGGAACGATACATGTTGGCGACAGCATCACGATCGGCGGAGGATTGCAGGCAGGGAGCATTCTAGCCGATACTGGATCGATCGATGTGGATGATGGAATCGAAGCGTTTGGCGGTTCCATCATTGCTACCCAAGGCAACATTACCACCGCGGCAGCGTTGCAGCTCGGTCAAAATCCGCCTGGAACGTTCGGCAATATCACGGCGGGCGGAAACATTGATGCGGAAGGGGGAATCTTTACGCCGGGAGATCCAGTGATCGTATCGGCTGGCGGATTTATTAGAACGCCCGGAGTGATCACCGGGACGCTTCAGGCCGGGACGGATATTTTTATCAATAATGCCAGCGGTTCTCTCTCTGGCATCGGAGTGATCGTTAATCATCTCATCGCGGGTGGAACGCTGACCTTGGACAATGTTCCGCACATAACGCCCAACAACGGAGGATTCACCGGTGATGATGGCATCACCTACAACGACTTCACGATGACGGTAGGCGCGATTTCGAGTACCGGGCCCGCATATGCGGTTCTTTCTTCCGACGGTGGCGATGCGAATCCGAATTTCGCTGACTCAAATCCGGGTAACGGCGGAAATATTACCCTAACGATTACGGCTGCGGGCCTAACGATTGGCGATGGGCAAAATCTGGATTCGATTTCGGCCAACGGCGGAGCCTACAACGCCAGCGGTCCGTTCGGCGGCGGCAATGGCGGGAAGATCGACATCGTGTCGGCGGGCGATGTGGTGGTTAACAATGGTGCGAATGGCATTGGAATTTCGGCGAGCACGGGAATAGTTTCCGACGATACCTCGCAGTACGCCGGCAACGGCGGGACGGTGAACATTACCTCCATTGGCGGCGCCATTACGGTGGACGGCACCGTCCAGGTTTCCAATGACGATCAAAGGTTGGATCAGAACGGCACCGCCGGACGCGCAAGCGCAAGCGGGGGGAACATTGATTTGCAAAGCAATCTGTCTACCGGCACAGGAATCACCATTTCCAGTGGCGGACAGTTGCTCTCTTTTCTGAATTTTAATGCCCTCAATGCCAATGGCACGCCTGGCTCGATTACGCTGTCCACCCTGGGAGCGGACATCGTGTTGAACGGCCTGGTGCGGGCTGATTTCGGGACCGTTACTCTCGATCAAGATGATCCCGGTGGTTCGACTCCCACGATCACGATCGATGGCGGCACTGTGCAAGCAGCCACGTTCAATATCAATGGCAGTGGCGATCTTACCATCGGGCCTAACAATGCCACCGCGATCAATATTTTTGGCGGCACCTGGAACGTCGCGCATGATATTACGATTAATGCTGCGAATACGAGTTTCGCGTATTCTTTCGCGCTGAACGCGACGGCGGGCAACGCGATTAACTTCACCGGGGGAAACTCCGACGTTCCTGCGACGCTCACCCTCCCGCTCTCCGGCGATACCACTTTCACAGCCGGCGCCGGCGGAATTAACGCGCAATTCACCGACGTCAATTACTCCGGCGCGGGACTCAACCTGATGTCCGGAGGAGATATTACCGCGAACTCGATCACGTTCACTGACGGCTTCGCCCGCGGAAACGTGAATGCGGCGGGAGCGATCTCTATCACCGGCAATCTTTGGGAGGGCGATATCACCGCTGGCACATCTCTCAATGTGGGGGGCGGTATTATAGGCGGTGCGATCACAGCTGGCACGACAATCACAGCGGGACAATCCATTTCCGCGACGTCGCTCATGGCTGGCGGAGATATCACCGCAGGCAACACCAGTGTGCAGTATATTACATCACCGACCGGCGTGCTGCGCGTTGCCAATGGAATAAATCCTTCGATCTTCAGTACCGCCCCGGGGTTCCCGCAGGGCGCAGCGGCCCCGCACATCTACACCGTCGATTCCATTGTTTCGCCCAATGGAATCGATTTCAGCGGCAATCAATTCGACGGTATCGCAGGCCTGTCGTCCGGCGGATTGCTCACGATCAATGCGAATTCCCTTTCCTTTGATCCAAGCACCGGCATTGGACCGGTGAATTTTAACGGCGCGGACCAGAATGGATTTTCTAACGGCACTACGCCAACCCTGCCTGGCGACGGCGGAAATCTGACAGTCAACACAACCGGAACAATCGTGGTTAATTCCGATATCGAAGCCACCAGCGGATACTTCCAACCTGTTCCCTATGCGACCCCAGCGGGATTCGGAGGGACGGTCGATCTTAATTCGTCGGGCGATACGGTTACAGTGAACAATCGCATCGAAGTTTCCTCGGCTGAACCGGCCAGCACGATTGCGCCGTTCCGGCAAAGCGCGAGCGGCGGAAATATTAAACTCACCAGCGGCAAGACGTCTGGAGTCGCCATCAATGTTGGCAGCAGCGCGCAATTGCTCTCCTTGCTTAGCGCCGCCGCTCCTGGGCCCGGGGGCAAGATTACAATTTTGGCGAGCGCGTCGAATAATAGTGGCAACAGCAGCAGCATCAATATCGACAACAGTAACGGACTAATAGAGGCCGACGGTAGTGGAGGGACAGTGGACATCGAACACAATGGCGATAGCGGGACGATCAACATCAATAACGCAAACATTCGGGCTGATGTGGTAAAAGTCGGCGCTTTCGGCGACAACGGCACTCTTAATATAGGCGGTGGCACAATCAACGCCGATACCATGTTGAAACTTTATGCGACCGGCAGCAACGGTTCGGTGAATTTCATCGCCGACGTGACGCTCAGCGGCGCCTCGACCAAGATTATCGCGGGCAATAGCGTTACCATCTTTAATAGTGTCGTTGTGACAGTCGGTGGGCCGGCTGCCACTGTTTACACGAGCCACCCGAATTATACCGGCTCCGGCGGAAACAATTCGACCACCGGCATATTCAGCGGGAGTGGTGCAACTACTGTCCCAAGTGGGACGCCGCCGCCCTTTTAATTGATTAATTGCTTGACGACCCATGAATTTCCTGACTCCAACAAAGAAATCCGCTTCCATGATCTCTCTCTCTCTCTCTGATCGTTCTCGCCTTCTCGGCGCACTTTGCGGCACGATCGCGTTCGCTTGTTTCGCCACGTCCGGTGTTGCACAAACTAGTCAAGATGTCGATCGAGCGCAGTTGTTAGGCAATCAGAATCAATTTCCGACCGGTCCGCAGGTATCGGTTAACGGAGTCGATGACGGCCACGCCGCGGCCAGTCCAAACGACCCGGACCTTGGGGTTCAGGAAATCCTTAAGCGCCAGGACGAATATCAACCATTCACAATTTCGTTCGCCACACCAATCTATTATACATCGAACGTCGCGCTGGTGAACAGCGGTGAACGCGGGGACGTCATCGCGGCGCCGGTTGTTGGCCTCTCTTACGATCCCCAGATTACGAAGACATTTTACGGCCACCTGTCGGTTCAGGACCAACTTTTTTACTACAACAAATACGGTAGTTTTGATTTCGGTGCCTTTGATCTCGAAGCCGGCGTGACATATTTGCTCCCACAGTTTCATAATCTGATTCTGCATGTGTTCTACGATTACAACCGGCTCACCACCAAGGATTCGTTTGATGCATTGTTTGAGAATCACTCTTTGAACTTCAATGCCGAGCTTCCATTCCAGATCGGACGGGCGCAGCGCGTCGCGTTGGGGACGGACGTAAGTGTTAGTTTAGCGGGAGAACCCGATGGCCCGAGACGGCACGAATACGACGCTTATCTCGGATACGGCGTAAATTTCACGCGTGCATTATCCATTGACGCCGTTGGCCGGGTGATGGTGCATGATTATGTAGAGGGCGATCGAGTCGACGTTAGCGAAATTCTGGCCCTGACCGCATCTTATCGCCTGACGAAATGGTGTACGGCGAGCGTGATCAGCAGTTTCGCCAAAACTCAGTCCAACCACAGCGTTTTCGATTACGACGTCGCCAACGTGGGCGGCGCGGTGTCATTAGCGGTCAAGTTCTAGCCAATATGCGAACGGCGCTTCGCGACATTTCACAACCGAAACTAACATTCTCGGTTGTGTTTCTCGTTTTGCTTGCGCTTGTTTCAGCTCAATCAGCAACTGCGGCCCAGCTAAAAGAGGCGCAGATCACGCAGATTGTGAAAGACGTAAATCTGCTCCCAGGGCAGGCCGCATCCAGAGCCGCTGTTATTAACGACAACGTCCGTGATGGTACGGCCGTGCGGACGGGCGAAGACTCTCGGACCGAGCTCACGTTTAGCGATCAGACGCTGGCACGGCTTGGGGCCAATACGCTGTTCAGTTTCAACGAAGGAACACGCCGGCTCGATCTCGGCGGCGGCGCCATGCTTTTGCGCGTGCCGAAAGACGCTGGCGGCGCGACCGTTCGTACTGCCGCGGTCACGGCCGCGATCACCGGCACGACCGTTCTACTGGAATATCATCCGAAAGCTTACATCAAGTTTATCAGTCTTGAAGGCACCGCGCGCCTGTATATGAAAGGCCGGTTGGGTGAATCGGTGCTGATTAAACCCGGCCAGATGCTCGTCGTGAAACCGGATGCCAAGCGGTTGCCCGATCCGGTGGATGTCGATCTTGACCGGCTGATGAAAACCTGTGTGCTCATTACTGATTTTCCGCCGCTCGGAAGCACACCGTTGATCGCGGACGAAATTAAGCACCAACATGACCAGAAGGTCGATGGCGATCTCATAGACACAAATCTGGTTATTGTTGGACGGGGAACACTTGTCACGCTCGTCGACCCGACGTCGCTCGACACCATCGATCAAAAAACGAATGCGGTTCGCAATCTGGGCGTCGGTTTTCAACCAATTGAAGTCGGTCCACTCAACACGATTACTTCGCCGGACCCCTACATTATCAATAACACGACACACTTTGTCACGGCGCCAACGATCACGACCAATGGCATTACCAGTGTAGGGAAATTCTATCGAGGAGGGGCACTTGATGGAGCTCCGGGCGATTACATGTTTGGATCGTCCTCTGCGTTTGATGCAAACAGCGGTTTTAGCGAACAATTTGTACAGTCGATCAACCTGCCCCTGGCGGTATTCAAGTTCACAAACCTGCAATTAACGGGGAACGCAACTATCACGATTCCGCCAGGCGGAGCGACAAAACTTGCGCTCATCAGTATTGGCGATCTTACTTCGGCTCCGCCGGGTGGCACGCTCACTTTCACCGGTCTCGATACGCTCGCACTCTTCACCCAGAACGGCTCGATCAATCTCACCGCTGGTATCAGCTTCTCGAATATTCCATTTCTTATTTTTTACGCGCGGGGCGCGACTTCGAACCTGACTCTTGCTTCTCCAATCACCGGAGTCACCAGCGTCCAACTGAATGCGGAAGGATCGGTTCAAATCAATGCTGCAGAAAATGTAACCACCTTCCGTTCGGATGCCGGCGTGGACTTTCTTGCCGGCACCGGACACGTCGTAGCGCAAAACATCTCCATCACCGCCGGTAATAACGTCAATTTCACTACCGCTGATTTTGCTGTCGGCGTGGGCGCGACGACCAACGTGTTTCTGCAAGCCGGCGCGACCGCAAATCTCGACATTCGGAACGATCAAAGCGTCTTCTCAAATGCTGACTCGCTCACGGTCATGGCTAATGCAGTAAGCTTTACCGCTGACGCGGGTGGGACCACGATCGCATTCAAGGATCTGGCTCCGATTCAGTTCGCAATTGGTGCCGGTGGCATACAGGCCCCGGAAACGACCTTTCTTCAAGCCAGCAACTCGATGGAGTTCACGTCTACCGGCGACATCGTCGTTAATTCAATCGTTGGCGGTGACATCGTTGATTCCACAGGCGGCAGCGTCCATTCTAGTGGCGATTTGGTGGCCAATTCGATTTTTGCCAGTGGCGATATCACCTCCGCCGGCGACTTGACCGGTTTTGATTCGATCTTCGCTGGAAACATTATCAGTGTCACGAACACGTTGCTTTCGCCGAGCGTTACGGCTGGCGGAAACATCACGGCGGGCCACATCGAGGTGCAGAACATAAATCCCAATTCCGTTCCCCCGTCGAACACGACCTTGATCGCTGGTAGCGGTGGCATCACACCATTCGTAGGGCCCAGCGGGGCCGCGTTGCAGCACATCTTCGATGTAATGACCATCCAATCGCCCAAGGGGATTGATTTTAGTGGGATTCACTTCGGCACCGCCAGCAATGGAGGATTGCTCACGATCAACGCGGAGAGTCAGACGTTTTCCGCTGCAGGAATTAACGGCGCCAACTTCAACGGCGAGGACTCGAGTGGTCTTGGAAATCCAGCCGGCGGCGGAGGAAATTTCACGGTCAACACCGTTGGTAATATCAGTCTCAATGGAACGACGATCAGTGCCACGACCGGTATCATTGACCCGACCGCTGAACCGAGCGGAGCTGGTGGGACCGTTTCCCTGAATTCAGGAGACCAGCTAACGATTCAGAATTCAACCATTCAAGTTTCGTCGAGTGATCCAGTTGGTGCCTCTAATCGTCGCTCCAGCACCACCGGTGGGAATATCAACCTGAGCAGCGGCGCCACCACTGGCGTCGCGATTACTATCACTAACACCGCCCAGTTGTTATCGCTCCTCGACAGCGTCGCTCCCGGTCCCGGAGGAACCATCACCATCTTGGCCAGCGCTCCGACTGGCAACAACAGCCAAATCAACATCAGTGGCAGCAATGTCGGAATAATCGAGGCCGACGGCGGCGCCATCGACGTCCGCCACATGGGAGACAACGGATCGATTAACATCAACAATTCAAACATGAGGGCTGATATCATCAAGATTGCTGCGCTGGGCGATAACGGCTCACTGAGCATCGGCGGCGGTTTGATCAACGCCAACACCGTTTTGAAACTCTACGCTCCCGGCAGCAACGGCCAGATCAATTTCATCGCCAGCTGCACGCTCAATGGCGGCACTGCGAACATCATCGCGGCAAATTCAGTTACCATTAATAACATTGTCACGGTCAACATCACCGGACACATCGCCGATGTTTTCGCCAAAAATGCGAATTACAGCGGCTTTGGCGGTAATAATTCAACCACTGGCACATTTGGCGGACTGGGCGCAAATAATCCGCAGCCACTCTCTGCCGCCCCGCCGCTCGGTCCGCCGGGCGGCCCTTAGGACAAGATCGACATCAATCTCACTCGATTATGAAAAAATTGTTTCACCTCTTTGCAGTTCTGGCCTCTCTGGTCATTTTCGCCACGATCACGCACTTCGCGTTTGCCGTGCAAAAAAAGGAAGCACGTGTGACCCAAATTATTAAGGACGTGCATTTACTTCCTTCAGGCGCATCACCGCGTCCGGCGTCGGTAAATGATTCTGTGAGCACGGGAACGGCAGTCCGGACCGGCATTGATTCGCGGACAGAACTTACCTTTACCGATCAAACCCTGACCCGGCTCGGTGCGAACAGCATTTTTAGCTTCAGGGAAGGCGGAAAGGATTTTGATCTCGCCAGCGGCGCAATGTTAATATCTGTGCCCAAGGAATCGGGCACAACCAAAGTGAAGGTCGGCGCCGCCACTGCGGCGGTTACCGGTTTTACCGCCATGTTCGAGCACCACGCCAAGGGGTGGAATAAATTTATTGTCCTTCATGGTAAGGGAAAAATTTCGTTCGCAGGAATTCCGACCGAGCCATGCGAACTGCACACGGGACAAATGGTCGTGTGGCCGCTGCATCCGACAAGATGTCCGGACATTTTGAATGTCGATCTTTCCAAGTTGCTGCAAGGAAAATTGGTCAGCGGTTTTTCTGGGAAACTCCCCGAGCTGGATCTCATCTTAATCGATATAGAAGATCAAAAGACATCGCCGCCGCCCGGTGGTTTTACCGATCCAACCAACATCGACACGCTCGACCAAGCCGGCGCGGTCAGGCCGACGCCACCGCCGATCAGAACTGGATCGCCACCGAACTTTTGATAAAGAGCTCGGGATTTTTCTGCCGTGTCTGCAGTTCAGCGCCGCTTCTCGTTGTCGAGATAACCGGCGCCCAGAGCGATACCAACTAAGACCAGCGAAGCGGCCGTTGCCAACGGCACCGGATCGAATGGCGCTGGTGGAAGATCGACGATTCCATTCTTGTCCGTCCTGGCAGGACGCCGAACATAACGTCCGTGCCTAGGCGCACGGAATTTTTCCGCGAACGCTTCTACTCGCTCAGGCAAGTCCGCGTCGCGCATCGGAATGCCATGTCCGCACCCCACAACATTCGGTCGCAGGCTGGCTAACTCTTGGACCGATGAATGCGTCGCCTGCCAATCTATATTGAACGGCGAAGCTGCGCGCGCCAGTGTTTGCCTGCCGGTAAGCAGACCGCTCCACGAATCCATATTCATGGTCGCAAACGCATCGCCCGCCAGCAGCACGCGATCGGAAGACCGGAACAACGAGATGTGACCTGGAGAATGTCCCGGCGTAGCGATCCATCTCCAGCCCGTCATGCCGGGAACTTTCCCGGGTTGAAGTGGATGCAGATGCTCGCCCAAATTGTGGGAGTGGGTCGGGAAGAAACGGGAAAGAAAAGCGATCGCCCCGCCAACGGTTGGGTCGGCTGGCGGATAAGGAGATTTGCCCGTGAGATACGGCATTTCCAACCGATGCGCGTAAACAAACACGTCCCACTTTTCCGCCAAAGCCAGCGCGGAACCAACGTGATCGGCATGGCCGTGGGTGAGGATAATTCCGTCCGGCCGAGAGCCTGCGCCGAAGCGAGCTTCGGCCGCTTCCACGATTTCGTTCGCGCGACCTGGCAAACCGGCATCCACCAGTATCCATTTGCCACCCGGCCGCCCGATGAAATAAATGTTGGCAAAACTTATCGGCAACCAACCGACATCCGGCGCGATTCGCGTGATCAGCTTGGTCATCGTAAATATGGAGCGGGTGACGAGACTCGAACTCGCGACGTCCTCCTTGGCAAGGAGGTGCTCTACCACTGAGCTACACCCGCATCCCGAGCGGGTAGAAATAATGGCGAACCCCCTCGTAGACGCAACCTTTAATTGCCACGAGATATGTCAGAATTTTGAATCCAAAGCGCGTGCAAAGCGCATCTCACTTACAAATGATACCTATGAAGACACTGTTTATCACCAGCCTTTGTTCCATCGTGCTGGCCTGCACCGTTTGGGGCCAAAGCCCGGCCATCGCGTCTCAAGCTTCCTCAAGTCCAGTCGCCTCCGTTTCGCCAAGCCCCACCGCCGAAAGCGAATGGGAGCAAAAAATGGATAAGAAACACAAGAAGGGTTTCCACTTCACCATTGGAGACAGTGACGAAGACACCGACCACTCCGGCATATCCTCTCATTCCCCTGAAGAGGTTCCCGAGATGGTCGTGCCGATTGTTGCTGTCGTGATGATGTCGGTCTTCGGAGCGCCCGTTTTGATCGTGGGATTGATTATGTATTTCGGCTTCTCCAGAAACAGAATGATGCACAAAACCATCCGGATGATGGTGGAGAAGGGCCAGGAAGTGCCGGCGGCTTTGCTCGCGCCGCCACCGCCGGCGGTACGTCAACGATCGGACATGCGTCGCGGCGTCGTCCTTGTCATGGTCGGCATCGGTCTCATGCTGTTTTTCGGCGCGGTCAACGATTGGGAAGGTGGTGTCTGGAGTCTGGGTGCTATTCCATTCGTGATTGGCCTCGGCTATTTGCTCGTTTGGAAATTGGAAGGAAAGAAAGACAATCCTCCGCCGTTGCCATAACCTGCGGACGTGGCGCTAACTGATGCGGACCTTGTCGCAAGAGTTTTACTCGATGATGATCACCATGCTTTCGCCGAACTGGTTCGGAATCATCAATCAAGCGTGCGAGGTGTGCTTCGCCAGCTTACGCGAACCGATGTCGCTCTGGCCGACGATCTCGCGCAGGAAACTTTCCTTCGCGCTTACAAAAACATTCGCAGTTTCCGTGGCGAGGCGCGTTTCTCCACCTGGCTTTATCGAATCGCCTACAACGCTTTTCGCGAAAACGCTCGGAAACGAAAAGAACTCGTCGGCATCGATGAAGAGCAATTACAAGCCGAACAGGACACGCGGACGGTCGATCCTGCGCTGCGGCACGATCTCATGCACGCGTTGAGTTTACTTCCATTGCACGAGCGCTCGGCCGTGCTGTTATGCTGTCAAAATGGCTTATCGCATGACGAAGCCGCGCGCGTTCTCGACATTCCGCTCGGCACCGTGAAAACGAACGTCCTGCGCGGACGAGAGAAATTGAAACGAACGCTGGCGGCTTGGGGACCGAACTGATAACATGAACGAGATGACTGAGGAAGACGTGCTTGATCGACAATTGCTCGAGGCCGCGCCCTACATTGACGACAACGGCTTCGCCGCCAGGGTTGTGTCTAGGCTGCCGGCCGTCCAGCGCCAGCGCCGTTCGATGCGTGGGATAATTCTTGTCGGAATTACCGCTTTGGGCAGCGCGATTGCCTACACACTTTCGGGTGGCGGTCGCTTTGTGAATGAAGGCATCGTGCGGTTGTCGAACTTCCCGATTTGGCTTCTGTTCGTCTTTGCGTTTGGCAGCGGACTTGTTGTCGGTGCATGCGCTGTGATTGTCGCGATTCGTAAGACGCCAGAGGTGCGAAATCTTAGGCGGTTGCAATCCTAATCCGGTCGCGCAGAGTCAGGGGATGCCCACGAACATTCCCAGCGCGACCCTTCGAAAACTGGTCAAGCTTTCCGAGCGCAAAGACGCCTTACTCGCGCAAATCCAGAAGATCGACCACGAAATTTCGGCTATTCAGCGCCAAGCTTTGTCCGCGGGCCAAATTGAAAAAGCGCCGGTCACGTTTTCGCGTTCGCTCGGAGGCAAAGCATCGCGATCGAAACGCCGCCCGGTTAGCTAATTACGCCGCGCAAAGTCCGCGCGCCTGTCGCACATCGACATCTATCTGCCGAACCAGCGCATCCACGCTTTCGAATTTTTTTTCCGGTCGAAGATATCGGACAAAGCGGATTTCCAGGTCTTCGCCATAAATGTCGCGATCGAAATCGAGCAGATGAATCTCGAGAATGCGTTCGGGCTCTCCGCTGCTGACGGTGGGGCGATATCCAAGATTTACCACACCGTGAAGGAGCACTCCCTCGAGCCATGCCTCGGCGAAGTAAACGCCGTTTGGAGGGAATTGCTCACTGTGCGCGCTCAAATTCGCGGTCGGAAATCCAATTTTCTTTCCCAGTTTTTCGCCGCCGGTCACCGTTCCCAGGATGGTGTACTCGCGTCCCAGCATCTCTGCGGCTTTCGTTAGATTACCGGCCTCAACTGCTTGGCGAATTGCCGTGCTGCTTACGACTGCGCCGTTCGTTTTCACCGGTGGAATTCCCACCACGTCAAAATCGAAACGCGCGCCGAGTTTCTTTAAAAGATCGAGATTGCCAGCGCGATTTTTGCCGAACGACCATTCGTGGCCGACACAAATCTCGCGCAGTGGTTTTGAATTTCGGACGAGCTGCTCGGCAAAATTCTCCGGCGAAGTTGCGGCGAAGTTTTTGTCGAACTTGATCACCAGTAGATGACCAGCTCCGAGGGAACGGATGAGCGCGATCTTGTGGTGCGTTGCCGTGAGCAAGTGCGGTGCGTCGCTTGGTCTCAAGACTTTCGCCGGGTGCGGGTCGAAGGTCACGATCACTGGCGTTCCGTCCGCCGAATGGGCGTGGCGCGTTGAAGTGGAAATGACCGCTTGATGTCCAAGATGCACGCCGTCGAATACACCGATGGCGAGGAACAGCGGGCCGCGCAATTGATCGAGTTCGGAGATCGATCGCAAGACTTCCATTGTCGGTCTTGAGCTAAGCGCCGCGCATCCGGGAAACTTCGGGCAGGCTCAGGATTGCGCCGAGGATCTTGTCGCGTTCGCCGTTTTTGATTTCATCGACGGAAATGGCGTTCGCAACATCGAATCGTCCGGATTTGGTGCGGCGCAGCGATTTCAAATGGGCCCCGCAACCAAGCGCTTCGCCGATGTCATGAGCATAAGTGCGCACATAAAAACCTTTGCTGCACATAACGCTGAAACCGATTTCCGGCAGCGCGATTCGATCGATGGTGTAACGATAGACGTGGACGAGGCGCGGCTCGCGCTCGACCACTTTTCCCTGGCGCGCCAGTTTATAGAGCGGAACGCCGCCGTGTTTGATCGCCGAGACCATCGGCGGCATTTGATAGAAGTCGCCGCGAAATTTTTCAAAGGCCGCGCGAATTTCACTTTCATTTAGCTGAGGAACCGGCCGTTGATCGACAACTGCACCTTCTCGATCTTGCGTGCTGGTTGTCACACCGAGCGAAAGCGTTCCCGCGTATTCCTTGTCCTCGCTCATCAGCAAATCCTGGATCTTGGTTCCGCGTCCGATCGTGAGCAGCAACAGACCAGTGGCGATCGGGTCGAGAGTTCCGCAATGGCCGACTTTCTTGATGTCGAGTTTGCGTCGAAGCACCGCGACAACGTCGTGCGAGGTCATGCCCTCGGCTTTGTCGACGAGCAGGACGCCGTCAGGAGTTACAGTCGACGACATCACAAATTGCCTCCAGGACTTTCCGTTCGACTTCAGCGAGTGTTCCGCGAACGCGTGCTCCGGCCGCGAGCTTGTGTCCACCGCCCCCGAACTTTGTGCAAATGGCGCACACATCCGCTTTTTCCGTTTTCGAGCGCATGCTTACGCGCACCTTGCCCTCGGCCAGTTCTTCAAAAAACACCGCCACGATCACACCGCGAATTGAGCGGAGATGATCGATCAGACCTTCGTTGTCTTCCGGAAGAACCTCGAGATCCTTTGCCATCTTCAGGCTCAAACTGAAACTGACGACGCGCCCCTTTCCTTCGAAGCGCATGGTTCCGAGCAACTCGCGCAGCAATTCAATCCGGCGACGCGGATAATTTTCATAAAGTTGTTGGCTCACGCGCCCGACATCAACGCCGGCGCGAATAAGCTGGGCCGCGATCTCGAAGGTGCGCGCGGTCGTGTTCGGATACTGGAACGACCCGGTGTCGGTGGAAATTGCGACGTAAAGGTTCTCGGCGATTTCCTGGGTAAGCGGCAATTTTTGGTCGGTGATAAGATCGAAGAGAATCTGTCCGGTAGCCGGCGAGACGGGATCGATATAGACGAGATCGCCGTAACCCGGATTGCTCGGATGATGATCGATATTGATCCAAAGTTTCGCCGAACCGATTGCGTCGACCGTATTGCCGAGGCGGCTTTGCACGGCGGTATCGAGTGCGATGGCAACATCGACATCTTCTTTTTCGGCTGGTGGTTTGGTTAATAATTCGGCGCGCGGAAGAAAGTTGTACTTTTCCAACATTCCATCTTCGTTCCAGACGCGGACGGTCTTGCCAAGTTTCTCGAGCGAAAGCGCAAGCGCGAGCTCGCTGCCGAGTGCATCACCATCGGGCCGCACGTGACTCAAGACCGCGAACCGTTGATGGTCGCGCAGCGCTTGTCCGATTTCCGAGAAAATAGCAGCGCTCACTCTTTCTTGCTGCCGGGCGTCTCGATTTCCTGGAGAATCTCGATAATGCGCGTGCCGCGTTCGATTGAATCGTCGAGATGAAAAATGAGATGCGGCGTATATTTCAAAACGACATGTCGCGCGAGTTCCGTTTGCAACACCACCCGCTGAGCCTCGAGTTGAGTGATCACGCTGCGACCGGCCGAACCCAGGACGCTTACGTAAACGTGCGCATTCTTCAGGTCCGGAGTCACGTCCACTTGATTGATCGTAACCAGCACGCCTTCAAACGTGATCTCGCGCGTGATGATGGCGCTGAGTTCGCGCCTGAGAAGTTCGTTCACGCGCAATTTTCGGTGCTTCATTGGAAGAGTTGAGGAGTTCAGAGGTTGAGTGGTTGAGAAGTGAAGCAGCGGGTTTCTCAACTGTTCAACATCTCAACTTCGGTCAAAGTTTTTGCGCGACCTGCTCGAGTTGATAGCACTCGATGATGTCGCCCACTTGATATTCGCTGAAATCGCCGAGCTTGATGCCGCATTCCAGACCGGAGCGAACTTCTTTCACGTCGTCTTGGAACCGGCGTAGCGTGGAAAGACCGCCGTCGTAAACCGGCTGCCGCCGGCGAAGAACACGGGCGCGGGCCGTGCGCGCAATGCGTCCATCCGTAACCAAGCATCCGGCCACGATCCCTCTGCTTAGCTTAAAGACTTGCTTCACTTCGGCGTGGCCGATGACCGTCTCGCGATGCTCAGGATCGAGCAGGCCGGCCATCGCTTCCTTAAGCTGGTCGATCAATTCGTAGATGATCGAATACAATTTGACCTGGACGCCTTCGCGTTTCGCGGCCGTGACCGCCACGGTCTCGACTTTAACGTTGAAGCCCACCACCACAGCATTTGACGCGCTGGCCAGCAGCATGTCGGACTCGGAAACGGGTCCGACGGCGGAGTGAACGATTTCCAGATCGATCTTGTCGCTTTGGATCTGATTGAGCGCGCCGACGATCGCTTCCACCGAGCCTTGGGCATCGCATTTCAGCACAATGCGCAAAAGCTTCTTGCCATCGGCTGCTTCGAGCAAACTTTCGAGCGTGGCGCGTTGCGGCACGTTGAGTTTGCCGGTGCGCTTCGCGTCCAATCGTTCTTCGCTCAAAGTTTTCGCATCGCGCTCCGCTTTCATCACCAGAAATTCATCGCCCGCGTTTGGAAGACCGGTAAAGCCGAGCACCTTCGCCGGGGTCGATGGACCAGCTTCCTTAATTGGTTCGCCCTGGTCGTTGAGGAGCGATTTCACTTTGCCGCTGTAACTGCCGCAGATGAATACATCACCGACCTTGAGCGTGCCCATTTGCACAATCACCGTCGCCGTCGGGCCGCGGCCCGCTTCGACTTGCGCTTCAATCACGGTGCCGCGCGGCGTCGCGGTCGGCGATGATTTCAATTCCATCACTTCCGCCTGCAGCGCCATCATCTCGAGCAAGTGATCGATGCCGGTGCCTTTCGTCGCGGAAACCGGTGCGACAATCGTTTCGCCTCCCCAATCTTCCGCCTGAAGGCCTTTCTCCTGCAGTTGCTTCTTTACCCTGTCGATGTTGGCGCCAGGGAGATCGATCTTGTTAATCGCAACCATGATCTTCACGTGCGGCGCCGCTTTTGCGTGATTGATCGCCTCGAGTGTTTGCGGCATCAATCCGTCGTCCGCCGCGACCACCAGCAAGACGATGTCCGTCACGTTCGCGCCGCGCGCGCGCATGGCGGTAAAGGCCGCGTGGCCAGGTGTGTCGATGAACGTGATTTTCGATCCTTTGTAATCGACCTGATACGCGCCGATGTGCTGCGTAATTCCGCCAGCTTCGCCGGCCGCGACGCGGGTCTTCCGGATCGCATCGAGCAAGGACGTCTTACCGTGATCGACATGGCCCATGAAGGTGATGATAGGAGCGCGCAGTGTGAGCTCCTCTTCTTTCTCGATTACCGGCGGCGGCGGCGCGACGACGACTTGCTCGACTTTGTGAACGCCTCCGCCTTTTTCACGGCGCTCTTTTTCGAGAATAAATCCATGTTTCTCCGCAATCTTCGTCGCGATGTCGGGCTCAATCGTCTGGTTCTGGTTCACGAAGACGTTGAACTCCGTCATCAGCTCTTTAATGAGTTGGAAATTTTTTACGCCAAGCTGTGTTGCCAGATCCTTGACGATGATCGGTGGCTTGATGTGAATGACATTTTGCGGTTCCGCTTCAAGTTCCGGCGCGGGGACTGTTGCGGCTGCACTATCGACAGCAGACGGAGCAATAGCGGGTACCGGTTCGATTTTGGCCGGCGGCGGTTCGGGCTTTGGAGGCGCGGGCGGCATTTCGAGCGATGCGCGAATACGTGAGATTGGCGGCAGGACAGTGCTCTTCTTTGTTACTTCTCCGTCCACCGTCTTCCTCTGCGGCTTTTTTTCGTCGATCAACGAAACGCTCTCAACTTGGCGCCGCGGCGCCGGAGAAGGTTTCTCGGTTTTTGCTACCGGCGCGTGATACGCGGGAGTTTTCTTCGCCGGTGCGGTGCGGTGCGCAGGCGCAGTTTTGGCGTGCGAATCTACTTTCGCCTTCTCAACTTTCGCCTTGGTCGCAGACTTGTGGGAAGCAGCGGCCTTGACCGCCTTGTGCGCGGCCGGTTTTTTTGTCGCTGTCTTGCTCTTTGTCTTTGTTGCCATTGCTGTTGTCAAAAATTCTCTTCATGGCTCGAGCATTTAAGCAGAGCCATCTTTCTGTGCGTTGTCTTCTCGATGTACGGCCTCGTGAATTTCACGCGCCTTCGCTTCGTCCACCGCAAGAATGTCCACAAAATCCTGAACGTCAGCATCGCCCAAGCCTTCCAAATTCGTAAAGCCCGATTTCACCAGCGTGAGCGCTTGCTCTTCTGTAATCGGCAGCGCCGCCGAAAGAGTTTGCGCAGCTTGCGCGACTTTTTGTTCGACCGCGGTCGTGGCCGAAGTGTCCTTGTCGATGTTAATTTCCCAGCCGGTCAGTCGTGAAGTCAGACGCGCGTTCTGTCCTTTCTTGCCGATCGCGAGCGAAAGCTGGTCTTCGTCCACGGAAATCTTGACGCTTTTTTTCTCTGTATCGAAAACCAAGTTCTTAACCTTGGCCGGCTTGAGCGCTTCCAAAACGTATTCTTTCGGATCGGAGCTCCACCGGATGATGTCGACCTTTTCGTTGTTCAATTCGCGGACGATATTTTTCACGCGCGACCCGCGCATGCCGACGCACGCACCGACCGGGTCGACTTTTTCGTTCGCGCTCGTGACCGCGATCTTTGTTCGATACCCGGCTTCCCGCGCAATCCCGCGAATCTCGACTGTGCCATCGGCGATCTCGCTTACTTCCAATTCAAAAAGACGCCGCACAAAATTCGGATGGCTGCGCGAGACGATGATCTCCGGCCCGCGGATTCCGTTTTCGACCGCCACCACGTAAGCGCGAAGCCGATCGCCGACATTGTAATCTTCCACCACGACGCGTTCGCGCTGCGGCATGATCGCTTCGAATTTGCCAAGATCGAGAATCACATCCGAGCGATCGAAGCGCCGCACCGTGCCGCTGACGATTTCGCCGGCGCGATCCTTGAACTCCTCGTAGATCATTTCCTTCTCGACCTGGCGAATGCGTTGCATCATCGCTTGCTTGGCAGTCTGCGCGGCGATGCGCCCGAAGTTTTTCGGCGTGACTTCCATTTCAATCGTGTCGCCGACTTTCGCGTCCGCTTTAATTCTGCGCGCCTTGGACAGCGCGATCTCGTCCTGCGGATTCGCGACGTCTTCAACCACGACAAGATTTGCCAGCGCGCGGATATCGCCGGTCTTCGGATCGATGTCGATGCGCAGATCGCGCGCGGCGCCGACGCTTTTTTTCGAGGCCGAGAGCAGCGCGCTCGAGACCGCCTCGAGCAGGATCTCGCGTTTTATTCCGCGCTCCTTCTCCAGGTAATCGAGCATGGCGATAAATTCAGCATTCATAAAAAACATCTAGCCCGCAGACTAAAAAGAGTGGGACATCTGTTCCCACTCCCTCCAGCGCGGACTAGGCGCTCAACCTAACTTTGCGAGGCATTACCGTCAAGCCACCGTTTGATTCTGTTTGAACGTCCGGGGTGCAGCGTCCAACGTCGAGCCACGAATGATTTCACGAGGGCAGAGCTTGTTAGTTGTTCTCTTGGTGTGGGCGGTAATTTATCTCCCGGCCCTTGGCTCATTAGAAATCAAAGGCGAAGAAGGCCGGCGGATTTTGCCAGCAATCACGATGCTCGAAACCGGCAACTACATTGTTCCGCAGGTTGGAAGTGAACGCTATTTCAGTAAACCGCCGCTCGTGAATTGGCTCGTTGCCGCGTCCTTCAAAATTTTCGGAACGCGCAATGAATGGGCGGCGCGAATGCCTTCAACCATTTGCGTTCTGGCGGTAGCGATCGCGTTTGTAACTATCGCGCGCGCCAGCTTAGGCGCGCGCGGGTCGACAACAGCGGCGCTCATCTGGATGACCAACTTCGGAATCTTTGAAAAGGGACGCTTGATCGAAATAGAAGGACTTTATGTTTCGCTCTTCGCTCTCGCGTTTGTTTGTTGGCTGAGTTGGTGGGAACAAAAACGATCGCCGTGGCTGACCTGGACTATTCCATGGATTTTTCTCGGGCTCGGTTTGTTGGCGAAAGGACCGACCCATCTCGTTTTCTTTTACGCCGTCGTCATCGCGGTGCTCTGGCAAGCAGGCGCGTTGCGAAAAATTTGGAATCTTCCGCATGCGCTCGGACTCATCATTATGCTCTCGATCTTCGCCGCGTGGGCGATTCCTTACGCCCAGATGGCCGGCGGCAGTCGTGTCGCCCGCGCTTGGCAGGGACAATTGTGGCTGGCTCTGGTGGATTTCAAATTTCGCGGCTGGATACGGAATATTCCTCGCAGTCTCGGCTATTTTTTGCCCTGGCTTTTGCTCTTGCCGTTAGTGAGGGGCGCGAGATTTTCTTCTGACCGGAAAACCATTATTGCGCGCGGTTTAATTTTGGGAATCGGAATCCCATTGGTGATTGTCAATCTCATTCCGGGCTGGCTTCCGCGGTACACTATGCCGTTGGTTGCGCCGGCGTCCTGGTTGCTCGCGGCAACTCTAACGGCGGAAAATTTGGAATGGCCGCGATGGCTCGGCGGCAAGAAGTTCTTGCCGCAAGATCGACAGCGTGCCGTCACGACAGTTGTGATTCTTGCCTGCGTGTGTGTCTCGATCTACGCGTTCGCTATCGTTCCGCATCTGCGGAAACATCAGAAGGTAAAAGCGATCGCCGCGCAAATTGACGCGCTCGTTCCGGTTTCGCAACGGCTGTATGCGGTTGATCCCGATTTTCAGCCATTTCTTTTTTATGTGCGCGGACCGCTGGTCTATGTGAGCGCGGTGGAAGATCTGCCAAGGGAGGCGCGCTATTTTCTCGTGCGCCCGGAACGGAAAACGGAAGCGGAGTCGAACGAACATTGGGTGCCGCTGCACGCGAAGCCACTGCAAGAATTTGAGGACTACCGCAATTGGAAGACCATCTTGTTTGAAGTGACCTCCAGGGAGTAGCTCGGCCTTCGCTATGGAGATGGCCGAGAACCTTGACAATCCTCCGAACCGAATTAGTTAGCACGCTAACTATCAGTTATGTCGAAACTTGACTCCGAGGCAATTGGCCCGCTTCTCCATGGGACGGCTCGGGCCTGGCGACTGAAGCTGGATGCGCGGCTCAAACCGATGGGTTTTACTCAAGCGAAATGGCGCACCCTCCTTCATTTGTCCCTCGCGTCTGATCCGTTGACCCAGGCCGAAATCGCGTCGCGGCTCGGTATTGAAGAACCGACGCTGGTTACGTTACTTCATCGCTTGGAAAAAGATGGCTGGGTCGCGCGCAAAACCGCGTCGCACGATCGTCGTTGTAAAACTGTCCACCTGGGAAAGCGAGCCCATCGGATCATCGCGCGCATCAGCGGGGCGGCGGAAAAACTTCGCGTCGAGTTGCTCGCCGGCATTTCGCTGCCGGAATTGAAAATTTGCATGCGCGTATTGACGGTGATTCGCGATCGAGCTGAAACAGAGGATAAGATATCCCGGCGAAAGACCATTCGTCTGGAACGGAATGGTCACAGTGGGAACGGACATGCGCTCCTAAAAGTGAGGACATCGCGGCGCGTGTTGTAAAAGAAATGGAAACGAAATCTGTCCGAACCATCCCGCGCTGGGCGTATATTCTTTTTATCGTCCTGGCGATCTTCCTTTTTTGGCGTGTCCTCGCCGGAAAAAAAACTTCGGGCGCGGCCCCGCCGCCGGCTCGGCCAGTCTTGGTCGCGAAAGTGACGACAAAAGGCGTGCCGGTTTACCTGGATGAAATCGGCACCTGTGCCGCTTACGAAACCGTCCAAGTCCAGGCGCAGGTTAATGGCGTAATTACCTCCCGCGATTTTCAAGACGGCTCGGACGTGAAGAAAGGCGACCTGTTATTCACGATTGATCCGCGACCATTTCAAGCGGCTCTTGATCAGGCGAAAGCGCAGATGGTATTGGATGAGATCACATGGAAGCGGCAGCAGGACCTCCGCGCCCGCAACGTTGTGGCGGCGCAGGATCTCGACACCGCGCTGGCAAACGCGCACAAATCTGAAGCGGCGGCTGAGGCGGCGCAGGTGAATTTCGATTATTGTTTCATCAAGTCGCCAATCAACGGACGGGTCGGACTGCGCAATGTTGATGTTGGTAATTTGGTCGGGCCGGCGAGTCCTTCACTGGTCACCATCCAGGGCCTCGATCCAATCTATACTGACTTCACGGTTGCGGAGACTGATCTCGCGTTCGTTAGGAAATATCTCGGCGGACCTAATGTGAAGGTGGAGACGCGTGATCCCGATGGCAAAATCGCTCCGCGATTGGGGGATTTGTATTTCATTGATAATGCCGTTCAGCCCGGCTCGGGCACGGTGAAGGCGCGTGCGGTCACGCCGAATCCGGACCGCGCGCTCTGGCCGTCGGAATTCGTGCGCGTCCGTTTCATTCTCGATACGGTCAAGGACGCGCGGCTGGTTCCGGCGCAAGCGGTTCAGATTAGCCAAAGTGGTCCATTCGTTTTTGTGTTGAAACCGGACAACACGGTTGATCTTCGTCCAGTGAAACCGGGGCAACGGCAGGACGGTGATCTCACGGTAATCGAAAGTGGAGTTGAGCCGGATGAAACTGTTGTCGTGACCGGCCAACTCGCGCTGGCTCCTGGAACAAAGGTTGATCCGAAGCCTTACGCACCGAATTCGCCCGCTAATCAGGACGGCGCCCCAAAGAGCACAATGTAATTGTCCATGGATTACGGGGACGAACACGACGACTCGGGTAATGGCGAACGCGAATCGCGAGATAATAATCGCCTAGGATCGAAATCCGACGGCGGAACGCCGCAATCGGCAAAGTTAGTTCCGGTCAAAGGCACTGGGCTTTCCGGTCCATTTATTCGCCGGCCGGTGATGACGATGTTGTTAACGCTGTCAGTCATTGTCGCCGGAATTGCGACCTACAACAAACTGGCAGTCAACGATCTTCCAGCAGTCGATTATCCGATCATTCAAGTGACCTGTGCGTATCCGGGCGCGGATCCGGTGGCGATGGCCAACAACATCGCTACGCCACTCGAGAAACAATTTCTCCAGATCCCCGGGCTCGACATCATCACCAGCCAAAGTACGCAGGGCAACACGTCACTGACTCTTCAATTTGTTCTGAGCAAGAGCATCACTGACGCGGCCACCGATGTGCAGGCCGCAATCCAGCGCGCGACTGGCAAATTGCCGGTCGATTTGCCGAGCCCGCCGACGTTCAGCAAAACGAACCCGAACGATCAGGCAGTTTATCTGGTCGGATTCATGTCGGACACCCTGACCGACGGCGATCTATATAAGTACGCCTCTACCGTAGTGGCGCAGCGGATGTCGATCTTGCCAGGCGTTTCGCAAGTTAACATCTACGGCGTTCAAGGCGCAATCCGAATCAAAGCCGATCCGGCCGCACTCGCTGCCCGCGGATTGACCATGGATGATCTCGCTAGTGCGATTCAAGCGGGAACGGTTTACTCGGGCGCGGGACAATTCGACGGCCCGCATCGCACGTTTGTCCTTCAGCCGAACGGGCAGATCGACCAGGCGGAAGGTTATCGCAATTTGATCGTCGCTCGGAACAGCGATCGTTCACCGGTCTATTTGCGCGACATTGCCGAAGTAAAACAAAGTGTGCAGGACGAGCGCACTTCGCGCTTCTTCTGGGTGCGCGGATTCAAGGCGGCCGGATCCACCGTTGTCCTCGCGGTTTCGCGGCAGGCGGGCGCGAATGCGGTCGAAGTTGCGAATTCAGTGAAAGCTCTTTTTCCCGAGCTGCGCGCGAGTCTGCCGGGATCGATTTCCTTCCTCCCGGTGTTCGATCGTTCGCAGACCATTGTTAATTCCGTCCATGACGTCCGCCTGACACTTGTCATCGCGTTCGTCCTCGTCGTCATGGTGATTTACGTATTTCTCGGACGCGCGACGGACACACTGATTCCGGCTGTCGCCCTGCCGCTGTCGTTGCTGCTCACTTTCGCGGTGATATACCTGCTCGGGTTCTCGATCAATAACCTCACTTTGATGGCGCTAACGCTGGCCATCGGATTTTTGGTCGATGACGCGATCGTCTTTTTGGAAAACGTGATCCGCCGTGCCGAGCACGGCGAATCGATTCTGAAAGCGACTTACAACACCGCCGGGGAAATTTCGTTCACCATTCTGTCGATGACGCTTTCACTGGCCGCGGTATTTATTCCGCTGGTTTTCCTGCCGGGATTGCTCGGCCGGATTTTTCAGGAATTTTCGATTACCATCATCGTCGCAATTCTCGCGTCCGGTCTTGTCTCACTGACGCTCACGCCCTTGATGTGCGCGCGTATTCTGGGTGAACGCAAGGCCGGACACAAACGCGCCCGAATGGAAAAATGGACGGGCGATTTCATCCAGCGCGTGATAGCCACATACAGCCGGGCCTTGGACAAATTCTTGGACCGGGCGTGGCTGACAATTCCGATTTTGCTCGGCTGTATTATCGGCCTCGTCTTTTTCTTCACCCACTTGCCTTTTACCCTGCTACCGGTTGGAGACAGCGGTTTTGCTCGCGGTGTTTTCATTGCCCAGGAGGGTGCCTCGCCCGACCAGATGCGCGCGTTTCAAAAACAGGTGAACGAGAAAGTCCAGGCGGAGCCGAGCATTGCGCAATTTTTCACGAACGTTGGGACCGGATCGCGTACCGCATTGTCGCAGGGAATTGTCTTTTGCATTTTCAAGCCGCGCGAGGAGCGCGATCCGATCGAGCAGTGTCTGCTGCGACTGCAAAAATCGATCAGCACCATTCCCGGACTGACCGCGGTTATCTCTCCGAGTCCGGTTTTGCAAATCAATGTCGGTGCGACCAATCAGACCCAAGGCCAGTACGCCTACACTCTAAGTGGGATCGTTCCGGAGGATGTCTACAAGGCGGCCGACCAGATGATGGCAAAGTTGCGCGGGTTCAAGGGATTCGCATCGGTGCGTTCCGACTACTACAACAGCACGCCGAACCTCACCGTCAACATCGACCGCGAGCGCGCAGCGACCTACGGCGTTTCAACCTCCGCGATTCAAAGTATATTAAAAAACGCTTACTCACAAAACTACGTCTATTTAATCAAGGAGCCGGACGATCAATATCAGGTCATCCTCGAAGTAAAGGATAACGAGCGCGCGACGCCGGGGGATCTCAATAATCTGTACGTGCGCGGCAACACGGGAAATACAATTGCTCAGTCCGGCGGAACGAGCGGCGGCGCAATTACCACCACGACGGGAACTGCGTCCGATCTGGTGCCGTTGCGCGCGGTAACATCGACAACGCAGATCGTCGGGCCGCAAGCGGTGAACCATTTCGATCAATTCACCAGCGTCACCATCAATTTTAATTTATTGCCGGGCGAGGCGATCGGCGATGCGACGAAGTTCATTCAAGATTCGTTCGCGCAAGTGCATCAGCAGTTACCGAGTGTGCAATCAACGTTCCAGGGCGAAGCGCTTGTCTTCCGGCAACTGTTTCAAGCGCTTCCGTTGCTTTTGGTCGGCGCGATCTTCGTCATGTATGTGATTCTGGGAATTCTTTACGAAAGCTACGTCCATCCCATCACGGTTTTGTTTCCGGCAATCGTGCCCGCGGTCGTCGGAGGTCTGGCCACACTTTGGATTTTTGGATCGACCTTGTCGCTCTACAGCGTGATCGGACTCTTTCTGTTGCTCGGCATCGTCAAAAAGAATGGGATCATGGTGGTCGATTTCGCTTTGCAACGAATCGATGAAGGTTGGGACCTGCGTTCGGCAATTCATGAAGCGAGTGTCGAACGATTTCGCCCGATCATGATGACAACGCTGGCTGCATTGATGGGCGCCATCCCATTGGCACTCGGTTTTGGTCAAGACGCTGCTACACGGCGGCCGCTTGGACTGGTTATTGTTGGCGGTTTGATTTTTTCGCAGCTGATCACGCTCTTCGTTACCCCGGTGATTTATCTCTGGCTCGAATGGTTCCAGGAACACGTGCTCGACAAGGTCCCCTTCTTGCGCAGCGGACACACGCATCACGAAGACCAAGCACCTCAACCCGCTACGGCGGGCGACGGTGAGTTAGAACCCGCGGCCGCCGGCACGCATTAAGTCATTTCAGTTGATGGAGCTTGTCCAGCCGCTGGCGCGCTTCAATCACGCGTGAATCTTGCTCGCCGAATTTCGCTTTCAATTTGTTGTAGCCGGAGACCAAAAGCGGTTCGGCTTCGCCATATCGTTTCTGCACCATCAAACATTCGCCGAGCGCGCTTTCGGTAAATGGAATCAGATAATTTCCTTTAGGTAAGCTTTTTTCCCGCAGCTCGAGCGTTTCGCGCAAGTAATGCTCGCCTTCGGCAGCTTTACCCAGCCGGGTCAAGGTCACGCCCAGCCCACCGGTCGCGCCCAGCCTGATGAAATGTTCAGGCGGGAAGTATTTGGGCATGAGCTCGAGAGCTTTTCGGTATTCAATTTCGGAACGAGCATAGTCGCCTTCAAGAGAATAGAGCCTTCCTAAGCTTGCTTGGATGGTCGGGACGCTGGAATTGGAGTTGCCGAGAACGTCGCGATAGATGCGTTCGCTTTCACGCAATGCGTTTTCCGCATCGGCATAGGATTGCTTGTTAGTCAGCAACATTCCGAGATAACCGGAGGCCTGCGCTAGATAAATGCGATACCGATGTTCAACCCCGCCACCGACTTCAATCGCGCGACGATAAAGCGACTCGGCACCATCGATATTTCCCAATTTTTCCCGCGCCATCGCGAGTCCGGTTAGTGTGGCCAAATAATAACCGTTATTTTTGCCGAGATGCTTTCCGATAAGATCGACCGCTTCTTCTAAAGGGCGCTCGGCTGATTTTGGGTCGTCACTCGAACGCAAATTCATTCCCAAGCTGTACAATGCGACTGCGAGATCCGCGTTTCCTTCGGGATGCAATTTGCGTTGCAGCTCGACTGCTTGGCGGGAAATCTTTTCACCTTCCTGATATTTGCCGATATAGGATAAGGCCAATCCGAGCCAGCCCATGCTCGTTGCCGTCGTTGGGTGCAATTCGCCGTTTGCTTTCAAACTCGCATCGACCGCTGCGCGCAAATTTTCCACCGCTGGCTCGAACAGACCTAACGAGATGTAAGTCCGTCCGAGCGTCATCAACACGTCGGCCATCACATCCGGCTGAGTCGCTACTTCCGTTTTCGCGCGGCGCGATGCTTCGCTCAAGACATCAACGACTCTAACATCAACCCCTTTGGCTTCCGGGGCGGCGGCACCAAGCATGTCCTGCAAGAATTCGTTGATGCGTTGCGCTTTCAAGCGCTCGCGCTGTGCGGTGTCGCGTTGGCGCCGGGCGTTTTCCGCTTCTCCTAGCGCAACGATCAATCCGGCGACGATCGCCACCAAAATTAATGCGGCCGCGGAAACGGCGACGCGATTTCGCTTAACGAATTTCGTGGTCCGGTAACCGACGGTGTCGCGTCGGGCGATGACCGGCCGGCCCTCGAGATGACGCCGGATGTCTTCGGAAAATTGTGCGACTGATGAATAGCGGCGTTCTGGCTCCTTACGCAGCGCCATTAGCACGATGTTGTCGAGGTCACCGCGTAATAATTTAGAGTTTAGGATTTCGGAGTTCAAACTTACGCCGCTTTTGGTGATGGCCGTGCTTGGACGCGTCGGTTCCTGCTCAGTGATGGCGCGCGCAATTTCGTCGGGACGCCGGCTCTTGATTTGATACGGGCGACAACCGGTCAGCAGCTCATAAAGAACAACGCCCAGACTGTAAACATCGCTGGCTGTGGTCATGTTTTTGCCGCGCACTTGCTCGGGACTGGCGTACTCCGGGGTCATGGCCGTTTGCAGCGTAATCGTTTGTTCGATCTCATCCGCCTCGAGCAGTTTCGCGATTCCAAAATCAAGCAGCTTCGGCTCGCCTTCTGCGGTGACACGGATGTTGGCCGGCTTAAGATCGCGATGAATGACCAGATGCTGATGCGCGTAAGCCACCGCTGCGCAAACTTTTCGAAAAAGCTGCAAGCGTTCGGCTATGGTTAACGCGTGCGCCTTGCAATATTGATCGAGCGGCTCGCCCTCGACATATTCCATGACGAAGTAAGGCGCGCCATCCGGTGTGCTCGCGGCGTCGTAAAGCCGCGCGATGTTGGGATGATTTAGCGCGGCCAGGATTTGTTCTTCGCGGCGAAAATGCCGAACCAGATGTGCGTGGCCAAATCCGTGCCGAACGAGTTTGATTGCGACCTTCCGGCCTAACGAAATATCTTCCGCCAGATAAACTTCACCCATTCCGCCTGCGCCGATAAGTGAAACGATTTTGTAATCGCCCAGAACGTGCCCGGCTCTTAATTCACCGTCCAGATCGGCGATTGTTTCCGCGGCCAGCTCGTACGCTGGCGCTTCAATAAAATCGTGCGCTTTTTCCTGAAATCCGAGCAGCGACTCAACTTCGGCGCGCAGCTCGGCATCGCCTGCACAAAGATCGGCAATTAGAGTGGCCCGCTGATCAGGTTCCAATTCCAGCGCGTGCTCGACAATCTCTGCGACGCGCTCATTTTTTTCAGGCTGCATTTTCGCTCAATTCCCGGCAGAGCCAGAGCTTGGCAAAATTCCAGTCGCGCAACACGGTTTTTTCCGAGACTTGGAGCACCTCGGAGATCTCTTTCGCGCCGAGTCCGCCGAAAAATTTCAATTCGACCACCTCACTTTTTCGCGGATAAGTTTGAGCAAAATTTTCCAGGGCGCCGTCCAGCGCGACTAACTCCACCGTTTCTTTCATGGGCAGCTCCTGCGCTTCATCGAGGGTTAGTTTTTGATCAAGACCGCCGCGTTTCGCTGCATTATGCGCCCGGGCATGATCCACTAAAATACGCCGCATCAAGCGCGCGGCGATTCCGTAAAAGTGTGCGCGGTCTTTCCAGCTCACCGATTTCTCATCCACCATCCGGAGGTAGGCTTCGTGGACCAACGCAGTGGCCTGCAGGGTATGATCGGCTCGTTCACGCTGGAGATAATTGCGCGCCAGCCGGCGCAACTCCTCATAAACAATCGGCATCAACTTGGCTGGCGCATCGGTATCGCCTTCCTGCCAGTTGAGCAGAATTTGCGTGACATCTTGGGGCGAAGTCGTGCTCACAGATCAGCTTTCCATTGGTGCTGGTCGATCTTACCGCTTTCGGCCCAGCAGAGCGAAAATATTTTTCGCCCAAATGTCCGTTTTTAGGGCCGGTTTTCCGCATTGCTGATCAAAGGGACAAATATGAAAACCAATCAACTCCTCAAATTCTCCGCGGTTGCATTACTTTTTGTTAGGCTGGCAGGTGGGGCGGCTGCCCAGGAAGTCACGGCAACATTTACGAATAGCTTTGGCGACGGCATTTGGCAGCGCGATGCCCATATCGGCGTCATTGGCAATCCCAACGATCCGAGCGTGCCAGGAAACTGGGACACAGGCGCTTATCCAGATTACAACAGCAAAATCCAGGATCCGAACACCGGACTGTACGTCCCGAACAATACTCCGGATTACGATGTAATCATTGCCTTGCCGACGACCTGCACGATTGGTCCCGGTCACTACGACCTCAACATTCGGACGTTAAACGTAGCTGCCGTCTCCACGTTAGACATTGCCAGCCAATGCCTGCTCGGGATTTCGAATGGTTCGCTCGTCAACAATGGATCGATTTTGGTGAACTCGGACGATCCGGTAAACAACAACGCTTATATTCTCTTTGAGACGACAGCGACGGCGACAATCAGTGGCACTGGAAATATTCAACTAAACGGCGCGCAATACGGCCGTTCTGCTGTCCTCGCCGGCGCAACAACGGTGACGGTTGCGAATGGACAAACGATCCACGGGCGGGGCGACCTCACCACCAATGGAGGCGCCTGGGTCAATAACGGCGTGATCAATGCCGACGTAAACGGCGATCCTTACGGAATGAACTTCTATTCGGGTAATGGGATCGTTAACACGAACAATGCTACGATCGAGGCGACAAATGGAGGCGTATTCGGATTTGTTACTGGGATCATCGATCAAACGGGCGGCGGAGAATTTCTCGCTGATGGCACGAACAGCCTCATCACACTCGGCATCGGTGGACCAAGCGATGTCTTTTATCTTATCGGTGGAACGGTGACCACGGCCAACGGTGGTATCGTCGAGGGTGTCTATGGAAACATGGATAGCGTCACCAACAATGGCGACTTTCGCATTCCCGGAAACGACATCGTGACGATCACCGGGACCGGCCTGACTAACAACGGCACGCTGCTGATCAATTCGACAGATCCGATCAACGCCACTGCTTATCTGCGCTTTGACGCCAGTGGCAACCTCGGCGGCAATGGCAGCGTTAAGCTCGATGGGAGTACTTATAACCGCGCCGCCTTCAATATTTCATCATCCACTGTCACCATCGCCGCCACCCAGACAATTCACGGGCGCGGGGACTTTTTTACGGCCGGAGGCACTCTGATCAATAACGGCATCATCAATGCGGACGTAAATGGAGATCCCTACGGGATTAACCTCGATCTTAGCGGTGGTGTGGGAGACAAAAACAACGCCACGATTGAGGCAACCAATGGCGGAGTATTAGCGTTCAACAGTGGCACCATTGATCAAACTGGAGGCGGCACCTTCCTCGCCGATGGTGCGAATAGCCGCATTACTCTCGGCCTCGGCGGACCGAGCAATGTCTTCTTTCTTATTGGCGGAACGGTGACCACAGCCAATGGCGGCGTCGTTCTGGGCCAGTATGGCAACATGGACAGCGTGACCAACAATGGCGACTTTCGGATTCCCGGCGGTTATATAATCACCATCACCGGCACTGGCTTGACCAACAATGGCACGGTTTGGATTAACTCAACCGACCCGGTCAACAGCACGGGTAATATACGATGGGATGCCGACGGCACGCTCGATGGCAACGGCAGCGTTAAGCTCGATGGTAGCGTTTTTGGCACCGCAACCTTCGGTATTTCCTCACACACGGTAACGATCGGCGCCAACCAGACCATTCACGGACGCGGCACCTTCTTTTCTAACGGCGGCACCTTAATCAATAACGGAGTCATCAATTCGGACGTAAACGGAGACCCTTACGGACTTAATTTCTATTTTAGCGACAGCGCGGTGGGCCACAAGAATAACGCCACCATCGAAGCTACAAATGGCGGACTCCTAACCTTCGTGAGTGGCGTGATTGATCAAACGGGCGGCGGCACCTTCCTCGCTACTGGCAACAGCAGTAAAGTGCAACTCGGCGCTTTTAACGGTGGTTCTTACGGCTATGTTATCGGTGGCACTTTTAATAGCACTTCGGGCGGCGTAGTTTCCAGCCTCGCCAGTGTCCTCGAAGGAGATATCACTAATTCCGGCGCATTTGAAATTCCCGCTGATGGCATTGCCCTCAGTTATGCTTCCAGCTTGACGAATAATGGCACTGTAACGATGGACGATAACACCGGCCTGTTGCGCTTCGATCAAAACAACACGGCCATTGGTGGAACGGGGTCAATCGTCCTAACAAATGGCGGGCAAATGATAATTAATGGCGGACAAACCGTTAGTAACGGGAGCAATCACACCATCAAAGGCAACGGCACGATTGGAATCGTTGGCGGCGGAGCACTGACCAACAACGGCACGATCGCGCCGGGACTTTCGCCCGGGCAGCTCAACGTCAACGGCAATCTCCAACTCAATTTTCCGTCGAAGCTTTCCTTCGAAATCGGCGGGACTACGGCAGCTACGCAATACGATGTGCTCAATAAGATTGACGGAGGCACATTGGCATTGAACGGCAAGCTGACCTTGAACCTGGTCAACGGTTTTACGCCTCAGCCATCCGATACCTTTACGATTCTCACGACGCAAACCGCGCTCGGCGGCAACTTCACCAACGTAAAAAGTGGTGGCCGGATGAATACGGAGGATGGGGGCGGTTCCTTCCAAGTCGATTACCACGTTATTAATAACGCACCGCTCTCGCAGAACGTTACCCTCTCGAGCTTCGGTCCAGTCCTTCCTCCGTCGCAAGGATTGAACATTTCTACGCGCGCCGATGTGGGGACCGGTGAAGACGTCGCCATCGCGGGTTTCATTATTACCGGGACCGATCCGAAGAAAGTAATTATTCGCGGTATTGGTCCGTCGTTAACCGCGTATGGCGTGCAAGCACCTCTGGCCGATCCGACTTTGCAATTGAACGACTCCTCTCACACGATTGCCACCAACAACGACTGGAAAGACACCCAGCAGACTGAGATTCAAAACAGCGGGCACGCGCCCAGCAACGACTTGGAGTCGGCCATCATTACCACGCTTGCTCCCGGAGCCTACACTGCGATTTTGTCTGGCAACACCGGCGGCACTGGCATTGGACTCGTCGAAGTCTACGACCTGGATCAGGCGGCCAACTCCAGATTAGCCAACATCAGCACGCGCGGTTTCGTCGGCACGGGCGACAATGTCCTGATCGGCGGAACGGTTGTCGGGCCAAGCAACGGAAACAGCTCGCCTGTGCTGGTGCGCGCGATTGGTCCATCGTTGGCGAGCCTGGGCGTGATCAATCCGCTTCAGGATCCAACCTTGGAATTGCACGATGCCAACGGCGTGCTCTTTGCCTTCAACGATAATTGGAAAGAGGTTCAACAAGAAGAAATCGAAGCGACTGCTCACACGCCGAGCGACGATAACGAATCGGCCATCTTCCTGGCCCTCGCCCCCGGCGGCTGGACCGCCATCGTGCGAGGGAAGAACGGCGCGACCGGCGTTGCTCTCGTCGAAGTTTTCAATATTCAGTAGTAGCGAATCAGCCTTCCTGTAGTCCGCGACAAAACAAAATCCTGGCCTTGCCTTCCATCGAGGGCTTACCAGCTTCATTAACTTCGCTATGGCCAGTCCAACGCTATAGCGGGGCGAAAACTTTCGGAGCCTTCCGGGTTGGTGTCTGCTACATAGAATAAATATGCAGGCGCAGTTCGCAGCAGAGACATCCGCGTCCGGCGAATTCCAACGCCAGGAGGATGCATTCCGTGAATGGATCTCAAAGGATGGATCGACATCCTATCCCGCCGTCCCCGGTCGTTATCATCTTTACGTTTCGCTCGCTTGCCCTTGGGCGAGTCGCACCGTGATTTTTCGAAAATTAAAAGGACTCGACGACACGATCGGTATGACGGTTGTCGATCCGGTTCGTGACGAAAAAGGTTGGGCGTTTCGTAATCCAGATGGAGGGACGCGCTCCGTCGCGTCCAAGAAAAAAGACGACACCCGCCACGGCGGGCAGGCACCAGTCGTCCCTCCATCCACCGATCCGGTCAACAGTTTTCAATATCTCAGCGAAGCCTATCAAGCGACCGATCCAAACTTCGACGGGCGCGTGACGGTGCCGGTGCTTTGGGATAAGGAAACGCGAAAGATCGTCAACAATTGCGAGGACGACATCTGCCGCATGTTCAACCACGCGTTCAACACGATCGCGCAGAATAAGGATGTCGATTTTTTCCCAAGGGACATCGAAGGCGAACACGCGAAACTCGCCGATTTCATTTACGACAACGTCAACAACGGCGTTTACCAAGCCGGCTTCGCCACGCGCCAGCGGCCCTACGAAATTTCTTGCGGGAAACTATTCGAAGCGCTCGATCAACTCGAGCAGCGCTTATCGAAAAGCCGCTACCTTTTCGACAAACGAATCGTCGAAGCAGATTGGCGGCTCTTCTGCACGCTCGTTCGGTTCGACGTCGTTTATTACGGCCATTTCAAATGCAACATCCGGCGCATCATCGATTACCCGAACCTGCAAGGCTACCTGATGGATTTGTATCAACAGCCCGGCGTCGCCAGCACCGTCAACTTCGATCATATCAAGCGTCATTATTATATGACGCACCCGCAAATTAATCCCACGCGCATCGTCCCGCTCGGTCCCGCACTCGACCTGACCAAGCCGCACGGGCGAGAAAAGATCTAAATGCGACCAGCGCCTGATGACGATCTCGAAAGTTAAGCTGCCGGTATTCGCTTGATGTTCAGCGGGTCGCGAAGTTCGAGTCATACCGATTCTTGAAATTATCGAAATTCACGAGCTGACTGCTCCATTATCTTTCTTCCCGGCTACATTGGTGGTTGACCGCATGCCTCGACCGATGTAAAAACGCACCTGATTATGAAAAAGCTGGCCTTGACCCTAACGATTTTGTCTACCTTCTGCGCTCTGGCCTACGCCGGCCCCGAGCCATATTCCGGAAAAGAAATGAAACAGGTGGCGCCGATGCCTCCGCCGTGTCCGAACTGGACCGGTTTCTATATCGGTGGCTTCGGCGCATATCAATTCGCCAGCGCCGATCCCAATCTGGATCTATTCGGCGGTTGGGATGGAAACGACATTGACAGGGATCCTTTCGACAGAAATGTGCTGGAGCCACTTGGCTCGAAAGATTTGAACACGAGCGGATTTGAAGCTGGCGGTTTGATCGGCTACAACTACCAACTCAAGAATAACTGGGTGTTCGGTGTCGAGGCCGCCATTGGTTACACCTGGTTGGATGAGAGCAATGACACCGGGCCTTTTTCCCCGGCGGGCTCGATCAGCACCTTCAGCGACCTTCACACGTCGTTCCGAACGAATTATCTGATAACAGCCGGGCCGCGTATCGGTTACGCTTTCTGCAAATGGCTGCCTTATATCACCGGCGGACTTGCTGTGAGCGATGTCCATTTCAATCAGGAAATTGTCGAAAGCGATCTTGATTTCAGTGAAGGTGGCAGCAAGAACGACACGAAGGTCGGTTGGATGATAGGCGGTGGTCTGCAATACGCAGTCGCCGATCACTGGAGCGTGAGAGCGCAATACCAATACGTCGATCTCGGCTCTGTCGGTTTTAATAGCGTCGGCGACCCGGACACGGATTATCTTGGCCGTCACGATCTCAGCTTAAAGGAGCACAACGCAAGCTTTGCGATCATTTACGGATTCTAAATCCATCCTCAGCCTTGGCTGAGAAACGAATCAAGCGCGCGGACGTTCAGCATGAACGTCCGCGTTGCTTTTATAGAGATGCGTCAACACGTCTAAGTTAGAATTCTGCTCGGACGAAAATCTGGATTGGCAATTCGCTGCGGTCTTCTCCGCATCAATCTGAAATCTCACATCTGAAATCGCCGATAGACGGCTCAGGAATCCCGGTACACGTTCTCGTGGGAAACAAATGGGCGACGATCAAGGGAAGACTCCGCACAAGGCAGCCAGGAGCTTGCGTATTCTTGTGGTCGAAGATCACGACGAAACGCTGCGAGTTTTGTCCCGCCTCCTCACTCACTTCGGTCATGAAATCTCGATGGCCGATTCCGCCCGCAGCGCGCTGGAGATTGTCGAGTCAAAGAACTTCGATGTCGTTTTATGCGACATTGGCCTGCCCGACGGCAGCGGCTACGACGTGATTTCTCAAGCCAAGAAAAAATGGCCCGTCAAAGGTGTGGCCCTAACCGGATTCGACACGGAGGAAGACATCGAGCGTAGCAAAAAAGCCGGGTTCGATTTTCATCTGACCAAGCCGGTGGATTTCCACGAGCTCCGCACCGTCCTCGGCCAGATCGGCTCATAGCCGCCACGTTGCGCCGCTTCAGCTCGGCGAAGAAATTGCGCATGTTCATTACATAGGGACTACCTTGGCGAGGAGTTGCTTGAAGCGCGGATCGTCGCGCAGCGGATCGAGCCGCGGATCCACTCTTATTCCAACGAAATCAAAGCCATCGTGCCTTTGATACTCATCTTCCAGGTACTGGATCGCTTTTGATTTGTCGCCTAGCCCGATATAGATGATCGCGAAGAGCTCCGGGCGGACATAATCGCGGCGTGCGACCTCGTTCAACTCGGCCAGGATCTTCAATGCCTCCTCTTTCCTTCCCGTCTTGGCATAGGCCTGCCCCAGCAGTCCCAGTGTTTCCGGATCCTCTTCCAGTGAGCGTGCTTTTTCGTATTCGGCAATGGCGCCGGCTACGTCACCCTTGTAATAAAGCGCTTCACCAAGATTCCAGTGTGCGTAGTAGAAATTTCCGTCGAGCGCGAGCGTCCGTCGCTGTTGCGCGATCGCTTCATCGAAGCGGCGGCCCCACATCAATGTGCTTCCGAGATCTGCGTTAATGATAAGTGAGAGCGGATCCAGCTCGACGGCGCGTTTTCCTTCTGCGACGGCTTCATCAAACCGGCCCACGTTCGCGAGCAAGGTATTGCCATACCAGTGATGGGCGGTGGCATAGTTAGGATTCAATTCAATCGCGCGCTGAAACTCCTTTTCCGACCCGGTGAAATCCAGGTCGAAGGAAAGTAACTGACCGAGCGCGGCGTGGCCTTCGGCCGAAGTTTCATCGAGCTCGATGGCGTGTTGGGCTGCGGCTTTTGCTTTCGGAAAATACTCCTTTGGTGTGCCGGCCGAGAAGAGAGGGATCAAGAGGCAGGCATCCGCTTCTCCGGCATATGCGTTGGCGTAGTTCGGATCCGCCGCCACGGCTTTCTGAAAGTAATCAAGAGCCGTCTTAAGATCTTCGCCAGTACGTTTGTTCCAGAAAAATCGGCCTTTGAGGTAAAGCTGATAGGCCTCGGGATTGGCGGTAGGCTGAGCCGCGATCGCACGCTGTTCGGAGCCAGTTAGTTTCGCTTTTAGGGACGACGCAATCTTTTGCGCAACCTCACTCTCGACGCCGAATGTGTCGATCAACTTGCGATCGTAGGTCTCCGCCCAAAGGTGCGAATCGGTCAGCGCGCGAATCAGCTGCACCGTAACGCGCACGGCATCGCCGCTCCTCTGCACGCTGCCTTCCAGGATATTCGCGACGCCAAGCTGCTTCGCGATCTCCGGCAGATTTTCCGGTGTGCTCTTGTAGCGCTGGGTGGACGTGCGCGAGATCACCTTCAGATCGGCGATCTTCGATAAGCGTGCCAGGATTTCATCCTGAATTCCTTCGGCAAAGTAAGCGTTGGCTTTTTCTTCGCTCAGGTTTTCAAACGGAAGCACCGCGATGGATTTTTGTGGAATAGCCGGGGCTACTGGCACATAGGAAGAAGGCGGCGCTTTCGCGGGCGGCCGATGTGAAACGAAATAAAATCCGGCTCCCGCTGCGGCGAGGATGAGGAGCACGGAGACCAGTCCACGGGATCGTCGAGCCGACGTCGAATCGGATGCAGGAGTCGCCCGTTCTGTTTGCGTCTCCTTTGCCTGCCGGAATCTTTCCGGCAATGCGGGATTGCCGACTTCCCCGAGATAGAGGTTCACGAGGTGGAGGCGGACACCATGCTTCACTTCGCATTCGCCCAGATCATGCAGACGCTGCGACCATTGCCGATATTGCGAGAGGTCGTCAGCCACCCGTTGCGAAACCAGAATGTGTCCGGCGTCGCCACAATCCATCACGCGTTGCGCAGTGTTGATCCCGGCGCCGGCAATGTTCGCTTGTTCGTTTAGATCAGTGATTTCATTAACTGGTCCGCTGTGAATTCCCATTCGGACGCGAAGTTCGGGATATTTTTTGAGCTCTTCGCTAATTTCCAACGCGCAAAGGACCGGCGCTTCCGGACTATTGCGAAAGACGAGCGCGCCACCATCGCCGGTCGGTAAGCGCAGTAACTTGCCTTCGGCCTCGGCCAGGCGGACTTGCTCTGTCCCGCGGACAATTTCCTTTAACTTTTGAATCTGCTCGCTTTGCTCGTTGATGAGCAATTTCGAGTAACCGACAATGTCGATGAACAAGACATGGCCGATCTCGAATTTCACGTCGGCGGAACGCTCGGACGGCATAAGATTTCGTTCTATCTGGGAACTCGGGCTCTAACGAGTTGAATCAGTCAAAAATTCTGGATTTTGATCAGGATATTTGCTTTCCCCCGACCGCGACCTTGTAAACGTTGCGCCGCTTCAGCTCGGCGAAGAAATTACGCAGGTTCATTTTGGCATTGCTCCTCTTCCAAAGTTTGCGGCCGGAACAATCTTCTCGGCCAGCGCTTCGAAGCGCGGATCGCCGTGGAGCGGGACGAGCACCGGATCTATGCGGATGGATTGAAGACTGAAGCCATCGCGCTCGCGGTAACTTTCGTCCAGCCAGTTGAGTGCTTCGTTGTGATCGCCCAATCCCAGATACACGGCGGCCAGGCAGTAAGCCTGGACATAACGTTGCTTTCTGGCGCCACGCAGTCGCTCGAGAATTTGCTGAGCTTCATCTTTTCGGCCAAGCGTGCCGTAGAGATGGCCGAGCAATCCCAGCGGATAGGGATCATCGTTCAAGGCAATTGCCTTTTGATACTCGGCAATGGCTTCGGGGATGGATCCCTTTAGCTCCAGCGCCTGCCCTAGATTGTAGTGAACAAAATAAAATCCAGGATCCATCTCGACTGTCTTGCGTAACTGCGCGATGGCCTCATTGAAGCGGCGGGCATGAAAGTATGCCACCCCGACATTGGTGTTGATGATGAGAGAGAGAGGATCGAGTTCCAATGCTCGTTTCATTTCCGAAATCTCGCGTTCGGTCTGGCCCGTGGCCGCGAGCGCCTCGTTGGCTAGCCAGTGATGGGTCGTTGCATCGTTCGGATTTAATTGAAGTGCGCGTTCGTATTCCGCGATAGACCCCGCCAGGTCGAAATGGTAAAGCCCCTTGACCGCGGCGAGAGCAGCGTGGGCGTCGGCCGAATTGTCATCCAGCGCGAGAGCTTTCTTCGCGGCAGACTCGGCTTGGGGGAAACAATCTTTCGGCGCGCCGCCATTATAGGCGGGGAGTAATAACCACGCCTGAGCCAGAGCCGCATAGGCCAACGCGTAATTCGGATCTTTCTCAATCGCCTGATCGAAATATTCAGTCGATTTCCGCAGGTGGGCCGCCGTGCGTTTGTTCCAAAAAAATCTGCCTTTGAGATAAAGCTCATAGGCTTCCGGATTCGCCGTTGGAGTTTTCGCGATTGAGATTTTCTCCGAACCGGTGAGCTTTGCTTGCAACGTGTCCGCGATGGTTTTCGCGATGTCGCTCTCCACCGCGAAGAGGTCCGTTAGTTTTCGATCGTAAATGTCGGCCCAAAGATGCGCGTCGGTCAGGGCATTGATGAGCTGCACATTTACGCGCACCTGGTCGTTGGACTTTTGCACGCTTCCTTCAAGGATGTTGATTACTCCGAGCTGCTTCGCGATTTGCGGAAGATTATCGGGAGAGCTCTTAAAGTGTTGGGTCGAGGTACGCGAGATCACTTTAAGGTCCGCCACCTTCGCCAATCGTGTCAGAATCTCGTCCTGCACGCCTTCCGCGAAATAAGCGTTGGCTTTGTCGTCGCTCAGATTTTCGAATGGCAACACCGCGATCGACTTGGCGCCGATGGCGGATGACGTGTCGTTAGGCATCACGGCCCGGCGAGGCGCGAGCACGAACTTGTCGATCGCAAAATATCCGAGCGCGAGGACGAGCACGGCGATGATCATGTGATTCATCCGCCGCGCAGTTTGCGGGGCGATCGATTGCTCAGGCCGCACATCCTCATCGCGCTTCAGGCCTTCCGGGGTCAATTCAAAAACCCAGCTGAAGATCAGTGCGGGAATGAAGCCGATCGCGAGCAAAATAACGATGCTGCGCGGCAGCCAATCCGGCGCACCGAACATCGGCAGTACCGTTCCTGCCACCTGCACGAGCAACCAGGCACCAATCAGATACAATCCCGCCATACGCACGACATTGCGCCGCTTCAATTCGCTGAAGAAATTGCGCTCGCTCATTTCGGATGG
This sequence comes from Spartobacteria bacterium, assembly GCA_003167365.1. Lineage (GTDB taxonomy): Bacteria > Verrucomicrobiota > Verrucomicrobiia > Chthoniobacterales > UBA10450 > Palsa-1382. The sequence continues at coordinate 171,337 of PMTM01000003.1, read as the reverse complement.
GTGGCCGGCGCGTTGAACTCGCGTGCCGGGAGTATCTTCTCGGCCAGCGCGTCGAATCGAGGGTGTCCACGTAGGTCGTCCATGAAGGGGTCCACTCTGATAATGCAAATGTCGGCGCCTTCACCGTTGTGATACGCACGCTCGAGCGCATCGATTGCGCCCTCCTTGTCACCGAGGCCGATCAGGACTAATACGAAACTGTATTGCGAGACGTAACGCGATTTCGCCGCTTCCGTCAGGCGCGCGCGAATTTTCTGCGCCTCTTCCCTTTGCCCGGCTCGCGCGTAAGCCTGCCCCAAGAAAGCGAGCGCTAGCGGATCATCATTTAATTCGACGGCGCTTCGATACTCGGCGATGGCTTCAGTTAGTTGTCCGTTTAATTGCAGCGCCTCGCCCAGATAGTAACGCGCCAGATAAAAGCGGGGATCGATTTCGATGGTTTTCCGAAGCTGAGCAATCGCCTCGTCGTAGCGCCGGGCATTAATGTAAATCCAGCCAAGATCGGCGTTATTAATCAGGGAGAGAGGATCGAGTTCGACCGCCCGTCTCCCTTCGGCGAGGCCGCGGTCAAACCGGCCCAGTGCCATCAGCGGCCCGTCCCCGAACCAGTGATGGGCCGTGGCATAATTAGGACTCAATTGAATGGCCCGCTCGAATTCCGTTATTCCGTGCTCAAACTGAAAGTCGTTGTCGGAAAGTATGCCAGCGGACGCATGGGCTTCGCCCGAGTTGGCATCGAGCTCCAGGGCCCTCTTCACGGCGTCTTTGGCTTGTGGAATCGAATCTTTCGGAGCAGCCGCACCGTAGTTTGAAAGCAGCAGATAGGAATCGGCCAGACCCACATACGCGAGGGCATACTTGGGATCCGTGGTGATGGCCTGGTTGAAATACTCGATGGCTTTGCGCAGGTCTGTGCCGGTCCGTTTGTTCCAAAAAAATCTTCCCTTCAGGTAAAGCACATACGCTTCGTTGTTCGCCGTGGGAGCTTTCGCGATGGCCGTCAATTCCGAGCCGGTGAGCTTTGCTTGCAACGTGTCGGCGATGGTTTTCGCGATGTCGCTCTCCACCGCAAAGATGTCCGTCAGTTTTCGATCGTAAATGTCGGCCCAGAGATGCGCGTCGGTCAGGGCATTGATGAGCTGCACATTGACCCGCACCTGATCGTTGGATTTCTGGACGCTGCCTTCGAGAATGTTCATCACTCCTAGCTGCTTGGCGATTTGCGGGAGATTATCCGGCGAGCTCTTGAAATGTTGAGTGGAAGTGCGGGAGATGACTTTCAAGTCGGCTACCTTGGCCAGACGCGTGAGAATTTCGTCCTGAATTCCCTCGGCGAAATAGGCGTTTCCCTTTTCTTCACTGAGATTATCGAACGGCAACACCGCGATTGATTTCGCCGGCACTTCCGCAATGGCATTCTGTTTCGCAACGTTATTCCGGCCGCCGAACCGTTGAATGGAAAATAACCCAATGGCGATCGCGCCGGCGATTATCACCACATAAATCCAGGTCCGATGCGGCGAGCGCTGAATGGGTGCGGCATCCGCTACTTCGGTGCGCTTCAAACCTTCCGGCGTTAGTTCAAAGGCCCAGGCAATTATCAGTGCGATCGGAAACCCGATCACGATCAGCAGGACCACCAGCCTGATCGCCCAGTTTGGAATTTCGAAGAAGGGAAAGACCTGCGTCGCAACTTGAACCAGCAACCAGCCCACGACCGCGTAGGCGATGGCAACCTTGTAAACGTTGCGTCGCTTCAGCTCCCCAAAGAAGTTCTTCGGAATCAAGACTGCGTTTTGCCATACTGCCCGGGTAAGAGCAAGACGCGGAAACGCTTAATTACAGGACAAGAACCCGCGAATCACGCAGATAACGCGGATATTAGATTACTGTAGTTGCGCTGAAGATAGTTCCGATAATCCGTGACATTCGTTGCCTGCCCGCCGTGGCGGGTAATCCGTGGTTCGCCTTGTCTGGCTTCCCAGTCATGTTCATGGCACGATTGCAGTCGTGGACGGACCGCTCGATTTTATTCACGAATTCGTTCCGGGCACTTCCGACCGGACACTGCTCTTGTTGCATGGCACCGGCGGAAACGAACACGATCTTCTCCCGCTCGGACGCGTGCTCGATCCGACGGCCGCGTTACTCAGCCCGCGCGGCAAAATCCTTGAGAATGGAATGCCGCGATTCTTTCGCCGATTGGCCGAGGGTGTATTCGACCTGGAAGATTTAAAAAAACGCACGCACGAACTGGCGGACTTCGTCGCGGCGTCGGCGGAACAGTACCAGTTCGCGGCTGATAAGCTTATCGCCGTCGGTTACTCAAACGGCGCGAACATTGCCGCGAGCATGTTGTTGCTCCGGCCCGGTACCTTCCGCGCCGCCATTCTGTTCCGAGCGATGGTGCCGCTGGTGCCAGAAAACTTGCCCGATCTTTCATCGGCGCGCGTTTGGATCGGCGCCGGCAATCAGGATCCAATTATTCCGCCATCGGAGACGCAGCGCCTGGTCGAACTTTTCCGTCGCGCGCGAGCGGACGTTACCATCCGTTTTCTCGACGCCAGCCACGGCTTAACCAACGGCGAGATCGAAATTGCCCGCGACTGGCTCGTGAAATTGTAGCGCGCACGTTCAAATAGGATTAGCAAATCCACCATCTGAAATCTAAAATCTGAAATCTGCAATTGTCTTGCTTAAGCAATCCACGGTTCGGCCAAACAAAACAGAAGCCGAAACAATCGTGAGCTCCCACATTGGGAGAGTAAAACGCGGCTGCAATTCAGTTAGAACACAGTTTGCTAGCATCATGAGCAAGCCGACCAAGGTTAATGCCGTGGCATAGGAAAACACGGCGGCAATATCCTCCTTCCGAATCTTCGCCAGAACAGCGAGCAACGAAAGATTTGCGAACCAGAAAATCAAGAAACCAGTGTAGTCAAAACGCTTTGCATGGCGAAAGTACGAATGCTTTTTAAAAACGGCCAGAATGTCGGTCGCGCTTTTTTCGCGAAATGTGGACAGCGATGCGCAGTCCGCCATGGTTTCGGGATGTGAAAAATAAAACGTTGTGCTTCCGAAAAGATGGTTCACAACGTCCGGAATTCTCGTTTTCTGAGATTTTACAAAATCGGTCCCGACCGCGCGCAGGAATATTTCGTCCGGCGGATAAAGAAATGCACGAGCCGTGTGGTTGAGCACAAGATTAAACCTTTCTTCTTGTGCCTCCGTTTCCGGCGTGAAGAGCGCAACTTGCGCTTTGTGCATAAAGGCAAGCACATCCCAAGGTTGATCTTCCGGAGGACTTTCGCGCAGCACCGAAATCAGCTTTCTAACTTCGGGCGACGGTGTGTTTTTAGCGACTTTGTCAAGAAATTGATTTCGTGTTTCGGCGGGTAATGTTGCGAGAAATTTCAATCGCCATAAAAAGGTAAAGCCGACACTAGAATGGTAAGGGATGTGAACCGCGTAAGACAAAGTACGTAACGTAGCGTGTGCGAGCACGACGCAGCTGATACCGACAGCAAGAGTCAGTGCCGTATTTCTCAAGTCCCGTTTCACTTGCAAGCATCGCCATCGACGGTGTAAGCGCGAGCAAGTAACTGGGATCATTACTAATCGGTGCGCGCTTAGGAGAAAAAAGGCGAGCGGCAGCAAGATAGCCAACATGGCGTTGATGTGTCGCGTCAGGATGCAAAGCCACAAAAGAGTGCCGAGCAGGAACCAATCTTTGCGAGGAACTTTTCGGGAATTTCGAATCATTCTCAGCCCCGCGGCCGAGAGCAGGAGCATGAGAATCATACTAAGTGTTTCAGTGCCTACGCACTGAGCAAAAGTATAGAAAAGCGGATTTATCGCCCAAGCGGTGGCCAGGACGATACGCGCCAAGAACAATCTGCTCGATGTGCAGATCAAGTGAAATGCGGCGGCGCAGAGCGCCAGATGCTGCGAAAGCAACAAGACAAAGACACCCGAATCGCTCAAGACCGGATGGATGAAAAAACTCCCGCGCGGAAATGTAGTAGCGCCCCGAAAACTTTCTATGGCTTGTCCCACGTAAAATGGAATTCGTGCAACGAAACAGTAAAGCGGGGCATAATGCAGGATCGTCCTCACTCCCGGCTGGGTAACCTGGTTGTAAGCATCAACGTCTTTCCAGAGAGGCGGGATCACCTTCAACATCCAGATCGAAGGTGTGAGCAGGATTGCTATAAGCAACGTTGCTTTAGCTAATCTGAGCAGGCGTGGCTCCAAAACAGATCGCTCCTTCATAGCGATCAAGATATTTAATGCCCGCGAACTGAAGTGTTTCATTCGAGGCCAGGTTGTTCTCCCACTCCAGAGCAACTAACACCCTTTTGGCATTGCCCAAAGAAAGTGTAGCCAAAAAAATCCAGGCGGGAACAGTTTTTCTCATGCGTTGATCCAAACGCGTCCCCGGCGAGAATGGAGCCGACGGGAGTCGGGCGACATGGACGAAGCCCAACGGGGTGAGCTCGCCGCGGCGAGCGAATCAATCGAAGTGATCGTCTGGATGGCGTCCAGAATGAGTCTTATGCGCAGGTGATCACACAAACCGTCCCCGGCGAGAATCGAACTCACATTTAAGGTTTAGGAAACCCTTGTTCTATCCGTTGAACTACGGGGACCACTGGTATTGCAGATTGTAGATTTGCGATTGCCGATTTCAAAACGGAAAGACAAGATAGGTTTAACAGGATTTTCTCGATTGATACTTCGGATCGGCAAGGTCTAACCCATTCGATGCAGCGGTAATAATATACTTGACGCAGGAAGATTTCATGCTAATTTGGGGCATGGACAAGGATATTAAAGGTTTCCCAAAGACGCTGATTGAGGTCGTGAAATACTTCGCTGACCCGGACGTGGCGCTGCACTTTATGAAGGGCATACGCTGGCCGGACGGCGTCGTTCGTTGCCCGCGCTGTCATCATAAGAAAGTCTCCTTTATCTCGACCCGCCGGATATGGGAGTGCAAAGACTGTAAGCGTCAATTCTCGGTCAAAATCGGAACGATCTTTGAGGATAGTCCGATTGGTTTGGACAAGTGGCTTTGCGCGATCTGGCTTTTGTCGAACGCAAAGAATGGAATCAGTTCCTACGAATTGCACCGCTCGCTTGGCGTTACTCAGAAAACTGGATGGTTCATGCTGCAACGCATTCGCTTGGCGATGCAAGACGGTTCCTTTGTGAAGTTCAAAGGGCGCGTTGAAGCAGACGAAACCTACATCGGCGCAAAGGCGCGTTACATGCACAAAGATCGACGCACAGCGAAGGGCAATGCTGCTTTCGCAAAAACTCCTATTCAAGGAGTGCTTGAGCGCACGACTGAGGGCAAACCTTCGCGCGTGAAATTGAAAGTGTTGAAGACCACTCGCAAAACGGAACTGCAATCTATGGTGCGCGAGATAGTAGAGAAAGGTTCGGAGGTAATGACCGATGCGTGGCGCTCTTACATCGGTCTTGATGACACTTACGTTCATCAAATCGTTGACCACTTGGAAGCCTATGCAATCGGCCACGTTCACACTAACGGACTCGAAAACTTTTGGTCGCTGTTCAAACGCGCGATCAAAGGCACTTATGTAAACGTCGAACCGTTTCATTTGTTTAGATATTGCGATGAACAAGCGTTCCGATTCAACGAGCGCAAAGACACAGACCAAGGTCGATTCATTAAGGCCGTGACCGGCGTAGTCGGAAAAGGATTGCGATATGCGAAGCTCATTGCTGCGGAGGGCGGTGATGGCATTCACCCGACAGAGACGTGGCAGACGACGTAAATTCATGTTACAAACGAAAGAGCCAGCGCAAATCCAATCCCCACCCCAATGGATAGCCAAAACAAAGCGGCGAGAATCTCGGAATGAAGGTTTTGACTCCCGCTAATATCAGCGCCTTTACGGTTTTCTCGCTCGGAGGCGTTCTCAACCATTTCGGGTCTAATCCAAGAATCCTTTATCTCCCGGCCCTCGCGGTTTGTTTTTGGATTATGTATCAGACTCATGCGTATGTGTCCGACAAAGAGGCCAAATCAAAGCAAGAGCCGTCTATGAAGGAGGAACGGGCAAATATCATCACCACCACCAACCAAAGTGGCGGACAAAACATTATTGCCGAAGGCGATGTAAATCTTGGCCCTGAGCGTCGGGATCTAACGCCAGACAAACGTGCAAAGTTTTTAGGAGAACTAAAAAATGCGCCAAAAGGAAAGATAGATGTTGCTGTGGTAAACGGAGACGAGGGAACCCATGATTTTGCAGAACAAATTCGCGCTGCTCTGCAAAGCATCGGATATTCTACAGGCCCAGATATGAGTTCATTCAATCCTATTGGCGGCAGACCCCCGCAGGGTGTTACGATTGTGTTAGATAAGGCGTCACATGTTCCGCAGTCTTCTACTGACGCCCTACAGCGCGCATTTAAGGCAATTGATATCGACGCGCCCGCGCGTATCGGTGACGGCCCACGATCACCTGGGCCAGATTCTACCTCTATTGAAGTTGCACCAAACCAATGAGTGACGAAGAAGAAGCAAAGAAAGCGTTTCGGAAATTCCGAAATCTTGCTAAGCGCGTGATCTCTGTTTCGAAAGAAGAGATCGACAAGCGAGCTAAGGAATGGAAAGAAACGCGCGAATCGGACAAGACTGAGACAGCGGCAGAATAATTTGCCGCCTCTGTCACAGCCGGAAAATAGGCAGCGTTTCCACTGCGTCAAGTATATTAATACCGATGCAGCTAACGGCTGTCTGCCAACACCATTTCAAACTGAGTCACTACCACTCCATCGCCTTCAGCGGTAATAATACTCTTGACGCCGGCCGTGGCGCACGCAGTTCGTAAGAGTGCAAAAGAGCGGCGCCACTTCTGAATCACGTGACTCGCGGCTCCCGTCGCTCCGCCGGTTGAAGTTCTGGGTGTGGTTTGAGGAACGGGCACACCCGAGTGATCTCCAAATCACTCTTCTTTGGGCGGGCATCGTTGGTTTCTGCGGCGCGCTTTGCTCGATCGCATTCCGCGTCGCCACGAGCGCCGTTCACAAAGTGCTCACCGGAAGTTCGGCACCCGGTCTGGCAGAAAGTTTCACACATCTCCCTCCGTTACTCCGCTTCGTCATTCCCGGTCTTGGCGGCTTGATCGCCGGAGCGATTCTCTACTTCGGCATGCGCTGGCGCGGTCAAGTCGCGTCCACGGATTACATGGAAGCGGTCGTTCTCGGCGACGGGAAGATTTCAGCTCGGCTCAGTCTGGTGAAATGTCTTTCGGCCTTGTTCACGATTGCTTCCGGGGGGTCGATCGGACGCGAGGGCCCGCTCGTTCAGCTCTCTTCATTGGTAGCGTCTCTCGCCGGGCGTTTGCAAAAGTGGTCCATCCCGCGCCTGCGTTTGCTCGTCGGCTGCGGCGCGGCTGCCGGAATCGCTTCCGCCTACAACGCACCGATCGCCGGCGCGCTCTTTGTCGCCGAAATCGTGCTCGGTTCCGTCGCGATGGAAATTTTTGGGCCGCTCGTTTTCTCGTCGGTCATCGCCACTTTGACGGTCCGCGCTTTTCTCGGCGCGAGTCCGCTCTACGACATCCCATCATTTCAGCTGGGCGGGAATTGGGAGATCATTCCGTACCTGCTACTCGGTCTTTGCGTCGGCATGATCGCGCCGTGGTTCATTCGTCTTCTGCGCGCGAGCGAAAAACTGGCTGCCCGGATCGCTGCGCCGGTTTATGTAAAGATGTTCGTCGGCGGTTTGATCGTGGGCGCGCTCGCGGTCCTGCATCCGGAAGTCTGTGGTAACGGATACAGCGCGGTAAATGCGATCCTGCGCGGGCAATGGTTTTGGCAGACGCTCGCCGTTATTCTCATTTTCAAAGTTCTGGCCACCAGCGCCACCTTCGGTTCGGGCGCGGTCGGCGGTGTCTTTACTCCCACGCTTTTCGTTGGCGCGAGCCTCGGCTTTCTTTTCGGTGACGCCGCGCAACGTTTGCCCGGTCATCTCCTCGTCAACCCGAGCGCGTTCGCCCTCGTCGGCATGGGCGCATTCCTGGCCGCTATCACCCACGCCCCGATCATGGCGATTATCATGATCTTCGAGCTGACGCTCGATTACCAAATCATTCTGCCCTTAATGCTCGCCTGCGTTGTTGCCTATTACACGTCGGTCAGCATCGAGAAGCGCTCGATCTACGCCGAGGCGCTCCGACGCAAAGGCGCCGGCGATTATCGCCAACAGCTGGCCGAGCTTCACGTCCGCGATCTCATGAAAAGCAACCCACTCACCGTTCAGCCCACGGCGCGTTTCGCTGAGATCGGGGAAAAGTTTATCGCCACGCGCGTGAACTATCTTTATGTCACGGAAGGCGAGCGCTTCGTCGGCGCCGTTTCTTTACACGACATTAAGAACTATCTAAACACGCCGGAATTGGCCGGACTGGTTATCGCCCGCGACATCGTACGCGATCCTTTCCCAGTCGTGCGGCCCGAGGCCTCGCTGGCCGAAGCAATGGAACGCTTCGTCCACCACGATGGCGAGCGTCTTCCAGTCGTGACCAATTCCCGTGAACGCCGCCTCATTGGCAGCATCTCCAAGACCGACGTGATCCTTGCGCTCGCCGGCAGCACCAGATCGCCGGCGACGGTTCGCTCCGTGGACGGTTAGTAAAGCTCGTTCGTCTTGTCCACGAAAATCTCGAGTAAGTGATCGTGCTGATCGAACGACCACTGCGCGCTCACTTCTTTCTGCATCATCAAAGGTGCGGCAAGGAAGACCACTTCCGGGTGATCATAATATTGACCGAGATAAACGCGGATCCTCTTTACTCCGCGCTGTCGCGATTCTTCTGCCGCAGGGCCCATCGCCGGCTGGTTCTCCACCGCAATGGCCGCGTCTCCGCTGCGCTCCAATTGCTTCGAGACAAACTCCAGAACGCTCGCCACGCTTGAGCCCAATGGCGTGTGCCGGAGCAAAACGGTGCGAATCTCGGCGCGGTGAGCACGTAGATCGACAATCACCCGCGGCTCCTTCCCGTCCGATCGAGCCGATCCGATCCCCGCCATGAATAAGGCAACCACAAATCCAACGCGCCGCGCTAGCATCGTCTTCACTTTCAGGGAGAAAACTAATGCGTGCAATTCGACGCAATCTTCGGATCGGCGGTCATAGACCGCTGCTACAGCAATCCGCGACATCTGCGAAATCCGCGGTTCAGCCTCTTACAGAAGATTCTCACTTAGCTGAACTCGGTGAAGCTTGCGGGCAGAGCGCTTTTCGCGAGATTGGCCGCCCGCCTTTCCATGCTTACGATTTCCCAAGTCACCAAGAGTTTTACCGGACGGATTCTTTTTGAAGACGCTTCGCTCCAGGTCAATCGTGGCGATCGCGTCGGATTGGTCGGGCCGAACGGCGCGGGGAAAACGACGTTGTTCTCGCTCATTCTCGGCGAGGATTCGCCGGATGAAGGTCGGGTTTCGGTGGAGAAACACGCGACGATCGGGTTTCTTCCGCAAGAGAACGCGCCGGCCGGCGAAGAAACCGTTTTGGAGATGGCCTGCGCGGTTTCACCGGAACTGACCAAGGCGCAGCGGATTTTGAAAACGACGCCGGAAGATTCGGCGCAACATCACGAAGCGCTGCACGCTTTTGACGAACATGGCGGCTGGCAAATCGAGCCGAAGGCAAAACGCATCCTGGCCGGTCTGGCCTTTCGCGAATCGGATTTCGAAAGACCGGCGAAGACGATGAGCGGGGGATGGGTGATGCGCGCGCATCTCGCGCAATTGCTCGTGCAAGAGCCGGACTTGCTCCTGCTCGACGAACCGACCAATCATCTCGATCTCGAGTCGCTCGTCTGGTTCGAACAGTATCTGAGAGAATATCCCGGCGCGATTCTCATGATCTCGCACGACCGCGAGTTTCTGAATCAATTGGTCGGTTCCATCGTCGAGATCGCGCACCGGCGGCTTCATCGTTATCGCGGAAATTGGGACAGCTACATCGAACAAAAAGCAGCGCGCGAAGTACAACAGCTGGCCGCGTACAAGAACCAGCAGAAAGAGATCGCTTCACTCCAGTTGTTCGCCGATCGCTTTCGGGCCAAGGCGAGCAAAGCTTCACAAGCGCAGAGTAAATTGAAGCAGATCGATCGGATGGAAAAAATTGAGGCGCCGCTCTTGCGCGAGAAAACGGTGCGCTTCCATTTTCCGCAGCCGGCGCGAAGCGGTTTGCGCGTAATCACGTTGAAGGACGTCGATCATGCCTATGGCGATCTGGTGGTTTATCGCGGATTGAATTTCGAAGCCGAGCGCGGTCAGCGGACGGTGCTAGTCGGACCGAACGGCGCTGGAAAATCAACGCTACTCAAACTTTTGGCCGGCTCGCTCGCCATTCAGCGCGGGACGCGCGAGCTCGGACATAACACCAAGGTCGGATATTTTTCGCAGTTTCGCGTCGAGATGCTCGATCCGAAAGCCACGGTGCTGGAGACGGCGCGCGACATGCCGAACCCGGTTTCGGAACAAACCGCGCGCACCGTGCTCGGTTCGTTTCTGTTTCGCGGCGACGACGTTTTCAAAACGACCACGGTGTTGAGCGGCGGCGAAAAGACGCGTCTCGCGCTGGTAAAACTACTGCTCGATCCGCCCAATCTTTTGTTGATGGACGAACCGACCACGCATCTCGATGTCGGAAGCATCGATGCGCTGATTGGCGCGCTCGCGCAATACAACGGGACGCTGATTTTCATCAGCCACGACGTTTATTTTATTCGCGCGGTCGCAAAAACGGTGCTGCACATCAGCGCGGGGACGCTGACGCCGTACGCCGGTGACTACGATTATTACCTCGATAAGACTCGGGCGACTTCTGCGCGCGCCGCCTTAACGAGCAGCGGCAAGCTTCACAATTTGCAACCGACTGTAGCCGGCCTCGGCGAGGCCGGGGCCGGGATCGGCGATCCTGGCTACAAACTTCCCGGAATGCGTGAAACACGAGAGCAACGGCGCGCGGAAGCGGAGGAGCGCAAATCGCTGGCCAAGACCAAGCGAGAGCACGAGAAGCGGGTTCGCGATTTGGAAATGCAAATTCTAAAGCTCGAGGGACGGCGGAAAGAGCTGACAGAAGAATTGGAGAAGCCAGAAACCTACGAAGCGGGGGGCGCGGCGACAAGCCTCAATCGTGAACTCTCGGCGGTGACCGCCGACATGGAACGGCTCACGAAAGAGTGGGAGAGTTTGGGAGCGAAAGTCTCCGCTAATTCTTAGCGTAAAACTTAACCACGGATTACACGGGTCAGAAACACAGAAGGACTGCCAATCTGGAAACCATGAACTCTGCTGGGTTTTTCCTGGATTCCTGGCTTCCAGATTCTCTTATTCGCGTTCAGGAAACAGTTCCGCTTCTTATCCGTGATATCCGCTGCCTGCCCGCCGTGGCGGGTAATCCGTGGTTAAAAAATTCTTTGGCGGCGTCAGAGCGAGAAGAATGTCTGCAACCGTTTCAGAAACGTAGCGCGATATTCTTTTTCCTTCGCCGCATGATCGTCGGGGCTTTCTGTGCCTTTGAGCGCGTCTTCAGTTTCCATTTTGCGTCGCGCCAGAATCTCACTCAGCCGTTGCAGGCAATCCGGCGATTGGCTAATCACTTCCGCCATAACCGGTTTGTGAATTTCCATGACGTAACAATCGCCATCTACACTCACGGTCGCGCTCCGCTTCTCGCCGGTTAGCAACGACATTTCGCCGAAGCAATCTCCCGAATTCAAAGTGGCGACCTGAATTCTTGTCCCGTTTTTCGAAACGGAAACATGGGCTATGCCGCGTAGGAGAATGAACATGGAATCTCCTTCCGCGCCCTCGTCGATCACGCGCTCGCCCCGGCCGAAATGATTGAGGTGCGATTCTTTCACCAAATTTCCCAGCTGCGCATCAGTCAGACATTCGAAGAGCGGCTCGCCGCGCAAAATTTCCTGCGCCTCCTCGTGACCTTCGTGGGCTGGCCGGGCGGAGTGGCGCTCTAAATGCAAAGTCTGAATGGGGAAGGGGATCGTGATCCGTTGCCGTTTGAGTTCGTACCAGACGTTGGTGCGAACGGCATCGTTGATTTCGTTGATTCGGGCGTGGTTTCCCATGTAGAACTTAATCTCGTAGGTGATGGCGTAATCCGCGAAGGCGACCAGGAAAACTCTTACCGGCGGATTAGGCAGGACTCCATTTGCACTCGAAGCTGCGCGAAAAAGCGCATCTTTCACGCGGTTGGGCGCCACGTTGTAATCAACGCCCACTCGAATGCGCACGGCGTGGACCTCAGTCGGGTAATGAAGGTTGATGATCGTTTGGCGGACGATCTCGTTGTTCGGAATATCGAGATAAATGGCGTCGTTCGTCCGCAGCCGGGTCGAGCGCCAATTGATCTCCATGACTTCGGCGAAGCGTTCACCCACTTGCAACCAATCGCCTACCTTGTAGGGCCGGTTAATTTGCAACGACATCCCGGCGATGATTCCGCCGAATAGGTTCTGCCCGGCGAATCCGAGAATGATCGCGGCGATACCGGAGCCAGCGAGCAATCCTTTGAGCTGCCGCTCCGCGTGATATCCCATGCTCAATACGACCAGGAGCGCGATGAGAAAAATTAAGAGCGCGACGACTTCGCGGAGAAAATGTGGAATTGGAATCTGCCTTCTTTTCTCAAAGTAAAGGTCCCAAACGTATCGATTAACCAGCGCGACCACGGCCGCTGTACTCAAAAGCGCGGCCGCTGCGCCGATATGATTTCTCCAATCCGCGCGCACTCCGTAAACGGTGAGGGCCGAATAGAATGCGAGCGCCAGACAGAAAAGCTGATAGAGAACGCCGAATCGCACTCCGGCCCGGCGTTTCAACAATCGCCCGATGGTCAGGGCGACAAAAAATGTCCCGATGAAGACAACTATGGTGACAGCGTCCCGCTGCGTTTCGAGCAAAGTGGTGAACATCGGCGTTTCGACCATACTAACAGGCAAGCTTTGCGACAAGTTTACGATGTAGTGGCGCTCGCCGCGGCGAGCGCCGCCACCTTTCTACGGAGCCTGTTCTGGCGGCTTCTTCTTGGCCAGGTCGTCCAGCCGATGAATGATGTCGCTCAGCAAGAGCTCGTTCTTGAGATTCAACTGATAATCCAGGTTTGCGCGCAGACGGTCTTTATCGGCCTGCCGATTTTGCGACATGATGATGATCGGCGCCTGGAGCCCGACGATCATTCCCAGGACAAGATTCAAGAGCACGTAAGGGTAAGGATCGAATCCCTTGTCGAGAAGTAGCCAGGTGTTGAGCGCTACCCAGGAAAAGAAAAATCCAATCGAAAACCCGATGAATTTCCAGCTGCCCCCGAATTCCGCCATTTTATCGGCCGCGCGATCTGCCATCGTAAGCCGGGCAGCTTCCTCCTCGTTCACGTTCCGCGAGATGCGGTGCCGCAGGAGATCGTCCGTGCGTCGTAGCCGGCGCGTCACCGCCGTAAGCATCTCGAGCGCAATCCGCGGGTCGCTATCGACAAACGACAGAAAATCTTCCCGGGTCAGTTTTGCCAGGCGCGCATCCTCGATCACGGTCGCGTCGGCCGAGCGTCCGTGGCCATCGAGCATTGCCATCTCGCCGAAGAAATCTCCCGGCCCGAGCTCGGCCAGAATTACCACGTGATCATCCGCGTCCGCGATACTGATGCGTATTTTCCCGAGGTCAATCAAGTACATCGCGTCGCCCGGATCGCGGTTACGGAAAACGAAGGACGAACGTTCGTAGTCGTGGATCGACAGGAACGCGGACAACTCCTTCGCCGCCTTTCGGTCGAGCGACGAGAATAACGGGACCGCGCGGAGCGCTTCAATCTCCATACTGTTTTCGAATTTTTCCGCCGGCGATTGGACCGAATTTGGACATCGGCTCGATTATATACCGCAATCTGTCGCCTGTGAAAGGCGGCAATGTAGAGGCGGCTGTCTCAGCCGCTGGAGGGCGAGCGCCTCCACCTTATCGTGGCGGCGCGATTATCAGCCAGGCCCAGCCGGCCAAAAAACAAAGCCCGCCCAGCGGCGTGATTGCGCCGAGCCAGCGCACATTTGTCAACGCCATCACGTACAAACTCCCGCTGAACAAAATGATTCCAGCGAACAGAAGAAGCCACGCGCCGCGATTCACCGTGCCAAAAAGAGCGAGCGCGAAAAGCGCGATCGCATGAACGAAATGGTAGAGCACCGCTTTGTTCCAGGCATCGAGCAAGCCGTGACCTTCGATGGTCGATCTTAGCGCGTGCGCGCCGAACGCGCCGAGCGCGACCGCGAGAAAGCAGAGAGCCGCCGCGATTCGGAAAAGGAGAGTCGATGTCATTCTAGGAACCGCGGATTACCCGGATGTCGCGAATTGGTCAATTATTAATTCGAATTCTTATCCGTGTTATCCGCTGCCTGCCCGCCGTGGCGGGTAATCCGTGGTTAAAAATTAGTTGGGAGGTCTCCGAGGCCCGGAGAAAAGGACCATCGGCGGCGCCGCCTCCCGCATTTGCCGGGTGCTGCGAAAATACAAGATGGTCCCGGCCACGCCGAACGCGGCCGCACCGAGAAAATTGAGCCGCGGACCGAGTTTCCAAAGATACGCGCCGAGCAGAGCGGCTGTGCTCACGATCAAATCGCGCATCAAATAATATGCGCCCACCATTTGCCCTCTCCGTTCCGGTTCGCTGTAACTAATGATCAGCGCTTTGCGCGACGTATCGCCGAATTCCTTTAATCCGCGAATGGCAAAGGCGAGCGCGAGCATATTGAAATTGCGGGAAACGAGCAGACTGATCGGAAAAAGCGTGAACATGAGAAATGTTACGATGACAAACGGCTCGCGCCGGTATTTGTCGGCAAAATGCGAAGCCGGGATAATGCAAAGAGACGCAACCAACACCTCGATCATCGTGAGCAAGCCGACTTGTCTCCCGTTCATGCCGATGTAATCCATCGCGAAAATCACCGCCCACGCGTACGGAATGCGCTCGCAAAAGCGAATCAGGATATCGCTCAGGAGCAAACGCCGCATAGGTGCGTTGAATTCCCGGAGGCTGCGCCAAAATTTCCAGCGGTCCGCCACAACGGTTTTTTCCTTTGGCTCATCGCGCAACTCGCGCTGCACAAAAATCGTGGCGGTGGAAAGCAAGATCGACATGGTCAATCCCAAGCGCACGCCGGGAATGACTCCGAAGCGATCGATTAAAATTCCGCCGACGATTGGCGCGACCATGATCGGCACCCGCCGGATGACCATTTGGATGCCGATCCCCATCGCGTAGCGATTGGCCGCGAGCGTTTCGCCCACGAGCGAAAATGTCGCAGGCAGCGAAAAGCAGGTCCAGGAAAGGAACAAAAACATTCCGGCGATGACGGCGCCCCAATGCGGAATGAGGAGGACGAGCGAATATCCGGCGATGGAAAAAAAGTTGAAGGTAATGAACGCGCGACGATGTCCCCAAAGATCGACCAGGACTCCGCCGGGATATGCGTAAATCGCGCCGAGCAACGTGCGCAACGCATCGTAAAGACCGATCATCAACACCGTCGCCCCGAGCACTTGCAGATATTTCGGCACGAAGCGCATCCATAATTCTTCGCCCGCGCCGATGACAAAGATGGCGATGAGCAGAACAACGAGATTGCGTTTTAGACCGAAAAAATCGGCGACGCGCGCTATCCAGCGCGGATCGCGCTCGCCGTTTTGAACTTCATTCGGCGTCTGCATGCGCCGACAAGAATGCGACGGCGAGCTTCAATATACAATCCACATCCGTCGCAGCTGTGTAGAGGCTCGCCGCGGCGAGCGCAGGATTTTAGTTTGCGGCTGAGACAGCCGGCATTACACCAATCGATTGTCGATCCTAACTCGAATGTAGCGCGATGCGGTTGCCTTCCGAATCGACAATCACGGCGCGAAAACCGTGCGGGCCGATCTGCTGTCTTTCTTGTAAAACTTTGCCGCCATTGGCGCGCACTGCTTTGACCGCGTCATCGAGACGTCCCTCCACCGACAGATAAATAAGCGGCCCGCTTTGCGACGGTTTGTTTTCAGCGCCTGCGCTGTCGCTGCTCACGCACAGACAACCGGACGCATTCTGCTCTTCGTGCGGCAGTAATCCGTATTCGAATCCGCCTTCCGACATCTTGGGTACTTCTTTCCCCAGCACCGCCGAATAGAACTTGGTCGCGCGATCGAGATTTGTGACCGGAATATCAGTCCAGCAAAGTGTGTTTTCGCTCATGGTTGTGGATAATTCCCGATCTTATCCTACGTGATCTCGATGTCGGCGTGAAAGCATAAAAGCGCTTCACAATCCCTACGTCTTCCGATTATTTTGGCGCATGCACCGCTCGACTCTTCTCGTTGTCATCACTTTTGTTTTCATAACTTCCCTCGCGTTCGCCGCCTCGCCTATTCAGGAGCGCGCGGATCGCTTCTTGAAACTTGCCAATGCGGGTTATCAGGCGCTTTATCGGGTGAACAGCGAGGCGCAATGGCTTTCCGTCACGGACGTGACCGATGCGCATGATGCGGCCGCGGAAGCGACCGGGAAAGCGTACGCCGCGTTCAATGGCAATCCGGCGATCATCAACGAAGCGCGCGATCTGCTCACGCATCAGAGGGAGTTGAATGAAATTTCGGTCCGGCAATTGAAGCAGCTTCTCTTGAATGCGGCCGAGGGTCCGATGACGAATCCGGATTTGGTCAACAAGCGTGTTGAAGCTGAAACGAAGCAGGCATCGATCCTGAACAGTTTCGAGTTCAAGCTGAACGGGCAGAAAATCACGGCGAACGATATCGATAATAAACTGGAGAAGAGCACCGACCTGAACGAGCGCAAAGCCGTTTGGGAAGCGTCGAAAGAATCCGGGCCGGCGCTCAAACCGAATCTGGTGGTGCTGCGCGATCTGCGTAACGGCGTGGCCAAAGAGATGAAGTATCCCGATTATTTCTCACTCGAGGTCGCGTCTTACGGGATGACCACCGACGAGATGCTGAAGATGCTCGACGATTGGATGACGACAGTGCGGCCGCTTTATCTGCAACTGCACACTTGGGCGAAATACAAGCTGGCGGAAAAATATCATCAGCCGGTGCCGAAGAAGATTCCGGCGCACTGGATCAACAATCGTTGGAGTCAGGAATGGGACGGACTGGTCGATGCGGCCAACATCGACAAGTATTTCGAGGACCGTAAGCCCGAATGGATCATCAAGACAGCCGAGCAGTTTTACACCGGGCTCGGGTTTTCGCCGTTGCCGAAAACTTTTTGGGAAAGATCCGATCTCTATCCGTTGCCGCCGGATTCGAAGCGGAAGAAAAACACGCACGCCTCCTGTTGGCACATCGATCTTGAAAACGACATCCGTTCGCTGCAAAGCATCGAGCCGAATGCGAAATGGTTTTTCACCGCGCACCACGAGCTTGGTCACGGTTATTACTTCAAAGCTTATACGCGTCCGGAAGTTCCTTACTTGTTGCGCACCGGCGCCGCGCCCGGATTTCACGAAGGCATCGGCGAATTAATCGCGCTGGCGTCGAGTCAGGTCCCGTATCTGCAATCGCGCAACGTCTTGCCGGCCGATTTCAAAGCAGACAAGACCGCGTTTCTCCTGGACGACGCACTCGCGCGTTCGATTCCGTTCATCTTTTTCTCCTGCGGCACGATGCCACATTGGGAAGCGGACATCTACGCGCACAATCTTCCGGCCGATCAATGGAACGCGCGCTGGTGGAAATACGTCAGCGAAATGCAAGGCATCGAACCGCCGTCGCCGCGCGGCGAAGAGTTTTGCGATGCCGCGACCAAGACCCACATCAACGACAATCCGGCCTACTATTATAATTACGCGTTCGCGACCGTGTTTAAGTTTCAATTGCACGATTACATCGCGCGCAAAATTCTGCATCAGCCGCCGCAATCGTGTAATTACGCCGACAACAAAGAAGTTGGCGCGTGGCTGAATAACATTCTGAAAAAAGGCGACACGGAAGATTGGCGAAAAGTTTTGAAAGAAGCGACTGGCGAGGACATTTCCACGCGCGCGATGGCCGAATACTTCAAGCCGCTGCAATCGTGGCTGGAAGAGCAAAACAAAGGCCGCCAGATCGGCTGGGAGTAATTGGTGTAGCGGCGGCTGTCCTCAGCCGCAGGCATATCAGCGTTTGCGCGTGAGGACACGCGCCTCTACAACATGCGCGTTCTCGCAATTACCGGTGCGGGCATTTTCCGCCGGCGCTGCGGCATCCAAGTTTCATGCCGTCAGTCGGCTGCCGCTCCGGATAGGGCAACGGGCGCTCGCCGGGTCAACGCGGCCGCCAATCCCTAGAACATCCGTTAAAGAGTTAGTCACCGGGATTGATCGAACCTGCACCGCTAACGTGACGTTCGACCCTTTGCGGATGGCCGTAGTAGGTAACTTTGCCGGCGCCACTGATCGAAACCCGAAGCGCTTCGCTGGCATAAACCTCAGCTTTGGCAGCGCCGCTTGAAGAAATATCCGCGGTCTTGGTGTGCAATGCTTCGGCCATCAATTTGGCTGCTCCCGACATATCAGCGAGCAATTCATCGGCCTTCCCGTCCAAGGTGATTCGGGCCGCTCCGGCCGTTTGCAGATAAAACTTCGGGCACGAGATCTGGGTTGCGGTCAAGCGCACGGCGCCACTCATAGATGCGCCCGTGAGAGTGGGGCTGGTGACAAGGACTGTGATGTGTTGAGTCGGGTAGAGTTGATTTTGGGAGTGTAACCGGAGCGTTTTGCCTTCAATGCGATTGTCGATGTAGCGAAGAAGATTGTCGTCCGTGGTGATACTGAGAGAAGGCGCGCCGCTGTGCCATTCGATCCGAAATGCACCGTCACCTTTGATATCTGAAAACTCAGTGACCGGTCGTTGATCGGTTACAACGTGACCGTTGCCGCGAATGCCAGGCCAGTGACAACCGGAAACAAAAAGGGCAACAATAGCAATAAGCGGGATGTAAATCTTCTTCATGGTAAAAAATGGTTTCATTAGTTAGATGCGCCAAAACCAGCTTTGGATTCAAGAATTTGCGAGCTACACACTAATCACCTTTGATTCCGCGGTAACGCTCAGCCGCGCTGAGAATCGTCGCCGACTAAAGCTTTCAACGACAATTATCCGGGCGTGCTTTCGGCTCCCGCGAAAAGCAAAGATGCAATAAGATTGCGTTTCATGTTAAGCGAAGCGGTTTATTTTTTTATGGTAATCTCGACCCGACGATTTTTTTGACGACCCTCTGGATCGTCCGAGCCATCGAGATGCGTGTTCGGCGCTACAGGTTTGGCCGCGCCCCAGCCGTGGGTGCCAACGGCGCGCTCCGAAATCCCGTGAGCCGCCAACCAAGTTTTCACCGCCGCAGCGCGACGATCGGAAAGCTTCAGGTTATATGCTGGCGAGCCTTTGCCGTCGGTGTAACCCTCGATCAACACATTTGGCTTTGGATATTTTTGAATGACTGCCGCTACTTGCGCGAGCGTCGGCTCCGCCGCTGGACGAATATTTGATTTGTCGAAATCGAAAAGAATCTCGCCTTGCAGGCTGATCTTAATTTCCGTCGCGCTCTCCTTAATTTCCGCACCGGCCGCCTTAAGATCGACAACCTCACTCTTTAATACGCTGCTCGCACCCGCTGTGCCTTCTCCTTTACCGCCGACGTCCTGCGCGTCGCCCTTCAAGCCCAGGGCGGAATATTTCAGGTCAAGTGAACGATAAACAAGATCGAGGGATTTTGGCTGCTCTGCCGACTGTCCGGATGCGACGCAGAGCAAGATCGACAATAGAATTCGGCCGCTGACGCCGAACGGGTTCATATTTGAAATCAGTTGCTCGGTTTACTGTGCGATCGGGACGTTCTCAAATGGGGGCGCGCCGGGAATGTAAACAGAGATAGCCGTTACATCTGGTGGCGGCGCAGGGAACTTCGCCCAGCCGGCTTTTGTTTCTCCGGCCCCAACTTCAAAATATTTCAGATTGCTCGACAACGGCTTGCCCTCCGTATCCTTAATAATGGGATACTTCTTCTTGTTCTTGGCATCGACGTAATAGATGTCGCTGACGTCCTGCTTGGTTTCGTCGTCAATCCTGGTGGGCTTCTCACGAGTGCTGATGTATTTGAATCGAACCATGATCGTATCGGCTGTTCTCTGGACAGATGTGAGTTCAAGGCCAATGCCACTGATGTCGCTATCGATTTTCATTGGCAATGTGACGGCCGACTGAGCGGTCAGGTGGCCGAGCGACGCAACTGCGACGAATACAATGACAGTCAGAGCGGCTACGAGATGCTTTAGTTTTGAAGCAAGGTTTGAGTTCATATGGGTTCTAGTTTTTGCGCGATACGCTCGATGCCTCTCCCCGGTAAACCGTTGTTATGAGAAAATCGGCCGGATCATGCGGGTATTTGGTTAAGCCGATTCTGGGGAATATCGCTCGCTGATGTCAAACGCAGTCTTACGGCGAAAGAGGGAATTTTCTGTGTAAGGCGTAACCTTACTTCATTAACTTCAGCTTCACCGTACCAGCGAGCGCGTCATCGAGATAAAACTCGACGCGATAATCACCTGGCACCCAGCCCTCGTCAGGCCGCGAAAGGGTAAAAATGCCGTGCGCGTACGAAGCGCCGGCGAGGGTGCTTGCCTCATCAATGGTGTAATTGGGCGGCGCGATGTCGCCTATATTTTCGGCGATCCACACGACGCGAATCTTTGCCTCCGGTCGCAAGTCATGGCCCCCCCAGCGCGCGTAGATTTTCTCGGTGTCGGGTCCGAACTGCGCCGTCCCTTGGCCGGCCACTTCCTTGCTCACGGTGACCGTCAGTTTTGTAGAAGCAGCGGACTTCACCTGCGGTCGGGCCGCAACTTTCGGGCGCTCCTTTAATTCCAGTGAAATGCGCCGCAGTAAATCGCCATTTTCGGAGCGCGTCGTTGTGACGTCTTTAACAATTCCCGTCCCCTTCACAAACCAGCGATCAATCGTGACCGGATTTCGCGAAGTTTGCACGCCGCGAATTTGGAACGCACGAAACTTCCCCGCCGGGACAGTGATATCTTGTTCGCCGATAACGCCATAATGCTGATGCACCTTGGTTCCGGCGACGTCACCGTTGAAATCCCAGCTCGTTCCGGTTTGCAACGGCGCCGCGACCATGATTTGCGGCGGGTCGAGTTTGGTCATTTCGCCATCCTGATCGATCCGCGCCGAGCAAATGATTCCGTGCTCATTCACCGTGAGAAGGTCTGTGTTTGTGACTACGCCGTCGCGATGCATTTCAAATTTCAGAAGATCTTTGCCGTCGATGTTTGTCGCACCATTAATCCGGTAAGTCACGAGGAGCTGAACCTTTCCATCAGCGTCAGGTGTTAGGTTGGAGAGGCGAAGCCCTTCGCCCGCCTCCTGCGTCATCTGGTATTGCCAACTCGTTCCATCCGCCGTTGGAATCAATTGTTCGGCGGATACGAAAGCCAACGGGGCTGCGATAAATGCTAAAATAATAATCTTCCGCATGAGGATGATGGCTAAGAACTCTGTGTGAACGGTTAATGCTGGCTCTTCGGCTGCCGAAAATTTCGGAATTTGCACTTGGGAAAACTTGCGATTTCTCACAGCGTCAATGAAATCAGCATCTGACGATTAGTCCACGCAATGGCAACCTTCGTTCAAACACCCTGCGATGAAGCCGTCATTCGTTCGAAGGCGGCAGCCGCGCCCTGCCCGAAATCTTCGGAGCGCTGGATTCTCACTGCCATGATCCTCGGATCGAGCATGGTGTTTATCGACAGCACGGTCGTCAACGTGGCTTTGCCGGCGCTGCAAGCGAATCTCAACGCCAGCGTGGTTGATGTTCAGTGGGTGGTTGAAGCCTATTCGCTTTTGCTCTCGGCGTTGCTGCTGCTCGGAGGTTCGCTCGGAGATCATTATGGCCGTCGCCGCGTTTTCGGTATCGGGGTCATACTTTTCTCTCTCGCCTCCGCTGGGTGCGGATTAGCCAGCAACATTCAGCAATTGATTCTCGCCCGTGCGATGCAAGGCGCCGGCGGCGCTCTGCTTGTGCCGGGGAGTCTTGCTATTATCAGCGCATCGTTCCGCGAGGAAGATCGCGGTCGCGCCATCGGCACATGGTCCGGTTTCACCGCGATCACGGCTGCGATTGGTCCCGTCATCGGTGGGTGGTTGATTGAGCATATTTCCTGGCGCGCGGTCTTTTTTATTAATCTGCCGCTGGCGATAGTCGTTTTGCTAATTTCAATCTATCGCGTGCCGGAAAGCCGGAATGAGAACGAAAACGCGAGGATTGACTGGTTCGGCGCAGTGCTGGCCACGATCGGTCTCGGGTCGCTCGTTTACGGTTTGATCGAGTCCTCGCGACTGGGTTTCAGCCATCCCGCCGTGCTGATCGCGCTGTTTGGCGGGAGTTTTCTCCTGCTCGTATTTTTGTTCGTCGAAGCGCGGACGCGAAACCCGATGTTACCGCTTAGTCTCTTTCATTCGCGCGATTTCGCTGGTTCGAACTTGCTCACACTTTTTCTTTACAGCGCGCTTACCGGCACGTTTTTTTTCCTGCCGTTGAATTTGATTCAAGTACAAAATTACACCGCCACCGCGGCCGGAGCGGCGTTGCTTCCATTTATTCTCATTGTCTTTGTCCTTTCACGCTGGTCCGGCGGACTGGTGGAACGTTATGGAGCCAAGCTTCCGCTTATCATCGGTCCAATCATCGCTGCCGCGGGGTTCGCTCTGTTTGTGGTGCCCGGAGTTGGAGCCGATTATTGGAGTAAGTTTTTTCCGGCGATTGTGGTTCTCGGGTTGGGAATGGCTGTGAGCGTCGCGCCATTAACCACGACGGTCATGAACGCGGTGCCGCGCAATCGCGTTGGGGTCGCATCGGGAATTAACAACGCCGTTGCGCGCACGGCCGGATTGCTGGCTATTGCCGCCCTCGGCGTCGTGATGTTACAAGTTTTCAATCGCTCGCTCGATCATCATTTGTCCGCGCCCGAACTGCCTGCATCCGTTCGGCATTCAATTGACGATCAACGAATCAATCTCGGCGCCGTAATTCTTCCGAGCGAAATCGGGCCGCCGATGCGCGAGATGATGCGACGATCGATCAACGAATCTTTCGTGACGGGTTTCCGCAGTATAATGCTTGCCGGTGCAGCGCTCGCGCTTGTCAGCGGAATGACATCGTTATTATTTATCGGCACGCGCCCCAAAAACAATGCATCGTCTATGAAGCAATGAGAATTCCTATCAAGCGGACGATCTCGATCTTAACCCTGATCATCTGCGCATGTTGCGCATCCGGTGCCGAGCCGGCCGCCGCAGCCCAGCGCCATGTCGTCGTGATTGTCTGGGATGGAATGCGTCCCGATTCCGCGACTGAGCAAGACACTCCCGCGCTTTGGAAATTGGCGAAGGCCGGCATCGTCTTTCGCAATCATCATTCGGTTTACCCGAGCGCAACAAACGTGAATGGCACTGCGCTTGTCACCGGCGTTTACCCGGGTCACAGCGGAATCATTGCCAATCACGTTTATCAGCCGGAGATCGAGAACAAGAAATCAATCGACGTCGAGAATGCCGAAGTGGTTAAGAAGGGCGATGCATTGACCGGCGGAAAGTATGTCGCTTTCCCGACCATCGCCGAGTTGGTTCGAGCGGCCGGCCGCCAAACCGTTACGGCCACGGCGAAAACGGTCGGACTCTTGCAAGATCGGCATTTCGATTCAAAGCGGGACAAAGATTCCGCGGTGCTTGTTTCCGGCCAAATGCAATCAGGCGAAGCCCTCGCGGCCCTCGTCAAATTAGCTGGGCCATTTCCAACTACTTATGCCCAAAAAGATGCCTGGACGACGAAGGCGTTGACCGACGTTTTTTGGAAGGACCGCGTTCCCGCGTTTTCACTTTTGTGGTTAAGCGAACCGGATGGAACTCAACATGCAACCGCGCCCGGTTCGCCGGAAGCGCGCGCTGCGGTCAAATCCGCTGACGATAATCTCGCCGCTGTCCTTTCCGCGCTGGATCGGCTCGGCGCACGAGCAAGCACGGACATCTTTGTCGTTTCGGACCACGGTTTCTCGACCATCGAGCGCTCGATCGATCTGCCAAAAATTTTGAGCGAAGCGAAATTCGATGTGACTACCGAATCTGGCGACAATCCAAAACCCGGACAGATCATGTTGTCGGGCAACGGTGGCACCGTATTTTTCTATGTTGTTCAGCACGATGCCGCAGTCACGAGCCGTCTGGTAGAATTTTTGCAGCAGTCCGATTTTGCCGGTGTGATTTTAACGCGCAACAAAATGCCGGGAACGTTCGGCCTCGAGCAAGCGAAGATCGACAACGAACATGCGCCGGATGTGGTGATGTCGTTTCGCTGGAACGACCAGAAGAATCAATTCGGCGTGCCGGGAATGATCGACGCGGACTGGCAGAGCGCCGCTGGAAGGGGGACCCATGCGACGCTAAGCCGGTTCGATATGCATAATACTTTGATTGCGGCCGGGCCGAGTCTCCGGCGCGGCACAACCGATGATTATCCCACCGGCAATGTGGATCTGGCGCCGACGATTCTAAGCATACTCGGGATTACGCCACCGAAGAAAATGGACGGGCGAATTTTGAGTGAAGTGTTGGCGGACAGCGATCTTGCCGTTCCAAGACCGGAACCGGAATTTCTTGACGTAAAGCGCGACTTTCCTTCCGGGACCTGGCGTCAAAAGCTAAAAATCTTCCGTGTAGGATCGACAATATATCTCGACGAAGGCAACGGCTCCTTCACGAAGTGAACGGCAATCCCTTCGACAGCGACTTCGATACAAAGACGGACGGCCACATCGTGCGCGCCGGTCTGGACTTTAAGTTCTAGTCGCGGCGGTCGCTCTCTATCCGGTTGACAGTGACTTAGGCGGTCACTAGCCTCGCGGCCGTGTTTCGCTGTGCCGGTCGCATCGTCACGATCTTCGCGCTTTGCCTCGCGATTGGATTGCATTGGCTTGCACTTCAATCCGCCGCCTGGACATCGATGATCGTGAATTACTCAAAGCAACAATCGCTGCGAGTGGCGATCGCCCAGACTTTTGATGGCGATCATCCATGTTCGCTTTGTCATGCCGTCAACAATGGCAAGAACTCGGAGAAGAAGTCTGATCTCCAGGTTCCGACATTCAAGATCGACCTGATCTGTTCCACTCGAACGGTTCGATTGTTGCCGCCATACGTGCCATTCGAGTACGCGACCGCTCGATTTTTTTCCTCCGAACGCAGACAACCACCGCTGCTTCCTCCGCCACGCTCATTCTTGAGCTAGCTGGCGATCGAGTCGATTGCGCCGCGCGTTGTGCGCGAGTCGCAGCCTCACGCAATAACAACCTGGAACGGCCGCGCCGATAGGCCGCATCGTTCCTACTTTTTGGAGGAATCAATATGAAATTCTTACGTTTATTTTTGCCGTTAATTCTAATCGTGACCAGCGCGACGATGGCGCAGGCTTGCGATCTCTGCGGCTGTTACACGCCGCAATTGGAAGCAGGTCAGCAGGAAAATAAATTCGGTATTTACGCAGGCATCGCGGAACAATTCACTCACTTCGGCACCGATCTATTGGACGGTCATGGAGTTGCGAATCCCACCGGTGAGTATCTTAATAGCTCGATCACGCAGGTGGTCATTGGCACGACGCTTCCGGTTCTCGATAATCGGCTCGGCGTGCAGGTCAGTCTCCCGTTCATCGATCGTGACTTCAAACGGCCTGACGGGTTCGCCATCGACCGGGGAAACATCTTCGGCTTCGGCGATATGTCGTTGATCGCGAATTTTATCGCGTTCAGGACAAATGCCTCCGGGATCAACAGCGCAATGTCGAAGGAGGACAAAAATCCGGTTCCGATGATTCACGAGCCCGATTTCAGCGCGATTGTGAATCTCACCGCCGGCATCAAGCTGCCAACCGGCGACACCAGCCGGCTAAAGGAAAATTTCAACGAAGTCGAAATTCCCGGCGCGCCTGATAGCGGTATCGGCGGTCATGATCTCACGCTGGGCACCGGTTCAGTGGACGCAATCTTCGGGGCGCAGGCTTTACTCCGATACAAGGCATTGTTCTTTCAAGCAGACGCGCAATACACCTATCGCACGAAAGGTGATTATCAGTACCGTTTTGCCAATGACTTTTCGTGGAGCGGCGGACCCGGCTTTGATTTCATTCGGCGGCCGAAAACCACCGTTGGCTTACAGTTCGTCGTATCGGGCGAAACTAAGGGCTACGATGAATTTGAAGGCCAGCCCGATACCGACACCGGGGTGACCTCGCTCTTTCTCGGCCCGCGCATTCTTGCCAGTGCCGGCCGCTGGAATGGAGAGGTCAGCGTCGATCTGCCGGTGATCATGAACACGACTTCATTTCAAACCGCGCCGACCTATCGCGTTCGCGCCGGTTTTTCGTTTCGTTTTTAGTCGTTCTTACGCGTTGCGCCAGCAAAGGAAAAATCGGCTCATTGCAATCTGGCGAAAATCCGGAGTCTACGGGGCTCGAACCCGCAACCTCCGCCGTGACAGGGCGGCGCTCTAACCAATTGAGCTAAGACTCCTCGAAAAAAACAGAGTGTAGCGGCGGCTGTCCTCAGCCGCAACCTCGCTGCGGATCATTTTGCGCGATCCAAACTGCGGGTGAAGACGCGGAGCTGCAATTTTAAACTTTTTTCGTGCCCAATTGTCGAATATGCAAACCCACGGCTGTTACGAGATTGCTAAGCAGCTCCTGAAAAGATATAATCGCATTCGATTATTGGGAATGGACTGAGACAAACGATGAGCGACGAGCGCGAAGAACGATTCGAGGACCTGGAAGACGGTCCACATGAGCTTTCAATTCTGGATCGACTCGATCGCGTGCTCGCGTCCCTTCCACCGGGCGACCCCATGCGTCGCGATCTGCTCGATCTGAGATCGAGCATCGCCGACCAGGAAGAAACAATCACTGAGGCTGGCCGCATGATCGGCAAGCTCGAGGAGGTCATCAAGAAAGTGACTTCGCCGGCGAATCGCATCGGCACATTTCTCGGAGCGACGTCACGCGACACTGCGCATATCGTGGTGGGTGGCGCCGACTATTATTGCAACGTCGATCCGCGCATTCCGCTCGCGAAACTGAAGAAGGGAACGCGCGTTCTTGTGAACGAGGCCTATGTAATTGTAGGCGATCTCGGTTTTGAAACGGCTGGCCCGGTAACGAAGATTGCTGAGGTGATTGGGGAAGATCGTTTGCGCGTCGGTTCGGAACATGGGACGCAGTCGATCGTCTTGGAACGCTCCTCCGACCTTGCCGGATCCGCATTGAAATCAGGAGACGAGGTGCGGGTCGATCCGAATTACCGGATGGCGCTTGAGATGCTTTCGAGCGCCAAATCGCACGAGCATTATCTTGATGAAGTGCCCGAGTTGCCTTGGGAAAGAATCGGTGGACAGGAAGCCGCGATTCAGGCGATCAAGGATGCGATTGAACTCCCGATTTTGCATGTCGATCTTTTCCAAAAATTCCGCCATGCGACGCCGAAAGGTTTCCTGCTCTACGGTCCGCCCGGTTGCGGCAAGACGCTCATCGGCAAAGCGACCGCATACAATTTAACGAAGCAACTTCGCGAAAAAACCGGCGCGGAGATGCGCGAGTATTTCATGCACATTAAAGGCCCGGAGATTTTGAATATGTGGGTGGGCGAATCGGAACGACAAGTGCGCGAAGTTTTTGCGACGGCGCGCGAAAAACGGCGCGAAGGCTTGATGCCTTTCGTTTTCATCGACGAGGCGGAATCGATTCTCGGCACGCGTCGCGCTTCGCGTTACTCGAATATTCTTTCGACGCTTGTTCCGATGTTCTGCTCCGAGATGGACGGAATCGATTCGCTCAACGACGTCGTCATTATCCTCGCTTCCAATCGTGCCGACTTGATCGACCCCGCGATTTTGCGGCCGGGCCGGATCGACCGGAAGATCAAAGTCAATCGACCGAATCGCGCCGGAGCGCGGGATATTTATCGAATTTATCTCACGGACGATCTTCCTTACGACGGGGTGCTCGCTAAGGAAGCCGACCATATCGGCGAGGCCATTGCTCGTTTGATCGAGCGCTTTGTGGAATGGCAGTTTGCGCGCCGCGAAGAAAACAAATTCCTCGAAGTGACGTTGCGCAGCGGCCGGAAGGAAATTGCTTATCGGAGCGATCTCATCAGCGGCGCGATCATCGCGTCGATCGTCGAGCGCGCGAAAGCAATGGCGATCAAGCGCGCAATTTCTACCGGCTTTGCCGAGGGCATTAGCGAAAACGATCTGCGGCTCGCGTTCAACGCCGAGTACGCTGAAAACGACATCTTTCCGGCCAGCGATGTCACGGAGGACTGGCTCAAGTTGATCGACTACGAGCCGGAGAACGTTGTCAAAATCGCGCCGGTGCGCCCGCTCGGCGTTGATGCGCGATCAAGCTCCAGCGGCGTCATCTGAATTCCGCTGCAATCGTCGTTTTGTTTTGACACTGCGGCGCGGGTGCGATACGCGCCTGTAGTTGTGAGGCGTCTGCCCAGTTTGAAGATCAAGGCCGCGATCACCCGTGGATTGCTTGTAATCGCGTTGTCTGTTCACTTGGCAAAAGCGCAGGATATCAAGCCGTTTGGGCAGTTGTTGAATATTTCCTCCCGTCTTTACACGGGAACGGGTGCGAACAATTTAATCGTCGGTTTTATCATCACCGGCACCGATTCAAAGAACTTGATCATCCGCGCGCTCGGTCCATCGCTCACATCATACGGCGTGTCGGACGCGTTGTCGGATCCCACGCTTGAATTGCATGATCAAACCGGCGCGATCATCGCGACAAACGACAATTGGAAAGATACGCAGCAAGCGCAAATCGTGGCGACGAACCTTGCGCCGGCCGACGATCGCGAATCCGCGATTATGGCTACGCTGGCGCCCGGTGATTATACGGCGATCGCGCGCGGCGCCGGAGGCAGCGTGGGAATTGTTCTTCTCGAGGTCTACGATCTCGATCTAAATGCTAACGCGCGCCTTGCCAACGTGAGCGCGCGAGGATTTGTCGATCTGGGCGATAACCTGCTCATCGGCGGGGCGATTTTGGGTGGCGGAAACGGCGGAGTGAGCGTCGTCATAGCGAGAGCGCTCGGTCCATCGCTCGGTGCATTTGGCATTCAAAACGCGATGCAAGATCCCGTTCTCGAGTTGCACAATCAGGACGGCACGCTCGTTGATTCGAACGACGATTGGAAGCAAGGCAATCAACAGGCAATCCTCGATAACGGTCTCGCACCTTCTGACGATCGTGAACCGGCGATCTTCGCCATCTTACCTCCCGGCGCTTACACGGCCATTGTTCGTGGTAAGAACAACACCACCGGAATTGCCTTGGTGGAATTTTATAATCTCCGCTGATCAAGGCGTGGCCGGAAGTTTTCCGATCATGGAAATATCCTGCGCATCGCCCAGCACCGTTTTGAAGTCGCGCTCAATTTCGCCGGCAGACCTGTAATCGTGAAGACCCCATCCGCGTTCTCGATCGTACTCGGTCCTGCGGTGTCGCAGTTCATTTGAACGCGAGAGCAAGTAATCCAGCCCAAGCTGCTTGTAATGGAGCAGCTTCACTTCCCGTTTGGGCGGGAAAATCGCTCGCCCAGCCGGCGCGGCTAGGTGTCGGCCCGGAGTGTAATTGATTTCCTCGATCGCATTCGGATCGAATACAGCCAGCTTATCGAGCCAAAACGAGCGAACACCGCGCCGGATCGTTTCGGAAAGAACGGCGTCGGGCGGCGGGAAAAGCGGGCTAATCATGTTCACGCCGACGGGATTCAGAATTGTTACATCCTCAGCCTTACAGCGTTCCAAATATTCGCGAAAGCGTGGATGGTAAAGTGCTCATCCGGATCGGCGATAATCACCCAATCGGCCCGGCCCCGGCTTTCCTTCCAGCAACGATTCATCTCCTCCATGTGCATGAGAATCGACGAAAGCCCGGACGGGAGCCGGCGCAGTTCCACTTTGCGGCTCGCTCTCAACAATTCCAGCGAATGATCGTTTGAACCGTCGTCAAAAATCACGATTCGATCCACCAAAGGCTCATAGTGCCGAAGAAAGAACGGAATCATTCGTTCCTCGTTCCAACAGGTAGCGTAGAGATCAATGTGCATGGCTATTCCGTTTCGACGCGCGGAAGTATTACACTATCTTGAAGGAAGATGAAACGGGTGGTTGGGCTCGAGACGGAATACGGGATCACGGTCAATGGGGTGGAGAACGTCGATGTGGTGGCGGAGTCGATCGAGCTCGTCCGGTGTTACACCGAGCACGGCGCGCACATGAAATGGGATTACGCGCTGGAAGATCCTCACCTCGATGCGCGTGGTTTTCGCGCGGCGACGTTGCGTCAGGATACGGACGAATCGGCTTACTACGAGATCGACAAGAATCGGCCGCTGACTTTTGAGGAAATCAAAAGCGATCTTGTTCTCTCCAATGGCGCGCGCTTTTATAACGATCACGCGCATCCTGAATATTCCACGCCGGAGTGCACCACAATTCGGCAGATGGTTGCGCAAGACAAAGGCGGCGAGCGCATCCTTGCAGAGTGCGCGCGTCGCCGGAACGAGAAGTTGAAGGCTGGACAGGAAGTTCGTCTCTACAAGAACAATACCGACTTCTTCGGACACAGTTATGGTTGCCACGACAATTACCTCATGCGTCGCGATGTTCCGTGGGATCGAATCGTCGCCGGCATTCTCCCGTTTCTAATCACGCGCCAAATTTTTGCCGGCGCGGGCAAGATGGGCATTGAAGCCGAGAGCGCCGCTGGTCAGCCCGGCATCTATCAAATTTCGCAGCGCGCGGATTTTTTCAGCGTGCTCGTAAGCATCGACACGATGAATTGCCGCCCGATTGTGAACACGCGCGACGAACCGCATGCCGATGCCAGCCGTTACCGGCGGTTTCATGTCATCCTGGGAGACTCAAATATGAGCGAGTGGGCGACGGCAATGAAGATTGGCACCACGGCTCTCGTCCTCGATTTGATCGAGCGGGGTCAAGCACCGCAGCTCGAAATCGCGCAGGCCGTCGATGCGAACAAATCGATTAGTCGCGACCAAACTTACGATTGGATCATCGAGCTAAAGGACGGACGAAAAATTTCCACGATCGATGTGCAACGCATTTACCTGAAAGCCGCTGCCAAGATCGACAACGAAACCGGCAGCGAAGATCGACCATGGATTCTACGCGAGTGGGAAAAGGTTCTGAACGATCTCGAACGAGATGTAACTTTGACGCGCGACCGCGTCGATTGGGTTGCGAAAAAATCTCTGCTCAGCGCGTTGCAGGAAGAGGAAAATCTTTCTTGGAGCGATCCCTGGCTGCAATCGATCGATCTGGAATATCACAATGTCGATGTGGATCGCGGCCTGTACTACGAACTCGTGCGTCAAGGATCGATTCGCCACATCGTCAGCGAAGACGAAATCAAGAATTCGATCTTCAATCCGCCGGAGACGACGCGCGCCTTTTTTCGTGGCCGCTCCGTCGCGAGGTTTAACGATCACATCACCTCTCTGCAATGGGACGAAATCGTCTTTGGCACGGGGACGGAATCGCGTCGTGTCATTTTGCCCGAAGCCGTGCTCGATGCGCGTCTTGAAGCGCTCAATCACGCTGCGCGTAATGGCAAGGATTTTGGTGATTTCATCAGCGCAGTCAACGAGATCGAATAGTTTGTCGAAGATAGAATCTGGAAACTCGGAAGTCCCTACTGCTTGTCGTATTTCGCTGTGCTCTCGAGCCTTTTCCCGCCCGCGCTTGTGCCATTGGCGGTGACCACGCGGGATTTACCGTCCTCAGCGTAAGTGATCGTGCCCGTCATTATCACCTTCCCCTTTTTCATGGCGGTGAATCCGTGCTCGGTGTAGGCGATCGCATCGTAGGTCTGGCTACCCGTCACGGGGTAGGGTTTGCCGTCGCGCTTGCCGATCCAGATGGTGTGCGTTTGCGTCCGTTTTCCATTCTTGTTCACCCGATCGATAGTCGTAGCCACCTGCCACCGGTCGCCGCCCAGGCGCGAAAAGACGACCGTGGTGTTTTTGCCCATGCCGGGTGTGAACGTCGATTTTGCTTCGTTGAGCTTCCATGTGCCAATCTGCGGATTGGCGCAAAAACCCGAAGTCGCAGCCGTAACACATAAAGCCACGGCAATTATCAGTGTTCGTGTTTTCATTTCGGTTGGAAGGCTAAGCCCGCCGATAATCATGAGAGGGGTGATATTAATTTCATGGTGCTTTCTCTTTCTCGGTTTCTAATGCAAAGAAGCTCATCCAGAACCCAGGCATCCTGTGAGGATGAACAACATCGAAGCAAGCGCTTCGACAAGTGTGAGCATCGTACTCGGCTGCATCTCCCAAAGTCAATGATATACCAATCTCAGTTGGTCAGGATTTTGGTCGACCGTAGTTTATCGCAAGAAACGGTGTGCCTAAGTTAGATCACGACCAAGTGATCAAACGCAGTTCGTGCGTTTGCATCAAATGCGGATGCGTTGGGACGACGCGGACGCTGAATCCGTAGGCGCCGCTTTCGGAAGCAGGCACTAATCCTTGATAGATGTAACTGCCGTCGCCGTTTTGGCCGCTGGCGTCGAGAACAGTCACCGTCGGATTTTTAACGCCGCCGTTCTCCGCTTCGCCGTGATAAGCTTCGACGCGCACATGGTTCGGGTCGACGCCGCCGAGATGAACGCGCGCGCTCACCTGCAACGATTCGCCCACTGGAATGTTTTGTCGATCTTGATTTCCGACCTGCACGTCATGCACGCGCACTTGCAGCCAATCTTTGCGCATCTTCGACTTCCATTGGCTTAACTGCGTTGCCGCCTGGCAATTCTCGCGCGCAAAATCCTCGTGCGATTTGGCCGCGGGAATGTAGAGCCGCTCGGTGTATTCCTTCACCATGCGATGCGTATTAAAGACCGGGGTGACAGTGCGAATTGATTCGCGCATCAATTGGAGCCAGGCGAGGGGAAGTTTGCCGTCGGGCTTGGCGTAGTAAAGCGGGATGATCTGATTTTCGAGCAATTGATAAAGACTGCTCGCGTCGACTTCGTTTTGAAATTCGACGGTGCCGTTCTTTGTCTCCGCGCCAATGGCCCAACCATTGTTGCCGTTGTAACCTTCGCACCACCAACCGTCGAGTACGCTCAGGTTGAGTCCGCCATTCGGCGCGAGTTTCATTCCACTCGTGCCACTTGCTTCCAGCGGACGCAAAGGATGATTTAGCCAAAGATCGACACCTTGGACGAGGCGTCGCGCAATATAGCTGTCGTAATCTTCGACAAAGACGATCCGGTTTTCGATGCCAGCTTCGCGCGAGAATTTGTAAACTTCCTGGATGAGCGCCTTGCCTCCTTCATCGCGCGGATGCGCTTTACCGGCGAAAATGAATTGCACCGGCCGCGTCGTGTCGTTGAGCAATTTCTTCAATCGCTCTTTGTCGCTGAACAAGAGCGCGCCGCGTTTGTAAGTGGCGAAACGCCGCGCGAAGCCGATGGTCAGGATTTCCGGATCGAGAATGCGGTTGACGTTGCGAATCGCTTCCGGGGAATCACCGATCCGTTCGCGCCGCGTGCGTACGCGTTCGCGCACGAATTCGACCAGACGCTGCTTGAGCTTTTGATGTGTTTCCCATAACTGCGCGTCGGGAATATCCATGACGCGGCGCCAGAAATCTTCGTCGGTGAGATGATCTTCCCACCCGACGAGGTGCTTGGTGTAAAGCGCGGAAAACTCTGGCGCCATCCACGTTTTTGTGTGCACGCCGTTTGTAATGCTGGTGATCGGCACTTCGTGCACAGGCACGCCCGCCCAAACATCTTTCCAAAGCAACCGGCTCACGTCGCCGTGCAACTTGCTCACGCCGTTCACATGTCGGCTGAAACGCAACGCCAGGATCGTCATGCTGAACGCGTCCGCTGGATCGACGCTCGCTTGTCCGAAGCGAAACAGTTCTTCAAACGGAATCTGCAATTCGCGCACGAAATCCCCGAAATATTTCCTCATCATCTCGCGCGAGAACGAATCGTTGCCCGCCGGCACCGGCGTGTGGGTTGTGAAAACGTTCGCGGCAGCCGCGACTTGCAGCGCGGAATAGAAATCCAACTTCTTCTCGACGACGTTGCGCCGGATGCGCTCGAGCGCGAGAAAGGCCGAGTGGCCTTCGTTCATGTGGAAGACTTCGGCGTCGATGCCGAGCGCGCTGAGCGCTTTGACGCCGCCGATGCCAAGCACGATCTCCTGGCGCATTCGCATCTCGAGATCGCCGCCGTAAAGCTCCGCGGTAATGAGACGATCCTCCGCGCTGTTTTCCGGCGTATCGGTATCGAGCAGATAAAGATTGATTCGGCCAACGCGGAGTTCCCAGATCTTGGCGAAGACATCTCGATCCAAAATCCGCACGGAAATGCGAAGATTCGCGCCATCACGCTGCACCTCGCGAATCGGCAGGTGATGAAAATTTTGGTTCAGGTTGACCGCGTGTTGCAGGCCTTCCTTGTCAATCTCCTGCCGGAAGTAGCCGTGCCGGTAGAGCAGGCCGATCGCGACAAAGTTTAGATCGAGATCGCTGGCGGATTTGCAATGGTCCCCCGCGAGAATGCCGAGGCCGCCCGAATAATTGGGAATCGATTCATGAAAACCAAACTCTGCGGAAAAATACGCAACCGGCTTTTTGATTGCCGCGCCGGCGCCGGTTTTTCCGTAAGTGTCCTGGCGTTCGAGATATTGTTTGAACGCGTCATAGACTTGTTTCAGTTCGCGGAGAAAAGTTTTGTCCTGTGAAACTTCCTCGAGCCGCGCCTGCCTGGAAAGTTGCAGCATTCGGACTGGATTGTGATTCGTTCGGTCCCAAAGTTCCGGATCGAGATGGCGAAAGAGCCGCCGCGCGGAGGGTTCCCAAGTCCACCACAGGTTGAACGTCATCTCGCGCAATGGCTCGAGCGCGTCCGGTAGAGTCGGCGTCACATTATAAGTTTGGAATGTGGGCATGGATTGGAGCTAAGGAAGTCGAGCGGATTTAATTCGGAAAGCTTGCCGGGGCAAGTGCTGACGAGCTCATCGTTGTGCATAACATGGGCCAATCATGCCGATATTGCACGATGTGGGCCGATGGCTTTAGGGGGATCTCACCGAACCGTCCGGGCGATCAAGGTCAATGGCCCGGACTTCGCGACTTAGGATTAAACCCACCACAAATCCGGTAAACAATCCACACATGTGCGCCGCCATGCTTACCTGCGGTGTCGAGAGATCAAAGGCGATCTGGATCAGAACGATCAACAGAATGTTGTTCAGTCGTTGTTTGGCCAACGGGATGTGACGATGTCGAAGTAGAAATCCCGCCCATGCACCGACGATGCCCATGATCGATCCTGACGCGCCAACCAATTGAGTGGCGTTGATCAGGCCAACTAGCGCGAGAAGAACAACTCCGGCGCTCGAGCCGATCCCGGAGATCAAATAACATGCGCAAAATCGAGCGCTGCCAATCGATCTTTCCAGCGGCGGCCCGAGGACGTAGAGCGCGAAGAGATTGAAAAGCAGATGCACCGCGCCGCCGTGCAGGAAGAGCGCGGTAACGAGACGCCAGTATTCGCCCTGCGAAATGACAAAGTATGGCTCGAGCGCGCCAAGCCGATGCAAGGTCAGTGGCTCGGTCAAATCGCCATACGAGATTTCAACGAGGAACGCGACGACGTTGAGGAAGATGAAAGCGAGAACAGCCGGCGCGTCTCGAACACGCGGCCGCCGATCTTGAATTGAAGCGGCGGTTGGAGTTGGAGGAACGCCCGTCTTTTCGCCTGATTCGAGAATGCGAAGGAGGTGCACCTGGCGGCGCAACTCATCGCTCGGGTGCAGGAATTGCAACGCAGTCGCAATTCTTCGCGCCGCTCGATAACGGTGTCGCGCCGCCAGCTCCGCCACTCGTCGCAATCCAATAGCCGGGAGAAACAAGAGTGCGAACCACACGCCGCTGCCGATGAACCCGGCTTGTTCGCGAAAAAAGAGCCAGGCCATTCCGGTAACGGCAAGAACCACGAATGATGCGATTCGCCACCCGCGATAAGCGCCGCCCGGACGCCAAGCGCGCGCAAGCACCGCGAGCGGCGACACTACCGCAATGAAAAGGAAAATGTGGTTCAGGTCCAAGATGTCGATCTTGCGCGAAGTCTTTCAGGTTTATCCGAAGTTGGACGTTGAACGTTGAGCATTGAATGTTCAACCTAAGATAAAGAATCAAGTGCGCATTACGGTCACATATTATCTCGACGTTATCTCCTCCTGGTGTTTCTGGGCCGAGCCGACTTGGACGGAGTTGAAGAAGCGATACGGGGGGCGCGTTGAGTTTCAGTGGAAGATCGCGCTGCTCGATCAAAAAGGGTTACCGGTATCGCGTGCGCAAGAGGAATGGTTTTACCGCCGCAGCGGAATGATCGTGCGCTCGCCGTTCATGCTCAGGAGTGACTGGTATGAGCCGATCCAGCCGGAATACCTCGCGCCGAATTGCGTCGCGGAGGCGGCGAAAGATCTTGGCGTTGGCGACGATCGTGTGCGACTCGCGCTCGCGAACGCGGGTTTGCGCGAAGGAAAAAAATTCGGCGAATGGGAGATTGCGGCTGAGATTGGAGCGCGGGCCGGCGATCTCGATAAGACAAAGTTGATCGAGCGAGCGCAGTCGCCGGTTATCGAAACGCGCGTCCGCGCCGACACGGCCGATTTTCATGCGCTTAAAGTGACGCAGCGTCCGACATTTGTTTTCGACACCGAAATCGGCGATCGCGCCGTTTTTTCAGGATTTGTGAAACTGGAACCGTTCGTCGAAACGCTCGATGCGATGATGGGGGATGCTGCCGCCTACGCCGCGCATGCCGCACATTTCGGCGCGCCACCTGCTTGATCGGCTAAGGGGGACATCGAATTGTTACAAGAATCATCTTGCCACCGACGAAATGTTGCTTACAACTTCCCCTCGGCTTGCGAATTATGCGGGCCGGTTGTCGCGGTCATCGCAGCTG
Organism: Spartobacteria bacterium; assembly: GCA_003167365.1. Taxonomy (GTDB): domain Bacteria; phylum Verrucomicrobiota; class Verrucomicrobiia; order Chthoniobacterales; family UBA10450; genus Palsa-1382. Next base: position 134,166 of record PMTM01000003.1, on the reverse strand, counting down.
TGACGATGCAGAGTGTTTCGGGAACACGTTAGTGGGACCGGAAGATGCGATAAAAAGAAAACACGGCGGCGCGGTGCACTCCCGCTTCGCCGGCCAGGAGCTTGATTTAATCTGCAACCACAAATTCGTGTAAACGGTCGGATTCGCGCCCGCGAAGTCCGGGTCATTTTAGGATCCACCGGCGAACAGCTCGGCGTCATGAAGTTGTCGGATGCCTTGCGCAAGGCGCAAGGCCTCGGCCTCGATGTGGTTGAGGTCGCACCGACCGCCAATCCACCGGTCTGCAAAATCGTCGCGCTCGGAAAATTCCGTTACGACATTTCAAAGCACGACAAGGACAAAAGGCCAACGGGTGCCAAGCTCAAGGAAATCAAGTTTCGCGTAAACATCGACGATCACGATTACCTGACCAAAGTTCGCCACGGCGAAGAATTTCTCGACAAGGGAAACAAGGTGCGGGTACAGCTTCAATTTCGCGGTCGCGAAATGGCCCACCAGGAACTCGGAATGCAACTGATGCACAAAGTGCGCGACGATCTTTCCGGCATGTCGCAAGTGGAAATGGAACCGAAAATTACCGGGCGCAATGTCACGATGACGCTATCGCCTTTGCCGGCGAATCGCCGGAAACGACGATTCGCGCCGCCGCAAAAAGAAATTGACGAAGAAGCCGTCGATTCGCAGAACGGCAGTGAATCTTAGGCGACGCAACAGGCGCCGTCTTGGCAAGATCGATTCGAATCTCTAGGGAGCCTTGGTAGGCGCGGGCTGAGCTGCCGGCGATTTTTGTGCCGCGGGCGGTGGCGGCTGTAATGGCGGCGGTTGAGATTGTTTTCCTTGCAAATACTTCTTCCAATTCTGCGTGTCGGCGTTTTTCGGGTCGATTTTCACGGCCTGATCGCCATCGGCCATTGCTTTCGGCAAGTCGCCCTTCATGTCATAGAGATAACTCCGTTTTAAATACGCGTGCGAATCTTTCGGGCGCAATTTGATCAGGTCCGAATAGTCCGCGATTGCCTTGTCGTAGTCCTTTGTCTGATTGAATACATAAGCCCGCCCTTTGAGGGCTTCTGCGTCGTTGCGATTTGCATTCAGGATTCCGTTGTAGTCGCCGAGCGCCAAGTTCCAATCGCCTTTGCTCAAAGCGGCAGAAGCGCGCGTCTTTTTCGCATTCAAATTGTCTGGCTGGCGTTTGAGCACCTCGGTGCAATCCTCAATCGCTTCGTCGTAGCGACGTTGCCCGATAAGAGCATTAGCGCGATTGCCATAGGCGGAAACATTGTCGGCATTGGCCTCGATCGCAGCCGTGAAACTCTTGATCGCTTCGGCCACATTTCCGGCGTTGCGATAAACAACGCCGAGATTCTCGTGGTTTTGTGATGTTGGTTCGAGTTCGACAACACGCTTGAAAGCGGATATCGCTTTCGGCCAATTCTTATTCCGCTGCGCCTCCATTCCTTCGTGGCCGAATTTCTGGACTTCTTGTTTCTTATCCGCACGCGCGAATCCTGGAACGGAGAGCACGAGCACGACAACGAGACAATGAATAAACAATTTTTTCATGGTTAGTGGTTCCGAAGTTAGTCCCAGGCAGGAAAGTCGAGAGTCTGAATAAGAAAGTCCGCGCGGGCAAGCGCAACTCTCAGGCCTCTTCGGACGCGGCAGACGCCTCGAGGTCAATCCTGGCTTCGGGTTCCAAAGCCGCTGTCCGAGCCGGTCCCGCTTCATCAACGCGTTGGATCCGCACCGCGCGCCCGCTCGTTTCGTCAATTTCGATCAATGCGCCGCGCAACCGGACTTCTCCCGCCGCGACCGGAAATGGCGCGGGCATGTTCGAAATAAACCGGTTCACGATTGGCTCGATGCTGCGGCCAAGAATCGAATTGATCGGGCCGCACATTCCCGCGTCGCACAGGAAAGCGGTGCCACCTGGGAAAATTTGTTCGTCCGCTGTTTGGACGTGTGTGTGCGTGCCGATCACCGCCGAAACTTCTCCATCGAGAAAACGGGCGAGCGCAATTTTTTCGCTCGTTGTCTCGCCGTGGACATCGACAATTATATTCGCAGTTTCCATGCGCATCTTGGTCACGGCTTCTTTTACGGCTTGAAATGGGTTCTCCAGAATTGGCTGCATAAATGTCCGCGCCTGCACGTTAATCACTCCCACTTTTCCTTTGGCAGTTTCCAGAACGATCGAACCGGCGCCAGGCGCGCCCGTTGGATAATTTATCGGACGCAGGAGCCGCGGCTCAGTGCCAATGAATGGGACAATGTCCTTTTGGTCCCAAATATGGTCGCCAGTGGTGATGACGGACGCGCCGGCCCGCAGGAGATCGATCGTGATCTTGCCGGTGATGCCGCGACCGGCAGCTGCGTTCTCGCCGTTGACCACAATAAAGTCGAGCGCGTGTTGCGCTTTCAGCTCGGGAAGCCGCGCGATCACGGCGCTGCGACCTGGCTCGCCAACGACGTCGCCCAGGAAAAGTATCGTTAGCATTCTGCGACCATCGTATTAAAGAGAGCGAAATCCAAATATCGATGTTTCGTTTTGGGCAAGTCGAAAGGCGAGCGGTTCTCCTTGCCTGCTGTCTGTCGATCTTGCCGGCATTTAGTCGCGCCGCGGACAATCTTGGTGTTCTTGGCGCGCGTCCACACTGGAAAGTGCTCGAGAAATATCAGGAAACCATCACGCACGACGATTTCGCGCGGCTGATTCAAAATGTCTATTGCACTCACGGCATTAGCTCGGACTTGATCGTGATTAATGACGACTCGGCGCGCATTCTGACCAACCGCGAAGCGCAAAGTTTCTTCACGCTCCGTTTTGCCAAAGATGACGCTTCGCGCAAGCCGATTCCGCGACTCTGGCGTCCGGCCAAATCTCTGTCGTTGCTAAAGCAAGAGAAACCGCTGGCCGGTTTGCGCATCGCGCTTGATCCGGGCCATCTCGGAGGCAAGTGGGCGAAGATGGAAGAGCGTTGGTTCCAAGTTGGAGACAGTTCGCCAGTCCAGGAAGGCGATCTTGTCTTAAGGGTGGCGAAGATTCTCGCACCTCGATTGAAGCAATTGGGGGCCAAAGTCTTCTTCGTTCGGAGTAGCAACGAGCCGGTTACCTCAAAACGTCCTAATGATTTCAGGGACCTCGCTAAGAGAATTCTGATCAAAAACGGCGTGCCCGAGCCGCGAAAGGACATAGAAAATCCCGACGAGCCGGCGAGAGAGCAAACCGTCCGCTGGCAAAGCGAGATTTTGTTTTATCGATATAGCGAGATTCGGCGCCGCGCCGTTCTCGTAAATACCAAACTGCATCCCGATCTCGTGCTTTGTTTGCACTTCAACGCGGAAGGGTGGGGAGATCCGAAAAATCCGATCTTGACTGATCACAACCACCTGCATCTGCTCGTGAACGGTTCTTACCTGCAACAGGAGTTGGAATTCGATGACGAACGTTTCGAGATGCTGCGCCGGCTTTTGAGCCGCGCTTACGACGAAGAATTGCCGCTCGCAGATTCCATCGCCGGCGTGATGGCAAAAGAGACGCAGCTCCCGCCGTATGAATACCCGACCACTCAAACTACCACTAAAGTCGGGACGAGCGGCTACGTTTACGCGCGCAATTTGCTCGCCACTCGCCTGTATCGGTGCCCAGTCGTTTACTGCGAGCCTTACGTCATGAACAGCCGCGCGGGCTTTGCCCGCATTCAGGCCGGAGATTACGAGGGAACGCGCAACATCGACGGCGTCGAGCGCGAAAGTATTTTCCGGGAATACGCTGATAGCGTGGTTGAAGGCTTGGTCGATTATTATCGCGGCGCGCGACCATAACTGTAGCGGCGGTCTATGACCGCCGACCGTTTTTAGATTCGGCGCTCATAGCGCCGCTACAATTCAGCAACCGCCTCGCGAATATCGTTGAGCGTGACGTCACTCGACAAATGCGCTGAGCCAATTGTTGATGAAACAACGAAGCGGACTCTTCCGTCTTCGAATTTTTTGTCGAAGACAAGGGCGTCGAAAAGTTTCTCGCGGGGAAAATTTGGCGGCAATCTCACTGGCAATTCGAACACGCGCAAGAGATCGACAATCGCCTCGCGTTGATCTTTAGGAAGGCCGGCTTTCTTCGCCGAAACCGCGCAAGCAGCGACCATTCCGAGGCTAATCGCTTCGCCATGCAAAAACTGTTCGTAATTGCCCGCTTGTTCGATCGCGTGACCCACGGTGTGGCCGAAATTGAGTAGCGCGCGTTCGCCAGTCCGGTCGAATTCATCTCTCGCCACGATATTCGACTTAATCTCAATATTTCGCTGGATGAGCGGCGCAAGTTCGCCAAGGTCGACATGTTGAAGCGCGGCAAACATTTCCGCGTCGGCGATAATGGCGTGCTTAATAATCTCGGCGAAGCCTTGGTTGAATTCCCGGCGTGGCAACGTCTTGAGAACATCGACATCGTCGATCACGAGCTCGGGATGATGAAATGCGCCTATTAGATTCTTGCCGATGGCGGTATTCACTCCGGTTTTCCCGCCGATCGAACTATCGACCATCGCGAGGATGGTGGTGGGGATTTGCACATGCTGGACACCGCGCTCGAAGATTGCCGCCACAAAACCGGAGAGGTCGCCGACCATTCCGCCGCCAAGTCCAACGACGAACGATTGCCGACCTAATTTCGCGGCCAGCATTCGCTCACAGATTTCGCCGGCTTGCCCCAACGTTTTCGATTTCTCGCCCGCCGCTACTGTGATTAACGTCGGCTGAAATCCGGTGGAAACTAAACCTTTCGTGACGCGGTCAGCGAAGAGCGGCGCGACATTCGTATCCGCGATGATTGCGCAACGCGAACCACGAATCTTGCGGGCGATGAGTTCTCCTGAGCGATCGAGCAAATTCGATGCAATAACCGCTTGGTAAGAATGCTGGCTGTTGCGAATTTCGATCGTGGTCACGGCGTCGGCGACGACACGGTATGGTCTTTGATTCCCATGCAAAAGCGAAAATCGAGGCCTAAGTTGGCTTGACAAAGGGACTCTTCGGTCTTTGTAAGTAGCCTTATGCCAGACTCTGCCGATCCAACTCCGCCGCCGGTCCCGACTCCTGCAGCCAACCAAAGCGGCGACCCATCCTCGATGGATTTGCCTCCAAATGTGGCCGCGGCGCTCGCCTGCATTCCGCTTATTGGCGGTATCATCTTTTACATACTTGAAAAGCGGAACGGGTTTGTGCGGTTTTACGCCATGCAATCGATCATCTTCGGCGGTGCCTGGTTCCTGTTCAATATCGTATCAATGATCATTCACGTGATCTTTGGAAGCGTTCCCGCCATAGGCGTATTTCTCTCCGTGCTCTGGGGTTTACTTGCAATGCTTGTGCACCTCGCGTTTCTCGTGATCTGGATTATCGCCACGGTGAAGGCATTCACAAACGTTCGCTGGGAAATCCCGTATATCGGCCCGATGGCGAGCAAACAGGTGGACGGCGCAGCTGCCTGACTGTAGCGACGCTCTACGAGCGTCAAATCTAAAGTCATCGGCGGTGATAGACCGCCGCTACAGTTGCCGTCCGAGTAATTTCACGACGATCTCGGTCAAAATCAGTTCGTGATCGAGTTGGCTCGTGACGAGCTTGAGATTCGCTTCGAGGCAAGTCTGCATTGCTTCAATCAATTGTCTCGTCTCAAAGCGGTGCGCATTTTGCGCGGCGATCCCGAGCGCATAACCGTTAATCGAACCGTCTTTCTTGCGCGGCAGATGTTCGGTTGCGGATGCGGGCAGGCGATTAATCGCTGAAATAAATGTGAACGGCGCGTGCGGGCGCTGCAAGCGATGACGTTCCATCAAATCTTTGGCGAGCAGCAAATTTCGGATCGTCGGTAAAATTGCAACCAGCAAAATACCGATGGCGGTTTCGCCCTGGTCCAATAACCGGCGAACGAGTTTGAGTGCGCGTTCGAGATCGCGCACGGCCAGCGCGTTGCCCAATTCGAAAATGACACCGGCGCGCGATAGTGGGACGAGCTCGCGGACATACTCGGACGTCACTTGTCGATCTTGCCCGAGGAAGATATCGATCTTGTCGAGTTCGTTATCGATTTGGCGCGTGTCTCCGCCGGTCAGCAAGACAAAAAGTTCGAGGGCGTCGTCATCAAACTGAAGCTTGAGCTTGTTGGCGCGGCCCCGAACGATTTCGCCCGCTTCCTCCTCCCATCCGCTGCGATTGGAATCGAGTCGATCGATCACCTGCACTTCGGCGCGTTTGGTAAGCGCTTTGTAAAAAGAACGGCGCTTATCCGCTTCGGTTGCGCTGAAGAGGAAGGTAACGTCGTTACCGAGGTCAGCATTGATGATTTCCGATAGTTCCTCGAGCGCCAGCTGAACCGACGCGGCCCGGCCGATCGTATTGTCGCCAAGAAAGTTCGCGTTCTTTAACCAAACCAGTTTACTGCCGCCCATGAACGGAAGCGTCTGGAGCGCTTCGATCGCCGATCTTATTCGCGAGGCCGCCTGTTCGGCGTTGTCGGCGCAGCCATCAATCACTTCCAAACCGAAATCTCCCAGTCCCGGTGGAGTGAATTTTTCCGCAAGCTCGGCTGCAATCCGTTTCACTTCGGCTTCATCGGAACCGACGACCGCATAAATGTTTTGCGGTTTGGATTGGAGTTTGGCCTTTGGCACGCCGTGATATTACCTCACGGGACGAGCCGCGAAATCCAAAACTTGGCGAAAAAGGACACGCAGGAGCTCATTCTCTATTCGCCTGTTGCGTGGAAGTCCCGAAGTCTTTCGAAGCGTATTCGCGGAATTTTTCTTCGAACATCGCAACGCTTGAGAATTTTCCAGCGTAAATACGAAGGAGCGCAGTCTCGAAAGGTTGATGCTGTCCCAGCGCATCAAGCAGGGCGAGGAAACTCGGCTTGTCTGTTAGAACGAGAAAACGCACCAGCCGCTCCGATTCATCATAGAAAATCTCGACCCGATCGGAAGGTGGATGAGTCATTGCCACAAGCGTCGGGAGCGGAATCAAATCCCGCGCCGCGATTGCTTGGGAGCGCGGTTTTGCAATGTAACCGCGAGCGCGCTGGTAACTGGCCTGCGCTCCCTTAGAAACATATTGCGCGAATCCTTCGTTCAGCCAACATGGGACGCCATCGGCATAGAATCGGTGAAGGACGAGATGCGCGATTTCGTGTCCGAGAACGTTGCTGGAAAATTTGTAGGCCGGGTTGCGCTGGATGAAGAGGCTGCCCTGCGATTGAATTCCGCCCGTCCACCGTTCCAGGTTGCCGAACGCTTGAAATTGCTGCCAATCCTCGGGCCGCTCGAAAATATAGATGTGCGCCTTTGTATCTCCGGGTGGTTGTTCGCGCTCCAGCTCTTTCGCGACAGCGCGATAATGAAACTCAGCTTCGATTGAAATCGGAGTAACAACGTAACTGTGAACGAAATGGTAAATAAAATGCTCGGTTTCGCCGTGCTTCCATTGTTCCGGATTAATGGCGAGCGCCTTCTCACCGAGCGGATTGGGATCGCGCTGGCTTAGATTAGAGAATTCGACTTCGGGCAACGCGCCAACCACGGTCGTAACTGGCAAGTCTTCCGCCGCCGCGAGCAAGATCGATATTGTTAACAGAACAGAGCCGTAAAGAAATTCCGGCGGTAATCGCATTGCTGCCGATGGAGCTAGTTGCGTGCGAGGGCTGGTAGGGACGCCGCGATGCGGCGTCCGCGGACAGCGCAGCGTTCTGTCCCTACCGTTAAACGCGGGAGCGCTGCCGCCCGGCCTTTACGCGTGTACTTAATTAGTCGGCGCTTATCCCGAGCGAAGCGAGGGACCTCCCACAGGATCGCGGGTCACACACTTGGCTCGCCGAGGATTCAAATCTGCCAGTGCGAGATCCCTCGGCGTCTGCGCGCCTCGGGATGACAGGTGGAGTGTCATACCCGCGATCGGCGGCGGCCCGCGTTGCGCGTGTATTTCACCGGTCTTCGTTTGGGCTCGATCTTCGCGATGCCCGCGCCGCTTTTTACTTCCATGATTTGATCCCGCAATAACGCGGCGCGTTCGAATTCCAGATTGGCGGAAGCGCGTTGCATGTCGTCTTCGAGTTCGCGCAACAATTCGGTCAGATCGAAATCACCGCCGGCTTCCTGGATGACCGACGCTGCAATCTCGCGGCCGCGCAAGATTGTGTGCAAACTTTCCTGCACCGCGCGGCGCACGGTTTGCGGAGTGATGCCGTGCTTCTCGTTGTATTCCATTTGCTTCACGCGGCGATATTCCGTGATCGACATGAGCGCTTCCATGCTTCGCGTGACTTGATCGGCGAAAAGCACGACTTCGCCGTTGATGTGACGCGCGGCGCGGCCGGCCGTCTGGATGAGGGAGGTCTGGCTGCGCAAAAAACCTTCCTTGTCTGCATCGAGAATGCAGACGAGCGAGACTTCGGGAAGATCGAGACCCTCGCGAAGAAGGTTAATGCCGACCAAGATGTCGAACTCGGCCGCGCGCAATCCGCGCAGGATTTCCACGCGCTCAATCGTGTCGATGTCGCTGTGCAAGTAGCGCACTTTCAATCCGACATCGCGCAAGTAGTCGGCCAGGTCTTCGGCGGTGCGTTTCGTTAACGTTGTGACGAGCACGCGTTCATTCTTTTCCACGCGTTCACGGCAAAGTTCGATGGTGTCGTCGATCTGATGCTTGAGCGGCTTCAGTGTGATTCGCGGATCGAGAAGGCCGGTCGGCCGGATGATTTGTTCCACGACCAGCGGCGCCCCCGGCGTGTGAACGTCGAATTGTTCGGTCGGTTGGTCGGTGCGTGAAATTGGAGGGACGCGCTCCGTCGCGTCCGACGAATGGGACGACGTGGGGTTCATCCCTCCATTTTCACCTGGCAGGACAAAGGGCACAGGTTCATCCGCTCCGATGCGGGCTCGCTTGTGCGGCACGTAATTCTTGTTTCCAACGACGCTGTTCTTGATCTCAAATTCGGCCGGAGTGGCGCTGACGTAGATCACCTGGTTCGTTACCTTCATGAACTCATCGAAGTTGAGCGGCCGGTTATCTAGCGCGCTCGGCAAACGAAATCCGTAATTGACGAGCACGGTTTTGCGCGATTTGTCACCCTCATACATGCCACCGATCTGCGGAATAGTGGCGTGCGATTCATCGATCACGAGGAGGAAATCTTTCGGGAAAAAATCGAGCAGTGTATATGGCTTCGAGCCGGGAGACCGGCCGGATAAATGCCTCGAGTAATTCTCGATCCCGCTGCAAAATCCCATTTCTTGCAGCATTTCCAGATCATATTCGGTGCGCATCCGCAGCCGTTGCGCTTCGAGCAATTTGTTCTGGCTTTCCAGTTCGACGATTCGCTGTTCGAGTTCTTCGCGAATAGACCCGAGCGCACGATTCAATTTGTCGGCCGGCGTGACGAATTGTTTCGCCGGAAACAAAGTTAACACGCTGAGCGATTCGTGGGCGTGGCCGGTGAGAGGATCGATGCGCGTGATCGCATCGATCTCATCGCCGAAGAACTCAAGACGAATCGCTTCTTCATCGGCCGTTGCGGGATAAACTTCGACGACGTCGCCGCGAACACGGAATCTTCCACGCGAGAAATTCATGTCGTTGCGCTCGTATAGCATGTCGATCAAACGGCCGAGCACCGCTTCGCGACTGATGTGCTGTCCGCGTTTCACCGTCAACAGCATGTTCGCGTAATCCTCCGGCGACGTGACGCCGTAGATGCACGAAACGCTCGCGACGACAATCGTGTCGCGGCGCGATAGTAGCGCGCTCGCCGCGCTCAACCGGAGCCGTTCGATCTCTTCGTTAATCGACGAGTCTTTCTCGATGTAAGTGTCGGAGCGCGGAATGTAAGCTTCCGGTTGGTAGTAATCGAAGTAACTGACGAAATATTCGACCGCGTTGCGCGGAAAGAATTGTTTGAACTCGGAGTAAAGTTGCGCAGCCAGCGTTTTGTTGTGCGAAATTACAAGAGTGGGCCGATCCAGCTCGCGAATCACGTTTGCAATCGTGAAAGTCTTGCCTGAACCGGTAACGCCGAGCAGCGTCTGGTGCCGATTGTCCGCTCCAACCGATTTGATCAGCTTTGCGATCGCCTGGCCCTGGTCGCCCCGGGGTTTATAGTTGGATTCGAGCTCAAACGGCATCCGTCACGGTAGCATCGGGCCCCGGCACCGGAAAGAGCCCGTGGATTTTGATTGGCCGCGCCTCCGCCCGCTGTATAACAAACGGATGTAAGGACTCTGAAACCAGCGCAGTTGTTCCCGGACCTAAACTCATATGCCTGCTGACTCTGAACCGGATGTTCAGTTGGAAATCGGTCACGTCCTGTTCATGGACGTAGTCGGCTACTCGAAACTGCTCATCAACGAACAACGGGAGCTTCAGCACCAGCTCAACGACATCGTTCGCGGCACAGAATGTTTCCGGGCCGCGGAAGCGGCGGGCCGTCTCGTCCGGCTTCCAGTGGGCGACGGCATGGCGCTGGTCTTTTTTAACAGCCCGGAAGCGCCGGTGAATTGCGCGATCGAGATCAGCAAGGCGTTGAAGAATTACCCGCGCATTCAACTGCGAATGGGGATCCACAGCGGTCCGGTCAATGAGGTCCGGGATGTCAACGATCGGAAGAATATCGCCGGCGCGGGAATTAATATTGCGCAGCGGGTGATGGATTGCGCCGATGGGGGCCACATTCTTCTTTCCAAACGCGTGGCCGAAGACTTGGGGCAATCGCGACAGTGGCAACCGGACTTGCACGAACTGGGCGAATGCGCAGTGAAGCACGGCGGCAGCATCTCATTGGTAAATTTTTACACGGACGAAGTGGGCAATCCTCAGCTGCCGGAGAAGCTCAAGAAAGCGCAGGAAGATCAGGCTGCGTTCGCTGCCGCGAACCGCCCGCCCCCGATGTTGCGACGACGAAATGTCGCGGTTTCCGGTGCCGTTTTGCTCGTGCTGCTGATCGGGTCATTCATCTATGAGAGACGTTCGTTTCGTTCTTCCACCGGCGAACTGATCCCGGAAAAGAGCATCGCGGTGTTGCCCTTTGAGAATTTCAGCGATGACAAAGAGAACGCATTTTTCGCGGACGGGATCCAGGACGACATCCTGACAAGCTTGGCCAAAGTGCACGACCTGCGCGTAATCAGCCGGACATCGGTGATGGCCTATCGCCCGGACCACGGAGCACGAAATTTGCGCGAAATCGGCAACGCGCTCGGCGTGGCCAATGTCCTGGAAGGAAGTGTCCGGCGCCAAGGCGATCGCGTCGTGATCAATGTGCAATTGATCGACGCGGTCAAAGATCGACATCTGTGGGCGAATCGTTACGACCGGACTCTGGACGATTCACTAGGTTTGCAAGGTGAGCTGGCCAGCGAGATCGCTTCCGCGCTCAAAGCCACGCTCAGCCCGGACGAAAAAGCGCGTGTGGAAACAAAGCCGACGGAGAATGCGGAGGCCTATGTGTTTTATTTGCGCGCCAATCAGATCGCGCGCAATCCCGATACGCTGCTCGAAGACTACAAAGCGGCCGAGCAGCTTTACCGGCAAGCCATTTCGCTCGATTCGAACTTCGCGCTCGCGCATGCGCGACTTGCGTCCACGCGGGCGGAGATTTTTCACTTTTATGAGCCGGTCGATAGCTGGAAAACGAAAGCGCGCTCCGAAGCCGACATCGCGCTGAGACTGCAACCCAATCTCGCCGAAGCTCATTTAGCTCTGGGTCAGTGCATTTATTGGATGGACGAGAATTACGAACAGGCGTTGGCAGAATTCGACATCGCGTTACATCTGGCGCCCAGCGATGCCGGCGTCAGCGTTCTGATTGCGGCCATTAAACGGCGACAGGGGCATTGGCAGGAATCGCTCGATTCTTTCGAAAGAGCCCAGAAAATTGATCCGCAGAATCCGAATATCGTGCGCAACGTTGTCTTCACCAATACGGCGTTGCGCCGCTGGCCGGAAGCGGCGCGTTGGGCTAAGAAAATGCGTGCCATGGCCCCGGCGTCGCTCGTGGCCAAAATTCAAAGCGGATATGTCGATTTTTGGTGGAAAGGCGATATGCATCTTTTGAAATCCTTGCTGAGTGAGGTTCCACCGAATGTAGATCCAGATGGCGTGGTCACCTCATGCCGTTGGGAGGTCGCGATGATCGAACGCGATTTTGCCGAAGCGAAACGAATCTTGGATGCGACCCCGCTGAAAGAATTTTCCTACACCAGTACCGGCTCGACCCCGAAGAGTTTCTTCGAAGGTTGCACCGCACTCGCTCAAAACGATACGAGCGGTGCGCGCATGAAGTTTGAACAGATGCGCCCGATTTTCGAGAACGACGTGAAAGAAGCGCCGTTGAATGCGGACCGTCACGCTTACCTTGGCTGGCTTTACGCCTTCACGGGACGGAAAGAAGATGCAATTCGCGAGGGCCGCCGCGCGGTTGAATTGAAACCTGAGTCGAAAGACGCTTTCGACGGTGCGATTATGAATTGTTACCTCGCGCTGATTTATGCGCGCGTGGGTCAGAAGGATCTAGCCTTGCCGCTTATCGAGCGCCTGTTGAAAACACCTGGCGCGGTGGACAGCGCCGACTACAGCATTACGGTCAATGATCTGAAATTTCGCTGGGAATGGGATTCGATCCGTGACGATCCGCGTTTCCAAAAAATTGTGACGGCCGCCGGTGCCGCCGAGCCAAAATAATTTGCTGACTATTACTGCACGATCGGGTCGCGATCGTGACCATGGGCAGGTACGCCATGCTGGTTCAAATCGCGTTGCGCAAGATGCATTCCGAAAATCAGTGTGACGATCAAACCGAAGTACAGGATCGACATCGTCCATCGCTGATTCGGCGTTACTTCGTAATAGTGCTGCTCTTCTTCAGTGCGTTTACGGAACAACGAGATGATGCGCGGCAGCGAAAGGAAGATCATTAACCACACGACGAAATTCGGATATTTCCAACCGAACCAGACCAGCACAGCAAATCCGGGAAGCCAGAGCCAGCGCGACATGGCCGTAACAATGCGGCCGCCATCGAGCATCCCGACCGGGGTCAGGTTAAACAGATTCAAAAAATAGCCGAACCACGCCAGCGCGATGAAGACCGGTGCGTCGAAAATTTCGCCCAATGAATTGCAAATCAGCGCGCCGAGGGAACCGAGGAGCGGGCCACCGATTCCAACGCACGCTTCCATCCAGGCGTTGCGCGGCGCTTCCTTCAGCGCGATAAACGCACCCATGAAAGGAATAAAGATGGGCGCGCTAACTTTGAGTCCAAATTTTTTCGCCACGAGCAAGTGCCCGCATTCGTGCACGAGCAAGAGTAACACGAAGCCGACGCCGAATTTCCAGCCCCACATCATGGTGTAAATCCAAATCATCAGCACCATGGTGCCGCCGGATTTCAGGATGATTGGCAGGAACTTGAGCAGCGGGAGAATGAAAAATTTTAATTGCGCGAAAAACTTCGCGATCGCGATGCCGGCAACCGCGACCGGGCCGAGCGCTTTCTTGGTGCGGCTCGGCCAGTCGTTCGCTTCCGGAGGAGCTGTTTCCATCGGCGCGGGCTTGGAATAAAGATCCATGATCGACTTGCTCCTTAGCTTAATCGCAAATCACGAAATGCGCGGCCGAGATTATCGAGCACATCGCGAGGCAGAAGCGATTCCTCACTCCTATTTGAATTGAAGATCGACATCTCTGCCGCGCGGCCGCAGAGCCACGCGCCGACGCGTGCTGCATCATAAAACGGCAGACCTTGGCCGGCCAGCCCAGCGCAAACTCCGGTCAATACGTCGCCCATTCCGCCAGTCGCCATTCCGGGATTGCCGGTGTTGTTATAGCTAAGCGGGCGATTCTGTTCGCAAACGATTGTGCGGCTGCCTTTGAACAGGAGCGTGACCGGAAGTTGCTCGCAAACATTTCGAGCGATCCATGCGCGTGTCATTTTGCCGGGATGAATCAGCCGTTCCATTTCACCGGGATGCGGAGTGAGCAGCCGTTTACCCTGGCAATGTTCGAGAACACCGATCTTCTCGGCGAGGATGTTCAATCCATCGGCATCGACCACCATCGGTTTTTCGGCGCGCTCGATGAAGCGAAGCAAATGCGAGGCTTGCGCTTTGCCCAAGCCGGGGCCAACCGCCCAGACGTCGATCTTTTCCTCATCGAGCAGGTCGCGATAGGAACGAACGGGTTTGACCATCGCCTCAATCGGCGCTGCGCTGGCGACAATGGAATAAATTTCTTCCGGCACAAAAATTTCCACGAGTCCGGCACCGGAACGGAGCGCGCCCTGTGCGGTCAGGAGCGCGGCGCCGACAAACCCTTTCGATCCCGCGACCACACCGATGCGACCGAACTGGTTCTTGTAAGCGCTGAATTTTCGTCGCGGCAGAAGCGTAGCCAGAGAAGGTGCGGTGGCGAGGATTTCGTTTGGCGCACCTTCGCCCGGCACAAGATCGACCAGCGGTACAACTTCGATGCGGCCGGTGAAATCGAGCGCAGGGTCGACAATCAATCCATGCTTGGCAAAACCGATCGTGACGGTGAAATCCGCGACCACGCAGTCCGGGTCGATCTCGCCGGAATCGCCGTTCAGGCCGGTGGGAAGATCGACAGCGAAGACAAACGCGTTTCGCTCGGCGCGCAGTTGATTGATCTCGCGCGTTGCCGTGCGGATCGGCTCACGCAAAAGCGATTGAGTGCCGAGACCGAGCAATCCATCGAGAATAACTGTGCACCCTTTGCTTTCAGCGGCCGCGCCGGAATTGGGCGGAGCGTCGCGCAACGCTCCAAGTTTCTTGCGCGTTAGTTCACCGCACTCGGCTTCGGGAAATGGGAGGCGGATGTCGATCTTCCATCCCCAACGCTTCAAACACTCCGCGGCGACAAGCGCGTCGCCGCCATTGTGACCTTTCCCGGCGAAAACGATGCATTTCCCGGGATTCGGAAAAAACTTCCGGACCGCGCCCGCCACTCCGGCGCCGGCCTGGTTCATTAGAGTTTCGATTTCAACGCCACGCGCGAAAGCAGCTTCTTCCGCCGCCCGCATTTGCGCCGAAGTCAAGATCGGAGAGTCCAAATCAATCCTCCGTCGTCTTCGAGGTCGACTTTTTCTTGGCCGCGGCGTTGTCGTTGCTCGTTTTCTTCTGCGACTTCTTGCTCTTCGAAGATTTATGTTGTGATGATTTCTTCGCCGAGCGCTTTGACCGGGAAATGTCCGGATCGCGGACTCTGGTTTGATCGATAAACGGTTGGAGCGGGACCGACGCGACGCGCGTCCCAAGGGAACTGGCTGCCACGGTCGAGCGTCCACGAATTCCGCGCGCTATCTCTTCGGCTAATTTCTGGCGGTAAGCACTACTCTGCGCGTACTGAGCTTCGGTCGGATTTGTGAGAAATCCGCATTCCACCAGGACCGCCGGGATCCGCGTTCTGCGTAAGACAAAATAACCGCGCCGGCGGACTCCGCGATTTGAGGAAGGCGCGCCGCCCGCGACGTAATAATGAATGGCCGAGGCAAGCGCGAGGCTCTCACGCGAATAAAAATAGGTTTCAATTCCACTCGCGCCGGCGCGCGTCGCAGAATTAAAATGAATGCAGACAAAAATGGCGTCCCGATATGAGTTGGCGATGGCAACGCGCGTCCCCAACGGCACGAACACATCGCTGTCACGCGTCATGACAACGCGATACCCGCTGGCTTGCAAGACACCACGAAGCCGCTGCGCGACGTCGAGGTTCATCACTTTTTCGGCGACCCGCTGGCCGGGAATGCCACCACGATCGTAGCCGCCGTGGCCGGCATCGATGACCACGACCGTGGAGGGCCGGGAGACGGAAGCTTCGGTATCCCGATTATGTTGTATAGTCGGGTCGCGCGGAGCGGAGGCGGCGCACGCGAGAGTCGCAATCGACAATCCTCCGATCAAGAAACTGAATTGACAAAAGCGTCGTAACATTATGCTTAATCGTCTTTCGGCATTTCAGGAGGTCGCGCCGAAAGTTTCGGGATCGCGGTCCTCGCCGATTCTGCTACAGAAGCTTCAATCGTTCCACCGAATACGATCACGGCGCCGTCGGAAGCGTGACGGAGGCGGGGGCGGGTCTTCGATTCGGTGAAAGCTGAGCGCGCAAGAAGTTCGCCATTCAGGCCGACGCGCGAGTAAATCCAGTTCCGTGGCGCGGTACAATGCAAAATGTGCAATTGATTCGCACGATCGAGTTCCGCCTGCGGTTCCTCGAAACCAATGATGCGCCCCAGTGAATAGGTCGCGTAAACGTCGCCGGTGCTCTTGTCTTCCACACGGACGTAGAGTGCGGTGTGATTGGGAAAACGGTTGCTGAGCAATGAGTATGTGCGCGTGTTGCCGGATGCCCGACTTCCTTCCGGGATGCCGACTGTTTTTTGCCACACAAGCCGGGCATCAGTTACCTGAAAAACTTTTGTCTGCGAATAAAAAAATTTACTCAAGTCGGCAAAATAAACGTGAGCCCGGACGCGGTAGGCGCCGAAATCGTGGACGGCGTAAAGCGGGGTGAGATTAATCTTTTGCGTGACCGTTTTGCCCGCTGGAATATTCAACGGTACTTCACTTTTGTTTAAGGTGACGGGCGCGATCGGCTGGCCTTCGCTTCCCGTGATCTCAAAACCGAACCAAGTCTGTCCTTCGCTGTCGCGAAGATCGATACTGCGCCCAGCGAGATTGGTAATGGTAAGTTTCGCCACGACCGGCTCGTAGGCGATGTATTGCAGTCGCGGCAATTTCAAATCTACCTGAATTTGCGCGCGCGCCGATACAGCAAGAAAAAAGCACGCGGCGAACAGCATCGGTTTCATAGCGCGATAAAATAACGCAAGTCGTCGCATAAAGTGAAGCCGGAGATCAGATTCGCGCCCTTGCTCGCTAGCTCATCCTGGTGCGCGATAATGCAACTGCATTACTGCGAGGGAGCGGTATTAGGCGTTGGGAAGAGGCTCAACAGTTTTTGAGGACTCGCGCGGACGGCTTGCAGTTGATCGTGATAATAAACGCGCACAATGTAACCGAGGTAGCTCCGCCGTCCCACGTCCGCAGCCAATCCGTCGGTGCCCGTGGTGGGATTCCTGGCCTTGGCTGACTGGTTCTTTTTTCCAGGAACGACCGCTGCGGCCGCAGCCGATAACGCTGCCTCGGGCGACAAGACGTGATTCTTTGTCCGCAGATAAGTCACCGCGAGAATCTCCGGGTTCGTCTCAGTCCAATCGTGTTTCGGCGTCAACCATTCATAGTTTACGTCGGCGTCGGTTAAAACCGGTTGAGTGCTGCCGTCCACGCTGTCATAAAAGAACACCTGGATCTTCACTTTGGTGTGATCGGCCACCACATTGTCGCGCTTTTTTACGCTGATTCGAAGCATCAAGTTTGTCTCGACGTCGGGGTCGGGCGACTCCGTCGCCTTCACGTCGCTGATGCCGAAAGTTGAGTCGCCTGGAATTCCGTCTGCGTTCATACGAGCCATTCCACTTTCAAGCGACGCAGTTGCGGGAATCGCGGGAGTTGCATCGGCGGTCGCCGAAACGCCTATCTTTAGTCTCTTATCTGCGATGGCAAAGAGATCGCCGGCGGCAGGACCGAGTTCCTGCACCTTGCGCCAGGTTTCGTTCGAACGATCGATTAATCCCATGGACTCGTAGGTTTTCGCCAACTCAGCCAGCACGGTGGCATTTTTTGGATCGGCCCCCTGCGCGTCCTGCAATTTGGCCAGCGCAGTCGTCGTATCACCCTTGTCGCGCGCCGCGATTGCGTCCTTCAACAGACGGTCCGGTTCGGCCAGGACCGATATCGTTGGCGCGGGCGCGGTTGAAGGTCCCTTCAAAGTTAGCGGCGGCACGGAAGGCGCGGGAATTAGCACGGTGCTCGGTATGATCGTCGCCGCATCAGCGTGCGCGGTGTGGAAGCGGCCGAGGTAATAAAAACTTGCGGTAGAAATTTCAGCAGCGGCGAAGAGAACAACCAACCAAAAGCCGATTGTGAAACTCTTGTCGGAACGAGAAGAAGAGGAAAACGTCAGCACCCGCATGGCTGCCGTTTCCGTTGGAAAATGTTTTGATCTATCACCCATACAAACAAAGACGCGGCGCGATTACCGTGAAATATCGCTTTGACTCAAGATTCTAAAACCAGCTCCGAGCAACACATTCGAAGCACACTCATTATCATCCACATGGACCGCCAGCGCCGCCAGCCCACGAGGGCGTGTCAGTAACGAGTAAGTAAAATGCACATTTACCTCTGCCATAAACAGCGCCGCCAGCAACTTCGCCAACTGCGTCGCCACCTCCCGCAATTCCACAA
Organism: Spartobacteria bacterium; assembly: GCA_003167365.1. Classification (GTDB taxonomy): domain Bacteria; phylum Verrucomicrobiota; class Verrucomicrobiia; order Chthoniobacterales; family UBA10450; genus Palsa-1382. Next base: position 115,801 of record PMTM01000003.1, on the reverse strand, counting down.
CGACCACTTCGCAAACGCCAAACGCAATATTGTTTTTCCGAAATAATTCTTCAACGCCGTCGGGATCGCTCACCACGATCCGCGCGATTGCCGAGTCAGTCGATTCCGACACGCTTAATGCGACCACGTGGCAGTGATGCGCGTTCAACATTTTCACCAGGTCGAGCATAGCTCCCACCTTGTTTGGAAGGAAAACGGAGAACTGCTTTACGAGCGATCCTTCGAGTTTTGAAGTTGTTTCCGGTAAATCTACAGCCATGCGAAAAGAGGGGCGCCCGCGTCGGTAAGTGACCCAAGCGCTTCCACACTATCTCACCGCGGGGGATTTATTGGCAAATGGAATGTCGGCTGCCATGGTTAATTCCGTTCCTCCCACGAGAGGCATGCACGATTATAACCAGGAGCTGCGTGATCTCACGCCGCCGTTGCGCTAGGCAGTTCCAATCGATTGGGGTTGGGCTGTTCTTCGCGCAGTTTCCGATTACACTCGCGTCCATTGCAAATGGACGACGAGAATGAGCTGATCGCGCAGCGGCGCGAGAAATTGGAGAAGCTGCGCGCGAAAGGTGTGGAACCATTCGGCGCCGCATTTGAGACAAGCGGCGATATTGCGGCGGTTCGGGAAAAATTCAAAGAAGGCGAAACTTTGCGCGCGGCGGGACGCATTACCGCGCATCGCGACATGGGTAAGAGTCACTTTGTCGATCTTCGCGACGCGACCGGGCGGATTCAAATTTACGTCCATGCCAAAGAAGTTGGCGTCGAGGTCGTCGATCTTTTCCAGTTGCTCGACCTTGGAGATTTCATTGGTGTGGAAGGCGAGTGTTTTCTGACTAAGACCGGCGAGCCAACGCTGAAGGTTAGGAAACTCGAAGTCCTTTCGAAATCTTTGCGACCGCTTCCGGAGAAGTGGCACGGATTGCAGGATGTAGAGACGCGATATCGTCAGCGCTATCTCGATTTGGTCACGAGCGAGCAATCGCGAGAGGTTTTTGCCAAGCGGATTGCAATTCTCCGCGAAACGCGTCGATTTTTTGAAGAGCGCGGTTTTCTGGAAGTCGAAACGCCGATTCTGCAAACGGTAGCGGGCGGCGCGGCCGCGCAACCATTTCAGACGCGCCATAAAGCGCTCGGTCTCGATCTTTATTTGCGCATCGCCCCCGAACTTTATCTCAAGCGATTGCTGGTCGGCGGGTTCAACAAAGTCTTCGAATTGAATCGAAACTTTCGAAACGAAGGGATTTCACGCCGCCACAATCCCGAGTTTACCATGCTCGAGGCTTATTGGGCATATGCCGATTTCGAAAAGATGGCGGACTTGGTCGAGGAATTAATTTGTCATCTCGGGCAGACGGTGTGTGGCTCACTTCAAATCGAACATCGCGATGCCGAGGGCAAAGTTACGCGCACGATCGACTTGAAGCGGCCGTGGCGTCGCGCGCGCTATGTCGATCTTGTTCGCGACGCGGCGGGCAAAGATTGGTTTGAGCTGACAAGCGAACAACGTCGCGAACGTGCGAAGGAGCTGGATGTGGAAATTCTCCCTCAGCTCGCCGATTTTGAAGTGACGCAACACGTCTTCGAAAAACTGATCGAAGAAAAAACTTTCGATCCGCTTTTCGTAACGCATTGCCCGAAAGAGTTGGTTCCACTCGCCAAACAGAATCGCGAAGATGAATCGCTGGTCGATGTTTTCGAACTGATTATCAATGGCGTGGAAATCGCGCCGGGTTACACCGAGCTGAACGATCCCGACGTCCAACGCCGGCGGTTGCTCGAGCAAGCCGGCGAGGAGACACAAAAGATCGACGAGGAATTTCTGCTTGCGCTCGAGCACGGCATGCCCCCGGCCGGCGGCTTCGGTCTAGGGATCGACCGGCTCGCGATGTTATTGACCGGCGCGGAATCGATTCGCGACGTGATCTTGTTTCCGCTCCTCAAGCCGAGACGCGGTTGATTCGTAGCATCGTGCGCTGGACGAAGTAGACGCGAACCACTTTGCAAACTACGGCCGGTGTCCGCCACCGCCACCGCCATGTGCGGATGCGGCAGGTGCGGCGCTTGGACCTGCGGCACGCGATGCGCTACGTCCGCCGGCGCCGCTTGATTCATGTGTGAAATGGTGCCCGCCGTAGTAGCTGCGGTGGTGCGTTCCGCCTACAATAATCTCGCCGCCGGAATACGGGCCTGAGCCCCAGTACGGATCACCGGCGTAACCATAGTCCGCGTAATATGAACCGTAATCGGGTGCGTAATAGCTCGGGCCGTACCCGCTCGCGTAATTCCCTTGTGCGCATCCACTGAAACTGAACGCAGCCGCGACGAGCAATGCCGGGATGATGAAAAGGTTGAAACCGAACCGAGCGCCTCGTTCATTTCGCAAATGGCCGCGCATCGTGTTGTCGATGTTGTTTGCTGAAAAATCTGTTTTCATATTTGTGCTTCCCTTATTCGATTTTGAATTCCGCTTCTTTGTCGAACTCTGCCTTGTCCTCCGGTGACAGCCGCGCGTAAAGCACGCGCGTCGAGTAGCCGCCCATCAATTTGCCATCTTTTAAGAACATCCAATCCGAGACATCGCGCGGCGCGATCGTAACGCGCTGACCTAAGTGGACGTTTTTCACGTCAATTGGACGATTATTGATCTTGCCGGAAAAATTCTTGCCGTCGTATTTGACGTTGGTAATCCAGAGATGCTCCACTTTGCCGCCATCGACGAAGCCTTTCTTTATCTCGAACATAGTGTCGCCCGGTTTCTTTGCGCGCAACACCGCCATGAAAAAGCCGAGTGATCGCTGCGAATGTTCGACTGCGCGATCCATCGCCTTATCGTCATCCGGGACTTGAACATAACCGGGATGGCCGGGTGCCTTTACGGCGCGGCCAGCCAGGTGAGTAGTCTCCCCTTCGGCTCCCCAAGCGCCGCTGGTGAGAGCAATCGAGCTAAGCAATGCAATGAGAAATATTTTCATAAGATCTGCTTTCGATAGGTATTTCGTGCCTGCTATGGACTGTGGATTTATTTTTCTTTAACCGAGAACTGCCGCCGCAGGTCTGGTTCATCGTTGCGGGGGTTCTGAATATTGCGAGCTAGAGAGGAGACGGTTCCGGCCATTCGATTTTCACGCGCACAAATCGGGTGGTGCGCGATCTAATTTAAGATGCCTCTGCATGTTCGGGTCGAACACGCATCGAGGGAAAAGAAACTCAAAGCATGAAAGGGAAATCATATGAATCGGATTAAATTGTTCGGCATCATGGTGGCGTGCATAGCAGCGCTGTCATTTATTTCAGCACAAACCAGCACGAATACCGGGAGCACGCAGCCTGGTGGCGCGACCGGCCAGGGCGGGACGACGACTAATCTCGCCGGCACTATGCAACCCGGCGGTAACATCGGCGGGCAAACTGTGCCGAGCACGAGCCCGCTCCCCAACAACAATCCGATCCGAAATAGTTCTCCGGGCATTTCGCCAAGTCCAATCACAAGTCCCACTCCGATCGTTCCAAATGCCGGCGCATCGGTCAGTCCGATTCCAAGTCCGACGCCAAGCCCCTCGGTGAGTCCCACGGTGAGCCCTTCTCCACGCTGAGGTCGGATAATCGACTGAAACAAAAATACGGTCAGCTGACACCGATGATGATCTTTCGTTCGCGGAGGGAAGGACGACGAGCTTCTTGGCCGTCTGCAACAGAAACTCGGCCAAACGAAAGAAGCGATTCGCGCGGAGATCGAAAAGCTGTAGCGGCAGCTTAACTACAGCCGCGCAATAAAAAGATAATAAACAACACGGGAATCGGTATCCCAAGAAGCCACAGCAAAATGTAACCCATGGCTCCAACTTGATGTAATCGTTCTTTTAATTTCATAAGTGATTTCCCTTTTTATAAGATGGCTTTAGCGGGAGATGGCGCGTGTTTTTTTCCTTCGACGAAGGCGTCAGATCTTTAGCTCGCAATCATAATTCCCGAACTTTGCTGTAGGTGTGCCGGATGAACCTTTCGTTTCTATTAATTCGCAGCTGGCCTGGAGGGCATGTGTATGCAATTCGAAGCCATTGAATTCCTGCGATGCTAGCCGACGTGATGTAACAGCGCCATGACGGCGAGTTCTTCCGCTCGGAGCTTCGCATGTGCGTTCTTCCGTTTAGCTCCTTGTCCCATGGCCCGAAACCACGAGCCATTGAGATATGAGTCGATAATTGCCGGATGCACGTAACATTTTTTGCAAATCGCCGGCGTGTTGCCAAGTAATCGAGCAACCGCTTCGATGGCTTGCACAACGTTTCGCTTTGCGCGTCTAGTTGAAGTGAATTTTGCGAACTGTTTGAGCGCAAGGAATGCGAGAAGAGTTCCGGACCACGTGCGAAAATCCTTTGCGCTGAAATCTTCGCCGGTGATTTCGCGCAGATATTGGTTCACGTCATCGGAATGAAGTTTTTGGCGTTGCCCGTCTTGGTCGACATATTGAAATAATTCATAGCCGGGCAGATCGCGGCAGCGCTTCACGATCTTCGCCAAGGCCGGATCATCCACGCTGATCACGTGGCGGCGATGGCTCTTGCCATAAAATTCAAAGGTCGCGCGTGCCCCAGATACTTTCGCGTGACGATTGCGCATGGTGGTAAGACCATAGGAGCTATTTTCGCGCGCATACTCATCATTGCCGATGCGGATAAGCGTCGTTTCCAAAAGGCGCACTACGGCTGCGATTACTTTGTCGCGGGGTAGATCTTTCAATTTTAAATCCCCTTGGACGCGCTTTCGGATTTTTGGAAGCGCTTTTCCAAAAGCGATCATGCGATCGTATTTCGTGGAGTCGCGCACTTCGCGCCAGAGCGAATGATAACGGTATTGCTTGCGGCGCCGCGCGTCGCGGCCCGTGGCTTGTAAATGCCCATTGGGTGAAGGACAAATCCAAACGTCGGTCCACGCCGGCGGGATGGTCAGGCGTTTGATGCGAATCAGCTCATTGCGATCACGAATAATTTTTCCGCCAGGCCGAATATACCTGAAACCCGTGCCTCGGGTCTTGCGCTCAAGGCCCGGAGTGGCATCGGCGACATAGCGCAGACCCGCTTCTTTCGCTGATTCGATAGGCTCAACGGGAAGTTTCAAGTTCTTGATAGATCGCAGCTCGAGGCCCGTTTGCGGGCGCAATTCACGCGGAATTTTCGCTGCTCAAGCCGAAGAAATAACCACGATTTCCGCCACCGGTTGATCGGAAGGTTGCGGTCAAGAGCCAGTGCTGCACTGGGCTCGGCCGACTGCTGCGGCGGTGGTGCGTGTTGCGGCGGCGGCATTTGCTGCGCGAAGTAACGCACATTAGTCAGTAAACGGAGACCCTCGTCGGAATTTGGCGGGGTCTTCTTTTTCATTCCCTTTCGAACCTGCAATCTTGCTGTCTCGTGTTAGTGTTGCACACATGGATACGCCTCAAATCACTGCTTACTTGAAGACTTCTTGTGGTTGGAGCGGCGGCGTGCGCGCCGTGCTCGCGAAATACAATCTCAAATACACGGAGAAAGACATCATCCAGAACCCGGCATTTCGTTGGGAGATGGAGACCAAAAGCGGACAACCGCTTTCGCCTTGTGTGGAGATTAATGGGACGATGCTCCCGGACGTGAGCGGGGACGAAGTCGAGAATTTTTTGATCGACAATAAGATTGTGCAGTCGAGCGATGCCGCGACCGATGTTCCGACCAACGCTCCGTGCCCGACCGAGCAGCACGAAAGTGAAGTGAAGTTGCAGCTATAGGTCTTAAGATCGAGCAATATGAAGGGCGCCGCGTCATCGGCGCCTTTTGTTTTTTGGATGAGACAGCGCATTTACTAAACTTTTATCCGCGGAAATTCGTGGCTAGATTGTCATACTCCCTGTCATGAAACTTTTTGCCCGCGCCCGATCCGGAAAGAAGCGCGGCAGTAAACTTTTTCGATACGGTTGGAAAATCACCCTCGTTGGCTTGGTCGCGGGCGGCGGTCTCGCGATTTTTGTTTTTTACGGCGTTTGGGCCCAGACCTTCGACATGAAGAAGGTGGGCGAAATGCCGGAGCGCAACACCGTGTTCGATGTCGATGGAAAAATTTATAGCCGGCTGGCTGGGTCAAATCGTTTGAAAGTTTCGCTCGATGAAATCTCGCCGCTATTCGTCGATGCCTTGCTCGCGCGCGAAGACACGCGGTTCTTTCAACACGGCGGAATCGATTGGCGCGGAATTCTTCGCGCGCTCGTCCGCGACGTGATGAGCGGTTCGGCCAAGGAAGGCGCCAGCAGCATTACCCAGCAGCTCGCGCGCAACAGTCTTCCGCTCGGTGGACGCAACATCAGTCGCAAAATCCTGGAGGCGATGGTCGCCGTGCGCATCGAGCACGAGTTTACGAAACAGCAGATCCTCGAGCTCTACATCAACCGGATTTATTTCGGCTCCGGCTGTTACGGTGTCGAGACGGCCTCGCAAGCTTACTTTGGCAAGAACGCTTCAAAACTGAATCTCTCGGAAGCGGCGCTGCTCTCCGGTTTGATTCGCAGTCCGAATCGCTTTTCGCCTTTGAGAAATCCGGAGGGCGCCGCCGCCCAACGTGATGCGGTTCTCGATCGCATGCGCGATTTGAAAAAGATTTCCTCGGCGCAAGCAGCCGAAGCGAAGCTTACCAAAGTTAACGCGCATCCGAAGCGTCTGCTGCAAATCCAGGAGAATTACGCGATGGACGCGGTGCAGCGGGACTTAAACAATCTGCTCACCCAGGATCAGATCGACAACGGCGGTCTCTATATTTACACAACGCTCGATCCCACTGTCCAAAGCGTCGCGCAGCAGGCGCTCGAGACACAACTTACCAAGATCGAGACCCAATCGAACTTCCGTCATCCACTGAAGAAAAATTATCAGACGCCGGAAAGTGGTGAGGATTCCGCGATGCCATATTTGGAAGGCGCGGTCGTGGCAATCGACAACGCCAGCGGCGGCATCCGCGCACTCGTCGGCGGCCGCGATTATTCACAAAGCAAATTCAATCGCGCGATGACGCCGGCGAATCGCCAGGTCGGCTCGGCATTCAAACCGTTCGTCTACGCGGTTGCGTTCAGCCATGGCTTATTGCCCGGCGCTGCGATTAGCGATGGACCGATTCAACCGGGCGAAATCGAAGGCGCGGGAAACTGGTCGCCCGGAAATTCCGACGGCACGTTTGGCGGAATCCAGCCTTGCTCATACGGTCTGATCAACTCGCGTAATACGATGAGCGTTCGCGTCGGCCAAATCGCGGGTCTCGATGCCGTTCAGAAAATTGCGACCACGTTGAATCTCGGGAACACCATTCCGAGCGGTCCCGCGATTTACATCGGCTCGTTCGAGACAAACCTCAGAGACCTCACCGCCGCTTACACTGCGTTCCCGAATGCCGGTGTGCGAAAGCAATCTTACATCGTCGAACGCATCGACGATCAGGAGCACAATCCGATCTATCGCTCGGCGCACATTTCCATTCCAGCGCTCGATCCCAGCGCGGCCTGGATGACTTCGCAGTTGATGGAGGAAGTGCTCACGCGCGGGACGGCGGCGAGCGCTCGCTCGTTAGGGTTTAAATTGCCGGCCGCGGGAAAAACCGGAACGACGAATGATTACAAAGATGCGTGGTTTGTCGGTTACACCAGCACGCTCACATGCGGAGTTTGGGTCGGTTTCGATCAACCGGTGACGATTGTCTCGCGCGGTTATGGCGCGGCGCTTGCGCTACCGGTGTGGACGCAAGTCATGAACAAAGCCGCGCAGCGTTATCCCGCGCAAGATCTGCAACCGACGATGCCGATCCAACACGCAACGGTTTGCTCTCTTTCCAATCATCTCGCCACCACCGGCTGCCAGGCGGCTGAAACTGCGTACGACATCGATCTGCCCGCGGACAAGGTGCCGACGGTCGCCTGCGAAGTGCACGGCGGCGATCAAATGCAGTTTGCCCAGAAAGCGGAAGACCTCGGACAAAAAGCCGCCACCATTCCCAACAAGCTCTTTCAATCGTTCCGGAAATTTTTCGGCGGAAAATAGCTCCGCACAAAGGCACCGCCGCGCGCATCCGGTGTTCCGAATTTTAATTTCTGTGCCCGCAACTCTGCATTCAATATTGGATGTTCGGCGTTGGGCTCTCGACGTTGCTTCGATCAACGGGTTAGCAGGAAACGCTGAACGCCGAACGTCCAACGCCCAATGTCGAATGCAGAAAAGAGAGCGGGTGAAGGGAATCGAACCCTCGTGTCCAGCTTGGGAAGTTGGCGTTCTACCATTGAACTACACCCGCGTGACGATTTCGGATTGTAGATTTCGGATCGCGGATTGCAATCACACAAACGCTATTGCCAGGAAATAACATCGTCCGAGCCTGTAAACTTGCCGTTCTTTCCGAACTGTTTGTCCTTCCCGAGCGACCAGGAAATAACACCAGCACGGACCGGATCGGAACCAGCGCCTCCGGTCGAGCCGTACGGATTAGCCGCTGCGCTGTCGTAATTGCCATCGATGGCGATCTTATACGATGTCCCCCACGGGTCATACCATTGGCCATCCGACGTCTTGATGCCCGAGCGAGGTTGGTTTTGATTCTTCGCGTCAGGAACCTCTAAGAAAACAATCTTCCGGGGATTCGCTGCGTCGCTGGCATTTGCGTTACCGCTCGCGATCGCGCGTAACGTGTAGAATAAGTCGGCGGTATTGGCGATGGGAGTGTCGTCAGTCACCACCGGATATTTGCCGTACTCCGTGTAATAGGCGTTCACCGCCGTGACGATTTGCGCGAGATCGTTTTTGGCTTGGGCTTTCTTCGCTTGGTTTTGAACACCTTGGAAAGCGGGGAAAAGCAAACCCATCAAGATCGCGATGATCGTGATGACGACGAGCAGCTCGATCAGCGTGAACGCTTGTCTGCTTTCGACGTTGAGCGTTCGGCGTTGGATATTCGGCGTTTTCTTTCTCATTTCCATTTTTGCATCTGTTCGGGAAACGGACACTGCGCGCAATCCGAGTTATCCTGCAAACAGAAATCCTCGTAGATCTGTAGTAAACCTTGTTGGTGGGTGACGGTTTTTAGAAATTGAGCGCAGCGCGGATCGTCGCCGAAAAGACGCGTTGCGCCGGTGGCCAGCCGGCGATTGGAAAGCCGCGCGGGCAACTTCGAGAATTCACTCCACACATCGCGGCCGCTCGAAAATTCAAATGGGTAGACAACATTCGCGAGAATGTCCGCGACACGAGATTCGCCGACGAGCGCCATCTCCTTAGGCGACGGCTCCGCCGTTAAGGTAAAATGAAAATTCCAAAACGAGTGCTCCAAGCCCAAGAGGAAATTCGTCAGCCCATTTTGGTCGCCCTTGTTGAGAGATCTCATGAACGGCGGCCAGTTAACGGCGAGCGCGGCCAGCGCGGCAATGCGGCGCTGCGGATGGTTGGCCGGCCGTGAGCCACTCAGTCGCCAAGCTTTCGCCGGCAGGATCAAACGTTGAAGCCCGTCGCGATGCGGCCACCAACGGTCCCATAAGTTTCGAACATATTTCCTCGTCGATTTTGAATAGATATCGAGGTCGGGCGCTTGAAGAAATCCGGCCACGCCGAAAAGCAGCGCTTCGGCATCGGGCGAATGTTCACGCAGGAATTTTAGAGGCAATCGTTGTGCAAGCAGCGTGAACGGCAACTTGTTTTCCTTGTAACCGAGCGCGGCCGCGATCTCCTGGAATAGCACTTCATCCCGACCGTGGTTGTCGATCTCGCGGCGGAGGCGCGCAGCTTTTCGTTGTAATCGGAACTTCGCCGCTGCATCCAGAATGCTGCAAACTCGCTCCTCCGGTAAATTTTTTAGCGGAGCCTGACAACGCCCGGGCCGCGCCAGCGGAAGATTCGCGCTAAACGCATCCGGCAGCGCAGTAGGATCGACTTGAACTTGTGGAATCTCGCGGTTCGACTTTGTCCGCGTGAAAAATTCGCGATCGCTCTTTTCGATGAAAACATGGAGCACGGTTTCTTCAAAGGCGGGATTAGCGGCGTGACCGTGCGACTCCCAGCTCCGATCAAGAAGATCGATTTCGATGCTGCCGCGAATCGGATCGCTACCGTTGATGGATATCGCAGCGTCTGAGAAATCCGGACCGGCTTCGCGGTTCCACGTGCCGAATTGGACGATGTCGATCTTGTCGCCGTTCGTGGAAACGAAGGCCCGGCCAAAATCTCCGGCGAACCAGCGCGCCTGTAATTCCAGCTCGGAAGGAACGCGCGGCGAAACAAAGAGCGCGCGTTCACGTATGCGCGCCGCGGCGCGCATCTCGGCATAGCGATTGTTGATGGAAAACTGGGGGTTATTCATCCTGGGGGTGTCATTCCGAGCGGAGCGAGGAATCTCTCAACCTACACTCGATGTTATTCGGACAACTGATTTGATGCAGCCATAGATTCTTTTGGGAGGTCCTTCGGTCGCCGCGGCGACCTCAGGATGACAATTCAATCGGCACAGCAGGGTCGGTATGTGATTCCTCTTCCTCGCGTCTGCTTAAACGTTCGCGCAGGTATTCCACAATTCGCTCCACGATTGCCGCATGCGAACGCGGAAAAATAAAAACATATTTGGCGCCTTTGCCGGCCGCCGGGAAAACAATCAGGTTTTCCGAAAGAAACTTTGGCTCGTGCGCAACCATCGAACCGTCGAGCTCGATCGTCTGCGCAAATGGCCGTCCGTTCTTGCGCGCGACAAAGTGGAGTTTGCGCGGCTCTTCATTTGTCGTGAGCAGCGCGCCAAACAGGTTCGCTGGAATGCGACGTCCGCGGCCACTGAGGCATGGCGCGGCCCACGCGATTGTTTCGCCAAGAACATTTTGCCGGCTGAAGACCGATGCCAGTCGCGATGGCAAGATAAGCGGTAATTGCATGGGAGCGTTGAGGTCGGCCGGGCCATTCAATTTCTTAAAGGCCAGCCAGATTTTTGCTTTCATTCCGCGCAGAATCTTTGGCGCGAAATAGAAAAAGGTCGCGATCCCGAGCGCGAAGATCGACAAAGCCAGCGCTGGATTGAAATGAATCAGTACCAATCCGCCGAAAACAACGGCATCTTCGGCCAAGCTAAGCGCTATATTGGAAAACGGTTCCGGCGACGTGTTACTGGCGAGACGCGTGGCGGATTTGGCGGTGTGCGTAATTAAGCTCGTCCCGCCGGCGAGCAACGCGACAATCACAGTAAAGGCAGGACTCGGATGTCCGAGCAGCTGAATGGCGAGCAATGCGCCGCCGATCGGGCGAATGACGGTGTGGACGGCATCCCAGGCGGAGTCGACCCACGGAATTTTGTCGGCGACAAATTCCAAGAAATAGAGAACGCCAGCAATCGTGATGATCACAGGGTCGCCGAGGATTTCGAGAGATTGATACGCGGGCGCGAGAGTGATCCAGTGGAAATGAATGGCGAGGCCGGTTGCGAAAACGGTGAGGTAAAGATTGATCCCGGCAAGACAGGCGAGTCCGAGCGCAACGCCGAGAAGATGCAATTTTTCCACGAAGAAATTATCGGCGCGCGCGATTCATTGTCACGCGCGGATTGTAGATTTGCCGCTGAGGACAGCGGCCTATACAATCTGCCTCATGCTCGATATTCGGCTCATCCGCGAACAGTCCGATTTTGTGAAAAGCCGATTGACGGCTCGCGGTGGCGGCGACGAAACAAAGATCGACGAGTTGCTGCAGATCGACGCGGAACGGCGCAAAAACGAAACGGCACTGCAGCAGTTGAGCGCGGAGCGCAACAAGTTAAGCAAAGAGATTGGGGCGAAACGTTCCCGCGGCGAAGTAGCCGATGACCTCGAGGCGCGGGTGCGCAAGATCGGCGACGAGATGATCGATCTTACATCCCGGACGAATGAGTTGGAAGGAAAGCAGAAGGACTTGCTGCTTCGCATTCCGAATTTGCCACACGGCAATGCGCCGCTTGGTAAGGATGCGGGTGCCAATTCAGTCGTGCGAAGCTGGGGCGAAAAACCGAAGTTAAATGGCAAGGTTCTAGATCATGTCGCGCTTGGAACGAAACTGAAACTGTTCGATTTGGAACGCGCTGCGAAATTGAGCGGCAGCGGGTTTATTTGTTTCACCGGTGCGGGCGCGAAGTTGGAGCGGGCGTTGATCAATTTCATGCTCGATCTGCACGCGCGCGAGCATGGTTACCTTGAAGTCAGTCCGCCATTTCTGGTCCGGCGCGATTGCATGATTGGGACGACGCAACTTCCAAAATTTGAAGAGGACATGTACGGACTGGAGAATGGCGAGTTGTTTCTCGCGCCAACCGCCGAAGTGCCAGTGACAAATCTTTATCGGGAAGAAATCCTCGCGGTTGTCGATCTTCCGAAGAAATTTGTCGCTTACACGCCTTGTTTTCGTCGCGAGGCCGGATCGGCCGGGCGCGAAACGCGCGGCATCATTAGGGTGCATCAGTTCGATAAAATCGAGCTGGTGAAAATCGCGACACCGGAAGACTCGTACGACGAACACGAGAAGTTAACCGCAGACGCGGAACGCATTTTGCAATTGCTCGGGTTGCATTATCGCGTGATCGAGCTTTGCACGGGTGATCTTGGTTTCGGTTCGGCGAAGACTTACGACATCGAAGTGTGGTCGCCGGGTCAAAATGATTATCTCGAAGTTTCGAGTTGTTCGAACTTCGAAGATTTTCAGGCGCGCCGGATGAACCTTCGATACAAAGATGCCGATGGGAAGAATCGATTTTGCCATACATTGAATGGATCCGGTGTGGCGCTGCCGCGATTGTTCGCCGCGCTGATTGAAAGCGGACAACAGGAAGACGGTTCGATCCGATTGCCGGAAATACTTTTGCCTTATTTCGGCGAAGCGAAGATCGACGGCCACAGGTAGGGACGGATCTCCGAGCCGTCCGACTTATTCCTCCATCTTCGACGGACGCCCCGGAGGTGCGTCCCTACCTTCCGTAAACAAATCGAGCTGCGCTCGATCTTGTTCCGACAAAACTTTTTCGGCTTCGGATGGCAGCGGCAACTCGAAACCGAGACGTTGTGCCAGTCGCTGGCAAGTTTCCGGAGCGAAGCCTTCGAAATGATTGCCGGCGAAGGCCCAAACATTGCGCACCTCGCCGAGATGCCGTTCAATCTTGAGCGACCAACTTTCCAGCGCAGCTTCGCGTTTCCAAAGAAGCTTTTCATAACGGTGCACGTGTTTCCCGTCGCGATCGTATTTTGTGGCGTAATCGCCGAGAAGCCGAAGATAAAGAAAATCGGTCGTGCGCGGGAGAAATTCGAAAGGCGCGAGGTTCCGTTCGTTGAGCGGACTGGTGTCGGCCCAAACCCAGCAAATGCGATGTTTTTCCAGCAGGCTGATAATTTGCGGCCGATGCCAGCCGGGATGACGAAATTCGATCGCGAAACGAAAATCTCTCGGCAATTGATCAAGGAATTTGCGAAGCGCTTGCCTGCCATCCTTCGGAGCAAAAGAGGGAGGCAATTGGATGAGAATAACTTGCAGCTTCGCAGCAAGTGGCTCGATGGCGCGCACGAACGCGCTCAATTCCGCGTTGCAATCGCGCAGCCGGCAAACGTGAGTGACTTGGCGCGGGAGTTTGCACGCGAACCGGAACGAGGCAGGGATCGTGTCGATCCAACGGCGCACGGTGTTTTCAGACGGCGCGTTGTAAAATGTGCTGTCGATTTCAACCGTGGGGAGATAGCGGGAATAGAATTGCAGCCAGTGCGAGTTAGGCAGATCCAGCGGATAGAAATTTCCTCGCCAGTCGTCAAAGGTCCAAGCGCAGGCGCCGACGCGGATTTTTTGTTGATTGGTTAGATTCAAGAGAGAATCAAACACTAATTGAAACCGGGCGCGGGGGAAAGATGTCGAGCTGGCACGATCTCTGTCTTATGTTTATGAGGCGCGGATGAGCCTGACTGAAGGGCTGTCAACTTGACGGAGCCGAGAAGTTCATTACCCTGCGAAATCCGATGAAGCTCCGAGTCCCATTTTTTCTTTCCCAGGTGGCAATCTGTCTCGCTTTTTGCGAAGTAGGCACTGCCTCCGTAATCTTCAAGCCGAACGACAAGGAAAAGATCAAGTTCGTCGCGCCAGGGGATGAGGAAATCAGTGGCAGCGCAAAGGAGCTGTACGATATTGCGCAAAAGGCGGAGAAGGAGAACAACCTTAGTCGCGCGATCAGGGCCTACCGGACGTTGGTCAAAAAGCATCTCAGAGACGCGCTCGCGCCCATCGCGGCATTTCGGGCAGCTCAATTATTGGAAGACACCCACGAATATCTCAAGGCGGCCGAGGCGTATGCCGTAGTGGTAGAGATTTTTCCCGGCAGCCCGCACTTTGAAGAAGCGATCGAAGCGCAATTCCGTATCGGCCAAATATATCTGGAGGGCAAAAGACTAAAATTCCTGGGAATTCCGATGGCCACCTCAATGGAAAAAGCCATCGCAATCTTTGCCGCCATTGTGCGAACCGCGCCCTACGGAAAATATACTGCGCGCGCGCAATTCAACATTGGCCTTACCCGTGAGAAGCTGAAAGCACCCGAGGCGGCGCTGGAGGCATATCAGGCTGTGATTGATAAATTCCCCAACGATCCGATCGCGGCCGCAGCCCAGTATCAAATTGGCTACATTTGGTTAACATCGACTCGCGCCGGCGTGAAGGATATAGACGCCAGCGCAAAAGCCAAAACTGCATTTCAGGACTTTCTCTTTCGGTTTCCCAACGACGAGAAAGCGCCACAAGCGCGTTCCAATCTCCAACAATTGGAGCGCAAGCAGACGGTAAGCTCATTGTCCGTGGCCAAGTTTTACGACAAGCAAAAGAATTACCGCGCCGCCGTCATTTATTATAATGAAGTCATCAGGCAACAGCCGGGCTCGGCGGAAAGCGAGCAGGCGAAGAAGAGAATAGACCAATTGCGTGCGAAAGTGGGCGACGCTGCTTTGCAACCGGCATTTGCCGAAGCGGAGGCGGAAAAGAAAAAGGAGGGTAAATCTGAGGGACGCGGAGAAAAAGGGGGTCCAGCGATGCGCGGATCGGCGAATGACGTCGCACCTTTGCCGCCACCGGAAACGGATTTGTCTCTACCGCCACCTGCTTCATTAAATCCAGATACAACAACTGCGCCTCCAGCGGAAAGCAGCCCAATACCAAGTCCAGATACAACAACCGCGCCCGCGGCGGAAGGCAGCCCAACACCAGAGACGTCGCCGGCAACGGAGGCGCCTGCTTCTGCTGAAGCAACGGCTTCACCGACGCCGTGAAGAAGGTTTCTCTGGCGGCATTGAGCTGCCTTGGTCTGGCCGGTTGTCTCGGCTACCATATTGGTCCGGCTAAGCCGCAATATTTGCACGACGTTCACACGATCGCCGTTCCGACTTTCAAGAACCATACCTTGCAGCCTCGCATCGAAGTCCTGGTTGCGGGAACAGTGATCAAGCAATTCCAGCAGGACGGCACATTTCAAATTACAAGTAACGAAAACGCCGACGCCATCCTGGAAGGCGACATTGTAAGCGTGAATCGTGCTCCCGCGCGTTCCGTTGAGGGAAATGTCCTGGCCACTGCTGAATTCAACCTTGCTATTCGCGTGAAATACAAGCTGGTCGGCCGTGATGGAAAACCGCTTGGCCCGCAGGGTACGGCGATTGGGACAACGAGCTACTTCGTCGGCACCGATGTCATCACGGACGAACGGCAAGCTCTGCCGCTCGCCACCGAACAACTGGCGATACAATTAGTCAGCCAGCTGAGCGAGGGTTGGTGATGCGCGATGAAAGGTGAAGAAAACCTTTGGAGAATTCTCAATGAGAAACTCGAGACTCTGCGGACCGGCAATCGTATCCCGGAAGCAATTCGTGTCGCCGAAACCGCGCTCGATCTCGCCAAAAGGACCTTTGCCGAAGACCAGCCTTCACTTGCGCTAAGCTTCGAAAAACTCGGTCAGCTTCTCGACCAGAATGGCGATCGCGCAGCTGCCAAGCCGTATCTTCTCAAGGCGCATTCAGTTTTGGAAAAAGCGCAACCGCCCGACCAGCGCGCGTTGTTTCGATCGGCCCGGCGTTTAGCCTATCTGTGCGATAACCTGGGCCAGGCGGAAGAGGCGATTAAGTTTTACGAGAAAGCAATCGCGGCGGGCACGCAATTGGAAGATCTGCCTTACTCCGATCTCGGCACGATGCTAAACAACGTTGCCCTAATTTTTCGCAAATCGGGGCGGCAAAAAGCAGCCGAGCCTTATTATCTACACGCTCTTCAGATTTATGAAAAGCAACTCGGGCCCGAACATCCCGACGTGGCTTCTGTGCTCAACAATCTTGCGGTTTTTTACACGAACGAGCGCCGATATTCGGAAGCGGAGAAAACGCATCTGCGTGCTTTGGCCATTCGAGAGAAAGCGCATCCGGCCACGCACCCCGACATTGCACAGTCAAAATGCAATCTGGCCGTGGTCTATCATTCGAAAGGCGATTACACGAGAGCGGCGGAACTCTATCGCGCCTCACTCAAGAGCTGGGAAGAAACTACCGATAATCCTCCGGAGGATTACGAGATCGTTGCTTCTAATTACGCCGATTTGTTGCGATCTCTCGGCAAGGCGCGCAAAGCGCACCAACTTGAAGCGCGCGCGCGCAAGAAGCGGCGCGCATAAGATCGGTGGCGACTATTTCATCTTGCGCGTGCAAAACGGCTCACGCAATGTGATCGGCCCGTTTTTTCTCGCTCACGTGGCGGAATGGCAGACGCGTACGGCTCAGAACCGTATGGGGAAACCCGTGGAGGTTCAAATCCTCTCGTGAGCAATTCAAGTGACTTTGTGTGTACATTCGCGGAATAGTTGAGTACTTTTGTGAATGAGCGGAGCACGTTCAGTTGCCCTCAAGTAATCATCTTGACTTGGCTCGTTCTTTTTGGTTAAAGCACTCGTCGTGTTCCCGCCTGGCCGTCGCTATCCCTCGGATATGTTGGACCAAGCTGTATTTCAACCACCGCATATCTTTAGGAGAAATAACTCATTTAGGAAATGGAGATATACCCTGCAAGTTATTGTGCTGCCGGCGATATTTTCTTCTTTGCTTCATGCAGAGCAGCTTCAAACCACGCCAAATGCCAGCAGAGTTGCAACTGTGAGCGCTGCCTTCGGCGAGTTGCCATTAAGCTTTGAGGCCAACCACGGTCAAACTGACGCCAGCGTGGATTTTCTCGCGCGCGGACAGGGTTATGGGATGTTTTTGCGACCCACTGAAGCTGTAGTGATACTTAAAGAACCGTCCGGAAAGCCAGCGACGGAGCCTAAGAATAAGAGCAAGTCCGGCGTAAAGATAAACGCACCTGTAAGGGTGATGCGGATGAAGCTTAGTGGGGCACGTCCGACTTCTACGGCCGAAGGTTTGGATGAGTTACCTGGCAAGGTGAGTTATTTTATAGGCAACGATTCGGCAAAATGGAAGAAGAGCATTTCGACATATGGGCGAGTGCGATACAAAGAGGTCTATCCCGGAATCGATTTGATTTATTATGGCAACCAGCAACAGCTTGAATATGATTTCGTATTGGCGCCTGGGGCTCGAGCAAGCGAGATCGCTTTGCAATTTGAAGGAGTCGACAAGGTGGAAGTAGATGCTTCGGGTGATCTTCTCCTCAAAACGGGACAAAATACGGTCTTGCTGCGAAAGCCCATTATACACCAAGACATTGCTGACAAGCACCGGATTGTCCACGGAAGATACGTAATTCGTGGCGAAAAGCGCGTGGGTTTTCTCGTAGGCGAATATGATACTCGCGCTGCACTTATCATTGATCCAACGCTTGTTTATTCCACTTACCTCGGCGGCTCTTACTATGACCAAGTCGATGGCATCGCGGTGGATGCCGCTGGAAATACTTACATTGGTGGCGCGACTGGCTCGACAAATTTTCCAACAGCTAACCCCATTCAAAGTTTTGCCGGTGGAGATGATGACGCTTTTGTGGCGAAAATTAATGCAAGTGGGACCGCGCTCCTTTATTCCACCTATCTCGGCGGCGGGTCGGTTGACGCAGTCAATGGCATCGCGGTGGACTCCTCTGGTAATGCTTACGTTGCTGGGGCTACTAACTCTACGGATTTTCCAACGGTCAACGCCATT
>PMTM01000003.1:97207-97555 GCA_003167365.1 Spartobacteria bacterium | reverse complement strand
TTCCAACGGTCAACGCCATTCAAGGTACGGCTGGTGGAAGTTCCGATGCCTTTGTAGCAAAGATCAATACGAGTGGGACTGCGCTGCTCTATTCTACCTACCTCGGCGGCGCTAATTATGACATAGCCAATGGCATCGCAGTGGACTCCTTTGGCAATGCTTACGTTGCCGGGTACACTAATTCGACGAATTTTCCAACAGCGAATGCAATTCAAAGTACTACTGGTGGAGGTTACGATGCCTTTGTAGCAAAGATCAATACAAGCGGGACTACACTGCTCTATTCCACCTATCTCGGTGGCGGATCGTCTGACTCAGCCAATGCCATCGCGGTGGACTCTTCTGGCA
>PMTM01000003.1:0-97096 GCA_003167365.1 Spartobacteria bacterium | reverse complement strand
CCATTCAAAGTACGGCTGGTGGAAGTTACGATGCCTTTATAGCAAAGATCAATGCGAGTGGATTTGCGCTGCTCTATTCTACCTATCTTGGCGGTGCTGGCTATGATCAAGCCCTTGCCGTCGCGGTAGACTCCTCTGACAATGCTTACGTTGCCGGGTACACTAATTCGACGGATTTTCCAACAGCGAATGCCATTCAAACTACTACTGGCGGACTTTACGACGCCTTTGTATCAAAAATAGCCGCTCCGGTACAGCTAGTTAGTGTGGCGTCGGCGAAAACGCACGGCAGTGCAGGCACATTTAATATTGATTTGCCACTCACCGGTGCGCCCGGAATTGAATGCCGCAGCGGCGGCGCCAGCGGTAATTATACCATGGTCTTTACCTTCGGACTCAATCTCGCGAGTGCCGACGGTGCCAGCGTAACTAGCGGAACTGGGGCGGTAAGCGCCAATACGATTGATAGTAGCGACAGCCATCGATACATCGTGAATCTTACCGGTATAACTGACGCCCAATACATCGGGGTCACGCTAAGCAATGTGAGCGATTCAGCGGGAAATCACAGCGATAGCATCTCTCAGGAAATGGGCGTGCTCATCGGCGACGTCAACGGCGATGGAGTGGTCAACGTGGGCGACACAGCCCTGGTCCGCGGCAATGCGGGAGTAACCCTCGATAACACCAACTTCCAATACGACGTCAATGTCGATGGCCTCGTCAACGTCGGCGACACCTCAATTGTGAAATCGAAATCAGGAGACTTCCTTCCCGAAATTCCATCAGGTGCGCTGAAATCAACGCGACTGCGCGAACGCGTTTCGCTGCCGTAACTATAAGCCGCTGATTGGCGGCATGCATTCGGTGTTGTCATAGCTGGACTGATTCAACTGGCTGCCACTTGCCCCTCCCAGAGCCGCGGCCGAGCTTGTTCTCGTTAGACCTTTTTGACGCTGCCAGAAGTGTATTTCTCGGCCACCTGAACAAGGACGCCGTTTTTTGCCGACTCGAAACTTCCCGCGTTTCTTGCGAAACCGAAGATGGCACCCGTTTACTACGGTAATTCAATCCATGACAAACGGCTGGTGTTATGGCGTGATCAGCGAGTTTGAAAATCCTTCAGGTATCGACCACGGCGACGGATGCGTTATTGCAGTGCAGCTGCTGGGCCGGTCTTAGTCTATTTTCGGACATTGGACATGCAGAAAGTACTCAAATATTCCGCGAATGTACATGTTTGTCCCTTCACGGAATAATTGAGTACTTTAGCGAATAGCCCGAATCAGCCCGAAATAGCCCGCCGCTACAATATCGGCAAGACAAACGTCTCCCCGATTTCGCGGAGCGCGATGCGTTCCGGCGTTTTCTGCAAAGCCGATTCGAAACGCTCGATCGGTTCGCGGAATGGCTCGAAACTCAGGCGGAAGGTCTGGTGATGCACTGGCATGATGAACTGCGCACCGGCGTCGTTGGCCATTTGCACCGCTTCTTCCGGATTACAATGAGTCCGGATCCAAGGGTTGTAACAACCGATCGACATGATCGCTAAATCGATGCGACCGTAGCTACGCAATTCCGCAAAGCTGTCCGTCTTGGCCGTGTCCCCGCCGAAAATAATTCGGTGCCCATTTCTCTCGAGAATGTAACCGTTATACCCGCGGTAATTATCACGGTGCATGCGTGCACCCCAGTGCTGCACGCGAAACGCGGTCACGTTGATGTTTCCGGCGGGGGTGCTGATAGACTTTTTTTCTCCCCAGTGGAGTTCGGTCACTTCGCGCAATCGCGACCAGTGGAGCAGATCCTTTGTGCGTGGCGCGGTCACGACTTTGGTTGAAAAATCAAACCGATGAAGCGTTCGCAAATCAAAGTGATCGAAGTGCGCGTGGGAGAGAAGGACGAGATCGACGGTGGGCAGTTCATGAACCGACAAGGCCGGGGCAGTGAGGCGCTTCGGCCCGATCGTGATTCCAGGCAATCGAATTCCGACGCGCGCGAAGAGCGCCGGGTCGGTAACAATCCATACGCCGAAGAAATTGATCAGAACGGTCGCGTGTCCAAGCCACGCCGCCGTAAGTCGTTCGCCACTCCATTGCGCTGGTTTCGGCTTGGTAAAGGCTGAGGCAATCGGTCGCCGGTTGCCGAATATCGCTTCGCGCCAAAGGTAGGCTGTCCAACGGCGCACGCGTGGGTTGCGAAAGCTCGGTTGTCGAGACGCATCATTCATCGTCATCCATCAAGCTCAAAACCGTTCGATTGTTGCACGAGAATCAATGCAATCTTTCACCGGATCCGCTACACAAATTTTGCTCCGGGATTACTCAGATGAATTCTTGTAGCGCGGGTCGAACTCCCTGTTTCAAGTCAGACGCGACCCTATATTTCGACGACATAGTTTCTTTGAATGGGCGGCGATTTGAACGGAATGGGCCTTCTCATGTCCAATTGCAATGCGGTCGTCCGGGACATTGACGCTGCACGAAAATTTTGAAATTCGTTGTCTTGAGAAACCCGCCGTTATCACAACCTCATGACCGTGAGGGCGAGCCTGCGCTGAAAATCTTTCGCGGCAATCTTCGCCGAGAACGAGTGGCGCGTTCGATTAGTCAGCAAGAACTCGCTGTGCTCCTCGGTTTGAATGTCTGTACGATCTGCAAGATAGAATCCGGCCAGCTCAATGTTCGATGGGAGACCATTCAACGACTTTGGCAGGCGATCGGATGCTCCTTGTCTCGACTAGTTGAAAAAACTGGCAAGGGAAACTCGTGAATTTGTCCTGCTCTATTGCTTTATCTCTTTTTCCGGTGCGTGAGGGAGCGCTGTCGGATCGAACCGGCGGGAGTGCACCATGCCCTTCAGTCGCCCATGTGCTGTTTGCCGCGCAGCATCGCCTTAGCTTCCGTTTAGTTCTTGGGGTTAAAAGTTGGCCATGTGCCTGCGACTCCAGAATATGATCAACCCTCGGCTTGCTGCCTCTGCGTCTCTGTTAGCTTATCTCGCTGGTGTAGCGGCTCAAGGAGAGACGTTGCCCCTCGACCCGAAGGGCAGCTCCTTAACCTTCATTGGTGAATCGTTCCTCCATAATTTCCACGGCGAGGCAAAAGAGTTCAGTGGCAATGCCGAATTTGAGCGGGACGCAGTTCCGCCGATTCAAAAGGCGACTCTGCATTTCAAGACGGCCGCTTTGACCACCTTTCACCAGCAGCGCGATCAGAATATGCGCGGTTGGCTGAATATCAAGGTGCATCCCGAGGCCACATTCCAACTGGAGGGCGTCAAAGTACTCACCGGCGACTACAAGACGGCAAGTCCTGCGCAGCCGGCGAAGTTCGCGGTATCCGGCACGCTCACTCTCAACGGAGTAAAACAGCCACTCTCCGGCACTGCACAGGGTTGGCGGGAGAACGACCGCGTCATCGTTGCCGGCGAAATTACCGTGGACACCTTGAAGCACGGGTTGCCGCAGATCAGAGAGGCGGTTCTCACGGTTGGCAGGAACGTAAAAACCGCCTTCCGCTTCTCATTCGTCCTGCCGCCTGATTACGCCGTGAGTAAACCCTAGACCCTATATTTCCATTTAGTTTCTTCAACGAGCTGGGGTTAAACGGAATCAGCCTTCTCATGTCCAACTTACACGCGGCCGTCGGGGATCTTGACGCTGCAAGAAAATTTTGAACTCCCAGAAGAGAAAGTGTGCCTCACGCGGCACTACGGAATCGCGCATTGATGCTCTTAATCTTCGGGTTTTGGCGCGCTTCCATCCGGCAAATTTTTGCGCTACTTTTCTCGATCCTCTATCCCGTCTCTTGAGTGATTAGAACATGGGCGCCGAAAGTATTGGGATTGTCGGAGGAGGGATCGGCGGAATCGCCACGGCGGTAGCTCTTCATCAAGTTGGCATCAACGCGGTCGTCTACGAAAAGGCGGCGGGTCTGCACGAGGTCGGCGCAGGGATGATGTTATGGCCCAACGCCACCCGCGTGTTACGCGAAATGGGCCTGCTCGAAAAAGTGTTGGCTTGCAGCGGTCCGAACACTCACTTCTTAGTACGGGCGACTTGCGGCAAAGTTCTGATGAACATTGCGCTTGGAAAATTTGACGTCCCCGCTGTTTGCATGCGGAGGTCCGACCTGTTGGCCGTGCTTCTGATGGCTCTGCCGCGGGAACGTGTCTGCCTTGGATACGACCTAAAGTGTCTAAAGCAGTCGAGAGGCAAAGTGCGACTTTTCTTTAGCGACGGCCTTGTTGCGGAACACGACGCCGTGGTCGGTGCCGACGGCATTCGTTCGCGCGTGCGGTCGGAGTTATTCGGGGATTCCGATCCGATTTACCGGGGTTATACCGTTTGGCGTGGCCTGGCGCGATACGATGGCAATGCAGTTCCGCCTGGCTCCAACAGCGAAACTTGGGGAGTTGGGAAAAGGTTTGGAATTCTCAATACCGGCCATGAAAGGTTCACCTGGTACGCCACCGCGAACGTGCCTTCCCGCCATCTTGACGCGTCTTGTGGACGGAAACGAGAGCTTCAAAATATGTTCGCCGGATGGCACGAACCGGTTGCGGATCTTATCGATGCGACCGCGAATGACGGAATCCTAAAAAATGGCGCCCGCGACTTTGCCCCACTGCGGCGATGGGGTGATGGGATGGTCACTTTGTTGGGCGATGCGGCGCATCCCTGCACTCCGAATCTGGGACAGGGCGGATGCATGGCACTGGAAGATGCGCTCGTCCTGGCTAAGTGCGTCGATCGGGAGGCCTCTCTGCATAGCGCGCTTCGTCGCTATGAATCGCTGCGATTTCACCGCACCAAGGGAATCCAGCAACGCTCTCTCTTGATGGGGCACATCGGACAATGGCAGAACCCTCTGCTGGTGACGGGACGCCGGGTTGTGACAAGGCTACTTTCTCCAAAGCTGATCGAGCGCAACTTGAGACGCGTATACTCTTACAAGACTTAGCTAGTGACGCGCATTGTTGTTCCCGCTCTCCTGAGTGTCATTACCTGCATCTCGCCGATCGTGGCGGCGGACTCGATCCTCCTTCGATCCGACGACATTTATCAAGGCTGGCTCAAGATGTATGACTTGGAGTTCGATGAGGCGCACCGAATTTTCGGGCAATGGACCCAGAGCCATCCTGCCGATTCGTTGGGACCCGCGTCTGATGCAGCAGGCTACCTTTTCTCCGAGTTAGCCCGTTTGGGAGCGCTCGAATCCGAGCTATTTGTCGACGACGCACGATTCGCGGACCGGAAGAAGCTGCAGCCGGATCCACAAGTAAGGTTGCATTTCAACCAACAGATCAACCAGGCAGATAGCTTGGCCGACTCCGCCCTTCAGAAATCACCCAATGACGGGAATGCGCTGTTTGTAAAAACTCTCACCTACGGCCTGCGCGCCGATTATGCCGCGCTTGTGGACAAACAGAACCTCGTCGCGCTGAGCTACACGAAAGAAGGTCGCCCTTATGCCGACAAACTCCTGTCGGTTGATCCGGGCGCATTTGACGCCTACCTCGGTTCGGGCGTTGAGAATTATCTGCTGAGTCTAAAGCCAGCCCCTTTGCGCGTTTTGCTCAGACTGACGGGGTCGAGAATCGATCGTGAAAAAGGACTCGAACACCTTCGGATTACCGCCCTCCACGGTTATTACCTAGAGCCCTTCGCGAAGCTCTTACTGGCGGTTGCGGCGCTGCGCGACAAGAATCTGGAACAGGCCGCTGAACTTTTGAGAGGACTGCGCGATCGCTTCCCTAATAACAAACTGTATTCACGTGAGCTGGACCGCATCAGCTCGAAAACTCCGGTAAATCGTTAGGCCGCTCCTCGCAAGAATTATCCAACATGCCCCCATCACCACAGTTCCATGTCGATCTCGATCACATCCGAAAACATTACGACCGATTGTCATTCTTGTACCGGCTGTTGTGGGGAGAACATCTTCATCATGGTTATTGGGACAATGATCAATCTGTCCAGCAAGCCCAAGTTCGACTGATGGAGCGCCTGGCCGAACGGGCCGGTGTGGTTCGTGGCACTCACGTGCTGGATATTGGGTGCGGCCTCGGGGGCTCTGCCTTCTGGCTGGCTGATCAGTTCGACTGCCAAGTGACTGGCCTCACGATCAGTCCAGTTCAAGCAAGAATGGCGACCAAGAAGGCAAAAGCACGAGGTCTAAGCGATCGGGTTCAATTTCAAGTCACGGATGCAAATCAGTGGCAGCCCGTGCCCGAGAGCGTGGACATGGTCTGGATCATGGAAAGCAGCGAACACTTTCAGGACAAGAAAGGGTTTTTCAAACGTTGTGCTTCCGTCTTGAGACCCGGGGGGATCCTGGCCGTCTGCGCCTGGCTTCGACGCGATGGACCGATGCCGGAAGATGAACAGAAACTGGTGGCGACCATCGCAGAGGCCATGCTCAGTGCAAGCCTCGACAGTCTTAGCGATTACCAAAGGTGGATGCGGGAGAGCGGCCTAGTGGTCGCGACCGCCGAAGACATCACCCGCCGCATCGAGCCGACGTGGACCCATTGCTCGCGTATTGCCGATCGTTTGGCGGTGAGGTGCTTGCTGCGTTTTGCTGATGCTTCCACCCGTCGTTTTGTGAGATCTTTTCCTCTAATGACACAGGCCTACGCCCAGGGAGCGATGGCTTTCGGGCTCTTTGTCGCGAAGAAATGACCGTGATGTCGGTCAACCCGACGCGCTGCTTATTGACCGCGAGCTGACTGACGTCAGGCAAGCAGTTCAGAGGCTTTGGAACAAAAACATTGAACGTTTGGGCTTTTTAGGTGATCGGCATTGAAAAGTGAATGGCAGATCGAAATCGTCCGCCCACCCACGTCTCCTTTCAAAATGCTTTCTATAACTCACTGTTAAGTGAGCTAACCCATCCGAAAACTTATGACTGCGCCGACAATGGAATCAACGATCGGCGCACTGCTGGCTGCTCGCAAAGGCATTCTGGCGGCCGATGAGAGCTTGCCGACGATCAAAAAGAGATTCGCGGACATTAATGTTCCATCCACGGAAGAATCCCGGCGGAGCTATCGTGAAATGCTGTTCACGACTCGCGGACTAGATGAATTCATCAGCGGCGTCATCCTATTTGACGAAACGCTACGTCAAAAGGCAAAGGATGGCGTTCTCATGCCCGAAACGCTGGTAGAACAGGGAATGCTTCCTGGCATCAAAGTGGATAAGGGAGCCGTAGTCCTAGCCAATTTCGCCGACGAGAAAATCACTCAGGGGCTCGATGGCCTTCGCGAGCGACTCAAGGAGTATCGGGAACTCGGAGCATGTTTCACCAAGTGGCGCGCGGTGATTACGATTGGCGAGCACATTCCAACCCGCACTTGCATCGAAGCGAATGCCGAGGCGCTGGCGATGTTTGCTGGGCTCAGCCAGGAAGCCGGGTTAGTGCCGATAGTAGAGCCAGAGGTGTTAATGGACGGCAACCATTCCATAGGTCGGTGCGAAGAGGTCACGACGGTCACTTTGAACAGCGTGTTTGCCGCCCTGTTTGAGCATCGCGTCGTGCTCGAACAAATGCTTCTCAAAACGGGCATGGTGTTATCGGGCAAGGACTGCGCGCAGAAAGCCGATGTTCCGGAAGTAGCTGAAGCGACCATCCTCTGTTTGCTTCGTTCTGTGCCTGCCGCGGTTCCCGGGATCGTCTTTCTTTCCGGAGGACAAAGTGATGAAGCGGCTACGCAGCGATTGAACGCCATTTGCAGAGTAAGCGATGTTCCCTGGAGGTTGAGTTTCTCCTTTGGACGCGCGCTCCAGGCTCCCGCGATGAAAATCTGGAAAGGTTCTGCGGATAACGTCGCGGCAGCTCAGGAAGCTCTGCACCATCGTGCCAAGTGCAATGGGCTCGCGGTTGAAGGCAAGTATTCTGAACAGATGGAAAGCGCGCATACATAGAACATCCGAAGATGAAGCCTTACCTCAATTCCACAAAGATTTCCCTAATGCTCGCCGACGTGGACGGGTCGCTGGTCACACAAAATAAAGTCGTCACGCCGCGGGCAAGAGCTGCTATTGCAGATCTGCGGGCTGCGCATATCGGGTTCACGATCACGAGCGGGCGTCCGCCGCGCGGCATGAAGATGCTGATCGACGACCTGAAAATCGACACCATCGTCGCCGGCTTTAACGGCGGTGTTTTTGTGAAGCCCGATCTGACGGTGATTCAGTCTCGTTTTATTTCTCGCGCCGCGGCCGCGCGTGCTCTGGAGGTGATTGGCCAGCACAAGCTGGTGGCATGGCTTTATACCGACCAGCAGCCTAAAGTTACGACCCGGTCAAATCTTGAGCCGGATCCAAGCGCTGCAGTCGACGGCTCCCGGTGTTTCGTTTTTATATGTCGATCTTGACTAGAGTGATTCAACCGGCTGCCACTTGCATCTCCCCGAGCCGCCAGTCTTAAAGCGGCATAATATCTGAACTGATGACTAAGAGCTTGCGTTCAGTCGGAAGTCCGTGATCAATGCATCGTATTGTGCTAAGCGGCAATGAAGAAACAGCCGTACGTCTAGGCGCGGCGCTGATTCTTGGATGCATGCTCGGCTTGAACCGCGAGCTGCACGGGAAACCAGCCGGCTTACGAACTCATGCCTTGGTCAGCCTTGGAGCGGCCGTCGCAACGATTGTTGTGCTCAAATCCCCAAACCACTCTTTGGCAATTGATCCAAACGCAATCGGAAGGGTCGTACAAGGTATTCTCACAGGCATTGGATTTTTGGGCGCGGGAGTAATTTTGCGCGATCCCAACGGCCATGTAACAGGACTCACCACGGCAGCGACGATTTGGATCTGCGCCGTGCTCGGAATTGCATGCGGACTCGGTTACTGGTCAATATTAGCAATCGCTCTTGGTCTGACCGCGTTCGCGTTGTTCTTCGGTCGGCCGGTGGAGCGTCTCGCCGAGCGTTTATTCAACCGGCATCAGTCCAGATCAACCGACAACAGTATTTAGATCCTAAGCTGTTAATTCGCCCAAGTAGATTTGATCTTATTTA
This sequence comes from Spartobacteria bacterium, assembly GCA_003167365.1. Taxonomy (GTDB): domain Bacteria; phylum Verrucomicrobiota; class Verrucomicrobiia; order Chthoniobacterales; family UBA10450; genus Palsa-1382. The sequence continues at coordinate 88,069 of PMTM01000003.1, read as the reverse complement.
GCGTCCGTATCCACAAAATCTTGGGCGTAAATCTAATACTACGATCCCCAACTTTTACTTCCCCAGCACGGCGCGCACTCGGCCTTTGGCGATTGCTTTTTTGAACTGCTCATAATCGCTTTCAGTTTGATCGGCGTAGAGTTTCGCAAATTTTGCCAGCGCATCGTCGAGCTTAGCGGAGTTTCCGCAATAGCCCGCAATTGCAGCGGCATCGCCAGTTCGCGCGTGGCCCTTCGCCAACAGTTCACCGCAAACGAGCGCATATTCGAGTAAAGCCGTTCCTTTGAGATCGGTGGGATTAATCGACGCTTTGTGATCCGAGAGTTGCCGCGCAAGAAAATGTCGGCCATCAATTGTCGTGTACCCTAAAAACGGATCGGCAACCGTTTGCATTTTCTGTTGGCCTTCAGCCACACGCCGCCCTTCATGTTTGACAACCGGTATGCCAGAAAGGTACGGCGCATAACAAGAAGGCATTTCCTCTTTAACTTGGAGGATAAGCGGGTCGTGGACACCGTTGCCGAAAAGTAGAACGACATAGTCGCGCGTCCCGACGCTTCCTGTCCCCACGATCTTAAACGCAACGTCCACTGGCTCGTACGCTTGCAGTATCCATTGATGGCTAATCGGGACGGTCTTGCGATAACGACCCAGCGATTGAAGCACCTCATTGCGCGTCCTAGTATCAACATGTCGCAAGACCGGTAAACGATCGTGAAAGCGGTGACCAGTTCGCCTGACCACGACCGCCAGTTTTTTCAACGTCCCGCTAGGCGTCACGCGACTTGCCTTCTGCAAAACGGCATGCACTGGCGTGCCTTTGGCTCCACGACGAATTTCCGCCCTGGCCAAATCGCACACGCTCATTGCGGCAAAGCGATTCATCGAAGTGCGATAACTGCGCACCATTTCTTCAACACTCTCTCGGCAGGCGTTCTTGCCTTCCCCGGCCTCGCGTCCGGCAAGAACCAGACTGGTTGCGAGCCGCTTCAAATCCCATTCCAACGGTCCTGGAATTGTCTCATCAAAATCGTTGATATCGAATACAAGATGTCCCTCCGGCGCCGCATATGCGCCGAGGTTGCGGACGTGAGCGTCGCCGCAAATTTGAACACGCAAACCTGAGACCGGCAACGTGGCCAGATCAGCTGCCATAAGAGGCGCGGCACCGCGAAAAAAAGCGAACGGTCCTGCCGCCATTCTGCCCATCTTGATTGGCAGCAGGTGCCGTAGGCGGTCGTTGTTCGCGGCAAGGATTGTGGCGACTGGATCACTTCTCCCTTTTTTCGGAGACCATTCGGCGTTGGTCTCGCGCCTTGTTTTGTTGCGCAACGCCTTACCGCGCTCCTGCCTTTCGCTAATCGGCAACATAGGCCGCGATCGTAGCGGAAACGGTTAGGAAAAAAAGCTCCATGCATTCGGCTTGCGATCGGACCCTAATGACCGATACCGGCATAAGGCTGCCCGCGCTAAAGGACATGTGGGCAGTCCTAAATGTCCGTTCGCCAGCAGCCGGTCGTTCTGATTATGCCTCATTCGGTTAGTGCGTAGAACGCTAACTCATTCGCCTCTGACGTGCTGCGAAGACGGACTTGAGCACTGTCCCTCTTTCACACGACGAATTTCGACACAATTATGCGCGCGTGCCGAGGCTTTGCGTTGACTTCCCGGAAATGGCTTATTCAAAAGCCTAACTGAACCCTCGTGAAGATTACTTCCTCCGACTGTCTTGTCACAATCGCCTGGGCTCCGTTGCCGCCGTCAAAGGTGGTCCGCGACCCGCTCACATTAACGCGGACATTTCGATTAAGGTACCAGTTTAACCCCAAGGCCCACTCGTGCGCGGCAGAGGCGGAAGTTGCAATACTTGCGAAAACGGGAAAGGCATCCTTGTCTACTCTTAATTCCGAGACCCGCGCAACCAGCTGCAGCGCGCCCCAGTGCCCGGTGCGAAGATCGAAAGGATATTCTGGCGTTACACCGTTGTAAGACGCCTCCTCTCCGGTTAACACCCATCCAGCCGTGATCTCCCATGCGCGGTTCTGCAAATCCGCAATCAGGGGATTATTCGCTATTTTCATGACCTCCTGATCATCCACGACATACTCGGCGAGAAGGCTCAACGGCCCGTAATAATAATATCCCTGCGGCGCAACCCGCCAGTGAGGGCCGCTGGCGAAAACATTGCTGCTGTAACTAAAGAAAATCTGTTGCCCATCTGTCAGAAGGCCGGGCGTCAGACCATTCAGGGCTGTATTACTGCTGGCCTGATCGTTTTCATAACTCCCGCCCACGCCGAGACCGAGCCCTCTTAGTGCTCGGATCGCCGTAGGTCTGAATGGCTGCAAAAAAACTCTTCCAGCAAAAGCCTTGTTGTTATCGTAATCCGCATTGGTGGTCGTTCCGGAATAATCGGGCGCGCCGATAAAAATCCCTACGGCGTAGCTGAAGGCGGCGCCGTAAAGATCTCCGTGTACCTCCGCGCCGATATCGCGGTTAGGCACCAGGTCGGTAGCCATGGAACGCTCATTGAACGTCGTATTGACGTCGGCTTGTAAATGCTCCAAGCCGACGGGCGATTTGAATTTGCCGACCTGCAATTGCAACTCAGGACGATTGCGATAGTTCATATATGCGTCAAAAATCTGCGTCGTGCTGCCCCCAAAATCTGGCACAAACATAAATTCGAAATCGTGGAAAACCGTTCCTGAAAGAATGGGCCGCGCGCGCCGTAGGAGGAAAGTGTCTTTGCCTACGGACTTGGGATTCTCATCAATGAACGTGCGGCTATCCAACTGCAGGACGCCGTGGAACCCGATTACAAAATTCCCATCAGCAGATTTGAGACTGAATCCACTCGGCCCCGCGGTCACTATTGGAGCGGCGTCGGCTTTCTCCTCGGCCAGTTGGGCCTTTTCCGCAACCACCGCCTGGTCGAGCTCGCGCTTGCGCTCGAGTGCATGGACTTTTTGGGCAAGCGATTCGATTTGTGCCTTGAGCGTTTTGATCTCTTCAGAGGTTTCATCCCCTTGGCTGGGTGTCGCGGAGGCAAACATTGCGGCGAATCCGACCGACATGAAGGTCGTTCTAACGTGATGACGTCCTCTCATACTTGGGTTGCGCATGCGGCGAGACACATTGCCTGTCAGGGACGCAAGCTGAGCGACAGACTCCGCGGAAATCAAGCGTGAAAATCCAAATGGACGAGCTCGATCGGCTGCCGCCTGGCGACGGTTTCTCGCGCGAGCCCGGCGCTACGGGAAGTCATCGGGTCGCCTAAGCGTGCCTACAGGAGGTCGTTCGTTCTTGGACATTGGACACGCAGAAAGTACTCAAATATTCAACGAACGTACAGAATCAGGTGTTCGCCTCCGCTTGAACCCAATGCTGCGATGTAGATGCAGAATTGTTATTTTCGATAATATGCGGAATCGCAGACGCGCGAGACTTACACTCGCCTTTGCGGATCACTTCGTTTTCTCGCGTTCCGAGTGTCCGCCTTCTTATATATATATGCGGGTTCGCTGAGGCTAGACGCGCGAATTCGGTGAGGACCGTGATCCGATATGCGCTCGGATCAAACCGGACGAATTGCCGGTTGAACATTTTCCTTTTGTTCGACTCGCCCAATTCTCTCGTCGCCGCCTAACAAATTCTCAGCTTCCTCAAGCCATTAAAATCGTCAATGCCGCCAGACTGGCTCCACTGAGTATAACATTACAGAAATGTAATGTAAAAAAGCGGGACATCCGTTTGCGCGTTCCATACATGTAGGTCGTCCAACACAAGATCAGAACATCGTTGGGCTCTTACAAGACACTCTGGAAAGGTTCTACAAATGAAAAGAAAGTCCGCTTCTAAATCCGCCTTCTTCAATCCACGCGCCCTGATCGGATTCGGTTTGTGTTCCGTGGGCGTGGCACTTGTTGTTTTTGCGCTCATCCCGTCCCCTAAGCCGGTGGCGCGCGATAACCGGCTGGCGCGCGATATGCCGACATTTGGTGAGGACCCGGAGAACGAAGCTATCGATCTTGGGCGGTTGGAACAATTCTGGAGTGATCGCTTGACCTATCCTACGGGGAACTTTAACCCGGCTTGGGTGCGTCAGGCGGCCGCCCAGCATGAGCGCATACCGAGGGGGATCCCCGCGGGAAACTTCACCAAACTCAGCGCCAAGGCCAATGTGAAAGGTCGGCTTGCGCCCGTCAGTCCGTTAGCGCTCAGCACCACGAGTTTTACCGCTCTTGGTCCTCTACCCGAACACATGACCGGTTGTACCGGTTGTTATGACTATGGAACCACTGAGGGCCGCGTCAACGACATCGTGATTGACCCGACTACGACGACCAACGGCAGCATCGTTGCTTATGCCGCAAGCGTCGGCGGTGGTGTCTGGAAGACCACGAACTGCTGCAGCAGCTCCACTAACTGGAGCGTGGTCACTGATGATCCACTGATCGCCACCACCAGCATCGATACTCTTGTGATTGATCCCCACAATCACAACACCATCTATGCCGGCACCGGCGACCTGAACTACGGCTCGTTTTCAATGGGCAGTCAGGGTATCTTGAAATCCACCAATGCCGGCGCCTCTTGGACGGTTTTGGGCTCCAGCGTTTTCGGACCTGACTATACCGAGCCGGCGGGCCAGTACCCCCAATATAACGCGGTTGGCAAAGTTCGCGTCGACCCCAATAACAGCAACAACGTTGCGGCTGGCACGAAGGAGGGTCTATATATATCAAACGATGCGGGAGTTTCCTGGACCCAGTGCGCGACCAATAGCTTTTCTTCACAGCGACAGGACATTACTGGTCTCGAGCTGACCAACATGGGCGGCGGCAGCACGCGGGTCCTCGCGGCGGTCGGCGTACGCGGCTTCGCCACTCCGGTGCAGTACGATCTGGGCAATCAAGGCGCCAACGGCATCTACAGTGCCACCATGCCCGCCAGCGGCTGCCCAACCTTCACTTCAATCACCAGCAACGCCAATGGCTTTGTGAATGGCGCGACGAATATGAATGCGAGCAGCGGCTCGCCATATGTCAATTCCACCACTGGCAACCAGCTCAGCCGCATTGATATTGCCGTCGCGCCGAGTAACCCATCTGTCATCTATGCCCAGGTGGGATCTATTACGGCCAATGGCAATAGCGGTTGCGGGGGCGGCAGCGGCTGTCAGCTCGGCGCCTGGGTCACCATCGACGGAGGCACCAGCTGGAATTTATTGACTGGCTCGCCCGGTGCTTCGCTCCTGAACTGTAGCGCTGCTGCCGGCGACTATCCGCAGAATTGGTACGATCAGGGCATCGCGGTCGATCCGAACAATCCCGACCGCGCTTTCTTTAACACCTTCGAAACCTGGCTTGTGAGCCGCACTGGCATCTCTTGGTACGATACCACTTGCGGTTACAACGGCACCCCTGTAGCCAATCACGTGGTGCATGTCGACCACCACGCCCAGGTCTTTGTACCTGGCAATTCCGACATCTTGCTCATGGGTGACGACGGTGGCATCCACGGTACCACCAACGCCTCCGCCGCGGTGGCGGGCTCTGTAAGGCCAACTTGGTTCAATATGGACACCGGCATCAATGCCATTGAGTTTTACGCCGGCGACATCAGCGGCAACTTCGCCAATGACCCGGCACCGGCCGCAGTCGGTGGCGCCCAGGACAACGGTCCCAGCTCGGTGACATTTTCGGGCACCCCGACCGGAGCCGTGATGTGGCAGATGGGTTTGGGTGGCGACGGATTCTCTGGTCAAATTAACTCAACTGGCACGGGACCCTCACAGGCGGTCGGTGCGATCACTCTAACGACCGGCGGCGCGGTTGCCGGTGAAACGTTCGTGATTGGCTCGCAAACGTTCACATTTCAGACGGCGGCACGGGGCGGCACGGGACAGGTTCAAACCGCATCGAGCACGACGACGGAGGGCAACAATATCGTCACCGCGATCAATGCCGATATCCCTGGGACTGCGACAGCCTCGCGGTCTGGAGGAACGGTCACCGTCACTGCGACGGTGCCGGGTGCTGGGGGGAACTCTATCGTGTTTACTGAGTCGGTCACGAACTTCGCCATGAACGGCTCTGGCGTCCTCGGCGGGACGACGCAAGGCGGCCTTGCGGGAAGTACCCAACCCGTCTTCTGGGAAGGCAACAACAGCGGCGGCCTCAGTCGCTGCGTCAACAATTGTACTGTCTCCGGCGCCTCATGGTCCAGCAAAATGGGCGGGTGGGCCAGCGACCAACAGTCGTTCGTCCTGCCAATTAATCTCTTCCACGGCGGTATCTCAGGCGGTGACGACTGCCCGAATGGTTGCGGCCACCTGATTGCCGGCACCACCAGGGTCTGGGAAACGATTACCGGTAATGGCAACGCGTTCTGGTACATCACGGACAACCCTCCGGGCGCGGCAGCAGGCCCGAACCTGACCAAAGGAACGCTGGGCAACCGTTCGTACATCAATCAAGTCAAGTATTCGCCGAAGTATCAGAGCGTCGCCATAGCCGGTACCAATGATGGCAATGTCCAAATCGGCTTCAATCTCGGGACAGGGGCTCCGTCCCAGGCGACCTGGGTTGATGTCACCGGTTCCAATACCGTTTTGCCTAATCGCCCGGTTCTCGGCATTGCTCTCGATCCTTCGGTGGGGTCCGCGAGTACGCCGGTCGGATATGCGGCGGTTGGCGGCTTTAATGCCAACACGCCGTCAACTTTGGGGCACGTCTTCCAAGTCACGTGCGCGGCCACGTGCGCGTCATTTAACTGGCTGGATAAGACCGGCAACCTGCCGGACATTCCGGTCGACTCGGTCATCGTTAACCCAAATTATCCGCAGCAAGTTTTCGCTGGCACCGACTTCGGTGTTTATTTTACCAACGACATTACCGCGGCATCCCCGAGTTGGTACCGCTTCGACAGCGGTCTGCCACACGCGATGATCTGGGATATGCAAGTGGATCGAGGTGCGACTACGCTGTCCGTCTGGACACGCAGTCGCGGCGCATACGTCTATCCTCTACCCAGCAGCAATATTGCTCCGGCGCCGGTGATCCAATCGGCGGTTTCGCGCATGACGCACGGTGGTTCTGGGACATTTGATCTCAATCTGCCGCTCAGCGGCGCTACCGGTATCGAACCGCGCAGCGATGGCACAGGCAATTACACCATTGTGCTAACCTTCGACCAAGCGGTTAACTCCGGAAGCGCGAGCGTTGCCTCTGGCACTGGGAACGTTAACAATGTGAGCTTCAGCGGCAACAGCATGATCATCGCCCTGACTGGCGTGACCGACCAGCAAACCCTCGCCGTGTCAACAAACAGCGTATCGGGTACGAATACGCTAAGCACTTCACCTAGTGTAAACGTTGGTTTCCTCAATGGAGATGTCAGCGGGGATAGAGTGGTCAACGCGGGTGATACAATCCAAGTGCGCAATCTATCAGGGGCAACGGTTGGCCCCACCAACTTCCAGTATGACGTGAATGTCGATGGCTTTATTAATGCCGGCGACGCCACCGTTGTGCGCTCAAAATCTGGGGATTCCCTTCCGTAACCATTTGTGATAAAACGATAAGACCATAAAGATTATATGAAAAAGCACCTCTTGGCCGCGGCAGCGGCACTCACTTGCACGTTCGCGGCCATCTCGGTGTCGTCGGCGCAAACCGCCGTGTTCAGTTATAACGACGGCGTGGGCACGGCCAATGCCGGAACGTACACGCCTGGGTCGAGCTTTACCTTCTCGATCAGTCTTGCGTTCACGGCCGGTGGCACCATTGCAAATCTGGAGGGACTTTCCTACTGGTTCGAGCAACAGAATCCGAATGCGCCGTTCAACTTCTCGATCACGCTTCGGGACGTAACCGGAAGTCAGTTCACCGATTTGCAAACTCCCGGTCTGACCTATCCGCAAGCGATGACGCCACAAAACCTCAAGGACTTGGGGGCGCTGCTGCCCACGACCCCCGGGTTGGGTAATGGATCTTATTTCATCGCTAATATAACGGTCTCGATCGACCCTTCGACCGCTCCAGGCACCTACGTGATCGAAAACGTGACCACCGGAGGCAAGACTTCAGTGATCACTGACGATCAGGGCCATACCTTCGCAATTCCGCAAGCCACTTACACCATCACCGTTGTCCCAGAGCCGACTTCGCTGGCTTTGTTTGCGGCTGGTCTGGTTGTTTTGGGTATTTTTGTTTACCGCCGTCGCGTATCCAGTCACTGATATCTCGACATCTTCTTCCTCGATCTTTCAGGTACGGTGCATCGGAGAAAAGGGGGCGTTACATACACTTGGCTATCCAAGACCAAGGTCGCGTCGATAAAGCCAGAAGAATTTAGCCCGTCCCCACACACGCACCATTGAAGAAAAAAAATTCCGCCGCTAAATCCGCCTTCTTCAATCTACGCGTCTTACTCGCTTTTGTTCTTGGCTCAATCGGCGTTTTCCTGGTGTTGCTTGGGTTTGGCATCTTCCCCGGTTCGTCCGTCTGGGCACAGGGACTAAAGCAAAATCAAAAGGTCGGAGGCGCGCCACAGCTGGTGCCGATGGTGGGTCCTGTCTCGCAAGATCTCGATCTGCGCGCTCTCCCTGAGATTCCACAAGTGGAGGAGGAGAACGAGCAACCCTTGAGGCGCTATCCATTTCCAAGACCGGGCAAACCGGCGACGAACGACCCAATTCGGACTATTAGAAAAATGCTTGAGGCCGTCGCGATGCCAACGCCGTCGGCGACCTATCCGGGCATCACGTCCGCTCAGAGTGGGTGTGGTTGCCTGCCGCCCGACACCGACGGTGATGTGGGTCCAAATCACTACATCCAGGCGGTCAACTCCCGCATCAAGATTCTCGATAAGTCGGGTAACCAGCTTTTGGCCCCGACCACCTATAATTCGTTCTTTTCCGCCTTGGGTGCGGCTAATCCCTGCGGCAATAATAACAACGACGGCGATGGAATCGCTTTCTACGATCATCTGGCCGACCGCTGGGTGGTCAGCGATTTCGCCTTTCCCGGGTTTCCTGGCACAGCCTTCTATCAATGCATCGGCGTATCCAAGACCAGCGACCCGGTCGCGGGCGGTTGGTGGCTTTACGCCGTGCAGGTCGATTCGTCCAATTCAAGCTATTTGGGCGACTATCCCAAGTTCGGCATGTGGCCCGACGCCTACTATTTCGCGGTCAACCTGTTCTCGAATAATACGACATTCAATGGCGTGCGCGTTTTTGCACTCCCGCGCAATGACATGATTAACGGGACTGGCGCTCCCAATGCCAGCGCGGTCGCCTTCTCGATTGATCCTGCAACTCTGGGTGATGTCTACAGCCTGGTACCGGCGAGCTTCCGAACCGGAAGTGCGCCACCGGCCGGCGCAGCAGAATATTTCCTGGCAGTCAACAGCTCCTCGGTGGCGGGCACGGTTGAAAGTCAAGTCTTCGCCTGGCAGTTTCACGTCGACTTTGTCACCCCGGCTAACTCCACCTTCGGTATTGGAGCCAACCACGCGGCGAATGGCGCGATAATGGTCAACGGCTTTGTTGACGCGTTTACGAGCTCAACTGAAGACATCGTGCCCCAAAGCGGGACATCCCGTCTGCTTGATAGCCTTGGCGACAAGATCATGTATCCGCTCGTTTACCAGAACTTGGGCGGCACGGAATCTTTGTGGGCCGATCAAACCATCAACAACAACCAGAATGGCACCGGCCCGACCGCGGTTCGCTGGTACCAGTTCAATGTTACTGGTGGCGTTATTCCCGCCGCGCCGGCGCAGCAGCAAACTTGGAATAATGGCAACGACGGGTTGTGGCGCTGGATGCCCAGCATCGCGGTGGACGGGCAGGGCAACATGGCAATCGGTTACTCGACTTCGGGCAGCTCAATCTTTGCTTCGAGCCGGTATGCCGGGCGATTGGCCGGCGATCCGGCGAATGATCTTGGTCAAGGCGAAGCGGTGATGCAAGCGGGCGGCGGAGCTCAAACCAACTCCACCCCGCGCTGGGGCGATTACAGTTCGCTCTTTGTCGATCCCTCGGATAACGCCACTTTCTGGCACACGAACGAATATTATTCGGCCTCGAGCAGCGCCAGTTGGAACACGCGCATCGGCACGTTTAAATTCCCGATTCAAACGTTGACGCAGGCAGCCTCGCGGATGACGCACGGCGGCGGTGCCGGAACATTCGATATGCCTCTGCCGCTAAACGGCAGCGGTATTGAACCGCGCAGCGACGGCACAGGTAATTACACGCTCGTCCTCACCTTCACCAATCCAGTCACTGGTGGGACCGCCAGCGTTACTTCTGGCAGCGGCAGCGCCAGTAATGTGACCTTCAATAGCAACCAGATGATCGTCACTCTGACCGGTGTTACGGACCAGCAAGTCATCACCGTGTCGGCAAACAACGTTGCTGGCACGAACACTCAAACGCTTGCCTCGGCCAGCGTAAACGTTGGTTTCCTCAACGGAGACGTCAACGGGGACAAAGCTGTCAACGCCGGCGACACGATCCAAGTGCGCGATCAATCGGGGGCAACGCTCGACGCCACCAATTTCCAGTATGATGTGAACGTCGATGGCTTCATCAATGTCGGCGACGCCACCGTTGTGCGCTCAAAATCTGGGGATTCCCTTCCGTAACCATTTGTGATAAAAAGATAAGACCATAAAGACCATATGAAAAAGCACCTCTTGGCCGCGGCAGCGGTAATCACTTGCATGTTCGCGGCCATTTCGGTGTCGTCGGCGCAAACCGCCGTGTTTAGCTATGACGATCACAACGTCGTCCCCAACGCCGGGACTTACACTCCCGGATCGAGCTTTACCTTCTCGATCAGTCTTGCGTTTACGGCCGGTGGCACCATTGCAAATCTGGAGGGACTTTCCTACTGGTTCGAGCAGCAGAATCCGAACGCGCCTTTTAACTTCGCGATCACGCTCCGGGACGTTACCGGAAGCCAGTTCACCGATTTGCAAACTCCCGGTCTGACCTATCCGCAAACGATGACACCACAAAACGTCAAGGATTTAGGCGCACTGCTGCCCACGACCCCTGGCTTGGGTAATGGATCTTATTTCATCGCTAATATAACGGTCTCGATCAGCCCTTCGGCTGCTCCAGGCACCTACGTGATCGAAAACACGACCACCGGAGGCAAGACTTCAGTGATCACTGACGATCAGGGCCATACCTTCGCAATTCCGCAGGCCACTTACACCATCACCGTCGTCCCCGAACCAGCGGCCGCATCGCTCTTCATTTTGGGAGGACTCGGCGCCGCCGCTGTGCGCTTTGTTCGCCGCAAACGACAAAGCTAGGGTAGTTGCAGTAGCGTTCATCATCCAAAACGCGTCTTCGCTCGCCTCGATTTTCTGCCAAAGCGTGAACCCATGACACGCTATCTGCCCTTCCTAATCGTCGTCTCGGTCGGGTTGCTCACGCTCGGAAGCGGAACAATGCTCTATCGCGCAAAGAGGCTTCCTGTTCTTACAATCCCTAAAGACGAGATTGCGCCCGGAAAAGACGGCATCGAGGAGATGCACGTTCTCGGCTCCTTTGAAGCGCCAGTCACTCTCGAGGAATTTGGCGACTTCCAATGTCCGCCTTGCGGCGGGCTCGCTGGGCCAATTAGCCAGATCGAGAAGGATTACAGTCCGCGTTTACGAGTCATCTTTCGTCAGTTTCCGCTTCCCGCTTTTCACCCGCACGCGCGCGAAGCCGCATTTGCTTCGGAAGCCGCCGGCTTGCAAGATCGTTTTTGGGAAATGCACGACTTGCTTTATCGAGAACAATCAACTTGGAGCGCGACGTCCAATCCGCAGCTGTTGTTCAACGCCTATGCCGGAATGCTCGGTTTGAACATTGATCGTTTCGAAAAAGATATGGAGAGCGAGCAGGTCAAAGCCCGGGTTGACGCCGACCAGCTTCGCGGCAACGCCCTTGGCGTTACCGCTACGCCAACCATATTCATCAACGGCCGCGCCGTGCCTCCTCCAGATTTAAACGTGGTAGGCTTGCACAAAGCGATCGACGCAGCGATGAAGGCAACTCTACCCGTCGAAGGCAAGCCTTGATTGGGAAATCCACGGAAATGGCTCGATCACGCATTCAAATCATTGCCTGCACCATCGCGGCCATCATCTCACTGGCTGGACTCGCCGACGCCACTTACCTGACCGTGCAATACTTGACCGGCGAAACCGTCGTATGCTCAGGATCGTCGGACTGTTTCCGTGTTCTGGGCAGTCCCTATGCCCGCGTCGCCGGCATACCGATCGCCGCGTTCGGTGCGCTGGCATACTTTGGCGCATTCAGCTTTGCCACGTTCGCCGCGTTCGGTTACAAGCTTGCGCGCAAATTTTTCATTTTAACCGTGTGCGCAATGTGTGCGATGACGCTCTGGCTCTTGTACGTTCAAGCGTTCCTGCTCCATGCGTTTTGCCGTTACTGTTTGTTCTCCGCCGCCATCGTTTTTCTGCTCGCCGGAATCGCCATCGCGACGCCGCCTCCTACTGATTAATGGATGGCTGATGTCTAAGATTATTCGCCGATGCGAATCCTGTTGATCGAAGACGAAAAGAAGACAGCGGCCTTTCTTGCAAAAGGCCTTCATGAAGAGGGGCACACCGTGGATCGCGTGACGGACGGCGAAGCAGGATTAGAGCTAGCTGGAGCGAAGCGATACGATCTGCTTATCGTCGACGTGATGCTGCCTAAAAAAGATGGCTGGGCCGTCGTCTCCGAATTACGCGGCCGGGGTGTTCGTACGGCGATTTTGTTTCTTACTGCGCGCGATAGCGTTCGCGATCGAGTTAAGGGACTTGAATTGGGGGCGGACGATTATCTGGTCAAGCCATTCGCATTCTCCGAACTGCTTGCGCGCGTGCGCTCATTGCTGCGACGTTCTTCCGCACCGCAAAAAGAGCAATTGCGAATCAACGATCTGGAAATCGATACGCGAAGACAAAAGGCGATGCGTTCAGGCATCGCGCTTAATCTCACGCCGAAGGAATTCCTGCTGCTTACTCAGTTGGCTCGTTCGGCCGGCGAGGTGGTGTCCCGCATAGAAATCGCGGAGCACGTATGGGACATTCGCTTCGATACAGGCACGAATGTGGTGGACGTAATGGTACGACGATTGCGAGCGAAGGTAGACGATCCATTCGAGACGAAACTCATCCAAACGATTCGCGGCGTTGGTTATGTCCTCAAAGCCCATTAAACGGCGCGAGCCGCAATCGATTGCTTCGCAACTGGTCTTGCTCTTCACGTCCGCAGCGGCGCTCTTGCTCCTTTGTGGCTTAGGAGTGTTTTACTGGATCGTCATTCGACACGCCTTCGAAGAAGATAATGCTTTTCTGGCGGACAAGATATCTGCTTTGCGCGCCGATTTGGATGAACGCGGCGCACCCGAGATCTTGAATGAAAAGCTGAACACGGGCGCGAGCGGCGAACATGAGACGTACTGGGTCCGAATTGTCGATTCCAGAGGCCGCAGTGTGGCAGAGACTTCGAGAATGAATGACCTATTGCCTTCGAACATTTTTCCCGCGGCGCAAAATTCAAGTCGATCTGTTCAACATCCGGTGGATCATCGGACAAATGGTAAACTATTTTCCCTGATCGCATCAAAGGAGGAGGCAGGCGGGGAGCGTTACACAATCCAGGTCGCGCAAGACCGCTCGGAGGATGATGAGTTCACGAGGGAGTATGGCGCCCTACTGGCCGTGGTAATGGCCTTCGGCATTCTCGCGTCGGCGTTGATTGCGATCACGGTGACGAAACGCGGTCTGCGCCCGCTAGCACAAATGACTCGCTCGTTAAAACTCATCGGACCTTCTCACCTAAACGAACGAGTATCGCCGGCCGGATGGCCGCGGGAACTCCAACCGCTTGCCGACGCCTTCGATGACATGCTCGACCGGCTCGAAGATTCCTTTACCCGCCTTTCGCAATTCTCCGCCGATCTTGCGCACGAACTCCGCACACCGATTGCCAATCTTCGTGGCGAAGCGGAAGTCGCTTTGAGGCGGCCACGAACGCCTGATGAGTATCGAGAAATAATCGAATCGAGCGTCGGAGAATGCGAACGGCTTTCTGGGATAATCGACAATCTACTATTCCTCGCCCGAGCCGAAGCAGCGGATGGGCAAATCGAGCGGACATTATCCGACGGACGCGCCGCCATCGAAAAAATTGCGATTTATTATCGAACGATCGCGGAAGAGCGGCACGTCGCTATCACTTGCGCAGGCGAAGGTCAGATATATGCCGACCCTGTATTGTTTGGCCGAGCTGTGAGCAATCTGGTGGAAAACGCGCTGCGCTTCACTCCGGAAGGCGACACCATTGCGATCTCGATCGTGAAACACTTTTCGCATTGTGAAATCTCCGTCCGCGACAACGGCTGCGGAATGGCCGCGGTGCATGTTCCATGGGTATTTGATCGCTTCTACCGCGCCGATTCATCGCGCAGTTCTCCAGGTACAGGCTTGGGCCTGGCCCTGGTGAAATCGATCACTGATCTTCATGATGGGTCGGCTAGAGTGGATAGCGAAGTTAATCGCGGAACCATCGTAACCCTCACTTTTCCGAATGAGCCCAGTTTCGAATCAAACGGTTAGTGGTCGGACAAATCGAATCTCCCAAAAAAACGCCTTGCCATGAACATTACGAATTTGTAATGCGAGGTCATGCGACTACGATCTCATTTTTCGAATAGGCTGATTTCCGCGGCAACGTCATTTGAATTTCTCGCCTTTCTCGTCATCAATCACTCGATTCAAGCGCAGACGGCTGTCTCTGAAAACGTCGTTGTTACCGACGACGAAAGTGAAAGCGCGTACGGCGCGCCCGCTAGCTTTTCGCGCAGCCGTTTTGCAAATCTTACGAATGCCTATGTGCTTCCGCCATGGGCGGTTTACGCCGGGTTGATTTATGAGGGCGATGCACTGCATTTCAATAGCCCGGATCATACTTTCACCCAAGAAATTGAAATTGGTTTGCCATATCGCTTTGGCGTGGCGATGGAAAACTCCGTCGAGAGGTTTCGCGGATACACACAAGACCGCAGTTTTAGTTTGGAAGTCCGATACGCTCTTGCCGACTGGAACAAAATTCCGCTTAATCCTACTCTCTTTGCCGAGTACAAATTTGGCATCGGCAATATCCTGCACGACGAAGGTCCGCCCGCGCCGCTCGGCCCCGGCGAAGCACTAGCATTTATTAACGAACACATGCCGCTTCCGGACGCTTATGAGCTGCGACTCCTCTTATCACAGGATTTCTGTGAGAAAATTGAATGGGCGTTGAACGCCTTCTTCGAACAAGAAATCGGAGGCGATCGTGGACGCGAGTACGGTTTTGCTCAAAGTGCGGTGGTTCCGGTTCTGCTGCCGCGCGAACAACTTAAAGTCGGTGTTGAAATGCAATTAAGCACTTTTACGGACGCCGGAAGCCGAGGCAGCCCTTCGTATCGCTTGATCGTCGGACCTACGATCGCCTGGAAACCGACCAAGAACACTCGGTTGGATATCTCGCCGCTCTTCGGAGCAACTGACGATGCGCCGCGAGCCGCGGTTTTTGTCGTTTTTTCAATGCTCTTCGGCCCGCCTGGAGCACACGAGACCGAACAAGGAGAAGCGCCGGCCTCAACGCGCAATCGGTAAAAGCGCTCCTAGCTCGACGGGCTAGAGTGAGATGGTGTGTGTAAAAACAAAACTGCGGCAGCGAATCGCTTCGCTCAGCATTTGCACACCAATCCAGGTTGCGTATCGATCCAAACCTCGATAATAGCGGCCTTCGATAGTCTAGGGGATATCACCGGACCAGGATATATTACAGTCCGCAATTGACTTGCGGTTGCCTGGCAGCGGCTATTCCGTTACGTCTCCGCAATGCCGCAGGATCCAGCGCCACGCCGCAAGAACCTGATCAAATGGTTCTTCTCGAGCCTCGGTCCCGGTGTGATCACCGGTGCAGCCGACGATGATCCGTCCGGAATCGCAACCTACTCATCGGCGGGAGCGCTGCTTGGAACAGGACAGCTCTGGACTGCGTTAATTACGTGGCCGCTTATGGCCAGCGTGCAGATGATGTGTGCGCGGATTGGGATGGTGACGGGCCGCGGGCTGGCGGGAGCATTCCAGCACAAGCTGCCCAAGCCGCTGATCACGGTCTTCGCGGCGGCTCTGCTCGTCGCCAATACAATCAATATCGGTGCTGACCTCTCCGGCATGGCCGACGCAGCTCAAATGCTGTTTGGATTTAACTCGCATTGGCTTGTGGTGTTGTTCGGACTTGCGATCGCGCTGGCGACGGTTTTCTTTCGGTATCACAGCATCGCGAGCATTCTGAAGTGGCTCGCGCTCACGCTCTTTGCTTACGTGATCACTGCGTTCGTGGTCGGTCCGGATTGGCGCGCGGTCGCTCACGACACCTTCGTTCCGACGCTGCCGAAGGGACATGCGGCATGGGCGATGATCGTCGCTATCCTCGGCACGACGATCAGTCCTTACCTATTCTTCTGGCAGGCCTCACAGGAAGTTGAAGAAAAAAAGGCAGCGGGACGCCGAATGATTGCCCGGAGGGGCATCAGCCGTCACGAACTGGGTGTGCGCGGAATGGATGTCGGCGTCGGCACGCTGTTTTCAAATCTCGTGATGTACTTCATCATTCTGACAACGGCGCTAACGCTGCATAAACATGGGATTACTGACATCGAAACTTCAAGGCAGGCCGCCGAAGCGCTGATTCCGTTCGCGGGAAAATTCGCGGCTCTCCTTTTCACTGTCGGTGTCTTAGGAGTCGGGTTTCTGGCAATCCCTACGCTGGCCGGCTCGGCGGCCTACGCTTGTGCCGAGACGTTCGGCTGGCATCAGGGGCTGGACGCGAAATTCAAATCGGCACGGGGTTTTTATGGCATCGTCATTTGTTCGACCGTGGTCGGCATGGCTCTTGACTTCGCTAAAATTAGTCCTGTGAAAGCCCTCTTCTATACCGCCGTGATCAACGGACTCCTCGCGCCTTTCCTGCTCGTCGGCGTGCTTTTGACCGCGACCGATCGGAAAATCATGCGCAACCAGCCAAGCTCACCTTTGAGCATCGCCTCAGTTTGCCTTACGACGTTGTTGATGTTCGGAGCGGCAATCGGAATGTTCTGGTTCTAGAGGCCTCACTCATCATTCGGAGTTGGACGTTGAGCGTTGAGCGTTGGACGTTCTCTTCGTTTGCAAGAAGAACTACTTCCATATCAACATCCCGAACGGATTCGTGGAATGTTTGGATCGATCGCGAGGCGTTATGATCTCGCGAATCATCTGCTTAGCTGCGGCGTCGATTTTTATTGGCGGAAGTGCGCGGCTGAAATTGTGGCGAGCTGGCGGCCGAAATCAGTTGTCGATCTGGCCACGGGCACCGGGGATCTCGCGCTTGTTCTGCAAAAAAACTTACCGGAAGCCGAGATTATCGGGGCGGACTTCTCTGAAGAAATGCTGGCGATTGCAAAACGCAAAGGTGTGCGCAAAACCATGGTGGCGGACGCGATGCGATTGCCATTTGCTGATGGATCGATCGATTGCGTGACGGTCGCGTTCGGCCTGCGCAACATGGAGAATTACGGCGACGCGCTTCGCGAAATGTCGCGCGTACTCAAGTCGAAGGGTCATTTGCTCGTGCTCGAATTCTCGCTGCCGGCAAGGTCGATCTTGCGTGGTGTCTACCGCTTTTATTTGCATCGATGCCTTCCGTTTCTCGGGTCGTTCCTGACGCGTAAGAAAAGCGCGTACGATTATCTGGGCGATTCGATCGAGGCTTTCCCGAGTGGAGACGCGATGATTCGGCTAATGGAGTCGAGTCGCCTAACTCAAGCGTCTGTTTATCCGTTAACCGGTGGCATTGTGACGATTTACACCGCGGAAAAATTGTAACGGCTCCCTATGAGCGCCGAATCTAAATCTTCGGCGGTCGTAGACCGCCGCTACAGGATCAAGGCTTCGCGCTTGTCGAGGGAATTGGCAACGCACTCACGCTCGCTGAAGGCGCCGGCGATGGAGAAGGCGGCGCGACCAGCGGCAATTTCAGCGCGTTGAAGTCCGGATTGTTGATCACAAATGTGCCTTCGCGGCCATCCACTTTCGCGAACCACATTCCATTGCCGGTCGGTCCGCCGACAATCAATTTGTATGAAGTCTTATCATCCGGCGATGTCGTGAACGCGATTACGACCTGCGGCTTGTCGAAACCATGTTGCGGAGTCGTCGATCCAATCCAACGAGCTGCATGCAAGTTCGACAAGGTGTTTAAGAGCGATTGCACGTTTACTTGATTGATCGGTCCGCTCCCTTTCGCCCAGATCCACGCATTGTTGGCGCCGCGCATAAACGTTTGCTCCGAGTTCGTCATGACGCTGAGCCGGTGAATCTGTTCCGGCTTGAACTTGAAGATCGACAATTCCTGCCACTGCAACGGATCGACCAGAATCTCGTCGAGAAACTTGCGCGGCACCGCGACAATAAATGGTTCGTCACCGAGGCGCGCGTAAACATTGTCGCCATCCACTTTGCCGAAAGCGATGGTCGCGATCGGGTGTTCGCCGGCCTTCGTTTCGGCGGTGTTTTCGGAAGCAAACGAACTAAGCGTGACTTGCAGTTGCGGTTTATCGAGACCGAACTTCGGCAAATTGGAGGCGACGTCTTCAACGAACTTCGCGACCTGTTCGTCTTTCAACTTGTCGATCAAGCGATTCACTTCGCCGGAATTCGCGGGCGAATTCTTTCGGCTCGCAATTGTCCAGTTCTCCTCCTTGCGGGCGAGTACCGTTTTACCTTTGCCCGGCGAGTCGACCGTGATTCGATCGAGGATATTCGTTTCGAAACGAACAAGGTGCCGGTCGCGCAAGTCGTTCGGTTTGGCGTTCAGGGTCTCTTCGACCTTTTTTGGCAAAGTGTAAACGAAACCGCGCGCGACGGACCGCACATAGACCTGGTCTTTTTCTTTCTCGGGCACGCCGCCTATTTGCAACGCCTGCCCTTGCTTGTCGTCTTGTCCGAATAGCGTTACCGAACCGCGCGGCTCGGCCAAGCCGTAGGGATGCAGATCGCCGCGATCGTCGGCCACAAATTGTTGAATGCGCGCGGTCGTGACTTGCGCGATCAAGTCGCCGATTTTCTGATCGTCGCCGCGCGCGCGCATTGGTTTCGCGATTTCCCAGTGCTCGCCTTTTTTCTCGAGCTCCATCTCGCCCGCCGCCGTTTTTATGATCAGGCGGGAGACTTGTGCCGTGACCAGGTCGGTCAACTTCCGATCGCGAAACTCGTCCGCTTTTTTCTCGATCGCTTTCTTGATCGATTGCGAGGCAATAAAGGTTTCCTTCGAGTTTTCGAGGCGCACATACATCTTGCCCTCAAGCGCGGCGTCTTTGCCGAAGAGAATCGGCCGCGGCTCGCCTTCGCCTTGCAATCTCAATCGCAGCTTCGGTTTGTTAAGTCCGTATTCGTCGAGCTTGCTCTTGTCGGCCTTGATCTCTTTCGCCGAAATCACTGCGTCCTTTTGCCAAGCCTCCAGCTGGGATAGCAGGTTATCGATCAAAGCATTATCGGCTTGATCCTTGATCGGCGCGTCGAGCCGCCATTTGTTGTTGTCCCGTCGCATATTGATCTTGTCGTCGCCGTTCCAAATGACAATGCCGTTGATTTTCTCGGGATTGAAATTGACAACATTCTGGGCCCGGCGTTTTGCCTCAGCGGTGTCCGGTCGCTTAATTTCGTAGAGCTTGATGTAAGCGCCGCCGGCGATCGCAATTGCGAGTAAGACGATGGTCGTTTTCCAGTTCATAAACCGAATTGAAAAATCAAGCGCGCCGCCGCCACCAAACCGCTGTGCCGATTACAGCCGGAATGAGCGGAATCATCACGAGAATGATCCAGCGCAGGTTGCCCAATGCATTTTCGCTGAGACTAAATGTCAGCGGGTTTGGAACTTTCGGCGCGATGCCGATGAGTTGCTCGCGACTGAGCAGCCAGTTCACGGCGCCGGAGATGAAATCGAGCGCTTGTTGCTCTTGAGTAATCGCGTTGTCCTGGATGAAAGTCGCATTGCTGACTACCACCATGCGCGAGGAATTCATCTGCACCCGTTCGTCGGCGCTTCCGCCTTTTTCGATCGACACGGCGATGTTCAACGGCGCGGCGTGATCGCGGGACGGATCGAATTGCAACTTCGCCTCGTCGGTGGAGTTGTAATCGACTTCGCCCCAGTAACCTTTTTCGGCCTGCGCCAGCGGTTGCAATTGAATGTTCGCAGCGCGCACGCGATCGGGCTCAAGCGTCAGCGAACACGTCCCGCCGAGAAAAGGCGCGCGGACATCGGCCAAATGCTTCGTGATCGGCGTCTCCGGTAGAAACCGGCCGACAACGTCGCGCACGCGCGCGACTTCCTCGATCCCGGTTTTGATATTCGCCATTAAGCGGTCGTCGTTCACTTTCACGCCGAGATCGTTGAGAAAGGCGGTCAGCTTCGGTGTTTTTGCCGCGGGATCGACTAGCAGCAGGATGCGCCCTTGTTTCTCCCAGAAATCGCGCAGCAATTTCATCTCGCGATCGGAAAAGTCGTATTGCGGTCCGACGATCATGATCATTTTCATTTCGGCTGGAATGGCGCCGACATCGAAAAGGTTCAATTCCTGAAACTTAATATTTTCATTCTCGATAAACGTTTTCAGGGTTGTGATGGGACTGCTTGTCGTGGCTTCCGTTGGCATTGCCACCGGAGACGAATCCGCGAGTGGCGGTTCCTTGTGACCGAGCACGTAACCGACAGTGTTCTTCTTGCCCTCGACCAGATCCATCATCGCGCTCGTGATTACCTGCTCGCCTTTGAACGCCGTCACGCGCGGCCCTTCGCCAAACATTTGGTTGCCGGGATCGATCTCGGCCATCTCCGAGGCCTTCACTGTCTTGTTGTGGCCTTGGTAATCAATTACGAGCAGACTCTCGTCGCTGACCACTTTGTATTTTTCGAACATTTCCTTTGCGCGCGAAAGGTTGCGCTCCGGGTCGATGTTCTCGATGTCGATCTTTCCCTTGGCCGCGTACTGATACTCGGTCAGCAAGCTTTGCACATCCTGGGTGATCGGCGTGTTCGCGAAGAAAACGGTGACGCGCATCTTGCCCTTGATCGTGTCGAGAAAGCGCTTCGTCTTATCCGAGAGCGCGTATTTCTGATCGCGCGAAAAATCCCAGCGTTTGTAATGCTTGAAAGCGAGGCCATTCACCATCGCAGCGAGAAAAAGGACGAGAATTACCTGCACCAAGACGTTGAGGCCGATCTGGACGCGGCGGATCTTTTTCGGCGGAAGCGGCGAGGTCTTTTCGTCGGCCATGTTTACAGCCTCCACTTGCGCGATTGGAACGCCTGATACGTCAAGCTCAGCATCACGATCGTCATGCTCACGTAAAGAACGATCGGGCGGGTATCGATTACGCCGCGCGAGAACGTTCCCATGTGTTCGATCGAAGAAAAATAGCCGAGCGATTGCCGCATCTCGGCGCTGACCTCGGTCAGGATGAATTGAACAAGACCGAGGAAAAATAGCAGAGTGATTGCGCAGAAAGAAATAATCGCGGCAATGATTTGGTTCTTCGTTAGCACCGACGCGAGACAACCAACGGAGAGATAAAACATCCCGAGCAACAACAGCATTAAATACGAGCCCCAATACGCTCCGACTGAGTTTCCGGCCGGTTGATGCGTGATCTTCTCAAAGATGGCGAAGTAAAACAGCGTCGGCAGCCAGAGGATGACGTAGAAAATGAGCGCGCCAAAAAATTTGGAAAGCACCACCTGCCAATCGCGTACCGGCGCCGTCATGAGCGGCTCAATTGTGCCGAGTTTAAATTCTTCCGAGAAAAGCCGCATGGTAATCAGCGGAAAAATCAGAATGAACGCGAACCAGAAAAAGATCGAATTGAAGAACGCTTCCTGCACCGAATACTGCACGGGGCGCTGGTTCATGTAGCCGATTTGGAAGTAGAAATCGACGCCGCTCACGAGCAGAAAAAAGACGAGAACGATGTAGGCGATCGGCGAGTAGAAGTAACTGCGCAATTCGCGTGCGAGTAGAACCCCCAATTTTTTCATACGCAAGACATGCGCGTCATCCCGTGCCGCGCAGACGGCGAGGGACCTCGCAATGGGTGCTTAGTTACGCAAAAGATCACGGCAGGATCGACGCAGTATATGGGAGGTCCTTCGCTCCGCTCAGGATGACACGCGTAATTGCGTGGAATGATCATTCCGACATTCATCAGTTTCACGCTTCGTCCGAGTGCGTAATCTCCACGAACACATCTTCAAGCGTCGCCCGACGTTGACTGAGTTCGCGCACGCTCCAGCGCCGCGCCGTTGCGAGTTGAAAAACTTCTTCGCGCACATCAATGCCCGATTCGACGCGCAGTGAAAATATTTCCCATTCACCATTCGCTTCGGCGGTCACATCGCGCACGCCGGAAATTTTTTTAAGCTCTTCCGGGCCATTGTCTTTTCCTGTTTTCGCTTCGAGGACCATGCCGCCGGCCCGCCGAATTTGGCCAAGCAAATTTTCCGGCGTATCGCACGCTTCGATTCGTCCCTTGTGAAGGATGGTCACGCGGCTGCAGGTCATCTCCACTTCGGGCAGAATGTGGGTCGAGAGCAGGATCGTGTGTTGCTTGCCAAGGTTCTTGATCAACTCGCGCACTTGCCGGATTTGATTCGGATCCAGGCCGATCGTCGGCTCATCGAGAATAAGAAGATCAGGCTCGTGCAGGAGCGCATCGGCCAGGCCGACACGCTGGCGATAACCTTTCGACAGCGTCGCGATCAATTTTTTCTCGACCTCTTTCAGGCCGCAGAGTTCTTTCACGTCGCCCACGCGTTCGGCCACGCGACGATGCGCCACGCCTTTCAAGGCCGCGCGGTAATCGAGATATTCGGTTACGCGCATATCATTATAGAGGGGAACATTTTCCGCCATGTAACCGAGATGCGCCCGCGCCTGGAGCGATTGCTCGAAAACGTCGAATCCGGCGATGCTGGCGCGTCCCGACGTCGGCGGCATAAAGCTCGCCAGGATTCGCATGGTTGTCGTCTTTCCGGCCCCGTTGGGACCGAGAAATCCCATGATCTCACCTTTCCCGACCTCGAAGCTCAGATCCTTGATCGCGGTATGACCGGCGTAACGCTTGGTAAGATTTTCAACCTTGATCATTTTGCGAACATCCCATGAGACAATCTAACCATCATCGCGTTTGAATTTTTTTTCCCCGATTCAGCGCGCAGTCAAGTTTACGGTTTCAATCCGTTGTCCCGCTCCGCCGGTCCGCATGATGCCGATGGCGAAGTCTACGCTCGTCCCGGTATTGGCGCGACCGAGTAATCCCTCGACTTGTTTTACCGAATTCACCTGATACTTGCCGATGCGATAAATAACCAGCCCGCGTTCGATTCCGGCTTGATCGGCCGGGCTGTCCGGTTCGACCGCGCTAATCAGCACGCCGCTGCCGGAAGCATAGCCGAGCGCGTCAGTAAGTTCTTCGGTTAAATCTTGCAATTGCATGCCGAAGAGACGTTCCGCGTTTGATGTCGATGGCGATGGAGCGGGGGCTTGGGTTCCGGCGGGTTGTTTCTGCGCGATTTTTTTGAATTGCGCGACGCTATTGCGAACAACTTCGGCGGAAATGGCAAACCCGAGGCCTTGCGTCGGAATGCCTTGCGGCGTGAATGCCATTTTGGCGGAGCTGATGCCGACGAGCCGCCCGGAGAGATCGATGACCGGGCCGCCGCTGTTGCCCGGATTAATGGCCGCATCGGTTTGAAGCAAGTCCTTGTATTCAACGTTGTCGATAGTGATCTCACGCTTGGTTCCACTGAGCACGCCCCGGCTAATCGAGCTGCCGTATCCGACCGCGTTGCCCACCACGATCACGGTTTGGCCAAGCAAGTTCGGCGAAATGTTTTCCAGGCTGATGAATGGAAAATCGGTCTTCGCATCGATCTTAATGAAAGCGAGATCCTTCTTCTCGTCTCCGGTGATGTAGTGCGCGTTGTAAGTCTTGTCGTCGTTTGTGGTCACTTGAATTTTCAGATCGGCCGCGCGCTCAACCACGTGCTGGTTGGTCACGATGTAGCCCGCAGGATCGACGATGAATCCCGAGCCTAGGCTCTGCTGCTTCTGCCGGATTTCTCGGGGACGGCTCCGATAATTGCCGAAGAATTGTGCGTAAAAATCGTCAATCGGATCGCGCACAGTTCGGCGGACGATTCGCTCGGCGTTGATGTTTACGACCGCGGGCAAAGCTTTCGCGACCGCGAGCACTGATGGCTCGGATGCGGGATCGACTTGCGCAAATGAAGACGTGGGTTTTGCCAGGAGAGTTCCGCAAATCCCGATGAGACCGAGAGCCAGTGTTCGATATCTTCCCATTGCGCCGAGCAAGTAACGAGGCACCGTCCGCACTGTCAACTTGCCGCCGGACGTAATGGTTGCAGATTAAACTTGGAATGCGAACCTCGATCGCCGCTCGGGCAAATCTCGATTTGATCGAGGAGAATTACCGGCGCTGGCTGCAAGATCCGCACGCGGTCGATTCGGGTTGGGCCGCGTTTTTCGAAGGCTTTGAGCTGGGGAATCTGCCGCAAAATAATGGCGCCACAGTGGCTGCCGCGCCGAGCGCGGACGTGCGCGAGAGTCCGCTGCAAACGCGGATCGACGGTCTGGTTTACGCGTATCGCACTTTGGGTCACACAGTCGCGCGGGTGAATCCGCTGGCGGACAAGCGGCCGCAAAATCCGTTGCTGACTTTGCGCGAGCTCGGCTTCAGCGAGAAGGATCTCGATCTTGCGGTCTCCTCCAAGTTTTTCATGGATAACCGGCGGATGACGCTGCGCGAGATGATGGCGGAACTGGAGAAAATTTACGCGGACGCGATCGGCGCCGAGTTCATGCACATCCAGAACACGCGCATTCGCAATTGGGTACTGCATCGGCTGGAATCGCGGCCGGATAAACGCGCGACGCCGCGACCGGTGCAGATCGCTTTGCTGCGCGCGTTGCTGGAAGCCGAGTCGTTCGAGATTTTCTTGCACTCGCGTTACGTCGGGCAAAAACGCTTTTCGCTCCAGGGCGCGGAGTCGCTCATGGTAATCCTGGACACGATCCTGCACAAATGTCCGGGTAGCGGGATCGAAGAGATTTGCATGGGCATGGCGCATCGCGGCCGGCTCAATGTGCTGGCGAACTTCCTGCGCAAATCGCTCAAGGTGATCTTCACCGAGTTCACGGAAAATTACATTCCCGAACTGGTCGGTGGTGATGGTGACGTAAAGTACCACCTCGGCTACCGCACGGTGAGGAAACTTGGTTCGGGCGCGGAAGTGGAGATTCGGCTCGCGGCCAATCCAAGCCACCTCGAAGCGGTGGATCCGGTCGTCGAAGGAAAGGCCCGGGCGCGGCAACGCATTCGCGGGGACACGGAACATCGGCGCAAAGTCTTGCCGCTGCTGATTCACGGTGATGCGGCGTTCGCGGGGCAGGGAATGGTGGCGGAAACGCTGAATATGTCGCAGTTGCGTGGTTATGGGACGGGCGGCACCGTTCACGCGGTGGTGAACAATCAGATCGGTTTCACCACCGTTCCCGAAGACGCGCGTTCCTCGATGTATGCCACCGACGTTGCCAAGATGATCGAGGCGCCGATTTTCCACGTGAACGGCGACGATCCGCTGGCGGTGAAATTGGTCACGGATATGGCGCTCGATTTTCGTCAGGAATTTAGACGCGACGTGGTGATCGACATGTACTGTTACCGCCGTTACGGCCACAACGAAGGCGACGAGCCGGCGTTCACGCAGCCCGATCTTTACGCCAAGATCGACAAGCGACCTTCCGTAACGCAGCTCTACAAGCGCGAGCTGCTCGAGTCCGGCGTCTTAAGCGATGACGATGCCGCTTCGCTCGAAACCGAATTCGAGCTGCGGCTCGAAATGACGCTGGAAGAAGTAAAGTCAATCGAGAAAAAGAAAGCGAGCAAGCAAGCCAAATTCAAAGAATCATCCGCCATCTTTCAGCCCGAGTACACGAGTTCGTCGCCCTCCACCGCGATTAGCGAGAAGACGCTCAAGACGATTGTTGATGGTCTGACGCGCGTACCGGAGGGTTTCAATCTCCAGCCGAAAATTAAAAGGATCGTGCTCGATCATCGGCGCAAGGTTTTCGAAAACGGTGGACCGTACGAATGGCATTATGCCGAAACGCTCGCTTTCGGATCGCTGCTCCTGGAGGGAATTCCTGTTCGATTGTCCGGCCAGGACAGCTCGCGCGGAACTTTCAGCACACGGCACTCCGTTCTTTACGATGAGAAAACGGGCGAGCCCTACGTCCCGCTGTTGCACTTGTCGGAAAAACAGGAGCGCATTTGCGTTTATAATAGTTTGCTCTCCGAAGCGGCCGTCCTCGGTTTTGACTATGGCTACTCACTCGATTACCCAAACATGCTTTGTCTTTGGGAAGCGCAGTTTGGCGATTTCGCGAACGGCGCGCAGACGATCATCGACCAATTCATCGTTCCCGCGGAATCGAAATGGCAACGCCCGAGCGGGATCGTGCTGCTTCTGCCGCACGGCTACGAAGGGCAGGGGCCGGAACATTCCAGCGCGCGGCTCGAGCGTTTCCTGCAAGCGTGCGCCGAAGATAATATCCAGGTCTGCAATGTCACCACGGCCGCACAATATTTTCACGTTCTGCGGCGGCAGATGAAACGCAATTTCATCAAGCCGCTCATACTAATGACTCCCAAAAGCCTGCTCCGCGCGGACTTTGCTGCTTCGCGCCAGGAAGATTTTACCAGTGGCCGCTTTGAAGAGATTCTCCTATCACCGAAGGCTGGCGCTGCCAGCAAGGTTAAACGTGTGATCCTTTGCTCAGGAAAAGTCTATTACGATTTGTTGAACTACCGTACCGCGCAAAAGATCGACAATGCCGCGATCATTCGCGTGGAGCAGCTTTACCCGCTCGCGGAAAAGAAACTGCGCGCCATGCTCAAACCATTTCCGAAATCGGCGAAGTTGATTTGGTGCCAGGAGGAATCGCAGAACATGGGCGCTTGGACTTTCATGGAGCCGCGCTTGCGCGCGATGTTTAAGCGGGAAATCGCCTATGCCGGTCGTAACGCGAGCGCCAGTCCCGCCGTCGGTGCGCTCGTCATTCACAAACGCGAGCAAGCTCAACTCGTCGCAGAAGCGTTTTCAATCTGAAGTGCTCTTATTATATATAATAAGTCACTGATAGGGCGACCAGAATGACGCGTCCGCCACATCCGAAAGCGCAGTTGCGGTCCGGCCGGACATCTGCGGATATTGATCCACGATAAAGTTGCGATAGCGGTGTCCGAGAATGTCTCTGCCGGTGTTGTAGAGAGGAGTTGAACGCTTTAGATACGGTTGCAGATCGCTGAAAACTAGGGTCGCTCCAGAGGCTTTATTCTTTTCAATGGCATACAGGGACATCGCACCATCAATGATTCGCAGATCTTCCAGCACGCGCGTTGCCTGAGATCGCTTTCTCGCTCGGAGAAAGCCGGGCACGGCAATAGCCGCAAGTAGCGCGATCACCGACGTCACGATCATGATTTCCACCAATGTAAACCCGGCCAGGCGGTGGCTTCGTTTTTGCGTCATGGCTTTCTCGTTGCTGTAGCTGGCAGGTAGCTAGCAAATCTCCAGCCAAGAGCCGTTGCTCCGCCGACAATCTCCGCATTTTCATTGGTGGCTCGCCATTTTTTGGGCTTAGATATCGCTGGCATGAGCATCGAAGTGAAAATTCCCGCCGTCGGCGAATCGATTTCCAGCGGAGTTGTGTCTGTCTGGCATAAAAAATCTGGCGATCATGTCGATGCCGGCGACGCATTATTCACTCTCGAGACCGACAAAGTTTCCACCGAGATCGTTGCCGAAAAAGCCGGGGTTCTTGAAACTCTGGTTCCCGAAGGGCAGGAAGTGAAAATTGGCGAAGTCGTTGCCACGATTGATGATTCAAAAGCTGCACCAGCGAAGCCCGCGCCCGCCGAAAAGAAAACAGCATCGGCATCCGATGAAACAAAAAAGCCCGCGGCTCCGCGGGAAAGAGCGGCAGGCGCGCAAGCGCTATCGCCGGCGGTTCGCCGCATCGTCGACGAGGAACATATCGACACGGCTAGTGTCGGTGGCATGGGAAAAGGTGGACGCCTGACCAAAGGAGATGTTCTTGCCGCCGCGGAAAATCGCGGCGCAAAGCAAACCGGTGACGGAGAGTCAGGCGCGCCTCCGGTCAAGGATCAAAAAGATCGGCAATCAGCCGGCGACCGTTTCACGCGAAAAAGAATGTCGCCGCTCCGGCGGAAAATCGCGGCGCAACTCGTCATGGCGCAGCACACGGCGGCGATTCTCACCACGTTCAACGAGTGCGATATGCGCGCGGTCCAGGAGTTGCGCGCCAAGTCGCAAGAGGCGTTCACAAAAAAGAACGGCCTCAAACTCGGATTCATGTCCTTCTTTATTAAAGCGGCTATCGAGGGACTCAGAGCCGTGCCCACGCTCAACAGCCGTATCGAAGACGAAGATTTCATCGAGAACCATTTTTACGATATCGGTGTCGCAGTTGGAACCGAGCGCGGTTTGGTCGTGCCGGTTGTTCGCGACGCCGATAAGAAAAGTTTCGCCGGGCTCGAGCGCGACATCGCCGATTACGCGGCGAAAGCACGCGAAGGCAAATTGAAAATCGAAGATTTGCAGGGCGGCACGTTCACGATTTCCAACGGCGGCGTTTACGGGTCTCTATTGAGTACACCGATTTTAAACCCGCCCCAGAGCGGGATTCTCGGCATGCACAAAATCATGGACCGGCCAATGGCGGTTGGCGGCAAGATCGACATCCGTCCGATGATGTATCTCGCGCTGAGCTACGATCATCGCGCGGTCGATGGAAAAGAAGCGGTCACATTCCTCATCAAAGTGAAGGAATGCATCGAGGATCCGAGCAAGTTGCCGCTTGATTTTTGATTTGGTAGGGACAGATCTCCGAGCCATCCGTCGAATTCTGCGTAATGTATCGAAGGGAAAAATAGTCGGACACGCCGGAGGCGCGTCCTACCACAGTTTAATTATGGATAAATTCGATGTCGTCATCATCGGTTCCGGACCGGGCGGTTATATCGCCGCCATTCGCGCCGGCCAACTCGGTTTGAAGACCACGATTGTCGAAAAAGATAAAGAGCTCGGCGGGACTTGCCTGAACATCGGCTGCATTCCGAGCAAAGCGCTTCTCACTTCCAGCGATCATTTCATGTTCGCGAAAAAGGAAGCACAAAAACACGGCATCATGATCGACAACGTCCATGTCGATCTTACCAAGATGCTGCAACGCAAAGACAAAGTGGTGAAAACGCTCACCGGCGGCGTCCGCGCGCTGATGAAAACGAACAAGGTGACGACGTTCGAAGGTCTCGGCACGATCACCGCGCCCGGAAAAGTGTCGGTCCAATCATCGAACGGCGGGAAGCAGGAGATCGAAACGAAAAACATCGTCATTGCCACCGGAAGCGTGCCGATGGAATTGCCGTTCGCGAAGTTTGACGGCAAGACCATCGTCAGCAGCACGGAAGCGCTTTGCTTCACCGAGCCGCCGCCAAAGCTCCTCGTCATTGGCGCCGGCGCGATCGGTCTCGAGCTTGGTTCTGTTTGGAGCCGGCTCGGCTCGGAAGTGACCTTCCTCGAATTTCTGCCGCGCATCGCTGTCGGCTTCGATCTCGAGTTATCGAACCAACTTCAACGCGCGCTGACCGCGCAAGGAATGACATTCCATCTCGAGGCCAAAGTGACCGCGATCAAGATCGATAATGGACGTGCGACCGCGACCGCGACCAAAGGAAATGAGGAGCTCAAGTTCGATGCGGACAAAGTGCTTGTTTCCGTCGGACGCCGCGCATTTTCCGATGGACTCGGCGCTGAAAAAATTGGCGTAGCGCTCGACGAGCGGAAACGTGTCAAGATCGACAATCACTTTCGCACCAACGTCGAAGGCATTTACGCGATTGGCGACGTCGTGGCCGGGCCGATGCTCGCGCACAAAGCCGAGGATGAAGGTATTGCCTGCGTCGAAATCATTGCCGGTAAATCCGGTCACGTAAATTACGACGTCATTCCTGGAATCATTTACACCAATCCAGAGCTCGCCGGCGTCGGCCTCACCGAAGAACAGGCGAAAGAGAAGGGGATCGACTTTCGCATCGGCAAATTCCCGTTCCGCGCCAACGGTCGCGCGATTGCTAATGAAGATGTGGAGGGAATGGTCAAGTTCGTGGCCGACGCGAAAACAGATCGCATTCTCGGCGCGCACATCCTGCAGCACGCCGCCTCGGAACTCATTGCTGAAGCCGCGTCGGTTATGGAATTCGGCGGCAGCTCCGAAGATCTCGGGCGTACTTGCCATTCGCACCCGACCTTGAGTGAAGCGGTCAAAGAAGCCGCGCTCGCGGTCGAGAAACGCGCGCTTCACATCGTAAATCGATAGTGGCGGCGGTGACTACTCGATTGGTTCGTGATAGGGCATTCCTGTCTGGTAAAGGACGAGTTCGCGTTTGAGTGATTCCGCTAGCGCGGGGTTGTTCTGCGCGTCGGCCAACTCCACTCCGCGCTGGGTGGTTGCGATAGCCTCAGAAAACCGCCCGCTTTCCGCGTAGGCCGCGGCCAGCGTATGCAGAAAAATGGGATTATTGCCGCCAGAAAGTTGATTGGCTTGCTCGGCTAACTCCACAGCTTTGGCGCCGTCGCGTAGCGATGGATCGGAAGAGGTCGCCAACATCCAGGCGAGATTGTTTTGGAACAGCACCGAGCCGGGATCGTTCATCAAGGCCTTTCGGAAGTGGAGAATTGCCTCCTTCGGGAGTCCTTTCTGACGAAGAACATTGCCCAGATTGTTGTGCGCGTTAGCGTGCTCGGGCCGCAATTCCACCGCTTTCCGATAATGCGCGATCGCCTCGTCCAGCTGCTCTTTCCGGAGAAAAGCGTTGCCTAAATTATAATGAGCTTCGGCCGTATAATCGGAATTTACTTCCACCGCTTTCCGGTATTGTACGATCGCATCGTCAATCTGACCTTTTTGAAAAAGAGCGTTGCCGAGATTGTAATGAGCTTCTGCAGTGCGAGCATCGTTCTGCTGGGAGAGCAATTGCAGCGCCGTCTGAAAATAGGTGATTGCCTCATCAATCTGCCCCGTGTGAAAAAGAGCGTTGCCCAGATTATTGCGAACTTCCGCATTATTTGGCTGCAACTGCAAAGCCATCCGGTAGTGCGTAATGGCGTCGGCAACCTTCCCGTTCCGAAAAAGAGCATTGCCTAAACTGTTCTGGACGTCGGTGTCGTTTGGCGAGATTTCTACGGCCTGTTGAAACTGAGTCATCGCTTCGTCGATCCTGTTTTTCTGAAGAAGAGCGTTCCCAAGATTGTTGTCGGCGATGGAGTTATTCGTGGTCACGGCGAGGGTATGTCGCCAGAGTTCTTCACTGTCCCGCCAATACGAGGCCTGAAGCGACGCGCGCCAGGCTAAAGCGGAAATTACTATTCCTGCTGCGGCGCCCAAAATCTTCCGCGGCAATCGCCACGCCGCCGCAAGATCGACAATCATCCACGTCACCAGAATAGAGAGTCCGATTTGGGGCAGGTAAGTGTAACGATCGGCGTGCGCTTGGGTTCCAACCTGGACCACGCCGATCACCGGAACGAGCATGATGAGGTACCAAAACCAGCCGGTTATGATATAAGGAAACTTTCGCCGGGCGGCGATGGCAATAGCCGTAACCGCGATCAGCAGCATGGCCGCGAGAATGATTTCAACGGAGAAGAGGGGCGTTCCGTGATAGGGATAAAAAACCGCGAGCCGCGTGGGCCACGCCATCTGGTACATGTAGATGACGCAACTGGTCAGAGCATTGCCGATGCGTTGCGCGACGGACAATCGCTCGATCGAAGTGATCAGGTCTCTTTGCGCAGAAAGAGTGGCGAGGCATGACGCGGCGGAGAGCGCGAGAAGCGGAATTTTTTCGACGATCAATCTTCGCCAGCTCGATTGTCGTTGGAGCGGCCAGTAGTCCAGAAGCAAGAGCACGAAGGGCAGCGTCACCAGCATCGGCTTGGACATCAGCCCAAGCGCAAACAACAGCGCTACCATCAGGTAACGAGCGAGCGTTTGTTTGCGCGCATAACGGACATAAGCGCCAAGCGTGAGCATGAAGAAGACGCCGCTTAAGACATCTTTGCGCTCGGCCACCCAGGCGACCGATTCCACCCGCAAGGGATGAATGGCAAAAAGCGTTGCGACAAAAGCGCTGCGCCAAAGTGCTCCGGTCATTTGCCGGAGCACAAGAAAGAGCAAGAGCACCGCGATGGTGTGCAAGAGTACGTTGGTGAAATGATGACCACCGGCCTTGAGGCCAAACAACTGGCAATCGAGCATGTGCGAAATCCAGGTGAGCGGATGCCAGTTGTTGGCGTGACTATGGGTAAACGCCCAAACGATTCCGTGGAGGGTGAGATTGCCGGTCACCTCGGCATTTTCATAAACATACTTGTTATCGTCGTAATTAATGAACCCGTATCGGAGCGTCTGGCCGAAAACCAGCCACGTGATTGCCGCGAGAAAAACGCAAATGCCGACGACGCTCGCGCGGGATACGACCGAATCATTGCGGCGGAGAGTCTTCAACATTGGATGCAGCTTATTTGAATCGTCGAATCGCCACATCGAATCACTATCGTTCGCGGTAGGGCAAACCCTTTTGGTAAAGGTCGATCTCTTGCTCAAGCGATTTGCTCAGAGTGGTGTTGCCTTGCGCATCGACCAATTCCACTGCGCGTTGAGCGGTTGCGATAGCCTCGGCCAAGCGTCCGCTTTCCGCATATGCCGCGGCCAGCGTATGCAAAACAATGAGATTGCTGCCGCCGGAAAGTTGATTGGCTTGCTCGGCCAACTCCACGGCTTTGACACCGTCGCGCAGCGATGCATCCGGGCACGTTGCTAGCATCCAGGCGAGATTGTTTTGGAACAGTGCGGAAGCGGGTTCCAGTTCCGCGGCCCGCTGGTACTGCAGGATGGCCTCTTCCATTAGTCCCTTTCGGCGAAGCGCGGTGCCGAGATTATTATGAGAGTTGGCGTGATTGGGGCGCATCTCCAGCGCGGTGCGGTAGTGAGTGATCGCCTCATCGATTTCACCCTTCTGCAAAAGAGCATTGGCCAAATTATAATGTGCTTCCCCGTGATCGAACGGCAATTCCAGCGCTTTCTGGTAATGAACGATCGCTTCGTCAATTTCACCTTTTTGAAGCAGAGCGTTGCCGAGATTGTTATGCGCTCTCGCAAGATCGGGCGCTTTTTCCAGGGCCTTCTCAAAATGAGCAATCGCTTCGTTCACCTGACCCTGCTGCAACAAAATGCCGCCCACATTATTATGCGCTTCCGCATGATCGGGCCAGATCTCAAGAACCTTCTGGAAGTGACTCATCGCCTCGTCCATCGATCCCTGCTGAAGAAGAGCCTCCCCGAGATTATATTCGGTCTCTGCCAGATTATCCGCGTTTCGGCGCTCGGACCGCAACTGCCGGGCTTTTTGGTAATCAGCGATCGCTTCGTCAAGCTGGCCTCTTTGAAGGCGAACTCCGGCGAGATTGTTATGCGCGACATCGTTGTTTGAAGTCACGGCAAGCGTATGGGTCCAGAGCTTCTCACTGTCGCGCCAGGACGAAGTCTGCTTCCACGCGCACCAGGTCAAACCGGCGATTACGATGGCAGCCATGGCGGTCAAGATCTCGCGACGGCGATGCCAGAGCGCCGAAAGATCGCCAATCGCCCAAGTCAGCGCGAAGTAGAGTCCGATTTGCGGCAGGTAAGTATAACGATCGGCGTGTCCCTGCATTCCGACTTGAATTAAGCCGATCACCGGCACGAGCATTCCAAGGTACCACAACCAGCCGGTAAGGAAGTAAGGGCGCTCTT
Organism: Spartobacteria bacterium; assembly: GCA_003167365.1. Classification (GTDB taxonomy): domain Bacteria; phylum Verrucomicrobiota; class Verrucomicrobiia; order Chthoniobacterales; family UBA10450; genus Palsa-1382. Next base: position 53,993 of record PMTM01000003.1, on the reverse strand, counting down.
TTCGCAAAGCAAAGGTCGCGGCTGTAATGGCGACCAGGAGCGTGCTCGCCAGGATAATTTCCAAAATCGGCAGATGATCTTTGGGATGTGGATAGAAAGGCGCCAGATTCGCTGGCCAGAGCATCTGCCAAATGTAAACAACATAGCTGACGAAGGCGTTACCGACGCGTTGCCATAGCGGCAAGCGCTCGATTAAGCCGATCGCTTCCTTCTGGGCAAGAAGCGTGGCTACGCATGAACCAGCGGAGAGCGCGAGAAGCGGAATTTTTTCGACGATCAATCTTCGCCAGCTCGATTGTCGTTGAAGCGGCCAGGAATCCAGAAGCAAAAGCACGAAGGGCAGCGTCACCAGCATCGGCTTGGACATCAGGCCAAGCGCAAACAAGATCGACATCGTCAGGTAACGAACGAGCGAAGGGTTTCGTACATATCGCACGTACGCGCCGAGCGTGAGCATGAAGAAGACACCGCTTAAGACATCTTTGCGCTCCGCCACCCAGGCGACCGATTCCACGTGCAAAGGATGAATCGCGAAAAGTGCTGCGACAAAAGCGCTCCGCCAAATACTGCCAGTCCGGCTCGGACCGCCAGTCATTTGGCGGAGCAAGAGAAAGAGCAGGATCACCGCAATCGTGTGCAGCAAAACATTGGTGAAATGATGTCCGCCGGCGTTGAGCCCAAACAACTGGCAATCCAGCATGTGCGAAATCCAGGTGAGCGGATGCCAGTTGTTCGAATGACTGTGCGTGAACGCCCAAATGACTCCGTGCAGGGACAGCCCACCTATCACTTCGGCGTTCTTATATACATAAGTGTCGTCGTCATAGTTGATGAACTCGTGCCGGAGCGTCTGGCCGAAGACCAGCCACGTGATTGCCGCGAGGAAAACGCAGATGGCAACGATCGTGGCCTTCGGACGATGTGGTAGCGGCTGTTTCAGTCGCAAATTCTTAAATTCTGCGTGCGAGGACACGTGCCATCACACCGTTTATGCGGAGAAATTTCAACCGCGGATTACATGAATACCGCGTACGAAGACACTGAGGATTGCCGGGAAAGTAGAGATGAAAGCGGCGGAGTGTGCCGCCCCTGAAAGATAAATCCTCGTCTCTCGGCGATGAACTGACGTGTCCGAAGTCCTACCTGAAAAGGCTGAATGTCATTTCGCTAAAAATAGACAATAATTGTATTGACTATAAGCGTGCGAATCGTCAAAAAAGTGGGCTCTTATCCACTTCCGCCTATGAAGATTGCTTTTAAGAAATCCGCGCTTGTTGCCTTGTCCATCTGTGCCTGCACTTTCCCGTCGCTCGTTTCGGCGCAGGAGCTTACTCGCTCAAGGCCAGCAATACTTGATCCGACCGACTGGGACGACCTGAACAACCCCGCCCCTGGAGCGCAACTTCCAAATCCTTTACTTTCGGCCGGAACGAGTGGTAACATTGCAACACAGACTGCGCAAAGCTGGAGCACAGCGCCGTGGAATATCACGGCTGGCGCAGGCACTTATCCGGATGGTGGTGGAGTAGCTACTTTCAATACGGTCACGAACACGACCATCGGCACGGTGCCCGGGACGACCGTGTTTACGATGGACGTAACTCCGAGCCTCACGGGCATTAATTACAATAGCCCCTGGTCTTATCAGCTCGCGGCTGGCGCGGGCGGGCTCGCTTTGGATGCGGGCGGCGCGACTTTTAATATGAACTTGACGGCCATGTCCACCCCGACTCTGACGTTCTTAGCGGAACCGATCACGGCGACGATCTCTGGCGGTGGCAGCGCCGGCCTCACCATGAATGGCCCCGGAACGCTTACTCTTGGCGCGACCACAGCCGGCGGCAATACATACACCGGTGGTACGCATGTCGTTGGCGGAACGCTTGCCCTCTCCGCGACGGCGGCGATTGGCGATACCGTGCTCGGCGCAAGCGGAGCCGGCAATGACATTTCCATCGATGGCGGGACGATAGCCAATAACATCACCGGTGGATGGACCACAGCGCGCAACGTCAGTCTCGGCAATGGCGGCGGGACATTTCTGTTGTTCACGGCAGCAACCATCAACGGCGTCGTTAGCGGCAACGGAAGCCTCACCATCAACAACAGCACGCTCACGCTCACCAACACGAATACCTACCAGGGCGCCACTATCCTCAATTCAAGCTTCAGCGGTCTCACCTTGAGCGGCAACGGCAGCATTAATCAAAGCGTCAGCATGGATCTTGCGGGCACTCTCACGCTTAGTAACACAACGACGAACAACGCCGACCGTCTCTACGACAGCGGGACCATCACCGATCGTGGCGCGACGATAGCCATGACTGGAAATGCCACGGCCGCGACGAATGAAGTTGCCGGGGCGCTTAACCTCACCAACGGCGTCAGCACGATTACCGTTACTCCCAATGCCGCGCAGGCAGCGAGCCTCAATTTCTCCAGCATCACACGGCAGAATAACTCCACGCTTTTTGTGCGTGGCACCAACCTGGGCAACACTGCCGGTGCCGGCGTCGCCGAGATTACATCGACTGCTTCACCTGGTACGCTCATCGGCGGCGGCGGAGCGGCTGGCAGCACGAACATTAGTATTTTGCCATTTGCCGCGGGCAACGTCAGTGCGACCACGGCGCTCGGCAGCAGCTTCGTCACTTGGGATCCCACGACCGGTCAGTTCCGGCCTCTTAACACGACCACTGAATATTCCGCGCTGACCTCTGGCGAATCCGATACCAACAATACCAGCGTGGCGGCAGCGACTGCGATCAACGCGGCGACCACGATCAATTCCGTACTGGTCACCGGTACGGGCACGCTATTAAGCGGCACCGGCGGGCTTAACATCACTAGCGGCGCACTCATGTATTCGGCATCAGGCACGGCCACCACGGCAGGTACTGTCAGCGCCAATATTAATTTCGGCGGCGCCGAGGGCGTTATTTCCAGCACGGGCGGAACGCCCAATAGCATTTCCGCCGGCCTTACCGTCAGCGGCCTGATTACCGGTTCGAACGGTGTCACATTGAATTCCATCAATGGTTCGGACATCGCGTTGACCAACGCGGGCAACACCTACACGGGCACTACCACGCTGCTCGGAGGACTTACGATCGTCAGCGGTACCATTGCTACTGGCGCGCCCAGCATTTTTGGATCAGACACCTCTGCGATTGTGATTAACGCTAGCAATAACTCCAATCTCAATGGGCTTTACGCCAGCGCCGCGACCACGTTGACTCGCGGCCTCAGTATCGTCGGCAGCTCCACTAGTTCCGCCTTCCTCCTCAATGGCGCCTACGCGTTCACCGTCGGCACTAGCCCCGGCGATGGCACCGGCGGCATTAGCATTGCCAGCAATACTCGGCTCGATCTCTACAACGCCGGCGGCGGCACCGCCGCGAACGCGTTCATTTTGAATGGCAACATCATCGGCGCCGGCAGCATCACGGATAACGCCATTGCCACTACCTTCGTCCAACTCAACGGTAATAACTCTTACAGTGGCGGAACGAATATCGCGACCGGCACTTACCTGGCCGGATCCGACACGGCCTTCGGCACGGGGACAATTTATTTCTCCAGCACTGGCGGGATCCAAAGCAATGGCGCGACGGCCCACACCATTAACAATAATCTCTTCCTAGGCGCGACTCCAACCTTCGGGGGCACCGGAGCCTTGAACTTCGCCGGCGGCGTCAATCTGAACGGCTCGGCTACTGTTAACGTTACCAACACAGCGCCTACAACTTTCAGCGGCGTGGTTTCCAATGGCGCGCTCACCAAGACCGGAATTGGTTTGCTCGCCCTCAATAGCTCGACCGGCAATACCTACACCGGTGGCACGGTTCTCGGCACCACTGCCGGCACGCTGAACGTTAATAACTCCTCCGGCTCGGGCACCGGCGCCGGCACAGTTTCCATCGGCACCAATAGCACGCTGAGCGGTAACTTCACCATCAGCGGCGCGACCTCGATTGCCGGCACGTTGAGCCCCGGCAATTCTGTTGGCACAGCAAATTTCAGTTCCTCGCTCTCGCTCGCTTCCACCGCGGCCGTAACCTTGGAACTTGGGAGTGCGGTATCCTCCGACAAGATTAATGTCGGCGGATTGCTAACCCTCGGCAGCAGCACTTGGAATATCGTGACCATCGGGGGTTACACGGCAGCGCTTGGCGCCACCTTCGACTTGGTTGATTGGAGTTCGCTCAGCGGCTCCGCCACACTCAACCTGACGAACGCGATATTGGCCGATCCGGTCAACACCTCCTGGGATACGTCCACCTTCCTGACCGACGGAACAATCCGCGTGGTGCCGGAACCCGGCACGTTGGCCCTTTGTTTCGCCGGCGGAATGTCGATCTTGGTCGCCTACCAGCGCCGCAAAACGCGCAGCTAATTACAACAACGGAGATTCGGCCTGGAACGCCGCTCATGTTACCCGCATGAGTTGCCGATAACCTCTGGAAAATCCAATTTGGCGCTGTCGAAGCTTTTGTTCTTGGCAACACTCTGAATTTCTGGCATTTCCTCCAACCACATGAAACCAACCAAATTTCTTTTCACTTACGCAATTTTTTGCGCCGCGGCTTTGTGCCTTAGCTCCGGTGCGAATGCGGGGGCTTCACCCATGGCAATCGAGTCCGAACCGTTCAATTGGACGGGTTTTTATATCGGCGGAAACATCGGCGGCCTCTCCAGTAACTACGGTTTCGGTCAGTACACCGATACGGTGGATGTCGATGCACAATACAGTGAATTTAATGCGATGACATCCGGTAAAATAACCGGCCCTCATCTGAATGCTGTTTCAGGTGATGGTGAAGCAACAGACTTTGGTACTGACTCTTTTCTCTTCCCCGACACCGCTTTTTCCAATTTTGGCAGTGGTTCTAATCAGTCTTTCCTTGGAGGCGGCCAGATCGGGTACAACAAACAATTCGGACATTGGGTGATCGGCGTGGAAGGCGATTTCCAAGGTACCTCAGCGAGCGGGAAACAGCTTTCTTCTGGCTTTGCCGAGACGACTTCTTCTTTCAACGATGGAGGAGCTATTGTCGAACAAGGCAATGAAATAATCGCCGATACCACGCTCGACGCAGTGCGTAAAGCCGAGACGGATTGGACGGCATCGCTGCGGGCGCGCTTCGGTTACGCGACCGGGCCTTTCCTCTTTTATGGAACCGCAGGTCTTGCCTGGACCGACGTGAAAGTCATTGCCACGGAAACGGCCAGCACAGATTTCTTCAACAATTCCGATCTGACGGCGGCAGCAAATCCGCGAGGGGGAAATGGGTTCATTGGTAATCAGACCGATACGAACTTCTCCAAAACTAGCGACGATGTGCAAATGGGCTGGACGGGTGGCTGCGGAGCCGAGTGGGCCATCAACGATAAGATGACTCTGGGCGTGGAATATCGGCATTCCGACTACGGCAGTCACACCTATCATTTCGCTTCAAACGATGAAGTGATTTTTCCGGGAGACACCAAGGTGGATTTGGATACGAACCAGGTGACGTTGAGATTTAACATTTTGATCTCCCACTTTTTCGGTCACTAACCGGAAAACAATTCAAATTTGGATGGCTGGCCACGCAGGGTGCGTGGCCAGCGTCGTTTTAACCGGCATCGTGGTCTGGGAATGCCGGGTGCGTGCGCGAAGAATTGGAGTAACAATTGGAAGTGCAAAGCACTTCGGCCATTCTCTTGCGCAAACGGAAGTTCAGCGACACCAGCTTGATTGTGTCGTGGTGCACGGAGTCATTGGGCTGCATTCAAACCATGGCCAAAGGCGCGCGCCGCGCGAAAAGTCCGTTTGCCGGCAAGCTGGATTTGTTTTTCGAAACCGACATCGCCATCGTGTCGAGTCGGAAGTCGAATCTCCATACCCTTACCGAAGTCGCGTTGCGCAATCCTTTCGCGGGTATCCGGCAAAATTATCTTCGCACCCAAACCGCGGCCTATTTTGTCGAGCTGATCGAGATTTGCACCGAGCGCGATCATCACGAGCCGGAGGTGTTCGGGCTTTTGCGCCGCGCCTTTGGTTATCTCGATGCCAATGAGCCAAACCTGCGCGCGGTCGCGCACTTCGAGACCGAACTGGCGCGAATCACCGGCGTGCACGACGCCAAGATCCTGAAAAGCAATCCCGCCTTTGCGCTCGGAAATTTGTTCGGGAGATTACCGCTGTCCCGCACTCCGCTGCTTAAGACGCTGGCGTCGGGGACTAAATAGACAGGAGTCATCATGAAATCTTCCAACCGACTCGGCGCAATTGTCTTCGCGCTCGCCGCAATGGTTTCCACCGCGGCCGCAAATGAAACCTACAAGATTGATACGACCCATTCCTCGATCGGATTCCATCTCGGTCACATGATGGGCAAGTTCGTGGGAACGTTCACCAAATTCGAGGGCAAGATCGATATCGACCGTGAACATCCGCAGCAATCATCGGTCACAGTCGGAATTCAGGCCAGCAGCATCGACACCGGAATCCACAAACGAGACGAGCATCTGCGCTCCGTTGAGCTCTTTGATGTCGCAAAATATCCGGAGATCACATTTAAAAGTCGCAGTGTAAAACAAACCGGAGCGCAAAGCGGCGACATTATCGGCGACCTCACCATGCATGGCGTGACCAAACCGATTACGGTGCACGTAAAATTAGTCACGCCTTTAAGAGACGAGCACTCACGGTGGGAAGTCACAGCCGATCCAATTAAGCGCCGCGACTTCGGATTGATGTTTAGTCCAAGTCTCGAAGCCGTCTCGATGATTGGCCAGGAAGTCGTGCCCAAGATTGACATCGAAGCCGTGCGATCCAAATAGAATACCTGCGCTAGCCTTCTTGCGGTGATTTCCGGTAGGCTTCAGGACATGCCCGTCGCTGCAGTGGAGAACAGAGAGAAGCTCGGGGAGTTCTCCCTTTTACTGGCCTTTCTTTTCATCGCGTTCGTCGCAGCCTTGATTGGATTTACCTGGCTGGGTTTCCTCGCGGGCTGGCGCCTGACAAGGGTGCAGCCGCTGTTAGCTCTAGCCGTTACTCTCCTGCTGCCTATCACGCTCGGAAGAAAACTTGTCCGCCTCGATCTTAGATTGAGGGTTTTTGCCGCCCTGGCGTTTAGCGTTGTACTTGGGTTAGCCCTCTTCATAGGTTTTTCGTTTGCCGACGACTCTTGTGACGGTCAGGGCTACCACGGGACTGGAATGCTTCAGTTATTGGAGGGCTGGAATCCAATTCGTGAACCTGGGCGCGCCGACGCGCCGCAGTCCCTGCAACGCGAGGTGATGATTCATTATGCCAAGGGGCCTTGGGTTTCTGCCGCAGCCCTCTGCGAGCTCGTTGGCAAAGTGGAAGCCGGGAAAGCCGCCACGCTTCTTACGATGGCTGCATGCTTTTTCATCGCGCTCCATGCGGGTCTGAGATATTCGCAACTCGGTCCGGCGAAATTGCTCATCCTTAGCGTCCTCGTCGCGCTCAATCCGATAAGTTTAAATCAATGCCTTACCTTTTATGTAGACGGACAGCTCGCAGCGCTATTTACGTGCATGGTCTTGGGCAGTTGTCTCCAGTTAGGCGAGCGACGCGCAATCAATATCGCCCTTACGATATTGACCATTGTGCTTTTGGTTAACGTCAAGTTAACGGCGCTCGTGTATGTCAGCGTGTTCGGGGTTGCGTTCGTGATCGCTGTCTGCGCATTGAAAAAATTCAAGGCACTACCGTCTCTTGCCGCCACGTATGCAATTGGGATCTTTATCGGATTGGCCGTTGGCTACAACCCGTACGTGACAAATGTTCAAGAGACGGGCAACCCTTTCTTTCCCTTTACACTTGAGCAGACAAAGCGAGGTACCGAAGAAAATTTTCTCGTTCACCAAATGCCGACCACCTTTCGCGGACGAAACCGTTTCGATACATTTTTGCGATCTGTTTTCGGGCGTTGCAATAACGAGTACGATAATTCATCTCAAACATTTACCGGCGGCCCTCTTAAAATTCCTTTCACGGTCGGCGCCGATGAAACCAGATGGTTTGATAATGCTTTCGACATTCGAATATGCGGCTGGGGACCGCTCACCAGCGGCATATTGCTTTTCGCGGTTGTCGCCTTTTGCCTTGGAACCAGAGACGATCTGCGGGCACACCGCAGGATCGTTGTTGCCTTAACACTTTGCATTCTGACCACGATTTTCGCCATGCCACACCCATGGTACGCGCGCTATGTCCCGCAACTATGGCTTCTGCCTGTTATGGCGGCGGCGGTCTTGTATCTGAGCAAGAGTAAGCTGCCTAACATTCTCGGCAGCGTTCTAATCGCTCTGATGCTCGCGAATCTGGCCCTGGTTTCCGTTCCGCGCTTTCGCACGTCCTACGCGAAGACTAGACTTCTAAATTCACAACTGAAATGGCTCGCTGCCCAAGACCGCATCTATCCAGTGGCCTTCGGCGATTACGTTTTTAATCGAAGGCGCTTTCAGGAGTTTGGGATTCGCTATCGTTCCGTCGAGGCGCTGCCGCCCCAGGCTCAACAATTAGTGTTGGCTGGCGACACTTCTTCTAAGACCCTCATCTCACTGGAAAAGTAGCATCTGAATAATGGAGATTACGCCCCTCGGAGATTCCGCGCTGGTCGTTCGTGTTAGAGACATATCTGCTGATCCAGACGATGAATCATTGCGCGCCGTTCTCGATGCGCTGGAGAGAATAAAAAGCGCACAGATTCCGGGCCTCTTGGAATTAGCGCCCGCTTACACAACCATCGGTGTGTTCTTTGATCCGCTGCAGGTCACGTCTGCTGGCGCCGATCCCGTCGCGGTTTTCGATTGGATGGTCGAGCAAATTCACAAAGCCGTTTCCAGGAAAATGAAGAGCGCGAAGCGAACGCCTCGGTTGATCAAAATTCCCGTCTGCTACGATCCCGAGTTTGCGCTCGACTTGAATGAAGTCGCGCGGCACGCCGGACTTTCCGCGAAGGAGGTGATCGATCTTCATCACGCGGCCGAGTATCGGATTAATTGCGTCGGCTTCACGCCCGGCTTTCCATTTTTGGCGGGACTTCCAAAGAAACTCGCAACGCCCAGGCATGTCACGCCGCGCAAGGAAATTCCCGCGGGGTCCGTCGCGATCGGCGGTGCGCAAACGGGAATTTATCCGATAAAGTCGCCCGGAGGTTGGAACATCGTCGGCCGTACACCTCTGCGGCTTTTCAGGCCAGAAAAGGAGCCGCCTTCGCTTTTGCGGCCAGGGGACAGGGTTCGATTTCTTTCGATTACGCGGAGCGAGTTTGAACACCTGGAACAATGAAACACTGGACAGGATTAACTCGATTGAGTTCGAAAGAGTTCCAAGCCGAAACAATCCTGCGAATCCGATTAATCCTGTCTGGTCTGCTTTGAGCCATGACTGTAAAGATTCTTAGCGCGGGATTTTTAACGAGCGTCCAGGATTTGGGTCGACTCGGTTTTCGGGAATCTGGCGTCTCGGCGGGTGGCGCGCTCGATCAACACGGGTTGCGCGTCGCGAACTTGTTGGTCGGTAATGACGAAGCCGACGCCGGCCTCGAGATCACGCTGGGAGGATTCTGTGTTCGCTTCGAGGATGAACGATTGGTGTCGTGGTGTGGCGGCGACTTCGATGTTTACATTGGAGCGACCGCGCTTCCTTCCGGTCATTTCGCTCTCGTTCGCGCGGGCGAAGAGGTGATTGTCAATAAACCTAGAATTGGATGCCGGGCCTGGATTGCTATTTCCGGTGGGATCGATGTTCCGATTGTTCTCGGGAGCCGCTCTACCGATTTGCGCGCTGGATTCGGTGGATTTAATGGTCGTGCGCTGCGTGATCGCGACACGGTTCCTTTGGGAGAAAACTCCGCGCGCGCCAAAGGTTGGATCGACAACTTACACAGCGAAAAAATCGCTCGAGTGTCCGCGTCGCACGATTGGGTGAGCACGGCCAAAGTTGATTCGACCTTGCGCGTCGTCCGCGGATCGGATTGGAATCGTTTTGGCGCTGCAACGCATCGCGTTTTAACGAGCGAGCTATTTAACGTCTCGCCCGATTCCGACCGGATGGGCGCGCGCCTCGAGGGACCGGAACTGAAGCGAATTGAAGATGGCGATCTTGTCTCTGAAGCGGTTGCGCCCGGAACAATTCAAGTGCCACCGAGCGGCAAGCCGATTGTTTTGCTCGGAGATTGCCAAACCATTGGCGGTTATCCGAAAATCGCGCACGTGATCACGATCGATCTTCCGATTGCGGCGCAACTGCGCCCCGGAGATCGGATGCGATTTCGCGAAGTTTCCCTCGGAGAAGCGTACCGCCTCTTAGCGGAGCGCAACCACGATCTCGAACAATTCAGAGTCGGTTTGCAACTTCACGCGCCATGAATCTCCGCGTTGATCTCAACGCCGATCTCGGCGAGGGCGCTGGACAGGACGATGAACTTCTCGAGCTCGTGACGTCCGCCAATGTCGCAACCGGCTTCCATGCGGGCGATGCCGACACAATGCGCGCGGCAGTTTCCGCTGCGCGGGCGCGCGGAGTAGCCGTCGGCGCGCATCCAAGTCTTTTCGATCGTGAAAACTTCGGCCGCAAAGAATTGCCGATTACGCCCGATGAAGTGTTCGATGCCGTGACTTACCAGCTCGGTATTTTTCAGGCGATCGCCGACGCAGCCGGTGTTCGTCCCAATCACATCAAGCCGCATGGTGCGCTTTATAATATGGCGGCGCGCGATAAGACACTGGCGGGTGCCATTGCACGCGCGACAAAAATTGTCGATTCAAGCTTGATTCTCTTTGCTCCGGACAACAGTGCACTCGCTCACGCCGGTGAATCGCATGGTTTGCAGATCGCGCGCGAAGTTTTCGCAGACCGGAATTATTTGAGCGATGGATCGCTCGTTCCACGAACTCGACTGGATGCGTTGCTCCACGATCCGGAGGAAGCCGCTGCGCGAGTGCTCCGAATGTTAAACGAAGGCAAAGTGCGCAGTGTTGACGGCGTAGATGTAGCTTTGCGCGCGGAGACAATCTGCGTTCACGGCGATACGCCTGGCGCGGTGGAGTTCGCCCGTGTTCTACGATCGGAGCTGGAAAAGCAAGGCGTGACCGTCAGCGCTCCGGAAAGGCAATTTCCCGGATGAGCGAAACCACCAGCCGCCAGCCATCAAGCAGTTTGGTTCGTGCTCTCGGTCCGCTCGACGCGACCATGATCGTGATCGGGTCGATGATCGGCTCGGGGATTTTTATCACATCGGCGGAGTCCGCGCGCTTGGTTGGTGCACCGGGCTGGTTGCTGCTGGCATGGGCGATCGCCGGGCTAATGACGATCACCGGCGCGCTTTGCTGCTCTGAACTGGCCACGATGATGCCGCGCGCCGGAGGCGTTTACGTTTTTCTGCGCGAAGCCTACGGCCCCTCGTTCGGATTTCTTTTCGGTTGGACATTGTTCCTCGTTGTTCAAACTGGAACGATTGCCGCAGTTGCGATCGCATTTGCCAAATTTCTCGGCGTGTTTGTTTCATCAGTCGCACCAGAAAACTATTTGATCGCGCCGGCGCCGTTGGGTGGGGGATACGCAATCAGTTTGTCGACCGAGCAGCTGGTCGCGATCTTATTGATAGCGTTGCTCACCTGGGCGAACACGCGCGGCCTCGAGATTGGCCGCATCGTGCAAAACACGTTTACGTTCGCGAAAACGGCGGCGCTCGCCGGTGTTGTCATTGTCGGATTGGTATTGGGCTGGAACGCGATTTCCACCGTGCGCTCGGCCGCGTGGTGGGATTCGTGGGCAAATGGCTGGAGCTCGCAAATCGCGCAACCGGGTCTTTCAATTGTTGGCGGATTCGCGCTCGCGTTGCTTTTTGGGAAAGCGATGGTCGGTCCGCTCTTTGCGCAAACGGCGTGGACCAACGTCACATTTATCGGCAGTGAAGTGCGCGACCCGGGAAAAAACCTTGTGCGCGCTTTGCTTTGGGGTTGTGGAATCGTCGTGATCTTATATCTGCTGGCAAATCTCGCTTACATCGCAGTGTTGCCGTTTCCAGAAATCCAGCACGCGCCGCAGAATCGCGTCGCGGTCGCGATGATGAATGCCGTCTTCGGGCATCCCGGCGCGATGTGCATGGCCGCCGCCATCATGATCTCGACTTTCGGTTGCAACAACGGACTCATCCTGGCCGGGGCGCGGGTTTACTATGCCATGGCGCGCGATGGCCTTTTCTTCCGAAAGATTGCGACGACCAATGCGTTTCACGTCCCGGCGGCGGCATTGGTCGCGCAAGGAATCTGGACCGCGTTCTTAACGTTGCCGCGAACGATGACGAAAAATCCGACGACCGGAACAGTTGCTTACGGAAACGTTTACATCCAACTGCTCGAGTACATCGTGTCCGCGGATCTGCTCTTTTACATACTGCTCGTCGCCGCGGTGATGGTCTTGCGCCGCAAAAATCCCGACGCACAACGCCCGTATCGCACTTGGGGCTATCCGCTTGTGCCGATCATCTCGATCTTGCTCGCAGCACTGTTAATTGTCGATCTAGCCTGGATTGCGCCGGCAACTTCCGGAATTGGAATTGCCATCGTGCTGACTGGAGTGCCTGTTTACCTTTCCTGGCGCAAATGCGCAACTTGAACGAATCCGTTTCGCGCACATCGTGCGAATACTGGTATTCGTCTGCAAGTCGTCAGAGCTATTACTGGCTTATGGCGTCGGCGGTTGAGGCACGGCTGGCTTTTCCACAATGATCGAGACGCGGCGGTTCAGCGCGCGGCCGAGCGGATTGTCCGTGCCGTCCGCATTCTTATTTTGCGCGATCGGATATTGTTCGCCGAAACCTTTGGTGGAGATGCTGGTCACGGCGACGCCGCCATTTTTTACGAGCCAATCCTTCACTGCCTGAGCGCGGTCCCGCGAAAGCTGCATATTCACAGACTTCGTTCCCTTGGAATCGGTGTAGCCCTCCACGGTCACTTTGCTCTCCGGAAATTGCGAGAGAACCACCGCAACTTTCTTAAGGGCTACTTCCGCCTCCGGTTTCAAGGCTGCTTTGTCGTAATCGAACAGAACGTCCCCCGAGAGATTCATACTGAGCGAACGCCCGCTCTGTTGTTCCTGGAATTCCTGCTGCGCCTTCTGGAGATCGATCTCCTTCTGTTGCAATTCTAAGCTTTTCTTTTCCAACTCAATCCGCTGCCGATCGAGCTCCGTCTGCTTCTTCGCAATCGCCGTTTGTGGATCGTTTTGCGCTCGAACCGTGCAAACACCGGCCAGGATCGACAGTGCAACGGACAGAACGGTGGTTTTCGATAAAATCTTCATGTGAAACTGAATCGTTTGGCATCGCCCACGCGACCGTCTGCCGAATGAAGTTACCGGGTCTTTGCGGCGACGCGCTTGAGCCGATAGCCATCGGCTGTCACGCCGCGTCCAGCGGCAGATTCCGAGTCTTATCGAAAAAGAAAATCCTTCCTCGGGAGACGGGAAACTAGCTGCCGCAACGCAATTCACGCGCGCGAATGAGTTGCGAGATAATCAGCGATCGCAGCTGTAAACGGTTCCCCAAAATCCCGCAGCTTCTGCTGGCCGACACCTGGGATTCTTCCGAACGCAGCAGGTGTCGTTGGATAATCGCGCGCCATTTCGCGAAGCGAAACATCGGAGAAGATGACATAGGCCGGCACATCGCGTTCGTCGGCGAATCGGCGGCGCAACACGCGCAGCCGTTCGAATAGCGCTTCGTCGCATTCGATTTCTCCGGCGCGATGTTTCGACCGTTTTCTTTCTTCGACGTCGACGGGCTTTGTCAATGTGATGGGTTTCCGTTCTCGCAACGCCGCCATGCCCGCGTCCGTAAGTTGCAGGGTGGCGAATTTTCCGGGTGCAGCGGCCAGCAGCCCCAGCCGCAACAACTCGCGTCCGATCGATTGCCACGCGTTGCGGTTCATATCTTGTCCAATGCCGAACGTGGAAAGCTGATCGTGCCCGCGCTGCCGAATCGCTTCCGTGTTTCCTCCGGTCAGAATTTCGACAATGTGATTCAGACCAAAGCCGAATCCGCTCTTGGCTTGGATGCGATGGACACACGATAGAAATTTCTGGGCGTGCACTGTTCCATCGAATGTCTCGCGCGGATTCAGGCAGTTGTCGCAGCCATCGCACGAAGGTCCGAATTCTTCTCCGAAATAGCGCAGCAATGTTGCTCTTCGACAGTCTCGTGTTTCCGCATACGCGACCATCGCCCGCAACTGCTCGTGCGCGACCCGCTGCTCGTGCTCGCTCTTTTCGTCGATGAAGCGCCGTTGCTTCATCACGTCGCCTGCACTGAAAAGCAGCACGCAATCGCTCGGCAAACCGTCCCGGCCCGCGCGGCCCGTCTCCTGGTAGTAGCTTTCGATATTCTTCGGCAAGTCGTGATGAACAACAAAGCGCACGTTCGGCTTGTTGATTCCCATCCCGAAAGCGATCGTCGCCGTGATCACGCGTGCATCGTCGCGCAGAAACGAGTCCTGATGCCCGGCGCGATCCGCCGTCTCGAGCCCGGCATGGTATGGTTTCGCCTTGATTCCATCGACGTTCAGCTTTGCCGCCAACGAATCGGCGGTCTTCCTGCTCGCGCAATAGACGATCCCACTTTCATTCGGCCGGCTGCGAATCAGTGCCAGCACTTGCTCGTACGGCTTTGCTTTCGGCACCACGCGATAACTGAGGTTCGGCCGGTTAAAGCTCGCGACATAACAACGCGGATCCCGCAGTTTCAATTGTTTGAGAATGTCCGTGCGAACGCGTTCGGTCGCAGTTGCGGTCAACGCCATGATCGGCACTTCCGGGAAATGCGTCCGAAGCTTCGCCAGTTCCCGGTACTCCGGCCGAAAATCGTGGCCCCACTCGCTGATACAATGCGCTTCGTCGATCGCAATCTGCGAGACGTTCCATTGTTTCGATTTCTCCAAAAAGCTTTCCAGCATCAATCGCTCCGGCGCGACATAGAGCAGCCGGTAATCGCCGCCATAAAGTCCGCGCAAACGCGCGCGCGCTTCATTCCCGTCGAGTGTAGAATTCAAGAACGTCGCCGCGATCCCGCTCGCTTGCAGCGCATCCACCTGATCTTTCATCAACGAGATCAGCGGCGACAACACAATCGTTAGTCCACCGCGCAACAAGGCTGGCAATTGAAAGCAAAGCGACTTGCCGCCGCCGGTCGGCATCAGCGCGAACACATCGCGACCCGCGAGCGCATCCACGATGATTTCTTCCTGAAGCGGGCGAAACGCATCGTAGCCAAAATATTGTTTAAGCGCGCCGGGGAGATTCATCTCAATGTTTTACCCCGCCAACGCCCCTTTCGCACAGCGCAATTAAGCACGGCGCTCTTTGATCGATTGCAGGATATCTGCGATAACCTCATCTCGAGGTTTTGCTCCGAGGTTGCCTTGGCCGTGGATGCGGACGCTGACGGCGTTGGCTTCCATGTCACGGTTGCCGATGACGAGCATGGTGTGGACTTTCATTTGTTCGGCGCGCTGGATTTTGCCGTTGATCTTGTCAGTACTCTTGTCGATCTCGGCGCGGACTTGATGGGCGCGCAATTCGTTTAGGATCGAGGTGGAATAATCGAGCAGGGGAGCTTCATCGCCGATTGGCAGAATGCGGACCTGTTCGGGCGCGAGCCAGAGCGGGAAGTTGCCGGCGTAATGTTCGATCAGGAAGCCGATGAAACGTTCGTGCGTTCCGAGCGGGGCGCGATGAATGCAGAGCGGCGTCTTTTCCGTGTTGTCCTTGTCTTTGTAAACGAGTTCGAAGCGGCGCGGCTGCGCGAAATCGACCTGATTGGTCGCGATGGAGAACTCGCGGCCGATCGCACTCCAGGCTTGCACGTCGATCTTCGGTCCGTAGAACGCGGCTTCGTTTGGGACCTCGACAAAATTGATCTCGGAATTCTTGAGGACGTTGCGCGTCATTTCTTCCGTTTGTTTCCAAAGCTCAGGTTCATCGACAAACTTTTGTCCGAGTTTGGCGGGATCGTGCGTTGAGAAACGCATCAAATATTTCTCGATCCCAAAGAGCTTGAAATACTTCAGATACATCTCGTTCACGGCGTTGAACTCCGCTTCGAACTGTTCCGGCGTGAGATAAATATGCGCGTCGTTCATCTGCATCGAACGCACCCGCATGAGTCCGAACAGCTCGCCGCTCTGTTCGTAGCGATAACATGTCCCGTACTCCGCGAAGCGTAGCGGCAGATCGCGATAACTGTGCGGTACCGCCGCAAACAACTTGTGATGATGCGGACAGTTCATCGCTTTGAGGTAGTAGCGATCGGCTGGGGGAATGAGTTTTCTCAGTCGGTGATCTTCCAAGTCTCGCACCAACTTCTCGAGCGATGCTCTTGTCACCCTTGATCGAAGCTCTTCGGGGATCTTCTGCAGAAAGGCGTCTAGCTTTGCACCTATAATTGCCCCTTTTGGAAAAGTATCGGACAGTTCTTCTTCAATACTGATTAACAATTCTTCGTTCTCTCCGAGATGTAGATGTCCCTTCTTCTCGAACTGCGAGAAAAAATCTTCGATTATTGGATGACTTTCCCTAAGCTCCATCGGCGGAAACATTGATTCTTTGTAGTAGGGGAGATGACCGCTCTTTAGGTAAAGCTGTTCGCGGGCGATGTGTGGCGAGCGGACGCGTTGATAACCGGCGGCGAACTCGGTTTCTTTCGCGAGCTTCTCCAGTTCTTCGATCATTGCGGCGCCGCGCGGAAGCCAAAGCGGCAAACCTGGGCCGACCTCGTCGTCGATGATGTAAATCTCCAGCTCTTTGCCGAGCTTGCGATGGTCGCGCTTCTTGGCTTCCTCGAGCATGGCAAAATACTCGTCGAGCTGTGTTTTGTTTTTAAACGCCGTGCCGTAGATGCGTTGGAGCTGCGGATTCTTTTCGTCGCCTTTGTAGTAAGCGCTGGCGACATGGGTGAGCTTGAACGCGCCGACGTTTCCGGTGCGCATGACGTGCGGACCGGCGCAAAGATCGATAAACTCGCCGTTGCGATAGAACGAGATCGTTTCGCTGGCGGGAATATTTTCGATGATGTCGAGCTTGAACTTGGACGGATCGTTCCGATCGCTTAACGCCGCGAGCCGTCCTTTCTTTCCCATTTCCAAGGCTTCGTCGCGCGAGACTTCCATGCGCTCGAACGTGTGATTGGCTTTGATTTCCTTTTTCATCTCCGCCTCGATCTTCTCGAAATCTTCGGGTGAGATGCGGTGCGGAAGATCGACATCGTAATAAAAACCGTTCTCGACCGGTGGGCCGGCGGCGAACTGAGCTTCCGGCCAAATCTTCAGAATGGCGGTGGCAAGAACATGCGCGGCCGAGTGACGGAGACGTTCGATCTCCGTCATCTGGGCGCGCATTTCGGGTGTTTTACGATCTTCAGCCATGGCAAGCCACAGAGTTGTCTTGAGGTTGCCATTCTGCAAATCTTTTGGAAATGAAATCCGAGCCTTTTCCTTATAAGACATTTCTGAACGTTCTGCACAAGCCACTGGAGGTCGTCGATGTCGGGAAGCTGGCGGACGAATGTAAAGACAAGTGGTACAACCAAACGCTTTGCCAGGTGAACGATTCAGTCGTGCGGCTCGGCGTGGTGGAGGGCGAGTATCACTGGCACGAGCACAAGGAGCTTGACGAATTTTTTTACGTTGTGGATGGCCGCTTCCTGATCGATCTCGAAGATCGCGTGGTTGATCTGGGGCCGCGTCAGGGATTCGTTGTTCCCAAAGGCGTGCGACACCGCACGCGTGCGCCGGAGCGCACTGTCATTCTGATGGTGGAACGCGCGGACATTATTCCGACGGGGGACTAAGCAATAACGACACAGAATTAACCGCGAAGGCGGGCGAGGGCACGAAGAACTTGCGGTAAAACTCGCAAATTATGTTTGCGGACGACGGTAACAAAGCAATTGACGGCGTGGGGGTAACCACACAATTTCCGTGACGATGCGCAAACTAATCATCCTTTCGTTTCTTTTCATCCCTCTTCTCCTCCAGGCGGAGACTTCGAAGTTGCCGAAGGACAAGGAACTAAAAACGCTCGTGTTCGATTCTCTCTTCGCGTTCAACAAGGCCGTGCAGGCAAAGAACTTCGCTCAATTCCACCAGGAGCAACTTTCGCCCGAGTTTCAGAAGCAGGTCCCTCTCGATAAATTCACCGCGGCGTTTCAAGTGTTTATCGACAAGGGCTACGACATCTCGAACATCGCCAAGTCCGAACCGGTTTTCGACGTCCCGCCGGCAATCGACAGCGATGGCCTTCTCGTCCTGAAAGGTCATTATCCGACCCAACCGAACAAGGTCACCTTCGACCTCACCTATATTTACGAATCGTCGGCCTGGCGACTTCTGGGCCTCAATGTGAAGGCCACGCCGTTCGTGGCGAACACGGGCAAGATGCCGACAGATAAGGAGCTCAACACACTCGCGCTCGATTCCCTTCTCCTGTTCAACGCTGCTATCCAAACGAAGAGCTTCGAAAACTTCTACGGCAAAATCGCCAAGCTCTGGCAGAAGGAGGCAACTCCCGAACAACTGTTGGAGATCTTCCAGTCCTTCATCGACAAGGAAATAAACATTGCCTCAATCGCGAAGCTGGCGCCGACCTTTGAAGGAACCCCAACGGTGAACGAAGACGGGCTTCTGGTGATCAAGGGTTCTTACCCGACGCAGCCGAGCAAGGTCGTTTTCCAACTCAAGTATGTCTATGAGGATGAGAACTGGAAGCTGGTAGGGATAAACGTCCAAGTGAAACCAACCGCGGATAAAGCGGACGAGGAATAACAAACAGGGGTTCGTCGTTCCCCAAAGGGATAAGGCAACGCACGCGCGCGCCGGAGCGAACGGTGATTCTGATGGTCGAACGCGCGGATATCGTACCAACTAGCGATTGGGCAACAGGAATAAAAAATCTGGAAACCAGGAATCCAGGAAGATCTAAGAATTGATATCAAAATGTTTCTGGTTTCCTGGCTTCCAAACTAGATGATCCGTAAACTCACCGCGCGCGATACGCGACTGAGCAACTTTCGTTATTACGATCTGCTGGTGCACGTCTTTGTGGTGATCTTGCTGATCTCAAATTTGGTCGGGCAAAAAATCTGCGCGATCCCACTGTTTCATTTTCACGGACAGCCGATTATTGCCAAGGTCGCCGGCGCACAATTACTTTTCCCGATCACTTACATCTTCGGCGATATTTTTACGGAAGTGTACGGCTACGGTGCGTCGCGCCGCGCGATCTGGCTGGGCTTTTTCGCATCGACGATCCTGCTGCTGATGGGACTCTTCGTCGTCTGGGTACCGGCCGCGCCCGATTGGCCGAACCAGAAAGCATTCGAGGCGGTGTTTTACGTTGTGCCCCGATTCATTGTCGCGAGTCTTGTCGCGTTTTGGCTCGGCGAGTTCACCAATTCCTACACGCTTGCCAAAATGAAACTTTGGACGAACGGCCGGTGGCTTTGGACGCGCACGATTGGATCGACAGTCAGTGGCCAGTTCGTCGATACGACGACGGTAATTCTGATTGCATTCGGCGGCCGCGCTTCATGGTCGACGATGTTGAATCTGATCGTTTCCGGATATTTCGCCAAAGTGATTTACGAAACGGTCGCGACCCCGATCACGTATTGGATCGTAAACAACCTAAAGCGCGCGGAAGGGATCGACGTTTACGATCGCAATACGAATTTTAACCCGTTCGCGCGCAGTCGCGTAGGTACAGATTAACCGCAGAGAACACGGAGAGATCGAATCAGGAAAGCAGGAAAAAAGGAAATAAATCTGGAAGCCACGAATCCAGGAATTTTAAAGGGGGAAGTCGAATCTTTGCCAATCATCTTGGCTTCCTGGTTTCCAGATTGAATTTCTTGCCTCTGATTGCGCGCAGTTCTTAGCTGTAGTGGCAGGCGTGCCGCCTGCAGAACGCAACCGACACGGCTGTCTCGACAGTATCTACTCGTAGCGCAGCGCTTTGACTGGATCGAGGCGCGCGGCGAAGTACGCAGGTATGAGCGCGGCAAATGAGCAGATGAAAAACGCGCTGACGCAAATGATCCAGACATCCTGCGGTACGATTTGCGCCGGGATTTCGGAAAACTGGTAAACCTCGCGCGGAAAAATCTCGATGTGCAAGGTCGATGCGAGCCATTGACTAAATTCGTTGCGGTAGCGAATCAAAGTCATACCGAGGCCGAGGCCAGTGAGCGTTCCGAAGAGGCCGACGACGGTTCCCTGTCCAAGGAAAATCCAAATGATTTGCGAAATATTTGCGCCAAGCGCTTTCATGATTCCGATCTCGCGTGTCTTTTGCACTGTTACGGTTATGAGCGTGCTCATGATTCCAAACGCAGCTACGACCACGATGAAGAAGAGCAGAAAAAACATGACCGTGCGTTCCAGCCGGACCGCTTCGAAAAACTGGTGGTTCATGTCGATCCAGGTCTGGGCGAACTCGGGCGGCTCGAGAAATTGTTCGATTGATTTCTTCACGCGTTCGGCGCCGTAGGGATTGTCGGTTTTCACCGTGATGCCGTGCAAGGCATCGCCGAGACCGTATAATTCTTGTCCGACATAAATCGGCACCAGCAGGAATTCCGAGTCGTGAACGTAATGGCCGGTCTCGAAAATGCCGGTGACGGTCAGCTCTTTCGGCAAAATCACGTCGCGCAATCCATCGATCGCTTTTTGTTCTTCATCGCCTTTCGCGTTCTCGAGTTTCTTAATTCCATCGAGGACCTGGCTAAGATTTCCCGGTGAATAAATCGTGATCTTGTCGCCGACTTTGACGCGCAACTTTCGCGCAAGCTCAATGCCCAGCACGGTCGACTCGCCTTCAAGATCCAGTTTCCCCTGCTTAATGAACTTGCGCAGCGGAATGACTTTTTCTTCCTGTTCAGGATCGACGCCACGGATCATCGGCGCGAGCCGGCGATTTTCGAATTCGACGATAACGGGACCTTGAACGAAGGGCGCGGTCGCGACCACGCCGGGCGTATGGTCGAGCTTCGTCTTGAGCGCGCGCCAGTCGTACAAAATGTCTTCGCTGCCCACGAGAATGTGGGCGTCGAAATCGATCACCTTCTGCCGCAGCTCGCGATCGAACCCGGTCATCACCGAGATGACGAGGATGAGCACGGTTACACCGAGCGTCACCCCCAGGATCGAGATCAATGTAATGATCGAGAGAAAGGTGCGCTTCGGTTTTAGATACCGCAGTGCGAGGAAAAGACTAAACGGCAGTTTCAATTCGCCGATACCGTGGCGGTAAACTCGTTGCTATTCAACCGCAGAGCTGCGGAGACCGGTGAAGATTCAAAAGCCAACCGCGGATTACGCGGATGCTTTATTCGTCTTTATCCGCGTAATCCACGGTTAACAACTTTAAGCGAAAACAGTAGCGTGCTATGGGGTTACTTCTGACCGCCGCTACTACACCGCGTGCGCTTGCAACTCTTCGAGCGTGACGAATTCGAGCGCGGATGAATGCGTGGCTTCAAGATCGACCGGCGCGGCTCGGCCGCGCTTGAGCGCTTCTTTCCAGCGTGTGACACAAACACACCAACGATCGCCCGGTTCCAATCCGGGAAATCCCCATTCGGGATGAGGGGTAACGAGATCGTTTCCATCCAGTACGGAAAAATCCAAGAACTCGCGAGTGACTTGAACGCAAACCGTGTGCAAACCGGTGTCTTCGGGGCCGGTGCGACAATACCCGTCGCGATAGAATCCGGTTATCGGATCGCGGCAGCAGCATTTCAATTCTGTTCCAAGAACGTTCGTTGGCATTGGAGCACTCTGCGTCCAAGCGATTGATCGTTCAAGCGCGACTCTCCTTTAGCCTTGACCCGAATGGAATTGAACCGCTGAATGGCAGGCGATCCTCTATGAGCGTCGAAATTTGCCGCGGTCGCAGACCAGTAATATGAAAAAGCGGGCGATTGTTTATTGGCTTATTCCCGCCGCGCCGAAGCGCGAATTGTTCCGCGAGCTCATTCGTATTCTGGCCAAGCAATTCGACGCGCCGCGCTTCGAACCACATCTGACGATCATTGCGGCTCCGGAAGATCGGGAGTCGCCACGAGAGATTTTGCGGGCGATTAAGGCATCGCCCATCCGATTGAAGATTCGCGACATTTCGTTCTCAACGAAATTTACCGAGAGCCTCTTCGTGCGATTCACCACTGGCAAAGCGTTCGAAAAATTGGCTGCCGATCTTGCGCGTGCTACTGGATCTCGGGCCAAGCCGCCGGCTCAGCCGCATGTGAGCCTTCTCTACAAGGACCTGCCGGCGACCTCGAAGAAGCAATTGGCTTCGGCGATCAAATTGCCCTTTCGCGAACTCGTTTTCGATTCAATCAAAGCGGTCCGCTGCACAGCGCCGACGAAAACGAGTGCCGATGTCGAATCGTGGCGCGTGCTGGCGGCGAAAAATCTTAATTGCTAAAAGAAAAACGCCGGAAGCATTTCTGCTTCCGGCGTCCCATGTCTATTCTCCCCTCGTAAAAAAGCGTTAGTGTCCTTGCGTCTGATCGTCGTGTTTCCGCCGATAGATTCGTGCGCTCGGAACATTCATCCTCATCTAACGAGGAAAACCCGCGCGGGTAGGTAAAGTTGTGGAAAAATGTGCGGAGAGTGTCGTGATTTTGTATTTGGTCTAAATTGGTGGCGACATGCAGGAGATGCCGAAAACGAAAGTGTTTGGGCAGCACGACGACGCGACGATCAGACAAATTGAAACTTGTGTCGCGGCGGGCGGCGAGCGCGCGGTGCTTTGCGCGGACGGTCATAAAGGTTACGCACAACCGATCGGTGGCGTTGTGGCTTATAAAGACAAAATTTCGCTGAGCGGCGTTGGGTTCGACATCGCTTGCGGAAACCTTGCCATCCTAACTGATGTAACGCTTCCTCAGATCCAATTGTCGATCGCACGAATCATGGACGAGATCGTGCGCGACATTTCATTCGGCATCGGCCGCAAGAGCAAGACGCGAGTCGATCATGAGCTATTTGACGATCCGGCGTGGGAATTGCAACCGATGCGCGGGCTGAAATCGACGGCCGCGGACCAGCTTGGAAACGGTGGGAGGAGGAAATCACTATGTCGATCTTTTCGCGGATAAGCAGGAGCGCGTTTGGGTGGGTGTGCATTTTGGCTCGCGCGGTCTCGGGCATAAAACGGCCACGCATTTCTTAAAGGCGGCTGGCGGGAAGGACGGAATGGATGTTCCGCCAACCGTTGTAGATGAAAAGTCTGAGATCGGTCGTGATTATCTGACTGGGATGCACCTTGCCGGTCGTTACGCTTATGCCGGACGCGAGGCCGTGGCGCGCCATATTGTGCGCGGGATTTTAGGCGGACAGATCCTCGAAGAAGTGCACAACCATCACAACTTCGCGTGGCGCGAAAAACACAACGGCGATGAGTATTGGGTCGTTCGCAAAGGCGCGACGCCTGCGTTTCCTGGACAAAAAGGTTTCGTCGGGGGCAGCATGGGCGATGACGCGGTAATTATCGAGGGCGTCGATTCGCCGGCCTCGCGCGAGGCGTTGTTTTCGACTGTGCACGGCGCGGGTCGAATTATGTCGCGC
The DNA here is from genome assembly GCA_003167365.1 of Spartobacteria bacterium. Taxonomy (GTDB): domain Bacteria; phylum Verrucomicrobiota; class Verrucomicrobiia; order Chthoniobacterales; family UBA10450; genus Palsa-1382. Next base: position 30,350 of record PMTM01000003.1, on the reverse strand, counting down.
ACGGCCGCGAAAGGACGGTTTGTGAAAGTAGGTAATAAACGGATCCGTCAGGACGGACTTGTCAGGCACGATGAAATGATGAAGTGGGTCGCGGACAAAGGCGTTGTGCTGCGCGGCGGCGATCTGGATGAAGCGCCGCAAGCGTACCGGCGATTGCCGGATGTTCTCGCGGCGCACGAAGGCACGATTCGCATTTTGCACACATTGCGTCCGCTCGGCGTGGCCATGGCCGGGTGCGACATTGTCGATCCATACAAGGATTAGCTGCAGCGGCGGTCTGCGGCCGCGGTATTAACAAGTTTCGGCGCTCAGAGAGCACCACTACAGTTCAACATGGAGGACATCGTTGGAATCGATCTCGGCACGACGAACTCGCTGATCGGAGTCATGGACGCGGGTTTCCCCGTGTTACTTGCCGACGAGAATGGACAGCGTCTTACGCCCTCGGTGGTTCATATTCCGGAAAATGGCGAAACGATAGCTGGTCGGGCCGCGGCGCGCATGCGCGTGGTGAATTCTCGATCCACAATTTACTCGGCAAAACGTCTCATCGGCCTGCGCGCTAACGATTTTGCGAAGGAAGATGTCGATCTTGATTACGAGTTGGTGCGGCGAAGAGGCCAGCCGGTGCGGATCAAAGTTGGCGCGCGCGAATACTTGTCGGAAGAAATTTCGGCGTTCGTTTTGCAAAAACTGAAGCGGGATGCGGAGGGCGCTCTTGGCCGGGAGATCTCGCGCGCAGTCATCACGGTGCCGGCTTATTTCAATGACGCGCAGCGGCGCGCAACGAAACGGGCGGGTGAACTCGCGGGATTTTCGGTTGAGCGAATCGTGAACGAACCGACCGCAGCCGCGCTCGCCTACGGTCTCGATAAGTTGAAAAGTAAATCGAAAGTCGCGGTTTACGATCTCGGCGGCGGCACGTTCGACATGTCGATCCTGGAATTGAACAACGGCGTCTTTGAAGTGCTGGCGACAAGCGGAAACACGCGACTCGGCGGGGACGATATCGATCGAGCAATCATTTCAGATGTCAGATTTCAGATGTCAGATTGGAAGCCGGAACAAAAGGCGAGGCTCCGCGACGAGATCGTGGACGCGAAGCATAGGCTCTCTACGGAAGGCGAAGTTAGGATCGACATCCCGTTCTTCCAAGGCGCCGAAAGTTTTCATGTCGATCTTTCGCGTGCGGAGCTGGAGAAAATTGCGCGACCGGTCGTCGATCGGACACGCGTTCACTGTCTGCGAGCGCTGGCAGATGCAAAGCTTGAGCCGAGCGATCTGGACGAGATTATTCTCGTGGGTGGTGTGACGCGAATGCCATTGGTGCGCCAGTTCGTTCGGGAACTCTTCGGTCGAGAGCCGAACGTTTCGCAGAATCCGGATGAAGCGGTGGCGATCGGGGCAACGATCCAGGCCGGAATTTTGTCGGGCGCGATTCGCGATGTGGTGCTGCTCGACGTGACGCCTCTTTCGTTAGGCATCGAGACGTTTGGCGGATTGATGAACGTGATCATTCCGCGCAACTCCACCATCCCAACGAAGGCCGGAGAGATGTTTACGACGGCGGTCCACAACCAGCGCGCGATGTCGATCAAAGTGCTGCAAGGTGAGCGCGAGATGGCGCGGGACAATTGGAAGCTGGGCGAGTTTGAAATTGAGTTTGAGCCTGCTCCGAAAGGGGTTCCGCGTGTCGGAGTGCAATTTGCAATCGATGCGAATGGGATCCTGCAAGTCCTGGCGCGCGATACAAAAACAGGAAAAGAGAAAATCTTAGAGATGAAAAGCGCGGTCGATGTTTCCGATGAAGCCGTGGAAATGATGCTGGCGGAATCTCTCGATCACGCCTTCGAGGATGTGAACGAACGGGTCTGGATCGAGGCGAAACTCAAGGCCGAGGAAATGCTGGCGGCGGTGGAGTCCGGTCTAAAGATTGCCGGCGAACGGCTCGATGCGATGGAGAAAGAAACGATTCGTCAGTGTGTGTTGAAGGTGGAGGAAGCGTTGGAGGTTCGTCAGACCGCGCATTTGAAGAAGGCAAATGATGCGCTCGACAAGGCGAGTGAACGGCTCGCAGCCATCATCGTTGAAAAAGCGATGGACGAATCTTCCCCTCGCGAAAGCATAGAACACGCGCCTTGAACGGGCCCCGAGCCTCACGAAAGAAACGCCGCGCGTGTTAAGGCGGTGATTGTGCCGCGCTGGGTGTGGCCGTCGGAGTGGCTGCGGGTTTGGAGGGCGCTGTTGGCGACGGAGCCGGTTTCGCGGAAGGAGAAGGAGAAGCGGCGGGCGGCGGGCTGGGCGCGTTCGTGCTCACTTTGATGCGAGCATCGTCGAGCAACCTCTTTTCTTCGATATCGAGATGGCCGGCTTCGGTTGCCTCGATGTATTCCCTGGCCGCGTCCGTCTGATTGTCATCGAGCAAGAGAACGGCGACATAAGCCGCGGCGTGCGGATCGTGCAATTGCTCCCAGGACAATTTTTTCAGGACCTCAATGCCTTCGGTGGTGCGCCCTTGTTCGTAGAGCGAGAAGGCATAGGTCACGGCGCAGGCGGTGTCGCCCGGCATTTGTTCGTAAGCTTCTTTGGCAAGCTGCCGGCCTTCGGCTGTGTTCGGCTCGAGCAGCATGGCCAATCTGGCGAAGGTAATCTTCGCGGGCACGGCGTCCGGCGCGTTGTTATGAATTTGCCGCGCAATATCGAGAAGCTTTTTCAAATCATTGGACGAACGATAAATCCGAAAAAGATTATCGAGAGCTTCGCGTCGAGTAGGCGGGTGCTTCGCCAGGCGCAACCAAAGCTGTTCGGCTTCGGTCGTTAGATTCCATTTGGCGGCGAGGCGCGCGAGATTCGTCTCCCGGTCTTCCTGCCCGCCGGCGGATTTTTCGGCCGACTGCCATAAGGTGATGAACTCCGCGTCCGCGGCCGACTGCCGGGATTGCTTCGATCCGTAAGCTTGATAAGCAAGGCGTAAGTATTCGGCGTTGCCCCATGAACCATTGCGCGTCCAGCGTTTCAGGCGCGACCAATTCTTCAGATTAGCGAAAGCCTCGGCGATGGCGATAGCTGGAGGCGGACTTGTCGTCAATGACGGCGACAGCTTGTCCATCCACTTCAACACTTCGGCGAAAAGAGCGTTGCTATTCATCCAATCCATCAAGAGCGCGACGTCAGTCGAATTGCGGGCGGCCAGCGGTTTTATCTTCTCCAGAAGGGCGTTGAATTTTTTCTCGTCGAGCTTCCGATAGAAATCGAGGCAGAGTAGATAATCGGAGAACCGGACTTGCTCGCTCATCTGCAAATCCTGGGCAAGCTTCTCCGCGCGCGGGAAATCGTTCCATTGAATGGCGTCGTTGAGCAGGGCGCGCAAAGCGCCAGCACGAAAATCCTGGGTTTTTGTCAGGCGATCGAGCGTGTCGCGAGCATGGGAACTCTCTTCCGCATTCGAAGAACGAATCTGGAGGACCGCGAGGTTGAATTGGTAGAGATCGTTGTGCGGCTCTTTTTCCACGGCCGCGGCGAACTGCCGTTCTTGTTCCGGCAAATTGCCTTCCGCGCGCGCCAGCCAGCCGGCGACGACATGATACGCGGCTTTGTCGCGATCGGACGGAGCGATCTCGGCCAGAGCTTTGCGCGCGGAATCGAGCTGCCCAAATCGCAACGCCGCCGATACGAGATTCAACTGGCTTTCGAGATCGTGATGACGCAGCCGCGCGATTTGGGCACGCCAGGCAATGGCCGCGTCGCGGTTTTGTTTTTCCGCCGTCTCAGCCAGGGTATAGAACGTGGGCAGGGAGTCGGCGTCGCTCTGCTTTTCCGCGGCCTCAGCCAAAATGTAAAACGCGGGCAGCGAATCGGGATCGATATTCAAGACGTCTTCGGCAACTCGCGTGGCCTCATCGAATTTCTGCTCGCGCAATAGCTTGGTCGCGAGGTTGAGCAGGCGTCCTTCGCGCCAATCGTTATAAGCTCTCGAACCGTAGGTGAAGAAGATCAGGCCCAGCGCAATGACGAAAACGAGCGAGCCAATGAGAATGGCCAGGGTAGCCGGACGAAGAAGTCTCTCGAGGCCGTGAAATGGCTTTATCTTCCGTTGGCGTCGGACGCGCGTTATCTTCTCCGGCATTCCTGTCTCCTATGTCCCGCGACGGAGGAGATTGCAACTCAGGATAGATTGGATCCGATCCGGCACCTAGGTTTCAGCCGCGCGTTCTGATTCGCGCACCACCGGGACATTGTCGATTTTGTCCTCAAGTTGTTTCCGCAAGCGTTTTCCCCAAACATAACGGGCCATTAAAACTTTAATTGTAGCGGTCAGCGGCACGGCCAGAATCGGACCAAGGAGTCCGCCAATTAACAAGCCCCAGACAAAGATCGATACGATCACGGTCATCGGATGAAGACCGACGGAATTACCGACAATGCGCGGGGCGTAGAACATTCCTTCAAGGTTTTGAATGACGATAAAAATAATTGTCACCAAGATTGGGTGCCACCAATCTCCGAATTGAAAAGCGGCGATGAGCACGGCCGGCACCCAGCAAAGCACGATGCCAATATATGGAATCATGGTCAGGACAACCACGAGCAGTCCGATAAGCGGCGCGAAGTTCAAGCCGACGAAAATGGTCAACGTGCTGCCGATAAGAGTTCCATCAACCAAACAGACGAGCAGTTGACCGCGAAAGTAGGCGATGACGTAACGGTTGATTTGCGACAGGACCTCAGCCACTTCGTCTTTCAACGGTGACGCGCGCAACGGCAGATATTCTTTCCAGCGTTCCTCGATGCGCGGCCTCTCTTTCAAAAAGAAAAACAAATAGATCGGCACCAGCACCAGACTGAGCATGAAACCAGTCACGCCCAGAAATCCGCCAATACTCTTCTTGAGAAGATTCCAAAATTTCTCCGTCAAAGTGGGAAGGTAGCGTTCGAGGTTCGGAATCTGTTTTTCAACGACAGCCTGGATGCGCTGGCGATCGGCTGAAGTGATTTTGGAAGAGGCCGGCGCGATCGTTTCGATAGGCGGAGCATTTGCGTCGGGCGCCGGACTGACCGATGGCGAAACGCTGGCGGCAGGAGTCGACTGCGGATGTGGAGTGGGTGACCCGAGCAGAAAGTTAACGAAACTTGTGGCCGACGATGTGGTCTTTCCGCGAGTGCCGACTGAAGTGCCGAACGTCCGGTTATATTTGACAATCAAATCGACCACGCGATCGCGTGCCTTTTCGGTATAACCCGGAAGCTCCTTCGCGAAACTTGCGCTTTGCAGTGAAATTGTCGGAACGAGCCATCCGATCAAACCCGCCAGGAACAGGAAGCCAAAGGCAAACAAGAGAACGACCGCCTTGGTCCGGCTCAGGCTGCCTTTGCACATCCGCGTCACTACCGGATCGAGCAGGTAAGCTAGAATGGCCGCGATCGCGACCGGAATTAGAATCGGTTGTAGAAAACTGATGACATTAGCCGCCGCCCAAACGCCCGAGCAGGCAATGACAATGAGAAAAACGACGAAGAGAGCCGTAAGCGCGGCCCACATCGTCTTTTGCTGCCACGACGTGGGATATTTCGTAACGTGGTCGCTCATCGGAATTTTTCCTGGGTAAAGCGGACTTTGCCAGCCGAGTGCTTCATTGAATCGGATTGGAGTTGGCCGGCTGACCTTTGCTCATTTTCGTTTTCATATTGTCGATCTTTTCCGCCACTTTTTTATTTTGCGGATCGAGAGTCACGGCCTTCTGCCAGGCTTCGAGGGCTTGCGGTCCCTTGTTTAATTTTAAGTAAGTATCGCCGATGTGCTCGAAAACAACTGCGTCGTCGCGCGACATATTTTTCGTGGCACGGAGGAGATCGGCCAAAGCTTGGTCGAATTTTCCTCGCCGGAACTCAACCCATCCCAGGCTGTCGAGATAAGCGCCGTTATTCGGGTCGACTTGCAGTGCGCGTTTGATCATCTCCTCCGCTTCATCGAGGTGCGTGTTCTGTTCCGCCCACATATAACCGAGATAGTTGCAGGCGTCGGCGGCATTCGCCGGATCGAGCGAGATTGATCGGCGAAACAAATCCGCCGCTTTGTCGTAGAAGCCGGCTTGTTCGGCCGTCGCGCCGTAGTCGAAATAGAAGCGGGCATTGACCACCTCGCTGGCGCTGCTTTCGCCTTCGTGTAACGCCTCTTCGAACATGGCGACCGCCTGCTGGGGATGTTTGGTCTCGCGAAGCGCGATCGCCAGGAGGTAAGTGAATTCGGGAGCGCCCGGATAACGCCGCCTTCCTTCCGTTAAAATTACGACGGCCCGTTCGCTGTCTCTTACCGCGCCAATGAGCAATTCCGCCAGACGCAGAGATATCGCAGCGCGTCCCGGATTTATCAAAAGACTCTGTTCGTAACTCGCCGCTGCTTTTGCAAACTCGGCCTTGGCTTGATCCTTCTGGTTTGCGCGCTCCAACGCGCGGCCGTTATCCTCGAGCAACTGGGCGAGCAACTCGTACGCTTGATACTTATCCGGATGGAGTTTGATGATTTCGCCGAGCATCTCCACCGCCTTGTCGTGCTGATTCGTCAATATGAAACCAGAGGCGAGTCTCTCGCGCGCGGTGGCGTCGTCGGGCTGTAGTTCGAGCACTCTTAAATAAAGAGGAATCGCTTCTTTTGTCTGTCGCGACGAAGCGTAGTAATCGGCCACATCTTTCAGGATTACTGGATCGTCGCCGGCGTGTTCCGCCGCTTTTTTGAAGAATTCGTTGACCCGGGCGACGATTTCAGGTTTCGGCTCCGTATCGGGCTTAAACACAAGCGAGCCATAAAGTTTCCCGAGTCGGCTCCAGAAATAGGGATCGTCGCTGGTTATTTTCGCGGCTCGATCCAATGATTCGCGCGCCTTGTTCTCATCTCCGGCCGCGATCTCAATTTCATACAGCCGCTGATAAGTTTCGATGTTGCGCGGATCCAGCGCGACCGCGCGGTTCGCATACTCGATGGCTTGGTCGTTCTTCTTCAGATACTTTGCGTAGATGAAGGCGAGTTGCAGGAACGGCTCCGATGCCTTTGGGTTTGCCTGGATCGCGTCCTTCAGAATATCGATCGCTTGAGGGAAATCGTCCTGGCGCGCAAGCAAAGCCGCCACGCGTGTGGCCAGCTCGGCCTGCCCGGGATCGACATTGAGAACTTTGCGATACGCTTCGAGCGCCTTTTCCATCTCGCCGTTCTCTTCAAACGCTATCCCTTCGACGAAATGCGCCAGCGCTTCGGCCTTATGTTCGCCTTCCGGCCGAAGCATTAGATCTTTCGCCGGCTTGAGATTGGTCGAATCGTCCTGGCGCTCCGTTTTCTTCGCTGGCGCTGGAGCGGCTGAGGGACTCGGGCGCGGGCGTGCCTCCAAACTGTTACCGGAACCGAAAACGAGCGCGGCGAATAAAAAGGAGCGAAGCAAACAAGCGGCGTGATGCTGCTGTTCCTTCATATCGCGATTGTACCTTCGGCTGTGACGCTGCGCAAACCTGCAGCTCTCAGGAGCAAATCGTGAAAGCGCGAGCGCGTGTTAGGCCTTATAGCGCAAACGCTTCTTGTGGCGGTTCGCCTTCATGCGTTTGCGGCGCTTGTGTTTGGAAATCTTCGATTTCCGTCGCTTCTTCAGTGAACCCATAGCAATTGGAGCAGCCATCCAAGCATCTCATCCGCGAAGACGCAACTACTTCTCATCTTTATTCAGCGCGCTTTTAACCAGATCAACATGTTCCCCTGGCTTCACCTTGCGGAAGATCGCTGAGATTTTGCCCTGGCGATCAATGACAAATGTGCTGCGCTCGGTGCCCATGTATTTCTTGCCCATGAAACTCTTCTCTCCCCACACTCCGTAAGCGTTCACCATTTTTTTCTCGGAATCGGAGAGCAGCGGAAACGGCAGCTTAAATTTCTCGATGAAACGGGTGTGGCTTTTCGCTGGGTCGACACTCACTCCAAAAATTGTGGCGCGAGATTTGATCTCGCCCCAGGCGTCGCGCAGTCCGCAAGCTTGCGTGGTGCAGCCCGGCGTATCGTCCTTCGGGTAGAAATAAAGAACGAGCGGAGTTCCCCGAAAGTCACCAAGCGTTACTTCCTGGCCGGAGCCATACTTTCCACCGACCGCACTGGCGCGGAAGTCCGGAGCAGGGTCACCAACCTTGAGTTCGCGCGCCGTCATTTCTCAAACAAAAGAATCAACACACCCACCGCGGAAAGCAAGACACCCATCAAGCCGCTCTCATATTTTTCCAGTATCCCAAGCTGAAGTTTTTTCGTTCCCGCAAGGGTGAGACCCGTGAAAATTACCATTCCCGCCACCGTGCCGGTCGAGAGTATGATGGTCAATAAACCGAAGCCGCTCCAACCATGCCGAATGCCGGAGACGTAGATCGGGATGAAAGCTTCGCAGGGCGAGAGCGTGAGAAGCGCCAGCAGGCTGGTGATGGCCAGCCGGTCCGAAGTGCGATGCGGGGCATCCGCTTTGTTGTGCGAGTGCGCGCCTTCATGCAAATGCTCGTGAGGATACGCAAAATGAACATGGCCTTTCCCGCGGAGCTGGCGAGAAATGTAGTACAAACCAAACAACAGCAAGAGCCCTCCCGCGAGCCGCGGAAACCAGCTGCCGATCGAGTCGCTTAGCGTGACTCCGCACCAAGTGACGAGAAAGCCTAGTGTCGCGGTCACCAGCACGTGGCCGGTCCCGGCCAACGCTGTAATGGCCAAAGTTTTCGCGTTGCTCCACCGCTGGACGCGGGCGGCTAATACGAATGGCAGCCAGTGAGTTGGAATTGCCGCATGGAAAAACGCGACCCCGAAGCCGGTGATCGCGATGGTAGTGAGAATGGTTTCGTTCACTAGAAAATTGTGGCAGGCGCGTCAATCCCCGACTTCAGAAATCATCGGGCTGGTGGGATTTGAACCCACGGCCTCCTGCACCCGAGGCAGGCGCTCTACCAAGCTGAGCCACAGCCCGAGCTGAAAGGATCGTTTTTCGATCCGGAGCGCCTTACTTCGCGTATTTCGCTGGCCTTCGCAAGGCTTAACAAATCGGTTGACAACCATTTCCGTCACTCGCAAAATTAATATTCGTTTTTGCCATGCTTGCTCCACTACTTTCTCCCACAGTTCTCGCAGGCAGTTCGACGGCCATTCTTCAGTTCCCGACGGAAGCATTTCGCCCCGTCCGATCCTTGCGTAATATGACGACTCAACTCCTTCAGGAAGCAGCTCTAGTAATCCCAAACCAGCAAGTCCTGATCAACGTTGTCTCCAAGCGCGTGCGACAGCTCGGGCTCGGACATCGGCCGATGGTGGAAGCCGGTCCGCGTGCCTCTCTTAGTGACATCGCGCTCAAGGAGATTATCGCGGGCAAGCTTACGTTCGAGCAGATAGAAAATTCACCCGACGGCGCCTAAACTGCCGCCGCGTCTCAGCACGCGAGCATGGCTGCCGAATCGATCCTTAACCGCAAAGCCCTCCGGGATTTTCATATCCTCGAGCGCTACGAAGCGGGGATTGAGCTCAAAGGCAGCGAGGTCAAATCCATCCGCGCCGGCAAAGCCAATATCGGCGATGCCTTTGCCCGTATCGAAAACGGCGAGGCCTTTCTCTTTAACGCCGACATTCAGCCGTACGCGCAGGCCAGCCATGAAATCCCAGCGCCGAAACGCACCCGCAAACTTTTGCTGCATCGACAGGAGATCGACAAACTCTACGGCGAGACGCAAGTCGCCGGCCGCGCGCTGGTTGTTTTAAAGCTTTATTGGAAAAACGGAAAACTGAAGGCCGAGATCGGTGTCGCCCAAGGCAAGGTCGCCCGCGACAAGCGCGCCGATCTCAAGAAGCGAACCGTCGATCGCGAGACCGCGCGAGAAGTCGCCCGATTCAACCGCAAACACTCCTAATTGTAGAGGCGGCCCGTGCCGGCCGCATTGATCATTCGGAGTTGAGCGTTGGACGTTGAGCGTTGAGCGTTCGGTTCGGATGATCCTTCGCGTAATCTTCTTTGCTGGCGCATTGCTTATCGCCGTTTGGCTGATTGCCCGCATCATCCAAACGTCGCGCTTCTCTTTCAGGAACAAAGTAGCGCTGATAACCGGCGGTTCGCGCGGGCTTGGTTTGGAAATCGCGCGCCAAATTTGCGAACAAGGCGGACGCGTCGCGATCTTAGCGCGCGACGCCGACGAACTTGCGCGCGCAAAAGCCGGCCTCGCAGCCCGCGGCGGCGACGTGCTCCCCGTCCAATGCGATTTGCTCGATCGCGCGCGGATCCAATCCGCCGTCCAACAAACCCTAGAACGCTTTGGCAAGATCGACATCTTGATCAACAACGCCGGCATCGTCGATGTCGGACCACTCGAGCACATGCAGCGCGAAGATTTCGAGAGAAGTATGCAATTGCATTTTTGGGCGCCGGTCGAATTGGTCTCGCAAGTTGTTCCAAAGATGTGGAGTGGCGGCGGCGGCCGCATCGTGAATATTTCTTCCATCGGCGGCAAGATCGCCGTGCCGCATATGGCGCCATACACCGCGAGCAAATTCGCGCTCACCGGTTTCTCCGATGCGATTCGCGCTGAACTCGCGCGCTATAAAATTCATGTCACGACTGTGACGCCGGGAATGATGCGCACCGGTTCGCAGGTTCACGCCAAATTCAAAGGCGACCACTCCGCCGAGCAGAAATGGTTCGCGGCATCGAACGCGCTGCCGTTCGTTTCCATCTCGGCCGAGCGCGCCGCGCGAAAAATTCTTGCCGCCTGCGCCAAGGGTCAACCCGCGCTGATCATGCCTTGGCCCGCGTATCTTATGATCGCGGCCAATGCGCTCTTCCCAAATCTAACTGGCTATGCGATGAAAATCGTGAACGTGTTCTTGCCGTCATCAATCGAGCGAGCCGAGAGCGATGTTCGCCCGGATGCCGGGATTCATCGGACGCCGTAAAAATGGAACGGGTCTTCGTCGCCATCGCTCCACCGCTATCCATCCGGCAAGCACTGGTCGATCTTGATCCGCACATCGACGGAGTGCATTGGACCCAACCGGATCAAATGCATCTTACGCTCGGCTTCTTCGGCCACGTGTCGGAACATATTGAGCTTCCGCTGCGTGAAAAGCTCGGTGCCATTCAGTTCGGCGCATTCTTTCTGCCCATCACTGGCATCGGCGCCTTTCCGCCGAAGGGTTCGCCGAAAATTGTCTGGATTGGCGTCGGGACCGGACATCCGCATCTGTTCCAACTTCACAAACGGGTACAAGACGCCGCGCTCGCCATTGGTCTCGAGCCGGACTTACGTCCGTGGCACCCGCACGTTACCCTCGCGCGCTGCCGCGATGTCACGGGTGGCGCCCTTGGGAAATTTCTCAAGTCCAACGCCGAATTTCATGCCGGAATGTTCCGCGTCGATGCGTTTCACCTTTTTTGCAGTAAATTGACTCCGGCAGGCCCAATCCACACTTGCGCGCTGACGATTGAAGGTAGGGACGGATCTCCGAGCCGTCCGACAATAGAATGAAATCTACGGACGCCCCGGAGGTGCGTCCCTACCAACAGATGTCGACCTTCCCGCGTGCGTCTCCCGGCTCGATACCGGTGGCTCTCGCGGCGCGTCAAGATTCCACCGCGCGAGGGGTGCGTTCCAGAGGTCAGACGTTGAAGCGAAATTCGACGACGTCGCCGTCACGCATCACGTATTCCTTGCCTTCGATCCGAAGCTTGCCGGCTTCGCGCGCTTTCGCGAACGAGCCGAGCGACATGAGATCGTCGAAGTGGACGGTTTCCGCGGCGATGAAACCACGCTCGAAATCGGAATGAATCACGCCCGCGGCCGCTGGTGCTTTATCGCCAGCGTGAATTGTCCACGCGCGCGTTTCTTTTTCGCCGGTGGTGAGGTAAGTGCGCAAGCCCAGTAAATGATAAACCGCGTGAATAAGCCCGTTCACACCGCTGTCTTCCACTCCAATCCCGCGTAAGTATTCCAGCGCTTCCTTTTCGCCAAGATCGACAAGCTCACTTTCGATCTGTGCGCTGATCACCACCGCTTCGGTCGCGAAATGGTTTCGCGCGTAATCCTGAACGGCCTCGACATGTTTCGCCGCCGCGTTGTAGGCAGGATCGTCGATCCCGGTCTTGGCAAATTGCGCATGCGAGCCGGGGTCAGCGACCCCGGCTACAGCAATCGCCGAGAGATCGGATTCGGCCACGTTGCAGGCGAACAGCGTCGATTTTGAGGTGAGTAAAAACAATTCGCGCGCGATTTCTTTTTCCTCGGGCGAAAGGTCAAATGTGACCGCCGGCTTTCCGGAGTCGAGATGCGGCAGCAGCTTTTCGATGATAGCGCTTTCCGCTTTCGCGGTCTTCGATCCGGCGCGGATTTCTTTTTGCAAACGATCGCGCCGTTTTTGCAGGGCCGCTAAATCGGCCAGGACCAATTCGGTGTTGATCACTTCGATGTCGCGAACAGGATCGATCGAGCCGCTAACATGATGAATATCACTGCTCTCGAAACAGCGCACCACCTGCACGATCGCGTCCACCTCGCGGATGTGACTTAGGAATTGATTGCCGAGTCCTTCGCCCGCGCTGGCGCCTTTGACCAAGCCGGCTATGTCGACAAACTCGATCGCAGTCGGCACGATCTTTTGTGAGTGCGAAAGCTCGGCCAGTTTGTCGAGGCGCGGATCAGGCACGGTGACAACGCCGAGGTTTGGTTCGATCGTGCAGAAGGGATAATTCTCGGCCGGCGCCTTGTGCGTCTTCGTGATCGCATTAAAGAGCGTGGATTTTCCCACGTTCGGAAGACCGACAATTCCAGCGCTCAACATAGGCGCGGACGGTAAGGCGGAACCAATACGCTGGCAATCAACAGGCAGGTTTTAGCCAGAGATGGACACGGATTTTCACGGATAAGAATCGGAAGTGTTGTCAGCTTTACGTCACAGCCATCTGTGTTTCATCCGTGTTAATCGGTGGCGGAGAAAAATCTCGGGCTGGCGGGATTTGAACCCACGACCTGTCGCCGCGGCGACCGTTACAGGGCCAACCGGTCGAGTTCGTCGCGTCCTCGTCCTGTTTTATAATAGCGTTCCTTCCCGGCAGCTTCGCGACGGGTCGAAAAACTTTCGCTGTGTAGCAGAGTCCACGGAGTGCCGTGTCGTGTGGCTTTCGATTCGCCGGCATTATGGCGTTGAAGACGATCACCTAAATTCTCGCAGGATCCAACATAACGGCGACCTGTCTTGCGGCTCCTCAGAACATAGACATAAAACATACCTTTATTTATCGGCCTGTTTTTCGGAAACATCGGGCTGGCGGGATTTGAACCCACGACCTCTTGAACCCCATTCAAGCGTTCTACCAAGCTGAACTACAGNNAAGAAATCGCGAGCGCCAATCAGGCGATGCACGACCTGTCGCCGCGGCGACCGTTTTACCAAGCTCGTCGCGAGTCCGTCCTGCGGCGGGCTGAACTACAGCCCGTTCGCAGCCCCACTATTCGCGTTGCCACTTTCGCTTGCCAAGCGAAGTTTTCGGGCGGCTTTGAATTATGAAATATCGACGGCTCGGAAAATCAGGATTGCAGCTCAGCGAATTGTCGTTTGGCGCGTGGGTGACTTTTGCCCAGCAGATCGACAGCAAGATGGCGGAGAAATTAATGACGATCGCTTACGACGCCGGCGTGAACTTTTTCGACAACGCTGAAGCGTATGCGGACGGCGAAGCCGAAATCATGATGGGCGAGATCTTAAAGCGCAGAGGATGGGGGCGCGATACGTTCGTGGTTTCGAGCAAAGTTTTCTGGGGCGGCGACCTTCCGAATCAGGAAGGACTCAGCCGCAAACATGTGATCGAAGCATGCCACGCCGCTCTGCGTCGTCTTCAGGTCGATTATCTCGATCTTTATTTTTGTCACCGGCCCGACCCGAACACGCCGATTGAAGAAACGGTGCGCGCGATGGGCGATTTGGTTGCGCAAGGCAAAGTGCTGTACTGGGGAACATCGGAATGGAGCGCTTCGTCAATTATGGAAGCCTACGGGATCGCGCGCGAACTAAGGCTTGTTCCGCCGACGATGGAGCAATCGCAGTACAACATGTTTCATCGCGACAAAGTGGAGTTGGAGTTTGTGCCGCTCTATCGCGAGATCGGACTCGGCACGACCACCTGGTCGCCGCTCGCTTCCGGATTGCTCACTGGCAAATACAATTCCGGCGATCCTGGCGCGACCCGTATCTCCTTACCGAATTACGAGTGGCTGCGGGAACAATTTCAAGGTGATGAAGCGCGCCGGCAGCTCGCCAAGGTGAAAGAACTCGCGACGGTTGCGGGCGAACTTGGGACAACGCTGCCGCGGCTTGCGCTGGCTTGGTGTTTGAAAAGTCCGAATGTCAGCAGCGTCATTACCGGCGCTTCCAAACCGGAGCAGGTAAAAGAAAACATGAAAGCCGGCGAACTGGTCGATCAACTCGATCACGCCGTGATGCAGCGGATCGAATCGATTCTGCAAAACCGACCCGCCGAAGAATGAAGGTAGGGATGGCTCTCCGAGCCGTCCGTAATATGGCCTAGGATTCGTCGGACGCTTCGGAGAAGCGTCCCTACCTAACAAGATTCCCACCCGCTAAGAAACGCGTCGATTAGTTCCGGCAAATCGTCGCTGTAACCGCCCTCAAGAATCGCAGCCACTGGAATGTCGATCTTGCGCAGCCACTCCCCGAAGGTGGCGAAGTCTTCCTGTTCGAGCGTCATCTGCACCAATGGATCGCCGGAGTAAGCATCGAAACCTGCCGAGACAAGCAGCAGATCGGGTTTGAATTTCAAAAGCTTCTGCAGCGCGCGCTGAGCAATGTCGACATGTTCGGCGCGCGGCGTGTAAGGGGCGGCCGGATAATTGTCGATGTTAGCAAACGATTTTGCGCCGGTTCCGGGATAAGCCGGGAATTGATGAATGGACGCAAACGCGATTTGTGAATTGTGCGCGACGATATCCTCCGTGCCATTTCCGTGGTGCGCGTCGAAATCCCAGATCGCTACACGCTCGATCTTCCTTGTAGCCGCGGTCGTTGACCGCGGCCCGGTGTCAGCGACGCCGGCTACAGCAAGAACATCGAGCGCTGCGATCGCAATGTTGCTGAAATAGCAGAAGCCCATCGCGCGATCGCGCGTTGCGTGATGGCCCGGCGGCCGCATCAAACTAAAAGCGCGCTGACTTTTCAGCGCTGAATGTGCTGTGTCGATGGCCGCGCCGGCCGATCGCAAAGCATGCTCGTAGATATTCGGATATGCTGGCGTATCCGCGTCGAAATCGCGCGCCCCTTCGCGGATGCGTGCGATGTGCTCACCCGAATGTGCTCGTAACAATGTTGCTTCATCAACAGGTCGCGGCTCACGCCATTCCCAATCATGATGGCGATCTTTCAGAAACGGAACAGTGCGCGTGATTCTTTCCGGGCGCTCGGGATGACCGGGCGCCGAGTAATCCGTGCAACGCGAATCATGAACAATAATCACGGCGAGAAAGCTGCCGGAAATGCGCTAGTGGTTCAACCCGAACTAGCGAAAATAAGAAACTTCGAAACTCATCGCAGGTCTACGCTTATATATAGTCGATTGGCATTGACACGATTTTGTTCTTCAAGACATGATTTGCTCAGGCGTTGCTTTCTACCCATAAAAGGCTATTGGGCGGCGACACATTCAACCCAAGGAACCAATAAAATGATAAATAAAACCTTAAAACTGTTCGCGTTAGTTATTTCAACGCTCGCGTTAGTGGGCGGATTACGAGCGGCGCCTCCGACTGTCGGCGACGTCGGCGATGTCGATTCGTTTGGTAGCAACGCCAAATACATGGGTGCGGCCAGTGGCTTCATCACATTGTCGCCGGCCTGTACGCCGGCACCGACCCCAGTGCCGCCTGCGACCGCGGACGATAATCAATGTTTCAATCTGAGTCCTGCGCCGGCCACGACGACATTTAGTGCGCAGGATATTTGCCGGATCAACTTGCCGAAAAACAGCACGACTGATCTCATCTATCCAGTCCTGACCTTCTTTACCAACTACCAGCTGCAGAATTCAACCGGTGTTGCGCAACCGCAGGCGATATTTCTTTACTCCGCGAGTCTCACGCTTGTGAGCGCAGTTTTGAACGATCCAAGTATTATAGATCCCAATACCGGTTTGCCGGCCAACGGTCAGTTGATATTCGTCTTCTCGCCCAACCAGTTTCGGGTTGACCGGAGTCTTGCGGTGGGTGAGCGGGTCAGAAATCGTTTGGACTATTCTCGAGCGGGCAACGCCGGCATCAATAAGGCGACGCTACTCAGCGAAGGCTTTTCGCAGCATGTCGTGAACGAGATCTTCAACAAGCCGATGACGATTCGCATGGACGTGACCGGTACGGCACAATTCGTGACCGACGCCACGATTACCTGTAACATGCGTCTCTTCGGCGATTAAACGAAACACCATCTCGAAATCATTCCGCCGCTCCGGAGAAATTCGGCGCGGCGGATTTTTTTCTACGCATTCGGCTTGATGAGGGAGGCGCGATTGTGAAAGGTGCCCGTAGCTCGAGCGATTCATGTTTAACGGTCAGAAGATTGTCGTGGTGATGCCGGCCTACAACGCGGCCCGCACTTTGCGCCGGACTTACGACGAGGTCATGGCGCAAGGCATTGTCGATCTGGTCATCGTCGTGCCCGTAGTCACCGGCTACACTGCGTCATGTGGATCATGAAGCGCTGGCACTGGCCCTTTGCACTTTTGGCGGCACTGGGTTTGGCGCTACTGCTGACAAACTTGGGCTCGGATTATTTGTGGGCGGATGAAGGGGACACTGCAGTACTCGCCTCGAGCATCGTTAAATTCGGTGTGCCCAAGGCCTGGGATGGCGTGACGTTTACCGATTCGGACAAAGGGGCGCGAGAAAACAACGACTTGATAATGGTGAGCCATCCCTGGGTCCAGTACTACGTGGTTGCCGCCGCGTTTTTTGTTCTTGGCGAAAATACATTTAGCGCTCGCTTGCCTTTCGCGCTCGCCGGCTGGCTGACGATTCTGCTCGTTTACGCGTTTGTCTGGCGCATCACGGCCAATCGCTGGGCGGCTTTTTGCGCAGCGGCTTTGACGGTGCTTTCAGTGCAATTCCTTCTCTATTCGAGGCAATGCCGCAATTACTCGCTCAACATGCTTCTTACCTGCTGGTTGTTCTGGATTTTTTTCCGGATGAAATCGGCGCGCAGTTGCGTCCTGTTTGCCTTGGCCGCGATTCTCTTGTTTCACACTCATCCCATTGGGATTGTGCCGGTAGGTGTCCTTGGGATTTTGACGCTCATTTATCGGCCGTTTGCGCTGCAACGGCGCTGGTTTTGGTTCGCCGTTCCGGCGATCATCGTCTTTACCCTGCCGTGGTATGCTTTTGCCCGCGGTGGTTATGCCGAAAACAGCGAGCTCTCGCATTCCATTGGCCAGTTTTTCGATCGGTTTACGCAATACCTGATCGAATGCGCATCGGTCACGCCGCTCATCGGAGTTATCGTCCTGCTTCTGATTGGTCTGGTGCGCTCTAGGCTTCAATCGCCAAAAAAAGTTAATCGCAAAGGGCCAAAATCTGGGCCCATCCAGAAGTTTCTGGAAAAAGACGAGACGGCCTTTTTGCTCGTTACTTTCGCGACGCTTTTCTTTTACGGTCTGGCGATGGCGGCGACGCAACCGGACCTGTCTCTTTGGCTTCACGGGATTCGTCCGACGCCGGCGGTGATTCCACTTGTGGCCATGATCGCAGGTATTTTGATGGCAAGAGTAAGTCGGGGTCGAGCTGCGATCGCGCTGGCGCTACTGCTCTTGCTCGGCTTTACGAAGCTGGGCCAGCTTCCCCCATGGATTTTGGGCGCGAAGGGCTACAAACTTCCGTCACCGCACATACCGGTGAAGGTAATTGACGGTCTCCTGGGCACTGAGCAGCTGCTATTTCTGCGCGATTTGTGGAACGAGAATCCGGGCACTGTCGCCCAAACATGCAAGTTCCTCCGACAATTTGCCAAGCCCGGAGACGTACTGATCACGAATTATTGTTGGGAACCGCTCTATTTCCATACGCGGTTGCCGCAAGGGATGAAGATTCTTTCCGATTACCCGATCTACGAAGCGGCGCGGCGAAAAGGATTGCCGGAATATGTTTTCGGGGTCGACCATGTTCGCTGGGTGGTCTGGCGTTCGCCTTACGAAGGCTACCAGGGCTATCGGTCGGCGGACTTGGCCCGCGAGATTTTTGCGCAAGGCGGACGTATTACGCGAGTGGCAGAAGTGGAAGAGACTCATTGGGAAAACCGGGAGGACATTTTTTTTCGACGCTTCTCCGGCGGCATCCACTTGTATTCTCCCCTGGAGAAATTCCCACCTGCCGGCATTTTTCGAGTGGATTGGCCCGAATAACGCGACCCTAGGGCAAATGGAAATGGCAACGAAAAGCCCAGTGATAAAGAGGGTCGAATTCTACGCTGCGCTTTTGATTACTGTACTCGTGGTATGGCTGCATCTAACGCGAATGAAACACGCAGGTGGCCTCTGGCGGGATGAAGCCGGCGCGGCGCAGGTGGCCCTGATGCCTTCGGTGCACGAACTCACTAAGGTTTTTCAACACGAAGCGTTTCCACTACTGTTTCCGTTAACGGTGCGAACGTACGTTGCGTTCGCGGGCGCCAGCGACACGGCATTCAGAGTATTCGGTATGCTGGTCGGTCTCGGTATTATCGCATCCCTGTGGATCAACTCGAAATTGTTATTCGAAGGTGTTCCTCTCCTTTCCCTCGCGCTACTGGGATTGAACGCTTCGGTGCTGCAATGGGGCGACTCCCTCCGCGGATACGGAATGGGAATTGTTCTGATTTTGATAACCTTCGGACTTGTCTGGAGGCTCGTCCTCTCGCCCTCAATCTATTTGGCAATCAGTGCCGCGCTTGCCGCAATCTGTAGCGTGCAGGTACTCTATTATAACGCGGTGTTGCTTTTCGCGATTGGAGCCGCCGGTGTTGCGGTCGCTGTTCGAAACCGTCACTGGCCGCGAGCATTCCTCCTAATGGGGATCGGCGGTATCGCGGCCCTCTCATTGATTCCATATGTCGCCACCCTTCAGCGCGCCAAGGAATGGAACCTCATCATTACTATTCCGGAATTTAGCTTCTCTTTCTTCTGGTCGAAGCTGTCCGCCGCCTTATCCTCCGCCGGAAATGGCGTCTGCTGGCTTTGGGTCGTTTTGGTTATTGCCGTTGTTGCCGCCAGCGTGTTCGTTCAGTTTCGTTATCCTTCGTCTCGACCAGATCGTAAGCGCGACCTCGGGCTCTATTGCTTGGTTGTCTTGCTGCTAAGCAGTCCAGCTTACTTCTATTTTCTAAAGATCTTAAGTTATCCAACTCAACCATGGTACTATGTGGCTCTGATGGGTTTGGTTGCGGTTGCCTTAGAGGGCGCTCTGGTCGCACTTCCCTGGCAGCGGTGGAGCAATGCAGGCCGCATCCTGGTCGCGGCCAGCGTCATAATCTGGTCTTTCGTTCCGGCGTGGAATGTCATGCTTCGTCGACAGACGAATCTCGACCTTCTCGCCACAAAACTCAAAGAAGTGGCCGACGCACGAGACGTCATCGTGGTCTCACCGTGGTATTTCGGCGTCACTTTCCAAAGATATTACGATGGGTCCGCTCCTTGGATGACTCTGCCTCCGATCGATGATCATAAGATCCATCGCTACGACTTGTTGAAGGCTCAAATGGCGACGATGAATCCAATTGAACCCGTTCTCCGCACAATGGGCAATGCTCTTAAATCGGGTAACCGAGTCTGGCTAGTGGGCCCCCTGTCCTTCCCGCCTCCGGGGCAAACTCCGATTGTCCTCGCGCCAGCTCCCTTCGACTCAGTTGGTTGGGATCAATTTGCCTATTCCACCTCATGGTCCATGCAGGTGGGACATTTTCTTAAAACACATGTCCTGGACGCCCGCGATGTGCCGGTTTCGGATCTGGCTATCGACCCATACGAGCATGTGCAGCTTATCGTTGTGCAAGGTTGGCGAAGTGAAGGGCAGTAAAAATCGCCGCCCAGCCAATGAATCTGAACGATAATGTTTAACGGTCACAAAATCGTTGTGGTGATGCCGGCGTATAACGCCGCGCGCACATTGCGCCGGACTTACGAAGAGGTCATGGCGCAAGGGATTGTCGATCTGGTCATTGTCGTCGACGATGCCAGTCACGATGAGACCGCCACGATCGCGCGCACTTTGGAGCGCGTTCAAGTGGAAGTGCATCCGATGAATCGCGGTTATGGCGGCAACCAGAAGACTTGCTACCGCCTCGCGCTCGCGGCCGGCGCGGACATCGTCATTATGATTCATCCGGACTATCAGTACACGCCGGTGCTTATTCCCGCGATGGCGTCGCTCGTTGCCAGCGGATTGTATCCTTGTGTGCTTGCTTCGCGCATCCTGGGCGGCGGCGCCTTGCCCGGCGGCATGCCGCTGTGGAAATATTTGTCGAATCGTTGCCTTACCTTGATCGAGAATCTTTTGCTCGGCGCGAAACTCTCCGAATACCACACCGGCTATCGGGCCTTCGCCCGCAGTTTGCTCGAACGCCTCCCGCTCGAGAAAAATTCGGACGATTTTGTTTTCGATAATCAAATTCTCGCCCAAGTCATTTGGCTCGGCTGCCCAATCGGCGAAGTGACTTGCCCTGCAAAATATTTGCCGGAATCATCGTCGATCAATTTCCGGAGGAGCGTGCGTTATGGGCTGGGTTGTCTGGCCACGGCCATTCAGTATCGCCTGGCGAAGATCGGAAAGGGCGACAGCATGTTTCCGGCACACCGATAAGAGCTGTGGCGAAAACTTCTCCAAAGTCGATACCCGTTGAAGCTCGCCCTAAGAGTTTAGGTATCGCCTGGTGGATCTTGCTGACGATCGCTCTCGTCTTGATCGCTGTTATTCGGATCCGCCTGCTCAGTTTTCCCCTCGAACGCGACGAGGGCGAATACGCCTACGCCGGCCAGCTGATGTTGCAAGGCATTCCGCCGTATCAACTGGCTTACAACATGAAGTTCCCGGGAACCTATGCGGCCTACGCCTTGATCATGTCGATCTTCGGACAAACCATTGTCGGAATTCATCTCGGCCTCTTCGTGGTGAACGCGGCGACTATCGTGCTCGTGTTTCTTTTGGGCCGACGACTGGTGAATTCAACCGCGGGGATCGTTGCGGCCGCGAGTTACGCGATTCTCTCGGTTAGTCCATCGGTTCTGGGCTTCGCTGCTCACGCCACGCATTTTGTCATGTTGCCGGTGCTAGGCGGCGCTTTGCTCCTCTTGCGTCCATCGCATTCGCAATCAAAGAAACTCGTGTTCGCATCCGGAGTTCTTTTCGGCATCGGACTGTTGATGAAGCAGCCCGCGCTCTTTTTTATTCCCTTCGGCGCCGGTTATCTTTTTTATCGGGATTGGCGGGCTCGGCTGAATTGGAAACAAATATCGAGCCGGAGTGCGCTCTTCCTGGGCGGAGCGGCTCTTGCGTTTGCGGCAACCTGTCTGGTGTTGTGGCGGCTTGGGGTCTTCGAAAAATTTTGGTTTTGGACTTGGACCTACGCGCGTGAGTACGGCGGTTTGGTTTCGGCTTCCCAAGGAATTCGCATATTCTTCGGCAACATAACTGGCGTCATTGGGGCAGGGTGGGCCTTATGGGTGCTTGCCGCAGCCGGGGTGATTGCATGTTTGTGGGACAAAAAGCTTCGTCCCAATGCCGCCTTCCTTCTCGCCTTTCTCTTTTTTTCCGGGCTGGCGCTTTGTCCCGGCTTTTACTTTCGCGAACACTATTTTGTTCTCGTCCTCCCAGCCATTTGTCTATTAGCGGGCGCGGCCGTGACCAGTGCAGAAAATTTATGTTCGCGATACGCTCGCCCTGTTCGTTTCATTCCATTGGCGCTGTTTGGCGCCGCTTGGGCTTTGCCACTGTTCGCCCAGACTCCGTTCTTTTTCGCGCCCAATTCCGTCGCTGCTTGCCGAATGATTTATGGGGCTAATCCATTCCCAGAAGCAGTCCGGATCGCGGAATATTTAAAAGAGCATACCAACGCTGACGACACGATCGCGGTCCTCGGTTCTGAGCCGGAGATTTACTTCTATTCGCATCGCCACTCGGCCACGGGCTACATCTATACTTACGGGCTGATGGAGCCCCACCAGCACGCGCTTCCGATGCAGCGCGAAATGATTCAGGAGATCGAAACCGCGCGCCCGAAGTATCTTGTCGTCGTCTCCATGAACATCTCCTGGTTGAAGCGGCCAGGTTCTGAAAATCTGATTTTCGATTGGTTCGCTAAGTACTGCCCCGACAATTTCGCGCTGGAAGGGGTGGTCACCATCGTATCCGCCGCCCAAACCGATTATTACCTCCCGCTAACTTCGGAATCGGTCCAAATTTCGCCAAACTCCATTCTCATTTATAAACGGAAGTTCTGATCCGTGATCGTTTCGCGGATCGTTCGCCTCCGGACGGCCGCCGTCCACGGCATTGTGCGAACTTGATGTTCCGCGATTTCTATTAGCAACCGTTTGGGGCGAGAAAGATACTGGTTATTATTAGATATTTATCGAAAGACCCGCTCGAACTCGGTGAGAGGCGCGAATATAGATATATGAACTCGAGTACAACGGATAAAATCGAAGGCGGGATCCACGAAGCCAAGGGAAAACTCAAAGAGGAGGCAGGGAAAGTGATTGGCAATCCCGATCTACGGGACCGAGGGACAGCCGAGAAAGTCGCTGGCAAGGTGCAAAACAAAGTGGGCGACGTGAAGAAAGTGTTTGGGAAATAGCGTTTGGACGACGTCCCTCGTAAGGACCAGCAGATAAGGGACCTGAACTAGAAGGGTAGGGAGTGCACCGGCTATTGCAGCCGATTAATTTGGCGGCCTCGATTTGTCGAAGCCACACGAGGTGGTGCGCAACTTGGCGTCCAGGTGCGCCTTGCCCAGCGATCGTGCGCCTTCGTCGTTTGCCTAACGAATTAACCTCGATCAACCAGCGCGCTTACAGGCGACCGAGAATATACAGAATCAAAACGATGATGAGAATGGTTCCGATTATGCCGTGCGACCCGTAACCGAATCCATAACCGCGTGTCGGAAAAGCTCCGACTAACAACAGAATTAAAACGATAAGAATAATTAAGCCCATACGGTAACTTCTACTTTACCCGCGCGCACCTTGGCAAGCACTTCTTCCGCTCAGAGGGGGCGGTCGAACGCGGCGTGTGCAAATCGTGCAGGTGCAGTGTCTTGTCGCCTAAAATACGCTGGATAACCGGCGAATTTATCGGTATGATCAACCGTCCTCCTGCGAGGATCATACCAAAAGTAAATGCCGCCCGAGAAAACTCCCTCAAAGCAAAGAGAGCGCGAAAAGAGTGACGAGGCGCTACGTGACTCAGATTTGGCTTCTGAGAACCAAGCGGACTTAAGCCGGGATGCTGAACGGGTAGAAGCAGACAAGGCCAAATTGCAGAGTCGAAGCGATTCAGACGCTTCACGTGATCTAGGGAGAGCGGATACGGGACGGAGCCCCGCAGATCGCCAAGATGAAAGAGATGAAAGACTGCGCCTGGAAAGACAAATTTCGGACCAAGCAATCAAAGGCGAACGACTCCGAGCTGATACTGCTACAGAAACGGCACGGAGCCATCATCAGGCCTCCGCCAAATCTTCCGCTGAATTATTATCCCAGGAACAAGAGAGCCACCAAGAAACCAAGGCGACTCTTACGACAAGGGAGGAATTCCTCGCCATCGTAAGTCATGATTTAAGGAACCCCCTCAATCACATATCAATCGCAGCGCAGAATCTGTTAGAAGAGCCGAAGTATGTAAAAGAACTCGCCACGTCCATAAACAGAAGCGCTGGCGAAATGCTCCGGCTAATTCAAGATCTGTTAGACATTGAAAGAATAGCCGTAGGCAAATTAACCCTCCACTACGAGGAGCATGACGTTAGCGAAATCATTAAAGAAGCCGTCGAGGCATTCCAAGGAGATGCCGTTCCCAAAGAAATAATCTTGAGCGCAAAGCCTGAAGACGTGTGTGGTTACGTTGTATGCGACCGGAGCCGCGTCATGCAGGTGTTGTCAAACTTGATCGGAAACGCCATTAAGTTTACACCAATTAGAGGGCAAATTTGTGTCAGCTGCGCGAGAACCGATACTGGAGGCAAAGAGGTGCAAGTTTCAGTCAGCGATACCGGAGAGGGAATTTCCCCGGAAAAGATCAAAACCATCTTCGAGCGTTTCTCACAGATAAATAGCCAAGATCGTCGCGGCATAGGACTTGGACTCTACATTGCAAAAATGATGGTCGAAGAACATCCGGGAAGAATATGGGTCGAGTCCAAGCTCGGAGAGGGCAGCACGTTTCACTTCACTCTTCCCTTTTCTGCTAATCCATGAAGCCAACAATAGGCAGCGGCGCTTGAGCTCGTGAAAACAAAACTGCGACAGCGAAGTGATCCTTCGGCTGCCGCAGTTTAGTGACTTGCCAAGCTCCCAGCTATCTCTCGAATGAAATTCGAAGTAGCGGGCCTCAGTTTGTGATCGGTTAGTCTTTGTCCGTGTAGATCACCCTATCCACGACCATGTCGTTACCGTCTTTGATGTAGTGGACGCGGACCTTCGAACTCTTCCTTATCTTCGAGGCCTCGATCACCTTTCCATCAGAGGTGACATAGGTAACGGTTTTGCTGAACTTGTAGTGAACCGGCTCGCCCGTTCCCGTGCTCAGCACGATCGAAGTGCCCGGAACGAACTCCGTCACTGTCCCATTATTTTCGGTGGTTGTAGTCGTACTTTCCCCACCGGCTGTGGTGGTGGTTGTGCTTGAACTTTGCGCATGCGCTGTCACGACACAAAGAGCGGTCGCACAAATGAAACCAAGGAATAACTTAATCATATTAACTTTCTGTTTACCGAGCCCTGCTGAAGTCGCAGCCAAGACCGATCGAGCGATCCTTCGAGTAACCCTGCTAAAGGGTTAGGTCGACAGATGCGGCAGGTAATATTGTATCGTATTTCGAAGGCAGCTTGGCCGGTTCTAAGAAACTGCTAAATAAGGGAAGCATCGGGAAGGCACACCCAAAGTGGATAATGGTGCGCGGTGCAGGGTTCGAATCTGTACGACCGATGGTGAAGATCAGGCACTTAGATCGTCCGACTCACAAATAGACTCACAAAAAATCCGGTCCGACGCGGTTCTGATCGAATTGATGCGGACGTGGCCCAAGTTGGGCGCGACGGTTCAGCGGGCATTGTTGGACATCGCGCACTCGTATCTAAAGGATATTCATGGCGAGGGAAGGGAGAGGCTATGACGCTTCGCTGCGAGGTGTTGGAAGAGTTAAAGGAGAGCTTCATTGGGAAGCGTGGTCCAAAAACAATTTCGCTTTGGGTTTGTTTGGATCGCGGCCCGGGCCCTACTTTGCGCAACACGTTCGACTACGAGGTTAACGATGATGAGCATGAGAAGTTCGCCGGAAAAGCGACCGGCAAAATTATCGACGTGTCGGTGAGCGAGATTCGTGTCGGATTCGGTAACCGCGTCCGTTTCAAAGGCCAGCTTCGCAAGTTTGGCAGCGAGGAAATTCAAACCTGATGGAAAGCGCCGATATATATGTGTTATCGAAACTGCGCTGGCAGTTCTTTGGATCGTTAACGTTTCGGACAGAACGACTGCCGCAGCGAGTGCGTGCGACGATGTTTTTTGCGTTGATGCGGAAAGCGGCCAAGGATTTTCACGTCTATTTCCCGGGTTTGCCTTGGTGTTTGCGAATTGAGCGAGGGGAAATCAATGGCCGACTACATAATCATTTTCTGCTCACCGGCCTGCCCGAGAATGCGGTGTGCGTTGCCACGTGCTTCGCAATGATGCGCACCTGGACGAACAAGCTGCACGGCGGGCACGCGCAAATACGAATTTTTGATCCACGTCTCAGCGGTGTGGATTACGTCGCGAAATGCCTCGGTTACCAGCTGGA
Organism: Spartobacteria bacterium; assembly: GCA_003167365.1. Lineage (GTDB taxonomy): Bacteria > Verrucomicrobiota > Verrucomicrobiia > Chthoniobacterales > UBA10450 > Palsa-1382. The sequence goes on along the minus strand of PMTM01000003.1, from coordinate 4,288 downwards.
CGGCGCTGATGTTTACGAGTCAGCAAAGTTTGGCATGGACGGTCGTGAATTAATGTATTCACGCGCTGTCTGGAATGAGGAAAATCATTTTCGCAGACGGGCAGACCGCTGACACTTCGCCGGGATTCGTATCCCAAAAGTGCAATCACAGTGATTCGCGTGGTTCGCGCGCGCAGCGCGCGACCACGTGATTACTTGAAGACTAGTTATGCCCTGATGGTTTGACGTTAATCGTCATATCGGGCAGACTCGGCGGTGAAACGGACGTTTTAGATCCGGTGAATTACGGTGCCCTCCACTCCGATCGTCTTTGTCGGCTTCTGTTTATGACGCAAATGACATGACTTCCTTCGATAAAGCTCACCGACTCATCTGCGATCTCGCGGAAGATTTCCGTGCACATAAGCACCGGTACCTTTCACCAGACTATCAAGAAGCAGAAGCGCGCAAGGATTTCATCGATAAGTTTTGGAAGGCGCTTGGATGGGATGTTGATCACGAGATCCAAAAGAATCCGTACGAGCAGGAGGTAAAGGTTGAACGGGGTCAGGATCAAGCGGGTGCGCGCAAGCGAGCGGACTACTCGTTTTCTCTGGCACCTAACTTCCGCGACGTGCGCTTCTTTGTCGAAGCAAAGAAGCCCAGCGTGCAGCTGGAAAACGCAGACGATTACTTCCAGACGGTTCGCTACGGTTGGAATAGCCAGAATCCGCTCGCAGTGCTCACTGACTTCGAGCAGTTGCATATTCTCGATTGCCGTTACAAGCCAAGCATCGATACCGCGCTGAGTCGCGGGGTGCCTAGCGGCAAATTCCATTATTCGCAATACGCAGACGCCGAAAAGTTCGCTCGAATCTACTGGTTGTTTGCGCGGGAGGCCGTCGCAGCCGGTTCAATCGAAAAGTTCGCGGCCGACATGCCCAAGCCAAGCGGCAGAGCGATCCAGCGCGGGCTATTCCCAGGTGGCTATCAGAGCATCGACGAAGCGTTTCTCGACGAACTCGACGAAACTCGCGCTGATCTAGCCCGTGGGTTCAAAAAGACGAATCCCGGCCTTAGCGGCGAAGATCTCACTGAGATTGTTCAACGCACGATTGACCGTCTCGTTTTCATCAGGTTTCTCGAGGACCGTCTAATCGAGAATCAGCACCTGGTCGCTAGCTTCGGCGACAAAGGTACTGCGTGGGAAGACTTCATTGCCGCATCACGCAGACTCGACGGCGTTTACAACGGCATCGTTTTCAAGCGTCACGCAAAACTCGATGATCGTGATTTCGCACCCGACGACACTTTGTTCTCCGCAATCTGTGAAGACCTATCGCACATCAATTCTCCTTATGACTTCAATGCCATCCCGATTCACATCCTCGGCAGCATCTACGAACGCTTTCTTGGCAAAGTCATCGTTGCGACCGACAAACGCGTACGTGTCGAGGAAAAGCCTGAAGTGCGGAAGGCTGGCGGCGTTTACTACACGCCCGAATACATCGTCCGCTACATTGTCGAGAATACGGTCGGCAAACTCATTGAAAGCAAATCACCCGCGCAGATTGCCGAGATGAAATTTGCGGATGTCGCTTGCGGCAGCGGTTCGTTCCTGTTGGGCGTTTACGATCTGCTCATCCGTTACCACACCAAGTTCTACAACGAGAATCCGGGAAAAACGAAGGCAGGAGATGTAGTCGAGCGCGAGGACGGCTTACATCTCACGTTGCAGAAGAAACGGGAAATTCTTTTGAACAACATCTTCGGCGTGGACATTGACATGCAGGCCGTCGAAGTCGCGCAGCTCTCTCTTTATCTGAAACTGCTTCAGGACGAAACGCCCGGTTCAGCTCGCGCTCATCAATTGGAATTCCACGAAACGCTTTTGCCTGTGCTCAACAAAAACATCACGTGCGGCAACTCCCTTATTGGGACGGACATTTTGTCCGGCGAACTGTTCGAGCCGGTGGAAGAACGCAAGCTGAACCCGATGGATTTCGAACAACGGTTTCCTCAAATAATAAAGCGCGGTGGCTTCGACGCAATTGTTGGGAATCCGCCTTGGATAACTTTACGGGGAAAGGAATTCATGGGGGTAAGTGATATTGAAGTGAATTATTTGATACAAAATTATCCCCATTCTGCTGAATACAAAGTGAACAGCTTTGCGTTGTTTATGGATAGGGCGATTCAGTTACTCCACACCGCCGGAAGGCTCGGCTACATCATTCCGACCACGCTTTTATCAAATCAATATCTCTCCAAAATCAGGAAAAAAATTCTGGAAGACACAGATTTCGAGATTCTGGTGGAACTCGGTAAAAATGTTTTTGCACAAGCTGTGGCGGACGTTTGCATCACCATTCTATCAAAGGGCCGCTCTCAATCTAAAAAGATAAGTGTAATCACAGGCGTTGAGGATTTGGCGACAGGACGGTTTATTTCAAAAACAATTCCGCAAAAAGAGTACCTCGCCAATAAAGACTTTATTTTTGAAACTCGTATCGATGCCGAAGAAAGAAAGGTTACAGACAAGATCGAATCCAGAAGCGTTTCTCTGAGAAAATACTTTAAAAATTACGTCGGAATTGTGACCGGAGATAACGATCGCTTTATTTCAGATACAAAGGAAACCGATAAGCATCAGAAAATTGTCATTGGAAGAGACCTGTCCCGCTATTTTGTCCGGAAGCCTAAACGATTTGTCCTTTTTGACCCCAAAAAGCTGCACAGCAACACAGACGAGACGGTCTATCTTCAAAAGGAGAAAATTTTAATTCGGAAGACAGGAAATGTGTTATTCGCTGCTTTGGATGCGCAACGAAACTTCACTGAACAAACGATTTATAACCTAGTTCCCGTATCCGCGACCAAAATGGGATTAAATTTTTTCTTAGCTATTATTAATAGCAAGCTTCTCCAGTTCTATTTCTCCAAAAAGCTAATTACAAATCCTGACGCCTTTCCTTATATCAAAGGCATTCATATCGACGTTCTTCCGATCAAAGAAATCGATTTCTCCAAACCTGCCGACAAAGCGCGCCACGACAAGATCGTCTCGCTTGTTGAGCAAATACTCTTGGCGAAGAAGCAACTGGCCGCCGCGCAAAGCGACAAGGACAAGGACTTTTATGAAAATAAATGCGCCGCCACCGACCGCCAAATAGACGCGCTGGTCTATGAACTCTACGGCCTGACCGAAGACGAAATCAAAATCGTGGAGCAGGCGGTTTAGGATAAATATAAGTGTTCTCCCTAGAAGAGGATTTTTAAGGGGACGCAATGAGTTCCCTTATTTTGCAGAGGATTGAGAAGGCGCTACGCTAGAACAAATGAAAGAGCGGTTCCCCGGATACTTTCCCATTTCAGACGAAGGCTCGAAGGCCGCTTGGAACAGTGGTCTGTTCTCTTTTGATGCCAGCGTGCTACTGGATCTGTATCGGTATTCGGATGAAACACGGCAGGAGTTAGTGAAACTGCTAAAGTCGCTTGGCGATCGAATCTGGATTACGCATCAAGCTGGTCAGGAATTTCTTGATGGGCGGCTCGCTGTCATTGCGAGCCAGGCGAAACGCTATGAGGAAAACGTGGCTTCGCTGAATGCGTTGGAATCAACGTACAAAAGCGCGCGAGGGCATCCGTTTTTGACGAAGCAGTTGTTGACGGATTGCGAGGCTCTTTTTAAGAAACTGCGTGCTTATTTGAACGGAAAGAAATCGCAGCTTGATCAGTTGGGTTCAACGGATCCAATTCAGGAAGAGATCGTTGAGCTCTTGAAAGGTCGCGTTGGCGAGCCGTTCACAGATGAGAATTCAAAAGAGATATTTGCTGAGGGTGAGCGCCGCTACGCTGCAAAGGTTCCGCCCGGTTACGAAGATGCAAAAAAACCCAATGGCTCTTCACGGTTTGGCGACTTGATAATCTGGTTTCAGTTGATCGAGAAAGGGGGCAAGGAAAAGAAACCGATTACCTTCATAACTGCGGATGGCAAAGAAGATTGGTGGCGAATTTGGCAGGGAAAAACTGTTGGCCCACGCCCGGAACTGATCGCGGAAATGGTTTCAAAAGCGGGAATTACATTTCAAATGTTTTCCCTGGAGCGATTCATGGAGGTCGCCAGTGAGAAACTCTCGCGGGTTGTAAAAGAAGCGGCAATTCGAGAGGTAAAAGAAGTTCGCAAGGCCGAGTTATCGCCGGGAGCAATGCAAATTTTAAGAACTTTGGGACAGGAGAGGCTGAATGTTCAATCAGGTCTGACCGGAGCGACTGGTCCTATGAGTGCTTATCACCAGTTGGTGGCGGA
>PMTM01000002.1 GCA_003167365.1 Spartobacteria bacterium | reverse complement strand
GCGGACAGAATGGTATCGGGCGGAGAGCTGGCAATTGCTTGGGGAGCTATTGAGCAAGGCTGGGCTCCAAGACAAAGCCGCCGTGGCATTCTCCTGCGCAGAATCCTACGATGTGCATCTCCAAACGCACAATGAAGGTCAATTGCCTGCCCTACCGATTGTTCCTTCGTCGTAAGCTGCCAGCAGCGCTTCCAGCGCCGTAATCTCATCACTCAACTCCTGCCCGTCTTCGGTGTCGGCCATTGTTCGCGGAGGTTTGAACTTTTGAATGACTTGCACCGTTGGAATGATGTCGGTTCCGCGCGTAATCGCGTCGGTCACAGACTCGAAGTGATGATGCTGCGCGAGAAAAGTGCGATCGGCTTGGAGCACCAAAGTGTAACCGTGATCGCCATACCCTTCGGAGAACGCGCCATCGATGGTGACAGCTTGGCCGCTCGCTTTCAGAGGCGATTCACCTTTATCGATTTTGACTGGAACGTGGCCGTTCACGATCAAGCCGTTCTCAACATCGACATCGAACTCGCGCAAGATCTTCCGGCAAAACTCGCGGTCGTTGATCAGATGAAAATATGGATTCTTGGTTTCGGCCCGCGCTTCCTTATCCGCGACGAAATAGTTCTCGAATGTGGCGATCTTGTCTTTTCCAAAGATGGGCGAGAGCGGGCCGGCCCACAAATACCAAAGCAGATCGAGCGCACGGGCATCCTTCTCACGAAAAGCTAAATGCACCGCCGACTCAATTGCATCGAAAAGTTTGCGCCCGGAAACAGATGCGCCCAGCACCTCGAACGGCAAAAAATTTCCAGCGCCATCAACCGGAACACAGCCATGAAAAATCAACGCGCAATCACGGCGCAACCACATCGCGCCACGCTGCGCGAGATACGACATCTGTTGCCACAAAACGGCACTGCTTTGAAATGATTCGCGGAATTGGCCGAGGCAGCGTTCCTCCGGCTCAGAAAGACGCGACGGATCATCCCAATCGATCGTCGGAAAGTTTCGATCGCTCATCGGGAAACTCTTGTTGTCGATCTTGACTGTGCCGTTCGCGGCATCAATTCGATGCAAGAGATCGCGCTCCTGTAATCCAAATTGCGGATTTCGCCGGATAGTTTGCGATTCGAGTTTAAATTGCAGGATAGCGACCGCCTTTTGCATCCGGCGAAGAAGCGGCTCATTTCGCAAAGCCGGTCCAAAATATTCGAAGCAGGTACACGGATCATCGCCATATTCCGCTTCCGCCAATTGCTCGAGCGGCTTGAGCGGAATGCCGTAACCTTGTTCTAGTTGAGACAAACGCCCGTACCGAACCGACATCCGCAATACTGTGGCGATGCACGCCGTCTGTCCGAGGCAAGCTCCCATCCATGATGCATCGTGATTGCCCCATGTGATCGCGACATTTGGCTGCTGCATGACCCCGTCGATCGCACCATCAATGCGCGGGCCGCGATCGCCGAAGTCCCCGGCCACGACCAGCTCGCTGACAAATAGATTTCTGATCGTCCGCGCCAAGGACCGCAAAAGCTCCAGTTCACCGCCGAATGCACAAGAATCTTCGAGCGTCGCGGCAAAGAACTCAGGCGAGCGATTAAATTCTCGTGCGAGAATCCATTCGCAAAAAAGCGGGGCGTAGGCCGGGGGAAGAATCCGATCGAGCTGTGCCAAATCGTAGCCTCTTGCCACGTGCCGCAACAGTTCTACTTCACGAGGAATCAATCTGTTCACCAGCGCGCGGCGCACGGGCGCGTCTTCCAGTTGCACGCGGCGGACTAGCCAACTCTCGCGCGGATAATAAATGAAAGTGAGCAGCTCGTTGAAATCGTCCTTGTCGATCTTGCCGGCGAAAATTTCTTCGAGCAACGACCGCAACCCGCCGGAACAATTATTGATGATGTGTTTGAGCTTTTCCGCCTCACCGTGCACGTCGCTGACGACGTGGATTACTCCTTTGGGCAGTGTCGCCTTTGCCCGCAGAAGCCCAAGCTGGGTGAGCACACTTTCGCGATTGGGAAATTTTTCAGCGAGAGCGTGCAACAAGGCACGGTTCGTCGGAACGTTACGCCGATCCGCACCATGTCGATCTTCTTCCATCGACAGCAGTCTTAGCTCGTCGCGTGTTCCACGGCGGCAGTGTCAGCAGCCAGATATTTCATTCCCGCCAACCAAATCACACCCGAAACGAGCATCATGGCTGAGACTACCAGAAACGCGACGTTCATATTGGCATGACCGGCCACTGCTCCAAGCAGTGGCGGCGCAATTGCATCGCCGAGGGCATGAATAACCAAAATGTTTAGGGCGAAGGCAGTCGCGCGCACGGAAGGAAGCGACACGTTGGCCAGCGCCGTATTCGCTGGGCCAGTGTTGAAAAAAATGAAAAATAGAGCGCCGAACATCGGAATCCAGGCGTAGGGAAACGGCGTGTAGAGCATCACAATAACTAATGGAAATCCGATCAACATCCCCACGCCGGAAACAAGAAAATAGGATCCGGGGAATCGCGGCCGGAGACGATCAGCCAAAAACCCACCGACTAATGTCGAGATTAGTCCGGCCACTACCGTAATGCCGCCAAAGATCGGCGTAGCCGAAGCCGGTTGATGGCGAAATTCCAAATACGCTGGAGTCCAAAAGGAAAGGCCGCCCAAGGCAAAGGTCATCGCTGTCTGCGCAAAGATGTTGAAAGTGTATGATCGGGTTTGCAGCAATCTAATGTAATCGGCTCGCGAAGCTGTATGGCGCCGCTCGCCCGTCGCATCACGCACACGGGGATCTTTTTGAAAAAAACAAAGCAGACCGAGGAGCAAACCTGGCGGCGCGACGAAGTAAAATGCTGCGCGCCAGCCCAGATGAATATTGATCAATCCGCCTAACACGTAACCAAGCGCGCTCCCGACAGGAATTGCCGTGAAAAACACCGCGAGCACGCGACCGCGCGTCGCCAAGGGGAAAAGATCCGAAA
>PMTM01000018.1 GCA_003167365.1 Spartobacteria bacterium | reverse complement strand
ATGCTGGCGTGCGCGCGCATCGGGGCCGTGCATTCGGTGGTTTTCGGTGGATTCAGCGCGGACAGCATTCGCGATCGTATTGCAGACAGCGGAGCGATCGCCGTAATCACGGCAGATGGCAGCTACCGCCGCGGTGGAATTGTTCCATTGAAGAAAAATGTCGATGACGCGTTACAAGGAAAGACGTCGATCAAGTGCGTGATTGTTTTTCGTCGCGCCGGCAACGATATCCATATGGAAGAGGGCCGCGACGTTTGGTGGCACCGCGAGCTTGAATATGTCGATGCAAATTGTCCGCCGGCGGCGCTCGATAGCGAACATCCGCTTTACATTCTTTACACGAGCGGCTCGACCGGAAAACCGAAGGGAATCCTGCACACGACCGGCGGCTATCTGGTCGGTGTTCACGCCACCACCAAGTACGTCTTCGACATTCGCGACGAGGATATTTATTGGTGCACAGCGGACGTGGGTTGGGTAACGGGACACAGTTACATCGTTTACGGGCCGCTCGCCGCCGGCGCCACCACGCTCATGTATGAAGGCGCGCCGAACTGGCCCGAGCCCGATCGCTTTTGGAAAATCATCGACGAATATCGCGTCAATATTCTCTATACCGCGCCCACGGCGATTCGCGCTTTCATCCGCTGGGGCGATGAATGGGTGAAGAAACACGATCTCTCCTCACTGCGGCTGCTCGGCTCCGTCGGCGAGCCGATCAATCCGGAAGCGTGGATGTGGTATCACAGGACGATCGGAGGCGGCCGCTGTCCGGTCGTCGACACGTGGTGGCAAACGGAAACAGGCGCGATCATGATCACGCCACTTCCCGGCGCGATTCCAACGAAACCGGGGAGCGGAACGCTACCGTTTTTCGGTGTCGATCCTGCAGTGGTCGATGAAAAAGGGCGCGAAGTGAAGCCGAATGTCGGCGGCAGATTAATTATCCGTCGCCCGTGGCCATCGATGCTCCGCACGATTTACGGCGACAAGGCGCGCTACAAAAAGCAGTACTGGAGCGAGTTTAAAGGCAATTACTTCACCGGCGACGGTGCTCGCCGCGACAAGGACGGATATTTTTGGATCGTCGGCCGGATCGATGACGTCTTGAACGTGGCCGGGCACCGGCTCGGCACCTCGGAAATCGAAAGCGCACTGGTTAGCCACGCATATGTCGCGGAAGCCGCGGTCGTCGGCCGGCCGGATGAGCTGAAAGGCCAGGGCGTGGTTGCATTTGTAACGTTGAAGAGCGGCGTCCATGCGACACCAGGATTGAAAATCGAATTGCGCGATCACGTCGGCAAGCACATCGGCGCAATCGCCAAGCCGGACGATGTTCGCTTCGCGGAGGCGTTGCCGAAGACGCGCAGCGGAAAGATTATGCGGCGACTCCTAAAAGAAATCGCCAGCGGCAAGAGCGTCACCGGCGATACAACGACGCTGGAGGATTTCAGCGTTCTGGCCAAATTGCGCGCGGCGGACGAGTGATTTTGGTTTGTCGAATGCGGAAGCAGCGTAGCATTTCCCGGTGAGCTTCATTCGAACAGGGCTGCGCGAGATCGGACTGAAAATCCGGCGGCAACGGACGCGCATGGCTTTGCGGCACGAAAAACGATCGCTGCAAAAAAGTGAAATCAATCTCGGCCGCGAAGGAACGTCGCAAGCGGCAAACTTTCCAGAGTTGCGCAATGAGATTGTCGCTCTAAAAAAACTCGAGCAGGAACAGAGAGAGGTCGCGCTCCGCATCGCGCAAATCGAAGAGGGGATCAAGAAAATCGAGGCGGATCGGCAGGAAAATACACGCGCACAAAATGAAGCGCTGGCAAAATTTGAAGTAGAGAAAAAGCCGCTACTGCAACGCAAGAATGAAGCAAAAAATTCGGCCGATCTTTGCCAGCGCGAATTGACCGGAGTGGAAGGCCGCATCCAGGCCAATGATGCCGCCGATCGCGAGCTTCTGAAAAAACTTTCGGAACTGCAGGCAATGCAGCCACCGCCCGCGGATATCGAGACGCAATCCGCGAGCATCAGCGCGCGCCGGGCTCGTCTGCCGGAAGAGCGCGCGGAACTGGTTCGCGCCAGACTTGGAAGCGCGGACGCATGCCGAATGGCAAAGGAAAAGCTCGCGGCTGCAGATGCGGAACTTTCTGTGGTAGAAAAGAACATTGAGCGTACCCGGGCGGAGTTCGAAGCGCGCGATCGAGCGTTTGCCGAAAGCATTCGCACGCAGCAAGAAGCGGTAAAGGAAGCGCGGGCGCATCATCAAACAGTCGAGGAGCGAAAGAATCCCGCGTATTTGAACATTGGGCGCCACCTCGCATCTCAGGGCATCGCGCCGCCGAATGCGCCGCACCTGCTCACAGAAGTGCAGCGCCATCGCGCAGCGGTGGATCGACATCTTCAGCACACGGCCGAGCTCGCCCTTCTTTCCAGCAAGATTGACAAGCAGGAATTGCGAAAATTTTATTTCAGCGTCGTGTCGGTGCTCGCGCTACTCGCCCTTATCCTGCCGCTTGTTTTTCAATCGCCCGCGAAACGGGAATGGCTGCCGCAAGAGACCGAAGCAATCCTTTCCATTAATACCGATCAATTTGAGCGAAGCGATTTTCCAAAACGCTGGCGCAAAGAGCAGACCGATGCGTGGCAGAACATTTGGAACGGCTTGCTCGGCAGCGCAGTGCGCACGCCCGGCTTGAACTTATCGCGCGACACGGCGCGGATCACACGGGCGGTCACGGCGAGCGAACCCGGAGCGGTCCGTGAATTCATACTTGTGGAAGCGCGCGACGATGTCTCGCGCGTCATCCGTTTAGTCGCACAAGATAGCACCTTCGATCGGCGTGCAATCAGCGGCCTCGCCATTTGGCAGCGGCCCGATCTGGCGGTGGCACGGATTGGTCCGACGACCTTGGCCGTCGGCGCAGCGTCCGAAGTAGACGAATTGGTGCGCGTGCGCCTCGGCATTCAATCGGACCTGAAGATTTCCGGCCAACTCTTCGATCGCTTTCAAGCACTGGATCGTGAGAGCGCGTTGCGCCTGATCTCACGCGATCCACCCGATCTTTCGCGTATTTTTCATCCGATTTTTGCACGCGAACTGCTCGACTCATCGCAACTTCTTGGCCTGGCACTTACTTTGCAAAATCCTGTAAAAGCGCGGTTGCTCTTAAGAGTGAACGCGCCGGAGAAAGCCGGAGAACTTGAGCGCAAATTGCGTAATGAACCGCAGCGATGGCTGCAATTACAGGATTCCGATCTGCTGCTTTATGCGCAACCGCCCGAAATTAGCAGGCAAGGCGCGAACATCGAGCTCCACTTCGTTGTCCCGGAGAATAGTGCTCGACTTCTATTGCAGCGCATTGCAAAGACAGACGGCGGCGCCGCAGTGGCAGCACGATGATTTCCCGCGCAATTAAGACTCTCAGTCCCGGCTTTGTTGCGATTCTCTCGGTAACCGGGATTTCGCAATTCGCAGCGGCACAGACAAAGATACCGCTTGTCGATATCAGGTCAGTCGATCGGACAATTGCGATCGAACTGCGTTACGGCGGTCCGCACAACATTACCGGCCACGCTTTATATCCGCCGGGAACGTTGGCGCTTGTTCGACCTGAAGTCGCGAAACGACTGGCGGTGGCGCAGGCATACTTACGCAGCAACAAGTATGGATTAAAAATCTGGGACGCGTATCGCCCGAAGTCGGTCCAGGTCCAACTTTGGCAAGCTTCGAGCATGAATGATTTCGTCGCCGATCCTGAGACTCCCAACGGCTCGCTGCACAGTTGGGGCATCGCGGTCGATGCCACCTTGGTCGATTCTCGCAAACGCTCGGTCAGGATGCCCACCGACTTCGACGATTTTAGTCCAGCAGCAATGTGGACTTATCAGGGCGACGATCCCCTCATCCGCTCTCATTTGTTCATTTTGCAAACCGCCATGCGAAAAGCTGGATTTTATGGAATGCGAGCCGAATGGTGGCATTTCACGGTATCAGACTGGCAAAAATACGTGCCTGATCCCGCACTGACATTCACCGCCCAGCCGCCGCCGCAAAAGTCCCAACATAAGCTATGATCGACATCTTATTGCGGGATTTGCGGCAACCCGAATACGTCCATGTCTTGATCAATCAGCTTCCGCTGCTCGGACTGGCGATGGGTTGCGTCGGATTAATCATTGCGTTGCTGTTGCGCAGCCGCGCGGCGAACATCGCCACGCTCGTGATTATTCTGATCAGCGCTGCGGCCGCCTGGCCGACGTACGAATTTGGCCAAAAGGCTTACAATCCCGTTCTGACCATGGTCGACGAACACGGTCAAGCCTGGCTCGATGTGCACAAGGCCCGCGCCGAGCAATTCATCTATTATTTCTATGGCCTCGCCGTTTTGACCGCAGTGGCAATCGTTGCGCCGATCAAATGGAAAAAAACTTCCGTTCCTCTTGCCATCGTGGTCCTGCTCTTTGGCGGAGTCGTCTTAGGAATGGGCGGTTACATAGGTTATGCCGGAGGAAAAATCCGGCATCGCGAATTTAGAAATGAACCACCGCCGCCGTTGAAAAGTCCGACGCCCGAGTCGCGCTAGAAATCTTCCTCTTCGCGCTCGACCGTGCACATTTCGGCGACCCAGCGAAGATAGTCGGGCAAGCCGGCAGTCACCGGAACGAAAATTATCTCCGGCAGTTCGTAAGGATGAAGCGAGCGCAATTTCTCCTGAAAAGCCGGTTGTCGATCTTCGCTCGTCTTGAAAAAGGCGATCATCTCGCTGCCGGTCTCTATTTTGCCTTTCCAGCGATAAATCGATTCGATCGCGGGAAAAATGTTCGCGCAAGCCGCTAATCTTTCCGCAATTAACTGATTGGAAATTCGTCGCGCGGTCTCAACATCCGGAAAAGTGCTGAGCGCGAGTAGAATTTTTTCGGACATGCCTTAAGCCGGCATCAGTGCGGTCTGCCGGCAAATCCAACCCCCGCCCAAAACCAGATCGTTCTGATAAAATACCGCGGCTTGTCCTGGCGTGATTGCTTTTTGCGGCTCGTGCAATCGAAGGCGCGCGCGGCCATCTTCAAGCGGCGTCAGCGTCGCCGGCGTGCCGGGATGGTTATAACGAATCTTCACCGTAAGATCGATACTTTCATTCGACATATCGGGCGCGATCCAATTCACCCGATCAACTTCGAATTCCTCCGTGATCAAATCCTCCACGTCGCCAACGATGACGCGATTTGTCTCCGAATCGAGATCGACGACATAACGGGGCCGCGGCGAACCTCCCGGCAATCCTTTGCGCTGGCCGATGGTGAACAGCTCGATTCCTTCGTGTTCGCCCAGGAAATTTCCATCGACGTCGTAAATCTCGCCGCGATGAAATTCGCTCTCGCCCAAATGCGAACGCAGAAACGCCTTGTAATCGTTGCCCGGCACAAAACAAATTTCCTGACTGTCGATCTTGTCCGCCACTTTCAATCCGAGCGAGCGAGCGATTTCGCGTATCTCAGGCTTCGACATCGAACCGAGCGGCGTCAGCGCGCGTCGCAATTGTTCCTGTCGCAAGCTGAAGAGAAAATACGACTGGTCTTTGCGTGGATCGACCACTTTGCGCAACACTGCGCGATCGTCGCGGTGCTCGATGATCGCGTAGTGCCCGGTGGCGATGTAATCGCAACCTAACGCTTCCGCTTTGTTCCAAAGATTGCCGAATTTAAGTTTCTCATTGCACATCACGCACGGATTCGGAGTTCGACCGGCTTGATATTCGCTGGCAAAATAATTGATCACGGTTCGCTCGAATTGATCGGCTTCGTCGACGACGTAATGCGGAAAGCCGAGCGCGTGCGCCACGCCCCGCGCATCTGCGACCGCCTGCGGCCCGCAACATTTGTCTTCCGCGCGCGAGATGCAGTCTTGCGGCCAGACTTTCATCGTCACACCGACGACGTCGCACCCCTGCTCGCGCAGCAAATAGCCGGCGACGCTGGAGTCCACTCCACCGCTCATGCCGAGAAGAACGCGCTGTTTTTGCATCGAAACGAGCAACTTCGATGAATACTAATATGAGTCAACGGATCTACGGTAACGGCGCGTACGAGCGCCGGGAGCATTTAGGTCGACGGTCACAGACCACCGCTACAGTTTCACACGTGTGCTGATAAATGGGCTATCACGCAAGGTAAAGCGCCATGGGAAATCCGCGGAACGCGTGATGCCGATGCGCTTACTTGCTACAATGTCGAGGACGGCATTTGCAGAACGCGCAAAGCAATAACGCGGGTCGCTGCACAAATCCATTTCATGATGCCGATCGGTGATGTCGAGCGCTTGCGTGAGTTTTCCCGGCCCCGAGCATAACTTTTTTTCATTTTCGAGCCCGCGACGCTTTTTCATTAATGAAATACCGCGCTGAGGCTCCAGTGCCCTGATCAAAACAAAACCATCAACTGCTCCGCCTTTCACCAGCACGTTCAACATCCAGTGCACTCCGTAATTGAAATAAATGTAGGCCGCGCCCGACTCGTTACGCTCCACAAATGCTCGCGCGCTTGGTCGCGTGAAGGTGTGGGCCGCTTCATCATTTTGCGCAGTGTAGGCCTCGGTTTCGACAACGACTCCCGAGCATTGACCCCAAATCAGCTCCATCCCAATCAGCTCGCGGGCGCAGGTCAGCGGGTCACGCCGGAAAAAAGAAGCATGAATTACCCGGCTCTCCTTACGCGCCACAATTCTCTCAAACTAGGTGCGTCAACCGCTAGCGCTACTTAAACCCTACGGCTGGTAATATACCGGAAGTAAAATATTGCATTCAACCGAATCGCCGTTGCGAAACGCTGGAATGAATTTTGCCTGATTGAAATCGATCGCTGCGACTGCGGCGAAACCACTTGAAACGGGTTCTTCGTTGGCCACCTGCAGGTCCAGCAAGTTTCCTGCAGCGTCAACTTTCAAAGTAAGATAGCCTAAGCCTCTTATCGCGACCGGTATTTCTTTAGGGTAATGCATGCCGGTGAATTTCGAACCGGCCCCAATGATCGGCTGCGGCCCGACGAAATCGTTCGCTGCTTCCAATTCGCTAACTTCCTGGTTCGCAAAAATGCGCAAGCGCGGCTTCCCCCCCACGACCGCGAATGTCACGGTGCCATAAAACACCGCATCAACCGGCTGATGCTCATAAATCGCAGGAAAAAACTTTACTTTCGCCAGGCATCTTTCCACTTCCGCCTGGAGCAAATCGGAATTGGGCATGGGCCGGTAAATATCGCTCCACAACAGGTCGCCGCTCCGTGCGATGCAGCAGCAAAACATGACTCCTCCATCCTTCTGTCCATTCTTGAGCAACTCCTGCGTATTAATCTGATTGATGAGCGCCTCCGGTCCCGAACCCGGCAATGCGGGCCGAAACCGCGGTAAGTCCGCCGAACGCAACGGCGAAACGCCCACAATCAACGAGAGCGCCACTGCCAAAAATCCCAGGACACGCATGAGGCGAATACGCAAGCGAAAGACGCGGTCTTTGCAAGGGCAATCTCGCGTGCCAAGCTTTCGCTCGATGTTTAAGCACGAAGGACTCGATCACGTCGCGTTTTCCGTGCGCGATGTCGAGCGCTCCGTTCAATGGTACATCGATGTTCTGGGTTTCGAAAAGCGTTACGAAGGAATGTGGGACGGCGTTCCGGTCTTCATCGGCAAAGGCGAGACCGCTCTCGCCATATTTCCGGTGCGTGAGAACGAGTCAGGAGCAGTGGCGCAACCTGCTTCAATCAGGATACTTCACCTCGCTCTGCGCACCGATCACGCAAATTTCCTCAAAGCGCAGAACGAACTGAACGAGCGCGGTATCAAATTCACTTTCCAAGACCACGAGATTTCACATTCGATCTACTTCCGCGATCCCGACGGCCACAAGCTCGAGATCACGACATACGAATTGGAGGGACGCGCTCCGTCGCGTCCTAAACAGTTAAAGAAGATCGACACGGACTAGCTTGCAATTTTGCGCCTTAAGATGCGAAATAATTGGACCTAAGTCACGGTAGGTGGCTTTCGCCATGCGGAATCTTACCATCACATCGTTCCTACTGATCATGACCTTAGTCATGCACGTTGGTGCGGAGCCCATTCCACCTTTCCGAGGAATCGTTACATCCAGGGCGCTCGCGATTCATGCTCCTCGCCCTGAATATCCACTTTCTGTGAGAAAGCGTAGACTTGGCGGCCAGGGTGAATTTATTATGCACATTAATCGCAAGACCGGCATCGTCCGCTCGGTGGAGATCGCAAAAAGCACTGGAGTCGCCCGCTTGGACCAATCCTGCATTGATGCTTTTCAGCGATGGACGTTTATCCCGGGCACGGTGAGTAAAGTTCGTTGCCCGATAAAATTTACTCCGCCGCAAAAGCCCGCTCCCGCTCAGCGATAGCGAGATCCTTTTCGCTAAGCAATTCTTCCGCAGCAGTTCTTATATTTTTTCCCACTGCCGCAGGGGCAGGGTTCGTTGCGGCCAACTTTTGGCAACGAACGGCGGATAGGAAGATCGAGTGTGACTTCGCCAACTCCGTCGCCATTGTCGCCGACGGCCGCCATCGCGCCAACGGGCTGCGGCTGGCGTGCGAGGGCACCGGCAGTTGGCGCGTGCTCGCGGGTTAAGAATTGCGGCAAGGTCGCCAGGAAGTTTTCGAACGCCTGCAAGTTCGAGGTGCTGCGGAAAAGATTGTTCAGCACTTCGTTCTTAATGTTCGCCATTAACTCGACGAACATGTCGTAGGCTTCGGTCTTGTATTCGACGAGCGGATCTTTCTGCGCGTAACTGCGGAGGTAAACGCCTTCGCGCAACGCGTCCATGGCGTAGAGGTGCTCCTGCCAGAGCCGGTCGATCGCGTTGAGAATGATGTAACGTTCGAGACTTTTAACGGCGGCCGGTTCCTCGTGGCTCGATTTGCGCTCGTAGGCATCCTTGATTCTCTCGATCAGGAACTGCACGTTTTCTTCAACGCTACGCGTCTCGAACTGCGCTTTCTCTTTAGTCAAACCGAGCGGGAACGTGGTGTTCACCCAGTGGATCAAGCCCGCGTAGTTCGGTTCGTTCCCTTCCAGATATTCATTAACCTTCGCGGGTACCGCTTCATCGATCACTTCGTAGATCAGTGGGCGCGGCTCTTCGGAATCGATGGTCTCGTTACGATAAGTGTAAACGACTTCACGTTGGTTGTTCATCACGTCGTCGAAATCGAGCGTGCGCTTTCGGGCCAGATAATTGCGCTGCTCCACGCGTTTCTGCGCGGTCTCGACCGATTTGTTCAACCACCGGTGCTCTAGTTCCTGGCCTTCTTCCAATCCGAAACGCTCCATGATCCTGGTCATGCGATCGGCCGCGCCGAAGTTGCGCATCAGATCGTCCTCGAAGCTGACGTAAAACCGCGATGCGCCCGGATCGCCCTGACGCGCGCAGCGCCCTCGCAATTGCCGATCAATCCGGCGCGCTTCGTGCCGTTCGGTGCCGAGAACGTAAAGCCCGCCGCGATCCGCGACTCCCTCGCCGAGTTTAATGTCGGTGCCGCGGCCCGCCATGTTGGTCGAGATCGTGACCGTGCCCGGTTGCCCGGCGCGTTGCACAATCTCCGCCTCCTGCATGTGAAATTTAGCATTTAACACGTTGTGCGGAATTTTTTCGCGCTTCAACATCCGGCTGAGTAACTCAGACGCTTCCACGCTCACGGTGCCGACCAGCACCGGCTGTTGTCTAGCGTGGCATTCTCTAATCTCATTGATGACGGCGTTGTATTTCTCGCGCCGCGTCTTGTAGATGCGATCGTTCGAATCCTTGCGCACAATCGGCCGGTTCGTCGGGATCATGTTGACGTCGAGCTTGTAAATGTCGTGAAACTCGGCCGCCTCGGTTTCGGCGGTGCCGGTCATGCCGGCCAGCTTTTGGTAAAGCCGGAAATAATTTTGGATGGTGATCGTGGCCAGGGTCTGCGTCTCGCGATCGATCTGCACGCCTTCTTTCGCTTCCACCGCCTGATGCAAGCCATCGCTCCAGCGCCGTCCCGGCATCTTGCGGCCGGTGTATTCATCGACAATCACGACCTTGTTCTCTTCGATGACGTATTGGACGTCTTTCTCGAACAAGCAGTAGGCCCGCAGCAATTGCGCAATGTTGTGAATTCGCTCGGCTTGCACGTCGCATTGCTGCTGCCGCTCGGTCTTCTTGATATCCTTTTCCGTATCGGGCAGCGAAGGATCGAGATCGATCTCGGTGAATTCGCTGATCAAATCCGGCAACACGAACGCGTTCGGGTCGTCCGGATTCAAAAATTCACGACCTTGCTCGGACAAATCGGTTTCGTTCGATTTCTCGTCGATGGTGAAAAACAGTTCTTCCTTCAGCGCGAAGAGTTCTTCTTTCCGCGTGTCGGCATAGAACGAAAGTTCCGCTTTATCGATCGCACGCCGCTTGTCCGGATCCTCCATCATCCGGAGCAATTGTTTGTTGCGCGGCTGCCCCAGTTTCACTTTGAACATCAATAGGCCAGGGTCCTTTTGTGCCGCGGCTGCGCGAATATCGGCTTCCGTGTAGAAAACTTCCTCCTTGTCTCCGACTTTTTTTCTTCCAGTTGGGAATGCTTCAGTGAGATGAATGCGTAGATCTCTCGCCAAAGCGACGACAGTATCGCTTGCCTTTGCGCCGTCTGGAATTTTTGGCTCAAAATTATCAATCTGTAGGCGCTCCCACATATCGATCGCTTCGCTCGCGATCCGATTGCACAGCATGCTCTGTTTGCGCACGAGCTGATCGACCAGCGGTTTCCATTTGTCGTACTGATGGGTAGAGACCGTGGCCGGCCCGCTGATGATGAGCGGTGTGCGCGCTTCATCAATCAGGATCGAATCAACTTCATCGACGATCGCGTAGTAGTAACCGCGCTGGACCTGCTGCTCGCGCGTCGTGGCCATGCCGTTGTCGCGCAAATAATCGAAACCGAACTCGCTGTTCGTTCCGTAGGTGATGTCCATCGCGTATTGCTCGCGACGCAGATCCGGCGGCTGATCGTGTTCGATGCAGCCAAACGTTAGCCCGAGAAAATTGTAAAGTTGCCCCATCCATTCGGCGTCGCGGCGTGCCAGATAATCGTTCACGGTCACGAGATGCGCGCCGCGTCCAGCCAGCGCATTGAGATAAAGCGGCAACGTCGCCACCAGCGTTTTGCCTTCGCCCGTCGCCATTTCCGCAATGCGACTGCGATGCAGCACCATCCCGCCGATCAGTTGCACATCGAAGTGCACCATATTCCACGTCATCGGCTGATCGCAGACCGTGAAAGTGTGTTTCCGCTCGGTCAGCCGGCGGGCCGCGTTTTTCACAACCGCGAAAGCCTCCGGCAAAATTTCATCGAGCCGTATCCACTGCTCTTCGGTATCGGGAATCTTCGCCAACTCCTCTTTCCAGGCGGTGGTCTTAGCCCGCAACTCATCGTCGGACAAGTTTTTGAGCTGCTCTTCAAACTCATTGATACGCCGCACCGTCGGCATCAATCGCTTGAGCTCGCGCTGATTCTTCGATCCGAGTATTTTCTTTAAAATCCAGCCAACCATTTCGTTTTCAATATCGACGAATTTCTCTCACTATCAATTCCAGGTAGGGACGGATCTCCGAGTCGTCCGACTTATTTTGAAGTCCAGCAGACCTCACACGACGTCCACAAAAGTCGCAACGGTTCTGAAACCCTTTCCGTTGTGGCCGTTGTGCGAGCTGCTTTTCCGGTTAATCTCGTGCGATGAAAAAGATAATTTCCACTGCCGACGCGCCCGCCGCCGTCGGCCCGTATTCGCAAGCCGTCCGCGTCGGATCGACAATTTACTGTGCCGGACAAATCCCGCTCGACCCCAAATCCGGCCAGATCGTTTCCGGCGGCATCGATGTGCAAACGCGGCGCGTGCTCGACAACGTCACCGCGGTTTTGAAGGCGGAAGGATTGACGTTCGAAAACATCGTCAAGACGACGATCTTTCTGACTGATCTTGGCGATTTCCAAACGGTAAACGAAGTCTACGGCTCCTATTTCAATCAGGCGCCGCCCGCGCGCTCGACCGTTCAAGTCTCCGCTCTACCCAAGGGCGCGAATGTCGAGATTGAAGTGATCGCCGTCGCTGACGAAGGCACGCGGGGAAAAACGGTCGGCGATACTTCCGGCTAAGATCGATATCTTCATGTCAGAAGGTCTTCTCGCTCTCTTTCGAAAAACCGGCGCGCTGCTCGACGGCCACTTCATTCTGCGCTCGGGCTTGCACAGCCGGCAGTATTTCCAGTGCGCGTTGCTTCTTCAATATACTGACGTCGCCGCTCGCGTCTGCGGAATGCTGGCCGATCAATTGCGCGGATGCGACTGCGATACAGTCATCTCACCGGCGCTTGGCGGAATTATCGTCGGCCAGGAAGTTGGACGAGCGCTCGGCAAGCGTCACATTTTTGTCGAAAAAGAAGCCGGCGGACTCGTTCTGCGACGCGGATTCAAGATCGACAAAGGCGAACGCTTTATCGTGGCCGAGGACGTCGTGACGCGCGGTGGCCGGGTCCAGGAGACCATCGATATCGTGCGCGCACACGGCGGAATCGTTTCCGCCGTCGGTGTGATTGTCGATCGAAGCGACCAAGACAAACCGGACTTCGGTTGTCCGTTCGTCAGCCTGATTGAAATGAACGTCGAGACCTTTGAAGCGGATAAGCTTCCGGCCGATCTCGCGAAAATTCCGGCGATCAAACCCGGGAGCCTGTAGCCGGCGTCGCTGATACCGGCCCCGCGGTCACCGACCGCGTCTACAACCCAGGAATAAGCGACATCTTGACGGTCGAAGCTGCATTTATACTCTCAATTACGTCGCGGCATTGCGCGGCGACCAAATTGTGAACGCCATCTCCGCCTTCTACAGCTCATCGATCGGGAGAAAAATGATCGTCGCGATCACCGGCATCATTCTAATTCTTTTCGTTGTCGGACATCTGCTCGGTAATCTCCAAATTTTTCTCGGCCCCGATTGGATCAACAGTTACTCCGAACATCTGCGCGAGCTTGGACCGCTTCTTTGGGCGATTCGAATCTTCCTGCTCGCAACCGTTATCGTTCACATTTACGTGACCATTCGCCTGGCGATTGCTAATCGGCGCGCGCGCCCAAAGTCATACATCGACAAGGAAAACGTGAAGGCCACCTTCGCCTCGCGTCACATGGTGATGAGCGGATTAATCGTGCTCGCATTCATCATTTATCATCTCGCCCATTTCACCTTCCGAAAAACCGATCCGCGTTTCGGATTGCTCAAACTCGATCCACTCAATCGCTACGATGTTTACTCGATGATGGTTTACGGATTCCAAAATTATGTCGTCTCGGGCTTTTATGTTTTCGCGCTGTTCCTGCTTTTTCTGCACTTGAGTCACGGATCGTCGAGCTTTTTTCAATCGCTCGGTCTGAATAACAAGAAGCTGGAACCACGGCTCGCTCTCGGGGGCCGCATCTTCGCCTGGCTGCTTTTCATTGGTTACGCCTCGATCCCGGTCGCGATTTTGCTCGGACTGATCAAACCGGCGCAGCAACTATGATCGGCACGCTCGACTCCAGAGTTCCGTCCGGTCCGCTCGCCCAGAAATGGCAGAGCCATCGCGATCATTCGCGCCTCGTCAGTCCGAACAATCGCAGGAAGTTTGAGGTCATCATTGTCGGCAGCGGACTCGCCGGGGGATCGGCCGCGGCCACGCTCGGCGAGCTCGGCTATCGCGTGAAATGTTTTTGCTTTCAGGATTCGCCACGGCGCGCGCACTCGATCGCGGCGCAAGGTGGAATCAACGCCGCAAAAAATTATCAGAACGACGGCGACAGCGTTTACCGTTTGTTTTACGACACGATCAAAGGCGGCGATTTCCGTTCGCGCGAAGCAAATGTCTATCGCCTGGCCGAAGTCAGCAATTTGATCATCGATCAGTGCGTCGAACAGGGCGTGCCGTTCGCGCGGGAGTACGGCGGACTTCTGGCCAATCGCTCGTTTGGCGGCGCACAAGTTTCACGAACGTTTTATGCGCGCGGCCAAACCGGCCAACAATTGTTGCTCGGCTGTTACCAAGCGCTTTGTCGCCAGATCGCCGCCGGCACGGTACAGATGTTTCCGCAAACCGAGATGCTCGACCTCGTGATTGTGGACGATCACGCCAAAGGAATTATTACGCGCGATTTGCGCACCGGTAAGATCGACAAGTATGCCGCAGACGCCGTGGTCCTCGCCACCGGCGGCTACGGAAACGTCTTCTATCTCTCGACCAACGCGCGCGGCTGCAATGTCACGGCCACTTATCGCGCCTACAAAAAGGGTGCGCTCTTTGCCAACCCATGTTTCACGCAAATCCATCCCACATGCATCCCGCAAAGCGGCGATTATCAATCGAAGCTCACGTTGATGTCCGAATCGTTGCGCAACGACGGACGGGTTTGGGTTCCGAAGCGCAAAGAAGATTGCGGCAAGTCGCCGAAAGAAATTCCGGAGGCGACGCGCGACTATTATCTCGAGCGGAAGTATCCGAGCTACGGAAACCTCGCGCCCCGCGACGTCTCATCGCGTAGCGCCAAGGAAGTCTGCGACGAAGGCCGCGGTGTCGGCCCGGGCGGGCGCGGTGTTTATCTCGATTTTGCCGAAGCGATCAAACGGCTCGGTGAAAACACGATTCGCGAGCGTTACGGAAATTTGTTCGAGATTTACGATAAGATCACCGGCGAAGACGCTTACCAGACGCCGATGCGAATTTATCCGGCGGTGCATTACACGATGGGCGGACTGTGGGTCGATTACAATTTGATGAGCAACATTCCCGGCCTGCACGTCATCGGCGAGGCAAACTTCTCCGATCACGGCGCGAACCGGCTCGGCGCTAGCGCGCTCATGCAAGGCCTGGCCGACGGCTACTTCGTTCTGCCTTACACCCTCCCAAATTATCTCGCCGGTCAAACCGGCAAACGGCCGTCGGTCGATCACCCGGAATTCAAAAAAGCGGAGAGCGACGTACGCGCCAAAATCGACCGGCTCCTCAGAGTGAATGGCAAACGCTCGCTCGATTCCATCCACCGCGAGCTCGGAACGCTTCTTTGGGACAAATGTGGAATGGCTCGGAACGCAAACGGCCTCCGCGAAGCGCTCGGCAAAATCCCCGAACTCCGCGAAGAATTTTGGAACAACGTGCGCATCCCGGGCAACAGCGCAGACTTCAATCAATCGCTGGAGCGCGCCGGACGCGTCGCCGATTTCCTCGATTTCGCCGAGCTGATGTGCCTCGACGCCCTCGAACGCGACGAATCGTGCGGTGGACATTTCCGCGAGGAACATCAAACGCCCGAAGGCGAAGCGGTGCGCGACGACGACAAATTTGCCTCAGTCTTCGCCTGGGAATTTCAAGGCAACGGCCAGATCGCAGCCCCGAAATTGCATCGCGAACCGCTTCATTTTGAAACCGTGCACCTTACCCAGCGAAGTTATAAATGAATTTTAAATTGCAAATCTGGCGACAGAAAGACCGGCAATCGAAGGGCAAGCTGGTCGATTACGAGGCGCGCGACATTTCGCCGGACGCTTCGCTGCTCGAGATGCTAGATATCGTGAACGAGGGCCTTTTGCTTAAAGGTGAAACGCCCATCGCGTTCGATTCCGATTGCCGTGAAGGCATTTGCGGCACCTGCTCGCTTAACGTCAACGGCGAAGCTCATGGTTGCGATCATCCCGGCGCGGTCTGCGAGCTTTACATGAGAAGATTTCGGGACGGCCAGAAGATCATCATCGAACCATTTCGCCTCCGATCGTTTCCCATCGTCAAAGATTTGGTGGTCGATCGCAGCGCGCTCGATCGAATCGTACAGGCGGGTGGATTCGTTTCCGCGCGCGCCGGTTCCGCGCCGGAGGCAAACTCGATTCTAATTCCGAAGCAGGATGCCGATCTTTCGATGGAAGCGGCCGCTTGCATCGGCTGTGGCGCGTGCGCGGCGGCGTGTCCCAACGCGTCCGCCATGCTTTTCACCGCCGCCAAGGTTTCGCATCTCTCGCTGTTGCCCCAGGGAAATCCCGAGCGCACCAGCCGTGTCTTGAAAATGGTAAACGCGATGGACGCGGAGGGTTTCGGCAACTGCACCAACACTTACGAATGCGAAGCGGTTTGCCCGGCGGAGATCAGCGCCAGCTTCATCGCGAAGCTGAATCGCGAATACATCCGTGCTAATTGGCACACGAGCGGGGCCGAATAGGCAGGGACGGCTCTCCGAGCCGTCCGTCGAATTTCGAGATCACCATTCGTAGCAGAGCGAGTCGGACGCCCCGGAGGGCGGTCCCTACCTAAACATCAGAGTGTCTCCGCAGCGAACGTCCAAAGACGCGGGTCTAACTCAGCACGTGCCCGCTTCGCCACAAGATCGACATCTACATTTGGACGCACCACAGCGAATACCGTCGACCCCGAGCCGGAAAGCAGCGCAGCGCCCACCTCCGGCTGTTTGAGCAACCACGTTTTCATTTGCGCGAGAAAGACAAATTTTTCGAATACCGGACGTTCCAAGTCGTTGACGAAACGATGTCCCCGAAATTCCTGCGCGGCGTAATTCACTCCGGGAATCTCCCGTGAATCCTCCCAGCGCTTGTAAGCGGAAGCGGTCGACACCCCGAACTCCGGCTTCAATAACAAGATCGACAATTGGTCTCGTAGTTTTTCTGGAACCACGAGTTCGCCCCGTCCGCGACAAAGCGCAGCCGATTCGAAAAGAAAGAACGGAACATCCGATCCGATTTCCGCTGCAAGTTTCGCCAATGCTTCGCGCGGCAAATTCGTTTCGAAGAGCTGATTGAGCGCAAGCAATGTCGTCGCCGCATCGCTGCTCCCTCCACCCAAGCCGGCGCCGTGCGGAATCTTCTTTTTTAACTCGATCGAGGCGGACGGCTTCAATTTCGTGGCTTTGAAAAATGCGTTCGCCGAGCGCACCACGAGATTCTCTTCGCCTTGCGGAACCGAGGAATCGTCGCAGCGGAAATCAATCCCCTGCCCTGCTTTCTTGTCGATCGTTATCTCATCGCACAATGAGATCGGCGTGATGAAGCTTTCGATTTCGTGAAAACCATCGTCACGGTGGCTCAAAATCCTTAGCGAAAGATTGATCTTCGCCGGCGCGAAAACTTGCATAACTTGCAATTTGTTCAGCAAAACCGAAGAAGAACAGGATGAATTCTCGGTCCGACGCTCGCGACAAGATTATCGTCGCGCTTGATGTCCCGGCGAAAGCCGAGGCGCTCGACTTGGTCAAGCAACTCGCGCCGGAGATTTCATTCTTTAAAATCGGGCTCCAACTTTACACGGTGGCCGGGCCGGAAGCCGTCCGCGAAATACTAGCAACGGGCGCGAAAGTTTTTCTCGATCTAAAGTTGCACGACATCCCGAACACCGTGGCGCGCGCAGTGGAGTCTGCCGCTTCTCTCGGCGTGCAAATGCTTACGATTCATCTGAGCGGCGGCGAAGCGATGCTGCGCGCGGCGGCCACTGCGCGCCCGGCTAATATGTTGATCTTGGGCGTGACGGTGTTGACCAGTCTGACTGAAGAAGCGCTTCACCAAGTTGGAGTCTCGGAAAGAATCAACGACCACGTTCTGCGACTGGCACGCCTCGGCCAAGAGGCTGGAATCGGCGGACTCGTGGCAAGTCCTTTTGAAGCGAGAACTTTGCGCGACGAATTTGGCGACAATATCAAAATCGTGACACCCGGCGTTCGTCCAAGTTGGTCGGACGCGGGCGATCAAAAACGGTTTATGACTCCGCGCGAAGCGTTCGACGCCGGGGCGGACTATTTGGTGATTGGCCGGCCGATCACCGCGCACGCGAATCCGCGCCAGGTGGTGGTAAAGATTTTGGACGAGCTCGAGCGCTAACGAAGTTCACATGTCGATCTTCGCCGCGCTGGAGGTTTATCACGACGGCATGCCGCGTTCGGCAGCGATGAACATGGCGATCGACGAGTCGCTGCTCGAATCCGCGAAAGTTCCGTCCCTTCGGTTTTATCGATGGGACCATGCCGCGCTTTCTTTCGGATATTTTGGGCGGTATGTCGACGTCGCGCCGCACCAATCGGAGCGAGACCTGGTGCGTCGCTGGACCGGCGGCGGGGTTGTGCTTCACGGCGACGATCTGACTTATTCGCTGGTCATCCCGGCGCACGATTCGTCCTTCGCCAATTCGTCGATGTCGATCTACGCCGCGATTCACGAAGGCATTCGATGCGCGCTCGTGGCCAGCGGGAAGCGTGCAGAGTTGGCAACTGTAGCCGGTGTCGTTGACACCGGCACCGCGGTCAGCGACCGCGGCTACAGCGCCGGTCACTGCTTTGCAAACCCAGTTCGCGCAGATGTGCTGGTAAATGGGCAAAAGGTTGCCGGAGCGGCGCAGCGACGGACGCGGGCGGGTTTGTTGCAACAAGGCAGCATTCAACAGGTTGCGTTAACGGAAGATTTTGGTGACAAATTTGCCGCCCACATGACTGAAAACTGTAAACGCCAGAAATTAGGCGCGATTTTGATCGATCGGGCGGATCAAATCGCAAAAGAAAAATACGGAACGACCGCCTGGTTACACAGGCGCTAAGGCTTCGTTACAGTTGTAGCAGCGCTCGCCGCGGCGAGCGTCGCTACAACAGCAAGCAAAGATTTGTCGCCTCTCCGAACGTGTTGCTTTGACAACCTGCAAGCCGTCCTTCATTCTCGCTTCGTGGAAGTTTTTGCACGCTCCGCGGCAATCGCTCCTACTCACGGCCCGCTGGCGCGAGTAGCGCAACTCGTCCAGTCGCAGATGGAAGAGGTGGAAGCACGCATCGCGCAGCAAGCGGCCGCGTTCGATCCGGCGATCGAAGGCTATATCTCTTATGCTATTGGCGGGCGCGGAAAACGTTTGCGACCGATTCTCGCGCTTCTGGCGGGCGGTGCGACTGGCAAACTCAATTCCGGCCATGTCGATCTTGCCGTCATCGTCGAGCTAATTCACGTCGCTACGCTCGTGCACGACGACATCATGGACGAAGCCGAACGGCGTCGCGGGCAACCGACGTTGAACGCGCGCTGGGGAAATTCGCTCAGCGTGTTGTTGGGCGATTGCCTTTTCGCGCACGCGCTAAATTTGTCGACAAATTTCGAAAACTCGGGGATCGGCCGGACAATTGCACGCACCGCGACGATGGTCTGCTCGGGCGAAATGATCCAGACCCAGCGCCGGTTCGATTTAAAACTCAGCGTCGAGGATTATTTGCGAATCGTGGAAATGAAAACCGGCTCGCTCTTCTCGGCCGCGGGCGAATTGGCGGCGACGATCAGCGAGGCTGATCCGAGTGTGATCGAAATGTTCAAGATTTTCGGGATGCAGATCGGCACCGCATATCAGATTTACGACGATTGCCTTGATCTCGCCGGCAGCGAAAGCGTGACTGGCAAGACGCTCGGGACCGATTTGCGCAAAGGTAAGTTCACCCTGCCCGTTCTAATTTTTCTGCGATCCGCTTCGGAGTTCGAGCGGGAACGTTGTTGCCGATTGGTGCTCGAAGAAAAATGCGAAGAAATGACCGAGCTTTTGAAAAACGGCGCAACCAACGGCGCGCTGAATGAATCGATTTCGGCCGGCAGCGAACTGATTCGCAAAGCGCAAAACGCGCTCGAAAAAGCGGGTTCGAATCCATACGCGGACGCGCTTTTCTCGCTCGGCGATGCGTTGCGGGAAATATTTGACCAATTGCGCGTCTGATCTTGAAAAACTTTTGCTAACGATTGTCGATCAAACGCGCATCCCCCCAATGCCGCAGCTAAAAATCCGCGAGATGCCGCCGGAAGAGCGGCCGCGCGAAAAACTCGCCGCTCACGGCGCATCAGCGCTGACCGATCCGGAACTGATCGCCATTCTTCTGCGAACGGGAGTCGTCGGTGCAAACGCGGTGGAAGTAGCGCGTGAGTTGTTAACGCAATTTGGATCGCTTGCCGGACTGAGCCGTTGCACGGTGG
This sequence comes from Spartobacteria bacterium, assembly GCA_003167365.1. Lineage (GTDB taxonomy): Bacteria > Verrucomicrobiota > Verrucomicrobiia > Chthoniobacterales > UBA10450 > Palsa-1382. Next base: position 76,702 of record PMTM01000018.1, on the reverse strand, counting down.
ACGAACTGGCGAAGACTCGCGGGATCGGTTTCGCGAAAGCGGTGCAATTGGTCGCCGCGTTCGGACTTGGCCAGCGTCTTGCACGTGAAACGCTGTCGAAGCAAAAGATCGATTCGCCGGAACTGGTCAATGATTTGCTCGGCCCGGAGATGCGTCGACTGCACAAAGAGTCGTTGCGCGTCATCCTGCTCGATACGCGTTATCACTTGATTCGCGTCGAGGAAGTGTCGATTGGCAGTGTTAACGAGAGTATCGCGCATCCGCGCGATGTATTTCGCCCCGCGGTCGTTTCCTCGGCTTACGCTGTCATCGTGGTGCACAATCATCCTTCCGGCGATTCGTCCCCGAGCCAGACCGATCACAGCCTGACCAGACGATTGGCGGAAGCGGCCGAACTTCTGCAAATCAAGCTGCTCGATCACATCATCATTGGCGCGCCGACCAAGGAAGGCGCCGGCTATTTCAGTTTTAAGGAGGCGGGCGTGCTGTGAAGATTCATTCAACTACGATTGTTGATTCTGCCGCGCAAATCGGCGCCGATGTTGAAATCGGACCGTACTCTGTGGTCGGACCTGACGTGAAGATCGGCGACAAAACGGTCGTTCGATCGCACGTCATCCTCGAAGGTGATGTGACCATCGGCACAGATAATTTCATCGGTCACGGTGCGATCATCGGAGGCGCTCCGCAGGATCTTGGCTTTTCGTCCGAAAGAAAAACCAGGATCGACATCGGCAACGAGAACGTGATTCGCGAATACTGCACGATTCATCGCGGTAGCCCGGAAGGAAGTGCGACCAAAATTGGCGACAAGAATTTTCTAATGGTCGGAGTTCACGTCGGGCACAACTGCGAGATCGGGAACAACGTGATCATTGCCAACAATTGCCTGCTCGCCGGTCACGTGATCGTGGACGACCAAGCATTCCTCGGTGGAGGATCCACCTTTCATCAACACATGCATGTCGGACGATTGGTGATGGTGCAAGGCAGCTCGGCTTTCGGGAAAGATTTGCCGCCGTTCACGATCGCAGCCGAACGCAATTCCATTTTCGGAATCAACGCCATCGGTCTAAAACGCGCTGGCTTCAGCGCGAAAGATCGCGATGAAATCAAGAATGCGTTCAAGCTGCTCTACACCAGCGGACTGAATCTTTCACAAGCCTTGGAGAAGACGGCAACTATGAACCTCGGCGCGCCCGCGCGGGAATTTTTCGATTTTGTCGCGAATGCGAAGAAGCGCGGAATTTGTCCGTATCGAGGCGGTTCTGACGACGAGATGTCGATCTAAAGAAGTAGGCCGGGACCCCGAGCGTGCGTCCATCAAAGTTCGACGGACGGCTCGGAGAGCCGTCCCTACCTGAGACCAAGGAGCGCCAGCATGCGGCCGGTGCGGCCTTTTTCGGCGCGATAGGAATAGTAAAGATCGGGATGGCAGGCGGTGCAGACGCCGCTTTCGTGGATTTGTTTCACGCTTTGGGCGCGGCATTGCTCGACGATTTGCGACGCGAAATCTATTTCATAATGCGGCGGGCGAATGCAGGGACTGAGTTGCACGATCATGTTCGCGGATTCGCATCCGAATCGCGCAGTCATTTGCTCGATTGTTTTCGCGGCAATGGCCAGCTCGGTTCCTTTTTTCCCGGAATGCACGAGGCCGATGGCGGGTGTGATTGGATCGACGATGTAAACGGCGCAGCAGTCGGCCACGTAAATGCCGAGTGCGATACCGCGCTGATTAGTGATGAAACCGTCGCGACCTGCGAAGTGTTGATCGGATTCAAGCGGTAGATCGATAATCTCAATTTTGTCGCCATGGACTTGCTCGGCCGTGAGCAACGGCCAATCCTCTAATCCGATCGAGCGTCGGATTTCGTGATGAACCGTATCGAGTCGTCGCAACGCCTCGGCTTTGTCGTGCGAGACATCAATGCCAGGAATGCGTCGGGTGAAAACGTGACGGCAATCAGCCAACTCGCTTAATGCAGCGAAGCCTTCGAACAGTGGAGCGGTCTCGCTCGACATGACAATTGGCGTTGACGCCAATGCGGGCGCGATCAGCGCGTTCTACCCGGCGAAGGCGTCGGTGTTGCGTCCGTGGACGACTTCTCCATCTCTGTGGTTATCTTTCTTGAGGTCGTCGAACTCTGCGGCTTAGAAGTTGTTTTCGGTTTTGCCGGTTTTGAACTCACATCGATCAGATCGGAATAAATCGTCTGCGTCGCAGTGGCACGATCGAACTCGGCCAGGTCGGCATTATAACTATAGAGCGCTTGCAACTCCGTCGAAGCGGCTTGAGTAAGGGCGACCTGCGCGTTCAACACATCGAGCTGCGTGCCGGCGCCGGCGCCGAGGCGGGCACTGGCCAGGCGCAAAGCTTCCTTCGCTTCCTCCGTGGTTTTTTCCTGACTCTCAATCGTCTCGCGATCCCTCTGGAGATTGGCGTAGGCGGTCTGAATTTCTACTTCCACCTGACGCACGGCGTCGTCGTACGTGATCTGCGTCTCAAAAAGAAGCGCGCGCTGCTGTTTGACGAGTCCGAGCGTGGCCAATCCATCAAAAATATTCCAAGTGCCGGTTGCGCCCCAAAACCAGCCTTTGCTGACCTGGGAAATATCCGAAGTGAATGGCGAACTTTGCCATTCGTAGGCGCTGTCGGCGTTGATGGTGGGAAACAACCCGCCGTAGGCGACGCCCAGTTGTTGTCGTTGATTATCGACGTTGGCTTTTTGTTGTTTCAAAAACGGACGGCGCTCTTTGCCAATCTGGATGGCGTCCTCGAGAGAGATGACGCGGGGTTGATAAGTGAGCTCGCCCTTACATTCGAGGCCCGGATCTTCGCCGCGGCGCGGATCGAAATCCAAACCAAGCGTCCTGATCAGGGTCAACTGCGAGATGCGATAATTATTGCGCGCGGCGATGAGCGACGGTTGCTGATTAGCCAGGGCGACTTCCGCTTGAAGAACGTTGAAGCGCGGCACCGTTCCGGCCTCAAACCGATTTTGTTGATCTTTCAACTGACTTTCCAGCAATCGGATCGACTCCTGCTGCACGCCGATGAGCGCCTTATTCAAGATCACTTGATAAAATTCCTGCCGAACAGTCGTGATCGTTTGGTCGATCACATTTCGAAAGTTAAAGAAAGCGCTGTCATGCTGGAAATCCGCGCCACGAATCGCCGGAAAGACGGAGCCGGAGAAAATCAGCTGAGTGGTTTGAACGCGAAGCAAATAGGAATCTTCGGCCAGGGAAGGACCACTGCCGCTACTAACTACCCCGCTACCGGTATTATAGCTGGTCTGCAGACGTGGATCGGTCCGTTGAAATTGATCGGTCGCGGTAATGTGCGGCAAAGCTTGAGAGAGAACTTGGATGAACACACCCTTGGTCCGCCGGATTTCCTGCCGGGCCGTAAGAATAGCGGGGTTTTGCTGCAGAGCCGTTTGAATAGCTTGGTCGAGGGTAAAGCTTCGCCGGCCAATCGACGAAGAGCCCGCGGGCTCTGCTCCGAAGGCGATCCCGCCGCAGGTAAAAATTTGTATAGCAATCGCCAGAATGAAGAATTTATTTCGCATCGAGATATGCCGGAATGAAACTATGGCTGAGTGTGGCCCAGTCGAGTCTTATCCGCTAGGATGTAACCGTTCCTTGATAACATTGCCACCGAGCTGAGGACAGTCATTTCGATTGGCAGAAATCATAAATTTTACTGTAAATGTGCAGCCAGGCCTTCTGTTCGTCCGGTGTGAGGTGCTCCATTATTTTCATAATGTTGCCGACCATTTCCTGGCGAATCCGGCGCACCAGGGCCGAACCTTTCGGCGTAATGCAGACCATGACTTTGCGTCGATCTTCCCGCGCCACCGAGCGCACCACGAATCCGGTATTTTCGAGCCGCGCCACCAGACCGCTCGCCGCCGCCGTGGTATGACCCATTTTCTGCGCGATAGCGGACATGGTCAGGACCTCTTTGTGATCGAGATAAGCAAGCAGGAAAAACTGCGGGAACGAGACGTTGCCCGGCGCTAACTCCTTGCACAAATGCAGCACGAAACAGCGCTGCATTTCTAAAATAATATGAGTCAGGCGCTCAGCATCGCCATGAATTTGATCGGTCGGATTTCGCGCAAGCGTTGTGACGGTTCCCGTATTCAACGCGCTTAAGCTAAAATGCGCGGGTGTGCTGTCAAACGACGCGGAAGGTAAAATCAGGTCCAATCCCAAATTTGGACGTCGATCGTCGCGCCGCGCGCCAGTTTCGCGCCCGGCTGCAGTCGAAGCAACGCGTTCGATTGACTCAAACCGAAAAGCGCGTGCGACTCCTGACGGCCGACCGGCTTGAATTTCCCTTGTTCGAGGCGGCCACGAAAATAATGGGTGCGCTCGCCATCGTTCGTAAGATCGACATCCAATCGCGCCGGAATTTTGGGCAACTCGAGCGCGGAATCGGACGCGCCCATCATTTTCAAAACGGCGGGCCGAACGAACCGCAGGAATGTTACGAAGGCAGAGACGGGGTTTCCCGGCAACCCAAAGATGGCGCATTCGCCAAGACGGCCGAAGAGGAATGGTTTGCCTGGTTTAACTGCAACTCGCCAAATGTCGATCTTGGCGCCAAGACTGCGCAACGCCGATTGGACCAAGTCGTGTTCTCCGACTGAGACGCCGCCTGCGATGACGAGAATCGGGTTCGTCACCGCAACCTTCAGCGCGGCGATCAAAACCTCGCTGTGATCAGTGCAATGTTGAACGGACTCGGACACAGCGCCGCAGCGCTCGAAGAGAGCCCGCAGCAACGTCGAATTGCTCTCGTAAATTTGACCCAATTGGAGCGGTTGACCCGCAGTTACCAGTTCATCGCCCGTCGTGATCAGCGACGCGCGCACTTCGCCGCCAATCTCTATTTCCTCGACGCCTTGTGACGCAAGCAAGGCAAGCGTGACCGAGCGGATTCGATCACCTTTGCCCAAGGTTTTCTGACCTTCGCTTAAATCGCAGCCGCGACGACGCAGGAACTCGCCCTGATCGATGTCTACATTTGCGATGATTTCGTTTCCATCGCGCGTCACATCTTCCTGCATGATCACCGCGTCCGCGCCCGCCGGAATCGGAGCGCCGGTAAAAATTCGAACCGCTTCTCCCTGAGAAACGCGCAGTTGTCGATCTTCGCCAGCCGGCTGTTCGCCGACTATTTGCAAGCGGCTGCCCGCGCGGCACGCGCTCGCCACAACCGCGTAGCCATCCATCGCAGAGTTGTCGAAATTCGGCAGCGGAAATCGGGCGAAACAATCTTGAGCTGCGAAACAATCCAGAGCTTTGAGCATCGGCACCCGGCGCGCAGGCAGTGGCCGAATCGTCTCGATAATTTGCGCACGCGCCTCTTCTTCGCGGATCATCACGGACTTACTCAAGTGACAATCGACAATTGGCAACTGCGATTGATTCGCGAGCACGCAACGGGTGCGGGTGTTGGCAATCGACAATTCTTCGCCATATTCTCGCGACCGCGCTGGTGAGGTGGCTGAGTGGTCGAAAGCAGCGCTTTGCTAAAGCGCCGTACCTCAAAAGGGTACCGAGGGTTCGAATCCCTCCCTCACCGCCAGTTTCCCGATTCGGCAAATCGCTCGATTGCAACGCATCCTACGTTTTCATGTTACGGAGATTCGAACGCCGTTCGACTGGCGGGGCGCGTCACGCGCCAGGGTTCAAATCCCGCCGCTGCGGGATCTAACTCCAGAGCCAAAGCAACGTTTTGGATAATCCCTCCCTCACCGCCACTTCCTTTTGATGTATCTCTGGCGAAAATCTGCCACTCCACGCTGGCTCAGTTCGAAAACGATCGCCGGACTGGCTGTGATTGAGCGGCCGGGACGAAAATGTTTGCAACTGGAAGTCTGTTGCCAATCGGCAACGCAAGCTCGCCGGCTGGTAGATGAATTCGGCGGGCACTTTGAGAAATTGCCGCGCGATTGGCTTAAACGTTTTTCGCGTGAGCAAGAGGACGAGCCGATCAAGATCGGGAGACGCCTTGTTGTCGTTCGCTCAAATGTGGGAGGGACCTCATTGTCCCGAGTCCGAGCCGGACAGGCGGAGTCGCGGCACAGAGGCCCCTTCCACCTTGTTATTCCCGCCGGTATCGCCTTCGGCACCGGCGATCACGCGACCACCGCGATGAGTTTGCGATTGCTTGAAGAATTTTCCCGCAAATTGAAACCGGGATGGTCGATGCTCGATCTGGGCACGGGCAGCGGGATTTTGGCGCTGGCAGCGAAACGTTTCGGCGCCGGTCGCGTGATTGCGATCGACAATGATCGGCAGGCGACAAAGACCGCGAAAGCAAACGCGCGGATGAACAGGATCGATCGTATCGATTTTCGAATCGACGATGTGCGACGTTGGCGAAGCCCGTGCCAGATCGACGTCGTCACGGCAAATCTCTTCAGCGAATTGTTGATCGAGATTCTGCCGAAACTAAAATGCGCTAATTACCTGATTCTCTCCGGAATCTTACGCTCTCAGGAGCGAGCGGTACGGCGTGCGCTCCGGTCGAACAAGATCGACATCGTGCGTGTGCGGCGGCATGGAAAATGGATCGCAATTCTGGCTGGAGGGATGCGCTCCGTCGCGTCCATCAAACGCGGACGACACCGAGGTCGTCCCTCCAAAAAACGCGTTTGACGCGAGGAACCGAGGCCAGCTAGGTTCCCGGACGCTTGGCGGCCTAGGTTTCTCTGCAACAACGCGGTTTAATCATAAGCCGCTCGAGAAATCATGCAGGCCGAAGAATTATCCTACGCCATCGTCACTCCGTATTCGATGCGCAAATCGCGCACCGGCGGGATTATCGCGCGACTCATTTCTCGCACCGGGCTCGATCTGCTCGGGGCGCGCATGTTCGCGCCGAGCGCGGAATTGGTGAGGAAATACGCGGAAACGATCGTTACGGAGAAGGACGCCCGGCATCGCGCCACCCAAGAATTGATTCGCGATTATGTCCTGAAGAATTTCTCGGGAGAGCAAAATGGCCAGCGAGCGCGCGTGCTGCTCCTGGTTTTTCGTGGACCGGACGCGGTCGAAAAAGTTCAGTGCACGGTTGGGCACATCGTGCACGAGCGCACCAGCGGCGAGACGATTCGCGATACGTTCGGCGACTACATCACCGACGACTCGGGGAAGGTAACCTACTTTGAGCCGGCCGTGCTCTCAGCCTTCGACGCCAAGGCAGTGGAGAGCGACTTGAAATTGTGGGCGGAATTTTCCGATCGCGACGGCGGAATTCTCGATCAGGTCATCACTTTCCCGGCCGAGGCGAAGATCGAGAAGACGCTGGTCCTAATTAAGCCGGATAATTTCACATTTCCTAACCTACGTCCGGGCGGCGTGATCGAAGTTTTTTCGCGCACCGGTCTCTACATTGTCGGGTTCAAGGTTCACCGCATGAGCGTGGCGCAAGCGGAGGAATTTTACGGACCAGTGCTGCCGGTTCTGGAAAAGAAACTGGGACCAGGAAAAGGTCGCGGCGCTTGGGAAGAGATCGTCGAGTTTATGGCCGGAGCGAAGCCCAGCGAGTGTCCGCCCGAAAAGCGCGATGAGCCCGGGACGGAAAAATGCATCGCCATCGTTTATCAAGGCGTGGACGCGGTTCGAAAGATTCGCGAAGTGCTTGGTCCAACCGACCCGGCGAAAGCGCCGCCCGGCTCGATTCGAAAAGAATTCGGCCAAACCATCATGATTAATGCCGCGCACGCTTCCGATTCGGTGGAAAACGCGAAACGGGAGATGGGAATCGTCCAGGTGAACGAGAATAACTTCAAACCTTTGATTGAAAACTTCTTCCACCGCAATAGTGTGCGCTCCTAATTTTGCAACTTACTACGATCGACATGGAAATTTCCGAACGCGCCGCCCAGCTAACTCCCTCTCTTACGCTTTCCATCGACAGCAAGGCCAAGGCGATGAAGGCGGAGGGGATCGATGTTTGCGGGTTTGGCGCAGGCGAACCCGATTTCGACACGCCCGAGCATATCAAGACCGCCGCGATCGAAGCGCTGCAGGCGGGATTTACGAAATACACTCCGAGCTCCGGTATCCCTGAATTGCGTCAGGCAATTTCGGAGAAACTCCAAGCCGACAATCAGGTGACGTATCGCGCGAGCCAGATCGTGGTAAGCAACGGCGCGAAGCACGCGTGTTATAACGCCATCCTCGCCACCTGCCAGGCCGGCGACGAAGTCGTCATTCCCGCGCCGTATTGGGTGAGCTATCCCGACATGGTGAGATTGGCCGGCGCCGAACCAGTGATTGTGCCAACGAGCGAGCGCAACGCCTGGAAAATGAGCGCGGAAGATTTCGAGAACGCCATGACGCCGCGCACGAAGATGCTGATCTTGAACAGCCCGTGTAATCCGACCGGCTCGGTTTACACGCGCGAAGAGATGCAAGCAATTGTCGATGTTGCGACCGAGGAAGACATTTACATTTTGTCTGACGAAATCTACGAGAAGCTCGTTTACGACGACGTGAAGCACGTGAGCATCGCTTCCCTTTCGAAGGAAGCCTACGATCTCACGATCACGGTAAACGGATTCAGCAAATCCTACGCAATGACCGGTTGGCGTCTTGGTTACATGGCCGCGCCTGAAGCTGTCGCAAAAGCGGTCGATTCAATCCAGAGTCACACCACCGCGAATCCGTCTTCATTCTCGCAACGCGGCGGGCTCGCCGCCTTGAAGGGCGACCAGCAGCCGCTCGTCGACATGCGCGAAGAGTTCGATATGCGGCGCAACTACATGTTCGATCGCATCTCAAAGATTCCGAACATCACCGCGATCAAACCGCAGGGGGCGTTTTACATCTTGGTAAACATCAGCCAGCTCGGCTTGAGCTCGCAGAATTTTGCCGACCGTCTCTTGAGCAAAGCAAATGTGGCGGTCATTCCCGGCGCCGCGTTTGGCGACGATCGAACCGTGCGACTGAGTTACACCACCGGCATCGACATCATCAAAAAAGGTCTCGATCGCTTCCAGGATTTTTGCCGCACTTTGTAATCTGTCATCCCGAACGAAGTGAGGGAGCCCACATTCCTGCACTGCGGGACCTTGCGGCGAGAGTGTGTAATCTTCGATGAAGCGGGCGCGTTCCTCTTCAAAGCTAATCAAGAATTTTTCGAGAGGTTCCTCGCTTCGCTCGGAATGACGCGCCTAGAGTTCTGAAATGGCTTCCGGTCACCTTGCGCTCATTCTTCACGCGCACCTGCCGTTCGTGCGTCATCCAGAGCACGAAAGTTTTCTCGAGGAAGACTGGCTCTTCGAGGCGATCAGCGAGACCTACATTCCACTACTAGTGATGATGCAGGGGCTCGTGCGCGATGGAATTCCGTTCAAACTCACGATGTCGATCACCCCAACACTCTGCGCCATGTTGCGCGATCCGCTACTGCAAGAGCGCTACGTTCGACATGTCGACCTCTTAATCGAACTCTCAAACCGTGAGCTCGATCGCAACCGAAAGCACGAACAACTGCGCCCGCTCGCAGAATTCTATCTCGAGCATTTTCGCGAGAGCCGGCGTCTCTTTGTCGATGTCTGGCGCTGCGATCTACTGGCACAGTTTCGGGCGCTGCGCGAACAGGACGCACTCGAGATCATCGCCTCCGCGGCAACCCACGGATTACTGCCGATTATCCAGCAGCAATCGCGCGAAGCAGCCCGCGCCCAGGTATTGATCGGCCGCGATGTTTATCGAGAAAATTTCGATACCGATCCAAACGGCTTCTGGCTCCCGGAATGCGCTTATACACCTGGCTTGGAAACGTTCCTGCAGGAGGCCAACGTTCGTTGGACCATTCTCGATGCGCACGGCGTGATGTTCGGCGAACCGCGTCCGCGCCGCGCGATCTACGCCCCATACTTTACACCGGCGGGGCCGGCCGTTTTCGCGCGCGATCGCGAATCAAGCTGTCAGGTTTGGAGCGCGCAGGAAGGTTATCCGGGCAACCCGGTTTATCGGGATTTCTATCGCGACATCGGATTCGATCTCCCGCTCGAACAGATCGACCTTGTCGCGCGCGGCGTTCGCAAATTTGTCGGCATCAAATATCACCGCATCACTGGTCGCACCGGCGAGAAGGAATTTTACGATCGCGAGGCAGCTGAGAAAACCGCGGATGAACATGCGGCTCACTATCTCGAGCAGCGGCGCCGGCAGATCAATGAACTCCGGGCGCGCGATTTTGAACCGATCATCGTTGTGCCGTTTGATGCCGAGCTGTTTGGACACTGGTGGTTTGAAGGGCCGCGCTTTCTCGATTCCTTCATTCGAAAGGCGCATGAGCAGCAGGATCTCCAATTGACTACGCCGAGCGATTACTTGGCCGCGCATCCGACGCAACAGACCATCCAGCCGGCAACATCGACATGGGGGGAGAAAGGTCATCTCGACGTCTGGATCGATCGAAGCAATTCCTGGATCTATCCGCCACTCCATCTGGCGGCGCGGAAGATGAGCGAAGTCGCGCGCGCTCATAAGAGCGACACCACGCCGCTGGCCGAGCGCATGCTTAAACAACTTGCACGGGAACTTCTCCTGGCGCAGGCGAGCGATTGGGCGTTCCTGATGAAAACTGGAACCGCGCGCGAGTACGCGGAGAAGCGAACGATCGATCACCTCACCCGCTTCGACCGGTTAGATCGCCAATTTGCCTCCGGCAATGTGGACGAAAATTTCCTGCGCGACTGCGAATGGCGCGATAATCTTTTCCCAGACGTGAACTGGCGCTATTACATTTAGATAATGACGAGGAGCTTAATTGTCGCTGCTTTTTTCGGACTTGGCATCGCTTGCTTCGCGCAAGAGACGCCAAGTGCTCCACCGGCTCTGAGCGCATCACCGGCCCGCACTGTCCGCATCAGTTTTCTGCCGCCGCCACTGGAGGGAACAATCAGTCTGGGCATTTACGATGCGAATGGACAGCTCGTACGCGTTTTGCACCAGGAATCCAAACTCGATGAATTCACGGTTGGCGCCGATGCGCTCGTGACAAAGTGGGACGGGAAGAACGACGACGGCGAAGATCTGCCTCCCGGAAAATACCATGCGCGCGGTTTCCTTGTCGGCCACTTGAAGATCGAGGACCTGGGCAAAGGGGCGAGTCCAGCCGCCGATTCCAATGCGGCGGGAATAGCGCCGGTGAAGCTGATGCCGAATCCTTTGGCAAAGGACGCAAAGACAATTGTCGAGCTTGCCGTGGGATTCGATGACGTGAACAGCTACTTAAAAACCACGGATGGATTGCCACTCTTCACCATTAGTTCGACGCCGAATTTGGTTCGCGCGTCGATCACGACGAACGGCGAGAAATCGGTCGACGTCTTCGAGGATGACGGCACCACTATTGAACAATATCGCATATCGAACATCGACAAGATGATGGCGTTCGATTGCGGAGATTTCGAACTGAAGTGACGCGACTAGAGTTCACGAACGTCCACCCAGGATTGCGCGAGCTCGCCGTTGCTGGCTCGCGCGGAGATGACGTGGACGCCTTCGCGCAACTGCACGCGCTGCGATTCGCCGGTCAAACTTCCCGAAAATAAATCGCTCGACCACTCGACGGTCCCCGGCCCTTTTGCGCGCAATGTAATTCGTTGATCGCTCGCCGGAATATCGGGGTCGAGAAAAAAGATCGTACCCGGCGCCGGCTTAATGATCTGCAACTCGGTGCTCCGTTGATTGCACACCACCAAATTGCCCAGCGTGTTTTGCGAACTGCGCAACCACGTCGCATACTCAGCGGATAAGACAACGTGTCCATTCGCATCGTAATCAGACGACTCTTCCAACGGCGGCTCGGTTAAACATTTTTCCGGCAAAGTTCCCGCGCGCGCCGCGAGAACTCTTTTCCCGGTGAGCGGCTGGACGGAGCAATGCAGAATTCCTTCCGATTCCATGAACCATGATGTGCCGCGTTGGTCGTGCAGATGCTGAATGAGCTCATGCATCACCGGCGCCGCGCCTGTCACACCGGTGATTGCGCGCATCGGCGAGCCGTCCGGATTACCGATCCAAACCGCAACGGTGAATTCCGGCGTGAATCCAATCGCCCAGTTGTCGCGATAATCGGAGCTCGTCCCAGTCTTGCATGCGACTGGAAAATCGAAGGCGAGATAGGATTCGAGACCGAACGATGCCGAGCGAGCGCTGTTATCCGCTAACATGTCGGCCACGAGATAACATGCGCGGGGATCGCAAACGCGGTGGGCGAGATCGCCATGTCCTCCATCGAGCGCGAGCCGGTAAGGCTGATGGATTCCCAAGCGGGCCAACGTGGCGAAAGCGTTCGCAAGTTCGAGCAACCGCACTTCCGCGTTGCCGAGCGTCAAACCGAGCCCGAAGTATTCGGCGGAGTGATCGAGAGTCGTGATGCCAAGCTCGCGCAGACGCCGATGCAAAGGTTCGGGGCCGCCGGCGAATTGAAGTGTGCGAATCGCCGCGACATTTAATGAGTTCCCGAGTGCGAACCGCAAACTGACCGGGCCGTAAAAGCGGTGATTGTAATTGTTCGGCGAATAAACGCCCGTCGGCGTAGCGAAATCGCTCGGAACATCCGCAACCACTGAACACGGATTGGCGCCGCGCTCGAGTGCCAGTTCGTAGGTGAAAGGTTTGATCGCGGAGCCGGGCGAACGCGGGCTCCACGCTCCATTGATCTGGCCCGCGCCCGGCCGGAAATAATCGCCCGAACCAGCGAGGGCCAGCACTTCGCCGCTTCGATTATCGATCACAACCACTGCGCCGCTTGTTGCATTCTTGTCTGTGATCCTCGCCAACTGATCGGCCAACGAGCGCTCGGCTTCGTGGGTAAGCTCGACATCGAGCGTCGTGCGCACGCGGCCGCCATCTGCCGGAAGCAAGTGGCGGCGTTGCAACAAAAGATCGACAAAATGCGGCGCTTCAAATTCATGACGCGGCGGAAGAAGCTGAACCGGCTCCGCCACAGCGCGATCGAAAGTTTCTGAATCGATATATCCATTCGTGCGCATCCGTTGCAGAACCCAACGCTGCCGCGCAATCGCTGCGGCTAAATCGGAATGAGGATCCAGCCGGCTCGGCGCCTTTGGCAATCCGGCAAGAAACGCAGACTCCGCCGGGCTCAAATCGGACGGCGGCTTGCCAAAGTAATAATGGCTGGCCGCGCCTACGCCGATCTGCAGATTTCCGTAATCAAGCCGGTTCAAATACTCTTCGAGAATCCGCGGCTTCGACCAACTCATTTCCAGCCGAAGGGCGAGCCACATTTCCCAGACCTTTCGGAACGCCGTTCGCGGTGCCGGTCCACTTAACTTGATCAATTGCTGCGTAATCGTCGACGCACCGGATTGAACATGCCGATGTTGAATGGCGAAAACCATTGCGCGACCGATCGCTGCTGGGTCGATGCCGACGTGACGATAAAAATGCCGATCTTCCGCGCTCAGCGTCGCATCGACCATGTGCGGCGAAACTTCCGCGAGTTGCACGCGCCGCGCGTAACGACGTTGATCGACCAGCATGGTGCGGAGTGGTCGCCCGTTGCGATCGACAAATTCCACACTTGGGATCGCTCCGCGTTCGAGCGTCTTCGGGATCGGCGTAAATCGAAGCGCAATTCCCGCCGCGATAACGGCGAAGATCGAAATCGTTATGGCGCGGCGAACCGCGTGGCCGGTTTTCATTTTTCGTCCGCGGCGCGACTCGTCACGCGCATCGTTTCGCTCAAACCAAATCTTTCCGGCCGATACATCTCCTCGGCTTTCGTCGATCCGGCCATCGCCGTTCCGGCAGAACGAATCCGCGCCAAGTAACGGAACGTGTATGCGCCTGACGGCAAACTATCGCAAAAAATCAGGACGCGATCCGAACGCATTTCGCGGTAATCGCTGAAACTGTCGGTCGCGAACTCTTCCCCAGCGCTCGCGACGCGACTCACAAACGAGGGATTGATCGCTTCGAAGATCGACGGAAACGGATCGTCGATCGCGACAAAGCGGGCCGGGCGCGACAATTCGATTCGCAAAGTAACAAGGATGCGATCGCCTACTTTCAGATTGCTCGGCTCGAGCAGCGAGCCGTCGTCGCCAATTTTCCGATAACTGCGCGAAACGGCGAAGCCACGGTCCTGTCGCGGCTGATCGCCAAGCGGCGGATGTGCTTTGAAATCGGCGTCGGCGAAAAGAACTGCCTTCTGCGGATTTTCGACGCGCAGCACGTTCAATTGCTTCGTTGCATCAAACTGAAACTCTTGCGTTTTGGACGGGTGTTCCTGGGTAACGTCAAAAGCAATTTTCTGTTGATCGAAAACCAGGGAGCCGCTAGCCGGATTGCCGCCGCCTTCGGCATTTTTGAAATAACGCGCAAGCGCCATCAGTGCCCAGGCATTTTCCTGCGTTGTCTGCCAGCGTCCGTTCTTACGAAAGCGCAAAAGTTCACTCGCCAGTCGTGAAACTTCGGGGGCCGTCGGTTTGTACTGGCTCCAGGCCATCAGTTCGGCCGCTGTTTCGCGGGCCGCGCCGCTGAACCACGAAAATGTTTCCGGCGCCGGTTTCCGCGGATCGAGCAATTCATCGATCATCGCAGCCGGACCGTGAACCTCGATGATAGCGAGCGCGAGAAGGGCACGCGATTCATGCGAGAGTTCAGCGCGACGACGGAAAAGTTCTTCGTGATACGCGGGCTCGGCTCGGCCGGAAAACGCGAGCGCGAGAACGGCGAGAACGCGGTCGCTGAGCGCGGATTCATCGCGAAGCTTATTTAAGCCGCGCAGCTCCTCGCTCAGATATTTGAGAAGTTTCTCCTGTCGATCTTTTACCGGCGTTCCCTGCCGCTCGAGCAACGCGAGCGCAATCGCAGCATAAGCGCTCGGGAATAATTTCGGTTCGTGCCCACCCGGCCAAAACGCCAAACCGCCCGATGAGGTTTGCATCGACGCGATTTTCTCGAGACCTTTTTCAATCGCTTTCTTCTCATCGCCCGGCGTTAGTTCAGGAAGAACGGGACGCAGATCGGGCAGAACCACCCAAGGAATTAAGGCGGACACGGTTTGCTCCGCGCAGCCGTACGGATATTCCCGCAGATGGCTCACGCTCCCGCGCAACGAGGCCAAGCGCGTGTTGGCGACCGTGACGGCGGCCGTTCCGCTGCCTTCGAGAATCTGAGGATTTACTCCGGCAAGAAGATCGTTCGCCGCTTCGCGTGCATCGGTGGAATAGATTTCGCGAAGCACCAACATCGGCGAACCGACATCGAGAGACGAAACCACTTCATCGTCGAAGACTTTGCCGTTCGCTTGGAGACGCGCGGACCATCTCCATTCCGCTCGACCCACAGCCCGAAACCGGACCGGGAAATCGATTGTGCGCGCTTCACCATTCTTAATATCGATCTTGGCTGCAGTCGGTTGGGACGATTCGGCGGTTTGATCGAGCTTCAAGGAAAGATCGACGATGCCATCCGCACCGGTGTCGTTACGAATTACCGCACGCGCGTTCAGTTCGTCGCCGACGTTTGCGAACAAGCCGAGCGCCGGCAGCACCATCAACGGTTTGCGAATTGCAAACGCGGATTCGCCCGAACCAAACATATCGCCACCAGCATGCACGACCGCCACGAGGCGATAACGCGTCAGCGCATCGGGCGCCTTGAAATGCGCGCGCACCTTTCCGTTCTTCGCCGTACGCAGCGACGGCATCCAGCACGCCGTGCCGGGAAAATCGTGGCGCAATTTCGTGCCTGGACCTTCCACGCCACCGCCGCCGATCAAATAACCTTTGTTTTCAAATTCGAGATCTGCCGGATCCTCCGGCATCAACTCGTACAAGCTCAGGCCCGTTCGAATTAACAGCGGCAAAGGGCGATAAAATGTTTCGACCGGCGAGGGGCGGGTGTATCCGGTCAACGCTAAGACTCCGTCATCGATTGCGAAAAACGTGACCTCCGCATTTTCAACCGCACTTCCCTTTCCATCGCGTACGGCGATCTCCACTTCGACATCGTCGCCCGGTTTCACTTCCGCCCGCGTCGGCGCGACGTTCACCTGCAAGCGCGACGCCGGGTTTGCGACGTGAAGATTGCAAACGCCGTACCGATAATCGGGTGTCTTGAACTTGCGCGTGCTCGCTTCTGCGCCACGGATCAACATCATCGATACGCAAACGTTCGGCGTGTCACCAGCCAGGACCGGAACTTCGAACGAAGGAGCGTTGCCTTCGAGCTGCACCTCCATGGTGCGCAAGATGGTGTCCTCGCGCTCGATGCTCACCATTGCTTTGCCTGAAATCGGCGTCTTGACGAGAATGCGCGCTTTATCGCCCGGCTGATATTCCGATTTGTCCGGCACAAGATCGACCTGCGATGCGTGACGCAAATCCCAGGCGAGTTTGTCGCGGCCGCTTCCATAAACTTCGAGCTCCGAGATGACCTCGCGCCCACCGGCGTCTTTCGCCTTCGCGCGAATTCGATACTCCCCTGCTTGCGGAATTTTGAAGCGGACGCCCGGGCCATCGCTTGCATCCCAGGAATCGGCAATCTTTTTCGGCACAATTGTCTCGCCCGCACTTTCCGCGATCTTCTCCTCGCGCGTTTCCGTTTTGAACGTGATCGACTTGCCCGCGCCCTGCATCCGGACCGTTTCGTGATGAAACCGCACGAGCTCGGCGTTGATCTTCACCGGCTTCACCAGCGGCTTGCCGTCGGCCTGCACCGCAACAATGCGCGCGGTAACTTCCTCCCCAACCAAAATCACCGAACGATTGAGCGCGGCCATTCCAAGGTAGAAGTCCGACGCATCCTGCACGACATGCTGCGTGTCGGAAACCGTTTGTTGGTTTGCGTCGGTAACTTCGACGGTGAGAACGCCGGCATGCGGAACGCCGACCGGCGTCGGAAGTTTAGGATCAATGATCAACTCTTGCGCGCCGTTGATGTTGCCTTCTCCCCGCAACGTGAGTGCGTTCTCCTCTTCTTGCTCCACGCGCCCGAATGAGAAGTCATCGAAACCATCAGGTCGAAACGGATCGCGCATGTAACGCATGGTCCAGCGCGCCTGCGATTTCGTGATCGGAGCGCCGAAGAAATATTTTGCCGAGACGGCGGCGCGAAACGCTTCGTCCGCGTGAAATCTTTTCGCAGTCGCAACTTTCAGCTCGAATGCGTTCGGCTGATAGGACGCGACTTCAAACATTTCCGATTCGCCCTCATACACTTCCTCGTCCCCAACCTGCGACGGCTTGAAACTCAACGTGCGTTTTCCTACGCCGGAACCGAGTTTCAACGACGCGTCCAAACCGCCGGTCTCGCTCGTACTGACGTCGACATCGGCGACACGGTCTCCGCGTTCGTCGCGCAGAGTTATTTTGCCGGCTCGATTTTTTGCGGGAGAAAGTTTGCCATCGCGCATCTCGCGCAGGATGCCCTTCACCTTCACCTCTTCGTCCGGCTGATAGAGCGGGCGATCCGTGAAGAAAAACGCGCGCAATCGCGTGGTTTTTTCGGGGTGTTGTCCCCAATCGCGGTAGTAAACGGAGACGTCCTTACTGCCGACTGGCAATTCGGTCCCGTTCTTGCCGACGCGCATCGCGTGCGCGTCGTCTCCTTGTTGCGCAAGAAGCCATCCCGGCTCCGAGCTCACCGGCAGCGTCGCCAAACCTGCGGAGTCAGTTTGCCCGGCGCCGAGCTGCCCGAAATCCGGATCCAGAAGCGACACTTGCGCACCGGAAACCGGTTTGCCAGTAGAGTGGGAAAAAATAGTTACGCGCAATGCCCCGCCAACCTTTTTCCAAAGGATGCCGAGGTCGGTGATTTGGATCAGTGCTTGAGCGCCGGGTGGTTTGCCGGCTGCTTCCGGGCGCGGCTCGCCTTCTACCGTCAGGAAAATCGCGCCGGCTTTTTTCGTCCCGGCAATCTTGTCCCAATCCAAAACCGTGTTCTGCGGCGCATCGAGCTCACCAGATGACAGATCAATTTTCTCATCCGAAATGACTGCGCCGGTAATCGCGTCTTCGGGAAGTTTTTGATAAATCTCATCACTGTCCGTCTCTTGGTCAGAGGATCGGTTGTATTGCGAAAACGCGGTGATCGCGCGCGGGACTTCGCTCGGCACGACCAATCGCGCAGTCACATGCAGCACCTTCAAATTACCGGAGTGCACTTCAAACTTTCGGTTGCCTCCGCGAATCTGATGCGCGGTGATTTCCGGCAGATAAAGTCGTGGCTTGACCGGCCCGAATTCGAAAGTCCGGACACGATCGCCCTCAAAGGGCAGGCCGTTCTGCGCGATTACAGCGCGATCGATCTCGACTCGATACCGCTGACCGCGCTGAAAATCACCGGACAATGTGACGGCGTGATAATCCTCCCCTAGGTGCAGGTTCGCGACCGGAGGATCGACATGAAAAAATTTTACGCCTGTTTCATCGGTTACATCCGGCGCGATCTCCTGAGAGAACTCCAGGGTAACACTGCGTCCCGAATTGATGTAGCTCGAAGTCCGAAGTTCTTTGAGCGTAAACGTTTTTACAAATCCAAGCTCGAAAATCTGCGCCTTCGCAATCTGATATTTTCCCGAGCGGGAGCGCAGACCCGCCGCCATCTCGAGACGCCATGCTTTTCCCGCCGTCAGATTAGTGGCCGGTGAAACGATGATGCGATTGAAGACCGTGCGCTTCGTCTTCTCGCGTTTGTTCTCGGTATTTTCCGGGGCCGTTGGGGACTTGGCCTCGTGCCACCTTGCTTCCCAGTCGCGCTCGTCGGTGGTCGATTCATCCGATTCGTCCTCGCTCGTCACATAGCGAACGACCGATGGAATCTTTGCGCCTTTCTCATCAACGAATTTGAAAATCGCGGATGCTCCTTTCTCCACCACTTCGCTGTTGAAAACGAGGCGCACCTTCGGTTTTGGATCGACATCGTCTTTATCGTAAACGCCGTTGTGCGTGGCGATGATCCCGAACAGCGGCGTGCGTAACGTGGCGCGGAACTTTTCGCCGATGAGGTTTCCATCGGCAGCCTTCAGTCCGCGCCGAATCGTAACTTGATATGAAACACCAAGAGGCGGCGCGTTTTCCGAAACGTAAACGCCGCTTCTCCGGCTGAGCCAGGTAAAACGTCCCGGTAAATCAGGTTGAAAAACAATCGGCGATTGCGCGGCGGCGCCGCTGATCTGGTCGCGATCGACAATGGGCCGGGCAAAGCGAAACTCGAGCGTGCTCGACGGCTGAAGTAATTCGCCGCTGTCGTTAATAAGTTCAACGTCCGCTGGCGGCGCGGCCACAGCTTCAAATCGGAGAAAGAGACCAACGGCGATCAACGGCAGGATGCGAATTATTCTCATCGGATAAATAGTGGCCGATCATAAGCAGTCCCTCGTCCGGTTCACAATCCAGACTTTAGGAAGATGGGCGCCGCGCCGAAGCGTAACGCTGCTGGCCTTGCGCCGAAATCTCTGCTACTTAACGGCGCAATGCCCTCAGCTTCGGAGCAACAGCATACGCTCGGCAAGACGGCCGGTTTCAGCGGGACCTCGCTGCACACCGGAGAAAAAGTCACGCTCAAGTTGCATCCGGCCCCGGCCGATCATGGGATCAAGTTCAAGCGCGCGGATTTGCAGGACGAGCCGACGATTGACGCGAAGATCGACAATCTCAAAACGGTCGAGCGTTCGACCACGATCGGCGAAGGCTCCGTGCGCGTGCACACGGTCGAGCACGTACTCTCGGCCCTATCCGCCATGGGCGTGGACAACGCCATTGTCGAGATGGACGCAAATGAGCCGCCGATCGGGGACGGATCGGCCCAGCCATATGTCGATCTTATCAAGAAGGCTGGAACAGCGGCGCAAGAAGCGCCGAGAAAATTTCTCGACGTCCGCGAACCGATGCACATCGAATCGAAAACCGGTTCGCTGCTTATTTTGCTTCCGGACGACAACTTTCGGATCTCCTGTACACAGGCGGGGCCGAACAATCGCTTTACGCAATACTTGTCGACGGAAATTACACCGGCAATTTTCGAACGGGAGATCGCGCCCGCGCGCACATTTGTTTTTTATGAAGACGTCCAGCCGCTCATGGACAAAAACTTGATCAAGGGCGGGAGCTTGGAGAACGCAATCGTGATTCGCGGCGACGCGGTCCTGAGCAAGGAACCGCTTCGTTTCGCCGATGAATTCGTTCGGCACAAGATTCTCGATATCATTGGCGACCTTGCGCTGGTCGGTCACCGCATTCGGGGTCATGTCATTGCGGTTAAACCCGGTCATGGCGCTAACGCGGAACTGGCGCGGGCATTGGCGCGCGAGCAAACACGAAGGAGCGCGATGGCGGCGCCGCACCCATTTCCGCCCGGAGAAGGCGGTCTCGCTTCCGACGAAGTGATGCAAATTCTGCCGCATCGTTATCCGTTCCTGCTGGTCGATCGGATCATCGGATTCGAAGGCGAAACCAAAGTTACCGGCCTGAAGGCGGTCACAATTAACGAGCCGTTTTTTCAAGGACATTTCCCAGGGCATCCGGTGATGCCAGGCGTGCTGCAAATCGAAGCGATGGCGCAAGTAGCGAGCATTCTCTTATTCAAACTCACGAAAACTTCGAGCCGTGTCGGCTATTTCATGAGCGCGGATGGCGTGAAATTTCGCAAACCGGTTTTTCCCGGCGACACGCTAATCATCCAAGCGGAGCTAACAAAAGCGCGCGGCGAGCGGCTGGCCAAGACGATGTGTCGTTGCCTGGTCAACGGCGCGGTGGTTTCCGAAGGTGAATTGATGTTCGCGTTTCTCAATAAATGAGCGACGTGCAGATTCACCCGAGCGCGATTGTCGATCCTGGCGCCGAGATCGGCGCAGGCGCAGTGATCGGTCCGTATTGCGTGATTGGTCCGCAAGTCGTGCTCGGCCCAAATTGCTGGCTGCAAAATCATGTCACGCTGGCGGGACCGATGCGCGCCGGTGCCCGTAACAAGTTTTACGCTTATTGCTCAATCGGGCAGCAGACGCAGGATCTGAAATACCAAGGCGAACCGACCTATCTCGAGATCGGCGACGAGAATACCTTTCGCGAATTTGTGACCGTCAATCGCAGCACAACGAGTGAAGGAAAAACGCGCATCGGCAATCGCGGAAATTTTCTGGCCTACGGTCATGTCGGCCACGATTGCACGGTCGGCGACGAAGTGGTGTTTTCAAATAACGGAACGCTCGCCGGCCATGTGCAAGTGGGCGACAACGCGGTCATAGGCGGCCTCACCGCCGTGCATCAGTTTTGTCGAATCGGACGGTTCGCGATTACAGGAGGTTGCTCCAAAATCGTGCAGGATGTTCCGCCGTTCATGATCGCCGATGGAAACCCGGCGGAAATTCGTGGCGTCAATCTCGTCGGACTGGAACGCAAAGGTTTTTCACCGGAGAGCGTAAAGCCGATCAAAGAAGCCTTTCGTCTGATTTACCGTTCCAAATACAACACGCGCCAGGCGATCGAAGCGATCCGCAAGGATTTGCCGCCTAGTGAAGAGATCGCGCAGATCGTCGAATTTATCGAGAAGACCGAGCGCGGAATTATCCACTGAGGCGAATTGAAGGACACGGGCCAGAGATATTACTCTTTCCAGAGCCCGGCTGGTAATGCCAGTCCGGCTCGGACCGTTTCTAACTGGTTCGCAGATTGTTTCGTCTAGGAAAATCGCCGAAGTATTTTTCCGGTCTCCGGTTTCCGCAATCGATAGGACCGTAAGACTTCAATAATCTCGGTCGGTAATTCGAACACGAGCAGGTTGTTGACGCAGAGCATTGCGCTATCTCAAGGTAGATCGTAACGGATATCCAGGTAAGCCATGTGCATGTGTGCACTGCTTGGCGTCCCAGCAGCGACAAACCACGGATCGCGGTCTAAGTAGGAGTATTGGAGTAAGAGCTTGAGATCCCCATACCTTTCGCTTTTCCAGAGGACCTGTGCGAGCCCTACCGTGAATTCTTCGATCCGCTTATTGTTGCTGTTCGACGATCCAGGAAAGCCGTAACCCACGAAGCTACCATTGGTGAGTTGGGAAAATTCTTTGTCAATATACGTCTGACCGTAGTAGCCATACAGCTTGGTCACCGGTAGAACATCCCACTCAAGACCGGCCAGGCCAGCGTAGGAGGTGACCGTCTTAATGTGATCGACTCCGGAGGCATCCGGCCCGGTAACGATGAAGTCCGGCGCAAGGCCGGTTGAAATTTCACGGCCGGCGCCATTGCTCGCATAAAGATTTTCTATGA
Organism: Spartobacteria bacterium; assembly: GCA_003167365.1. Taxonomy (GTDB): domain Bacteria; phylum Verrucomicrobiota; class Verrucomicrobiia; order Chthoniobacterales; family UBA10450; genus Palsa-1382. Next base: position 54,420 of record PMTM01000018.1, on the reverse strand, counting down.
GTTGCAGGTGGGGGAGCACCCCAATGTTCATGTTGAACGAACCAGCATATCCGCTTGCCCAATCGTCCGAGCTGGTCCTCATGGCGGGGATAAAGGTATTGATCTTGAATTCACGGTAAAGGCCGGCGAGATCCGCGTGGAAAGGAAGCCCGCCGATTTTCGTATCGTACGCAACTTTGCCAATCACATCGGGCATGAAGTTGGGAGTCGCGGTACCGTTGCTGCCGTTGTCGACTTGGGTCGCGGTAAAGTTAGAAGGAAGGGTCACGGCTGGGCCGACATATTGATCCGGGTTTTCCGCCGAAATTCCGAAGGTCCATTCATCAGAAGCATGGTAGAGCAACCGTAGCTGCGGCGTCCTCTCCCAAACGAGGCCCAACTGGTAGTTCACGTCTACGTCCTGCGAAAAAAAGATGTCGTTTGGAAGCGGTGAGATCCCCTTCCGGTTCGGCGTGAGCATACTCCAGTCCTGGCCCGCAAGGAATTCCCACGGACCGTGTTGCACGTCGACGAAGAAAACCCGCATTCGCAGCGTGTCCGAGTTACTCGCTACGTTAAGGTTGGTCGGCGCATTGCCCAAGAAGTCGGTTTCGACATAGCCCAACACCTTGGTATCTCCGAGATCAGTGTCCATGCGCAGACCGAGCCGAGAGTTCTTTGCACTAAAACGGGTCTCGGATAGCTGCCCGCTAGCCGTATTGCTGTATGGGAATGAGGCAAAGCTGGTACCGATATCGCCACCGTTCAGGGTTCCCCGAGTTACCGAAGTGAAGTCCATGAATCCGAGTGGGGTAAAAGTGACGCTGCCAATTTGAAGCGCTAAGGGAGATTTCCCTGGCGGCGAGGTAACGAGTCCGTTCTCAGTCAAGTCGATCGGCGTGCTTTTGAAATCGGATCTGGCGGGTATGTTTATGACGGCGTTCGTTTCGACCGCCGCTTTCGGTGAAAGTGACGTGGAGGGACGAGCCTTCAGTGCGCTCACCTCCTGCTTGAGAGATTTGTTCTCCTGTTGCAGCTCGAGAACGGCTTGTTCGAGCTTTTGAAGACGGGTGGCTTCATCTGTTTCGGCGGCCTGCGCCCGCAGACAGAAGTTCAGTCCGGTAAGGATGATGAGAATGCTTCGGACGCAAATGCGCTGAAACTTCCTTGTAAGATACTTAGCTGGGATCGAGTTGTTGGTCATGGGCGCAAAGCTTATATATGTTTGTGACATTCATACGGCGTCCATGTTACATTTCGGTTACGAAATGTGTCAACCGACTCTTTAGGTCGTGAGCAGCAAACAGCCTGGCTTAAAGGAAACTGCCTACCTGCGCTATCAAGAGAATAAGAATAACCGCCACTCTGCAGATAATTCTGTTTGGGGCGTTCATAAAGTGTCCGCGTGGGTGTGCTAACGGAACAAACGAGACGGTTTAACGAATCGAAGGGAGCCGGTTTGGAATTCAAGGGCTGTTTTATCGATTTGATATTCATATCGAGCAGTCGCGTGTTCGATCTCGGCTTGTGTCTTGGCGAGTTCTGCTTGACTGAGTTCTACAAAGGAAGCAGAGCCGCCTTCATAGCGCGATTTTGCGAGTTCCCAAGCTTGGGAAGCACTTTCAAAAAGCGCATCAGTGACGCTGATTCTTTTCCGAGCTTCCGCGAGACCTAACCACCGCCTATTCAGGTCGCGGACGACATCGTCTTCGGTTTCTTCCAACGCTTTTTGCGCCGCTTGCACCTTATAGCCGGCTTCTCTGGCCCGAGCGGAGATTCTGCCCCCAGTGAAGAGTGGTAGTTCAATATCGATGCCAACAGCTGCGTAGGTTTCGCGCACGCTATCGTCGCCGATAGGCGTACGCCCAAAGCTTCCGAGTAGATTTAGTTTTGGAAATGCCGCCTCGCGTTCGGCAACTGCCGTTTTCGTTGCTGCATCCCGCTCGAAACGTTTGGAAATGACTTCGGGACGATTCCTGAGTGCTTGTACCAGAAGATCCCCCAAGTTCTGATCTAGAGGACCAGGAACGACTTCATCAACTAGAACAAACCGATGTGGTATTTGATAGCCGAGCGCGGCGGATAGATCGGCAAATGCGTCGTTAAGTTTGGTATCTGCCTCGAGCAATAGGAGCTTCGCTTGTTCCAGGTTTACGCGAGCAAAGCTTGCGTCCAGCTCTGATTTCAATTGGCTTTGGACGAGGGCAGAAATTTGATCGACCACTAGGGAACGCGTCGCGATGGTGTCTGTCGCGACCTGCAGTAGTGCCTCCGCTTCGAGAGCGCGAAAATAAGCTTCATCCACTAGGAGTAGCACTTGCGCGCGCGCGAGTTCCGTTTGCTGTTCTTGCGAAAGCGCGGCGAAACGCGAGGCGGAAACCAGATTTGCCGTTCGGCCAAAATCGCTGATAAGCTGAGTCAAATTGATGCCGTTGGACTCACGGCTCAGGACAGTTGGGTCATTTAATCCACCTGTGGCTCCGAGCCGGGTGGAGAGCGGACGCGACAGTGGATTCGTGTTGGTGATCGGCGAGCCGCCAAAAACATTACTGATATCGTCGCCGGTGCCTACGACCGCCACATCGCCGGTGATTTGTGGAAACAGACCCGAGCGGGTTTGTTTGACGACTTCTCTTGCAGCCTGAGCGCGGAAATATTCTTTCGCAATTTCTGGCGCATGCCGGAGGGCAAGCGACTCGGCAGTTTTCAAGTCGAGGTGCTCCAGTGGCTGTTCCTGGGCGCGCGCTTTAGCGCCCCAACCAAACAAAAAAGCCAGCGCGACGGCCGCGGTCACGCTACTCACCACCGGTGCCGAACGAGGTGTGCTTGGCGGAAACGCCCCGCTCGACTGGTGCGCGGCGCGTTTCCGGTAAACTAGGTAGAATGCCGCGGGCACGATGAACATTGTCAACACGAGCGAAGTGATGAGTCCGCCAATGATTGCTCGGGCTAGCGGGGCATAAGCTTCGCTGCCGGTGCCCAGTCTTAACGCCATTGGAATGAGACCGAGGATAGTGGCCAGTGAAGTCATCAAAATTGGGCGCAAACGCACGCGACTGGCGGTTTGCAACGCCTCGAGCAAAGGCATGCCATCTTCGAGCAACCGATGGGTGAACTCGACAAGGAGAATGCTGTTGGAAACCACAATGCCAGCCATCATCACCACGCCCATAAGTGACATGACATTGAGGGTGGTGCCGGTGAGCGTCAGAATCAGCAGCACGCCGATAAGCCCCGGTGGGACGGCGAGAAGGATCAGCAGCGGATCGATGAAAGACTTAAACTGCGCAACCAGGATCAAGTAAACAAGCAGCACCGCCAAGATCAGTCCTAGGCCGAACGAGGTAAACGAAGAGTTCATTGCCTGCACCGAGCCGCGCAAAACGATGCGCACGCCTTCCGGTGTTTCGATGTTCTTCACGATGCGATTTACGGCGCTCGCGACGCTGCCCAGCTCTTCCGTTTTCGGTGCCACGTAAATGTCGATTACGCGCCGCAGTTGGTAATGATCCACTTCGGTCGGCGCCTTCACCGGTACGAGCGTTGTGACTGCATCCAGCCGGGTCGACTCTTTTTCCCCCTCCGCGCGCAGCGGGATCGCGCGCAAATCGCTGAGTGTTTTCACAGCGTTCTCGGGGTATTGCACTGTAAGGAAATAGTCGTTACCGGTGCGCGGATCTACCCAGTAGCTCGGTGCGATCATTTGATTGGAAGTCAGGGCGGTGATGACGTTGCTGACGACTTCCTTTTCACTCAGCCCCAGATCGCTCGCCCGATAACGATCAATGGAAAGGCGAAATGCGGGTGCGTCGATGTCTTGAGGTATGAGCACGTCGCTGACGCCGGGAATGCTGCGCGCCTGTTGCGCGATTTTTGCGGCGACGCCGTAGGCGCTTTCGAGGTCCGAGCCGCTGACCTGGACGTCAATAGGGGCGGGCAAACCGAGATTGAGCACGGCATCGACGAGGCCGCCGCTTTGAAAATAGGCACTCAATTCTGGTAGCTCTTCGCGCATCGCGCGCCGGACGCGATCCATGTATTCGTAGCTGCCGATTTTGTGACCCTCGGTGAGACTTACCTGTACAAATGCGGTGTGCGAAGCCGAGTTGCTTGTATAAATCGAGGAAAAACCTGGTGTGGCGCCGATATTCGAGGCGATCAGGCGCAGGTCGTGCGGAGTGACGATATGCCGGACGAGATCTTCGACTTTCTTGACTTCCTGTTCGGTCTTCTCCAGCCGCGTGCCAGTCGCTGCTTTGAGATTGATGACAAACTGGCCGGGATCGGTGCGCGGAAAGTAGGCGACCCCAACCATCGGCACCAGACAGAGGCTCATAAGAAAAAGGCCGGCAATGCCCAGGACAGTCGCGAGCGGGCGACCCAGCGTCACCGCTTGCACGGCGTCGAAGCGACCCAAAAACGAGCGAAAACGATGGTTAAACACGGCGCTAAAGCGCTGCATGAATGAATGCGACGGACTTTCCCCTGACGCGGCATCACCTCCATGGCCGCGAATGAGTTTAGCGCAAAAGAGCGGCACCACGGTCATCGCCACGACATAGGAAGCAAACAGCGATAGCACGACTGAGAGCGCCAAAGCGGTGAAGAGAAACCGACTCACGCCGTAAAGGAATGTAACTGGGAAAAAGACCACGGCGGTGGTAAGCGTGGCTGCGAGCACGGGCAGAGTGACCTCGCGGCCGCCCTTTTCCGCAGCTATTTCCGGTCGCTCGCCATTTTCCAGGTGCCGGAAAATGTTTTCCAGGACGACGACCGAGTTATCAATGAGCCGCGAGAATGCGAGGGCGAGTCCCCCGAGGATCATCGAGTTAATCGAACTGTCGCCAAAAGACAAGGCGACGAAGGTGGCCAGCGCAGAAAGTGGAATGGACAGAAATACCGCAGCGGTGGCGCGAAAATTCCCAAGGAAAATCAGAATCATCAACCCGGTAAGAACAAGACCGATCGCGCCTTCATCCAGCAAGTTTTCAATCGCGCTTTTGACGAAAACGGATTGATCGAAGACCACTTTCGCGACCAGAAATTTCGGCACATCTACAAGGCCGGCCACCGCCTTTTTTATCCCGTTAACGACCGCGATCGTGTTCGCGTCGCCGCCCTGTTTGAGAACGGGCAGATAAACGGAGCGCTGGCCATCAATGCGCACAATACTGGTTTGAATTTGCGCAGCGTCTGCGGCGTGCCCGACGTCGCCCACGAGCACGGGCGAGCCGTTCACCGTTTTCAGCGGTAGCGAGTTGATTTGATCGACGCCTTTAAGCTGACTGTTTGTATATAGATTATAGTCAATCGGGCCTATCTTTACGTCGCCCGCTGGCAGGATGAGATTTGATTCGTTCACAGACCGCACCACATCCATGACGCTGAGTTGATGGGCTTCCAACTTGAGCGGATCGACATAGACCATGATCTGCCGATAGCGTCCTCCGAATGGCTGCGGCACGGATGCGCCCGGCACATTCGCAACCTGATTCCGTACGGCGTATTGGCCGAGGTCACGCAGCTCCGTCTCGTTCATGCCTTCGCCCTTTAGTGTGATGAGGCAGACCGGCAGACTGGAGGCGTCAAACTTCAGGACAACTGGTGGCAGAGTGCCAGGCGGCAGGCGGCGCAGGTTCGCCATGGCGAGGTTCGAAATCGTCGTCACGGCCGAGTCCGCATTCGTACCGGGTTGAAAATAAATTTTAATCAAGCTCACGCCGGGCAGCGAGCGCGACTCGATATGATCAATGCCGCTGCCCAGTGTGAAAAAACGCTCGAAACGCCCAGTGATGTCGTTCTCTATCTGCTCCGGTGGCATGCCCGAAAAAAACGTGGCTACGACCACGACAGGGATTTTTATCGAGGGAAACAAATCCACGGGCATCCGCACGAGGCTGGTAAGGCCGACGACGCAAACCATCAGGCACGCGACGATGATGAAGTAGGGATAACGAATGGAAAAACGAGACATATGGAAAGCGTGCCGAGGGCAATTGGCACGTCGGTCCCGCTAGCAGGACTTTCGCAAAATTTGGCGCAATCCCTCGCGCGAGAAATCTCCTGAGCGGCAGAACTCGATAATTTTGTGTTCGCGCTCCTGTAATCGCGCAGCAAGCGCGGGAATCTCCGCTGCGATCTCGGTAGGTATTTTTACGACCCCATGTTGGTCGCCGTGGAGTAGATCGCCGGGGTTGATTTTAAGTCCCGATATCTCGACCGTCGTCTCTACTTTCGCGACATGAGCGTAAGCGTGCGAAACGGAAACGCTGGCCGCAAAAAGTGGAAAGCCCAGGCGTTCGACCGCGCCCAAATCGCGCACCGCGCCATTAGTGACAACCCCCACGCATCCCATCGCCTGCAAGATTGCGGCGTGCGTTTCGCCGATGAATGCACCCTTGCCGGGTTGGTGATCGCCGTCCTCAATTACCGCTATGCGCGGAATTGGCTGCGGATCGAATTCCTGCCACCAATCTGTACTGTCGATGTAAGAGCCCCCTTCCATCGGCGGATTCGAACCGTGCAGTCGCAGGGTAACGGCAAAACCGACCATTGGGGGAAGCTTGGGAAAACAGCAACGAAGCGAGAAATTGCTGAAGCCTTCGTTGCGCAGTCGCAGGTGGAAGAGCTCGATTGCATTGGCTACCGTACAGGTGTCCAGCGACTTCAGCGCCTCCAACGTCGCTTGCGAAATTTGCTCTATCATAAGTTGATCGGATTTAGTCTGCCGCTGCAGCGGTGATCAGTTTTGCGATGACTTTTTGGCCGGGCTCGATGCCCGCGCGGCTGCCTATCACAACAAGGTCGCCCGGTCGCAATCCTTCGAGAACCTCCGCGCGTGTCGGCGTTTGCAAACCGAGCTTGATCGGGCGGTTTTCGATCAAGTTATTGCGGTCCACTACAAACACACTTGCTTTCTCCCCGACCGAGATGGCCTCCACTGGTACGGCGACAACGTCCTCTCTCGTCTGCAAGACAAGCGTGGCGCTAGCGTACACTCCGGGCTTCAAATGCCCGTCCCTATTTTCCACATCAGCTTCCGTCGACATCGTGCGCGTTGCGTGATCCACTTTTCCGGAAAAGCGCGAAATGGTCGCATCGAATGTCTCATTCAACGAACTAATCGAAACTTGCACGGGCGCGCCAATTTTGACCTGCGCAACTGCGGACTCTGGCACAGGAAAAACAAGGCGTAGCCGGGTATCTTCAGCAAGATCCACAATGGGGGTCGTCTGTGTGCTTGAGGATGTGCCCGCCTGAATGAGTGCGCCCGGATCGGCGTAACGTCGCGTGATTGTACCTTCGAACGGCGCCGTAATGGTGGTGTAGCTCAACATCGTACGCGTTTTGTCGAGCGCCGCGCCGCATTCCTCAATGTGCTGCTGGGCCGCGCCAACTGCGCCGGCTGCGTTTCGATCCTTCGCCTGCGCTTCATCCACTTGCTGTTGGGCGATCAGCTTCGGGTGATCTTTGGCAACAACCATTAGGCGATCGCACGCGAGATGCGTCTCGGCGTAGATCGCCTCGGCCCGTTTTTTTTCCTCTTCACTGGCGTGGAATGAAGCGGTATCTTTTTCGAGATCGTTCCTTAACTCAGGCACGTCGAGCTGCGCAATGGCCTGACCTTCTTTGACATGGTCGCCCATGTCGACCGAGATGGATTGGAGATAACCGGCGACTTTCGCGTGCAGAGAAACTTGCTCGTACGGATGAAACTCCGCGCTAACGGTAAGCGTTTGCTTAAGATGCTCACGGTCAACTTTAGCGACTGCTACGGCGGGCAAACGTGTGGAGGCCGAGGCAGCACCGTTTCTGTGCCGATAGACAGCAACAGCGAGCGCGACTCCGGCAAACATAACGAGAAACACGCCCAGCTTGCGCCGGCGAGAGCGTTTGGAACTTCCAACTACTAAGGTTGGTTCGTCTGTGGCCATGGCAGCGGATCAGATTTCTTTATTCCGTAGGAGTTTCGAATGATTGCTATCACGCCCTTGGCAGGCCGACGGTGACGCAGCAGCCACTGGGGTGGTTGTTTTTGACGCTCACAGAGCCACCATGCGCTGCGCAGATGGATTGAACGATGGAGAGTCCTAAACCCGCGCCATCCACATCGCGCGAGCGGACTCCGTCCGCACGGTAAAAGCGCTCAAATACGTGCGGGAGCGCGGCGTCGAGAATACCGGGCCCAGTGTCCGCGACTTCGAGGAATGCGGTACCGTTTTGCGCCCGAACAGATAATGCAATTGCTCCGCCGTCGGGCGTGTATTTTATCGCGTTATCGAGCAAGTTGACGATAACTTGTTTGAGCCGCGCGCGATCGCCTTCGACCTCTACGCGCTCATTCATTTCACATTTCAGCGAGATGTGTTTTTCTTCCGCGAGAAGGCACATCTGCTCGACTGTAGTTTCAGCGAGACGGCCTAGATCCACCGGTATGCGCTCGATTTGAGCTTCGCCGGTATCGAGGCGTGAAAGGGCAAAAAGTCGCTCGACGATTCTGACCAGCCGTTCCACTTCTTCCAAAAGGCTGGCTAGGGCAGCGCGAATCTCTTGGCTGAGATCGCGGCGCGCAATAATCGCTTCCAGTTCGCCGCGCATTATCGTCAAAGGCGTGCGCAGCTCGTGCGAGGCGTCTGCGGTGAACCGGTTTGTATTTTGAAAGGAATCATCAAGTCGTGCGATCATCTGGTTAAGCACCACAGAAAGACTCGCGATCTCATCGCCAGTATTCGGCACTGGTAGCCGCCGGCGAAGATGACGGAGGGTTATGTCCTGAGCCGCGAGCATGATATTTCGCACAGGCGTGAGCGCTCGCTTGATCAACACCCAGCCGCCGAAGATCGTTAACCCCATGATGACGAGGAGCCCGGCTGCGAGTGTCCAGAGCAGCGCGTGCAGTACGCGATGGCTTCCGGACAGTGATGCGCCAGCTTCAACCAAATAGCTGCCCTGTTGCGAGGAGTAAGGGACGGCGGCGATGAGCATTCTCTCCTCGTTAGGCAAGGGCTCTTCACGGATCTGCGGAGCAGTAATCTTTACCCTGGCATAAGGCACTTTTGTCGGGCTGAAGCTCCGATCATTTGGCTCCCGCGAGCAGTAAAGTACCGAACCATCTCCTCGGGTGATGCGGATGAACCTATCATTCAACTCCGGTGCATAGCTCGTTTCGATTTCCCTCGAAATCGACTGCTCGTCCACCGGCAAAATATTACCTAGCAGGGTCTGTGTGATCTGTTGAGCGCGATGGATCAGCGAAATACCAATGACGTCAACCACATAGCCTCTGACGCTCCAATAGGTATAAGCTCCGAAGCCGAGCATCACGAGCAGCAGCAACGCCGCGAAACGACTAATCAACTGAAAGCGGATCGATCGTGTGTTCATTCCTCTTCCGAATCGCTAATTGTGTAACCTACACTGCGCACCGTGCGGATAAGCTTCTTGCCGAAAGGCTCGTCAATCTTCGCGCGGAGCTGTCGCACATATACATCTACGATATTGGTAAGCCCCTCGAAGCTCTGATCCCAGACATGCTCGATGATCATCGTGCGTGACAGTACGCGTCCAGGATGTGTCACGAGGTATTCCAAGAGTGCATATTCTTTCGACGTGAGTTTAATCAGCGTATTTTTCCGGCGCACCTGGTGCGCGACGCGGTCAATTTCCAAATCCGCGATTCGCAGCACATTCGAGCGGTTAACCATCCCGCGGCGCAGCAGCGCCTTCACCCGCACGAGAAGCTCCGCAAAAGCGAAAGGTTTTGTTAGGTAATCATCTGCACCGCATTCAAAATTTTCCACCTTATCCGCCAGCGCATCGCGCGCAGTGAGTACTACGATCGGCACATCCGCATTCTTTCTCCGGACTTGGCGAATTAATTCCGTGCCGCTCACTTCTGGTAGCATCAGATCGACGATCAGCAGGTCGTAAGGATTGATCAGCGCAAGTTGCAACCCGACCTTGCCGTCGCGCGCACAGTCAATCGCGAAACGCTCGGCTTTCAATCCAACTCGGATAAAGCGCGCCACCTTTTCTTCGTCTTCAACGAGTAAGATCCGCATTTAAGGAACAGACAACGCGAGCAAGCAAAGACGATTAATAAAACTTCGAAAAAATCCAGAATCGATTGGCCACTTCCATCGCCGATCTAAACGCTTGCTGCCAGATTTGATATGGTGACCCTGCAGACGTCGCGTTTTGCGAAGCAATAGGCCGCAGTGAAAGAAATCGGCTAGAACCACGTGATGTGCCATTAAATGATAACCCACACGAAAATTACCTGCTCGCGTGTTGAGAGCCGCGGCTATTTGCGCCACGTCGATCACTTTCCAAGTTAACGACGGTATTACGACCGTCCGCGATAATTACTGGGACTGCCACGATTCCGTCCATTTCGGACTGGGCGTGGATTAAGTAGCGCCCGGGCGGCAACTTAATGCGTTCGGGCGTTTCGTCACTTCTGCTGATACTATTGTGGATAGTCTTTAAGAACGTTCCTTTCGCTGTATATAACTGATAATCGGTATGGGAGTAATACATCACATCGCCATCATTAAAGGGCTCGGTCGCAGTGTATACGGTGAGATATCCTGCGTGCGCGACTGTTTGCGGGCCGACGGCAGGTAGAGTAGGAAGCTGGGCCATTCCACACTCCGCGCTGCCAAGCGCTATTATTAATGTACCAAACCAGACGAGGCAGTTTGTTGTCATATTAGTTTTCATGAAGCTCTTGGTGATTGCATTGCTAACGGATGGCGGAAGGGCGAGATAAAGGCTCCGCTGTTAGGAAGGGGCGAATGACGCGCTTCCTCATTTCTTCATAACCGACGAGCAGTCTTCCCATTTCAGTATTAGACAGGCCGAAGATTCGGGGATGATGAAACGAAGATTAAAAAAGGTTCAGATACCGACAAGCGCGCACCTCTACCCCGATAACCAATGCGCTGTGTGCTCCACCGATCAAGCCGCCGAACATTGCGAGCTAGCGAGCAGAGCTCGTCCGCCAACGTTCGCGGTGTTCCTACGTGTCGAGCTTTAGGAAACGGACAGCAATGTCCGTCCAACAAGTGATTGTGGCCATTACTTCCGCGGGTAGCCGTTTAGCTACATCGATGGGTCAGACCTTTGGACCTGGCAGAGATCGGGGTTTGTTCCGACACCATGGAAGAAACCCAGTAAATGAAATTGCAACAGCGGCCAAGGCCGGCACACTCAGTGCGCTCAGTAAAACGATCGCGCCGTATCTTCTCGTGACCTCGTATCCAACTGGATACGCTCTTGAATCCGTCCCAGTCGGCCTATTTACACCTCCGTGTGCGCCCGCGATCATTCCAATAGTGATTAACAATGCCACCGACAAGATGGCGAATAGAACGCACGAGGTTAACAAACGCCTAAAGAAAAGCATAGGCGGTCTAACGAGAACAAGATCAGCTGCGGATCAGTTCTAGCAAAGCAATAACTTCGTCCAAACTAACTAACCGTACCACTACCGAATCATCTCTTTGCTACCCAAGCCTGTTTCGGGCAAACTCTTTTGCCACGTATATATATGGAATTCAGATGATAGGGCACTGACTTTGGATCAATTGTGTTGCGGGGTACAAGGAAACGATCATAACCAGCGACGCTGGCAAGCCCGGCCTGGCCTGTACTCTTCCGTATATAATTATATATAGCGCCGAGGTCCCGCCACAGAGTGTACACTGAGTGATATCGGTCAGTCGGTCGAGGATCGTCACCATGCAAACGGTCACCAAGAAATCTGTAGTGGAAAGTCCGCCCTCGAAGCCAACAGTGCCGAAGAAGCCCGACATCGCTTCCCTGCCGGTTCCCGACATGCTCGCGGCGCTCCATGTCAACCCCGAGACCGGGCTTACGCGTGCCGAAGTGGATACCCGCCGGAAGGAGCACGGCTACAACGAAGTGGCCGAAAAAAAAGGTCATCCGTTACTCAAATTCCTCCGGAAATTCTGGGGAATCTCGGCGTGGATGCTCGAACTGATCATGGTTCTGTCAGCCGTGCTCCGAAAATATTCGGACCTTATTGTGGTGGGCACGCTGCTGGTTATCAACGCCGCGTTGAGCTTTATGCAGGAGCGCCGGGCCGCCGGTGTCGTTGAGGCACTGCGGCGACGGTTGCAGGTCAATGCGCGTGTCCGACGTGATTCGAACTGGCAGATCATTCCCGCTCGGGATCTGGTCCCGGGCGACATCGTTCGCGTGCGTCCCGGCGACATCATCCCAGCGGATGTGAAACTCCTTACGGGAACGATGACCGTGGACCAGTCGGCACTCACCGGCGAATCGAAAGACGCGGACAAGAAGCCCGGCGAAGTACTTTCGTCGGGGTCCATCGTCCGCCGAGGTGAGGGCAACGGAGTCGTCATGCTGACCGGGGCAAAGACTTACTTCGGTCGCACAACGCAACTCGTGCAGGAGGCGCGTCCAAAACTTCATATTGAAGCGGTGGTAGCGAAGCTCGTCCGATGGCTCTTTGTCATCGTTGGCGCGTTGCTTTGCGTGGTGATCGTGCTGTCGCTGATTCGCGGCGCGCCGCTCATCGAAATGGTTCCGCTCATGCTGGTCCTGTTGATGAGTGCGGTGCCGGTCGCCCTCCCAGTCATGTTTACGGTGAGCATGGCCGTCGGGTCGAAGGAACTGGCGCAGCGCGGCGTGCTGGTCACCCGCCTTAGTGCGGCGGAGGACGCCGCGACGATGGACGTGCTCTGTGTGGACAAGACCGGCACGATCACCATGAACCAACTCGCTGTCACCGGCGTGATCCCGCTGGAGCACGCGACAGAAGCCGATGTGTTGTTCGCTGGCGCACTCGCATCGCAAGAAGCCAACCAGGATCCGATTGACCACGCATTCCTCGCCGCAGCGAAAGATCGACACATCTTCGACAACCTTCCCAAGGTCATGCCCGTCTCCTTCGCACCGTTCGATGCGAAAAACCGGCGGACGGAAGCCGTGGTCGAGCAGAACGGGCAGCGTTTTCGCGTGATGAAAGGCGCTGTGCACACTATCGCCGAGGCCTGCGGACTCCAGCCCCCGGCGGTCGAGGCGTTGGGGACGCGCGTAAATGAATCCGCATCGAAGGGCTATCGGACATTGGCGGTGGCGCGCGGCCCCGAAACAGAAGCTCCTGTCTTGGTCGGATTGGTATCGTTGTATGATCCACCGCGGCCGGACGCCAAGCAGCTCATCGCCACACTTCACGACCTCGGCGTTCCGGTAAAGATGCTCACCGGGGACGCACTGCCGGTGGCGCGTGAGATCGGCCAAGGAGTCGGGCTGCCCAACATCCGGCACATGGCAGACTTGAAGTTCGCGAGCGTGCAGGCTGGCAACAAGACGGTTGATCCTTTCGCGGGCGCCGATGGCTTCGCGGAGGTATTTCCGGAGGACAAATATACCGTAGTAAAGCACCTTCAGACCGCGGGGCATGTGACCGGGATGACGGGCGATGGCGTCAACGATGCGCCCGCGCTACGCCAGGCCGAAGTGGGAATCGCCGTCAGCACCGCGACCGACGTGGCCAAGGGTGCCGCGAGCGTCGTCCTGACCGAACCGGGATTGACGAACATCGTCGCGCTGGTCGAGCAAGGGCGGACAATTTACCAACGCATTCTGACGTGGATCATCAACAAGATCAGCCGGACAATCCTAAAAGCGGCCTTTGTTGCAATCGCGTTTGTGGTGACCGGCGAGTTCGTCGTCTCCGCCTTTGCAATGCTGCTGTTGGTCTTCATGACGGACTTCGCGAAGATCTCTCTTGCGACCGACCACGTTCGCCCATCCAAGAAACCGGAGACATGGAACATCGGGGGTTTCGTCGTGGTATCCGTGATGCTTGGTGTCGCAATGGTCGCCGAAACGCTCCTCCTATTATGGTTCGGCTGGTCGCATTTCGGTTTGGCAACCAACAACAATGCCCTCTGCACCTTCAGCTTCCTGCTGCTGCTCTACTTTGCCGTATTTTCCGTCGTGTCCGCGCGGGAGCGCCACTGGTTCTGGGCAACACTGCCCAGCAAGACCTTCCTGTCAGCCATCACGGCGGATGCGCTCACGGGCACCCTCCTGACGCGCGTGGGTCTTCCGGGACTCATGCCATTGCCTTGGTGGCAGACGTTCGCGGTTTTCGCCTATGCGATGGTTTCGTGCCTGGTCGTCAACGACGCCGTGAAGATCACGATGATTAAATGCCGCGGTCTTACGCGTTGCCAAAAAACTGAATGATTTGAACTCCGCCGATCGCCTACGCAAGAGGCTCGTGACATGAAGATGTATCGTGCTGCTAAAACCTTACTCCGTGCTGGCTGAGTCGCTGTGCTAGAGTGATTGCCATTCTGCTCGCCATTCGCGGCATTGCGCAATTTCCTCAAAACCGGCGCGTTTCCCTCGTAAAACCGCTACGAATTGAAACGAAAAGCGCCGCGCTGAAATCGGCTGCGCAGCTACGGTCAATGCCGCTCAAGATGCGCCAGACTTACACTTGAGCAGCAGAATGCGTCCTCCAACTGACGGCAGCGCCGACGCCCCAACAGGAAATCAGGTGCGAAGATTCGCGCACGCCTTATTTTTTACCTGTGGACGATCTGTTCAACGAAGCCGACGATGTCGATCTTGAAAAGGCGGACAGCACAGCGCCGCTGGCCACACGGATGCGGCCGCGCTCGCTCGACGAATTTGCCGGCCAGGAACACATTCTCGGTGCGGGAAAATTGCTGCGTCGCGCCATTGAAGCCGATCGTTTGCCTTCGGTGATTTTCTCCGGACCGCCGGGGACCGGAAAAACGACGCTCGCGCGCATTATCGCGGAAATGACGCAGGGAAAGTTTGTTCGCCTTAGCGGAGTGGAAAGCAATGTCGCGGAAATGCGACGTGTGATTGCGGCCGCCGCCAATCGCATTCGGACGTCGGGAAAAAAGACGATCGTGTTCATCGATGAGATCCATCATTTCAACAAAGCGCAGCAAGACATCCTGTTGCCCGACGTCGAGAGCGGAAATCTGCGGCTCATCGGCGCGACGACCTACAATCCGTTCTTTTATGTAAACAGCGCGCTCGTCTCGCGCTCGCAGGTTTTTCAGCTCGAGCCGCTGCGCGTTGAACAGTTGGAGCAATTGATCGATCGCGCTCTAGGCGACAAAGAACGCGGTCTGGGGAACTACGAAGTTAAGATCGACCAGAAGGCTCGCCAGCATCTCGCGAAACTCAGTGACGGCGACGCGCGTAAATGCTTGAACGCGCTGGAAATCGGCGTGCTCACGACGCCGTCCGATGCCCACGGGGTCATTCATTTCACTTTGCCAGTAGCCGAGGAAAGCATTCAGCAGAAAGCCATCGTTTACGATCAGGCGGGCGATGCGCATTACGACACGATCAGCGCGTTCATTAAGAGCATGCGCGCTTCCGACGAAAAAAATGCGATGTATTGGCTCGCGAAAATGTTGCACGCGGGTGAGGACTTCCGCTTCATCGCGCGGCGCATCGTGATTTTCGCCAGCGAAGACGTGGGTCTGGCCGATCCTGAAGCCTTGCCGCTGGCAATCGCAACACAACAGGCCGTCGAATTTGTCGGCTTGCCGGAAGCGCGGATCCCTTTAGCTCACGCCACCGCTTACATGTGCCGCGCCAAAAAAAATCGCGTAGCTTACGATGCACTCAACGCCGCGACCGAAGAGATTGAATCGGAACAAACGACGCGCGTTCCGGAGCATCTCAAGAACAAACACTTTCCGGTAAATCCAGAGGAGTAGCTGGCCGAGGAGAATGCAGACTAAAGATTGTATGCAGTTTAAGGATCGTTTTTCTGGCCACGCCGCCGAATACGCGCAGTACCGTCCGCGCTATCCCGCGGAGTTGTTCGAATATGTCGCGGCCGTCGCGCCAGACCGAACGTGTGCCTGGGATTGCGCCACGGGTAACGGCCAGGCGGCGAGCGGGCTGGCGAACCTGTTCGAATGCGTTATTGCGACCGACGCCAGCGAAAAGCAAATTGCCAATGCAGAACGAAACGACCGAATAACTTATCGCGTCGCTACCGCGAAGGACAGCGGATTGGAACCTGGTTCGGTGAGCCTCGTCACGGTTGCGCAAGCGTTGCACTGGCTCCGGATTGAAGCGTTTTACAATGAAGTAAAGCGCGTGCTCAAACCGGGCGGAGCGTTGGGGATTTGGTGTTACAATCTATTCGAAATTTCGCCGCCGATCGATGCCTTGGTGACAAGGTTCTATCGCGAGACCGTCGGGCCATATTGGGATCCGGAGAGGCATCTGGTGGAGACCGGCTATCGGACTCTTCCCTTCCCGTTCGCCGAACTGGAGACGCCCAAATTTCAAATGCAAGCGAACTGGTCTCTTAATCATTTGCTCGGTTATCTGCGAACGTGGTCGGCTACGAAAAAATTCATCGGTGCGAATGGTCTTGATCCCGCGACCAGCCTGGCCAATGAACTAACCAAGCTTTGGGGCGATCCGACCATGATGCGGAAAATCGAATGGCCCCTAAAAATGCGAGTTGGAACCGTTCCTTTCTAAAGCAGAAAAGGGGTGGACCTTGCGATCCACCCCTTCCTGTCTACCGAGCAGCTTCTCCTAGCTCTTGCTCTGTGAAACGACCTCGTTGAGTTTGAAAATCGGCAGGAACATCGCGATCACGATTCCGCCCACGATCACGCCGAGAAAAACGATCAGCATTGGCTCGATCAAGGAAGTGAGCGCATCAAGCGTGGCTTCGATTTCTTCATCCCAGAAATCGGCCATCTTTTCGAGCATGGTATCGATCTTGCCAGTCTGTTCGCCGGCCGCGACCATGCGGAGCAACATCGGCGGAAAAATCGACTTCTTCGACAGCGCAACGGAAAGGTTGTCGCCTCTTTCGACATCCTCGCTCACTGATTTGATGCTGCTTTCAATAACGTGATTGCCGGACGTGGCGCCAACGATGTCGAGCACTTCCAGAATCGGCACGCCACTGCGGATAAGCTGCGCAAATGTGCGCGAAAACCGCGACATACAGATTTTGTGAACGAGCGGGCCAAAGACTGGCATCTTCAGCTTCCATTTATCGGTAAGCTGTTTGCCCCGTTTCGAACGCAAAAACATCCGAACGCCAAAGATTGTCCCGCCAATCCCCAAGGCAAGAAAATACCAATTCCCGCGAACGAAATCGCTAAGATCGAGAAGGAGTTGAGTCGGAGCGGGCAATTTCGCTCCAAAATCCTTGAAGATTTCTCCAAAGACCGGAACGACGCGAACGATAAGAAAGGTTGTGATGGCGAACGCGATGCAGAGCACGATCACCGGGTAGGTCATCGCCGACTTCACTTTTTTGCGCAAACGCGCGCTCGCTTCAAGAAAACCAGCCAACCGATCCAGAATTTCCGCCAGCAAGCCGCCGGCCTCGCCCGCTTTGACCATACTTACGAAGAGCCGGTTAAAGACGCGAGGGTGTTTAGCAATCGACTCGTTAAGCGTTTCGCCGCCCTGCACCCGCGCGATAACGTCACTAATTACATGACGGAGGCTGCGTTGGCGCTTGGGGTCAGATTGCTCGTAGAGCGCGGTCAAGGCTTGGACGAGCGAAATGCCGGCTTCGATCATTGTCGCAAGCTGGCGGGTAAACAGAACGAGATCTGTTTCCTTAACGGTCCAAACCCGTTTCTTGTTCCGGCTGACGACAGCCTTTTTCTGCAGTGACAAAACCATGAGCCCACGGCTCATGAGACTGGTTACAGCGTTATCTTCATTTAACGCGTCCTGATTGCCTGACACAATGCGGCCAGACGCGTCTCGAGCTTGATAGGAGAAGGTTATCATATTCTAGTAATTATAGTCAGTATAGCATGTATAATGCCAGGGTTGCCTCCGAGCGCGCTCGGCCTGAAGCTCCACCCCATGGTAACGGCCACCGACTTCGACCAAATCCAGCCGGGTCTTGCCGTCTGGCACGGTTACGACAGCGCGGTGAAGGCCGATCTTTTCTCCACAGCTACCTCCGCAAACGATGGAATTTTCCTAGTCGATCCTATCCAATTAGAAGAAGCCGCCCTTGCTCAGCTGCTTCGAAAAGACGCCGTGGCCGGCATTATTCTCACCAACAGCAATCATCTCCGTGCTACCGACAACTACCTCCGCAGATTTTCGGTCCCGCTTTTCGCGCATCGCGATAGCGTGTCGACAGCTCCGCCTATTCATTTTAGCGAAACTACAGATGAAATGATGATTGGCGGCGAGCTCGAAGTGACTGCCATCGACGGAGCTGCGGGTGGTGAGATTGCGCTCTATCATGCGGCCAATGGCGGGACGCTTGTTATTGGAGACGCACTAATCAACTTCGAGCCTTACGGTTTCGCGTTTCTTCCGGAGAAGTATTGCCAAGACCCAAGGCAGATGCGCAATTCCCTGCGGAAACTCCTTCGCTTCAATGCGGAGCGAATACTCTTCGCCCACGGCATGCCAATCTTATCCGGAGCAAGCGAGCGGCTACAGCAATTGTTACAGGCTGATCCTTGAAACTTCAGCGACTAAGTTGAATCCGGAAAATCGATCAGTTGAATTGCCGGGCACTCTGAGCGGTGCAGTTAGCCGCTTTTTGCGACTAATTCGGTTTTCTCACACGATTTTCGCCCTGCCTTTCGCGTTGGGTGCATTAGTCGTCGCCGCCAATGGACTGCCTTCCATGCGAATTCTTCTCTTGGTGCTCATTTGCATGGTCTGCGCGCGCACTGCGGCGATGCTGTTCAATCGCCTAGTGGACTGGTCGCTTGATCAGCGGAATCCGCGCACTGCTTCTCGTCATTTGCTCATTTCCAAACCCGCAGCCGTCACCTTGCTAGCGATCAGCTCCGCCGGTTTTGTCGCTGGGGCAGCCGCGATCAATCAACTTACGTTCGCGCTCTCGCCGGTCGCTCTCGTCGCGATTTTCTGTTATTCGCTTACGAAACGATACACCGCCATGACGCACTTTTTCCTTGGACTTGCATTGGCGATCGCGCCGATCGGCGCGTGGATTGCCCAGAGAGGACACGTCGATCTTGCGCCGGTCATACTTGGAGCAGGAGTCGTTTGCTGGGTCGCGGGTTTCGATCTGATCTACGCCATCCAGGATTACGAATTTGATCGTCGAGAAGGCGTCCACTCACTCGTCGTAAGACTTGGAGTGATGCGCAGCCTTCGCCTCGCGCAAGGGCTGCACGCAGCAATGTTCGTCGCCCTGGTCGCTTTCGGACTCACGGCGAGGCTCGGCCCGATCTATTACTGCTCGTTTCCGCTCGTCGCCGCCGCTCTGATCTACGAACACCGAAGCGCGCGCAATCTGGACGTCGCCGGCATCAACCGCGCTTTTTTCCAAAGCAACGCGTTTGTCAGCGCGGTTTTTTTGATCGCGGTTTGCGTCGATCGATCGGTTTAGCCGCACATCGCGTTTAACTGCTCGACGCGCTTCTGATGACGGCCGCCCTCGAAAGGAGTATCGAGCCAAACTCGCACAATCTTCAGCGCGAGATCCTCCGGAATCACTCGCTCTCCGAGGGAAAGGACATTGGCGTCGTTGTGCTGACGCGAGAGCCGGGCCAGCTCCTCATTCCAGCAAAGCGCGCAACGAGCTCCACGCACTTTGTTCGCCACCATCGCTTCGCCATTGCCTGATCCGCCGAAGACAATGCCGCGATCGCATTCGCCGCGCGCAACTGCCTCCGCGGCCGGACGAATGAAAACCGGATAATCGACCGGCTCTTCGTTGAACGTCCCGAAATCTTTTACTTCGTGCCCGAGCTCCGCTAGGAGCGCCTTCACTTTTTCTTTGTAGCGAAAGCCGGCGTGATCCGTGCCAAGGGAAATTTTCATTGAAACAACTTGTTAAACGACCCGCACCACCACTGTCGAGGAGAAGATGTCGATCTTCACTTTATTCGCCGTGCAATTTGGCTAACTGCGCCCAAATTTCCTTTTCACGCTCGGTCAATTTTTTCGGGATGTGGATTTGCGCGAGCACGTAGAGGTCTCCGCGATTCCCAGCGACGCCGGGAAGCCCGCGCTCGCGCATACGGAATTTCTGTCCGCCTTGCGTGCCGGCTGGAATTTTCAACCGCACATTTCCGTCCAGGGTCGGTACTTTCAATTCGCTGCCGAGCACGGCCTGCCACGGTGCAATTTTCAGCTCGTGAATCAAGTCGTTTCCTTCAACCGTAAAATCCGGATGTCGCGCCAGGCGGACGCGTAGAAACAAGTCTCCACTCGTGCCGCCACCAGCTCCCGCTTCGCCCTGTCCCGCCAGCCTAATCCGTTGTCCCTCGTGGACGCCGCGCGGAATCTTGACCTGATATGTTTCCGTTTTGTTCGACCCGCCGCGGCGCAGCGAAATCGTTCTCTTTGCCCCGTGCAAAGCTTCTTCGAGCGGAACCATGATGTCCGCCTCGACGTCACTGCCTCGCGCCGGACCCGCCTCGCGTCCGAATCCGCCGCCGCCAAACGCCGATCGCCCGCGGCCGCCGCCGAAAAACGCTTCAAAGAAATCGCTGAATCCGGTGCCGCCAAATTCGAATTCGACGCCGCCATCGCTTCCGCCGCCGTGGCGAGAAAATCCGCCTCCGGGCTGGCGTTGCTGCGCACCCCAGCCGGGCGGCGGTTGAAATCCACCTGGCTGGTTCCAATTGGAGCCGAGCTGATCATACTTCTGTCTCTTCTCCGGATCGCTCAGCACCTCGTAGGCTTCGTTGATCTGCTTGAATTTCTCCTCCGCGGTTTTTTTGTCCTTCGCGACATCGGGATGATGTTTTCGCGCGAGTTTGCGAAAAGCGCTCTTGATCTCGTCGTCAGTGGCCGTCTTCGGCACGCCAAGCGTTTCGTAGTAATCCCTGAACTGCACTGCCATTGGTCGAACTTCTTCGCATGCTGCGTTCGACGCAACTCCCTATGTAGTGGCGCTGCTTTCAATCGCCAAAAAGCAGATACAGTTGCCAGGCTCTGGATTGTCGAAGAACGTTCGTCGATGCGCGACCTGGGAAAATTTCTGGTGGTCATCGGCGGGGTCACGGCACTGGCCGGTCTCATTTTTTGGAGCGGCTTCGCTCCGAAATGGTTGGGCCGTTTACCCGGCGATATCCGGGTCGAGCGCGGCAACTCGACATTCTATTTCCCGATCGTTACCTGTATCATCATTAGCATTCTGTTGAGTTTGATCATATCGATCTTCCGACGGTGACGCCGGAATGACTGCACGCTCGCGCAAACAATCACAGCTAAACGATCATGTCGCTCAGCTCATTCAATGCCGGCGCTGTCCGCGCATGATTCCGTCGCCGGTTTCTGGCGGACCGATTGTCAGTGACGTAATCATAATCGGGCAAGCGCCCGGTGTCCGCGAGCCGGTATTAAACCGGCCGTTCGCGTGGACCGCGGGCAAAACTTTGTTCCGCTGGTTCGAAGAATTCTGCGGAATGAGCGAAGCCGCGGTAAGATCGACGATCTATTTTGCGGCTGTTTGCCGATGTTTTCCCGGTAAAGCGCCCGGCGGCAGCGATCGTGTGCCGGCGCCCGACGAAATTCGCAATTGCTCATCGTGGATGAACGACGAGTTCGAAATCTTGTGTCCGCGTCTCGCGATTCCAGTCGGCAAATTAGCCATCGCTCAATTCATCGCTATTGAAAGGCTCGACGCTGTTATCGGCCGCAAATTCCAGATCAAACGTGCAGGCGTAATTGTCGATCTCATCCCGTTGCCGCATCCATCCGGCGCATCGCCGTGGCATAGACTTTCTCCCGGAAAAGAGCTACTCGGCAAAGCTATGCGCAAAATCGCGCACCATCCCGCGATACGAACTTTGCAACAGCAGCTCGCACAAAGTCCACCAAGATCACAGCGGTGAAGAATTTGTGTTCCTTTGCGTCCGCCGTATGCATGAAAAGACGAGGAAGGATGTAAATGAAGCCGCAGAAAACGCCCAACGCCCAACATTCAACGTTAAACACCCATTGAACAACGGAGACCATTCATGGAGCTTTCTGGATTGGATGTTGGACGTTGAGCGTTAACGTTGGACGTTTCGGGATGTCTTCGATCTCTGTTCCAACTCGTCTTGAAATCCCGGACTCCGACAAATGGGATCTCACACATCTTTTTGCCGACGTTACGAAGTGGCAGGAAGATTTCGCCTGGGTTCAGCGGACTTATCCGCGGCTTGCGGAGTGGAAAGGGAAGCTTAGGGAATCGACCAAGAATCTGACGGAGTGTCTTGAGTTTGAAAAAACGCTCGATCTGAAAATTGAGTGGCTCTATCACTTCGTCTCGCTTCAGCTCGCGGAAGACAGCGCGAACACCGAATACCTGGCGCGCATTGGGCAGATTCAGAATTTGCTGACAAAGATTGGAGAAACGACGGCGTTTCTCGTTCCGGAAATCCAGGCGATCCCCGATGAAATGTTCGCGAAGTTCATAGCCGATCCTGCGCTGGTCGAGTGGAAGACGCGGCTGCAAAAGGTTCGCCGGATGAAGCCGCATGTGCTTTCCGAGCTGGAGGAACGGATTCTCGCGTTAGGCGCCGTCGCGCTCAACGGTTACGACGACACGTTTTCGCAACTAACCGACGTGGACATGAAGTTCGGCGTGCTGACCGATGAAACCGGGCACGAGAAACCGCTCACGCAAAGTTCTTACAGCTCGTTTCTCAACAAACGCGACCACGAACTGCGCAAACGGGCGTTTCATCAGTTCTACGAGGAATTTCAGGATCATCAGTATACGCTCGCGACTTCGCTGGCTTATTCGGTGAAGGCCGACGTTTTTCGCGCAAGTGCGCGGCATCACCCGTCCGCGCTCGAGGCCGCGCTATTCCCCGACGACGTGCCGGTGGCGGTTTACGACGGTTTGATCAAAGCGGTTCGCGCAAACTTGAAGCCGCTCTTTCGTTATTTCGATTTTCGACGCCGCGTTCTCGGTTCGAATGAGTTGCACTATTACGACACCTATGTGCCGCTCGTGGCCGAGATTGAAACGCGGATTCCGTTCGATGAAGCGATCGACCAAGTTTGCTCCGCATTGCAACCACTCGGAAAAGAATACGTCGATGCGTTGACGGAAGGTTTGCGCGGGCGCTGGTGCGATCGTTACGAAACCAAAGGGAAGCGTAGCGGCGCATTCTCATCAAGCAGCTATGGCGCACCCCCGTACATCCTGATGAATTATAAGGACGACGTCTTCGCCGACGTTTACACGCTCGCGCATGAAGCCGGCCATTCGATGCATACCTGGTTTGCGCAGAAGTCGCAGCTCTTTCAGGATTATGATTACCCGATTTTCCTGGCCGAGGTCGCCTCAACCTTCAACGAGGAGTTGCTCACCCATTTTCTGCTCGAGCAAACGAGCGATCCCAGAATGCGTGCCTACATCATCAATCGGCAGATCGACGACATCCGCGGCACGCTCTTCCGGCAGACCATGTTCGCTGAGTTCGAAAAAGTTATTCATGCGATCGAAGAAAGCGGCGCCGGACTGACGCTCGACGTTTTCAAATCCGAATACCACAAACTGCTCGAGGCCTACTTCGCTGAGAATTTTGTTCTTGATCTGCAGGTCGACCTGGAATGCCTGCGCATTCCGCATTTCTACAGCGCGTTTTACGTTTATAAATACGCCACCGGGATCTCGGCCGCGGTGGCACTTTCGGAGCGCGTTCTTTCCAAGCAGCCCGGCGCTGTGGAAGCGTATTTGGATTTTCTGCGCTCGGGCGGCTCAAAGTTCCCGCTCGAGACGTTGAAAACGGCGGGCGTAGATATGACGACTTCGGCGCCGATCGAGAGCACGCTCCGTTTGTTCGAGCGGCGCCTTGGCGAACTGGAGCAATTGCTGTTATAGGTAGGGACGGATCTCCGAGCCGTCCGACTTATTCCCGTTTTTCGACGGACGCCCCGGAGGTGCGTCCCTACCAATCGGCGCATCGGGCAAGGTTTTTGCTTAAGAGAGACTCGTGGATTTCGAACGCCATTTTCAGGTTGCCTGCGGTTATGCCGAATTGGGCATGGCGCGCGAGTCGCTTCAGGAATTGAACACGATCGATGCCGAGTCCCAAGGCCGGCCGGAAGTCCTGCAGCTCCGGTTGCATCATTTGATGCGGAAGAAAAGCTGGACGCGAGCCTTGATGATCAGCCGGAAACTTTGTCGCATTGCCCCTCAATACAGCGCCGGCTTCTTGCACGCCGGCTTCTGTTTGCACGAGCTCGGCAAAACAGCCGAGGCCAAAAAGCTTCTGCTCACAGGTCCGGCGGCGCTACTGAACGAGCCGATCTATTATTACAACATGGGTTGTTACGATGCGCTGCTTGGCAATGTGCGCGATGCCCAGGTTCATTTGCAGACCAGTTTCAAAATGGACGCTTCCTTTCGCGAACTGGCGAAAAAAGATCCAGATCTCAAAGTAGTTCACCCATTCATTTAAATCCGCGGCTCCATCATCCGCGTGTTCCTTTTCGGAGCCATTTCGAATTAGCTTGCGGCTGAGACAGCCGCCTCTACAGCTTCAGAGCGATGCAATTGGATGCACGCGTACTTCGCGAACGACTGGAAGCGGTATTTAAGGAGAACTTCGATCGCTTCGGCGAACTTGGCGCGGCGATTTCGGTTTGGCAAAACGGCACACCTATTATTGATCTTTACCGCGGATATCGCGATGCTCGACGCGAGCAACCTTGGACGGCGGACACGCTCGTTCTCATTTGGTCGGCGACCAAGGGACTCGGCAGCGCATGCGTGCTGCACATTCTGCAAGAAAACAAGATCGGCATCGACCGGCGCGTGGCCGAGTTCTGGCCGGAATTTGCGCAATCTGGGAAAGAGAATGTCACGATCTCGCAATTGCTTTCGCATCAAGCCGGGCTCGCGGCGTTGGATCGACCAGTGAACGTGCTCGATTACCCGAGCGTCATTCACGCACTCGAAGAGCAGGCGCCGCTTTGGCCGCCTGGAACCGCGCACGGTTATCACGCGCGCACATTCGGCTTTCTCCTCGATGAAATCGTTCGCCGCATTGCCGGGAAAACTCTAAGTGAATATTGGCGAGAAACTTTTGCCGATCCGCTCAAGCTCGATATTTGGATTGGATTGCCGGAATCGGAAAACTTTCGTGTTGCGACCATGTCCGCGGCCAAAGCCGGAAAACCGGCCGAACCAAAACAATTCTACGCGGACCTTGCAACGCCCGGCACGCTGGCGCGAAAGACTTTCACCTCGCCGCGCGGATTGCACGCCGTCAACGGAATGAATAACCCGTCGATCCGCGCGCAGTCGATCGTTTCGTTCGGAGGAATCGGTAGCGCAAATTCGCTGGCGAAATTTTACGCCATGCTCGCAAACGGCGGCGAGCAGGATGGCCGCAGATTTTTCTCCGCGAAAACTTTGAGTTGGATGACGACGACACTTGTTGACGGAGTCGACCGCGTTTTTCAAATACCGACGGCATTCTCGGCAGGCTTTATGAAAGATGCCAAAGGCACGGAACCGCGCATTTTCGGAAGATCGATATCTTCATTTGGACATCCTGGTGCAGGCGGCAGTCACGCGTTCGCCGATCCAGAAAGCAATATCAGTTTTGCTTACGTCATGAACCAAATGGAGCAGTCGCTTTTACCAAATGAGAAATCGTTGCAGCTGGTGGACGCGATTTACGATCTGCTATAGCCGCGGTCTGCGATCGCCGAAATTAACAGTTATTCGCCAATGATGGTGATCGAAATTTTTCGACGATGCGGATCGTGGCGGTGTTCGAAGAGAAAGATCCCTTGCCAAGTACCGAGCTGCATTCTTCCATCGGCAATCGGAATGGTCTCGCTCGTCCGGGTCAGCGCCATGCGGGCATGTTGCGAAGCGCATATCATCGGGAGAAGTCAGAACCTCGTCCACGATGGAGAAAGCAACGCGCTACGGCCGTCCGCGACCTGACTTCTGCGCGGTTCGGGCGCGGTTTTTGCGCTGAAGTTTTCCGTTGAAGCAGCGGCGGCATTGGCTCCGCTTTGGGTAGAAGTCGGAGACTAAACGCGCTTCCTGGCAGGACGAGCAGCGCCTGCGGCCTTCCGGCACCGGCTCACGGAGCCGAAAGGGCTGTTCGAGGTGGATCGTCTCGGTCGAGACATTCGCCCCCTGCCCCACTTCCGCAATGAAGGTCGGTGCGAATCGGAACGCGCTCACGCTTTCGTGCCGGAAAAACACTTCTGCGAAGATTGACTGCAGAATTCCTGCAGCGGGGTCAAAAGCGGGATTTGCCCGATTTCCCGCAGGTAAATCGTCACCGCCTGGTTTGGCGGTTTGGATTCTTCCAATTGGCCAGTCTTGTGCGCGCTGATCTTACGCGTCACGTTCGCAGCACCCATTCTCGCCACGGCACTTGGTAGACAAGTATCAGCGCAAAGCAGATTATATAAGCGGCCGCGATTTTGGGAAATTTTCCCTTTGCCAACGTGAAACCCATTATGGCCAGGATCCAGCCGAAGCCGAACACTGGCGCCGGGAGATAAGTAGTTAAGATAAAAAACAGAAGAAGAATGTGCGCGAACTTGTCCGTCACGGCGCGCCGGAAGAGCAGCAGAGAACCGATTAGCAGTTGAAGTGAAACGTCCCACCAGGTGAGCAACAGCGCCGCCGCACGAGCGCGATCGGACCCAGGAATCTCCAGCTCGTTACCTTCCACCTCTGCAAACGGACTCCTAAACAACGCGATTCTCTTCTTCACTGCGTCCGGCACTTGTGGACTGATACCGACTAATTTTCCAAATGCAGTGAAGCGCGAATCGACGTAGAGAAGGTGTTCAAACATTTCGCCCGAGCGGTAACTCGGCGAAGAAAGCTTTTGGGTAGAGGCGGCGAGGAAGATCAGGCACAGGAAGAAACGGGCGTTGCAGCGGATGGTTCGTTCTTGTTGCTCGGTTGAAATGAAAAGGTGGGCGACAAAGAGCACCCAGAGCCAATAGACGAGAAGATACTTGTGATTGTCAGTCACCTCCCAGCGGAGAATGACGCCAAAGGTTCCCGCCACCGCGAGCGCGAGCCAGAACTCCGGCCGGCGAAGAAGGCGCGGACGCAACACGAACACAAGGAAGCTGAGCCGAGCCACGATTTCGAATAGCCAGTGCGCGACACCGAAGACGACCGCGAGGAAGAGCGTGAGCAGCCGGATCGTCTCAAGGAAGTCGAGCTTCCGCACGAACTCAGCAAGCGCGTGCAGAAGCGTCCCGTTCCAAAAATCTGAGTTGCGCCGAGGCGCTGCCAGCGATGTGCTGTGATCAGCCGGATTCGTCATGGGACGGAATTCTCCGGCTTTCGCTCGAACAACTCGTCGGGTTTGAAGACAAATGTTTGGTCTAAGCGAATGTGAGCCCGTTTCTTCACCGGATCGTAGAAGAGCTTCCAGAATTGGATCTCGATGCTCCAGTTTCGCTTTTCGGTATCTGACGAGCGTCCATACGGGACCATTAGATGAAACGACTCGTCCGCGGCTCGCAGCGGCTCGCTGCGGCTATCGAAGACGGTCACGGGCGCGCGCTGTTGCATGGGCATCCAGTTCTCCTGGGCGATCGCACGAGCCGCACGCAGAAATGTCGAGCGAAGCGGATACTCCAGCGCACGCGTCACGAAGTCCGCCTCGGACTCGGAAAACTGATTGAGGGGGTCGCGGGTCCCGTCAGGTTTGACTAGGTAGACGTGGGCATACCGGCTCTGCGGGCCGTCATTGGCCGCGAACATGCCCATGCCGCCTCCTTTCCACGTCGATAAATCGTGGAACCTGGAGAGATAAATTTGCCGGCCGACGACGACCAGCGCGACACACGGGACACAGAGCATCAAAACCCAGCGCTGGAATGCGCTCGGGTGAGCCAACGGCGAAATCCCGGCAAACCCCATATATTCAAGCTACGGCTCTTGCCGACCCAGAAATCGGCGTGCGAAGCGGAATGGTCAACGCGAAGTGTGGAAAAAAAGCAGCCGGGCCCTGGGCCCGGCTGCTCAATATCAATCTATCCAGAGCAATTAGTGTCCGCCACCAAACAGGTAGTTGATGCCAAAACGCGCGCTATAGACATCGTTTTGGAATGAAAAACGATAATCTGTTTCGCCGGGCTGAACCACATTGGTGCTTTCAGGATAGTGCGAGTAGAGGGCTTCCATCCGGGCGCTCCAGTGGCAATTGAATTTGTATTCCACGCCTACGCCCCCCACAAAGCCAGCCTGCCAGTCGTCTTGTGTGGCTCTTTCTCCAGTTGGCAGGTCCTCACCATCTACCTCGTTAAATTTGGAACTGCCATGCGAAACGGCCACGCCTCCCGTGGCATAGATCAGCGCGTTATCGACTGCGATACCGGCACGCGCGCGCAGGCTCCCCTGGAAGTCGACCTTCCCTTTGTAAACATATTGCGGGCCGCCCTCACCAAAGGTAGTGAACGATTTCTCGGTATTAAGATAATCGGAATCAACCTCTAATCCGAAGACGAAGGCGCCCTTCTGCCAATTGTAGCCCATTTGGCCACCGACAGCGAAGTTGGTATCTTCTAGTGACGTTGTGCCGAAGGAATTATAATCATCCAAGTCGGTGATGTCCGTCTGGAGACCGGCTACACCGACGTTCATACCGAGGTAAAAGCCGCTCCAATCACATACGGGCGGAGCCGGAGCAATTTCTTTGGATGAGTACGGCTCCGGGCCGGCGAAACATAGTGTGAGGCCAGTTACGGCCGTTAAAATAACAGTTAAGGCGAGTAGTCTTTTCATGACCCGTCCTTTCAACCATTCGAAACGATGAGTGTCAATAACTTTTAGTTGCAGAAAAATTTTCTACGTAACGCGTGTAATGTCGGGATGTAATGAGGGTGCATGTTGAAACGCTGGAGATCCGCACGAATGGCAAGGGAACATACGAGATCACCGATCAGGTTGATGCCGTCGTCGTCAAGAGCGGAGTCAAAACCGGAACCACCACCGTGTTCATCCAGCACACGAGCGCCAGCCTTGTGATCTTCGAAAATGCGGATCATTCCGCTCGGGTGGATCTCGAAAAATATTTCGAACGGCTCGTTCCGGAGAACAACGACCACTTCACCCACACCTCTGAAGGACCGGACGACTCCACCTCACACATCAGGACGGTTCTGACGAGGTCAAGCGAGGTGATCCCTATCGCCGACGGCCGGCTTGAGCTTGGCACCTGGCAAGGGATCTTCCTATTCGAACATCGGCGCTCCCCCCACCTACGGCGCGTGATCGTGAACGTTCTGGGAAAATAGGCGCTAAGTCACATCCGGATGTGCGATGGCATATCGTCGGGGCCTTCGTCGTCGTGCTCGAACTCCTGATCTTCCGGGACGAGCTTGTCGAAAAATCTCTCGAGATCGTGCCGCGCGGCCGGCGCGGCATTTTCCATTGCGATCAAACTGCAACTGGTGTGGCTGGACAAACACCGTGACCGTTCCGTTGCGCACGCCGCTCTGGTCGATCTTACTCTGAATCTCGTCTGTGATTTCGTAGGTGCCTTGCCGTTTGTATTGACAACAAGATCCGCGTTTTGCACTCGCATTCGCGGCGAGCGTACGCAGCACGCGGGCGTTCAGCAACGATTTTACCTGGCAACCGCACCCAAGGATTCAGCCGATACACCGCAACATAGCGTTGCACAGTTGATCTCTCGCGACGAAATGACCTAATCAAATTGTCGATGCAAAGCGATCTCTATCGATGAAAGTCCGCGTGCAATTCTTCTCACGGTTGCGCGATGTGACCAGAAGTGAACGTCTCGATCTTGATATGAAAGAGGGAGCGACGGTGAGTGATTTGCTCGCAGAATTGTTCGCGCGCTTTCCGACGCTTCGTGTCTGGGAGCGAAGCATTCTGGTGGGTGCGGGTGTGGAATTTGTCGATCGCGATTATGTGCTGAGGGAAGGCGACGAGATTTCGATTATGCCACCGGTTCAAGGTGGTTAAGAACGAGACAGGATTAACACGATTTGCAGGATTCATAGAAGAGGTGTGACAAGCCGGGTCCTAATCCAGTTAATCCTGTCCAGGGCGAATGAAATGGAGGGACGAGCTCAGTCTCGTCCACTCTACCAAGGACGCCACGGAGGGCGTCCCTCCAAAAAGAATTAGTCGCGGAAGTTCTTGAAATCGGTGGCGACACCGAAATCGCGGCTGCGCACAAACTGAATGACCGCCTGCAAGTCGTCTCTCTTTTTTCCGGTCACGCGAATTTGTCGATCTTGCAACTGGCTTTGCACTTTAAAGTTTTGCGCCTTGATCGCTTGAATGATTTCCTTGGCCTTGTTGCCCTCGAGGCCTTGCGTGATCTTCAACTCCTGCCGGGCGTGTCCGAGTGGGGAAATTGCCGGATCGACTTGTTCGATGTTGCGAAGGTCGACGCCACGTTTAGAAAGCTTCCCGATAACGATCTCCCGAAGACTGCGAAGGCGCGCGGCATCTTCCGCCGTCAAAGTGATTTTATCTTTCTCGGCCAGGATTTCGACGGTGACGCCCTTGAAGTCGAAGCGGGCGGCAAGCTCTTTGCGCGCCTGATTAATGGCGTTGTCGATTTCCTGCTTGTCGATTTCGGAGACGATGTCGAAGGAAGGCACGAATGAATACTGCGTTATCCACGCATTCCTTCCAAGTCAGTTTTACAAGTCCGCTTCGCCGATTTGGATGTTTCCGTTCTTGGCGCGCAGTCTGAAATCCGCTTCCGGAGTCGACCCAACCACCAGGTCGATCTTGCTTACGTCTTCGCCGCTGCGTTGCGCCTGTTCCGCGAAATCATTGTCAATTTGCCCGTCTTCAGTTTCCGCGACCACGTGGAACGATGCGTCACCGGGAATGAAAACGTGCGTGTGTCCGTTTACGATTTGCGCGTCGATCGAGAATTTTTTCTGTTCCCAGCAATTGTAAGAAACATCGACACCACCCGTGATCACGCTGAGATGGATGTCACTAAAGCAATTGTGGGCATAAAGACGGCCGTTCACGAGATTGGCGCGGACAGCCTCGCCCCGCATGCCTTCGATCAAGATTTCTCCATTCGTCAAATCCAATCTCGAAATCTTGCAGGTTTGCGGGACAACAAGAATGTAATCGACCGTGCCCGAGCGGTCGCCCAAGCCCCAGGTTTTCTTTGGCGGGTAATTGGTTTCAATCGAAACCGAGCCGGGCTGTGCGGAAACGTTCACGGAAATTTTCCTGAGCTGCTCGACGCTGTAAGTCTTCTTGATGGCTTGCAGCTTTATTTCTGTCGTGTCGGTACCGTAAATCCGGACGGAGCCATCGGCGTTGCTGAGGCTTAAGGTCGCAGTCGCGTCAATCTTATAGGTTTGCTCGACAATCTCCTCAAATGTTCGATCGCCGCCGCCAAAACCGCAGCCGGAGAACAAAACGGCTATGGCCGGAAGAATGAGAAAACTCAGCGAACGCCTATTTCGGTTCGGGCGCATGCGCTACTCATAGCGCAGAGCGACCAGCGGATCGACATTCATCGCGCGTCGCGCCGGAAAATAACTGGCGAGAAATCCGAGCGTCAGCGTTATCTCTTCAAACAACCCAGCCATCGCGCAGTTGGATGACGCGATTTCCGTAAGCTGCGTTTTTCTCCGAATGCGTGACCTGGATGATGGTCATTCCTTCATCATTGAGCTTCTTGAAAAGAGCCATGATCTCTTCGCCCTGGCTCGAATGCAGGTTTCCGGTCGGTTCGTCGGCCAGAAGCAGCTTTGGATTCGCGATGATGGCGCGCGCAACGCCGACCAATTGCTGCTGCCCGCCTGATAATTGGCGCGGATATAAGTCCTTTTTCCCGACGATATTAAAACGATCAAGCGTGTCCGCCACCATTCCGGCGCGTTCCGCTTTGCTAAAGCGTCGATATGAAAGCGGGATATCGAGATTTTCGTAAACGGTCAGATCGTCGAGTAGATGATAGCTCTGAAAAACGAAACCAATCTGCTCGTTGCGCAAGGTCGCGCGCGCTTTTGGCTTGAGCTGATGCACCGCGGCCTCGCCCAGAAAGTATTCGCCACCCCAGGCGTGATCGTGCATGCCGAGAATGTGGAGAAGCGTAGATTTCCCGGCGCCGGAAGGGCCCATGATGGAAACGAATTCCCCTTCCGCGAAATCGAGATTGATATCGCGCAAGACGTAAAAGAATTTGCCCTGCGCCAGTGGATAAACGCGTTCGAGGTGTTTTAGCGTGATCATAGACATAACTGGTTAGCTTTGCGCGAGCGCGATGGTCGGATCGAGGCGAGCCGCGCGCCGTGCTGGTAAATAACAAGCAACCAGCGCCACGAAGAGGAGCAACAACGGAATTGCGACGAAGGTCAGCGGATCGGTCGCCGCTACTCCGAAGAGAAGATTGGCGATCAAGCGCGTAAGGACGAACGCGCCCCCCAGGCCGACAACGACGCCAATCAAGGTCAGCGTCATGCCCTGACGGATCACGAGCGCGAGCACGTCCGATTTCTGGGCGCCGAGCGCCATTCGAATGCCGATTTCCTGGGTGCGTTGCGTGACCGAGTAAGCCATGACGCCGTAAATCCCGATGGCGGCGAGGAGCAGGGCCGCGATGGCGAAGACGGCGAAGAGCTGCATCGAGACGCGCCGCGTGCCTAACGAGTTCGCGACGACATCGTCCATCGTCCGGACGTTGTAGATTGGCTGGTCCTTGTCGAGCGCCTGTACTTCGTGTCGCAAGGTACGGGCGAAGGCAGCAGGATCGCCGGCGGTCCGAATCACCAGCCCCATGAAATTCCACTGCGAGTCCTGGGCGTGTGGAACGTAGATTTGCGCGCCGCCCTCTCCGGTGAGAGAACCGGTCTTCGTGTCGCCGACCACCCCGACGATTTCGCGCATGAATTTTTCATCGCGGCGACGCCCTCGAAATGCAGACCAGATGCTGAGGCGTTTGCCGATCGCGGCTGTGGGCGAACCGAAGTAACGCTTCGCGGTGGTTTCGTTAATGATTACCACCTTCGGTCCGTCCGCATTGTCGCGAGATTCGAAGGTGCGTCCGGAAAGCAACGGAATCTGGAGCGCGCGAAAATAATCGCCCGTGATGGTGGAGAACATCGCGTCCTTCGCTTCGTCCACCGTGAGCGGCCGGCCTTCCGGAATAAACCCGCGTCCAATCGCATAACCACTCGGGTTGAGCGGAAGATTGACGCTGCCTCCCGCCGCTTGCACGCCCGGCACCACTTCCAGCCGTTCTTTCAGTTGCCGGAAAAATTCCACGTTCTGCTGATCATCTCTGTATTTCGGACCCTGCAACGCCAGGTTGGCGATGAGGACGTTGCGCGCATCGAAGCCGGGCCGAACCTCCTGAAGACGGAGGAAACTCTTGATGAGCAATCCAGCGCCAACCAGCAGCATGAGCGAAAGGGCGACCTCACCGATCAACAGGAGACTGCGCGCACTTGTCCGCCGATGTCCTTCGCCGCTGCGTCCGCCTTCTTTCAATGCGCTGGTGACGTCGAGCTTCGAGGCTTGAAGCGCGGGGACGATGCCGAAGAGAATGCCGGTAAGCGCCGAGACGCCGAGAGCGAACGCAAGGACGCGATAATCAATCCCGATCTGCCCGAGCCGCGGTGCGCCTTCGGGCAACATCGACATCAGCAGATCGGTTAACCAAATACTGAGGACGAGTCCCGCCACCCCGCCGATCGCCGAGAGCAGTACGCTCTCGGTCAGCATCTGCCGCAGAACGCGCGTGCGGCTCGCGCCCATCGCGGCCCGGATCGCAATTTCCTTTTGCCGCGCGGCACCGCGGGCGAGGAGGAGATTGGCCACGTTCGCGCAGGCAATGAGGAGCACAAATCCGACGGCGCCAAGGAGCGCGAGGAGGGATGGTTTGATCTCCCGAACGAGCCGTTCGTGGAGCGTCGAAACAAACACGTCCCAGCCTTTGTTCGTCTCGCGAAACTGCTTGTCGAGCTGCGCATTGATGGCGCTGAGACGAGTTTGCGCTTGCTTTAGATCGATGCCGGTATTCAGACGCGCGATCGCCGACCACACGCGGTTATCGCGCGGTTCGTCCCTGAGATTGGCCGCGGTCGTTACCCAAACCTGGGTTTGCTCCGGGTACTCAAACCCCGGCGGCATCACGCCAATGATCGTGAGGGGCCATGAGCTCATCTGGACCTGTTTCCCGACGATGGCCGGATCAGATCCGAAGCGGCGCTTCCATAAGCCGTGGCTGATGATCGCGACGCTTTGCGGCCACCCTTTGTCGTCTTCGGGAACGAACGTTCGCCCGAGAACAGGCTGCACCCCGAGCACGGAGAAGAACCCGGTCGTCACACCAGCGCGCGGCACGCGCTCCGGCTCCGCCCCATCCGCACCAAAGTTGGCGGTACCGGTCCAGTAGGCAGCGGTGCTCGCGAAGAGATCGGTTTGTTGCGACCAATCAGTAAAGTCGAGAAACGAGATGTTGCTCTCGGTAATGCCCGCCGCAGGATTTTTTCCTTCGATGTAGATGATGCGTTCGGCGTCCGGAAACGGCAGCGGCCGGAGGAGAACGCCGTTCACCAAGCTAAAGATCGCGGTGTTAGCTCCGATGCCGAGACCCAGAGCTATGACAGCCACGGCCGTGAAGCCTTTATGCTTGAGAAGCATTCGAAGGCCGTAACGAAGATCTTGCAGGAGAGTTGTCATGCGAGTGAGCCGCCTGAGAGCGCGAAGAAAGGACTCAATGGTTTCATGACTCGCGCTCTCAGTGTGTTGACCAGGCTCCGAAAGGCCAGACGGAGATCTTGAATCATAACAATTCTATTCGTAGCGAAGCGCTTCAACCGGATTCAAGCGCATGGCTGCGCGCGCCGGCAAGTAACAAGCGAGCAAACCAACAGCGAAAAGCACCGCCGGCATCGGCCGGAGCAACAGCGCGTTGATCGACGAAAAGTTCGTCGTCGAAGCGCCGATGCCGAGCGCGAGCGCCAGGACCGCGATCAGCGTGAAGCTCGGAGTTTTTAAGAGAACACGCGCGCCATATCGGAGATCTCTCAACATAAGATTTCGATCTTACATATAAGATCTCGATCCGATTAAGCGGCGATACGATCCTCCACTACCCGGCCGTCGAACAAGTGAATCGTGCGATCGGCGTGCTGGGCAAAGCGCGCGTCATGCGTGACCATGCAGATGGTCGCGCCGGCGGCGTGCAACTCCTTGAGCAAGTCCATGACCGCTTCGCCATTGCGCGAATCGAGATTTCCGGTCGGTTCGTCCGCGAGAAGGATCGCAGGTTTGCCGGCCAACGCGCGGGCCACGGCGACACGCTGTTGCTGACCGCCGGAGAGCTGGCTCGGCAAATGTTTCGCGCGGTGGCCCATTCCAACACGTTCGAGCGCTTCCGTGACAAACGATTTGCGTTCGCCTGAAGGCATTCCGCGATAAGTGAGCGGCAACTCGACGTTCTCGAACACCGTGAGATCGCCAATCAAATTGAAGCTTTGAAAGATAAACCCGATCTCGCGATTACGGATCCGCGCTCTCTCTGGGAACGAAAGGTTGGCAACCTCGGTTCCCTTTAGGGCGTAGCTTCCGTCGCTCGGCGTATCGAGAAGGCCAAGAATGGAAAGCAGTGTGGACTTGCCGCAGCCAGATGGCCCGGCGATCGAGAGGTACTCGCCGTTGCGGATATCGAGATGGATTCCGGCCAGCGCGTGCGTTTCCACTTCGTCAGTCAAAAAGACTTTCGTGACGCCTTGGAGTTGAAGGAGAGGTATTGATCCGTTTTTCATAACAGTTCGGTTGGGTTCGGCGGTAGTTGCGGTTGAAGACATAGGTTGGTTTTTCTTAGTTAAGGCGAATTCGTTCGTGCGCGTCCCATGCGCTGGTATCCGAGAGAATGACCTGATCTCCCGGTTGAAGGCCGTTGAGGATTTCAATGGTGTTGACTGAGCTCTTGCCCAGTTTGACTGGAGTGCGGACGGCTTCAGAGCTGCCGCTGACGAGTTTGAAAATTCCGACGGTATTGTTTTCCTGTCCGAAAGCAGGACGGCCGACATAAACCACATTGTCGAGCCGCTCGAGCTCGATCGTTCCGTCGACGCTCAAATCCGGACGCGCGCCCTTCGGCAATTCGCCATCCACGGCAACATCAACAGTCACCGTGCCCTGCTCCACTGCGGGATCGACACGAACGACGTGGCCGTTGACGACGCCATTACGCGTGTCGATCACTGCCTTTTGGTCGATCAGAATGTCTTTCGCTTGCGTCTCCGCTATTTTCACCTGCGCTTTGAGCTTCGTTGGATCTGCAACGCGCGCGAGATTGTCACCGTTTTTTACGCGCTGTCCGATCTGCACGGGCAATTGTTGCAACACGCCAGCCATTCCGGCCTTCACATGCAGCGCTTCGACTTGATCCAATTTTAGCTTCGCAAGCTGTTTCGCTTGATCCACCGCCGCCTGCTTCGACGCGATCTGCGGCTCAATCGAGTCGCGCGAAAATGCGAGACGCTTCTGCTCGATTTCATCGCGAGTGGCGAGCTCGGCCTCTTTCACCTTTGACGTCTTGTAAACGAGTTCGGCAACAAGGCCGTTCTTCGCGAGTTGATCGTTCGTTTGCCGTTCCATCTTCGCCTGTTCGTACTCGGAGTGGACGCGCGCCGTGGTTGATTGTTGATCGAGAACCTCCCGCTGCAGGGTCGCTCGCAAGGTGGTCAGTTCTGCTTCAGCCGCGGTCGCCTGCAATTCGGCGTCGTGCGCGCTTTGCTCGAGCTCGGGACTGTTCAATTCCAAAATAACCGTGTCGGCTTCCACATGCGTGCCCGGCCAAACAATGATTTTTTCCACGCGACCTTCCGTGTTTGCCTGAATCCATCGAATCTCTTCCGGCACCAGCGTTCCGAGCCCGCGCACCTGACGCACCATTGGTCCCTGCTTCACCGTGTCGATCCAAACGGTCGAGCGATCGACGCTCGGCACCGCCGGTTTCAAGCGGGACAATGCCACAGTGACGAGAATCAATCCAAGTGCCGACGCGCCGATGATCATGATGCGCCGTTTGCGTTTCTTGGCGGCGACGTTCGGGCGAGCAACATCCATGGAAGAAAGGATAGGGGTGAAGCCGGCCGGCCGCACAATTGTGTTTTCAGCTTTCGCTTCGCTCTTTTGCATCGCGTTCCGGTTCCTTGATCAAACTCCGCCGGTCGCCCGAATGAAGTGCGCGAGCGCGTAAATTGCCTGTATCACCGGCAACGCCGCTATCAGCACGATCATGGCGAAGACTGAAGCTTCCGCCACGAAACCGGGGCCTGCTTCTTTCTTAAAGTAGTCGCGACTGATATTCAAAAACGATGGCGCACCAGTACGGGCGCAGTTGCTTTTGTAACCGCCGAGCACAACGGAATGATAATTGCAATCCGTTAACGGCAGGCGGCAACCAGCGCGAAGCGCGAACGAATCGCGTTCCTTGTTTTGATCGGTTGTTTCAAATGTCGGTTTCATATTTTCTTTCTTGGTAATTGTTGTTTCCTTTGAGATGCATTTGGCGTCGTCATCGGATTCAAAAGTTTTTAAGGGACGCTGCACCTATTGCAAAGGCCGTGCCAGCATCGAAAACAAAGTCACAATACGCTGGTGAGCAATGTGTTGTGACTGTCGATCCAAGAATCAAAACCTATGATTAGCTTCGTTATTGGGATTCCATCGTCCCGCTTTCGGGACGGGCGTGTAGAGGCGCTTGTGCCAAGCGTCTGTTCCAAAATTCGGCGGCTGACACAGCTGCCACTACAACTCGTTTCCTATCGCGGCAAACGCAGCAACGCTTCCGCGCCGGAGCGGCCGCTACGATTCGCTAACATAAGCGAGCCATTATGCGCTTCCGCGATCTGTCGGCTGAGCGCGAGACCAATGCCGGAGCCGGTCGGCTTCGTTGTGAAGAACGGGACAAACAAATTTGTCGAGTTCATGATTCCCGGTCCCTCATCCTGAACAAAAACTTCCACGCAGTCTCCGACTTCGCGCCAACCGATCGACACCTTGCCGTTTGTTTCAAGCGAAGCGTCCACCGCGTTCTGCAGAATGTTGATGAGCAACTGCTCAAGTTGCGCGCCGTCGGCCGGGATCGACAACTCAGCTCCGGACCGAACCTCGACGCTCAACCGCATCTCGAGACTGGCGACGCGGCGAATTAGCTCGCCGAGATTGAGTTGCTCCTTCTGTGGCGGCGGAAGTTTTGCGAGCCGCGCATACGCCTGCATAAAACGGCTGAGTGAGTCGGCGCGCGTGGCGATCGATTTCAAACCGCTGCGCGCGTCATCCTGCCAATCGGCCGGCGGCGGTTCGCGGCGGAGCAAAGATTCCAAGCTGCCGGCGATCGATTTGATCGGCGCCAGGGAATTATTCATCTCATGGCCGAGGACTCGAACCAAGCGCTGCCACGCGTTGCGTTCCTCTTCGCGCAGCGTCCGGCTCAAATCGGTGAGCACGAGCAACTGGTGTGGAAGTCCGCGTTCGCGAAACGTGCTGCGGCGGACGCCCCAGCGGCCGGATCCGCCGGGAAAGTTGAGCGTAAGCGGCGCGTCTTCGTTCGCTTCGAAGCAAGCCGCCAGACCGAGATCGCTCGCTCGCCGACCGAGCAATTTGTCGATCGGCTGTCCAAGCAAATTTTCTCCCGCTCGATTTACCAGACGCAAACGATGCTCAGGATCAAAGGTAAAAACCGCGACATCGATCTCGGCCATGATCGTTCGCAAAAGAGCGGTTGCTTCGAATGCTCCCAATCGCTGGACGCGCAAAGTTTCACCGAGCGAATTGATTTCCAGCAGCGCCTCGCCGAGCGCGTCGTTCTCACGCGCGCCGCGTGCGCGAATCGAGTAATCGCCTTCGCGCAATGCCGCGAGCAGGTTCGTCATCGTCTGAAGCGGGCGAACGATGTGTTCTCGCGCACTCGAAATAAAACCCGCTGCGCAACCGACGATTAAGAGCGTTAACGTCCACTGGATTTTTGGAGTGTATCCGCCAAACCAAATAATTATGAGCGCCACGATCGCGCCGGGGAGGACCGCGCCCATCGTGATCCAAGTCAGCCGATCCTCGTGCGAGAAGCGATGTCGAGCTTTAGGAACGCGCTTCATTTGCAGGGGTAGTGGCGGGCGTGTCGCCCGCAAAACTTAGCAAACCGCAGCCGACACAGCTGCCTCTACAGCTACAAGCCATAATGTTGCAGCCGGCGGTAAAACGCGCTGCGACTGAGACCAAGCGCTTCGGCCGCGCGCCGCGCGTTTCCATTCGCGCGCGCCAGCGCTTTCTTAATGAGAAACGCTTCCACTTCTTCAAGGCTCATGTCTTCTAATCGCCCCGAATCATCTCGACCGCTTGTCAGACCCAGATCGCTTGCCTTAATTTGCGAACTTTGCGCCATGAGTACTGCTCGCTCGATTACGTGATCGAGCTCGCGGACATTTCCAGGAAACTGATGTTGCATTAGACGTTCGCGCGCCGGCTCGTCGAAACCGGCCAGTTCTTTCCGGTATCGTTGCGCGTGTTGGTGAAGAAAACTATTCGCCAGCGCCATGATGTCCTCCCGCCGATCGCGCAAAGGCGGCAGCGGGATTTCGATCGTGTTCAAACGAAAAAGCAAATCCTGCCGGAACCGACCGGCCGCAACCTCCTCGGTCAGGTTTGAATTCGTCGCCGAAATAATGCGCACGTTTGCGTGCAGTGTTTTCGAAGACCCGACGCGCTCGAATTCGCCGGTCTCGATCATGCGCAGCAACTTCGCTTGCTGATTGAGCGGAATATTCGCGATCTCGTCCATGAAAAGCGTGCTTTCATCAGCGAGCTCGAACCGTCCGGCGCGGTCCGTTTTCGCGTCGGTGAACGCGCCCTTTACGTGACCGAACAACTCGCTTTCAAATACGCCTTCGGATAATCCGCCCATGTTCACCGTGATCATGCTGTGCGATCCGCGCGGTGAAAGCGCGTGCAGCGCTTGCGCGACCAGTCCCTTGCCCGTGCCGTTTTCTCCGGTCATCAAAACGTTTGCATCCGACGGCGCGACCCGTGAAATCATTTCAATCACCGGCCGCATGGCCGGCGAATCCGCGATCAGATTTGGCGCGCCCCCGCGAAGCAACTGATTCGCCGCTTCCAGCCGGCGGCCTTTGCGCAACGCCCCGGCCAGTTCGATTTGCGTGCGCACAATGGTGAGCAAGCGCTCGTTATCCCAAGGCTTTGGCACAAAATCGCGCGCGCCGCGTTTCATCGCTTCGACCGCGAGATCGATCGTTGCCCACGCCGTCATCACCACGATCGGAAGCGTGTTGTCGATCTCCTGAAGTTTCGGAATCACTTCCAAACCTTCCTGTCCCGAAGTCGTATCGCGCGTGTAATTCAAATCCATCATGAGCAGCGCGTAATCCTTTTTCTCCAGCGCATTGAGAATTCCGGCAAGCGAAGTGACCGCATCGATCTGATAACCGGCGCCCTTAAGCAAAATGCGCATCGCTTCCAGAACGTCGGGCTGATCGTCCGCGACCAAGATTCTGCTCATGCGCTTACTCTCAACCGCGAATCCGGCACGGTGTCAATCACCGCGCGACGAAAAGAACTCGTGGAACGCGCTCTTGCCGCCCTCAAATGAACCGCGGATTACGCGGATTTTCACGGATGCAAAAACTCCGTCATCCCGAGGTCGCCGCGGCGACCGAGGGACCTCGCACCAGCCAGTAGATCACGCTAGTATCCACAGATAATCCAAACTTCGGTTGCAAGATCCCTCATTCGCCTCAGACGGATTCGGGATGACAAGCTCTTCCCTACTTCAATGCCGGCGCTTCGCCGTGCATCTTTTCCGCGGAGGCTTGGTCGAGACCGCGTCGTTTCAAGAGCGGTTCGATGTAAGGATCGCGCCCGGTGGCGTTGTGAAAGAGTTTCATCGCGTCGTCGCTGCCGCCGCGGGAAAGAAGTGTGTCGCGGAAGTGGTCGCCGTTGGCGCGGGTCAAACCGCCGTTCTGCTTAAACCATTCGACCGTGTCTGCGTCTAGGACCTCGCTCCATATATATGAGTAATAGCCGGCCGAATAACCGCCGGCGAAAGCGTGCGAAAAATACGCACTGCGATAACGTGGCGGAACGGTCGGGACATCAACGCCGGCTTTCTTCAAGGCGCTCGCTTCAAAGGCCAAGGCATCGATTGGTATTTCATCCGGCTTAAGTTGGTGCCAGGCCTGATCAAGCAACGTGGCCGCGAGGTATTCTGTCGTTTTAAATCCCTGATCAAATTTCTTTTCGGACTCGACAACTTTATCGAGCAGCTTCTGCGGCATCGGTTGTCCGGTCTGATAGTGTTTTGCGTAATTTTTCAATACTTCCGGCCAAGTCGCCCACATTTCGTTAACTTGCGACGGATACTCGACGAAGTCGCGCGGCACACTCGTTCCGCTGAAGCGCGGATATTTCACGTGCGAAAACATTCCATGCAAAGCATGCCCGAATTCGTGAAACATCGTGGTCACTTCATCAAATGTGAGCAGCGTCGGCTTGCCCGGCTCCGGTTTGGGAATGTTAAGGTGATTGGCCACGACCGGTTTGGCGCCTAACAATTCGCTCTCACGCACATAGGAATTCATCCAGGCGCCGCCGCGCTTCGATGGCCGCGCGTAATAATCGGCCAGGAAAAGCGCGAGTGGTTTTTTGTCCTTATCGAAAACTTCGAACACTCGCACGTCCGGTTGATAAACCGGAATGTCGTGGCGCTCCTTGAAAGTGATGCCGTAGAGTTTGTTGGCGGCGTAGAAAACGCCGTCGAGCAACACGTGATTGATCTCGAAGTAAGGCTTGATCTCCGATTCATCGAACGCGTAACGGGCTTGCCGGACCTTCTCCGAGTACAAGGCCCAATCCCACGAAGCGAGCTGAAAGCCGCCTTTTTCTTGATCGATCACCTTTTGCATATCGGCCGCTTCCCGCTGCGCATTCGCCACCGCGGGCGGCGCTAATTGCGCGAGCAGCTTGTTGACGGTCTCGACATTCTTCGCGGTTTGATCTTCGAGTTGATAGGCGGCGTGATTCGCGTAACCGAGGAGCGCGGCGCGTTCCGCGCGCAACTGCGCCGTGCGAAGGACCACCTTCCGGTTGTCGTATTCCCCGTCGTCACTGTTTCGCACGAGCGAAGTCTTCATGATTTTCTCGCGCAGTTGCCGATTTTTCAACGAAGCGAGAACGGGTTGTCCGGTCGTGTTCTGCAAGGCGATGACAAACTTGCCCTCCTTCTTTTCGGCCTTGGCCGCGGCCGACGCAGCCGCGATTTCAGTTTCGGAAAGACCATCCAGTTGCGCGCGATTATCGACCACGATGGAGTCAGCGTTTTTCTCCTTGAGCACGTTTTGCGCGAAGGTCGTTTGCAGCTCGGCCAGCTCGGCGTTCATCGCTTTCATTTTCGTCTTGTCCGCGTCCGAAAGTTTCGCCCCGGCGCGCACGAAATCTTTGTAGTAACGCTCAACCAGATATTTCGACTCCGGATCGAGTCCAAGAGTTTCCCGATTGTCGTAAAGCGACTGCACCCGCGCGAAAAGCGCGCCGTTTAAGTGAATCGCGTCCTGATGCGCGGCCAGCTTCGGCGACATTTCCTTTTCGATCTTTTGCAAAGCGGGATTCGTATTAGCTCCCGCCAGATTCGAAAAAATCCGGTCGACCCGGCCGAGCAACTCTCCGGAACGCTCCAAAGCCACGATCGTATTTTCAAACGTCGGCTTATCTTTGTTCGCCGCGATTGCCTCAACCTCCTTCAATTGATCGGCCATGCCCTTTTCAAAGGCCGGCGGGTAATGCTCGTCCTTGATCTTATCGAACGGCGGCGAGTGATATGGCAGCGAGCTCTCGGAAAATAATGGATTGTCAGTCATGGGCGATACGCTGGCCGAAGGCGATGCGTCGGCTGCATACAAGATCGACATCGAAGCATGAACGGAACCGAGCGCCAGAAGAATTAGATAAGCTGATTTTCGCATAGAGCAGGAGAATTGAAGCTAAGAGTAGCCGCGCCGCGAAGTGTAATTCGACCGTCTGTCGCGTCGAGAAAGTTTTCTCTCAAACCCAGAATGTGCAATCCGATCCCGGGGACGCGATGGACTGGAATTTTCTGCTTTAATTATTACTCAGAGCTAATTCGTCGCAATCTTTTCTCCTGCTAGCTATTTTCAACGAATCGCTTGATCCTAATTTCAGACAGTTTCTGATCAGCATCAAAAATCCAGTCAGCGCTTACTGACGTCTGGGCAAACGAGCTAAATGACCCTGGAATATGACCTAACTTAACGCCAATTTCCGTCTTCGGCGCACCCTCACCACTACTATCGATGCGTCCTTCGAAGTAGAGACAGCATTGGATAAACTCAGTGACTTTATGGGTGTCGCTTCCCACGGGTGTGTACTGAAGTAACTCATCCATGATAGCCTTATCAGACTGGTGCACGTCAATTCTCGTTCGCTTATCGCTTTTATGCTTGGTGTCGCACCCAAGTGGGATGGCGGCTATCAGGATCAAAGCTATGGTCATGCTTCGTGTTTTCATTGTGGCCCGCTCCTAATTAATACGAAATGGAGAAGAAATGGGTACGTATCTAACATTTAATATTTGCCGTCACACCCATAACGTCCGATCGAAAGTTCGGTACTGGATCGCTTCGCTCACGTGCTCGGGCGAGATGTCGATCTTATCATCCAGATCGGCGATGGTGCGCGACACTTTTAGGATTCGATCGTAAGCGCGCGCGCTCAGGTTCAATTCGGTCATGGCCATGCGAACAAGCTCCTGCGATTCGTGATTGAGTTTGCAGTGCTGCTTGAGAGGCCGCGTTGTCATCCGCGCATTGCAACTTGTCTTCCCGTCGCGTTGAAAACGGTGTCGTTGATGTTCTCGCGCACGACCGACGCGCTCACGAATCGCAGCCGAACTTTCTTCCATGCGCTCGCTGGCTACGTCGCGGTATTCCACCGCCGGCACTTCAATATGCAGATCGATCCGATCCAGTAACGGTCCCGAAATTCGCTGCCGATAACGCTGGACTTGAACCGGGCCGCAACGGCATTCGCGTTTCAAGTCGCCAAAATATCCGCACGGACACGGATCCTAACGAGGCAGCTACGTAGCATGAAATTCGCCCGCTTTCCGCCAAACTATTCCTTCAATTCGTCTCGCCCGCTTTCGATCCCGCACAGAAATCGCAAATGTTTAGGTTTGACCTCTTTTCCTTTTCTTTGCTGTCTTGGTATCGTCCTGAAGTTTTAATCACTGAATATGTTTCAATAGCTCTTCTGCCGTTCTCGTAATTTTCTGCGCAAGCGCCTGTCGTTCTTTCATGGGAGCCTTGCAATAATCAGCCAAGTCGAGCCCTAAGCGCTCGAATTTCTGAGTGTTTTTGCCTTTTTGAACTGGCAGCTGAGCTGTCAATGCAGCGAAACGTGGTTCGTCGATAGAAAAATAGA
Organism: Spartobacteria bacterium; assembly: GCA_003167365.1. Taxonomy (GTDB): domain Bacteria; phylum Verrucomicrobiota; class Verrucomicrobiia; order Chthoniobacterales; family UBA10450; genus Palsa-1382. The sequence continues at coordinate 9,986 of PMTM01000018.1, read as the reverse complement.
CAGTCTCTCCACCGATCGGAGGATCAACTAAGCCTTTGTGGGGACGCGTCTGTGATAACATTTGTTCCCAAGCTCTTCGAATCGCCAGTGCCGTGGAAGACGGTATTTCAGTGTCGTAACGTGTAACATAGATATGTTTTTTTGTATGCGATGTGTTGTTTTCAGGCATTGAGTACCAAATACTGTCAGACGCCTGAGTGAGTGTCACATAGTACTCGACGCGATTTGAAGCATCTTTGGAACTGCGTGAATAGACTGAAACGGCAAATTCGGGATCGGAGCCGGGATTAAGGCTCATACGAGCGAAGTTGGCGGGTGTTACCAAAAGCATACTATCCAGTTTGGAGCGGTACATTTTGTCTTCATCACGATTGACTGGTTCCAGATGGTCCTGCGCAAAATCACCAAGAGAAATCCCAGAAAAAAGAAAAATGAAAACTAAGACGCTAAACCGGCAGTTCAAAACAGCTATGCGCATTAGCAGCAATCTCGTCACAATATAATTCATTACCGTTCAGCATCCTTTCGAATTCAATATTTTATCTTCGATATTCTTGTACTAATACTGTTCCGCCTACATTTTGTATTCGTTCGTTGATGTTATCTGACGGAACGTGAATCTCGACCTGTATCTTGCCATCTTTTCGACTAGCAACGAAGGATGGGACAGGATTTTTCCCACCGTTACGACTATCATTGGAAGTCGCTTTATCCGCTTGTTCATGACCCGGTTTGACGCCTTTCGGATGACTAAAACTAATCGCTACTCTAGTCTCTCGAGTACGATCGAACGAAGGAGAGTTGCTTGCCTGATTCCCGTTTTGTTCATAACCCTTTACGGTCTGACTCGGATGAATAATGCCCGTCAAATTATTTCTTAAAGTATCGGTGCGAAATTCAAATTCCCCACCCTTAGACGTGTGAGTTGGGTAATCCTCTGATGATTGCAGCGCTTCGGCCGCATTTCGCATACCCATGTCGTACACTTCGGGCGCGACATAAATCGGCTCCAGTCCAAATGGATCATTCTTATTCACCGGATCGTTGTGGCAGTAGCGGTAGAGATTGTAGTCGCCGGCCGCGAACTCCTTCGGATCAGGCTGAATAAATCTGCCCAGGTCGGGCTGATACATGCGGTTGCGGAAATCGTACAGCTTTAAATCACTGATCCATTCGCGCCCAGTAAACAGGAACCGGTTACCGCTGGCGGTATCGGTGAGCGCGTTGCCCGCTCCATCGTAGTAATAAACTTTGCCAAACGCGTCATAGCTATATTGCTCCAGCAGATTCCCGCTCGCATCCGTGAGCAGGATACAATGACCACGCGCGTCGTAATGATGGTAGGTCCAAGTTCCGTCGCTGGCCTGGTCAGCCACGATTTCATCGATCCGTCCGCCGTGCACGTAAATGCGATCGGGCAGGCTCGGGTCCGCTCCTTCCTCGATCAAGTTCCATCCCTCATAATACAGATACGTCGTCGTCGTGCCGCTCGCCCGTTGCACGCAGCGGCCCAGCGGGTCATACCCGAAGCTCACGCTCGCACTCCCGCTGCTGATCGTCACGGGCTGGTTCAAGGCGTTGTAGCTGCCCGTGATCCACCCTTCGCTGGTCAATGCTCCGTTGCTGTCGTAACTGATATTGTCCGGCGTCCAGCTCAGGTATTGGTTCAACCCTGTGTCTCTCCGGTTAAACGTGGTCGCCCCTTGCCCATCGAGCGTGTTGACGCCTTTACGATTTCCTAGTTGATCGTAAACGAAGGTCTCGCTCCGGGACGCTGGCATCGCCAACGTGTCAGACCCGTCCACCACGTACTGGGTCCCTTGCGCGAAATAATAATCGGCATTCACCGGGGAATCGGCCAGGCCGCTCTTATAGGCGATGGCTTGCAGCAGCGTGCCGTTGGCACTCAGGCTGACGCTGACGCTGTTGCCGCTGGCGATCAAAGTCCCGCTGGTGCTAGTCGGCGGCGTGGTCCCAATTTTGTAGCGAATACTGGCCCCGCTCGTCGCGCAGGTAATAGTCACGTTCACACTTTTTCCGGAGAAGGTCCCACCACCCGGGTTGAAGACCGGCTCACTCACTTGGGTCGGTGTCGCACTAGGCGTCGGAGTTGGTGTTGGCGTTGGCGTCGGGGTGGGAGTCGGTGTTGGTGTTGGTGTGGGCGCAGCATCGTAAGTCGCGCTGGTCAGTTGGCTTTCGGCATCGTAGCCGTAGATGTCGCCCGCGCCGTTCTCCAGCGGGTTGTAGGAATTGCTCCCGCTCTTGTTCCAAGAGGTGATCCGATCCCGGCTGTCGCGGAGATAACTGCGGTTGGTGTAAGTCTGCGCGCCTTTGTGGGTATTGATCCCGCTCACGAACCCGCGCCCATCGTAGCCGAAGTCCGTTCGCACGGCGTTACCGTAAACTTCGTGGTCCACTTTCCCATCCATCAAATAAGTATAATTGGCTAGTTGCACCTGCCAATCGCCGTTTCCATCATCCCAGCCGGTCGCAGCCAACTGGCCGCGCGCGGTATAATCACGCCGAAAGATCGAACCATTGGGATAAGTGACATGGGCGACCGCTCCGTCCGGGTAGCGATAATATGTTATTGCCGGTGGAGGCGGTCCCAACGTTTGATGCTGAGTTGATATACTACCCGGGTCGGTATTGGAGTCTTGACCCGGCAGATCGGTTTCCGAGAGGATTTGTCCCGCATCATCGTAAGCGTAGCTAATCGTGGAATTGATATTGAAAAGAATAAGCTCCCGATTGGCGTCGTCCCAAATACGGCCTACTCCTGGAGTAATCGAGTCGTCCCAAAGCTGTAAAATTTCGCGGCCGCGCGCATCATAGCTAAAAGTTTTAGTCGCGCCTTTGCGCACTCGCGAAGTCAAAAGCTCGCCGTACTGATAAGTACTTTGCTCATAGCTGGCATCCGGAAAAGTTGTCTTGAGGAGGCGGCCAATGCCGTCATAGGTAAACGTCGTCAGTTGATCTTCCGTGCCGCCGCCATCCTTGTCCCGATGGGTCGTGACCGTGGCCAGTTTCTTCATCGGTCCCCATTGATACGTGAGATTGGCTGTGTCTCCGCGTTCGTCGATAAAGCGCCAGTGTTGACCAAAGGCATCATAATCCAGCCATTGCTGGGTCGTGAGGTCAGGGAAAGTGACCTTTGTTTTGTTACTCACGGCGTCATACACGGTTGTGGTGATGCGGCTAAGTGGCTCCGTTGTTGTGGTCAACCGGTTGCGGGTGTCGTAACCGTAGGTGGTGACGCGGGTCATCGGATCGGTGTAACTCGCCTTGTTCCCGTTGGCGTCATAAGTGAACGAGTGGGTTTCGCCATCGCTGCCGCTATAATAAGCGGTGCCATTGGCCTGCATGATCCAACCGGTCTGCTCAATAGAGAGGCGATTGTTCACATCGTATTCGCGCACGGTCATGCGACGATCGCCTGCAGCGTCGTAAGCAGGCTCCACTTGCGTGCGCCATTCTTTGGCCGTGTGCGTATTCGCGGCATAAGTGACACCGTTGCGCACGCGCTCATAAGTCCAGTTCCAGGTCCGCGTGGCTACATTGCCGCCGCCACTCCAGTCCGGCGCGTTGAGCGACTCGGCATAGGAAATGCAGCGGCCGAAATCGTCGTACGTCATCGTGCGGGTACCGCCCAGTTCATCGGTGATTGACGTGCAATGGCCCCAGTTGTCGTAGCCGTAAGTGACGGTCGGGTCGGACGAGCCACTGGTTGCCGGATAATGAATCTTCGTGACCTGATTGCGGCCGTTGTATTCGAATGAAGCGCTGTACGGGACTCCCAAGGCAGCCGCGCGCGGATCGCGCACGGTCTGGAGCCGGTCCCAAGAATCGTAAGTGTAGGTAGTGGCTTCGTTTGTTACCGAATCCGAACTGCTGGTCCTTAACCCGCGGCCATTGAAAGTCTGATAGACATGAGCGCCGCTGGCTAATTGGTGGTCGGTGACCTGACCAAAAGAATTATAGGTAAAGATTTCAGATGTCCCACCCGGATAATCGATTTCCTTGACCAGATGCGTAGTCGGATCACGCGTATAAGTAATCGCGCGACCAAGCTCGTCCGTCTTGCTCGCGACATAATATGGATTAGCCGTATCCGAATAGCTCCACGAGAGAAAGCTGTTGTCTGGGTGCGTCTCCTGAGTGATGTGGCCAAGGACTGATTCCAGGGATTGTAGCGTCACATTCCCAAGCGCGTCGGTGATCTTAGTCGGCGTCTGGAAAAGATGAGCCATGTCGTACTCATGCCGCTCCGTCACGCTTGGATTGTTGGTGAAGTCGGTAAAGTGGTCGGCCAGAATTTGCCCCTGACCAAAGCCGTGATGGGGCGTGTTGTGCGAGTCGATCCAGGTAACGGGGGTGGTGGGATTAAAATAAGAAATGGTGCGGACGACGCCATCACCGTGCGTTTCAATTCGATCAGAATAATTCGGCGAATAACCTCCTGAGTCCATCGACCAGGTGACAGTCGCTGGCATTTCCACGCGCGAAACCGTCACCCCCACATCATCCACACTAGTGGCCGAGCGTTCCTCCACCACGCACGTTCGGCTCGGGTCGCTGATCAACAGGTTCGCGTTGGCATCGACGTAAAGATATTTGATCTGCTGGAGCGGTCCATCAAACATCGGGTCCGAAGCCCAAACCAACCGGCCGAAAGCATTGGGCAGGGGAAAGTTGGGGTTACTGTTAGGGTTCCTCGGCGGCTGCACCAGTTTGGAAACATATTGCGCTTGCACCGGCTGGTTCGTCACCGGGTCGAGGACATCGTTATAAGTAACAGTGGCCAGCGATGTCGCGACACCGGAGAGGTAGATCCCTGTGTCCGGGCCATACGGTTGGGGAAATGACCCACTGGTGTCAGTAAGCGTATAAGTCACGCTTTGCCCGAGACTGGTGGTCACTGCCGCCATACTGTTGTCCGCGGAGTAACTGACATGTATCGATCGTCCACCCGGTTCGGTAATTATCCTGAGGTACGGTGGAATCGCACCGTTAAAAGTCACAACTTGCCCATGCGGATCAACGATGTTCGTAGCCCCAAGGGTCTGGGTGGAAGGGGGCACGGGAAAATTGACCACGCTACCATCGGCTAGGAACAAGTGCGCGCCAGCTTGATCGATGACGAATCGATCCACGACTCCGAATGCATTGGAATAAGGGCCAGCCTGGCCCGGTGGTGCATGCGCCGGGTTTGTGGGTTTGAGGAATTGAACAACGCGACCATCCGGATAATTGACGGTGTATCCGAAAAACGCATCGTTTGGGACCGCGCCATTGCCCAGATCCCCGAGATCATCATAGTAACCTTTAATATCCCATTGCCAATTGTCGCGCCACCCACCCCATGGACCGCGAGAATTCCAGATTCGGGTGTAGGTGAAAGGGATGACCGCTCCCGGAACGACAATGTCAGTGACCGAGCGGCTGGCGTTGCGTTCGTAAGGATCGAAGGAACCGCCCCCAGTTGCGATCGAGCCGCTAAAGCTTCCCGCGGCCCCAGTCGGATTGCTTTCTCCTTGGGCTAGAACATGTGAGGTGACAACTAGTCCGCCTAAAAAAATGGCCAGCCAAAGAAGTGGTTTTCGTAGGGGATAAACAGCAGAGTGCGATCTGAGGAAATACATAGGTTTTGGAATTTGCTAACGGTCTCCAAAACCGTTCCAGGGGAATTAGGAGGCGAGTATTACACCGCATCGCGAGCTTTTCTGTCAATATCTTTTCGCTGATCTAGACTGAGGAGAAATTCTTCAAAGGATCGACGAACAAACATCTGATTTGGAACCACCTGAAAACGTGATCGGGCACCGGGTGGCGCTAGCTATATCACTGCGTTGCGTTGTCTTGGAAATTCGGTATAACGCCAGGTAGCCGTTCGTTGCATCGCCTGGTTAGATTTCTTTCGCTGCAACATAGCGAAAATAAGGCTCTCTCCTCTTCCAGGTGTAGCCGAGGAACAGAGCGAAGAGGATCAGGTCGACAATCCCAAGGAACCAAGTAAGCGGAAAACCCATGTACCCCAGCTGGTAGGTGAGAAAAAGCGTTACTGCGACAATCAGTACGAACATGACTGCCACCAACCATGCGAAGCGCGATCGCATGAAGAATAGGATAATGAAGATGACTATTGGCCCGATGATAGCTGAGCCCAAGGCGACGAAATGGTGCTCGATGAAGTAAAAGCGGATATCGAAAAAGCCAAGGACGAGACAGCCGACTAACACTGGCAACAGAGGGTTTCGCGTCGGAGGCGTGGAGTCCATCGCAGGAATCTAACGAGAACAAGATCAGTTACGGCTACCGACACCGAGCGTCAACTGCGACAACCGACAAGACCGCTACCTCTTCCCTGCGGTTTTCCTTCTTGCGGCCCACCTTGCCTTCATCAGCTGAGACAGTTTCCTTCTTCCAGCTGGAGTAAGACCGCCTTTCTTTGCGGTCTTCTTCGAACCGCTAGCGCTTTTCTTACTGTTTCGCTTTGCCCAGCTAGCTTTCGCGGCGGCCACAAGTTTCGCACGTGTCGCCGAGGATACTCTCCGCTTACCGGAACTTGAGCGAAAGCCTTTAGTGTTACCAAACAGAGCGCTTAGCTGCCCCTCTAACTGATGAATGCGCTTCCGAATTGAGATAGCTTGTTCCAGCTTCTGTAAAGATAAGTCCATAAGACAAATACCTATAGCTAGACAGGCTGCAGTAGCAAGTCGTATTTGCAGCTATGAGACTCAGCGTAAGTCAAGCTACTGATGTTCGCCGGGTAGCCATTAGCTGCATCGCCTGTTTAGACCCTGGCGGTGCATCTCTCTCCGCAATGCATGCAAGTGAATTGTCGATTGCGCGCAATGTCGACGGCAACCGCGATCCAGGAAGCAATCCCCAATCCCGCTAAAACTCTTTTGCGTGCAGGATGCATCGGTCGCCAGCCCTGAATGAACACGAAGTGACCACACGATGGGCAACGGAAGAAGAAGGCGAGGGCGATGAACGCGATCTGACTGACAAGAAACGTGGGCAGAGCGATCATCAAGAGCCACGGCCAGCGGAAAGCAAAAATGGCGATGATGCCGAGGCACAATATCGCGAACCAAGACGTAGACCAGACGCCAAGCCAAGCGAGCATGTAAAGACCGCGTGAGGGCGGATGCTCGATCATATGTCCACTAGGTCTAACGAGAACAAGATCAGCTACCGCTGACAGAAACCGAGCAATTCAATGTCGAGAACTCTCTCATAAAATTCCAATGTGGTCACGCGACGGTCAGTGGTTAGCTGCAGCGCCTGGTTAGGCCACCTGCGTGACTTGCTCCCGTGATCGGTAATATACAATGCCCCATAGCCACGGTAGCAAGAACATCGTCAGCAGCCCGATGAGCCAGAGCCGCCCAACGAGCGTCATGGTCCCAAAATATCGCAGTCCCACCACTGTAATCGGGGAAATCATCATCCACGCACCTAAGCCTGCCAAAAGGGCAGACAACACCGACAAAACAAGTAGCCACCGGATAGCACGACGTGACCGATGCGTCGCAGCGATAACGGCGAGAGAAATCGCGCAGCAGCTGGCAAAAATGGCGACGAGGACAAACGCTAGGTCGCCGCGCGCTTGGTGAAAGCGGCTCGCGAACATACTAGCAATCCAGCAGAGCAGTGCGCTCCATACCAGCACCGTCATAATCGAGGAGAGTTTAATCATTGAGCGCCTTCTTGTCGGCCTAACATATAATTATGCCGATAATTTCGACGGATATCCAGCGTATTAGCCGACAAAAGCCGCAAGGCGTTTAGCGAACCAAGAAAGTATGTCTTCTATATGTCATCTGAAACCGGCCAGCGGTTGGCTGCTGCGCATGGTTAGGCGGCAGTTGTGACCTCCCTTTCGGCACGTTCGCGAAAGAATGTTGGGGGCGACGCAGTCGCCTTCAGTTTCGCTTCCTCGAACTTGGCTTCCAGGTCTTTGAACCGTTGCGGTATCTCAGGCGCTGGGAGGGCATGCGCAGCTTGGAAACCTGTCTCGAGGCTCTGATAAAGCTGAATAAGGCGGCGACACTCTGCTTGATGGGCATCGCAGTGGAGCGCGGTATGCAGTCCTGTCAGGATCGATGCGACTAACGCAAATACGCCGGCGTAAATGGGCCATTGCTCGCCGAGGAATACGGGCTTGCTGAAGACTGTGGCGCCCGCAAGAGCCGATAAAATAGTGCCGCCCGCCACGGTGAACCAGCGGAGCGGAGTAAGGAGAGCGAGCCAACGGCCATATGCTCGGTGCTCAACGCGACACTGGCGCTCCCTCTGGCTGAAGAGTCTGATAAGACGTGTTTGGTCACCTGGATCGCTCATGCTGGGCTTTCTAAACGTGGGGACGCGCCATGGCCACCTAACATATGATTATGCCGACAAAATTACGGCATATCCAGCACGTTAGCCGATAACACCCGCAACCGCAAAAAAGGTAAAGATTGTATATGTCGTATGAAATCGGCCAGCGGTTGGCTGCATCGCGTGGTTAGGTGGCATTGGTCTCCTGCAACTCAGCTAAAGTCTCTCGATACGTCTGCGCACCTGCGACACCCGCCGAAGCACGATTAGCAACCTCACCCAAGGGAGTAAAACCAAAGTCTGCGATCATATGTCCATGCGCCAATCCAATGCCCAGTGTCTTGAATCTCCGGTCACCATCGCGCAGGCCTTCCGCTCGTGAAATAACATCCTCAACCGCGATGATGGTACGAGCAGAACGCACGTAGTACGCGATAGCGCCAACGTGGGTGAACTCGCGCGTGTCAGGAGCCGACGAATCGATAAGCTGCCAAAGAAGCGGCAACGTGTGCTCATCGTAGCCATACGAATCCTTGTCACCGACAGCCAAGACAATGAACTCTTTTCGTTTTTCACTCACGTTGCATGACGCCACCTAACATATGTTTATGCCGGCAATTTCGACGGCAATCCAGCGTATTAGCCGACAAAAGCCGCAACCGCAAAAAAGGTAGAGATTGTATATGTCATCTGAAGTCAGCCAGCGGTTGGTTGCAGCGATTGGTTAGGCAACTTGCGCTCCATTCTCACTGAGGCTTCTCCCACTCCACCGTCCATCCGCTCTCGGTGAAATACTGCTGTAGATCCTCGGCAGACTCTACCCAGTCGTCGAATGCGCTGTGTTCATTCGGCCCGTTGGAGCCATCCCACCACTGGAAAATGAAATAGCCGCCGGTCTGCTCGGGATCATGTCGAACCAGGACGGTCATATTCGGATACGGTGCGTTGAGCACTTTGCCCTGGACCTCGAGAGGAATTTCATTCATCGGGATGCGTGTCCGAGTCGTCTAACACGTGATCATGCCGACAATTTCGACGGCTATCCAGCGTATTAGCCGTCAAAAACCGCAACCGCAGAAAAGGCAAAGATTGTATATGTCATATCAATTCGACCAGGGGTCGAATCGGGCGATTGGTTAGATGCTTTCATTCGCCACTCATTCATCGAATGAGTCCGGGAAGATCATCGTCCCGTCTTTATCGAATCCGAAAGTCACGCCAGATGAGCCTCCGTGTCCATCGGTAGCGAACCCCTTGTAAACGCGACCGGGGATGAGCTTCTGCGGTTGAATCATCGTGGTAAAACCAGGAGGCGTAACGCCGTACTCGATCGGGTGTCTCAGACCACGGCCGCTCAAGATGGCCCACATCGCCGTCCACCGGTCATCGGCGGTCCGCATAGAAACGGTGAATGACTTGATATCGGTCTTCGGGCGTGTGGTCGACTCACGGTAAAACTCGAAGCGAATCGGCCCGCCCAATCGTCCGCTCGCCTTGGAAACAAACGAGTATGACATCGCCTCAGCAGCGATGCCCGCAGACAGCAATAACATGACGGCAACGACGCGCTTTAGCATCTAACGAGAATTAGACTGCATCTTGCAGCCTATTTCCACGCCCAAAAAAAGGTAAAGATTGTATATGTCATCTGAAGTCAG
>PMTM01000001.1 GCA_003167365.1 Spartobacteria bacterium | reverse complement strand
TTCTTCGGATCTAATCCGTTGGCTGTGTTGTTGATGCCGGCGGTGTTGCTATAGAGCGCTTCTACACCGCTGGCCGTGTTGCTGCTGCCGGTGGTGTTGAAAGTCAGCGCACTAACACCGTTGGCCGTGTTGAAGAAGCCGGTGGTGTTGAAAGCCAGCGCACTAACACCGTTGGCCGTGTTGTTGCTGCCGCAGGTGTTGTAAAAGAGCGCACTAACACCGTTGGCCGTGTTGTTGCCGCCGGTGGTGTTGTGGTAGAGCGCATTAAAACCGTTGGCCGTGTTGTTGTCGCCGTTGTTGTAGTAGAGCGCACTAACACCGTTGGCCGTGTTGCTGCCGCCGGTGGTGTTGCTAAAGAGCGCCTCAAAACCGTTGGCCGTGTTGTCGCTGCCAGTGGTGTTGTTCAAGAGCGCACTATTGCCGATGGCCGTGTTGGAGGGGCCGGTGGTGAGGTTCAAGAGCGCAGAATCACCCTCAGCGGTGTTGCCGTTGGGATAGCCTCCGTCCGGTGCTGGGCTCGGCAGCTGCGCTTGCACGGTCGGCGAAAGCGCAAAACAGGCGAGGGCGAGCGGGATGAGGAGGAAAGCGAGCCGCAAAGGCGACCGGCCGATTGATTTTCTTAAATGTAGAGTTGTCATATTTTTTGTTGAGGCTGGATTGTTGAACTGCTTTTAACTGCAATCCAGTTCCGATTGGAAACCAGGAACCATCCTGATGAGGCTTCTGAAAAGTTCGCCTCACTTCGGCTGACTCGGGGCTCCAGTTGGATTCTGGAGATCGCGTTAAGCGGCAATCCCAGCGAAGGTTCAGTCCCACGGGCTCACGTCAGCCCGGCCGAAGATGCGTTGAAACGTCGGGTGACGTAATCAGCTTTGCTCTTGAACTGTTTCCTAACGGATGTCGAGTTTATTTGCGACCGTCCCCACAATCGCGCGCGTAAGAAATTCCTTTGGCACAATGCAACCCTGCAACCTCCAACGGGGATTCCCGATTTCCGGGCAACAGGGCTGCCGGGTTGCAAAGAGCTTCTGAGCCGAGTTCCGCGGCGACCGGGGCCCGGCCGGCAAAGCCGCAACTGTTTCAAAACCGATACGCCTGATTCCTACCCTGAATTTCCCAACCGAAAATTTTCTCAACACGTCTATATAGATAGGGGCGGTCTTGCCTGCGGGCCTCCCACCACACTGCGCTTCAGATCGGCGAAGAAGTCGGTCGGCTTCATCCGCTAGTTGTAAACCGTCAGTGGTTCCGGGCCTTCAATCAGCGCCTTGAAGCGCGGATCCTGACGCAGCGGATCCCATTCCCAGCCCAGGCGCAGATGAGCGAGAGTGATTCGCTCAGCTCCCGGGGTCGTGAGCAGGCGGGAGAGCAACGTGACGGCTTGCTCTACTTCGCCACTCTGTGCGTAAACGAAGGCCAGATTCGCCGCATACACCGGCCCGGCGAGCGCATCCTTGCTCACCGGACAAAGCTCCACCGCGCGGCGCGCCTCGCGGATCGCGTCCTCCTTTTGTCCGAGCAAGACATAGAGCCTTCCCAACGCGGCATGGAATACTGGGTCGTCGGGGTTATCACGCGCGCCAGCTTCATACTCAGGCCTGATTTGCTCGAAGAGGCTGTGGGCGCGTGCTGGGTCATGGCGCGCAAACGCAATGCAACCTTCATAGAAAGCCCTCGCGTCGATACCGGGAAAATCGTCCGACGGAATATCTGGGAGCATCGCTTCCGCAGCCGCAAAATCGCGTGCCAACATCGTGAAGTCCCACTTTCGCGCCATTGCGGCCTTGTTTTTTATCGTCTCCGATAACCGATCCAGAGTGGCGCGGGCAGAAGCGGGAGTGCCGCTTTGGGCAAACTCGACGTAGGCCAGACTGGTCCACCCGTCGATCAGTTGGGGCTCGAGTTGCAGACCTTGTTTATAAGCATCGCTCGCTGCCGTCCACTGGCGGAGAACTCGCAGCGTCTCGGGCGCGCCATCGAAATGCGCCCGCCGAGGATCGAGCTGCCTGGCCTGCGCAAACGCGGCGAGCGCCTCGCGCCAGCGACCTTGCCGGCGATAGATGTAGCCCGACGAATCGAGAATCTCGGAATCGTTAGGCGAAGCCGCGCCCGCGATCGCCAATTCTTTCAGCGCCCGGTCGTAGTCGGAGTCGATCCGATAAAAGCAGAGGCCCAAGGCCAGGTGCGCTTCGCCCAGGTTCGGCGCCAGTTGCAACGCTTCATCGGCCAGAGCGCGCGCGCTTGTTTTTCGCTCCGGAATGCGCCCGATGAAATAGATAAGACTGTTCAGCATGGAGGCCTTCGCGCGGGCGAGCGCGAAGTTTGGATCAAGGGCAATGGCCTGCTGGTAAATCTTGCCGGCATTGAACCCGTCTTGCTTCGAGGCGGCGACGTGAACCAGATCGTTCGCCTGCAGGTAGAGCAAATAGGCTTCCGGATTTTCCGTTGGCTTGGTGGTAATCCGGGTTTTTTCTTCCGGCGCCAGTTTCGCCTGCAACTGCTCGGCGATCGAACGCGCGATGTCGCTCTGAATGGCGAAAACATCGGCGAGATCGCGATCATAAGTCTGCGCCCAAAGATGCGCATCGGTCTGAGCGTCGATCAACTGCGCGTTCACCCGCACCTTGCCCTCGGCGCGCTGCACACTTCCTTCCAGGAGGTGCGCGACCCCAAGCTGCTTACCGATCTCACGCAGGTTGCGCGCGATGCCGCTGCGATATTGTATCACGCTCGAGCGGCTGATCACTTTGAGATCGGCGATCTTGGCCAGGTCCGACAGAATTTCATCCTGAACGCCGCCGGCGAAGAACGCGTTTTGTGGATCCGTGCTCAGGTTTTCGAACGGAAGGACAGCGATACTTTTTTCCGGCGCAGCCAGAGTCGAACCCATGCGATAACGGGAAAACATTGCCATGCCAGCGACGATTACCGCGAGCGCGAGCAACGCTGCCGTCGTCGCCACCCAGCGCATTCGCGCTCTGTGCTTCTTCAAGGCCTGGAACTTTTTCGGCAGTTGCGGATTGCCCACTTCATCCGCGTGAAGATTCACAATGGACACGCGCATCCCATGCTTCACTTCGCATTCGCCGAGATCATGCAGGAGCGGCCGCCAATGTTCGTATTCTCCTAAATCGTCGGCCACGCGTTTGGAGACAAGAATGTGTCCGGCGTCGCCGCAGCCCATCACCCGTTGCGCCATATTAAGACCGGCCCCGGCAAGGTTGGCCTGACCGTTCACATCGATCACGCCGCTGACCGGACCGCTGTGCACTCCCATTCGAAGCGGTAGGCTCGGATGCTCTTTAAGGACCCCACTAATTTCGACCGCGCACTGCGCCGGCGCTTCTGGACTCGTGTAAAAGACCAATGCCATGCCGTCGCCGGTCGGAATTTTAATTAAGCGACCCGCGGTTTCGGCCTTCTGATATTGACCCGAACTGCGGACCACTTCGGCCAGCTCGTCAACCACTGCCCGTTGTTGATTAATTGAAAGTTTCGAATAGCCGACAATGTCAATAAACAAGACGTGCGCGATCTCCAGCTCGATCTGCTTGTTGATCTCGGTGGGCATGTCGGTTCGCGGAGGAGAGTGGGTGACGGCGGAAAAATAATCTCAATTCATTTGTCGATAGTCGAGAGCATAGCAGGAACGACCGAGACTCCGTAGCGCGCTATCATTGTGTCGATGTTTCCGCGCGGGGCTGGCCGATGTCCGTCTCATTACCGCGCCGGAAGAATTTCAAATGTTCAAGTGACTGAGTGCAACCCTGCGATCTTGATTCGCTGTAATTTTGCACCCGGGATTTTAGGTTCTTGGCGCAACCCGGCTACCAAGGTTTCAAAATCCCGGGCGTGCGATACGCCGATTTGCAACCCTGCGACACGGCAACCCTTCAACATGCCAACTTGATTCAAAATTTTCGGGCAACAGGGCTGCCGCGCGTAATTGCGGCGCGCGTAGTGAAACCAGGAGACTTACAAGTAATAGCCCTGGATATCGATGATGATGTCGGTCGACCCGCTGGCGGAAGTATTCTTGACGTAGAGATTCCCAGTCGCATCCAACGCGCTGATGAAGGAACTGTTTTGCGGTGCACCGGCCACAATCGCGATCACTCCGCCCACCGGCGGATTGGCCGCGCCGACCAGAATATTTCCACCGGGGCCAGCGGGATTGGGATCAGCGATGCGCCCGATGATGGCGCGTGCATTTGCCGGAACCGTGTTGCCGCTCACCGTGACGCCGCCGATTTGGTAGGTAGCGGTGGCTCCGCCATTGAGATGCTGGCCCGCGTAGGTGTTGCTGTTGCCGGTGATGGTATTGACAAAACGCGAGGAAGAGGCAAAGGCCGTCAGCGCGCCTGCGGTAGTCGAATCGGCCAGTCGGCAATAAGGAACTGATCCGCCCGCTTTATACCAAAGACCCCCGTCACTTGAACCACGATAGACATCGCCCACTGTGCCTCCTGTCACTCCGGCATTAGGATCGGCAACTGCTCCACCGCCTAGCGACAACGCCAATGCGGCTCGGTCACCAATAAAAACTCCGCCCGTGCCGCCGCTTAAGAGCGCTTGGCCTCTCACCCCAATCGAATTCGCACCGGTACCAACAGCAAATACACCAATGCCGGAGGCAGTATTCGAAAAGCCGTGAACGCCAACGTCGGCGCCTCCTGGCCCGTTTGCCGCCAATCCCGCGAGCACTGCGTTAACAGCATCGTCGCCAGGCGCATACGCGGTGCCATCCTCAAAAAGAAACAACGCTCCATCTACGGCCGCGCCATTGTAAACAAACCGAGCCGCACTGGTCTGGCTATTTCCACTGGCCCCCGTAGTAATCGATCCGAAGGTGAGCGGATTCCCATCGTCCGCGAGTGCGCGCGATGGCTTAAGCAAGCCTGCCGCGGCTACGCCCACGGCTAGTCCCGCCATTTTTTTCATCATGCCGCGGCGATCGGTCACAGAAGCGAAATCGGTTCCATTGGCCGTCGGTTCGAGTTGAGGACACAATTGTGCCATCCGCGCTTCGAGCACCGCGAGTTTCTCGTCGCGCGCTTCGAGTGCCGCGTCGCGCGCTTCGAGCGCCGCCACTTTTTGCTGGAGAAGTTCAAGTTCAGAGGATGAGGTTTTCATAAGGACGAAGGCTAGGGAGTTCTCTGCGAACGCGCGAGATCAAAGAGAAAACGCGGCTCCTCCTGAGGCTTACTTTCGCCATCCATGGCAGCGCGTACGGGAATCGAACCCAGTTCAGGCAGTTCGCGTCATTGCGCAATTCTGCCGTAATCCCGTAGCTAACTGCGTATTATATATAGAGCGAGAAAATGGGTGTATTGCAGATTCACGCAGAATTACGCGGTTCGAGTGTCCGAATCTGTCCGAAATCCCCGCGCGCGCGTAATTGCGGCGCGCGTAGTAAACCAGAAGACTTTACAAGTAGTAACCCTGGATATCGATGATGATGTCGGTCGACCCGCTGGGGGAAGT
This sequence comes from Spartobacteria bacterium, assembly GCA_003167365.1. Classification (GTDB taxonomy): domain Bacteria; phylum Verrucomicrobiota; class Verrucomicrobiia; order Chthoniobacterales; family UBA10450; genus Palsa-1382. Next base: position 2,033 of record PMTM01000001.1, on the reverse strand, counting down.
ATTTTTGACGTAGAGGAAACCATTCACATCCAACGCGCTGATGAAGGAACTGTTTTGGGGCGCACCGGCCACAATCGCGATCACTCCGCCCACTGGCGGGATGGTCGCGCCGACCAGAATATTTCCACCGGGGCCAGCGGGATTTGGATCAGCGATGCGCCCGATGATGGCACGTGCATTTGCCGGAACCGTGTTGCCGCTCACCGTCACGCCGCCGATTTGGTAGGTAGCGATGGTTCCGCCACTGAGATGTTGGCCGGCGTAGGTGTTGCCGCTGCCGGTGATGGTGTTGACGAAACGCGAGGAAGAGGCAAAGGCCGTCAGCGCGCCTGCGGTAGTCGAATCGGCCAGTCTGCAATAAGGAATTGATCCGCCCGCGTTATACCAAAGACTCCCGTTAGTTGAACCAGGATAGACATCGCCCACTGCGCTCCCCGTCACTCCGGCATTAGGATCGGCGACTGCTCCATTGCCTAGCGACAACGCCAATGCGGCTCGGCCACCAGAAAAATCTCCACCCACGCCGTCGCCGATTGCGTCCGAGAGGCCTCTCACCCCAATCGAATTCGCACCGTGAGCATAACCAATTACACCAGTGCCGGAGTCAGGCCCCGAAAACCCGTAAATGCCAACGTCGGCGCCTCCTGGCCCGCTTTTCGTCGCAAATGCCGCGAGCACTGCGTTATAAATGCTTTGGCTAGGCGCAAACAGGGTGCCATCCTCAAAATGAAACAACGCTCCAGTTTGGGCCGCGCCATTGTAAACAAACCGAGCCGCACTGGTCTGGCTATTTCCACCGGCCCCCGTGGTGATCGATCCGAAGGTGAGCGGATCCGCATTGTCCGCGAGCGCGCGCGAGGGCTTAAGCAAGCCTGCCGCGGCTACGCCCACGGCAAGTCCCGCTATTTTTTTCATCATACCGCGGCGATCGGTCACAGAAGCGAAATCGTTTCCGTTGGCGGTCGGTTCGAGTTGAGGACTTAACTGCGCCACCCGCGCTTCAAGTGCGGCCACTTTTTGCTGGAGAAGTTCAAGTTCAGAAGATGAGGTTTTCATAAGGACGAAGGCTAGGGAGTTCTCTGCGAACGCGCGAGATCAAAAGGGAAAGCGCGGCTTCTCCTGAGGCTTACTTTCGCCATCCATCGCAGCGCGTACGGGAATCGAACCCNNTGTCCTAACCACTAGACGAACGCGCCGTAAATTACGCGCTCCAGTGTAATATCGGAACAAATTTCGGCAAGCTAACGCCGGAATTCAGCGAGCGGCGGCGGACAAAATCAATTCGTTTTCACTGGCGTCGCGCTCGCACTCGGGCTGGGACTCGGACGGACACGCGGCTGCGAAGTGGAATACAGCTGCCCGGCTTCCATGCCGTCGATTCGTTGCTTCATTTCAGGGCTCATCGTCAATAGCCGTATCTTCGCAAAATAAAGTTTGAAATAACTGCGAAGAAGTTCGCGCTTTTGCAAATCCGTTCGGGTCTTTTCGGCCGCATGCTTGGCCGCGATTAAATCAGGATCATTCATCACCTGGTTTTTTAGTTCCCTCCACTCCACGCGCAGACGCTGCTCGTCGGCCTCTTTCCCCATTGATGTTTGCTTGAACATCTCATCGAGCTGCGACAACGCCGGAATGTTCGGAAGACCGGCTGGTGTCTCCGCCGGCTTGTTTTGCTTCGACTGAAGATCCACGTCAGTCGCTTCTTGCGCGCCGACAATTAACGCTTGGCCAAGAATTGCGCTGCAGGTCACGAGCAGAATCAATTTCATCTGAATGCAACGGCTTGGTGCGGTGAATCGCCGCGGCGATCGACCTTAATCCGATCGAGTTCATCGCGGCCTCGACCCGTTTTGTAATAGCGCTCTCTTTCTACGGCTTCAGCGCGTGTCGGAAAGCTCTCTTGGTATAATAACGTCCATGGAATGCCGTGCATAGTAGCTTTGGATTCGCCAGCATTATGACGTCGAAATCGATCGTCAAAATCTTCACAGGATCCTACGTAGCGCCGGCCTGTCTTCTCGCTTCTTAGAACA
>PMTM01000007.1 GCA_003167365.1 Spartobacteria bacterium | reverse complement strand
TGATTCGTTCGCTCCCGCTTACTCACCGGCTACCCGCGACGGTTGGACCATCTACCTAACGGCGTCCCCGCTCGTCATATTCCTGATTCGTATCCTCTTAATTTGTGTAATCTTCACCCATGCCGCCGCTGACTTACGCTAACTATCTTGATCTAGAGAAGCTGTTGACGCTCCAGAACCCGCGCTCAACCCCGGCCGAGCACGACGAGATGTTGTTCATCATCATCCATCAGACCTACGAGCTTTGGTTCAAGCAGTTGCTGCACGAGTTCGAGAAGATCAAACACGATTTCTCCTCCGGCGATCTGTTCGCCGCAATTCATTCGTTCAAGCGCGCGCGCACCATCATGAAGACACTGGTGGCGCAGATCGACATTCTCGAAACGATGACGCCGTCGTCATTCTCGAGCTTCCGCGACCGGCTCGACACCGCCTCGGGATTTCAGTCGGTGCAGTTTCGCGAGCTCGAGTTCCTGCTCGGATACAAGCGACAAGCGGCGATCGCGAATCTGCGTCCTGATTTTCCGGGCTACGATCGGCTGCAACAACGACTCAAGGAGCGGACGGTGATCGATCACTTTTACGATTTCCTGGCCACGCGCGGTGCAAAGATTCCGGATGAGTTGAGAAATCGCGACCTGTCAAAACCAAACGAACCGAACGAACAAGTCCAAGCCGAAATCCTTCGGCTCTATAAAAGTTCACCGGAACTCTCCATCCTTTTCGAATTGATGACTGACTTCGACGAAGGATTGCAGGAATGGCGCTACCGGCACATCAAGCTGGTCGAGCGCACGATCGGCGCGAAGAAAGGCACCGGCGGATCGCCCGGTGTGCCGTTCCTGAAAGAGTCACTGTTCAAACCGATCTTTCCCGATCTGTGGGCGATCCGGCACCAGATGTGAGCAGGAAAAGAGGAGATTAATCTGGAAGCCAAGAATCCAGGAGCAGCGATTGAATTAGGAAGGCAGGAATGTAGGAAACGGAATCTCTGTTGTACCCCGAAGAGCACATTCACCCGGACTGGCGGCTCAACCTCTCAACAACTCAACGTCTCAACTTCCCAGTGATTTACGACATCACGCCATCGATCACGCCGAAGCTCGCGGTCTGGCCGGGCGACACGCCGGCGAGCCGGGAGGTGTTGTGCGATATCGCGCGCGACGACAACATCACGCTGTCGACGTTGCGCGCGACGGTTCATCTCGGCGCGCATGCGGACGGACCGAATCATTACGGCAAAGACGCGCAATCTATCGATGAGCGTTCGCTCGATTATTATCTCGGCCCTTGTCAAGTGATCCGGGTGAAGGTCGCACGCGCGACGCGCATCTTACCGTCGATGGTCCGAGCCGAGTTGACGACACCGCGCGTTTTATTCGCGACGGAGACATATCCCGATCCGCAAGATTGGAATTCCGATTTCGCCGCGCTTTCGGTCGAGCTGATTGATCTCCTCCACGATCGCGGCGTGATCACGGTGGGCATCGACACACCGAGCGTCGACCTGTTCGAATCGAAAGATTTGCCCGCGCACAAAGCGATCTTGCGGCACAACATGGCGATCCTGGAAGGGCTGGTATTGAAGGACGTGCCGGAAGGAATGTACGAGCTGATTGCGTTGCCGCTGTCGCTGGCTGGATTCGATGCGAGTCCGGTGCGCGCGATTTTGCGCTCGATGTAGAATTGTTTCAGCCACAGATCAACACAGATTTCACAGATAAGAAACGTCTGTGACATCCTCTAAGCGTTGAAACTCCTCTCCATTCGCGCTGCGCATTTCTGTGTTAATCTGTGTTAATCCGTGGCTAAGAATTTATCCCCTGAAGCGATGACGGCATTTCGCAAAACCGCCGAGTCTTTTACGGCCGGCGCCAAAACTTTGCCGCAGCGTTACTTCGTTTCACCCGAGATTTTCGAAAAGGAACAGAATGTTCTTTTTTCCGCGCGGTGGGTGTTGGTCGGACATCAGAGTCAGATTGCAAAGGCCGGAGATTATTTCGTTCAGGAAGTGGCCGGTGAAAGCCTGATCGTTGTGCGGGACAAAGGCGGAGAGGTGCGCGGGTTCTACAATGTTTGCCGGCATCGCGGCACGCGGTTGTGCGAAGACCAAGTGGGTCATTCTTCAAAGATCCAGTGTCCGTATCACGCGTGGACCTACGGTCTCGACGGAAAACTAATCGGCGTGCCGAATATGGACGAGGAGAGTGTCCCGGGTTTTGATAAAGCCGAGTATTCACTCCACGGCGTCGGCCTGGCGTTGTGGGAAGGGTTCATCTTCGTCAATCTGGCGAAGAAACCCACGCCATTGGAGGAAGTGTTTGCGCCGTTGGCCGGAAAATTTTCTCACTGGAATCTGCCGAAACTGCGCGCGGTCAAACGGATTGAGTATGACGTCCGAGCCAATTGGAAGTTGATCTTCGAAAATTATTCGGAGTGCTATCACTGTCCGGGTGTACATCCCACGCTCTCGAAACTGACGCCGTACGATTCAGCGGAGAACGATCTTTGCGAAGGACCGTTCCTCGGCGGGTTCATGCCGATCACAAGAGGCAAGAGTCTCACGATGACGGGCAATACGTGTGCGTTGCCCGTGGGCGACATCAAAGGCGAAGATCACGCGCGCGTTTTCTATTATTCCATTTTCCCCAACATGCTGCTGAGCATGCATCCTGATTACGTGATGGTGCATCAAATCTGGCCGCAGTCGCCGGAGCGGACGCTCATTCTTTGCGATTGGTTTTTCCATCCGGAGGCGGCCGGGGTCACCGACCCCGGCTACAACCCGAACGACGCGATCGAATTTTGGGACATGACCAACAAACAGGACTGGCACGTGTGCGAGTTGAGCCAGCAAGGCATTGCCTCGCGTGCGTATCAACCGGGTCCCTATTCTCCCCGGGAAAGTATTCCCGCGGCGTGGGATCGGGAATATTTGCGTCACATCAGGTAGAAGCAAACGCCCAACGCTCAACGCCGAACGCCGAACGCCCAATATCGAAGTCAGACTTCCGATTCCTGTTTCGCATCGCCCTAATCCGCGTTATCCGCGGTTAAACTTCCACCCGGATCAGGCGGACGCGAATCACGAAATCAGGAGGGTTCGGCTGGCTGTGACTTGCGCCGGGATTCCATTTCCTACGTTCCTGCTTTCCTAATTCAATTACTGATCCTGGATTCCTAGCTTCCAGATTAAGAGGAAGATTCGCGGTTAAGGATTGATGCCCAGAAATTCTCGCGCCGTTCCAGACAGCAGTTGCGCCTTCTCTTTCATAGAAAGTTCCTTCATCGATTCTATGAGTTTGCCGGCGTGCGCTTCGCCCAGTGGGAACGGGTAGTCTGAACCGAGCGCGACGCGTTGGGCGCCGAAGAGTTTGAGAAGCAATTTCAGCGCGTCGGCATCGTGCACGAGCGAGTCCACGTAGAAATGCGCGGGAGTGTCGTGGTGAGCAAGATAACTTCTAGGATTCGCTTTGTTGTCCGTGGCGACCAAATCTGGTCGCACATGAAACGCGTGCTCGATCCGACCGATGGTGATTGGAAACGCACCGCCGCCGTGCGCGAAGGCGACGCGCAGCTTCGGGAACCGTTCGAATACGCCGCCGAACATCATCGAACAAATCGCGAGCGAGGTTTCGGCCGGCATGCCGACGAGCCACGGCAGCCAGTATTTCGGCATCCGTTCCTTGCCAAGCATGTCCCAAGGATGAACGAAAATGGCCGCGCCGAGTTGCTCCGCCGCACTCCACACGGGATCGAGTGACGTATCATCGAGGTTTCGTGTTTCGTTTCGCGCGCAGTGCGAGTTCGCGTCGACGTGCGTGCCGATCTGCGCACCGCGCAGGCCTAACTCGCGGACGCAACGTTCCAGTTCCTGCGCCGCCAAGTCCGGATCTTGCATCGGAATCGTGGCCAGGCCGGCAAATCTCGTTGGATGATCGCGGACGACTTCAGCGATGTGATCGTTCAACCGGCGAGCAAGGTCCAGCGCGTCGGCCGGCTTCGCCCAATAACTGAACATCACCGGCACGGTCGAAAGAACCTGCATCGAAATTTTCTCGCGGTCGCACTCCTCGATGCGACGCTTCGGATCCCACACGTTGTCGGTGATCTCGCGAAAGACGCGGTCGCCGATCATCATCCGCGCGCAGCACGGTTTGTAGTGATCGAGGCGAACAAACCCCGAGTAGCCGTATTTCGCGTCGAGATCGGGCCAATCGCGCGGGAGAATGTGCGTGTGCAGGTCGATCTTCATGGACCGAGCCGGTCTGGCGGATTTCTCAGAACGGTTTTACCGGTTCCGGTTTCGGGACCTTCGCGCCGCACTTCTTGCACGTTCGCCGCGCGTCGTCGTTCCAGAAGTCGAGCATCGCCTGACTGAAGTGCTGGACGATGTCGCCGCAGTCGAAATCAATGTCTTCCACCAATGCCCCGCAATTGTCGCAGTAGAAAATAACGTGTTCCCTCTCTCCCGGCGGGCGGCGACGTTCGACCACGACTCCCAATGTGTCCGGCGGCCGCACGGGAGCGTGCGGAACATTGGGCGGAATGAAAAACGTTTCACCCTCGCGCACCAGATGATCGACGATCCGATCCCCTTCGCGGACGCGCACTTTAATGTCGCCCTTCAACTGGTAGAAATACTCTTCCGAATCGACGAGATGAAAATCGTTCCGCGCGTTCGGGCCCTTGATCACCATGACGAAAAAGTCGCGACCATCATAAAGATAACGGTTGCTCACCGGCGGCTTGAACAGGTGGGTGTTCTCTTCGATCCAGTTGTTCAGATTAACCGGCGGCTGCACCGCGGGCGCGGCGCTGGTCGTCGACGATTTTGGTTTGGAATCAGTAACGGTAGCGATAACGCAGCCTATTTGCGTCGGCGCGCAGCGTCAACCAGCGTGAACGCTAGACCCGAATTTAAGGTGCAGTGGCCCCGAACGCTTTCGGGGCAATTATTAAATTCTGCGCGTGAGGACTCACGCCTCTACAATAAGATCGAAAATCACATTTGGGATTTGCACCCAAGTCGCGAGCAATTACTATCCGCGCGTCGATGAAACGCGCACTTATTCACATTATGGCGGCGGCCGGGTTGCTCGCTTTGCTTGCAGGTTGCGAAGACACGGGGGCGGAGTTGAAAGCGAAACAACAGGCGCTAGCCGACGCGGCAAGGACTGCGCTCGAATCACGTAATCACGCGCCGCCTTATTGGAAAGGCGACGACGTCTCAGGCGCGCCGAAAATCGAGGTCCATTTGGCCGAACAACGCGCTTACTTTTATAAAGGAAAAAAACTGGTCGGCGAATCGCCTGTCTCCACCGGGCGAAAAGGATTTGATACCCCGCCCGGCAGCTATCACGTCATCCAAAAAGACAAGGACCACGTCTCAAATCTCTACGGCGATTACGTCGATCCAGCGGGCGAGATCGTGAAAAAGAACGTCGATGTTTCGAAAGATAAGAAGCCCGAGGGCGCAGAATTTCGTGGCGCGAAGATGCCGTTCTTCCTGCGTTTCACGCGCGGCTACGGCATGCACGCCGGCTACGTCCCTCGCTATCGCGCATCACACGGTTGCATTCGCATGCCCGGCGAAATGGCGGAGCACTTCTTCGACGCGGCTGAGGAAGGCACCCCGGTTATTGTGAAGGAATGATTGGCGACGCCTCTTAACCAGGAGGCCAGGCGAGCGCGCGCTTGCCGAGCAGATGAACATGGAGATGCGGAACGCTTTCGCCGGCATTGGGGCCGCTGTTGATGACGACGCGATAGCCGCTTTGCTCAACGCCAAGCTTTTTGGCGAGATCGCGCGCGACTAACAAAAGCTTTCCCAGGATCGCTCGATCACTTTCCTTCGCATCGGACAGACGTGGAATCACTTTCTTTGGCACGATCAGGACGTGCACCGGCGCCTGCGGGTTCACGTCGTGAAACGCGATCGCGTCGTCGTCTTCCCAAATGATTTTGGCGGGGATCTCCCGCTTGGCGATTTTTTCGAAGATCGTCATTAGCGTTTACCGCAGCGAGCAATCGAGCCGATCGAGTCCGTCTGTCGTTATTAACTTCTCGCGAATGAAGCAGACGATTTCTTCACGAAGCGAATCACAAGCGCGCGACCAAATTTTCAGGCCGCGCAGATGTTTCACGCAAGCCTGGAGCGAGCAGAGATGCAACGTGTCGGTGCCGATTTCGACCAGCGTGTTAATCCGTTTTTCGAGAAGATCGAAAAAGGCGAGCTCGTAACCAGTTCCCGCCTCGTACGCAATTTCGAGCAATGAAATGGAAATTGGAGGAGGTTTCGGCGCGAAGTGCGGAACGATCTCTTTGTACCCGATGACCTTCAGAACGTAGCGCACGGTTTGCGAAAGCTGGCTGAAGGCGACGACCGATTCGTCGGTGCGAAGACGCAAATAGAACGCAATGCTTTCCGTGACGTGATCGGTGAGCCACCAACTCGGATAGCCGGCTTTGTCGGCGGCGCGCGTGATGGCGGCATGCAGCCAATCGCGATTGAACTCGAAGAGCTGACCCGAGTCGCAGCGCAGATACGGAAATTCTTCCTTAAACGCGACCATGATTAGCTGGTTCCGGAGGAGGAAATAATTCGCGCTGCGCCGCGTTCGGCTTCACGCGACGGCCGAGCGCTTGAATGGCGTCGACAAATTCATCGACGTCTTCGAAATGCTGGTGCACCGACGCGTAACGCAGGTAAGCCACTTCATCGATGCTGCGCAATTTCTCGAGGACCTTCGCGCCGATGGCGGTCGATTGAACTTCGCGGCCGCTGGTCTCGAGCTCGTGCACAATGTCGTCCACGACCTGTTCCAAAGTCACGAGACTGACTGAGCGTTTCTCAAAAGCTTTCGCCACGCTGCCAACTAGCTTGCGTCGATCGAACGCCTCATGGGTACGATCGCGTTTCACCACGCGCAGATCTGAGCGCTCAATTTCTTCGTAAGTGGTGAAGCGATATCCACAGCCGAGGCATTCACGACGGCGGCGGATACTCGAGCTGTCGCGAGACTGGCGGGAGTCTATCACTTTATCATCACGAGACCCGCACTTGGGGCAACGCATAGTGTTACTTGATCAAGTAACACACAACGCGTTGTGGCGTCAATGCATTCGCTACAAATTTATCGGAGTCGAGTTTGTGCCACACCCGCGAGACGATGGAAGACTTCGCCAGCCTTGACTGCTTTCCTCGTGCCCAGATAGATTTTTCCGTGGATCGCGCCGTCAACGAAGCTGCAGGTCATGCAAAGTCCGCCAAAAGCAAAGTCTCATTTGCTGATCTCCTCTGTGTTGTTCTTCTGATTTCTCTTTGTCTCTCGATCGGGTTGCCGCGCTGGCGTTCCGGAATGGATTGGAGCGATGAGGGTTTCCTGGCTTACGGAGCCGTGCGGGTTATGGAGGGACAAGTCCCGAACCGCGATTTTGTGAGTCTTCAACCACCTTTGTCGTTTTATACGGCAGCGGCCATGTTCGAACTGTTTGGGACCTCACTAGCCTCGCTCCGCATTTTAGGGCTGTTGATTTACATTTCCATTCCTTTGCTCGTTTATGGGATCGCGCGAAATCTGGCGAAACCGGCGTTATCGCTGGCGGCGGGCATTCCGGCAGCCGTCCTGGGTATTCCATATTTTTACTTCGTGCCTTTCGCCGTTTGGCAGGGAATAACAGCGACACTGGCGGCCATTTTTCTCTATATGCAGGCCACCTTGGGCGGTCGCCGTTTCCTGGCGTTGCCCGCGGGAGTGTTAACCGCTGTCTCTATTTTATTAAGACACGACCAGGGGCTGTATCTGGTCATCTCGATCTTCACTCTTACGTGGGCACTGAAACATGCCCAAGGCGAACCGGTTCCTGGGGCAACTCTTAAGCGAGTCTTTGTTTTGTGGCTGGCGGGAGCATCAACGATGATTCTGTGCTTCGGAATTTACTGGGCGGCAGAGGGCGCCCTGGCTGAGATGTTCAAGCAATTGATTATTTTCCCAATCACGACCTACGCAAAAACGAGCGCGCTGCCTTTTCACTATTTCAGCTCTCGATTGCCATTCTCTCGAAATGGAGTCATCGCTCTTTATTACCTTCCCCCAATCATCATAATCATTACCGGGATATGGTTGGTCAGACGGCGCCTGCACCGGAGTTTTTGTTCGAGGGAGGCCGTCTTCACATTTCTTGTCGTTTGGTCCGGCCTTTTTTATCTCCAGGTACTAACGCGCTCGGACATTTTTCATTTGTTAATGACGCTGTCGCCTTTCTTCATCTTGCTCGCGTGCTGCTCGGGCGTATTTCTCAAAAATTTGGATGGGATACTCGGCAAATGGGCGCAAAATCGGCCCGTTTCAAAAGTCCCGAAGATTTTGGTGTCTGTTCTTGCCGGAGTTGGCGCCACTTATTTTCTATGGGCAATCAGCGCCGTTTGTCTTCCGGAGATGACAAGGTTCAAGGAGACTTTGATGCTGGAGCGAGGGGGCGTGCGAGTGGAAAACGCAGAGGCGACGGCAGATGTTGTTCGAGCGGTGCAAAAATATGCGCCGCCAGATCGGTCCATTTTGTGTTTGCCCTATCAGCCCATGTTTTACTTTTTGTGCGAACGCCGGAATCCAACTCGATGGAATTATTTGTGGCCGGGCGACCAGACGGCTTCAGATTACGAGGCTTTGATTCTTCAAGCGAAGAACGATCCGCCCGCAGTTGTACTGATCATGAAAGAACAGGCAATGTCATCCTACGCCCCAGCTATTCTCGATTATGTGCACGCCGAATACAGGCGTGCCGGAGACTCTGCCGACCTGGGTGTTTATTTGCCCCAGCGGATACCGTGATTAGAAAGGGCGCTGGTCCGAAGCGTTGATCGGTACTGCTGTCTTCCGGCTCGACCCAAAGTTACGCAGCAGCCGCAACCTTTGGCGCCGACGATTTCTTTTTCTTCGGCGCCCTCGGCGCAAACTCGAATCCGACTTTGCCATTCTCGAGTTTTAAGTGCGCGGCGAACGCGCGGCCTTTCTTGGAAATGAACTTCGGCAACAGGTCGGTCTTTCCGGCAGCGATGAGTTTTTGCACCTGCTCTTTCGGAATTTCCCGCTGCAAAATCATTTTGCTTATCCGGAAGGTGCACGTTTTCGGCGAAGCGACCGCGTTTTCGCACGCATACGCTTTTTCCAAAACATAGATCTGCCCTTTCTGGCAGATTGGACAGAGACCGAGAGATTCGTGTTGAGCAGGATCGATCTTTATCTCGGCGTCGGCGTTTTGCTCGAAGTCGAACTGCTGTTTGAAATCTTCGCCCAATTTCACGATCGCGCTAAACTTGCGACCGAGTTTGCTGCGGAATCCTTCGAGCGGTCCGATCTTGCCCTCGGTCAAAAGTTTCTTAATCTCGTCCGCATTGAATAGGCGTCCCGCCATCGTTTTCCAAAGGATCAAACCGCAAGATCGACATTTGAATGTGCGATAATCTTCGTCGTAAGGTCCCTCGTTACATTTGGGACATTTCACTTCCAGGACCACGAAGTCGCCGCCGACGCTGTCCCCTTCGAAATTCTTCGCCTTCTCGACAATATCACGGGTAAATCCCCTGATTTCCTTCATGAACTCATTGCGCTCCATGTCGCCCTTGGCCATGAGCTTGAGTTTGTATTCCCATTCGCCCGTCATTTCCGGCGAGCAGAGCTCGGAAACACCGATACCGCGCAGCAGCGTGATCAAGGCCATGCCTTTTGCCGTAGCGATTAGTTCGCGTCCTTGCCGAAGAAGGTAGTCTTGGGCAATCAAACCTTCGATGATCGCAGCGCGCGTAGCCGGCGTGCCGAGACCTTTTTCACGCATGGCATCGCGCAACTCTTCATCCTCCACCAGCTTGCCTGCGCCTTCCATGGCGGAAAGGAGAGTCGCTTCGTTGAAGCGCGCCGGCGGTTTGGTTTCATTCGCCGTAATCTCAACCTCAAGAACCTTGGCCGATTCGTTATCAACAATCGGCACCAGCGATTCTTCGCCGGCCGCGTCACTGGTGGCTTCACGTCCATAAACAGCGAGCCAACCCGGATCCTTGATGATCTTGCCGTCGGTCTTGAACGCGTCCTTATCGACCCGGGTGATGCGCGTGGTGACTTCAAATTGGGCCGCGGGAAAAAAGACGGCGATAAAACGCCGCACAATCATGTCGTAAACTTTCTGCTGCCATTCATCGAGCCCATGCGGCGGGGTGCCGGTGGGGACAATGGCAAAGTGATCGGATATTTTCGCGTTATTGAAAATGCGTTTGGACGGTTTGACCCAGTCGCTCTCCAGCGCTTTGCGCGCGTGCGTATTTTCGATCTGGCTCAACGTCGCCTTCACGGTGTTGAGATAATCTTCCGGTAAGTAACGCGAATCAGTTCGCGGGTAGGTAACGACTTTGAAACGTTCGTAGAGCTGCTGCGCGATTTGCAGAGTGCGCTTGGCGCTGAACCCGCGCCCGTTTGCATCGCGCTGCAAACTGGTGAGATCGTAAAGTAGCGGCGGCGCTTGCGTGGTCGGCTTGCGTTCCTCAGTGGCAATACCAGTCCGACCAAGGCAGCGGTTCTTGATCGCATCCGCGGTTTCGTTTTCCCAAATTCGCTCCGCCCGCGCCTCTTCGTCGCCGTCTTTGGCAAAATCCTCCCGGAACCAGCGTCCGCGATAATTTCCCGCTTTGACTTCGAAATCGGCAAAGATCTCGAAATAACTCCGCGGTTTGAATTGATGAATCTTCTCCTCGCGCTCGGTTAGGATCGCCAGCGTCGGAGTTTGCACACGACCAACCGGCGTGAGTTGAAAACCGCCCGTCTTATTATTAAACGCGGTCATGGCGCGCGTGCCATTGATCCCAACCAGCCAATCACTTTCCGACCGGCACACCGCCGCTGCGGCTAGGGGAAGCATTTCTTCGTCGGAACGCAGATGATCGAATGCGCTGCGAATAGATTCGACGGTCATCGATTGCAACCAGAGCCGCTGCACCGGCTTCTTGATGCCGCTCAGCTTGACCAGATACCGAAAAATGAGCTCGCCTTCACGGCCGGCGTCGCACGCATTGATGAGAAGATCGACATCCGGCCGCTTCATCAACTTCTTGAGCAAATTGAAACGCGCCTTCGTCTTGTCGATCGGCTTCAGAGCAAACTCGTCGGGAATAATGGGCAAATTGGCAAAGCTCCATTTGCCCCGTTTTACTTCTAGTTCGGCCGGCAAACAAAGTTCGACCAGATGTCCGACCGCCGAAGAAATAACATGACTTTCACTCTCGAAATAATCGTCCACTTTCTTGAAGCCGCCGAGAGCGCGAGCCAGATCGCTGGCCACGCTGGGCTTCTCGGCAATGATGAGCGCTTTGGACATGGAAGGTGGGAATCGAAGCCTAGTTTTCGAAAATTGCAATCAGCAAGAGCACTTTACGAGCGAGGAAGGCCCCCAATCACCCAAGTTTGACGAAGTATTTACCCGGGAGCTGCTTAACCAGGCGCTTCAATTCCAGGCGCAGTAAAGCCGAAGAGACGATCGCGCTCGGGAGCTCGCTTTTGGCGGCGATTCGATCGATCGGAGTCTCGCTCGATTCGATGGCGTCATAAACGCGGCGCTCGTCGGTGGTGAGTTCGGGCAGCGGGCGCGCTGCCGCTTCGGGCGACGGTTTCGTTTCCGGCAAAAGAATTTGGAGATCGTCGAGAATATCGCTGGCGTCCATGACCAGCTTCGCCCCTTGCTGGATGAGACGATTCGATCCCATCGCGCTCGGCGCATTGATTTGACCGGGGACTGCGTAGACGGAACGGTTCTGCTCGATCGCCTGCGATGCTGTGATCAGCGCGCCACTATTTAACCCAGCTTCGACCACGAGAATTCCGTGGCTCCAACCGCTGATGATGCGGTTGCGCATCGGGAAAGTCTGGCGGTCCGGTTCGATTTCCATGGAGAACTCAGACACGATCGCGCCGTTTCCGTTGCGAATTTTTTCCGCGAGCGCCTGATTCTCCGGCGGATACAACTTCGACAATCCGGAGCCGATCACCGCGATCGTCCGGCCTTTCGCGGCTAGCGCACCTTGATGCGCGGCGGTATCGATCCCTCGCGCTAGGCCGCTGATCACGGTCAAACCGGCGTAGGCAATTTGATAGGCGAGCTTCTTGGCCGACTCGGTGCCGTAATGGGTGGTGCGGCGCGCGCCGATAATTCCGATGGCGTGATGATCGCGATCGGTCAGCTCGCCCCAGACGTAGAGGACAATTGGCGGCGCGTGAATTTCGCGCAGCGATTTCGGATAGGATGGCGAGTCTTGAGTGATAACGGTCGCGCCAAATTCGCGAACGCGTTCCAACTCCGCGGCAAGATCGACAGTCGATTCCCAATTGCTGATTTGCTCAGCGACTTCATTGCCGATTCCTTCAATTCCGCGAAGTTCGCCGCGCTTTGCCGCCAATACTCGCTCCGGATTTTTGAAAACCTCGAGCAATTTGCGCAACCGCACCGGACCGACGGTCGGCAGCATGTTGAGCGCGATGCAAGCTTCTGTGGGGGTCATGATCTAACTGCGCTGACAGAATTCTGGCGGAGCGCTAGGATCGACAATTACTTCGCCAATCCGCGAAGTGCGGCGATCAAAATGGAATCTCGTCGTCGTCTGGGGCGGATGGGGCGGCGGACGCGGGAGCTGCAGGTTTTTCTGCAGCGCGCGGCGGTCGTTCGGTTTCCGGGGAATCGCCTGCAGCACCACCGCCGCCAGGGCGGCCGCCGATTAACTGCATGGTTTCGCCAACAACGCGCAGCTTCGTTCGCTTTTGACCGGTCTGTTTATCGTCCCAAGAATCCATTTGCAGACGGCCTTCGATGAAAACGGGACGGCCTTTTTTCAAATATTCGCCGGCGATCTCGGCGAGCCGCGCCCACAGGACAACATCGACAAACGTGACTTCTTCGCGCTTTTCGCCGTTATCGAGAGTATAATTTCGATTGACCGCGAGACCGAGATCGCAAACCGCACTGCCTTTCGGCGTATAACGTACTTCGGGATCGCGTGTTAGATTTCCCAGGAGGATGACTTTATTGAAACTGGCCATGCGCCCGTTTTATCGGATTTACTTTGCGCCTGCCAACTTTTTCGGCGTTCGCTCCTTCTTCACCTTCTTTTCACGGAGACGCTGGTAATGCTGGCGGTAAACTTCTGGATCGAGTTTAAATTTAGAACGCAGTTTCGTGATGAGTTGCGGATCGGCGTGGAAAACGAAATTCACGAAGAACCCGGCATCAAGCTGGCCGGAGACATAGGAAAACTGGCGCTTATCCATTTTCTGCACCTGCTCGATCTCAGCGCCCTCTTTTTGAAACTCGCCTTCCAGTCGATCGACGATCTCTTTAACGGTGTCCTCCTTGCCCTGCGTGTTAAGGACGATCAATACTTCGTAACGATTCTTCATGATTCTTCGGTTTTGTTGAAAGTGTTCATCGCGGAAACGAGGCCATTGTCAATCGCGCATTTCACCGCGTCGCCGGCCCGATCGATTGTCGATCTTACGAGCGGTTTCTCCTCGTCAAAGAATCGGCCAAGCACGTAATCGATCGAGGCTTGACTGGGTGCCGCGCCAATCCCAACGCGTAATCGCGGAATTTCTTCCGTACCGAATTGCGCAATGATCGAATCGAGTCCGTTGTGACCGCCCGAGCTGCCATTCGGGCGAAGGCGAAGGCGTCCCAGCGGCAGCGCGAAATCGTCGAGCACGACGAGAATCTCTTGCGGCTCGATCTTGTAGAACTGCGCGATTGCGAAAAGAGGATGACCGCTTCGATTCATGAAGCTTAGCGGTTTAACCAGGATAGCATCGCCGCATTTTGCGGAGGCAGTGTCCCATTTGCTCGACTTTTCCCAGGTCGATCCAAACTGCGCGGCGAGCCGTTCGACGACGAGGAACCCGACATTATGTCGAGTCAGTTCGTACTCAGGACCGGGGTTGCCCAGTCCCGCAACAAGACGAATACGTGCAGCTTCGACGTCCAAAATCGCTTAGCCGCAAAGAGGCGAGTCGCGGCTCACTTTTTCTGCTCTTTTTCCTTCGGGGCCGCGGCGGCAACTGGAGCAGCACCTGCTTCGCCTTCGACCTTCTTCTCCTTGATCACTTCCGGCCCAGCGGCGGCTTCAGCCTCCGCCACAACCGGTTCCTCTTCGACCACCGGAGCCACAACCGAGAAGGCAGTGAGGTCGAGCTGAACTTTTGCGGTGACGCCGGAAGGCAATTTAATATCTCGCACATGAATGGAGTCGCCAATCTCCAAGGCCGAAACATCCACCGTGATCCGGTCAGGCAAGTCACGGGGAAGACATTCTACCGCCAGCGTGCGCAGACTCTGCTCGAGCAAGCCGCCAAAATTCTTCACGCCATTCGCCATACCAAACGACTCGAGCGGGACTTCCGCATGGATAGTATCGTCCATCGAGACGGCATGAAAATCGATATGGAGCACCGCGCCGCCCAGAGGCGCATGCTGGATTTCCTGCACCAGGGCGGTGCGATTCGATTTTTCACCGGGGATCTCGAGCTCGACTAAAATGTTTTCGCCGGAGGCGTGACTGAGCATGGCATTGATGTCCCGCACGAAGAGTTGCAAGTGCTGCGGTTTGTCTTTCGCGCCATAAATAACCGCCGGAACAATTCCGAGCGCCTTCAATTTGCGCGCCGCGGATCGCCCTGTCGCGGTGCGATGTTCTGCTTTGAGCTTAACTTGTTTTGCCATTTTGTTGCTTTGTCCCGTTTTCGATCTTAAACAGCGATGAGACGGACTCGTCGTTGTGAATCCGCTTCATGCCTTCACCGAGAAGCTCGGAGACGCATTGCACTTGAATCGAAAACCGATCCACGGTGCGCACAGGCGTGCTGTTAGTCGTAACTAATTCTTTAATTTCAGATTTTTGCAATCGCGGAATCGCGATATCTACAAGCACGGCGTGGGATACCGCTGCGTAGATATCGAGTGCGCCCTGCTTTTTCAATGTCGCCGCCGCCGAGGCGAGCGTTCCGGCCGTCTCGGTAAGATCATCGACGAGCAGGACATCACAATCCTTCACTTCGCCGATGAGGTATAGCGCTTCTGTTTCAGTCGCGCTTTTCCGCTGCTTGGCCACGATGGCAAGACTCGCGCCGAGCGCTTGAGAATAGGCGGAAGCCATTTTCAACCCACCAACGTCGGGAGAGACGACCACGGTCTTTCTGGTCAATTGCTGGCGAAGATATTTTATCAACACCGGCATCGAGTAGAGGTGATCGACAGGAATATCGAAGAATCCCTGCACCTGCTGGGCGTGCAGATCCATCGTGAGAACGCGCTGAACGCCCGAGGCGTAGAGTAGGTTCGCAACCAGCTTGGCCGTGATCGGAACCCGCGGCTGGTCTTTGCGATCCTGCCGGGCGTAACCAAAAAACGGGATCACCGCCGTGATGCGATCGGCGCTCGCGCGGCGGGCGGCGTCGACCATGATAAGCAGCTCCATCAGGTGCTGATTTGTAGGAGGACACGTCGGTTGAATAATGAAGACATCGCGACCGCGGATGTTCTCCTCAATCTTAACGTAGGTCTCGCCATCAGGGAACGAACTGATCGTGGCCTGGCCCAACGGCACTCCGAGGTACTGGCAGATGCGCTCCGCGAGCTCGCGATTGGCCGAGCCGCTGAAGATCTTCATTTCTGGTTGAAGCGCGAACATAATCGAGGGGCGCTACCTTGGCGCTCGATACTCCAATTGGCAACGTCAATTCGGACTCGCTAACGGCGCGACACTCGACTCCGGGACCAGCGGTTTACCTTATAAAATTGGAGATGGGCCGAGCACTATAATGACTGGCGCGTCTTTTGCTCCAATGGGTTATCTGAATTATTCCGTCTTCGGTCCCTATGAGTGACGGAATGACGACAATTACTTTTACTTAGATTTGTTTTGGTATGGTTGTTGCTACTCCAACAAACGTGGTTTTCCATAAATACTATATCCGGCAAGCCGCCGCTTTCACTCTCATTGAAGCGCTCGTCGCCATCGCCGTGCTAGCAATCGGAGTTGTCACCACAATCGGTGCACTTACGAAAATCAACGCGATGGCCGCGACCGGTCGGAACACGACCGGAGCTTATGCGGTTCTAATGAATCAAGTCGATCTCTTCCAATCGATGAGCCCGTTCAACCCCCAGAAGATGAATCAGGATGGCATCACGCCGCAAATCCCTAAAGATGCCAGTCACGGAAGTTTTCCAACTTACGATATGACAGTGACTGGGGCGGGAACATGGCGTTCGATTTCGGTCGATGGAACGACTTTCAACATGCCGGTTTACCAATATAAAGATCCTGTCAGCGGGACGGTGGTTGTTGTTCAAGGACAATTACAGGTCCAAGTGACCGACCTTAACTTTGCCGGGACAAATCCTAGTTCCGGTCCTTATCAAGCTCTCTTCCAAGTGAGCTACAGTTATCTCGGAAGAAGCTATTCATTCCAGATGAGCAGCATTCGCAGTTCCGATATATGAAACTTTCTCCACAAAGTCGCGGCTTCAGCCTGGTTGAACTGATGTTTACGGTCGCCTTGATCGGAGTTCTGGGCCTCCTCATTTATTCTATCTTGTACACCAGCTCGGTCCTTGGCGCTAAGAATGCGGCGATGAACGTTGCGCATGAGCAGGCGCGAGTGGCGATGATGGAGATGCTCCAAGATTTGCACTCGTCCGTTTCCTTGCCGGCATTGGCAAATACCAGCGGCGTGCCGTATGCGTCGCCTGCACCATTGAACGCCGAGGGAATTGCGTTCCAGGAATGGTCGAGCGGTCCTCATCAAATCAAGAACGACGCAGCTGCGGGGCAGAACCAAATTGTTTTAAAGCTAACCACTGGCACTGGAAACCCGACGCCGGCTGTGGGGCAACACCTGATTGTCCCGAGTGTTCAAATTGAAGCGGATATCACCGCGGTCAGCGGAGGCAACGGAAATTTTACCGTGACGCTCGGTAACATATATGGCCCGGCGCTAACTCCTCCGGTGACTTATCCCGTATCTACTCTTCCGATCGGGATTTTCGGAACGGCCAGCGCCGGTGGAGACATAGTCTGTTTCGTCACGGACCGTTGTTCTTACACTGTCGCAAACACGACGTTAGGTTGGAATTGGAAGGGTAGCACTAAGACAATAGGGAACTACATTACTAATCCAGCTCCGTTCAGCACACCAACCACGCCCGCCGGTGCGCTTTACTACAGGTTCGTGGCCGCGATCGATCTTTCCACGTCGGATCTTCAATACAGTAATCGCGGCTATAAATCCGCAAACATCCTGCTCAACGGACAAGTTCCGATGAAAGCCAGGCTTACCACTTATCAATGAAAACGAAATCCTGTGCTAACCAGTCCGGCAGTACTCTTGTCGTGGTGATCATGCTCACGGCTATACTAATGGTGACCGTCGGAATCGCTGTTGAATATACCGTGAACATCAACCGTCATGTGCAGCGAGGCACCACCCTCGAAAGTGCCGTGGCCGTGGGAGACGCTTGCATAGAAGTCTTATTTAACAATTGGAGAACAGTCTGCCGGACCCCGGGCAACCAAACCCTAGCGTTGGCAACGAGCTCTTTTTCCGCGATCGCCACTCCGACGCCCTCGCAGTTTCCGAATCTGCCCGCCGTCGCGAATTTCGTAAAGCGAGGAGTAAGCTTCGATCCGGCCAACGATGAGTACAACTCGACCTACACCGTATCCAACTACAAGGTAGTCGGGGTTACCGCTGAATGGGCGGCATTGGCCAACGCGAGCGCAACTCCCGAACCGGCGCTCGGACAACTGGCTCAAAACCAAACCGTGAACAGCGTCACGCCTTCAACTTCCGCAACTTTCAACTACATCGCTTCGGCCGACGTCACCTTGCCGGCACTGGGACCGAACGGAAATGTGGTCGCAAAAGTTCGGCGCGTATTTCAGAAGCAACAACTTTCACCCTGGAACTTCGCTATCTTCTATGTCGATCCTCTGGAAATTCATCCTGGCCCTCTCTTCACCGTTAATGGTTGGGTGCACACGAATTCCGATCTTTACACGGCGCACAGCACTCTCACTTTCGCGGACAAAGTCACATACGGTTCGGATTGGAATATTAATTTTATGCCGGGAGATCTGCAGCATTTGTCAGATGTACCTGCCAGTCCTAACTATCCAGCGGGTCTTCCCCCGGCGCGCGATCAAGCGATGCAACCATTCGGTATGGATTCCACGTCGATATTCAATACTACGGATAGCAATCCAAATAACGACAGTTATCACGAATTGATTGAACCGCCGGTTAACGTTGCAGGTAACCCCGATCCACTGGCGGGGCAACGTTACTGGGATCAGGCCAGCGTCATTATTCAGGTCAGCGACAACCCTAACCCTAACAACAGGGGATTCGATAACGTAAAAGGGGACGATCTCGTGAACTTCTATACGGTAACTAATTCGTCGACTGGGGCTACCACGCCGATAACGGGCTCCTGGCCATCAACACCATCACAAATTGCGCTCTACAACGCGCTCGCTGACGCAATCAGCACGAATCAAACTATTCAGGATAACCGTGAGGGCGCCAGCATTCGCGTTGCAACACTCGATGTGAGCCAGATCGAAAATGCAGCGAGTGGAAATCCTACCTACCAACCCGGCATCCCGACCGCCCCTATCATTTATATGTACGACAGCAGTGCGACTTCCAATGCAAGACGGGCAATTCGTATCAAAAACGGAAGCAAAATTCCGGTCGGCGGTCTGACCGTCGCCAGCAGCAATCCAGTTTACATCCAGGGCGATTTTAATACGGGCGGAACGGGCGCCACTGTTCCCTCGAATAATCCGTCTAACCTCAATGCAGATGGAACATACGTTAACCCTGCGAATCCGCCCCTTCCGGACACGGAAGTTGCAAATAATTACAAGCGCGCGCCCACTTCGATTCTCGCCGACGCGGTAACTATTCTTTCCAACAGCTGGAGCGATGCGAAATCGGGCACCGTTCCCAACGCTTCGCCGACTACGGTTAATACCGCGATTATTGCCGGGACTGTTCCGACCGCTGCCGTCGGAGGCGATGGCTCCTACAGCGGCGGGGCAGAGAATTTCCCGCGTTTTCTCGAGAACTGGACAAATGACACGCTCACCTACTACGGCTCAATGGTCGAGCTTTACAAGAGCCAGCAATCAATCGGCGAGTGGGGCAAGGCGAATGTTTACGATCCGCCGACGCGGGAATGGCTCTTCGATACCAATTTCAAATTCAATCCGCCACCGGGCTCGATCATGGTTTACAGCTACATCAAAGGCAAATGGTCCCTCCTCTAACTCCGGCATTAATCGGAGCGCTGTTGATCGTCTCAGCGCGGGCTGACCTGCAGCTCACGCCAAGCATCTCTGAATATCAGCTGGATGGCGTAACATTTAAGCAACTCGCCTTCTCCGACGGCGAAAAAAAGATAACTTACCAATCTCCGCGAGGCTGGGAGTACTCCGGCAGCCCCACCCAATTAATTTTACATCCGCCGAACAAGGTCCAAGCGGAGGCGACAATCACGAGAATTCCGCTTCCGGAGCCGGGCAAGTTTGATGAGGAGAGCTTAAAAAAAATTGTGGATGAGACCGTCGCCCTTGCTCCGAAAGGCAGTGAAAATGTCACTGTCATTTCGCAAGAAAAAAATCCTCTGCTAATCAACCGCAAAGAGACATTTCTTGTCGTCCTCGGTTACAATCTGTTCGGCCAGGCCTACAATCGCTCGGTTCTTTTTTTAAACCGTGGGAACGAGCAGATTCGCTGTCAGTTAGTTTGTCGCCAGGCCGATTTCAAAGAGCTGCAGAAAGCTTTTCTCGGTAGCCAGTATACCTGGCACAACCTGTAATCCCCCAGGTTGGCGCAGTAATTTTCTTCCTCGTCCTAGGACTGTAGGAATTCAAAGGGGCGATCTCTCGCCCAAGAGGATCCCGGCACTCGTTGTCGGATCATAGTTTGTCTCCAGCCACCAGAGGTAAAACCCTGAAAATTGTCTTGACGGAGGCCCTCGGAAAATCCTAGAACAGGCTTACCGGAGAAAAAGATTTGAGCGTGGCATAAAAATTATGTTGACGAATGCGACGCGAATATGAGAATTATAGAACTATCAGATAAATAAACGGCTTTCCGCCAGCAACAATGAATCGTCCAATCAAAAATATGAGCACTAAGATCAATCGCTTCCTCCTCGGTATCCTTTGCGCTGCCGCCTTTGCCTGCCTGGCAACCGGCTCCCGCGCAGCTACCTCTACCATGAGCTTCCAGCCGAATCCGGTTGATCTCAACGATCTCGATCACCACTACAGTTACTCGTGGGAGATCGGCAATCTAAATTTGAGCAATGTGCAGATCACCAGCGCGACACTCACCTTCTCGAACATCGCCAACTGGGACAGCACGCCGAATATGCTCTTCGTTTACCTTATGGATACGGCGGCCCATCCGGGAGTTACTCAATTTCAAGACCATCCGCTCGATGAATCCCCGATCGGCGACATCGTGGACCACTTCGCTAACGGTGCAGTTATTCCATCGCTTATCAGTAGTTCGACTGCAATAACGAAGCTCTTTCAGAAGTCATTTACGACCACGCCGACGACTTATACTTTCAACTTCACCGCCGCCGAACTGGTGACTCTTCAAAACTATATCAACAATAATCACGACGTTGCCTTTGGTTTTGACCCGGAATGCCACTTCTTTAACGATGGCATCACCTTCAGCATGACCCTGACGCCGGTTCCTGAGATGGCCAGTGCCATTCCGGCGCTCTGCCTGGTAGCGTTGGCGACCGCCTTCGAAATCCGCCGCCGCCGTCGCGCGAATGCCTAACTAATTTTTGCGACCTGTTCTCCAGCGGCCGCTCCGAAAGGGGCGGCCGCTTTGGTTTTATACCTGTTCAAATCAGTTTGCTGGATTGCAGATGTGTCCACTTTCCATTTCAGACTGATTGGCTAGACCCTTCCGGATTTCGTTATTGGCTCGCCGAAGCAGCCTGCGCGCGATCCAACAATGCCTTCTCCTCTGGCAACAGCGAGGCCGTTGCCCCACGCACAAGATAAGGTTCGGCATCTTGCCGTCGACCAGCAGCGGTCAGAAAAATCCCGAAATACGCGCTCGTGCCTGGATCTTGCAATTGATCGGCCGAAAGCGAGTTCATGATCTTGAGCGCTTGGGTTACGTCACCTTGAGAATAGAGAGCAAAAGCGTAAGTCGAAGCATAAGTCCCGTTGCCGGGCTCTTCGCGGTATAGTTCCGCCGCAATCTTGCGCGCGCGGGCTGGGTCCGCATTGAGCAAGAGAGCGATCTGAGCCAGATTATTCCGCACAACGCGATCGGTCGGTTCGAGCTCTGAAAGCCGGCTTAATACGCGATAGAGTCCCTGGGTATCGCGCTGCTTCGCATAATGTTTGTACAAGCTATGCAAGGCGTCTACTTGCTTCTCAGGAGTCTTCGCCATTTGCCAAAGCAGCTCCACCGCCTCGTTCGTCCAGCCCCACTCCACGGTCGTCCGCTCCAGAGCTTCC
The DNA here is from genome assembly GCA_003167365.1 of Spartobacteria bacterium. GTDB lineage: Bacteria > Verrucomicrobiota > Verrucomicrobiia > Chthoniobacterales > UBA10450 > Palsa-1382. Next base: position 56,085 of record PMTM01000007.1, on the reverse strand, counting down.
AGAGATCGAACATCGGTCAGCGCTTCCTTTTCAGCCGCAGCCCATTCGCGATCGGCCATCTCGGGTTTGTTTTTCTCGCGAAACGAGCGCGCCAGAAACGCACGCCGAATAAAATCCAATTGCGGCCAGCGTCCATCCTTGGTGAAACGCTCGAGTCCATCCCAATCTGCCAGTCGCGCGTACGATTTTGCGAGTTCACTCGGAACCGGCCACTTCGATACCATTGCCTTGTCGATCTCGCGGACGTAGTCGAGAGCCACCAGCGCCATTCCGCTGTTGTTCATCCAGGCAATCAGACTGGCAAGCGTGATAGGATTTGCCTTGGCGTCATTTTCCACCGTCGTTAAATAACTTGGAAATCCCTGGTCTTTCGTTGTGCGAAGAATCTCGAGGTAAAGCAAACGGTCGGCAAATGTCGCTTCCGGGTAGCCCTGCAATTCCTGAGCGAACGTCTTGGCGGCTTCCGTATTTTCGAGATGGAGAATCGCGTCTGCAATGAGAGCGCGCGTCGCCGGCGCTCTGAGTTTGTCATCCGTGCGCAATTTTTCCAAGAGCGCGCGTCCCGAATTACGCTTAGCAATTACATCGGACTTAAGCTGCGCGAAAGCCAGCCCCATTTCGTCCGACTTGTTGTTTGGATCAAGCTCGCACGCGCGCTTCCAATGCTGCTCCGCTTCGGTCACGTTGTTCTTGGCTTCGGAGATCCGCGCGGCGGCCGCCTGAAACGGCGCCGTCTCAACCTGGTCGCTTGGCACCAAGCGCAACGCTTTCTCCGCCTCGGCGACCTCGTTGAATTGGAAAGCGCACAAGGCCAGAGCGAGAAGATCCTTAGTCGACCGGGGCCCATCTTCGAGAACTTCGCGCCGCCATTCCAAAGCCATCCTATCGTTGGAAAGCTCCGCTGCTTGCGCCATGATTCGCATCGCTTCGGGGCTGCGTTCCAATTGCATGGCCCGCCGCGCGCTCAAAGTCGCATCTCGCACATTTCCGCCGCTCAGATAGCCAGCGGCCCGCCGAACCAGATGTCGCGCCTCAAAATGATTATAAGAACGGCAGCCACCCCAGCAAAGAAAAACAAACAGGATGAATCCAACGATGATGCCCAACGCGAGCTTGAGGTACGCTCGCTCAATTCTTTGATGCGCAATTTCCAATGGCCAGAGTCTAGGTGTCAGTCCCACTCAGTCAACCCGCGGCGGCTTCCGAGTTGCCAACTCGCGCGCTTGGCATGATAATCCCGAACTAATTTCCTCCGAGTTTCATGAACGCTGACGCCATCCGAGTAGAACGGCCGACCACTAAGTCAAAGCTTTTTGCGCACACGCGCTGGGATGCAATTCCGGTGCTGGCGAGCCTTTTCCATCTGGCCTACTTCTTCGCTCTCTTCTTCCTCTTCCCGCACACGCCGCTATGGATCATGCTGATTCTCGGATTCGTCTACGCCCTGATGATCAATGCGAACATCAACGGCATCGGCCACAACTTCATTCACAATCCCTTCTTTCGCTCGGAGCTTCTCAATCGCCTTTTTGGAATCGTTCAGTCGGTGGCGTGTTGTTTTTCGCAGACTTACTACAATGCCGTTCACATGCAGCACCACCAAGGCAACTCCGATCGGCAGGATGAACATGGCGAAACCATAGATTGGTTATCGATCTATCGGCATGGCCATAACGGCGAAGCGGAAAATCCGTGGAGCTACGTGTTCCTCAGTTTCTTTCGCGATAATCCGGCGGCCATTCGCAAAGAACTGAGCAAGCGTGGCAATCGCGACCTCCTATGGGGAAACATCGAGCTGGCCGCGTTCGCAACCACTCTCGTCGTGATGCTTCTTTTCAATTGGCGCTACGTCGTTTTTTACTTACTGCCGTTTTTCTATCTCGGTCACTGCTTTAGCTATCTTAACGGTTACTACCGGCATTACGGCGCCAATCCGGATAAACCGGTCGCGTGGGGCGTGAGCAGCTACGGCAAAATCTACAATTGGATTTTTTTCTACAACGGTTACCACGCCGAACATCATTTCCGGCCGAAAGTGCACTGGACGAAAATGGAAAGCTTCCACGCCCAGATCGCCGAATTGCAGAAGCAGGAGGGCGTTCGCGTGATCAATCACGCGCACATGCTCGGCTTCCTCGATCCCAATTTGCCGCGGCGGGGCCGGGATCAAATCAAACAGCCTACCGAAGCGATTTCGTAGGAGTAATTGTCTCCTGCGCGCAGCAACTCTACGTCGCAAATGAAGCGCGCAATTTTTCCTTTTTTGCTTCGCAATCTTCACGCAATCGCGCAATTTCCGCGACAAGTTGTTTCTCGATCTTCTCTGTTTCCTCAAAATTGCCTGATCCTTGCGCTTTCTCGATTTCGCCGCGCAAGAACAATTGTTTCTCCGCGATCTTCGCTTTGTAAGTTGAATCGACGTCAGCGAGTTGCTTTTTCTGCTCTTCGGTAAGCGCAATACTGGGCGCACCTTTTTCCAACCGCTCCATCGCCAGTTCGTAAGCCGATTTCATGGCCGACCTTAGCGCGCCTGCCCGTCGAAGCCAAGTGACGGCGGATTGCGTTCGTCAAATCAATTCCTAAGTTAGTGCTTCGATGGCGGCAACGATTCGACTCCTCAGCACAGACTTCGATGGGACGCTTGTGGCACACGATAGCGATCCGATTCTCGACCCAGATTGCATGAAGTTGATCTCGCTGTTGCAGGAGGAAGGCGCACTCTGGGCCGTAAACACCGGACGATCGGTCGAATTACTCGAGTCCGGCTTGACCGATTTTTCGTTTCCCATCCGCCCCGACTTCATTCTTACAAATGAGCGCGACATCTTTCGTCCGGCGCAGAACGGAAAGAAATGGGAGGCGTTTGGCGATTGGAACGATCGTTGCGCACGCGAGCACGCAGAACTTTTCTCCTCCTCGCAATCGGTGCTGGCCGAGGTGATCGATTTCGTGAATAAAAAAACCAAGGCGCGTATCATTTACGAATCGGAAGGCCCTGCCGGATTGATTGTTTCGAGCGACGAAGAGATGGATCGCGTGACCAAATTCATCGAGCAGGCCCGCGCGAAGCAATCCAAGTTCAATTACCAGCGCAACACCGTTTACCTGCGTTTTTGCCACGCCGATTATCACAAAGGCGCGGCGCTCGCCGAACTCACGCGTTTAATCGACATCCCGCGCGAAAACGTTTTCGCTGCCGGCGATCATCACAATGACGTCTCCATGTTGGACGGAAAATTTGCTGCCATGCCGTCATGTCCGGCAAATGCGATCCCGGAAGTGAAAGATGCCGTGCGAGCTGCCGGCGGTTACATTGCAAAAAAAGAATTCGGCGCGGGAGTTTACGAAGCGTTGCGTTACTTCGCCGATCCACTCTAGCGGTGTTCTATGAATCCGACGTAGACTGATGCTACTGATCAGCAACCGATAGCGCCAGCAGCGCGTCCGCTTCTATTTTCCCAGCGAAGCGGTTGGTCATGTAGGTCAAGAGCAAGACCCAGAAAGTCAGTGCGAGGCTAAAGAGCGGAAACTGGAGGGCGTATGGCAATGAATAGATGATTGCCATGAGCGGCGCCCACACCGCCCAGGTGGCGAGTAATGTTGGGACAATTCTAGCACGGTAGTGATTCCAACTGAACGCGCGACGCACCGACCTCCACGAGAAGCCGTCATTTTTCCATTCGTAGATCAAAACTTCGCCCGGCGCGGCCAAAAATGGATTGTATCCGAATTGATCGACGCAAATCTTCGCCAACACAACCGGAATGGTGACGATGTCGCCAAACCACAGCGCGTTGGCGTGATACATCAGATTAACAAGAATGGCGTCGGCCGCCCATGTTGGAACCGTGAAGATCAGGTTTCGAAAATTCTGCGGACGCAGTTTTCCTTTTTGGAAGAAAAAGATAAGGAAGAGTTCCGGCAAGACCGCACCAGCCAAGATTCCGGCGACGACAACAAAGGCGACGCCGTGCTCCTGCTTGTAATGCGCCAATCGATCAAGCCAATCCGCAAAGGTCGAGCTCAGATAGTACGCAATCAGAATCGACAGCATTGCGCCCTGGAGAATGAGTGCCGGGATCGCATTAGCTTTGGCCGCCTCCCAACCAAGCGTAAGCGGCGGGCGTGGTCCTTTCATCGCCGCTGATAGTTCTCTGACTCGCTAAACGATCAAGTGGAATCTAGTGGCGATCTAATGTGATAGATTGGTCACCGCTCCTACAACCATTCTAGTTCGCTCCAACTTACCAGGCTACTTTGGCCCCGGTGCCCATCCCAGCAGGAGAAACTGACGAGTCGCTGGGCGTTTTTTCCCCGGGAACGGTTCCGCTCGTTCTGCCGGATTGGTCCATTTCATCTTGCGATGCGCAAGAGCTGAAAAAAAACATAGTCGCGAAAAATAACATCGCGGGAACACCGAAACGTTTCATAGCGGACAAAGTCTAACACTGGCGACATGACATCTCCAGGGCAATTTGCCCGGCCGTTTGATGGTTCGTCATGCTCCCGTAAGTTCAACCGTGACGAACGCGGCTAAGATCGACATCAAATCTCTGCGCTTCGACGAACTGCAAGAGAAACTCAATCAATTGCAGGCCCCGTCTTATCGGGCCGGTCAGCTCACCGACTGGCTTTACAAAAAGCGCGCGAGATCCTTCGATGAAATGACCGATTTGCCCCAAAGCTTGCGGGCACAGCTCGCGGCACAGTTTTCGTTCGACAAGATCGACGTCGTTCGGCTTCTGGGATCGAGCGACACCACGCAAAAATTTCTCTTTCGATTGGGCGACGGAAGTTTGATCGAATCGGTCCTGATCCCGGCATCGTCGGCGCTCTACGGGATGCGATCGGATCGTCGAACCATTTGTATTTCGACGCAGGTTGGCTGCGCCTACGGTTGCAAATTTTGTGCGAGCGGCCTGGATGGTTTCTCGCGTAATTTGCGCGCGAACGAAATCGTAGATCAAATCATCGCGGTCGAACGCGAGAGCGGCGGCAAGATCGACAATATCGTTTTCATGGGAATGGGCGAACCGCTCGCCAACTTCGATAACTTGATGCGCGCAATTTCGATCATCAACGCGCCGTGGGGACTGGGCATTGGCGCGCGGCACATTACCTTATCGACCAGCGGACTCGCGCCGCAAATTCGGGAACTCGCCGAAAAGCCATTGCAGATTCGCCTGGCGGTTTCGCTGCATGGCGCCACCGATGAAGTTCGCAATCAAATTATGCCGATCAATCGACGCTACAACATCGAGAAATTGCTCGAAGCCTGCGACTACTACGTCGCACAGAAGAAACAGCGAATCACTTTCGAATACATCCTAATTGAGAACATTAATGACTCGGCAGACCAGGCACACGCGCTCGCCAAACATGCGCAACGATTGAAAGCAAAGGTAAATCTCATTCCATACAACACGGTCGAAGGACTGCCGTGGTCGCGCCCGTCGCGCAATCGCCAGGAAACATTCTTGTCGATTTTACGCGAACATGGCGTTGCCGCCACGCTCCGTCGCGAAAAAGGCCACGACATTCAAGCTGCCTGCGGACAATTGCGTTTGCAGACAAAAAAAGTAGAGCAAGCTTCCAGCCTGCTTGCCTCGTAAACGCAAGCCAGAGGCTTGCGCTACAATTTTTTTGCGTGAAGTAACAACCTGCGTTTAGTCGAATCGATGTCCGGCTACGATCACGAGCCCGAGCGAGCCTGGGATGAATACGACTGGGAACGCTTTCTCCAGCAACAAGACCAGAAGACCGAGATGTATATGGAGCTTCTCGAGAAATACCTGGATGACCCGCAGCGCGACGAAATTATCGCACGCGAAATGGGCTGGTCTCACTTGCTCGAGGGAAAAGATTGGAACGCGGAGGTCGACGCGCTGTTGAGCGAAGGCTCGAGATCAAGTCAAGACGAGGAGTTAATCGATGGGGAAAACGAATTTCAACCCGCGGGAAATTTCGAAGACCACCCTTTGTATCGCGCGGCGTTCGCCCTCACCATCTGGATCGATCAACTTTTCGATCGCGACGCATCCCTGCAAAATGAGCCGGCGGCGGTAAAATTGGCCACCCATGCCGCTCTCGCCAGCGCAAAACTCGCCGCGGCGCTGAATGATGAAGATGTCGATGAAATTGGAATGACGATCGCTTATCTCAAGCGCGCGTTGAAGGCGATCACGGTTTCGATCGAGGCCGCGCTCCAGCTTTTATCCAGAAAGCGGATTACGGCGGCGCAACATTCCGTGTTGCAGAAGCGTCTTTTCCAGGTGCGCGACGGAATCATCACGCTGATGGGTGAGTACCGCAGAGAGTGGCGGCGGCGCTTTGGCCGCCACTAGAACTATTGAATGAAATAGCCGTTTGCCCGTCCAAATATGCAAAGGGAAGCGACTCTGGCTCAAGCCGATGTATCGGAACTGGACTTGGTGAAACGGTGCCAGGCCGGTAATGCCGAAGCGTTTGATGAGCTGGTCACGCGTTACCGAACCCGGATTTTTGCAATGATTTACAATATGGTCCACAACGAGCAGGACGCCTGGGATTTGGCCCAGGACAGTTTTGTGAAGGCATGGAAATCGATCAAAAGCTTTCACGGACGCTCGTCGTTTTACACATGGCTTTATCGCATCGTGATGAACGTGACGATCGATTGGTTGCGGAAAAAACACGTGAAAGGCGCCGGCGTCGAGTTCGATGACGCGATCCAGTTGAAGGAAATCAATCCCGCTTCCAAGACTCTGCCGAAAGCGGACCCCCTGCCGTACGAGCGCATGCAAAGATCGGAGATTCGAGCGCGAATCGATGACGCGATCGGACAGTTATCGCCGGAACATCGCGCAGTGATTTTGATGAAAGAAACCGAAGACATGCAGTATCACGAAATTGCCGAGTCGCTCGGTTGCTCGATCGGAACGGTCATGTCGCGCTTGTTTTATGCGCGCAAAAAGCTGCAGAATCTGTTGAGAGATGTTTATGAAAACGTTTGAAGAGAAATGGACCGCATGGCTCGACGGCCAGTTGACGGGTAAAGAGCTGGCCGATTTCGAGGCTTCCCTGCCTGACAAGGGCGCGGCCGAAGCGGAGAAAAGCGATGCGCGGAAGCTTGGCGCGTTTCTCAAGCAGGAGCTTGGGGCTCGGACGTTGAGCAACGAGGAATTCTTTAGCAATCAGCTTCGCGAGCAAATTGCGCGCGAGAGCGCTCAACAGGATCGGCATGGCGGAAGATCGACATGGTGGACCATTCCTCGTCTCGTTTGGACCGGTGCCGCTTCACTCTCTCTCTTCTTGATTTGTGCGCTGGTGGTAATGCGTGAAAAAAATCCGGCCGAGCAATCCGCATATCTGACTCAAATTTTGAATATGCGCGTTGATGCGGCGGTCAGCCCGAACGCAACGATCTCCGTCTTCGAGGCAAAAAAAGATCGCGTAACGGTGATCTGGACGGAAGGTTTGCAGTCGTTGCCGGCCGATTACGCGGCAAAATAAGAACCATGCAAGTGCGCTCGCTGCTTCTCACCGTTGTTGTCGCGCTAGTGATGAGCACGGCGAACTCAACCCGCGGCGCCGAAACAGTCTGGAGCGGCCTCGTCATCGCCGATAACGTCGCTCAACCGTCCACGACTCCGAGCGAATTGAAACGGCTCGAACAAGCTCTCAAGGAACTTTTCGGTTACAACCAATTCAACATCATCGGGCAATCGTCGAAAACGCTGAAGACAGGCGAAGAAGACTGGCTTGCCTCGAGCAAGTATTTTTCGCTTCACGTCGATTCGCGCGGAGAAACCAGCGCCGGCTATCACTTGAACCTGAAACTTTATAAGGAAAAAGAACTGCTGCTCGAAACCGAAGCGAAACTGAGCAAGAGCAGTCCGCTCGTGATCAAGGGCCCGCAGGTCGGCGGAGGGCAGTTGTTGCTTGTGCTCATCGTAGAGTAGCGGACTGGCGATTGTTCCATCGGGAATTGCGGACTCATTGCCGCTCGGTTTAGTGGAGCATGCGCCCGCCTTTAATCCTCACGATTCTCTTTAGTTTCCTAGCCAACTTGACCGCTGAAAAACCATTCGATTTCGCGACCACGCCGGGAAAACTGCCCAAGCAGGTTGTGCCGACCGAATATTCAATTCGGATCGTTCCCAACATCGATAAGTTGACTTTCGCGGGAAGCGAAACAGTCAAGCTGAACGTGCGCTCGCCGGTACGCCAATTAGTTCTCAATGTGCTCGAGATGGAAATCGCGAGCGCCACGCTCGACGACAAGGCGTTGCCAAAAAGCGCGATCAAGATCGACAAGAAACAGGAGCTGCTCACGATCGCGTTGCCTTCCGAGCTCTCCGTCGGGGATCACGCTCTCGCGCTGGATTTTTCCGGAAAGATCAATCAACAAGGCCAGGGACTTTTTTACGCGCCATATCAGGAACAGGGTACCGGCGCGAAAAAAATAGTACTCGGCACGCAGTTCGAAGCGACCGACGCGCGCCGGCTTTTCCCATGCTGGGACGAGCCGAGCTTTCGCGCGCGCTTTCAACTCACCGCCATTGTTCCCGAAAACTGGCTCGCGGTCTCGAACATGCCGGTTGAGAAGGAGGGAAAAGTTGAAGGGGGAAAGGAAGTGCGTTTCGCGATGACTCCGCCGATGGCGAGTTATCTGAACGTTTTCGTGGCTGGTGAATTGGACTTGATCGAATCGCAGGTGGCTGGCGTCCAGATTCGAGTGATCGCGACAAAGGGCAAAGCGGAATGGGGACGTTACGCGTTGGAAAGCACGGCGAAAATTCTCGAGTACTACAACGATTATTTTGGCGTGCCCTATCCGTTGCCCAAGCTTGATCAAATCGCGCTGCCCGGCGGCTTCGGCGGAGCGATGGAGAACTGGGGCGGCATCACCTATTTCGAAAGCAGCCTGCTCTTCGATCCGCAGAAATCATCGGAGGAAACAAAACAGGATATCTTCGCGGTGATCGCGCACGAAACGGCGCATCAGTGGTTTGGCGATCTGGTCACCATGGCGTGGTGGGATAATCTTTGGCTGAACGAAGGTTTTGCTTCATGGATGGGGACGAAATGCACGGCGCATTTCAATCCGCAGTGGGAAGTTTGGCTGCGCACAAATGAGCCGCGCAATCCCACTCGCCGCGTTGGCATCGCCAAAGAGCAAGCGATGGAAGGCGATGCACGATCGACAACTCATCCGATTCAGCAGCCGATTGCGAACGAAGCGGAAGCGGCCACCGCCTTCGACGACATCACCTATCAAAAGGGCCAGTCCTTCCTGCGAATGCTCGAAAGTTTTCTCGGCGAAAATGCTTTTCGCGATGGAATTCGCCAATACATCGCCGCTCACAAATATTCGAATACGACGACAGCCGATCTTTGGAATTCATTGACTGAAACTTCGAATAAGCCCGTTGGGGAAATTGCCGCGGCCTGGACCCAGCAGCCCGGATTTCCGATTGTAAAAGTAAAACGGGATAAGACTGGTGAAGTTTCACTCGCTCAGGAACGCTTCACCATTCACTTCGCGAATGCGCCAGCTTTGCAATGGAAAATCCCGCTCACCTATTTCTCGGTCGGGCAAGCCCAGCCAGAAAGCCGGTTGATGACCGCGAAGAGCGATAACCTCCAAAACATTCCCGCCGATCGCGCATTCAAATTAAACGCGGAAGGCGCCGGCAATTATCGAACCGAATACGACAATGCATCGTGGAATCTGTTGTTAACCTCGCTGCCGAATCTCGCCTACTCCGATCGGGTGAATCTTCTCAGCGACTCCTGGGCGCTAGCCGAAGCGGATCGGGCGCCGATCGCGCTCTATCTTGGCCTCGTCGAAAAATTGCCCTCTTTGACGCAAGCCGCCGAACGGGAACAAATCATTACGGTTTTCGATTACATCAACCGTTTGTTCGTCGGCCATGCCGATCGCGAGAAATTCCAACGCTATGCGCGTACGGTCTTGCGCCCGAGCTTCGACGAGCTTGGCTGGGACACCAAGTCCGGTGAAGCACCGACTGCATCAACTCTGCGAGCCAGGTTGATCACTGCTCTCGGGGAACTGAACGACCAGGAAATTATCGCCGGTTGCCGCGAACGCTTCCAAAAGTATCTCAGCGATCCGGCCGCGATTCCGCCCGATCTCCGGTCAGCGATGCTTGACGTTGTCGGTCGCTATGCCGACGAGGCGACTTGGAACAAACTGCATGAACTCGGACTCCAGACGACGAACATCGAGGAGAAACAAAACTATTATCACGCGCTGACTCACGCGATCGATCCAAAGCTCGTGCAAAAGACGCTGCAGATCGCGTTGACCGACGAGTTACCAACCAGCCGGGCGCTTTTTCTGGTTGGGAAAGTCGCGCGTTATAGCGATCATCCCGAGATCGCGTGGGAGTTCGCCAAGGCGAACATGAAAGCAGTACTCGCCAAAGCGGACGCGCTGGCGGCGAACAGCTACGCGCCCGGCCTGTTCACGTTCTTTTCCGAGAAATCGCGCGCCGGAGAATTGAAAGCTTATGCCAAAGCGAACCTGCCCGCGAACAGCGCAAAAGAAGTCAATAAAGCGTTGGATGAAGTCGAATTCCGCGCCGAATTCAAGCCTCGCCTTGCGCAACAATTGAAGACCTGGATCGACAACCACGCCTCGGCCAGTAAGCGCTAGTTTACTTCCGAGAAGCGCTGCAAGTTTTTACAAAGTCACTTTGGTTTGATCGGCCGCTGGGGAAAGCAACAAGCGCATCGGCAACATCGAGGATTCGTGAAAGCCATGGTGCTTGAAGAACGCCTGGGAACGAAGTTCGGGCCGGTCAGTTAATAAAGTTATACGCAGGAAATTTTTCTCCTTGGCGAAATCGATCGCGTGCTGCAGCAACTGCGAGCCGTAGCCGTGGCCGCGAAACTTGTCATGCACCACCAAATCTTCGAGCAATATCACAAAACCGCCCTCCGCCGTGCTGACCGTGAATAGCAAATTGATCATGCCGACAATGGCGTTGTCGCTGCGCAGCACAAACACCCGGCCGCGACTTGGCTCCTCGAAAATCAGACGCAGACCGTACAACTGTTTCTGCTTGTTCGGCCGGAAATCCTTCTCTTCGCTAAAAAGCTCGCCCAGAAGGTCCGACAGTTCGTCCAAGTCTGCCTCCGTTGCAGGCTCAATGACAACCTTCGCGTTCATCGGTTACTTCTTATTCCAGAAAGCGGGCACAGTGGCAACCAGCGATTCAAAAAGACGAGGCCCCGATCCTTCGCTGGATTGACAAAGAGGCACTGGCTCTTAAGGTAGGCGCTCCCAAGGCCCGATGAAACGCACTTTACAAAGATCAAAGCGCACCCGGAAACGTCAGCACGGTTTTCGCGCCCGGATGAAGACCAAGGGCGGCCGGGCTACCCTCGCCCGCCGTCGCCAGCGCGGGCGCAAGCGGTTGCTCCCAAAAGGTGCGGAAATCCATTACGCCCGCCACACGCAGGCGTAATTGCTGATCAGCCCCGGCAGGTTTGGGACTTGTTACAGGTATCGAAGCGCTGTTGTTGTCGGCGATCGGGATTCAGGCGAACGACCCGGCAAGCTTCAATGTGGCATAGCCCGCGGACAGCGCCGTCTCGTAATTCTCCGTTTTGACGGGAGAATTGTTTCGCAGGGTTGCCGTTGAAACCGTCCGGCAATTTCCCTTGAGCAGCAAGGTCAGGGCTTTAACCGCCAGCTCAACCGAGACGAATGGCTTTGCGATGAAATCGGTTCCTCCACTCAAGATCGATCGGGCGCGAATCTCAAAGTCGGCATGAGCTGTCACCACCACGATCGGAGTTGTGCGGTTCGTCGGCATCTTGCGGGTGCGCGCACAGAGCTCGATGCCATCCAGTCCAGGCATTTCGGCGTCGAGAAAAATAAGATCGAAACGATTCTTCTCCAATAGCCGCTGCGCCTCCGTCGAATTATCTAGGCTCACCACCGCGAAACCTGCCTTGACCATCGCCGAACAGATTGTCTTGCGCGCAATGATTTCGTCATCCACCACCAGCACCTTCAATGGCGCTAACGCTTTGACCGGCGCGCTCGTATCGTCGAGGAAAGAACCCAGTCCGTCCACCGCTTGGGCAATCGTCCGAATTACCGAAGATTTGATGTTTCTGGGCTTGGAGTGCAGATCGATGAAAAGCGCTTCCAAGGCACTGGCCAGCTGCGCGGCTTTGCAGGAACCAGCCAATCCAGCCACCCCTGCCATAAAATGGACTTGCTGGCGCATTTCGCACAATTCAACCCGGCGCAAATCCTCCTGTTCAGCTTTAACAAAGGCGTAATGACTGACCCGCAAACTCGCGAGCGTTTCCGAAACGTCTCTGAGAAAAGCTGCGTCCAGCATGGTCTGCGCTTTCGGAGTTGTGGCCTCGTCAGTCACAAATACGCCCGGCGTCGTAGCGGCAGGATCGGCACCAAGGACCTCGCGCACGATCCGGAGGAAATCGTGCCCCGTACACTCCGCTTTCGTCACGCACCTGGTCGCGCCTGCGTTTCGAGCAGCCCGCACCAAGCCGCCGAGAAAAGGGTTCGAGAGGATAATAACCGGCAACGCCTGTGTCTCAGAGTCTGAGCGAATCTTCTCTAGAATTTTCACTCTTTCCGCTCCAGGCGCGGAGAAATCCAAAATCACAAGGTCGACCGCACCGTTCTGGATCTTCTGCCTGGCATCTCTATTGTTGCCGGCGACCTCAACCTCGAATCCGTGGCGGAGTTGGTCCCGGTAGATGTTACCGAGAGTGTGGTCGTCATCGACGATCAGGATCCTTTTCCGCTTTGCCGGATTAAAAATTCTCTTCATAAAACATGGCTGGCCGGCGACATCGCAGCCCAATAGCCTCGATTCGGGGTTAGCTCCCGGACAATGCCAGAGAAATGGAAGGCGATGGAGTGCAACAGATGGCGCCTGCTGATCCTCGACTTCAAGTGAAGTCGGACGCAGGTCCATCGCGAGGGAGAGCTGGCGACGTTTTTCATCCTGCCTGTTAAAATAAGCGCTCGCCACGCCGCGGGCCGCGGGTGCGTACTGCATTTGCGCATCGGGTTTCTATGTAGATCGTCGCTGGCGCCGTCCGCGTCTCTCGGCGCGGGTTTTCGGATCAGCCGGGGCGATTCATCGCGCCTGGCTAAGCCTCGATGATCTTATTTCGGATGGCGTATCGGACTAAATCGCTCACCGACTTCAAACCAAGCTTGCGCATGATCGTTGCCCGATGAGTCTCTACCGTTTTCACACTAATCCCCAATCGACCTGCCGCTTCCTTATTACTGCTACCTTCGGCGAGGAGTTGAACCAGTTCCCGTTCACGGGCAGTTAGACGGCTATCCTCCCCTTTCCCGCGATCCAGATAACGGGTAAAAACAACCTGGGAAACCTTGCTCGTGAAATAGGGCTTGTGTTCGCAAGCCAAGCGAATCGCAGGAATGAGATGCTCCGCGGCTTCAGTTTTCAAAATATAACTGCACGCTCCGACATCAAAAAGCTGATGCACCAGATCTTCGTTCTCATGAGCGGTCAGCATCACTACCTCCACCTCCGGCAACCTTCGCTTGAGTTGGCGGGCCGCTTCCAATCCATTCAGTTCCGGCATCGTCACGTCGAGAATTACCACGTCCGGCCGGAATTTCTCCGCCAACGCCACCGCCTCGCGCCCGTTGGCCGCTTCCCCGCAAACCTCCCAGCCCGGTTCCCTTTCGATCAGCAATCGAACGCCCGTGCGGACGATGTCGTGATCGTCGGCAATTAAGATTCGAACGTTTTTCACACCAAAGGACATTGTCTGGTTAGATGCTGCTGGGCTTTGGATCGCTGAGCCCGCGCTCAGCATCCGAAAGCCGGACGCCGTCGCGACCTGCCGCGCGCGCACAACTGCGATGTTCTTGTTCGGCGGCACGTTTCAACCGCAACAGCGAATCAGCCGGGCCTGCCTTCAATCTGCGGCTGAGCAGGACGCGCATGAGCCGACCTCGCCAGCCGCCCGGGAAACCAAAATTGCAATGGTAGTTGACGCGACATCGCCCGTCCTCAAGCGGAACGCAGTCCAGCGCCTCGTGTACCGTAATGCCAAGTGGAAACCTCGCGTCTAACTCAAGCTTGTAATGCGTCTCGTCGATGAGTGTGTATTCGACGGAGATACCAACATGCAGCCAGCGTGGGCCCGACTCAACCGAGCATCGCTGGCCCTTGGCCGCCGGCCCCGGCGGTTCGACGCCGGTGACGCGAAGGTTAAAGAAACTGCCCCAGCCGGAGATGTTGGTGAGCAGTTTCCACACAACGCCGACCGGCGCCTCGACGATCTCAGTAGGACAAGCTAGGTATTTCGTTGTCGTCATGGGGCGCAGCTCGTCTCATTGGCCTAACAAGGATTATGCGGCGAAATTTGTTTCATAATTCATAATTGAAACTCGCTCGTTGCCCACACTTGCTCGCTGCCACCCTGGCAGCTTTGCCTTCTATGTCGCTCATCCCATTCGGTCCATTCACTCCTTCGGCCTTGCATTCTTGGCTGAATCGTCTGGTTAGGCCTTGGGGGTGATTTTCACCCACTCCCCTAAGTCTTCAGGGACACCGAGCTCGGAAGGATCAATTCCGCCCGGGAGCGAGAATGTATGACCACCGGCTAGACCTTCGGCCGCTTGCTGTGCTGTGGCGTAACTTCCAAGGCTCTGTTCCTGGAAGACTGGATGGAAATGCCCGTTGTGCTCCGCGATGTAAAACGCGCCAGCAGAGGTTTCGTAAAGGTATAATTTGCGCATAGGAAAGAGGTCTAACGAGGATTATGCCGCATTTTGCAGCCTAATTCTATTATAGATAGCGTTGCCGGTCGGCGTTCTGATTATAGCGGCGGTCTACGACCGCCGGAGCTAATTTATTTTCGGCGGTCATAGACCGCCGCTACAGAATTTCTTAGGCCAAAGATAATCAACTGGAACGCTGATCGGGGAGTTTTGCCTTGTTCGCCTCGACGACGGGATTCATATTCCGAGGCATGTTCCCCAGCGTGGAAATAATCTTCCCCAAAGGCAATCGTGATAGACGGGGTTTCCCCGTAATTAAAGGCGGGATTTTCCCGTCTACTTCTCGTTAGGCCTCTTTCGATCTCCCATGGTGTTCTCGACCTCAACTGCAGATGAAGAGGCGGCGATTTTGCTCGGGCTAGCGATTATCATCGCTAGCTCAGACCGCGCCAAAGAGCTCCGTAGCCACGCGTCACTTAAATCGATCTCCAGTAAGCCGGTCGCACTTTGGGAGTTTTTCCTCACGTCCGCAGCTTTGGCGACCGGCATGGCGATGTACGAGCTGCCGTCCGGTCAGACGAAAGCTGTATCACTTACCTCAGCGCTTTTGCGAGCTACGCTTCACTGGCCCAATTCGACGTGGGTTGCGATCCCCGATTTCCAGAAGTTCATGAGTCGCATTGCAGAAGAGAGCGTTCACCCGTACACAGCCGTAGGCTGGTGGGTAGCGTGTAACGTTAAGGGAGCTGCGCTATCAGATGAGGAGCTTGCTGCAGTGCCTCCTATCGGAGCGGTCGTTTTTGATGGTTTATTATCTTGGAAAGCTACGTGTGAGGAAGCCAAGGCCTAACCAATCGATGGAGCCGACCGCGAGCCGTCGTACTATCCAGCTTCACATGAGTTCAACCAATCAACCTGCAGCCACGCGCGCTCCCGCTCGCGGCGGCTCATCTTGTTCTCGTTAGACCCCCGTGTCGCCGATGCCTCCAGACAAGACAGTATTAGTGATCTGCTACACTCTCGGTGCTTTGGGGCCATTGCTCCTACTTTTCATGACGCTCCGGTATCGCGACTCGTCTCGATGGATTCGTTCCGTATTTGTGGCATGGGCCTTGATCAGTATTGCGTGGGGCGCTCTCGGCTTTATCCGGCTTTTCTATTCCGCGCATCTCACCGGCCAGGGGCGCGTAAACCTCGATCACTGGAAGACGCACATGGCAGGAATTGCTCTCGGACTTTTGATCAGCGCACTCCTTAGCCCGGACTTCTGGAAGGTCTCTCGCCACTATCGAAGCTACTCATGGCTTCGTTCGAACTCCCAGGGTCTAACCAAACGATGAAGCCAACGGCCCCATTGCGAGAAAACTTCAGCGTGGTTGCCATCGACCCCGCCCGTGACTTATCTCTTTCTCGTTAGATCAAATGAAGCCGCAGTCTGATACCGAGCGAAAGCTTCGTCAGAAAACGACTGAGGAAGTGTGCCAGTGGATTGCAGGCTTCAATGACGAGCAAGGCATCGGCTTCCGTCTGCTCGGCCAGCATGAGCTACAGCGTCGCCTTCGGCGTCCTGACGCTATTCGCTCTTGGATTGCCATCTTCATTTCGGTTGCAGCGTTGCTCATCTCCATCTTCTTGTACCTTTGCAGCTCCTAAGGCTATGCGCGTGCTCAAGCGGCTGCTCACATTTGTCGACTGCGCAGCTATTCTGATCGCCATTCTTTTTTTGTTTGCCGTCGTAGTGATCGGCGTGCGAGGCGCAGCTGTAGCCATCTGGCAGTTAGCGCGCGAGATGTACGCAGCTCATGGCGATTGGTGGATCGTTGCAGGCATCCTTTTCTCTCTCGCATGGTCCGCGATTAGATTGAAAGCGGCTCTTCGAACTCTCGATGACTGATCTAACCAATCGCTCCAGCCAACCGCTGGCCGGTGCACAAAGAGGCTGATGGATGAATGGAGCGAATGGGATAAGCGACATAGAAGGCAAAGCTGCCAGGGCGGCAGCGAGCAAGTGTGGGCAACGAGCGAGTTTCAATTAAAAATTATGAAAACACTCCCCCGTTGCGCAGTAACTCCTGCGCTTTTGATACTGTCGGCGACACTTGCCTTTGCGCTGCCCAACGCAAAGCAAAACGAAGCGGCCGATCATGGATTATATCCAAAGAACTATGAAGAGATCGTGCACAAATACATTCACGAAAACTTCAGCGATCCTTACAGCATTCGGGATCTCTCAATCCAAAAACCGACAAAAGGATGGGTGACGGGCGCTTGGATATTTGGAGAAAAGCCCATCACTTATGGATGGGAAGTTATTTTCGCAATCAATGGAAAGAACACCTTTGGTGCCTACGTTGGCTTGCAGAAAATCGACCTAGTCGTTCGTGACGGTAAGATAGTTAAAGTCATGAACCTTACGCATCCGGAACTGACCGGAGGATCGATTAACGCACCGAGGTTTTGAACCGGTGAACAGAAACATTTGCATCTTTAGTTCACTTTTCTTTTTCCACTCTGCTTTCGCCGGCTCCGACGGGTTCAGTGCTATTCGGTGTGGCGCTGATGACGTCGCGAAAGCGCTCATCGGCAAAAAAATGTCCAATGAAAGAGTGGTCGATCTTGAGAAACGACATGAAGACCTGGGCCTAAAAGATCTGGGAGCAACCGAGATTTCGGAACGATTATCCTGTATCTCGTGGCTGATTTGTGGATCGGAGTTTATGTTCCTCCAGGATAAATCGACTGTGCGCGACGTTCTTAAAGTTCCCGCGCACTCAAAAAAATCACCGCTCTTCATCGGGACGGGCGATATGAACGGGAAAGAAACGAAAGCGATCGTGGTCGCGATTTTGGATGCTGAAACAGAAAGCGGCGCGCCGCCGCTTCCGGCAAAAATCGCGTGGAAGATCGACGAGAAAAACGCAAAATTCGTCAGCCTGTCCACCGGAGGACTTCGTTGTCCGCGCAGCGGTATCATTACCCTCGATGGCGGTCTCTAACGCCCAGCGAAAGTTGAGAGTTGAGAGATGATTGTTGAGTCGCTCACCCTCCGGGCTTGCCGTGTACGTCACGGCTGGCTAGTCCGTTCCATTCTCGTTAGACTTCAAAGCCGCTCACCATGAATGATCCAACAGGACGCCCGACGTCACTCTATGATTATTCCGACAAAAGCGTGCCACACGCTGGCTACGCTGCGATCGGTTATGGTGTCGTAGCTTTGGTCACCGGACTGTTCGCCTGGCTTCAGTATATGCTCTACCACACACCGGGACAGGGCGGTTTCCTTCATCATGATTATACCTCTCAGCAGTGGCTTGAGCATACGCCGCTTCAGACCGCAGTTACGGTCGTGTTCAGCGTTGTTATAGCCGCAGTTTCCGGCGTTCTTGCATTCGGCATCCTTCGGCGCAGCCGAGTCGCAGTCGTCGCGATGCTTATCTTCGTCATCGTTCTGCAGCTTTACACATGGGTTGTCGCCCGCTCTGTCGCAGGCACACTTGTTACCATCATCGTTGTCGGTTTCTTGCTGCGCGGGGCGAGAAGAATGTTCCAAGATCATGCGGAACGTGCGATGGACGCCACAAAGGTCTAACCAGGCAATTAGGTCTATGAAGTCGTCAAAGTTAGAGATCGCATTATCGCTTGCCGCATCGGCGTTTGGGTTGATCGGCGTTTTTTACAAGCCACTTGGCCTGCCCGAACCGTGGCAGTGGTGTGCATTCATTCTCGTTTGGGTTTTCCTGATTCCGCTTTTGAATCTGCAGAGACGCCGCAGGACTGCTCGACTCGCGGGTGATCCTGCTGCGGCGCGGACGCGTCCACCCAACAGCAGGTTTTGGCTGTTGCTGTCGGTTGTTGTGGTTGGCTCGCTCTCGTCTCCCTTGTGGCTGCCTTACACAGGCACCACACTTCCGTTTTCGCTGCTCGTTGTGACCTCCATCATCAGCTGCATTTTTTCCGTCGGCGTGCTTGTCTTTGCCTGGAGATATTGGTGGCCAAAGGGCTAATCAAGCTATGCAGCAATTCGTTAGTTTAGCCCAGATGCCGACGTGGACACCAAACACTGCGATGGAGATTCGAGTAGATGATCTTAGCGGTCCGGAGATAATCGCACTGCTGGACGAGCATCTCCGTTGTATGGCGCTGGTTTCCCCGCCGGAAAGCCGTCATGCCTTGGATCTTGACGGGTTGCGAAAGGCGGATGTCACTTTTTGGAGCATATGGAACGGAGCGGACCTGGCCGGCTGTGGCGCAATCAAAGAACTGAATGAAGAGCAGGCAGAGATCAAATCGATGCGAACGGCCTATGCCTACCAAAGAAAAGGGGTCGCATCCCAAATGCTTCGACATCTCCTGGAAGAAGCGAAACGCCGAGGATATCGCCGGGTAAGCTTGGAAACAGGTTCGATGGAGTATTTCGAGCCGGCGCGGAGGTTATACGCCGGTTTTGGGTTTGAATATTGCGGGCCTTTTGGATCCTACACGGAAGATGCAAATAGCATCTTCATGACTAAAGAACTTGAGTTGCCGTGCGAAGCCTGATCGGGCGATGCAGCCAATTAGTAATTGCGAACTTCCGCGTTGTGCAGCGGACTGGTCTGAGTAGTTTTCGTCCCTTCAAACGCACCGTTAGCTCAATTGGCAGAGCAAGTGACTCTTAATCACTGGGTTGCTGGTTCGATTCCAGCACGGTGCAATATCTTGTTTATCCCGGCGCCAAGATCGACAATCGCATTTTTGAACGGATGAAAGTCTCTGTCATCATACCTTGTTTTAACGAGCGTGGGACCATCGAGCAGGTCGTCGATGCGGTCCGCGCTGCGCCGATCGAGAATATCGAAATCGTAATCGTTGATGATGGATCGACTGATGGAACGATCGACGTTCTGAAAGAAAAGGTGGCCCAGCGCGCGAACCGCATCCTTTACCAGCCGCGCAATCAGGGAAAGGGCGCGGCGTTGCGTGCCGGTTTTGCCGTTGCCACTGGCGACATCATTCTGATACAGGATGCGGACCTTGAGTATAATCCCACCGAATATCCTGTTCTCCTCGCGCCCATTCTTTCGGGAAATGCCGACGTGGTATTCGGTTCTCGTTTTCTCGGAGGCCGGCCGCACCGCGTTTTTTATTTCTGGCACATGGTGGGCAATCGATTCCTGACGCTGCTTTCCAATATGTTCACGAATCTCAACCTGACCGACGTGGAGACGTGCTACAAAGTTTTCCGCGCGTCGCTGCTCAAGAATCTCGACCTTCGCGAAAATGGCTTCGGATTCGAACCCGAGGTAACGGCCAAACTGGCCAAGACCCATTGCCGAATTTATGAGGTCGGCATTTCTTATAGCGGCCGCACTTACGCCGAAGGAAAAAAAGTAAACTGGAAGGACGGCGTGCGCGCCATCTACGCGATCTTGCGTTACAACCTGTTTCCGTAGGCGGATGCCTAACCGATAAATTTTTGCGCGATCGGCATGCGCCGGCCCAAACCAAAAGCGCGCGAGGTTACTTTGAGACCGGGCGCAGCTTGCTCTCGTTTATACTCGTTGAGATCGACGCGGCGTTGAACCCATCGCACGGTCTTCTCGTCAAAACCACGCGAGACGATGTCGCGCGCGCTCAGATTCTCTTCGACATAGAGCCGTAGAATTTCATCGAGAATTTCGTAGGGTGGAAGTGTGTCCTGATCGGTTTGGTTCGGCTTCAACTCGGCGCTGGGCGGCTTGTCGATGGTCGATCTTGGAATGATCTCACGCTTCCGATTGATCCAACGCGCCAATTGGTAAACCAATGTTTTCGGCACATCGCTGATCACAGCCAAGCCTCCGGCCATGTCGCCGTAAATGGTGCAATAGCCGACCGCGAGCTCGCTCTTGTTTCCAGTCGTCAAGAGCAGGTGCCCGAACTTGTTCGAGAGCGCCATTAAAGTCATGGCGCGTAGTCGCGGTTGCATGTTTTCCTCGGTCGTATCTTCGGGCAATCCGGAAAAGATCTCGCTGAATTGCGCCCTAAACGTTTCGAATGCCTTCCCAATCGGAATCTGAAAACATTTGATACCGAGATTACGCGCAAGCGCGAGCGCGTCGTCAATGCTGCCGCGGGACGAGTACTGGGTGGGCATTGAAACGCCAACCACGTTTTCCGCGCCCAGCGCATCGACGGCGATGGTCGCCACCACCGCCGAGTCAATTCCACCGCTCAAACCGAGGACGGCGGATTTGAAATCGCACTTTCGCAGATAATCGCGCACTCCGAGAGAAAGCGCGGCGAAAAGGGCTTCCGGCATTTCGCCTTCTCGGAATTCGATGGTCGCTCCGGCCTCGGTATCGACGATCGCTTCATCCTCGCGAAAACTTTGCAACTGCGCGATTAACGCGCCGGAAGAATTCACCGCAATCGAAGTTCCATCGAAGACGAGTTGATCGTTGCCGCCGACGGCGTTGCAATAACAGATCGGCCGCTGATATGTCCGCGCCAATGCGCCCACCATTTCGTGACGGACCGCTGGTTTATGCAAACCAAATGGCGACGCGCTTAAGTTCACGATAATTTCCGCGCCTCTTTCAATCAGCCCGCGGACAGGTTCGACATCGTAAAGCGGTCGCGGAAGATAATGCTCGGTCCAGATATCTTCGCAGATGGTCACGCCGACCTTCTTCCCGCAAACAGCAAACGGCTCGGCGCCGCGACCGGGTTCGAAATAGCGATCTTCATCGAAAACATCGTAGGTCGGGAGCAGCGACTTGTAGGTCTTGCGAATCGGTTGACCGGATTCCAGTAAAGCGGCCGCGTTGTGAAATGGTTTGCCGCGTCCCTCGTTTCGATCGACAAAGCCGACGAGCAACGGTGCCTTCGAGACTCGTGCGTGCAGTCTTTCGAGCGTCGCCAGAGTTTCGGGAACGAAGCGTGATTTGAAAACCAGGTCCTGCGGCGGATAACCGGTGATTGCCAATTCCGGAGTAAGAACAAGGTCCGCGCCTGCGGCGACGAGTCGATCGTACGCGCTCGCGATCTTCTCAAAATTGCCGCGCAGATCCCCAACGGTTGGATTAAGCTGGGCTAAGCCGATCTTCATGCTGGACTACGCAGAGTATGCGCAGCACGGCACTCAGCAATCCTCTTTTGTCAGGCTTAGGGCTTACCCGCGACCGAATGGTGCTCGTATCCTTTGTTCAAAGCGTCATCAGCTCCTTCGATAAACACCTTGCCCCATTGATAGAGGCTCGCGGCCAAAAAACCGGCGAACATACAGATCAACACCTTTTGAATAAACGTCGCGTGCACGCTCTCTGTAGCAGCAGCCGCGATGCCAGAGCGGTCTCGTTTACCAGAATCCCCACTGTCGGGTCTGCATAATCCAAAGTCCGAGAAGCAGATTTGTAACGGCATGGGTCAAAATGCACGAAGACAAGCTTTTCGTTCGATACGCCACCAAATTATAGAGAGCGCCGGTCAGCAGTGCCGCTACCCAATCAGCTTTCGAATGCGAAAGCGCGAAGAGCAATGTTACAGCTCCGAACGAAAGCCACGAAAAGCTTCCAAACGAGACACGCTCGAAATCCTCGGCGATCAGATAACGAAGCAAAAATCCGCGCCAGAAAATCTCTTCGATCAATGGGACCACCACCACCAGCCGTAGAAAGCGAAACGCGACCGTGGACCAATAAAGTGCTGACTGGCTTCCAAATACTCCCGGATCGAAACCCTCCGTGCGCGGCGAGAATCCGAGAAAGGCTTGCGGCGAAATCCAAAGAAAAAAAACGCCGACGGCAACCGCGATTGCGAAACCGGCGCGCGACAACCGATGCCATTGATATTCGCGGCGAAACCAAAATACCAAACTGCCGCACAAAATCGTTTGCAACGGGTAGATCCAATATTCAGCCGAGCTTAGCCAAAAGCGATTGTCGATCTTCTTGAGCAGACCGTTCAGCGCGAGCAGCGCGATGAACGACAACATCGGCAGCGCATAAGCGGCTAATTTTCTCCGGTTCGGCATATTACTTGCAGTGTTTTTCAACGATGCACGCTGATATTAGCAAGCCCGAACAGGATCCCGAAGCACTCCTTCGTCTTCTTGATTTGGAATTGCGGCAGAAACGCGCGTTGTGGCAACGGGCCGCCGCGCGCCATCGCACTTCGCGGATGGTAGGGCTCTTTTCCATCTTCATCGTAATCGCAGCGGCCTTCCTTGCCCTTTTCTTTCTCTTTTCCCAGGCGAACGAGGAGAGAACTAATCCCCGGAGCCCGACGATTTCGAATAGCGCCGGCCGTTGATCGCAATAAGCGCCTTACCCAAGCGAGCAAGGCCTTCGGTGAGAGTGGCTGTTTCACAGCCTATTCCGATTCTAAAGTGCTGCGGCATATCGAAGAATTTTCCGGGCACAATGGAAGTCTCGTATTTCTCCGCAAGCAGGGTGCACAAACTATCCACGTTTCCTTTTTTCAAACGCGGGAACGAAACCGTGCCGAACTTGTGCGGCGTCCAATCGAGATCGTCGCGCGATTTAAAGAAAGCGTTAAGCAGATGCTTGTTCGTTTCGAACAAACGGCGCGCATGAGCGGCGATTTCATCAAGGTTCTCTAATGCAATGCAACTCAAGCGCTCGGCTGCGTGGGCCGGAATAACGCCGAAAAGATCGTTGAGATACCACATCTTTTTCGCCAGTGAAGGCTCCGCTAGGATCCATCCGCAACGCAGCCCGCTCAGGCCGTAAACCTTCGTCAAACTGTTCGTCGTGATGAACTCCTCTCCAAGATGGAAGGCCGTCGCCGGCGCGTCTTCAAAGAGCGCATCAAGATAAACTTCATCGACGAGAACCAGGGCTCCGACTCGTCGCGCAATCTCCCCAACTTGTTTGAGCGTTTCATTCTGGACCAGCGCGCTCGAAGGATTGTGCAAATTGGTCAAGACGATCAAACGCGTGCGCGTGCTTGTCTGGCGCGCGATTTCGTCTGGATCGAGTCGAAAACCGTTATCGAACGACCGCACGAATCTCCTCACATCCGCGCCGAGATACTGCGCCGTCGATGCGAGCAATTCGTAGGCCGGCTGTTCGATGAGCACTTCGTCGCCATGCTTGAGCGTGGCCGCCATCGCCAGATGATTCGCCATCGCAGTGCCCGCCGCGGCGACGACACAATCCGACGACACACCGCATTTTTTCGCCAAGGCCTTCTGCAAAGGCTCGTAGCCATAGAAGCTCGGGCCCGTTAGTTCGAGGTCTTCAATCTTAACGGGAAGTTTGGCAAGCGGATAAGGCTCGAGTCCGCTCGATGCGAGATTGAATTGCGCCTGCAAGTGGGTCTTGGCCCACTGCATGTAACCGGAACTCATCACGCGATCTGTCATTTGCGTCCCCACCAACGCCAGAAAAAGTAAGCAGGAATTCCGGCTACGACGATCCCTATTCCGATGGCGCTGTTATGCGGATACTTATAAATCGTGCTCAACACAGTCAACGCACAGGCCGCGACGAACAATCCGGTGGTTACAGGATGTCCCGGTACGCGAAAACCGCCGCTCACCAAATTCGTTTCGCGATTCAACGTTCGACTTCGGAAGACGAAGAGAGAGGCTGCGGTCAATCCGAACCAGATAAAATCAACCGAGACCACGTAATTAAGTATCTGCTCATATCTTCCCGAAACGGCAATCACAACCGCCAGCACTCCCTGTAGAGCAATCGCCAGCACCGGCACCCGCGTGCGCGGGTCGAGCCACGCGACGCTCTTGAAAAAAAGACCGTCTTTGGCCATCGCAAAATAAACTCGCGGCGCGGTCAGCATTCCCTGACTCAAAAAACCGAGCGTCGAAATGGCGACGCCCAGTGCGATCAACGTCGCCCCGCGTTCACCGAACGCCAGACGCATCACAGACGAAGCGGGCGTCTCAGTCGCCGCCAGTTCGCGTGGGCCCAACGCGTAGAGATACACGAAATTAACGGCCAGATACAACACCACGACGCCGCAGACCCCTATCAACAATCCGCGCGCCAGATCGCGGCGCGGCTCGCGCATCTCGCCTGCCACGAAGCTCGCCGTCTGCCATCCGCCATAAGCGAACATCACGGGCGTCATCGCCGCGCCCATCGCCGTGAGTAAACTCAAAGAGAAGGGCTGGTCCAACGCCGGACCTATAACGCCATGCGGGGCTCCGACGAAAAACATTCCACACCCAACGAGCGCCAAAATCGCTACAATCTTGAGCGCCATCAACGTGTTTTGCACGCTGGTTCCGGCGCGGACTCCCAAGCAATTGACGATCGTCAACAATCCCAGCGCAAGCGTAGCAACAGCGGGGGCAGACCATGGAGCATGCGTGATTTCCAGAAAGTAACGCGAGAAGGTGATCGCAACGGCCGCCATCCCGCCCGTCTGGATCACGAGCAACAAAGCCCAGCCGTAGATGAAAGCGATTGAAGGGTGATACGCCTCGCGCAAATAAGCATACTGGCCGCCAACATTCGGGTACCGGTCCGCAAGCTCCGCGTAAATGAAGGCGCCCAGGAGCGCAACCGCGCCGCCGGCGAGCCACGCGCCTAAAATCAGAAACGGCGTGTGCACCTGTCGTGCGACGACGTAAGAATTGATAAAGATGCCGGAACCGATGATTCCGCCCATCACGATCATGGTGGCGTCAAAGACTCCTAACTGCCGCGCGAGCCTCGGATCTTTGCTCGCCATGGCGTTATCCGCGCGTTTCACTTGCCGTAACGATCAATGCCGCGCAGCTCCACTTCGGCAAGCATTGAAACATCATTCCGTCCAACCAGGGACCCGGAGATCCTTTATCGCGCCACCGGCACCGAGGCGCCGCGCTTCACTTCGGCAACCGGATGAGCGGATTTGCGATCGTTGATCACAAAAGTGTTATTGTCGCCAAATCGAGACCACGGGCCGTGCGGCACTTCACTGAACTCGACAAACTTCCAGTCCGTCACGTCGGTCTCTCGCAGTCCGAGGCAATCGCGCACCGCCGGCGAAACATCCAGACCGGCGCCTCTGTTTAGATTTGGTTTCGGACGCTCGTTCCCAAAGACATATTGCCAGTGGTCGGTCCGAAAAGGTCCGGCATCCTCCCATTGCGCGTAAACTGTCTTGTTCCCTCTTCGAATCGCGACCCAACGGCCCTTGCACGTGGAAACCGCTGGACCCTGATACGCTTCCTTGAACCATGGCACGACCTCCGGCGCTTCCGGCCGATGACCGGTGGACGCCTTGTCGTTGTAAGGAAGCGCGCAGTAAAACGGATTTTGGCGCGGCGTGAAACCGACCGGGATATAATTGCTCCTATTCGCTGGGTTCGGATCGTCGAAACCGCCGTAGTTCTTCGTCCAATCTTTGTCCCAGGAACTCGACCGATTCGGCGTCGGATTGTTCCCGCTTGGTTTCTCACCGATCCAAAAGATAGTGGTCACGATATCCTTCTTCCAGGAATAGCGTTCTCCGGCTTTCGCTGGACCGGATTTCAAATGCCGTGGCGCAAAGGCCAGCGAATCGACGCTGACTCGTCCATCATCCGATGATTTGTTATCCGTAGATTTTTTGCTCAGCTTCATTTTGACCGTGGCGGGAGCAGTTGGGGCTGCCGCCGAAAACAATGAAGTGACCGATGAAAGTAAAACAGCGATCGTGTGAGTGATAGTTCCAGGTTTCATTTTTAAATAGCCGCAATGCGATCCACCAAAATTAGACGTGATCTCTCTTTAATTAATTCGTTCATGGACACGCGAATGCGCGTAAACCGCAAAAGACTTGAAGCGGTAGCAAGATGTCCCGCACTTTTCCTTCGATTGCTAATTAGTCAACCGTTTTTACTCGGAATGAATTAAGGCCTGGTCGAAAATCATACGATGTCGCGAAAATTCTGTTCCCTCTTCTTGGTCATCGCGGCGTTTATCGCCGAACCAAATTCCTGGTCTTCTCCGGTTACGACTGATTCCTCGCCGCACAGCGTCACCGTCGCATTCTGGAACATCCAATGGTTTCCCGGCCGAAGGCCAAATGCGACGCGCGGTGAAGAATCTCGCCAGATCAAAGCCGTTCATAGCGACGTCGTGCAGTTCAACGCCGATATTATCGGCATGGAAGAAGTGCGCGATTTTGCGCACGCCAGCATTGCCGTTGCGCCTCTCGCCGGATTCAAGGTCGATGTTTGTGCGAATTTTTCTCCGCGTGAAGGCCAGAGCGAGACGCAACAGATCGCAATCGCCAGCCGGCTTCAACCGTTGAGCGCATGGGTTGAAGAATGGAAATCGGCCGGAGCCATGACGCCGCCGCGCGGTTTCGCCTTTGCCGCCTACGAATGCGCGCCGCGGCAATTACTGCTCGTTTACGCGGTACACTTGAAGAGCAATCGCGGCGATATTCGGGAAGACATTCCCATTCGCCAGGAATCGATCCGCCAATTGCGTTCTCATATGGACGCTATGCAAGCCGCATATGGACAACTCGGCGCGATTGCCTGGGTGGTCGGAGGCGATTTTAACACTTCACTGGATGACAATCGGTTTGCACGCGAGGCAACTCTCCGAGCTTTGATCAACAACGGCTTCTCGTGGGCGTGGCAAAACATACCGGCGACCTCCCGCGCAACATTGCCTCCGGGGAGAGACTTTCCTGCTGCGTGCTTCGATCACATTTTTTATCGCGGCGCGACACTGCGCCGGGCTTGGATGGCAAATACCAGTGCACAATCGAGCGATCACCATGCGATCGCCGCGACTCTCGATCTTCCAGCGGCGCAATAAGCGGAATTAATCCAAGAATTTTCCCGGATTCAAAATCCCATCCGGATCGAGAATCTTTTTGATCTTGCGATGCAGATCGCGCGCCACTTCGCTCGTCGCCTCCGGCCACCAGTGTTTTTTGGCTAGGCCGATCCCATGTTCGCCAGTAATCACCCCGCCCCACGCCAAGACTTGCTCGAATAGATCGTCGAGTGCTCGATCAACCTGCTCGCGTATTTTTGGATCGGCGTAATCTTTTGCCATGAGGTTGACGTGAATGTTTCCATCACCGGCGTGACCAAAACACGCAATCGGAAATCCATGCTTCGCCTGAAGCCTTTCCGCGAACTCGATCAGATCGACAATGTGACTACGCGGCACGACCACATCTTCATTCAATTTCGTCAGACCGGTTGCGCGCAGTGAATTGCTGAACTCGCGACGCAACGCCCAAAGTTTTTCGCAATCCGTTTCGCCGGTCGCCATTTCCAGCGTGTTCGGTTTTTTCTTCGCCAACAATTCCCGGATTGCGGCCGCTTCGCTCCGCACGCTTTCCTCTTGTCCATCAAGATCGACCAGCAGATGTGCACTTCCCGGTGGGACAATCGCTTTTCCCATTTTCTCTCGCGCTGCTTCCAAAGTAAAACTGTCGGCAATTTCCAGCGATGACGGCAGAAATCCTGCCGCGAAAATTTCCTGCACTGCCGCGGCCGCTTGCGACATCTTGGCAAACGCGGCTGACAAAGTCGCGCGCGCCGGCGGCAGCGGGAGCAAGCGCAAAGTAATTTCTGTTACGACGCCGAGCATTCCTTCCGAGCCGACGAACAATCCGATCAAGTCGAAACCGGTTTTGTTTTTGTGCACGCGTCCGCCGGTTCGCAAAATTTCGCCGTTCGCCAGCACAACTTCCAGACCGGTTACATAGTTTCGCGTCACGCCATATTTCAAACAACGTGGTCCACCCGCGTTCGTCGCGATATTTCCGCCAAGGCTGCAATCTTTCATGCTCGCCGGATCGGGCGGATAAAATAATTTCTTGGCGCGCGCGGCCGCTTTCAGGTCGGCGGTGATCACTCCTGGTTCAACAATCGCAATCGCGTCTTCGAAGTTAACTTCTTTGATGCGATTCATGCGCATCAGCGAAAGCGCGATTCCTTTCCGCACCGGCACGCAGCCGCCGACATAGCCGTAACCAGCGCCACGCGCGGTCACTGGAATCTTCTGGCGCGATGCGAATTTCAGCAGGTTGCTGACATCGTTTGGTGATTTTGCAAAAACAACAACTTCCGGCGTTTGCGCCGCAATCCATTTATCGCCGCTGTGCGCCGCAAGAATTTCGGGATCGTCGCTTACGCAATCCCTTCCTAATAACTCGGTGAGTTGGTTTTTCAGGCCGTCACCTTTTTCTTTCCGCAATCCGCCATCTGCAATCCGAAATTGCTAGAGCCCCATGATCTGATAGCCGCCATCGACATAAATGACCTGGCCGGTGATCGCCGCCGCGCCATCGCTGGCCAGGAAAACGCCGGTCGCGCCCAGTTCGGACGGATCACAACTTCGCTTCAACGGCGCTCGTTCTTGATAATGTTTTAACATCAAACTGAAGCCGCTAATTCCGCGCGCGGCCAGCGTGTTGACCGGTCCCGCGGAAATGCAATTCACTCGAATTTTTTTCGGCCCGAGATCGTAGGCAAGATAACGCGTGCTCGCTTCGAGACTCGCTTTAGCTACGCCCATCACGTTGTAGTGCGGCACAACTTTTTCGGCGCCATAGTAAGTCATTGCGACGATGCTGCCGCCGTTGGTCATCATCGGCGCAGCCTCACGCGCCAGCGCAACGAGCGAGTAAGCGCTGATGTCGTGCGCGGTGCGAAATGCTTCGCGCGTTGTGCTTAAGAAATCGCCTTCCAGCGCTTCCTTCGGCGCGAAGGCGAGCGAGTGGAGCATAAGATCGACATGGTCAGTTTCGCCTTTCACTTTCTCGAAGAAAGTTTTGATCTCGTCGTCTTTGGAAACATCGCAGGGAAAAAACGGCGTCTTGTCGCCGAATTCACCGACGAGTTCTTCAACGTTCTCCTTTATTCGTTCCGCCTGATAATTGAAAATCAGGCGCGCGCCAGCTTCTTTCCACGCCTTCGCAATCGCCCACGCGATGCTGCGCTTATTCGCCACGCCAAAAACGAGACCCGTTTTTCCTGCCAAAACTTGTTGCTGCATAACTGTTCCGACAATACGCAGGATTAGCGTGCGGCAAAGCCGTCTGGTGTAGTGGCGCGTGTCCCCACGCGCAGGCTTTAGTTCTGCGGCTGAGGACAGCCGCCTCTACACCTCAGCACGCGATCGCGTGCCGCCGGCAAACGCCAGAGAGCATTTCCCAAAGCGTGTCGAGCACGCGATTCACGGATTCTTTCACTGAATCGAAATTGCGATCGTCGACGTACCCAGAAAGCATTTTGCGCTCGGCGGCCGAATGCTCACGGTCAGCTTCGATATGAACACTGAAATAACGATAATGTTCCGGATCGTTAAAGCCGTAATGCTTCTTCAATCCATCGATCTTCGATTCACAGATTGGCGGAATCTGGCTCTCATAAGCATAGAGCGCGGCCAAACCTTCCGCGGTCGATCCTTCGCCACAAACGGATCGAAATGTTCCAATCAAATTCTTTGTCTCCGGCTCTTTCTCCGCGCTCCGAACATCAACATCGGAAACGCCAAGGCCTTCGGCGAACTTCACCCACAAATCCGGGTGATTCGGTGAGCCGGCTTCTTCATCGACCAAATTGTCGAGCAACTGTTTCCGCGTTGGTTGATCGTCGCACTTTGCGTGCACGGCCGATAGATACGTCGGGAACGCCGCCACATGATGATAGTATTGCCGCGCATAATCCGTCAGCGCCTCCTTGCTAAGTTCCCCGCGCGTCCACGCCAGATAAAACGGATGCTTTAATAGATTTTTGCCTGCGATGTCGCTGTCGATTTTGTCAAGATGTTGATTCATAATCTTTTCCGAATTTGAAGCTGTTTATAAACGCGAGTTCGCGTGCCGCCAACCTTTAATCTGGCAATTTGTTTCTCTCACTTTGCGAACCAATTCTCCAGCGATAGGGAATTCCAAATCCGCCTCGGATAAACTCTGCGGTGAAAATGTCTCCTTCGCTCAGCGAATTATATTTCTGGGGCGGAATGATGAACGTAACCATGTGCGCGGTTGACGAATCCAATACATCAATCTGGTAAGACTTTCCTCTTCCCGAAGAATCCATTTTCTCTGAATTGGCCCACTGCAGGCCATCCGGTCGCCTGTGCTCGTGGCCGCATTCAAGGCCATCACATAAGGCCAAGTCAGCAGGAGCGACACGGGGTACCATGCAAGCGCAGCTAACCATGTCTTCCAGCGACTTTGCATTGCGTAAAAAAAACGACGGTTAAGCCATGTGAACCCAAAGATCAAAAGAGCTAACGGGAACCAAAGAATCCGAACTGAAAAACTTAGTCCTCCGTTGAAGACTGATTGTGTCGCAATCAGGAAGAAGCCCGCGCCAACTAAATAAAAAGCAATCAGCCAAACTCGATGTCGATACACAAAAGAGAACATTCGCCTTAGCGTCCTACGCCGAGCGCAAAATATGTTTGATCCCGCGGATGGGGATGACGACCCAGTCGGGGCGATGGTTTAATTCGTAGCCGATTTCGTAGACGGCTTTGTCGAGCAGGTATGCTTCGAGCAGGACTTGGAGGTCTTCTTCATTTTGCGGGACGAAGATCGCGCCGGACGTTGTCACCAAGTAACTCTGCAGGAAAACGCTGCTCATCTGGCAATACCAAAGATCGGCCCACCGTTCGAGAAATGGCACATCTTCGCTGCGCATGGCCGGCTGCCAGAGCGCGCTGTAAGCGGCGTATTGGAATGAGCGCATCATGGCGGCGACATCGCGCAAGGCCGAGCGTTTTAGTTTTCGCTCGTTCAACGCGCGCGCCGGTTCGCCTTCAAAATCGAGAATGATAAAATCTTTTCCGGTGTAGAGGGCCTGGCCGAGATGATAATCGCCGTGGATCCGGATTTTCGCGGCTCCGGAACGGCGATCGAGAATCAACTTCTCCTGGGCGAGAATCTTTTTCTCGGAGCCGAGAACTTCTCTGACTTCTTCGCGAAAAGCTTCGGGCAGATCCGGCAATTTCTTTTGCAGCAACGTGAAGGCGCGTCGCAAAGAAGCACGCATGTTTTGATAGACGGAGCGCTGCGCCATGGCATTGAACGGCTCGGGCGAGAAAGCGCGATCATCCGTGTCCGAGGCGAGTGCGCGATGCAGCTCGCCGGTACGCTGTCCAAGCAACTTCGCTTTCTCGGGGTAAATGCCGCCGATCAATTCATCGAGCAGCGTCGCCTCGGGCGTGATTTGATTTTGCAAATCGCCTTTCTTGGCCAGGACGCGCTCGTAATAGCGGCCGACGGAATCGAGCGTCAGTTTCCAAGCGTCGCATTCGGCTGCAACCGCGCTTTGCAGCAAACAAACAACCGTCGGCTCGTTATTGGGGGCTCGGCGATATTCAATCGCGCCGCCAAACGCCGGAACATTCTGGAAAGTTGAGCGCTCGGTAAGAAAACGAGTGACTTCCACATCGGGGTTCACGCCATCCTCCAGTTTGCGATAAAGTTTAAGGAAAAATTTGTCCTCAAACAACATTGAGGAATTGCTCTGTTCGACGCTGAGAACTTCCGACGGGACAACGGATCTGATGTTTTGGGTGAGCGATTCGTTCGCGGTCCCCACAAGGTCGCCGGCTTTCCCGCTGGTTCGATGTCGATCTTGCATGAGCCGGAAAAGCTTTTCGCGAAAACCTGCGTCCCAAACAGCGTCGAACAAGATCGCATCCTTCGCACCGTTGAACCGTGCGATCACGGCATGCGGCGCGTTGCGCTCGACTGCGTGCGCGGCATCACCGGAAGCGACCTGAACAGGCAGAGTATAGGTTTCCGGTGTGCCGTCAGTGTAATGAACTTCCACAAACCAAAAACGCGCAGCGTCGCTTGCCGCGGAAATTGGGATCTCCTCGCTGACCTTCACTTCGCGAACAGTCCTCGCCTTCGCGCCAAACCAGCGGCAACCCCGAAGGTAATTAGGCAGGATGTCGCGCTCGATTTGCGTCCGCTGACCGTTCGCCAGCAAGGTTTCCAGTTCCGCACGCGCATTGATTGCCGGCACAACACGTTTCTTGGAAATGCGCCGGGTGTCGCTCTGCGCTTGCAAGACAAACCAGTAACAAGCATGCGGATTCAACGTCATCGGATACGGCGACTTCCTGATCGCGGGGAAAAGATTGCGGCTGAAAACTTCCATTGGGACGCAACCGGAGAATTGCGACAAGTCGAGCTCGGCCGATTGCGAAAAGCGCGAAAGGTTGACTACCACAACGATAGTTTCGTTTTCCAACCGACGAAGAAATGCGAGGACCTTGGCATTGTCCGGATAAAGAAACTCGAGTGAGCCGCGCGAGAATGCCTTGAAGTTCTTGCGCATGGCAATAACACGCCGCATCCACCAAAGCAGCGACGACAAGTTCTTCTGCTGGTTCTCGACGTTGCTCGCTTCGTAGTGGTATTCGGGATCGATAATGACCGGGAGAAATAACCGCTGAGGGTTCGCCTTGGAAAAACCAGCGTTGCGGTCCGGACTCCATTGCATCGGCGTACGACATCCGTTGCGATCCCCGAGATAGAAATTGTCGCCCATCCCGATTTCATCTCCGTAATAAATGATCGGCGTGCCGGGCATGGAAAAGAGAAGGGTATTGAGCAGCTCGATCTTGCGCCGGTTATTCGCGAGCAAGGGCGCGAGGCGGCGGCGAATGCCGAGATTGATGCGCGCAGTCGGATCGTTCGCGTAAACGCGCCACATGTAGTCGCGTTCCTCATCAGTCACCATTTCGAGAGTTAACTCGTCGTGATTGCGCAGAAACATCGCCCACTGGCAGTTTTCAGGGATGGGCGGGGTTTGGTCGAGAATGTCGATGATGGGGAAACGGTCCTCCATCTGCAACGACATGAACATTCGCGGCATGAGCGGGAAATGAAAATTCATGTGCGACTCGTCGCCGTCTCCGAAATAGGCCACGGCGTCCTCCGGCCATTGGTTCGCCTCCGCGAGCAACATGCGACCGGGAAATTTTAGATCGACATGCGCGCGCAGCTTTTTCAGATACACATGCGTCTCGGGCAAATTTTCGCAATTCGTCCCCTCGCGCTCATAGAGATAGGGAATCGCGTCAAGCCGCAGTCCATCGACGCCGAGATCCAGCCAGAAGTCGCAAACCTTTTCGACCGCTTCGTGCACGGCCAGATTTTCGAAGTTGAGATCGGGTTGATGCGAATAGAACCGGTGCCAGTAATATGCTTTCGCGATCGGATCCCACGCCCAATTCGAAGTCTCGAAATCTTTGAAGATGATTCGCGCATCCTGGTATTTCTCCGGCGTGTCGCTCCAGACGTAGAACTCGCGCTCAGGCGAACCCAGTGCCGCGCGCCGCGATTTTTGGAACCAGGGATTTTGATCGGACGTGTGATTGATCACCAATTCAGTGATGACGCGCAGCCCTCGCCCATGCGCGGCGGCGAGAAACGCCTGAAAATCCTGCAACGTCCCGAAGGTCGGATTGACGTTGTAGTAATCGGCAATATCATAACCGTCGTCGCGCATTGGCGATGGATAAAACGGGAGGAGCCAGATCGCGGTGACGCCGAGCTCCTGCAGATAATCGAGCTTCTCGATCAGTCCACGGAAATCGCCGATGCCGTCGCCATCGCTGTCATGAAAGGTCTTGACGTGCAGCTCATAAATGACCGCGTCCTTGTACCAAAGAGGGTCGGCGATTGTTTCGCCGGACGATTGCGCCATGCTACTAACCTTTGGCGCACAATCGCCTCACAGCAAGCGGTCGATTGTCTGTTGCCGATCTTACGGCGCGTCGGAGTCGTGCGGATTGGACCGCACGACTCCAGCTTCAAATGCTAACTGCGATCGAAATTACTTTCCCGACACCAATGATGCCTGACTGGCAACACACTGCCATTTGCCGTTGCGATCCACCCACGTGTCAGTGAAACGATAAGCACGATCGAACGCCTTGCCGTCTTTGCCGGTGCCCTTTTCACGCGCGGTTCCGACGACAACAGCAAAGCCGTTTCCAAACATACGGACATCGAGCTTCTCGTTCTTCGTCGATGTATATGTGTCTTTGTCGGCTTTCATATCGGACAACATCGCGCGACGGTTTTGAACTTTAGCGCCCGGCTTGGAACTCACGCCGACAAAATCATCGGCCACCATTGTCTCCACGGTTGCGAAGTCATGCTTTGCATATGCGCCCTCCCATTTGTTTTCCATGTCTCGCAACGCAGCATCGGGACTCATTTTCTTTCCAGAAGCGGGCGCGGCGGTTGTAGCAACGGCCTCTTTTTTCTGCGCCGTTGGCGCTTCTTTCTTTTGCGCGACAGGCTCTTCTTTTTTCTGCGCTTTGGGCTCCTCAATAGTGGTCGAAGGCTTTTCCTCAATCGTTGTGGACGGGTTCTCCGGAGGAGTGGCAGACGGCGATTCCTCC
This sequence comes from Spartobacteria bacterium, assembly GCA_003167365.1. Taxonomy (GTDB): domain Bacteria; phylum Verrucomicrobiota; class Verrucomicrobiia; order Chthoniobacterales; family UBA10450; genus Palsa-1382. Next base: position 21,006 of record PMTM01000007.1, on the reverse strand, counting down.
TGGGCGAACGCCGATGTGACAAAGCTCAATGCGGTTATGGCAAGAAGCGACATGATGAATTTCATTTCAGTTTTCCTTTCCTAAGTTTGGCTTAAACGGTGACGATCGCGCACAGGGACGCGGCGACTCGCGTTAGTGGCGGGGATCGTATTTGCCCGGCACTTCTTTGGTCAAGGCTTATCGTCGCCGTGAAACCGTTGGACGAAGCTACTACGCCGACTAAAACTCTCGGATGCCTTCAACTCGCCCGCCTGCGCCCGTTCTGGCAGATTCAGTGGCCGCGCCGACGTCGACCCAGCGCGCGTCTGTATGAATCGAGGACCCAAGGACATCTTGAATCTCGACAACGAGGCCGACGGCGAGGCCAAGCCGCGACCGCCGGCAACTGTGTCCGAGCTCGAGCCGGGCGCGCCGAGCGACCTGGACCTGATGCTCGCCATCCAGGCAGAGAATCCCGATGCACTTTCCCAGCTTTACGATCGCTACAGTGGCATCCTAAAGGCTCTTATCCTCCGCGTAATCCACAACGAGGCTGAAGCAGATGATCTCCTTCAAGAAATTTTCATGGAAATCTGGAACCAGGCGAAAAATTTTTCCGCGCAAAAGGGGAAACCTCTGGGCTGGATGGTCACCTTGGCGCGCCGTCGCGCAATCGACGGCTTGCGCAAAAAGCAGGCTTATGCTCGCGCGGGGGAACGCCTCCAGGCCGAAACAGAACTGCAACCGGAAACCTGGGTGCAAAACGCCACCGAACGAGAAATCGACTTTGCCGACACGCGAGTGCTTGTGCGCGAGGTCATTAACTCCCTTCCGCCCGCTCAGAAGCAGGCCATTGAACTTGCATTTTTTCGCGGTATGAGTCAGCGCGAAATCGCGGCAAATACGAATACACCATTGGGAACCGTCAAGACGCGGCTTGAGTTAGGGCTTAAAAAAATCTATGACGGCCTGAAGGAATTGAGACATGAACTTTGAAGAATTCCAGAACCGCTCGCGGCTTTACGTAATCGGAGCGCTCGAATCCGACGAGCTCGAGGAATTCGAAGAGGCGCGGAAAAAATTCGGGCAAAAAGCCGAAGACTTCATCGGAGAATGCTACGCTCTCCACGAAGCTTTCGCTCTCAGCTTGCAGCCCGCAAAATCGTCTTCCGCCATCAAGAACCGGTTGATGTCGATGGTGCGGGAAAAGCAGCAGCGTTAATCGGAACGCTTCTCGCCGCAGCCGCTTATTTCGCGCAGGATAAATTCCTGGAGAAAACCGTAGAAGTTTACCTGAAACAGGCTCAGGTCGCGCCGCGAGCCAATCGGCGAGCGATAATGATCGCAAAGCTCGCCCTCCGTGAAATCATACTTCGCCGCGATGACCAAACGTGCCTGGTTTAAAGCGCTCAGCCATGCGTCCGCGTGCTTGGCCGGAATGCGCAGCGTGCGATTGGCGAAGGGCCGTTCGTTCCCATTTAATTGCTGAAGATCCGACGCCACCGTTTCTGTCGCGGTGCGGAAAAGTTTTCGCAGTTCCGGTTCGACGTAAAGTTTCCACTCGGCGCAACTTTCTTTCTCGCCCTTGTCGGCGGGCCGGCTGAAGAGACGCTGCTCGGCCGCGGGACTTTCTTCCGGATTCGTGCTGGCTGGAATCTGCCGGAGAAGCTCGGCCAAAAATGGATCGAGCTCCGATATTTCCAGCTCGTCATCCCCCCGGCAAATCTCCATATCAATCGACTTTCTCGAGCGTCGCCAGCAACAGATAACCGTGCAACTGCTGGACGTAGAGCTCGGCGCGTTCGCGAACGCCGCTCCACAAAATCGAGTACCCCTTGCGATGCACTTCCAGCATGTGCCGCTCCGCTTTCTCGCGCGGATACCCAAAAACTCGCTGAAAGACCATCGTCACGTACGTCATGAGATTAACTGGATCGTTGTGCACCACCACTTGCCATGGCAGATCCAGCGACTCCTCGGTTTGTATTTCCTCTTCAATCGTGGGATTCGCTATCGCCGCGCACACCGGATTTGCATCAATGTGAATCGAGCCTGCGAATCTCCCCCTCTGCGCCACCCATGCCCCGCCCCAGTGTGGCTGCCGCCTCATCTTGGACGCTAACATACGAAGTCGTCAGTTCAAACAAGCCGCAGTTCCGCTCGTTTCAAAATTCCCCCCTGCGCCTTTTCCATTTTGCGCGCCGCGACTCGGTCGCTGTCATCAAAGCCGTGCAAATGCAATAGCCCGTGGATGACGTACAACCGCAATTCGTGCGTCAGCGGATTTCCAAATTCGCGGGCATGGCGCCGCGCGGTTTCGGCGCCGATGAAAATCTCACCGTGCGAAAAAGTAATCACATCCGTCGCGCCGCTTTCGTTAAGAAATTGTCGATGCAACGACGCGATCCGGCGATCGGAAACAATCAGGACAGATATTTCCCGCAGGCTGGTTAGATCGGTCGTCTTCGTTTTGTGCAGGGCGAGACAAAGCGGCAAAGCTTTGCCAGCAAATTTCTCGAGAGCGGCGGCATTGATCGGGACGATGCGCTGGAGATTGCGGACTCTGATCTCCGCCGAACGGCCGCAACTACTCATGACGAACGCTTCTCGATCTCGTGCGCCTGCCGCACGCGATCAATCGATTTGAGCAGCGAATAGAGAACTTGAAGTCGCGGTGCTTGCGCGCCCGCCGCAGCGGCGCGACGGAGCGGCTCGCCCCAAATCGCTTCGATCTCCAACGGCCTGGTCGACTCAAAATCGAGCAGCGTCGAAGGCTTGTACGCGCCCATCGTTTCCGTTCGTTTCATTTGTTCGGCAGCAACAGTAATAGGCAGCGCGTGACCGCACTGGTTTGCCGCCGCGATCACTTCCTGCATGAGCGCGGTGGTCGACCGGTGCAAGTCTTTATCCGCCAGAATTGCGGCGGTGTCGATTCCGCCGGCCAGGATCGACAATCCATTGAATGGAATATTCCAGACCAGTTTGCGCCAGCGCTCCAACGCCAGGTCTTCGGCGATGCTGCATTTGATTCCGCACTCTTTGAATTTCGACGCGATGTCATGCGTGCGCGCTTGCGGAGGCCGCCCGTATTCGCCAATCACGACGTGACCGTAATCAAATCTTTCCACCACCGTGCGCGAGACCCGATTGAGACAGATGAAACAAAGTCCACCTAGCACACGCTCCGCGCCGAAATGTCCGGCGAGAAATTCTTCGTTGCCCAGACCGTTCTGCAAAGTCATCAACATCGTCCGCTCGTGCAGAAGCGGCGGGATAAGATCGACAATCCCCTCGTTCGACGTTGCCTTGACCGCGATCAGCACCAGATCGCACGGCCCAATTTCCTTGGTCGAGTTGTAGCAATTAACTTTCGCGATATGGAAATTTTCATCTTTGCCACGAATAGTGAGACCGTTTTGTCGAATTTCCGCCAAATCGCCGCGTATTAGGAAATGCACGTCGAGCCCCGCATGCGCGAGTTTCCCACCGTAATAAAGACCGATCGCGCCAGCTCCCACGACCGCAATGCGATAATTCATCGGTTTCTCATGCCGGCGGCCGATGCTCCGCCTGGAAATTTCGCGTAATCAATCGCGCGCCGGCGTTGAACGTCAAATAGACCCATCCCCATTGGAAAAGCACCGCCAGGCGATTACGGAAGCCGACGAGGAACATGATGTGGACAAACAACCATGCGAGCCACGCGGGCAATCCGCTGAGATGCACGACTCTTAGATCAGCCACGGCTTTGTTGCGGCCAATCGTCGCCATGCGGCCTTTGTCAAAATAGTGAAAGCGCTGCGGTTTGTGATTGCCGATCATCGCCAGAACGTTTCGCGCGGCGTGACGTCCTTGCTGCATCGCCACCGGTGAAACGCCGGGCAACGGTTTCCCGGTCTGATGAGAAAAATTCGCAAGATCGCCAATCACCTGGACTTCGGGATGCCCCGGAATCGTGAGATCGTCGTTCACAATTACGCGACCCGCTCCGTCCCGTTCCACGCCAAGCGATTTGCCGACGAACGATGCTTCGTTGCCCGCCGCCCAAACTTTCACGCGACAGGCAATGAATTCGTCACCGGCCTGCAAACCGGCGTCGGTCAAATTCGCGGCATGTATTCCGGTGCGAACTTCGACGCCAAGATCGATAAGTTGTTTCAGCGCTTTCGCGGATAGATCTTCTGGAAAGGCAGCGAGAACGCGCGGCTCCCCTTCGATCAAAATCACGCGCGCCTGCGACGGATCAATGTGGCGGAAATCTTTTGCCAGCGTGTAACGCGCGATCTCGGCGATCGCTCCGGCCATTTCAACGCCAGTCGGTCCGCCGCCAACAATCACGAATGTCATCGCCGCTCGACGCGCCACTTCATCCGTAATTTTCTCGGCATACTCGAAGGCCATCAAGATCCGGCGGCGAATCTCTATTGCATCTTCCAAACTCTTGAGCCCGGGCGCCAACGGTTCCCATTCCGGATGACCGAAATATGAGTGGCGCGAGCCGGTCGCCAAAATCAAATAGTCGTAGCTGACCTGGAGATCGCCCGTCTTCACCGTTTTTGCGTCGACATCCACCGATTGCACCTCCGCGAGCATCACATCCATGTTTCTGCATTCGCTCAGAACAGCACGCACCGGTGCGGCGATGTCCGCCGGCGAAAGCGCAGCAGTCGCTACCTGATACAGCAGCGGCTGAAAAAGATGGTGATTCGTCCAGTCGATCACCGTTACTTGCACATCTTTGCCGCAAAGTTTCTTCGCCGCTTCAAGTCCCCCAAAGCCGGCGCCGACAATGACGACACGGGGTTTGCTCTTCGCCAAGACTTGCATTTCCAGGAATGTTCCAGCAACGAAATGGGATGCGAGGATTTTGTTGTAACGGCCGCTGTCCTCGGCGGCACGCAGCTCAAGATTACCGCCGAGACGCCAGCCTCTAGAGCGAAAGCAGTTGTCAGGGCCGGAACTTTCCCTATCTTTCGCGCCCTATGCCGAAGTCCATCGCTCGAAGCAAGACACGGAAAGCGGTTGCGAAACGATTCAAGATCACTGCGAGCGGCAAAATTTTGCGTTCGCAATCCTCACGCCGGCATTTGATGTCGTCTAAGAGCGCCAAGCGAAAACGGCATTTGGCAAAAATGATGCTGGTCGATAAGACCGATGTCGCACGAATTAAGGCGAACCTGCCGTACGGTTAACTGTAGCGGCGGTCTATGACCACCGTTGTTTTCGGATTCGGCGCTCATAGCGCGCCGCTACAGGAACTTCTTAATCAGCTCTTTATCGCCACCCACTCGTTCCGCGCGCGCGAATCGGCCACTGCCTGAACCACGCTCATGTAACGCAGTCCGTCCTCGAAATCGGGATGCGGACGCACGCGGCCTTTCGATTTCACCGCCGCGATGAAATCGTTTTCGACGTGCCATTCAGTCACTAAATCCGGTGTTAGATCGACAACCCGCATTTCCTTATCACCGATTTTTCCGGCCTGCACGATATCGGTGGCGAAATCGTAAGTGAGCGTGCCGCGATGTCCGTAAATCTCACACCGATCCCCCGGCGCAAACGCATTCACGCCACTGAATTCCAGAACGCCTTCGGCGCCATTTGCGAAACTGCACAGGACGGTCAGTACGTCGGGAACGATCACCTCATAGCCCTGACGAATCGCATGCACTATTTTGCCGCGCGCAAAGACTCCGGTAATATCGCCCAGCCAGCGTTGCAATACTTCGACGTAAATTCCGAGCGTGAGCACGTTTAGGCCGCTGATCTCGATTCTTTGCCGCCAATGCGCAGGAGCGTCTGGATCGAGATAGGCGCTTATGAAACTCTGCAAGCGCACATGATGCGGCCTTCCAATGTGATTTTCCGCGAGAAATTTCTTTACCAACAAATCGGCGCGCATCCCGTACGGCGGAGGACAAAGCATTGTCACTAGTTCTGGATAACGCTTGGAGGCCGCGAGCATCTCTTTCGCTTCAGCCAAATCCATCGACATCCGCGCCTGACAGAAAACATGTTTGCCCGCTTCGAGCGCGGAGATGGTCACCGCGGAATGCATGTAGGGCGGCGTGCCGATCCAAATGATGTCGAGGTCGGGCACTGCGAGCAGATCGGCCCAGTTCCGCATCGGCGTGGCTTGGGGCAATTCTTCCCGGCAAAACTTCTCCGCGCTTTCGTAATTCGAATTCGAAACCGCCACGATTTCGACGTCCGGATGTTTTTTTAGCGCGGGCAGGTGTCTCTTTCGAACAATTCCCCCTGCTCCGACGATACCGATTCGCAGCTTCTGATTATTCTTTTGCGTCATGCCTCAAATGCGTTTGTCGATTTTGTACGCGCTCTGGGCATTGCGCGAGTCAGATTTTGACCATCGTCCACGGATACCGTTCAAGATTCGCTTGACCAATGGTGCGACGCACGGCACGTTTCGCGGCTTTTCCGCACGTTATGTCCAAAGTTTGCAGCATCACAGGATCAAGAGTCACACGCGGCAGCGTGATTCACCGACGCGGTATGGCCAAGAAAAAGGGCGGCGTCGGGCGTCACGTCACGAAAAACGTCCCGCGTGTGTTCTCTCCGAATTTGCACCAGCATCGTGTTTGGGTGCCGGAGCTCAAGAAATTTGTGCGTATCCGCGTCACTGCTCGTGGCTTGAAGACGATTAATAAGAACGGCGCCTATTCGGCGCTCAAGAAAGCCGGCATAATCGCTTAGTCCATTGCGGGGCGCGGGCGATTGCCGATGCAACTCACTCTGCTCAAATCGAAGATTCATCGCGCGACCGTTACCGGCACCAGCCTCCATTACGAAGGCAGCCTGACGATTTCATCCGATCTCGCCAAGCTTGTCGGCTTGCTTCAGTATGAAAAAATTCTCGTCGGCAGCCTAAAAAATGGCGAACGTTTCGAGACTTACGTGATTTACGGCGAGCCGGGAAAGGGAACCATTGAACTCAACGGCGCTACGGCGCACCTCGGTAAGATTGGCGACCGCGTCACAATCATGAATTTCGCCCGTTTCACCCCGGAAGAAGCTGCGCAGCACCAGCCGCGCATCGTCGTTCTTAACGAAAAGAACGAAATCGTCCGCTACGAAGGCGGAGATGCCGAACCCGCGCTCAGAGTCGTTGGCGATTGATCCGGCGCTTCGACGAGATCGGCCGATTGATCTTGTGCGACGTTCGTTTCCGGTTCGCCCGATTCGTTAGCTAATTCGGTCTTTTTCGGCTCGGCTTCAGGCTTTGGCCGCTTCACGCGCGGCAGATCGAGCGAATTGTCGTTAAATTCAATGACATAACCTTCGCTGATCAGCCAATGAAGATCCGAAGCGAGCGCGCGTTTACGGATCTCCGCTTCCTCGCTTGGCAGATCGACGATCACCTTTTCCGCAAACTCCTTGCGATTGATGCCGGGCGATGCACCCACCGTCTCGAGAATCATGCGAACCGTCGGCGAAAGCTCGACCCCTTCCCGCGCGAAAGGCCGAGTGCGAATCGGCGAAACGAAAAGCATGCCGCGGCGATGCCGGAAAATGTGCAAACCCTCTTCACGCAAGTGCCCAGCTAATTCCTGCATCATCCGCGACGGTGAGCGCGTCTCATGGACCCAAGCATTCTCGATCGCGCGATGCAGCGCGCGATCCGGCAAACCGCGGCTCGCGACGCCGCGAATGGTTACTTCGTCGACGCCTCGCACGAGCGCAGGCAGATAATTTTGTCGGAAATGCCGTTCCGCCTCGGTCGCAGAGGAAAACGTCGCCGGAGTTTCTTCGCGTAGTGTCGTGAACGTCGTTACCTTGCGCGCTTCTTCCTTCCATTGCTCGACCGCTGCCGGATCGCTAATAATTTCGATCTGGCGCTGGTAATCGGCAAAACTCATTCGCCGGCTAAAGCGCTGTTCGTACAAATTTCGCAAACGCGCTTGATAGCTATGATGGTTCGTCGGGCCGAGCAGCGTACCGCTCAACTTACAGCGCGCGACGTTGGTAAAATTGCCTTTGATCGGCTCCGACTCAGTGATGTCGATCTTGTAAAAATCTTCTCGAGCAAAGCGAAAAGCGCTGTTTTCGAGAAATTGCCGATCCGATGAAAGAACGCCGCTTTCTCCGAGTTGATAGAGAGGCGCTTCAGGCTTCGATTTCAGACGAACATCGTAACGTTCCGGTTTCTCAAGAAAGAGGCGCGCGAGCGCAAACAGCGAATAGGCGACCGAGCCCGACTTGATTTGCGCGGTGACATTTTCAAGCGCCTGAGCATATGGCAGGAATGTAACATCCACGGCCAGCGGCTTGGGCTGAATAACTGGCGATCGATCTCCCGTAGGTCGATCTTTTTGCTGTCGCGGCTGTCTGTGCCGATCCTGTGGCCGTTGCGGGCGCGAACCTCGATCTGTGTCGCGCTTCTGTTCGAGCCGGCGGGGCGGTTTCGCTTTTCCGAAGCGTTGACCGGGGTCACGCCTGTCGCGGGTTCGTTCGTGGCTTTCTTCCCCGTGGTAATGCTCGAACCGCTTCGCATCCGCGGGTTCTTTTAGCCACGCGGGCAACAATTTCAGATCGAGCAAATCGCCCGGCTCGGCGGCGGAAGAAGGCACCATCCTCTTCTACGCTAAGCGCGCCGGAAGTAAACTCGGGCTGTAGCGGCGGCTGTCCTCAGCCGCAGCTGATCGCACAAGAAGCCCGCGCATAAGGACATGCGCCTCCACATACCGGAAATTGATTGACAACCTGTTTAATTCATTTACTTGCCATGCTGTGTTTGGACTGCTTTAAGTCCTCGCAACCAACCAAAATTTATGGCCAACGACAAACCCATCGAAGAGAAAGTTAAGGACATTATCGTCGAACAACTCGGCGTAAATCCAGAGCAGGTGACGCCGACGGCATCTTTCATTGAAGACCTGGGCGCGGATTCTCTCGACATCGTCGAGCTCGTCATGGCTTTCGAAGAAGAATTTTCCGTCGAAGTTCCGGATGAAGACGCGGAGAAGCTGCAAACGGTCGGCGATGTGATCAATTACATCAAAGAACGCGCCAAGCAGCAAGGCCCGTAGCTGGGGACGCTGCGCAGCGGCGTCTAAGACAACGCGTCGCGCTGTCGCTACCAAAAACAGAGCGGCTTCGGCCGTGTTTTTTGTTTAGCGGGTTGTGGACGACGCCAAGTCGACCCGCTTGAGCCGGGTTGCCGACCGGCGAGATTCGGTCGACCTTCGTCCTTCGCGGGGTCGCCCCTGTTTCATGCAAGTCTGCACTACCATTCCCGTTCCAAACGGCGTTGCCAAGATTCTGACGCGCGCCGAGTTACAGGACCACGACGCCTGGCGGCAGGCGTTTCAAGGCCATTACAAAGACCATCGCTATTACGAGATGCTCGAAGGAACTTTGGACAACGACTTCGAATTTCATTACTTGATGCTGGAGGATTCCGCGGGCGTTGTTCGCGCGGCACAGCCGGTTTTCTTTGTCCGACAGAATTTGGTCGAAGGCGTTCCCGGCAAAATCAGAACGGTTGTCGATTTTGTCCGAAGAAAATTCCCGCGGTTCCTGACCATGCGCATCCTGATGGTTGGTTGCGCAGCCGGCGAAGGTCATCTCGCCGCGTGCAAGCGGGAAGACGAATCCTGGGTGGCAGAATCGTTGCACGCCTGTCTCAAAACATACGCCAAGCAAAACAAAGCGTCTCTCGTTGTCTTAAAAGATTTTTCCGCGAACTATCGCCAAACGCTCGAAAATTTTTCGGTTAACGGTTACGCGCGCGTGCCGAGCATGCCCATGACGCGGCTTTCACTGAAACATGCGAGCTTCGACGATTATCTCGCCACACTGGGTTACATCACGCGGAAAGGTCTCCGGCGAAAATTTCGGAAGACAGAACGCACGGCCAAGATCGACATGGAGGTCGTCACCGATATTACACCGTCCGTCGATGAGATTTATCCGCTCTACTTGCAAGTCCACGAACGTTCGCCGTTAAAGTTCGAGCACCTGACCAAAGATTATTTTCGAAGCCTTAGTCAACGCATGCCGGACCGCGTCCGTTTTTTCATTTGGCGACTGGAAGGCAAGATCATTGCGTTTAGTTGCTGTCTCGTGCACGACGGCAAGCTTTACGACGAGTGTCTCGGTTTGGATTACAAGGTGGCGCTGGACCTGCATCTCTACTTTTACACGCTGCGTGACGTTCTTACTTGGGCGATGGAGCAAGGACTCGATGAGTACGTAAGCGGCCCATTAAATTACGACCCAAAGTTGCATCTTGGCTGCGAATTGATGCCGCTCGATCTTTACGTCATGCATACCGCCGCATTCCTGAATCCGATCTTTCGCCGCGTCGTAAAATATCTGGAGCCGACGCGGCATGATCCCGTGCTGCGCCGTTTTCCAAACGCCCACGAGCTTTAGACCCCACCACGGCCACTCATGCGCGACCGACCTTCCGGTTTTGCCAATCCCTGGTTTCAGCTTTGGCTAAGCGTCCTGTGCGTGCTCGTTTCGGAATTACTTCTGAAACGCGGTGCATCGGCCACGGCGCATCTTGCGGAAAATTGGTCATGGACGGGAATAACCGGTCTGGCTTCGCCGCTGGTGTGGGTGGCGATCGTCTTCGTGATCATCAGCTTTCTCAGCTGGCTTTATGTCCTCAAATACATTCCGCTCTCGGTCGCATTTCCGTTGTCGCGCGTTGTCGATGTTCTCGTGCCGCTGAGTTGCTGGTTCATTCTCGGCGAAACGATTTCACCGCGACGGTGGTGCGGCATCGCCCTGGTCGTTGTTGGGCTGGCGGTCGTGGCCAAACCAGTCGCGCGTTTAGAAGAACGTTTATGACTTTGTGGTCGTTCGTTCTGATTCTGATTTCGCTGATTGCATTCGTTGCCGGTCAGCTCCTTTTGAAACACGCAATGGAATCGACCACCGCGAATGGTTTTCGGAATGCCAAAGTCATTTCGCTTTTGAGCTGCGGAACCTCTTGCATGACCATCTCGTTCTTTCTAACGCTCGGCCTGCTTCAACATTTCGATCTCAGCTATCTCTATCCGTTCCAGGGACTGAGCGTCATTTTTATCAGCGTCGCAGCCGCCGTCGTGCTTCGTGAGAAACTCACTCTTCAATTGACGATCGGCGCTCTGCTAATCAGTGCCGGAATTGTTTTGGTTTCACTGAGCTAACGCCGGCCAAAGTTTTTCCAGCGTTGTTGAATTGATTCTTCGAATTTGCTCGGCGCTCGGCAGGTTAAGTTTCGGGTGATCGAATCCCGCGGCGAGGCGCTGTTTAAAGCGCGCGTAACTTGGCGGTGAATACGCGCCGCAAATATCGCCGCCGATAATCCGCGAGGATTCGCGCAGTTTTCCCAACGCCCATGTAAGATCGACAATCGTGAATCGGCCGCTTTCCCAATTGGTCGCCGCCTCTTCCGCGCACATACAATCGAGATCAATTGTGACGTAAACGTTCTCGCCTCGCAGATCGCTTGCGAATTTTTCGAAACGCTCTTGCCAATTCTCGCGCAAGATCGCCCCGCGCCGTCGTCGATCTTCCACTGGACGTTCGTCCGCCCAAGGATGTACATCTAATTTTCCTTCCCGCTCAGCGCGTCGATTGCCGAAAATTTGTCGCGGCCACCAGCACTCAAAATTCCCGCAGCCCCATACGCTCACGCGTTGCACGTTCGGCAACTCCAGCGCGCGATTCACCCAGCCGCCGCAACCCCATTTCGGCGGACGAATGTCCCAATCCGGATGATTATCGAAAGAGACGACGACAATGGATTGAGTGACGCGACGAATCCAAAGCGCGCTCAGATGATGGAAATCACCCGATCCGTAAAGCACGAACGGCGCGATCTGCGATTCGTATTCGCGATAAAATTCTTCGATTAAACGCGGCGGAGCGGAGAAACGCAGTTGCGGTCCCCACTGCCTTGCATCCAACACCGGCACACCGACCGGTCGATCGAACCAAGGGTCATCCAAATTGACTTGCACTGTGTAGGTCATCCGAAATCAATTGCTTCAACGTTCCGTCGAAAGATCAACATCTGCATGCGCGCATTTTCCAATCTGCGACGCCAACGCCGTTCATCAGGTGGTCGCTTCGGGCTTGCGCGCTTCGCCGGTTCGCAGAAAAGTCTTGCCGCTCGGGCAAAGCCGAAAGATTTCGCACTGACTGCAATCGGGTTTGCGCGCAAAGCAGCGGCGGCGTCCGTGCCAGATGAGCCAATGGCTCCAAACTGTCCAGTATTCGCGCGGCACCAGCTTCATTAGGTCGCGCTCGATCTTTTCCGGATCGACATGTCGCGTCAGGCGAAGCCGATGCGAGAGCCGCGCGACATGCGTATCCACCACGATTCCATCGCCTTTTCCAAAGGCGTTTCCGAGAACAACGTTCGCTGTCTTGCGCCCGACTCCTGGTAATTCGCGCAACTGCTCCATTGTGTCGGGAACGCGGCCGTCGTAGCGCTCGACAATTCTCAATGTTGCCGCGCGAATACTCTTTGTCTTGTTTCGAAAGAAGCCCGTCGATTTGATCGCATTTTCGAGTTCGGCCGCGGGCGCTTTCGCGTAATCAACGGCCGTCGGATATTTCTTGAACAACGCGGGCGTGACCATGTTCACGCGTTTGTCGGTGCATTGCGCCGAAAGAATTGTCGCGATTAGCAGTTGCAATGGATCCTTGAAAATCAGTTCGCAATGCGCCCCCGGATAAATCTCGGGAAAAACTTGCACAAGTTGTGCGACGCGTTCGCGAGCAGTCATTTTGCGACTCTTACAACTTTCTCCAGGAAGATTCGACCACGCTTTATCACCCGTTGCGCCCAGATGAATTCACTGGCGAGGATGCTCAAGCCGATCGGAATGACGATAAACGCTGGCCCAGGCAAAACGATCAGCGCAACGCCGATGAGAAAAATCGTCGCTCCAATGACTGCGATCACGATCTTGCGCACAGCCGGCGGCACGCGATCGAGCCCGGCACGCGTCAAGATTCGCCGCATCAGCTTCATCGCGCGCAAGATGCTCGAACGCGCGGAGACGCGCAATATGGATGTAGCCGCAGCGCTATGCGCCGTCAGAAACGGCAACAGGCCGGTGGCTACAACTACGGTTCAGAGAACGGCGCGAGCTTCGCTTCGAGATGCGGCGGAACATGCGCGACAATCAACGCGTTCTCGTCTTCGTAACGCAACTCAAGCACGTGGCCGACGCGATGAATTTCGGCCATCAATGCCGATTCTTTCGCGGGAAGGCGAAACTGTAACCGCAATCGCCAGGAACTAAGCGCCTCTTGCAAGGCGCTCACGAGTTTGCTCACGCCTTCGCCGGTGCGCGCGGAGATCGCGACGCTGTTGTGGAACCTGCTCACATAAGCTTCCGCCAGCTCCCTGTTCGCCAGATTGTCGATCTTGTTAAAAACAATCAGCGTCTGTTTTCCAAATGCGTCGAGTTCTTTGATTACTTTATCGACCGCTTCCATCTGTTCGTCCACGCGCGGATGGCTAAGATCGACAACGTGAATCAGTAAGTCGGCTTCGCTTACTTCCTCGAGCGTCGCTTTGAACGACTCGATCAATGTGTGCGGAAGTTTCCGCAGAAAACCGACCGTGTCGGTGAGCAGGACACGCTGCTTGTTCGGCAAAGTAAAACTCCGAGTGGTCGGATCGAGCGTGGCGAAAAGTTTGTCCGCGGCCACGACATCCGCGCCGGTGAGCAAATTTAGCAGGGTCGATTTGCCCGCGTTCGTGTAACCAACCACCGCCGCGACCGGCCATTGATGACGCTTGCGGCCTTGCCGTTGCACCGCGCGGGTTCTGCGCACGGATTCGAGTTCGCGTTCCAAACGCGAGATCCGTTCCTGGACGCGGCGACGATCGACTTCCAACTGCGTTTCACCGGGACCGCGTGTGCCGATACCGCCGGTCTGCCGCGAGAGGTGATGCCACATCCGAGTTAGCCGCGGCAAAAGATATTGCAACTGCGCGAGCTCGATCTGCAAGCGGCCCTCACGGCTGCGCGCGCGTTGCGCGAAAATGTCGAGAATCAGTTGCGTACGATCGAGAACTTTGCGCGCGAGCAAGGTTTCCAAATTGCGCCCCTGCGCCGGTGAAAGTTCGTCATCGAAAATCACCGAAGTCACTTGTCGATCTTGGATGGAATCCTTGATCGATTCGGCTTTGCCCTTGCCGATGTAATAAGGCGCGGTCGGTTTCTGTAATTTTTGCGTGACCGTATCAACCACTTCCGCACCGGCCGAATGGGCCAGCTCCGCTAGTTCTTCCATCGAATCGCGCAAATCCCATTTCGAAACACCTCCGTGTTCCAGTCCAATCAGGATTGCGCGCTCGTGTGTTTTTTGCGGGCGTGTCTCGATCATCCCTTGGCTACGAGCGACGCTCGTTGCGAAATCCCTTCGGCGGCTTCTTCGTGAGTTAGAAGCGATAAGTTCAGCTGTTCGAAGCTAGTTTGGTGACGGAACCAGGTCAATTGCCTTTTGGCATAACGGCGGGTTCCCTGTTGAATGGCGGCAATGCATTGCGAAATCGACGTCTTCCCTTCGAGATGTTCGCGAATTTCGCGCAAGCCGATTGTCTTGGCCGCCGTCGCTCCAACCTCCGCAATTGCTCGCACTTCTTCGATCACGCCTTTTTCAAACATCGCTTCCACGCGCTGATTGATTCGCGCATGAAGCTCCTCGCGGTTTCGAAAAACAAATACGCCGTCTGGTGTAGCCGCGACCGGTGGTCGCGGGCCGCGGTCAGCGACCGCGGCTACAGTTTTGCCCGTAGCCAAACAAATTTCCAGCGCGCGCACAATCCGGCGTCGATTCTTCATATCGATCTTGCCCGCGATTTTCGGATCAAGATCGACCAGCCGGCTTCGCAACTGCTCAAGCGTTAACTCATCAAGCTCTGCCCGCAGTTTCGGATCGGGCGCCGACGCGGCGGACAAACCGTGCGTCAGCGCCTTGATGTAGAGACCGCTGCCGCCAACGATAATGGCCAATTTCTCCCGTGCGTGAATTTCTTCGATGACGCGCAATGCTTCGCGGCGAAACTTTTCCGCGTTCATCTCTTCAAAGATCGGCATCGTCCCGAGCAAGTGATGCGGCGCTTTTACTAACGTGGCCGCGTCGGGTTTCGCCGTGAGAAGATCGAGGCCACGATAAATTTGAAACGCGTCTGCGTTGACAATTTCCGCGCCGATCGCGCGCGCTACGTCCGCGGCGAGCTCAGATTTTCCTGTAGCGGTCGGGCCGACGATGAAAAAGACATTCCTCACAAATCAGGTGTAGTGGCGGCTATCCCCAGCCGCAATTCTTAGCTTCGCGTGAGAACACGCGCTCTACACAAACAAAATCGGGAGATGCCCGCCCAAAGCGCAACATCTCCCGATTGAAAACCAACTAGTTATTTAATCTCGCGGCTGATGCTCGCTCGTTTTCGCGCCGCTCACGACGAGCTTGCGACCGAGGAACTCTTTGTCATGCAATTCGTCCACCGCGCGTTTCGCTTCGTCGACCGTTTGCATATGCACGAAAGCGAATCCTTTCGAGCGCTGATTGTGCCGGTAGCTCACGACCTCGGCGTTTTGCACATGGCCAACACCGTTGAACAATTCGAAGAGATCGCTCTCCGTGGCGTCGAACGACAAATTGCCGACGTAAAGACGCGGTGAAGTGACTTCGATCGCTTCAGGTTTGCGCGCTGGACGCGATGGCTGCGTGCCGTTGCGCCCCGCCTGCATCGGCTTCTGCTTTTTTTGTCCGTTTCCGAAAAATGCAGCCAGTCGCTGCCAGAATGTTTTCTTGGGAGCTTTCGCGCCCGCGTCTTGATAACGCGGACGATCGCCGCGCCGGCGGGATCCGCCGCGCGAACGCCGGCCGCCTCTCCCGGATGAATGAGGTCTCATATATATCCTTGAATTTTACCCAGTTAAAAAATGGGCGGAGCGCATCGATTGATGCACAGTCCGCGGCGCGCGAACCTTTAAAATTGCAAGCACTCGGCCACGCCATCGGAAACTCCGTCCTGTCATGCTGGAAATGAACTCGTCTCGAACCGTAAACCGCCATGGTTGGCCAACGAAACAGCCAAGATGCAAAAGTTCGCATCATAATCACAAAAATCTGAGTCGTTGTTAGAAGCGGAGGTCCGGATCATCGAAGAAGATTCCCGACATCTGGCCGGGATTATCGCCCGCGCCTAGCCGATTGCAAGTATAAGGAAAATGGCGGTAGGGATGCCACGCCGCTGGATCCGAACAGCCAACGCGCTGTCTCCACTAGTAAGACGTCGATCCTAGCGGCGGATCCAATCGTCTCGCAACGAGTAAGCACGCGACTTCAAATACTCGCGCGGTCGCTCGCCGCGAATCGGTTTCGTCCAATGGCGCAAGGCACGACCCTCAAGCCGAAGCTCATATCCAAATTCAGACATGAGATCGCGGCAATGCCACTCAACCCATCCGATCTCGTCCTCAGACAACTCGCGCTCCCAGCGATTGATCGGCTCAGCACTGATCTGGGAGAAATCGGCCTGCGAGGCGGAATTGCCGGACCAGGAAAGACCCGCCTTCGTTGGCGTGAGCACGGTTTCCGAGTCGAACGCGATTTCGAGGTAATCGCAGACTCTTTTCATCGAGATCGACGGTTCACGCGCGAGTTGCTCGTACGGAACAACCAATCCAACCACCTCGCCATTCAACACGCGTTTCGCGAGCTTCGCCGCCGCGCGCCAATGCGCGATCACATAGTAAACGGAAAAATTTCTCGCCTTTCTCGCAGTCAACGCGATTTGCGCCGCGAGAATCGCGCGGGGATCGCGCATCGTGACCAAAATCTTTGCGTGCGGAAATCGGGAAAGAATCGCCGGGACGTGATCGCGATTGGCTGGCGTCTTTTCGACCCATCTTTTGATGCGGTCGAGCGAAAGACCGAGAGTCGTTGCGTAGGATTCGGCCATTAATACCAAAAGATCGCGGTCGATCTTGGCAGGATCGAAAGCGGCGTGTTCGAATGTGTTGAGAAGGCTTGCCCGGGGAAAATCAGAGTAATCGCGTTTGCCGCGCCTGGAGGTACCGCCGAAGAGCACGTTCGAGCGGGATTCCGTGGTGAGGTAATCGAACTGCGCGCGCCGGCCGCGCGATCCGTATTTTGTCAGGACAGTCGGAAAATACGCGGTCTCTTCCGGCAGCACGAGCAACTCCGGGTGATTGTCGAGCAAAGCGGTCAGCAACGTGGTGCCGGATTTGGCCTGGCCGGCGACAAAGCAGGCGCGTTGCTCAAACGGCAACGGGGTTGATGAATTCATCGCGGTTTAAAAAGTAGCACAAGCGTCTCGCCTGCGACCGGTAAGGCACAAGCCGGAGGCTTACGCTACCTTGGTTAAGAACCAATCGATGAAACGGGGCAGACCTTCGTTAAGCTGCGTCGTTGGTTTATAACCGAGCAATCGCCGAGCTTTGGAAATATCCGCGCACGTTAGCAGCACATCCCCCGGCTGTTCGGGCAAACGATTGATCTTCGCTTTCTTGCCCAGCGCGCTTTCGATCGCCGAAATCAAATCCTTGAGCTGAATCGTTTCGCTTTCGCCCAGATTGAAAATGTCGAACAACGGTCCGTTGTATTCGAGCGCAGCGATCGTTCCTTGAACGATATCGTCGATGTAAGTGTAATCGCGACGCGTTGTGCCATCGCCAAATTGATCGATCGGATTACCGGCATGAATCCGCTTAGCGAATTGATGGATCGCAAGATCGGGACGCTGGCGCGGGCCATAAACGGTGAAGTAACGCAACGCGACGACCCGCATTTGGTAAAGATGCGAGTAAGTGGAACAGAGGAATTCGCCGGAAATCTTGGTCGCGGCGTACGGACTGATCGTCTGGGTAAGATGCAAGTCTTCCGAGAACGGAACCGTCTTGGCCATGCCGTAGACGGAAGAACTCGATGCGAAAATGAAGCGCCCAACGCCGGTCATGCGTGCCGCTTCCAGAAGATGAAGCGTGCCGTTGACGTTGGTGTCGTAATAAAGCTGCGGATGCTGAATCGATGGACGAACGCCCGCGCGCGCAGCCAGGTGCACCACGGTTTCGAATTTTTCCCGGTGAAACAAATCCCGCACCGCGCCGTTTTCGCGAAGATCGACATGGTAAACAGCGACGTCTTTCAAAACGCCAACGATGTTTTCACGCTTGATTTTCGGATCGTAATAATCGTTGAAGTCGTCGAGGATGGCGACGCTGTGTCCAGTCGCGAGTAATTTCTCAACCAGATGAGAACCGATGAAACCCGCGCCGCCGGTGACGAGAATCCGCATTCCCTTAGATTAGCCACAGATAAGCATAGATCGACACAGATTTCCGATTGGAACCGTATGCATTTCTTATCTGTGTTTGATCCGTGTTAATCTGTGGCTCGAATGAAATTGCGAATCGCCAGCCTGAAGTTCGCATTGTCGATCTTGTCCGTGTTTGCGATTGCATTTCTCGCCACCCTCTTCATCAAACTTTGGCCGGAGTTGACGCGCCCGAAGAAACTCGATCCAGCCTTTCAACTTCTTTCGCCGCTTGAGCTCGCTTCCATTCCAACCGCGACGCGCTTCGATTTTCCGCTCGGAAGTGAAAACGGCGCGATGTCGTACAACGCGCAACGTTTCACCGAGAATCGCCACCTCGGTGACGACCTAAACGGTATTGGCGGTGAAAACAGCGATCTCGGTGATCCGATTTACGTGGTAGCGGATGGACGCGTCCTGCTGGCGCGCGCCGCCGGCCCGGGCTGGGGCAACGTGGTTATTGTGCTGCACGCGTACATTGAGAATGGCGAACGAAAGTACGTGCAGTCGTATTACGGGCACGTCGAGTCGATGCTTGTGCACGTTGGCGATGACGTCCGCCGCGGCCAACAGATCGCGACCGTCGGGACGGCTAACGGCCGCTATTTCGCGCATCTGCATTTCGAGATGCGCGAGTTCATCACGCCGTTCATCGGTCCGGGTTATCGTGAAGACACTCGCGGCTGGCTCAATCCGACCGCATTCATCGAGCAGCATCGCGGCGCGCCATTGGACGATGTGGGACGACGACCAATTCGTTAGAAATCACGCCAGTGCGACAGCAGAAAAATCCAATTGAGCGCGAGTGTGGCGACCGCCGCGAGTCGCGCGAAGTTTTTTGCCCGTCGTGTGAACGCGACAATTCGCAAACGCGGCGCGCGGAAGACGAGAACAATGAGAGCATAAAGATCAAATAGCGCCACGCCGCCTAGAGCGAGAAAGGCCAAAGGATTCCAAGTCCACGCGGCGAGGAAATTCCCATGCAAAAACGCGATCGTGCACCGCGTCGCGCCACAAGTTAGGCATGGTAATCCGGTGAGATCGTGGAATACGCAGCGCGGCCACGGCAAACCCAGGGCAAGCCAAACCGCCGCGCACGCGAGCGATCCCGCCGATACACTCAGCCAAAGCAGTTCATGGTCCGTCTCACCCGGAGCGAGACGACGGCGTAAGAACTGCATCGCTCGCGGTCAATGATGCGAAAGCGCGGTCATGGCGCCGAACGCACCCAACATGATCAGCAAAAATAGGCCGCCGCAGCACAAAATCAGAGGCAGGAGCACCGCCAGAACCGCGCGGCCAGTGTCGGTTTCGTGCGCGCGCGCCAAACCGATGCAATACAAAACCAGACCCCAAATGCCGACGATGAGGCTACCACAAACCGGAACAATCAGCAGGGGATAGACCGATCCACATGTGAAACAAATAACCCGAAACGTGGTTTCAAATGATTGCTTCGCCCCGCCAACGAGCATCAAACACAGATGAATGATCGCCGCGTTGATAAAAACCCCGATGACAATGAGAACCGGTGTGAAAATCAGCAGAAAAATCCATCCAATTCCTACTATTCCTAAATGCGCGAAAGGATCGCTCCGGTCCGCGAAAATGTTGAGTGAAATGAATAAGAATCTGTAAATAAAATGAACGATGAGACCAAAGGTCCCGCCGATTAGCACATAAAGCAGCGGATCGACCAAGCCGCCTTCACGCCGCATGGCGGTAAAAGCCTCGGCTGGTCTGCTTAAAATCATCTGCAAAGTTTCAATGAACGCGCTTAAAAACGGGCGGCCCTGACGGTTTTCCCAGGGCAATCCACTGCGCGGCGCCGGTGCGTCCGCCTTCGGCGCAGCGGTCGATGGTGCGATGGTCGATGCTACAGGAGGAGGAGACGCGCCTCCGCCAAACTCCGGAAATTTTGAAAGCGCTTCCCAGCTTGCCATCCCCTCACGCCAACCCAGGTCCGTGAGAGCGAAACGTCCACTGCGAAGTCCTTCGCGCACTTCTTCTTCCGAAAACGTGCCGAGGCTCGTTGTCCCGCGAGTAATGTGAATGGTCGCCATAACGCTGGCGTTTTAGTAAGTCGCGGTGCCGAAGTCAATGTGCGTGTTGCCGCGGCAACTAATCGAACCGATTCGTTTTCTCGGGCGCGTCCAGCGCGCGCCAGAAATACCAGGCCGCGACCGAGCGGTACGGACGCCATTTCTCGCCCAACTTCCGGAGTTGCTTCGGGGTCGGAAGTTTTCTGCGGCCAAAAGTTTTCGCGAAACCTTTGCGCACGCCGTAATCGTCCACCGGCCAGACGTCGGGCCGTCCGAGATCGAAGAGCAACAGCATCTCGGCGGTCCAGCGACCGATGCCGCGCACGGTGATGAGGCGCGCGATGATTTCTTCGTCGCTCATACGAGCGAGGACGCGTGCCGACGGAACCGTGCCGTCGAGGGTTTTCGCCGCCAGATCTTTGAGCGCGGCCACTTTGCTGCGTGATAAACCGGCCGCGCGCAAAGTTTCATCCGGCGTCTCCAGGACCAATTTCGGATCGAGATACTTTTCCTTAAAAAGCGCGCGAACTCTGCCCCAGATTGTCGCGGCGGCTTTGCCGCTAAATTGCTGATAAGCGATCGATTCGGCGAGCGCATCGAACGGGCGGATGCTTTTTTCCGGCGTGACTTTGTAACGCCTAGAGCGAGCGATTAGCTCAGCGA
>PMTM01000015.1 GCA_003167365.1 Spartobacteria bacterium | reverse complement strand
TCCTGACCATTCTGACCAAAGGCAGCTACACCGCAATTTTGCGCGGGAAAAATAACACGACCGGCATCGCTCTCATCGAAGCCTACAAAGTTCAGTAAGGTCCGGCCGCAGGGACGTCCTGTTCTTCGTTGTTGTTGCGAAAGACGTAATCCGCTTTCGAAAAATTGCCGACGTGCGTGATCGCACCGGCCAAATAAATATATCCGCGCAGTTTGTCGCGACTGCGTTTGCTCACGAAAATTCCGCCGTCACGCGGGAAGGAGCTCGCTGCGGTGTGCTGAAGGATTTTGCGCGGCGCACGATAATAATAACCGATCTTGTCCGCCGACGTGAGCGTGTAAATCCCGGCCGGAAAGTAAAGCGTGGCGACGCGAACTTCAGAACGAAGCTCAATGGATGCCGGAGCGGCCACTGCGCCAGAATTGCCGACCGCGCGAGGGTGAGGACTACCCCCGCAGGCGGCGAATAGCCAAGCTGCTGCAATTACGACGCCAAAACGAAGCCAACAGTTTGTCATCTCGCTCGTCATTTTTCACTCATCACTTTTTGAATCGACGCCGGATCGTCCAGTAGAATCCATTCGATGATCGACACCGGCAGGCTCCCGTTCTTGATCAGATCGTCATGGAACTGTCCGATTCGAAAGTTGTCTCCCTGTCGATCTTTGTAACGCCCGAGCAGATTCATGATCTGCCATTTGCCGATAATGTAACTGATCTTTTGTGTCGGATCTGACGCCGCCCCGGCCGCCTCGCCTTCGGCTGCCTCGCGATCGAGTCCGCCGGCTTCCATGAAATATTTTACCGCTTGCTCGAACGACCACCGGCCAGTGTGCAGGTTTACATCGACCCCGATCCGGGCCGAGCGATAACGCGCCAGCCGCAAAACTTGTCCGTAGGTAGCGGAATTGTTCGGATAAAGTCCGGTCCGCATCAACATCTCTTCGCCATAAAGCGCCCAGCCTTCGACGAACACGTTGTCGCCATGCTGCCGGCGAATCTCGTCTTTCAAATGATTGGCGATGGAAAGCTGCAGGAAATGTCCTGGGATTCCCTCATGACCGAGAATTGGCCGTGGATCTTCAATGGCCGCACGAATATAGAAATTTTTCGACTGTGGATTATAAGTCGGGATAAAAAAGAAACCGGACGGATCTTTATCGTAAACGCCGGGTGGGTTCATGAAGCCGCCGGGGCTCGTTGGTTTGAATGCCTCGGGCAATTGTCGGATTTGAAACGGACCGAGATAATCGGGAATCGTGACGAGATGATGTTCCTTGAGGAAATTGATCATCTCTTGCTCGCGACTCTCGTAAGCTTTCAAGAACGAGGCTTGATCGGGCGGAATATTCGCGCTGCGCGACGGATCGGGATCGGCCAGTTTCGGATCGGGCAGAAGCGATTCGAGCGCGCGATAACGTGCCAGCTCCACCCGTCCGATCATTTCTACTTCGCGCGCATCGAGCGGCAGAAGCAGAACATGCTTGAGATAGTAATTATAATTCGCTTCGCCCATCGGCGAAAAGTCCACCATCTTGGGTAAGCGCTTCTCGAGTTCGTCCGCGTAATTGTGCAGTGCGATAACGGCGGCGTCGCGCGACTTAATGAGTTCATCATGCTCAGCCGGCGTAAGACCGGCATCGAGCGTCATGAGACTGCCGGTGAAAAGCGAATCGACCGAGCGTGCCGATTGTATGGCAAGCTGCGCGTAAAGTTTTACCGGGCTTTGCAAATTGCTCAGCCCTTGTTTGAGCA
The DNA here is from genome assembly GCA_003167365.1 of Spartobacteria bacterium. Lineage (GTDB taxonomy): Bacteria > Verrucomicrobiota > Verrucomicrobiia > Chthoniobacterales > UBA10450 > Palsa-1382. Next base: position 2,015 of record PMTM01000015.1, on the reverse strand, counting down.
ACGCCGGCATTTGCTTCAATCGCGCTGTCGCCGACACCGCGCGGTTCCGCGGCGTGTCGTATTCCTTTTTCAGTAAAGAAAAAATGCTGCTCACGCATTCGCCCACGTAAATCTGCGGATTCGTTCGATCCGATTTTAGAACACGATCTCCGAAATCAACCTGCTCGAGTTGGGACCGGAAAAGAATCGCGTCAATGCGGTCGTCCTTCGGCCAATTGTCGGTCTTCAGCGCGCGGACTTTTTCCAGCAACGCGTGAACATGCTGCGCTCGCTCCGCGATTTTCGCAGGGGAGTAATCGGTCAGCTTATTATCCCAGGTATGCAGACCGGAATCGCTGCTGGCTACTGGGTAATTTTCATTTCGCCACGCGTAATAATCGTCCGCTAATTTGTGCAACATCATTACCTCGGGGCTTACGTTCGCCATCGTGCTCGACGTCGATTTGGTAATCAGCGCCTTGTTGGAAACATCCGGCTTCCGCGGTTCCGGCGTAGGCTGCGCCTGGATTGCCTGCATCGCGGCCATGATCGTCGCCGCCGCGCCAATGAAAAGTTTGTTCGGTTTCACATTGTCGATCTTATCCAGCGAAGATCGATGCGGAAGCTGAAACGGAGTGATTCCAGCGAGATAAGGTGCTTGACCGGCGCAGGTCGGGTCATGTAAAAACCGACTCGATTACGTCACCCGACGTTTCAACGCATCTTCGGCTGGGCTGAAGAAATAAGCCCGTGGGGCTGGGATCTCCGCTGGAAAGCCGCTTTACGCGATCTCCAGATTCACTTGGAGTCCGGAGTCAACCGAAGTGAGGCGAATTTTTCTCGAGCCTCATCAGGGTGCTTCCCGGTTTCCACGTGGGAATGGATGGCAGGGAATTAACTTCACCTCACCAAAATAAACATGAATTCAACCCTCAACTCGCACTTTAGAATTATGCTTGTGGTCGCCGCATTTGCGCTGGCGCTGGCAAGCATTCCGACACCAATGCAAGCCAGCGATCTGAACACCACGTCCTTCGCCGGCACTAGCAACACACCTCCGGCGACCACCGGAACGACAGCAGCAGCCTTGGTCAATATTTCGGCCCGCAGTGCTGTGGGGACGGGAGACAATGTCGGAATAGGTGGATTCATCATCCGAAGCGATTCGGGAGCAGGGGCCGGGGCGACCAAACGCGTCATCATCCGCGGGCTTGGTCCTTCGCTTCAAGTCAACGGCGCACCAATCTCCGGGCGCTTGATGGATCCCACCATCGAGCTGCATGACACGAACGGCACCCTTATCAGCTCCAATGACAACTGGATGGACGCGTCCAATGCCAGTGATATTCAGGCCACGGGCCTGGCGCCGGGCGATCCACGGGAAGCGGCCATTCTTATCACTCTGGCATCCGACGCCAGTTACACCGCCATTATTAGGGGAAAAAATAACACCACGGGTATCGGATTATTGGAGATGTACGATTTGGACCCGCCCAGCAGCATCACGGGCGCCACGGGACCTACCGGCCCGACCGGGCCAACTGGAGCTACTGGAGCACCGGGAACAAATGGGACCAACGGAACGGACGGCGCAACTGGAGCTACTGGATCGCCGGGAACAAACGGCACCAACGGAACCAATGGCGCCACTGGAGCAACCGGTGTAACCGGCGCTACCGGTCAGGGTATTGCCGGAGCTACGGGTGCAACTGGTGCAACGGGCGCAACCGGTCCGGGCGAAGTGGAAGACCGCGGTAATGATAACACCGCTTCGGGAAATAACGCGCTTGGCTCGGCTCCCTCCCCCGGCCCCGATAACACTGCCATGGGATTCTACGCGCTCGGATTCCTTACAAGCGGCTTCAGCAACACGGCGATGGGTTCAGACGCTCTCCGCGACAACGCAAGCGGCGCCAACAACACGGCCACTGGTTATTCAGCGCTCTTTAGCAACACAACCGGCGGCAGCAACACGGCCACTGGTCAAAATGCGCTCTATAGCAACATTGGCGGCAACAACACGGCCAATGGTGCTC
>PMTM01000016.1 GCA_003167365.1 Spartobacteria bacterium | reverse complement strand
GGGTTTTCGCCGCCAGATCTTTGCGCGCGGCCACTTTGCTGCGTGATAAACCGGCCGCGCGCAAAGTTTCATCCGGCGTCTCCAGGACCAATTTCGGATCGAGATACTTTTCCTTAAAAAGCGCGCGAACTCTGCCCCAGATTGTCGCGGCGGCTTTGCCGCTCAATTGCTGATAAGCGATCGATTCGGCGAGCGCATCGAACGGGCGGATGCTTTTTTCCGGCGTGACTTTGTAACGCCTAGAGCGAGCGATTAGCTCAGCGAAATTCGGGTGAGTGGCGGCGAGATGTTTTTCCGGAGTCGGCACAGTTGATTGATTTCATTCACCTCGCCGTTCGTCAACTCTCGCGCCGGATAACTGTCGATCGAATGGCGCCAACCCTCTGTCATCCCGAACGGAGTGAGGGACCTCTCACATGGCCAATGTTCACGTTCCAAGAAATGGATGTAAAAGTTTCGATTGCGGGGTTCTTCGGTCGCCGCGGCGACCGAAGAATGACAAACTGCCAGAAAAATATTTTGCTCGGCTTCCTATCTCTGATTTTATCTCCTCATGCCTGAAACCAACGCCACCCAACTCACCTGGTACGGTCAGTCCGCCTTCAAAATTGTTACACCGACCGGCAAAGTCCTGTTGATCGATCCTTGGATTACAAATCCCCTAAATAAAAACGCCAAGACCGATCTCGCGAATTTAACCAAGGTCGATCTGATGTTTATTACCCATGGGCATGGCGACCATGTGGGCGATGCGGTGGAGATTGGCCGGCGGACGCACGCGAAGTTGGTCGCGAACAACGATCTGGGGGACGCGCTCGTAAACTTTCTCGGCTACCCGGCTGAGCTGGCGGACGCAGCCAGCGGGGGCCTATTCGGGGGCGAAACCAGTTTGCTCGATGGCGAAGTAAGGGTGCTGTTCGTTCGAGCCGATCACGGTTCGGGCATCACGGTTAATGAAAAATCTGGGCCGCGTTATGGCGGTGCGGCCGGAGCTTTTGTGATTACTATTCGCAACGGTCCGGTCATTTATCACACCGGCGATACCGACGTGTTTGGGGACATGGCGTTGATCCCGCAATTTCACCAGATCGACGTCATGCTCGCTTGCATCGGTGATCACTACACCATGGGTCCGGTGCGCGCGGCCTATGCCGTGAAACTGGTTCAGCCGAAAATGGTCGTGCCAATGCATTTCGCCACCTTTCCGGTTTTGACGGGAACACCGGAAGCATTCGCTGCCGCGCTCAAAAAACAGTGCGCAAAGAGTGAAATGCGAGAGATGAAGATCGGCGAAACGATTCCGCTCAGCGGTTCGTAATCTGCTGAAAAACGAATCCACGTTGTGCTAGAGACACGAATGGACTAAACAACACCGACATGAAATTCGCCGTTCTCTCTCTTCTCGCCAGCTTGTCCGTGACTGGTACGGCGCTGGCCGCTACGGAACCGGAGTTGTCCGCCGGATCGAGTTCGGAGGAAAAAATTTCGACCGATTGGGTCGAGACCGAGAGCAGTTACGTTTTCGAGAGCAACCTTGTGCACGGCGGCGTGAGTTTCGGCGAACAGTATTCGTTTCAAAGTCGGTTCGAATACAACCACCGGTTTCTGATCAAAGACCCGATTTATCTGCGTCTCGGCCTTGCTTACAACCGTTTTGATTTCGGCCACACCGTCGCGCCGGTTCCGGTGCACTTGCAAAGCATGGCCGCCATCATCGGCGTCGATTACATGCATGGGAGCGATCTCGGCGCGTTCATCTGGGTCAAACCTGGCTTCTATACCGAAGAACATATCGGCATCGCATCTTTCGACGCGCCGATCACTCTGGGACGCGCCTTCACTTTGCAGCCGGACCATCTCTACCTTTTCGTGGGCGCGAACGCGGATTTTCTTCGCGGCGACTATCCGGTCCTGCCTCTGGCCGGTTTGGTTTGGCGGCCAAACGATGAGTGGGAAGTTAGTGCCCTTGTCCCGGAACCGCGCCTGACTTATCGGCCGACGAAGAGTTTCGAAGTTTATGCGGGCGGCGAACTGGCAGGTGGCTCTTTTCGCACCGATCACGACCAGACGATTCTTCCGCGCAAACTCGATGGTGCACAGGTCGATTACTCGGAGTATCGGGCGAACGCTGGTTTCGTTTATTCGCCCTGCCAAAATTTTTCAATCGATCTAGCCGGCGGTTACGCTATTCAGCGCCAATTCGCATTTACGCGCGCCGATTATTATTTCCGCTCCGATCCCGCGCCATTCCTGCGGCTTGAGTTCAGCGCGAAGTTCTAAATTAGCTTAGGCTCGGAAAGTGCGGCTGTATCTCCTCGCCCTCTGTGGCGTCTTAACAATATTACCGCTCGGCGTGGCATTTGCCGGCAGTCCGATCGACCAAATTCGTTCGGCGTCGAGATTACCCGCGCTCGATCTCGACAAACTTAAGCGCGGCGAAATCGCGGGCGTGCGCGGTCCGCTCGGAAGTTTTCCGCGCGGCGTTTACGTCGAGTCCTGCTTTTTTGTGCGCGCATCATTGCCGGCTGTTGGTGAAACATTGCTGCATTGGGACACGTCGAAACATCCGGAATTCGAGATTTCGCTCCTGCGCGAATACAACTGGCCCACACCAGCAAATGTTTTCGACTCGCTCGCGCTCAGTTCCGATCATGCCAAAGACAAATGGTTGATCGATCACACCTGGCAAACTCTGAACACCGGAAAGCCTGGCGAATTGTTCGTGACGGCGAATGAAGCAGCCGCCGCGCGTCTGACTGGAGCTTTACTGAATCAACGCGACGCCAAAGTTGTTGAATTCTGGAAGAACATTCTCGCGTCCCGCGACAAGGCGCTCGCATCCGGCGGATTGAACGCGCTCCCGCATTTTTCCGCTTCCTACCTCGACATGTCCATTCGCGCCGAGCTCGACGGATTGATGAAGCTCGCTCCGAAAGTTGCCGCGCATTTCCAACCGCTGATCGGCGCCCGTCCGTTTGCCGGAGACGGAAATCCCGCCGACGTCATCGTGCCTTACTGGCAGCAAAACCTCGTGCGCGGCCATACCACCGTGCATACTGGATTTCTCTGCGCGCAAAAAATGAAATCGTGGCAGTTGGCCGATTGTACCTATTTCACCTCCGACACCTATTTCATGTCGATCACGCTCTACGAATTGTTTCCAGTCGAGAATGGAACGCTCGTTTGGCAAATCGATTTCGTATCCGCGCCCTTCCGATCCTATCTCGGCGGCGCCGATCGCTTCTTTGCCGGAAAAGAAATGGTGAAAGAATCGGCTAAAGCGATCCAATTGTTCCGTCGCGACGTCGAGAAGTAGTCACTCTGCAACGTCCCGATCAACCCCTCCACAACTCATCTCGCGAACCCTTCGGAGCTAACCGCTAAACGCTAAATGCTTTCGAAAGCCCGGCGAGCGGTGGCAATCAGCTCCTGGCAGCGGCAGCCTTGGCCAGAAGCTTCTGGCCCCATTCGGCACGTAAGACTTTCATCTCCGCGTTTAGGGTGACTAGTCGCGCCGCGACGCCCTTATATTTCTTGGTGATACCGTTGACCGTTCTCGTGACCGTGCCCTGGCTGACGAGGCTCTGAAGCTTTTCATAGGTGCGCAAGCGCAGCATCTCTTCCCCTCCACTGGCAGCATTCCGTTCCTTGAGATTGAGGAAGATAATGTCGAACAGGGCCTTGAATTCAAATGAGGCCTTGGAAGAAAGCACCGCAACAAGCTCTTCAGTGATGTTGTCGGGCGCCCGACGCGCGAAGGTAGCACCAGATGGTTTGGACATTGTAAACCATAGCCGAGATCCGGGAAAAAGCCAGCCAGGCGCGGAATTTAGACACCGAGGCGGAATTCTAGGGACAAAGAGGGCCAGCCTCCGTTGCGACGGCGCGGCTGGCCCGGACTTTGTTAAAACTGAGTCGGCGAAAGACTGATTATTTCTTGCGGGTGTAGTTGATTTCCATTGTCTTCGCTTCCTGGCCGCCACGGTCCTCGTAATACTCAAAGGTGTGATGGTCTTTATCGACAATCTTAATCATTTCCTGGACCTTTTGCTTCATGCCGGGGATCACTTCCATTTCCGCGTTGTAGGTGAATGTCTTGGTCGCGGGATCGTAGGTGCCTTCTGACGCCATGATGCCGGTGCCCATATTGTCGATCCACGAAGACGTGAATTTCTGTTTGGCATTGTCGTAGGCATCAAGCGACATGCCTTTGAACGGCACATCTTTCATTTTGCCGTCCGCGCCGGGCATCTTCATCATGCCGGTGACGTCGGTGACGAAGTAACGCCCACCCATCGTCGCCTTAGTAACGGAAGTGCCGGATGATTCGCTCGGCGACGCTTTCGGATCGGGGTTCATCCAGAATTTAACCTTGTAACTCCAAGTGCCGGCCAAGTTCGCGAGCAGCTTGTGGTTGTCGTTCAACTTCGCCAGCTCGATCATCTGCTTCATCATCTCGGCCGGGTTCGGTTGTCCAGTCGCGGCGGTTTGACTAGCGCTGGCCGCCGGGCTGGTCGCGGGTGCAGACGTTTGGCCTTGCGCAAACGATGGGATAACTAGCAACGCAGTCGCAAGAACTGCGAGTAATCTAGGTAGTGCAATCGGGAGAGTATTCATGGCGCGATTCTTTTGAGCTCGCCGCGTAACGTCAAGCTTTTGTGAGGAATGCGACGGAGTTATTGTTCGATTCGTTTCAAAAGAAAGGCCGCGCCGGCGAAGGTGATCAGCGCGCCGGCCAGGAGCACAACAAGATCGACCGCGTAAAACGAAACGCTCGCGTGATACATGTTTACCAGCCGAAACGCGCGACAGAAATGGGTGAGCGGAAAAAGTTCCGAAACGTAGCGGATAAATTTCGGCAGTTGATCGAGTGGCGCGAACGCGCCCGACAGGACGAAGACCGGGAGCAGGAAGAACACGGAAAATTGTATGGCTTGCGTTTGCGTCCGGGAAATCGCGGAGATGAGCAGACCGAGACCGAGCGAGCAAAGCAGAAAAAGAAAACAAATGACAGCCAACGCAGGCATCCCATGGAATCGGACATCGAAGTGCCACCAGGCCAGCGCCAGAATCACGACGATCAGGAAGATTGAGACGGCGAGATACGGCAAGATCTTGCCGATGACGATCTCGCCGCGTCGCAGCGACGTGACCATCAATTGGTAAAGCGTTCCCGATTCGCGCTCGCGCGCAATCGTGCAGGCCATGAGTGTCACGGTGAGCAGTTGCAAAATCAGACCGATGATTCCCGGCACGACATAATCGATGAAGCGCGTCTTGGGATTGTAAAGAATCCTGCTCTCGACCGACCACGCCTCCATGAGTGAGACGAATTGCTTGCGGATTTCGACCGGAAGTTTTTTGCCAAGCTCAATCACATCGTCGGGCAACGTCTCGATCATGGCGTCGCGTTCCTTCAATTGAAAATCGGCCAAGCTCTTTTGCACGCTCCCTTCGAGCGCCGAACCCGTGTTCGTGTCGCTGCCATCGAGATAAAGAATGAGTGGATGCGGGTCGCCCTTTGCCAGCGAATCGCTCCAGCCCGCGGGCAAGACGAGCGAAGCCCAGACGTGGTGTTTGAGCAGATCGGATTCGTCCTTCACTTCGGCCGGCAGTTTTTCCCATTGAAAAGTTTTGTTCTTTTCCACGATGTCGATGAAACGCTGCGTGCGCGGCGTGTGGTCGCGATCGATCAAGAGCGCGGGCACGTTTGTCATTTCATCCGCCTCAAAGGCGTGACCGAAAATGAGAGTGAAGACCGGCGGCAGGATGAGCAGGAGCACGAGAACGCGCCGGTCGCGATAAATGTGCAGAAATTCTTTGTAAGCGACGCTCGCGATCGCGCTGAGAGATGTTCCTTTCATGATGTCGATCTTTTCAAGAGCGTGTCGTAACGCTGCGAATACGCGGTAAAAACATCTTCCATGTCGGGCTCGACCAGGCGGTCACCCAGTAAACGGATGTCCGGAAACGGCCAGTTCGCGCGCCACTTTGCCATCAACTCCTCGGGATGCGGCGCGTAAATCCGCAAACTTCCGCTGCGCAAGGAAACTCCAAGGACACCGGGAACATCGCGCAACCGAACCAATGCCGGCATGACCGGTTCGACATCGATCTCGAGCAATCGTGCGTTAAAGCTTTCCTTCAAATCCCGTGGCGAAGCCTTGGCCAGAAGCTGTCCGCTATCGAGAAAGCCAACTTCCGTGCACCGTTCCGCTTCGTCCATGTAGTGTGTAGTGACGAAGATGGTCTTGCCCTGGCTGCTCAAATCGTAGAGCAAATTCCAAATTTGTTGGCGATGAACCGGGTCGAGGCCAGCCGTTGGCTCATCCAGGAAAAGCAACAGCGGATCGTGGATCAGCGCGCAATCCAAGGCGAGCAATTGACGCATCCCACCGGACAAACTTCCGGCGGCAGTCGTCCGCTTTGGCTCGAGATCGGTCAAACCGAGCAGACGTTCGATGCGTTCATTGAGTTCGCCTGCCGGCACCCGACAGGCGCCGCCAAAGAAGCGAAGATTTTCCTCGACGGTAAGATCGGGATAAAGGCTGAAGCGTTGCGCGACATAACCGAATTTCGTTCGCACCAGATGCCGATCTTTCCAAACCTCGTGACCAGCAATCGAAGCGGTGCCGCCCGTGGGATGGGTCAACCCGCAAAGCATTTGCATGGTCGTGGTTTTGCCCGCGCCGTTCGCGCCGAGAAACCCGAAGATGGTGCCGGCATCGATTGTGAGTGACACATTGCGCACCGCGTGCACATTGCCAAAGCTCTTGCTCAGGCTGTTTAGGGCAATGACTGGCTCGCTCATCTGGATTCTTTATTGCGATGATGCCCGCCTATTTGCAACCATCCGTCACGACGAATAGTTATTCTTTACTCATGAAATCTGAAATCCCGCGAGCTTTCCGGCGTCTTCGCCCCACGAATTCCGTCGCCGCCGCACTCATTGCCTTTCTCATCACAAGATCGACAATCGCTCTGGCCGATCCGGCCAGCGAGCTGGCCGGTTTCTCCATTTTCGACAAGATCGACATCGCAGAACTCGCGAAGAGCAATGTAAGAACGGAGCACGGCCCGCCCATGAACGGGCAATTTCTGTCCGTACAAAGTTGTTACGTTGCGTCGGGCTCACCGGCGCAACAGATCGAAGCGCTTCGGAAATGGAACCCGACCAAACATAGCGAACTAAAAGTTTTTCTACACTCCGATCTTCCCAACTCCCCCAGCCCGGCAAATTTCGCCAAGCTCAAGAGTGCGCCGGACAACAGCGCTGTCGGCACGCTGGTCGCCGCCACACAAAAAGTCAGTTCCGAGCTTCAAATCAGTAAGGATGAAGCGAAAAGATTTTCCGCTACCAACGCGAGCGGTGGTGGCGCGATGCCTCAGGCGGTCGCCACATTTTGGAGCGAGATTCTGGCCGGGCGCGCGGCAAGTTTCATCAAAGGCGGAACGTCGGCGCAGCAGCCGTACGATCACACTGGCGATTCGATTCGTCCGAACGAGGAGGCGAATTCACTGCTGAAACAACAGGAGAAAATTCGCCGCCAGTTTTCCGGTTTCCTCGGCCAGACCGGAATTGGCCGTGGCGCCGGATCGCTCTCTCCGGAATTGTATTGGGAACTTCTCGAAGTGGACGATCGCGGCGTGCTCACGCTAGGCGGGTTTTACAGTCGCGCCGGTGCGGGCGGAACTTACCAGGCCGCCGACATTCTTTATTACGCGAGCGGCGGCTATTACGTCGCGCTCGCGCTTTATCAGATGTGGCCGGTAACGGTCGAAGGAAAGGCATCGACTCTTGTCTGGCGGGGTGACATGATTTCGTCCGCATCGCTCGCGTCGCTCCACGGCGTCGAGCGGCTAGGTTCTGAATCTGCCATGGTGAAAGACATTTCCAAAGCGGTGACACTTTTCCGGCGCGACAACGGCGGGCGTTGACGAATGAATCGTCGATCTTTCCACTTCGTCGCGGCTTTGCTCGGCCTTTGCTGGCTGAGCGGGCCGACGCTGGCTGAAGAAGCAGTGGAAGAACCGGGCCTGTTTGGTTTTTCCGGCGAATACCTAGCCGAAGAAACTTACGTCGGTTCCGGCGACGTTCACAGGAGAAACGGCCAGTCCGTGAACAACTTTGATGAAAACGATTCTATCCTGCGCTTCGTCTTCACTCCGCGAGTCAGCTTTGGGATATTGCGGCTGGGCTTGGAATGGGAGCGATTCGGTTTCAGCGTTTCCAACACCGATCATATTCCGGACACACTGCAATCGGTCGGCTTGGTCATAGGACTTGATACGCAAATTTCCGATTCCATCCTCCTTCGAGTAGAAGCCCAGCCCGGCGCTTACAACACCGGCGTCGAAAGCATGTCGGACGACTTCAATATGCCGTTCGTCGCCGGCGGCACCTACATTTATAATCCCAACTTGCAGTTTATCGCTGGCGTCAGCGTCGACATTGAGCGAAAACATCCAGTGCTTCCAGCCGCCGGTGTTCGCTGGAAAGTTTCGCGGCAGTGGGTGATCGACGCCGTTTTGCCGAAACCGCAAATCGAGTTTGAATGGAACAAAGATGTCACGCTGTCTGTTGGCGCAAATATCATAGAGACGAATTTTCGGGTGGACGATAGCTTTGGCGACGCACGCGGAAATCCGCGACTCGATCATGCTGTGCTCAGTTACAGTGAAGTGCGAACGGGGGCGGGCCTCGATTGGAAAATCTCGCCGGTCCTGACGCTGACAACGGAGGCTGGTTATCAGCCGTATCGAAGCTTCGACTTCTATCGCGCCCATATCCGCTTTAACGAAGATGGCGGCGCGCCGTACGGAATGATTTCGTTGCACGGCGCGTTCTAGAATTCTGTAGCGGGTAGCGTGTCGCCTGTAAATTTGGAGACGCAGCCGGCATGGCTGCCATTACTTTTTCAGTAAAGATCTTGCCGGCGCTGCGCGAACACCGCCATCCGGTCCCGCACAGAATTCACGACCTCTTCCGAGATTTCAGCCTGGATGAGTTCTTCACGATCCGTCGAAGCAGCTGCGATAACCACGCCATAAGGATCGATAATCGCGGATGAGCCACAGAATGTGACGCCGTCGTCCATCCCGACTCGATTCGCGGCAATCATGTAACTTTGGTTTTCGATCGCACGCGCCGTTGCCAGGGTGCGGAAATGTTCCACGCGAGGAAATGGCCAGGCCGAAGAGATGATGAAAGCTCTCACCTCTTCTTCGACGGCAAGCGTCCGATACAATTCCGGAAACCGCAGATCGTAGCAGATGCTAAGGCCAAAACGCCATCCGCCGACCGCCACACTTGTGAATTCACCGCCCGCCGCGAAGCATTTGTGCTCTTCGATCGGAGCAGCAGTGAATAGATGAATCTTCCGGTATTTCGCGGCGACTTCGCCGTTCGCGTCGATGAAAACCTGAGAATTGTAAATGGACGGGCCGTCTCGTTCCGAAACGCCGCAGATAATTCCAATCAAAAAACCTTTCGCGATCTTTTGCATTTCGGGAACGGCTCCATCGGTCCAGGAAGTCGCGTGGGCATGAATTGCCGGCATCGAATAACCGGTGTCGACCATTTCCGGGAAAATAATCAGTTCAGCTCCCGAACTCTTGGCGCGCGAAGAAAAGTCGCGAATCTTAAGAAGGTTCGCGTTGAGATCACCGAGAGCGCACGAAATCTGGGCAACAGCAACTTTCACGTTCGATGTCGATCTTAGCGCAAAGTTCTATCGAGCGCCCCGATTTTGCGCGTCTCCGGCCAAAACCTAGCGACACCGAGCACGACCAGAATCGTCCCGATTCCGCCGGCGACGACTGAAACAACCGGGCCGAAGAGCGCCGCAGTTAGGCCGGACTCGAGCGCGCCAAACTCGTTCGAGGTCCCGATAAAAATGTTGTTCACAGCGGAGACGCGGCCGCGCATCTCATCCGGCGTGACCAGCTGAACGATCGAGCCACGGATGATCACGCTGACGCTGTCGAAGGCGCCGGCCAGACACAGCATGCCGAGCGATAACCAGAGAACTTTCGACACGCCGAAAACGATCGTCGCGATTCCAAAACCGGTGACACACCAAAGCAGCGCTTTACCGGCGTGCCGCATTGGCGGTAGATAGGCGACGACGAGCGCCATCACAAACGCGCCGACGGCAGGCGACGCGCGCATCCAACCGAGGCCGACTGGTCCGCAATGCAGAATTTTGTCCGCGAAGATCGGCAGCAGGGCGGTCGCACCGCCAAGCAGCATAGCGAACAAATCGAGCGTGATAGTCGCGAGAATAACTTGCTTGCTGAAAACGAATCGCAAACCAGCGACAAGACTGCGCCAGGTGCTTTCGTCTGTCCGGTTAGCGATGCGCGTGCCATGGCGGATCGGCAGCACGAGCACGAAAAAAGCCAGCGCGCAAAGTGCATCGAGAACGTAAACGAATGGAAAGCCGGCGCCCGCGATAAGAAAGCCGCCGATCGCGGGGCCCGCCACCGATCCAATCTGGAAGACGCTGTTGTTCCACGTAACCGCGTTCGCGAAGGCGTCGCGTGAGATGAGCGTCGGAAAAAACGAAGCGCGCGCCGCCCACCCGAAAGTGCGTGCCGTGCCGTAGAAGAAAAGCAAAATGTAGATCAGAGGAATGGAGGCATCGTCAAAATGAAATGCCGGATGGTGACGCTCGAAGACAGTGGCGATCGCGCGCAGCATTCCGTTTCCCTGCCGCAAGATGGGCATTTGCGGAATGGCGAGATGCTTCCATGAAACCAAGGCGAGCGCGACGGAAGCCAGTGCGCTAAAAATCTGCGAAACCAGAAGGATTCGTTTGCGGCTGAATCGATCGGCCAAATGGCCGGCCGGCAGCGAGAGCGCGACCACTGGAACTGCGATAACTAGACCGACAAGACCGAGCGCCGTGGCCGAGTGGGTGCGCGCGTACATTTCCCACTCGACGGCGACCGCGAGCATTTGACGGCCCACGATCGAGAGCAAATTGCCCGCCGTGAAAAAACTGAATCCCCGAGACCGAAACGCGGCGTAAGGATCATGTCGTCGCCCCGTCGGAACAATTGGCGGCGCGATCGCCGGGCGTTGATCACTCGGCGAATCGTACGGCGCTGGATCAGTTGGTGGCGGCATGTTCGAGCGCGTCGTTCGAACACGCGCACGAGAGTGTAAAGTTAACGACTGTCGCCGCAAGCTACGCGGGGCAATCCCGGTCAGTGTTCTTTTGCCAAAGCCTGCACGATTAACGCGCGAAACTCACTCTCCGCATCCGGATATTTGTGTTGATTTGCGAGGTTGTTCGCCAGGCTCGTAACCGAGAAAGATCAGTGTATTGGCGACCAACTGCCGGGCGCTCCGAAGTTCCCGACTGACCGCAGAAATAAAAATAAGCGGACGAGGCGACACTATAGCCCGGGATCGCGCGGGAATTTCGCGTACGGAAGCCGCGTGCCTTTGAAAAAGAATTGATCGGCACGGATTGCGTCGGGCGCGAGAAAGTCCTGCGTGCCCGATGCCGCAACGATGTCGTCTTGATCGACACCGTCGCCGCTAACGCCAATCGCACCAATCATTTGGCCATTTCGATAAAGCGGAAAGCCACCGGGAAAAATTGTGATGCCGTTTGGAAAATTTGGATTGGGCGGCGGCATGGAAAGCATCTCCTGCAACCCATTGTAAGGACCGGGAGGTTGACCATCGATGCCGGGCGGATAATTGCTCTGCGCCAGAAATCCGACGGTGCGGGTCGAGATCGCCATGGTGTTTCCGTTATTCGAGAAACCGACGGCGGTGCGCCCTTTTTGCACGGCCACATCCCAACTAAAATTAGTCGCTTCGCCAGTGCGGAAAGCACCGAGCACGGTTGGCGGTGTGCCCGGCATATTCGGGAAATTCACGACGGTAATGTAGGCTTCCATCTGAATCCCGATCGGCAATCGGATGCCGGAGCGCGTAATGCGAACACGATCGGCCGCGAAATTAATAATGCTTGTGACTTCCGCGGCGGTAAGGCGCGCTTGGCCGTTGATCAACCCGGGAATTGGATCGGGAATAATCGGCTGACGAATTTGGCCACTCACTCCGCCAAACGTTCCGGTCGGATAGGGAAACGGCGGCGGCGCGGCTTGAAGTGGAAATTGCACCGATGCGTTTCCCTGCAAGACGATCGTGGTGATACTTGTCGGCGACACGGCGGTGTAGGCGAGGCTGATACCGTTGATGAAAACATTGTCCGCCGTGATGCTCGAAGAGGGCCGATAGCCTTGCTGGCCGGAAAGCGCGACGTCCTCATCTTTATCGTAACTGGAGATGAACGGGATCGAGTTATCGGTGCCGTCGCCGGTAACGCCCACACCGCCGACGAGAATTCCGTTTTTGTAAATCGGCATACCTCCGGGCGATCCATCAAGGGATGTGCCGGGAATCGGCGACCCGAAAGTTCCCGGGGAAGTGCTTGTCGGGATCAGGTCGGTTTTTTTGAACCGGTTCACATCGGAAAACGGTAGATTGGAAAATCCGACACCGACGAGCGGGCCCGGAGGAGTATTGCGCACGCCGTCAGGAAAGTGCTGTTGGATGATGAATCCAGCTGTGCGCGACGTGAACGCATTTTGATTGCTGCTCAAAAATACGGCGGTGCCCGCTTTAGAAACCGCGTTGGCAATTTGTGTCGCCGTAGGTTCGCCGCCGGCCACATTCCAGATGCCGAGCACGTAACCTTCACGATCCGTCACCGCGATCACGCTGTTGGGCGAGATCGCGACGGCGCGCGTCACAGCTCGATTGACGATTGTCTGAACGTCAGCAAGCGTGAGTTGACCCAATGCTGAAGAAACGGTCAGACTTGCCGCGGAGGCGAGGAGCAAGGTTCGCAGCTTCATCGGTAACGGGATTATCAAATCCCAAGCGGATTGCCACGCAAAATAGCCAAAAAGCGATTGTCGATCTTCCCCGGGCAGACGCCGGTGCCGTTAGGCTTGCCAATAGGAGGCATTTTCCGGCATCCTCGCCCTCCCATGCGCTGGTCAACTCAGTGTGTCACCGGCGCGATTTTGCGCCGGAAAGTCGCGCCCCTAGCCGGGCTATTGTTTTTTTTTGACATCAATGGCGCGCCGATACAGCTAGTCGGTTCAAGTTCCTCCTTTCCGATCGTCGAGTTGGGTCCCGTTTCTCCGATCGTCGAACTTCCACGCGACGTGACTCTCACCTCACCAATTGTCGAGCTTCCGCGTGACACGGCTTTGCCTTCACCAATTGTGGAACTTCCGCGCGCGATCGCTATCGCTTCGCCAGTCGTCGAGCTTCCACACGATGTGACTTTCGCAACTGTCGATGTTGTCGCGCAAAACGACGCCTACGACGAAGGGCCGTTGTCGCCTTCGCAGTTCAATCCAGATCCCGGCGCGCGTAACCAGACCGAGCCGGAAGCGCCGCCCGATCTTTTCCCACCGATCCTGCCGCAGGTTCCGGAGTATGGCGAAGAAGCATTACCGCGTTCGTTGCAGCTTCCGCGCAAAGGCGTGCGCGAAGTTGTTCCGCGCCGGCGCAAGCTCGAATACGAAACCTATCCGGAATCGGCGAATGGAATCGGCGCGTTGCCCGACTCGGAGCCGGTGCCGAATCGCTGGTTCATTGGCTTCGGGCGATGGAAGCGTTATGCCGATCCCTCCACCGAAACCGCGTATCAGTCCGGCACATTAAAGTATTGGCATCCTTATCTGCAAAGCTTGTTCAAAGGCGATGCGCCGATTTATGGCCAGGACATTTTTCTCAACGTCACGGCCAGCGATTTCTCTCAATTCGACGCGCGCCGCTTGCCGACTCCGAGCGGTGTGAGCGCGAATCAACCGAACAGCTCCGAATTTTTCGGACGAAGCGAACAGATTCTTGCATCGAACGATTTCTCGATCGGTGTCGATCTTTTCAAAGGAGAGACCGCCTTCAAGCCGGTGGAATGGGCGGTGCGTTTGTTAGGCGTTTACAATCACAACTACATCGACGTGCAGGAGAACAACGTCGTGAATCCCAATCCACAAAACGGGACGACGCGCGAAAAGGAATTCTTCTCATTGCAGGAAGCGTTCGCCGAAATCCACATCCGCGATTTGTCGAACAATTACGATTTCATCTCCTCGCGCGTCGGCATTCAACCATTCGTAAGCGACTTCCGCGGTTTCATTTTCGACGACACGAATCTCGGCGCGCGCATCTTCGGCAACTACGACGACAACCGCTGGCAATACAACCTTGCCGCCTTCGACATGCTCGAGAAGGACACGTATTCGGATTTAAATGAGATTAACGAACGACGCGACCAGCAGGTTTATGTCGCGAATGTTTATCGTCAGGATTTGATTTGGAAAGGTTACACCGGCCAGCTTAATTTCCTTGCCAATTTCGACGGCGACAGCCAGCACTACGACAAGAACGGTTTCATCACGCGGCCGGCGCCGATCGGCGACGTGCGCGATCATTACGTGCAAGCGTACTACATTGGCTGGACGGGCGACGGACACATCGGCTGGCTGAATATCGATCACGCTTTTTATCAGGTCTTTGGTGAAGACAGCTTCAATGGGATCGCCGGGCGACCCGTGGAGATCAGCGCGCAGATGGCCGCACTTGAGCTTTCCATCGATAAAAATTGGATGCGGCACAAGTTATCGGTCTTTTACGCGAGCGGTGATGACAATCCACGCAATTCGCACGCTACCGGCTTCGATACGGTTTTAGATCATCCGTTTTTCTTCGGCGGCCCGTTTAGCTTTTACGTGCATCAAGGCTTCAATCTCGCCGGCACGTCCGTGAACTTTAAGCAGCCCGACAGTTTGGTGCCTGATTTCCGCACGAGTAAAACGGAAGGCCAATCAAATTTTGTCAATCCGGGCGCGGTCATTGTCGGTTACGGTCTCGACGCAGATGTGACGCCAAAGCTCAAGGGCTTCCTGAATGTGAACTACGTCTGGACGGCCGACACCGCGGTCACTGAGCAAGTGCTCTTTACTAATCACGCCAGCAATAATCTTGGACTCGATTGCAGCCTCGGCTTTCAATGGCGGCCGTTACTCATCGAAAATATTATTGTCAGCGCGGGCGCTGGATTTTTCGTGCCGGGCCAAGGCTACAAGGACATTTACCGTGCGAATACGACACCGGTGCCGGGTTATCCAGGCCCGTCTCCCGGACACGTGGATGATTTTCTCTACAGCGGAATCGTGACGCTGACGCTGACCTACTAAATGAAGAAAATGCCGAACGCCCAACGCCGAACGCCCAATCTCGAATTCAGAAGTGGGTACGTGGCGGAGACACCCGATGGCAATTATGCAGGGAGTCGGCGACCAAAGTACGATCTCGAAGAGCGGCTTCTAGAATTCACGGCGAGCATCGTTCAGTTGGCCGACTCGTTACCAAACACAAAGGCGGGCAATCATATTGCCGGACAGCTGCTCCGTTGCGGCACTTCGCCTCTCGCAAATCATGGCGAAGTGGAAGCAGCGGAATCTCGTAAAGATTTTCTGCACAAGTTGCGTATTTGCCTGAAAGAACTGCGCGAAACGTGGCGTTGGCTACGCTTGATCGGACGATTGCAACTTGCTGAAAGCGCTGCATTGCGCGCAAATTTAAGTGAAATCGAAGAGCTTATCAGAATTTTCTCCGCCAGCGTCCGAACCACGGAGAAAAATGCAAAATGAACTTGTGGTTGTATGACTTCGGCATTCGGCGTTCGGCGTTCGGCGTTCGGCGTTTTCTGCTGCTTCTTATCAGCATCTCGAGTTCAGCAATTGCCCAAGAACTCGCCACTTCCGGCTACGGCCCGCCGACCTCCGTCCCCGCTGCAATATCGACAATCGCACGCGCGTCCTTACCGCCGCGTAATTGGATCGATCAAACCCAAGCCGAAGCAAACGCCAAGAGCATCGGCTGCTTGCAGTGTCACAAGGGCGTTGAGCCGATGCATAAATCGGAAAACGTCGTGCTCGGGTGCACCGATTGCCACGGCGGCAACCCGGCGCGCGGCCTGACCAAGGAGCAGGCGCACATCTTGCCGAAGAACAAAGAGTTTTGGAAAACATCCGCCAATCCGCCGAACTCAAACGCGTGGCTCAATCACGAGTCGCCCGAATTCATTCGCTTCATGAATCCCGGCGACCTGCGCGTCGCCCAGCAATCGTGCGGCCTTTGTCATGGCGACATCATTCGCAACGTCGATCACAGCATGATGAATCACGGCGCGATGCTCTGGGGCGCGGCTTTATACAATAACGGCGGTTTCTATCTGAAGAACTACCGCTTCGGCCAAGCTTACGGCGCGGACGGCGTTCCGCTACGCTTGGATAACTACACACCGGTGAGTAGTGAAGATACACGGACGCACGGCATCCTTCCGTTTCTTGAGCCGCTGCCTCGTTTCAATTTGAGCAACCCTGGAAATATTCTGCGCATTTTCGAGAAGGGCGGACGCAACCAACTTTCGCTCGGTCTTCCAACCGCCGACGAACCGGGTGGCAAACCGGAGCGACGTTTGTCCGAGCGCGGCCTCGGCACGCTCAATCGCACTGATCCGGTCTTTCTCGGTCTGCAAAAGACGCGCTTGCACGATCCGTTGCTTGGCTTCCTCGGATCAAACGATCACCCTGGCGATTACAGATCGAGCGGATGCTCGGCCTGCCACGTTGTGTATGCCAACGACCGCTCGCCGACCAACTCCGGTTGGTGGAGCAAGTACGGACATCAAGGCCTGAGTTTCACCGCCGACGAAACGATTCCGAAAGCCGAGCGCGGACATCCGATCACGCATCAGTTCACGCGCTCGATTCCTTCAAGCCAATGCATGAATTGCCACATGCATCAAGGAAACCTCTTCGTGAATCCCTATCTCGGTTATACCTGGTGGGACCAGGAGACCGACGGCGAGTTCATGTATCCGAAGGAGCAACATGATCCGACCGATGCCGAGCTTGTAAGATCGACAATGGAAAATCCGGAAGCGGCGGCGGCGCGCGGTTTATGGGGCGACAAAGATTTTCTCGATCGGGTAGCGGAATTAAACCCGCAACTTAAGCACACGCAGTTCGCCGATTATCACGGACACGGCTGGGTCTTTCGCGCGATCTTCAAACACGACCGCAAAGGCAACTTGCTCGATCTCGAAGACAACAAGATCGACAATGACGACCGGAACAAATTCGCGAAAGCGGTGCATTTGAAAGATGTGCATCTGGCGAAGGGCATGCAGTGCGCCGATTGCCATTTCGATGTTGATGTTCACGGCAACGGCATGCTTTACGGCGAGCCGCGCAACGCGACCACGATCAATTGCATCGATTGTCACGGCACGATCGCTCAACGGCCCA
This sequence comes from Spartobacteria bacterium, assembly GCA_003167365.1. GTDB lineage: Bacteria > Verrucomicrobiota > Verrucomicrobiia > Chthoniobacterales > UBA10450 > Palsa-1382. The sequence continues at coordinate 44,424 of PMTM01000016.1, read as the reverse complement.
CGCTGGTTACTTCCGGCAACGCAGGACAAATCGATTTGCTGCACACAAGCAACACGCCGTTCGGACCGCGCTTTAGTTGGGAAGGCAACATGCTCTGGCAGCAATCGACCATGTCGCCGGATGTTCGCTGGGAAATTCCGCAAACGATGGACACGATCGATCCGCTTTCCGCGCACTATAATCCGAAGTCCGCTTACGCCAAAACTTTGCGACGGGACGAAGACAAATGGGGCGGCGTCATACCGGCCACGCCGGAAGAGCGGCGCGTCAAACTCGCGCATGACAATTCGGCGATGGATTGCCAAATCTGCCACACCTCGTGGGCGACGAGTTGTTTCGGCTGCCATTTGCCGATGAAAGCGAACCAGCGCGTTCCGCAAAACAAATTCGAAGGCGTGACCGACCGGAACTACACCACTTACAATCCGCAAGTCGTGCGCGACGACGTGTTCATGCTCGGCATTGACGGCACGGTGAAGAAGAACCGGATGGCGGTGATCCGATCGTCCAGCGCGGTCGTGGTCAGTTCACAGAATGCGAATCGCGAATGGGTTTACTCCCAGCAACAAACATTTTCCGCGGAAGGTTACAGCGGCCAGGCGTTTAATCCGCATTTCCCGCACACCACCAGCAGCGTTGGAACAACCAAGACTTGCACGGACTGCCATTTATCGAAGGAGAATGACAACAACGCATGGATGACACAGTTGCTCGGCTTCGGCACCGGAACGGTGAATTTCTTCGGGCGTTACGCGTATGTCGGCGAAGGACGTGAGGGATTGCACGCGGTCGTGTGGACGGAAGCAGATGAACCGCAAGCAGTCATCGGAAGCCACCTGCACAGCATCGCGTATCCGGCGAATTACAAGAAACATGTCGATCTTGGCGGTGAGTTACAGGAAGCGTACGAACATTCCGGCAAAGACATTCAGGACATCGTGCTGCGCGGTGAATATCTTTACACCGCGAACGGCCCCGGCGGGTTCGAAGTCTTCGATGTGGCGAACATCGATCAAAAAGGATTTTCAGAACGCATTGTCACTTCGCCGGTTTCGCCGCTTGGCCAGCGCACGTATGTGCATACGCCTTATGCAACTTCGGTAGCGTTGCCAAGCACGCTCGCGCTCGATCCGGCACGTCTGCACATTCCGGAAAACGAAGAGCAACCGATCGATCCCTTCTACGCATTCGTTTTCGTCTCCGACCGGGTAGAAGGCCTGGTCGTCGTCAATGTCGCGACGCTGGTTAACGGGAATCCCACCGACAATTTCCTGAACAAGGACGTCGTCTTTAATCCGGACGGCGCCTTGAGCGGTGCAACCTTTGTCGCGACGGCCGGCCATCGGCTTTATATGACGACGCCGCGCGGACTTTTCGTTGTCGATGTAACCGATCCGATGCATCCGCGCATCGCCGGACAACTCACCGGAAATTTCCTGAAGAATCCACGATGCATCGCCATTCAGTTTCGCTACGGATTCATCACGGATGATGACGGATTAAAGGTTGTCGATCTTACTGAGCCGACTCGGCCTATTCCTCTTCCGCGCGCAACTGTTCGTCTGCGAAACGCGGGACGATTGTACGTTGCGCGCACTTATGCTTACGTCGCCAACGGTCCGGAAGGTTTGGCCATTGTCGATGTTGAGGATCCTGAGTCGCCTCGGCTCGATCAAATGTTCAACGCCGGCGGCGCGCTGAACGACACCCGCGCGGTGCAAATCGGGAGCGTGAGCGCTTCGCAGTTTGCACTCGTGGCCGATGGAAAAAATGGGTTGCGCGTCGTGCAATTGATTTCGCCCGACACCGTTCCAGGTGCCCAGGGATTCAGTCCCCTTCCGAATCCGAAGTTGATCGCAACTCACCACACCAAAGGCGAAGCGATTTGCGTTTCGCGCGGGCTCGAGCGCGATCGCGTAGTCGATGAAACGGGTGGACAAACGGTTGTGTTTGGGCGTCGCGGGGCGCGGCCATTTCATCTCGATGAGATGGAACGTTTTTATCGCCGCGCGGAAATCAGCGACGCAAAAGATGTCGATGTTCGACGCAAGGGAGAATTGTATCGCGTGGAAGACGTGACGCTTTCCGGCGGCGTACTCTCGACCAAAAGCGGCACGACTTTGACGCCGATCCCGACGCCAATTCCGTCCGCGACTCCGATCACGCTCCCAACGGAACCCGAGGTTGAACCTACGGCGATCCCAAGCGAGACGTCCACGAAAAGGAAAGCGCCCTAGCCAAACAGCCGAAACATGTCGATCGAAGCAAGGCCTGATTCGGAACTAGAGATCGCGCACGTATTGTTCATGGACATTGTCGGATACTCGAAACAATTGGTAGATGAGCAGAGCGAGTTGATTCAGGAATTGTTTCGACTGGTGCGCGGCACGGAACAATTCCAAAGCGCGGAAGCGAGCGGGAAATTGATTCGAATTCCGACCGGTGACGGAATGGCGCTCGCTTTCTTCACCAGCACCGATGCGCCCGTCCGCTGCGCGATGGAAATTAGCAAGGCGTTAAAAGATCATTCGCAGCTGCGACTTCGAATGGGAATTCACAGCGGCCCGGTCGAGGCAATTTCCGACGTGAACGACCGGATGAACGTAGCAGGCGCGGGCATCAACATGGCACAACGGGTGATGGATTGCGGAGATCACGGACACATCTTGTTATCGAAACGCGTTGCCGACGATTTGGGTCAATACCGAAAGTGGCAGTCGCACTTGCATTCGCTAGGCGAGGTCGAAGTAAAGCACGGCGTCCGCCTCGAGATTGTAAATTTTTACACCGACGAACTGGGAAATCCGGTGTTGCCGGAAAAAATTAAGAAGGCGAGAGAGCAAAACACCGCGGGCGCAATTGCCCCGACAAACAGAGTAAGCCGAGCCTGGATGATGATTTCAGCCGTGACGCTAATCACGCTTTTGGCTTTCGGGTTTTGGAGATTCTGGCGCGCGAAGACACCGCCGGAATCCGGCGCGGCTTCCGCCAAGAGCATCGCGGTGTTGCCGTTCGAAAATATGAGCGAAGACAAACAGAACGCTTACTTCGCCGACGGAATGCAGGATGAAATTCTCACCGACCTGGCCAAGATCGGCGATTTGAAAGTAATCAGCCGCTCCAGTGTGATGGATTTCAAAAGTGGATCGACACATAACATCCCCGAAATTGGAAGAAAGCTTCGGGTCGCTCACGTGTTGGAAGGCAGCGTGCAACGCGCGGGAAATCGCGTGCGCGTGACCGCGCAACTGATCGATGCTGGAACGGACGCGCATCTTAGGGCCGAGCATTACGATCGTCCGATTGACGATGTCTTCGCTATCCAAAGCGAGATCGCAAAAAAGATCGCGGAGCAACTCAAAGCGCATTTGTCGCCGGCCGTAAAGCAACAAATCGAAGAGGCGCCGACCCACGATGTAGCGGCCTACGATCTTTTTCTGCGAGCCAGTTCGTTACTCAGCGAGGGGATTCATGACAGCGATCTGCAAGCTAACACTGCTCAGGGGGTAACGTTGCTCACCGAAGCGACTCGGCGCGATCCGGATTTTGCGGGGGCGTGGTCAATTCTCGCCATTGCGCAGAATAGCATGTACGAAATGTACGATCACACGCCGGACCGGCTTGCTCTGGCCGAGGAGGCGGTGCAAAAAGCGTTGCACCTTCGTCCTAACGAAGGTCCGCCGCATTTTTCCGCGGCAGTTTATTATTTCTCGGAACATCGCGACGATTATCGCGGGCGACAGGAATTGGCTTTGGCACAGGAAAAACTTCCAAACAGCTGGCCCACCGTATTTTTCAGCGGCGTAATCGCGGAACGCGACGGGCGATGGCAAGATATGATCGTCGATCTTGAAAAAGCTTATGAATTGAGCCCGCGAGACCGCAACACGGTTGATTTTCTCGTAGATGCTTATCGATCTCTTCGACGTTACGACGACGCGCGCCGCGTTCTCGATCAAGCGACGGCGGCCGGATTGAATCCGAACTGGTTCGCGCTGGAGCGTGGTCAACTCGCGCTCAATGAAGAAGGGACAACGGCTGGTCTTCGTGCCGCTTGTCAGGCGTTGGCCAAGCAACCGGAATTTGCCGAAAAAATAACTCGCACGCGGATCGTGGCCGCCCTAGATGATGGACAGTTTGACGAAGCGGAGCGCGCGCTTGCGGCCGACCCTCGAAAGCAGTTTGAAGAAGGACTTTACCCGCGCGAAAGGCTTGAGGGTTTGATTGCGCGGGCGCGGGGAGACCAATCGGTTGCGCGCGATGCTTTCAGCAAAGCGCGTCCGTTTCTGGCGGAAAGCTTCGGGAAGCGGCCTGACCAACCCTATCGACTGATGTTGCTCGCGGAAGCAGACGCTGCAACTGGAAGCAAAGATCAAGCTCTCGATGAGGCACGCCGGGCGATTACTCTTCAAGCCAGCGATAAAAACAGCGATGCCTTTGGCGCCGCGGATCTGGCGGTTTTTTCCGCGCAGATCAGCGCTTGGTGCGGCCAAAAGGAGGAAGCCGTCACCAAATTAGAATCGCTCCGAAACATGCCGCACGCCTATCATTACGGCTATCTCAGACTAAGCCCCGATTGGGCTGACTTGCGTGGAGACGCGCGCTTCGAACATCTGATCTCTTCGCTCGCGCCCGCCGCGGGGAAGGACCGGCCTATTTTGACAGGAACGTCCAAACCGGCAGGGTAGAGATCCAGTCCGTGAGAAAGACGTTGCCGCGCCTAAGCGAAGCTAGTAGTAAGAGATTCTATGCCGGACAAAGCAAGCAAACAGCCTCAGAACACTCCTGGAGCTTGGTATGTGGACACGACGTGCACGCCGTGCCGCGTTTGTCTCGAAGAAGCCCCAAATCTTTTGAAATATAACGACGACGAGACGGCCGTTTACTTTTTTAAACAGCCGGAAACCGACGACGAAAAGGCCGCGGCGCAACGCGCCATGGAAGTTTGCCCGACGCTGGCGATCGGCAACGACGGCTAGCGAACCCGATCATCGCGGGTAAGATCGACATCGTCATGGCGGACAATCCTACGGCAGCGGCTCCCGCTTCGCCTTACACACGCACCAATCCGTTTCCCGGGAAACTCGTCGTCAATCGCAGCCTTTGCGGCGAGGGCTCGGACAAAGACACGCGGCACTTTGAGATCGATCTCAAAGGCTGGGGATTGAATTACGAAGTCGGCGATTCGATGACCGTTTGGCCGATGAACGATCCAGCGCTGGTCGAAGAAATCATTAAGACGATCGGCGCAAAGGGCGACGAACAGGTCACCGGGCCGAAAGGGCCGACGACGTTGCGCGAAGCGTTGCTGCGCGATTGCCGCATCACCCAAACCACGCCGAAGTTTTTGAAAGCGATCGCGGAACGCGCGAGCGCTGCGCCGTTGTTGAACGAACTTCTCGATCCATCGCGCAAAGAGGACCTCGACCGATATCTTTGGGGCATGGAGGTGATCGATTTTCTGATCGAGCATCCCTCGATCAAGTTTGCGCCGCAGGAGCTTGTCGATCTTCTCGCGAAGCTGCAGCCGCGTTTGTATTCGATTTCGTCGAGTCTAAAGGCGCATCCCGAGCAGGTCCATTTCACGATCGATGTCGTGCATTACGAAAGTCATGGCCGCATGCGCAAAGGCGTCTGTTCGTCGTTCCTGGCCGAGCGCGCGGAAAACGTGCCGATCCCAGTCTTTCCGAACACGTCAAAGTTTCGTCTGCCGGAGGATGGCAACACGCCAATCATCATGGTCGGCCCGGGAACAGGCGTTGCGCCGTTTCGCGCGTATCTGCAGGAACGAAAAGCAGTCGGAGCGAAAGGAAGAAACTGGCTCTTTTTCGGATCGCAGAAAGCGAGCTGTAATTATTTTTACAAGGAGGAACTCGACCAAATGAAGAAGGACGGGCTGCTCACGCGGCTCGATTGCGCCTGGTCGCGCGACCAGGAAAAAAAGATCTACGTGCAAAACCACATGCTCGATAACGGCGCCGAAATCTGGAAATGGCTGGACGGCGAAGGCGCGCACTTCTTCGTCTGCGGCGACGCACGGCGCATGGCCAAGGATGTCGATGCTGCTTTGCGCAAAATCATGCAGAATCAGGGGGGCAAAACGCTGGACGAAGCGAACGCGTACGTCGAAAAACTCAAAAGTGACAAACGTTACAAGCGCGACGTTTATTGATTGTGAGTGATTGTCGACGTGCCGCCTGCAGCTTAGCAAATGTCGCAGCCGACACGGCTGCCCCTACAGCGCCATCGCGCGCATGTTCCGAAGCGCAGCTAACAATCCAACGAGCAAGATCACGCAACTCACCGCAGATAATGCCGCTCCGTACATTAGCCACGAGGGTCGATAACTTAGGATAAGCTCCGCGTGCGTTCCCGCAGGCACTTCCACCATTGGAAACAATCCTCGATAAGAATCAACGCGAAGATTTTGGTTATTGAGCCGCGCTTGATAACCGTGGAAAAACGGACGCGAAAAAACCAACAAGGCCGGTCCGCCCTGGCTCGGTACATCGACATCCATCTCGATGCGATTTCGTGAATCGTTAACTCGTAAAATTGTCGCGGCGGCAAATCCCTCATGTGGGCGCGAATCAATCGAAGTGACCGAGCGTACTCGTGGAAGCGATTCGCCGATTCGATGATAGACGCGCCCTTCATCGTTCGAAAATGTAAGCTTCCACTCAGAATCCGGTTTGGGAACGAAATCGAATTCGCGCGAGACAATAATTCCGTCGACGCCCATGCGCGCGAGCTCGCCTTCCGTGCCGGCTTCTTTTTCGAGCATCTGTGCCGCGATTTGCGGATCGAGCTCACCGTGGATTTGTGAATTCAAGCGACGCGCGATGCCTGCAGGACGAATCGGGCTGTAACCATTTACAAAGCGCAATCCTGCCCACATCGATGTGCTGCCCGGCCGAAGGATTTGACCGATCGGTGCGGGCTTCCATTCGACGCGATAATTGAATTCGGGCGGTGGATAAACGCTCAAATAAAGCCGCTCCGGATCGAGCGGCGCGGACTTCGTTAGCTCCTGAGAAAGGTTGTATTTCGGAACGCCGACATTCGGCGGAACGCAAAGATAGGTCACGAGCAACGCGACAAAGGTCACGCACGCCGGCATCCACTCGCGAGGTAGGAACGACGCGCCACGCTGTCCTGGACGCCGCAGCGCGGCGTCCCGCCTGCCAAATTCTGACAACGCCCAGACCGTGGCGATCCCCAGCAGAATCCACGTAAGCGGAAATGCATGAGAGCCGCCGGCTCGCAAAATCGACATCGTGACTGCGATCAACACGATGAGGATGAAAGCGAGGAGGCCGGGCCGCGCGATGAGTCGCTGCCGGCCCTGCCCAGCGAGATCGCGTAGCGCTTCGGCGGCGCAGAGCGCGAGAATCAAATGAAAAAACGGAAGCCAACGGAAACTCCAACGGAACATGCCGGCGGTCGGCAACATCGCGAGCAAGAGCACAAGCAAGAGCAAGCCAAGCTCCCATCGAATTCTCCAAAGTAGTCGCCCGGATTCCGCTTTAGGAGAATTCGCTGCGTGCGCTGCTACACGCGTAGCATGTTTGGTCCATAATCCGGCGATAAGAGCGGGCAGCGGCACGAGGCCGCAAGCCAACTCGATCGCCGAGTGCGGTATCAAGCGCGTGGAAAAGTCGACCCACCTCGCTGTCCAGCATGGAAGAATAAGCCCGGGCAACGCCGATGGCGGAACAAGCCATTGCCAATGCGCGGAACTCGGCTGGACTTCGCGCGCGGAACCGTGGAGGTAATCGAAGATCGCGAGCCACGCCGGCGCGGAGAGTCCGAAGCCCAGCGCAATGCCAAACGCCATCGGCAAGATCGGCAGGAAACTTCGGGATTGGACTAATGACCTAATTGAAAGCCATGCGATCAGCACCGCGAGCATGACGACGGTGTAAGGAAAACCGCCGGTAACCAGCAGATAGACAAACGGCGCCGGCCACAGGAATCGCCAGCGACCTCGCTGTCGATCCAGCGCGCGCTCGACTCCCCACCACGCCCATGGCAGCCAGGCAAACGCGCCGAGAGCGCCGAACCAATCGGTCGCGCCCCAACAAATGATCCAACCGTTCAACGCCGCGATGAGGGAAACGAAAATCGACAGCGAAGTGGAAATTCTGCGAGAGCGCGCGAGCAGGAACGCGCCGGCCGCGAGCACGAAAAGATGGGTAATGGAAAGCGCGGCGGCTTGTTGCGGGAAGGCCAGCGGGAATTTCCAGATTAGAAAGACGGCTGCGTTTACAAAAATCGAGAATGTTCCGTATTGAAATTCACCAGCGAGATTGCTGCAGATCCACGAATATGGACTTAAGAGAGGAAGGTGACCTTCGCTCCAACTGCGTGCGACATCCGCGAACACGGGCAAGATCGACAATTCATAATCGTCGCTCCAGAAAACAAGCGGGTCATGCCAGAGCAGCAGCAAAGAAAAGGCGACGACTATCAAACCGGCTATGACTGCGCCGATTATTTCCGAACGCGTAGAGCGCGGCTCGGACATCTAACAAGGAAAACGCCGGACGTCCATCGTCCAACGTCCAATGCCGAATTCAGAAGCTCTGTATTTCCCCTGATTGGATGTTCGACGTTCGGCGTTCGGCGTTTTCTTCATCATAACACGACCGGCTTGCCTTCGGTCATGACGAGCACTTTATCTTCGATTCCATGCGTGTGCGCGGCTGCTCGCAAGCGCTTGAGCGGTTCATCCATTGGTTCGAAGCCGAGACGAAAAGTTCCGTAATGCATCGGGATCAAAGTTTCCGCGCCAAGCTCGGTGAACGTTCTCACCGCTTCTTCCGGATTCATGTGGACCACTCGGCCGGTCGGTGCGTCGTACGCGCCGATGGGCAACAACGCGACGTCGATCTTATAACGCTCGCCGATTTCTCTGAAACCGGGAAAAAACGCGCTGTCGCCACAATGAAAAATCGTACGGCCATCCATCGCGATGGCGAAGCCGCCGAAGCCGCGATGCGAATCGGCCAGAAAACGCGCGCCCCAGTGATAACAAGGCGTTAGAGAAACCTCGATCGGACCGAGCTTGACCGTCTGCCAGTAATCAAGCTCGTGCACGATCTGAAACCCAAGATCGTGCACGAGATTTCCCACTCCGATCGGGACAACGATCGGTTGATCGGCCGCCACGCGGCGCAACGTACGCCGATCGAGATGATCGAAGTGCGCGTGGGTCACCAAAACGAAATCGATTTCGGGCAAATGTTTAATCTCGAAACCGGGTTGTTTCAGCCGCTTGATCACCTTCAACCACATCGACCAATTCGGATCGATCAATACATTTACTTCATGCGTCTGAATCAAAAAAGAAGCGTGCCCAATCCATGTAATGCAAATCTCGCCTTTTCGAATTTCCGGAAATTTCGGCGGGGTGTGATCGCCAGAACGCTTCGTGAAGAGCGAGGGAATAAGAACTTCGGTGAGAAAATTGCGCCGATGCCAATCCGCGCGAAGGCGAAGGCGGACACGGGTGGAGCGCTTATTCTCAGCGCCATTTTCCGCCGCCTGGCGAACGACGTTCCTCCGGCTTTTCTTCGAAAAAGGAATCGGCACTTTCGCGGAAGCATATAAGCTCAGACGGGTGAAGCAAAAGGTTTCCACGGCCAGAGAAGGTTGCGCGCCCTGCTTCCATAAACTTTTCAAAACGGCTTAGACATTCGATGGCAGTGGACCACACACGAAAAAAGGAGCGACTACACTTTATCGGCATCTGCGGGAAGGCGATGGGCGGTATCGCGACGGCTCTGCAACGCGAGGGGTGGGCAATTACCGGTTCGGATGAAAGTCCGTATCCGCCGATGAGCGACTACCTGCGCGATTGCGGAATCGAGATCTCGCTGCCGGAGGGAGAGACGAGTGTGCCGGCAAACATCGCGATGGCGATCGTGGGGAAACGGACGACGGAAGCGAACCCGGACCTACAATATGTCCTCGAGAATCAAATTCCTTTTCGTTCATTTCCACAGCTGCTACACGAGCGTTTTCTCCGGCACTCTCGAAATATCGTTGTTACCGGGGCGCTGGGCAAAACGACGACGACTGCAATGCTCGCCTGGATTCTCGAGCACGCCGGGACGAAACCGGATTACCTGATCGGCGGCTTCGCGAGAAATTTTTCAGCGCCGGCGCGCTTTGCGCAGTCAGCGTTGGCCGTGCTCGAGGGCGATGAGTATGCGTCGTGTTTCAATGATCCGAAGCCAAAGTTTCTATATTACCGGCCGGAAGTGGCAGTGATCACAAACATTCTTGAAGATCATCCTGATCTTTACGGAGGCTTTGAAGCCGTGCGGAACGCCTTCTCGGCCCTGATGGAAACGCTCCCAACCAAAGGCTGCCTGATTGTTCCCGAGCGAGACCCGACGGCGGTGCAGCTGGCGGATTCGGCCCAATGCAAGGTTCTGATCGTTGGCACCGGCGAATCCGCAACCATGCGAATCCACGATCTGACGTTACATAAAGACAGGTCATGTTTCCAATTGAAGCAATGCCAATTCGAAGTGCCGGTCTGTGGAGAAATGAATGTAATCGATGCCGCCTTCGCGGCGGTGGCGGCGTTACAAGTTGGAATCGACCTGGAAGAATCGGCCAAGGCTCTAAGACTTTTTCGGGGCGTGGCCAATCGACAGGAAGAAAAAAAAGTAGGGCGATACACTTTTGTAACCGACAAGGCGTCGCATCCGTATGCGCTGGGGGAATTGGCGCGCGCACTGCGGCAGCGCTTTCCTGGCCAACGTCTGGTCTCGGTAATGCAGCCGCGGGCCACTGGTGGACGATCCTGGATATATCAAAGTGAATTGCCGAGCGCGTTGTCCAATTTCGACAAGATAATTCTAACCCACCCATACGAACATAATCCCCCGCCAGAAACCCTCTGGAGGAACGATCCATTTCAGCTCGATTTGCTGGTCTCGGACCTAACCAGTCTTGGCGCCGACCTGACCGTCGCAGCGACCATAGAAGATCTTCCCGAAACCATCGCTGGCGAGCTCAAGAACGGAGATGTGATCGTGCTGACCTTGCCGGAACAATACAGTCATTTCGTGGCAACGATCGAGGAAGCTCTGGAGAAATCCTTGGAGCAAGCGAACATTTAGGATTCAGTCGCGCGCTCGATCATCTCTTCGAGCCACGCAATCGAAAATTCAGGAGGCGACGGTATCAGATTGGCGCCAGCAGCTTGCCCGCAACCCATCACGCGATGAATGGCCTGACGCTCACGCTCGATTTTGTGTGGATCGTCAAATCCATTCTTGCCTTCCAAAAGATTTCCCAGTCGCGCCGCGAAGAGTCGGGAATGGTGCAGATTGTCATAGGCCACGCGCATCAACTTTGATCTTTCCGTCAGGATCTTATCGTTGGACGCACTCTTCAGCACAGCCTCCAGTTCTTCCCAGGAGCGCCAGACGAAACCGCCGTCCGGCCGCAACTCGTCGCGAGGAAAAACCTCTTTGGGTCGCGCGGAATAGCCAAGATACGGCGTGGCCGAAGCCAGAACTTCTACTTTCGCCCTGGCGCCATCGACCGGAAATGACGCGAAATAAAGATCGCACCCATGTTCCCAAAGTGTAGTCGCGAGCGAGCCGGTTCGCGGCACATGGATGAATCGCTCCATATCCACATTCTGGCTCCGGAGCGCATCTCCAATTTTTGACATTTGGAAGTCTTCCAGATGTCCTATATGAACGTGCCAGCCGCGCGTCGTGCGCAAAATAACGCCGACCGTCTCTGCATAGCCGTATCGGTGATCGCTCATGAACTTGTGATGCGTCCCGCACGTTGCCGTCACCAGATTTTCTCGCTGGAGAAAGCCGATCGGCCGCGCGCCAGGATCAGGGGCTGTCAGGAGAAGTAACGCCGAGGCAAGTCCTTGCACGCGTGTCAGGGCGACGGCGCTGGGCGTTACGTCGATAATTTGAATGCCGACCAGATGCAATCCGAACGATGGCACCCTGTCGGCATGATGAACGAGAAACGTTTGAGCGGCGATTTCGGGCTGAACGACCGCGCAGGCTACCGGATCATCCGGGTGATGAAACAGGAACAACCGACGCGGACGCAACTGACAAAGGCGCTCGAACAATTGTTCCAACCGATCGGCCAACTCCGGGCCCGCTAAGATGTCGATCCTATCAAGATCGACGCCAGTGCGCGCCGTTGTTTCAGAAGGAGGCGCCTCAATGTGTTCACGATTGGAATTCGTTACGATAAGATGGGGCGACAGCGCTTCGGGCGTTATCTCGGCAAGAGCGCGTGCGAAATCTCCCATCAACGCAGTGTGCCCACCGATAGGATAAAGCGTGGTGGCAATGAAGACATCGGGTCCATTCGGCCGAAACTCTGCTGAGTCGGCAACTCTTGCCACGCGATCGCTTAGCCACTGGCGCCCGATGCGGGAGAGGAGCCAATCGCCTTTTTGCCAGCCTATCGCGAGCGAGTTCAGCCCCGGCGTAGTCTGCAGGCCCCGCATCTGCTCGCGCAGGCGATTGAGCGCATCTCCCCAGCTTGATCGTTCCACTGCCATTCGCCGCTCCACTGATTGATTGCCTTAACTCGCCTCCGCATGCTCTGATTTCTTGAAAAAAGGAATCGGCACTTTCGTGGAAGCATATAACCTGGTCTGGTTGAATCAAAACCTTTTGCGCACATGAACGAAAGCTCTACGCTGAAAGCGGCTTTGCGCGAGGAGATGCGTCATCGCCTGCGCCAACTGACCGCGGAAGATCGACAATCGCTTTCGGAAGAAATTTGCGAACGCGTGCTGCAGTTATCTCCGTGGCTGGAGGCGCAAAACGTTATCCTCTTCTCGCCGCTGCCAAGCGAGCCGATCATCACGCCGCTAAAATTGGATTGCGACGCGCGCAAAGTCTCCGCGTTTATCATTCCGCAAACCGCACGCACCGAATCCGAGCTGCATCTTCCCGAAACAATCGATTTTATTTTGGTTCCTGGCCTGGCTTTTTCGCAAGATCGACATCGGCTCGGGCGCGGCGGCGGCTTCTTCGACCGGTTGCTGGCGGGGAGGGCAGCGGGCGCATTTAAACTGGGAGTTTGCTTTTCATTTCAACTTCTAGAGACAATTCCGACCGAGCCGCACGACGTCGTGATCGATGCGATAGTGAGCGACCGCGCTCGGCCGCAATGATCTTTAAATCTGCGCGTGAGGACACGCGCCGCTACATTATCGGGGTTGATTGAAGCTGGAATCGGCACTCTGTTGTGCGCGATATGCGCGGCTTTAGAATTCTTGTTCCTCTTTTGTTTGTCTTTTCTTCGGTTGCTGTCGCTGAATCGCGGTTGCCATTCTCAACCGTGTTCAAAGGTCGCGAACAGTTCGAACGTCTGGTATCAAACGCACGCAGTGAAAATTGGAAATCGTTGCCCATCGGCGAACGAACGGCGGCAGTCGGACAAGCACTCGTCGGCACACGTTACAAACATTTCACTCTCGAGATCGACAATCGGATCGAGGCGCCATCGGCAAATTTTACCGGCATGGATTGCTGGACGTTCTTCGAGATTTCGCTCGCCTTCGCGCGCATGCTCGATGAACCCGAGTCGAATTGGACTCCGGAAGGTTTGCTGCATTACATCGAGGTCGATCGCTATCGCGCCGGCCAATGCACGGGCGAATATCTTTCGCGCCTCCATTATTTGGAAGACTGGCTGGCGGACAACGATCGGCGCGGCCTGGTCAGCGATCTCACAACGGAACTCGGTGGCAGCAGCGTGCCGCATTCGGCCCGCGAAATGTCGATCGGATGGAGACATTACCGTTATCTCGCCGCGAATCGCTCGCTACTTCGGCCACTTGCTCAAATGGAAGCGCGCGTGTCGTCGCATCCTCTTTATCAAATTGCAAAGAGCCGCGTTCCGAGAATCGAATCGAAACTGCGAAGTGGCGACATTATCGGGATCGTCTCGCGTGACAGATCGGGCCTTTACTCGACATCGCACGTCGGACTGGCCCTTCGCTCGAGCGACGGCGTTTTGCATTTCATGCATGCGTCCTCGCCCAGCAATTCCGGGCGCGTCGTCGTCGATTCGCGGCTCTCGAGTTATCTTGCTCGCTACCGCACCGATTCGGGCATTCTGGTTGCGCGACCGTTGCGCTAGGGTTTTTCCCGATTCTGAAATTCCCCGAGCAATTTCTCTAGCCGTTCGACTGCTTCTTCCGCGTCAACGCCATGGGCTTCAAGCGTGGCAGTGGCGCCGAAATCGAGATTCGCGCGTAAAATATCGATGAGACTCGCAGCCGAGTATCGATTTCCGTCCTTCACCACCCAGATTTCCGATCGAAAATTATTCACCCATTTGACAAACTCAGCGGCGGGACGCGCGTGCAGGCCAAGCTCATTGCTAATACGCACCTCGCGCTGCGCTGAAACCGGCGTACGCTTTTCGCGAAAGAATTTCATGCCTGGCTTGTGCCCCAGCGCCGATGAAGAAATTTCTCGATGGGCGAAAAAACGATTTTGTCGGCGAGCAGTCCAATAACAACGATCACGAGCATGATGGCGATGACTTGATCCATGGCGCTCAGCTCTCGTCCGTAATGCAGAAGCTGGCCGAGACCAAAACCGGTCAAGATCGTGACAAAAATTTCAGCGGCCATGAGCGAGCGCCAGGCGAAAGCCCAGCCTTGTTTCATTCCGCTGACGATGAACGGCAGCGCTGCGGGCAGGATCACCTTAAGCCAGATATGTAATCGCTTCGATCCCATCGTCAGCGCGGCGCGGCGATAAATCGGCGGAACGTTGCGCACGCCGGTCTCGGTGGCAATGATCACCGACCAAAGCGTTCCCATCACGACAACGAAAAGCATGGCGGTTTCCGTTTGGCCAAACCACAGAAGCGCGAGTGGAACCCAGCAGACGCTCGGCAACGTTTGCAGACCGAGCGCCATGGTGCCGATGGTGTCGCGGAATAAATTCCAGCGCGCGGTCAATAATCCAAGAGGAAGTCCACCGATAAGTCCGACGAAGTAGCCGATAAGCAGCCGGCGCATCGTAATCAGCGTCGCACTCACAAGAGTGCCGTCCGCGGCGGAGCTTTTCAGGTAACTCGCGACTTGCTCGGGTGCGGGCAACAACACCGGTGACCAAATTTTTAAGCGAAACGCCAATTCCCAGAGAAAGAGAAGGATGACAAAGAAACCGGCGGCGAGAACAAAGCGCTTCATTCGGCGACGGTAGCCTCGGGTTGGCTGAAACTTTTCAGGCTTTTTCTAATCCGCGTGGCGTGAGCAGCAAGATCGACACTATTGATGTCGCGTGGGCGCGGGAGTTTAACGAGAAACTCTTCCTGAATTCTCCCCGGATGCGGCGAGAAAACCAGCACGCGATCGCCGAGACAGGCGGCTTCGCGGACATTATGGGTAACGAAGACAATGGTCTTGCGGCGAGATTCCCAAATTTGCTGGATATCGCCGTAAAGCTGCTCGCGCGTGAGTGCATCGAGCGCCGCGAACGGTTCGTCCATGAGCAGCACGCGAGGATTGGGCGCGAGCGCTCGAGCGAGCGCAACGCGCTGCTTCATTCCACCAGAGAGCTCGTGGATGTTTGCATGTTCGAAGCGGCTGAGGCCAACCAATTCGAGGTAATATTTCGCGATATCCCGACGGTCTTTGTTCGTCAAGTTTGGCTTGAGCTTGAGTCCGAAGAGCACGTTCCCAAGAACATCAAGCCATGGAAACAGGGCTGGCTCCTGAAACATGACGAGGCGTTCGCGACCAGGTTGCGTTACTGGTTTTCCATCGGCGAACACGGTACCGCTGTCCGGCTTCTCCAAGCCGGCGATGATGTTGAGCAGCGTAGATTTCCCGCAGCCGCTCGCGCCAACCAGACAAACGAATTCGCCTTCGGCGACATTCAAGCTCACACGATCGAGCGCGAGGACTGTGCCGGAGGCGCTCTGAAAACTTTTCGAGACGTTGTCGATCATGAGCTTCGAAGGCGCAATGACCTCGAGCTCTCGCGTGGCAGACGAACGGCCGGCTCTTCGACGCATTACGGATTTTCGATTAGTCTGGACGTGTCAGTGGCGCCTTTCAGGAAACCGGCGTCCTTTCCGTCTTGCACTGCTTTCGCGATCATCTCGCGCGGCACATCGGTGGTGAACTTGATCCGCTTCCAGGCTTGCGCGATAGCGTCGGGCGCGAAATCGGACTTCGTTTCCGCTTTCATTTCTGCAACGAGGATTTTCTGCGCTTCATCCGGATTATCCTGAATCCATTTGGTTAGTTCCACATTTGCCTCGCCGATTTTTCTTGCGAGATCGCGATGATCGCGCAGGAATTTGGCGCTCGAAACGAGCCACGTCGTGATGACGTCCTTGTCTTCCAAAAAGACGCGCGCTTTCGCTTCGCGCTCGAGTCGCGTCACCCACGGCTCAACTGTCCATACCGCATCGACCCCGCCATTTTGAAAGAGCGCGAGCTGATCGGGATTTGCCGTGGGCAGGACCGTTACATCGCCACCTGTTTGCGTAACTTTGAAACCGTTCGCCTTTAGCCACGCGCGGCATGAAATGTCCTGCGTATTGCCGAGCTGCGGAGTTGCGATTTTCTTGCCACGAAAATCCGCCGGTGTCTTGATGGCCGAATCGGCCTTGACCACAAGCGCCGCCCCGCCGTTGGCCGCGCCCGAGATCACGCGAATTTCTTCACCGTTCGATTTGAAATGCGCGTTCAATGCCGGTCCCTGTCCGACATACGTCAGGTCGAGCGAGCCTGCGAAAATCGCCTCCGTCGCCGATGGCCCGGCGTTATAGGTGAACCATTGAATCTCGATATTCGGCCCGAGCCGTTCTTCGAACCAGCCTTTGCCCTGGCGCGAAAGCGCGTGAGCAATCACGCCCTGGGCATGCGTGATATTCGGGAAATGCCCGAACCGGATTACCGTCTTCTCCGATGCGCCGGCAACTTGCGCGCAAAACACGATTGCGCCGATCCATAGTGCGATTTTTTTGCTCTTCACATTTTCCAAAGGGAGCCTTGTTTCAAATCAGCGCGATTCTACCAGAGGTCAATCATTTAAGACTGCGCTTTGATCGAATAACCAAAACGCGGATCGAGCTTCTGCAACGCCTCCGCGGCATATTGCTGATCTTCGGCTGAAAGATATTCTTCGTAGCCGCCTACTTTCCCGCGGCGCACCTTAAACGATTCCGGATCGCTGACATCGCCCGCGCGCAAAATTTTGGACTCGAATGCGCCGGCCGCTTCGAGTTTTTTCATGTTCTCAAAGGCGGAAAAATCGAGCGCGGCTTGAAATGCAACCGCATCGGGTTCCCGTCCGCCTAAAAACAGAAGCAGGTCGCGAAAATTATTCTCCGGCGCTGCCCGCAATGATTCGTAACGAATGAGGAGGAATTTAGAACAGCCGGAAAATTCTTTGAGCCAATGATTCATTATCTCGATGATCGAGCGGATCCCGAAGCGCTCATCGCGGAGCATTTCAGTCACGTTTTTCTGCCGCACATCGGCAGGTGTGCCCGGATCTCGATGCGTTAATTGAAGGTAAAGCGAAACGAAAGCATCACGCGGATCGCGTGCGAGCAAGATAACCTTCGCGCGACGCAATTCGCGCGCCGGAATTAGATATTTACCGCGCACGCCTTCCCAGAAATTGGATTTTGTTCGTTGTTCGAAGACATCGTGTGAATAAATAATGCGCGGAATTTCCGCGTTTCCATAACGCTCGGGCTCGAGTGAGAACTCAAGTTCGTGACGTTTACAAAAATATGCACACAAGAACACCCGCACCCACGTCCGGCCGCTCTTCGGAATCGATACAACGATCGCGTCGCCGCCTGAAAGCTCGCGCGCGCGACTGCTAAAATTCCATCGGATCAAGCGCCGGGTCATGACGCTATATTTCGATTTCCTTGCCTTCTAAAGCGCGCAACTCGCGTCGCAGGCGCGACCGGCCAACCGCACGCCGCAGACGCCGCTGCCATGGACGTGGAGAATAACCCGGCCGAAAATCCCACTCGATCTTCACCTGGTGCTCACGGCAAAGTTTGATGGCATCGGGCATCCAGAGGCCGCGCGAAATAGCCGACATGAGATAATGGATCGGCGCGTTCTCGCGACGGGCGTAGGAGAGGATGCGCATTTGCTGGGTTCGTGCGCTCCCGCGCGCCTCAAAGTCCCACGCCGTCTCACGGTCTCGCAAGATCGATTCAAGCGCGGTGCGTTTCCAGAGCGTCACCTGACAGCGCGTTCGTCCGTCGGATTGGAGCGGAACCTCACCGAACCGATCGTTAATCGATCGGAAACCGTCGTCTGGTTCCGAGCGGGCGCGGAAACAAAGCGAGTCAGCGCCGGCTTCCATAACAAGCGCGAAATCTTCCGCCAATTGCGCGCCCTGCACCTGCGAAACGAGAAAATAATCCTCTTGCAAGTAGAGGACGTACGGTTGCGCGATCTGTTTCAACGCCGCCTGCATATTCGAACTCCAGCCTTGGTCTTCACCCACGGCGATTGACTTCAACAAATCCGATCGGACGCGCAAATGATTCACGATCAGAAAAATTTCGAATGGACAATCGGCCCAGAATTTTCGCAGGAATGCCGCGAAGGGCTGCCAAGCGTCGAAGAATGCGTCGCAGCTCGACACGACCACGGCGACGGAGCCCGCGAAATTCTTGAGCTCTGGCATGGAGCAACAGAATCAGAAATCCGAAAGAAGGAAATACCGAATACCCAGGTTGTCCGTTCCTGTTTTCCTAATTGTTTTGTTTCGTTTGGGCGATATATTTCCATTCTTCAGAAATGGGGGCGTACTGGCTTCGACTTGTTGTTGGAAGCGCAGGCGGCATGTCGAGGATGGTTCGTTGGCCTCGTTAAAAACCGAGCCAAAACAAATAAACGCAGATCACCAAGATCTCGCTCTCGCGGCTTAATTGACCGTGACGTTTGGAGCTGGACGCCTGCTACGGCGCCAAACGTGGACAGCAGGCTAATCTTTCGGCGGAGCGACCGCGTCGAAAGGTGAAGGAATTTCGCGGACGCTCGGGGGCCGGCAGTGTGCCGGTGCAACGTTCGGCTCCTTAAAACTAAACACCGGATAAACATGTAGATGGCTGCGTGGATAGCGATGAGGACAGGGGTTCAACTCCCCTCGCCTCCAAAAACTTGCCAAGTCTTGGCAAGAACTTTTTCTTCGCTCTGAACAAAATAAAGCTTCACAATGAATGAGAGGAGGTGTTATAAATCTTATAACTTCCATAATCTCTCGGTTGCTTCATTCTATGAATCCTGGTTTCCTTGGCAAAGCTGCGTATCACTCCGCTATTCTCCTCGCCTGCTTTACCTTGGGCGCGCGCCCGCAACAGCCTGTCGTTCTGACGCCGGGCGAAGACGATTTGGTAGTCCTGAACGGCTGCGTCATCTCGGCCTGCAACTACCTCGCGGTGGTAAAGACCCAACACAGTTTGGATCAAGATTTTTGGGCAAAGATTCTCCTGGTCCGGTATGACGATCATCCGGCCGGGCATGCCTACTGTGTTTGGGAAACCGACGGCACAATTTACGGCTACGACCGTAACGCCGGTTCGTTTACCATTCCCGTTTATACGCGAGACGCGCGCGCCATTGCCATTGTCTTGGCGCAAGAGCTTTCCAAGGTACTCAACGAGTCACTTTCCGTGAGCAACGCAGAATTTGTGGAGTCGAAGCAAGCGCAAGTGTTTAAATACTAGGACGCGCTAGGCATTGCAGCGTCGGCTCGCGGCCGTTAACTCACGGCGATTTTCCCCACATTTTCTTTTGGAACGATTTACGTCCAGAGCCTTCTTCGAAGGCTTCGAAGTGCGCGGCATTCTGTTGGTAATATTTCTGATGATAGGCTTCGGCCGGATAAAATCTCATCCCGGGTAGAATCTCGGTGACGATCGGTTTGTCGAACTTGCCTGAGCGCGCCAGTTTTTCTTTCGATGCTTCCGCGATCTTTTTTTCTTCGTCGTTGCTAACGAAGATCGCAGCCCGATAGCTCGGTCCAATGTCGGTAAATTGGCCGTCGGCCTGGGTCGGATCGATCTCCTTCCAATAAATATCGAGCAACTGATCGAACGAAATCTTCGCCGGATCGTAAGTGATCTCGATTGATTCCCGGTACTTCGTCTTTTCCGATCCGACCAGCTCATAAGTCGGGTTCGGTTCGGTCCCGCCACAATAGCCGACCAGGGTCTTGATCACGCCCGGTGCTTTGTCGAATGAGGGCTGGATGCACCAAAAACAACCGCCGGCCAAAACGGCCGTCCTGGCGTTGGGCGGAGGCGGCCCCTGCGCGGCGGTGCCATCGACAATCAACACAAGCGTCGCGAGCAAAAACCGATGGAAAAGTCCCTTCATGATTGTCGATCTTAGACAGCACGAAGCCCTTTTTGTTTCGCAGTTTTCAGCTTGCCAGTGTGGGCCGCGACTGCCATAAGCGTAGGCTCTTAACCTAATAGGAGGCAACTATGGTCAGGACAGCTGCAATTCTTTTCGGTATCGTCTTCCTTGTCGTCGGCGTTCTCGGGTTCGTCCCGGCCTGCACGACCGACATGAACGGGAACGGGATGCCGATGCTGCTCGGCATCTTCCACGTCAATACGGCGCACAACATCGTTCATCTCGCTTCCGGAGCAGTCTTTCTTCTCTGCGGCATGGCCGGTGCCGGCGCCTCACGGACATTCTTCCGCATTTTCGGAATTGTTTACGCAATCGTTGGCCATCCTGGGCTTCATGAACGGGGACAAGCCTCTGCTCGGTTTGATTTCAAGCAACATGGCTGACACCTGGCTGCACGTCGGACTCGCTGCGGTAATGCTAATCATAGGCTTCGGGCCCGGCGGACGCGATACCTCGACCGCTTAATTCTCGTTTACGACACGTTTGTACGCGGGGTTGAATCGCCTCGCGTCAGGCGCGAGTCTGTCTCCGTGGTCGGACTGATCCCGGAGTCGTACTTTGCACCACTCGATTTGCCGAAAATCTTCGGCCGGGTCGCGCCGCTGCACGTCGATCTTGGCTGCGGCGACGGTGCCTTTCTTTTCGCCCTGGCGGAACAAACGCCGGGAAAGGATTTTCTAGGCTTCGAGCGACTGCTGCACCGCGTCAAAAAAGCCTGCCGCAAGGCCGACACGATCGACAACATGCGCGTACTCAGGATCGATACTCCCTACGCCGTCCGGTATCTGCTGCCCGAGCAATCGGTGGAAATGTTTCATCTCCTATTTCCCGATCCGTGGACAAAGCGAAGACACGAACAGCGTCGCATTGTTACTCCTGATTTTCTGAAAGCAATCTATGCGGCCCTCGTTCCCGATGGAGTTTTGCGAATCGCCACCGACCAGGCGGAGTATTTCGATCAGATTCGCGGGGTGGCCGCGCAATCAGAACTTTTCGGGTTGGCGGAAAGCAATGGGAGCGACTACCCCGCATCGACGTTCGAGACGCAATACAAGGAGCGAGGCTTCGAGATCTACCGGTTCGAACTTCGGAAAGTTTCGCCGGTAATGTAGGCACGAGCGATCCACTCATCGGACGCAAACCGCAGCTCGACCGCGCCGGTTTCATCCTGACGAAAAAGTTTGATTCCTCTTGCGCGCACGCCCGCGACCCACTCATCGCTTACGCGTTCGTGCCCGGGAAAATCGCGTGACGTGGCAACGATCAATCGAGGTCGCACCGCATCAAGAAATGCGTCGGATCCAGATTGACCAGAATGATGCTGGCCCTTAACAATAACGTCGCTGCGCAAATCGGCGCCACTCGCGATCAGCGCGTTTTCTGTTTCGTAACCGCTGTCGGACAAAAGCAAGACTTTCGTGGATGGCTCGATCGTTAATTGGATTACGAGCGCTTGGTCGTCACCGGTAGTTGCGGCGAATCCCGGCGGCGGATGCAGAATTTTCGCGAGGACGCATTGCGAGAGCGCGACATCTTCACCAGCAAATAACTTCTTTGATCTAAATCCGCGTCGCCAGAATTCCAAACGCAATCTTCGATGAACGACGGAATGGTCGCCCGCGGCATTGTCGATCAAAATTCCTGGCGGCAAATCGTCGAGCAGCCGCGCGGCGGCGCCGATGTGAAGCGCATCGCCGTGGGTTAGCAACAATCCAGTCAGCCGATTCACGCCCGCCGAATGTAAATAGGCGCGAAGAGTGCGCTCGTAATTGCGCTCGCTTCCGCAATCAAACAGCCAGTCGGCATTGCCTGAGTGCAAATGCACAGCGGCGCCCGCGCCGGCGTCGAGCACCATAACCTTCGCGTTTACGGGCGCCGGCCAATGTGGATGCTCAAAATAGTAATGCCCACCCGGGATTTGCGCGAATAAATGCACGAGGGCGAAGACGAGTTTCGCCAAGAGCCAGTTCGTACTGTTAAAGACAACCGAAACAGTTGAAAGAATTGGCGCCGTTAAGAGGGATAGCAGTCCGATGGCAAGGATAAAGAAAGCAAGTGGAACGACGACCAGATTGGCGATCAGAGAAATCGGCGTGGCGAGATTGAAATACCACCAGACCAGCGGCAGCGAACCGATCCAGGCCGCCAACGAAACGGATGCACCGCGGCAAATCCATCCAAAACAAACATGGATGAGCCGTCGCGGGGCGCTCAATAAATTCCGCGGCAAAAACGGATCAGGCGTTACCCAGCGGATCATCATGCGTGAAAGTGGTTCGGCCAGCAGAAGAATTCCCCCGACCACAGCAAAGGAAAGCTGAAAACCAGTTGTGAAAAACTGGTTCGTATCCCAACAAAGGAGAAAGAACGCTGCCGCCGCGAGACTGTTAAAGGCGAAAACCTTTCGCTCGAAAAACAAACCGCCTAGGAGAATCGAACACATCATCGCCGCTCGCACGCTCGAGACATGCAACCCGGTGACCGCTGCGTAAAAAAGAACGAGCGGAATAATCAACCCTGCGGCCCATTTCCGCGACAACCGCGCTACCGTTGCCAACATCCACAACAATCGAGCCACGATCCCCACGTGCAGGCCGGCCACGGCAAAAAGATGCAACGTTCCAGTTTGTTGAAACGGTTCCTCGATGTCTTCGGGCGTCTGATGTCGAAGGCCGAGCGCAATTCCGCTGATGAAATTCTGCACGTCCGGCGAATCCTCCAGCCCCCGGCATAGCGTCGCTTGCATCCAACCACGCGACGTATGAGCGGCGCGCAAAATTGGATTTCCTCCGCCATGCTGAAGGACCACGCCATCCTCGGCGTAACGCACCAACAAACTTCGGTGAATATCGCGGTGCGCGAGATACGATCGCAGGTCGAATTCGCCGGGATTGCGCGGACTCGGAACTTCTCCGGCGATGCCGAACAACTTCAAATCGTCGCCGAATTCTGGAATCCCGCGCCAGCGCACCATGATGGTCGCGGCCGTCAGCTCGTGTTTCCTTTCGAGATCGATTGACTCAAGGCGCAACAAAAAATTAGAGAATCCATTCGACGCTATCTTAGGTTCGCTGATTACGGCCCCGGTCGCACTGATTGCCCGCGGAGCACCGCCCAATTGCGCGGCGAGCCGTAATCCGGGCGAGTTCTGCAGATGAAAGCTATGCAGCCAAAAAAAACCGGTCCCGACCAGCACATGAGTTAAAATCGAACTCGGCCAAATCAGCACGCCGATCGCCACGATTGCCAATACCCAAAGCAAAACGAGCGAGGAAAACGGTAGAAAATCCGCCAGAGTAATTCCTATGCCAGCGATCAACGCCAAACCGACGAAGGGCTGGCGGGGCGCACTCAACAAGTTCATGGGGGAAACTGAATTTGGGCTTAGGCGTCGACGAAGCGGCGCTCTCCATTCCTAAGGTTTCTTCGGCGGAATCGCAGGCGATGTAGTTAAATCGTGCTCGATTTTTCTGAGCAGCGGCGTGGCCGGCGCATCGGAAACGATTCTTAAGACGCTTCGAACCAGATCGAGAGCACGTTTTGGTTTGTTTTGCTTCGTCCACGCGTCCGCCTCTTCAAGAACGACGCGCAAAATGTCGTCGCGCGCCGTGTAACAGGTACGGGCTTGCTGAAAATAACTTGTCGCGCCGGCAAAATTTCCATCGCCCGCTTCCATCAACCCAAGGTCTTCTATCATTGGACAATTTTTCGCGCGCGATGCGGCTTGTCGGGCAAGCAACCGGTACTGCGACGACGAGTTCGGAAAGTATTTGATAGCGAACTCGTGATACATCCGCCAGTTCGCCGCCGTCTTGTTCGAATCGCGCGCCGTGTCGATTTGCAACCACGTCGCGTACGGCCGGTAAAGCGGATCTCCAACCACCACCGCCATCCATGAGAGCGCCGGGAGCGAAGCATAAGCGCTTTCGGCGAGAGTAAATCCATGCAGGAGCCGATCGTTGAAGAGATCGAGGTGGGCAGTGATTTGCAGAAACGGTTCGTAAACATTGCCAATACTCGCAGCCGCACCCCTCGCGATGAGCGGCCCCACCCAGCCGACGTTCGGGTCTCGCAACGTGCTCGCGCTGTATGAATGGATATGAATCGCGACCGCGCCCGGAACGAATCGAAAGCCCGGCTGGTTGAAAGGACCGGCCACGTTTTGCGTGTACCAACCGTAGTAAAGCGCACAGTCCGTCATCGGATAGCCATCCGGAAAAACGGCAGGCAAGTCATCGTAAACAACCGGCACGCCGACTTTGTGAAGCTGCTCTTTGACCTCGCTGAGCCATTTATCGCCCAGTTCCATTCCACCAGACGTGTTGTGAGCACTGTCGATATAGGCGCGTCCCCACAGACCATTTTTCTCCACGGCGATTGAGTCGACAATTATCTGCCGCACCGCCGCCGTCGTCGGTCCATCCAAGCGACAAACCAGCAGCTGGGTTGAATCCTCAATGGCAGTAATTGGACGAAAACTTTTGAAATATGGATTGTCCCCCGGTCCTGAAATCTGCCGCGTCGGAATTGCCAGCGTTGCCAACTCCGAATCGACTGAGGCTTCGTTGCGGTCCAAAACCGGCGCGGGCCCCGGTACATCTCCGGGGTAAGGCGACGTCGTGCCGCGGATTTTGAGCGGTATCCCTTTAATTGTGGCAACAAAATGAATATTGCTTCCGGCAATCGTTTGCTCCGGCGTATCGCGCAGCCGCCACCATTGCCGCTGCTTGAAAATCTCGCGCAAAGGCTCCGCGATGGTCGTGTCGTATTCTTCGCGGCTAATTTCCTCTTCGGTCGAACAAGCCAGTCCGATGAGATGATCGCGCGCAATGCCGCGCTGCTGCGCATAAAAAGTCGCCAGGGCGACTGAATCCGAAACTGTCTTGTTATAGACGACGATCGTCGATGCAGTAAGCGGAGCCTCCGCGTCAGCATCGATCGCAAGCGCGAAAAAAAACAGGAACAAAAATCGGTAATGCTTCATTTACAAACTGAGCTTGAGACCGTCGTACGCGATATGTGTTCCGGCAGGAAGTCGCGATTCCGCTGCCTGCGGCAATTCATGGGCAATGTGCGTGAAATAAGTTTTGCTCGGGCGCACTCGTGACGCGACCTCCAAAGCCTGCTCCACACTCAAATGAGTCGGGTGCGGTTTTTCTCGAAGAGCATCGATGATCAGCGCTTTCACGCCCACGATAATATCCGCAATCGCAGTAGGCACTGCGCTGCAATCGCTCAAGTACGCCACTAGTTTTTCGCCATCGCGGGCAAAGAGATAGCCGTTCACCAGAAAATTACCGTGTGGCACAGGCAACGGTGTGATGGTTGTCGAGCCTAACTTAAATGGTCCATCAATCACGTGCGGCTCCGGTTTCAAATAACCGGGAAACGGATTCGAGCCCTTGAAGGCAAATTCAAAAACTCGCTCAAGATCGCGCATCGTTTCGGCGGAGGCATAAACCGGCATCGACCCGCGCGCATGCGAAAAGCGGCGGAGATCGTCGAAGCCCATAATGTGGTCCGTGTGCGAATGCGTGAAAATGACAGCATCGACTCTTCGAATGTTTTCGCGGAGCGCTTGCGTCCTGAAATCGGTGCCGGTATCGACCACCCACGAACCCTCCGGCGTTTCCACATAAATCGATGAACGCAGCCGTTGGTCGCGCGGATCGCTGGAGCGACACACCGCGCAATCGCAGCCGATCATCGGCACGCCCTGCGAAGTGCCGGTCCCAAGGAAAGTGAGGCAGAGTTGAGAGCCTCGCTCGCGAAAGCTTTCGGAGTTGAGGGTTGAGGGTTGAGTTGGCAAGCTTGGACTCTCAACTCTCAACTACGAACTCTCAACCTTCCCCAATGGCCGTTCTCAATCTCTTGCGAATCAAAAACCTCGCGCTCGTAGAAGAGCTCGAATGGCAGATCGCGCCGGGATTCGTTGCGATTACCGGGGAAACTGGCGCTGGTAAATCGATTATCATCGGGGCGCTGCAACTGTTGCTCGGCGAGCGGGCCGATAAATCGGTCATCCGGACGGGCGCCGATCTGTGCACAGTCGAGGCGATCTTTACCGGAGAGGAATTGCAGAAACTGAATCCGCAACTCATCGAAGCTGGCGTCGAACCTTGCGGCGAGGACCTCATTCTAAAGCGAACGCTTTCCACGGGCGGCAGCAATCGCCAGTTCATCAACGGCTCGCCAACGACGTTGTCGATCTTGAAAAATCTTGGAGACGAACTTGTCGACCTTCACGGACCCCACGATCACCAGTCATTGCTTTCGCCCGACAAGCAGTTGGCGTTGCTTGATTCCTTCGCGCGTGCTGGCGACCAACTCGATGAATATCAGAGACATTTTCGGCAGTTACAGACGTTAACCACGGAATACGCTGCCCTGAACACGGTCGAGACGGCGCGCGAGCAGGAGCTCGACCTCCTGCGTCATCAAATCAACGAAATTGCATCGGCGAATCTTGTCGCGGGAGAGGAAGAAGAAATCGAAACTCGCTACAAGCTAGCGAGCAACAGTAAGCGCCTCATCGAGCTTGCCGGCGGCGTCGCGCGGCGGCTCTCCGAATCGGACGATGCCGTTCTGTCGCAACTTGCGGAAACGCAACGGCTCTTGCGCGAACTGGAGAAGATCGACAATTCCATCTCGCAGTTTGCCTCGGCGCATGAGACTGCCGTCGTCGAACTTTCGGAAATCGCCCGATCGTTATCCAATTACGCGGAAAAACTCGACCTCGATCCGGAGCAACTGGCGGTACTCGAGCAACGCGTTTCGCTTTTCGAAACTTTGAAGCGCAAGTACGGCGGCTCAATCGCAGAAGTGATCGAATTCGGCAATCGCGCAGCCGAACGCATGCGCAAGATCGAGGGACGCGACGCCGAACTGGAACGCCTGGCCGCCGAGATCGAAACCGCCCGGACAAACCTAGACCGCAGCGGCGAAACCTTGCGCAAACTGCGCGCGAAAGTAGCGCCCAAACTTTCTGCCAATATTCGCAAGAACCTTGTCGATCTTGGTTTTCGACAATCGGAATTCGAAGCACAGTTGTCGACGTTGCCCGAGCCGCGCGCGACCGGTTTCGATTCGGTCGAATTGCTTTTCTCGCCGAACCCAGGCGAGCCGTTGAAGCCGCTTCGATCCGTGGCATCGAGCGGCGAAATCTCACGCGTCATGCTTGCCATCAAGTCCGCGCTCGCCGCCCAGGACGCAATTCCCCTTCTCGTTTTTGATGAGATCGACACAAATGTCGGCGGTGAGATTGCGCACGCGGTCGGCGCGAAGATGAAAGCGTTGGCCGACGATCATCAGGTGCTTTGCATCACGCATCTGCCGCCGGTTGCTGCGTGCGCTTCGTCACATTTTGTCGTGACCAAGGAAGTCGTGCGCGGCCGCACGCATTCGCAGCTCACCGAAGTCTCGGGTAAAGCTCGCCAGGAAGAAATTGCGCGCATGCTCGGCGGGAAGAGCGATGAAGCGATGAAGCTGGCTGGGGCTATGTTGCCGTAGCGCTAACAATTTAGTGCGAAGTCGATTCGACTGGTGGCGCCGCGAGGTGGACCGGCTGGCGTTTCGCTCGAAACTTCGCGATCAGAGCGCGCGGGTCGGCGTTTTTGAAACGCAAACAAGGCGCTTCGATCAGGCGAAAACTGAGAATGCCAAAGAGCGTGCTCAACAACAGTGCGCAGAAGAAGTAGGTCCAGAAACCGGCAGCCTGCAGATGGAAAAATACAAGCGTTTGTTGAATTGGAAACGCGTACATATAGAGGCCGTAAGAATAGTCTCCGCGTGCATCGAAACGTTGGACCGGCAACTTGCACGCAAGCCAAAGAAACAAATAGGGCAGCGCGAGTGGCGCAATCACGCCGAACCATCCAGCCATCAGTCCGCCCGCGAGTAGCAGCGCCGCAAGGAGCAGGAGTGCGGGCGAAAATGGAATTTCTTCCCGATAGAGAAAACAGAGGGCGCCACCAAGGAAATAGAGGCTGAGCATGAGCAGTGGGTCCAGATAGCGAAAAGGGAAAAATTCTTGAAATACAACCGGCGCCAGCCAGTTGAAGGCGTAGAGGCTACACCCCAACACGAAGACAAAAAGCAGCACTCGCCGCGCGCGCTTTATGATACCGAGGAGGGTCAAAGCCGCGACGCCGAGATAGCAGACCAATTCGAACGGAAGGGTCCAGATTGAGCCGTTGAAGATGAAGGGATACGGATTGCTATGCAGCGTCGCGCCGATGGAGAGCGGGCAGACTTTCATCACCCCACCGATGCTCCATTCATTGAGATGAAGCATCGCAAAATTTCCCGCAAGGTACGCTTGTGGTGAATCGTGCGGCGCAGTGAAAATCCGGTAACCATGGGCGTATTCGATCTGGTAAATGATCGGCGCGAGGATGAATGCGCAGACTGCGAGGCAGACCCAGTAGCCGGGAAAAATTCGCAAAAATCGGTGCCAGAGGAATCGGCCCATGGGAGTTCGCAACGCGCTGCGCGTGATCAAAAATCCGCTGAGTACAAAAAAAAGCGCGACAGCAAAAAGACCGAGAGACAAACGTTCGGTGGTGAAAAGTGCCAAAGGATCGGGACCGAAGCCTCCCAAAGGATAGCAATGGGAAAAAACGACTAAGGCGGCTAAAGCGAATCGAAGAAATCCAAAAGCATTTTTGCTCGGATCGAACGCATTGGCTAACGTTTCGTAGCCGGAATTTTTGGAGGAGAGAACGGTCACTCGTTTTTCAAAGCAATAACCGTACTGTGCGGCTCTTGAACTGCCGTGGCCGGCTATGTTCGAAACCGCCGTCGAAATAGGCGGCTCGCTCTGAAATGATTGGCTGCGGCCAGCACGCACTCATAGCTCACCGAAGTCTCTGGTAAAGGCCGCCAGGAAGAAATCGCCCGGATGCTCGGCGGCAAGAGCGAATCGGCGTTGGAATTGGCGGCTAGTTTACTGAAACGACAGGTTGCTCAATCAAGGGCAACTGCACTGGCGGCCTATGACCGCCGTTTTAATCAGTTTAGGCGCTCCTACCGTAATATCGACAATTGACTTTCCGCGGTCGACGATGACGGCTAAAACGTTAGCCGTGCTCAACTATATCTGGCTGGCGCTAGTCGTCTGCGCGGTCGTGATCGGCGGCTGGAACGACCGGTTGAAGGAGGTGACGGGCGGCGCGTTCGATGGGGCTAAGACCGCGGTGACCATCGCGCTCGGCCTAATCGGGATCATGGCGCTTTGGTTGGGCATCATGCGCCTGGCCGAGCGCGCGGGGCTGGTGCAGAGAATTGCGCGCGGATTGCGACCCCTATTGCAGCGGCTTTTCCCCGACGTTCCCTCAAATCATCCGGCGATGGGATCGATGTTGATGAACATGGCGGCCAACATGCTCGGCTTGGGCAACGCCGCGACGCCGCTGGGTTTGCGCGCAATGCGCGACTTGGAAACGCTCAATCCGCGTCCTGGTGTCGCCACCAACGCGATGTGCACATTCCTAGCGATCAACACCAGTTCCGTGCAATTGATTCCGGCAACGGCGATCGCGATTTTGGCTGCATCCGGGTCGACGAGGCCGACCGCGATCGTGGGGACTGCATTTCTCGCGACACTTTGTGCTGCAACAGTAGCGGTCATTTCAGCGAAGTTCTTCGAAAGGCTGACGATCTTCCAACCGCGGCGCGAGCCGGGTGAAGTGTTCGATAAGTCGCCGACCCCATCAGCGCGAAGATTGACAACGCAATTGCCCGAAGAAATGCCGATTGTTGAAGAGCCGCCGCGCCGGTTATCGGCGCTGGGTTTAATCGCGGTCGTTCTGCTTACTGTCTTTTTCTTTGCGCTCTTCCTGCGAATCGTGTCGCCGGGGCTTTTTAATCTTCCTGTTCCCGCCGAAATGGCGTCGCAGAATGTTTTTGTGCGCAGCGTGAATGCATTGTCGATCCTAGCGATCCCATTCTTGCTCAGTTTTTTCCCGATTTACGCCGCCGCGCGCGGCCTTAAAGTCTACGAAGAGTTCGTGGAAGGCGCGAAGGAAGGTTTCGGCGTGATCCTTAAGATCATTCCGTTTTTGGTGACCATGCTCGTGGCGATCGGGATGTTTAAGGGTGCGGGCGGAATCGATTTACTGACCAGCGCGTTAAAACCGATCCTCGCTCCGCTGCAATTTCCGCCCGATCTCTTGCCGCTGGCGCTGATGCGGCCATTGAGTGGAAGCGCGACCCTGGCGCTTTTGACGGACATCGTTCACCGGCTCGGGCCAGAAAATATTGTCAGCCTGACGGCGGCGACGATTTATGGAAGCACCGAGACGACATTTTACGTGGTGGCGGTCTATTTTGGAGCCGTCGGCGTGAAGCAAACGCGGCATGCTATCCCAGCAGGTTTGCTGGCTGATCTCACCGGCGTGATCGCTTCTGTGGTCGTTTGCCGCGCCGTGCTTGGATGAACGGATGGACAATTGATTTACGAATAAGCGAATTTTTCCCTCGCCAGCCGGGTATTTGATTTTTATCGTCCCAGTTCTGGCAAATGATTCAGCGCGACTATCTCATTATTGGAAGCGGCATCGGCGGCGCTAGCGCGTGCGAAGGAATTCGCAAGCACGATAAGCGCGGCACAGTCACGCTTGTCGGCGCGGAGATTTTTCATCCTTACAAACGCTGGATGCTTTCGAAAAGTTTCCTCCGCGAAAAAACGCCCCCGTTGAAGAAACTGCCGATTGTCGATCCACGGTGGTACGATTCGCACAAAATTGAGACGCGGCTCGGCACTATTGTCACGCAGCTGAACATCGATCGGCGCCTGGCGGTCCTCGGCAACGGCGAGAGCATCGAATTCAACAAGGCTTGCCTCGCGATGGGAAGCCGCCCGGTGCGGCCGCCAGTCGCGGGCGTGAATCTCGGCAACGTTATTTATCTGCGAACGATCCGCGATGCACTGGCATTGCGAGAGATGGCGAACCTGGAGAAAACAGTCATGATCATCGGTGGCGGACTGCTGGCCTGCGAAGCCGCGGCGAACCTGCGCATGATGAAACTCAAGGTGGGCATGATGCATCGAAATCCTTACTTGTTGAATCGTTACCTCGATCCCGACACCGGCACCTGGCTGACTGAATATTTCGCGAAACACGGCATCACCATGTTGATCGGCGAAAGTCTCAACGGGTTTGAGGGCAAAACCGTCCTGCGCAACATCCAGACAAAGAGCGGCAATCGTGTGCAGGCTGGCCTCGCCGTGGTCGCTTGCGGAGCCGAGCCCAATCTCGATCTTGTTCGCAATACGCCGCTTTCCGGGCCGCACGGTTCGCCAGTTACGGAGTATCTCGAGACGGAAGAGAAAGGAATTTACGCCATCGGCGATCTTGCCTTTTATCCCGACCGGTTAATGGGCGGCGTACGTCGTCAAACTCATTGGGAGAATGCGCGCGAACAAGGTCTAGTTGCCGGCGCGAACATGACGGGCAAGAAGCGACAGCGCTACGAACAAATTCCTTATTTTTGGACGGAAATGTTCGGTCTAAGAATGGATTTCGTCGGCGATTTCAGCGTGCAACCGACGAAGGTGAATCTACGCGGGACCTACGCGAAGAAGAAATTTATCGCGCGCTACTATCAGGGAGAAAAACTGCGCGCTATTCTCCTATGCCAGCAAACGCCGCGCGAAGTCGATGCGGCCAAGAGGGAATTGCGGAATGCTGTAGGGAAATAACAAAGGGAACACGACTCACTTGGCCGGCGCGTCGGCGGCGGCTGCTTCGAGTTACAAGGCGCGGACGGCGCGGCTCCTGTGATTTTCGGTAAAGGCGACGAACCGCTGCTGGGCGCAAAAATGCTCGAAAGCATCGGATTCATACCGGATCCATTCAAACGGCGTCTGATTCCGATACGCATGTTGCTGGCTTTAAGTTGCCCTGGAACAGCGCCAAAAGAACTTTTTTTGCGTTAAACTCGCTCCGAAGAAATAATTGCGATTCCCAGCGGGGCTTTGTCGAGGGCATGCAGCGTGCTCTTTTAGAGAAACGGTGTCTGGACGACATCTCACCAAATTGAGGACGACCCCGATATGCTGAATCAAGACGACCTGAAGTGGATTGCCACTGCTTCAACAGACCTGAATTCGATTTTGCAGCAGGTCTCGCGCTATTGCGACCTAGCTCGCCGGCACAAGGGCGAACACAATTACATCGACTTGCTCGGCGAACGAGTTGAACTCGCGACCAAGACCGCTCAGGGCCTCTTCGATCGCGTCACCTCAAAAATTCTCGCCGGATCTGTAGGCAAAGCCGCGCCTCCGCCTCCTCCTTCGGCACCGAGCGGTCTACCCGCCTTCACCGTTATGCCTTCGCCCGTCCGTTCGGTTGTGCAAACCACCGCGCACACGATTAACGGGCCGCATGCCGATGAGAAATTAGAGATGCCACGCACAACGATTCCCGATCACGCCAATGGAGCGCGAAAGGAATCGCCGGTTATTGTCAGCAGCATTCCATCGGAGATAAACGTCAAAAATCCGAAGGGTAATCGCGAATATCTCCTGCTAATCGAAGATGAAGCGGAGGTGGCCGAGCTCGCCGCAGAAATGCTGGCGGAAGAGGGCTACAAAGTGATTCTGGCGCGGGAAGGTTTCGAGGCGCTCAAAATTTACGAAAAAATGGGCCAACAGATTGGACTAGTGATTCTCGATTTTTTCCTGCCGGTGATGGACGGCGATGCGGTTTTCGATGAACTGCGCGCGCTTAATCCGAACGTCAATGTTGTCTTGAGCAGCGGGTTCGCCGAGCAAAGTAAAATCGCGGCCATGCTGGCACAAGGTCTCCGGGGTTTCATTCCTAAACCATACACCCGGGAGAAGTTGCTAGAACAAGTTCGCTCGACGCTAGACGCGGCGACCCGCCACGCGACACGTTGAGCTTAGAAGCGAAGGCGCCGACGATCCCGAAAGTGCAGCCTGAATCCAGGGCTTATGGCATCAATTTAGCTTCTTAGTGGAGCGTCGCTCATGGCTCGCATTGACTCTTTCTTCAAACTGATGTCCGAGCAAAAGGCCTCGGACTTGCACCTTTCGACCAACAATGCGCCGATGTTGCGCATCAACGGAGATCTGGTGCGCGTCGATTTTCCTCCCATGCTTAACGACGACCTCAAAGCGATGGTCTATGAGATCGCGCCGGAGGGGAAAATTAAATCGTTTGAGGAAAGCCTCGATGTCGATTTTGGATACGAAGTCCCCGGCGTCGCTCGCTATCGTGCAAATTTCTTTCAGCAGAAATACGGCATCTCGGCCGTTTTTCGCCTTATTCCTTCCAACATTCAGACTGTGGACGATCTGCATCTCCCGGCCGTCCTGAAAAGGTTTCCGATGTTAAAGAAGGGACTAGTGCTTGTCACTGGCCCGACCGGATCTGGAAAATCGACGACGCTGGCGGCAATGATCGATTACGCAAATCTTCACCGGCATGACCACATCATCACGGTGGAAGACCCGATCGAATTCGTCCACCGGAGCCAGAACTGCTTGATTCAACATCGCGAAGTGGGCATTCACACGCGCTCTTTCGCCGCAGCCTTGCGTGGCGCGTTGCGCGAAGATCCCGATCTCATTCTTGTCGGTGAAATGCGCGACCACGAAACGATCGAGCTCGCGCTAACCGCCGCTGCCACTGGCCATCTTGTTTTCGGAACATTGCACACCTCGAGCGCGGCGAAAGCGGTCGACCGAATCATTGACGTGTTTCCCACTCATCAACAAAACCAAATCCGCACGACGCTTTCCGAGTCGCTCAAAGCCGTGATCGCGCAAAATCTTTTCAAAACCATCGACAAGCCGGGACGTGTGGCCGCGCTGGAGATTCTGGTGGTGGACATGGCGATCGCCAATCTCATTCGTGAAGGAAAGACGCACCAAATTCCCGGCATGATTCAGGTGGGCAAAAAGAAGGGAAACCAGCCGCTCGATGACGCGATCATGGAGCATTTGCGCAACGCCCGGATTTCTCCCGAGGAGGCCTACGACAAATCGCTCGATAAGAAAAAATTTCGCCAGTTCCTCAAGGAGCCGCCGGCGGACGCATCGGAAGAATAAGCGATGAGAATACCCGACCTCGATAGAATTTTATCGGCGATGCTGAAAACCTACAGCGGCATCTCCGATCTCAATTTTTCCACCGGCCACCCGCTGCAGGTGGAGGACTTCGGCGAATTAAAACAAGTGTTTGTCGATCCGCCGATTGAAGCACTCACGTCTTACCAAACCGAGCAGATCGCGCTTACGCTTATGCAAGGCAATCGCCGGCTCATCTACGATTATCTCACCGGCGGTTCGTGCGATTTGAGCTACTCCCTCGGCGAGGAAGCACGCTTCCGCGTCAATATCTTCCGGCAACAGGGAAATTTCTCGATCGTTCTGCGCAAACTCGAAGGACATGTGCCGACAGTCGAACAATTGGGATTGCCGCCCATCTTCCATGAAATCGCAAAGGAGAAAACCGGACTGGTTCTCGTCACCGGCGCAACTGGCAGCGGAAAAACGACTTCTCTCGCGGCGTTGCTCAACGAAATTAACGAGACGCAGCCGGTGCATGTCATCACTTTGGAAGATCCGATCGAGTTCGTTCATCCGAAAATGAAAGCCACCTTCAACCAGCGCGAGCTGGGCCAGGATTTTAACAATTATCCAAATGGTTTGCGCGCGGCGTTGCGTGAGGCTCCCAAAGTCATTCTTGTCGGCGAAATGCGCGACCGCGCGACCGTGGAAGTTGCATTGATGGCGGCAGAAACCGGCCACCTCGTGCTCAGCACGTTGCACACGGTAGATGCCGGCCAATCCATCAATCGTATTCTTGGTCTTTTTTCACTCGGCGAAGAACAACAGCTGCGTATTCGACTGGCCGACAGTCTGCGTTACATCGTAAGCCAGCGGCTTGCCCCGAAGGTCAGTGGCGGGCGCCAATTGCTCTGCGAAATAATGGGCAACAATTTGCGCACGAAAGAGACGGTCGCATTGGGCGAAGGCGAACACCGCAGCTTCTACGAAATCATCGAGTCGAGCTCGCCGTTTGGCTGGTTGACCTTCGATCAGTCGATCTTGAACGCTTACGAAAACGATTTCATTACTGAGGACACAGCAAAGCTCTTTGCTTCGCGCAAGGGCCGCATTATTCGCGGCGTCGATTTGATTCAAAAGGCCCGCGGCATCGACAGCGACCTCGATTCAGGTTTGCGCCTCGACGTGCACGAAAACGCATTTTTCTAAAATCGACATGGAACAGGAACAACACGACTCAACGTTTTTCGATCTCGGCGACAACACCGCGCTCGTTTGCGTCGATCATCAGCAATATCAAAAGATCATCGTGCCGCAGCTCATCGACATGACCTACAAGGTGCACCTCGGTTTGTTTGAGGAAGACGTGCTGCTCAAGCTCAAGACCTACAGCTACGACGTGATCGTGATTTACGAGAACTTCAAAGGCTCCACTCTCCAGTCGAATCCGATCCTGTGCGAAATGATCAAACGCCCGGGCGGGCAGCGGCGCGAACATTTCGTTGTTCTGCTCAGCCATCGTTTTGCGACGAACGACGCCATGAGCGCGTTCGTGCAGAGTGTCGATCAAATCATCAACATCGCAGACCTGGCCAACTTCAAACCGGTCCTGCGGCGCGGCACCACCCAGCATCGCGAGCTTTATCACTCTTTTCACGAGATGCTGAAGAGCGTTCAGTCGCTCTAATCCGAGCGGTTAAGCGGCGCACGGCGCCGGCGCGACAATAATTTTTGGATTTGGAGGAACCAAAGGCCCGCAATTGGGTTAAATATTCCGCACACACGGACATCCAATGGGGAACCGACATTTATGAGGCTGCTTAACTGGGTTCATTTTACTTGGGATTTGACCAATCTACCGATGCTCGATCCGCAAATGCCAGAGCACTATCAAATCGCGCCGATCGCGAAGGAAGACGAGACCGAGCTGCGAAAAGTCGTCACCACCTCTTTTATTTTGGATCCAGCGTGGAATCCCGCTATGCAGGAAGTGAAGCGCAAGATCGACCTCTGGCTCGGCCGCGCGTTCGATTCGCAAACGAGCACCTGCCTTGCCTTGCGGCACGGTCTTCGCATCATCGGCGCGACCGTACTCTCGTTCGATCCCGACGCGGAAAACAATCTCGCGCCCGGTCCGTGTATCCTGATGGAATACCGCAATCGCGGTTTCGGCACGCGACTGCTGGAAAGCTCGCTTACGTTTTTGCGCGAGGCCGGACTTTCGCGGGCAATTGCAATCGCTCGGGAAAATGCCCCCGTCGCGAGGTTCCTTTACCCGAAATTCCACGGAATCGCGACGCCCGCCGAAATCAGGCCTCTGCTGGCGGCCTAGTTCCTTGTTTGTTTAGATCTGAACGGCGGGGAAAGCGCTGTCCCCACTGGCACTCTTCTCGCTCTCTGGGGAGGGTTGCATGCGACGAATAACCTTCTATTTCATTCTTGGTCTCGGCTTGGCCGCAACAATCGGGACGGTCTACTCTCAAGCGGCGATCGAAGGGCGGGTTCAACTGTCCAAACCGGCAGCGGATCGCGGCCTGAACCAGCGCTATCAACCCAGCGCCGAGATCGCGATCGGTCCGGTCGGACCGCGACTTTCTTTTTAACCCGCGTCTAACTCTTTTTCTCGACGCTAACTTCACCTCGCATCTTAAACTCTTCGTCCAGGCGCGCGCCGATCGCGGGTTCGATCCCTCCGACGAAGGCATGCAGGTGCGGCTCGACGAATATCTGCTGCGCTACACGCCACTGGATGATTCGAGGATCAATATTCAAATTGGAAAGTTCGGCACAGTCGTGGGCAACTGGGTGCCGCGTCATTACTCATGGGAAAATCCTTTCATCACCGCCCCACTTCCCTATGAGAACCTCACCGGCATTTCGGATAGCATGGCGCCGGACGAGGTCGATGATCTGCTCACTTGGGGACACGTCGGGGAATACGCCACCCCGGATTACTCCAATAATTATCTACGCACTCCCATCATCTGGGGTCCGAGTTACGCCTCTGGCGTCGCGATCACGGGAGCGCTTGGCAAATTTGATTACGCCGCGGAAATGAAAAACTCGTCTCTCTCCTCGAGACCTGAATCATGGGACGCTACCCAAGTCGGCTTCGATCATCCAACTTTCAGCGGCCGCCTTGGTTTTCACCCAAATGAAATGTGGAATGTTGGTGTCTCCGCCAGCGCGGGTCCCTATTTGCTCCCGGTGGCCGCGCCCACACTCCCCCCTGGTAATAGCATCGGCGATTATCGTGAGCTTCTCCTGGCTCAGGATGTCTCCTTCGCCTGGCATCATTTTGAATTGTGGGCGGAGTTCTTCGAAACGCGCTTTCAAGTCCCCAACGTAGGGAACGCCGACACTTTTGCCTATTACGTTGAGGCGAAATACAAAATCACTCCGCAACTCTTTTGCGCGCTGCGCTGGAACCAGCAACTCTACGGCACAGTCCCCGACGATGATGAGCAAGTGCAATGGGGCAACGACATCTGGCGGGTTGACGCCGCGCTCGGCTATCGCTTCAACAATAACATCCAAGCAAAAGTGCAGCACAGCTATAACTGCGAGGATGCCGTTTATCTAATCGGCAAGAACTTGGCCGCCGTTCAGCTTACAATAAAGTTTTAGACTGCGGCCAGGCCGACATTAACCGCACGAGCGGCGGCTCGTTCTTGGTTCGCACTACCCTCGCAGTTGACGTTTGCGGAGACGCGAGACTAACCAGCAAACTGCCATTAGGCCGCTCGCACTAACCAACAGCGAGAAGGTCGACGCCTCCGGCACCGTCGTTCCGAGAACCGGCACCGAAATTTGTCCCACATTGTCGACCTTATCACCACTGTTAATCTGCGTGGCTTCGGCGGCAAAATGAGAAGTGCGGATTGGGACCGGTGACGGCGTAACTCCGGCAATGGTCACTTCAAATGGCCCGAGACCTACGCCGACGATGGTCGGACCGCTATAGGTCCAGGTTAGATTCAAGAGTGTCGGATCATCCGTGGGGAGCGTTTGTGACGGCGTAACTCCAACGAGGGACGAGCTAAGCGTCCACCCGCTCGGCTGGACGGCTGTTCCAGCGATAAACGGACCGAAATCGTAAATGGTGAAAAAATCGCCCGTCGTGACGTTTTGCCCGGAAGTAATGTCGATCGTGTAGGCCCAGACCGTATTCCCGCCGGAAGGGGTAACTCCGGCGAACGAGGGAATAATATCCGCCCGAGCAGCCAGCACGGCGACCCAAAGCACACTAAGGCTAAGCGTGAATATTTTTCTCACTGCTCTAATGCCTCAAAAATCAGGAAAATAGTCAACAATATTCGTTCGGCCGAAACGAAAAAATCTTAGCTCGCGTCCCGCGCATACCAATCGACTTTACGCGTTACATACATAACAACTGCCAGCACGATAAATAGGGCGATCGCGCCCATGAGTAGCGCATAGTCCTGTTGCCGCAAGGTGATGCTGTAATCATGGCCAGCGGGATCAATAAAATCAGCACGAGCGCGCCGACTCCGAGCAATTTGATCATGGTGCTATGCCGTTTGCCAAACGACGGTTGTGATTTCGGCAGCGGCGGCAGGGGTGTCTGTGTATCAGCCATGCCGCGAGATTGAATTAAGAAAATGACTCAGACAATCAAACTTAGCGATGCTCCTCTTTGCTTCGTGTAGCCATGCGTGTGGAGCGCGTCCGGACGACGCGCGATATCGGATTGCGCTAGCGCCAAAAAAACAAGATCGACACTAATGCGAAGATCGGTAGCAGCACGGGCACCGCGAATTTGCAGATGTAGCTGAAGAAGCTCGGCACCGGCACGCGCGCATGCTCGGCGATTGTTTTCACCAGAAGATTCGGGCCGTTCCCGATGTAAGTGAGCGCGCCGAAACAAGTCGCGCCCAGAGAGATCGCGGCCAACGTCCCGCCGTGTTGGGCAATGAACGTGGAAATGTCCTGCGCGTTGTCGATGTTGAGATCGCGAAGGCCGAGCGCGCCCGCGAGAAACGCCAAATACGTCGGCGCGTTATCGAGCAGTCCTGAAAGCACGCCCGTCGCCCAATAGAATTGGAAATCCGTGCGCAATCCGAGATTCGCGGCGTGCAATTCCATGTAATCGAGGACCGGGATCATCGTTCCGAAAATGCCGAGGAAGAGCCAGCCGACCTCTTTGATCGGCGCAAAGCTGAAGTTGTTGGCTTGGTGGATGCGTTCGTGTGTGCGCAGATAAGAAACGAGCGCTGCCGCGATCATGATTGCTTCACGCCAGCCTCCCGGAGCGAAAATGAGCGCAGCCAGAAGTATGGCCAGAAAGACAAAGTTCTGTGTTCCGTCGCAGCCCCAATGTGTCGAGGTCGCCTCCGTCTCGGGAACGGAATTGCCAGCCGCGCGGAAATTTATTCGGTCGGCAAAATAAAATACGATCAGGAGAAATCCCAGAGTCGTCGACCACTCCAACCAACAGTGTTGCAGCGTCCACCAAAACGGCACGCCTTTCAGGAATCCGAGAAAGAGCGGCGGCCCCACCGGCAGAAGCGCGCCGCCGACGTTGCTCACGATAAAAATAAAAAATGCCAGGTGCATACCGGTAAAGCGCGACTTGTTCATTCCGATCCAGGGGCGAATGAGCAGCATCGAAGCGCCGATCGTTCCGATGAGGTTGGCCAGAAGCGCTCCAGCAAGAAGGAACAGCGCATTGTCCGCGGGGCGGGCCACACCTCGGGCGCGGAGATGAATTCCGCCGGCTACAACAAAAAAGGAACCGACCACGACCATGAAGCTCGAGTAATCCCGGCCCGCGTGCAGAACGCGCCCGGCGGCGTCAATCGCGAACACGTAATAGCCGCAAACGATTCCCGCGAGAACAATGCAGAGCCTGTGATAATGACGTTCCCAATGGTGTTGCAGGATGAGCGGCGCGAACGCGATCGAGAGCAGAAGAATCGCGAACGGCAGCATGATCAGCCAGTTCGGTTCTGCCGTGGGAGCGATTAACGCGACAATCATCGTTGAGGATCTCAGGCCGCAGATTGACACAGATGGAACACAGATTTGATATAAACTTCTTTTTCCTTTGCCTTTCAATCAACCACCAGCAATCAACCATCAACTATCTTGCGTCTCTGGTGTCGCCACGCCCCTGTGACGCGTCAGCAACTCGGAAAGCCGGCGAAAACGAACATCGCTAATGCAATCGCGGATCGAGAACGAAATTGCCGGTGTCTTTGATTTTGATCTTCGCGAAATCGCGATGCTTTGGATTGAGCAGAAACGTCCGTTCTTGCGGAACAAGCACGCTCGGCAACGCCAACACGGCCGATCGTCCGGATTTGATCCATTCGTCGCCCACATTCTTCGACGCCGCGCTCGGCGGCTGATGGTTCCAGCCCTTCGGCAATTTTTTCAGATCGACCATTGTCATCAGCGTCTCGTCCCAGCTCACGCGAAAAACACGAAATTTGTCCCGGATCGTGACCGGCTGGATATGCGCGAGAATTTCCAGCGCGGCGAGCGAGAGATGTTCGCTGCAATAAACCATCGGCACGCCGGTCGAGTTCCAGCGTCCTTCGTAAATACGCGCGCCTTCGCCGGAGAAAGCAGCTTTAGCGTGTTTCTCTTTAACGATGCGCCAGCCGACGACTTCGGCCATCAGGAGTAAACGCCGAACTCGATGCGGCCGAGAAGATTTTCCACCTCGCGCGCGCCAATCTCACTCTTGGCAAACTCAATCGGCACCGCCTTGCCCAGTCCAGGCTGCGAATGTGTCAACCATTCCCGCGCGCTATCCGCGTCACCGAAAACGTCCTCCGCCTTTTTCAACAACCGCTGATACCGCACCAATTTCTCCGACTCTTCCTTATCGATCTTCCCCTGAAGCTTCCGCCGATGCAGAGTCGCCCGCGACATCCCAAGCACGCTGGCCAGCTTCTCCATCGGCACATCTAGTGCCTTTTGCAGAGTTACAACTGCGCTAAAATTCAACCCTGCATGAATTCGCCCGATCTGTTGATGAACCGTCGCAATTGCCTGCGACCGTTTCAAAGTTGCTGTTGCCATAATCTTCTCAATTGAGACAATCTATAGCTTCAATTGATAAAAGCAATTGTCCGAACCACGCGCAGATTTCAATTCGCACAATCAAAGACATCCGGTTTGAACGCGACGGAGTGTCGTTCGTCCGCGAAGCGCCCAATGTACCAGATTCACGTTTTCAATAGTTTCGGAATACAAATTTGAATCCAAGTCTTCTCCTTCCCGCATCTCACAGGAAATGCAGCGGAGGATACTTCGATGA
This sequence comes from Spartobacteria bacterium, assembly GCA_003167365.1. GTDB lineage: Bacteria > Verrucomicrobiota > Verrucomicrobiia > Chthoniobacterales > UBA10450 > Palsa-1382. The sequence continues at coordinate 2,664 of PMTM01000016.1, read as the reverse complement.
TTCAAGACTTTAAGTTTGCGGTCCGGCAGTTGTTCAAGGCGCCGGGATTTACCATTGCGGCGGTGATTGTGCTGGGGCTCGGGATTGGCGCGAATACCGCCGTCTTCAGTTTGGTGCACACCATGCTATATGCGCCGCCGAGTTATGCGCAGCCGCACGAAGTGGTGCAGGTCTTTTCGCAAGACAAGAAGAACCCGAAAACTTTTCGCGGATTTTCTTATCCGACTTATCGCGATATCCGCGAGCAGAACACCGTCTTCACCGACACGATGGCTTACAATCTCGCGCTGGTCGGCCTCGGCCAGAAAGGCGACACCCGTCGTGCCTTCGCCGCCACAGTCAGTTCGAATTATTTCTCGGTGCTCGGCGTTCCGCCTATGCATGGACGTGCGTTCCTGCCGGAAGAGGAAACGCCCGGGCGCGGCGCGCAGGTAGTCATCGTTAGTTACGGTTACTGGAAGAAACATCATCTCGATTCCAATTTGCTTGGCTCGCAATTACTGATCAACGGTCGTCCCTTCACCATCGTCGGAATCATGCCGCGCGGGTTCACCGGAATGATGCAAATTATCTCCGCGGAAGTGTGGCTGCCACTCGGCGTTTACGATCAGGTGGCAAACGATTTCGCCTCCGAAAACAGAACCGCGCTGGGCGATCGCGCCGGAAACCAGTTGTTGATCGTGGGCCGGCTCAAACCGGGCATGACCGCAGCCGCGGCCAAGCCGCAGCTCGAAGGGTTGGCGGCAAATTTAGAGAAAGCATTTCCGGTCGAGCAAAAAGATCAGACCTTCATGGCGACACCGGTCTCGCGTTCTTCCACCAGCACCAGTCCGCAGGGCGAAGGAGGATTGGACAAGATCGCGCCGCTACTTCTCGGCATGGCCATCGTGGTGTTAGTGGTGGCATGTCTTAATCTCGCCAACATGTTGCTCGCGCGCGGCACCGCCCGCCGCAAAGAGATCGCGATTCGGCTCGCGCTCGGCGGCAGTCGCTCGCGCATTGTGCGTCAGCTTCTCACCGAGGGTCTCGTGCTTGCGCTGCTCGGGGGGGCGTTCGGACTTCTGCTCGGGCTCTGGTCGTCCGATCTTCTTATCGCGTCGCTCGGCAAAATGCTCCCGATCGATATCGTCTGGATGGGCGGACCGAATCTTTCGATTCTTGCCGCCACCTTCGGCTTTTGCCTGATCGGCACGCTCGGCTTCGCGCTCGGGCCCGCGCTCAAACTTTCACGGAGCGCGGTAGTGGCGGATTTGAAGGAACAAGCGGGCGAAGATGTGATCCGCCGCCGGTGGAAATTTCTGCCGCGCAATCCGCTCGTGGTTATTCAAATCGCGTTTTCGCTCGCGCTGCTGACCGCGGCTGCGCTTTTCATTCGCGGCGCGAACAAGGCTGCTTCCGTGGAGACGGGCCTTAAGCCCGGCGCAAGTTTCCTTCTTGAAGTTGACGCAAGCCTGGCCGGTTACGATCCGAAGCACGCGCAGGAACTCTATCAAAAACTGGACGAGCGCCTCGCCGCGTTGCCGGGAGTCGAGCGCGCGAGCGTTTCCGCGACGGTCCCGTTCGGCATGATTTCGCTGGACAAGAACATCCAGCGCGCGGGTCTGCAACTGGCGCCTGATGCGAAGCCCGCGACAGCCGCGGAAGGTCTCGCCTTCAAGGCGTCTTGGGATAGCATCGGCGCCGATTACTTCAAGACGGTTGGATTAACGATCTTGCGCGGTCGCGCATTCACGGAAACGGAAGCGACGCAATCCAGCGGTCCGGCGGTCGCGATTATCGACGACGTGCTGGCGAAGAAGCTTTGGCCGGAAGGCGACGCACTTGGGCAACGCATTCAGTTTGCCAGTGACAAGGCGCCGCGCGCGAAAGGCAGCGGCAGCGGAAGTTTCGGAATGAATGAAGACCTGAGCGGTGAAATCAAACCGGGCGAAACGATTGAGATTGTCGGGATCGTGCCCGCGACGCGCCATGCGCTCTTCGAAAAGGATCCGAGCGGCGCGATCTATGTGCCGTTCGGGCGCGGATTTCAAAGCAACATTTCCTTTTTTGTGAGATTCGCGTCGCTCCCGGCCGGCCGGGAAGCCGCCACCGCCGATTTGCTGCGGCGCACGGTACGGGACGTCGATGCTGCGATCCCAATTCTTTCCCTTAAAACTTTCGCGCAACATCTCGAGAGCAACTTCGAACTCTGGATCGTGCGCGCGGGCGCGGCGTTGTTCTCGGTCTTTGGCGGACTCGCTCTCTGTCTAGCCGTGGTTGGTTTGTATGGCGTGAAAGCGTATTCGGTCGCGCGACGCACTCGTGAGATCGGCATCCGCATGGCGCTCGGCGCGCAACCCGGGATGGTGTTGCGCATGATCATGCGCGAAGGCTCGATCATGTTGTTCAGTGGCGTCGCGATCGGATTGCTGCTCGCCGCCGGGACCGGAAAGATTCTGAGCGGAATGCTCTACGAAGTTGGCGCGCTCGATCCGATTGCGTTCACGACCGCGCCGCTGTTGCTCGCCGCCGCGGCGCTCATCGCGACCTGGCTCCCGGCCCGCCGCGCCACACGCATCAATCCGATGCAAGCACTGCGGACAGAATAGTGTTTCGGTGTAGAGGATGCTGTCCCCAGCCGCAATTTTCAGGAACTGCGCTCGCCGCGGCGAGCGCCTCTACACC
>PMTM01000023.1 GCA_003167365.1 Spartobacteria bacterium | reverse complement strand
CGCCAAGGGGAAAAGATCCGAAAGGATTGGCGGAGCCGCTGGACCGTATCCGCCTTCGCCAATGCCCACGAAGATACGAGTAATAAAAAGTGCTGCGATGCTTCCAGCGAGTCCCGAGGCGCCGCTCGCGAGACTCCAGAGAATGACTGCGCTGCCAATGATCACCCACCGCGAAAAGCGATCGGCCAGCCAACCCAGTGCTGGCGCGGAAATCATGTAGCTCACGATGAACGCGGTGCCGAGCGCGCCGGTGATCGCCATCGCGTTCGGATCGCCCGGCACGAAAAAAGTCGCACGGATCGACGGCTCAACCGAGGCCAGGATGTACCTGTCGATATAATTGAAGAAATTAATTCCGAGGAGCAGTGCCAGCGCGGTGCGAGCGCCAGTTCTGGGTTGCTGGATCGACATGGAATTGCCGATTGCAGTTGGCAACGCGCTAATTGTAAATCATAAACGATGGTCTCGATGTCTTTCGGTGAACGCGCACTCCATCTCCTGGGCGTCGGCCTGGCTCGCTGTTTTTATCGCGTCACGACGATTGGGCGCGAACATCTTCCGGCCCAAGGCTTTCTTCTGTTGCCAAATCACATCTCCTGGGTCGACGCCGTTCTCCTGCAGGTGGCCTGTCCGCGGCCGATTCGCTATATCATCGACGCGTCGATTTATCAAAATCGTATCCTCAATCCGATTTTTCGATCGCTGCGATGCATTCCAATTGATTCGCGGCACTCCCGCGACGCAATCCGGGAAGCCGCGCAGCGAATCGCGCAAGGCGAGATCGTTTGCCTCTTTCCGGAAGGTCAGCTCACGCGCTCCGGAACGTTGTTGCGTTTGCGCCGCGGTTACGAATTGATTGCGCGGCAGGCCAATGCGCCGGTCGTTCCCGTTTGGCTCGATCAACTTTGGGGTTCGATCTTTTCCTACAAGGGCGGACGTTTCTTCACCAAGTGGCCGAGAAACATTCCTTATCGCGTCACGGTCGCCTTCGGCGAACCGCTCAGCGCGGAAGCGGCCGACATCGCGACCGTCCGCGAGGAATTGCTCAAACTTGGAGAATTTTGCTACAGCGGACGACGCGCGTTAGATCGACATCTTGCCGATGCCTGCGTGCGCGGGTTGAAGCGTAGACGGTTTGCCACCGCCATCGTCGATGGTATCGATCACAGCAGATTAAGTCGCTCGAAATTACTCGCCGCCGCAGCGGCATTGAGTCGATACCTGCGAAGAGAGTTTCCTGACGACCGAATCGGGATCGTCCTACCCGCCGGCAAAGGCGCGGTCATCGCCAATCTCGCTGTTGCGCTCGCCGGAAAAGTTCCGGTCGGTCTCAATTTCACAAGCGGCCGTGCCGCCATCGAATCTTCCTGCCGGCTTGCCAATCTTCGCGTCGTCATTTCCGCGACGCCGTTCATGCAGCGATTGAAAGATTTTCCGTGGCCGGAAAGCGTGGTGAAATTGGACGAGCTCATGCCGCGTCTGAAACGGCAAATCTTGTTTTGGTGGACGATGTCGATATTGGCACCAACCGGTTTGCTCTTGTGCATGCTAAAAATTCCGGAGGAAGGCGGGCACAAGGAAGCGGTGTTGCTTTTTACCAGCGGCAGCTCCGGCGATCCGAAGGGAGTCGTGCTCAGTCATCGCAACGTCATCGGCAACGTCTCACAGTTTAATGTGTTGCTCGATGCGGGAAAGGATGATGCCATCCTCGCCTCGCTCCCGTTTTTTCACAGTTTTGGATCGACCGTCACGCTTTGGTACGTGCTTATCGAAGGTATTCGCATTGTTACGTATCCCAATCCGCTCGAAGCAGCGAAGAACGCGGCGTTGATCGAGCGATACAAACTCACGTTATTGCTCGCCACGCCTACGTTCCTGCGCGCGTATCTGCGCAAAGTCGAACCGAACCAGCTGCGCAGTTTGCGGCTCGTCATCACCGGCGCGGAAAAGTTACCTCTCGATCTGGCCAAGAGTTTTGAGGAACGCTTCGCCCAAAAAGTTTTCGAAGGTTACGGACTTACCGAAACCGCGCCGGTCGTGAGCGTGAATCTGCCGGACCCAAGGCCGCGCAAGCCTGGCGAAGAAGTGCAACCGTCGAGCCGTCTCGGCTCAGTCGGCAAGATGGCGCCCGGCATCGCCGCCGAAATCCGTGACCCGGAATCGGATGACAAACTCTCGTTGCACGAAACCGGAATGCTGTGGCTGCGTGGTCCAAATATTTTTGAAGGTTATCTGCAAGATCCGGAACGAACCGCCGAAGTCTTGCGAAACGGCTGGTTCAAGACGGGCGACATCGGCCGGTTCGATGAGGACGGCTTCCTTTATATCGAAGGCCGTCTCTCGCGCTTCTCAAAGATCGGCGGCGAAATGGTCCCGCACGAAGCGCTTGAACAGAAAATCATCACCGCACTCGGTCTCGATGGTAAGGACGAGCGCTTGATCGCTATCGTTGGCGTCAGCGACGAAGCCAAAGGCGAAGCTGTTGTGTTGCTCGCAGCAATAGATGTGGATCTTGCGCGGTTGCGTCCGAAACTTAACGAACTCGGTGTTCCAAACTTGTGGATTCCAAAGAAAGTTTACCGCATTGAATCAATTCCCACCCTCGCTTCCGGTAAACTCGATCTGTCGCGCTGCAAGCAGTTAGCTGAAACCTCAGATTGAGATATGGGCGAATTTAATAAAGGCTTGTTCTGATGAACTCTCGCGACGAGCAGATTGCTCAATTGCGCGCGGCTATCGCCGCCCAAGAAGCGATGCGTCACACACTCGGGGACGCGACAGTTGAGCTTAGTCTCAAACCTCTTCGCAGTCTGCTTGAATCACTTCTAACGGGACAATCCGCTTCGATTAGTAGCGAGCTAGGATCGCGCGATCAACAATTGCTCACTCGATTACAGAGTTACATCCCTAAACAGCTCGCGGAAAAGATTCGATCGAGTGGCCACCTCGAAGGCGAGCGGCGTCAAGTGACGGTAGTGTTCGCCGATATTTCCGGGTTCACGGCGCTGTCGGAGCGTCTCGATCCCGAAGAGGTCGCGTCTTTCTCAAACGATTGCATGAAGGAGTTGATCGACGCCGTCTACCAGTATGAGGGCATGGTAGACAAGTTCATCGGCGATTGCATTATGGCCGTTTTCGGCGCCCCGATTGCGCTGGAAGATGATGCCGAACGGGCATTGCGCGCGACCCTGGCGATGAGAGAACGCCTGGAAGTATTTAACCGAAAATGGATCGTTAGACTGAAAGAACCCTTAGCCCTGCATATCGGTATCAACTCCGGCACCGTGATCGCAGGAAATGTCGGCAACGATTTGCGGATGAGTTACACGGTCATGGGCGACACGGTGAATGTCGCGTCGCGTTTGGAGGGCGCTGCGACGCGTGGCCAGATTTTCGTCAGCCAAAGTACGCATCGGTTGACGCACGGCGCGTTCACATTCCGCACCCTGGAACCGATTCGCGTTAAGGGAAAGCGCGACTTGCTCACCGTGTATGAATTGCTCGGCGCCAAGATTCGGCCGGATCAAGGGCGGGGTCTCGAGGGACTTGTTTCTCCTTTGATGGGCCGCGCTGCGGAAACGACAGCGCTAGAGAAGTGTCTGAGCGCCCTCAAAGCCGGCCGCGGAGGCATCGCGATGGTTTATGGCGAGGCTGGAGTAGGAAAGACCCGTTTACTGGCGGACACACGCCAACGGGAAGCCGGCAATTTTACCTGGCTTGAAGGCCGATGTTTTGCATTCAGCCACGCAGTAAGTTACGGGCCGTTCCTGGATTTATTGCGCCGCCACCTCGGCATTGCTGACGAACAGGGAGAAGATGCCGCACAAACCGCGCTCCGCTCTTACACGAACAGAATGTTTCCGGAGGAGCCAGATGCTTATCCGGTCCTGGCGCAGTTGCTGGTTTTGCATCTCTCCGATCCCGAGCTCGAGATTCTAAAGCAAGTGCATGGAGAGGCGTTTCGCACGCGGCTGTTTGCCATCATTGAGCAACTGCTGCTGCGCTTAGCTGAAGAAAAGCCCCTGGTTATTCTGCTCGAAGATCTTCACTGGGCCGATCTCAGCTCGATCGAGCTTCTTGGTCATCTCCTGCCTCTGACCGCTCGCGGACGAATCGCCATCATCGGAGTGAGTCGCTCGGCCAATGAACCGGCCGCAAATTGGGAAAAGCTCCGGCCAGCCTTGGAACAGCAACGCGAGCGCTTAACGGAAGTCTCGCTTGAGCCGCTCTCTGCGGAATCGAGCCGCAGCCTGGTCGAACAATTGCTCGGCGGAAATTATCTACCCGAAAAACTCAGTGAAGAAATTCTCGATAAATCTGGCGGCAACCCATTCTTTCTCGAGGAAGTGCTGCGTTCACTGATCGAAAAAGGCGTGCTGGCCAGGACCGAGCATGGCTGGGAAGTGAGCGCGTTGGTCGAAACGCTTCATGTTCCCGATACGTTGCAGGGAGTGCTGCTCTCGCGATTGGACCGCCTTCCGGAAGAGTCGAAGCGAGTCATTCAAAAAGCGGCCGTGATCGGTCGCGTGTTTTTCTATCGGATTCTGCAGCAAATGGGCGACGGGGAAGATCAACTCGATCCTTTATTGAGCGCGCTACAGGAAGCGGACCTGGTCCGGGAACGCTCGCGGATGCCGGAGGTCGAATATATTTTTAAGCACGCGCTAACCCAGGAAGTGGCTTACCAGACCCTGCTAACGCCCGCCCGAAAACTTCTCCACCAAAAAGTCGGCGAAGCGATGGAGGCGACCTTTGCCGAACGCATCGAAGAATTCAGCGGCCTTCTGGCCTATCACTATTTCTGTGCGGACTCGTGGGAAAAAGCCCTTCAGCATTCAATCGAATCAGCCGATGGAGCATTCCGTGTTTGTGCTTATGCGGAGGCGCGTTCCCATTACCGGCGCGCGCTGGAATGTCTCGAGCGGTTTGAGAAAGATCCGCCACATCTCCAGCAATACATCGACATCACAATCAAGCTCGTGGGCGCGTCACTGCAGGCGGAATCGCCCGAAAAAAATCTGGCCCGACTTCTGGAAGCAGAGAGTGTGGCGCAATCGCTGGACGATCCGGTGCGATTAGGACGCATCCAACTCTGGATCGGACGCGCCCATTATTATGGCGGCGGATTACGAGAGGCTATCGGTTACTTCCAAAAAGTCCTGGCCGTCGCGCCGATGCTGGGAGATCCCGAATTGTTGGCGTTGCCCGGGGCCGTCATCGGACGCGTTCTTTTCATGCAAGGCCAATTTAAGAAATCTCAGCAGCTACTCGACCAAGCCATCCCGCTTTTGGAAGCGGCCAACAACCGCCACGAAATGCTTTTCGCTTATATGTATCGGGGCAGCGCACGCGCCTGCCTCGGCGATTATTCAGACGGCTTGTCTGATTTGAACGGCGCGCTCGGAATTGCCCGGCTCAGCCAGGATCAGAATGCCGAAGCGATGGCCCATACTGGACTGGCCCTCATCCATTTGGTTGCGGGCAAGTATGCGGACGGGATGGAGAGCGCACAAACGGCGCTGGCGGTGGCGGAAAAAAGCGGAGATGCAATGTTTAGATATTCGACAAACTCCTTTGTCGCCTGGGGACTGGCCGCGCTTGGAAATTTTGCCGAATCACTGAAACACTGGAGCGACGCCCGCGAGGCGGCCAAACCGTTAGGCGGCCGCTTGCTTCTGGGCGAATGGTTCGCCGCGATTGAGGCGGAAACCTGGCTTCAATCCGGCGATACCACAGCGGCCTTGAATAAGGCCGAGGAAGCTCTCACCCTGGCCAAGGTTGCTGGCAGTGCCATTGCCGAAGCACTGGCAGAGCGCGCTTTGGGTCGAACTCTGACCACAATTCCCGATCGGGTCGGCGAAGCGGCCGCGCATCTCGCGAAAAGTTCACTGCTGTTGGAAAAGATCGGAGCCAAATATGATCTCGCCCGTGCGACACTGGCCCAAGCGAAAGCTCAACTCGCTTGTTCCGATCGGAATGGAGCCACCAGGACGCTGAAGAAAGCGGTATCACTCACCCACGAGTGCAATCTCGAGGCCGAAGAATCAGCGGCCCGAGCCCTATTGACCGAGCTCGGAAAGGCTTGACCCTCTTGTCTTCTGATCGATTGCCAGAAACTCAAGGGTCGGTCGAAGCGCGCTAAATGCGGCTTGCGCCAGAAGGCTATGCCCTTTCACTGAAGGATGCCACGCGTCCACGGCGTGAATTAATTCCGCCCGGCTGATGTCCACATTGGCCAAGGCGTCGGAATATCGCAGTTGCACATTCGGCGGACACTGGCGATTCAAATCCGTCACCATTGCATGCAGCTCCTTGTTCATCATGAGAGCGAGCCGAATCATGCCGCCGCGGTAAGCTGGTAGCATGGAAAGAAAATGCCGATAATCGACCTCAAGATACGGATACAACTTCCGATTGTTCTCGCGTAACGCCTCCGCCTCTTCTCGCGCTTTGAAAAACGCTTCAAAATTAACCAGACCAAACACCACAATCGCAACCTTATGATCTTCCTTTTCGGCACGAGCCATTAAGCGGCGCAGTTGGCGTCGATAGTCTTGCTCGAATTTCTTTGCGCACTCTTCGAAGCGCTTCTCTGGATGCTCGCGTTCCTCAACCGGAGTTTCCGCTGCCCAATTAAGATTGTTGTGACCGATCCAAAGCATGATGAGATCGGGATACCGACGCGCCTCTAAAACTTGATCGACTTGTCCAGAAAAATTGCGGGTTCGAACAAGCCGTCGGGCAAAGCTTTCTCGCGCGTCGCCTGGATCCACGATCGCCCCCACTCCACTGTGTTCGGTGGCGACAAGCGGTGTGAGCCGCTCCAGTCTTTCAAACACGCTGTAGACGCTTGCTGGAGAGGGATCCGTATCGAGAAACCAATCCCTGCGTCTTTCCGTCCGGGCACGCCAAAAAGTGCTTGGAATGGAAGAGACGTAAGCGTTTTTGGACAAACTATCGCCGATCATTGCTACATGCGGCAGCCGTTCAATCACCTCGCGCCGGCTAATCTTCCGCTGCTCATACGCAATGTAGGTCGAGTGAAACGGCGACTTCGGATCGGCCATTCTTTTGAGATAATCGGTGCTGATTGCAGTGGAAGACTTCATGAACACGTGATCGAAAAGGAAAAGCAGATCGACTGCATCTACCGCAACTTCATCGCTAATTTTTCCTGACGCGCCGGAACTTGCGGACATCTCCGGCGATAGCGCCGCGGAACTTTGTGCGCCAGGCGCCGAAAGCAAACCAAACCCTAAAAGCAGCAACCATGTGTAATTTCGCGACAGCATTGAAACAGCTTAAAGAGAAAGCGCTTTATCGAGCGCTCTAGGTTAACGCAATACACCCTCTAATCGAGCCAATCCATTGCTACAAGAAAATGGCGGAGCTCACTGTCATTGGTCGAAAGAGCCGGTAACCATTCGCCGATCGGCTCGCGTTTCCACCAGGCGCGATCGCCAATCGGCGCGAATTGGTAACGATAAAGTCGCGCGCGGATGTAGTGCGGCGGGGCATTCGGGAATGGGTTGTTGGCGAGGAGCGAGAGTGTGCCGGGATCGTTGTGCAGAAGTTTCCACACGAAGTGCAACGTCCATGGATAATCGGCGGGTGAGGCCATGGCCGCGAACCAGATTTGCCAATCGATCCGCGGTTGATATGGCGCGATAAATGGCGGGCGGCGGTTCGGATCGCTCGGTTTGGCTTTGAATTCGTATTCTTTCCATTGTGTGTCGCCAGTAATGAACGCGTCGTCGGCTCCCTCGAAAATAATTTCGGGACGTTCGCGACCGACGGTGCCGAACGCGCCGTACGTGTTCACCAGATCGAGCGGGTCGTAGGAGTAGTTCATTAGCTGCCGGCCGGAAGCGAGGTTGAGCACTGGCGCAATGCTCAGATATGCGACCAAGATCGACAATGCGATGGCAACGCCATTCTGTACGCGCGACGATTCTGACTGCTGAGCTGCTTGTTCAGCGCGCCGAACCAACGACTTCGGTAAAATGCGACGAAGGAATGTGTCATCGAAGCAGGCGAGGAACGGAATGATGGTGACGTAGTTCAGGAACGAAAGGTTGCCGCTGATGACGAGAAAAATCTGAAAGCTGACGAGTAGGATGCCAGCGATATGCCGCGCGCGGCGCGGCCCGAATGAAAACCAGGGAACGATCAGCTCGATGAAGTGGTTCCAGGCCGTCTCGATTTTGTGGAACCAGTGCGGCGCGAAATGCAGATAACGACTGATCGGACTCGGAATCGGCTGCGTTTCGTAATGGTAGTAAAGACAGGTGAGATCGCGCCAGCACGGGTCGCCGCGCATCTTGATGAGACCGGCGCCGATCATGACGCGAAAGCCGAGCCAGCGAAACAGCCAGATGACGAGAAGTGGCGGAGGTGTTTTCGGGAATGGCCGCGCATCAAACAGCGGGCATAGAAAAATCGACAGGAAGCCAGTCTCGAGCAGTTGGATTTCCCAACCGTAGCCGTACCAGATTTGCCCGACGTGGACGATCGACATGTACATCATCCAAAGAATCGCCATGATGATTGCGTTGGCGTATCCGGCGAGAACGATGAGCGATAGACCGAAGCCGATCCAGGCGAAGATCGATAATCCGTTGTCGGAGATTCCGAACCAAAAGAGCGTCGGCAAGCGAAACATGCCAGCGGTACGCGAACCGAGTTGCGAATGAATTGAAGCTAGAAAGTGATTCGCCGGCGTAATCCCGTGTTCGCCGATCAAGGGAACGAGTTGCTGGGCGGCAACTAGAAACGCAATCGCGTAAACAAAACCGATCAAACGGAGAATAACGAAGCGTGTGAGCCAATAGGAATTTCCACCGTTGAGAAGTTTCTTAAGAAGATTGTCGTTAGTCACGAGCAGCAGAAACGTCGAACGTCCAATGCCGAACGTCCAATCTCGAATCAATCGGCAATCGGAAATTGAAAGTGCCAGGGGGGAGAATTGAACTCCCGACCAACCCCGAACGCTTTCGGGGCTGCTCTAATTCCGCAAATGGTAAATGGCGAGTTCGGGATTCTTTTTCAGCTTTAGCAAGCGCTCAATTTTACGAGCTTCGAAGAGCGTTGGGACTTCCTTCTTCGCAACGATCTTGAGCGTCCCTCCGAGCCGTTTGGTAGTCGCCGTGTGGCCGCGCAGATGTTGAGCGAAGCGGGCGTCAAGGTCGACAGTTGAACCGATATAATGCCTACCAGAAGATCCTTTCAGAATGTAAACCCACGCCATGATATGAAAGTGCCAGGGGGGAGAATTGAACTCCCGACCAAGGGCTTATGAGTCCCCTGCTCTACCACTGAGCTACCCTGGCGCGGCGACAAGATTCGGTTTCGGCGGGGCGCGTGTCAACGGCTGCAAACGCCGTCTTTACTGCTTCGATTTTGTCAGGTAGGAGGCGAGATCTCTTTCCCGGCCGCGCAACGCCGCCATAAAGCAAACTCCGTTGCGCTCCGAAACCACGCCGACCCAGCCCTCGTAATCGAGATAATGCCAACCCGAGAACTCAAGCACTTTGCCGGTTTTGATATCTCTCTCCGCCGGGAAAAGAAAAAACTGCATCCGTTTTTCGGTCACCCAAATTTGGGCGACGCGCAAACCCTCCTCGTCATCGAAGACGCGACATTCGAGGGTGCGAAAATCGGCGAACTCGGGCGGCACATCATAATGGACGAGACGGTGCTTCATGAAAAACAAATCGCCGAGCGATCCCGCGTCGGCTTTAAGCGGATCCAAGACCATGGAACGGGTCGAGCTTGCCACCTTCAACAACCGGCGTGCCGTTTCCGAGCCGGGAAAATCGCGTAGATGCTCGATGAATTGAAAGACAAACACTCCGGCAATCACAGTGAGTGCGATCGCAATCGAGAGGATTGCAGGGTTTCGCGCCATTCGCTGCCAGGTTTTTCTCGGGCCGGAAAGAACATGTTCGGTGGAAAACCATTCCGCGATCTCCGGCGGTATCGGAATCGTGCGGACGAGTGCATTGACGGCGCGATCGAATTTCTGTTGATGAGCGAAATCTTCCGTTTTGCGCGCCCGCAATAGCGCGGTGCGCATAGTGCGATCGGCGGCACGTTCCTCGCCGATCGGAGCGCAGTGCGCGAGGATTCGGTGACGGCGGGGCAATTGCGTAAGCTTCATGTCTCGGTGTGCGGTAAAGTCGTGTCGAGCCAGGCCTGAAACTGCTGGCGTCCATTAGAAATCTCCTTCGCCAATTCGTCGGACTTAAGCTCGGTCAACGTCAACAGATCGCGGTAGTTGAATTCATCGAGGTAAAAAAGTGCGAGCGCAGTCCGCTGCGGATCGGGCGCGCCCGAAATCCAGATGGCCAGTTGGTTACATTCCAATTTATTTATTTGCGACTCGGCCCACGGCGCAGGCTCATGTTCCTCGATCTCGACATCTTCCGCCTGCAATCCTTGCTCGCTCGCTTCGAGACAACGCCAGCGAGCGTCGCGGAAAAGCCAGAAAGGATCGCGTGGGATCTCGCCGTGGGCTGAGCGCTCTGCCGCTTCGCGCAGTGATGCGTGAAAAACCTCCTGCGCTTTGCGCGCATCTCCCGTCATCAAAAAGCAAAAGCGATAAAGCTGCGGAAGATTCTGTTTTGTATCCGGCACGCTAAAAATTTTCAGCGCATATTACGCGTATCGCTTCCATCGACAAGGCCGATTCACGAGCCGGTGGAGGTCGATCTTAGGACAGTTTTCCAAGGCGGCGCGCCACTTCTTCGGCATTGACCCGGCTATTGAACGCTGAAATACGGAAATAACCTTCACCTTGCGCGCCAAACCCGCTGCCCGGAGTGACGACCACGTTCAATTCGTTCAACATTCGATCGAACATTTCCCAACTCGTGGTGCCCGCCGGCGTTTTCACCCAAATATAAGGCGCGTTGGTCCCGCCATAGACTCGCAAACCCACGTTCGTAGCTCCTTCGCGCAAGATTTTGGCGTTGCCCATATAATGGTTCACCAGCGCGCGCACTTGTTCGCGGCCTTCGGTCGAATACACCGCTTCCGCGCCGCGTTGTACCGGATAACTCACCCCGTTCGCTTTTGTGCTCCAACGCCGATGCCAAAGCGGATGAAGTGGCAATTTTCGTCCGTTTTCCGTTCGAGCCAGTAGTGTTTTTGGCACCACGGTAAAACCGCAACGAACGCCAGTGAATCCCCCAGTCTTGGAAAAACTGCGGAACTCGATTGCGCATTCCCGTGCACCCGGAATTTCGAAAATGGAATGCGGTATATCAGGTTCTGAAATGTAAGCCTCGTAGGCGGCATCGAAAAGGAGAATGGCTTCATGCTCGCGTGCGTATTCAACCCAGCGCGCCAACTGTTCGCGTCGCGCAACCGCTCCGGTCGGATTATTGGGGAAACAAAGATAAACGAGATCGACATGTTCTTTGGGCGGCTGTGGAACAAAATTATTTTCGGCCGTGCACGGCAAATAAACAAGACCTTGGAAGCTTCCGTCTGCTTTCGCCGGTCCGGTATGACCCGTCATCACGTTGGTATCGACATAAACCGGATAAACCGGATCGGTGATCGCAACTTTGTTTTGATCGCCCAGAATATCCAGGATGTGACCACAATCGGGCTTCGATCCGTCCGATAAAAAGATTTCGTCATCGGCAACATCGATTTTGCGATCGCGATAATCGTGCTGGGCGATTGTCGACCTTAAGAATTCGTAGCCCTGTTCCGGACCGTAACCCCGAAAGGTTTCGCGATCGCCCAATTCATCCACTGCGCGCTTCATCGCTTCGACCACTGCATGCGGCAGCGGCTCAGTCACATCGCCAATCCCGCAGCGGATGAGCCGCTGCGCCGTGTCCGGATTCGTTTCGCAAAATTCTTTAACGCGCCGCGCGATCTCCGGAAAAAGATAACCAGCCTGGAGTTTTAAGTAATTCTCGTTGAGATAGGCCATGCGTTGGTTCGATGGTGGCAACATGCGTTGCCGAATTTCGCCTCGATCTTAAACGCAGCCGAAGGTCAACGCTACCAACGAATCCGGTATCGCGTCCGAAAGCGAAGGCCTACGTTTTCGGCGGGAGATGCAAGAAACGATCGACCGATTGTTGAAGATGCAGAAATTGCGCGCGCTTGGTTTCCGGAACTCCCCAAGGCGCCGTTCGTTGATTTACGAGGGCGAATGCGCAATTAAGGACGACGCCGATGAGGGTAAGCAGCGCGATAGCAGCAGTTTTATATTGTGCGTAGCATCCGGAACTCAGTCGAGCGGCGCCCACCGCCGCGAAAATGACTAGCGCCGCGTACAAATCGTGCAGATAGCGTTCGGTAATACCGACAGTCGTAAAGACGATGGCACCCCCGATCAGCAAAGTGAGCGCAGGTAGTCGCGCACGCCGAATGTTTTTCGAGGAGCCGCGCCAAAGAGCCATCGCGCCTGCTAAAGCGAGGATAGTCATTGCCGGCATGCTCTCGGGGAAGCTTGAGAACGGTTCGATCACGTCGATCGCGGGAGTGCCGATAATCGTTGGCTGGTTACCAAGAAAGAACCAAGGAAATGTCCCGGCAACCCGTAAACCGCGCAGCCCGAAATAAGTCGCAAGATTGGTGGGAATATTTTCGGGATGAATCTGCTTTGCGCCGGTCAGCTGCATCCGGTCCGGATTTTGCATGTAAAGATTGTAGTACCGCAACGGCACGCCTTCGATGGTGCGGAACTTCGCGTAATTCACCCCGAAATATGTGCCAAGCGTCAAGCAAATCGCGGTCACCGCGATCGCGACGTGTGAAAGTGGCCGAGCAAGCAGAGGAAACGTGAATCCAGACAACGGACGCCAAAGTTTCCCGAATGACTGGCCGCCCAGGACTACAGCGAGCAGACACAGCGCTAATAAAGCTCCCGTGCCAACGAGGGCGCGACAATGAAAACATATGAATGCAAAACATCCCGCCAACGCGAGCAAGCCGGTCCTCGGCGTTCGGAGATACTTCATGATGGTCCATGCGCAGAGCAGGCCGAATGTTCCACTCCACATGATGGCTTCGTGGAAAACGAACGAGCGACTCATCATGAAGACGTTGGTTGAACCAATGCCGGCACAAATGATGAAGAGCGAATCGATCATGCGCTGTATTCGCGTCGTCTCCTCCGCTTCGCCTCGAATTAGCCGCAAGATTCCATAAGCGCAGATGAGGTTTGCCGTACAAGCAATCATCATCATCGCGCGACTCCATCGGCCATCCAGATCCCCAAACATAAGAATTAGTGGAATCCGCAACAGCGCGGGACCGATGCCGAAGTATCCGTAAGTTTTACCGTGAAAAATGAACGCCTCAAAACCGATTGCTGACGCGGGGACATCAAGACGTCCATCGATCATTGAAAGGGCTTGAGCGTCGTAGTAACTGCAAAAGCTTTCCCGTCCAAAGAATGCCCAATCGCCCCAAGTGACAAACCAGGCGCACACGGCAAGAGCAAGCAGAAGACTTGGAAATATGTAAGCGTGACGTCGCCACGTTTGCGCGAGAGTCCACGGCGCGGAGACGAATCGGATTGCCGTTTGGGGAAGACTAGCCGGATCAACCGGAGATGATATCACTACGGAGTTTTGAGCAGGAAGTGTTCCGGTCGCCTTTGTTCAATCGTTTCGAGCCGTGCACAAATCATGTGGATCGCACATTTTCAACGGTCGTTTCTCACCCAAACTACATATGCTGAGTCATTGAGTTCGGAAATTGGAAGTGGACGAAAGCGATCAGCCACGAGCTCACGTTCGAACATTGGCGTCGGGACATAACTCCTGACTTCCAAGACATAACGTGCTTCCGCTAGTTCCCGTTTCATGCCTTCGGGCAAAGTGGAAGGCCATTCACCATGTTCGGCGTGACGATCGAGTTCGAGAAAAAGACTGCGGCCAATATAGCCGTTCGCGCGAAACGCGATCGTAGTATCCTGGGGACTAATTACACCGGGCCCAAGGCGCCTTGTCAGTTCAATCGCAGCCTGTTGTCTATCATCGCCGAGCTGAAGAAACAGAATTGACAGAGATTTTTCAAACTGAAAGAAGATCGAACAGAGCAATGCGATAAGAACAGCGACTATGCGGAACATCTTAAGTCGACTCGGGCCTTCGTGATTGAGCAAAAGCCGATTGAGCTGAGAGATTACCAGCGCCATCATGGCGAGGTAGCCGAAGAGCAATGAGTTCAACCCGCCGCCGCTCTTGATCGTCGTCCAGACACTGACCGGAATCAGCACAATGTTCGCGGAAACAATCCAGCGTTCGCGTCGGCTAATGGTGCGAGCTGGGTCCAGCAACATGAATAGCGAAAGGAAAAGGATTGGGAATGTCGCCAGAACGTAGATCAGCATCGAGAAAAATTGATGGTAGTGAACCGTGATCGCGGCCGGCGCCAGGACGATGCCCAAAAAAAGTTGCGGCCATCCAAGAGCGATCACACAAAGGGCGGTTGCCAGAAAAGCCGCTGGCGCCAGTGAGGCCATTAGCGTGCGCAGATTAAACGGCCTTTGCCAAATTAGAACATGCGCCACTGGGATAAGAGCGAATGCAGCGCTGGTTTGCTTGAAAAGCATCGCGCAAAGAAACAAGGCAAGAGCCGCAGGAAGTCGCCACCATCCTTCATTTCTCTCGATCCAAAGAAGCAATGCGACAATTGCTAATAGAGCGGCAACGCAATCGGGTTGTGTGGAAAAGAAAATGAAATTAGTGCGCCAGTTAAGTGCCAGGAAAATAAGCGTCCCGACGAAAACCCATGCCGCCCCTTTACGACGACAAACGATTGCAGCGAGTAATAGAGCCAGTCCAACGCCGGCCAAAGAAAAAACAGAGCGCGCGGCAATCAGGCTGAACCCTGCAACCTTAAAAACAAAGGCAAGGGCAATAGTCAGCAGCGGGCCATACAGATGAGTAGCATGCGCGTCCTCGTAAAGTGGCAAACCCGCGTTGAAGCGGACACCTTCCATGGCCAGGGCCGCTTCCCAAGGCGTGATGGCTAACGGCTGAAGCAGAAGCCAGGCGAAAGGTATTACCACCGCCAGCCCGCAAGCTACGCAACAAACCAAAAGAAAAAGACGGACGCCAGAATCTTCTTGCGTCAATACATTCTCGCCGGTCCGTCGAACATCCATCACCGTTGCACGAGCGGATGGTCTTTTCCTAATTCAAGGAACCCCCGCCGAGGAAACTTA
The DNA here is from genome assembly GCA_003167365.1 of Spartobacteria bacterium. GTDB lineage: Bacteria > Verrucomicrobiota > Verrucomicrobiia > Chthoniobacterales > UBA10450 > Palsa-1382. The sequence continues at coordinate 41,015 of PMTM01000023.1, read as the reverse complement.
GGCGCCGTATCGCTTTGCCACCTCGGACCAATTCACCACGTTCCACCAAGCTTTGATGTAATCGGGCCGGCGATTTTGGTAGTTAAGATAGTAGGCATGTTCCCAAACATCGACCCCGAGAATCGGTTTGTTTCCGTCCATAAGTGGACTGTCCTGATTCGGTGTGGATATGATTTCCAACTTGCCGCCTTTGTTCTTAATCAACCACGCCCAGCCGCTGCCGAAACGGCCGACGCCGGCGGCGGCAAACTTCTCCTTGAATGCATCGAAGCCGCCGAAAATTGTTTTGATATCGTCAGCGAGTTTGCCAGAAGGTTCGCCACCCGCCTTTGGGCCCATGATTTGCCAGAACAAGGAATGATTGGCGTGACCGCCGCCATTGTTGCGGACGGCCGTGCGAATATCTTCCGGCACAGCGTTCAGATTACTGATCAAATCTTCAACCGATTTCGCAGCAAGCTCCGGCTTGTCTTTGAGCGCATTGTTGACGTTCGTGATGTAAGTCTGGTGATGCTTGGTGTAATGGATTTCCATCGTGCGCGCGTCGATGTGCGGTTCGAGCGCGTCGTAAGCGTAAGGAAGTTTTGGTAATTCGTAGGCCATAATAGAATCACGTTAGACCACGAAAGAGTGCGGTCAATTAATCAGACCACTCAAGAAGATGTCGTTCCTGGTAGGGACAGTCGCGCTGCGCTGTCCGCGGACGCCGCAGCGCGGCGTCCCTACCTTAAACAGCGATGAAAGCTCGGGTAATGCCCGAGACCGCTGCGGTAATTCACGTAGGTGGCCAGCGCCAGCAGCGGGAAATTCTGACGATACATGTCGTACTTCAGATAAAATACTTTCGGAAAACCTGTTCCGGTAATTTGCGGTTCGTCCCACGAGCCATCGGCTTTTTGGGAGCTGAGCAGGAAACGCAATCCGCGCTGGACACTCGATCGATCGAGATCGCCGCACGCGCAAATTCCCATCAGGGCCCACGCCGTTTGCGACGCCGTGCTTTCGCCTCTGCCCTTCAGCGTGGGATCATCGTATGACGCGCACGTTTCGCCCCAACCGCCGTCGTCGTTCTGGCAGCTCTCCAGCCAATCGCGCCCGCGCAAAATCCAGTGTTGGGTCATATCCTCGCCGATGGCGCGCAAGCCTCGCAGCACCTGCCAAGTCCCGTAAATGTAATTAACACCCCAGCGACCGTACCAGGAACCATCGTCATCTTGCGTGTCGATCAGGTATTGGAGCGCGCGCGCAACTGAAGAGTGCTTGCGATCGAAATCGATGTAACCGAAAAGCTCGAGTGTCCGCGCGGTGAGATCACTGCAGGTTGGATCGAGAATCGCGTTGTGGTCCGCGAATGGCATATCTTCGAGCCACGCCATCGTTACGTCCTTATCGAACGCGGCCCAACCGCCGTCGTTACATTGGAAACTCAATTGCCAATCGAGCGCGCGTTTAAACAGCATATCGAGCGACTGTTGATCTTGCGGCTTCACCAGACGCAGCGCCATCAACACCATCGCAGTATCGTCTGTGTCCGGATAATAAACGTTGTTGTATTCGAAGGCCCATCCGCTCGCTTCCGGATGTGCATTGTTCACGCTCCAATCGCCGCGGATTCGCACCTCCTTGCCAGTCAACCAATTCGCCGCCTTTTGCAGAGCCGGATGCTCTGCAGGCAAGCCCGATTCCGCGAGCGAGATCATGTTAATGGCCGTGTCCCAAACCGGTGAGAGACATGGCTGAATCCGAAAATCCTCCGGATCGTCGACGAACAGTTCGGCAAAATCTTTGGCCGCTTTCTGATAAACCGGGTTTTGCGTCGAATAACCGAGAGCGCGCAACGCGATCAGACAATTGAGCATTGCCGGGAAAACCGTCGCTAGACCGTCACTGCCCTCACCGATTCGCTCGACCATCCAGCGTTCCGCCTCCTCCAGCGCGCGCCGCCGCACCGGCTGTATGCCCAGTGGACGAAGAAACTTAAAGACGTCATCCATTGTCAGGAAAAAATTGCGCCAGCTGAAAAAGCGCTCGTCCCTCGGCAAACGAAAATCTTCGTGCTCAGTGCCGAGGGGATAAAGCTCGTGCAACTGTCTCAAACCGGGAAGTTCCCGCGTTGGCTTGAAATGATTGATGATAGCGAGCGGCACGAGCATGGCACGGCTCCAGGACGACATCTTGTAGATGTTGAACGGCGCCCATTTCGGCAGCAGAACCATCTCCACCGGGATGGTCGGCAAATATTTCCAGGGAAACTGTCCGAGCAGCGCAAGATAAAGCTTGCTGAAGGTGTTCATCCGCGGGATGCCGCCGAGGCGTAAAATGTTCGCCCGCGCTTCCTCCATGAATGGCAAATCGGGCGAGTAACCGGCAAGTTTCAGCGCGAAATAGCCTTTGACCGACGCGTTGATCTCGCTCGGGCCACCGTGATAAATGTTCCAGCCGCCGTCCGGCAATTGCCGTTTCAAAATGTGACGGACGCAGCGCTGCTGCATTTGCTCGTCCACTTCACCGACCCAGTGCATGAAGAGAACGAAGTCGGAGCAAAGCGTGCTATCGACTAGCAACTCGCCGCACCAGTGGCCATCGGGGTGTTGTTGCCGGAGTAGGTTTTCCTGGGCGCGATTGATCGCTTGCGAAAGCTCCGTGTCCTCTGCCGAATATGATTCAACCAGCTGTGGTCTTGCGCTGGACAATGAAATCACGTCACTGGACCGGCTCATGATTGTCGATCTTTGTAATTGCCGATCGGACGTTTGTCGATCTTAAGATGCCTGCGCCGAGACCTCAGCGCGTTTGCCCGTAAGATGACCGTTGCCGCTGGATACGCCATTATACGCGAGGATCTCGCTGCCCTGACCAGTCGGTTTCGGTTTCGCTCCGAAATTAAATCTAATATTTTTCCAAGTGTCGCCACGCTGTGCCTGCAACCCGAGGCTGGCGGTCGGCTCATAGCCGCAATGGACCATGCAATTCTCGCAACGGCTGTCGCGCGCGACGCCGTCGACGACGCCATATTTGTCCCACTGCACTTTCTCGAGCAATTCCGCATAACTCGAATAATGCGCGTCGGTCATTAAATAACAGGGACCTTTCCAGCCGAGAATATTCCGCGTCGGGATGGCCCAAGCCGAGCAGCTCAGGTCGCGTTTGCCGGCAAGAAATTCGAAATAGATGGGCGTGCCGAAGAGCGTGTATTTCTTCATCCATTCCTCAATCTTCTGGAACTTCTCGATCGTCATCTTGCGCGTGAGGAAAAAATTCTCCGGCTTCAGATTGAGGCGCTTGATCATGTCTTTCTTGGCCGCGTCATACTCGTAACCGGGCGAAATGGTGTGACCATCCACACCGAGATCAGAAAGATAATCGAACATTTGTTCGACCTCCTTCATGTCGGTTTCCTTATAGATCGTCGTGTTGGTCGCGACTTGGTAGCCGAGCAACTTCGCCATTTTCATCGCGAGAATACATTCTTTGAAAACGCCTTCGCGTTCGACGATGAGGTCGTGAGTGCGCTCGAGACCGTCGAGGTGCACGTTCCAATACATCCAGCGCGATGGCGCGATTGTCGGTTTGGCCGGATCTTTCGGGCCTTTGCGAATTTCGCCGGCGTCCTTTTCGCCGAGCAAACCGGCGCCGAGCAGTTCTTTGATTTTTTCGTCAACAAACGCTGGCCGAGCCGACAATTGCGACGCGAGCCATTCCCGCATTTTCTTGCGCATAAACATCGCGTTCGTGCAGATGTAAACTATTCGACCCTGCTCGAGCACTCCGTTCACCAGCGCCTCGATTTGCGGGTAAATCAGCGGCTCACCGCCGCAGATGGAGATCATGGGCGCATTGCATTCCGCGGCCGCTCCCAGGCAATCCTCGAGGCTCATAATATCCTTGAGCGACGTGGAATATTCGCGAATCCGCCCGCAACCGGTACAGGTGAGATTGCAGGTGTGCAGCGGCTCCAATTGGAGCACCGTGGCAAACTTTTTCGTGCCGCGCACTTTCTGCGCGATCATGTACGCTGCGATCTTGGTCGTCAGCGCGAGGGGAAATCTCATAAAGTTGAGGATAGTAACGAGGGTCGCCCCAGTGTCAATAGACCGAGCCCCCAGAAGATAGACCATATTCGCCTACCAAGGCGAGCAAACCCTGCGTAGCGGCGCTCCCTGGAGGAATGTTGCTATTAGGACTAAGATCGACGCGTGCATACGAAACGAGAGGCGCGAGATCAAACAGTAGCGGTTTTGGGCGCATCGCCGAAGCCCGAGCGTTACGCTTACAAAGCGATGCAAATGCTCGGTGAATATGGTCATCGCGCGGTTCCCGTTAATCCCGCGTTTAAAGAAATTCTCGGCGCGAAATGTTATCCGTCGATTGTCGATGTCCCGGGCAAGATCGACACCGCCACAGTCTATCTCGGCAAGGCGCGTTCCGATCCACTCATCGACGAAATTGTAAATCTACAGCCGCGACGAATCATCATAAATCCCGGCGCAGAGAATGAGAACCTGGCTGCGAAGGCACGAGAACGCGGCATCGAAGTCGTGGAAGGCTGCACACTTGTCATGTTGCGCACCGGACAATTTTGATCCGATGTTCTGGAAGGACACCATCCGGCGCGATCCGGTTTTGATAATTGCGCTCCTTCTGGCGCTGGTCTTCAGCCTTTACGGAATCCAATGGGGCCGCGTGGAATGCTGGAACCGCGATCAAATGGCGTTGCGTGGATTGCACGGCTTCTTTGGCTTGCGCCCAAGCAATTACTTGAAACCTCCATTCCACACCTTTTTGAATCATGCCCTGATCTTGCGCCCGATCGATAACGCCGAGCATCTGACGAAATGGTTATCCGGCCGGACAATAAATTTGAATGAAGCTCGGCTGTTGGGATCGCGCTTGTTGGTCGTGGGAATGTTTCTCGGGACGATCGCGCTCGCTTTCGCCATCAGTCGGCAGGCTTACGGATTGTTTGCCGCTCGCGTCATCGCTCTGCTGTTCGCGACCAGCGCCGGTTTCATCGAGTACGATCATTTTCTCTCATGCGATTCGCCGCTGCTGTTTTTCATGATGCTCACCTTATTCTTCGCGCAGCGAATCACACTCCGTTCCGAAATTTCTAATTATGTTCTGGCTGGCTTGCTCACCGGCATTTGCACGGCCACAAAATACAGCGGCCTTGCGATCGGAATTGTGATGGTCGCGGCGCATTTCCTGTCGCGAAATGAGAAGTCGTGGAAGACGTTTTTCCTGAGCCGGCGACTCGCCTTTGGCCTGCTCATGGTGCCGGTCGGTTTCATCATCGGAAATCCTTACGCGATTCTCGATTGGAAGAAATTCAGCGCCGACTTCATCTACTACTGTTATGTCACACCGCATTTCGAGGGGCAGATGTCAGGTCACGCCTATGTCGAATTTCTGGCGCGGATTCCTGAAATCATTGGACTGCCCGGCGCGCTCTTAATCGCAGCCGCAATCACGATATCGATCTTGCTCTTAATTAGGCGGGGCGATTTCCGAAGTCCGGCGGCAAGCTGTTTTGCCCTCGCCGCCAGTTTGTTTCTTCTTTACTACGCCAAAATTGGGGCGTTTCCGCACCTGCAAACGCGTTATGTTCTACCCGTCGTGCCTTTCTTGATTTTGATGGCGGGACCGTTCCTGCAAATGATTAAAGGACATTGGCCCTACGTTCTTCTTCTCCCGTTGCTTTCCTATAACTCGGTTTGCTGTTTGTTTGTGGGTAAACGCTTCGCCGAAGATCCGCGCACCGAGGCGCAATCGTGGATCATCCATCACACATTTCATGGTTATGTATTGGAATCGAGCTCCGGGGCGCCGCATTGGGAAAAGTTACCGGGGTTGAACGCGGTGGAACTGGATGCCGCTAGTCCGAACTGGAGTCGGGCCGACAGCGGCGATGTCATCGACCTGCGTATGCCGCACGCCAGCGGTCGCGCCGAGCTTTTCGCAAGAATTTTTCAAGACAATCCATGGATGAAAAAACATGGAAGCGATTACGAGAAAGAAACAGACGAAAGTCTCTTCACTGGAACAGAACTGCGGCAAAGAAATCCAAATATCGTCGCGGTTTATTCCTCCGATTACCAAGTGCCCAGCGACAAGGTCAGAAATTATTATTTGGATCTGCTCGCCGGAAAATTTCCGTACGACATTGTGTTCGACGGCCAAACGGTCGATCCACCGCGCTGGGTTTATCCGAGGAACATCGATTTCCTGAGCGGCCGCATCACAATTCTGGCGCGCAGGTCCGGCAAATAATTCCGATGCTCAGTGAATTTGCCAACCGCGCCGAATCAAACTGATCGCGATCGCGGCGAGGAGGAGCGCGATTAGTTTCGAGACGCCGCGCAAACCTTGCTTGCTCATCCAGCGCGCAAAACGATCGGCGTTGCAAAGCGCAATGGCGACCAGCGCAAGATTCACCAGCAACGATACAACGGTGTAAATGAGGCCCACGCTATCGATCAAAATGAGTAGCGCGGTCAGCAACGCCGGTCCGGCAATGAGCGGCATTCCCAACGGCACAATTCCAAATTCATCACCGCCACCGCGATCGTGCGAACCGAATCCGACCAGCTCGCGAATGGCCAGACAAAGCAAAATCAATCCGCCGGCGACTTGAAAATCGGCGACGGTGATTCCCAGCGCGCCAAAAATGATTTTGCCCAGAAAAATAAAACCGACCGAAACGCAAAGGCCGGTAAGAATTCCGAGAAAAGCCTGATGCTTCCGGTTTTCCGGCGAGCTACTCGTGCCAAGTCCTAGGAAAAGCGCGATCAATCCCATCGGATCGATGGCGACAAAGACGGGAATGAAAGCGAGCAGAAATTTTTGAATCATGCGGTCGTGGCGTGTTTTGGCTTTACCGTCAAATCCTTCTACACAATGATCCCCTGCCCGATCAACGAAACCTTTCCGTATGAAAACTTCTCACTTGTCGATCTTACCTCTTTGTCTTGCTCTTAATCTTGCTCTGGGTGTCAACCTTTTCGCGGCTGAAACAAAAACGGTCGATGATTTTCACGCCGCGGCCGCGAAAGCGAACGCCGTTCTCACCATTCCTGATTGGGAGCAGACGCCCGAAGCGGTCGAGGCTTCTACGAAAGACGCGATCGCAAAGGCGAATGCTGCGCTCGATCAAATTGGCAAGCAAGATCCTGCCAAAGTGACGTTCAAGAACACGGTCGTCGCGCTCGATGACCTGAGCTATGAAACCGGCCTCACCGCCAACAAGGTTAATATCATCAAAGAATCGAGCACGAACCCGGCGATGCGAACCGCGGCGGAAAACGCCGAGAAAGTTTTTCAGGAATGGGCTGTGGGCATCGATTATCGCGAGGACGTTTACAAGGCGATCAAGACGTTCGCCGATACGCACCCGAAACTTTCCGGCGAAGACAAGAGGCTGTTCGACGAGACATTGCGCGATTATCGCCGCGCCGGACTGGCGTTGCCGCCCGACAAACGCAAAGAAGTCGAGGAGCTTCGCAAGCAGTTATCGAATCTAGGAACCGATTTCGAGAAGAACATCGTCGAGGTCAAAGCGCCGGTTGTTTTCACGAAAACCGAACTCGATGGAGTTCCCGATAGTTTTTTTTCGTCCCCGGGAGTCAAGACCGGGGATGACGCTTACACGGTAATGGCAAATGTGACCTGGCAATTCATGACGGTTGAGGAAAACGCCAGAAGCGAAGCCACACGCAAGAAGCTTTACGTCATTCATGATTCGTTGGCGAAAGACACGAACGTCTCCGTGCTCAATCAAATGCTCACGCTCCGCAACAAGATCGCCTTGCGACTCGGTTACAAATCGTGGGCGGATTATCAAACCGAGACCCGTATGGCCAAGTCCGGAGCAAACGCTGAGAAATACATCAACGACCTGACGGCTGGAATCCAGCCGAAGTTTGCCGCGGAAATCTCCGAGTTGGGAAAAATGAAAACAACGGAAACAAAGGATCCGGCCGCCAAAATCTATGTCTGGGATTGGCGCTATTACACAAACCAGCTCAAGAAACAAAAATACACGGTCGATGCCGAAGCGCTGCGCGTGTATTTCCCATTCCAAAAAGTGCTCGAGGGCATGTTCAACATCTACCAGAACATCTTCGGGCTGAAGTTTGAAAAGATCTCTGCGCCGTATAAGTGGATCGACGATTTACAGCTTTATCTCGTGACCGACTCGGCCACGGGCGAACCGCTCGGGATGTTTTATCTCGATATGTTTCCGCGCGAAGGAAAATTCAATCACTTCGCCGAGTTCGATATTATCCCCGGCAAACTATTGCCGGATGGAAAATATCAGCGCCCCGCTGTGGCTTTGCTATGCAATTTCCCGCCGCCGAGCGCAGACAAGCCGTCATTACTCAGCCATCAGGACGTCGAGACCTTGTTTCACGAATTTGGCCATGCGCTGCACTCGATCGTAACGCGCGCGAAATACGGGCGTTTCTCCGGAACCAGTGTGCCGCGAGATTTTGTCGAGGCCCCTTCGCAAATGCTGCAAAACTGGGTCTGGGATAAGAAAGTCCTCGACACTTTTGCGGCCGATTATCGCGATCCGTCGAAAAAGATTCCGGCAGAAACCATCGATAAAATGAACGATGCAAAACTCGCCAGTGCGGGCATTTTTTACCGGCGGCAATTTGCCTTCGCCGCGCTCGACCTGGCGCTGCACGATCCGCATCCGGAAAATCAACCGTATGACTGCGTCGCCACATCCAATCCGATTCTCGAAAAAGTTTTTCTGCCGATCGATCCGAGCACGACATTCGTCTCCTACTTTGGCCACTTGAACGGTTACGACGCCGGTTATTATGGTTACGCCTGGGCCGATGCGATCGCTGCCGACATGGCCACCGTTTTCGAAAAATCGAAACAAGGCTACCTCGACAAGCAGGCCGGGTTGCGCCTGCGCCACGAAATTTACGAGCAGGGCGACTCGCGCGATGTCACTGTTTCGATCGAGAAATTTCTCGGACGCAAACAATCGGTCCAGCCGTTCTTGAAAAACCTCGGAATCACCGGCGACACAAAAAAGAAAGCGCCCGCCGCTCCTTTACCGTAAAGCCGGTAGTGCGATGTCGATATTGGGCGAGAATTAGATCGATTATGTGAACGTTTGTCATCCCGAGCGGAAGCGAAGGCAACTCACAATAATTCATCAAGCATCTAAGATATGAGACAACTATTCCATCACGCTTTTCTTCTTTTCCTTCTCGCCCCCACGATATCGATCTTGGCGGCCGACAAGATCGAACAGCAATTGAAACCGGCGCTCGACGTCATCACGCCCGACAGTTTGCTCGCGCACATCAAGATTCTTGCCTCAGACGAATTTGAAGGCCGCGCGCCGGGCGCAAAAGGTGAAGAACTTTCCGTTAAATACATCAGCGAGCAATTCGCAAGGATTGGATTAAAGCCCGGCAATCCGGACGGCACGTACATTCAGGAAGTTCCTCTCGCCGGAATCACAAGTGAGCCGGTGATGTCGTTCACCGTCGGCGAGAAAAAGACCGACCTGAAGTTTCCGGACGATTACGTCGCGTCGTCGGCGCGCTTGCAAAGCGATATCAAGATCAACAACGCGGATGTTGTATTTGTCGGCTACGGCGTGGTCGCGCCGGAGTACGGCTGGGACGATTACAAGGACGTCGATGTTCGGGGCAAGACGATCCTGATGTTGATCAACGATCCGGCAATTCCCGACCCGAAAGATCCGAAGAAGCTCGACGACGAAATGTTCAAAGGAAAAGCGATGACCTATTATGGACGCTGGACCTACAAGTATGAGATCGCCGCGCAAAAGGGCGCTGCCGCGGCGGTGATCATCCATGAGACCGAGCCGGCCGCGTACCCGTACTCGGTCGTGAAGACAAGTTGGGCGAAGGAGAATTTTGAGCTCGATCAACCGAACAAGAACATGGACGCAGTGCAAGTGCGCTCGTGGATCACGCTCGATGTCGCGAAGAAATTGCTGGCCGATTCCGGTCAGGATTTCGATGCGCTGAAGAAAGCCGCGATCAAAAGAGATTTCCGGCCAGTCGCGTTGAAAGCGAAGGCGAACATATCGATCAAACAAACGGTGCGCTCGTTCAAATCGCACAATGTTTTAGGCAAACTCGAGGGAAGCGATCCGAAGTTGAAGGATGAATGGGTCGTGTACACCGCGCACTGGGACCATCTTGGCCGGCATTTGGATTTGCCAGGCGACCAGATTTTCAACGGCGCGATCGACAACGCGTCCGGCGTCGCGTCGGTCATTCAGCTTGGCGCAGCGTTCGTGAAATTGAATCCGCCGCCGAAACGCTCGGTCCTTTTCATGGCCACCACCGCGGAGGAAGCGGGACTGCTGGGCGCAAAATTTTACGCTGAACATCCGCTTTATCCGCTCGAAAAAACGCTGGCCGATATCAACATCGACACTGTGAATCCGTGGGGAAAAACGCGCGACATTGAAGATTTGAGCAACAACAATTCAACCCTCGACGATATGCTGGCCGCGGCGGCGAAACGAAACGGTCGCGTCATGAAACCGAACAGCCAACCGGAGAAAGGCGGATTCTATCGCGCCGATCATTTTGAATTCTCCAAACTCGGCGTCCCAGCGCTCTACATCGGAGGCGGCAAGGAAGTGATCGGGAAGCCGGCGGAATTTGGTCAGCAAAAAAAGGACGATTACACGGCGCACCATTACCATCAGGTCTCCGACGAAGTGAATCCAGAGTGGGACCTGTCCGGCGCCGCGCAAGACATGCAATTACTTTTCGAAGTTGGCTACCAAGTCGCGAACGGCGACAAATTTCCCGAATGGAAACCTGGAACCGAATTCAAAGCCAAGCGCGATCAGATGCTGAAGAAATAGCATGAACAACTTAAGCAAGATAGCGGTCGGCGCGCACAACTCGTGACATGAATGCGTCTGTTCCAATCATCAGCGCGCTCATCGGCGCGGTAATTCTGTTGTTTGGGCGCAAAGTTTTTTGGCTTTGCGTGGCGGCGGTTGGATTTGCGGCAGGGTTTGAGCTTGCGCCACAAATCGTGCATGAACCTTCGACGCTTTTGATGCTCACGTTTGCGATCGTGCTCGGGTTTATCGGCGCGCTGTTAGCGCTGTTTCTACAGAAGATCGCGATCACCATTGCCGGATTTCTTGCCGGCGGAAAACTCGCAATTGCCATAGCAGCGGCGTTTTTGGTTCAGCCTGCGCAATATTATTGGATCACTTTTCTGATCGGCGGAATAGTCGGCGCTGTTCTCTTGCTCGTGTTGTTCGATTGGGCGCTGATCGCGCTTTCTTCCGTGGTCGGTGCTTATTTGATTCTGAGCGCATTTTCTCTTCCGGCGTCGGGCATGAGCATTTTGTTTATCGCGCTCGTCGCCGTTGGCGTGATCGTGCAAGCGGCTTCGTTGCGGAGAAGACGCACGATTTCGGCGGATTGACCAAGAAAACATTGACCGCGGATTACCCGCCACGGCGGGNNCCGTGGCGGGTAATCCGTGGTTCATTAGATTCGGCAGTCGGGGCCGTATTTTTTGATGACAAAGTGATGATCGACGGGAAAAATGTGGGTATGAATTCACAAACTCTGGCGTTGCGCGTAGGCGGCATCATTTTTGGTATCGTGTGTCTGGCTCACTTGTGGCGGCTCTTTGCCCATATCCAAATCCAGATCGGCTCTTACCTTTTTCCGATTTGGGGAAGTGTGGCGGGAGCGATCGTCGCAGGCGCTTTAAGCCTGTGGATGTGGCGACTCTCTTCGGGCCGCGGTTCTTGAAAAGCTTCGGACAATAGCGTCATTCCCAAGTCGCAAATGAAAAACTCCTATCTCGCTCTCATTTGCGGCGTGCTTTTGTTCATCGTTCTCTCGATGGCGTGGTGTAAGCCACAACCGAAGTCTCAACCTGGCGCGACTCCGCCGCCCAGCGTCTCACCGTCGATGTCAACGAGTTCGACAGCGCCGCCAGTGTTGTCTCCAACGGCAGCGGCAACTCCAAGCGCCTCGGTAAGCGCAATTCAATTGGGTGAGTTGCGGAAGGCCGCCGGCAAAATTGCGCCAGCCGTGATCCTGGTGAGCGTGTTCGATGCGTCGGGAAAACCACTGCGCACTGGAACTGGTTTCTTCATTTCGGACGACGGCAAGTTCGTCACAAACCTGAATCTGGTAGAAGGCGGCGTGAACGCTATCGCGAACACTGCCGACAAGAAAATCCATAATGTAACCGGTGTCCTAATGGAATCCCCGGAGCTTGATCTCGCAGTCCTCAAAGCCGATGCGAAACAAGTTCCTTTCCTGCCGTTAACCAAAGCGGCGGCACCCGTGGCCGGCGAGAGAGTCGCGATAGTTGGAAGCCCATTGTCGCACCGTGCGGACACAAACTTGGAGGCAAGAGTCGCGGCGCCACGATCAGAAGAGAAAAGAGAATGGCTTGAACTGTCCACGCCCATTCCAAACGATGCGAACGGTTCGCCGGTTGTAAATGAGAGCGGCGAAGTCGTGGGCGTCCTCACGCTGGATCGGGCAAAGAATCCGGCGACCATCGGTGTTTTGTCCTCCGGCATGCTGCAGTCGTTTCTGGCCAAGGTTGAGCCGAATGCGACGCCGCGATGGGCGGAAGCGTCGCCATCTCCGACCAAACCTCCCAAGCGGAAAGGAAAAATCGTATTCAATCCCGCACCTAGTTATCCGCCTGAAGCGTACAACGCCGCGATCAAAGGGACCGGACATTTCCGGATTGTTTTCGACACCGACGGCCACGCCAAGAACGTACAAATCGTGAGCTCAACCGGCGCAGCGGTGCTGGATCGAGCGGCCATGACCGCGTTCCAACAATGGAAATCGGACCCCGGTCCGGAATGGAGTATCGTCGTGCCGGTCAGTTTTCAGCCGAAAGCGCCCAACCAGAATTAATGCCGGAAATGGCGAATGCCGGTGAAGATCATCGACATGTCGCGCTCGTCTGCGGCGGCAATGACTTCTGCGTCGCGAACGGAGCCGCCTGGTTGGATCGCGCAGGTCGCGCCGGCATCGGCGGCCGCGATCAAGCCGTCTGGGAATGGAAAGAAAGCATCGCTCGCAACCGCGCTGCCTTTTAGCGAGAGCCCGGCTTCCTCCGCTTTCCAAACTGCAATTCGCGATGCATCAACGCGCGACATCTGGCCGGCGCCGATGCCGAGCGTTCGATCGGAACCGGCGTAAACGATTGCATTCGATTTCACATGCTTGACCACGCGCCAGCCGAAAAGCATCGCCTCCAATTCGGTTTTCGTCGGCTGTCTTTTTGTTACCACATTCTGCGGTATTTGGTTCGCGCCGTCCGCGTCCTGCACCAGGATTCCACCGAAGACGGACCGGATGTCGGTCTTGGAGCGGGCCTGGTCGACCTGCGTGAGCAGCCGGATCAACCGCAGGTTTTTTTTCTTTTGTAACAGCGCGCGCGCTTCCGCGCCAAAATCGGGCGCGATAATGACTTCGCTGAAAATTTCGCTGATCGCGCGCGCCAGCGGTTCGTCGACGGAGCGATTGCAAACAATAATCCCACCGAAAGGCGCTTGCTTGTCGGTCGCGAATGCTTTCTCCCACGCTTCACGAAGATCGGCATCAGAACCTACGCCGCACGGATTCGTATGTTTAAGAATTGCCACCGCCGGTTTTGAAAATTCCGCGATCAAATTTGTGGCCGCGCTGATGTCGAGAATGTTGTTAAAGGAAAGGTCTTTGCCGTGGAGTTTCTCGAAATGCTTGTCGAAGTCGCCGTAAAGCGCGGCGGTTTGATGCGGATTTTCGCCGTAACGCAGACGCGTGACGAGCGGCGCCGTGAGTGAAAACGAAGCGTCGGTCGTTTGCTCCTTGTTGAGAAACGTCCCGATGGCGCGGTCGTAAGCCGATGTCTTAATAAAAGCCTTGATCGCGAGCCGCTCGCGCAACTTAAGCGTCGTCTCGCCGTCGTTATCGCGCATTGTCTCAAGCACCGTTTCGTAATCGGCGGGATCGACAACCACCGTCACGGATTCGTAATTTTTGGCGGCGCTGCGGATCATCGACGGGCCACCGATGTCGATGTTCTCAATCGCTTCGGCCAGCGTCACGTCCGGTTTCGCGATGGTGGCTTCGAACGGATAGAGGTTTACCACCACGAGATCGATCGGTTCGAAACCGCATTCGCGCGCTTCGGCTTCGTGTTTCGGATTACCGCGCTTGTAAAGCAGGCCGCCATGCACGCGCGGATGCAAAGTTTTCACGCGACCTTCGAGAACTTCGGGAAATGCGGTGAAGCTGGAAATCTCCCGCACCGGTACGTTTTCTTTGCGCAAAAGTTCAGCGGTGCCGCCAGTCGAAATAATATCGATGCCCTGACGTTCAAGGGCGCGGGCAAACTGCGCGACACCGGTCTTATCGGAAACGGAGATGAGGGCGCGGATGATTTTCATCGTGGTCTAAAAAAATTAACCGCGGATTACGCAGATGACACGGATAAGATTTTGAAAGGATCTAACACTTCACCCAACAAGATCATCCGTCTTTATCCGCGTAATCCGAGGTTAAAAGTCCCTCAGCGATCAAGAATGACGTTCTTGGCTGCCGGATAAAGCACCGGGCAGCAACCGATCGTTTCGCAAAACGCTTTACTGAAATGGCTCAGGCTCGAATAACCAACTTCAGTCGCGGCTTCGGTCACGTTGTATCGGCCGGTGCGCAACAACTCAGCCGCACGTTCCATCCGCAGATTGCGCAAGTATTGCGGAATCGTCAGTCCGACCTCGCGCGAAAAAATCCGGCTCAGATAAAACTGACTGCAGCCGACTTCCTGCCCGAGCATCTCGAGCGTCGGCGGATCAACGAGATCGCGTCCGAGCAATTCTTTAACCCGCTCGACGCGCTCCCGCGCCACGCGCTTCTGTCGCATACAAAAGAATTCCGGATCTTTCGGCGCGAACAGAAAATGGGCCATGAGCTCGAGGGCCTTGCTCTGATACCAGAGAATTTGCGCCGCCTTTGCCACCGGCGGCTCGACTAAACTCGACACTACGCCGCGCTGTTGAATCGACATCGGCCGCACCGGCGCAACCACGCTGGCCTCCGGGTCTTCAAAGATCACGCGACGAATCTCCGGCTCGAGGTCTGCTTCGTTTTGCACAAATTGCCTTCGCAAATACGCTCGGGAAAACTCGAGCGTCACAAATTGATGATGATCGTGAGCTTCGCGCGATGCCGGCAAGGGCTCGTCCGCAATTGCGTAATAACCCGAATTTCCCGGCAGATAATTGCTGCGCGCGTTCCCGTTCGAACCGACCGCGCCGCGGCCTTCCAAGTTCAAGCAAAATTCGAGGCTATGCGGGTGAAAACTGCGGCCCCAGTCGAGCGGTCGCGTGGTGCGAAAATCGTGCCACTCGACGCTGACGCCAAGTTCATCGAAGTCGCCGTAAAGTTGTTGCCAACCGGGCGCGACCGCACGCCATGCACCTTGTTCGGAATGCGCTTCGTTTGTGGAAGACATGCGGAACGCACCTTACGAGGGTTGGACGGATGAAAGCAAGCCGGGTTTCTTTTCTTCAAGCGCGGCCCGGTCCCAATTTCCCAAGGTTGATGCCGCGTCGTATGTGCTTTGCGCGAAAGCCAGCAACATCTCGTCCGGCGATTCCGCCGCGCGAACCACATCGTAGGGCAGGATAAACTCTTTGACCTGCGGATTGTAACTTGCGGCTTCCGGTTTCACTTTCGCTTCCGAAAAGCCTTTCGGCTCTGGATAGGCATACGAATAAAAAATGGCCTGAGGCATTGCTTCGTTGCCCGGCCAAAAACCGAGACTGCTCACTTCCTGCGAATAGGCTTCACGGGTAATGGCGTCGGGAAGATGCGGCACTCCACCCGGGTGCCGCGGCGCCGGTTGGCCGGAGAAGCGAGTGACGGCCAGGTCAAAACTGCCCCAGAAAAAGTGCGAGGGGCTGCACTTGCCACAAAAGCGCGAGCGAAATTCCTTGAAGACGCGATCGGCCTGAAGCAGCACGCGCCAGAAACGGTTGGCGTATTCGCGATCGTATGAGCGATGAATTTCATCGCGCTCAAACGGAATGGGGTTGGGCAACTCATTCGGTGTTGTGTTGATCGAAACAGGCAAATTCAATTCTCGCAGGATCGACATGAGCGTTTGGTAGAATTGAGCGACGCTCTGGGGACCGAGCAACATTTCGCGGCGCGCGCCGTCGGATGTCGCAAGCAAGAGTTTGTGATCGATGAAATCGAAGTCGATCTCAAATAATCTCGTGCCGTGCGGGATTGGCGAAGTGGTCAGACCGCGAGCGGTCAGATAAAGCGTGACGTGCCAGGAATGATTCGTCCACGGCGTGAGCATAAGACGAATCTTGCCGACAATCTGCGTCCACATGTGCAGAGTGGCGCAGGTCTCCTTCCATTCATGGTATGGAAGACTTGGCCAGGAATCATCGCGATTCATGGGGAGCTTTCGACTTAGACCCGATTAATGAAATCGACGAAGGAGCGGTGCACTCGGTCGAACATTCCCCGCGCTTCTTCTTGCGCGCGCTGAAACGTTCCCCGGATGCGACCCCTTATTGTGCCGTCGTCGGGGTCCTTGTTTTGGTCGCGATCATCCACCACGTCGTTCATACCCGCGCCGGCAAACATTCCCTCGGTACGCGTTACGTTCCCCTTATTTGCGCCGATGTAAATCGTGCCGACCGGCTGCGATCCTTCGCTCTTCAAGGTCACGATCCAGGTCGGATTGCCGCCTTCATCGGTCCGAAGGGTATAGCTGGTCGTAGCGAAACGCGTGTTCGATTTGTCGGCGGTGTGGCTGGCGAGCGTGAAAGCGCCGCTCGAATCGAGGTTCAAACGCGAGGTGTTAATGGTCGCACCTTCGGTCGAGCCGACAACCGAGCGCGTTGGCGTGCGCTCGGAAGCAATCCGGCCATTGCTCACTTCGACTTCACGCACGCCGCCCCGCGCGCGCGGATCGTCGAGGAGAATCTTCCAGGTCTCCGGCTGCGGATCGCCATCGGTGCCGGTAACGGAAATGACGTGATTGACGAAATCGCGGTTCAACTGTTGCCCGACAGTTCGTAAAGCTTCGTAAGCTGTGGCGCGTTCCTGCGCCAGTGCGGACGCTGCCGTGAGCAACATCGCTCCCAAAATTTTCCACATGCACAAAACTGAACAACTAGTTGTGGAAGCTGTCCATTGGTTTCGCGACCTCAAAAAGTTTTTGTCGTTTCCGGACTTGAATCAAGTGTCACCCGTGTCCAGCCTTACGGCGACTTGATGAAGAAACAGAAGATCGAGTTCAGCAGCCACACCGGCAATCTCGCTTTGATGCGCAATTTCGTGCGCGAATTTCTCGACGCCTATCCGCTTTCGGATAAGGAACGAACCCTGATGGTTCTGGGGGTCGATGAGGCGTGCACCAACGTCATTCGCTATGCCTATCAGTTGCGGGACGATCAGCTTATTGCCTTGTCGATAGAGGGGATGCGAAAATGTGTTCGCATGCGCTTGCGCGATTACGGCGAGCAAGCGGCCGAAAGTGAGATGCGCGGTCGATCCCCCGAAACTGTCGAACCGGGCGGTCTCGGTTTGTACCTGATTCGAAACGCGTTCGATCGAGTCGACTACATTCTAAAGCGCCGCGGCACCGAGCTTGTGCTCACGAAAAATCTGGAGCGACTCGATGAAGCCGCCTGATACTGATCCCGCGTTCGAAGTCTCGTTGCGGCCGCCCGCGTTTAGCGAGTTCACCGGCCAGATGAAAGTGCGCGAGCGCTTGGAATTGATGGTGGCGGCCGCAAAAAAACGGAACGACGTCCTCGAACACATTTTGTTGAGCGGACCATCGGGCTTGGGCAAGACCACCCTGGCCTACATCATCGCCAATGCGATGGGTGTAAACATCAAGAACACCAGCGGACCGGTGATCGAGAAGGCGGGCGAGCTGGCCGGCCTGCTAACTACTCTTGAAAAAGGCGACGTTCTTTTCATCGACGAAATCCATCGGCTCCAGCCGACGATCGAAGAGTATCTTTATCCTGCGATGGAAGACTACCGGCTCGACATCATCATCGATCAAGGCCCGCAGGCGCGCAGTCTGCGGCTGAACCTGCCAAAGTTTACGTTGATCGGCGCAACGACGCGCGCCGGCATGGTCAGCGCGCCGCTTCGCTCGCGTTTTGGAATGAGCGCACGCCTCGATTATTACAATGCGGAGGAAATGCAGAAGATCATCAGGCGCAGCGCCCAGTTACTCGGCGTGGATATCGATCTTGCCGGCGCGGTCGAAATTGCCGCGCGCACGCGCGGAACGCCGCGAACGGCAAACAATCTTCTGCGATGGGTGCGTGATTATGTACAGGTGAAGGCGGAGGGCAAAATCACCGCGGATCTCGCCGATCGTGCACTGACCATGCTCGAGATCGATCGCGACGGGTTCGATCAATGGGATAAGCGCATCATCGAAGCTTTGATCCACAAGTTTAACGGTGGCCCCGTCGGTTTGAATTCGCTCGCGGTCGCAATTGGCGAAGAAGCCGGCACACTCGAAGAGGTGAACGAGCCCTTTCTGATTATGGAAGGCTACATCAAGCGCACGCCGCAAGGTCGCGTGGCGACGCCGAATGCATATCGCAAGCTGGGGTTAAAGCCACCGGCAGGCGCGCAGGCGGAATTGCTTTAAAGAGTCTCATGCAGCTCACCGCCGATTTCTTCCCCCAGACGTCCAAGATTTTCACCGTCGCGGAACTGACCAGAAGTATTCGCGGCACGCTCGAGACAAAATTCGGCGCAGTTTGGGTTCAAGGCGAAATCTCGAACTACAAATTGCATCCGAGCGGGCACCAGTATTTCACACTCAAAGATCAGCGCGCGCAGATCGCTTGCGTAATCTTCCGGAACACGATGGCGCCGTTGCGACAACCACTGGTCGATGGCGCCCAGGTCCAGATTTACGGCAATGTTTCGGTTTTCGAAGCGCGCGGACAATATCAGCTCAGCGTTCAGATCTTGCAGCCGCTCGGGCTCGGCCTGTTGCAGGCCAAGTTCGATGCGCTCAAGCGGAAGCTCGAAGCCGAGGGACTGTTCGAAGCCGCGCGGAAACGTCCCCTTCCAAGATTCCCGCGTCGAATTGGAATCGTCACCTCTCCAAGCGGGGCGGCCATTCGCGACATGCTCAATGTCTTGAAACGACGTGCGCCCTGGCTCGAGATCCTGATCAACCCCGCGCGCGTCCAAGGAAGCGGCGCGGCCGCGGAAATTGCGGTCGCAATCCGAGAACTCGCCACGCCGAACGAACAATGGGCGGCTGTCGACCTAATCGTTGTCGCGCGCGGCGGCGGCAGCGTCGAAGATTTGTGGGAGTTCAACGAGGAGATCGTCGCGCGAACGATTGTCGATGTCGGAGTCCCGGTCGTTTCCGCGATCGGCCACGAAATCGATTTCACGATTTGCGATTTCGTTGCTGATTTGCGGGCGCCGACTCCCAGCGCCGCCGCCGAATTGATTGTGCCTAACGTTATCGATCTTCGGCATCGCATGGATATGTTCGAACGCGGACTCGCGCGCGAGCTTCTCAAACGCCTGCGCGACGCGCAGCAGCAAGCGGATCTCGCCCGGGAAACCTTACGCCGGCAGGTCGCGCACAAGATCGACAACTATAAGCGAAGTCTACTGCACATGACCGGCATGTTGCAGTCACGCAGTCCTGCGCGCGAGCTGGTCACGAGACGGAGCCGTTTTGTCGATCTTCATCGACGCTTCATCGCTCTGCCGCTGCGTTTAATCGAGAACGCCCAGCAACGATTCTGCCACGTGGAAGGAATTTTGCGCGTCCTCGGGCCGGACGCGACTCTGCGGCGCGGCTACAGCATCACAACAGATGAGCGCGGTAAACTCATCCGCACCGTGGCAGCAGTTCGTCCGCAGATGAAAATTCGCACTCGGGTTACCGACGGCGAATTTGGTTCAGGCGTATTGCCCGAGTAGGCGCGGCTACTGAGGGTTGAGCACGAAATTCACAGCGGCGTCGAGCCATGGATCTCCGACCGTGCCGCCGACAAAAATACTTGTCGCGTGCCCTGGCCGATTCACCGTTTTGGTCGTCGGATCGATTTTCATGATTTGGCCACTTGCATCGCAAAACACGACAACCGCTTTCTTCGCGGCCCACACGCCGCCTTTGGCCGATTTGCTCGCGTCGTAATTGGGAACAGTCGCACTGAAGCCGTCTGCCACCAGCGGGAACGCCGCATTGGAGGTGTCGGTCAGTCCGGCGACGTAAGCATAATTATTCTCTCCAGTTTTCAGTGTGTCGCTG
This sequence comes from Spartobacteria bacterium, assembly GCA_003167365.1. Classification (GTDB taxonomy): domain Bacteria; phylum Verrucomicrobiota; class Verrucomicrobiia; order Chthoniobacterales; family UBA10450; genus Palsa-1382. The sequence continues at coordinate 20,684 of PMTM01000023.1, read as the reverse complement.
CGGCTCGCCGCGCCCGCCAGATCAATCCTGTTGTCCGGATTTCCGGGCGTCCATTTCGAGCCCGCGACGACAAAGATGTCCTCGCTCTGGAGATAATTCGGGAACAACCACCAAAACGCGTCGTTCGATGGACTGCTTGATGTGAGATCGGTCGCGGCGTTGTAATCCGCCCCGGGTGCTTTTGACGGAAAAGCGCCGTTGTTGTCGGTGGCGAATTGCTTTAACGCGAGACCGATCTGTTTTGCGTTGGACAAGTCTTTGGTCTGACTCGCGCGTTCCTGGACCGACGTGTAAGCGGGCAGCGCGAAGCTCGCGAGAATCGCGATGATTGTAATTACAACGAGAAGCTCAATGAGCGTGAATGCGGCAAGAGTATGCTTTTTCATTTCTGGGGGGTAGAAGTTGGGGGTTTCTGTTCGATCGCTAGAATTGCGATTCGGCCAGCGATCGTCAAGCCGAAAGAGTGCCTTCGCGTTCCAGTTTAAATGCGACCGATGCGAGCGGGGGCAAATTGATAAGCAACGAATGTTCGCGTCCCATCCAGGCGACATTCTCGCTTTGCACGCCACCGAGATTTCCGACGTTGCTGCCGCCGTAGGTTTCCGCGTCGGTATTAATGATTTCGCGATAAAATCCTCCGCTCGGCACGCCTAATCGATACTCGTAACGCACCAGGGGCGTCGCATTGACGATAAAAACCACCAGTTCGCCCTCGCGCGATTTTCGCAGGAACGAAACCACGCTGTTGTCCGCGTCATGAAAATCAATCCACTCAAAGCCGTCGTAAGTGTCGTCTAGATCCCATAACGCGGGCTCGTTTTTGTAAGTGTAATTGAGATGCTGAACCAGACGCCGCAAACCGTCATGCTTCGGTTGTTCGAGTAAATGCCAGTCGAGACCTTGATCGTGGTTCCATTCCTTGACCTGTCCGAATTCGCCGCCCATGAAGAGGAGTTTTTTTCCGGGATGTCCGTACATCCATGCGAAGAACATTCGGAGATTGGCAAATTTCTGCCATTCGTCGCCCGGCATTTTCATAAGGAGCGAGCGTTTGCCGTGCACGACTTCATCGTGACTAAGCACAAGGACAAAGTGTTCCTGAAAAGCGTAGAGCAACGAGAACGTGATGTTGCCGTGGTGAAATCGGCGGTAGATCGGATCGAGACTCATGTACTGAAGAAAGTCGTGCATCCAGCCCATGTTCCATTTGAAGCCGAACCCGAGTCCGCCGAGATAAGTTGGCCGTGAAACGCCCGGCCACGCGGTTGATTCCTCGGCGATCGTCATGATGCCAGGAAAACGCTCGTAACAAATCTCATTGAAACGTTTCAGGAAATAAATCGCGTCGAGATTTTCGCGACCGCCATAAGCGTTGGGGATCCACTGCCCTTCCTTGCGCGAATAATCGAGATAGAGCATCGAAGCGACGGCATCCACGCGCAGACCGTCGATGTGATATTTGTCGAGCCAGAAAAGCGCGTTGGCGATCAGGAAATTGCGCACTTCGTTGCGGCCATAATTAAAAATGAGCGTGCCCCAATCCTGATGCTCGCCCTGGCGCGGATCCATGTGTTCGTAGAGATCGGTGCCGTCGAATTCGGCCAGGCCGTGCGCATCTTTTGGAAAATGCGCCGGCACCCAATCCACGATCACGCCAATGCCGACTTGATGGCATTTGTCAATGAAGTGACGAAGCTCGTCTGGTGTACCGAACCGGCTCGTAGGCGCGTAATAATTGGTGACTTGATATCCCCACGAGCCTTCAAACGGATGTTCGGCCACGGGCAGAAGCTCAATGTGCGTGTAGCCCATCTCGACTACGTAAGGCAGCAGCGTCTCGGCTAATTCGAGATAACTGAGGTGACGGTTGCCTTCATCGATGCGACGTCGCCACGAGCCAAGATGCACTTCGTAAATACTGATCGGACTTCGCGGCCAATCTTTTGTCCGGCGCGTCTCCATCCATTCGTCGTCGCTCCATTTGTAGCGCTCGAGATTATAGATGAGCGAGCTTGTCGATTTGCCGTGCTGATTGAAAAACGCGAACGGGTCGCTCTTGAGCAAAAGCAAACCCAGTTGCGTTCGGATTTCGAATTTGTAATGCGCACCTTCTCCCACGCCCGGCAAAAATAATTCCCATACGCCGCTGCCAGCGAATTTGCGCATTGGGTTGACGCGGCCATCCCAACCGTTGAAATCGCCTACCACACTGACGCGCTGCGCATTCGGCGCCCACACTGCAAAGTAAACTCCCGCCTCGTCGCCCATCGTGCGCAAATGCGCGCCGAATTTTTCATAGATTTCCCAGTGTTGCCCTTCAGTGAACAAATGCTGGTCGACCTCGCCCATGATCGCTCCGTAACTGTAGGGGTCGCGCGTGATTCGCTCAGAATCGTCCCGGCTCGTAACGCGAAGCTTGTAATCGAGATCGCGTGTTGCCCCAGGAACAGCCACCTGGAAGAAACCGTCGCGATGAACCTTTTCCATCTCAATTGACGACTCCGAAGAGATTCGCGAGCCCCGATCATTTCGGGGTTGTCGATCGGTCACGATCTCAATCTTTTTCGCGTCGGGCCGGAAAACACGGATGCAAACGTCGTCACCGACACGATGTGGTCCCAGAATCAGAAACGGATCGGAATGCGTTCCAGAAAGGAAGCTATTTATCTCCGCCGGCGGTAACCCGGCTATTTCGAAAGGCTTCATCTGCTCGACAAACTTAACCACCACCGGAACGATGTCGTCTCAGATTTTGCTGATTTTATTGTGGCAGAAAATCACCCGCCACATTCTCTTTTGATTGCGTCGATGCCGTTGCATACTTGCGGTGATGAATTTGAACGGAAGCGACCCGGTCGATCGGCTGCTTCAGACTTATAGCGAAACTGGCGGCATCAATTATCTCGATTCGGCGGCAACCTTGCCCTCGCGGTCGGCGATCGAATCGGCTTGCGCCGATTTGATGAGCCTGATGTTCCCGGGATTTCGCGGTGAGGCGCTCTTCGATTCCAGAGATTTGCCGGACGTAACGCGCAGCCGAATGAAAAATTTACACGCGCGCCTCAAGCCGGAGATTTGCAAAAGCTTCGGAGATTATCCCGCGTCGAACGAAACCGAACGAAAAGCCGAAGCCCTCCTCGATTTTTTCATGTCGCAATTGCCCGAACTGCGCAAGATGCTCTGGACGGATATCGACGCGGCGTTTGAGGGCGATCCGGCGGCAAAAAGTTACGAAGAAATCATTCTCGCTTATCCGGCATTGGAAGCGATCGCGATTCAAAGAATGGCGCACATACTTTATTTGAAAGAGCTTCCACTTATTCCGAGAATTATGACCGAGTGGGCGCACAGCCGGACTGGCATCGACATTCATCCGGGCGCCAAGATTGGCTCACATTTTTTCATCGACCACGGCACCGGCGTGGTGATCGGCGAGACGTGCGAAATCGGATCGCGGGTAAAGTTGTATCACGCGGTCACACTCGGTGCGCGCAGCTTTCAAAAAGATGAGCACGGTAAAATCAAGAAGGGAGGCAAGCGCCATCCCACGGTTGAAGATGACGTGACGATATATCCGAACTCGACGGTGCTCGGCGGCGAAACCGTGATCGGCGCACGCACCACCATTGGCGGCAACGTCTTTCTGGCCCAGAGCGTGCCGCCCGATTCCCTCGTGTATTACGAGGAGAAGCAACTTCAAATTGTGCCAAAGCGACCGCGGAAAACCGGCGCCCGTAATGGCGGCTTCACCGGCTGACTTCCAAGCCAACAATGATCTACCTCGATTACAACGCGACGACGACGCTCTGCGATGACGCGCGCGAGGCGATGCTGCCGTACTTGGAGCGGCATTTTGGCAATCCATCGAGCGTCCACGCAGCCGGGCGAGAAACCCGCGTCGCCGTGGATGACGCGCGCGACAAGCTCGCTGCAATCCTGCGCGCAAAGCCGCATGAATTGATTTTCACCAGCGGCGGAACTGAATCGAATAATCTCGCGGTGCTTGGATTCGCCCGATGTCGATCTTCGAAAAAACATCTTATTAGTTGCCGCACCGAACATCACGCCGTGTTCAACGCGATTGAGTATTTGGAGAAGCGAGCAGGTTTTGCGGTGACGTGGCTGAATGTTTCTCAAGATGGAATTGTCGATCTTGGCCAACTGGCCGATTCAATTCGCGACGACACCGCGCTGGTCTCGATCATGGCCGCGAACAACGAAACAGGAGTTATCCAACCTTTGCCGGAAATCTCTGAGATTTGTCGGGCCAAGGACGTTCTGCTGCACAGCGACATGGTGCAATCGTTTGGCAAGATCAACGTCAATCTTTCGCTGGTGGATGCGGCGAGCTTTGCCGCGCACAAATTCTACGGACCGAAAGGCGCCGGCCTGCTTTTTCTGCGAAGTGGATTATCGATCCAACCAATCATGTTCGGCGGCGCGCATGAAAACGAACGACGGCCTGGGACAGAGAACGTTGCTGCCATCGCCGGCATGGCAGTCGCGGCGGAATTCGTAACCGCGACTCAGCAAGTCGAGCAAGATCGACAATTACATTTGCGGAAAGATTTGTGGAAACAAATCGCGCGAAGTTTTCCGGCGGCTGAGCAAAATGGGGACACTGCTGAGCGCCTGGCGAACACACTCAACGTCAGTTTTTCCGGTTTCGATTCGGAAACGATGCTGATGGCGCTCGATTTGGCAGGCGTTTGCGCCTCCAGCGGATCAGCCTGCATGGTCGGCTCCGTGGTCGCGTCGCATGTTCTACTTGCGATGGGATTGCCGATGGAACGGGCGAGCTCGGCCATCCGTTTTTCGCTCGGCCAAGGAACGACCGTGCAAGAAATCGACGAGGCCGCCAGTGCGATCGCGCGCATTGTCGAGCGACTTTCAACGCTGAAAGAGAAGAGCGGAGCCTATGCTGCCGCTTAAACAGCTTCAGCTCGCGTTTCCTGCATCGACCATTCCTTCTCGCTCCGGCCGTGACGCCGATTTGGAAGCCACTGCTCGCGAACTCTTGGGTGTGGCCGGCGCCGCTCGACTTTCCTTTCTGGTACGGGTGGAATGGAACGCGCGTTTGAAAACTTGCGCCGGGCGCGCCGACTCCCGCACAAAACTCATTTCGTTGAATCCGCGACTGCGCGAACACGGCCCCGCCGAGATCGATCGCACATTTCGGCACGAACTCGCGCATCTTCTCGCGCAATTTCGCGCCAGGCGCAGGCGCGTTTTGCCGCACGGCGCCGAATGGCGCGCTGCATGTCGCGATCTCGGAATCGGTGACGAACCGCGCTGTCATAATCTTCCGTTTCCGGCTCGCAAACGTGCCCCGCGCTTCATTTACAAATGCCCGAACTGCCAGCGCGATTTCCCGCGGGTCCGGCGAATTAAACGGACGGTTGCATGTTTGGCCTGCTGCCGCGCACACAACCGCGGCAAGTTTGATTCGAAGTTTCGATTGCAGCAGCTGCAAACAAGAGTATGAATTAACTCCCACGCAGTTTGCGTTAAAACATCATGAGCTATAAAGCTCTTTTCCTCGCGTTCATCGTTTGCGTTTTGGGCGCCGCCTCGGCGCACGGCTACTATCTCGAAGCAGAAAGTTGGACGCCCAATCGAACGGTCAGAATGCACCTTTCGTTCAGTGGCCCCGGCCACACGCTATCGGACGGCTTCACGTCATGGGACGAATCCGCGGCGGACGCTCTCAACATTTGGAATACGTATCTTGTCCATATGCAATTTGCGGTCGATCACAACTCGCTCCTTCCCCCCGCCTCCAATGATGCTGACAATTCCGCGTTCTTTTCAAATACGGTCTACGGCGATTCCTGGGGCTCAGGAGTTCTGGCGATTACGTTAATCTCTTCGCGCAACACCATCATGGTGGAAACCGACGTGATCTTTAATCAAAATTGGACCTGGGATTCGTATCGCGGCAATCTGCGCGGTAGTGTTATCGATTTTCACCGTGTTGCGCTTCACGAATTCGGACACGTTGTGGGGCTCGATCATCCCGATCAGCATAATCAAACCGTCGCGGCGATCATGAATTCGGTCATCGGCAACCTGGATTCACTTCAAGCGGACGACATCGCGGGCGCTCAAAGCATTTACGGAACCGGCCCGGCCTACTTGAATGGCAATCCCGCGCCTAACCTGATGAATATTTCTACGCGCGGGCAGATCAACACTGGCGACAATGTGATGATCGGAGGCTTCATCATACAAGGATCGCAACCAGTCACGGTGATCTTGCGTGCCATTGGCCATTCGCTGGCTGCAGCCGGAATTACGAACGCAATTAGCGATCCGACAATCGAGTTGCATGATTCGGCTAACAACATCGTTGCCTCAAACGACGATTGGATCTCGAGCCCGGATGCACAGACGATTGCCAGTTATCATCTTGATCCTCCGAACAGCATTGAATCGGCCATCTTCGTCACTCTAAATCCAGGGAGCTACACCGCGATCGTCAAAGGGTATCAAGATTCATCCACCCCGGCCGCCACCGGAATTGGCTTGTTCGAGCTCTACGATCTGCATCTTACCAACAATGTTCGCGCTGGAAATATTTCGACCCGCGGCCAAGTGTTGCTCAATGACCAAGTGATGATCGGCGGCTTCATCATCGGCGGCGCCCAGTCAAAAACTGTCGTTGTCCGAGCTCTCGGTCCTTCGCTCGCCAGTCTTGGAGTGAGCGGCGCTCTGGCCGATCCGATTCTCGAGCTACACGATGGACAAGGAACTCTGATTTCGTTGAACGACGATTGGGGTCAGGGACCTGATGCATCGACGATTCAGAATGAAGGATTGGCGCCGTCTTCGCCGAAAGAGTCGGCGCTGCAGGCAACGTTAAATCCAGGCGGTTTCACCGCAATTGTTCGCGGCGTGAACAACGCCACAGGAATCGGCCTGGTGGAAGTTTATGATCCGAGCCCGGCACCTCCGTAGATCGGGAATCGCCGTGATCTTTCCCGCAATCTTTTTACGGCTAAGCCCGATTCATACAACGACCATACATGGGCCGGTCGCGATTAAGTCGCAAGCTCGCGTAATTTACGCTTTCTTCTGTCCCTCAGGGATGGAAAGGAGATGCTGATTGTTAAACAGTTTTCGTAGCTGTTTTTTGGTCACGTTAACCGAGTAGAGATCCCGAGTTTTTACGATGGCGTTTTGCGAAAGCCGGTTCCACAGCTCTTCAGACTCATAAAGTTCGATTAGCGCATTCGCAAATTGATCCGGCTCGTCGGCCACCATCACGTCTTCACGGTTGATCAAATTCATGCCTTCCACGGCTATGGATGTTCCCACGACCGGCACGCCAAAGCCCATGCTTTGATTGATTTTGCCTTTGACGCCCGCGCCCCAGCGCAAGGGAGCAACGGACAGTTTAACATTCTCGAAATGCGGTCGCACATCAGATTGCCAGCCGGTGACAATGACATTTTCGCATGCCAGCGCCGCGATGTTAGGTGGTGCGTAATCTCCGATGACATAAAATTTCGTATTCGGCAGGCGCTGCTTCACCGCGGGGTAGATTTCCTGGGTGAAGAAAAGCACGGCATCAATGTTCGGCCGGTGCTGGAAATTTCCGATGAAAAGAAAATCACGGCGGAGAGAGAAAGGCGTCCGGGAACCGGGGACATCGACAATATTCGAAATGATCTCGATTGGTTTGTGAGGACGCGCGCTACGAAGAAGTTCCTGTTCGAGGCTGCTCACGACCCAGGTTTCATCCGCTTGATCGACGATTTCATATTCCTGTTGCTGCTTTTCCAGGGCGATCACCTTGGCGCTGGCATCCTGCGTAAATTCCGCTTCGCGGCCATCCCGCAGAAAGTGCAAGTCGACGGTGTCGAAAATGATCCGGCTCTGCGGAGCATACTGACGAACATCCGCAATATGTTTACCCGCGATATCACGGCGACTCAGCACGACAACGTCAAATTCTGAGCCGTGCGCCATGAGATATTCCCCGACGCTCTTTACGTAGGGATGGCAGACGACTTCGATTCCACGCTTCTGAAGTGCAGCGCCATAAGGCGGGAGGTTGCCCACATAGTCTGGAAGAAAAGTTACCCGGTGACCAAGACCGTGCAGGATCTTCAATATTTGAAACATGCGGAGCGAACCCGAATCCCGATCCGGCATGGGCAGGTGATGATCAATGACGAGAATCCGTTTTTGCTCCGGCCTCAGCCGATCATAGGAAACAAGATCGCCGTTTGCCGGTTTTTCAGCGAGGACATCCGCCCATGCGCTGACGAAAGTGGCGCGATTTATTTCCTGGAACTTTTTTGCGCCGGTTTGGAGGTCAGTACCACCGGTCGCTCCTTCGTAATGTACCACCGTGCTGAGCGGCTGATAGAGAACCTTGAAACCCTCGCGACGGACTTTGAAGGCCAGGTCGGTATCTTCGTAATAGGCAGGTGAGTATTTTGAATCGAATCCACCGACGCGTTCGAACAACGATTTCGGGATCATCACGCAAGCAGCGGAGCAGTAATCCACTTCGCGGAGAAAATTATATTCAGGCTTTTCGGGATCACCGAACTTGCCGCGATTCCATCCTGATCCGTCTTTCCAGATGATTCCTCCGGCTTCCTGCAGTCGTCCATCAGGAAAAACCAACTTGGAGCCGACGAGACCTGCGTTCGGTTCATTCCCGAAAGTCTCGTGCAGCGCTGATAACCAGCCCGGCTTAACCGTGGTGTCGTTATTGAGAAACAAGAGAAACGAACCGCGCGCCTCCGTCGCCCCGCGGTTGCAGGAGCTCGTGAAACCGGAGTTCTTTTCATTGCGCAGATACACGATGCCCGGGATTTTGCCGATGACATCGGAGGTTGCATCGCTCGAGCAATCGTCCACGACAATCACTTCGAATCGCTCCGTATCCTGATTTTCCTGGAGTGAAACCAGGCATGCTTGCGTGAAGTGAAGCTGATTGAAGACTGGAATAATGACCGAAATTTCGGGCTGTTCGTAAATCGGAAATTCAATCGGCTTGGTCGGCGCGGGAGCGACGTGTTCACCCGCGACCGGCTTGTTGACCGGAGCTGCCTCTGGCGTAGTGCCCGGAGCTAACATCCGGATCTGGTCGTCAATCGCAGCCACCTCCGGATGGGCGGTTAGCCATTTGCGATACGCCGAGACAATTTTTTCCAGATGGCCATAACCTAACGACCCGCGTCCCGGCGAAAGCTTTTCTTTCAGCGCTGCGACCGGATTAGCAATCTGCCACCGACGTGAGGACCGAAGCCGGCCCGCGACGTTTTCAAGATCATCCAATAGCCGCCCTAACTTTTTAGTCGCCTGCAACTGCCGGCGGAGACTTACGGCTAACTGCTCGGCCCGCGCTTCGCTCTCCGTCAAACTGACGCTTCTGATGTGAAAAAGTTCCCGAACTTTCTCGATCTCTGCTTTGGACGCTTTGAGACTGGCCGCTAGCTGCTCGGCCCGCGCTTCGCTCTCCGCCAAACTGACGCTTCCGGTGTGAAAAAGCTCCCGAGTTTTCTCAATCTCCGCTTCGGACGCTTCGAGACTGGCCGCCAGTTTTTCCGCCTTAGCCTCCAACGCGCGTTTCTCTGCCAGATAGATGATGCGCTCCTTCTGCCGCCCTTTTTCCATTTCGATAATCCGGCCATCCTGCTGGGCCAAATGTACCGTTAGCTTCTGAATTTCTCGACGCAGCTCTCCTATCTCGGCGCGAAGAGGCGGTTCTGCGCGGCACACCATTTCTCCTGCTGGAACCGGAGTATTCAACCGGCTGATCGCTCCCGGGAGTAAATCTGATTCTCCCGATTTCGCATCTTGCGATGCGGTCCCTCCCTTCGCTTTGTTCCGTTTCTTCGCAGACGAATCGGTGCTTGCGAGTGCGCCTCTAACGCTGCGATCTGCCTCCGCGATCAAAGTGCGATAAAAGTCAACGACCTCAGGGGAAACGCAGGCATCGATCAGTTGCTCCGTCGTGAAATGTGTATGCCGTCTGCGTTGCGCCACGAGGGCAGCCGCGCGATTGATTTCGCCGGAAGGCAAGCCAAGAAAGTTTGCGATCCGGCTCAATTCTTTTTCCGGGTTTTCGAAAAAGGAATCGTAGCGCGTGACGAGACGTTCCGCAGTTGTGGTCGCGCCAAGTATTCGGCGATTATAAATTTCCCAAAGCCGCAAACCAAATGAGTGGGAAGTTCCATTTCGTTCGTGCATCGAGTAAGCTACTTCGAGCGGATTGCGGACAATGATGAGCGCCTTCAGCTCCGGCACGATGCCTTTCCAGAACGGAAGCGTTAGGCTATTGCGCGGATCTTTCCAGCCCCACACTCCCGCGGAATCGAATTTCTTGATCAACCGTTTCGCTTTCATCCGCAGTGGATCGAGACGGGCATCGCTAAAATCTTCGTCCGAGCGCGGAGGTAGATCCCAGGCTCCGCCGAGCGCATTCAATACTTCGTCGTTCAGCGCCACGAAGCGGAGATGTTCCCAAAATCCATCAGGATTGTCGGCTTGCGCGGGCATCAACTCGGATTCCGGTCCGAGAAAGAGTCCGCAATCATGCAGCAGCCTGGTGAGCATCGATGTGCCCGAGCGATGAGCCCCCGCTATGCAAACTACCGATTCGTTTTTTTTCGAGTCCTTCACGTGTGTCCATTCCATGAAAGGTCGACCATGGATTGAGTCAAGCTCATAGAACTCTTATTCCCAGCGCGGTGAGAACCTCGCCCTGGGCAGGTAATGATCTGCTTACGCAAACGCCTACCTTGCTCGACACCCAGGGAGGCGACATGCAAAACTGCAAGCAGACGGTGAGACCGGCGAACTCCCGGACTAATAACATTAGTGTATGAAGCCCCAAACAGAAACCCTTAAGAGTGTCACAGCCGTCACCAACGAGCTGAGTCAATGGTGGCTTTTCTGTCTGCTCATCGTGTCGCTCAAATTTTTCCTGCTCGCGCTCGATCCACTGCCAAAGTTTTTCATGGGCGACTCAGCAAGCTACATATGGACAGCGCTTTCGGGCTGGATTCCTCCAGATCGCTCGTATTTCTATGGCTATGTCATCCGCTGGTCGTCGGTGTGGACTGAGAGTTTGACCTCTCTTCTCGTGCTTCAGGTATTCGCAAGTGCTGGCACGGCGATCATAGTCGCCTGGATCTGCCGATCTATTTTCGAGATGCCGGTCAGACTCTGCTTCCTCCTGGGCCTTCTCTGTGCGGTCGATCCCCTTCAGTTGGTCTGGGAACGCTATGTGTTAACGGAGACGATTAGCCTGTTTGTTTACGTCTCGGTCCTATACTGGTCCTTCCATTATCTTAAGGAACGGCGAATACGGGATCTAATAATCGTACAAGGGATCTCTGTTCTCCTGATCGGATTCAGGATGAGCTACCTTCTTACTGTTCAGGTAAGCACATTCATCTTGCCGATTGTAGCCTTTTATCCAGTCTTGCTACCAGCGCGTAAGAGTTTGCCAAAGCAGAGTCCACATGCCGGCTCATTAAGACTTCTGTCGCTTCATCTGCTGGTCAGCGTGGCGATCATGTTCGTATTTCATGGCGCTTATAAACGTTTCAACGGCCTGATGTCGCACCAGCAACCTGCATATCTGTATGCGACCGGAATCAGTATTCTTTCGTTCTGGGCTCCCGCCCTTGTAGCAGAGGACGCCACAGATCCGCGACTGGCACAAATCATCAGACAAGGTAAGGAGTTCAACATCGAAAATCTTGATTCGCGAAACGCGCAATGTTTTGCTCCGGGAGGACTGGTTGATAGATGGCTGAAAGTAGAGCTGGATTTTTCACGAGCGAATGAGGTGGCGAAGCAAACCGCCTTGCGCGCTTTAAAGCGTAATCCTGCCGCAATCATAGCGCTGGCAGTCAAAACCTACGGCGAATACTGGAGCGTTTCCTCGATGAAGCATTACGCGCGAATCGACTTGTCGCCCGGGGACTTAACATCCGAAATCCCAATCCTTGCCGAGCGTTTTCACTGGGCGAGGCCTCCAAACATCACCAATGAACACTTCAGCCCGGCGCAGCGATATCTGCTCGGCAGTTGGGCGTATTGCTTTCTGCTTTTGCTAACCCCAATTATATGCGGTCTGGCTCTTCTGCGGAGGTTAGACCCTCGCCCTCTTATTCTCATGTTCGTCCACGCGTCAGTCTTGCTGGCAGTAATTACAACTTTGGCGACGGAGCCAAATGTTCGTTACCTTCAACCACTTTCCCTGTTGACCATTCTGAGCCTGGCTGTCTGCATTTGTGACCGGCGGAGATGGCTTCATCGGGAAGCCATTTGATATATACCGCTTACTAACGTCGAAACCTGCCATGGTGATGGAAAACGATGACTACCTTAAGGCCCTACGAGATCGGGCCGCGGCTTATGCAGTAACTCTGCAGTCCAAGCGCTACGAGCTTGCGAAGCCCGAATTTTGGTACCCATACGGATCGATATCTAACTTCGTTCATATCGAAATGCTCCTGACGGGCACGAATCGAAATCTACTTTGCGAGATCGACCCCAAACGTGCGGCGGACATAGGTGCGGCCGACGGTGACATGTCTTTTTTCCTGGAACAAGAAGGTTGGGATATGACGATTATCGATAATCCCTCTACTAACTGGAACGGCTTAAAGGGGGCGAAATTATTTCGAGACGCGACGGGCTCGAGGGTTCGCATCGAGGAAATGGATCTCGATTCGCAATTCCGGTTGAGCGAAACATACCAATTGGTTTTTATGATGGGCATTCTTTACCATCTTAAGAATCCATTTTACTTCCTGGAGCAGCTCAGCAAATCTGCCATGTATGCGATCATCAGCACGCGGATAATGCGGTGGAGTGGGCCGGCAGAGCAGCAGATCACCGGCAGCCATTCTCGGGGAACTCGCCAGTTAATGGAGCATTTACCAGTAGCCTATCTGCTTGGCCCAAACGAATGTAATAACGATCGCACCAACTACTGGATATTCTCCGATGCTGGTCTCAGGAGAATCCTCGATCGGGCGCAGTGGGATATTAAAGATTATCGCATCATTGGAGATGCGCATGAAGCAGATCCTTTCACTGCCGAGCACGACGCCCGCGCCTTTTGCCTCGTCCAAAGCCGGCGACCGCCACTGTAGACTTATTCCGTCCATCCCCGCCCATCCCAAGGAAACATCGTCATGCAAGAAAAACCGTTTCCGGACCAATCGCGGAATGTTGCTAGCAACGTGAATGAGTCCTATCGGCCCAAGTTAATCCCTCGCAGCCTAACTGAGATTGTTCTGGTGACTCTCGCTGTTTTGGTGATTTCAGTGCATCTCAAGTACCTCTTGGAGGTCAGGACAGCCGTGCCACACCAGGATGAATGGAGTCTTCTGGACAAAATGTTCCAAGCACTCGATGAACACCAAGTCGGCGCGTGGGTATTCCAGTCCCGTAACGGTCATTTTCTAGTTCCCGGGACTTTAGCGTATTTGGTTTCATTGCGTTATCTGTCATTAGATTTGACTCCGCTCAGGCTCTTGAACTTTCCAATCTGCCTGACGGCTTTCTTTTTAACGGCGCATGCGGTTAACGTCAGCGTAAGGTCCCGATTCCTGCGCTTCTACCTCTACCTTGGCGCGTGCTTCGTCATCTTTAACCTTTGTTTTTGGGAGCACTTCTCGCAGGCGGCGTACTTTACCGCAACCTTGTCAGCGCTGTTTGGAGGTATAGGTCTCTATTACATCGCCAAAGCCACGCAACCTTCATGTAAGCCCGGAAGAGATCTGGCTCTTGGCTTTGTTTTTCTTGTCACTGCCATTTTATCCTTCGGTCTTGGCTATCTGGCCGCAGCCGCCGCAATTTTGCTGCTCGCATTGTCCGGCTTGAAGAAGCTGATGGCTTCGCGTCCGATACCGGGTTACAAAACAGTTGTTTACTGCCTGGCGTGCGCGCTCGGACTCTTGGCCATCGCCTCACATCCGTTTTTTCATCTTCAATCGATAATAACCCAAGCAGTCTTTCATTCGGTTTTGGTTGCAGGAGCCGTCGGGTCGTCGTTCCTTGATAAGAATGGCTTGATGGCGCAAAACGTCGCTTTTGTCGGCGGAATAATTCTTGTCATCTCATCGCTATCGATTGGATTCGATTTTCTGATGAGGCAAACGCCTCATAGGCAGCTGTTGCCCATCTTTTCCCTGGCGCTTGTTTTGTTCGGGCTCTTCGGCTGTGCAGCGGTCGCAGTCGCTCGATCGCAACTTCCCGTTGGAGAGTTCCTTTCTTCCCGCTATACGCTCCCCCCTTCTATCTCTCTTCTTGGGGCATTGCTTTACTTCGCATGCTGGAGAGTTTTTTTGCTGACACACATGTGGTGTTTTGCTGCGGCCGGTTATTTGGTTGCTACGGTCAAGGAACTACAGGTGGCGCCTTATCGCCCAGCCGTGTATAAGGCGATCGAGCTTGCGATCAGGAATATTGACAATTTATCGGACGAAAAGTTAAGAGCCACTTTGTACTGGCAAGAAAATACCGAGGGTGTCCGGAGGGTCGCTGCGCGAATGCGCAGGGATCGACTGAACGTGTTTCGTAACGGTCGTGATATAGATAATGGTGTATGATTTCCAACCAATCCGGCCAGCGAGTACATGATAAATGCGTCTGCAAGTAACATTCAGAGTGCAGCGGTTATCTTCGAAATCGAAGCGGAGTCAGTCCGGGCTCCCCGCAGAACGACATAGCTGTTGGCCGAGGAAAGCTTCCCCGCACGGCCCGCGATCCTGAAATGAAGGTGAGTCAAGTAAAACGGTCTGTGCTTGTCATGAATCGAGCGGTATTATACCAGCACACAATCTATCGATTACATCATTTCGAAGCAAAAAAAGGGGCATGATGCTTCAGAAACTTATCTTGCACGCAGGCACGCCTAAGACCGGGACGACCTCCTTGCAAAGGTATCTGGATGAACATCGTGCGGCGCTTCTTCGCGAGGGGGTGTTATATCCGCGAACCGAGAGTGATCCAGATCAAAAACCCAAACATCAGTGGATCGTCAACGCCTTGTTAGCAGGGGACGTCGGTTATTTCACGCACAAAATAGAGGAAATTCTGGCAGAAGCTAACCCGGATACACACACAATCATCCTTTCTACTGAAGGTCTATTCAATCACTGGTGGGGTTTTACCGCGGCTGGTCGCGACGCACTTGCCTCATTGGTCGACAGGTTTTCCGTCAGCGTTTGGGTTTGGTTCAGGGATCCTGTTTCCTTTGTTCGAAGCGATTACATCCAAATGCTTAAGAATCCGCGTGGTCATGTTTCATGTTTTGGACAGGATCTGTCCGTCGATGAAGTGCTTGATGATCATTGGTTTTCAAAGCATTTGGATTACATCGGGTTCGTAAAGGAGGTGGATGCTGTTTTGGGGCCCGGCACGGTGGTTCCGTTCGCTTACTATGGTGATACCGTCTACGCCTTCCTTACCTCGCTTGGAGTGGAATATGCTGAGCCCGCAAGCTTGTATGCAAATCGTACTCTAGGAGAAGTCGGTGTGGAGCTGCTGCGCATTTTCAATCGATACGATCTGCCTGAAGAGAAAAAACGGGCCGGGGTCGCTCTTATCGGAGAGGTCGATGCGCTACTCGGGCTTGCCTCTCAACCATTAAAGCTGACCCCCACGACGGAGGAACGAATTCTGAGTCTTGCGTCCAAGAGCGTTTACGTCCTGAAACGCGACTTTGGTCTCTCGCTTCGCTGCGAAGCCCCCGAAAGCGTGCCGAATATGGTCTCCTGAAGTCTCGCGGAGACTGCCATTACGCGTGGAGAATGCTCTGAATTGGACTATCGGTCGGCACGAAACGTTTGAGCCGGTCACGCAAGCGGGCCAATTCATCCTTAGTCCGCTCGACAAAATCGGCGGACATCGGATCAAATACCTCGTTGCAATCGCGGCTGACAAAGAAGGATTCATCGCGAGGCTGAGCCGTCGAGTTGAGCCGGCCGCGTTTCGCCTTGATTTCAAACTCCCGGCGCGACTTGACGACGAAATGGTCGACACGAAGGCTGTTCCAGCTTGCGAATTCGGCTTTGGCGGGGACGGAGGTCCAACGGATCGGGTCGCCAGAATCGTTTACATATTCACCACTCGCAACCGTAACCACATGCGGGTTGACCATCCCGACAAACTGCTCTGTTCGGACCATCGCTTTTACCACGCAATGACGGATGTGATTGTCCGCTGCGCGCCGCGTGAACCGCTCGATCACCAGCCCCTCTCCAGGTTCGACTCGGCCTGAGCCACCGTAGGTCACCCAACTGAGCCCTACGGCCGACACCTCCTTGCGGGCGAAGATTTCGGCAACCGCGGTTGGAATGTCGGAGCGCCCACCTAACGGCCGGATAAACTCGTCGACATCGGTAATCGAGCAGATATCCGTCAGGCCGCGCATTCGTTGGATCGCATCAATATCAAAGCGCATTTGAAAGTTGATTTCGCCTCGCCAATCGAGACGCTGAATCATACCGGCAGCATCCAGGGCCTGGAGAAGCTCGCTCGTGTGGTCAGTGCCGCCATTGTCGCCGATCAAAATCGATTCGATGCCGAGGGCTCGATGATAAGCGATCCATTCGAGCAGATAGGGTGCCTCCTCCTTCGCCGGCGCGACCAAACCGACACGAGGCCGCCAGCGCGGATCGACCACCCGGCGCACACCGCCCGGTAGAGGGTGACCGGTTATGCCGTGGAAGACCTCGACCCGGTCGCCGGGAGCCAGGCATAGCCGCACCTCGAACCTGCCGGCGCGCGCATTCTCTTCGCGTCGTGTCCCGGGCGTGTCCGATGCCGGCCTCGTCGTCGCCGCGATGATCCCGTTGACTTGAACGACGACGGCAACTGGATCCCCGTTCTCATTGGTCAGCCAGCCCGAAACGCAACCGTCCGCGACACGCTCGAAATAACCGAGAGGATTGGGATTTATCACAGGTGAGGCTTCCGGATGGCTACTGTTAAATACATTTCCATTGTGGCGCCTTCAAGAATCGAACTGTTTGCCATAGCTCTGCACCAAACCGCGGTCGACTGGCGGGGACGAACCGTTATCGACGACGATCACTTCGTAATCGTTCTCGTGAACGAAGAGTTTCGGCGATCGCGAAATGGTTGCGACCATGGATTGGAACAATTTCATTCCGGTACCGGGCTGCATTTCTCTGAAATTTCCTTCAGAGATCAAAGTCCAATCGGGCTCGTGGGCGATCGCCCAAAGGTGAAACACATCGTCTGCACTATTTTGTTTCAAGCCGGATAGATTTCTTTACGGTTAGAGCAACAAATGCGAGCGGGCATCACGATCGGCGTTCCAATTTTTCGCGGAAAACTTTTTGTCGAAGAGTCCCTCGCCAGCGTGCGAGACCAGACTTATCCGGAAATCGAGGTCATCATGTCATTGGATGGACCAGATCCCGAATGCGAGAAGATCTGTCGACAATTTCTAACTGACTCCAGATTCCGGCTCGTGGTCCAGCCTCGCCGACTCGGGTGGATGAGCCACACGAATTGGCTGATGTCTCAAGTGCAGACGGAGTTTTGGCATCTCCAAGAGCAAGACGACGTGATCGAGCCAACGTTCCTCGCGACACTAGTTGAGTACGCCTGCGGACACCCAAATGTCGCGGCAGCTTTCAGTGATGTGCACACCTTCGGATTTACCGACATTGAAATCACAATGTCATCCGTGATTGGAAGCGCAGTCATGCGGCAGATGAAGCTTATTCATGAGCATTTTCAGGGCGTGGCGCCATTGGGATTGATTCGAACGGAAGCATTGCGCATGGCGGGCGGACTACAGGCTAACGAGTTCGAGAACTTCGCCGCCGATACGACCTTGATGGCGGGCCTCGCTCGCTGGGGCGAACTTCACCGCGTTCCGCTGGAGCTTTATCGAAAGCGCGTTCACGCCGAAAGCACCCACGTCACCTGGTGGAAATGGGCGATAGACAGGCGATTCAAGGCCTGGCAGGTGCACTGTATCGATATGCTCCAGCAGGCGCTACTGATCGACGCGACGCCACAAGACCGGCGTTTACTATGGCTGGCGATAATCAAGCGCCTCGTCTTGCCCCCAATGGCGAGTCATTTCCTAAACATCGCCGAACTCACCGTCGCCGAGCGGGTCGATGTTCTCGATTCATTCCTGAAGCGAGCCCGAACTTCGTCGATCGACATCCCACGAAACTTAGATGCTGCCTGGGATGAGATCGATAGTTGGACCAAAGGCTTTTACTGGGTGGAATCCAAAGAGGGCCTTGTGGCAAATCAACTGTAATGGCGAAGCGGTGTTGCATTCTCGTGCTCGGAGTTCATCGTTCGGGCACCAGCGCACTGACACGCGTAATCAATCTGCTGGGTGCCGCGTTGCCGAAGAATTTGATGCCGCCGACGCCGAACAACAACGAGGTCGGGTTCTGGGAGCCGCAAAATCTTTGGCTGCTGCATGATCAGATGCTGCGCGAGGCTGGCAGCCGGTGGAACGATTGGCGCAAGCTCGATCTTGGCATTCTTCCTCCTGAGCGGATCGTTTTCTACAAGTCCGAGATCCGACGACTGATCGCGGAAGAATTTAACGACGCGCCACTGTTCGTATTGAAGGACCCGCGCATCTGCCGCTTTGTACCGCTTTATCAGGGCATCCTTGGCGACATGGGGATTGATGTGAAATACATTCTCATCCACCGCCATCCCCGCGCAGTCGAGGCGTCGCTAAAGGTGCGAAACAAAATGCCTGAAGCTTGTAGTCAGCTCTTATGGCTGCGCTATGTGCTCGAGGCAGAAAAGACGACACGGAACTGGACGCGCAAATTTCTCTCTTATGAAGCGTTGCTGACGGACACGGAAAGACAGGTCGAGGAGCTTATCGATGCCCTAGCTCTGACAAAGGTAGAATCTTCGAGAGCGACAATGGCCGAAATTAAAAGCAGTTTGCGGCAGGATCTCCAACACCAAAAAGCAGTTGGGAATGTTGCACCTACTTTCCCTTGGCTCGAAGTGTCATGGTTGGTATTGGAAGAGGCGATGAATACGGGCGATCTACGGGTCGCGGCCCTACAATCGATCGAACGAGCCTTTGCTAAAGCGGAAGGAATTGCCGTGAGTAAGGATTATACCGAAGCATCGGCATTAGCGCTTATGCTGGCCGGCGAGCAGGCTGAGATTGGTGTTCCCGGCAATTGAACGACGAGCCTGAGGTGTTAATTCCGGCTTGAATACGGTATGATTGCGGTGGCCCAATGGCACATTCGACGTCAGATCTAACAGGGAGGAAGTGGGACGGCAGTCCCCAAACCGAGGCTGGGGACTTGATTTGTGGAACGGTCTCCTATCTCGATGTTCTCAATGACTTGCATCGCGAGCTACGCCCCAGCCATTACCTCGAAATCGGTGTGGGTCACGGACGAAGCTTAGCGCTTGCGCGAGGCCCCGCGACGGGTGTCGATCCGGATCCAAGTGTCAACTATTGCCTGCCTTCCACTACAAAAATCGTGCTCCTTACCAGTGATGATTTTTTTGACCAGCCCTCGGACGATCCGGCTCCGGATTTTTGTTTTATCGATGGGCTTCATCATTTCGAATACGCGTTGCGCGACTTCATGAACATCGAGCAGTGTGCAGCCCCAGGGGCGGTCGTTATGATCGACGATGTGTTTCCGTGCCACTCCTTGCAGGCTGAGCGTGAGCGACAAACCCGCGTGTGGACGGGCGACATCTGGCGATTGGCCTGGGTCCTGCAAGAATATCGCGCTGATCTCTTTTTGTTGTCACTTGACGCTGCTCCCACGGGCCTGTTGTTGATTACCGGTCTTGATCCATCGAGCCGCGTGCTCCAGGATAATTACGAGGCGATCCTACAAAGGGCGCGGGAAATGCCCGGTCCACCGAGAAGTGTGTTGCAGCGCGACCACGCCATTGATCCCTCTCGTGCTCTGTTTCGCCGAATTATCGATATTTTAAAAAGTGCGCGCCAAGCCAGATTGAGCGCGCCGGAAACAGTCGCGCAACTCAGGATAGCGACTAATGCTGACGATACACATTCGCCCTCTCGAACGCGTCTTAAGCTATCGGTTGTGATCGTTGGGTACAACATGGCACGCGAACTTCCACGGACTATCCGGTCGCTATCGCCCCTTATGCAGCGCGGCATCGAGCCGGAGGACTATGAGATAATTCTGATGGACAACGGCTCAACGCCCCCTGTCAATGAAGCGGAATTACGCTGTTTTGTCCCGGACATCGTCGTACACCGCGTATCGAACGCAACTGCGTCACCAGTGCCCGCGATCAATCTCGGACTTTCGCGCGCGCGCGGAGATCTCGTTGGTATTTGGATCGACGGCGCGCGAATGGCATCACCTGGATTGCTCGCTACTGCGTTGAGCGCATCGCGCTTGCACGTACGGCCCATCATCGGAACAATTGCGTTCCACCTTGGACATGAAGTTCAGATGAAGAGCATCAAAAAGGGTTATGAACAAACTACTGAAGACGTTCTGTTATCGGAGGTCGGTTGGGAAGAAAATGGTTATCGGTTATTCGAAATCTCCTCCTTCGCGGGATCGTCGTCGGGGGGTTGGTTCGAGCTGCCGTGGGAGAGCAACGCCGTATTCTTGCGCGCCGAACATTGGCGCGCGTTGGGTGGGTTCGACGAGCGCTTTACCACCCCG
>PMTM01000006.1 GCA_003167365.1 Spartobacteria bacterium | reverse complement strand
GTGATTCTTTTTGCCTAACGAGAATAACATGAGCGACGGCCACCGAGAGCGAATGCTGACTGCGGTGAAGATGGTCTAGTCACGCAAAACGTGAACGCACGACGGGTGGCGGTTCGCTCCATCGCATGGTTAGATGTCATTTGGTTTGCGAGATGCGACGATAGAAAGTCCCTGCTGATCGTGAACCTTGTCGATAAAGCTCGAGCGTCTCTGCGGGCACTAAAATGACGGCGCCTTGATGGCGCATGGGATAGAGAGTCCAGCCGCGAACACGCACATTACTCGGCGGCAGGTCGGCCGCGTCGATAGTAAGGCGGAGCCGCGCTTGGTCAATCCGCCACGAGCCGCGCGTTTCATTGTCTCCGCCGGGCATGTCACTGGGCGACCGCATCAAGAATCGACCTTGCGTAGCCAACGATAGCCGGACCTCGCCGGAAGTGACGGCGATGGCGTATCGTCCGACAAGCTCCCTTTGTGAAATCGCCGAGCTATCTGCCGCCTGAGCGGCCAACGCTGCGAACAACCCTACGAGGCAAAGTCGCGTCGATTTACAAAACACTCTCATGACATCTAACGAGACTCAAGATCAGCGACCGCTGGCGAGAGCGCGCGTGGGTGCGGTTTGAATGTGGAAGTCATCGAAAGTGGGAACGCGGCGCGGCTAGCGGTTCGCTGCATCGCTTGGTTAGATGATAAACGTTGCCTTTCACCAACGCGGGTCCAAAAGGAATTGCAACAAACCGAGGATAGCGGTTAGCGGCCCGAGAAATTTCCACCGGTTTAGCATAGCGATCTTTCGAGGATCTTCGTCGTCAGTTTGCCAGGGACTCGGAAGCCATCCATAGGCGAATAATGTGAGGTAGACTCCAAAGGCGCAGAAAAGCAGGTCAAAGCATACGCGCCAGTTGATTGCGATTGTGCTTAGCATCTAACATATGATTATGCCGACAATTTCGACGGTTATCCAGCGCATTGGCCGACAAGTCCGTCTTTCTCTCAAAATTGACACTGGCAATTTGCCGCCGGTTATCCGGCTCTGTTGTGGGCAGTCTGAAAAGCGAAAATAATATATGTCACCTGAAATCGGCCAGCGGTCAGCGGCATAGTCTGGTTAGACCTATCGCGGGAGTGGCGCGTCGCTAATCACGAACATGATCGGTACACTAATCGTCCGAAGGCTATGTGGCTTCGCCTGCCAGTCCTTCAGCGTCGCGATGACAGACCGATCGAGGGTCCAGTGGCCAGTGCTGGTAGCAATGTGAATCTCACGCAGTCGACCTGTGTCGTAGTCAAACCTCAGCTCGAACACGCCTCTGCCGGTGAAGCGATACATTCGCGCCTCTAACGGATATTCAGGCCGTGGATGATTCAATAGCAGATTCTGGCGCATTGCATCCTCGGCTCGCATAATCGGTGGTAATCCGGCACGCGAGTACGTCGCCGCAAAAAGTAAGAGGATCGCAAGGCAATGCTTCATGGGTTTAAGCAAGGGTCTAAGATATGATTATGCCGACAATTTCTACAGCTATCCAGCGTATTACCCGACAACAGCCGCGACCGCAAAAAAGGTAAAGATTGTATATGTCATATGAAATCGGCCAGCGGTTGGCTGCACCGCCTGGTTAGATGGTCGGACTTAATCTCAAAAGGTTATATAGCATCCCGACGATTCCGACGGTAAGTAGCATTGTGCCGCTGATATAGAAAACAACGCGCAGCAATCGGTGATGACTAGGAACACGCTGTTGATTAACAACATCCCTGTCCAGATGGCGAGTCGTGACGGATCACCATGACCATACTTTCTCAGGCGGCTACGCCATCGGCCAGTCCGTAAAAGTTGGTGGACGAAACTGACTAAGCAAACGGCAACTAGATGAAAGCACCTGTAAGCGATCAGGGTCCGAGCTTCGCTATTCTACAGAAGGCCTCTGTGACCCCGATAACGGACACTCAAGGGCGCGGCTAGAATTTCACACCGATCCATGCGCTGATTGACATTACATCCTTAAATTGCGGCGTAGTTTTTCCATCTTTGTAGGTCATTCCCAGGGAAAAATGGTGACTATTGGGATCATCGGGGGTCCCGTCCAAATAGAAGATGGGGGAAATTCCAATAAAATCGAATGAGCGCTCTGAGCCGGTCAGAAATGTTCGGTGGGCGAAATCGAGCGCGATATCAAAGTTTGGCGTCAAATAGAGATCAGTATGCGTCGTTACAACAAAGCGGGAATATTCGCTTTGCCCGTCATAGGCTTTTGCTGCGTCAACGTCTTTTGGATCGGACACGAGTAGTTTTCCGCTCTCGAAGCCGGCATATGGTCGCCAAATAATGCCCGGATAGTTTAAGGAAGATCGCGGGAAGAGCTGTGAAAATGGAATGAATTGACCGGTCCGGAGTAACATCAAGGGACCCGGTGCAACTTGGGGAGAAAGTGTGGGCGACCAGAGGACATCGATCCCGGAGGTTTCAGTGGTATTTTTCCGATCTCTTTCGTAATCGGGTGTGATAAGAAACGTATTGTCGTTGACCCAGCTGTTACTGCTATTTGGGCTCGAAAGGACCAGCTCCACCGGCATCTTAGCGCTAATAGAATCCTGTTGCCTCTTAGATGGAGCTTGTGAGGTGGTATGTGCTTCAACGCTAAGGTTCACAATCGGCTGGAGACTGTATCTCTTATCATCAAAATACCACGCCGATAGGCTGTTGAATTTATAGCTGAGGGCGCCATCGATGGTAAAAAATGAAGTCGTTCCGTTATCGGTCCATCCAAATTGAGCTGGCCGCTTCTCATCGCCTTGAACGGTGGTGGACTTAGTGACGCTAAAGTTTGCATCCTTCAAGAAGCCGTTGGTTAGAATTGATAAATGATCAGGCGGAGGGCCCTTCTTCAGAGTTGCCGGTGGTTTCGTCGCGATTTGTACGAATCGCGCTTTGGTCAAAACAATTGTTCCATTACCGGTGACGTCCGTACCTTCCCCTTCAATTAGTTTCTCGGCATCGCTAGTTAAGTTTTGATCTTGAAATTTTTGAAAATCGGGATGGGACTTTCCATAAGCGAGCAGTCGCGAGTCTGAATACCTTGAGTCATATTTTCTGAGATATTCCTCCGCTTCGGCTTTAGTCATCCCAGCTTCTCCGGGTTTAACCAAGCTGTCATAAACTTCTTCCGCAGATTTGGGTTTCTTATCGGATTGATTATCGTCGGCGTAGACGAGCGAAGTGACGAACAAGCTGGCGACGACTAGGAATCCAGCCTCCGAAAGACGGTTTCTGTCGTTAGTCATGAACGGCTTGTTATTTCACTTTGTTCCAAACAAGCTCTGCCAAGTCACCGACCGTCATGTTGTCTTTGATATCTCCCGGCGTGAAGGATGATTTTGGCTTCAGTTTCTTAACGTAGAGGTCAAGTTTGGGAGGTAGGTCGCCCTCAATTTTTGTCTTATCCATATCAATTGGAAAAGGGGGTCCTAACGTCCAAGCAGGATCAAGCTGACGAGGGGTAGTAATTTCCTTACCGTCGACGGTGAGGGGTTTGGCTATGCCCAAGACGATTCTCCGGACATCCATCTTAACAGTAAGTTCGTCAGGCATAACGCTCCATTCTCGATTTAATCAAACGACCGGTACCGAGCGATTACTCTAGGGCGGCGCAATGGTCTGGCGGGAAAGCAAAGGGAAATCCTATCGGCTCTTTCCGGGGAAGAAATCATTGTTGGGGGTTGTATAGCTACGTCGAACAGCTTTATAAACGAATGTCGGGTGGATACGCAATACTAAATATCGCTAGCGATTTCGCGACCGGGCGGCCTACTTAATTCTTACCGGATTGCCGAATTCAATTGCATTTATTTGTCCTATTCTCGGGGTCGTGCCAATACACGAGGATTTCTGCAATGTCTTCCGGGCAGTATTGGCCCGATTTGGGCGACTGAAGGCGTGAGTTCAATTGTCCAAGAGAGGACGGGTTAAAAAAAGCGAAAACTTCGGCTTCTAAATTCCGTAGTAATCAATGACGTGTCGCGCTTCCCTAGTCACAAAATCGAGCAAAAAAGAAAATCAGATATCAGATAGCGGCCCTTTCATGGAACGAACCAACCATAGGTTTTTTGTTATCGGTTCGAGCGCAGCCTTATGAGCAACGATGTCTACAAGAATCAGCACGGGCTCCGGTACGAAATCCTCAAGGACTTCGTAATCCCAATCATAACTCCTCTCATCCTCGTAGTCATAGGATTCTGGATTGGGACGCGAGTAGACAAACATCGCATTGCCGACGCAGAGAACCAAAGCAAGGCGGCGATACTACGGGAGATGATGACGACCCGAAACGGACCTGATGTTGCTTTCTTCACAGCCGTTGGTGAACGCCTCATCGTTCACATGCGGCGATACGACAAGCTCTGTCAGGAGGCGCGAGAAAAAGGCTTTGCGGGAAAAGAGCTACAAAGCTACCTGCTCCGTCAGGAGGCGGAGACCAAAGGGCTTACAGGAAAAGACATGCAAAGCTACGTGGACAAAGACGCGCTGTTTGACGAGAAGGCGATATACTTTTTTTACGGAATGTTTCGCGTCGCATTGGTGGACTTCTCTGCGACAAAGGGCTACGTGCTTTATCCGCGCATCTGGATGGAAGAAGCCTTCGATGGTTTGATAAATCATGTTGTCGAGCGCCTCAGGGGCGCGAGGGAGTGCGAACTCGGATCGTTCCCGGAAGAGCAGGCGGCTCTCTATAGATATTTCGGTGCGTCCAAAGCGACGTATCACACCAGCAGCGAACGCTCAAACGACTCCACCCCAGATCTCTTTGAATTTAACTTGATTCTCACAGAACCGCCACAGTCTAAAGTTATTACAGATGCGCGACATGTAGAGGAATTGCAGAAGGGATTCAGGAGATTTCAGGCGCGGTTGCGAAATGGAGACATTGATTTCAACCACATGACCGTAACTTTTGAGTCAATAACAGGCTTGGACGATTATGCGTTTAACACAGTCTTTTCTGGCTGGTATAAGCAATTTGATCCGGACCAACCCGTAAACTTGTCGAACTTTCTGGGTGGTCCTCCTAGGGACTTCTTGCCGTACCCACTCCTCCATAGCGTTGATGCTACCGAGGCGGAGTGGAATAAGGAGCGAAAGGAAGCCTGGAAATTGATTCTCGAAAATGTTCCAACTGACTTAAAGAAAAATTGAGGAGCAAGCGAGAAGACGCGCGCAAGTCGGTGACATATGTATGGCAGCTGCATCGGGACTGCAAGAGCGCTGGGCCGAGGAGAAAGCAACCCCGCCGTTCGATCCGTCGTTGCCGCTGCGCGATGATTTCTTTCGTTGCGCATTTGCTCGAATTCCTCCAAGATCGGCGCTACCCGCCCAAACAAATGAGTCGCGTCCCCCTAAATTCAAGCCCGGTTTCTTGCTATTGCAACGGGCGCTTGTCTTCTTCTCACCAGAGGTTCATAGAGTCCTTTTTCTCTAGCGTTCGGCGCGCGACGCGTCGAGGTCTGGCTATCCTAGCTGTCTTGCTGATAGGCTTCTGTTCAACGGGATATTCCGAGACACTTCGTATCGTAGTTGCCGGAGATGACCGGGCCGATAACGATCACAATGGTTTCAACAAAGTGATCACTCAGGAAATAAGCGATGCAGTCTTGAAGGAAAAAGCCGAGATGCTGCTTTGGACAGGCGATTTGGTAAACGCCCTAAAGGGAGATTCCACAACGTTTGAAAGTGAACTAACCGCTTGGCGCGACGCCATGAAGTCGCTTTACGATCATGGGGTGCTCGTGTTGCCTGTGCGGGGCAACCACGAATTTGTTGGCTATAATCCAAAGGACTCAAACCATCCAGAAATAGAAACCCCCCATGCCGAAGACATTTGGAATAAGGTTTTTTCAGGCCGATACGCCCTTCCAACAAACGGTCCCGATGGTGAAAAGAACCTCTCGTTCTATTGCGTTCGTAATTCCGTGCTGATTATAGGACTTGATCAGTACAGAAATCGACACTCTGTCAATCAACCATGGCTCGACCAAGTTTTGAAAGATAACAAAAGACCGTTCATTTTCGTATACGGTCATGAGCCAGCGTTCATGGCTGGCAATCACAAGGACGAGGACGTTTTGGCCGCTGAACCGTCCAAACGAAACGTGATGTGGGAAAGTCTAATTGGAGCAGGAGCGCGGGTCTATTTTTGCGGACATGATCATTTTTATGATCATATGAAAATTGTGCGCGCAAACGGGGATCCGGGACCTGAGATGCACCAGTTCACCGCGGGGACAGCGGGCGCACCGTTCTACAAAGGCGGACCTTATAGTACAGCCGATCAAGATTGGACTCGATCCCAAGTCGCACACATTGAGGAAAAACCCGGCTATATTTTAATTGAGATTGAAGGCAATAAAGCCACAATCACCTTCAAGGAGCAAGTTTCAGCGGGCGTTTACAACGCAAAGGATTCCTATAGCTATACTGCTATCGCTCCGTAGCGCCCGGACTCGATTCTTGATCTTCTTGTCGTCCGATCGCCGGGCGACGCATTAAGACCGAAATACAAGCGTTTTTCGGTGAAGCCTTCTTTAATCTCTTGAGCATTTCTCCTACAGGCCAAGGTTTAGCTCACGTCTTACTGGCTTTTTTGCAGTTTGAAACCAAGATACGTACCAGACGTTATACCAAGCAAAGCAAACGTCGTCTTCTCAAAAATCGGCAGCTCCCAATTAGTCCAAACTTGCGCAACAAAAAATAGACCGAGCACCAAAGTCCACGCTAGCATTTGGTATCGATGGAAACTGTAAACGTCGCCATCAGTGAGCCAATCACGCAAAAGCCGCCTCCAACGAATCTGGGGCATTTGACGTAAGTCGTTTTTTTGTTTCACGAGCGCATCTCTGCGCGCGGTTAATTGGGTCGCCAATTCCGGCTGCGCGGTTGCAACAGCGGCATTCGCCTCAGCAATCGCTGCGTCAAGCTGCTGTCGGAAGTTGTCCAAGCTCTCGCTTCGACTGCGCGTGAGGGGATTCTGGGGAATAGAGGGAGCTTTTGCGGCATCGGTCTCACTGATGATCGCTGATCCAAGCGCCGTCCCAGATCCAATGCCAATTAGCCAGAGACATGTTTCGTTTAGAATGTGCCACGTACCAGTTGCGATCCAGAGGAAAAGGGAGGCACAAATAATGACGAGGAACCAGAACGCCATCTGAGCTCGAGCCAGACTATAGGGTCGAATTCCATCGGGACGCCTGATCCCGCTTGTGTCTGAAATCAAGTCGGTGCGAAATGCGAGCGCAATCAAGAGTAGCAAGATGAGAGCGAATAGAAAAAGAGCGCCCGCCGTTGTTAAAGGAGAGGCGATCTGGAGAAAAAATCGGTCGGCATTAGGCGGTGGAGTCAGCCCGGAATCTGCACTCGCCGTACGGATCGTGGACGGCAACGGAACCGTACGGTCGCCAAGCATCGTGACCAGTGTGAGGCTTACATCATGTTTATACAGTCCCGAGCGACGTAACTCGGTCCACACTGCAGCACTCTTGCTATCTTCGACAAGTTGGAACCGAAGCCATTCGTAATCGACCAGGGGATTTGCTTTCGGTCGTCGAGATTGATCGACCGATGCGCTGTCAGGATTACCAGGGGTCACATTTTCGAAAACGAGGTCATTGATCTTGGGACGTAAATGATCGCGGGCAGGACGCAATAACTGCTGTACACATAGTCGGACATCTTGAAGGAGTTTTAAGGTTTTTGGTATATCTGGCGGTTTCTGGCCATCCTGCGGAAGCAAGCGAGAAAAGAGTGTCGTAGTTAACAGTGGCCCAATAACACTCTCGGGTGCCCGGTGGCCTTTGAGTTTGTTAAGCTTTTCTTGATCGCCTTCGCTTTCTACCCACTTTCCCTCATTTGTGAGTAGTGCCTTGGCGTATACCGTTACGGTTTCTTTACCGAGGATTTGCCTCAAAGTTACAACATCGCCCTCGATGGCATTCTCGAGCACGTCCGCAGCGGCAGTAGCCTCCTCAAAAGCGTGGTTCTGAATAATTCGCTTCACGTCATCAGAACGCGAGTCAATCGCCTTGTCCGCGAAGTAACCACGAATCTCTACCTGACGGATTAGCCAACCCGAGAAGTCTTTGACCTCTACGACGATCACATCATTTGGCCCAGCTGTATGATACCCCTCTCCTTTATTAGCTCGCCAAGCGCGAAGCACTCCAAACTCGGCCTCAGAAGGCCTTGCGCTGGCGGTAGGAGCTACGCACTGAAATAGCAAAAGAAGGATTGAGCCTGCCGATATGGGCCTCACATAATCTTTCTACGAGTATTGCAAGTCGAAGTTTCGAGTTTTCTCGGAGATTCTCCTCAACCAAACCAAGACAAGGTGAAATCCCCTGCCGGCGCCTCTGGGGAAAACGCAAAATAAATAAATGGCCGGGTATGCCATCAGCATCGATGAAAGAACTTTCAATCACTTCAATATCTCGATGTTCGTAACAGGGTGAATCTCCCACGCTGTCGCGCGCCAATCATTCGGGTTGTTCGGCGCGGTGTTGAAACACTGTGGCCGATGTTCAGTGTCGTAGAACATCCATCCCGTGAACCTCACGAGGTGGCCAGGTAACTTTTGGTGAAGCGTTGGCGTGCTCCAATCTTTGCCTTGTGCGGCCATCAGTTTACGAATTCGCGGCGTGACCTCAACGATGACGTGCCGCTTTGCGCTGCCATAATCATTGGGCGATAAGACGATATCGATATGCGTATCGCGATGGGGCAAGTCTTTCGCTTTACAATTGCATGATTCGATCCCGCCAACTTTTGCGCTGGCGACGTAACCAGTAATTTGCGCGGCCATGTGATTGTCATATCGATTCTTGTCTTCTCCAGACATCAGCATTCCGGTCAATTTAATATTCTTGTTAATATCAGATGGTGCTGGTGCCTGATCCCTGTTCTTAAATGGGTTAAGATACTTTTCCTGTGGTCGTGTGGCAGATCCGGTCGGCCCGCACCCGTCGTAGGTTGAAGTGTGGATCGTCTGTGCGTGCATCGCGGCGGAAGCGCACAACGCTATAGCAAGGCTGATAATAATTGATTGTTTCATACTAGGGATCTCTTTTCTCGCATGTAGTTTTGGTGATTGTCGCCATAGTTGAATAAGAGCAGTCGACGACGAACCTGGGGTGGTTTTCAAATACATTACTGATAAAATCATTTTTCTTTTGTGCATTGGAATGTGAGCGGCACCGCTGGTACACCAGGTGCCGTCGGCGGGGTCACCGTGAACTGGCCCTTCAGTGGCTTATCGCAGTCAAGAGCATTTACATCGCCAGATTTCACGCTGAGAAACGGCAAAGCTCCATCAGCATCGAAGCGAATCGTATCTCCGGATTTATCGAAGGTGCCGTGTATGGTGCTCACCTCCCCTTGCTTAATGATGGTGACCGTGAATTCATCTTTCACCCACGGCAAGCGCCAGAGCGACTAAGAAACCATACTTAAAGTGCTTCATATTTTTGATCTTCGTATTAGGGCCTTTAACTGAGGGTTCCCTGTGATGTAATACGGACAACCAAAACTGAAGTTTCGTGAAATCGGGTCCTTTTTCTTCCTGCCGAGCTTTGGACCAGGAATACAAGGAAGAAGTTTGATAATATGAGCGGCAGGAATCGGCATGCGGCGTTCCAACCCTGGCGCCGACCGATTACACGCTGGGCCTCCCTACCACTATAGTTTCGAGCAAGGTCTCCTAGTTAAGAAATCGAGAACTTCCGATCGTCGAATTCGTAATGGTTCTTGTGAGAAATCGTTGGAGTCGGCACCCGCCGGGAAAATTTTTGGCGCGATTCAATGGACGCGACTCAAATGCATATCTGCCAAAGGGCAGGCATCAATTAACGGGACGAAAACTGCGCGGAGTGGTCTTTCGCGGCGTCACTTTGAATGTTCAAGCGCCCAATCTCGCCGAAAGCTGTCGTCGCCAGAGGCCGCTACCGATCACGGTAAGGCAAATAAGAGAATTACTGAGTATCGGCCTGTAAGGATTTTTTGAAACTTTGCTAATGGTTGCCGTAGTAATTGAGAAACAAACTATGAAAACAATCTTCGCCCCGTCCGAGCAAACACCTTCGTCTAGGAGACCATCATGCCCACTAGAGACGAAATCAAACTGCGAGAATACGACTTTAGCGCTTAACATCTCTGTTTAGCACGATGCCAAAGAACCTCATTCTTTGCTGTGACGGAACTAATAACCAGTTCGACGGTTATCACACCAACGTTATCCGTACCTACAAAGTTGCACGCCGGCATTCGGCGCAGCTGACTTACTATGACCCCGGTGTCGGTACCATGCCCGAGCCGTGGGAAAAGACGAAAATCGGCAAACGACTCTCGATGTTAAATGGACTGATCACTGGAGACGGTCTCTTCGATAATATCTCAGACGCTTACAAATTCCTGATCGCCAATTATGAATCGGGCGACAAGGTATTCCTCTTCGGATTTAGCCGAGGGGCCTATACCGCTCGGGCTCTCGCAGCATCGCTTTACTCGATCGGCCTCCTTCATCCCGCTACGGAATGTCTGTTGCCTTATGCTCTAAATTACTGGCAAAGCGATTTTGGAATATCGAGCCCGGGCGGACAAACCTGTGCGGAGTTTAAGGCGACCCTCGCAAGGCCTTGTCCCGTTCATTTTATCGGTGTCTGGGACACAGTCAGCTCGGTTGGTGTGATCAATAACTTCCGCAGCTTTCCTCACACTGCGCATAACCCGGAAGTAACGCATGTGCGACATGCGGTGTCGATCGATGAGAGACGCTCGACCTTCAGACAGAATCTGATGTCACCAGTGGGCGCGCAGGACGTGAAGAATGTTTGGTTTCCAGGAGTGCATTCTGATGTTGGTGGTGGCTACATTCCAGCGGAAGCCGGCTTAGCAAAGGTTGCATTTGAATGGATGATGCGGGAGGCGAAGAATTGCGACTTAGACATCGATGACGCAGCTCTTGATCGGGAATTGCGCCAAGTTGGAGAGGCTCCAAACCCGAATGGGAAGCTACACCGATCACTTCATGGGGGTTGGTGGGCCGGAGAGCTACTGCCGATGAAGCACTATAGTTGGGACGATCATAAATGGCATTGGCGATGGCTTATCGGAGCGTTTGATCAACCACGAGATGTAATGCGCAATGCAGGAAAGCCGTTCGTCTCAGTCCATCACTCCGTTTTGGAGCGTCTAAAGCAGAACAGTGAGTATCGGCCGATCAATATTCCCCATGACGAGAATACCCTTCGGGCAACATTCCAAATCGAAAATTAAGGTCGAGGCGCTCTTCTCCGCGGATACGAATTTTGTTATTGTGTTGTTCCGAAGGAACTAATAAAAAGAGACCGTGCTCGACCCCCAACGAGTAGATTCCCTTCCAGAGCGCAAGCGCTTTATCACGTCTGCGACACCGCTTCTTTGTCGCTCTCAAATCAACCATGAGCGCTCGTTTCTATCCCAGAAATCAACTAGGCGTCACAGCCATTTCTCGTGGCATTGAGCTTATGAGGATCTGGCCACTATTCAAAAGACGACATTCGAATGCTGAACAGCAGTCAAGCAGACGGCGAATTTCACGCGATGCGTTAGACGGACTTCCGCATGAAAAATTCCTTCGGATAGTTGGCCTCTTCAATGCAGTAGTGCCAGCCGAGGCTAAAAAGAAACAAAACAATGATTACGTCGATGCGCTCGTTCGAGAGTTTGAATCCTTGCAGAAAATGATCGAGTGGAAGCTAGATCAAAATGATACACAGTTTCAGCGAGACGAGATGGGCGACTACGTTCACAATCTCAACCTGTTGCTGGCGCAACTTCTTCCTGCTGATGCTTTGACAGCATCGCTCCCAGGAACACGCGACGATTATCGGACGCGGGTAAGTGCTGAGGTCTATAACGCATATACCGCTTCGCCAATCTACAAATCACTCGAAGGCTGTGATCGCGACAAAAATCCGACGCGTCACCTCGAGCTGTTACGTGCCGACTACATTCAGCTAGCTAACGAGGTTCGGAAACTGACACTCCTTGAATATCATATTGAGGAGACACGCAATTTCTTGATCAGAAAGCTCCGCCGAACGTGCTTTAAGGTTATTGTGCTGCCGCTCACGGTTGTGATTTTCTTTTTCGTCTGCCGTGCCGCGATTCTGAGCACGGCAGCTCCAGTCTCTCCGTCCCCGACAACGCAACTAGCAGGAGCATCATTTTCGCTTAGTCAGTGGCTTACGAGTTATCTCTTTTACGGAAAAAAGCCGACGACGATATACAATACTCTTGTGATGCTGACCTTGCTCAGCTTAGCGGCGATCGCGGGGGCGGTTGGGTCATTTATTAGCGCGTTGTTGCGGATCGAGGCTGTTCCAGAAAATAATGAAATTGGCCGAAGCGTAGTGGCATTACGCTATTCGGAGTCTATCAGACTCGCTCCAGTTACCGGCCTTACCTTCGCAATACTGCTTTCATTGCTCTTTGGAGGGAAGTTGCTGAACGGTCTTTTGTTTCCTGACACATCTTTCGCCGGTTCGTGGCCTTATGTCCTTTTCTTTCCAGCCGAATTAGCCAAGTGGCTGGTATGGTCTTTCATTGCCGGTTTTTCGGAGCGGATGATGCCGGACATGATCGATCGGCTCGTCGACAAAGCGGGAAAGAATCTCCAGCCTGCTTCTCCGGTCTCGCCCGCAGGTAACAGAATTATTCCCCCACGCGATGGCGGAAAGAAACAGTCGTCAAAAAAGGTTAAGCCTTCCGGCCCAGCGGCACATCGATCAGGAGCATGAATTGCGGAGAAAATCCTCTTCCGATCTTGGACTTCACAATAGATGAAAAGTTGAGGAGTGACTACGGCGTTGGCGATGCCTGTTTAACCTTGGAGACTAATATGGACAAATCCCTATCTGCGCTTCTGGGGAAAACGCATTCGTGGCGGGTATAATGATTCCAACGACACGCGTAAAGCGCGCGCCAGATACCATAATTCACGGTCGGTCACGCATCGAAGTTGGGCCTCTACTTTTGAGAGTGTTGAGCGGCTAACGTCCCATCCCAGAGCGCCGCATCGCGCTGCCAGCGTGTCTTGAGTAAGCCCATGCTCATAACGAATTTTCCGAACCTGGGCTCCCGCGACATTTTGAGAATTCATGCTCCAGCGTCGGAGCAAGACCGTATCGGATTTTTTAGAGTGATTGCTCCGATAGCGGAGCAATCGTTCGAGCGCTCCCAGATTGACGGCGATCGATCCAAATGTTATTTTGCTCCGATAACGGAGCAGAACGGATGGCCGAACAAAAACTCACAGACGCGCGCGGAAAAGTTATCGGGTTCATCAAGGATTCCGGTGAAAAGAAGATCCTGACGAACAGCAACGGGAAGGTCTTAGGATCGTACGACCCCAGGCAGGACAAAACCTACAATGCAACTGGTGGTCTGGTCGGAAGCGGCAATCAGCTTAGCTCGCTGCTACGCTGAACAGATGATCGCATGTCCGAGGATGAAGATATTTCGGACGAACACGACGGAGATACGGAGCTCTTGGCGCGGTGTGAACGCACGCTAGAGCGAAGCCGCCACCTGCTTGAGCAATCCCGAGCGCAATCCCAAGATTTTGAGCGGGTTCGAATATGGCGTGCTCGATTAGGCTTGTCGCTAGTTCTTGTCTGGTACGGACTCATGTTCGTAACGCTCGCAGTTTCGATTCCCGATGCCGATGGAAACTGGATCGCAGCGGGAATATGCCTGGTTGTGGGGGTTGGCTTCGTTTCCTTGATCGAACGCTGCGCATTGAAACTCGGTGCTATCCGGAAGGTAATTGAACGGCTGGATTTTCCCTTTGACGCGCTAGTCCCTCTCTGCCTCGCCTATTGGTGGTATTCCGCCAACCCGCTCGCGGCAACAATGCTCCCGTGGTACGTGGCTTTAGCGTGCGTGTGGATCTTTTTTAAACGAATGCGAACTGCAGCTCAACGCGACGACGTTATTGAGGAGACGTACAATTCTGAAGCGCAGGCAAGGGAGGCAGAGAAAGTGATCGAGCTGCGTGACAAAGAGGCGGCGCGGTTCCCAGGTCGAGCTTTGGAACGCGGTCGGCAACTGGACTGGGCAGAAAAGGAAGCAGCCGACCTCCTCGCGGAGTATCAGAAACCTGATGTGCCTAGCGGCGATGGCTCGCTGCTCGATCTCGAAGTTGAGGAAAAGCTTCTTGAAGAAAAAGAGGAGAAGCTGTCCGCGCGGTTGACAGCGCTCAGGACGCCTCACGACGCAGAACTTTGGACCGACGAGGAGGAGCGCAGAGTCATTGGCATTCATGATCAAATAATGAAGCTTCACGATTACAGTGCCGCGCTTTGGGAGCGAATAATGACGATCTCAGAAAAGCGTGATCCGGAAATTTGGGGCGGGTGGCGGCAAGAGAGGGACCGCAGGTTCGCGGAAGTTAAACTTAAACGTGAGCGCATGATAGACAGCGCTGAGTAATCGACTCCGAACTTCGGCTCGCTGAGTTAGTCCGGCATCGTTGCGGCGGCGGTGTCGAGATCTACTCCGATGTCTGCGAAGTTGCACGGGCTACTTCGTAACTACATTCGGGAATTCGTAGAATAGTTTCTGATGGTTGAAATGTCTGTTTTGTCTCGGCTTTCCTCGCGCGCGTACGCGACGCGCGGAACTCGAACGAGGGAGAAAGGCCGGTCGTTCGTCAATTTCTCTCGGCCAAAATTTCGGAACTATTTCTTCCATCGTAACTCAAAATACTGATCACTGAATACTTGTGCGTAATGCCTGACGTACTTTTTCTAGAAAACCTTCGGTAATATGGCCCACTCTAAGTTTCGGCGTGGTCCACCAAAACATTTGATGAAAATAGTTTTGACACTCATCGCGCGCCTTTGATTTACTCCGCGCACCCCCATCCCTCCAATGCGTCTCGGAACTTACCCCCATGACATTCAACCCGCCACATCATGAAGAATACTGCCCCGCTTTGCTTTTCACTCGCCCAAGATTGCATCTTTAGATTTCAACTGGTTTTAGATGGGAAATGCGAGCGATTTTGCCCAGCGCCCGGCCTTGTACGTAGGATCATTTTATCGGCAGTAATTCTGTTGACGCTCTCGTCACTTACTTACGGTCAGGCGACGGTAACGGCTGGTCCGTTGGATGGCAGCATGGTGCTCGATAGAAATGTTAACGTGGTCGGTTGTCTGCCGGATGGGGAATATCTCGTTACGTATGCTGCGCAGAACGGTAACTCGTTGGAGGAAGGCTTTGGCCTTGGTATCATTGTAAGTGGTGGGGAAGCGTCCATTGGGGGCGACCCGAACGGTGGGCCTATACAGATTGTTGGAACGACTTACGCGTGCGATGGCGGATCCGGCGGTTTCAGTGTGGGACAAGTCATTTTCCGAACCGCGTCAGGCGGACCCAGTGGCAGTCATGTGTCCCTAAGTGGCACTACTAATTATGCCTACAATGTGGATTGCACACATCCGCTCGGAGAGGGCGTAACGCAATACATGCAGATCACCCTAGCGGGGGATTGTTTGACTAACGATGCCTACGTCAAGCCTTGCGACCAAAAGAGTGGCGGTGATGAATGCCAAACTTGCCACAAGCCCCCCATGGCCCGCTACAGCGCCCATTCAATGCTTGCGAGTTTAAACATCGAAGATAC
The DNA here is from genome assembly GCA_003167365.1 of Spartobacteria bacterium. Taxonomy (GTDB): domain Bacteria; phylum Verrucomicrobiota; class Verrucomicrobiia; order Chthoniobacterales; family UBA10450; genus Palsa-1382. The sequence goes on along the minus strand of PMTM01000006.1, from coordinate 830,721 downwards.
GCCTTTTCGTTATACGCCCGCTCGTGGACCAAACATCGATTTTACTGTCACTTACAATCAAAGGGGAGATCAGCCAACGACAGTTGATTATCCCAACTTGGGCCCACAATGGACTTTTAATTGGTTGTCGTATGTGACCGATAATCCAAACGATTCGACAAGTGCTCAGGTTTTCGTTCCGAGTGGCGGAGTGGAATCTTATTCTAACTTTGACGAAGAATCGGGAAGCTATGCAGCGGACCCACAGAGCCATGCGGTCCTGGTCCGCGTATCTTCGAATCCGATAAAGTACGAGAAGCGCTTTCCTGATGGGTCCGTTACGGCTTACGCACAGAGCGACACCTCTTCAAGTCCACGCAAAATCTTCATGACGGAGATATTCGATCCAGTGGGAAACAAGGTGACGGTCCACTACAATGGGCTTAGCACGCAGATCCAGTCTATTGAAGATGCGCTCGGCTACGAAACGGCGCTGGTCTACGATGAAAATGACGGAATGCGGATAGTGGGTGTTACCGAGCCGACTCAGTTCGGCTCACGTTCGGCCAGTTTTTCATACAATACCGACGGTCAGTTAAAGAAGATTACCGACGAGATTGGAATCCAGTCTCAGTTCACCTACACGACCGGAACCAATTTTATCGATTCGCTTCAGACCCCATACGGGACCTCGCATTTTTGCAGTGGCCAATCTGGAACCAATCGTTGGGTAGAAATGACCGATCCGTTGGGCGGTAAAGAGAGAGTGGAATATCGCGACAATGCCCCCGGAATTAGTGCGGCCGATTCGTCAAACACAGTACCGAACGGATTTACCAACGACCGTCTTGATGTCGGCAATACATTCTATTGGGACAAGAAGGCTATATTAATGTATCCGCCGGTGTGTGGTGTTTACGATTATACCAAGGCAAGGATCATTCACTGGCTCTTCAACTCCGATGGTTCTGTTTCCGGAATTGCCTCCAGTGAAAAGGCGCCTTTGGAGAACCGTGTTTGGTACGCATACGATAATCAGCCCGATTTTGCCCATGCCGGTCCGAGTGCCAATCCAATTAAGGTGGCGCGCATCTTGGACGACAGTTCAGCAAAGCTTTGGCAGTACTCGTACAATAGTGCTGGAAATGTAACGCAGGAAATCGATCCGCGCGTTCGCGTAAGAACCTATTCCTACGACACAAACAACATCGACTTGTTGACCGTCCATCAAGGCACTGATGCGATCGCCAGTTATGCGTACGATCCAGATTCGGAGCCGCCACATAGACCAAAGACCGTGACCGATGCCGCCGGTCAAATCACGACATACCATTACAATTCTCAAGGCCAAGTTCTGACCGTTACGAATCCGAAGAGTGAAGTTACAACTTACGCATATGACCGCGACCAGAATAGCGACGGCGACACGGACGGATACCTTATTTCGATCACGAGTCCGACATTTGGTACCTCACACGCCACAACTACCTTCGCCTACGACAACGCGAAGCGCGTGCACACGGTCACAAACAGTCCCGACAATTACACCGTCACGACGGATTACGATAATCTGGATCGACCAACGCAAATCACGTATCCCGATGGCACAAACCAGCAGTTTCAATACACGGATAATGTAACCAGCGTGATGACGCTTGATTTGACTGGGAGCAAGGATCGGCTCGATCGCTGGACTTACCGACATTACAACGGCAACCGGCAAATGGATTCGATGATCGATCCGCTCGGGCAAACAACGCTCTATAATTGGTGCACTTGCGGTTCGCTGGTTGGAATCACCGATCCCAATGGCAACGTCACCACCTTCAATCGCGATTTGCAGAGCCGCGTTTATTCGAAGGTGTTCGCGGACAGTTCGGCCACTACCTACGCATACGAGAATACAACGAGCCGGTTGAAATCGATGACCGACGCACTTGGGCAAACCACGAATTATCAATACTTCGGCGACGACGATCTCCAGCAAGTCAGCTATACGAATGCGCTGATCTCGACGCCGACGGTCAGCTACACTTACGATCTAAATTATAATCGCGTCTTGTCCATGGCGGACGGTACTGGGACAACCAATTATCATTATAATTCGCCTCCGATACGGGGTGCCAACCAGCTTTATCAAGTCGATGGTCCGCTAAGTAATGACACTATCACGTACACCTACGATGAACTGGGCCGCGCGCTCACTCAGGATATTAACGGGACGACCGCGAGTGTGGTCTATGATTCGCTGGGCCGGCTCTATACGACTACAAATGCGCTGGGTACTTTCACCCGCCTGTATGAATCCGACGTGACACCTCGTTTACACTCCCTTACTTATCCAAACGGGCAGACCGCGAACTATCACTATTACGACAACAGCGGCGATCGCCGATTACAAACCTTGCAGCATCTGACGAGCGGCTTGGTCAACCTCTCGCAGCATGATTACTCGTATGATCCGGAAGGGCAGATTCAATCCTGGACCAAGACGCTGGGCACAGATGAAACCGATCTTTCCTTCACCTACGATGATGCAAAGCAATTGACCAACGTCTCGCGAGCGCAGGACAATCTGCAATCCGATTACGGTTACGATTATGCCGGGAATCGCCTGAGTGCGAGTACTTATACGCCGGCGCATGGACACGCACCCAACGGCACGTTCTTTAACTACACCGCCAATGCTCTCAATCAGCTCGATAGTGTTGCGGAGACGCTCAACACCGATCCACAGGACCCAGTGGCGATCACCTATGATGCCAACGGTAACATGACCTATGACGGTGGGAACCAGACCTTCGAATGGGACGCAGCCAATCGATTGGTGGCGATCACTTACCTCGACAGCGGCAATCGCACGGAATTTGCTTACGATGGATTAAATCGACGTGTGAGAATAACCGAAATCGGGCCAGGGATAACGGCGACAATTCAGCCATCCGGGAGCAGTTATGCGACTTTCAATACCGCTTCCTTCTTGCTCTTGACCGGCACATACACGCTGACCTTAGAAGGGCTTAATCCAACCGGGGGAGATAACACTGTCTTTGTTGATGACATTACGCTCAATGGCACTTTGGTCACTAATGGCAGTTTTGAGAGTCCGCCGGTGAGCAACTATGTCTATCGGCCATCGGATGCGACCTGGTCGTTTCAAACCGATTCCGGGATTGTGAGCAATGGCAGCGGCTTCGGGAATGTCAGTACTCTGTATGGAACACAAGCGGCTTTTGTTCAGTTCAATGGCGTGATCTCGCAGACGTTTAATACCAGCGGCGGTACCTTCACCCTTGGATTCAAAGCGGCGCAGCGTGGAAGCAATGTGCAACAGTTACGCGTGACGGTACAGCCGTATCCGCCACCCCCCACGGTGGTGAAGAACTTCGTTTGGTGCGGCAATCAGATTTGCGAGGAGCGCGATAGCACAGGCAGTACGGTAACGAAGCGTTTCTTTGCCGAGGGCGAACAACGTGTCGGCGGCAGTGATGCCGGAAATTATTACTATTCACGTGATCACTTGGGGAGCATTCGCGAAGTGACTGATTCAACCGGGGCGTTGAAATCGCAGTTCGATTATGATGCTTGGGGAAATTCAGTTGTCGTTAGCGGCAACATGAATGTCGACTTTGGTTACACCGGAGAGTACTTTCACGCGCCAAGCAGCATGAATCTCTCGAAGTACCGTGCGTACAACCCCACTCTCGGCAGATGGATCAGCCGAGATCCGATTGGAGAAGGCGGCGGAATTAACTTGTACGGCTATGTTGGAAATGAGCCTTTGCTGCGCGTTGATCCTCTTGGTCTTCAGGATGAGGCGAGACCGCCAGGCATCGACGGACCGGGCTACTACGGCGCGGGAACCCGGAACGCTCAGAGTCTTGCGGCTGACGCTGGCCCACTTGTTGAAGCTGGTGGGAGACTTGGTTATGGTTGTAAAGGTAAGGATTTCTTTGAACGGGAAATTTCGGACCGTATCGAGGCCTTATTTGATTTCCTCTTCAAGCTCGTGAACGTCCAAGATGCGCATCCAACCGATCCAATTAAGAAATAATGCTCACGTGGCAGCAAAGCTAAGGATAACATCTAGCCTTAAGGCCATCGGGGGCGTGGCTTGCGTTTATGTAATCTTACCATTGGTTGGCGTTGCGGTGGGTATATTTCTGGTTTCTCTCGGTGCGATAGCTCAACGAGGAGTAAATTTTTACCACAATCCCGCATTCCAAGGATATCTTCGGAGTCTAGGAGGATTTTTTGGAGAACTGACACTTCTACTTGGCAGCGGATTGCTTGCTATCAAGGTATGGTCACGACGGACGGACTTATATATGTTCGGCCGAAGTTCTCAGTGGAAAGAGCTTTTAATCGGAATTAGCGTTGGTTTCATCAGCTATTATTTGGGAAACAAACTGCTGCTCCCCTGGCTGTATCTCGCGATGCCTGTCGGCTCCGAATGGATAAAGGGCGAATTTTACTCCCTAGGCAGCTATAGCTCCTCGCAGATGGATCATGTGGGCGGCACTTTTTTTTTAGACGCCTTTTATTCCCCCCTAGTGGAAACAATCGTGTTCATTGGATTGATGTATCGAGCATTCCGATCACAATGGGGAATAGTCGCATCCTTGCTTTTAGGCTCCGCCATTTTCTCCGCCGCTCATCAGAGTAAGTTGTTGTTTCTAAATTTTTTTGTTTTTGGATTAATAAATTTCATCCTTTACGAGTTTCGGAAATCGCTTGCTGCATCGCTGGCGCACCACGTCACATTCAACGTCCTAGTTTATGGATACCAGCTGTCGTTTTTCAAAGGATTTTGATGGAGGATTCCCAATCCTACGCGCAGTTTGTGAATGACTTGCCGAAATGTCTATTCCAGTGTGGCTCGTATCTTACGGCGTAAACACGGCCTTCTGGCTTTGGGTCATCTTCTGGGGCGGTGCGGAATGGTTTGAAGGTAGATTCGCGTCGGGGCTATTGATCAGTGTTTTCGCCCCGAACTGGTCCGCGGAAGGCATCAAAATATTTGCGTGGCTTACAGTCGTCATCTCCACGATTGCATTCGTAGTAAGACTCTTCTCATAGGAGTTCAAGCCTTGCCCTGATTGCAGAGGCGGACGTGCGCGCGCGACGCGTGAAACTAGGACCAGTGAGAAGAAGCTGTCGCTCGTCAATTTTTTGGCGAGCAAGATTTCGGAACTATCTCCCCGAGAAGAATTCGAAACTCAAGACATCGGCAGTTGGATACTTGTACGCAACATCGCGGCATGATTTCTTGTCTTATGAAAAAGAGACTTACAGCTCCTCATTGCGAATGCGATTGCGGCGGCACGACAAAAGGCGGCCGCTTTCTGCCAGGTCATGACGCGAAGTTAAAGAAATACCTAGTTGGGCTTGCACTTAGTGGTAAGAAACGAGCAGCCAATAAGCTCGAGCAACTTGGCTGGACCAAACATCTTGCGGTCGCCAAGCAGAAACGCCGTTAACTACCGTCGGCTTGCCCTCGCGACGCCACGAGCCGGATTTCTCCGGGCGCGATTACAACGTCTGCGATATCGCCTTCTTTGAAACCAAGTTCGGCAAGCCACTTTCCCTGCAGGCGTATGAAAGGAACCGGATCTGGGCTCCGATTTCCGAGAGATATAGGATACAGCCTGCCCACTTTCAGGGTTCGTGGAGCCGCTTCGGTCAAAGGTATTCCGCGCCCAAGTTTCTCTACAAACACCCCGACCCTCATATATACATACATATATATGTAGGGCTGGTTGAGCAGAGGGTAATTACCCCGACCTTCCGGGTCTATAACGCGAGACGCGGGCTGATTTTAAAAAGGCAATTCGTTGCAATGTCTTATGGATGGTCGGCAGATGCCAAAACGCTCCGCCCGGCGATGGCACTCGGCGGCGGTTCAACTCATCTCGAATTTGACGCGAACCTTTAAACCCTGCGGCCTGGATAGCTTCGATGATTGGCATTATTACTCTTGCGCGGTTTAATGCCGCGGTTTTGTGTCGCTGAGCAAGATCACGTCCGGACGCTCCGATCACAATCCCGCGAAGCTTTGCTGCCGCGAGCGCCTCCTTTGTGCGAAGCGAAATTCTCCGTGATTCTTCTTCCGCGAAAGCAGCTTGGAGGTGGAGCATGAAGCGATCTTTTGTTGGTTGATCGACCGCGACAAAATTACAGCCCGATTCAAGTAATCCTGAGATGAAATGGACGTTTCTGGCAAGGCGGTCGAGCTTTGCAATCACAAGCGTTGCCCGCTTCCGTCGACACAAATCAAGCGCCTGTTGCAGTTCGGGCCGATTCCCTGCTCTCTTGCCTGATTCAGTCTCGGTGAAGGCAGCGAGAACGCTACCGCTGTGAACACTAAGGTAGGTCTCGATGGCTTTTCGCTGTGCATCTAAGCCCAGACCGCTCTCACCTTGCCGCTGCGTAGAGACTCGGTAGTAGCATACCCAACGTCTCTGTTTCTCAGGCTCCTTCGACATTTATTCTTGTTACAGGGTGAACGTCCGTTCGCCCTGTAACAGAACTAGTAAAACACATTTTGGACGGCTGTACAAGCATTTGATACTCTTTGACACTTGCGCGGACGCAGCCCGAACTTCGCGCTTATTACAGGGTTCGAGCCCTTTCATTGGAGACCAATTTAACACTCGCTGCTAGGCAAACTGCGACCGCTGCACAAATGGCGCTATGAAATTTGAGAGAAAGACGGACGGGGCGGCCATTACGGTGGATATCCGTCCAAATTGTCGACATAATCGTATGTTAGACGACTTTCCTCCTAACAACCGCAACCCCATCCCGTGGACGTCTCAAGAACAGCACAATACGCGAACATAGTGTCGGGCGTTATGGCCGTTGTGACCGCCATTCCTATCATAATCTCCGTTTATCGTGGTTGGGCCGTTACCATTCGTCGGATTATTTTAGGTGTACTATGTTGCGTTTTCATAGGGATCGCCATCGGCACGAGCCGACCTTTCTCAAAAGGCCATCACGAGGCGCCAGACCAGCTCGCGCAGATCAGGATAATGCTCCAAGGCGAGCGCGTTGCGCATGTAGCAGCCGAGAAGCGTGCTGACCAAGCGGAACAGCAAGCAAAGAATGATCGATTGGCACTCGAATCGGCTGAACAAAAAGCTAGGAACCTAGAGTCGACCGTTGGGCAGATTGAGACCAAACTCGATGCGGCTCTGAAAAGACTCGCCGAAGTGGGCAACACTCCCAACCCAACTGAGACTGCCCCCGAGGTACCGGCTTCAAAAGCAGGTCCATCAAGCAAAACTAGCGATGCACCACCGCCCCGCCAGAAGCTCGAATACTTTATAGTTGAGGTGCCGCGCGCTCAGATCTCCGGAGACGGCAACGCCACCGTTTATGTCAGATTCACAAGCATAACGACCACTCGCATAAAGATGCTGCTGGCGGGCGGTTTCCTAGGCGACGGCAAGACTTTCCTCGTCGATGACCTTGGGCAACGGTACGATCTCGATAACGCAAGCGGTATTGGATCTTGTTGCTTCGGTTTCGCTGGCGGAGACTGGAAAGGTGGAGTCTTGGAGATGCCGGCAAAAGGGGATGCCGAAATAACATTGACCTTTCGACGCCGCGGCCATTTGGGTGAACGAGAACCGGAGCGCCCTCAGGCCCTTTCCCTCACAGTCGAACTCACCTTGGGCGACGTTGTTAGAGTGCAAGGCTGGGGGCAGCAATGGCGATCCACGGCCACTGCCGGTATCAGCATCGCCGGCATAAATCCAAGATAATTAGGTGCTGACCGCAAATTGTAAAACGAGCGTGGCAGGTGCTTGAGCAATCTGTCGATATTGGTAAGAGGCAACAGAATGATAGCCTAATCACTGGAACTAAAATATTTGCATGTGAACGCTGGAAGAAGGGCGCTAACTCGTGAGTCGCTCCAAAGCACGGCGAGCTTTCGCGTACGTTGCTTTAAGCTCCACGGCCTTCTCGTAAGCAATTCTAGCCTCATCCAACGTCCTGAGATCCTCAAGAGCCTTCCCCAAGGCGTACCAATAATTCGGTCGTTTCGGGTCAAGACTGCACGCCTTGCGAAGAGCGTCCACAGCGCCATTTAGGTCGCCAGCCTTTCGCCGTGCTGCGCCTAATAGGTGCAAATAGTTCCCGTTTTGCGGGTCTAAAACAATCAAATCTTCAACAAGGCCAATGACAGCTTCCGGAAGGACGCTCATTAAATCCTCCGCAACTGCAATCGTGGCGAAAGCGATGTGTGGCGTAAGTTCCACTGCACTCCGAGCGATCGAAACTGCTTCTGACGCCTGACCCACACGACGATATACATATGCCAGACGTCTCCAAGCGTCCATTGACTTTGGGTTTGTCTGAACGTCGTTCAAAGCCTCGTCTACCGTCGTCATCCGCGTTGCTACGCCCGCGAGCTCGTCTACCGACTTCCATGCGAGAATAGCCTCATCGGGTCGGCCGATTTGATCCAAATTTACTGCGCGTGAACGCCAAGCCTCCACATGTTCGGGAGCTATCGCGATAGCTTTGTCAGCTGCTTCGATGGCCGGCTCATACAACCCAGCCCGTTGGTTGGCCACGCTAATGGCCTGCCAATTATCCGCGGTCATAGCCAACTCCGCTGCGCGGTTTCGTGCTTGCCGGGCCTCCTTCTGATTCCCGGGTACGTTCGCCAACTCAACTGCGAGCCGACACCAATATTCCGAATGAAGAGGTTCTTTTTCAATGGCTTTCTGCGCTGCTCTCACAGCTTCCTCAGAATTTCCTACCTTTCCATAGTAAACGGCGAGGGCGTACCAATCGAGACCGGTGTCGGTCAACTCCGCTATGCGAATTCGCACTTCAATCACTTCCTTCTTGTTCCTGCCGAGATTATCCAGCCCGATTGCAAGACAACGCCAGTATTTCGGATCCTCAGGCTCCATCTCAGTAGCTTTCCGCGCTGCCCTCACACACTCCTCATGGCATCCCGTCTTTCCGTAGGAAACGGCGAGGGCGTACCAGTCGAGAGCGGTCTTCGCCCGATCCGCTACTTGGCGAAGTTCTGCTAGTGCCTCCTCAAGTCGACCATCCGCAGCAAATGCCTTACTGCGGCTCAACTGCGCGAAAATTATCGAGTCTATAAAGGGTTGTGCAGCCAGCGATTTTAGTAGAGCGGCCCATCCCGGTAGTGACGTTAGTTCCTGTTCAGAAAGTAATGGGTGAAGAGATCCGGCAAGAAAGGGCAGCTGACTGTTGTTCTGATGAACACAAATCCATGAACTCAGCCAACGTGCTAAGTCATCAAGTTCGCGTCGATTCTCGCAGACACTAAGAATCTTGGCGGCGAATGGCGGAACCTGTGGCTTGTCAAGATTCTTCCAGATCCACTCGATCGCACAATTGAGCGCCGTCTTGTCCCTGCCGCCAGCATCTAGGTAGTGCTCGAGAAGTTTGTCCCACTCAGCCCGGGCTTGGTTTTCTGAATCTATTAACCATGGGACCACACGTTCTCGTACCTCTGGTATATGTCGGGCCTCCGGAGATTTCAGCAAACGCTCGCACACGAAACCCCACTGATTCCAGCGCTCGCGTTCGGCGAGCCAATCGTAACCGCGCAGCAACAAGTCCACACGACTAATTTCAGCAGGGAGATCCTTTTCGTTCGTCAGGCGATCCCACACGTAGGGCCATCCACCGTATTCCTCGTGTTCAACGAGCCAATCGTAACCGCGCAACAGCAGTACGTTCCGTTGATCTGATGTTCGTTGAAATCCGCTTAATAAATCCTGCCAGACGAACGTCCAGGCAGGGTGATCAGCCCGAACATGCCAGTCCGCCGATTCGATCGCCCATTTCCAACCGCGTGCAAGAACGGATTCCGTCGTTAGTATCGGCGATGCACACCGACTGGCTTCCAGAAGTTTTTTCCAAATGTAATGCCACGTCCGTTGCTCCGCGTTTTGATTTAGCCAGGCCTCGGCACCGCGGACGAGAAGCAGCATATCGATTAGCTTGGGGTAAATGTGACTCAAATCCCAAACACGCTCCCAGATAAAACTCCAAGAGCGCGATGTCTGAGAGCTCGGTAGGAATAACCAGTCAAGTGCGTCAACTGCCAAACCGGCATGGTTTTGAAAAGCTGAGTCGAGGCGACGCCAGAGGAAAGGCCATGTTGCGCGCGAAGAATCCAGCGCCTGTCGCGCCTCGTCGATAAGCTGTCCTGGAGTTCGGCCCAGCAAGACTTCTAATGCAAGCTCCGGGTGTTGAGCATGCCAACAACTCCAAGAAACGCGCAGATCAGCCAGCGCATCAGTTTCCGAAATCTTTACTTCAACGCGTTCAGTGATCCAATCAGCAGCTGCACGTTTGGCTAAATGTTGCAGGTCAACGTCGTTCAAACGCTCTTTAATACGCTCGTCGACGGAGCTGAGAGTGCGCATTAGAAGGCGCAGGGTTGGCACGTGAGTCTCGGCGGCCATCTTTAAAGCATTGGCGAGATCGTTAGCAAAGGCACGACCTACCATGGGATAGCGCACTGCGCGATAAATCGCGTCGCTAATGTGCGGGTGAGTCAGTCGCAGGAATTCGCCACTGGCTCGTAGTTCTAGAATCGAAAAATCCCGCTCCTTATTAAGGGAGTCGAATTGCTCTCGGACGCGTTCCGTTAGCCAAATAGTCGGAGTCCACAAGTAGAGCCGATTCAAGGCGAGCGGAATTTGCAAAGGCTCATCAAGGTTGCTTGCTTTCAATCGCTCGCCGAAGCGGTTGGCGAACGGTTCCAGATTCGCGTCGCGTTTTTCAAATCGCATCTCGAACGCCATCGAAACCATCAGACCCTCAGTTTCTGAAAATGCCTTTCCAGTTGGCGGTTGTTCACCGGTGCGCGACCGATACCAACTCTTGAACTTGTCGGCTTCTGCTGGGCAAACTAGCGGGAGCCTCCAGTCGTGGAATCTGACCGCCCCTCCACACGCATCGCGCTCCATCCGATCTCGAAACTCTGGTGGTCCACAGGTAACAACGACCGGCCAACGATCGAAAGGTCGTGACTCAATAATCCGTTCTATAAGCATGAGGTTCAATACTTCTTGACTTTGCGGTGCGTAGACATCGTCAACGAAGAGTATGTCGGGCACCTCAGTGCTCCCTAATTTCAATTCATCGCGGACCGCCTCCAAGACGCTTGTCACTTTCGCGGCGTCGTCCTCCAACCAGATGGTGCGTTGTCCTCTCTGTACCATCTCCTCCATCAATTGGAGCAGCAGCACACTCTTACCTGTTCCGGACCGCGCCTTAATCCAGAACACCTGCAAACCGTACGTTTCTCCGTGATCCCGCAGCGTCAACAGACGCTCTAATTCTCGCCGAGCATCATTTACATGCGTTGGACGCGGCATGTACTGGAGGCCCCGCACCAGCGCTAGACTCGGCCGGTATCCGACCCGAAGCGGTTTAAGAGTCTCGACCGAATCTGGTACGAAGTCTTCAGTTGTCAGGATTCGCGGTGGCGTGACCCGAACCGGACGCTGCATCTCCGTAAAATACTCTGCGATTCGGTCGCGAACTTGCGCGGCAGAGATTTCGTGTCGACGAAGACAGATTTCCAAGGCGCGACGGGCGAATTCGAATGGCCGGTCGAGAACATCAAAAGTAGCCACTATAACACGCCACCAAGGATCAAGTTCGGTGCGCGGCGGGTCCAAGCGCTCTTCTAAACGAATCCTTTCCCAAATCGCCGAGAGGCTTGGGTTCTTCCTCTCGATGTCTGTTGGCAGTTTGACCGTATCCCATGACCAGTCGCTCACAAGATCGGATCGTTGGCCCGCAACACAGTACCGGGGAAGAGTGTCACCATAAGGTTGACCGTGCGAGGTCAAGAACTCCTCGATGACGGCAAACTCAACGGCGGCAGCGACAATCGACGCTTGCGTGAGCGTTCGCTTCACTTGGACGCATATCCACCCCCTCCCCACGGAGCTGGTGAAATCGGAAAGCGCTTCTAGGCCGTGCGTGAAATTGGTTCCGGCACCTTCAAGACTTTCTCCCTTCGTAAGCGCCTCGACATAATCGGCTAAGTACAGTCGAAGTTGGTAATCAAACCCACTAAGTGCACGAAGTCCGCCGGTCGCTCGCCTAGGATTCTTAGCTTCATAGTCAGCGAGTAATTGCGATAGGTTCACGGAAGAACGGAGTTCACGGGAGGCAAGGTGAATGTACCCTCTCAAAGTGAGGAAGAAATGGCAAGTGTCGTGATGTCAGCTCCCGCCGGCCGCTGTCCGCGATATCAGAGCAATGGTTTCGTAAACCGTAGGTCACGGGTTCGAATCCCGTCGTCGGCTCCACTCGCTGCTCTTATTATATAGAGGTGCTGGTAACTCGACGCCGGGTGTGCAAATCAGCGCATTGCTGCGCAACGATGTCCACGGGACTTGTCCACAGGTTGTCCAGCGAAGGGTTGAGTTGGCGAAGTCTTCTGTAAAGGAATTGATTTGCTGTGCTGTCGGTAATACGCTTTGGAACCTCCGTTTCGATGGCTAGGCGACTTAAACCTGACCCACGAATCCCTCTGAAATTCCGGCACACGTATGCGCATCTAGGAGGGGCGATAAGCGAGGCGCTTAGTCTTATTGATGAGCTGGCGTGGTTATATGAGCCAGCAAGGATAAAGGTTTTAAATGAGACAGCGCCAGGCTTTTTTATTCAATATCAGGAATTGCTAGTGAACCATATCGTTTTGTTGTTTACGCGCATGACGGCCCAAAGAGAAAGCGGCGCGCGAAAAAATCGCCAGCAAAATGTAACCCTTCTTGGCTTACTTGCGACACTCCGAGCCTCAAAATATTCGAAACTGGAAATAGCATTGCGCGAAAAATGGCCCGCAATTGAGAAGGCTGTTCAACCGATGCAAAAATACCGTCACAAGAAACTCGCCCATTCTTCATCAGAGGTTTATCTGCCGCCCCGCATGAAGATCGGAGAAGGAATTACTATCTCTGCAATGAGACAATTGGGCAAAATGATCGTCGACTTTCTGAGCGCGTTTGATTGTTTTTTTTCAAATGTAGAATCCACCTATCACACCGGCGCAGTTTGCGGGGACTTTCAAGAGCTCGTGAGATACCTTCAGCTTGGATATGATGCTGAGAGGTCGCGGCCAAAAAGCCTTCGATTTGGAGGCTGACCGCGGCGAGACTCATCGTCGGTCATCCGACGCTGCATTGCGTGATTCTGGGTCATCGTCCGTCTAGCGATCCGCTTCTATTGGGCGGGCTATCATCTTGTGTTCCACCGGACTTGGAAACGCATCGAAGAACTTTGTTTGCTGAAACACCTCTCGCTTCATGTGCTCTGCTTTATCGCCCGTAACCTTGGGAGCGTAGCGATAACCGAAAATGACTTCCTTCACCTCGCCGCGCATCAGATAATCAGTGGCTCCGTTCTCTGCCAGAATTCTCCATTCTTGTTGATGCTCCCAATCCGTTCCCTTCGTCCAAAGAGCTGAAATAACATCTTCAAATTTAGGATTGTTGAAGGGCGTGTTTGGACGATCCGGCGAGTAAACCATCTGTTGCAGTTCGCGTTCCTTATCCGCAATCAAACGGTCACAACGCGAACTTATTCCAAAAACAATTCCCGCATGCCGCTGGGCATACAGCGACCACATTGCGAGAGAACCCGGCTCGGCGGATAGAGAACATACATAGGGAAACTCGCCTTGGTCCTTGATGACCTCACGCATCAACTCTTCTAGATATGATGTTGAGAGCATACCAAGTTCTTCAAAAAAGATGAGTTGGTGTTTTATCGATATTGATTCAAGCGGATTTCGACTCACCCGTTCTATCGCATTGATGCGCGCCTGATCACCGCTTTGCGGAGTGAAGCCAGGCATTGTGTCGAGGACATCATCGAGGTCGATGAATTTTGTAAATCGTAACTGCGGCTTGGCGAGAAAGGTCTGCGCGCCGGACTCGTCGAGATATTTGTAGAGGATCGCTGGAGGTGTTGAACCTGTTTTCACGTAATGAGGCTGCGCGCAGCGGGGTGATTGCGCAAGCGGGACTGAAATTTCACTTGGCGCGCCGCATAGGTCCACACCTGCCTCAATGTATTCAGATATGCCGCAGGATGAATCCTAGGTTAACCTCGATGACCGGTTATATGTCGACGCCAGCCAGGAAGATGCGGGCGGAGATTTTCGCGGCAATGGAGAACCAACAAAGAAACGTGTGGGGAGATCGAGGGTTCACATTGCTTGTCCTCGTATTGGGCGTAGTTCTCGGCCAGGGTTTCGAATTTTGGAAAACGTTCGGCTATGTAACGTCAGACATACGAGCGCATACCCTGAGCGTTAACGTGCAGGGTCAGATGGCGGAGACTGATCTCGCGTTGTCTTAGCGATAGCGCTGACGCGACTTACGTCAGAACTACGATTCCGATGGCGACGTAGCCGATGCGTCCCAGCATGTTTGATAATTTGGCCCTCTAGAATCTGGTTCATGCTGAGGTTTGCAGATTTGAATTGTTAGAGGAATGGGGAAATCAACGCCGATGATTACTGCCTGCCCAGGAGCAAGTGTCGGAAGAAATGCTGCCGCTGTCCGGTCAATCTCACCGGAAGCACGCTCTACGACCTCTCGATCTCGGTCATTCGTAAGTCTATGAACTATCAACGTGCCCATCTGACTCAGAACATCTTCAGGAATATCTCGTGGGCGCTGAGTAGCAATACAGATGGTCAAACAGAACTTTCGGCCTTCCTTTGCTATGAGCCCGAATGCTTCCAACGCGTATCTATTACTTTCATCACCCAACGACTTATTTAAGAATTGATGGGCCTCGTCCAGGATTACCAACGTTGGACGACTTTCGAACCGCGATTGACGAGCCAATGTCAGCAGTGAGCGCGCGACGGCATTAGCGGCAATTTCTCTAACATTTTGCTGGAAGCTGAGAAATTTCATCGAGATTCGCATCACTGGTTCATTGTCCCTGGAGAGAAATTGCTCAATCTCAGTAAATAACGATCGCTTACCCACAGGTTGAAAAATGCAGGCCATTTCGTTTGATTGAAGCATGTCTTCAATCCGGGCGAGTAGCGTTACGCAATAACTTCGAGCCTGTTCGTCCGGTCCGCCCCAGCTCGAAGAGTCGCGTTGGCTCGTTGGCCACACACACTCAGCGTCAATTTGGCGGACTAAATTCGAAATATCGAAATCTGCTTGCGGGTTTTCAAGCGTCGTAGCGTGTGTTCGATTACTCGATTCGAAAGCCGCTCGATTCTTGTTTACTTTCACAAGCACACCCTCCGACGCCAAATTGGGATCTACTTTGGCCAGTTTCAAACTCTTCATCGCAGCCCTAAGTTTGGGCGCTTGGGTTTGTCCGCTGGGTTTAAATAACGCGAAAAGGTCAGCTTCCGTGAGCTGGAAATAAGGAACCACCACTTCTGTAGCTAAGGCCTCGGGCGCAGAAGTTGCGCCAACGTAGACATTGTGGACTCCCGATCCGAGCGTGTGAAATTCACCCGTCGCATCAAATAAGATAACCTTAGCGTTTTGCTTCATTGCCTGTTCGAGAATTCGGGCGATCGTCCAACTCTTGCCTCCTCCGGTCGCTCCAAGTATCGCGCAGTGATGTCCGAACAATTGCTCTGGTGTAAAAATTACGGGGATTTCACCTGCAGATGGCAAGGTAGCTAGCTCAAAAACTACGGTCGGATTCCCACTGCCAGTTCTCTCTGCAAGCCATTTCAATAGCAATGGATGTGCTGCATATACGCAGCTACCAAGTCGGGGATGTTGTGCAATCCCACCCGTTACTTCGCCATTTTTCAACGCGATTGTTGTGAGCAATTGCGCTGTGCCAATCGGGTGGGCGTCGTGTTTACCGGAACCAGGTTCAACAGATAACCGGTCGCGCTCTGGAAGTTTTATACTGACAAGCCTCCCAAATATTCCTGTATCTCCGGATTCGATAATGATGAATTCTCCGACCTCACCGGCACCCAATCGATTTCCGTATAGCCATTGGCCATCGAGAGACGCCGCATAAGGCAAATTCACCTTTGCCGAACTGGGTCCAACTTCACATATCGTTCCGATGCACCGCTGATGCTCGAACGGATAAATTGGCAACGCGGTAGTCATCCCGCTTGAATTTTACGAACTCGGTCAAGGTGAGTTTCTTCCTCGGTCGCGGCAACAAGATCCGGGACAAAAGTTACGAGTTGTTCAAAATCCACGGCGGCGAGGGAGACGCGGGTATCGCCGTTCGAAACGAGATCGCGTGCACTTCTTAAAATCGAGTTAGTCGACTGCTCCGCAGCCGGATCAACAATAATGGCCTTCAGACCGATGTTCGATCTAATTGCGGAAAGGATCGGCTGCGTTATGTGATGATCGTTGAAACCGTAGCCGATAATCAGCAATCCGGTATTGGCTTCACGTAATCCAGATTGAAACCGAGCCATCAATTCAAGAAATGGCTGATCGTAAGATGATTCGAATTTGCTCTCGCGTGGAAAAATAATGAGTGGTTTCTTCGTCTTGGGCTCCTTAATTACGCGCCCCTCTTGACGTTCCCAGTCGAGTGAGCCGTGCAGTTTATAGAGATGAAACACATTCGGTACGAATTCAGGAAGCTCGCTGGAGTTCTTTCGCCGAACTAGGTCGTACGAGAACAGTGCGGCATCAAATTCCTGCGGCTGAACATGAGAAAATCCATCAATAACAATGAATCGGGAATTACTCGCGGCACCTTCAAAGCTGAGATCGTAGTTGGTAGTGAAAAGTTCAACGCGTGGTAATCGCGTAGAACGCCGCGCAATTTTTCGCAGGAATGCTTCGTGAGCGCTTAGATTGACTGCGGCATCGACGAACCGGCACTTTTCCACAATAAGGGCCTCGGTTTCACTAACGAATTTTTCAACCTCCGGGTCGTGATTTAACTTTTCAGACATTTGGCAACGCGAAAGGAGATGTTCAATGTTGTCACCGCTCTCGGCCGCAGAGTAATGAACCTTGGTCTTCACAGATTCGAACTGCTCTCCAGCTTTTTGTTTTGCGGAGTCCCACAGATCGCTCATTGTCGGCGCAAGAACTTTCCCGTTAGAATCTTTTAAGCAGAGTGAAGTGCCTAAGCCAGTCAGAACGATAAGGTTTTCTGACAGCATGACATCCGAGAGAGCGCGCTCCAGTCTCGAACGAACAGAAGCAAAGTCTGGATTCTCGGTTGGGTTTAGAGACGCCCAATCGTTTGAGGCTGATACGCCGAGGAACTTCATGGCTGGGAGGTCATAGTTGGTGAAACAGCGCGTCGAGGCTCGCGCACCGTTCGGTAAGAATACCACGAAGACTCTCGCGGACGCAATCGGCGCGGTGCTGCAGGATCGTGTCCGTCAAGACGGTTTCTCGTGCATAGGCTTTAAAGAGAGTCGCCGCCCCCCAAAGAACCAATGGGGAAACAGTGAAGGGCGGCGTTTGTTCCCCCCAGAACAATTTGAAGCCTAAGTTATATCTGTCTTTGAAAAGTTAGTCCAGCGTAATGCGACGTAGATGCATCCCGTCCCTATGAGTGATACAAACGCAGAGGAAGTGTGCTTCTAAAAGGCGGAAATCTTCTCGACTTTCCGCGCAGACTTTCAATTATTGCAGTCATGAGCCCTCCAGCCGAAAAGCGGCCCCCCGCGCCTTTTATTTCAGATCCCGTCCGACGCGATAGAGCCATCGCCGAACCGCGATTCCACTGCTGTTAAGGGTCGCGTTGCGTCTTCGACTGCAAGCAATAAATGCCACTGTTCGCAGACCCTTGAAACAACGTAAAGAGCATCGACATCCACAATGCTAAACACGGCGATAGATGTTTGGAAATTTCTAATTAAGCACGGTGGTGCCGATTTAAGACTTTATGATGAAGATTTGATCGACGAGATCAGGGCGAAACTGGCGCTGCCCCCAGGAGACGTAGGATCGGCGCTAAAAAAGAAGGCAGTGACCACTGAGGATTTCTTAATCGCGTTTTTTCGGGCTGCACAACCTTATGCTGCAATGATGGTTGACTTGCTCGCGATGTTTGCGAAGGCGGGAGCAAAGGAAACCAAGCAGAATCTTGAGGTGCAATTCGACTTCGGGAAAGACATCCCAGCACTCAAGTTTGATCTTGAGCACTTTCGTGCCTGGGCAGAGACATGGCGAAAAGTTGAAAGGGTGTTTGTGGTCAACGTTTGGAATCACAACACTCTGTGGGCTCTCAACGAAGTTGTTCGCACCATGGACGCGCAAGTCCGCGATCCGGGTATGAAACGATGGTTAAGTGAGTACGACCAGGGATTTTGGCCTAATTTCTTGCCGCCATTACCGCATACGGGCACGCCGGATCTGGACGACCGATTGCAGAGAACATGGTCGGTTTGGAGCAGTGTCGTCCAGGAAAGCACTAAGTTTGGCCGCAACCGTAATAAACTTCACAGGCGAGCTTTTGAAGAATCTAGGAAATCTTCGACCAGTGACGAACCCGAAGAACAACACGATTTTTGGCCGGCAAATCTCCTTGGAAGAATCGATCATGATCTGTGGGCCGGTTCACTGGCGCGTGGCATATATAGCAAAGTGGAGCAGATCTCGTCGCTTCCCAGTATCGAGCAAGAGCGCGAGAGCTCCGCGTTGGTCGTAGCCCTTGACAAGGTGTTTGCAATGCTCAGCACCCGTCAATACAAGGGGACCAGTCTTGAACGGCAGCTTGAGGAATTTTTGAAGCTCCCGGTTTGGCAACGCCGTCACGAACTTTATTCCGCATGGGTGTCAACGCAGATCCTCGATGCGCTCTCCGAGTGGTCCGTCAAGGTTCATACCATCAATGACGCCCTAGTCTTCGCTTTCTCAGGAACTCATTTAGCGACAGTTCGATCTTTAGATCCTGCCTTGCACGTGTGGGCAGAGTTGCGGTCCCCTTTAAAAGGTCCGATTGGCTCCGGGCGAAAGCGGGCAATCCAACCCGACTACACGTTGATTACAGATCCGATAACCGATGTCGCGGCGTCAATTTTGATAGTAGAATGCAAACAGTACCGTGCAGCGTCAGCGAAGAAATTTGCGCATGCTTTAACCGATTACGCCAAGGGACGGCCGAGTGCTCACGTCGTCCTAGTGAACTATGGAAAAGTGAGACAGAACATCCTGGATCTTGTGGATCAAACTTTCCGGGGACGAACCAGCATTATAGGAGAAATGAAGCCGGGATCCTGTGCAGCCCTTCAGACATTTGGAGAAACGGTACAAAGGGCCTTGAGGGATCGCTATGGACCGATTGACAAGTCGTTAAAGACAGTCGGACCGGAGGCGACGACCGATACCGGCGGAAGGATCAGTCTTTCTTGGGGCGCTAATCCATCAGACTTGGATTTGCATCTCTTCATCGCCAGCGAAGGCGAAACAATTGAGATTTGTTATTCGGAGCGAGGGGATATCGAAGCCTCGCCTTGGGCATTGTTGGACAATGATCTACGGACCGGCAACTGTACTGAGAACATTCAAATTGCGCGTTGGTTAAAGGGAAAATATCACTGTGTGGTTACGAACTACTCAAAAGACGCGCCGCTAGCTGGCTGCGGAGCGGAAGTCATGTTTCGAGTCGATGGAAATGAGTTAAGGTTAAATTGTCCGAAAGAAGGTGACGGCTCTCATTGGTATGCGTTTGTCTTCGATTCAGATGCTAGACGGATTGAAGTAATCAACGCAATCGCAGACAACCCTTTGGAGCACATCACCGGCGAAGATTAGACCGTCGCATTCTAGCGGCCGCGACCTTCGGTTCCGGCCAGTCGTTGTGTCGTTGCCCGATGCTTTATCGAACCTTTCACGCTGTGCGGGAAGATGACGCACGCAAATGAACCGTTTGGAAATATGATCAGGTGATTTCCCAAAGTGTCTCGACCTTGCTCGGCGCAAGCAGGACATCGTGCGTTGTAGGAGCCGTCCTTTCGAGGTGCAAGGCTCGAGAGTTTCGCGAAGTCCAACCGCGGTGATTGCGGATATTCCTCGGTCGCTGCACATCGCAGTCTATCAACGATGTCGCGTGGCGCATTTGTGCGAGGTAGTTGCTCCTCCCACTCAAACGGCCAATTCACATCGCTCCATCTGCATCTGATCGGGTACGCCCTGTGCAACAAACGATATGAGTATCCGCAAGGGTGCGTGCCGTAAATGATTGTCAGCCGTCCGTCTGCTCGGAACTCTACGCAGTTGTGGCCCTCGTCATCTCTTACGTCGAAGCTGCGAGGGTATTCGCCATCGACAACAAACCACAAGTTCCGGCCGCGTCGCGCGGTGGTCATTAGCGTCTCTTGGAATGGCTCGTTCAGCCGAAGAAACATTTCTGCGTTCCGATCGTCGTCGAAGTCGAACGTGCACAGTCCTCTACTCGCTTTGCCGAGTAGCACAGCGACGTTGCAGTTAGGTCTTCCGATGCAGGCGATGAACTGCTCGTCCTGCATTAGGTCGAGCGTGAAGGTCTGGAACTTTCGAAAGCGCGGTGTCTTTGCACGCGGATGCATCGAAACGAGCACGACTGGTTGCCCGAGCAGTCGTGTCGTCGAGCGGATGATGCGTCGTCCGTCCTCCAGACTCCGATGCTCCGCAGCATCTTTATCGCGCGAAACGACAACTTTTGGAGACGGCTTTGAAGGATTCGGTGACGTTCTCATGGAGCTATGTTGGTTGTAATCGCTGGCGTTGCGTTCGCGTTTGGTACAACCGAGCCAGAGGTGCGTCGGTTTTCTTTATCTTAAAAGTGCCGTCGTTACGGAACTCGCCGTAGAGCCGATGTTGCGGAGCGAACCGTGGGCGCGTCGTCCTTTTCTCGGAACGAACGTAGCCCGCCGTTGGCGCGAGAGACACGAAGCCCGGCGGCTTTTCGTGGCTTCTTTCCGGCCCGAAAAAGCACGAAGAAGGGGGCAGCTTCGTGGTTTGAACGCTGCCGGTCGTGCCCGCTCTCCCAGAGCCGAGAAGCGCTGCTCCGTAAGAAGCGTTTTTTGGAGAAAAGGGCAACTGCACGGCTAGGAAGTCTCCCCGCCGTAGGCGCACTCGGCCGGTTCCAGCACTTCGTCGGCTCGGCCTTTTCCGTGCGGCGGCGCGGGTACCGCCAAACTAGGCACGCCGACCGCAGCGGTACCGGGAAGGGCAGCGACAAGTGCGCTGCGCTCGAAGCCTGGGAAGCGTTGCTGCACGAACCCAAGAAAGTTCTCGACCTCTTCCGTCGCCTCCACGCAGTTGGAGTAGAGCGGTGTCTCCGGTCGTTTTGCGTTTTCGACTTCCCCCACGTCGGTGGCGAAACCCTCCTTGGAGAGAGTTCGGGCCAGCTCCGTGTTCGAGAGTTCGCACGAGAGACCCCACTCGGAGTGGGTGTAGGCGACGAGGAACATCTTTCGCGCTACGTACAAAGCCGAGCCTTTCTGCGGCAATTGTAGTTTTCCCGATTTCTTGATGGCGAGGAACTCTTGGAAATCGCGAAAGTCGTGTTCGCGCTTGAGCGGCTGTTGAAATCGCTCGTAGAAATCCTTCCAGCGATCACGCAGTCGTCCAAACTGCGCTGCGTCCTGCACGGGGACAGTATCGAAGCAGACGTGCGGCTGGCCATTGATCGGCCGCTCTCCGATCCGAGTCGGCACCCGCTTGAAGTCATAGTCCATCCGATGCCGAACGACCGACTCTTCCGACACGAAGTCACCGCCGTCGAAGCAGAGTTGCCGGGCATTGCGGAGACGTACGCCGGCAAATGTTTCTCCATACTCGCGACCGACGAATTTAGTGACGATAAATTCGTTTTGTTCTTCGAGCGAACCTTGCGGCGTACGGATACCAGCGCGCGCGAGCATTAACTCTTCTTCAGGATCGTGATCAAGAGTCGCCAGACCGCGAGTCCGCCAGGACATTACCTGCCGCGCACGATGCTTGGGCTCAAGAACCTGCTGATCGGCAGCGACTAACGCTCTAGCTGCTGCATACATCCGACACAGTGGTCCCGCCGTCAGCTGGTTGATAAAGCTTTCAGGTACGTCCGACAGAAAACCGTCGGTCGTGGCGGAGATGACCAGGCACTCCTTCGGCACTGCCGCAAGAACCTCACCAAGGACCGAACGAATGAACCCTGTCACATACGCGGCAAGGTAGGGATTCGTAAGTGGTGACTCCTTCATCTCTTCCATGTCCATCAGCCTCGTGCTGAACACACGTTTTGGCCGGATGGCCTGCGCGAGTTTTCCAAAGACGCAATTTCCAACGGTCTTGACGAGTTGCTCCATTAGCGAGCCCGTACCGCTTTGCGCTTTGAATTTCTCGCGCGCCAACGCGACTTCTTTCGAAATCGCAACAAACGGGCGACACCCAAAATCCATTGGCATCACGCAACCCCTACGCACTTCAATCTCCGCGCCGAGCTTTCTTGCGAGAAGAATCTCTGGGGCCGTTGCATAGCATTCGCCTTGGAGGGGGAAAATCAGCGATGTCTCGGTCCGCACCGGCATGCACGGAAACCGAGTGCTTGGAGGAAATTTGAATCTTACGAAACCGAACCCGATTACATCGGGTTGGAAATCGTCCAGGTTGCAGGTGGAGCGCAGGCGGTCCCATTGAGGAAGTCCGAGGGTCGCGAGCGCCGATACGTACGCGCCAGCCAAGTCAAGATCGACAAAATCACGTTCCGGGGAAGGGCCAAAGCAATAGGTTTCGTTTCTGCCGCCCGCGAACGCGTTCTTCGCGAAATTTTCGTAATCCTGCCGAATGGGAAGCGGCACAATATCGAAGCGGCCTTTTTCGCGCTTGACCCGTTTCGTGCCGAGAACGGTATGACGATCGATTTTCTCTTTCTTCCAAGATTGCAGCGCTAGCTTCACCGCGCAGCCGCCGATGGTTGCGGGAGCTTCGGACGAACCGAAGAATTCGTTCGCGAACCTCGCCATTTCGCGGGTGTAAACAGCGGCGATCTGTGCGTCGGCAATTGCATATTTGATAAAGAGCTCCTGATTCTCACGAAGGAGCCGGCCCATCTCGTCCTTCCCATATGGATGGACGTCGATCTTTTCGAGTTCGACATACTTTCCGATGACTTCCAGCTTACGTTTGCCAGCCGGAGCCATTAGCCATGGATCCCGAAGAACCACCTCTATCTCGTGTTTGTTGCGGTTCTCATCATGGTAACGGACTCGAATTGGCTCCCTAATTGTTACAAACGTCTTTTTGCAGTAATCGATCTGGCGAAAAGTGCGTTCGCGTTCCCGCAGCGTCGACATATCGGCAATCGAATAGTGAGCGCACAAATAAATCTTGGCGGGACGACGCTTCAGTACCCGGCCGCGAATCCCTTCCTCAACTGCCCACTTAACGACCTCTTCGAAAGTCATCCGCTTGTCACTTAGAAACTTGATCGCCTGCCAAGTCTGGTTCTGGCAGATGCCAAAAATCTGCGCCGACAAGATGAAGTTTTTGTCGCCGACACGTTGATATTCGGTATCGAATCCGATGTAGACGGATTCGTCCTCCGTTTCTGTGGTTGCCATAACGTGGGTGATCGCGCCCTGTGGGCGGGAACTCGTGTGAAGTTCCCGCCCGGTTTCGGCGCGCGTGGATTAATCAGCGATGACGGCGTGCCGCACATCGTTTCCCATTTGGTCGATCGTGCTTTGACGCAAACGCTTCTGCTCTTGAATCCATCCGATGCAGGCCAAGTCGCTATAACGACGACCTTTCACGGTCATGGACGGCAAGTTCAGTCCATGCCTGCCCAGGGCAGCGCCGAATGCGCTGTAGACTCGCACTGGCTCATGCAAACCATGGTTGACCAGCCAAGTCGCCACACCTTTAGCCGAGTAAAAGCGTTTGTTTACCGCCTCCACCATCATTTCCTCCGCATTCGCCGCGATTAACTCTGGAATATCCTTCTTGGCTTTGGCGCGGCGTTGGACACGCGACCGGCGGCTAACCTCAATCGCCTCGATCTGCGCAGGCAACATAATTGATTCCAGCTCGGCACGCTCGGCCGGTGTGAGCGACCCCCGATCGTCGACACTCATGCGGCTCGCCGCTGGAGTAGATTCCTCGGTGGTTTGAACGACGGGAATCCCACTGTATTCTTCGTGGGGATTGCGACGCACGTCAGCGCCGGTGTATTTTTCGACCACTGCGCTTTGCTTTGTTTGATTTGGTTCGACTACCTCCGGCATTTCGCCGGAGCCGACTGCCTGATCCTCTTCGGATCTTGGTCTTGTTGTCATGTTGCCGAACTCTCACAGTCGCCAACGAGCTGTCTTCGGTTGCACGCTGTCGTCTTGCAGCCTCGATCTCTTCAAAAGTTTGAAAATGAATTGGTTCCGCGTCTGACCCGAGGTTAAACATTTTGCGATAGATATCTGCCGCCTTGGCGCGAAACTCTGCTCGACCGAGATTGGTTAAAAATCCAAGTGCTGTCTCGGTGGCATTCCGCCCCAACCTACCGGAAACGAGTCCTTCTTTAAGCACTGCTATTTTTTGCCTTTGTTCCTTGCGGTCGAAAAAATGCGCGAAACGCATCGTTGCAAGCCAACCCAAATAGGAAGCATAATGCGATCGACTGCTCGAAGGCTCATTTAGTATGAGCCGCCGACGGTTAAGCGAGTGGCATAGATTACGCAACGCTGCCGCTAAATCCTCCGGATCGACAACTTCAAAAAATTGCTCCGGAATTACCAGACAATGAAAAGCACTAACCCCAAACCACTGGAACTGTTCCGTCATTACCTCGATGATGAATCGATTGACCTGCCCCAGAACTTCGGGATCTCTGTTATTGAAAAAGTTCCCTAGGTCACCGAAAAAACGCGGCGGCGTCGGCAACCAATCGACTTTTTGTGGGCGTGTCCTTTTGCCATGCTTCACTTCGATCGTTACATCCGTTGGACGAATCGACGCTCTTTCCGCAAATGGGAAGTCGGCATATGCATTCGAGCGTCGTGAACTTAGGTCTAACCAAGCTTTGTCCGGAAAATCCGGCGAACAGAGAAAGCGCCAATTGAAACGACCCGCCATGCGCTCGATGACTTGGACAAGCTCATCCGCCTCCTCACGGGCTCGCTGTCCAATTCTTACGGTGTCACGATATTTTGAGATCGCTTCGACTAACGGTCTGCACTCGCGCGCGTATTCCCAGACGCACATGCGGATTAATTCGTCTTCCGCACTTCGAGGTAGCTTCTTGCCCGTTTCTCGATGAGGAAACTTCGCGAACCAGTTCCAGTCGGAATCAGTAGGATCGTTCATTAGGCAGAAAATCTTACGCGGTAGGTCAAGCTTGTTCCGGCCTGCAAGATGACTGCTTGCAGCAAGAGACACTGCGAACTGGGGTCATAGATTCGCAACGTGTCTGACCAAAACAGCGTTAACGAAAAACTTATCACCCCGCTAGTTCGGCGTTTAGTCGAATCTGCGCTGGAGGAAGAGCGGAGCATTGATGCGCTCATCGCAGCATTATCAGAAGCACTCGCCGATGACGATGTCGCGCGCATTCGGGATGCCGCATCCGCGATCGTGGCGCAACGCAGAGCCGGTCCGGCAATTGTGGCAAAACCCGTGAACTGATTTTTTATAATTGTGTCCGCTCAACCCGAGTCATCGCCGTTCGTCGAAACATCGACGCCTTGTGAGGTCGTCGGCCTGATCCGCGTTTCGACTGCCGATCAAGCCCGCGATGACCGCGCTGGTATCGCGAGGCAGCGCCGGGTAATCGAAGAAACCATCCAGCGGAAGAATCTCCACTGCCGGCGCATTTATGAGATCACGGGCTCCGGGTCTGACATGTTGCGCAACCCAGACATCCGCGAAATTCTAGAAATCGTGTCGCGCGGGATTGGGCTTGTTGTCGCAGATCTCGATCGACTGTTCCGGCCGACTGAGCCCGCTGACTATGTCATCCTTCAGGTTTTCAAGGATTCGGGCGCTATTATATACTCGGGCGACACCGAGTATGACCTGGCTAACAAAGATTCGGCGCTTTTTGCAAACATCAGATCCGCGATTTCAGGATATGAACTCCAGTTAATTAAGGAGCGCCAAAAAGGGGCCTGTGAAATCAAGCGCCGGACCGCGAAATGTCCGACGAATTACCTGACCGTCCCGCTGGGTCTCTCCTACGAGCGATCGACAGAAAAGTGGTACTGGAATGATCGGGCTCGAGATGTCGTCGAAATTTTCCGCGCATTTCTGAACGAGACCGGAAATTACTCGGCCTTAGGACGGCGGCTCGGCCTCAATGGCAGGACGATCCGAAACATTTTATCCCGTCGCGTCTACGCGACCGGTGAGCGCATAATCTCAGAAAAGCGCGGTGAGAAGCGTGTGAGTCGCACCGGCAAACTCTACCGCGTGAAGGTAAAACGCGCACCGGATGACGTGATTAAGGTAAAAATCATCGATCCCATCATCCCGCTGGAAGACTTCAACGTTGTTCAGCAGCGAATTACCGAGACGCGCCGCAACCATCAGGAGAGTCGAAAACAAGATGGGGCCTACAACTACGGTACTGGAGTCGCCCGATGCGGCCATTGCGCCGAGCCATTTTATTGCTCATCGGGAAAACGGCGGAGCGGTAACCGCTCAGGCCAATATTTCTGCAAACGCAACCACTACGCTTATTGTGATGAGCTCGGCCGATGCAAACAGCCCAACCTTCGTCAGCGCGAAGTTGACGGTTTGATCGAAGCATTCGCGATCCAGACGCTTACGAATGCGAACACCCTAACCCAAATCATCGATCAGTCGTTGCAACGCACTCGCGAAGTCGTCCACCCGTTCCCCAAACCGACCAGCGAATCGCAACTCGTAGCTCTAAAGCAAAAAGATAAACGTCTACTCGATGCGTACGAGGTCGGCGCTATGACATTGGAGGAATTGCGGACCCGGCGTGATACGATCAAAACGCAGATGGCGTCATTGCATCGACGCGTGGCCGATCAAAAAGACGAGCGTGACATATCCACCGAAGAACTCGTCCGCAAAGTCGTCCGCGGAGCGTTTCGATTCAAACGGATGACGAATCGGAAGGAAAAGAAGGCAATCATCCTCGCGCTGTTCTCGGAAATTTACGTGAAAGATCGCTCGATCATCGCGTTCAAACTGCGCGACGATTTACACGCGACCAGCGCCGCGAAACTTGGAGCGGGTTTCTCGACGCCGCCCATTCATCTCCCAACTCCATTCGCGCTGACAGTTGTTGATCCAGTGCCGGCTGGAATGCGGCGTTGCTCAGCCTGCAACAATGTGTTTCCGGCGGAAGAATTTTATCCGCGCAAAGGCCAATGTCGTCGCTGCATCGCGGCTAAGGCGCATGAAGCGTACCTGCGACGCCGCGCGGAAGTGGGGAAATAGTTATTACAAACTAGGAACGAAACACCTCTCGGTCACCCCGGCGTTTCCGGCCACAACTACGAGCATATCATTATTTAGAAAATGAACGACGAAGTCGCCACGGATAAAAACAGGTCGCTGCCACGAATAAAAGAATCCAAGTGCGAGGTTCTGGGATAGTGGCAACGGCGATCCCGCGGACTCCATTAGTTAAATGGTAATAGAATACGATCTGACCGTCATTGTTCTCTCCGTGAATAAAAAAATTTAAAGCGTCAACGGTCGATCCGAATAATTGGTCACCGGTCGCAATGACTTTGTTGGTGATTAAATCAGGGCCTGTAAAAATGCCGGTCGCACCTGAACCTTTTTCGTATGCGAGAAAAGCGATTTGCCCGTTGTCATTCAAGGCGGGTTCGTTCGCGAAATTACTGAAAGCGCCATTTGTATCAGCAATTATCGTGGGTTGAGAGATGCCATTTCCAAACGCAATTGCGCGCCCGCCGGCCTTTAGCGTTGCCGAGAATGCCACACCGCCCGCCGAGTTTATAGATGCTGCTCCGCCGAACGCGCTGAACGCGCTCGAACTCGACGTATCTGCAATTGTCGTGAGGAACCCGCCATTGCCTCGCACAACTTCGGCACCGGCCCCCGAAGATTGACTCGCCGCAAAAGCCACGAAACCAGCGTCGTTGATGGAAGGGTGGCTGAATAATGAGAACCGACCGCTAGTTGAGTCAGCGATTGTGATCGTATTGCTACCGTTTCCTGAGTAGATTCCGGCAACACCATTTGTTAAATTTGCAAAGAAGGCAACGGTGTTCGAGCCATTCACGGCAGGCGCATTGTCAACCGAACTGAAGTTTTGGTCCTGTTGTGCAATCGTCGTTGTGCTTGCTCCATTACTCAAGAACAGGCCATCACTTGGTCCGTGGATGGCGTTGAAGGTAACATAACCCGAATTGCTGATGGCGGTATCACCTGCTATCGACGAATAGCCATTGGCTGTCTGCGCAATTGTTGTAACGGTGCCATTAGAGAACAAAAAAATTCCCTCAGATCCATTGTCGAGTTGGGAATAAAACGAAACCGCGCCTGTGTTTGCGATTGCTGGCTCCGAGCCGAAAAAATTGTAAGCGCTGTTACTGTCGGCAATGTCGGTGAACAAGTACTGCGCGTGCGCTATAGGCGCTAGGGAAGCCGCCACGAACAAGACTACCGCTCGAATCCCCTTTGATTTCAACGTAGTCGAATGGGAACAGGCGGGGCACAGTTTTGCCAGTACAAAACAGGAGAACGGAGCACTTTCGAGACAGTTCTCCTAGAAGGGGGAATTCTAAGGGACGCGCCGAACCCTTGGCTTAAAGAACATACCTGCACTGACTTCTTGAAGTGGCTTTGCATTGATCGATTATATTTAGACATTACGCGCACGCTTTCTGATGATTACCCCTTCGTTAAGGTTTTTGTTTATCGCAGGCAAATTTGCCCCACATATTGCCGGCTCCACTGCGTCGAATGAGGCCATCGCCGCGCTTGGTGCTACATCAGTAAACTCGGCTGATATTCCTGAAGAATGGCTAACGCGCGCAAACGAACGCTACCGTCGCGATTCAATCGCTCAGAAGCAGCGGTCATTTAAGGCATTACTCGAATACACAAAAGAGACCAATACGATCATAGACTTCTCATCATCGTGCGCTTCGAGAGTATTTGAGTGGTTCAAAGCGCGATCTGCAGCAGATGCACACCACATAGGATCGTTGTTTACCGGGAGCTACTTTTTCGATGCGTATTTTTGGCCCGTGTCGGTTCCCGTTTTCTGGGGTTCTTTAAAACTAAATGCCTTGGAAGCTTTGGAAACTATGCCGGATCCAGTAAGGCAAGAACTACAGGAGGATAGGGATGAGTTATGGAATTACGTTTTATACTGGGCAGATTGCGCTGATTATGGATGTGGCTTCGACGACATCCGCAGATTTAAGACTTTGGGATCCAAAACTTGGATGCTTTTGAACAATGGTGACAGAGAGTTAAGGGCGGCAATCGCTCTGCTTGATTCTCCGCGACCAAATCCAAAGGCAATTTTGACGGCGCGAATGGGAACAGAAATATTCCTTAAAGCGTTTCTGGTCGAAAAAGGAAACGCTACCGAACGGCAGTTAAAAAAGCTTGGTCACGACATCATCGGACTCACGGACGCCGCAAACGTCTTGTGCCAGCTCAAAGAGTTCGAAATTATCAAGAGTCTCGCACACTTGTTTCCGCCTTTGGATGATAGGTACTCAGGTCCCGAAAAGGATTTTCGGTCGGTCTCGAATGGGCTTTGTTTATGCCAACTAACCGCCGCGACGGTGATCAGGCAGTTCTGCGATCGAGACATTCGCCCGCAAATCTTCCAAGAACATCGGCCTCAAGAATAAGAAATCGTCCACATCTCCTTTTCGAGATTCCGAGAGACCTAAGCATAAGGGTGTCGAGATCCGTTCCTCCAATTACGGAAGAACATTTATGCTCGCTGTCACCCCCGCTCGAATCCCTACGCAATGGGTAGTGAATCTTCCCGGCGATACGAGATTGCGATCATGAGGGGCGCATCGCTGGATAGTCTGAAGCGCCTGCTCTTGTAAAGGAGATTGGCCTACTCCCCTCTTGAGTCTTTCTGCGCCAGGCAAAACAGATATCCTCGGTCAGCCGCCTAGCCCCTTAGTATACTAATGTTATAACGGATATTCGCTCTGCCGCCGCCAAGATCGACGATGATGTTCCAGTTATCAGAATGGGGAATAGCGATCCGTGCAGGGAATCGGGAATAGTGCCCACCGTAATACTGAAATCTACCGCCGCATCGATACGATGAAAAATCGCTGTCGGTGGTAATCATGAAGTTGCATTGCGTATCACAATCCAACTGCACGACGTTGCCACGGTTCAGATATTCACGCGAATGGATAAAGTTCATACGGTTCCATTTGCGGTCAGATCGAAAAGGCGGCGATGCAGGTCAGTCACAATCTTCAGGACAACGCTAATGGCATCCGACACCTCGCCTGGTGTTACCCGGATTTCGCGGCCTTCGCGTTCTGCCGTTCGTAGACGCTCCAAGTACTTTCGGTCAACGACGCCAAGGTTGTGCGTGATTGGATGCCGCTTCTCAAACGTTTGCCGCAATCGATCAATTTCCTGTTGTTCGAATGGTTCAAATAACCTTCGCCCTAGCAGTTGTTCTACTGTTTCCTGTGAAAGCAGAACGCTCTGAAGCTTGTTTCCAACGCGACGTTTAAGAGTGTCTTGAATCTCCTCCATGGTTTTTCCACGGTTCCTCAACTCTCGAACCACTATGGCCCGCAGCACTGCCTCATAGACCGAGACGACATCTTCTAAGCAATTTTCCTCATCTCGTGCAGCGATCCGAGGGCCGAGATCCTTGCGCCGCCGAGGAATGTCCGACAACATCGTTTGTATTACGCGCAATTCCGCCTCCACGTGCGTCAGGAAAATGTCCTCGCCACAATCTGGACACCAAACGGCTAAGCCAAAAACACCGTGATCCAATCCGCACTTCGGACAAATCACCGTTCTTTGTAACGCCTCTTCAAAAGGACGATAAACAGACGGCGGGCTGCCTCGTTTAATGCTGAACTCCAGCTTTATCGGACCGTCCCCAATCGTTTTCTTACCTGAAGAACCAATGCCGAAAGCATCACGCATCATGCCCTCGACGCCCGCTACCGCTTCCCGCTTCATAACGGACTTGGCGTATTCTACCTGGCCTTTTGTGAAAAACTTACCCGGCTCGCTACCGAAACGGCAATACGGGCAAAACGCTTCGGTATGGTTTTGGGTAATGCCCGTGCCCGATTTCACTTTGAAGTACCCTGGCGAGCAGGTTGACGATGGGCACTCACGAGCGACGCGTCCTTCGGAATCGGTGGGGAGCGGAATACTCATTTCGTATTGTTCGTGGCCTGTGCGCCGCACTTTGTACGGCCCGCCTTCCCGGAAAAGTGGAGCTGTCATTAGTTCAACAACCTTTACCTGATGGAATAGGGCAGCAATTTTTGTTCGCCACCCCAATCCCAATTAGCCAATCAATTTGCACGACCCGTTGCATTCCGCTTGAGCCAGCAAGTTGTCGTTCCATTTCCCGTCCGCGTGAGTGCGCAGAAAAGGCAGTTTGCCTGCCTCCCTCACAACGCCCACATACATCTTTCGTCCGGAAGTTCGATCAACCGTGAAAAAGGCCTCCTGCTTGGATTCGATTTTTTGGATGGCCAGTTCGCGTGTGATCTTCCACTTGCCGGCGACATTGCCAATGTGCGTGATGTGCTCGTGCGTGTTGAAACGATCCGGTTTCGTTATGCAGGTTACTTGGTATTCCTTCATATAGTTTTCTCCTTTGTTGTTAGTGATTTGGACACGGTTCATCCGCGTCTGTCATTAAGCGTATCCGCTGATTGACGTAAGCACAAGCAAAATAAATCAAAACAGTTGTGGTCCCAGATCGACGGAGCTTAGCAAACTGAGCTTCAACAAACGGACGCGGGCAGCTTCGATGGAGACGGCAAAAGCGGTATGGATCAAGTCTACAAGCATCCCAGCTTCGTTCGCCGTCGAGGGCACCGGCGCGAAAAGTTTATAAGTTTCCATAAACGATGCGGCCATTCCGCGTACCGAAGTGACAGGCATCAGCAAGCTCCCTGATATGTATCCCGCCTGCCATTCCATCCAATCGGAGTAGGGGGCATTAAGGATTCGCCCCCGGTGACACTTGGGCGAAGCCTCGGGCGCGAAATGCGCATGGAGTCTTTGGTTTGTTACCTCAACCTGCCACAGAAAATCGTGGAACTTCACGTGGCCATACTCGTGCGCCAGAGTGGTCCGCAGACGGTTCTCACCGCGCTGGTTTGACAGAGTGCTGGAAATCCGCACACGCGGTTTGCATTTGGCGACGAAGTCTGTCACACCCTCGACATCGCTACCTTCTCCAGATAGATCTGAGAAAAGATCGAGATCTTCGGCATCCTTCTCGATGAGCTTTGTCAGCGCTTCGGTCGGTATCGGCAACCGAAATCCACCACAATGATCGCGCATAAAATCAGTGATGATGTGCTCACATTCTTGGTCTAATTCAGCTGGCTCGTAATGGGGTCGCTTCGGAAAACGACCGGTGCGATCCGGCACGTACTTCATTTGCCGGGATCTTTCAGCGTATGGCGGAAAGCCTTGTAAGCGGCAACGATCTGCTTCTCACTGGCTTTCCGAGCCTTTGTTGAATCTCCGAGTTTTCCAGCCTCGTAATACAGCACTTCCGCCGGGAGTTTAAGTGCGAGCGCTAATTGATCGATGAGACGTTCCGAATCGGGCTGTCGCCGGTCGTGTTCGATGTCATTGAGGTATTGGGGAGATATTGACTCCCCGTCTTCTTTCTTAACCCGGTCTGATACGTCCTTCAGACTAAATCCCAACTCCTTCCGCCTTTTGGCGATCCGCCGACCAAAGCTGAGTATATCGTCTGACATAATACGCTAAATAGCGTATTTCCCTTCGGTGTCAACGCGCTAGTCGAAGTCTATCTCGATACCCATCCGGAAGTGCTCCGGCGCGGAGAAAGGCTGGTCTTGACGGCGGACGACCTGCGTAGGCCGTTCAAACGGTGAAGCGTTCGTCCATTCCGGCAAGTTGAAGAGTTGCGCGCTTAATTCCGTCGATGTCGGATCGGGAAAGTTTTCGTGAAAATTCCTGGTCCTGGAGATACTCGCCCAATCGCTCATTTCGCAAGCAGTGAATTTGGCGCGTTGAGCCATAGTTCGCTTCCACGTACGCGTTGGGAAACACCATCAGTCCACGAACGAAATAGTCTGCGTCGGTTAACGCCTTGAGCTTGCTTTGAAAATCCATCACTGACCCAAGAAGCGATTTGATCGGCGGCTTCGGGAGAGGTTTTTCATTCAGCATCAGCTCTCCCTGAGCATCTGCTTTTACTGAGCCTGTCCAGTTTTTGGCGTCGATCATGTAAACACCGGTGGGGCCGATTACTACGTGATCAATATTGCCGAAACGATTCGACACATCGTTGACGACAACAAAATTGCCCGGCAGTTCTGTCAGGGTCGCAGCGACGAGCGCTTCGCCCACAGCGCCTTTGCG
Organism: Spartobacteria bacterium; assembly: GCA_003167365.1. Lineage (GTDB taxonomy): Bacteria > Verrucomicrobiota > Verrucomicrobiia > Chthoniobacterales > UBA10450 > Palsa-1382. Next base: position 797,236 of record PMTM01000006.1, on the reverse strand, counting down.
CCAGGAGATTCGTTCTCGATCTATCGTGTCGATCTTGTCCGTGGCCCACTTGCCGATGAGCCATATGAGGAGGCCGAGTAGTGCGTTAATGATCAGCACCCAGCTGAGGACGAATCCGCGAATCGGAAATGCTGCCCCAAGAGCGTACCCGCCGAGAACGGCTAGCGCCGCGATTCCTACAAATCCCGTGACAAGCAATCGCTTTGTACGTTGATGGGACTGTTCTGTTGCGTTGCGACCCGAGGTTCCGAATACTTGCGCCATACGATCATCTTTATAGAGCGGTTCGCATGCCCCGAGGCCCACTCGATATCCATCGCCATGTAAGTCACTAGGATCGTCATCTTGATGATCCTAGTGCGCCAATGATCATGTCCGGCCGCGACAAGGAGTTAGCGAGATCTGAGCATAACGGAGCAGAATTCCTGTTCCCACAATCGACGGAATAGCATTTATGCTCGATGTCACCCCCGCTTGAATCCCTACGGGCACGGATTCATCGCCGCCACCAGCATGAACTCGGATGGAAAAGTCAGGCTGCCGGCCGCACGCGAAATTGTAACTTTCCCATCCTCAACGGGCTGACGCAGCACTTCCAGTGTCGATCTTTTGAACTCGGGAAGTTCGTCGAGAAAAAGCACGCCGTTATGGGCCAGGCTTACTTCTCCAGGACTGGGAAAGGCGCCGCCGCCGAGCAAACCGATGTCGCTAATGGTGTGATGCGGCGAACGAAACGGGCGCGAGGCCACGAAAGATCTTTGGCTGTCGAGCAGGCCCGCGATGCTGTGGATTTTCGTCGTCTCGATCGCCTCTTCCAGCGACATCGGTGGAATAATCGTGCCGATGCGTTTTGATAACATCGATTTCCCGGAACCTGGCGGACCGATCATAAGAATGTTGTGACCACCTGCGACCGCGACTTCGATCGCGCGCTTAACGTGGCTTTGACCTTTCACGTCGCTGAAATCGACGTCGTAATCTTGATGCGCGGAAAAAAATCCAGTGAGATCGCCGCGCGTAGGCAGAAGCGCAAGCTCGCCGCGGAGAAATTGAAAAGTCTGCCGCAAGTTCTGGACGCCGTAGATGTCGATCTTGTCCACCATGGCGGCTTCGCGAGCGTTCGCCTCCGGCACGAAAAGAGCACGCTTGCCCCGGCGCCTCGCCTCCAGCGCAATCGGCAACACGCCTTTGACCGGGCGCACCGCGCCGTCCAATGCCAGCTCACCGACAAAACTGAAGTTCTCGAATGGCTTGCTGTCGATCTCTTCGCAAACCGAAATCATCCCGAGCGCAATCGGCAAATCGAAACTCGGCCCTTCTTTCTTGATGTCGGCGGGCGCGAGATTAATGGTCGTGCGGCCGCGCGGCCAATGATAAGCGCTGTTGCTAATCGCCGTCGTCACGCGATCGCGGCTCTCCTTCACCGCCGTGTCAGGCAATCCAACGATGATGACTTTCGGATCGCCTCCCGCGCCATTGACCTCAATTTCAATTTCGTAGGCATCGACGCCGTAAACAGCGGCGGAATAAATCTTGGCCAACATGGGGGGGATATAAGTTGTCAAAGATAATGAAGGAGGAAAAGGCAATTAGAGGGGAACAGAAGAGAACCGCCGTGACGGCGGACTGAGTATTTATATATATGAGAGCGCGTTGCCTGCTTATTCACGGAGCAACGAGTCTGAAAATTCTGAAATTAATCGTGTTCTAAAGTGTTCGTATTGAAGATCCAAAAAGATTGAACAAGACACGTCCAAAAGCGGTCAGAGATTCGAATATTTAACCTTGTTAAATACTTTTATAGATGTTACTAAATGTGAGCGATGAGGCGCCGGCGAAGAAAACCGGTAAGGACTTGTCGATCCAACACTTAAGCCCCTCGGATGAGAACTTATATGGCCGCTGAAGATAGCGATACTGGAATAAAGATTTACCTGCGCGAGATCGGGCAAATCCCGCTTTTGACCCCGCTGCAGGAGATCGAACTTGCTGCGAAAATCAAGAAGGGGGATCGCGAAGCGCGAGCCCTGATGATCCGCTCGAATTTGCGTCTCGTCGTGAAGATTGCGCACGATTACGCCAATCTTGGATTGCCGTTGCTCGATCTGATTTCGGAAGGCAACATCGGATTAATGAAGGCGGTCGAGCGGTTCGACCCGGCCAAGGGTGGAAAGCTTAGCACCTACGCCGCCTGGTGGATCAAGCAATCGATCAAGCGCGCGTTGGCTAACCAGAGCAAAACGATCCGGCTTCCGGTCCATCTGGTGGACAAGATTTCCAAGATGCGCCGCGTCTCGCTGCAGATGAGCGAAGAACTCGGCCGCGAACCGACCGACGACGAGCTGGGCGAGGAAATCGGCATCGCCAGCGGCAAAGTTTCGCAATTGAAAACGGTTTCGATCCGGCCAGCGTCGCTCGATGCGCCGATCAGCGACGACGATTCGACCGAATTCGGCGAGATCGTGGGCGACGAAGAGGCGCAAACGCCGTTTGAATTGTTGCGCGACAAGAACCTTCGCAACGAAGTCGGCGGATTGCTCGACGTGCTCGACGATCGCGAGAAGAAAATCATTTTCCAGCGCTTCGGCCTCGACGGTGGCAAGCCGAAAACTTTGGAAGAAGTCGGCAAAAAATTCGGTGTGACGCGCGAACGCATTCGCCAATTGCAGAACATTGCGCTGTCGAAACTGCGGCGCGCCCTGAGCAAGAAAGAACGCCCAGTCGACGTCGAACTTCCGGTCGAGGTTTAACTCGGTATCTTCATTTGAAAACGCGCGGATGGAAACGTCCGCGCGTTTTTTATTTCACTGTGCGCAGCTGCACGCAGTCGACCAGGGTTTCGCCCGCGCGCAAATCACTAACAATCACGAGTTGGTCGCCGCGAGCAGCCAGCTTGTTCTTGCGAAGAAATTCCTCGGCCGCCTGGATGGTTATATTCGGATCTTTGGTGAAAGTGGTCTTCAGCGAATAGGTGCCCCAACAAAGAGCAAGCTGCCGACAAACTTCATCGTTCGGTGCAAACGCAAAAATGGGCGCGCGCAGGGGGCGCATGTTTGATACATAACGCGCCATTATGCCGTGGTGGGTGAAGACAATCAGTTTGGAACCGGGCAGCGAACTCGCGAGAAAAACAGCAGACGCCACCATTTTCTGCCGGGCATCTTCCAGCAAAACGTCTTCGGCGTAATCTGCGCCCCCACTGCGCTCGATCCGCAAAGCGACGCGATGCATGACTTTCACGCATTCGACTGGATAACGCCCAATTGTTGTCTCGCCGCTCAACATAATAGCGTCAGCTTGTTCGAAAACGGCGTTGGCCACATCGGTAATTTCCGCGCGCGTGGGAACTGGATTGACGATCATCGATTCCAAAAGTTGCGTGGCGACGATTACCGGCTTGCCCACACGGATGCAACGCTTGACGATCCGCCGCTGAATAATCGGTAATTCTTCCATCGGACATTCGATGCCAAGGTCGCCGCGCGCGACCATGACCACGTCCGCGGCCGCGATCACTTCATCGATTTTCTTTACTGCTGATTGGCCTTCGATCTTCGCCACAATCAGGGCGTGGCTCTTCTTTTTTCTCAGAAAACTGCGCAACTCTTCCAGATCGCGCCCCCGACGCACAAAGCTCAACGCGACAAAATCCACTCCCAGCTCAACACCGAGCGTAAGATCGACAATGTCCTTCTTGGTCAGGGCCGGAAGGTTCACATGCACGCCCGGAAGATTGATGTGGCGGCGCGAGCCGAGATGGCCGGGAGTGATTACTTTGCAGCGAACTCGGTCCTTTCTCTTTCCGATCACCACCGTTTTGATCAGACCGTTATCGACCAGAACCGTATCGCCGACCGATACATCGCCAGCAAACCCGCTGTAGTTCACGTCGACCGAGTATTTCTCCTTCGGCTTCGCGCCACGAACAGTGAACTCCAGCACGTCCCCCTGTTTTAATTCCAAGTCCTTCTTTAAATCGCCGGTCCGAATAGCCGGGCCCTGAGTATCAAGAAGGATGGCGACCGGACGGCCAACCTTGCTCGCCAGTTCGCGAATACGGCCGACCATTTGGCGAACCCAATCATGGGGCGCGTGACTCATGTTGAAGCGAAACACATCCGCTCCGGTTTGAATCAATTGCCGCAAGGTTTCCGTTTTCTCGGTAGCCGGCCCTAGCGTGCAGATGATTTTTGTTTTCCGCATTATGGGCAGGATTCAGCTTAGCGGTGCAAAAGCAAGGCGGTTCTCTCCGGCATTGCGCAAAATCAAATTGCGCGGTTCACTACGAGCAGATGCGCCAAAGCTCGTTCGACAAATGACAACATTCGGTCTCGATGGTCGGACACTTGGTCGATGAGTCGTTCATATAGGCCCATGATCAGTTCTGCAGTGTTGGGCATCTGCGTACTGGCTTTGCTTTGGCAAAGTCGCTGGCGACCGAGCCCTTTTACACTCGAAATGGAAATCCGCACGCAAGGGTGCGCGCATCTTACCCTTTATTATTCTGGCACGGGCTTGGGGCACCGCGACGCCGTCTCTCACATGGTCGAGAGCGGAGACTACTTCACGCTGGTCCGGCTGCCGATCGAGGCATTAACACTCAATTCACTTCGCCTTGATCAATGGGATGGCGCCGGGCCTCTTGAGCTACGCAAGATGGCGCTGAAACGTTTCGATGGTGGAGCTACTCCAATTACTACTGCTACCCTGACGTCCTGCGTCGGAATTAAGGAAATTAGGGAGGTTGGCGGCGTGACAAAGATTGACCCGTTGCCTTACGCACAGCGGACAGAGGTTTCGATCGACTTGCCGTTTCAAATCAAGGCGACGAAGGCATTTCATCGAAGGGATCGCTGGGTTACCGCATTGGTTTGCTTTGCTGCCCTGGCATTTCTTGCGCTGACGCCGAAGACGCCGCGCCAAACGGACCACGCCCTGCCTGCGTTGCTCGGGTCAAAGAGAGCACGCTCAACGGTGATCGGCCTGCTAGTCCTCTTTTTTGTTGCCGGAACAGTGTTGGAACTAAATGGTAGCTCAAGCGGTCTCTACCGCTTTTATGCGGACCGCATGGATCCAGAGCGCGGTCTGCTCTTTGGATCGCCTAAGGATATCCGATCGGACGAGTGGATGGTGGAGACTCCGTGGATGCTTTCTCAATTCAACCATGACCCGCCATTGCCGATCGCAAACGGCAATATTGGCGACGCAACATCGACCTTATTGAACAACTTACCCGCGCGCCACTGGTCTATGTTCTTTCGACCTCAGATGTGGGGTTTCTTCACCATGAAGTTCGAGCGGGCATTCGCCTTCTATTGGAACTTTAAGTGGTTCGCATTGCTGCTGGGAGCATTCTTGTTCCTCGAGTTAGTTACTCGAGGAAATGTATTACTGGCGTTCGCTGGAAGCCTTTTTCTTTTGGTCTCTTCCTTCATGCAATGGTGGTGGAGCACTCCTACCGCACTGCCGGAGATGGTGGGTATGTTCTTCCTCTCCCTTTGGTTGATCGCGATGATTTTTCGATCGACCACCAGACTAAGGGTAGCTTTAGCCAGCCTATTCCTTGTCGCCGCGTGGATGCAATTCGTTCTCTGCTGCTATCCCCGGTTTCAAATCCCGCTTCTTTATCTCGGTGGTGTCATGATCTTTTCGGGTTTCTGGCGGGCTCCTGGACCCGATCGGTTTTCTGGATTTCGCCGCCTTTGCTTCGGGATAGCGATGCTAGTTTCGATCGGCCTTCTCGGGCTTTGGTATTCTGAGGTCGCAGATGTAATTCGAACGACAGGCGATCTGCTTTATCCGGGACGCACCTTTAGCAAAGGCGGCGATTATCCGTGGGCGGGGCTATTTGCATCGTTTCTCGCTACCCCAATGACGCAGGAACAGTATCCTCGTATCTTCGGCAATGTCTGTGAAGCGAGTGGCTTCTTGTTTGTCGCCCCATTACTCGCCGCCGTTGCCATCCGAGATATTAGCCGCCGGCGATTTGATCCAGTCTTGCTCATCTCTGTTAGTTTCGCCTGTCTTATCATATACTTTATGATCGTTGGGATCCCTGGTTGGTTCGCGACGTGCACGGGCTGGTCCTACGTCTATGCGCTTCGGGCCCAACTTGTCCTTGGGGTAGCCTCCACAATAGCTTTGTTCCGCTACCTCGCGATTGAGGTGGAAGATAAGAATCTGCCGAGTTTCCCAACGGAAGCAGCGTTATTCGTGGTCATCGCATCATTGCTCCTGGTGGTGTTTCGCATTACCAACGCGAAACTTGGAGACTTTCTTCCTGTCACGAGCGTGATCGCCGCAGCAGCTTTTTTTGGGTTACTTTTTATTTGTTTGTGGTCGCGAAGGGTGGTTGCCGCTTGCGTCCTGCTCATTACTCCGCTGCTCTGCATAAACGCATCGGTGAATCCACTGGGCCGCAGGCTGCCCGGCTTCATGGAGAGCAACCTATTCCGCTCCATCTCAGATCGTCATCGGCAGGATCCAGCGGGGAAATGGTTGGTCTTAGGGGCTTCGTCGAGAAGTAGCGCGATCACTCAGTTTGTGAAGGCGACAGGAGGGGAGGTTGTCGGGGGGACACGTTGCAACCCAGACACCGCCTTGGTGCGCGCGCTGGATCCATCAAATAAATTTGCTGCAGTGCACCACAGGTATGCAGATGTGTCCTTCGTTCCTTCACCCAATAACGAGGTATTGTTCGATCTCAAATTCATCCAGGCCTATACGGTTCATTTGCCTCTGAAGAGCGAAGTGTTCGACCGATTGGGCGTTCGTTTTGTCCTGGAGATGGAAATGCCGGAAGAAGAAGGACAAATAACCGGCTTCAGAACGGTGGAGGCGCACGGTTCGTATCGCCTCTTAGTGCGAGATTTCGGACTCTCTCAATAGAGCGAGTTTAAGAATCGAGCGATTCTGACTATCATCTAGGGACCAAAGACGTTGCCAATACAAGTCCCGGACGCGTCCACCCCGATCGAGCCAAGGACGTTTGTCCCGAACAAGTTCGGATCGCTCCCAACTTGGACATAATTATATGACGCACGATTCGCGAGCCATATACCGTAGCCTGCGTTGGCCATTGCCACGCCGGTTGCACTCTGGCCGATACGATTTCCGTAAAATCCGCTTTCGGTGGAATCATTTACGACAATTCCATTATTCGTTTCGCCTACGATGATGTTGTGCTGAACGATGATGGTCTTCGAGTTGTTCTGGACAACAATGCCCATACCTTGCCCCGGAATGACACTTGTGCCGGTCTTATCCGTCCCGATAAGATTATTCTCTACCCAGTTCCCATAAGGATAATTGACCGGCGCATATCCGTTGAGACCAATCACTACCCCTCCGAGGGTGTTGGCTGAGATTACATTGCCGTAGAGTGGATTCGGACTGCCAATGTCGTTAAATTCGGCGCCGTTAGCGACGAGAACGCCGAGCTCGCCATTTGGAATGGCTGCATTCCCTGCCGCGTTTAGCCCGATTAGATTGCCAATTACGATGTTGCCATGGTTGGTAGGATGGAGCATCTCCACTCCGGATGAGGCCATGCCAGAGAGGACATTTCCGGGCCCAATGTAGTTATAAGCCGCACCGGCTCCAAGAAAGATACCGTCTGAATCATTGCCGATCTTCGTTGCGCCGGTTGGATCAGTGCCAATGAAATTATGTTCCAGCGCATTGGTGACATAAGTGTTGCCGCTCGGGTTGGCGATATCATCGCCGATCGCAATTCCATTATCGACACCGGAAATGACGTTGTAACGAATCGTGTTAAAACTCGATGCGACACCCAATCCGCGACAGCCGGGATGCGCGGTGACATTTCGAACAAATGTGCCTGGCGCGGTCTGCTGAAAACCCATCCAGTTGTTCTGAACCCAGTTCCCCTGAGATTCCTTTAAAATCGTAATGGCGTTGGACGAATAGTTCGTGATCTGAAAGCCCTGGATGGTGCTGCCCGAACTGGTAGCCGTTGTCCCATTACTGAAGGGAGGTACGTTAGGCACGTTCCCAGCCAACAAGATCGCACTCGCGAATCCATTGGCATTGATTCGCACGAGTGGAGTGCCTGCATACCCAGGTTGACTGATTCCATTCAGGCTCATGGGACGAGCGACATATAGCGTGTCACTCAGAGTGATATCAACGACGCTTCCGCTGCTTGGAATGTTGAAGTTAATGTAGTTAAAGTCGCCGCCATTATAGTTGGCCTGAAAGACAGCGTCATTCAGGCTGCCTGGGCCACTGCTGGCGGTGTTGGTGACAACGTAAGTCTTAATCCCAGGCACCGCGCCGCTGAGGGGCGCGGCAACAAAAATCAAAATCAGGGTGGCAGCGGCCCGCGTAGCCATAAAGGAAAATGAGGCCATCGCACTTCGAGGAGAACATATGGGATTCGAAATTACCATAATTGCTAAGAAGCAACACCTGGGCCAGGTCATTGAAACATTCTTATGAGGTTTGCCTAAAGGAATTAGAGCGAGGGAGCTTGCTTACCCAGTGGCTTCTTTTACGGTCTCCGAGTGTTTTCTCAGAAGTTGAATCCCCTCCTTAATGACATCCTTACCTGCCCTGCCTGCCAAACGGCTCTGCGAATAAAACGTAATGCGGTCCTTTGCCCGAATTGCGCGGCTTCATTTGCGATCAAGGAGGGCGTCCCCGTTTTTCTGCCCGAACCCCTCGCCTTGGTCGAGCCCGACCACATCAGCAACCCGATCGGTCCAGATTTCGAAGCGGTGTTAAAAGAAGGGAAGGATTTCGTTCTGCACATCGGCGCCGGGGCCACGGCGACGCGATATCCGAACTGCATTGAATTCGAACACAAGATTTTCCGGCATACCAACGTGGTCGGCGACGCACATCATCTCCCGTTTCGCGACAAAATCTTCGATCGCGTTTTCGCTTTTAACGTCTTCGAGCATCTGATTGATCCGAAGAACGCCGCCCAGGAAATCCGTCGTGTCCTGAAGCCTGGCGGCGCGGTTGCCATTCACACGGCGTTTTTGCAAACATTGCATGAGGCGCCGCATCACTATTATAACGCAACTGAGTATGGTGTCCGAGAGTGGTTCTCGGGTTTCGAGATCGAAGACTGCCGGGTGAGCGCCAATTTCGCGCCAGGCGTGATGCTTGCATTCTTGATGTCGAATGTCCTCGAGGCGGCGCGCTTGGGAGGTGCGAGCTGGAAAGAGCAAGCCCTGATCAGCGACTCAACCGTTGGCGAATGGGCGGAATTTTGGACCCAGCGCGGCGAACCACCACCGGGGTTTGGCACCTTGCAAAATCTTCCACAGCCGATGCAAAAACGGATCGCCGCCGGCTTCGAACTGCTGGCCACAAAATCAGGAATTTAAGCGGAGGCTGCGCGCGGACATAAAGGGTGTCTTTCTTGCCAGAGTTTTGCGGGAGCCTAGAATTTAGTGATGAAGCAATCCGCCTCCGACGTCGAGCACGACAGGCATCCGTCGGAGGACGCGAACATCGTGCCTCCGAATGCTCCTGTTTCGGCATCCATCAGATGGCAAAGGGAGTTTGCGACGTTGCAGGAAGTACGAGCGCGGTATTCCCAGAGCGATGCGCGGTACTCGGACGAATTCTTATTCTGGCTCGACACGCCGGAGCACTGGGCGACGTCGGCGCAATATCAGCGACTAAGCGGATGGTGTGTCGGCTTCGACGGGCGTCCGGCCACACAGGTGCGCTGCAAGGTCGGGAACCGCATCTTTCGCGCCGTCTGCGTTTATGATCGGCCCGACGTCGCGAATTATCTTGGCCTGGCGGAATCACATTTGCGGTGCGGATTCGCTGTGGTGGTAGAAGTGCCAAGCAAAACTGTCAGGCTCGAGATTGAAGTACCGGCGGGAAACGGACGTTGGGCGCTGGTTTTTTCCACCACGGTGTGCGGAGTGTCTTCTGGCCCGGAGGCACGTCGTGAATATGAGAAGTGGCGGTTGGAGGAAAACGCCGCGCGCTACGATTGGTGGTTCGATCGTCCGCAGAATTGGACGCTACGCTCGGGCGCCCTACATATTTGCGGTTGGTGCGTGGACCGGACAGGCGATCCCGTAGCCGGAGTACGAGCTCGCGTCGGCCGCCGGATCTTTCAAGGCAACGTCGGCATTCAGCGGCGCGACATTCGCGCGATCTTTCCGCAGCTTCCCTTCGCGCACTGCAGCGGCTTCGCCGTGAAAGCAAACCTTCATCGCACGGAGGCCAGTATTCTTTTGGAACTGCTCGATGCTGATGGTCAGTGGCAACCGTTTTTTCGACACGATTTATCACACACCGGTTCGCCGCCGAGTGACGATACGGTTGGAACGGAAGAGTTGGAAAACTTTCGTCCCAATGGTGGCGGAGTCGTATCTCGCTTTGCGTTTTGGATGGAACCTTGTGATGACTGGGCGCGAGCGCCACGTTATCAGCGCTTCGAAGGCTGGTGCGTAGCGCTTCATGGATCGCCGATAACGGAAATCCGCGGCCGCCTGGGGGACTGCACGTGGCCAGCCACCTATGGGATTTTGCGACGCGATGTGCGAGCTGCTTTTCCCGATGTTCCATCGGCGCTCCAAAGTGGTTTCTTAGTTGATCTGGAGATTCCGCTTGGCGGCAGTGACCTCGTACTCGAAGCCCGCAGCGGTGACGCAAAGTGGGAACCATTGTTTTTGCGGCGCCTCCGCCGCCCGCTGCGCTGGCGCCGGGCCAGGAACACTCCGGCTCGAGATGGCAGTTACGCTCTTTGGATTGATTTATACGATAAACTGACCCTGCGCGATCGTTTGCTAATCCGCCGCCACATTCGCAGTCTGGTCCGACAACCTCGCATTTCCGTATTACTGCCCGCGTTCGAATCGGACTTGCGCTATCTGCGCCGGGCCCTCGAATCCGTTAAGCGGCAACTCTATCCGCATTGGGAGCTTTGCGCGGTCGACGACGGTTCGCAGAATCCGGAGGTTTGGCAGTTATTGCAGCGTTATGCTCGCTCAGATCCACGGATCAAGATCCTTCGACGGCCAGAATGCGGACATATTTGCGCGGCTTCCAACGATGCTCTTGCCCTTGCCTCCGGTGAATACACTACCCTGCTCGATCATGATGACGAGCTCGCGCCGACCGCGCTCTATTTTGCCGCTCTCGAACTAAATCGCAGTCCACACCTGCAGTTTTTGTATAGCGACGAAGACAAGCTCGATGTACAGGGGCGCCGTTGCCATCCATACTTCAAGCCGGATTGGAACGAAGACCTGTTTTCCTCGCAGAATTACATTAATCACTTGAGTGTTTATCGGACCGAGCTGATCCGAAAATTAGGCGGATTTCGAAACGGTTTTGAGGGTTCTCAGGACTACGATCTTATCTGGCGATGTGTGGAACAGATTCGGCCAGAGCAGATTCGGCACATTCCACACATCCTTTACCATTGGCGCATGCCACCAGAAAGCACGGCCACGTCGCCCGCCACTAAACCTTACGCCCACCAGGCTGCGATTCGCGCGGGGCAGGAGCATTTCGATCGTATGAACATCTCGGCTAGGGTCGAGCCGGATTACACAAATTATCTACGTGCCAAATACGCGCCGCCGCCCGATAAACCGCTTGTCTCTATCATCATTCCGACGCGCGACCATGTCGAATTCTTGCGCAAATGCATTGAGAGCATCCGCGCCAACACCGATTATCCAAATTTCGAAATCATCATTCTCGACAACGAAAGCCGTGACCCACGGACGCTCGAATATTTTTCGCAGCTGAGTCAACCCGCGCGAGCAGAAGTCCACCGAGTCGAGGGCACGTTTAATTTCAGCCGCTTGAACAACATCGGCGTCAGACGTGCGCGCGGAACCTTCATCGCGCTGCTCAATAACGATCTCGAAGTGAAAAGTAGCGGATGGCTTACCGAAATGATAAGTCACGCGGCGCGCCCCGAAATCGGGGCGGTGGGTGCGCGCCTTTGGTATCCCGATGGGATCATGCAGCACGGCGGTGTAATTCTTGGAATCGGCGGCCCGGCCGATCACGCCCACGCCGGCGTTCGCAATGAAGATGGGTATTTCTCGCGCGCCCATCTCCTGCAAAACTTTTCCGCCGTCACGGGTGCTTGCATGGTCTTGCGCAAAGAGCTTTACCTTCAGCTTGGCGGTCTCGACGAAACCAACCTCCCGGTCGCATTCAATGACATCGATTTTTGTCTGCGCCTGATTAAAGCCGGTTACCGAATCGTTTGGAGCCCGCACGCGGAGTTGTATCATCACGAATCGGCGAGCCGCGGACTGGAGGATACGATCGCGAAGCAAAAGCGTTTTCTCGCCGAGGTCGCTTTTATGAAGAACCGGTGGGGGCGCGAGATTGAGGCCGATCCTTATTACAACCCAAATCTTTCAATCGAAACCAAGCCGTTTACACTGGCATTTCCCCCGCGGGTAGAAAAGCCATGGAAACGGCATTGACTTGAATCATCTTTCCAGTACCCGGGGTCTCATTGCATGACTCAACCTTCTCTGCCGCCGCACCCAGCGGACGATTATGCGTTTCGCTTCGATTTACCAATCGAGTCCGTGATTTTCGGCGGAAAGGTAGACCTGAGCGGATGGCTTTTGCAGTTGGACGGCAAACCGATCAATGGAATACGGGCGATAGCAAGACGGAAATTATTCGGGCGAAGAATCTTTCGCGCGCGACGCAAACGCAGTCGTCCGGATGTGGCTGCCTCCTACCCCGATTTGCCGAACGCAAGGGCTAGCGGCTTCTTAATCGAACTTCGGCTAGCGTTCGGGCGAAGCCGCTTAACGCTACAGGTTCTCGATCATGATCGCGTCTGGCGCACTTTCTACAGCACAAGTGTGGTTGCTTTTCCCCTCGTGCTTTTCAAATGGCTCGGGCTTTCAAACTTCCGACGATTCCTGATTTTTTATCTCAAACACCTTTTCGCTCCGAAGAAAGTTATCGCTCACTACAGCTTGCCTGCCTCCATTGCTCCAACGCGGACTCGGCCGGAGCCGCCGATTCGATTCAAGAATATCGATCTTTTTGCGACTTCGAAATCGAATCTATTCATTCTTGAAATAGGAGAGTTGGTCGCGGCCGGATTTCGTGAAATTGGCTGCGCCGCCCGTGTTCGCCTCGACGAGGAGCCCGCGAGCCGGCCGGCTGATGACACGCTCCAAATTGTCGTCACGCCGCACGAATATTATAATCTTTACCTGCGCGACATACTTCCACGGCGCTCCATTCGCGAGCTCACGCGCAAGCTCGTGTTGTTTTGCACCGAGCAGCCTGAAACCAGTTGGTTTCAGAGCAACCTCCAATGGGCGATTCACGCACGGGGAGTAGCGGACATCAACGCTCTTAGCGTGGCCGCGTATCAGGCTCGCGGCCTGCCCTGCTATCACTTTCATCTCGGATATCACCCAACTCTCGCGCATCCGGTCAAGATCCCCCATCGAAACCGCACCTACGACGTCACATTTCTGGGATCGATGACCCCGCGCCGCGAAAAATTTATTGCCGAGCATGCCAACTTTTTTTCCCAGCATCGCTGTCATCTCCGGCTGGTGCCGCTTGGGTTCGCCAAGACGAAGGCGACGAGAAGTTATCTCAGCGTAGAACGTCGAAACGAGTTGCTTGGCAATTCAAGAATTCTTCTGAACCTGCATTACTCGAACCAAAAATATTTCGAGTGGCACCGCATGCTGGTGGGGCTCGCCAATGGATGCTGCATCATTACCGAGACATGCCACGGCTATGGCGCGCTTCAGCCCGGCCGACATTTCATTATGGCGGAGCCGGAGTACCTAGTTCCGTGCTGCGAATATTATCTCGCCCATCCCGAAGAGTGCGAACAGATCGCTAGGCAGGGCCTGGAATTCATTCAAACCCAACTCCGGCAAAGTCAGGGGTGTCAGACATTCCTTCAACAGATTGAGGCGGAGAACGAAGCGCAGCCGGCCGGGGATGGCGTCCACTCTTTCACGGCGCCTCTTGACTCGCCATCGGTTCCGCTGCCCTCCGAGCTGATGCGCAATATTTCGCGATACACTGCACACTTGCTGGGCAGCGCCATTCTTCGCGACCTCCGTGAGGTCCCCAGGAAGGCGGCGGCGCTCTTCAAAGCTGCGCCAGTAAAACGCGTTAATGGAACGGCTTCGGGCAACGCTGTGCCAACGTCTTTCGAACAGAAAATGCGTCTCGACATCCTTACCAAACGGCGGGGTTACAAAGCGAGATTCGCGCAACAGGAAGCAGCGCGCCGAAGCGGAAACCCGCTCTGGGAACGTCATGAAAATGAACCGTTCCAGAAGGCGAATGTGCCGTCGCTTTCAGTTCTCATCACGCTCTACAATTACACACACTACATCGACGATTGTCTGGCCAGCATCGCGCGGGCTGCGGCTGAGTTACGCGATTCGCTTGAGATCGTTATCGTAAATGACGCTTCGACCGATGACTCGCTCAGCACGGCCATCCGTTGCCAGCAGAGATCTCAACTGCCAATCCTGATCGTCGATAAGAAACTCAACACCGGATTGGCCGACGCCAGAAATGTCGGCTTGGAAAACTGCCGGGCACCTTACGTGTTCATGATGGATGCCGATAACCTTGTCTTCGCGAAAAGCCTGACACAATTGCTCGATGTTATCTCAGGCCCGGAGAATTACTCCGCTGCCTACAGCCTTCTCTGTCGATTCCGCGGCATGCCGGCGAACCACGAGGGTCTCCTTTCGTATTTCGATTGGGACCCGCAAATTCTCGTCCAGTATCCGTACATCGACGCCATGGCGATGTTTCGCCGCGACACGTTGCTTCATCTCGGCGGTTACGATAACGAACTCAATCAAATCGGCTGGTTTGGCTGGGAAGACTACGACTTGTGGCTCCGCTTCGCTCATCACAATCAACCGGTCGGTTTCGTTCCAAATACGTTGTGTCTTTATCGTCATCATGAAACTTCCATGATCAACACGACCAATCTTTTCGAAAGAGAATTGGTAGATCACTTCATGCGAAATTATGGCGAACTCCTGGATCGTTTTGAACCGCAGGCGACAGTTTTTGGGGTCGACCGTCAGAAGATCGCCGGTCTGGCGCGCCCGATCCCCATTGTCGAGCCCGCGGCTCCGCTTGGTCACGAAGCGAAGTCTGGCGCGGCCGGCAATCGCGCTTAGCTCGCAGGCTGATTTTTTGTCTGGCCGTATCCACCTCTCCGCATCAGTCCGGTGCATCCGTAAATTTTCTGGGGATTAGGACAGGATCGATAACTACGATTGCCTTCGCCGAACAACCGATAATCGCTTTGTCCGCCTGTTTTACTCGTATGAAATCTCGACTCGCGTCGCCACGTCCTTGTACTCGGAGTCGGCTTCGTAGATCTCCTTCATGCAATTGAGCGACCGCTGCTTGTCGCCCATCGTTTCGTAAATCCGGCCCAGATTGTAAACGATCTCCTTTTTCATCGAGTCCATGGATAGAAGCCCTTTCGCCGCCTCTTCCAGTTGTTTCGCGGCCAGATCGAGCATCCCAAGCTCGTGATAACAGCGGCCCAGCAAACTCATCGCTTTCAGCCGCACATTTGGATTTTGCCGGGCCCGTTGCAGCCCCGGCAAGGCCTCGCGAAACCGGCCCGCATTTACCAGATGTTCCGCCAGCTCTAAACGAAATTGCGGATTGGTTGGATTCCGATCGACGCGTTTTCGCGCCTCGTCGATCAAAATTTCGGCGCGCTTTTTCTTCGCGGCCGCCAGCTCTCCGGCTCTCTTCGCGCGGAGTTCTTCGTCGCCTGAGTCGGTCGCAAGAAACTCCTCATGTCCCGCGATCTCACGCTCGAACCACTTCATCTTCAAATCGGAAACTTTGCGAACAAGTCCGGCGTCGGCCCCGCCGGTCAAATTGACCGCATATTGATACCACTCGATTGCCGTCGCCAGATCATCCTTCTGCTCGTTCAAAACGCCGAGCTTTCGCACCAAATCGACATTCCGCGGCTCGGCCTGATGGTGCGCGTACGCTTCCGCGATTTGCAGATCGAGAGCTTCGCCGCTCAACTTTGTCCGGTTTCGTTGTTCCAGCGACACAGCCAGTTCTTTGTCCTTGATCAGGTCACGATAACTCTCCGCCCGGGTCCAGCCGCCGGTCGCCATCGAGGCGCGCGCGGCCGCGTCTTTGCCGAGACGCAACGCTTCCGCGTCGAGCGGATCGATCTCGCTAATGCGATTGTAGACTTCAACCTCCTGCTCGCTCTGTTCCAGATCGCGATGCAACCGGCCGAGCTCGCGCAGCACTTTCACATCACGCGGATTCTCTTCGAGCAAAGTCTGCAACGCGAAAACCGCGATCTCCGGCCAACCCGCGGTGACCGCCGCTTGTTTCAAGACCAGGTTCGCTTGTTGATGGTACGGTTCTTCTTCCAAAACTTTTTCGATCATCTCGATCGCCCGCTTGGGATCCTTTTTCATCTCGCGCTGCGCCTTCATGACCGCGAGCGGCGCGGTGGAAATATTAAAAATGGTTCTCTTCGTCGCTTTGCTTTTGGTCACTTCCGTTCGCCGCAGCAATTGCCGTCCGGTCAAGAATTCCGGCTCCTGCTTCAGGATTCCCTGCAAAAGTGAGATCGCGTAACCGAAGTTGCGCAGCTCAATCGCCGCCACCGCTTTCAACCAATGCGCATGTTGCGTTTCGCTCAGTTCCTTTTCAGTTTTGACGGCCATAGCAAGCTCGCTCAACGCTTATCATAATTTCGTCGAGCGCGGTCGTCAGCGAAAAACGTAGCGATAGTTGAGGTGAATCGACCCTCCCTACAGCAAATCAAGCTGCGGTTTCTCCGCTTTGACAATTGCTCTTGCCGATCTCTTCTTTGTTTTCGCGGAACGCTCGACTGCACTATCCGGCTTTTCCAGATGCGACAGAATATCTTTGGCACGATCGAGGATCTCTTTCGGCAGACCGGCGAGGCGCGCGACCTGGATCCCGTAACTCTTGTCCGCGCCCCCGGGAACGATCTTGCGCAAGAAAATGATCTGCTCGTTCCATTCACGCACGGCGACATTGAAGTTGCAGACGCCTTTGCGCTCCGCCGCCAGTTTCGTCAGCTCGTGATAGTGCGTCGCGAAAAGCGTGCGCGCTTTGATCTTGTCGTGCAGAAATTCCGCCACGCTCCACGCGATCGATAAACCATCGAATGTGGACGTGCCGCGCCCGATCTCGTCCAGGATGACCAGGCTGCGCGCGGTCGCGTTGTTCACGATGTTGGCGGTCTCGTTCATCTCCACCATGAACGTGGATTGTCCGCGCGAAAGATCGTCGTTCGCACCGACGCGCGTAAAAATTCGATCGACCATCCCGATTTCCGCGCTCGCCGCCGGCACAAAGCTGCCGATCTGCGCCATCAAAACAATGAGCGCGACTTGGCGGATGTAGGTCGACTTGCCCGCCATGTTCGGGCCGGTAATGATGGCCAGCCGAGTTTCGCCATCGAGTGTCGTGTCGTTCGGAACGAATTTTTCTTCGACCAAGTTTTGATCGAGCACCGGATGCCGTCCGTCTTTGATCTGAAGCCGAAGCGATTCGTCGAGTGTCGGACAGCAATAATGAAATAGCCTCGCCGTCTCCGCGAGCGAACAGACAACATCGACAATCGCAATCGCGGCCGCGGTTTGCTGAATCGAAGTAATTTCCTTCAGCGTCTCGTCGCGCAATTTCTGGAAAAGTTGGTACTCGAGATTTCGCGCTCGCTCGTCCGCGCCGAGAATTTTCGCCTCCATTTCCTTGAGCTCCGGTGTGATAAAACGCTCCCCACCCACTGTTGTTTGCTTGCGCGTGTAATTCGCCGGCACGCTCGCCAGGTTCGATTTCGTGATTTCGATGAAATAACCGAAAACGGAATTGAACCGCACCTTGAGCGACTTGATCCCCGTGCTCGCAATCTCCCTTTCCTGTAACTCGGTGATCCAGTTCTTGCCGTCGCGCGACGCCTGGCGCAGTTGATCAAGATCGACATCGTAACCGTCGCGAAAAATTCCGCCTTCCTTCAAAACGAACGGCGGATCGTCAACCACCGCGCGCGCAAGATTCTCCGCCAGTTCCGGCATCTCCAGCAGTTCCTTCTGCAAACGGTTTGCCAATGATTGGTAGGGATGGCTCTCCGAGCCGTCCGTCGAATTATTAGTCGGACGCCCCGAAGGTGCGTCCCTACCTGTCCCGAAATCGATTCGCTCGATTAGTTTAGCGATCTCGCCTTTTAACTTCGGTATTTGTTCGAGCGAAGTTTTCAAGGCAACCAGGTCGCGCGCGTTTCCGGACGCCTG
Organism: Spartobacteria bacterium; assembly: GCA_003167365.1. GTDB lineage: Bacteria > Verrucomicrobiota > Verrucomicrobiia > Chthoniobacterales > UBA10450 > Palsa-1382. The sequence continues at coordinate 778,940 of PMTM01000006.1, read as the reverse complement.
ACTCAAACGTCCGGCGGCGCGCTCAAGATCGCGGATGGATTTCAATTCAGCCCGGATCGAGGCGAGCAAGTCCGGTTCGTGCAACAAATCCGCGATCATTTGCTGGCGGCATTGCAGTTCTGTCAGATCGCGCAGCGGCTGCAGAATCCACGCGCGCAGCTTTCGCCCGCCCATCGGTGTGAGCGTGCGATCGAGCACCGCGAGCAAACTCGTATCCCGCGCACTGCGCGATTCGACCAGCTCGAGATTCGTTTGCGTTGCTGCGTCGAGGGTGACGAACTCCGAGAAAACATCACAACGCAGCGAAATGAGATGATCGATCTTCCGCCGAAGCTGATGCTTCAGGTAATGAACGATGGCGCCGGCCGCACCGACCGCTGCCGGCATTTGTGCGCAACCAAATCCATCGAGCGATTTGGTTTTGAAATGCTCGCACAAGGTGAACGACGCTTGTTCCGGCAAAAAAGCGTAGCTGTCATACCCGATCGCGTGCTCCATCTCGCCGAATCGCTCTTTTTGTTCGTCGCTCACCAGCAGCTCGGAAGGCGAGACGCGCGCCAGCCCGTCGAAGAGGGATTGCCGATCTCGCAATTGCGTCAGCCGGAACTCGCCCGTGGTCAGATCGGCGTAGGCAAATCCGTAAGTGTCATTGTCGATATAAACCGCGCCGAGATAATTCGCGCGTTTCGCTTCCAGCAAATTCAACTCGCTCACCGTTCCGGCGCTGATGATTTGCGTAATATCGCGATCGACGATTTTTCCGGGCTGCGGCTCGCTCGTTTGATCGCAGATCGCGACGCGCTTACCGGCTTTGATCAGCTTCGCGATGTAATTCTGGGCGGCGTGATAAGGCACTCCGCACATTGGGACGCTATTGCGCTTGGTTAGGGCGACATTAAGCAGCCCCGATGCTTCTTTTGCATCCTCGAAAAACAACTCGTAAAAATCGCCCAGCCGAAAGAGCAACAGCGTGTCCTCCGGAATGCTTTTCCGTAGCCGCTGGTACTGCTGCATCATCGGTGTGAGCGCGTCGTTCACGTCTTAAGCTTGAAATCGACCAGTCGAAATTGCGAGTTTCGAATTCACGACGGCTCTTCCACCGGCATGGGAAACGCGGATTCGAATCCCGGCACCGCGCAAGACTTCAAGCGATTATGAAATCAACGTCCGGCAGCTCTTTCAGCAACACGTCGTGCAAGGAGCGCTTGAATACTTTCCACGGCCTTTTCTTGCCCGGCCGGCCAACGACTATGTGTGTAATTCCATATTCCCGGGCGAAGGCGACGAGCGCCTCAGCCACGTCTTCGCCTTTCAACAGGATGACCAGGCCGCCCATTTTTTGCGCTGTTTCCAAAGTGTCTGTGACGCGTCGCTGATCTTCGGCCGAAATCTTGATGGCGGACTCCTCCGGTGTTTGCACGTAGACGGCATACCAATTGCCGTTGAGTTGGGCCGCGAGCCGAGCCGTCTTTCGCAGCAGTTTTTCCGAGTCGGGTCCTCGGCTACTGATCGCCACCATTACCTGTCCCATGGCGCTTACCTTCGCTTCATCAGGTGCGGTTTCGCGCTCCTGGCGATCAAGAAAGTTGGCACTCTCAATTAAGGTCATCTCGCGCAATCGAGTCAGATTCCTTTTCGTGAAAAAGTTTGCCATCGCCGCCTTAACCCGCTCCAGCGGATAAATTTTTCCCGATTGCAAACGGTCCAGGAGATCCTCGGCGGGAAGATCGACATTTACGATCTGGTCTGCCTGCGCGATCACTTCGTCAGGCACGCGCTCTTTGACCCGAACACCGGTTGCTTGCTCGACAATATTGTAGAGCGATTCGAGATGCTGAATATTGACGGTGCTGATGACATTGATTCCCGCTGCCAGCAAGTCCTGAATGTCCTCGTAGCGTTTGCGATTCTTGCTCCCGGGCGCATTGGTGTGCGCCAATTCATCGACCAGTGCAACCATCGGCTTGCGCGCGAGCAACGCGTCAAGGTCCATTTCCTGCAGAGTAACGTCATGATACTTGACCGTGCGCGGTGGTATGACCTCCAAATCCCCAATTTGCGCGGTCGTCTCCGGGCGATCGTGTGGCTCGACATAGCCGACCACCACGTCCACACCGCGTTTTTTGAGCCGGGTGCCTTCCATTAGCATCTCGTACGTCTTTCCGACGCCCGGCGAAGAACCGAGATAGACCTTCAGTTTTCCGCGCTGCTGCTCACGGATGATCGAAAGAAAGTCTTCCGCGGTCGGTTTCGCAGTGGAAGTCTCGGCAGCCATAAGTCACAACTCTCGCAACCTATGGCCAACTGCCGCGCCGGCAAGGCCGGGACTTTGGCGCGGCATGTGACAGTTGGCCTACGGCAAAGCGCCGTCGAGTGCGAGGTTGAGTTTGAGCACATTCACACCCGGCTCACCGAGAATGCCGAGCTGCCGTCCGTCCGTGAATTTCTCGATCAGTGCTCGGACGCCATTTTCATCGAGACTCCGCGCCTTTGCCACTCGCTCTGTCTGAAGCTGCGCGTTCCGGACACTGATGTGCGGGTCGAGCCCACTTCCGGAGGAAGTCACTGCATCGGCCGGGATAAGTACATCCGGGGTGAGATTGTTTTCCTTGCGATATTGCTCAACCGCGGCCTTAACCGCATCCTTCAGCTTCTGCGAGGTCGGCCCCAGATTAGTGCCGCTCGAGTTGGCAGCGTCGTAGCCCGTTCCCGCCGCCGACGGGCGCGGATGGAAATACTTTTCGCCGCTAAACATTTGTCCGAGCAATTCGGAACCGACAAGCTTGCGGTCTTTTCCCTCGATCAAGCTGCCATTTGCTTTATTCGGGAAGAAAAGTTGCCCGGCGCCGTAGACGATCAACGGATAAACGCCGCACAGGATGATCGCAAAAATAATGGTCGCGATGACGGAGTTTTTGATTTCAATGAATATGTCTTTCATGGGTCGAATCAAGCGAGGTGCACCGCAGTAATAATCATGTCGATCATTTTGATTCCGATAAACGGAACCAAAATGCCGCCGAGGCCGTAAATCAGCAGATTGCGCCGAAGAATCCTGGCTGCTCCGAGCGGCCGAAATTTTACGCCCCTCAGCGCGAGCGGAATCAACGCGATAATGACCAGCGCATTAAAAATAACAGCGCTTAGGATCGCGCTCGTCGGCGATTGCAGCCGCATGACGTTGAGCGGCGCGATTAGCGGAAAGGTACCGAGCAACATCGCGGGGATGATCGCAAAGTATTTGGCTACGTCGTTCGCAATGCTGAACGTGGTCAGCGCACCGCGCGTGATCAGGAGTTGTTTTCCGATCTCCACAACCTCCAGCAGTTTCGTTGGGTTTGAATCGAGATCGACCATGTTACCCGCTTCCTTGGCCGCTTGCGTCCCGGTATTCATGGCCACGCCCACGTCCGCTTGCGCCAGCGCGGGCGCGTCGTTCGTGCCGTCGCCCGTCATGGCAACGAGGTGCCCCGCCTCCTGTTCCTTCCGAATGAGCGCGAGTTTGTCTTCCGGTTTCGCCTGCGCCAGGAAATCGTCGAGTCCCGCTTCCTTGGCGATTGCGGCGGCAGTCAGTGCATTGTCGCCGGTGATCATGACGGTGCGGATGCCGATCGCGCGAAAACGCTCGAAGCGCTCCGACAGACCGCCTTTGACGATGTCTTTGAGGTAGATGACGCCGAGCGCTTTCTCTTTCATCGCGACAACGAGCGGTGTGCCGCCGTTGCTGGAGATAGATTCCACTTCCTCCTCGATCTCTTTCGGCAAACGTCCGCCAACCCAATCGCGGATCGCTCCGGCCGCGCCTTTTCGATAACTTTGACCATTGTAGTCCACGCCGCTCATTCGCGTCTGCGCGCTGAAAGGAACAAAGGTGGCGTTCGGCATGTCATGCAGCTCACGGCCGCGAATTCCGTACTTTTGTTTGGCCAGCACGACAATGCTGCGGCCTTCCGGTGTCTCGTCGGCGAGCGAGGAAAGCTGCGCGGCTTCGGCAAGTTCCTGTTCGGTGACCCCCGGCACTGGAACAAATGCCGTCGCCTGGCGATTGCCCAGGGTAATGGTGCCGGTTTTGTCGAGCAGCAGAACATCGACGTCACCAGCGGCCTCGACCGCGCGGCCGCTCATCGCGAGCACATTTTTCTGCACAAGCCGGTCGATCCCCGCGATACCGATCGCGCTGAGCAGACCACCGATCGTCGTCGGGATTAAACAAACAAGCAGCGCCACCAGCACCGTGATTGAAAATGTAACGCCGACATAAATGCCGTAGGCCTTGAGCGAGATCAGCACGATGAGGAAAATGATGGTGAGCGCCGAGAGCAGAATGGTGAGCGCGATTTCGTTAGGCGTCTTCTGACGTTTCGCGCCTTCCACCAGACCGATCATCCGATCCAAAAACGTCTCGCCCGGATTCGAGGTGATGCGAATTTTGATGACGTCCGAAAGGACGCGCGTGCCGCCGGTCACGGCGCTGCGATCGCCGCCCGCTTCGCGCACAACTGGCGCCGATTCGCCGGTGATGGCCGACTCGTCCACGGTTGCGGCCCCTTCGATGATCTCACCGTCGCCGGGAATCAACTCGCCCGCTTTCACCATGACTACGTCTTCTTTGCGCAGTTGGTCGGCGGGAACCTGCTCAAGGCCGCCACTCGGAGTGAGACGTTGCCCGAAAGTCTGCGTCCGCGCTTTGCGCAGCGAATCCGCCTGCGCTTTGCCACGACCTTCCGCCATCGCTTCGGCGAAGTTCGCGAAAATCACCGTGAACCAGAGCCAGAGCGTGACTTGCAGAAGGAATCCAAACGGCGCCCCTTCCGTCCCGGTAAACATCAGCACGGTCGTGATGGCGGCGCCGACTTCGGTGACGAACATCACCGGATTACCCACCATGTGGAGGGGGTTAAGTTTCTTAAAAGCCTCTCCGATTGCTGGAACAACAATCGTTGGGTCGAAGATGGAATGAGTTTTAGCAGCCATGGAAAAATTACAAGTTGAGAGTTGAGAGCCTCAGAAAAGTTTTCCGCTGTGCATCATGAAATGCTCGATGATCGGGCCGAGGGAGAGCGCCGGAAAAAACGTGAGTGCGCCGACCAGCAGGACGGTGCCGACAAGCAGCGTTGTAAAAAGCGGACCTGAGACGGGAAAAGTGCCCGCACTTGATGCCACACGTTTCTTGCGAGCAAGCGAGCCGGCCAGCGCCAGGATCGGCACGATCATGGCAAAGCGGCCGAAGAGCGTGGCCAGTCCGAGCGTGGCATTGTACCACGGCGTGTTGGCGCCGATTCCGCCAAAGGCGCTGCCATTGTTGCCCGTACAGGAACTGTAAGCGTAGAGAATTTCAGTGAATCCGTGTGGCCCGTTGTTGTTCGTTCCGTCAGTAAGTTGCTGAGTCACCGGATCGGGCGCGCCCCATTTGCTCAAACAAGCCCACGCGGAAAACCCCAGAATCGAAAAACCGAGCACAAGAATAACCAGCGCCGCCATCTTGATGTCATAAGGTTCGATCTTCTTGCCCAGGAACTCCGGCGTGCGGCCCACCATCAGCCCGGCGATAAAGACAGCGAGGACGACGAAGATCAGCATCCCGTAAAGCCCGGCGCCGACGCCACCAAAGATGATTTCGCCCAGCTCCATGTTGAGCAACGGAACCAAACCTCCGAGCGGCGTAAACGAATCGTGCATCGAGTTTACGGCACCGCAGGACGCATCGGTCGTGATCGTTGCGAAAAGCGCGGAATTAAAAATGCCGAAGCGAACTTCTTTCCCTTCCATGTTGCCCGAAGCCGGATCGACGCCGAGTTGATGCATGATCGGATTGCCCGCCGCTTCGTAGTGCCAGGAGACCAATACGCCGGTTAGAAAAACCACGAACATCGCGCTCCACACGGCCCAGCCGTGGCCCTGATTCTTCACCATTCGGCCCAGGTAATAAGTGAGCGCGCTGGGAATCGCAAAGATCGACAATATCTGAAGGAAGTTGGAAAGCGGAGTTGGGTTTTCGTAAGGATGCGCAGCGTTGGCGTTCGTGTACCCGCCGCCGTTCGTTCCGAGCATCTTGATCGCGATCTGCGAGGCCATTGGACCCTGCACAATTGTCTGGCTATCGATCTTCTTGTCTTCCATGACCGGCTTACCTTGCGCATCGACTGCAGGGTTGCCTTTGTCATCAACCTTCGGCACCTGCGTCGTGAAAGGTTCCGTCAGGCTAACCGTGTCGTAGGGCTTGAAGTTTTGAATCATGCCCTGTGAAACAAGAACAACCGCGTAAATCACGCAGATCGGCAGCAGCAGGTAGTAAGTAACGCGGGTCAGGTCGACCCAGAAGTTGCCGATGGTTTTGGAAGTGTGCCGGGCAATGCCGCGCACTAACGCGGCTGCGATACTGATGCCGACGGCCGCCGACAAGAAGTTGTGGCTGGCGAGGCCGACCATCTGCGAAAAATACGACATTGTGCTTTCGCCGACGTAGCTCTGCCAATTCGTGTTGGTAGTGAAACTAGCCGCCGTGTTGAAAGAAAGATGCTCGGACAGGGCCGCCATTTTTTGCGGATTGAGCGGCAGGATATCCTGCAACCTGAGAATCGCGTAGGTGAACAGCATGGTCACAAATCCGAAGATCAGCATCGCGGCGGTGTAACGTTTCCAATCGTGTTCCTTCTCCGGATCGACGCAGAGCAATTTGTAGGTCAGCCGCTCGATCGGCCTCATGATTGGGTCGAGAAAAGTCTTGCCGCGCGCATCCAGGACGCGCAGCAGGTAGAGTCCGAGCGGCTTCGTAATGAGAAGCAACACGCCGACGTAAAGAGCTAATTGAATCCAGCCGTTCGCATTCATAAATGATCAGCGATTAGAATTTCTCCGGGCGAATGATCGTGAAGATGAGGTAAACGATCAGCCCGAGAGCAATGATTCCGACAATGAGGTTGGTCATAAATGGATCTCCGCTGCGGTTAAACTTTTTCGCACGCCCAAATAAAGACGAGCATGAGGACGAAGAAACCAATCGTAAGTCCGATGAAAAAGAGGTCTTGCATAAGTCGTTTGGTTAAAGGTGAGCGTGAACTCATTCCTCCTGATGGATCATGATGTCGACCTGCGAGTCGAAGCCTTTTTGCGTAGCTTCTCGCAAATCGAAATGGAGACGAGCGGCAGCGTAAACATGCCCATCGTCACGATGAAGGGAAAAAGATTATGCATAAATAATTAGGTATGGAGATCAGAAGCGCCGGGCGAATCCGACAAAAGCGTTGCAATCAGGCGCGCTATCAGTCAGCCCGAAGAAAGAGTTTACATCGACGGAAAAATTCGATGTCACCTGGTAAATCAAACCGGTATCGAGCGTGCCGACCCAGGGATGGTTGTGACCCGTGCTGACCGCGTCGTAGAATTCAACATAGCCGCTCAGGTTGCCGACGATCGTGCGAGAGAGGCCAATCGGATTCTGCCACTGCACCCGCATGTCGCCGCTGTGCGGCTCATCGAGGATGTCTAGCCGGGTTTGCGCAAAGAGCGTAAGACCCCATGGAAGGGGGTAGTTAATCGGCAGCTCGAAGCCAGGCTCCCAGACGTGATTGGCAAAATGGTCCGTGTTCGTTGGCACCTTTAACGACGAAACGAAAGCGACCACCAATTTTCCGCCGTCGTTGCCGAGAAGATTGATTTTCAGACGCAGTGTTGTGTCGCCGAATCCATCCTGTCCCACCGGCGTTCCAAAACCGGATCCGCTCGTCCGGGTATTGACGTAGAGCTGCGGAAAAACCTCGAAATCCATCCAATTGGTTAGGCCGAGCTTGAAATTCGTATTGCCGACGATCCAGGTGCGGACGCGAACATGATCGGCCACATCGGCCGTCCAGTTCGCCAGGTCGCTCTCGATCTGAAAGACGCCGGCGTCAATCGTGTATGGGCTGTCGGTCTTGCTCGGGCGGTCGGTGTTGTAAGCCCGACGCAGATCGACCGGAGTAGGATTAAAAAGCGTATACATTGATTTGTCCGGGGTCGGCGACGCGCTTGCTACCTCATCCGCGACACCGAGGTGCGCGGCAACGGTGACCAAGACAAGATTAACGATGAGCCTAAAGCATGTGCCATCACTTTGCGTGACGCGATATGTTAGCGTTTGAATTCTCATTGGCTCAAGCATTAAGCATTGACGTTGGTCACGCTCAAAAGTGGTAAATCACGTCGGTAATAAAGGCGAGCTGACTCTTATCGGTTCCATTATTATACGCGGGGGTGTCGTAAGAGTGATCGAACCGAAGTTCGGGACGAATGGTGATGATTTTGTCCGGCCACCACGTAATGCCGATTGAATGCTCGGAATACTGCGTGGCAAAGCCGGTGCGGCTGCCAACTTTGTCATTAAAGTATTCGTTCCGAACTGTAAGGAACGTGCCCGGCGACAAACGGAACATAGTGTAGTTCACAACCGCCCACTCCGGCGCGTAACCGGGTTGCACAGGGAAAAAACCGTTTTGGAACGGCACATCATTTGTCGGATGAGTCGTTGCGTCTTCCATATACATGTACCAGGCCTCGGTCGCGGTGTAGACTTTGTCGTTGAACTTGTGCGTCCAGGTTCCGACAAATTGTTGCAGATTGTTGTAGCCAAACGCACCGTTGTTGAAACTGTTGGCACCGGCATAGATTGAATCCATTTGGTTCGGCGCAGTCCATTGAATCATGACCGTGCCGGTCGGCTGGCGGCCTGGGTCATTTTGCCAAATGGCGACGTCAGTGCCGCAATCTATGCCGGCCTGAATCGTCCACTGATCGTTAATCTTCGTGGTCGTAAAAATTCCTTCATGACAATAGTCATCGAAGCTATAAAGGAGCGAGTGGCTGGCCATGAGGTTGTTCGGCGCCAGCTGCGCTTCGATATCAGGCTCGGAAATGATGCGGCCAATTCTGATGTTCATTCCCTGAAAAATCTGCGGAACGTAGATATCGAGATAAATCATCGGCATGTCGAAACCGGCGTAACTATTGTGCTTTAACAATTGATCGCTGAGAAACCCGTAGGTTGTCGTGAACCGGTAATCGAGCCCGTAAAGCGTTGAAATCCGGAAGCCCCAATCAACGTGATCCGTCTGATTTTCATCCGCCAGCCGCTCAAGATAAACAACGAATTGGTTCAGCTCCATCCGATTGGGACGCAGATCGTAAATGAGTGGGAAGTTTCCGTTCTGGCTAGTGCTCGACGGATGTGAAGTGCTGATGTTTCCTGAGAAATTGACCCAGCCATAAATCTGGATCTTGCTGTCTTTCCAAGCCTGACCGCCCGGTCCTTCGTAAATTGCCTGCATCAATGGATACGGCGCGAGTTCGCCTGGATCGCCGATGATCTGGCTCCCACCAATCTGCCAATCGCCGCTCGGAAATGGCGGCGAATCAAATGGCGCCGGCGGAATGCGCCGGGTATTTGGAGCGTCTGGCGCAGGTGGGACACAAGCGGGCGTGCCCAATTGTTCCAGAAAAGCTTCGTCCAAGCGTTTCAAAAATGGTTCGTGTAATTTCTTTTCCGCGACCTTGGCTTTATTCGCTTGTTCCTCTTTGATCTCGGTCTTGGTCTTCGCTTTCGGTGTGAGGGTTTGATTGGAGGCGTCCTGGGCGGACACGGCAGATAGCGTGATTACAAAGGCGAAGGCGCAGAGCGCGGAAACTGGCGGTAATGCTGGCTTGAGGATTCTAAACATATGTGGCGGTTGTTTCAGAGAAGGTTTGTCTTGGCGAAATGCGAGCGCGATCAGTCGACATCTGCTGGGACCAATTGCCTATCCGCGGCAGTTCTTCGCAACGGCGAAGTCTTCGCGTAGCTCACATTAATGCGCATGGCGTGGTGCTTAGCTCTCAGCGTGCCTAAAAACCGTACGAATAAGTATCTAGCTCCCTTTGAACGAGTTAACGTGATCGGAGCACTCGCGGAACGTGATCGGTTCCGTGCAAAATGCAGCCTTTAGCGTTTACCGAAATGCAAATTGCAAGCTCGCCCGCGCCTATTCGCCGAGGTTTATCGGCTCCTTGCTCGAACCGAATTGAAACAGCTCGTAAAGGCGCCGCATGTTTTGCTGGGCCGGCTCGTATTGTGAGTCTATCGCGATGGCACGGCCGTAACACCTTTTCGCCACCCCATACTCATTTTTCATTTCAAACAAAACGCCGAGAAGATTATGCGCCTCGATCATGCGGTCATTCTGTTTAATCACTTCGGCCAAATGGCCGCGGGCCACGTCAAACTCCCGATTGTTTATGGCGCGCTTGGCGGCGAGCAAATGAATGTTCGGCTCGGCCCTATATTTCGGCGCACTTGATTTTCGATCCTGCGACGGCGAGGGAGCATGTCGCTCGATCACCTCGTTCAAAAGTGTGCGCAGCTGCTCCGGCGTGACGGGCTTGGCCAGGAAATCGATCGCGCCAAGCTTCATTGCTTTCACCGCATTCGGCACGTCGCCATAGGCGGTGATAATCACGGCGGGCGTTTTGATGTTTTTGTCCCGCATCACTTCCAAAAGCTCCAGGCCGTCCATTTCCGGCATGCGTAGATCGAGCACCGCGACATCGAATTTCGATTTCGCGAATTTTTCTACGGCCGCCGCACCGGACTCCGCTTCCGTAACGTCGAAACCCTCGGTTTCGAGAGCCGATCTATACACCATGCGCACGTTGCGCTCGTCATCTACGATTAGGATTTGTTTGTTCATTATTTCTTTCCCTCCGGTTTAGCGGATCGTGTTATCACTTCGGCTTCGGGCAGAACGAAATAGAATTCGCTTCCTTTTCCGGGCTGACTGTTGACGCCGACATGGCCGTCATGTGCAGCCACAATCTCGCGCGCGATGGCAAGGCCCAAGCCTGCGCCGCGGGAATCCGTGCCGGGCACGCGGAAAAATTTCTCGAACATTTGCGACTGATATTGCAATGGAATTCCCGGGCCATGATCGATCACCGAGAAGCGGACGCCCTCGCGATCGCGCCGTGCCGCAATCACAATTTCTTCGCCGGCGCGCGAATACTTTGCCGCGTTGGAAACGAGATTGGAAAAAACGTGGAAGATTTGCTGCGGTTCAACCGCTACCTCGGGCAGACCCGCTTCCACTTCCGGTTTAAGGCGGGCGTCGCGCGCTTCGGCAAGATCGACAAGTTCGCTTGCCGCCTTTTGCACAAGATCGTTCGGAGAGTGCCGTTCAAGACTCATTCGGCGCGACCCCGATTCAATCCGCGCGAGATCGAGCAGATCATTGATCATGCGCAAAAGACGCTCGGAATCCTCGCGGGCGGCGAGGAGCAGTTCGACTTGTTTCGGATTGAGAGAGCCGATTTTTTCCTCGAGCAGAAGATGAAGTCCCATGCGCACGCTGGTAAGCGGTGTTTTCAATTCGTGGCTCACGGTGGAGACAAGATTGGTCTTCATCTCGTCGAGCAGATGAAAACGAGTTACATCTTGAAGAACAACCGCCGCGCCAAAAATATTTCCGGAATCATCGCGCATCCCGATTACGCGCGGCAAAATAAAAGTTTCCTTGTCATCGATGCGCAGGCAAAGCGCCTTGGCTAAATCCGTCGGCAAAAAATCGGCACCGCCTTTCAAGACGCGCTCAGCTTCCGCCATGAACGGACTCGGCAAATAATCCTTGCCTAATCTGACAAACAAACGGTCCGCTGCCGGGTTTTTGAAATCGATTTTGCCGTCGTGCGACAAGACGACGATTGCGTCCGGGAATGCGGAGAACGTGATCTCCGTCATCTGCTTAGCCTGGAGAATCTGGTCACTGGTGACCTGACGGTAGGCGCGAAGTTTTCCCGCCATTTTGTTGAATGCATCGGCGAGCTGGCCCAGCTCGTCGTGCGAAAGGACCGGCACAACCTGGTCGAGATTGCCTGTGCCCAATTCCCTGGATGACGCGGTCAGTGCTCGGATTGGGCGCAAAATGGATCGTTGTAATCGCACCGCGAAAAACACGGCAATGACGAGCCCGCCGCCGATCGCGATGATCATGTAACGAATCGAGGTCGCGCTCAGGAGACGCGCATCTCGATCGGCCTTCAACATCGCGTCTTGATTAATGCGCAGGACTGTATTGGCCGTCTCCTTGATTTCGGTGAACGTCGGCAACATTTCTCCGAAGTACATCTGCCGGCGTTGCGCCAAATCGTTAAAGTTCCAGAACGTCTCGGCCTGTTTTACATAACGGTCATGCAGGGCGGCAACCTTCTCCGCTAATTCCTTTTCGCCCGGCAACGTAATGTTGTTGAGTTCGATTTTCAGATTTTCGCGGAAGGCCGGCAGATTTTGTTCGTACATCCGACGGCCTCTCTGCTCTTCACCCACCAGTGAAAAAAACAGCGCTGAGTCCATGCGCTCGGCGGCTTCCTTCATATTCTGCGCTGCGAGAACACTGCGAAAGTTCTCACGCAGGATCACGTCAACGGCGCCGCCCAACTTGGCGAACAAAGAAACAGCGTAAATGCCCATGGCGATAAGTAGAATGAAGATGGGAGTGAGGCCGAGAATGATTCGGTTCCGCAGCATTAATCCCCGTTTTAGCTCAGGCTGTGCCATAGACGCGTGATGCCGTGTTACGTCGTCACGGAAAGGATCTTACGCAAATCGCCCATTAGATTGGCAGCTCCCGCGCGTCGCATTTTGCACGAATTGCGCGGCCGCGAGACCGCGATCTGCAATCTAGGAGAGCTTCTTCCGTTTCCGATAAAGTGTCGCTGCATCGATGCCCAGCATCTCGGCCGCTTCCTCCAGTGTTTTGGAATTCGCGATCACCTTTTTGATATGCGCGGTTTCGAGTTCTTCCAAACTTACCCTGCCTCCAACCCGAACTTCTGAATCCGGCTCAATCATCTCGGTGAGATCGCTGGCCTCGATCTTATCGCTGCTACTAAGAATGACTGCCCGTTCAATCACGTTGCGCAATTCGCGAATATTGCCTGGCCAGTTGTAGCGTTTCATCAAATCGAGCGCCTCGGCTGAAATGCTCTCGACTTGCTTGTCGCATTGATTCGCCACGGAACGAAGATGGGCCATCGCGAGCCGTTCGACATCATCCACACGGTCGCGCAGCGGCGGCAGCGTAATCGAGATGACATTGAGTCTGTAATAAAGATCTTCGCGAAAAGTTCCCGCCTTCACGGTCTTCGCCAGGTCGTGATTGCTGGCCGCGATGATTCGCACGTCCGCGTAACGCGGTTTGGTTTCGCCGATTCGTTCGTATTCGCGCTCCTGGAGTAATCGCAGCAGCTTTGCCTGAATCTCAGGCGGCAAGTCCCCAATCTCGTCCAGGAAGAGTGTGCCGCCTTCCGCGGCGGTTACCTTGCCCCATGTTTCGGCGAGCGCTCCAGTAAACGCTCCTTTTACATGACCGAACAACTCGCTGGCCAAAAGTTCGCGCGTGAGGCTCGGACAACTGACGGTGACAAACGCTCCGCTGTTGCGCGAGCTGCGCTGATGTATCGCGCGCGCGAGTACGCTTTTGCCGGTGCCGCTTTCACCTAAGAGCAAAACCGTCGCATCCGTGCCAGCCGCTTTCAATGCGACGTCGAATGCCTTTTCCATCGCGGGCGAATGCGTGGTGAGATCGACCTGAGGCGAGTCCGCGCTCAAGCGGGATTCCAACTCCGCCACGCGCCGTTCCAGTTTTCGTGTTTTTTGGATGCGGGTGAGAACCTGTCGAAGCTGCTCCGGTGTGCACGGCTTCGGGAGATAATCGAAAGCTCCACGACGCATTGCTTCCACGGCGGTCTCAATCGATGCGAACGCCGTCATGATCACCACCGCCAGAGCTGGCGAAATTCGAATCGCTTCTTCCAGCACATCAAGCCCGCTCTCCTGGCTCAATTTGAGATCGAGTAACATGACATCGAACCGGCGTGCCTTAATCTCGTTCAACGCGCCGGATCCGTTCGCCGAACTTGCTACTTCATAGCCCATTGACTCGAGCGCCACAGTCAAAGTGCGCCGAATATTCTGTTCGTCATCAACAACCAGCGCTCGCATCGTTCTCAGATTACTCGAACTGGTCTGAGATGCGACTCGTCCGGAAATCCAGATTGTGGCAGCTGGCTACAGCCCTTCGATGTAGGCGGTCTCGCCGTGGATCGCCTCGTCTAGACCGAGTTCTTCGTGCGCATCTTCGACACGCACCGCCGTCATGCGGTTGATGAGCCAGAGCATTCCCAGCGTGAAGACGAACGCCCAGACAGACGAGAACAGCGCCGCGGCCAGCTGCTTTAAAAAGAAGCTCGAGTCACCGGCGAGTAATCCGTCCACGCCGCCGTTGGCCGCTGGATTCCACGCCGTCGAGGCGAAGACGCCAAGCAGAACGATGCCGAGAAAGCCGCCCACGCCGTGCACGCCCCACACATCGAGAGCGTCGTCCCATCCCAGCCGGTTCTTCAGCGCGCAAGCGTAATAGCAGACCACACCCGCCACGGAGCCGATAATGACAGCGGTTGCCGGCGACACGTAGCCCGCCGCGGGAGTAATTGTGGCAAGACCGGCCACGGCGCCAGTCAACAAGCCGAGGAATTTCGGTTTCTTAGAAACTCGCCAATCCACCAGCAACCATGCGATGGCCGCGAACGAAGCGGCGATGTCGGTGTTGATGAACGCCACCGCCGTGGTCGAATCGACGCGAAACTCGGAGCCGGCATTGAAACCGTACCAACCGAACCAGAGCAAGCCAGTGCCGAGCGCAACAAGCGGAATGCTGTGTGGACCGCGGTCCGCGACTTTGCGTTTGCCGACGTAAAGAACGGAGGCGAGGGCGGCGATTCCTGCGATGTTGTGCACGACAATTCCGCCGGCAAAATCCTTCACTCCCCACTGCGCCAGGATGCCGCCGCCCCACACCATGTGGACGAACGGGAAGTAAACGAGAATCAGCCACGCTGTCAGAAACAGCATGTAAGCCTTGAAGGTTATCCGGTTCGTGAATGCGCCAGTGATCAGCGCTGGAGTGATGATGGCGAACATCATCTGGTAAGCGCAGAAGACGACCATCGGGATCGTGTCGTTAGGCGATGGCGTAGCGAGCGTGATGCCGCGGAGACCTGCCCAGTTCAGGTTGCCTACAATGCCAAAGAAATCCGTGCCGGTTTTCTGATCGCCGGAAAAACAAAGCGAGAATCCGAAGGCCCACCACAACACCGTGGTCCAGCCCATCGAGACGAAACTCTGCATCATGATAGCGAGTACGTTCTTTCGTCCAACGAGCCCGCCGTAAAAAAATGCCAGCCCCGGCGTCATCAACATCACCAGGCTCGCGCACAGGAGCATGAAGGCCGTATTTCCAGTATCGAGATGTAGCATGATCGTCCTCCGGTAGGCCGCGAGTATGGTCTCTTCAAAACGAAATCGTCAAGACTAGCAGCGGCTACGCTGCGATCTCCTGCTCACCCATCGCTACATCACCTATTAAATGTGTGGGCGGCCCAAAAACTTCTGGATACCAGATGAGTCGTAGTTATTGGGGTGATGACACCTCTCAGCACCCCCACTTTCCCGGGTCCGCCCCACGTACCAAGCCGACGTGTAGTAGTAACCCGAAAGCAATCCAATCAAGAAAGCGACAATATTTTCGCGCCAACCATTTTGCTGAAAACGCACTAAGCTCAAGACAAATAGCGCCGTGCACATTAAACCGATGCCCAGTCTTAAATATGCTGATTTCTTCAATATGGTTCGACGTCGCATTCTACTCGCGCAGGAGAGGGAGCCCGTCGCGGCTGGCGAATTATCTTCATGCTCGTCTCCCTTAGCGGACGGCGTGCCATGTTTTTTCTTAACCCATTACAACCTGCAAGAGAGCTACTTGCAATTTTCTGCCACTTCCTTGGCCCAATTCGCGTCGTGCGTCGTGCACGATTGGAGCGGCCTGCGAATCGTATTTTGCCCGACGCGAAAACGCGAGCCCCCGGCCTAAAGTTTCTTGGATTTGCGGTAGAGCGTTGCCGGATCTTCTTATTCGACATTGGATGTTGGGCGTTTTCCGCTCTCAACTCATCAATTTTTCAACCTCCTCCCGGCACTTGAGTTGCTCGCCATATCGTCGTAATATCGACGCATGACCACGCTTTCTCCTACGCAGGCCCGAGTCAACCTTTCCTCGCTTTTGAAACGGGCGGCCAATGGGGAAGACATCGGAATCCTGCACGGGGATAAAGTCATTGCTCTTCGTCCAGTTAGCATTCATGCCGATGATTACGCCCTTCGCGAGTACGGTGTGACCGAAGAGGAGCTGGAACGTTTCGTAAAACGCGCGGATCAACAAATCAATCGCGAACGGAAAGCGGGCAAGATCAAGAATTACAGCGGCAATCTCGAGGCCGATCTTGCAGATTGATCTTTTAGAATCTTTTCGGCGCGGGGTTCGGAAACTTCCGAAATCGCGCAGGCGCGAAGTGGCGCGCGCAATCGATGCAGTCCGCGACGGATTTGGGAAACCGCATTTTCACTCAGGCCTGGGTATCCGTCGCCTCCGTGAAAATTATTTCGAGTGCCGTGCCGGCATAGACCTTCGGCTTGTCTTTCGTGCAGAAAAAGGATGCCTTAAGTTCTTCGCCGCCGGCGATCACAACGCCATCCGTAAATTATTGAAAGGCCTTTAGCCGTTCACCTTCCAGATTTCGTTTCCTCTCAATTCTCAACCATCAACTCTCATTCCTTCGCCAACTCGTACAAATACTGGACGAACGAAAGCACGGCACCGTCCATTCCCTGAATTTTCGGGTTCATCGATTCGATCACGTAATATTCATCCGGTGCGTGCGCGCCGCTGCCGTGGCCGAGACCGAAATGTCCGGCCGCGAGCTTGAGCGGTTCACCGGTGAATACATAACCCGGCCATGAACCGGCGTTGCGCGGCAACATGATCGGGTCGATGCCGGAGTTTTTGTAAACGGCCTTTTGCGCTTTGATCAAAGCCGCATCCGCTGACGTACTGTTCGGATCGTAGCCGCCGGTCATGTTCACTTCGATATCGCCGTAACCGCGCTTCGCCAGGTGTGCTTTCAACGCGGCGAGCGCGTCCGCCGCTTTCATGTCGGGGACAAGACGAAGATCAAGCTTCGCGATTGCCTTGTGCGGCAAAATTGTTTTGCCACCCGGGCCGGTGTAACCGCCGAGCAATCCTTCGATGTTCACCGTTGGCCGCGAAACCAAAAGCTCCAGCGCTTTGTTCCAATTCGCGTCTCGTACCCAGTGCTGGACCCCGAGAAGTTTCTTCGCTTGCGCTTCGTCGAGACGTTTGGCCGCTTCCGCCACCATCGCTTTTTCCTCCGCGCTAATCGGACGCGCCTTGTCCGCGAAACCATCGATCGCCGGATCGTTGCCGTCCGCCGAGACCAGCGTGTTCAACGCCTGCACCAAATGCCACGCCGGACTGTCCACGCGCGCCTTGTTCGAAGAATGAATGTCCTTTTGCGGACCGCGCCCCCACTTCTCGCCGCTGGAAGTCAGCTCGCATTCGATCACGCCTTTCGCGCCCAACGTCAGCGTCACCGCGCCGTCGAGTCCTTGCGTAGCCGAGGGCATGAAAATTCCCGCACACTTTGACAACGCCGCTTGCACCTCCGGCTTATGCACGATCTGCGGAAAATGCGGCGACCCTATCTCCTCTTCGCCTTCCGCCACGAAGACGAGGTTCACCGGCAATTTCTTGCCCGCGCCGCGAATGGCGTGCAATGCCGCCAGGAACGCCGCTTCCGGACCTTTCTGATTTACCGCGCCGCGACCGACCACCGATTTTCCGAGTCCAGGCTTATCGACGATCGCAGCTTCCGTCGGCGGCGACGACCATTCCGCCGGATCGAACTGCTTCACGTCGTACATGAAATAAAGTCCGATCGTCTTCTTCGCGCCCGCATCGAGCGTGGCAAAAACTCCCGGTTTCCCATCAGTCGGCATTTGCGTCACCTGTCCGAACCCGGCGTCGCGCAGCAATTGCATCATATAATCCGCACCTTCGGGATAGCCGCGGTCCTCCGCCGCGATCGATACCTGATGAATCCAATCCTGCAGCCGCTTGATCGATTCATCGTGCCGCTTCGCGATCTCCGCCTTGATCTCAGGAAAATCGCCCTCCGCCGTCCACGCTTGCTGATTCCAACCGAGAACTAACGCTGCTGCGATTGCCGCTGTGAATAAGTTTCGCCAATTCATGCTTCTTTAATGCCTGTTCGATTTACGGCTGGCAATTTGAAACTGGCAGAACGCGCCTCGTTCTTCACGCCTCCGGCGAAGGACGGAGATCTCGGCTTCGTTCCGACGACCGGAATGGAATTTTCCAGAATAATTCCGGGGAGGGCACGCTGAGAGTCGCTTGCAGTCGACTCAACCAGCGTGCCTGATCAAACAAACCTCCGGAATCGGCTATCGCTCCAAAAGCAAGCTTAACAGAGGCTATGGCCTCGTTTTATTAGTGAGGATGATGATGCTCGCCGGCATGTTCGCGACGGAACTCGCCACGGCGTTCATAACGCCCATGCAACCATTTATGATGATCGCCCCAACTGCCGGGTACCCATACCCACTCGTAGCCACTGTCCCAATAGCGTGGTCCATCCGTATAAAACCCCCGGTCGCCCACCTCGATATTCAAACCAATAGCCTTTGCGCTTGGTTGGATGAGCAGACAAACAGACAGAAGACTCATCGTAAGAATCGTCAATTTCGTTTTCATAGTATAAATTGTTCGCATGTGGGCGCTTTCTTGGACGCATCACGTCAATCCTAAGAAATCTTACATCTTGCTTTTCTTAACCCCGAACCGTCTGAATCCCGTGCCGGATGATCCGGTCAATCAATTGCGGATACGGCAACCCGGCCTTGCCCGCCGAGAGCGCGAAGTCTTCGTCCTCCGCCAGATGAGGATTCGGGTTCGCCTCGATGAAATAGAGTTTGTTGTCCGCCGTAAGCCGCAGATCGAGGCGCGCGTATCCGTCGATCGTGAGCAAACGATAAATGCGTTTACACGTCTGCTCGATGGAGGCGACGAGCACCGGGTCGAGATTCTCGGCGAACTGATACGCCAAGCCCCAGCGTTTGCGATATTCTTCATCCCACTTCGCGGTGTAGGTCGCCATCTTCGGTTCGTCCGGCGGCACTTCGCGGAAGACCAGCTCGCGGATCGGAAAGACGGTTAGCCGCGTGTTACCCATCAAGCTCACATAGAGTTCGCGACCGTCGATGTATTCCTCCGCGATCACGTCGCAGTCGTGTTTCTCATGAATAAAAGTCACGCGTTCACGAAATTGCTCGTCGGTCTCGACGAAGGAGGCCCGCGAAATTCCGTAGGACGCTTCTTCTTTCACCGGCTTCACCACCATGGGAAATTTCGGCCGTTTGAGCCGGGCGGTGCGTTGGCCCCGCGGGACGACCACGAAGTGCGGCACGTGGATGTGATGATAGCCGAGAATATTTTTCGAAATGCCCTTGTGCTTGCAAAGCGTGAGCCCGGTCGCGCCGCAACCGGTAAAAGCCACGCCTTGCATTTCCAAAAGGGAAACGATGTTCTGATCGAACCCGGGATTGTTTTTGAAATGATCGGCCAGGTTGAAAAGAATATCGGGCGCGAAGGTTTCCAGTTTTTGCCGGAGCAAATCGAGATCGTCATAGATGCCGAGATGCTCCGCGGTATGGCCGAGCGTGCCGAGCGCGGCCATGACGTTCGCTTCCGTCTTCCAATCCTCCGTCTTCATCTCCTTGCTGAAGTCCTGATCGATCGTGGTCGGACCACTGCCGTCAAAAAGCACGAGGACTTTGAGTTTCTTCTTCACGCTATTTCGTCCGCTTAAACTTCCCGGTGAAAAGATAATTCATCACCAGCGTGGTGATGAACGAGGAGACGCGAAAATCCTGCTGCGGATCGTCGTTCAACACGTGGAGATTGAGCTTGTCGCAACGATCGATCAGCCGCGCCAGGAGTTTGTTCACCCGGAACTTTTTCTCGTTCGTCCATTGGCAGACCGAGTTCAACAATCGGCGCCGTGTGCGGCGCAGATACGAGCTCGCTTTGATCCCCGCCTGGGCGGCGAAGAGCTGCCGCAGATCGGCGTCGTAGAAATCCGGATACGTATCTTCATAAAGCTTCCGTTTGCGCGCGTAATAACTCTTGAGCTTGATGTTCAGGCAATTGTAATCGGCCACGCGGTACTTCGGAGCGTGTGTCGGCGGTTTCCCCGCCAGCGATTTCATCAGCTCCTCGATATATTCCAGTTTGCGCAATGCCCGCCAACCGGTGTAACGCTCGCGCCAATTCAACTCAGGTGTGAGCCAGATCGCGAATGTCTCCGCGAAATCTTCATCCGGATGCGCCTGCGCGTACCAATCGTCCAGATGCACCACGTAATTATGGCTGAACGGACGCGGCCGGTAAAAACTCGGAGTCGATTCGCGCGACGTCTTCCCAAAAAACTTCTGCCACTTCTTCTTCCGCTGCAGCTGATACGCGTAACTGTAAGCATGCGCCGTTTCATGCCGGATCAATTTCATGAACCACTCCGCCGTCTCGCCCTCGACTTCGAGCATCATCGTCCGCTCCAGCGCGCGCAGCCGGTCGTGCACAAGGAAGAACGGAACGAAGATCGCCGGGATCCCGATCGGCACGAACCATTCATCGCCGACGTGACACGGCGGAAGAAACGCGAGCTGTTTGGCCGAAAGCTCGTCGTAAAGCCGCCAGATAAGTGGTTCGACCGCTGCGCCATCGAGCCGCAAACCGAGCGTGGAAATGCGGCGTTCGAGAAGATCCTCGTCGCTCAGTGACGCCCAATCGGCAGCTTCCATTTCGCGCACGGTATCACCGGGAAAAGCTGTCCGCCATCGATCAGCGGCCAACTGCTGAAATCTTTCAGCAAGATCGGTTGCTTAGATTATTAGCTGACCAAAAGGCGAATTTGAACCGTCCGCATCATGCGTCTCGAGAACACAAACGCGATGTTGTCAGAATCAGTGAGCTACCGGTGTTTATAGTGAATCGTCTTCAGATAAATCTTACTGCGATCCTTGCGGATTAATGCCTGAATCACCGGAGTGGGTTGGTCGGCTCTCGAGTAAACGAACCCGGGGCCGATTAAGCCTCCGCCACTGAGCGAACCTTGATACACAAACTGCACGCAAATTATGTCCCGGTCCGCTGGCGGCGCGTTACGATAGAAACGGCGGGTCACGATCCCGTCCGAAAAATGGAGGAAAGTCACTTTAGACTTCTCATGGATAGCTTTCTTGGCCATTTCGATATAGGCGGAAGGCGGAAGCATTCCCGGCTCCGCTGCCGCGTACGGCTGTTCCCGGAATCGAGATGTATCTTCGCTGGAAACATAGTCTTGCGCCACCGCATGGGCAGCCAGGCCGAGGAAAACGATCGCTGCTATGATCTTCTTCGCGCGATCCAAGGCTACGACGACGGAAGGAACGGTGGAGGGATTCATAATAGATGTAGTAGCACAACCGAGACGGCCGATAAAAGAAAAATCTTCCCGCTCCGCGATCTACGCATTTGTGCGACATCACCGGGAAAACCGCTGTCACGTCTTCGCCGAACTAGGAATTTAGGAGAACCACAGATTGCACGGATTTACACGGATCAGACAAATGCCTCTCTTATCCGTGCCATCCGTGGTTAGAAAACTCTTCTCACTTATCGTTCACTGCATCGCCTAGTTAGGTTTTCTGGTTTCAGAACGCTGCTTTCCGATAATCACGATCGCAACGTATGGGACAAGGTTAAACACAATCACGATGATCTTGAAGAAGCCCAGGAGCATGTAGATCGCAACATGGAAGGCGTCTTCGGTAATGGGGATCCATTTGTTGTGCATTCCGAAAACCCAATCGCCAGCAAATCGTATCAAAATGGATGCCAAAATCAGCAACCCTCCATTGATGATGGTGCACCACTTGAAGAATGCTCGAATCACATTGTAATCCATGGTCATTATCCTTTCTGTTTTCTACGTCTTAACAAGAATGGAACGGACTAGCCAGCCGTGACATAGACGGAACGGAGCCGTGGGGACGCGAGCGACGTAGATGGGCGAGCCGAGAGGCCGAGTGAACGGGAGTGAAAGAGTCAAAGCCCGGAGGGTGAGTGAATGGCATGAGCGAATGGAGCCTGCGGGAGCAGTGCGACATAGACAATAAAAGTATTGGCCAAAGCCCGAGAATTGGAAATTCGAGTCAATCAATTAGACGGCATTTGCCGCCTTGGCGACCAACGCTTCGCTCAATGGAGCGAACTGGGGAGCCGCGATATAGATCGGCAACCCGAGAAGGCGAGCAGTTGGGCAGAATGCGAGTCAAATCGACAAGTAAACTCTTCTCAAAAGAATCGATGTGCTTGTCTTGCTGAATAGTTCACTTGCACCGCGGACAATCGAGACCGTATGATTCGCAACCCCCATGACCGAAGCTGCCTTTCTCAAATATCTCAACAAACAGGTCGAATCGTACCGGAAAAAGTACAAGCTTTCCGAGGGGAAAGCGTTCGGAATGTGGTTGGCGACCGAATACCTCGAGCTCGAAGCAACGGACGCGTTCGAAGCGGTCTCCGTTGACGGTGGCAACGATAAGGATGTCGATTTATTTTTTGTAGATGAAGAGACCGAGCGAATCATAATCGGTCAGTTAAAGTTCAACGGCAAAGGCCACTACAAGGCAAAGAAGAACGAGCTCTTGGGTCTCATACATACAACTGATTGGCTGAAGGATTTGGAAGCAGTCAAGCGAGAGGGAAACAAAGAATTAGAACTAGCGGCAACCGAATACAACTCGGCTATTGCTAACGGTTACCCCGTAGAATTCGTTTATGCGTTTTGTGGCCCGGAGAAGAAAGAAGTCTCTGATGCTGCTAGACAATTTAACGTTAGCGAAGCAGGTAATTTTACCGGCTCGCTTCTGCAAGTTGATGCCCCTTGAAACGCTCAAAACGATTCACGAGGAAAGCATTGATCAAGCAACCCGAGTGGAATCGTGTGAGATTCGCATTTCAGATTTCTTCCGAGAGACGGGAAACTATGGTGAAGCCATAGTTACCACGCTGGAAGGGAAGCAACTTCGGAAGCTTTATGAAGACCACGGCGACCGACTCTTTGACAGAAATGTTCGCCTTTTTCTTGGTGCTCGCAAAGGCAGCGTGAATGCCGGTATTCAGGATACTCTCGCGTCAACGACTGAGCGAAAGAATTTCTGGGCTTACAACAATGGACTGACGTTCATCTGCGACGATTTCACGACACCCGTGAAAAAGAGAATGCAGCTAACAAACTTCAGTATCGTTAACGGCTGCCAGACAACAGTGGCGCTATCGAATGCAACTTTGGTGGCTTTGGAGGATGTGAGGGTTCCAGTGCGCTTTATCCGAGCGGCCGAAAGCGTTATCGACTCTGTGATCACTTACAACAATTCACAAAACCCGATCAGGCGATGGGATTTAAATTCCCAAAACAAACTTCAAAAGAAATTGAAAAAGGAATTGGCGGCGTTGCCGACCCCTTTTTTCTACGCACTTCGCAAAGGCGAATTTCAAAAACTTAGTGAGGTTGAAAAATCAAAATTCAAGAGAGATGGTAGATACCAGCAAATCCGTCATGATTTGAACGCGCAATTCATAGCAGCGTTCCGCGGCCTGCCTGCAATTGGCTACAAAGACAAAGGCAAGGTATTCACAACTCACCGCGACGAGGTCTTTCCTCCGCAAGTTCGAGCGGAAGAGCTCGTACTTGTTTGGCAGGCCGGTCGAGTTGCTAAGGATCTCGTGAAAAAAGAATTGGAAGAGGCGATTGAACAGGATAATGAATCGCGCGTCGCAATCTTGAAGCGTGGTGCTCCATTCTTTCTGCTGGCGCTGATGGGTGTCTTGCTACATGAGCGGAATGGTCAGACATTTCTTAACAAACTCAAAGGCGACGTTGCAGCGAGCAAAGCGACGGTTAAGCGGCTACTTAAGTACGCGACAATAGCTTTGGAATGGTACGTTGAAATAATGGACGACTTGGTCGCCAATGGAAATGAAGTGCCTTCAATCGTCCGAACCCAAGAAGGCTGGCAGAAGATCAAGCCAAAGATTCAGTCCAAATGGAAAGTGTATCGACTTGCTGAAAAAGTCATGGAGGCGTCTCTTCCAAAGCTTTAACGACGCTCCGGAACACCGGCTCCGATAAGGCGCTGCACTAGTTTCTCGAGCACAGCGCGGTCGCGATACGGCCGTCAAGGCGGCCCGCACTCAGACTTCTTCCGTTTTCACTCGACATTCCAGCCCGTCCTTATTCAAATCCGAGGCGCCGGCATCCGGTTGGCTTTGTTTTATGATGAAGAACCGATTCGATTTTACTTTTCGCTGCCTGTTGGCGCTCGTTTTCACCGTCATTTTTGCTGGCTCGCTTTTCGCCGGCAGCGCTCAGTGGGATATTTTCGGCACCGGCGACTGGAATACCGCCACTAACTGGACACCCGCTACGGTGCCTAACGGCCCAGCGGACACGGCGACCTTCGATTTGTCCGGTACCACAAGTGTTTCTCTTTCAGCTAACACCGAAGTCAACGGCATCATTTTTAACCCCACGGCCAGCGCCTACACCATTACCGCCAGCCCCACTTTCGAATTGACCATCAGCGGCGTGGGCATCACCAACAATTCCGCTTTGACACAGAATTTTGTCGTGGCTGTTGACGGGGCCGGCAGTTTAGGAGCGATCGCCTTTGAGAACAGCGCCACGGCGGGAAACTTTACTACCATAACGAACGATGGCGCCGTGCTCAGTGGACGAGAGGGCGCCAACCTGTTTTTTGAGGGCAGCTCGAGTGCAGGCGGCGCCACTATCAATAACAACGCCGGAACGGTCAGCGGCGCAGGCGGCGGCCAAACAGATTTTCAGACCAACGCGAGTGCGGGCAGCGCCACCATCAATAACAATGGTGCCGCAGTCAGCAATGCACAGGGCGGCGAAACGTATTTCGAGGGTGCCGCCACCGCAGCTAACGCCACCATTAACAACAACGGCGACACGTTCGGTGGCAATGGACCGGGCGTTACGCTCTTTGACGAGAGCGCGACGGCGGGCAGCGCGACCATCAGTAACAACGCCGGAACGGCCAACGGCGCAGCGGGCGGCATAACCTATTTCGATAATAGTTCGACCGCGGGCAGTGCCACGATCACCAACAACGCCGGCACGGTCAGCGGCGAAGGCGCCGGCTTAACAGAATTCAACAACACCTCGACCGCGGGCAGTGCGGCGATCACCAACAACGGCGGCACGGTCAACGGCGCAGGCGGCGGCTCCACGATCTTCCACGACACCTCGATCGCGGGCAATGGCACTTTCATGACCAACGCCGGCACGGTCAGCGGCGCAGGCGGCGGCCGCATCGACTTCTTTGATAGCTCGACTGCGAGCCATGGAATGTTTATTACTAACGGCGGCACGGTTAACGGCGCCATTCCCGGAGTTACGGACTTCCACAACAGCTCGAGCGCTGACCATGGCACGTTTACGACGAATGGCGGCTCGGGGCTTAATGCCGCCGGTGGGCAAACGGAATTTTTCAACAGCTCAACCGCAAACAACGCCACTCTGACTGCAAACGCCGGCACGGTTATCGGCGCATTCGGTGGTTTCACCGCTTTCTGGGACACTTCGGCCGCAAACAGCGCAACACTCATCGCCAACGGCGGTCCCGGCCAGGGCGGCGGGATTTTTTTCTTCGTTAGTTCGACCGGCGATACTTCCCGAGTCGAGGTTTTCGGCAACGGTTTTCTCGACATCAGCGACCGCGCTCTGGCCACTCCGAACGTGACCGTGGGCTCCATCGAAGGAACCGGGAATGTGTTCCTCGGATCCCACAACCTGAGCGTGGGCAGTAACAATCTCAGCACAATATTTTCGGGGGTGATCCAGGATGGCGGCGAAAACGGCGGGACGGGCGGCTCGTTAACCAAAGTGGGCACCGGCACGTTGATTATGAGTGGCGGCAACACCTATACTGGCGTCACGCATATCGATGGCGGCGTGTTGCAGATTGACGGCTCTATTGTCAGTTCTACGACGGTCGATCCGGGTGGCACTCTCGCAGGAAGTGGACTAATCAACGCGAGTGCTTCTAACAACGGAATCATCAGTCCCGGCAGTCCCGGGGCGGGACCCGGAACGCTGACCATTGTCGGCACCTACGACCAGACAAACTCAGCGACGCTTCGTATCGACATCGGTGGCCTCGCTCCGGCCCAGCACGATCTGCTCGCGGTCGATAGTTCTGTGACCTTGGCCGGCACGTTGCAATTGGTGCGGTTAAACAATTTCACTCCAGTGAACGGCGATCAGGTCATCATCATGACCCACAGTGCCATCAATAACAGTGGACAATTCTTTCCTGTGACTGACAACTTCCCGGGCCTGATTCGGCCGCAGGTTTTCTACGATACCAGCGATGTGCGGGTGGTGTTTGCGCTGCTGAATTCGTTCTCTTCCCAGGCCCTTACGCCCAATCAAAAATCCGTTGCTCACAATATAGACAGCGCCGTCAACGATCCGGCGGCGGCGGCGTTGATTGGTTTTCTAGGCAATGAGCCGATGGGCAATCTACCGCACGACTACGATTTGATCGCACCGGAAGAACTCGCATCTATATATGAGATCGGATTCTCCCAGGCCGTCGTGCAAAACGACAACTTGCAGCGGCGCATGGACGACATCCGCGCCGGCTCCAATGGTTTTTGCGCCAACGGGTTCGTGCCGCAAGTGAGCGGGAAAGATTATAGCAAGGACTCCGACGGCAAAGGATCACTCCCCGACAAAAGCACGCGCGATGTCTATACCCCCGCGCCCGACAATCGCTGGGGCGTGTTCGTCACCGGCACGGGCGATTTCGTCAACGTGGGTAACGACGATTCCAATGCTCCCGGCTACGACATCACTACGGGTGACGTTACCGTTGGCGCCGATTACCGGTTGTGTAACAACTTCGCCATTGGCATTGATGCCGGTTATTCCAGGAGCACCGCCGATCTAGTCGATGACGGCCGAGTGGATGTCGATGGCGGGAAGGTCGGCGCTTACGCCACGGTTTTTGGCAAAGGACTTTTCGGCAGCAAATTCTATGTTGATGGCGCAGTGGGCGGCGGCTTCAACAGTTACGATACGCGCCGCACCGGACTGCAAGATGAGTTGGTTCGCGGCAGCACTGACGGGAGCGAGTTCAACGCCATGATCTCCTACGGCTCCGATTGGACCTTTGGCTGTTTGACCATCGGGACCTGGTCAAGCGTGCAGTACACCAATGTCAGTATCGACCAGTTCACTGAAACCGGTTCGCTCGCGCCTTTGATAATTCAGGACCAGGACGAGAACTCGTTCCGGACCACGACTGGACTGCACGCTTCCTACGATATCAAAGCGGGTCACTTCATCTTCCGGCCGGAAGTGCGGGCGGGCTATCAACACGAATACTGCGACAGCGCTTACCAGGTTGATTCGCAGCTTGCCTCCGGAGCGGGCGGTGTTTTCCGGGTGCGCGGACCCGACATCGGCCGCGACTCCGCGCTGGTCGGCACGGGCATGAACATGCAGTGGAACAACCGCTTTTCGACTTACGTTTACTACGACGGCGTGCTCGGTCGTAACAACTACGACAATAACGCCGTCAGCGGCGGACTTCGCATCGGGTTCTAGTCTCGCCAGCTTCCACTAATCAAAGAGACAATAACGCCCGACAGCGGCGTCTCTTTAATTGAATCCGATTGCGCCGGTAGGCGCATCTTTATAGATAAGGACCATTACGCCTATGATGAGCGATCTTCGTTTTGCGTTTCGCCAATTGCTTAAGTCGCCCGGTTTCATTTTGCTGGCGCTGATCACGCTGACGCTGCACAATTTTTGCGGCTGAGACAGCCGCCACTACATTACTCGGCAACTCGATCACCGTTTGTCGCCGTGCGTTATGCAGTTTCCTGATCCAGTCGCCGAAGTCTCACTCAACTACTCGCGAATGCTTTGCCCGTGGCCAACGAATTGATGACCGCATGCAATTTGTGCACATCCACCGGTTTGACGAAATGCTGGACAAACCCGGCTTCTTTACTATTGACGAAATCTTGTGGCATTCCGTAGCCGCTCAAGGCAATGGCCAGCAACTGCGGGTCGCGCTGGCGAAGTTCCCGCAAGAGTTCCAAACCGCTCCGGTCGGGCAGACCGACATCGGCAATGAGGAGGTCATATTTCTCGCGCTCGCTCCATTTGATCGCGCTCCGCACATCCTCTACTGAGCGGACCGTATGGCCACCCGATTCCAGGAGGCGATGCAAGCACTCGCGAGTATCGGCGTGATCCTCAACCAGAAGGACGCGCATCGACGCTACCAAAATGGGCTGAGACATTAGGACGAGTTCACCCGGAAAAATCTGCTCGGTTTTGAACCGCAGCCTGAAGGTCGAGCCGTTGTCTTGTCCTTCACTTTCAGCTTCGAGCGTGGCGCCATGAGCTTCAGCCAGGCTCTTTGAGATCGAGAGTCCCAAACCCAAACCGCCGAAGCGCCGGCGGGTGGAAATATCACCCTGCTCAAAGGGGGAAAAAATGCGGGAAAGCGATTCTGAATCAATTCCCATTCCGCTATCGGAGATTTCGATGACGAGATCCTCGTTGGGTGCGTTTGTCGTCGTCACCCGAATTTTCCCATCGACCGGTGTGAACTTGATCGCGTTGCCCATTAAATTGGTAATGATCCGGTGAAATTTTGCGCCATCTACTTTGATGTGGCGAAACTCCGCCCGGAGGTTGACGCGCAGATCAATTCTTTTGGCTTTGATCTGGACCGACAAATCGCGAAGCGCATCCCCGACCGCATGATGCGCGTCGATGGTGGCCAGCTCGAGATGAACATCGCCGCGCGAGATGTGGGTCAGATCGAGCAATTCGTTAATGAGACTGACCAGGATGTGGACGTTGCGACGAATGAGCGCCAGGCCCGACCTATCCAATTCCGGCGGGGTCTCGACCTGCGACATGTTCGCCAGGTTCTGTTGCAATTCCAATACGTCGAGCATCGACGAGATGGCGCTGAGCGGAGTTCGCAGTTCGTGCGAAAGAGCGGCCAGGAATTCGTCTTTTGTTTTGTTCTCAACCAACAGCGCGGTCAGGTGCGTCTGCGACACCTCCTGCACTTTCGCGCGGTCACTGATATCGCGGATATTGCATTGAATGATCTTCTGGCCATCGACCAGGTAAACGTTGCTCACGAACTCGACCTGGATCTTCTTTCCGTCCTTCGTAACCAAGGGAAGGTCTTCATACCGGATGTATTGGGTTTTCTGTAGTTTTTCGAAGGCCTCGCGGTTTGCGGCGACGTCCCTAAATTGGCCGATCTCCCAGAGCTTGAGGCCTACCATGTCTCGAAAATGGTAATTCAAGAGATCGAGAAGAAATGGGTTCACATCGATGATCTCGCCGGTCTCGCCATCCAGAATCAGGATTCCATCCTGCGCCGATTCGAATAATCGGCGATAGCGCAGTTCGGAAGTACGCAAAGCAAGGTCCCTTGGCTTTGCGTGCCCATTCTTGGAGGCTCGGCTGCCCAATTTGGCGTTGCCGTTTTTCATGTATCGAGGTGGGCGGTCATGGAAATGTTCGTGTTGAGCAACCGCGCCATGGGACACTTTGTCTTCGCCGCCAAAGCGGCATCGATGAAATGATCCTGCGTCGCGTGCGGCACCTTTGCCCGAACGTCGAGTTGAATGCGCGTGAGCGTCCAACCGGCCGCGAGTTCTTCCAGGGTGGCGGTCGCCGTGGTATCGATGCGCTCGGCATGGAGTCCGGAAAGCGCCAGCTCTTTCGAGAGCGCCATAGAAAAACAGCCACCGAGCGAGGCGGCGATGAGCTCGTCTGGGTTGGTTCCGATTCCTTCGTCGAAGCGGGTCCGAAACGAGTATTGGGTATTGAACAACACCCCGCTCTCGGTACTGAGCTTACCGCATCCTTCCCGGAGGTTTCCTTCCCAGATAACTGAAGCACTTCGATTCATCTTTGACGACGAGCGAATGGCCATGGCGTGACTATTATTACGGCGCTCTCGTCCGGCGGCCAATACCTTGTTCCTTCGACGGTGATAGCGAAAAGGCATAAAACGCAGCCCCGAGACGGTTTAAGTCGCCTTCATACCTTGGTAAAAAAAGTGATTGCAGGCCTGACGAAGCTGCCTATTTTTGTTGGGTTCCCCGGCGAGAGCCGGTTAGAATTAACCATCTCATCCCCGCCATGGACCTTCGACATTTGCGATATTTCGTCGCAGTCGCAGAGGCGCTTAGTTTTACGAAAGGCGCCGAGAAGCTTCATCTCGCGCAACCTTCGCTCACCCGGCAAATAAGAGACTTAGAGGATGAGATCGGCGTCCGCCTGCTCGATCGAACGAAACAAAAGGTGAGCTTAACCGACGAGGGCCGCGCGTTCCTCTTGGACGCGAAACGTGTGCTCAGTCTGGCCGAGGAGATTGTCGAGTCCGTGCAGCATTTGAGCCGGCGTGAAATCACCGCCCTCAACATCGGCTACGTGGCTAATCTTTTTTACGACTTGCTTCCGGTTACCCTCGCCTCGTTCCAACGTTCCTACCCCACCGTTTCGATCAACCTTTTCGATATGACATGTGGCGATCAATTTCACGCCATCGAGGATGGTAGGATCGACCTGGGTTTCGTCGGATTACGGGAAGCCATCGAGCAACGCGGCTTGGAGTTTCGCTCGATCGCATCCTACAACGTAGTCGCGGCTTTGCCAAAAAATCACCCGGTGGCGAGCAAACCGATGGTCAAACTGAAAGAGCTTGAACCAATGTTTTTCATCGGGATGTCGGAATCCAGCTACCCGGGTTACCGTGACTGGCTGACTGGGACGTGCCAACGCGTCGGCTTTAGCCCCAGGGTTCTTCAGGACGCAGATATCGAACGGACGGTGATTCAATCGGTCGCCGCCGGCCTCGGGGTCGCCCTCTTACCCGAACAGGTGAAAAAACTCCCTCACGAGAGCGTTGTCTTCCGGCCGTTGAAGCCCGCCGTAGAGACGGAATCGTGTATCGCATGGAAACCGGGGAACCCATCAACTGCGCTGAAAGCCTACGTGGAGATCGTGAGTGAGCTCGGCCGCAGCATGCGCTGAAGCGCTACAACTCGACAAACTGGACGCCTTCGGTTGCGGTGCGTTGCGCGTAGAGATCGCTTAAGCGTTTCGTCATCGGACCGACTTCGCCGTCGCCGATGATTTTATCATCGATCTTGGTGACGCCGGCGAGTTCGCCCATCGTTCCCGTGCAAAAAACCTCGTCGGCGCGATAAGCGTCGTCGAGTTTCAAATCCGCTTCGACACACGGGATTTTTTCGGCGACGCAAATCTCGAGCACGGTCGCACGCGTGATTCCTTCAGGACACGCGACGACGCGGCTTGTGGCCAGCTCGCCTTTGCGCACGATGAAGAGGTGCGTCGCGTTGGTCTCGGCGACGTTTCCGTTCACATCGAGCATGAGCGCGTCATCCGCACCGGCGTTGTTCGCTTCGATCTTGGCCAGGATTGAGTTTAGCAGATTGGCGTGATGGATTTGCGGATCGAGAATCTCCGGCGGCGGGCGGCGAATGCCGCTTACTATTAACGTTAGGCCTGTTTTTGCATACACCGGAGCCTTGTGTTCGGCGAGCACGATCAAGGTCGGCCCTGATTTATTCAGGCGCGGGTCCATCCCGGAAGTGATCTTCACTCCGCGCGTGAGCGTGAGACGGACATGCACACCGTCGCGCATCTTGTTGGCGGCGAGCGTGCGCTTGATCTCGTCGATGATCTTTTCGCGAGATGGAATTTCGGCGAATGAAAGCGCGGTCGCGGAACGCTGCAGCCGATCGAGATGCTCGTGCAGCTTGAAGATGCGGCCGTGGTAAAGCCGCAATCCTTCCCAGACCGCGTCCCCGCCTTGCACCGCGGAATCGAACGGACTGATCCCGGCCTCATCGCGATGGACAAGCCGACCGTTGATGTTGACGATCAGGTCGCGGTTTTTCTCGTTAAATTTTTGCAGCATTTTTTTAACCGCGGATGACACAGATTATCTAAGAATTCAAGTTGGTGCAGTGGCGGCTGTCTCAGCCGCAATTGATTAAATCTGCGCGTGAGGACACGCGCCTCTACACCGTGGCCACGGCTGCAACTATTAGCGAAATCAGCGTAATCCGCGGTTAAATTCTTAGTGCAGCCGGTATTCATAGAGCCGGTCATAACATTCTCGGCAGCGTTCGTGAATTTCGCGCAACCGTTCCGGCACCGGTTCGTTCTTCGACCGGTACGCCTGGAACGATGTCGATCTTGCCACTTCGGGGTACCAGTATTTGGCCCAGACTCCGTCGGTTTCCCGCAAACCCGGCGGCCACGAAAGCATCGCGTCGTCGAATTCGATGCCGACCGTTTCGCAGACAAGTCGTAACATTCGCTCCGGATTCTGCAGAACATCCTTGGCGTCGATAACCGGAGGGCGCTGGTCCGTATTTTGATTAACCCAATCGAAGATCTCGGCTTGCTGCACAAAACCTAGATCTTCCACCGTCGGATCGTCGTTCTTCTTTATATATGAGGTGATCACTTCGGCCGGGTCGCGAATGAGGAAACAGTTCGTGAGCGCGCCAAGCCAACGTCGATCTACTTCAGGCAATTGATGGTGCGTCATTTGTTTTTGGAAAAAGATGTTCTTTCCACTCGGCATCGGACCCGTTAATTGCTCGACCACTTTCCGCCAATCGGTCTCGCCGTTCGCGATCACTTCGTCTGCGCCGGGATGCTTCTTGCCGGTCGCTCTTAAATAGTACGCGTAAAACGGCTCATCGACCACGACAGTGTCGGCTCGATTCCCCCACGACCGCATCATCGCGGTAGAAATGTTGCGCGGTCCCGACCACATCGCGATACGGAGCGCCATCCCGTAAGAATCAAGAGGTGAAGCGAGTTTTGCGAGTTTCTAATTCCGCTCAACCGCACTAGGAATTGATAAGCGACCTTACAGAAGTCAGCCGGTTACGAGGAGAATTTCGCGTAGACCGCGCGCAGCGGATAGAAGCAGCGATTCTTGGAGTGATAATCGCTGACGAACCCGTCCCTCGTTCGAATTTCGACGTGGCCCCTCGCCTTGTTGCCGTAAACCAAAACCGCGCCGAGCGGAGCTTTGTAAGGATCGCGGACCGACAATCGCTTGAAGCCGTAGTCGCGAACCAGTTCGTCGCCAGCTTCGGCGGCATATGCAGTTTTTGGATAGGAATTGATCGCGTGAGCGGCGACCAAAGCTTCCTTCACATAATGCCAGCAACGCGCGTTTGAGTGGGCGTGAGCGCGCTCTTCCGCAATCGTCGCGGCGCGTCTGAGCGTTGGATCGATACGCGAATCGATAGTCGCGAACGGATGAACAATTGGTTTCCAGTAATAGCGCCGAACAATTCGGGCTGAGCCAACGTTCCCTCCGGAGTCTTTGTAGTAAAACCGCGACTGCGACGCCGCCAAACCATCAGCTCGACTTTCGGCCAGACAAAAAGCCAAACCGCAAATCGCGAAGGAAAACAAGAAAACAGTTCGTCGCACGGAGCCGTGTTATCGCAGGGCACATGCCAGGTGAACAAGTCTTTTGTGAATAAATCCCGGCGGAATTCATCTAAGGATTCTGTTGGTAGCCTACGGCCGTCCCGCCGAGGAATTTCGAATCTAAAGTGTAGCTACTGTTCCCTGAGATTTGACCGAACGACTTCGTTTCGTTCGCAGCCTTTAACGAATTTCGGGACCGATTCTAAAAAAATCATGAAGCAATTTATTACCGCCATAACACTTACCTTGTTATTCATACCCGCCGTTTTCGCACGGGAGCAAACCGTGCTCGCTCGCGTCACGGTTTATTGGGCGTCCCGCGATTCACAGCAGCAACGGGCAGCCTACAACGGCGCGCGATTACGCCCGGGGCATTGCGCGGTCGATCCAGATCGAATTCCGTACGGCAGCAAAGTTATCTTCTCCGATGGAGCCGAATGCAAAGCTATCGATACCGGCCCGGCGGTAGTCAGTCGCCAAGCGGCGCGGCTCAGTGGCCGGAATGTCGCGCAACGGGATGCAATTGTGGTTGATCGATATTTTGAAACTAAAGAAGAAGCGCTGGCCTGGGCTGACACGCACCCCCACTTCATGACGCTCCAAGTGGTGACCCCGGGCTCGAAGAAACGGCCATTGCCGGAACACGGCACAATGCTGGCCCAAATAAAAGCGACCTCGAACACGACGGCCGAGACGATCGCGGCAGTTCAAGCGTCGCCCGGTTTGCAAACATTGGACGCTTCCGCCTTGGCGCTGCTGCCATTAATTCCGTTATGGTGGGCCGTGCGGCGCCGAATCGTACGACTAGGACTACCGCTCCGTTTCGCTTAGAGACGAGAAATAAAATCCGCCATTCGTTAACGAACCTTCGCAGATTGTTCGTCGCAATTGTTGCTATTCACGTTGCATAAAAGACAACTCTGCATGTCTTTAGCGCGAGCATGAATACATCGACGACTCGCCGCCTCTTCATCAAACTTTCCGCCGCCGCCGGCACTGCGCTCAGCGTTGGTCCCTTGTTCGCGGAGAAATCTGCTAAGTCCTTGCGCATTCTCATTCTGGGCGGAACCGGGTTCACCGGGCCATTTCAAATTCAGTATGCGCTCAAGCGCGGACACAAGATCACGACCTTTAATCGGGGCAAGACTCACCCGGGAGAAACGCCGGAAGGAGTAGAGCAATTGATCGGCGATCGCAACGGACAGCTCGACGCCTTGAAGAATCGGCAATGGGACGTCGTGATCGATAACCCGACATCAGCGCCGGTGTGGGTGCGCGATGCAGCGCAGATTCTCAAAGGCAACGTCGACCGTTACGTTTTCATCTCCACCATTTCGGTTTACTCCGATACGAGCAAACCGGGCACGGACGAAAGCGCGCCGCTCGCGAAATACACCGGGCCAGATGCGATGAAGGAATCGCGTGAAACTATCATCGCATCAAAATACGCGCTCTACGGTCCGCTCAAAGCGCTCTCCGAGCAGGAGGCGGAAAAGTGGTTTCCGAAAAAGACGTTGATCATCCGGCCGGGACTGATTGTCGGACCACGCGACGAAACCGATCGCTTCAGCTACTGGCCGATGCGGGTCGATCGCGGCGGCGAAGTGCTCGCGCCCGGCGCTCCGAGCGATCCCGTGCAATTCATCGATGGACGCGATCTGGCCGAATGGACGATCCGCATGGTCGAGAATGGCGAGACCGGGATTTACAACGCAACCGGCCCAGCGCAGCAACTCGGCATTGGCAACATGCTCGAGACAATGAAGAGCGCACTCAGTTCGAAGGCAAAGTTCACGTGGGTGAATGCCGATTTTCTCGCCGCACAAAAAGTCGAACCGTGGTCGGACATGCCGGTCTGGATTCCGCCGCGCGGCGAAGAAGCAGGCGGCAATCAAATCAGCAACAAACGCGCGATCGGGAAAGGTATGACATTTCGCGCTCTAGCCGACACCACTCGCGACACGGTGGCCTGGTTCAAATCGCAGCCGCAGGATCGACAATCTAAACTGAAGGCCGGGCTGACACCGGAACGCGAAGCCGAAGTCCTGGCGGCGTGGCACAAGAAGATCTAGCCGTCCCGCGCTCACTCGGGGCGCATCGACACGGCGACGGAGCGCCGTGACAACAAGATGAAGAAAATATTCCAAAAGCTGGTCGACGCTCGTCCGGAAGAAATCCGGGCCCTCTGGCTCGGTTTTCTTTTCAACTTTCTCGTCCTCGGCAGCTACTACGTGCTTCGACCGATTCGCGATAATATCGGCGCGGAAGGTCTCGAAAATCTGTCGTGGATGTTCACCGCTGTGTTGGTCACGATGTTGATCGCGAACGCGCTTTTTTCCACCATCGTCGCGCGCATGCCGCGCCGGAGATTTATCCCGATGGCCTACCGCTTCTTCATCGCAAACCTCATCATCTTTTTTGTCCTCATGCGTACGCTCCCTCCCGCGCAAAATGTATGGCTCGGGCGCGCCTTCTTCATTTGGGTAAGCGTTTTCAATCTTTTCGTGGTCACGGTTTTTTGGGCGTTCATGACCGACTTGTTCAACAGCGATCAGGGAAAACGGCTGTTCGGATTCATCAGCGTCGGCGGAACCCTCGGTGCAATCGTGGGCGCGGCCATGACGGGAGTGCTGGTGAAAAAGATCGGCACGGTGAATTTGCTGCTCATCTCCGCCGTGATGCTCGAGATCGCTGCGCAATGCGTGCGATTTTTTCCAGCCGAAGTTCAACATCGACAAGATCTAGAACCCGCCGGAGCGGAAAAGCCAATCGGCGGCAGTATATGGGCGGGCATCTCGCACGTCTTTCGTTCGCCCTATTTGCTCGGCATTTGCGCGTTCATGCTCTTACACGCGATTACCGCCACCCTCGTCTATTTTCAGCAGGCCGATATTACGCTACATCAATTCCACGATCGCGGCGCGCGCACGGCCTTCTTCGCCTGGGTCGATGTGGCGGTGAATGTCCTCACGATTGGAATCCAGATCTTTTTGACCGGCCGCTTACTAAAATGGTTCGGCGTCGGAATCACGCTCGCGCTCTTGCCGATGATCAGCCTAATCGGATTTCTTTGGATGGGGTTCACGCCGGTTCTGTCGCTGCTGGTCGTTTTCCAGACGTTGCGGCGCGCGGGCAACTATGCCGTTTCGCGCCCGGCGCGCGAAGTTCTGTTCACCGTTTTGCGACGCGAGGATAAGTACAAGGCCAAGAGTTTCATGGACACGTTTGTATACCGCGCCGGCGATCAAACCGGGGCGTGGTCTTACAAATTGCTCACATGGGTCGGTCTGGGTCTGACTGGAATCTCTTTCGTGGCAGCGCCGCTGGCGGGGATTTGGCTGGCGCTCAGCTTGTGGCTCGGGCGCAGGCAAGTCGCGCTCGCGCGAGAGCGGGAATCTCTGGCCTCATAGCCTATTTGGCGCGTGAAGGCGTAATAACCCCTTACAGGCGACCGCCTTGCCGGCCAGTTCCGAATGTACTTTTAAGATCACTTCTTGGGCCTGGCTCCCCCGAATCTTGCTTTATATGGCAATAGATTTCCGCCCTGCGGGAACAAAAGAAGACAAACATGAAACGGTTCATTACAACGCTAGGGCTTGTCTTATTGCTGATGTGCACCGCATCGGCGCGTGAGCAATCTCTGTTAGCTCGCGTCACCGTCTATTGGGCTAGCGGCGGCGGCGGTTCCGATCATTACACGCGACAACACAAGTGTGCCACTGGAACACGATTACGGTCCGGTCATTGCGCGGTCGATCCACGAAAAATTCCGTATGGGAGTCAGGTAATTTTCCCCGACCGCACGAGTCTCGTAGCTGTCGATACCGGTTCAGCCGTGGTCAGTCGCAAGGCGGCGCGTCGAGGCGGCCGCACCGCTTACGAAAAAGGCGCCATCGTGGTCGATCGATTTTTTGAAACCAAGCGGCAGGCGCTTTCCTGGGCACGGCAGAATCCGAGCTTCATGACCGTGCGCGTTATTCCGCCCAATTATCGCCCACAACCCCAACCAACGCGCCTGAGCCAGCAATCGCAGATGATCGGAAACAGCGCGCTACCGGCAAACAATCGGTCACGCTTCGACAAGGCACCGCTTTCACTCCTAAAGCCAGGTTACAGAGTCCCGTAAACCCGCTCGATTGCTGAGCGGCGCAGCGCGCTCCATCCCATTTGGTTGCGCACTTGAATCATCAGCAGCAACTTGAACGATCATGGCAACACGAACTGGATCGGCTGTTTGGGAAGGCACATTGAAAGCGGGCAAGGGTACGGTGAAACTCGGGAGCGGCGCTTTCGAAGGTTCTTACTCGTTCTCGTCGCGTTTCGAGAACGGCGCGGGAACGAATCCCGAGGAATTGATCGGCGCGGCTGAGGCTGGCTGTTTTTCCATGGCGCTTTCGCTCAACCTCGAGAAAGCGGGGCATCCCGCCAAACGCATCAGCACGACGGCGAGCGTAAAACTCGAACCCGCCGGGGGCGGATTTAAAATTACTTCCATCGATTTGAAAACAGAAGCCGATGTTCCCGGAATCGACGACGCAAAATTTCGCGAGCAAGCCGAGCTGACCAAAAAGACCTGCCCGGTTTCCGTCGCGCTGGCCGGCACTCAAATCAATCTCAACGCCAAACTTCTGTAGCCACTTTCGCTGACTGCAGCTACAACGCGCAAGATCGACAGCCTACAACTTCGCGTAAACGCCGATCAGCGGACGCGGCGACGGAATCTTCGAGCGGAAATCGCTTACGAAACCGTCCTTGGTGCGAATCTCTACATGGCCCGCCGCGCGACTAGCGCCGTAAACGAGCACCGCACCGACCGGTGCCTTGAACGGGTCGCGCACTGCGAGTTTCTTGAATCCAAAAGTGCTGACCAACTCTTGTCCGGCGTCTTTTGCGTAAGCGGTTTTCGGGTAAGAACCGACCGCGCCTGAGGCGAGCAGGGCCTCTTTCACGTATTGCCAGCAACGCGAGCGCGAGTGCGCATGCGAGCGTTCCTGAGCGATCGTGGCCGCGCGCATCAACTTCGGATCGAGACGTCGATCTATCTTTGCCAATGGATAAACGAGCTTCTTCGGATAGTAATTGGAAACAACGGCCGCCGATTGCGTTTTTCCGCGCGCGTCTTTGAAAGCAAACTGCGATTTCGACGGCGAACCGTCAACGCGGGCGGCAGTCGCGGCGAGGACAAAGGAACAAGCGAGGCCAAGTAAACGAGGGACAAACATCGACATGAAGAGCGCGATATCGAGCAGATCTATTGCCTCTGCAACTACTTTCTTGAACAAACGGAAATTATGGACTTTCAGTCGTCAAAAGACAATAAAGTCATTAATATCAGTTCGAGAGGCACTTACAATATAGATTCCTTCGACAGATTGGACAGGCACGGAATCCGCTGTAAATAGAATGCAGATGAAAAAGATCAACGCGCCACTTCGCGGTGCCGGATTCCGGCAGGCCGCCTAAGCGCGCGCGTTTGGATCACGCCAAGTTGGAGCCCGCATTCCGCGGCACCCCAGTGGTCGAATCTGTGGACGCTTTGCGCCCAGGTCTTCCGCATCGAAACACTTAACTCCAAAAATATTTATGAAACCAATACCTCATTTCAATTCAGCTCCGCGCCATTCGCGCGACGATAGCCGCGCGCTATGCGATTGCAGGAGTTTTCCGCTAACGGACCACTCCTTTCAATCGACCGACGAAACCGTTGCTCGGGCTTCCGCGATTTCCGAAAAGGGAGTTTCCGAACTGCGCACGTTCCGCAAAATCAGCAATGAATTTTTCGGCACTGAGATGAACCGCGACTCTGTGGCCGAATTCGTATTCTTTGCTCTGATCACCGCAATTGCGGCCTGGCCGATCACGCTGATGATCCATCAATTGATCGGAATAATGATTTAGCTCCCCAGCGGCTGTAGGAGAATCCGTGTCGTCGACCGACATGGTTGCCGCTACAGTTTTAGCGTCTCCTGCTCGGGGGCTGGAATCATTATGGCGAACTTCTTCACCAGGTCATCGAGCTTTGCGATGTAGTAATCGACGTTTTCGTCGCGGTTTTTCGGATCGAAGTTTGAAGCGAGCTTGGCACTTTCGTAGGCGGCGACTTTCTTGCCTGCGCCAGTGATGTAGTAACTAATCTGGTCGCCCGGCCGGTAACTACGGCCGCTGGCGAGCGCGAGTTCGTAAGCCGCGGCGCGGTTGCGCGCGGAACCGACGATCTTTTGCCGATATTTCTCCAACGAATCCTGGAGCGTGTCGGTCTTCATTAACATGTCGATGTTCCATTCGCGGTTGCGGATTTTCTTTTCGAATCTCTCTCGAACATCTGCGATCGCCTCCGGTTTTCCCTGCATGAGGAGCCGGATCATTTCCTCGAGGAAAACGCGCTGGAATTTTTCCAGTCCGCGCGACTTGAGTGCGCCACCCTTGATAACGACCTCGCCGTCGTGGGTGAGGAGCGCGTAGTTCTTGGCCTTGTAACTGAACATGGCGTCGAACTGCTCATCGAATTCGACTTCGATGCCAGGCGGCAATTCCTTGGCTAGGCCGCTGCGCAATTTGTCGATGTCGATCTTGGCCGGCGGCACGAAATAGATGCCATCGGTATCGACCTCGATGACTTGCGCGCCTTGTGCGTTGAGCCAGTCGATCATTTTCTTCAACAGATCGCGCCCGATCTGCGTGACGCGAGCGGCGGCTTCGAAATCGGCGAAGCTTCCCTGCGCGAACCCGAGATAACCGTAAAAGCTGTTGATGAGAATCTTGAACGTGTTTTGCAATGCGTGAAAATGGCGGTGCTGCGCGCGGTTGTTTTCTTTCTCCGCCACGCGCATTTGCGCCTTCGCTTCGAGCCGGAAAGTGCGCAGATCGGTGAGCAAATGCCGGAAGATCTGGAGCCGGTCGGTTACTGGAAAGCAATCGAACTGGAGCATGATCGATGGATAAAGCGAAGCGACATCGCAATGCCAAACGTTGCGCGCGACACCGGTGAAAAAAATATCGGTGTAGCCGCCTTCGAAACCGCGCACCATCGGCATCTCGGGAATGGAATGGCGCTGCCGGAAGTATTCCCGCAGGAAAAGCGCGTTGATGCGAGTGGCGTTGCCGCGCACGATCACGTCCTGGTAGTTGTAGGGAAAAATCTGCGCCTGGATGAAATAGCTTGGACTGAGCAGCTCGGCGACCGCGCGGGTTTCGCGCACGGCGCAAAGCGCGCGCTGGCGAAACGTTTCGGAATCATCGACGTAAGCGCGTTGCAATTCTCTTCCAGTGAGCGCCGATAGTTCTTCGCCGTCGCAAAATCCAAAATGCCGCGCTACGTCAACGCGCTCAAAGCCCGGGAGCGTCCGCATGCCGACGTCGTAAAATTGCGCGAGCAAAAACGTGTCGACGAAATGGCGGCCATCGATGGCAAACTTTGGGTAATCGATCGTCTTCTCCGCGATCTGCAACCGCGACGGACGCGATCGGAGAAAACCACCGCTCCGTCCCCAGTCGAGTTTGGTTTTCGCCTTCTTCGCTCGCGCGACCAGATACGGCAGATCGAAACGGAATAGATTGTGACCTTCGATCACATCCGGGTCGCGCTCTTTGATCAAAGCAGTCAGTCGCTTGAGCGCGCCGCGTTCCGATTCCTCAACGTCCTTTGGATCGACAACGATTAACTCTTCCCAACCGGTATTATCGGAGAGGGCGATGCTCATGATATGATCGCTGTGGCCGCGGTCGCTGACGGCGGCGCCGGGGACGCCATCCCCCGCCACGGGTTCATCGCCGCTCGCGAATGAAAGCACTTCCACTTGCATGCGCTTCAATTCTTCGAACGGCAATTCTTTGAACAGCGTCCGTCCCGTCGCAGTGAGATAATGCTGAACCGGATCGGTAAACGCGAAATAATCGCGTCCCGCGCTTTTCAAGCCATTGCGCAGCGCGATCAGTTCCTTCCAGCTATCACCGGTGATACGCCAGCCGTATTTGAGATCGCCTTCGAGCTTCTCGGCTTCAATGCCGAGATCGACAACGTCGCTGTCGACCCAGACGAAAGGGTGAAACGACTCGACCTCGGCGACGGTCGATCCATCGTTTTCGCGACGGTAAACGCGCATTGTGCCGGTCTCGCCAAGCTCAATCGCAACGATCCGCGGCGTCGAATCGGCGCCGAAGAGCAATTTGTTTTCCTCGAAGGGCATGAGTCATCCACAGATTGCGCAGATTTTCGCAGATTCAAAACCCGGAATCTTGGCACCTGGAAATAATCTGCGGAAACCTGCGTAATCTGTGGACCAATTGAGAGGTCCCTCGACTTCGCTCGGGATGACAGTCTATAAAGACGGGATGAAGATTCGTTCGTTGTTAATTCTGCTATTGTCGATCTTAACTTCGGGTTTCACTTTCGCGCAGCAAACGCCGCAGTCGCTCGCGGACGCCGAGTTGCCGTCGCTGCTCACGATTTATAAGGACATTCACAGTCACCCTGAACTTTCCGGACACGAAGAACGCACCTCGGCGATTGTGGCGAAGGAATTACGTGCAGCCGGTTGTGAGGTAACGGATCACCTCGGCAAGTATCCGAGGCCGGAATTCAAGGGCTACGGTGTTGTCGGTCTCATGAAAAACGGCGCCGGACCGACGGTACTGGTGCGCACAGACATGGATGCACTGCCAGTTGAAGAACAAACCGGTTTACCTTACGCGAGCGCGGTGACGACAAAAAATGACAAGGGCGACGAGGTTCACGTCATGCACGCCTGTGGCCATGACGCACACATGTCGATCTTCGTCGGCGTGGTGCGCTCGCTCGCGAAGCTGAAAGATCAATGGCGCGGCACGATCGTTTTTGTCGGTCAGCCGGCGGAAGAGGCCTTGGGCGGCGCCCGTGCCCTCTTGAACGATGGCCTTTACACAAGATTTCCTAAACCGGATTTCGCGCTTGGATTTCACGACAACGCACAAATGCAAACCGGTCACATCGGGGTCACCGAAGGTTACACCTATGCGAATGTCGATTCAGTGGACGTGACCGTGCGCGGCGTGGGTGGCCATGGCGCGTATCCGCATAAGACGAAAGACCCGATCGTGCTCTCGGCGGAAATGATCAACGCCTGGCAAACCATTGCCAGCCGGGAGAACAACCCGATTGATCCGATCGTGATCACGGTCGGATCGATTCACGGCGGGACGAAACACAACATCATTCCCGATGAAGTGAAGATGCAGCTCACCGTCCGCACTTACAAAGCCGATGTGCG
The DNA here is from genome assembly GCA_003167365.1 of Spartobacteria bacterium. Taxonomy (GTDB): domain Bacteria; phylum Verrucomicrobiota; class Verrucomicrobiia; order Chthoniobacterales; family UBA10450; genus Palsa-1382. Next base: position 736,101 of record PMTM01000006.1, on the reverse strand, counting down.
CGATCATGTGCTGGCGGCGATCGACCGGATTGCCCAAGGTTGCGCTGCCGCCGCCGGAATTCCCGCTGACCGCGCGCCTATTGTCAATGTACTGAAAGACGAGTTTACGCCCGCGACTTATAACAATCCGGAACTAACGAAACGTCTTGTCGCCGTTTGGAAGAAATCACTGGGCGCAGACAATGTTGAAGCGACCGATCCGACCATGGGCGGTGAGGATTTTTCCGAATACAGCTTGCCGGATCATTCCATTCCGGCTTGCGATTTCCATATCGGCGCGGTCGATCCGGCAAAGGTGGCCGAGAGCAAAAAGACTGGCGTGCCGCTGCCGAGTTTGCATTCGAGCAAGTTCGCGCCGGTGCCCGAGCCGACAATTCGCCTGGGTATAATCGGTATGACCACTGCGGTGCTCGAATTGATGAAGAAATAGCGATGTAGGGCGCGTGTCCTCACGCGCAGAAAGCTTGCGGCTGAGACAGCCGCCTCTACACCGGTTCTCATTTCACGCGAAAGTTTTTGCGCAGAAAGGTCGGCACATCGAGATCCTGACCTTCCACTATAGTCGGCTCGCTTTTTTCGAAACGCCCACGCGTTATCGGTTCGAACTGCAAAACTTCCTGCTTTGCGTGGGCGAATTTCTCCGGCTTCGGTTGCTTCGGCTCTCCGGGTCCTTTTGGAGCCGGCTTCAGTCTTGGAATAATTACGCAAGGCGGCTCCGGCGCGGCCTTTGCAGCCGGAGGTTCGACGGTTGGTTGCACGTCTTGCACCAACTCAGGTTGAGGAAACTGAACCAAGTCCTCGGCCGGCGGTGGAAGATCGACCATCCCATCTGAAGCGCCGACCGTTGCCGGAGTTTCGATCGGCTGTTGTTGCTCCCAAATCGGCGGCATCGGCGCAGGCGGAGCAGCCGGCGTATGCATAATAGCTTGTTTCGTCTCCGCGCCGCTTTCGTTGCCGAGCGAACTGATGATGGTAACGCTCAAACGATTTCCCATTCGGCTGTCAACCGCGGTGCCGAAGAGAATCTGAGTCTGATCGTTAATGTGACGTCCCAATTCCTGCATCAAGATTTCCACTTCCGACAAAGTCATGCCCGGTCCACCGGCGACTTGCACAAGCACGTGCGCGGCGTCGGCCAACATTTTCCCCTTGTTCATCAGCGGATTCTTCAATGCCTGGCCGAGCGCATCGTGCGCGCGGTTATCGGAATCGGATTCGCCGAAGCCGAACAGGCAACGGCCGTTTTCGCTGCGCAGCGCCCGCAAAAGATCGTCAAAACCGATGCGGATGAGTCCCGGGCGCTGAATCAAATTTACAATCGAGCGCACACTTTGGCTGATCGTGATATCGGCGACAGCGAAAGCCTGATGAATTCCAGCTTTGGGCGCAACGATGTCGCCCATGCAATCGTTCTCGAAACAAATCACGGCGTCGGCGATTTGATTCAAACGAGCAAGCCCTTCCTGGGCTTGAGCAGCGCGACGTTTGCCTTCGAATGAAAATGGCAATGTGGCAAAGGCGATAACGAGAGAACCCGCTTCGCGCGCTAGCTGCGCGACCAGCGGCGTGGCACCCGATCCGGTGCCGCCGCCGAGCCCGGTGCAAATGAAAATCATTCGCGCATCGACTAGAGCCTGGCGGATCTCATCGGCCGATTCGACTGCGGCCTGATAACCAAGTTCAGGATCGCCGCCCGCGCCGAGGCCGCGCGTCACACCACGTCCAAGTTGAACTTTCGCCGTCGCAACCGAACTGGCCAGCGATTGCACATCGGTGTTGATAGCGATGACATCGGCTTTGTCGATTCCATCGAGGACGATGCGGTCGAGCGCGTTTGTGCCCGCGCCACCCACGCCGACCACTTTGATTGGTATGATGTCTTCCTCCCGTTCGGGCAGACTGTAGTTATGGCTGAGTTGGATCATGTCGTTTCCTTGTCGATCTTACGGTTGCCGATCTTGCCCATCACATTTTTCAGCTGGCGTTGAGTAGATTTGTTCATCGCATCCCGGTAAAAAACCGTCCGAAAATTCGTCCAATGCCGCGCCGCGGGCGCCGGTCCGCTTGCACGGCCTGCGCATACTTGATCAAACCAATCGCGGTCGAGAACTGCGGATTTTCAAAAGCCGATGTGAGGCCCGACATCGTTTGAGCATGCGCCACGCGCGCCGGCATCTCAAAAATATCTCCGGCCAGATGGTGGATGCCGTTAAGCAGACTGCAGCCGCCGGTAATGAAAATGCCCTCGCCGATGTAGTTGATAAACGATTGCTCTTCGAGTTTGCGCTTGAGCAGCTCGAAAGTTTCGCGCAGCCGCAGATGAATGATCGTGTTTAGCGACTCGCGTTCGATTTCCTTTCCAGCAAAACCCGAATCATCCTTCAACAAGACTGTTTCGCCGGGCAGGCAATTCCCAAGCGTCACGCCGCCTTCCTCGATCTTTAATTTCTCGGCCCGCGTCATTGGAATACGCAACCCCATCGAGATGTCGTTGGTAATATGATCGCCGCCGACAGCCAGGGAGCCGCACTCCTTCACCGCTCCGTCGACATAAAGAATATAATCAGTCGTGCCGCCGCCGATGTCGATGACGAGCGCGCCGAGACTTTTTTGATGTTGTGTGAGCACAACCTGAGCCGAGGCCAGCGCGTTAAAGACGACGTCCTCGACCTCGAGCGGCAGTTCCTTGACACAACGAATCGTGTTCTGAATACGAGTGCGCACGCCGTGGATGATGTGAAAATCAGCCTCGAGTTTTTGGCCAAGCATGCCGACAGGATTGAGCACGCCGTCCTGTCCATCGACATGGTAATGCTGAATGATGGAATGGAGGAATGCGTTCTGCGCCGGAATGCTCACTTCGCGCGCGCTGATTTTTACATCCTCGATATCCTGCTCATCGATCTCGTCGCGATCTTCCGGCAAAAGCACGCAGCCACGATTGTTGAAACTTTGGATGTGCGAACCGGAAACGCCGACATAAACGCTGCGAATCATGACGTCGCTCTTCTGCTCGGCATCGACCACGGCCTCGTGCACGCATTTCATGGCCGTCTCGAAATCGACGATCTCGCCTTTGCGCACACCACGCGATGGCGCCTGCCCGACGCCGAGAATTTTGATGGTGCCGTCGGGGCGATTCTCGCCGACAACCACGCATATTTTCGAGGTCCCGATCTCGAGACCAACCATCAAATCGCTACTCGCCATTTTGTTTTTCCTTCTTTTTAAAAGGTTCAAGCGGCACCGCCCGGCGGATTTCCCCTGGTGTCGGGCTTGGATGTGATTTTTTTACCGGCGGAGGCGACGCGGCCGATTTGGTTGGACCATTTGCCGGAAGGGCTTTCAAAATTCGTGGAGTCGGCTCCGGATCAATCGTCTCGTTAATAACCGCCACCGGCGTTTTTGTGAACGTGACTGGAATATTTCGCTGCACGGCCAGGTTCACAGTTGCGAGCTCCTGCTTTGAGTCGTCGCTATAAATGAGAAATTGCTCGAGGCGCTCCAGTTGCGCATCGATATTGTCAAAACCGAACGTCACCCGCGTGTGGTTCTTGTCCGTGACGAGCAAACAATAACCTTTGGAAACATCGATCTCGCGAATTTGAAAACGCGTCTGCATGAAACTCCGCGTGCTCAGGCTCAAGAGTTCCAGCGCCGCTTTTGCTTCGAACGATTCGACGACTTTCCCTGCCTCGAGCGCTTCGCTCGTGCATCCCGTAATAAGCGGCAGTCCCAGATATTCCGGCAGCAACTTCTTTTCTTTCATCAAAACTCCGCGCGCGTCCACTAGAAAAGCAGCGTCGGATGCAAATGGATCGGCGATCTGTTTCTCGCCCGTGATCCACGCCACCGGCTTGCGCTCCGTAATTCTGATGTCGATTTCCGCCGGCAATTTGCGCACGACCTGCACTTCATCGACTTGCGGCAACTGCTGCAGTGCGTCGCGCACGTGCGCGAGATTTACTCGGAAAATGTTCTCGCCTTCATGCAAATCGGTCATCTTCAGAATCTGCTCGCGCTGCAGTGTGCCGTCGGTCTGCACTTCGATCTGGCTCAAGCGGTAATCGGGATTCTCAAAAAAGAATCGCCTCGCGCCTTCGCGGACACCGAGATAAATGCCGACACAGAGACCGATGACGAGCGTGATTTTTGAAATGACTACCAACACGCGCCGGGTGCGATGCTGCGTGGCCCGCCGAGAGCGAACTTTCACGTCGAGCAAATGTTGCTGACGTCGCTGCCGCGGATTCGAGATGCGTAGGTTCCGCGGACGCGATTGTTGCTTTTTTGATCCGAATCTCATTTCGCGGCGCGCTCCTCTCTCATGCGTGACAGTTCGATGATTCGCAGGCAAAGATCGACATAGTTAATTCCGGCTGCGGCCGCCGCTTCCGGCAGAAGACTCGCCTCGGTCATTCCGGGGATCGTGTTCACTTCGAGCACAGTCGGCTGTTCGTTCTCTGGCAGAAGTACGTCCACCCGGGAATACACCTGCAGCCCAAGCGCACGATGCGCGCGCAAGGCGAGTTCCTGAATCTGTTTCGTTTTGTCGTCATCGATCTTGGCCGGACAAACATGTTCCGCGCCTCCACCGGCTTGCGGATTGAGAAACGGATATTTGTTCGTGAAATCGTAGAAGCCGCCCTTGGGAATGATCTCGAGAATCGGTAGGGCCTGATCCCCGATTACTCCGATTGTTAACTCGCGACCGGAAATGAATTCTTCGACGAGTAATTCGCGATCGTACTTCGCGACGCCGGCCATGGCGGAATCGAGCTCAGGTTCGCTCTTTATTATATAGACGCCCACAGTTGAGCCTTGCCGCGGCGGCTTAATGACCACGGGAAGCCGAATACTCGGTCGTTGATTAAGGGTAATGACTTCCCACTTCGGCGTGGGCACACCGTGCTCTTGAAATTTTTCCTTCGCGCGGATTTTATCGAAAGCGAGTTCGCTCCCGCGCACATCTTCGCCGGTGTATGCAATCCCGCGTTCCTCGAGAATTTTCTGCACCTGCCCGTCTTCGCCAAACGTGCCGTGAATCGCGATGAAGGCAAGATCGACATCGTCGGGCAGCTTGAAATTCTCGTCGCGGACATCGACATCGACTACTTCAACGCCTGTTGAACGCAACGCCTTGGCCACGCCGCGACCAGTGGCCAGCGACACATCGCGTTCCGAACCTGGCCCGCCCATCAGCACCGCGATCTTCTTTGGCAAATCTCCGTGCTTCATGCCGGTTCTCCCACAATTTGCACTTCGGTTTCCAGCTCGATGCCGCGCTTCTCGCGTGCGGTTGCTTTGATCTTGTCGATCAACTCCAGCATTTCTTCCGCGGTCGCTCCGCCATCGTTCACAATAAAATTGCCGTGCACCTCCGACACTCGCGCTTTTCCCACCTTCGAATTTTTTAATCCCAACTCATCGACAAGCCTGCCGGCCGGACATGAATCGGGATTTTTGAAAATACATCCGGCGCTCTTGGCAATGGGTTGCGAGTTGCGGCGTTTTTCCTGCGACTCTCCGAGTTTGCGAACGATTTCTTCGGCCGCCGCAGGTTTGCCGCGAAAGACCGCGGACACGGCAAAGTTCTTATCCAGCAAAGGGAAATGCCGGTAATGCACTTCCAGTTCATCGCGATTTTTGGTGTGAGCTTCCCCGTTCACATCGAGGTAACGAACCCGCACTATGTTTTCAAAAATCTGCGCGCCCATTGCGCCGGCATTCATGCGCAAACCACCGCCGACGGCACCGGGAATTCCTTCCATCCACTCCAGTCCGCCAAGACCGGCCGATTTTCCCGCGTACGCTACTTCTTTCAACTTCGCGCCCACACCCGCTGTGATTTCCTCACCGTTAATGTCGATTCTGTCGAAATCGCCGCCGGATGGATGAACGACAACCCCGCGAATTCCGCCGTCGCGCACCAGCAAATTCGATCCCCGGCCGATGACGAAAAGTGGAAGATTTTCCTGGCGGCAAAAGCAAATCAATTCGGCAAACGCTGCTTCATTGCGCGGCTCGACCCAGAATTGAGCCGGTCCGCCGACGCGCAACGTGGTGTGTTTTGATAACGGCTCGTAAAGACGAACGTCTCCTTCTTCGCCGACAATCGCTTTTAATCTTTCGAAGATGACGAGATCGGCAGCGAGGATCGACAGTTGCTCGTGGATGTTTCCCGCGCCGAGACTGAGAACAAGATCGCCGGAATTAATCATGTTTCCGACATCGCAATGCACGCGATCCAATCGCGGTTGATAAGTCGCCCCGCGATGACCGTGTCGCGTAATTTCATCGACGATGGTTTGCCCGCTGATTCCCGGAATCGGCGCCTCACTCGCGGCATAAACATCGGTCACAATCACGCGATCGGAATCATCAAAAGCCTGCCCGAATTCTTTGCGCAATGCCTTCGTTCGCGAGTAACGATGCGGTTGAAACATTGTCAGCACGCGACTGCGGCCGGTCGCTTTCGCCGTCTGGAGCGTGGCACGGATTTCCGTAGGATGATGCGCGTAATCATCGACCAGCAAGAAGCGATCGCTCTCGTATTTGATTTCGAAACGCCGGCGTGCGTGCTCGAACCGACGAAGAGATGCCGCGATTTTTTCGAATGGAATTCCAAGCTCCGTGGCAAGCGCAATGACGCCAACTGCATTCTGGACGTTGTGCCGGCCCGGGACGTTCAAGACCGCTTCGCCCAGTTGTTCGCCCTTTCGATAAATGCAAAAGACTGATGCAAAATTCTGCAGCTCGATATCCGCGCCTCGATAATCCGCATCCTGTGAAAACCCGTAAGAGACCGCTTCGCGACGGGATCGGCACATACGCCCCGCATTCGTATCATCGGCATTATAAAAAACCTTCCCGCTGGTTTGCTCGAGTAACCGCGCAAAGACTTTTTCGATCGCGGAGAGATCGGCGTAAAAATCGAGATGCTCTTCTTCAATATTCAGGATCAATGCGTGCTCGGGATGAAAACAGGCGATCGTGCCGTCGCTTTCGTCGCCTTCCGCGACAAAATATTCGCCGCGCGGATCCCAGTGCGCATTCGCGCCCAGAATCGGAATCTCGGCGCCGACATAATGTGACGGATGCAAACCGCTTTCACGCAGAACATGCGCCGTCATCGCAGACGTTGTCGTTTTGCCGTGCATTCCCGCCACGATGATGCCGCGTTTCGCGCGCATGATCGCGGAGAGCGCTTCGGCTCGGCGCACCGCTGGTTTGCCTGTTTTCCGGGCAGCTGCCAGGATCGGATTGTCGCTCTTGATTGCCGAAGAAAAGACAATCAGCTCCGCGTCGTTCGCATCCTCGGCGCGGTGCTGCCGGTAGAAACACAAACCGAGCCGCTTCAGCCGATCGATCTCTTGCGTACTGCCTTTGTCCGAGCCGCGCACATCGTGCCCAAGCTCTAGGAGAAGCGCGGCGATTCCGCTCATGCCGCTACCCGCCACACCGATCAGATGGATCTTGTGCCGCTCGGCCGTGAGCATTTTGGCGAGATCGATCTCAGGAGCGGCTGTCATGATTGGTATATTTCTCCATCGCCGCCACCACCAGTCCGGCCGCGTTTTTCGGCGCGAGACGTGAAGCAATTCCGGACATTCGCCCGATTCTTGGCCGGTCGGTGATCAGTTCCTTAATTTTGCCCGCGAGCCGATCGCCGGATAACTCCGATTCCTTCAAGACAATCGCGGCGCCGGCTCGACCAAAAATTTCCGCGTTGCGCGTTTGATGATCGTCGGCCGCATACGGAAACGGAATCAGAATTCCGGGCAAGGAGAAGAACGCCAGTTCGGCCAGACTAGCCGCGCCGGAGCGGGCGACCGCGAGATCAGCAGCACTGTAAACTTCCTCCATGCGATGATGGAAAGGAGCGACGTAAACCGGAATGTTTTCACGCTGGTAATTGTCGGCCACGAGGCGTTCGTCGCGCGCGCCGGAGAGATGAATCACCTGAAGCGGGGTGCTGCGCAATGAGGGCAGCGACCTAATGATGGCTTGATTGATTCCGCTCGCGCCCTGGCTTCCGCCCATCACGAGGACAGTGGGCAAATCGGGACGCAGCCCGAGTTTCTCACGCGCAATCCGCCGATCCATCCGTTGCAGCTCGGTGCGAATCGGTGTGCCTGTGATTTCCGTGCGCGCTCTCGGAAAAAAAGGTGCGCATTCTTTAAATCCGAGCAAAACAGCGCGAACGATCCGCGCGGTCCAGCGGTTTGCTTTCCCCGGTATGGCGTTCGATTCGTGAATGAACGTAGGAACGCCACGCATCCGGCCGGCGAGAATCGGCGCAGTCGAAGTGAAACCACCCATGCCGAGGACGACTTGCGGTTTGAACTTTCGGTAACTTGATCGGCAAAGCGAAAGGCTCTCGTTGAATCGCCGGAGAAAACCGAGAATCGCCGGCGAAAATGGTGAAGGTAATCCGACCGTCGGCAATTTTTCGTAGCGAAAATCGGAATGACCAGAAAGGGCAAGCGCATCGACTTCTTTTTCGGAAACGAAAAGCATCACCTCGTGTCCGCGCTCACGCAGGACTTCGGCCACGGCAATCCCGGGAAAGAGATGCCCGCCTGTTCCTCCGCATGCAATGACCGCGTTCATGGAATGTAATTATCGATCTTCCGGTCAAATCCGCGGTGTAATCCGTGCCTGCATGGTTTTTTGTGTTTGGTTCCGTGGCTCGAGAACCGCTTGTCGATAAATGTTCAGCAACACACCAACGCCAAACAAACACGCGACAAGGTTTGATCCACCATAGCTGATGAATGGCAGGGGCAGACCTTTGTTCGGCAACAACGACGTGGTCACGCCGATGTTCACGGCAGCTTGCAAGCCAAGCAGCGCAACGATCCCGCAGCCGGCGAGCAAGCCGAAACGATCTTTCGCGTGCAGCGCGATCATGATTCCGCAAACAATGATGACCACGAACAAAAAGACGACGAGCAAGCTTATGCGCAATCCGAGTTCTTCTCCGATCATCGGGAAAATGAAATCGGTGTGCGCGTATGGCAGATAGAGCATTTTTTGGCGGCCATTGCCGAGACCGAGTCCTTCCATTCCTCCGCTGCCCCACGCGATCAACGCCTGCATCTGCTGCAAACCAGCGTCTTGCTTGAAACGTTGCGGATCGACAAACGCCGCTAGGCGCGCCATCCGTTCCGACATCTGTGTTGCGACAAGCAAAATGCCGCCGACGCCAGTCAGTGAGAGCAAACCAAGAAGCATCGGGTTTGTTCCCGCAACAAACATTACCACGAAAGATGCGGCCCCGATGAGAACGGTGGTTCCCAAATCCACTTCGGTAATAATCAGAGCAAGCAAAACGGCGATGACTGCGAGCGGAATGGCGAAACCGCGGACGGGATGATTGCTTGTCTTTTCGTAACGCGAAAACCAAAACGCCAAGAAGAAGACGGCGGCAATCTTTGCGATCTCGGAAGGTTGAAAAGTAAAGGGGCCTATTCCCACCCAGCGGCGCGATCCATTAATGCGCATGCCAAGATGCGGCACGAAACAAAATGCGAGCGTGACCAATGCGACGCTGAACCAAATCCACCAGGTGCGTTGCCAAAAATGGTAATCAACCAGCGCGGCGGTGATGCAAATGGCAAGACCGATGCCAAACCAGGCGGCCTGGCGTTTGACGAAGAAGTAAACGTCACCATGACTGTCGCGCGCAAACGCGCTTGTGCTGAAAAGCATGACAATGCCGATAACGAGCAGGCAAAGCACAGCCAGAAATAAGAAGTATGCGCTCTTACGATGCATTGGTAGATCGACAATTACTCGCCAGTCTTCTTCGCTTTGCTGGTCTTGTTTGGAATCAAAAGTTTTTGCCCGATTTGCAATTTGCGCGGGTCCTGGATGTGATTGAGCGCGATCAGATCGTCGTAAGGGACTTTAAGTTTCTTGGCAATCGTCACCGGATTATCGCCCTTGACTACGACGTAGGTCTTTCCTGAATCAGCCGACCCGCTTGCTTTCTCCAACGATTTCGTGCGCTCGGATTTGTGTTCGTCCTTCGCGATCGTCTTCGCCGGCGAATGTGAAGGCTTGATCTCATCTCGCGGAGCGATCGCTTTCTGCGCGGTAACGGACTTTGCGGCAACGGTGGCAGGTTTGGTGGTCGATCCATCAGTTGAGCTTTCCGCGTTCGTTGGCGGCAATGGCGCCGGTATAACCGAGCCTTGCCGCGTTTTGATCGCGTTGAAGGCGATGATTCCGGCCACGGCCACGATGTGAAGAACGAGCACGATGAGCAGCGCGCGCGACAACTTCATGTTTGGCTCCGACATCTCTTCGTAGTCCACATCGGTGGACGCTCCGAAAGAACGGCGCGCGGTGGCAGCGCGTAGTTTTTTACGTTTGGGAAACTTCGGCAGTTGGGGCATTTTTATTTTCATTTGGGCAAGGCCTGCACAAGACTGCGAAATTGATCGCCGCGGTCAGCGTAGCTTTTGAACATGTCGAAGGAAGATGTGCCCGGGGAAAAGAGAACGACCTCGCCCGGTTTGGCGATGGCGTGCGCGCGTTCGACGGCGTCGGCCAGCGAATTCGCGATCTCGCATTTGACCACTGCACCCCAATCGCGCGCGATGCTCTCCGCCATTTCGCCGATCAAGATTGTCGATCTTACCTTTTCCTTAACGAGCGGCCGAAGCGGATCGAAGGTGAACCCTTTGTCTTTGCCGCCGGCGATGAGGACGACCGGCTTGCTTTGCGCGAGCAGCGCCTTTTCGACAGCGTCGAGATTCGTCGCCTTGGAGTCGTTGATGTAACCGACGCCGCGAACTTCGCGGACAAATTCGCACCGATGCGGCTGCGGTTCGTAGGCGCAGAGCGGCGGCACCATTTCCTCAAACGACAAGCCGCGCGCCTGGCCAGCCGCCAATGTCGCCATCAAGTTTTCGATGTTGTGCGAGCCGCGCAATTTCGTATCGGCCATTCTCAGCACCGAAGTGTTCTGGTAAACGATGGAGCCCTCCGCCAAACGAAAATCCGAGCGATTGGTGTAAGCACTGAACGTGATTTTGCGCGGCGCAATCTCCGGCAGACTTTCATTCGCGTTCACGACGGCGACGTCGTCGGCAGTTTGACTTTCAAAGATGCGCAGCTTGGCGGTGTGATACTCGGCAACGGAGCGATAACGATCGAGATGATCGGGCGCGAAGTTTAGCCAAAGACTGATTGATGGCCGAAATGTCTTGATCGTTTCGAGCTGGAACGAACTGACTTCGACCGTGAGAACATCGAGGTCCTTTTTCTCTCGTGCGACTTCGGAGAGCGGTTTGCCGATGTTGCCGCAAGCGATCGTGCGCTGGCCGCACGCGTTCAGCATCTGCGCGAGCATCTCGGTCGTGGTCGTCTTGCCATTCGTGCCGGTGATCGCAATCACCGGAAGCGCGCACGAGCGCCAGCCCAGCTCGAGCTCGCCGAGCATGTCGATCTTGCGCGACGAAAAATTTTGCGCGAGCGGCGAGTCGGGATCGATCCCGGGGCTTAGAACAACGAATTCGTATTTGCCCGAATCCTTGTCGGCTTGCGGTCCGGCAACGACGTTAACTCCCTGCGCGCGAAGATTGTCGATGGTAGATTTGAGCAGGCGTTTTTCCTCGGCACTGTCGAGCACGGTTACGGTCGCGCCTTCCGATTTGAGAAGAAGCGCGGCGGCCGTTCCACTCAAGCCCGCTCCCAAAACCGCGACATTTTGATTTTTGTAGCGCACGCGTTTATCTCAATTTCAACGTCGCCAGGCCAATCAAGGCGAAGATGGCGGAGAGAATCCAAAACCGGACGATAACGGTGTTTTCCTTCCACCCGACCAATTCGAAATGGTGATGAAGGGGCGACATGGCGAAAATCCGCCGACCAGTGAGTTTGAAGCTAAGCACCTGAAGGATGACCGAGACCGCTTCGATGACGAAAACGCCGCCCACCACCGCGAGGAGCAACTCCTGTTTACAACAGATCGCGACCACCCCGATCATGCCGCCGATGGCGAGCGAGCCGGTGTCGCCCATAAAAACTTTCGCAGGGTGGCAGTTGAACCAAAGAAATCCCAAGCCGGCACCGATGAGCGCCGCGCATACAACCGTGAGCTCGCCGGTGAACGGATAAAACGGGATTTGCAAGTATTCCGCGATACGGAAATTCCCTGCGGCGTAAGAAATCAAAGCATACGCGAAAGCGACCGTGACAGTGCAACCGGTCGCGAGGCCGTCGAGGCCGTCGGTCAGATTAACGGCATTGGAGGTGCCGGTGATGACGAGAGCAAAAAAAATGAATGTGAACCAGCTCATGTTCGCAATGACCGGCACTTTGAGGAATGGGAGATAAAGAGAGCGCGCTTGAACCTCAATCAGAGGACTGGTGAGAAAAACCGTCGTGACGATCGCGGCGAGAATGATCTGAAAAACAAGTTTGACGCGGCCCGGCACGCCGTCGGATTTGCGCTTCGTCACTTTCAGGTAGTCGTCAACGAATCCGAGCGCGCCGAGATAAATCATGCTGACCAATGCCAGCCACACAAAACGGTTATCCGGTCTCGCCCAAACCAAACTCGAAATAAAAACCGAGCCGATGATGAGAACGCCCCCCATGGTCGGCGTGCCTTGCTTGGCGCCATGCAATTCCGCCAGGCGATGAACTTCGGCGGCCGCGCGAATGGGTTGGCCGATTTTCAACGCGGTCAATTTGCGAATCACCCAGCCGCCGAAGATGAGCGAAAGCGCGAAAGCGGTGACAGCAGCAGCAACGGCACGGAAAGTTACGTAAAAGAAAACGTTGAAGCCGATGAACTGGTCGCTCAGCCGATGCAGATAGTACATCATGACGAAATTCCGATTGCCGACTGCCGATTGCCGAATTCCTCCAGAACGCGTTCCATCCGCGCGGACCGGCTGCCTTTGATAAGGACTAGATCACCAGGCGCGGCGATATCGGCCAGCATCTCGGCCGCTTCGCTGGTCGATCCTACGGCCGCGCTTTTCTTGAGTCCGCTTTTCTCTGCCGCCCGCGCGATGATCGCGCCCTTCTCACCGATCGCAATCAGTTGATCGACGCCTAGCTCCGCCGCGGTTTCTCCCACCTCGCGATGGCCGCGTTCGGACTCTTCGCCGAGCTCGCCCATTTCGCCGAGGACGGCGATGCGGCGGCCATCGGCATCCAGCTCCACGAGCGTGCGCAATGCCGCCTTCATCGAATCGGGATTCGCGTTGTAACTGTCGTCAATGATTTGGACGCCGTGGAATTGTTTGATTTGCAGGCGCGCCTTGGTCAACGGAGCTGAGACGAGACCGGCCGCGCATTCTTCGATCGACAATCCAAAAACGCGGCCGGCTGCAACCGCGAGCATGGCGTTCTGGACCATGTGGATGCCGGGCACAGGTAACTGCGCGCGACAGCGGTGCGCGCCTTCCAGAATCGTGAACTCGGATCCGTCGGCGCTTTGTCTAATGTCGATCGCGCAAATCGTCCCCGCATTTGCGCCGGCAAAAACAAGCTTCGCACGCGTTCTTTCGGCGATTTGCTGGCTAAACGAATCGTCCGCGTTCAGAATCACCGTTCCCTCAGGTCCGATCGCCTGCGCGAGCATGCCTTTTTCTTTCGCAATCGCGTCGCGCGAACCCATGAACTCGATGTGGGCTATGCCTATATTAGTAATGATGGCGTCATCCGGCGCGGCAATCTTCGCGAGCGCCGCGGTCTCCCCGGGATGATTCATGCCGATTTCCCACACCGCGACTTCGTCGTCTGAAGTCGCTTCCAGAATGGTGCGCGGAAGTCCGACGTGATTATTGAAGTTGCCTTCCGTTTTCGTAACGCGAAATCGCCTGGCCAAAACAGAAGCGGCAAAATCCTTGGTGCTGGTCTTGCCGTTGCTGCCGGTGATCGCAATCACTTTGAGCGTAAGCGATTTCCGGTAATTCGCGGCGAGATTTTGGTAGGCACGCAACGTATCGTCGGCGCGAACGATCGCGAAGCTGTCGGGAACTTTTCCTTTCCACGCAAGATCGACAATGGCTCCTGCCGCGCCTGTTTTAGCCACGTCCTCGACAAATTTGTGGCCGTCAAAATTGTCGCCACGCAAAGCAACAAACAGTTCGCCTGGTTTCACCGTGCGCGAATCAGTGCTGACCTTTTCGACGACAACGCTTCCATCACCGGAAGAAATTTTTGCGCCGGCAAGTTCAGCAATGTGAAAGATCGATAACTTATTCATTTAGAAATCCACCGGCCGGTCCTCAAGAGCATGCCGCGCCACTTGAATGTCATCGAACGGGACGGTGTGATCCGCAAACTCCTGATAGTTCTCGTGTCCTTTGCCCGCGATCAACACGATGTCGCGCGGCTGGGCCAGCTCAATCGCGCGCCGAATCGCTTCGGTGCGATCGGCAATTTTTTCGTAATGGTCCGCACGAAAACCTTTTTCAACTTCCGCGATGATCGCGTCCGGATCTTCTTTGCGCGGATTATCGGAAGTGATGATGGCAAGATCGGCATGTCGATCCACAACCTCGCCCATGAGCGGACGCTTTTGCCGGTCGCGATCCCCACCGCATCCGAAGACGACGATTAACCGGCGCGGCTGGAGTTCGCGGAGCGTTTTCAGAACATTGAGGAGCGCGTCCGGCGTGTGCGCGTAATCGACGAAAACTTGAAATTGGCGTTTCGCCGGAACGGCCTCAAGTCGTCCCGGCACTTGCGGCGATTTGCCGAGACTGAGAACCGCTTCGCGCAAACTGAGACCGAGCGCATTTGCCGTCGCGAGCGCGGCCAGAGAGTTCGCAACATTGAAACGGCCAATTAAAGGCACACGGACTAGATAACTTTTGCCGCGGGCATCGAGCTGGTAGGAAGTTCCGCCGAATTCCATCCGATAATTCGAGGCGCGAAAATCCGCGCGCGCGCTCATTCCAAAAGTGACCGCGGAAATGTTCTTGTCGATCTTGCCGAGCAGTTGCTCGCCGTAGCGGTCGTCGATGTTTACGATCGCGACTGGTTTTTGTTTTTTCTTCTGCTGCGCTAATTGCACGAACAACTTCGCTTTCGATTCGAAGTAGTTCTCCATGGTGCCGTGAAAATCGAGATGGTCCTGCGTGAGATTGGTAAAAACGGCGACATCCCACTCGAGGCCGCGCGTCCGTTCCTGCGCGAGCGCATGCGAGGAAACTTCCATGGCGGCGGCGCGGCAACCGGCGTTAGCGATCTGTGCGAGCAATTCCTGAAGATCGAGCGACTCGGGCGTCGTCCGCGTTGCCGGCAGAATGCGTTCGCCGATTTCGTAGCGCACCGTTCCGATCAAGCCGCAACGCAAACCGGCTTTTTCGCAAATGTGTTTGATCAAGAACGTCGTCGTCGTCTTCCCGTTCGTTCCGGTGACGGCAGCGAGTTTCAACTTTGTCGCCGGCCAGCCGTAAAACGCCGCGGCAAGATCAGCGAGCGCGCTGCGGGTGTCGTCGACAACGAAACAGGTGACCCGCGGCTGTTTTTCTTCACGCTCGGTGACGATCACCGATGCGCCTCTCTCGATCGCTTGCTCGAGGAATTGGTGGCCGTCTGTTTTCTCTCCTCGCAGCGCCACGAACAAGCCGTTCCTCTGCACTCGCCGCGAGTCATACGCGATGCTTTCCACAGCGCGATCAAGTGTCCCGATGACCTGGCGAACTGGAATCGAGGAAGCAAGAGTTTTGAGCTGCATGAGGTTTCAGCATTCGAAGGCAAAGCGCTCAACGGCGTGAGGCATTGGTTAAGGCCACACGCTCCACCGGCAGGGCTTTGCGAATTTCCTCGTGCGGCTCGAGATCGAGATAACGCGCTGCCTTTTCGGCAATTCGAGAAAAGATGGGACCGGCCACAAGACCGCCATAGTTCAACTCCGGCTTGCTCGTCTGTGCGTCATCGAGCACGACGAGGCCGACAAATTCAGGACGATCGGCCGGTAGATAGCCGCTGAAGGAAACTACATACTTGTCTTTATCGTAGCCGCCTTTGGGATCGACTTTCTGCGCAGTACCGGTTTTGCCGGCAATCGTAAATCCGGGAACGGCAGCGGCGGCGGCGGTGCCGCGATCGCTTACCACGCCACGCAACGCATCGCCAATTTGACGTGCCGTCTGCGGCGAAATTACCTGTCGCAACACGACTGGAGAAAGTGTGCTCACCGTTTTTCCGTCCGCGTCAGTGATTGATTTCACGATCCTCGGAGTCATGAGTTTGCCGCCGTTCGCAATTACCGCCATGGCCAGCGTCATCTGCAGCGGCGTGACGCCAACTTCGTGGCCCATCGGGATACGGGTAATCGATATTTTGCTCCACGCTTGTGGCGGGCGAATCAAGCCGGGTATTTCGCCAGGCAGCTCGACGCCAGTGCGTTCACCGAAACCGAAACGGCGTATGTATTCGTAGAATTTTTGTTCGCCAACGCTGAGCGCGAGTTTGGCCGCACCGACGTTGCTCGATTTCACGAGAATGTCTTTCACGCTCAAATCGGTGAACGGCTTGTGATCGTGCAACGCGGTCCCGCCAAAATTCCAGAGACCGTTCTCGCAAAAGATAGTGGTGTCGAGCTGCACTTTGTGTTCGTTAAGCGCCGCCGCCGCGGGAACGATTTTGAAAGTCGAGCCCGGCTCCATCATGTCGATGATGGCGCGGTTCTTCATTTGCTCGGGCTTCGCGTCGGCGCGCAGGTTCAAATCAAAATGCGGCCGATTCGCCATGGCGAGAATCTCGCCGGTTTGCGGTCGCATCAGAATGATCGTCGCCTTCTTCGGCGAATATTCGCGCATCGCCGCATCGATTTCGTTCTCGACGATGTTCTGCAGATTAAGATCGACCGTGAGATGAACCTGGTAACCGTTGCGCGAGGCGCGTTCCTGTCCGCGATAGAGAACGATCTCCTGCCCGGCGCGATTGTGCTCGATGTAACGATAACCATCCTCGCCGCGAAGATATTGGTCCATCGAAGCTTCCACGCCTTGAATACCGTGATGCTCGAAGTCGGTGAATCCGATAACGTGGCAGAGCATCGAGCCATTCGGATAGATGCGCGCCGAATCGTGTTCGAAGTAGACGCCATGCAGATTTTGCGCCTGCAATTTTTCGCGCAACGAATCGGCGAGTGCTTCCGGCACCGCGCGTTTGAGGACGATGTAACGCCGATCGCCGCGTAGTTTTTCCGCTAACTCGCTCTTCGGGATTCTTAATTCAACGCCGACGAGATCGACAATCGCATCGAGATTGTTCAGGTGCGTCGCATCAGCGACGACCGTCTGGCAGGGAACGTTATGCGCGAGGACTTCGTTGTTCGCGTCGAATATGGCGCCGCGCTCGGCGTAAATAGGCTGTTTGTAAACGTGCTTCTCAGCCGCGAGCCCCGCGTACTCGTCGTGCTTGAGCATCTGCAAATAAATGAGGCGGAAGGAAAATCCGCTGAAGAGCAAGATGAAGCCGAGGCAAACAAGCGTGCAACGAGTTCGGCTGTTCCACTTCATCTGCCGGCACGTTGATTAGCCACAGGCTGAATGGCGTCTTCCGTGGAGCGCGCCGGAATGGTCAATCGCACAATATTGTGTTCCGCGATCGGCATCATTTTCAGATAACCCTCTTTCAACCGGCGCTGTAATGCCGAGCGCGACGTCAGTGCCGCGATCTGAACGTTGGCGACGTTGTTCTGGGTGCGGAGACTGGCGAGTTCATTCTCGAGCGCCTTCTTACGATCGCCGAGATGATATAACTGGAGCGTCAGGTAGACGTAGCTAAGCCCGGTAAGCGCGAGGAACGCGGTCAGCACGATCCAGCGCGCCAGCGACGCAGCGTTTACTGTGTTCCAATTTTTCCGGCGCGATCGATTCATCCCAGTTTCTCGGCGACACGGAGTTTTGCGCTGCGAGAACGCGGATTCGCGCGTTGCTCGTCTTCGCCGGGTTCGATCGGTTTCGACGTGATGAGATTTAAAGAATATTCCGGATTGCGCTGCGGCTCCGGCCACTCCGGCCGATCGAGCCATTCGCGGCTGCGATCGCGGAAGAAATTTTTCACGATGCGATCTTCGAGCGAATGAAAGCTGATCACTGCGATCCGCGCGCCGGTTTCGAGCCGTGACGTCAAAACGCGCAAACCCTGCTCAAGCGCACCGAGTTCGTCGTTCACTTCCATGCGCAACGCCTGAAAAGCCTGCGTCGCCGGATGACGACGTCCGTGCCGACCAACGACTTTTTCAATCGCACGCGCGAGCGACAGCGTTTCACGAAACGGCGTCGTCTTGCGCGTCTTCACGATTACGCTCGCGATCCGGCGCGCAGCCGGCTCCTCGCCCAGGTCGCGGAACAACTGTGTGAGTTGTTCCTCGCTATAATTGTTAACGATGTCCGCAGCCGTGGTCGACTGGTTCCATGGATCCATCCGCATATCGAGCGGGCCGTTGCGCATCATGCTGAAACCGCGCTTGGCATTTTCGAGTTGGCGCGACGACACGCCAAGATCGATGAGCGCGCCGCCGATCGTGGGAATCCCGAGTTCGTCGAGAATCTTGTCGGTGTTACGAAAGTTTGCCTGGCGCAGAGTCACGCGTGTTCCGACGTGCGCGAGCTGCTCCCGCGCATATTCAATCGCATCCGGATCTTGATCGAGCGCCAGTACGTCGGCGCCAGTCTTCAAGATCGCTTCGGTGTGTCCGCCGCCGCCACAGGTCGCATCGACCACGAGAGAACCGGGCCGCGGCGCGAGCAACTCCACTGTTTCCTGCGCAAGCACCGGACGGTGATAACTGAAGTCCTCCATTTCGTGGGCCTCCTCGAGAATTAACGGACCGGTGGCGAACCAAACCGGCCGATCAAATAATAACGCATTCATATATTCCTTCGACGACCTGCTACAAACCGATCACGTTTGCCACATGCTGGTAAGTGGCAGTTTCCTCTTCGTTCGCGCGCTTCCAGCGTTGCAGATTCCAAATTTCAAAGCGGCCGCGACCGCCGACGAGCGCGACCTCGCCTTTCAACCCAACGTTTTTGCAAAGCTCCTCCGGCAAAACGAGACGGCCCTGTCGATCCGCCGCGCCGTGTTGCGCGCGCGAATGCAAGTGACGCAGAAAAACACGACGGTCGCGCGCGGAGACAGCTGAGTGCGACTCCGCCGCGGAACTCATGCGGGAAAACTCTTCAGGCGACATGACCACGAGAAATTGATGCGTCGCTTCCGGAAGAATGATGAACTCCCCGGCACCATCGTGTCGCCAGCGCGAGGGTATGGTGATGCGATTTTTCTCGTCGATGGAGTGACGGAACTCGCCGGCGAAGAGTTGCGAGGAAGGCGTCGTGTCCATATGCGGTAAGAGGATTGTTGATCCATTCTAGCCCACTTTCCCCCACTTCTAACCACCTTCCGTGCCGGGGGTCAATAAAAATTAATGCTTTATTTGGGTAATAATATACTTGACTGACCAGCCCTCTGCCTGTAGCTTTGGGGCATGAAAAAGAAAGCCGAAGTCGAAGCTCCTGAAACGCTGCTAGAGGCGGTCAGATACTTCTCTGATAAAGAGCGCGCGTTGGACTTTATGAAGTCTATTCGCTGGCCTCACGGCGTTGCCTGTCCTACTTGCGGCTCCAAAGAAGTGATCTTCCTTGAAAACGCTCAACTGTGGAAATGCAAAGCGAAGCACGCTCGCCAGAAATTTTCCGCCAAGGTGGGAACGGTTTTCGAAGATTCTCCTATTGGTCTGGAGAAGTGGCTCCCTGCTGTTTGGCTGGTCGTGAACTGCAAGAATGGAATCAGCAGCTACGAAGTCGCGCGCGATCTTGGCGTCATGCAGAAAACGGCTTGGTTCATGATGCACAGAATCCGCTTGGCAATGCAGGACGGTTCGATTGAGCAGATGTCCGGTCGTGTTGAAGCAGATGAGACTTTCATCGGTGGCAAAGCGCGGAACATGCACAAGGGCAAGCGCGGCGGTGTTGGCAAAGGAACGGTCGGAAAAGTTGCCGTGATGGGATTACTTGAACGCAACGCGCCCGACAAAACTTCGCGCGTTCGTTTGCGCGTTGTGAAGAATGTTCGCCGCCACAACTTGCACCGCGAAATTCAGCAAGAGGTCGTGAAAGGCACCGAAGTTTTTACGGATGCGCTCCGTTCTTACTCCGGCTTAGAAGGTGAATACGTTCACAAGGTGATCGACCACGCGGAGTGCTATGCGAAAGGACACGTTCATACTAATGGACTCGAAAACTTTTGGAGCCTGCTGAAACGCGGCATCAAAGGGACGTATGTAAGCGTTGAACCTTTCCACCTTTTCCGTTATCTCGACGAACAGGCTTTCAGATTTAACGAACGCAAAGACAATGACGCTGGCCGGTTCGTTAAAGCCCTGAGCGGCATCATCGGCAAGGGACTGCGATATGCGAAGCTCATCGGCAAAGAGGGGAGTGATGGCCTTCCACAAACGCCAACACCGTGGACGACGCGGTCGCTTTTAAGCGATTTTGGCTTTGGGATGGATTAAGCGTGTTTAACTGATTGATCTTCGGCGCGTTTCCACCATTCCGATGGATCATTCGCTCCCACTAGAACGCGACCCGACATTAACAACGGGCCTTGTTGTGAACGCGCCAAATCCTGAAGAACTCTTTGAACGGCGGTTTCAACCTCACGCCGGACATGCTGTTCAAGTTGCCGATTAAACGCTTCAGCTCCTTCTTCAAAGCTACGGTGATCAATTGGTTCGGGTATTTCTCGACCAAGTTCCTTTGCTGTCTCAATCCACTCGTCAATGGTCGCATCTACATTATTGAGAGCTTCTTCTTGAGATGCTCCATCGGCGACGCAACCGGGAAGTTCGATCACTTGAGCAATGAATGCTTCGTCATCTTTACTCCACGAGATATAAACCGAATACTTATGCTTCATCAGAGGTTGTATTTTTTAATTAGTCTTCGCACTTGTCTTACTTGATAGGGTTTCGCTTTTCCATCTTTGGCTGGCTGTAAATTGATTAGATCGGGGATCCCTTGCCGATAATATTGGTCGGTGTGGCGCTTTGTTTTTTTATGCTGAAATCCGGTAAAATCGACCAGACTGCAAAGGTCGGCGAAACTGATGTTAGCATCAGCCGAGCCAGACATGACCCGCTGCCGAGTATTCTCATGCTTTCCCACGATTGGGAGCTAGATCAAACAAGGCTCGATGCTTCATTGCAATAACAAAATACCATATATATGACGCTCATTACGTATAATTTGTTCAAAATTATACTAGATTAACCCTTGTCGGGTCCCCTTTGTTTCGCGGATTTGTTGCACGCCTAGATGATGGGATTACTTTGCCACCGTGCCAGAGTCCAAAACGACAGCGTTTGAAAGCTTCCGCAAAGCTGCGAAGAAAATCGTGGCTGTCCCGCGTGAAGAGATCTTAAAGCGCGAAGCGGCGTATCAAGCGGAGCGGAAGGCTAAGAAGCAGGAACGACATCGGTAGGTGGTGCAGCGGGCGACAGAATGTCATCCGCAAGCTGGATTAGTTTTAGACCGGTAGACATCGCAGCTTCTCGGAGTCTCTGAACAAACGCGCCATCGAGTTCAAGCGTTTCGCCTTCCGTAAATTTTCCGCGAAGATCATCAACTGCTTCAATCTGTTTGATAAAATCTTTGTCCACTCTCTCGGAACTATGAATCAGGGCGTTTCTATAAGCGGCGAGCGCGTAGATATCTTGGTTGTCCTTGAAAATTTGTCGCGCACGGCCTTCAAATGTTACCGAATACCAGCGCGCTATTCTGTCTAGAGTTCGAAATGAAACCGTGCTGACTTCAATAAGGGAACCCGCCCAATCTTTACGGGGATCAAGTCGGACATTTTCTTTAACGTGCTCAGCGATTTTTGAATCGCTTTTACCCTGGGTGGCAATCTGCACGCGCTGCGCCAATTCAGGCGGCCCATTATTGACCGCAGCTTTCCAAAGATCGGGCGCTAGTGCCTCAAACGCTGCCCAATAACCAATTACCATCGAAGACAAAAGGGCTTCCATGCTCTTTGTCATTCCCGGCGTTGCTTTCAGCATTGTCTCAATCATGCTGACTCCCAGTCTTTCGATCAAAAGACCGACTTTATTATCATCGAGACCGGTAACGAAGCTTTTGAGAAGATCATCAAACTTTTCTAGGACTGCTTTGTTATTTGCCGGTGACTCGCCAGAAAAAGGCTTAACAATCTTTCCATTGACCAAATACTCGGCGTAAAACAACCACGCAGCATCGCGACGGGATTGATGGGCGATCTCAGCGCCCGTTACGGCGAGATTTTTGAGCCGGTCGAGGTTTGCACCAAATGCAATAGCAACGGGCTTAAGAGGCTCTGATCGAACTGCCTTTATTGCATCAAGGAGAGCCTTCATCTTCGACTTTCCTTGAATGAGCTGGAAGTATTTGTAGTCGCGGGGAACGGTCGGCTCCATTTTGGAATCCTGTCCGCTTGCGACCAGCAAGACAAGCGCGCCCTGTCACGGCTCTTTTCTAGTCGTTCGTTACTCATGGTCAGTCAAGTATGTTAATACCTTTATTTGCGACCGTCGAAGAAAGGCGCTAAAGGCTTTTGGCGTGATCGATTACATCCAGAAGGGTGGTTTGCTGATGTGGCCGATTCTGGCTTGCAGCATTATTGCCATCGGCGTTTTCGCGGAACGGCTTTTCTATTTACATCGAGCCACCATCCACGTCGGCGAATTCTTAAAAGGACTTTCCAATCTTGTTCGGCGCCGCAATTTCGCCGAGGCGCTGCATGAATCGGCCGGAACACCCGGTCCGGTCGCGCGGGTCATTCACACGGCGATCATCCGGCACGATGCGCCGCGATCGGAATTGCGCGAGATCGTGCAAGAAGCCGGACAACTTGAAGTGCCGAAGCTGGAACGATTTCTCGGCGTGCTTGCGACGATCGCATTTCTGGCTCCGCTCCTCGGTTTGCTTGGAACAGTCGCGGGTATGATCGACGCCTTCGGAACAATTTCGTCGCACGGTGGATATGCCACCGTGACCGAGCTTTCCGCCGGAGTTTATAAAAGTTTACTAACGACGGCGGCCGGCTTGGTCGTCGCCACGCCGACCTTTGTTGCTTACAGCTATTTGTCGTCGCGGGTTAATACCATGCTGCACGATATGGAGCGCGCCGGAATCGAGATCGTGCACATGTTGACCGACAGCGAGCCGCTTTCCGGCATCATCAGCTTCCAACAACCGGCGGGAAAGAGCGCGGGCGACGTGAGCCGCGACTAAGGATCAGGCCGCGCCGACATGAAGCTCAGCCGCACGAAGGAATATAACTTCGGCTGGATGGTCATAGTCCCGCTGCTCGACATTGTTTTCCTTCTGATTTTCTTCTTGTTGTTGAGCTCGAATTTTATTTTGCAGCCGGGCGTTTCCGTCTCGCTTCCGTTTTCGCAATTCACGCTCGGACCCCAGGTAAATCCGCAAATCGTCAGCATCACCGGCGGCGCGGCGCCGGCGATTTATTTTCGCGATCAAAGGACGACTCTGGAACAGCTTGGACCGTTGCTGGACGACGCTAAACGCGAAGGCCGCTCCGTTATTATTAAGGCCGATCGTTTCACTCCCTACGAATTGGTGGTCGCTGTGACCAATGCCGCGCTGGAACATGGCATCACTTCGGTCGCGTTGGCCACTACTCCGCCGCGGTGAATCCAACCGTTTCAGCGCCCACGACCGCGCCGCTTTTGTTTAATTGGGAAGCGCCACGGCGCCGGAAAGTGGCGATAGCCGGATTCCTAATGGCTTCCGCAATCGCACATGCGGTTTGCTTTTACATCTTCCAAATTGTCTATCCGCCGACGGTCGCTCTATTGCCCGCGCCCGCGCGTGTGAGTTTGATTTCGCCCAACTCGGAAGAAGGCCGCACGCTTCTGCGTTGGATTGAAGCAGAAGATCCCGCGCTTGCTTCGACCACGCTGCGGCCACAGGAAGCAAAGGCGCACGCATTGCCCAAGGTCCAGCATCTTCCCTCTTATGCCGGGTACGAGCCTGGTTTGAAGGAGCCGCCGCCGCCGATTGTCGATCTTCGCATGCCAAGTGCGCAGCCTCCTGGAGCGGTACCGATGAACTATCCCAGAATTCCCCCGGTGAGCCGCGTCGCGCCGACCGTGGTTTCATTTTCGCGCGAGATTGAAAACTTGGGCCCAACGAGCGTGCCTTCGACCAGGTTTGCTGCTTCGAATAGCGAACCGCCCGAACAAGTGCGCTTTCGTGTTGGCGTC
The DNA here is from genome assembly GCA_003167365.1 of Spartobacteria bacterium. GTDB lineage: Bacteria > Verrucomicrobiota > Verrucomicrobiia > Chthoniobacterales > UBA10450 > Palsa-1382. The sequence continues at coordinate 711,839 of PMTM01000006.1, read as the reverse complement.
AGCTCAGCTGGTGACGTTCGTTATTGTTTTCCAATAAATTCTTCCGGCGATCCAGCGCTCGACGAGCAAGCCCGACATTACCTTGTGCTTTGCCGATTTCCTGCGAGGCCGCCAACGGGAAAGACTCCCGAGGAATCCATTGTCTGGGGAGTTGCTGCGATTGAATGGGGCAACGATATCGCGCCGGCTCCCGCGACATCGACAACGACGGGAACGCCGTGATCCGGGTTACGCTCACCGCGCTGGTCGCGATTTATCTGCTGCTTTTTCTTGCGGCGGTTTTTCTCCTCTGGATAGTTGGGGAGTGGAATCGCCGCCGGCGCGAACGCCGGGCCTTGCGCTACCGTTTGGTTTGCGCGATTTGCGCGTTCGAGTTTGAAGATCGAACCACGGCGTTACTTCCACGCTGTCCGCGTTGCGGCAGCCTGAACGAAAGATTTAAACCGGAGCGAATTTAACAATGGGAATGTGGATCGGTCGCAATCGCAAAGCACGGGTGACTTATGGCTTCGACGAGATCGCGCTCGTCCCCGGCCGAGTCACCGTCAACCCAAATGAAGTCGACACCATCTTTCGTCTGCCGCGCAAAAACGCCGCGCCTCTGGAATTAAAAATCCCGATCCTGGCCAGCGCGATGGATGGCGTTGTCGATGTTCGTTTCGCCATCGCCATGAGCAAACTCGGCGGACTCGCCGTGCTTAATTTGGAAGGCGTTCAGACTCGCTATAAGAATCCGCAGGAAGTTTTGCAAAAAGTGGTCGAAGCCGACAAAGCGACAATCACCGCGCTACTGCAGAAGATTTATCAAGAGCCGGTGCAACCGGATTTGATCGCTGGGCGCATCCGGCAAATCAAGGACGCGGGCGCGCTCGCCGCCGTTAGCTCTATTCCACAGCGCGCCGAAGAGTTCGGAGCGATTGCCCAGGAAGCCGGTGCGGACGTCTTTGTCGTGCAAAGCACGGTTTCGACGGTGCGCCATATTTCTTCGGAATATAAGTCACTCGATTTGGAAAAATTTTGTCGCGAGATGCGCATTCCGGTACTCGTCGGCAACACAGTTGGTTACGAGGTCACTTTCGAGATCATGGAATGCGGACCGGCCGCAGTATTAGTCGGCGTGGGACCCGGCGCCGCTTGCACTTCGCGCGGAGTGCTTGGACTTGGCGTGCCGCAAGTGACGGCGACGGTCGATTGTGCCGCCGCACGCGACGCCTATTTCAAGAAGACCGCGCGTTATGTGCCGATCATCACCGACGGCGGAATGAGCCGCGGTGGCGACGTGTGCAAGGCGCTGGCTTGCGGGGCCGATGCGGTCATGGTCGGCAGCGCATTTGCCAAAGCGGAAGAAGCTCCCGGAAACGGTTATCACTGGGGAATGGCCACACCACATGCGAATCTCCCGCGCGGAACCCGCATCAAAGTCGGAACCACCGGCTCATTGAAACAAATTCTGTTCGGCCCGGCGGAAGTCGACGACGGCAGCCAGAATCTTGTCGGCGCGATAACCACGTGCATGGGGAACGTCGGCACGCGGACGCTCGCGGAATTTCAGCAGACGGAGATCATCATCGCGCCTTCGATCAAGACAGAGGGGAAACTTTTCCAAGCTGTCCAAAGCGTCGGGATGGGAACGAAATGATATTTAGCGAATTGGCGGCCGGGTGAGTGAGTAATTGACCGCTATACAGTCACGCCAGAGCCTTTTATTTCGCTAAATGAACACAGATCGCAGAGTTGTCATCACAGGCTTGGGCGTGGTTACACCCGTAGGCAACACAGTAGAGACCTTTTGGAAAAATCTGACCGAAGGCCGGAGCGGTATTCGCAAGATCCAAGCTTTCGATACATCGGACTACGATTGCCAGATTGCCGGTGAAGTTCGCGATTTCGATCCGAAAAATTTCTTCAATAATTTCAAAGATGCCCGCCGGACCGACCGTTTTGCGCAACTGGCCATGGCCGCGGCGAAGATGGCGGTGCAAGACAGCGGCCTCGAACTGGACCGGGTGAATCGCGATCGCTTCGGCGTACTGGTTAGCAGTGGAATCGGCGGATTGAAGACGCTGGAAGATCAGCACAACATCTTGATGAACAAGGGGCCGTCGCGCGTCTCGCCCTTCACCATCCCGATGCTCATCAGTAACATGGCCAGCGGCTTGATCTCGATGGAATTTGGATTGCGCGGCCCAAACATGTGTATCGTCACCGCTTGCGCGACGTCCAACAACGCAATCGGTGAATCCTGGCGAATGATTAAGTTTGGCGACGCCGACGCTTTTTTGGCCGGCGGTTGCGAGGCCTCCATTGTTTCCATCGGTCTCGCCGGTTTCTCTGCAATGAAAGCTTTGAGCAGGCGCAACGATGAGCCAGAACGCGCATCGCGCCCTTTCGATCGCGACCGCGATGGTTTCGTTATGAGCGAAGGCGCCGGCGTTGTCGTGGTCGAAGAGCTCGAACATGCGAAGGCGCGCGGCGCGAAAATTTATTGCGAACTTTCCGGTTATGGACTTTCGGCCGACGCCTACCATATAACTGCGCCGCCGGAAAACGGCGAAGGCGCGGTGCGCGCGATAAAGCTCGCTCTGGAGCACGCGCGGGTTTCTCCAGAAAAAGTCGATTATATTAACGCGCACGCGACTTCCACCGATATCGGCGACATCTGTGAAACACGCGCGATCAAGACTGTCTTCGGCGATTATGCCCACAAGGTTTCGATCAGCTCGACCAAGTCGATGACGGGTCACTGCCTTGGCGGAGCCGGCGCCGTGGAAATGGCGGCGTGCGCGCTGGCCATTCGCGATGGCGTAATTCCGCCGACGATCAACTTGGAAAATCCCGATCCAGAATGCGATCTCGATTACACTCCAAACGTGGCCAGGGAAAAGAAAGTGCGCGTAGCCGTGAACAATTCCTTCGGTTTCGGCGGTCACAACGCCACACTCGTGGCGACAGAATTTACCGGTTAATTGTCGATCTCACTGAGCTACCGGATCGACGAAGATTTGCCCGCTCGAAACGTCAGCGGCCTCGAAAGAAAATCCGTGACCTTCGCGCGATAACGATTGCAAGAGGGCGGCCACGCTTTGCCCCGTCGTCGCGGAATAGAATCGCACCAGGCCAACTGTCGTGCTCGGGCCAAAGACAGTGATCATGATCGTCTCGTCATCGACCGAGTTCATGAAAATATGGCTGCCGTTGCCTTGATGGTAGAGCGCGTTGAACTCCACTTCTCCGATGCGTCGGGCAAGTTCCTGTGTCGCCGCGAAAGAGCCAGCCGCGAGAGCCGCGATGATCGTGACATCCATGGCGGTCATATCGCCAAACTGCGAAATGACATTCCCACCGCGATCAATTACGACGGTGAGATCGGCTTCGGTTTTTTTCAAAAAATCAGAGAGCACGCCGTCGAGCGTCGCGACATCTTTGATGGTTAGGACAGGAATCGCGTTCATGCTGGAGCAACTTCAGTTTGGGGCACAACCGAGCCGGCAGGAATCGCCACCGTCGGCGCTGTCGTCGGAGGGACGTCGTTTTGCTTACTGAACTTGTGCAGCAGGATTTGCGACACGGCGTTTAACGTGGCGAAAACATTCTGTCCTGTGCTCGAGACCGATTCGAAACTTTGCAGGCGTTTCTGCCGATTATTCAAAACGTATTCCATATAATTGAGCGGCGCGATGTTCGGCAAATCGCGCTTATTATACTGGAGCACGCATGGCATATCGTCGATCGCAACGTTTTGCCGGGCGAGGTTGTCGGCAAGATTTTTGAAGCTCTCCACGTTCTCTTCCATTTTTTCCCACTGCGAATCGGCCACGAAAACCATGCCGTCGACGCTGCGCAGCACAAGCTGGCGAGTCGCGTTGTAAATGACCTGGCCGGGAACGGTGTAAAGCTGAAACTTGGTGACGAAACCTTTGATCACGACCGCGTTCAGCGGCAGGAAATCGAAAAAGAGCGTCCGGTCCGCCGCGGTCGCAAGCGAAACGAGGTCGCCGCGATTTTGCGGACTGATTCGTTGGTGAATATAAGCAAGATTGGTTGTCTTGCCGCAGAGCGCAGGGCCGTAATAGACAATCTTAAACTGGATCTCGCGGCTCGCGTAATTAATGATCGACATGAGATACCTCCGGTTGTGAATAGGTTCGCGAAAGTTCGTCGACCATCTGCGCGAGCTGCCCGCGCGTATCAGCGACAAGTTCCCCGGCGGAGTGCAGCGCGGAGAGACAAATATTGCCGAGCATGAAAAATGTAAGCGTTGAGTTCGTGCCGCGAAGCGTCATCGAATTGAGCGGACCTAGTTTGGTGTCGAGCATGTGCTTGTCGATCCTTTGAAGCAGCGTCGGTGCCACGGCGCACAAACCATCGGCTCCAATCGCGGCCGGAAGATTTCCAGCCAGGCTCAGACCGTCCGAGAAAGTGATGGAGCAGCCGTCAACACCGGGGAGCTTGATCGCGCGAGCGACGACTTGCTTGGCGTCGATCTTTTCCACCGGCTTGGCGTCGATCTTCGCCGCCGGCGCCAAATCCGACTGTGCATCGGAGGCTTCGCCAGCGTTGAAGCGCTTGGCGTCTTTTTCCGCCTGGATCGAGAACGGTGTCTCGAACACTTCTCCCTTTACGATTTGTTCCTGATCGCTCCGCATCTCCAAAGCGGTGACCGGAACGTTTTTCATCACTTCCTGCAACGGCAGCACGACGGGCGTATCGTGCGGATCCACTTCAAACAAATATTGATAATCTGCCGGGATTGCTTCGTAGAAAACCTTCGGCGTCACAATCACGCGTCCAGTCGCGAGCTGTTCCGCAATGAGCGAAAGCGGAAGGTTTATCCGCACATCCTCGGGCACAAGATTGGGCTCCCCTTTTCGCTGAAACACAGGAACATTTTGCAATAACGTCCTGAGAGAGAGCGCGATTTTCTCGTCCACTTTTTCCGGCTCCTCGACGAGGGGCGCTGTGATTGGCTCGAAATCGATCGACTCGCTGGTTTTTCGCTTCCGTCGAGGCGCAGTTTTCGCGGCTGGTTCAGATGTCGACCCTGGCTCGGGCGAAGGAAACTTCAGCTGATCGAAAGGAACCGATTCATATGGATTTCGCAGCGGCCCTGTGGGCTGCGCTTTCTTTGGCGGCGCCGGTCGCGGTAGAATCGGAGGCGGCAGAACGGGCGGCCCGCTTGAGGCTGGAACTCTCTCAGAGGCGGGCGCACCCGTTCCCTTCGGTGGAAGATGAAAAGGAATTCTTGTCGGGGCGGGAGCGAAACTGTGCGGCGGCATTTCGCTCACGCGAGATTCCGGGGGAAGAATTTCCGATCTTGGGAGCTTTACCGGAGCGGACGTCTCGGTTGCTTCAGGTTCGGCGGCCGCGTGAGCTTCGGCGGTCGCCGTTTCCACGCGCACGGGAGGAAACGCTGAAGCTTGCAGCGGCTCGATTGTCGTTCCAAATTTTTCACTCTCTTCCAACGCGACAATCAGAAACGGCGTTTCGACCTGCGGAACGGCGTTATCGCGCACTTGATCGCGCCGCACGTTCAAGCGATCAAATTGTTCGAGCACTTTCTCGAATGGCAACGCAATCCGTGTGTTGTCGGTCAACGTAACGCTGCGCATAAAAATCTCGGGGATCTGCTCGTAAATGCTCGCCAGAGAGACACTCGGATTGCGGGTCGCCATCCCTTTCTCGACCTCAATTGCCTTTAACAGAATTCGCCGGGTTGGATCGAAGCTCTCCTCCGATTTGATGTAACCGAACGGAACCTGATCGAGGATTTCGGAAAGCTGCAACGAAATGGCGCGTTCGATTTTCGGCTCAAGCGCGAGCGCGATCGCCGGTGGAAAATCGTGCGGCCGGAGGGCCGATTGCGTGCCTCCAAACGAGACTATTCGCGGCGCTGTCTTCCCCGCGATCATTGCATTAGGCAGCGTTGGATTGCCTGCTGCGACCCGAAAAGGATCCTGCGGCGCGATCGTTCGAGTCGCGTGCGGCATGACTGTCTTGCCTAAACGCTCACTGGTCGGTTTTTCGACCGGCGGCGCGGATTTTCTTGCAATGGTCGGCGGAGCGCTCTCGGACGCAAAGAATCGCAAACGCACTTTGTTAACAAGATCGGCAAATGGATTCATCGTGCCCTCTTAGCGATCCTCCGCGGTGACACGCCAGATTTCCTCCAGCGTCGTAATTCCTTCGGCCGCCTTCTCGATGCCGACCATGCGCAAAGTTTTCATTCCTTCGGTCATCGCCTGGTTCTTGATGATCGCAGCCGACGCGCGTTTGATGATCAAACGCCGAACAGATTCACTGATCGGCAGCGCTTCGATAATTGCCGCGCGGCCGAGATAGCCACGGCCTTTGCACCGGTCACAGCCGCTGCCATGATAGAAGACGGCATCTTTCGTATCCTTCAGCGCAAGCTTCTCGAGAATTTCAGACTCCGGCACAAACTCTTCGCGGCAATTCGTGCAAACGCGGCGGACGAGACGTTGCGCGCAGGCCATGAGGATCGAGCTGGAAATGAGAAACGGCTCGATGCCCATGTCATCGAGACGCGTGATTGCACCGGCGGCGTCGTTCGTGTGCAGCGTGCTCAGGACCTGGTGACCGGTGAGCGCCGCCTTCACGGCGATGTCCGCCGTTTCGTTGTCTCGAATTTCGCCGACCATCACGATGTCCGGGTCCTGGCGCAAGATGGAACGCAATGCTGATGCAAAATCGAGACCGATGTCTGCACGCACCGCAACCTGGTTGATGCCGGAGAGCTCGTACTCGATCGGGTCTTCGACCGTCACGATGTTGTACTGCGGGTTGTTCAATTCCTGCAGAACCGAATAAAGCGTGGTCGTCTTTCCTGAACCGGTCGGGCCGGTCACGAGAATCATTCCATGCGGCGCATCGATTGCGTGTTTGAACTTGCTGAGCGTGTTCTGGTCCATCCCCATTTGGTCGATGCTTCCAGTCAGCTGCGCTTTATCGAGAATACGGATGACGATTTTTTCGCCGTGCGCAGTGGGCAAGATCGAGATACGCAAGTCGATCTCTTTGCCGAGAACCTTGATGCGGAAACGTCCATCCTGCGGAACGCGTCGCTCCGCGATGTTGAGACCGGCGAGAATTTTGATGCGCGAAGTAATCGCGAGCTGCAGCGCTTTCGGAGGCGATTCCGCCAAAATCAATTCGCCATCGACGCGATAACGCAGCTTGAGCGTGTTTTGAAACGGCTCGATGTGAACGTCCGACGCTTTTTCTTTCACCGCTTGCGCCAGGATCAGGTTCACGATCTTGATGACCGGTGCGTCTTCCGAGTCGGAAGCGAGGCGATCGAGATCGATCTCTTCGCGCTTCGAAACCTGCACTTCGACTTCACTGGCTTGGACCGCCTCTTCCGAAACTTGGCGAAGCACTTCGCTCATGTTGCCGGCGCCGTGCACGCCAGTAAGCGCCTCGCTCACCGCGCGTTCGGTCGCGATCATTGGAACAATCTCGAGCTGCACGCGCCGCTTCAGATCGTCTAACGCGAGCACATTCGTCGGGTCGGACATCGCCACGAAAAGCTTCCCGTTTAGGCGCGCGATCGGTACGAGCTTGTTCGCTTTGGCCATGTCGCGTGGCACGATCGACATAATGTCTTCGGGGACGCGTAATTTTGAAAGATTGATCGGCGGCGTGTTCAGACAGCGCCCCATGCTGAACGTCATGTCCTGCTCGGTGACGAACCGTTTGTCGGTCAAAATTTTGAGCAAACGGCCGCCTTCGATTTTCTGAATGCCAACCGCTTCTTCGAGCTGATTGGGAAGCAGGAGGCCGTCCTCGATCAGGACATCGGCGATGCGTTCTCCGAAAGATTTGCTTCTGCTCATGTCGATCTGGCCGTTAAGCGCGTGTCTCCAGCCGGTAGATCGACTGCAAATTTTTTACGATTGATGAAGGCCGGGCGAGATACCAGGCCACGGTGTAATCGAGCGATTGCTGCACGGCTTCGCGGCCGGTCGCGTCAAAAGGATTGCAGCACGCCACCATCATGGTGCGGCTAACGAGATCGAACGGCACAAACAGTCGGCCGAGCGTAAGATAATCCGGCAACATCGGCGCGATCTGCCGATCGGTGTCGTAATATTCGAGCGGCACATAGGCGAACTTCGTCCGGTCGATCAAGGCCGAGAGCACCAGGTCGAGACGATCGACATTACCCTTGCAAAGACTGTCCAGGAGCGAGACCGCGAGTGCCTGCCCGTTCAAATCTTTGTTCAGTTGCTTCGTCGATTCGAGAGCAGTCAACACCTCCTCTTCAGGAAAGAGTTGCTGCACGATCAAAAATTTCGCGAGATGATCGTCGCCGCGCTCGGCTAGATTTGCGATCTTCCCCGTATCGCCGCCGCGGGCGCCGGCCATGTCGATAAGCGAACCTTCGCCCTTACTGGCTTGCGCGGGATTCGCAGTCAAGCCGGCCTGTCCGCCAGTGCTCGCGATCGCAGCGCCGGACGCTTGCAACCGCGCCTCGATCTCACCCAGCATGGCCAGGATCTCCGGCGCGTTTGGTTCCTTCACCAGAATCACCTCACACTCCTGCATGGCCGGCGTGTAGGAGCCGGCGTTGAAATACGCCTCCGCCAGTTTGCGCGAAGCTTTCAACGAATCCTCGTGTCGCCCGACCTTTTGGTAGGCTTCCTTCAGTATCTCCAAAGACTGGTAATCATCGGGTTGTGTTTGAGTAATGGCCTCAAACATCTCGATGGTCTGGAGAATCTGACTATGCTCCTCGTCTGACAGGGTGTGTTCCAGCACGTCCAGTGTAAAAAGCTAGAAGCGTGCCCCTACGCGGGGCGAAACCGTCCAATTCCCGTTAAAGTTGCAGATTTCCCAACCCCTTAGCCATGGCGATATGCGCCAAACCGGCCCCATCCCTCCTTCATTTCAGCTTCCCGGTTTGAGATCTTCGGCCTTATAATCGCGCCGTGTTTCCCCCACGCAGCGCGGCTCGTCAGGCCTTTACGCTAATCGAGTTGGTCGCCGTAATCGGCATCATCGTCGTTCTCACCGTGTTGGTTGCGCCTGCGTTCACGAACATTAAACATGCTACCGACATCACCAGTGCGGCATATACGATAAAAGGCGTTCTGGAACAGGCGCGAAATTATGCACTGATAAATAACACTTACGCGTGGGTCGGGTTCTTTGAAGAAGACGGATCGACAGCTTCAAACAGTCCAGCCACGGCCGGAATGGGCCGAGTCGTAATCTCGACCGTGGCATCGAAAGACGGAACAATCGCTTACAAACAGCCGGTCGTCAGTCCTGCCACTCCCATGGATTCGGCAAGATTGGTTCGGGTCACTAAGCTTGTGAGACTCGATAATGTTCATCTGCGGACCTTCCCGAACGGCGGTGGCAGTGGTAGCGATACCTTTCCAACCAGGCCCCCGATTCCGGGTAATCTGCCGGATAACGCCAAGATAGGTGACACCAGCCCGCCGGATTCTCTAAGACCTTTTCAACATCCCATCGAAGGTTCATCCACGCCGGCACAGTACACATTTAGCAAAGTCATTGAGTTTAGCCCGCGCGGCGAGTGCCGCGTTAATAATAACAACTACACAGTTCGACCACTCATCGAAGTCGGTTTTCAGCCCGTGCGCGGGACGGTCTTGGATAACAGTAAAAATTGCGCCGTCCAACTCACGGGGTTCGGCGGGAACATCAAAATCTATCAGCCGTGAAGCGTTGTTCTTCCGCTTCCAATTCGTTTTCCCTGGTTGAAGTGACCGTGGCCCTGGGTGTCACAGCGTTTTGTCTGGTCGCCGTGTTCGGGTTGCTTCCCGTTGGTTTAAAAGCAAACCAGAACTCGATCTCGCAAACTGCCGCAGCAAGCATTCTCTCGGCCGTTATTGCCGACATGCGCGCGACACCCAAGAGCGCATCTTCATCCGTCCAGTTCGGCATTACTTTCGGCACTGAAACGACATTGTATTTCGACAACGAAGGCAAACCCTCATCTTCGCTCCGTCCTAACTCGCGTTATCAACTAAAAATTAGATTTCCGAGCAACGGATCAGGAACGACCGCTGCCACCTTTGCCGATCTGAAAGTTACCTGGCCGGCAGCGGCCGCGCCCGAAAATGCTCTGGGATCGAGCGAGGTATTCGCAGCGTTTGACCGTCGCTGACTATTCCACCGTGCGAAAATCAGCCCACGCATTCACTCTCGCGGAATTGCTGATCAGTATCGCAGTCCTAACATTGCTTACTCTTCTGATCGCTCGCCTCGTTAATAGCGCGGCCATTATTACAACCTTAAGCGGCAAGCACATGGACGCCGATGCGCAGGCAAGACCGCTGCTCGATCGCATGGCGATCGATTTCGCGCAAATGGTGAAGAGGAACGACGTGCAATGCTACTTGAAGTCGCCGGTAATCCCGATGACGGGGACGACAGCCAGCACTAATAACGATCGGATCGCATTCTACAGCACAGTGCCCGGGGACTATCCCTCGACCGGTTCACAAAGCCCGTTCTCTCTCGTTGCCTATCGAGTTAACTCGAGCACCGCTGCTGCGAACGCCGCCTCTAATACCCGAATGCAACGCATGTCGAGAGGATTGCTTATGAATGGCGACTCTTCGTCTATTACCGATGGTCCCCTTGTCTTTGGACCAACAACGATCGAGTCGATTTGGCCGAGCATCGGAAGCAACGCAACTTTCGACGCCAAATACGAACTGGTGGGGCCGCAGGTGTTTCGGTTTGAATATTGTTACCTGCTCACCACCGGCAATGTTTCGGCGACACCCTGGGATACTGCACTCGGTCATATTGACGCCGCTGGAATGCGCGATGTCGCGGCGGTTGTTGTCACGATCGCGACTATCGACCCGAGAAGTCGCGTGCTTCTCGACAACGCGAGAGTCGCAACAATTGCGGGAGCGCTGCCTGATTACGCTTCCGGCGCAGGACCGGGTCAGCTCTTGGCGCAATGGCAGGACAAACTGGATACCGATTCACAGATTACGGCGATGCCGCGTCCCGCGATTTCGGGCATCCGCTTTTATGAGCGTTACTTTTATCTTGCGCCGACACGCCAATAATCATGCCTGGTCAAAACCTTTGGCTTAAGAAACCGCTGGAGAGCGGCGCGGCCTTGATCATCGTTCTCGCATTTGTCGTGCTCTTGAGCGGATTGATCGTCGCTTATCTTTCCCGAACAACGACCGATCGGCAGCTCGCGAGATCAAGCTTTGATAATACCGCCGCGGATCTGCTGGGCAGGAGCGCGCTTGATATCATAGTCGGCGATTTCAAACAGGAAATCGTCAATGGCTCGACCGGTTCTACGATCCATACGCCAAACAGTAACGCAGACGTCGTACCGAGACGCAGCGGCGACTCATTCGATGTGCCAAACTTAATTCGACGCAGCGTTCGCTCCGATGGACTCAACTCGCCCGCCGTTCCAAGCCGCGCGTCGGCCGTCAATTCAGCAACCGATATCTCCGTCAATGGACGCTCCGTCACCACCGCGCGTTGGAACAAACATTATTTGATTCCGCGCCGGCCTCCCGGATCGGGGGAAACAACGACTACCATTTACACCGATCCTGTAAGCGACTTTGTCGCACCCGACTGGGTTTTGGTAAGTAATCTCGGCCCAAGTGTGATGACGGCTCCCGATTCGTCAGTGATGGGCCGCTACGCCTATGCGGTCTACGACGAAGGAGGCCTGCTTGATCTTAATGTGGCCGGTTTTCCGTCTGCAAACTCAACCCATGCCGCGTATCTACGCAACATCGGGCGGAAGGGAGTTCTTGCTTTCGCCGATCTTACCGTTACCGGCGCGAGTTACGGCGCGATCGACAACATAATCGGATGGAGAAATTATTTCACGGCGCAGCCGACCGGGGGTTATAGCACTTTCGGTTTCCCATCTAATCCAACGAATTTTGTAACCTATTTTCTCGATACCAGCCGCGATTTTGGAACTACAGCAACGCCGGCAACTTATTCGACCGGCAGTCGCATCGATCAAAGTCTGATCAATCGAACAGAATTATTGGAGCTTCGCCGAACGCTCACCGCTTCACAGGGTGCGATGCAATATCTTGGCACTTTTTCGCGAGAGTCGAATCATCCGACCTGGAGCAATTCCGACACTCAACTGGCTGCCAGATTCCCGCTAAGTCGCTTCGATCTCTTCGCGACCACTCCTCCCGCCAATCCTGCCGCTATCCAGCAATATTTTGGTTTGGTCTATGTCGCCGCATCCGGATCTTCTGCGGAACATTGGCGATACTGCGGGACTTCAGGCGTTAACCCACTACCGGCGATCCCTTCAGTTAGCGGCAACAATCAAAACCCAGACTTGTTCCCCTTGCTTCAGTACGCGTTGCCAAGCGGGACGTCCATTGGCGAGACTCTTTCAATTGGGGCTTCGTTGATCGATCAACGTGACGGGAATAATGCCACAACGTGGATTGAATTCGCCGCTGCTGATTCCTCATTACCGCCGCAGAGGGCTTTTGGAGTGGATAGAGATGCATCTACGGAAGCGGATGCTCCTCCTCGACCCGCCACGGTAATTGTCCTCAACCACGAGTTCAGGAATGTCGGGGAGATCGGATACGCTTATCGAAATGCCTCCACCAGTCTCAATTTCCGGACTGCAACCAGCCCCGACGCTCCGTTGCTCGATCTTTTTACCTATAACACGGCGAGTCCCCGCTCTGGCATTGTCAATCTCAACACGCGCAATGTCCCGGTACTAGCCGCTGTGATAAAGGGAGCGCTTCCAACTGACTCCTCAACAGCAGGAGTCACTGAGTCCGACGCGACCGCCGCGGCGGCTACTATTGTTAACGCAACCACGATGCAGCCGGCACTGGGTCGCCAAGACATCGCTCGCCTCGCCGGTTCAGTTATCACTGCTCCGTTCTCAACAAACGAGGAAACTAATGAAACGGTCGCCCGCGCACTTGCCGAAGTAGCGCAGACTAGGACCTGGGGATTGATGATCGACGTGATCGCGCAATCGGGACGATATCGACCGAACGCTTCAAGTTTGGCTGACTTTATCGTGCGCGGCGAGAAGCGTTATTGGCTTCACATCGCAATCGACCGTTTCACCGGGGAAGTGATCGACCAACAACTGGAAGCTGTTTTCGAGTAGTCGAGAGTTGAACTAGACTCTCTGCTCGCTTGCCTTCAGCAACCTGATCGCATCGCGCAATTCCGCGGCGCGCTCGTACATCTCTCTTGTAACCGCATGTTCCATTTCGCGCTCCATGATTTCTAGTTTCGACAACGGACGTTTCGCGCGCACTTCGTCCATCCATTCGTCAAGAAACGCGATCTCAGAACTTTTCGCCGCCAGTTCCGGAAAATTTGAGCGTTGGAAGAATTCCATAATGGAGTCGCGCCCGTGCTGAATCTCCGCCATGGCATCGGCAAACTTTCCCTGCGCGAGCAGAATGGACGACTTGGCCCGCGTGTTCATCATCAGCACGTAAGGCCGGAACTGTTGCAGGCTCCACGCAACCTCCTCGCGATCGGTGTGCTCGGTCACGAAGGAAAAAAGATCGAGATTGCGTTGCGTGTCGCGCACCACGCCGGCGAAATCATTGAGCTGAAACAAACTCAGGTAACGATGATAATACTGGATGCCTTCCTGCTGCAGCTCAGCGCATTGTTCCGGGGTCAGCTCGTAATTCTCTCCCTTTTCCTCAACCCGTGCCGCGCGCAGTTGATGATAAATGAGCAGCGACTCGCAACCATGCGGTCGCTGGCCATCGGGCCGGCCAGTCGTCTCCATTTGCAAAATGCCGAGATCGATTCGCAATTGCAATTTCTCACGTCCATCGAGCCCCAGAATCTTGCGCACCTTGATCGCGCCTCCCTCATGCGGCCAATCCTTCAAAATCGTGTTCAAATCCAAGCTCATCGAGAGAAATAATCCGATATTTGGCCTTCCTTTGTCAATAAGGGTCGTGAGTTTGCCAATTAAGAACTTTTCGCCGCAGCGTCGCATGTCTAATTGGGCGACGTACTTCCATCAGAATCGGTCTGTGCATCACGGACGGGGTAAGTCGTTCGAAACGCTCTGGTTACCCCGTTTGCGCGTCTTCGAAGGCGAATCGCCAATCTACGTTCACAAACGCGCATCACCTAACGCTATTCACGCAATCGAAGCTTCTGATCCCGAAACAACATGCGAGCCGGCACGTTTCGGAGTAGATTCTCGGGTGCCAATTTACATTTACGAAACTACCGACACCAGTAAGCCGATACGATCCTTCGAGGTGAAGCAAAGTGTTCACGACGACGCGCTCCGCGTCGACCCCAAGACTGGCGAAGCGGCGCGGCGTGTGATCTCCGCGGGCTACGGCGTACTTGTACGCGGCAAATCAATGGGTCCTTCGGTCGGCTCCGTCGGCTCGCATAGCGGCTGCGACTGATTGCCAACGAAGGGCTTTTCGCGGAGTCTTTCGCGCGTGGACCAGGCGATCGACTCGTTCATCCGCTTCTTAGCGGTCGAACGCGGCCTTTCCGAGAATTACCAACTGTCCACCCAACGCTCGCTCTCGGAATTCGCGGACTGGTGCGCCAAAAAACATAAGATCGATAATTGCTCCCACGTTTCCCTTCCGCTCATCAGCGAGTATCTCGCCGACCGGAAGCGTTCCGGGCTTTCCGCTTCATCGATCAAATTGATCGTGGTGGCGCTGAAGATTTTTTTTCGCTTCCTCGCAAGCAAAGGCGCGGTCGCGCGCAATCCAAGCGAAGCGCTTACTCTGCCGCGCATCGAAAGATATTTGCCGGAAACGTTGAACGAGATGCAGGTCGAGCAGTTGATCGACAGCATCGACACAAAAGTTTCTCTCGGTCTACGCGACCGGGCCATGATCGAATTGCTTTACGCCAGCGGACTGCGCACTTCTGAGTTGGCCAATGCGCGCCTGGAAAATTTCTCGGTCGAAGACCGAATCCTGCGCGTCACTGGCAAAGGAAACAAGACTCGGCTCGTTCCGGTTGGACGGAAAGCGTGCGAAGCACTTGCCGCTTACTTATCGACGGAACGGCCAAAGCTGCTGAAACGCCATAGCGGCAGCGAAATTTTCTTGTCCGAGCGCGGAACCAAGTTAACCACCGCGCGCATCTGGCAGATCGTGAAGAAGCACGCCAAGCATTCGGGGTTGGAAACAAACATTTATCCGCACTTGCTGCGTCACAGCTTCGCCACGCATCTGCTCGGCAACGGCGCCGATCTGCGCATCATCCAGGAAATGCTCGGCCACGCCGATATCTCAACAACTCAGGTTTACACCCATGTCGATCAACAGCGCCTCAAAGCCGTACATCGACAATTCCATCCGCGCGCGTAGCATCTCGGACTTCAAACTTTCTTCGTATGAGACGACCTCTTTTGCTCGTGATTATCAGCGCTGGCGCCGCGTTCGCCATCTGGTACGCCCTCCGTATTTCCGAAAAATCCCGGAGCGCAACCGCCGCCGCATTTCTGCCACAGGAGACGATCGCTTTCGTGCATCTTCCAAATTTCAATCAAACCCGAGGTCAGTGGCATCAGTCGGACATTTACCAACTCTATTGCGAGCCGAGCGTACAGGAGTTTTTGCGCAAGCCATTGGCCAGGTTACCGAAGAGGAACGCGACCGTGGCGACGCTTCGCGAAATCGAACAACTGGATGCAAAAGACGCATTTGCCGCCGTAACCAAGATTGACAATAACAATCCGAAACTAGTTGGCGGTTTTCGTTTTCGCGGCAGCCCGGCTGACGCGGAAAACATTATCGAACGGTGGCGATCAAAACTGCTGACGAACAATCCAGCCGCGAAACGCGAGAAGTTGCAACACGGACAGCACCAGATCGACACGATCACAGTTACGCCTTTCGTCCTGGCGACCGTATTCGACGGTGAATGGTTCTTTGCTTCAAACGATCTCGCGGAATTGAAAAGCGTTCTAGACCGCGTCGATCATCGAATGAAAGAATCGACGCTCGATGCCGATAAGAATTTTCGCGCGGCCACGGCCCATATGCCGTTGGATTACGCGGCCTCCTTTTATCTGCAGCCAAAATTTTTTGCCGACAAGATCGCTTCGTTTCGCGCCGGGGATGGAAGGAATGTCCCACCCGATCAGCGCACCATAGTCGAGCAAATGCGCAGTATTTGCGTTGCGACGCGCTTTGAGCGGGGAAAAATCCACGACGTTTCATTCGTGGGCATGCCAAAACTGGAGGATGCGAAACTTACCCGATCATCGCTCACGCTCGGCACGAAGGACACCTTTCTCTATCTCGCGATGCTGTTGAACTTGGGACAAAAGTTCGACGCCATCAACCAAGCGACCGGAAGCGCAGCGGTCGGAGCCGGATGGCAAAGGGCATTGCAGGCTTTCGCAAGGAGCAGCGTAAGCGCGGATGATTGGAAGGCGGCATTCGGAGTCGAGCTGGGAGCGGTGGCTGATTGGCCCGAGAGCGCTCGGTCGCCCGGGGTTTTCGTTACGTTTCCGGTTAAGGACGCGGCCAAAGCCGGGAAAGCTATTGAATCGCTCACGGTTTCGAACCCAGACGGCGCCAATTGGACGCAAACCGAGAAAGACGGAGTGCGCTATTTCTCGATGGTCTCGTCGGCAAGTTTAATCGCGATTACGCCGACGATTGCCTTGTCGAATCGGATCGTGATTGGGGGTCTTGACCCGGTTTCGGTCGAAGCGGCCGTTCAACGCAGCGTAGCCGGCACTTCGGAGCTGGGGAATTCGGCGGGCTATGAAAATGCAGCCCGGTCCGTGCCGGCGCCGACGAATTTCTTCACCTACATCGACTTGCCCCTTCTTTACACCCGCCTCGACTCCACGCTGCGACCGATGTTGTTTATGACCGTCTTCGTCCCTTGGGTGGCCAATTATGTCGATGTGAACAAGCTGCCGGCGGCGGACGTTGTTACGAAACACCTGAGCCCGATTGTTTCTTCACAACGATATGACGGCGACGGTTATGTCGCTGAGTCGGTGGGTTCCATTACCTTGAACCAATCCGGCGCCGGTCTGCTCGCGCTTGGCGCACTCGGCACGCTCGTTTACCAACGCGAATCCGCCGCTCCGAAAATGAATGGCTTTGTTCCTGTCCCTCCTTCAAAGTCAATACCCACAACATCTCCTGGAAGTGGGACAGGAAAAGGCTACAAACCTCGCAATTCACCGTCGCCAACTCCGACGGGCGCGCCATAGCAGAATCCTACTCCGGTCTGCGACATTTCGGCGCTGTTTCGCAACCGGACAGGCGGGAGAGAGAAAACTACTGCCATTCGGCGGAAATGTGTTATTCTTTTTGTTCTATGGCTATTCTTAAGAAAAACGCATTTTCCCGCCGAGTTCCCGATCTGGTGACCGAGGAACTGGTTGCGATACTTTCGCGGCGTGCATCGTTTGAATTCAAGCAGCTCTTCGACATCGTGCACGAGAACCTGCGAGCCCGCAATGCAGCCAGCGGCGGCGAGGAAATGTTGCGGCTCCGAGCCTATGAGAAACTGCAAAATCTCGTGGCGCGCGGCGCGGTCAAAAAGAATGGCAAAAAATACAAGGGATTGCCTTCTGCCTTGGCGGCTGCGATCGCTCCTCAGAACGGCCACATTCCGGTCGCTGTTCGATAGCTGGCGAGTTAATCGCTGTTTAGGACGCGTGTAGGCGCATGATTCGAGAATACTTGCCCGTCCTGCTGCAAATCATCGTAGCGGTTGGTTTTGCCGCCGCGGTCTTGATTGTCAGTGTTATTGTCGGCAAGTCCGGCCGGCGCACGCGGGTCAAAGATACCGCCTATGAGTGCGGCATGGTGCCGCAGGGTGAAGCTCAGCCGCGCTTCGGCGTGAAATTTTACCTCGTGGCCATGCTCTTCATCCTGTTCGATCTCGAGATCGTGTTCATGTATCCGTGGGCTGTGGTTTACAAAGAAACAATTGGGCACAGCACGCTGATTCTCTGGAGCATGCTCAGCTTCATCTCGATCTTGATGGTGGGCTACGTTTACGCGCTGAAAAAAGGCGCGCTCGACTGGAAGAAATAAGCGCGAAGCGCGCGCAAGATTGACCTCGTCGATTATCGCTGGTTTCGCACTTGCGCGGCCCGCTGTAACCGCCTAATAGCATTAGCTCTCATGATTCATCATGTTGTCCTTTACAAACTCAAGCCGGAGGTGACTCCCGCCCGCATCGAGGAGATGATGATGAACGCGCGCATGCAGCTCCTGAAGATTCCGGAAGTCCAGACCATCAAATGCGGGAAACGGATCGATCCGGAAATACCGTGGCCGTTCTTTATCGCGATCGATTTCGAGTCGATGGACAAATTCGCCATGTTTCGCGAGGATCCTATCTTCGTGAAATTCAACGAGGAAGTGATCAAACCCAATATCTCGGACTCGCTCAGCCTGGATTTCGAAATGGACCCCGGCAAAGACGTTCGATTTTCGTAATTTCAGATTGCGGATACCGGATTTCGGAAAGATTTCCGCAGTGATCACAGGTCGGCAAGACTCGATGCTTTGCTCTCCGGTATCCAGTTTCACATATACGAAATTCTAACGTGCGACTTGGTTATCTTTACTCGCGATATCCGGTAATCTCGCAGACTTTTTGCGATGCCGAGATGCTGGCGCTGGAGAAGTTGGGTTTCTCGCTCGAAATCGGCTCGATCTATCCACCGCTCTCAAGCCTACGGCATGCGTATGCTTCGCAACTGCGCGCGCCGATCCGTTACGCGCCGCCGCAACAAGTGCTCCGGGTTTGGGAGAAAAATGCAAAGATGCGGGGTACGTGGCCAGGGTCGCTGGTCGATCTTCACGAAGAAAAGTACGGCTGGCGCTACAAGCCCGCGCAGCGTGCCCGCAACGCCCTTTATTTCGCGGAACTATTCAGCCAGGCCGGAGTCGATCATTTTCACGTCCATTTCGCCAATCGGGCCGCACACACGGCCTTGTTTCTAAAACAGATTTCAGGAATTCCATTCAGCATGACCGCGCATGGCCAGGATTTCATGGTCGATCTCGGCAATGACGATCTCCTGCGTGAAATTTGCGCGGCCGCGCAGTTCATTGCCGTGGAAACAGACTACAGCGGCCAGTTGCTCGCTCAGCGATGCCCGGATTCCGTATCCAAGATTTATCGCGTATTCAATGGAATCGATTTGGAAGACTTTCCGGCGCCTGTTCCGTCCCCGCACCACGGACCGGCGCGAATTCTCAGTGTTGGCCGGCTCGTGCCTTTCAAAGGATTCGATCAACTAATTGATGCCTGTGCCGAACTCGTGCGACGCAATCTTGATTTCACGTGTGAGATTGTCGGCGACGGACCGGAACGCGATCGGCTTCAAACCAAAATCGATAGTCACCAATTGAAATCTCGCGTCGCGTTGCTGGGTTCATTGCCGCGCGAAGCTGTTTTTGAAAAGATGCGCGCTTGCGACATTTTCGCGCTCGCTTCCATGGTCGATCGCAACGGCGCCAGCGATGTTTTTCCCACGGTCATCCTGGAAGCGATGGCGGCAGCGCGCCCGGTTGTCTCGACCCAACTCGCGGGCATTCCAGAATCCGTCGTGCACGGTGAAACGGGAATGCTTGTGCCGCCATCCAACACAACCGCATTCACCGAAGCGCTCGCGCGATTGATGGTTGATCCCGTTTTGCGGCAGCAGTACGGAAACGCCGGACGCGCGCAGGTTGAGCAAAACTTCGCGATCGACAAAACGATCACGCCGTTGATGCAGCTTCTGCAAGCGTCTGCGGTCGCGCGAGAGAAACTTCCGCAGCGCCACCAAGTAAAGCAGATTGCCTATTTAATCGATCACTGGCCGGACAACGCCCTGCCGTTGCTTGAAAGGGAACTGAACGAAATGAGGCGACGCAACATCTCGATTCTTCCGATCGTCTGCGAGTTTAATTCCGAGCGAGACCTTACTCCGGAACAGGAGGCGATTGCGCTAACCCTCGAATTCCTTCCCGACGCCATGGTGATTGAGGCGACATGGAAAGCGCAACAAACCCTCGCGCAAAGATTGGAAGACGAACGCGCGAGCGCGGAAGAGCGCGCGCCCGCCGCCGTTTTTCTTCGTCAATCTCGCTTCGCGTTGACGTTGCGCAATCTGCTCGTTGAAAACAACATTTCGCACGTCCACGCCACGAGCGCTCGTGCGTTCGTCTGCGCGATCATCCTGCAACAAATTGTCGATCTTACGATCAGCGCGACAATCGAACCGTGTCCGGCCGTGCCGCTAGATTGGACCAAAGGGGCTCTTCGCAGATGCCTCGGCGGGCGATTGAGCGATCGTAGGTTGATTCGTCGTCGCGGCAGTTCTTTCTTGTTTGATAAAGTGGCGTCTAAGAAAGGTTTACTGCAATCATTTCAAGAAAAAATGGGAATCGAATCCAGCGGGTACAAAAATTTCTGGCAAGAATGGTCGGAATTGCTCGTGCGATGGAGCCGGGAACGCCCCGAATAAAACTTAGATCGACAATCACCAATGAAGAAAAAGGCTATTCTCCTTGCGGGCGGCGCTGGCACCCGTCTTTATCCGATTACCAAGATTGTCTGCAAACAACTTTTGCCGGTTTACGACAAGCCGATGATCTGTTACCCGCTCGCCACCCTCATGCTCGGCGGATTGCGCGAAGTCCTGATCATCTCAACGCCGAAAGATTTGCCGATGCTTCGCGATTACCTGGGCGACGGCGCGCATCTCGGCATTCGCATCGAATACGCGGAGCAAGCGAAGCCGGACGGCATCGCGCAGGCTTTCCTGATTGGTGCTAAATTCATCGGCGACTCGGGGGCTTCGCTGATTCTCGGTGACAACATTTTCTACGGGAAACTCGACTTCTATCGCGAAGCGCTCGCGCTCGACCACGGCGCCTGTGTTTTCGGTTATCAAGTGCGCGATCCGGAGCGTTATGGAGTAGTCGAATTCGATGCGACCGGCAAAGCGATCAGTCTGGAGGAAAAACCTGAGAAACCGAAAAGCCATTTCGCCGTGCCCGGTTTGTATGTTTACGATGGGCAGGTTGTCGATCTTTGCCGAACGTTGCGGCCCTCAGCGCGCGGCGAACTCGAGATCACCGACCTAAATTTGCTTTATCTCAAGCGGAAGGAACTGCACGTAAAATTGCTCAGCCGCGGTATGGCCTGGCTCGATACCGGCACACAAACCAGTTTGCTCGAAGCCGGCAATTACATCGCCACGATCGAACATCGACAGGGATTGAAAGTCGCGTGTCTCGAAGAAGCCGCGTTTCGCATGGGCTTCATAAAGCAAACAGACCTCAACGCCATCATCGATCGGTTGCCGAAAGGCGAGTATCGCGACTACCTCCGCATGGTTTGTGATGAG
Organism: Spartobacteria bacterium; assembly: GCA_003167365.1. Taxonomy (GTDB): domain Bacteria; phylum Verrucomicrobiota; class Verrucomicrobiia; order Chthoniobacterales; family UBA10450; genus Palsa-1382. The sequence continues at coordinate 690,463 of PMTM01000006.1, read as the reverse complement.
GGGCCGGCGACGGGCTAATCACGTTTCTTCCTGTAGCGGCGGTCTATGACCGCCATTTATCGGATTCGGCGCTTATAAAGCGCCGCTACAATTTACTTGGGCTGCTCGCGCAGCAGATGGCTCGTATCGGCAAGCAACTTTGTCACCGCGTCCGGCGCGGTCGCGTCGTAATAGCCGCGAATTTCACCGTGTCGATCTACCAGCACGAACCGCGTGCTGTGCACCGGAACTCCGGCATCTTCGGTTCCGTCCGCTGCCGCCAGCTTGAATCCGTTTTTGGAAAGATCATAGATCGCGAATTTGGATCCGGTTAGAAAATCCCAGCGCGCCGGCTGCGCCTGCAATTTCTCTGCATAACCACGCAAGATTTCCGGCGTGTCCTTCTCCGGATCGACCGTGAACGAAACAAGATGAACATCAGTTTTCTGCAGAGGTTTTTGCAACTCGCTCATTCGGCTGCTGATCATGGGACACGGTCCCGAGCAACTAGTGAAAATAAAATCCGCGATCCAAATCTTGCCGAGGAGTTGCGCGGACCCGAATGGCTGCCCGTTTTGATTGGTGAGCTGAAAATTCGGAACCGTTCCATAGGATTGAATTGTTCGATTGCGCAGATCGTTCACTTTACTTTGCCAGACAAAGAAAAAGACGGTCGCGATAACGAGAGGAATTCCAAGCAGCGTCACTTTCCAGGCGGTCGCGCTTGCGGACGGCGCGCGTTCAATCGGCAGTGAGGTCGTATTCATGATTTGGTCAAAACGAGTGCGCCCAACAGCAGGGGCAAATAAATAATAGAAGTAATGAACAATGTGCGTGCGGCCGACGCCGTGCGCAGTCGCAAAAAACGCATGGCGACGGCGATGAACCAGCCGCCGAGGGCAAGTTCGATGGGAAGATAAACCCATGTGGCGACTTGGAGAAAAGCGGGGAGGCCTGCGATGACGAGAAGTAAAATGCAGAAGAACACGCTTTGGCTGGCGCTGCGTTCGCCGCTGCGATCGTCGCCCGAAATCATTCGGAACCCGGCGCGCGAATAATCGTCGCGATACATCCACGAAATCGCGAAGAAATGCGGCAGCTGCCACAGAACGAGGATGGCGAAGAGACTCCATGCTCCGGCGTCGATTCTTCCGCGCGCGGCTGCCCAACCGATCACTGGCGGCAGCGCTCCCGGAATCGCGCCGACGATCGTGTTCGTTGTGCTGACACGTTTCAGGGGCGTGTAAGCGAAGATGTAAATCGCAATCGTGACCGCGGCCAGGACGGCGCTCAATGCATTGCAGGCGACGGCGAGATAAACTATTCCGAAAAGAGAAAGCGCGCCGCCGATCACGAGTGCTTCGATTGGCCGCATGCGTCCGGCCGGGACCGGGCGCGTCTTGGTGCGATTCATCAGCGCATCGGGCTTTCGTTCCCACCATTGATTGAGTGCAGCTGCGCCGGCCGCGGCCGCAGCGGTTCCAAAGACAACATGAAAAAGCGCGAGATAACTAACCGGACCTTGCGCACCGACATAAAAACCGACGGCGGTGGTAAGCAGAACGAGTAAGGTGAGACGCGCTTTGACCAGCTCGGCAAAATCCGTCGCCACGTTCGCGGTTTCTCCCTCGATCGCGACACCCTTCACGCGACAAATACTCCCTTTTCCATCGGTTGCGACCGCAAGATTCGCCAGAGAATCGCACAAATACTCACGCCTAATGATAGCATGGTCGCGCCTGTCGCGACATGAGCGGTCGCGATATCGGCGGCTTTGTTGCTCCAAATCGTCCAGGCGCCGAGCGTGACCTGACCCAACAAAAGTGCGACCCACAAGATCGACAATCGTCTGAGCGAAGTTATCTGCCACGCGTCTCTCCAAACCCGAAGACAAAGCGCGATCACGGCAACCGTGATAACTGCAGCGAGAAAGCGGTGCGCCATTTGTAGCCAAATTTGAAACGCGGTGACGTCGGATAAAGCGTGCGCGTCGCGCCACGCGTTGATGGTCGCAATCGCATTTGCGCTCGTATCCGGAATCCATTGGCGATATGCGGTCGGGAAATCGAGGATGGCCAGATCGCGATGCTGATGTCGCATGGTCGCACCGAGCGCGAGTTGAATGTAAATCAACACCGTGGTGAAAACCGCAATCGATTTGATCGGCGCGAGTTTTGCAAGATCGACATCTTCACTTGAGATCGTTTGCCAAAATTTCGTGGTCGCAAGCGCGATGACGACGAGCAAGCCAAGAAACGCTTGTGCGAGACAGGCGTGAAAGATTCCAATTTCATCTTTCAACATCGTCACGCGCAGACCGCCGAGAACGCCCTGCAAAATTACGGCAACGAGCGCGAGGTATCCGAGGTTGCGCACCCATCGGCGATCCTCGGTAAGTCGCAACCATACGGCGAGAATGATGGTCATGAATCCGACGGTCGAGGCAATGAGCCGATGCGTGTGCTCGAAGAATATTCCACCGACCCATTTTGAAACCGGAAACAAAAACATGTTGTAACCGAAAGTGGTCGGCCAATCGGGGACGGCGAGACCGACGCCTTTGCTCGTGACCATTCCACCGCTACAGATGAGAAAAAGTGTGGCGACGCACGTGAGCCACGCAAAGCGGTTGAACCACGTTGTCGATCTTACAGAAGACATCGAATCAGATTAACCGCGGATTGCGCGGATTTCGCAGATAAACTTCCCGTCGCCTCTGGGCAACAGCGAAACCGTTCGACGTACAACGTCAGCTTCGCAAAGCGAAGCGGCTACAGACCGCTCGGACTCGGCGATTGAGCTGGCTCGCCCGGTTTCCCCTCGGGTTGGCCGCTTGGATTCGCGGTCTTCGGCGCTGCCGGCGCCGCGGCCTGCGTTCCGGAAAGCTCCGCGCGTTCCTTCAACCACGCCTGATAATCGGCCGGCGAATCGACAACCAGCGTTCCCTTCATTCCGTAATGACCGAGCCCACAAAGCTGACCGCAGATTATCTCGTAGGTCCCGGTTTTGATCGGTTTGAACCACATCGGAATGAGCGAACCAGGAATCGCATCCTGCGCAATGCGCATATGCACGAGTGCGAAATTATGGATCACATCCTTGGAGGAGAGTTCGATAATTACCGGCCGATTGACCGGGACATGCAGCTCGTTCATCGTGACGATGTCATCCTTGCTCGCCGGATCGTTATAGTCGAGGCCGAGCGGATTCGAGTTCGTCACGAGATGAACGTCGCGACGGCCAAATTGGCCATCTGGTCCCGGCAAGTGAAAGTTCCAGTTAAACTGCTGACCGATGGCGTGCACCAGAATTGCATCCTTGGTTTCTGGAAATTGATTGACGCGCTTGGCCCAGAGCGGAATGGCGAAGCCAATGAGCAGCACGGCTTCGATGAGAACGACGGAAAACTCGAGGTGCGTTGAAATTCCCGATTTGACCCCGTGATAATCTGCGGTGGGATGCCGGCGTTTTCGGAAGCGAATCAACACATAAATAAAATAGGCGGACCAGCCGACGAAGAGCGCACCCATGAACCAATGGCAGAACTCCAGAATGTGATCGATCTGATAACCGTGCTCGGAAGCATTCGGCGGCTGACCGAGAAACTCGTTGATCAGCGCGAGGCTAAACATATTTGTCCAAGTCCTCTTCGGTCAGCTGTTGATGCGGCTCGAGCGGTGTGCGTCCCTGACGGTAAAGATGAAGACTGAATGCGCCGATGCCGCCCATCACGGCCATGATCGCTCCGAGAAGAAACCAAATCGCAACCGCCATGTGCTCGGTCGATTTCCCGTCCTTGGCGCCGTAACAAAACGGGCAGGCCATCGCCTCGCTCAGAGGCAACAAGATCGACAAGAGCAGGATCGACAAAAGTTTCGCTCTCATGTGATGAGCCTAAGCCGTTTCATTTTTCGATAGAACCAGACGCCGTAAACGATCAAACCGATCGCGGCGACGAAAGAGCCAACTGCGCCGGCAAGGAAAACCGGTGCGCCCTCCACCAGATCGACCCAGATGCACCAGGCGCCGGTGCCGAGCGCGAGGAGCGTCGAGAAAACAATGAAAACTATGTGGAAACCTCTCAAGGACATTTAGTGGCGAACAATGGGATTGTACCAGGCAAGATAGGTGAGCCAAAAAAGTGCGCAGACAAAAACTCCAGTAAAGATCAAGACGCGATAGATCAGTCGTTTTTCCGCGGCGAGGTGCATAAAGATGGCACCGACAAAACTGACCTTAATGGCGGCGACCAGCATGGCGACAGCAATGTTGGTTTTCGAGTTTCCGAAGTCGACGTAGGAAAGCGCAACTGTAAGAGCAGTCCCAGCGAGCAAGATAGCGCCGACGATTAAGTATCCCTTAACGTGCTTGGCTACGTTGTGCGCGTACTCCTCGTGCTCGGCCGGGTCGGGTGAAACGTCAGGCGGATTGTTCATCGGCTTAGAGCAAATAAAAGAGAGGAAAAACAAAAATCCAGACCAGATCGACAAAATGCCAGAACAAGCCGACCACCTCCACGCGGTTGGCCAGGTGTTCGGGGTTGCGTTTGTAAAGTTTCGATCCGATCGGCAGCCAAAAATAAGTGAAGACGATTACGCCGCCGAGGACGTGCAAACCGTGCAGGCCCGTGATGGTGAAATAACTCGCGAAATACGCGCTGTGCCTCGGCTCAAACATGCTCGCGTATTCGACGTCTTCCTTTTCGATTTTAGCGATCTTGTCGGTCGAGGGCTGATAAAGGAAATGCGGCCGATCGTTTGCCGGGTTGGTTGGATCGGCATTTACTGGATCGAGGGCGATGTCGTACTCCTTGATGTTTGGATCGCTCAGGGCTGCTTTGTTGTGCAAGTGGCCAGTGATCTCGCGGCGCGGCGCGAGGCCTTTTTCTTCGAGGTGGTGATTACCAAGATACGGTTCGTATTTTTCCAGCGCCTCCTGCTTAATAAATGCGCCGAAGTGGTCGAACTTCTGCGGCCATTCGTAAACGAGTTTGACCGTGAGAAAGGTTATGCCGCACAAAATCGTTATTAACATGTACCACCAGTAGGCCCAGAAGCGCCGCATCTTGAGCGACGCCCAGGCGAGCACGACCGTGACGGACGAGGCGATAAGAATGGCGGTGTTCATTGTGCCGACGGGAACGTTCAAGAGCCCGTGTGGCCACATTCCCGGCTCGGCGTCGAGCCGCAGAAAAATATAAGCGGAAAAGAGGCCGCCGAAGAGCATCACTTCCGAGGCCAGAAAGAGCCAGATGCCAACCTTCGCGTTCCAAAGTCCGGTGTCCGGCCTTGTGTTAACGGTGTACGGAATTTCCATCGCGATTCGTTAAAGACTTAGATTAAGCGTGCACCGGCTCCGGCTCCGGCTCGGTGCGACGAACATGCTCGGTTGGCTGGATCGGTTCGCTTTGCATCGTGAAATCGACGTCGCGGCCCGGCAGGCTGTATTCGTACGGTCCGCGATACGCCACCGGCGCGGAAAGGAAATTCCCATGCGGCGGCGGCGATGGCGCAGTCCACTCCAGCGTGGTCGCGTCCCATGGATTTTCTTTCGCTTTCTTACCGTGCCGGATGCTCCAGAAAAAATTGATGATGAACGGAATTTGCGCCAGGCCCATGATCCAGGCTGCGCTCGAGATCCACGTGTTCCACTGAAATCCGGTTTGGCCCCACACCGTCTCGCCCGCGACGTTCCAACCCTGGCCGCCGTCATACCAGCGCCGATGCATGCCGAGCATTCCCTGCAAAAACATCGGCAGAAAAATCACGTTCATACAGATCAGCGACGGCCAGAAATGCACTTTTCCCCAGAACTCGTTCATCATTCGGCCGGTCGCTTTTGGAAACCAATAATAGATGCCGGCGAAGAGGGCGAAGATCGTTCCCGGCGCGACGATATAATGGAAATGCGCGATCACATAGTAGGTGTCGTGCAGGTAGAGATCGGCCGAGTTGAACGCGAGCGGAATGCCGGTGAGACCGCCGATTCCAAACATCGGGAGGAACGCGGTCGCAAAAAGCATCGGCACGTTGAAGCGAATCGAGCCGCCCCAAAGCGAGATGAAAAACGCGCTCAAAATAATGACGGACGGAATCGAGATGAGCAACGTGGTGGTTTGGAAAAACGCGCTCACGGTCGAGCCCATCCCGGTAAGCCACATGTGGTGCGCCCAAACGATGAACGACAAGAATCCAAGCACGAGGACGGAAAAAACGAGCGATTTGTAACCCCAAAGCGGTTTGCGCGAATTGTTGGCTAGGATTTCGGCGGTGATGCCCATGGCCGGTAGAATCAACACGTAAACTTCCGGGTGCCCGAGGAACCAGAACAGGTGCTGCCACAAAAGCGGACTGCCGCCGCCGCTGATGTGCAATGGCGCTCCGTTGACGATCATCCCAGTCGGCATGAAAAAACTAGTCGCCGCCACGCGATCCATGATCTGCATGATGATCGCTGCTTCCAGCGGCGGAAACGCGAGGACGAGAAGAAACGCAGTGACAAATTGCGTCCATACGAAAAACGGCAGGCGCATCCAGGTCAGCCCTTTGGCGCGCAACTGAATGATCGTCGTGATGAAATTGATCGCTCCGAGCAAGGATGAAGTGATCAGAAAAACAAATCCGAAGAGCCAGAGCGTCTGGCCATTCCAAAATGGATGAAACGTCGGACCTGTATCCGCCACGACCGAGAGCGGTGCATACGACGTCCAACCGCCTTTGGCCGCGCCGCCCGGCACGAAAAAGCTCGTCAACATGATGACGCCGCCAACCCCGAACGCCCAGAAGCTTGCCGCGTTGATCTTCGGAAACGTCATGTCCGGCGCGCCGATTTGCAGCGGCACGACAAAATTGCCGAAGGCCGCGAACGCCACCGGCACGATGCCGAGGAAAATCATGATTGTTCCATGCATCGCGCCGAGTGAATTATAAAACTCGGGCGTCATTTTCCCGTCCGGCATGCTGCCCGGCCCGAACAAATGTCCGAGTGCGTTACCGATCACCGGCAGCGCCTGGCCCGGGAAAGCCAGTTGCCATCGCATCAGCATCATCAGCGAAAAGCCGAAGAACAAAAAGATCAGACCGCAGAGACCGTATTGAATGCCGATCATCTTGTGATCGGTCGAGAAAATATATGTTCGCCACCAACCGAGCTTATGCTCCTCGTGGGCGGCGGCGCGATGGTGCGTATCGTGATGCGTTTCGAGAGAAGTGGATGAGTCCATTTCAGGAGAAAATTATCGTTTCAATATCCAGAGCCAAACCGCGCTTGCAAAGCCCGAAATTCGGAAAAATTCGAAAGCGAAATATCGATCTTGATTACAACGACGGCGGCGGCCGGCTCATGCGCGCTTGCCGTTCCATTTCACATTGAATCATTCGTTCCCTGCTCCCCTCCCGCCAACGATACGAATAGACGCTCAGCCCGTGCGCGAGCAGACCAATGCCCCAACCAAATATCGACCACTTAGACCAGAAATGATCGGGGCTGCGGATCAGATTCAGGATCACCAGAAAAGAATTCACCAGGACGTAGATCATCGCGTGCCGATAAAATGCGAGCCGTGCTTCCACGCGCGCCGCCGCCCGCCGATAGAGGATTTCATTCTCCATAGGCGCAATCTCAACAGGTCGATTCGACCAAGGCGAGCGTGAAATTGTTCTCGTTTCGCCGTCGCAATTCCGCCACTCTGCGCCGCATGAAATGGCTCCTTCGCATCCTTTCCTTCATCGTCATCCTCGTCGTGCTGGCGCTCGCCATCGGCTACTCGATCCCTGCACATCACAAGCTCACCCGCACGATCGACCTTAAACAAACGCCCGATGCTGTCTTCGCCGCGCTCGCCGATGTCTAAAAAATGCCGGAGTGGAATCACAACATGGAGAAGGTGGAAATGTTGCCGCCGGTCGATGGCAAAGAAACGACCAAACAGACTTTCAAAGGCGGCATGACCATGACGATCGTCACCGCGGAAAGTTCGCCGCCTACTCATCTCGTTCGCGAAATGAGCGATGCCGGCGGGCCGATGGTCGGTTCATGGACGTACGAGATTTCGCCTGCATCGGATGGCTCTCAAGTTGTACTCACAGAGGAAGCGACGTTTAAGAATCCGGTCTTCCGGCTGATGGTCAAAATCTTCGGCCCGGCCAAACACATGGACGAGCACCTGGTCGATCTTGGCAAACATTTCGGCGAGACCGTAACGCCACGGTAGTTGATGTAGCGACGGCTGTCTCAGCTGCATTGCAGCCGCCGTGAGGTTCGCGAAGGCTTTCAGCGTTGAACGTTGGACGTTTCTCCGTTTCTATCGGGCCTCAGATACAAATATGAAACTTCTCTCAAACTCCACTCCGCTACTCGCGGTCATTCTCCTTATTTCTAATGTCGCGTCGGCAGATGCGGCCGGCGATACAATCACGCAGGACGAACTGGTCCGTCGCACCCAAGATTTGTGTGACGCGGTCGCTCCGGGAAACCAGGAGCCATGGAAAAAATATTTCGCCGACGATTGCATTTTTGCCGACGAGAAAGGCCGCACCATGGACAAGGCCGCGCTGGTCGCGGACATCACGCCGATGCCGGACGGATATTCCGGCACGATCAAGGTCGTAAATGCGAAAAGTCGCATTTATGCCGACACTGCGGTTCTGAGTTACGATCTCAACGAAACCGAAACGATCTTCGGCCAAAATCTTACCGCGCGTTATCACACTACCGACACCTGGCTCCGACGCAACAGCGCCTGGCAGATCATCGCCAGCCAGGCCCATCGCTATTATGAAGATCCGGCTATCGGTAAGTTCGATCCGAGAAAGTTCGCCGATTTCACTGGATCCTACGAGCTCGGGCCCGGCCAAACCCGGACCGTTTTCGCTGACGGCGATAAGTTATTCATTGAACGAAAAGGCAAGAAAGAAGAACTCCTTCCCGAAACATCCGAGCTGTTCTTTCGCAAAGGCGTGGAAGGCCGAATCCTGTTTCGTCATAACGATCGCGACAAAGTCGAAGCCCTCATCGATCGCCGGAACAACGAAGACGTAGTCTGGCGCAAGATGAAGTGATTTTCGTTGCGACTTCGTCTTTCCGCTTACCCAGAAAGTTGCCAAGTCCCGATTTTGCCCGACCTTCTCAACCTCTTCGCATCCGGTTGCTCGCGAAATACTCGGAGTCCTATTCGGTCCGCGAAATTCCTTTCCGTTTTTAATTCATGACTTCTCAAGTTCTCAACGCCTCAACGTCTCAACTTTTTCAGCCCTCACCTCTCGTGGAGGTCCGCGCATCCGGCGTGCACGGGCGCGGAGTGTACGCGACCCAACCGATCGCCAAAGGCACACGAATCATTGAGTACACCGGAACACGAATTTTGTGGGAAGATGTGCCGGAAAATCTCGACGACCCGCGCACATTCCTTTTCGGCCTCGATAACGGAAAAGACGTGATCGACCCGGAGATCGGTGGGAACGAATCACGCTGGATCAATCATTCCTGCGACCCAAACTGCGAAGCGATCGAGGAGGACGACGAACGAATCTTCATCGACGCACTCCGCGATCTGCAGCCGGGCGAAGAACTTTTTTACGATTACCAGCTTGAAGTGGACGAGCCGATCACCAGCGAAGTCAAAGAGGAATCCAGATGCTGTTGTGGTGCTTCAAATTGCCGCGGCACCATGCTCGAGACAAAATAAGGTAGAAGGGAGAATTAAGAACACGCGTGAGTGGGAGCCGCGCGGGTAGGCGGTAACGCAATCCGCCGCGGCGGACTGGCGCGAGCGCGGGCGCGCGAGTGACCAAGTGATTCCCTATTCTTTCGATCGCTTCAGAATCGCGACGAAAATGGCAATCATCTCGTCTTAAGGTCGCAAATTGCGACCTTATGGACTGGTCGCGGCCAACGTTTTTCAATGTGAAACCGCCCGAGTCCAGCGGCAACCGGTAAGCGACCTCTCAACTCCTCAACGACTCAACTTTGCCGCTCTTCGGCTGTCCGCGGCCCTTGCTATCATCTGCGCGGCCCCTGAATCGACGGGTCGGCTGATTCCAATGCCGGGCCGGTTTGGGCCTGACCCGTCCTTTCGAGATCGTGTTGACTGTAAGTGCTCTTGCCCGGATCAGCGCCTTCTGACGCAGTCGTCGTCCCCTGATTGGCGCAGCCGGTAAACGTTAATGCGGCGAACGCGAGTGCGCCCGTCCCCGCCACAAAGAAATAGTACCTCATATATATACATATATATACATATTTCGTCATTGGGTCGCTCGCCGGTCGTTCTTGCGCTGTCCGCGTGTCCGCTTTCAGTCCTCTCAACTTCTCAACTAGCGCGAAATGCCTCGCCAGTGTCCGCGAAGCGCCGATGTTAAACTATGCCCAAACAGAAGATCGGTTCCAGCCGCGCGGTGTCGAAGTCAAAGTCGGAAACGCGGCGACCGGGAAACGTTTCCGCAAAGCAGCGCAAAGAACTGGCCCACAATGCTCCGGTCCGACGTGCTTCGAGCAAGTTTCGAGAGTGATCAACTTCCTCAACTCCTTTTCCTCTTTTCCGTTTTCAGCTCTCCGCTCTCAGCTTTTTCCCTCGACGTCTCAACCTCTCTACCTCTCTACTCCTCAACGTCCCAATGATCACCGGAACTTCGATTGTTGTTTGGACGGTCAGCGCCGTGTTTGCCGCCGGCATTGGATGGAGCCGTTACGAAAAAAAGAAAACGCGCGACAAATACCTGGCGCAATTGGCTGCGATGGAACGCGAAGATCGCGAGAAGTTGCTCCTGCGCCTAAATCCCGTGCTTCAAACCGAAGTGCGCCAACAGTTGATGTGCCGTTACGGTCTCAGCTAAAAGAAAGTTAGAATTAGGAAGGAAGAATTAAGAACTCGCGAGTGATCAGGTGATTCATGGTTCTTTCGTTCTCTTTAAAATCGTTACAAAAATCGCGATAAGCTCATCACATTCTTCTCGCAAGGCGGAGAGTCTTTTTAGCGTAACGATTTTTGCATCGACTAGAAGTTCCAGCCAGTAGGTCGTCTCTTCGAGCTCGCGGAGCGAATCGCCGCACTTCGCGATAAATTCCGCTTTGCTACGACCGCGAAACGCTTCGCGATAGTTCGCTCCGACGGAAGTGCCCGAGCGTAATGCTTGTTTTCCTAAAACCTGGGCTTCTATCGTCTTCGGCATCGCCGAAAACATCTGAATAATGCGCAGAGCAAAATCCTTCGTTCGATCTCTTAAATCCTTTGCGTGTTTGTTCATCCTGGGGGCGCTCCCGCTTAAATAGTTAATACTTTTCCTACTTCTTAATTCTTACTTTTCTTGCCCCTTGCACGCCTCTTGCTTGTTCTGGCTCGTCCAAATCTCCCCAGCGCGCCCATGATTGATCAGGAAACATTCCAATACCTAGTGCCGCTCGCTTATGAGTGGGCGAAAGCCCGGGAGCAATTCATTCTCGCGCGCGGCGCCTCGTTAGGGCCAGGGCACACCGTCGACGCGCGCCGAGCCGGCGTTCAGGATGTTTCCCGTGTCAAAGTACTGGTGGTAGATCGAATTCCTCTGCCTGACAATAAAGAGTTGGCTGAGGCCGCGCGGCGTACCGACATCATTACCGACACTTCCCGCGCCGTCACCATCGGCCATGGCATTATCATTCGCGCCGATTGCTGGGGCGATCGCGAGTTGATCGTGCACCAACTCGCACATGTTGCTCAATGCGAACGAAGTGGCGGCCTCGAGCCGTATCTTCGCGAATATCTTTGCGACCGGCACACCTGCGCGAATTTTACCATCGGCTCTTTCGAAAACGAAGCGCGGGGAATTGCTCGCGAAATCTGCGCAGCTGATTTGGTTGCGAAGTAAGATTTCTTAAGCCTTCCGCTGTCCGCGTTTCAACTTTTCTCTCAACTTCTCAACAGCTCCACGTCTCAACTTCTTCTTTCCGCTTTCCGCGTTTCAGCTTTCATTCGCTCAGCTCCCGCCTCGTTCTCCGCTCCCCGCGCGGCTTTACCGTGTCCGCCAGTCGGACGGACTCGTCCCGTGGCGAGCATGTCGCTCACCCCACTCGCTCCATTCAGTTCTCTCTCCTCAACAACTCACTCCTTAACTTCTTTCCGCTGTCCGTGTTTCAGTTTTCAGCTTTCTTCTTCAACAACTCCACAACTCCACATCTCAACTTCTCCACGTCTCAATTTCTTTCCGCTTTCTTTCGAGATAAACCCATGTTTCGAGCGGTGCGCGCCCGAATCAATAATACAATGACCAAACGTAAACTTCTGCTCGCTGCCATTATTGCGACGAGCATTCTTATTCCTGCCGCCGTTCGAGCGGATATCGAAATCCAGGTTGGCGACAAGCCATTCTACAACCATGGCGCACGCTATTGGGACAACGACTATGAAATGGTTTGGGCTCCCGGGCACATGGGCCGCGGGAATCATTGGGTTCACGGCCAGTACACTCGCGGGCAACACCGCCAGCACGACTCGAACCAAAGCCATGATGATCATCACGACAACGAACCCCATAAATAAGGCGATAACGCAGTTGTCTGAAACGCCGGCTCACGAGCCGGCGTTTCCCTTTTCCCGTCACGCAAGGCGGGTCTCCTCAACACGAAGCCTGGGAAGACTTCGGGAATGGAGCCGCGGCGACGCGAGCGACATAGACATCTCAACTCCTCAACTTCCTTTCCGCTTTCCGCTGTCCGCGTTTCAGTTTTAATTCGCTCAGCTCCCGCCTCGTTCTCCGCTCCCCGCGCGGCTTTACCGTGTCCGCCAGTCGGACGGACTCGTCCCGTGGCGAGCATGTCGCTCACCCCACTCGCTCCATTCAATTCTCTCTCCTCAACAACTCACCATCTCAACCCCTCAACTTCTTCTTTTCCTTTCCGCATCGACGGTTTTGCGTTCTATTTTAGCAATGAAGACCTCCTTTTATCGCCTCCTCTCGGTTGCTTTGGTTTCAATCTTCGCCGCCACTGGCGTCCTCTCCGCAGGATCGCGTGAAAATGAGCGGCTACAGGAAGGCAAGATCACCAAGAACGAAGCACAACATTTAGTGCTCAAGCAATTTCCCGACGCCACCATCAAAAACTGTGACTTGAAAATGATTAACGGTCATTCTGTCTGGGTCGTCAGCCTAACGAAAGCCGGCGACAAAACTGTCGCGAAAGTTCAGGTCGACGGCCTGACCGGAAAAATCACGCCGTAGCGCTGTCATATAAGAGAAGTTGAGCGTGGAGTTGTTGAGGGTGGACGGGAAACACTGGGAACGGAAACACTGAGAATCGGCGGTCTCAGTTCCCCTCTCGACTCAACTCTGCTCCGCTGTCCGCTTTCCGTTTTCTCCTTGGCCTTTTCTCTTCACCCGCTAATCTGCCGGTCTATGAAACGATCATTCTATCTCATCTTTTCCATCGCCGCCGTATTCATCTTTGGTATTTCCTCGATCAGCCTCGCGGGCAAACCCGAAGCTAAACCGAAACCGGCCACGGAACCCAAGATCACCAAGCATGATGCGGAACAGGTCGTGCGCTTTGCCTATCCCGGCGGCACGATCGAAAGCTCCAAAGTGGTCAATGGGAAAGATCATCCCAACTGGGCTGTGAGCGTAGTGGCACGGGGCGTCTCGACCGAGACCCAGGTCCAGGTCGACGGCGTCACCGGCAAAATCATCCCCTAAAAATCTCGACTCTCTTATTTAGGTAGTAATTGGACCGCGATATCCCGTGCTTCGCGCGCCAGAATTACTCCGCGCTGAAACCGTTTTTCGGCGTCGGCTTTGTTTTCGCCTGTAATGAACGCATCCGCCAAAATGATATAGAGCGCCTTCAGCTTATCGGCATACGCATCTTGGATCGCCTGATCATCTGACATAATACGAGTTTGCCATGGGTAAGCTTTTTCTGACAAGTTATCTCCGCCTTTCCCATTTCAGGTTTCCGCTGTCCGCTTTCAGCTCAACCCCTCAACAACTCCCCGCCTCAACCTCTTCTTTCCGCTTTCAGCTGTCCGCGTTTCAGCTTCCGTAAAAGCTTTCTTCGGCCACGAACCACGCCGGCTTAAGGTGCGCGAGAGGTTCCTTCAGTTTGTCGAGTTCTTCCGCGGGGCCGTGCACTTCTAATCGGATCAGGTCAGAAATCTTGAGCACTTCCGCGAGCAGTGCGCCGACGTTGTCCAGATGCGCGAGAACTCCCTCAGCTCCGGCATAACCTTCACGGCAGAAGATTTCGTCGCCATTGACGGTGAAGCCATAGAAAAGATTTCTCGCCTCGGTCGCCGTCTTCTCGATAAAGGCCGGGAACGCGGCTTTGATCGCCGGGAGTTTTCCTGGATGCGCTTTAAAGTACGGGTGAATACTAACGAAGTTCGAAGGAACGCTCATATTCGAACTTTATATATATAGAGCACCAACGCGTCGAGACATCGAACGGTCCCCCTTCTTCTTTCAGCTTTCAGCTCTCAGTTGTTTCTTTTTCCGCTTTCCGCTGTCAGTTGTCCGCTTCCCCCATTTCCGCTTTCAGTGTTTCCGCTCTCTCTCCTCAACTCCTAAACAGCTCCACTTCCCTATTTCCGCTTTCCGCTTTCCGCTTCCAGCTTTTCCCTCAACGCCTCAACTTCCTCTGTCCGCGTTTCCGCTTTCCGCTGTCCGCTTTTTAGCTCAACCCATCTCTCCCCTCAACTTCTTCCATCCACCGCCTGATTAATAGTTGATCTCCCTTTTTCCTTCTGCTACAACTCGGGCATGAAGAAGCTCGCCTTAACCCTCACTACTTTTTTCGTCTGCACGATTCTAGCCCACGCCGGCCCTGAGCAATATTCCGGAAAAGAAATGAAACAGGTTGTTCCGCCGCCATGCCCGGAATGGTATGCCGACAACGAATGGGACATCGGTGCCTGGGGCACCTATCTTTTCACGGCCGAAGACTGGGACGCGGATAAATACATCGAGGCCGACCACGCCTGGGGCGGCGGTCTCGATCTAAAATATTTCTTTCACCGCTACTTCGGCATTGGCGTCGAAGGTTGGGTCGCCGACGCGCGCCGGTTCGAGACCGATGTTTCCGGAATTTTTGGCTTTATCGACAATAGCCACCATGAAAACAGGATGGTGGGTTCGACCCTCGGCACATTCACCTTCCGCTATCCCCTTCAATGTTCCCGCTTTGCGCCCTATGTTTGGGGCGGGGCCGGCGCGGTTTTTGGCGGCGGCGAAAGAGACGACGTCGTCGTGACCGGCAATATTCAAGGACTCCCCATCGTCGACACGATTCATCACGACAGCGAAGCCAAATTTGCCGGGCAGGTCGGGGCCGGATTCGAAGTCCGGCTCACCCGCCACATTGGCTTGACCAACGATTTCAGCTGGAACTTCATCGCGCGCGATAACAGCGACTTCGGAATGGTCCGCAGCGGAATCAATTTCGCGTTCTAATCGCGGACGCTAGAAACTGTATCGACTGACTGCGGTGCTGCGCGAAGCAAGTTGGAATTAGGAAGTAGGAATGAAGAAGCCCCCAGAATGCAGAGAGCGGAAAGAGACTTAAAGGACCGAACAAAAGATTTCGCGCTGCAGATTATCCGGCTGTTTTCAACCGCGTCGAAGACAACCGAAGCCCAAGTCTTGGCGAAACAGCTCCTGCGCTCGGGTACTTCTGTAGGAGCGAACTACCGCGAGGCGTTTCGTGGCCGAAGCAAGGCGGAATTTATCGCCAAGTGTGGCGATTCGCTGCGCGAGCTGGAAGAAACCGCTTACTGGCTCGAACTCCTCGTCGACGCGAACATCATGTCGCCCCAAGCGCTTTCATCCATTCGACAAGAATGCGACGAACTGACCGCCATTTTTGTAACTATCGTCAAACGATCGAGAGAATCCTAAAACAGAAAAGCCGCCGAGGAATCCCCGGCGGCTTCTCGAAATTAACTTTCTTACTTCTTAAATCTTACTTCTTACTTTCCTATGATCCCATCCCGAGGGAATCGAGCGTCGGCTCGTCGATCACCGCCGTCGGAGCGATCCCCTGATCGGCCTGGTAGCCGGTGAGCGCCTCTCGGGTCATCGGCCCGAGCAATCCATCCACATCACCTTTGTAGTAACCCATGTCCTGAAGCGCGGTTTGCACGTCCGCGATCACGCGGTCCGGCGGCTCAGCATGTTGACCCACATAGATTGGGGCATCGTAGGCATAATACTCGGCCGAATTATCGTAGCCCCACGCCGGATACCAATAGCCATTGTTCCAGTAGTAGTAACCGCCACCGATCAGCTCCACGCGGTTGTAATGCGACCGGTACCAGCCCTGATCGTGCCGTTCCGGATGATACGAGCGGTATACTTCGTATTGCGGACCCTGCCACTGATCGCTTCCTTGAATCCGATAGCTCGCGCTGAACGTGACCGTCGGAACCTTGTCCGGCCTCGGCTGCGCTTTGAAATTCTCGTGCTGCGATTTGATCTGCTGCACCTGCTGCGGATCCGGCTTCTTCGCCGCGGCTCCCGTATTAGCCTGCGCGTTTTGCTTGCCGGTTGCCGCAACTGTTGGAGCTGCGCTTGCCGATGCCGCCGGAGTGGCACTCGCCGCTGCGGTCACCGGAGTAGCAGTCTTCTTAGCTCCCTTGACGGGAGTAGCAGTACCGGCCGCTGTTGCCGGAGTAGCCGATGTCTTCGCGTTTTCGCCAGGTGACTTCATCCCTTTTCTAGCCATGTGCTCCTTTGCGCTAGGAGTCGCACTGGCGGCTGGTTCACCGGAAACCTTCGTCTCCGTACCGGTAGATTTCGGCGTCGCCTCAGTCTTCAGCGCCTTCGCTCCGTGCTCCCTCGCGATTGTGGCCTCAGGTTTCGCCGTGTTAGCAGGCTTTGCTTCGGCCCTGTGCGTTTTCTCCTGCTTCTCTTTTGGTGTCGACTGTTCGTCTGGCTGTTGCGCCATCGCGGCTCCAGCCAGCGCCAGCGAACAGCCTATCAGTAAGCTCGTAAACTTTTTCATCATATTAATATCCTTAGTCGTAGGACGCGCGCGATCTATTCGAGCGCCGCTACCCGTCTGCCTTCTTTGCTTCTGACCTCGTAGACATCCGTGCTATCCGCTGCCTGCCCGCCGTGGCGGGTAATCCGCGGTAAAAAATCAGATCCTACCTCTTAAATCGAGTCCCGGTGTAGTGGCGCGTGTCTCACGCGCAAGATCTGTCACTTTTTCCCCTCAACTCCTCAACACGAAGACTGGGTAGACTTCTGGTAGGCGGTAACGCAGCTATGGGTAGCTGACGCGAGGTCGGGAGACCGAGTGATCAACCGCTAGAACACGACATGATGGGAATCTGGCGGGTAGATGGTCCCAACCCGTGAGGGCAGCGGGTGAGCAAACGGGAGTGAACGAATCAATTCAAACTTCCAAGATGTAACGCGCTTCATTAAGCGAAATGCGGAGCCCCATGTTTCCGCTTGCCTCCACGCCTCAACCTCTTTTCGCTGTCCGCGTTTCAGTTAGGCGCGCCGCGCCCGGCGATAGACGAACATCGCGATCGTCCCGAGGCCAAACAACGCCATTGAGCCGGGCTCAGGCACCACCGGAGCATAGCCGTTGGCGAACGCTCCCGCTCCGTCAATTGCGCCAATCGAACCTGGCCCAAAGCTCATCGTATTCGTCTGAACTTCCAGCAGCACGGTCGTGTTCCCGCCGTTTAGAGTATTATTGCCGGAGCCGGTAAAATCCCAAGTCACCACATCACCGTTCACGCTGTGATCAACCGTATTCGGAATACTCGTTCCCGAAGCAGCCAAGCCCGGCGCCCCGGTTAAATTGATCCCGATATCAGTCAAGAAACCGGTGAAAGAAGATGAAGTCATATGCTCGATGATGCCGCTGGCGCCGCCGGAACCGTTAACGGCCCCGTTATCCGTGAGTTGGATGACAAAATCCAGGTCGTTTGCTCCGAATTGATTCGTCGGATCCCGATAAACGTTCTCTATATAAGAAGCGGTAAAAGTTCCGGAATTGAGCGTCCCGCTCACGCTGGCCAAAAGAACGGCCGAAGGATTCACCGTAAGAGTATCTGGAGTAGTACCGATAGTTCCCGGCGGCATATCGGCCGGCCACACTTGGGCCAGAGGAAGTAATAATAAAGCCGGGAGCAACCCCCTTAACAATTTCACCGTTTTCATCGCCTTAATAAGGAGGGCTAAAAATTACCAAGGACCGCATCAATAAATCAAGCCTTTTGCGCCTCGTCCGCTCCCTTATTTCCTAACTTCTTCGCCCCGTCCCATTTCCGCTTTCCGATTTCCGTTGTCTGCTTTTCCCCTAAGCCCCTCAACGCCTCAACTTCCTCTATCCGCGTTTCCGCTATCAGCTTTGCCTTCATAATTCCTAATTCATAACTCTTACTTCTCACTTCCCTCCCCCTCGGTTAACTTCCTCCCCCCGAATGGCAACACCCCCGAACAAGCTCACCACCGATTCCCTCGGCCGACTCATATACGAAATCCGCGGTCAACGCGTCATGTTAGATTCCGACCTGGCCGCGATCTACGGCATTCCCACGTTTCGATTCAACGAGGCCGTCAAACGCAATCGCGAACGTTTCCCCAAAGACTTCATGTTCCAGCTTACGCGTGAGGAATTCACCCACTTGATATCGCAATTTGCGATATCAAGTTCGCGCCACGGCGGGCGGCGCAAACGGCCTTACGTTTTCACCGAACACGGCGCGATCATGGCCGCCAACGTCCTCAACAGCCGACGGGCGGTGCAGATGTCGGTTTTCGTCGTTCGAGCGTTTCTGAAAATGCGAGCATTGCTCGGTGACAAAGGGGAACTGGCAAAAAAACTTGCCGCCTTGGAAAAAGAATTAAAACAACGACTCAACGTGCATGAAGCGACCATCGTCACGATTCTTCAACGCGTAATGGATGTCATTGATCCGCCGGCTGTGCCGCTTCCGCCGCCCAAGCCTCGCATTGGATTTAAGCCTTCCTAATTTCTTCGCTCTTTCCCATTTCAGTTTTCAGTTCTCCTCTCAACAACTCACCGCCTCAACTTCTTCTTTCAGTTGTCCGCTGTCAGCTGTCAGCTTTGCCTTCCTAATTCATAAATCTTAATTCCTCCTTCGAACTTTCCCTCTCCTCGGTTAGCTTCTCCTCCGCCTTCCTCCTCTCATGTTTGAACAAGCTTTTAAGAACATCGACGACGTTCTTCGGAAAGAAGCCGGCTGCACTACTGAGCTGGACTACGTCGAACAGAGTTCCTGGCTGCTCTTTCTGAAGTACCTCGACGGATTAGAGGAGGATCGCGCGACTGAAGCGAAGCTAGAAGGTCGCAAATACAACTTCATTCTCGAAGAGCCGTATCGCTGGGAGAAGTGGGCCGCGCCGAAAGGCAAAGACGGGAAACTTGATCACAACAAGGCGATGACCGGCGACGATCTCCGGGATTTTGTTAATCAGAAGCTTTTCACCTATCTCCATGCCTTCAAACAAAAGGCGACTGGACCAAATACAATCGAATACAAAATCGGCGAAATCTTTGGCGAGATTAAGAACAAGATTCAGAGCGGCTACAATCTTCGCGAGATCATCGACCACATCGACGAGTTGCAGTTTCGTTCGCAAACCGAGAAGCACGAACTCTCGCAACTTTACGAAGACAAAATTAAGCGGATGGGAAACGCCGGTCGCAACGGCGGCGAGTATTACACTCCGCGTCCGCTGATTCGCGCGATCATCCAGGTCGTGCAGCCAAAACTTGGCGAGCGAATCTACGACGGCGCTTGCGGCTCCGCCGGTTTCCTTTGCGAATCCTTCGATTATCTGCGGAAGAGAAACCCGGACCGCACCACGAAGCAGGATAAGACCCTGCAAGAGCGCACCTTCTACGGCAAGGAAAAGAAGCCACTCGCCTATGTCATCGCGATCATGAACATGATCCTGCATGGCATCGAAGCGCCAAACATCATCCACACCAACACGCTCACCGAAAACCTCGCCGACATTCAGGAAAAGGACCGCTACGACGTGGTGCTAGCCAATCCGCCCTTCGGCGGTAAGGAACGCAAAGAAGTGCAGCAAAATTTTCCCATCCGCACCGGCGAGACCGCCTTCCTGTTCCTCCAGCACTTTATAAGAATTCTCAAGGCCGGCGGGCGTGGCGGCGTGATCATCAAGAACACTTTCCTCTCCAACACCGACAACGCCTCCGTGAGCCTGCGCAAGCTCCTCCTGGAAAGCTGCAACCTGCACACCGTGCTCGACTGCCCCAGGATGACATTCACCGGTGCCGGCGTGCAAACCGTAGTGCTCTTCTTCGAGAAAGGCGCACCCACACGTAAAGTTTGGTTCTACCAACTCGACCCCGGCCGCAACCTCGGCAAAACCAAGCCACTCAATGACGCCGACCTTGCCGAGTTCGTAAAGCTGCACGCAACCTACGCCGACTCGCCCAAGAGCTGGAGCGTGGCCACCAAGAGTATTGACCAGACGACCTTCGACCTCGGCGTGAAAAATCCGAACGGCGGCCGGGAAATCGCACACCGCAGCCCGGAAACAATCATGGTCGAAATCGCAGCGCTGGACGCCGAGAGCGCTGAAGTGCTTGTGAACATCAAAGCGCTGCTATGAAAAAAGGGTGGCAATCGCAGACGCTGGACAAAGCGTGCCAGATTAAGCCGCCGAAAAGCGAAGCTCGCGACCGAGTCTCCGTTGATGAACTGGTCTCGTTTCTGCCGATGGAAGACATGGGCATCGGCGAGAAGTTTGTGCGAGCGATTCAAGCGAAGCCGCTATCCGCAGTCGCAGGAAGTTACACCTACTTCGCAGATGGCGATGTTCTTCTCGCGAAAATTACGCCCTGCTTCGAAAACGGAAAGCTTGGGATTGCTGAAGGGCTGACCAATGGAATCGGCTTCGGGTCTAGCGAATACATCGTATTCCGCCCCGACAAGATGCTCAGCAGTGAATGGCTCTACTATTACTTATCGCGCGAAACTTTCCTAGTCGAAGGCGCGGCGAGGATGTCGGGCGCTGTCGGGCACAAGCGTGTCTCGAGGGAGTTTATTGAAAGCTACCCGATTCCCGTCCCGCCCCTCCCTGAACAGCAGCGGATCATCGGCATCATTGACGAAGCGTTTGACGGCATCGCCACCGCCAAGATCAACGCCGAAAAGAACCTCCAAAACGCCCGTGCCCTCTTCGAAAGCCACCTCCAATCCGTGTTCACCCAGCGCGGGAAGGAATGGGACCGAGTAACGCTGGAGACACTCTTGGAACGTGGATGGATTGAAAGTCATTTGGACGGCAACCATGGAAGCGATTATCCCCGCAAGGAAGAGTTCATCAGTGAAGGCGTTCCCTACATTTCTGCGAACTGCCTAGACGACGAGCGAGTTGACATGTCTCGCGCAAAGTATCTCTCACTAAGTCGAGCCGCGCTGCTTCGAAAGGGGATCGCCAAGGACAACGATGTGCTCTTCGCACACAACGCTACCGTCGGTCCTGTTGCCATTCTTCACACGGATGAAGAAAAGATCATTCTCGGCACTTCGCTTACCTACTACCGTTGTAATCCAAAGCACATTCTGCCGGAATATCTTGCCCACTACATGAGGTCGTTCGGGTTTAAGACGCAGTATTTGCAGGTGATGCGGCAATCCACGCGAAATCAGGTGCCCATCACGAAGCAGCGCGAATTCTTTCATGTGATTCCGCCGCTTGATGAGCAGAAGCGGATCATCGGGGCACTCGATGGTCTATTTGAGAATGGCCAACGCCTCGCCACCCTCTACGAGCACAAGCTCGCAGCGCTGGAGGCGTTGAAAAAGTCGCTACTGCACCAAGCCTTCACCGGGAATCTCTAGAACGACCAATCGAAATGTATGAGAACCAAAGGCGCTAAAAACTTCGTCTCATTTGAAAAGCGAACCGCTGTTGAAACAAGTTCAAGCAAAGAGGTTCGTCACCTTGCCAACATTAAGGGCAGTCCACTTGAAGAGTTTCGAGATTTATTGAAGCATCAGGAGAATTTTCTCGACTGGGTGGATCGGCGCCACGTGGTAATTGTCGAACTCAAAAACGAAGTCCGCCGTCTTGGAAAACAATCCAAAGGCAAAGGACCAACTGGTGCGAAGGAGGCAACATTTGTGAAGTATCGCTGGTATGCTGAGCAATTGGTTCTGCTCGAAGCGATCAATGCCTTCGAGTCGTTTTACAAAAAAACCCTGGTGTGCCTCGGCACACTCCTTCGCGATTACGTTCAACCAGAAGCGTTCAGAGATATCAAGATTGATGCTCCGTTGGTGTGGTCGACTGCTGGCCAGATCAGCGCACCGGCATTGATGTTTGAACAAAGCCTCTTCCATGACCTGGAAGCAGTAGACAAATGCTTGCACATGCTTGTGGAAGACAGGCGTTACAACCAGAACGCGCCTAAATCGACTGTAGCCGACCGGGTCAAAGCGCTGCGCGCAATCTTTCAAATCAGGCACACGCTATCACACAACAATGGTCTAGTTACGGAAGGGGATGCCTCCAAGTTCAAGCGCTTGAAGTTTCAAATTGCCGTAGGAGAAGTGATTGACCCAGCCAAGAATTACCTAGGTATTGCGGTTTTTCGAATACTCGGTGCCGAGGCCAATGAAATTACGACCTGGCTCGCATGCGCGACCGCCGCTTTCTTGCAAAAATGTATCACAAATCGAGGACTCGCCGTCCCCTCGGCGCAAAGGCAGGATTTGGAATCGTTGCTCGGTGTTCACCCATGCTGGGCCACCATTACTTGGTCGTGATTATTTAAACTAACCCCTTGAACGAAGCCGAGACCAGAGCCGAGCATATTGATCCCGCGCTGAAAGCGGCGGGCTGGGGCATCGTCGAGGGCAGTCGCATTCGGCGGGAGTATTCGATTGTGCCCGGTCGCATCGAGGGCCACGGCAAGCGCGGCAAAGCTCTCACGGCGGATTACGTTCTTGAATATCGCAATACCAAGCTCGCCGTCGTCGAAGCCAAGACGTGGGATGAAGAAGTCTCCGAGGGCGTGGCGCAGGCGAAGAACTACGCGGGAAAACTCGCCGTCCGTTTTACCTATTCCACCAATGGAAAAGGCATCTACGGCATAGACATGGAGACGGGCAAGGAGCGGGATGACATCATGCGCTACCCCACGCCGGACGAACTCTGGAAAATGACGTTCGCCGAAGCTGACGCTTGGCGCGACCGCTTCGCCACAATTCCATTTGAGGACAAGGGCGGTTCGCATCCGAGTCGCTACTACCAAGACATCGCCGTCGAGCGAGTAATGGAGGCCATTGCGGAGAATCGTCAGAAGATTCTGCTCACGCTCGCGACCGGCACAGGCAAGACATTCATCGCGTTTCAGATCGCGTGGAAACTTTTCCACTCGCGCTGGAACTTGAGCCGCGAGCCTTCACGTCGTCCGCGCATTTTATTTCTCGCCGACCGGAATATTTTGGCGAATCAGGCTTACAACGCCTTTTCCGCTTTCCCAGAAGATGCGCTGGTGCGGATTTCCCCAGATGAGATTCGGCGAAGGGAACGCGTTCCGACCAACGGAAGTATCTTCTTCACGATCTTCCAGACCTTTATGAGCGGCCCGCCGAAGGATAGCAAACCGTCGCCTTACTTCGGCGAGTATCCACCCGACTTTTTCGATTTCATCGTCATTGATGAGTGTCATCGCGGCGGCGCGAATGACGAAAGCAACTGGCGCGGCATCATGGATTATTTTGCGCCAGCCGTGCAACTCGGTCTTACGGCCACGCCCAAGCGCGATGAGAACGTGGACACCTACCGCTATTTCGGCGAGCCGGTGTATGTCTATTCGCTCAAGGAAGGCATCAACGACGGTTTCCTCACGCCGTTTAAGGTGAAGCAGATTCAAACCACACTGGATTACTACGTCTATACGCCGGACGACACGGTGGTGGAGGGGGAAGTAGAGGCCGGAAAACTTTACGACGAGCCGGATTTCAACAAAATCATCGAGATCAAGGAACGGGAGAAGAAGCGCGTCGAGATTTTCATGGGGCAGATTAACCAGAACGAGAAGACGTTAGTGTTCTGCGCGAATCAAGCTCACGCGATGGTCGTGCGCGATCTAATCAACCAGATGAAGACGAGCAAAGACCCGAACTACTGCCAACGGGTCACCGCCGACGACGGCGCGCTGGGCGAGCAGCATCTGCGCGATTTTCAAGATAACGAAAAAACCATCCCGACCATTCTCACCACGTCGCAAAAACTCTCCACCGGCGTGGACGCCCGCAACATCCGGAACATCGTACTGATGCGTCCGATTAACTCGATGCTTGAGTTCAAGCAGATCATCGGACGCGGCACGCGGCTTCACGACGGGAAGGATTACTTCACGATCTACGATTTCGTGAAGGCACATCTTCATTTCAGCGATCCGGAATGGGACGGCGAACCGCTCGATCCAGAACCGACGGGTCCGAGACCACCTATCGCGCCCGATCCCGGGCCCAACCCGCCACCGCCGCCGAAGACTAAAATCAAAGTGAAGCTGGCCGACGGCAAAGAACGCACCATTCAGCACATGATGATGACAAGCTTCTGGCATCCGGACGGCACACCGATGTCTGCTCAGCAGTTCATGGAAATGCTTTTTGGAAAGCTCCCCGAGTTCTTTCAGAACGAAGACGAGCTCCGAAATCTCTGGAGTGCGCCCGACACGCGCGCACAGCTATTGCACGGTCTTGCAGAAAAAGGCTTCGGCCGAGATCAGATGGCAGAGATGCAGAAGATCATCAACGCAGAGAACAGCGACCTCTTCGATGTGCTCGCACATGTGGCTTACGCGCTGCCTCCACTTAGCCGCGCGGAACGTGCGACGAAGGCAAAGGTTGAGATCAGCACTCACTTCAATAGCAAACAACAGGTCTTCCTCGACTTCGTTCTCTCGCAATACGTGAAGGTCGGCGTCGATGAACTCGCGCAAGAAAAGCTTACGCCGTTGCTTCGCCTTAAGTACCATAACTCCGTCGCCGATGCGGTCGCTGATCTAGGGAAGCCCGAGGAAATCGGGAGAGTTTTCGCCGAATTTCAAAAGTATCTATATGACCGCGCGGCCTAAATTGCTTCGATTTTAAAGCGCATTGATAATGGGTCGAAAAGTATCGGAAAATAGTTGGAGATACTTCGTTAGCCATTCAAACGCTTCATTCCACTTACTGTTGTCTCGAAAGTCAAAATCGCGACGGACATATACCTTGCACGATTTGCTCCCCTCCGAGTTGTGAAAGACTAGCGGAATATCAATCCGTTTCCGAAATTCCTCGCTGCGCCGACGAAGAAGCTCCAGCTGATCCTTGGCGCTTACTCCGTTTAAGATAAATTCTACGCGTAACTCAGGAACTCCATAACTCTCCGTTTCCGTATTCCACAAAGAGGCAATGGAGGATAAGTGAAAGCCCGTTTTGCCTAGAAAGACGTTTAACCAGTGTTGATAGCCAGGCTTTTGCGACTGGAGTCGCGTATGTTCTTCAAGCCAAGGTTTGAACCCGGTCCAGAATTCAAATTGTAGACGTTTGTGTTCTGAGATCTGCCGATCACCGCCTGCGCTAGCCTGCTGCCGAACAGCCTTCGACCAATCGTTTGGTTTGGAGACAATATTAAATTTCGGAGCTGGTGACGAATTGCCAATGCGCCAAAGCTCGATTTCGAGACCAAAGAAAGATATATCTTCGTTAGTGTGCTCGTTTAACCAATCAAACGCCGCGCGATGCTCTTCGGTGAACTTCGATGAGATCCAGACAAGCGTTTGTGCACCAACCCCAGCCGCGTACGTCAAAATCTGACCGAGATGAATGTGATTCGTTTTCTCGATTTGATTCTCGATCAACACCCATGTGCTACTCGCGGTATCCCGACAAACAATGTCTGCCGAATATGGGCCGACCGGAAATTCTTCGCTGTCGGGTTCAAGCTCAATCCCCAATGTCTCTCCTAGGAGCTTGAGGTTTTCCGGTTTCCCGAGCCATGGTGTGAAATCACCTGCTTCATCCGCCCAAATGCTTCGAAGCGACACTTGTTCAAGACGTCCGAGAGGGGAATTGTCCATATCCGCAGCAAAACTCAGTCTGATTCCATTCTCAAGCACGATTGCGATCGCCAAATTTCGGGGATGGATCGCAAAATGATCCATGCGGATCGAAAACTGATCGGTATGGATGAAAAATCGATCGCAACGGATCAAAATTTAATCGGTATGGATCGGAAAACGATCGAGGCGTTTCGCAAAATGATCGGTATGGATCAGAAATTGATCCGGTTGGATCGAAAATCGATCGGTATGGATGAAAAACGCATCCGCATGGATTGAAAATCCGTCCGTATGGATCAGAAAGTGAAACGGTCGGATCGAAAATTAATCCATATGATTCGTTTTGCGATCCATATGGGTCGCAAAGCCAATTGTGCCGCGATCAATATGGATTATGGCACGATCCGTATGGATCGTTGATCACTTAATTTCGGTTGAAGCACTTTCCAGGGAACTTTGTTCTGCTGCTCTCGTAGGAGGCAGTATGAATAAGTTAAATAGCGGTTTTTCTAAACTCCCAGACGAAGATCTTGATAACGCAGCGCAGTCGATCCTGGCGGCCTTAACCGGTAACGCTAACTTCTCCGTGCCCGTGGCCACGCTGGCCGCGCTCGGAACGGAGATACAAGATTATCAAACGGCGCTGGCTTTGCCCCCGGGCGCACCGCGCGACGCCCAAGTAAAAGAGGCGCGGGCTGATTTAAGCACGTCGCTCGACAAATTGGCGCGGACCCTCGAGCTAACCGCCGGTGTGACCGATGCCATGCTGGCCACGAGCGGCTTTGAATTGCGTAAGCAGCCGGCCTTCTCGGGTGGGACCGTTGCGGCGCCGGGCAATATCAGGATCAAACAAACGGGCGTGAGCGGTGTGGTACAGGTGTTGTGCGAGGCAGTCGATCGCGCCCAGGCTTACGAACTGCAATACACGCTCGATCCAAACGCTGGTCCATGGCTCGACGGCGGCACATTCGTCAGTACGCGCGGGATAGGCATAACCGGCCTCACCCGCAGCAAAGATTATTGGGCGCGACTTCGCGCGGTCGGAACGAGCGGCCCCGGCGCCTGGAGCGATCCGGCCACCGTTCTGGTTGCGTAATAATCTCCTGGGGTCAGGAAGGAACTGGCGGGCGAGACTCGGCAACGGGTCTCGCCCGTTTTTTTGGAGCGCGGGCAGCGCTCCCGCCCTTTCTGTTTTGACGTTCCGGATTGCGTCGACAGCAGAGCGACGGTGACACTTGACGTAATTCAATCGCACTTCATAGTCACCGCGGCGATCCCTATCAGATCCTTCCTCAGAACGACCCGTTTTAGCATTCGGCATTTCGCACTCGGCGCGACTTGGTCGCGCATTCTCAGTCTCGTAGTTTGCCTGGTTCTGTTTTTGTCCGTTATAGGAGCGCGTGCTCAAAGCACGCTCATACCACTAACAACGCGGCGCGACATGGTCTTCGACCACGCGGGCAACTACCTTTACATCACGACATCGGATGGCTTCGTTCGCCCTTATAATTTTTCCACCGGACAATTAGAAACTGGCTACAACCTCGGCGGTTCCCTAAATGGCGTCGACATTGCGCCGGATGATTCGTTCCTACTGATTGCACAGAACAATCTCCAAGCCTCGCAGATTATCATCCATCGACTAAGCCTAACCAACGGCGCGGTGACAAACATTGGCTTTACCCCATTGTATTTCGAAAGTGCAACGGGCGCCTGGGATGTAGCGATTGGTGCAAATGGGCTCGCACTCGTCACAGCCTTTCAGGGCGGCTCCGGGGCCATTGCATTTATCCGTCAGATTGATCTCGCAACCAACGCTATCTCGCAACGCAACGATGTTCAGGGCGCGAATGGTGCGCTGATCTGGACTAGGACCCAAATTCACCGAAGCGCGGATGGAAGCCGCCTTTACTTTTTAGGACCCGATGACTCAGGTGGGCCGGTTTTTACCTACGACGCAAACACAGATAAATTCGGTATTACCGTTGACACCAATATCTTCACGGACAGCGCCGGCGCGGCGGTCAATCGCAACGGTTCACTGATAGCGACACGACTTACAGGTAATGGCGCCGCGTTGGACACCGGACCAAGCCTTAGTTTTGTCCGCAGCTTCAATCAACCAGACGGTGGCGTAGCGTTCGACGCGCAAAGCGACACCTTGTACACGGTTATCAATTCGGCCGGCCAAATTGTCGCTTACGACACAAACACCTTTTTGGAAAAGTTCCGCTTCGACATTGGTGAAACGATCAGTGCAGGAGTAACTCAATTTGGCACTGGAACCTTAATCGCTAGCGCTGATGGCCGTTATCTTGCGCTCGAGACTCCGTCGGGCATTCGGGTTTACAATATTTCTGCAGTTACGCCGGTTCCGGCGCCAACACCGACGTTTGGTACACCTCGCGACATGGTCTTTGATCATGCAGGTCAGCATCTTTACATCACAACGGCGGATGGATTGGTTTGGCCTTATAATCTTTCCAGCGGGACGTTCGACGCTCCTTACAATTTGGGCGGCCTACTGAATGGTATCGATATAGCGGCAGATGATTCGTTTCTCCTGGTCGCGCAGGGATACAGCGGAATCGCGCAGGGAACGTTTGAGAAACTCGATTTGGGGACAGGCGCAGTGACAAATATTAACTACACGCACCGCATGTTTAATGCCTGGACCTGGTCCGGTGAATGGGGAGCATGGAATGTTGTGATTGCCTCGAACGGTTTGGGATTCGGGACCACTGATGCAGTTACGATCGGAGACGTGTCTCTTATCCGGCAAATTGATCTTTCAAATTATACCACTACAACGAGAACCGATATCCCAGGTTCGGGTGGTGGCACAATGGACCAACAAACGCAGGTTCATCGCAGCGCGGATGGGACGCGGTTGTATTTTCAAGAGACTGACGGCTTCTATGCTTTCACGTATAGCGCTTCGGCCAATACTTTCGCGCCGGTGGCGGTAAAGGAGGGATATTTGAGCAGCTCAGCTGTTAACCGCGACGGCACGCTTCTAGGAAGTCGCCTTCGCAATACAAGCTATGCGCGTCTTGATGCCGCCCCTAATTTTGTTTTTGTCCATAACTTCAATTATCTCGACAGCGGCATCGCATTTGATGCGGTCCAGGACACGTTCTACGGAGTTAACAGCTCGAAAGACCAGATTGTCGCCTACGACACAAATAGTTTTGCGGAAAGATTCCGGTTCGACATTGGCGAGAATGTCAGCAGTGGCGCATTACCGATCGGCATTGGAACATTAGTCGCTAGCCAGGATGGTCATTACCTTGCACTTATCACTCCGACTGCGGTCAGGGTCTATGGTGTTCCCGCAGTGCAACTAGTTAGCGTCGCATCGGCGAAAATACACGGCAGTGCCGGCACATTTAATGTTGACTTGCCGCTCGACGGCACGCCTGGGATTGAGTGTCGCAGCGGCGGGCCCAACGGCAATTTCACAATGGTTTTTACTTTCGGGCTTAATCTTGTGAGCGTTGGCGGCGCCAGCGTAACGAGCGGGTTTGGAAGCGTCAGCTCGAGCGCGATCGACAGCAACGACAGCCATCGATACGTCGTGAACCTTACCGGTGTAAGCAACGCGCAGTATATTAAGGTTACGCTAACTAATGTGATCGACTCGACTGGAAGCTATACTGGGAGCATCTCACAACAAATTGGAGTGTTGCTCGGCGATACGAACGGCGACGGGGTTGTGAATGTGGGCGACACGGTGCAGACCAGATCGCAGGCAGGCAACGATCTTACAGCCGCCAATTTTCGAGAAGATGTGAACGCTGACGGGTTAATCAACGTTGGCGATACCGCGCTGGTGAGAAATCAATCTGGGACTACGTTACCAACCCAGCAGACGCAAGATTCGTTTCGAGTTACGCTTCCGGCGCAAAAACGGGCACAGGAAGAGTACAATCGATAGGGGTTGGGCTACACGCGAGCCTTTCTTCGACGAGAAATTGAATTTTTTTTTGATCGATGGAATTGAACCTGCAGTAGAGGCGGAAATGCGCGCCGTCTCATTCCGCCAAGTTGTCATTACGCATTTCTTACGATTTCGGCAGACGGGTGAAGATGAGCACATGCTTGTGGGTTACTCTTCTCGTTACCACGCTGGAGACGGGCGGATGGGCCCAGACCGCGGGATCGAAGGCAGATCTGACCCCGGCATTTTGGCAGCGCGATCCCGAAGCCGGCTTTGAAGATGAAGGCCTGATGCATTGCGCGCCGACCGCGGTGTCAGATGGATTGATTTATCTCGCCCAACACAACGGAATGACCGGCTTGGTGGCGGGTTTCTCGCACGGCAACCAAATCGAATTGATCAAGGAACTGGCGGTCGATTTCGACACCGATCCGAGCGTTGGCGGGACGAACCCGGATAAAATCCTGACCGGGCTGCAAACTTTTGCGAGTGCGAAAGGTTACAAGTTAAGCAAGCTGGAATTGAAGACGTGGCGCGGGGTCACCGCGGCTAACAAGAAATTCAAGATCGGCACCAAGCCGGACATCGGGTGGGTACGGAACGCGGCGCGAGAAGAAGACGCGATCGTGATCTTGAATATCGGCTGGTACTATAAAGAGGGCGATGGTTATACACGCAAAGGGGGTCATTGGATCGAGGTGGTGGGTGACGAAACGGAAGAGAGTGATTTTATCGTGCGCAATCCGCTGCTCGAGCCGGCGCGGCAAATGAAAGCGACCTCTGTGACTCTGACTTCAATCGATGATGACCTGGTGGTGACTAATGAAAGTGGCAAGGCAAACATGAAAGGTTATTACGAAGCCGATGGTCCCGGCCTGCCACATGGTAAAACGGTGAAACCGATCCTGGATGCGGTGATCGTCTTTGGGTTGGCCAAATAAATTGTGTTGAGAAGTTGAGAGCTGACAACGGAAAGCTGAGAGCTGAACGGGGACAGCGGAGGGAAGACGTTGAGTCGTTGAGCGGTTGAGTCGTCGCGCCGCGATGACCGCGCGGGAAGACCTGACGCCGCAGCGCGGCGTCCCTACCTATGAAACCAATCTGCAACGCCATCCGTCGAAAATTGCCGGCAGTAAATTTCGCCTTACTGACCGCAGCCGCTACTTCTGCAGAATGGTGATTGGGGTGCCTTTGACGCCGGCGTAGAAGACGATCATTTCCACCGGTTCGGTCCCATGGTTCGCGCCGTAGTGCCATTCGTTGACGATTTCGATCATCGGTTGGCCGGCTTTGACGTGGAGGACCTTGCCTTTGTCGGTCGTAACCGTCAGTTCGCCCCTGAGGACGACGACGGCATTGATGACTGGATGTTTGTGCATGGGCAGACGCTGGCCCGGCGGGATGGTGATCTTTAACACGGTGATCTCCGGTTGGCCGGAGGGATAGGCCGGAAGCTTCTGGCCCGTCCAGGCTTCCGTCGCGACCACGAGTTTTTCGGTAGTGGGAGCCGATTTATCTTTCGCGAAAAGTCCCAGCGGAAGAAGGACCAGGAAGAGAATGGATAAAATTGTTTTCATCGTTTGTGGCTGAAATGTCTTAAGTTTATTTGAGGCCAAATGTGCCAGGCGCAAACGGATAAAAACTGACAACTGAAAGCTAAAAGCGGAAACGGACAGCTGAGTGGAACCGAGTCCGGCAAATATTCGAGCCTATGATTTCGATCGGCCTAAGCGCGTTAGAACCCGAAGATGATAGCGACGGTGGCGTTGTGTTCGGTCAGCTTGGCGCGTTGGAAGGCTGGGGCGCCGCCGCCGTTGCCGAAGTCGTCCCGAAATGCGACATCGCCAAGATCGGCATACTTGTAGTCGGCGCGGATGCTCCAATGATTGGTTAGGGCATATTGTAATCCGCCGCCGACGAACCAACCGGCGTTCGTCTTCTCCGCGCGCCCGGCCTCGACGTCAGACGGGTCTGCTGGCGCAAAAGCAATCACCTGCGTGTAATCGAGGTTGGCGACGGCAAGTCCGCCGGTGACATACGGCAGCCAGCGGCAAAAGGCGTAACCAATTCGCGGTCCAAAGGTGGCGAGGTAATTGGTTTTAAACGAACTGCTCATCTGGAAGGTGATGGGGCCGTACGGAACGTCGGGGACAACGCGCGAATCGCGCGCCCAGAGATATGCGGCCGAGCCTTCGACCCCGAGTACCCAATGGTTGATTTGGAAGTTGTAACCAATAAGGCCGCCGGCTTCGCCGCCATCGAAATCGAGATTACGCGAACCCTCGGTGAGGGCCGGCGTCGTTAGTGGAGGGCTGCCCCAGCCCTCAAACAGGGCCAGGTCGCGGCCGACGTTGCTACGCACATATCCGCCGAAGCCGCCGACATAAAAGCCGCTCCAATTCGGACACTCCGGAGGCGCCGGGACGACTTGTTTCATTTCCTTATCGGAGATCGCTTCCGGGCCGGCGTGAACTGTTGCCGCCGCCGCGAAACAGAAACCAAGTATCAAAGTGCAGATAATCCTCTTCATCATCGCTGTGTGTAGATGAACCGGTTGGTTCGGTCAATACTTCCGACAGCGGAAAGCGGACAGCGGAAACGCGGACAGCTGAAAGGGGGGAATGGGTCGCGTCTTGCCAGGGTAAGAAATGTCGCCTTGGAATTCGAACATTCTTGCACGTGACATCCAAAGCGCGAGGGTGTGCGGTGAAGAAATCGACCAAAGGGCGCCGGGATTCTGTTTCTCCTTTTCGGGACAAGCTTTGGAAATTGTTCCAGGAATTGGCTAAGGGTATGGACGGCGCGGATGTCGTTATCGCACTCAAGCAAGCGGGCGAAGAAATCTGGACGGTGGGCATCGACGACACCTACAGCCGCATGAGCCATCAGGATGACGAGCCTCTCGGCAACGCTTTCGATATCACCTGGCTCACCGTCGTCTGCATTAAGCTCAAAGAGATGAAGCAAGGAAAGAAGCCGAAGATTCGCATCCACTCTTGATTGAGCGGTTGATCCGCCTTCGCCGAGGCTACGGCGCGACAGGAGAAGTTGAGGCGTTGAGTGGAGAGGGAAAACGGAAACGCGGACAGCGGCAAGTTGAGCGGCGGAGGTGTTGAGGAATTAAGAAGCACCGTTACTTCTGAATCTTACCCATTGTTGACACGGAAAAAAACGTTCCGCTTTTCGCCCGCGTAGCAGAACTGGCTATTTCCGGAAAAAATTTTACGAACTTCCAGGCTTGAGTCCAAAACGGCAGGTTAATCCAACCTGTTTTGAGGAAGAACGTCGTGTGGCCCGCCGCCTCCCAAGCTTTGACTTCATGCGGATTTTTTCTGATTCTCAAATCGCCGGAAACGATTATCCAGTCTCGCTCTTTCGCGAGTTCAGCCATCCATGTTTCGTCGGGAGTGTTCGTTGCAAATCGATCTTTCAGATGGACCACCTGATGATCGGGCTCAACTAAGACGTGCAAACTCTTGGCCAGCTTTGGCGACAGATTATTATCGAAGAAGAATCTCAAGCAGCTTTTGCGAGTGATTCCTCGAATTCGACGGCGTCACGGACTTCATCTCGTTGCACTTCGTACCATCGTGCTACCACGTCGACCGAAGAATTGGCTTTTACGCTCCGCGCCAGCGCAGTAGCCGGCACACCCGATATGGCAACGGTCGGTTGCCCGAAGTTCCGCCGAGGATCAACCACTATCTGTCGGCTTTTGCCAAGGGGCCACCAGACAACGTCGTCGCCAGAAAACTCCAATTCTCTCAGAAAATCTTGTACGATTCTGGTGAACTCGCGTTGCTGAGTAACTAGATTCAGGAGCGCTTCGTCGGAGTCTTCCTCGGCTTGCCGCAAGAGGATATTCTTGCCGTCTGTTGAAATACGATTCGAGCAGAACGGATGTGTCGTTCCCAATTCATTTTGAGCTTTCGAGTGGGCGCGACGCATGGTTCGCCAGCTCACGCCCGCACGGATGAACGCGTCGACAAATCTCAACTCGAGAAGGTCCTTAAAACTTAACGCGAGTTTATTTTCCAATGGTTGAATTTCGCCCTGCCAAACGGCTTCGGAATGACGGAGCGATTTTCCGCTGCGAAAATCATAGCCTTTGATCCAGCGCCGGATTTTACCCGCCGAAACTCGCGTCAGCTTGGCCGCTTCCGGTACAGTATACAGGCCGGTATTGAGGTAATGGGGTTCACGCTTGTGCACCGGATCACAATGAAGCCGTCCCACACCTCAATGCAATCAATTCTCTTAAGACACCAAAGTCGGCACTCGCGCTCCGTTTTCGGATAAGGCGATTTTTGCACACTTGTCTTTTTGTGAAATACGGAAAGCCTAAGAACGTGAGAACGAAATGGAGATGACAGTATGAGCAAAAAAATCTTCGGGAAATATCGCGGGACCGTCTTGCACAATGTCGATCCGATAGCCATCGGCCGGCTGCAAGTGAGCGTGCCAGACGTGAGCGAATTGACTGCATCAGAGTGGGCCATGCCCTGCTTTCCTTGCGCCGGTCCGCACATGGGAATCTGGGCGTTGCCATCGATTGGCGCGGGCGTGTGGGTTGAGTTTGAACAAGGTGATCTAACCAAACCGGTGTGGAGCGGTTGCTGGTATGCGCGCTCCGCAGATGTCCCGGCCCAGGCGCATGGAGCCGGTTCGACGAATTCAACTATCGTTTTGCAAACGGCCGGACAGAATTCTATTTCCATCAGCGACGCGCCCGGACCGGCCGGTGGCGTCCACATCAAAACGGCCACGGGCGCGATGCTGTCGATCAATGACGCCGGGATCACTATCGCCAATGGGAAAGGCGCGGTCATCGCGATGAACGGACCAGCCGTGACCATCAACAATGGCGCACTGGCCATCATTTAGAGGAACGATCATGCCAGGATTTCTATTACACGCCGGCGCGACCGTGATTTGTCCTCACGGTGGATCAGCCACGCCGGTCCAGCCTAATTCGCGGGTCACGATTGACGGACAACCGATCGCGACGTTGTCCACAGATTTTGTGATCGCCGGTTGCGCGCTGAGCGGCAAGGCCCGTTGTCAGACGGCGCATTTCGTGACGGCGGCAAATCGCGTCACGGCGAACGGTCAGCCAGTTCTTCTCCGCGACAGTGAGTCGGTCTGCGAGCCGAGCGGAACTCCGCTGGTCATCGTGCAAACTCAAACGCGGGTGAGCGCGGCGTAAGGCAATTAACGAACTTCGTTATTGGAAGCGCCAATATGAAAGACGAACACGCACAATTTTCCGGATCCATCCCGGCGGCGTATGATCGCTACCTCGGGCCGATATTGTTCCAACCGTACGCCGAGGATCTGGCGGCGCGTTTACAGGTCGCGAAGAACGGTTCGGTTTTGGAATTGGCCTGCGGCACCGGCATCTTAACGCGCGTCTTGCGGACTCATCTGCCGTCGACGGTGAAACTGACCGCGACGGATTTGAACGAACCGATGTTTCGACATGCGGCGGCCAAGTTCGGTAAAGACGAAGCCGTGCAATGGCTGCAGGCCGACGCGTGTAGCTTGCCTTTTGGCGACCGGATGTTCGATGCCGTCGTATGCCAGTTCGGAATCATGTTCGTGCCGGACAAGGCGCTGGCCGCGCGCGAAGCTCGCCACGTTCTAAAACCAGGTGGCCTGTTTCTCTTCAATGTGTGGGACGCAATGGAGCACAACGAGCTGGGCCAACTCGCACACCAAACGATTGCCAGCTACTTCGATAAAGATCCACCGGCATTCTACGAGGTCCCGTTTTCGTATCATGATCAGGACGAGATCAAACGCGTGCTCAAGGAAGCTGGCTTTCAAGAGATCAAGACCGAAGTCGTCGCCAAAGTCGGTGCCGCAAGCCGGGCGGAAGACGCAGCCACAGGCTTGGTGCAGGGGAATCCGGTGGCCGTGGCGATCGCCGAGCGCGACCCGTCATTATTGCCGGTCATCACCAAGGCCGTGGCTCAAGCGATCACGGATCGGTTCGGAGAAACAGATATTCGTGCTCCGATGCGGGCCATTGTCGTGCAGGCTCGGATCTGAAACAAAGCTGACAGCGGAAACGCTGACTGCGGACCAAAGAAGTTGAGGGGTTGAGGAGTTGAGAGGTTGAGAGAAAAAACTGAATGGAGCGAGTGGGGTGAGTGACATGCACGGTAACGCCGCGCGGGTAGCGGAGAGCGAAGCGGGAGCTGAGCGAATGAAACACTGAAAGCTGACAGCGGAAACGCTGACTGCGGACAGGGGAAGTTGGGGTCGCGTCTCAACTCCGAAAGCCTCACTGCCGGATTTGCCGGGATGGACGGCATCGCTTAGCAGGTGCAACATGAATCACCTGCGCAAACTTGGGCTCGCGTCGTTTCTCTTCCTTGGGCTCGGCTTATTGAGCGGGGCGCTTCCTCGCTCCACGGCGGGCTGGACCCCGGACACCGCGGCCACGATGGCGCTGATCTGTTACGGCATCGGGCTTATTCTGGCCTTGATCGCGTTCATGCAATCCCGGCGCGGTCAGAGTCTCGATGGGGTAACGAAGTTTCTCGCGCGCGCCCCGCTCGCGCTCGTGACCATCGGCGTGCTGATTTTTTTCCTTCGGGCCATGAGCGGGTGGTATTAAGGGAACTGCTTAGTAAGACCCATCGACCGGCTGGCCGGATACCACATCGACATCTTCAGGTCTCGAGACAAAAAGCTCGAAACCACCAGAGAACACCGCAGAATGAAACGCCAATAACAACCCAAAGTAGCTTAGTCCGTTCGCCGAAGAGGTCATTCACGCTGAATCAGTACATAAACAACTGGAAGGCACTCATCAACAGTCATGGCGAGTTGGTGACTGGATTGCTGTTACTCCTCTGTTCACTAACGTTCTATTACTTCTCGGTGCTCAGGATTGACTACGAGAAGACCTCGCTTCTCGATCTAGGCCCATATCCGGACGCGACTGAATATTTCGGGCAAGCCAGAGCGCTGGAGAGGGAGGGTCGGCCTTATATTCAGATTGGCCTAGATAAGCTGCCTTCTCGATATCCCGTCGGTTATCCAATTCTCATGCTTCCGTGGCTAAAGGTTCTTCCGGAGGCGAAGGCGGTTCTAGCGCCTTTTCGAACAAATCAATCAATCGGACTGTTATTGATTCTGGCAGTATTTACGACTTACGCGTACGTCGGTGTTCCCCTTTCGGGTGGAATAGGCGCGCTCCTGCTTGTTACGCTTCCGGCATTTTTCACCTTCTGCCGGTCCTCGCTCAGCGAGGTAAGTGGCTCAGCCCTGGTCGCACTTGCGTTCGTCTTCGCCTATCTGGGACTACGAGCAAACCGTCGCTGGCCGATTTACGCCGCAAGTATCCTTTTGGGGCTCTCATTTAACATCCGCACGGCGCTTGTCTTCTTCGGTCCATTGCTTCTAGCCATGGCACTGCTTCCAAGAACAAGATCTCCTATTGGTTGGCTTTTCCATTGCGCTTCAGCGGTCATCGTTTTTGCCATCGCGGCCAGCCCATTCTTTGTTTTGAATACATTGCAGTTTCATCATCCCTTCAATACTGGACATCATTTTTGGGCAGGGAAGCCAATCGAGATGAGCATGGTCTTTTCTCCGCGCAACATTCCAAATCACCTTACAACGATCTGGAACGAATTTAGTCTCCAATGGCAGCACTATCGCCCGGCCAATATATTTGGGACCGGGACTCACTTTGTTCCCCCGTTTGCTTTGTTGGTTGTCATCGGATTGCCGTTCATTCGGAGGGATCGATTCGCAATTTGTGCTCTCCTGGCGGCTCTTACTTTCTGTACGGCGGCCACAATGTATGTCTTCGCCGATCTTCGTTTTTATGTTCCCATTCTCTTTCTATCGGTCGCTGTCGCTGTCCTTCCGGTCGAGTGGGCGCTCAGACAGATAAGAGCGGCGAGGAAGCACTGGTTAGCCGTTGTGGTTATCCTTGTTTTGGCTGTTGCTGCATGTGTTGGTTATCCGTCGCAGTCCGGCTACAAACCTAAGAAAGGCCGGTTTCAGGCATGGGACGCACTGAGTTTTGACAAACAAGGGCAACAATCATTGCAGTTTTTTGCCGCACAGGAGTTGATAAAACGCGTCGGCAATGAGCCCGGAAATGTCTTTTCAGATATTGATCCGGTTTATCTAAATGCGTTACTGCCAAACCAGTTTGTCGCCGCACCTTTGGACGCTAACCATAACTATCGTTACAGCAGAATTTGGCATTACGGAGCTTCTGAGGCTATTAAGCTCATAGGTAATGGACTGGGGAGTTCACGCCCTAACTACAGTCTCTTTGCTCCCGTGAAAGGTCGCGCTCCGGATTACGCACGTTTGCCTCTGGTTGAGGGCTACAAATGGCTCCCAAT
Source organism: Spartobacteria bacterium (assembly GCA_003167365.1). Classification (GTDB taxonomy): domain Bacteria; phylum Verrucomicrobiota; class Verrucomicrobiia; order Chthoniobacterales; family UBA10450; genus Palsa-1382. The sequence continues at coordinate 652,129 of PMTM01000006.1, read as the reverse complement.
CGATGGTTCCGATAACAACGTCATTATAATGAAGCTCACGCAAGCTCCTGTCGAATAACACAAACCGAGTTTTCTCAGGCGCTCGTATCGCAGTCGAAAGCCGCTAAAATTTCGAAAACGGATGAACACGAGACTCATGGCTCTTACGGGTGTGGCAATGTTGGGGTCGCTTTATGCTGTGGCACGCGTGCTCCAAATTCTGCCGGGCAAGTTGCCTATTGCGGGAGTGATCGCGCTCCATGTGCTTCCACTGCTCGTTTTCGCGCTGATTCATGGTGCCATGTTTTATGGCCGGCGCGGCATTCTGATCTTCTTTGTAATCTCTTTCATCGTAGGAAACGTTTTCGAGAACTTGGGCGTTGCGACGGGTTTCCCATTCGGCCGCTTTTACTACACTGACGCGATGGGGCCAAAACTTTTTCAAGTTCCGATTCTGGCCGGTTTGGCCTACGCGTGGATGGGCTATCTTTCGTGGACGCTCGGTCGGGTGATCTTGGGAAATCTGCGATCTCCGCTTGTTGGAACGCGAGTCATCACGCTGCCTTTGGTGGCAGCGTTCATCATGATTGCATGGGATCTCGCCAATGATCCGGTCTGGGCCAACATCGATCGGCTATGGGTATGGCAGGAGGGCGGAGCGTATTTTGGCGTGCCGCTGACCAACTTTCTTGGTTTGTATTTGGTATATTACCTGGTCCATCAGTCGTTCGCGATTTATTTGCGTGGACGCTTTCCGGCAGCCAATCCATTGCCTGCCGGTTACTGGCGTTGGGCGATAATCTTTTACGCGTTATGCGCCGCGGGAGGCATAATCGTTGTTCTTCCCAAGCGCGTGTCAGCGGTGGTTTTCGATCCCATGGGCACGCCTTGGAATGTGAGCGCTATCACCGGTGCCTGTGCGTTGGTCTCTGCTTTTGTGATGGGCGCATTCGCTGTGATCGCGTGGGTGAGACTCTCAGACCAAACCAGCGGGATCAACCGTCTCTAAACGAAAAGATTTTGAAGATCGAAGCCGTCAAGCGGGTTGAGTTCTCTTACCACCGCGGTCGTTCTCGAAGCCCTAGCAAAATATCTTAAGCAATAATGTCCGGATCTCCCCGAATTTCGCTGTTTCGACTCATCCGATACGACGAAGTTTTCGTTCTCCAGGGAACGCCTCTCATGGGGGTCGCGTTCTCGATTGGCGCCGTCACCACGGAGAAGCTAAGAATGTTTCTCCTTTTTGTGGTGGCCAGTTTTCTGCTCGTCGCTCACATTTTTACCTTCAACGACTGGGCCGAGACCTGTTCTCTAAAAGATTCGAACAACGCGACGGCCCGGACCGGCAACGATGACTCTAATCCGCCGCGGCGGCTGCTCTCTTCGTTAGTGCTTCTGCTCGCGAGCGTGATTCTTTTCGCTTTCCTGCCGCGACCGACGCTGGTGCTGGCAGTAATTACGGCCGGGCTTGGGATTTTTTATTCGCACCCGGTCTTGAATGGGAAGTGCATCCCGATCGTTTGTTCGCTGGCTCATTTTTTCGGTGGGCTATTTCATTTTTTGTTGGGCTACACGCTCTTTGGCCCACTAGATCAACGCGGCGTCCTGATCGCAGTATTTTTCGCGCTCACGTTTACCGCCGGCCACCTCAACCATGAAGTGAGTGATTTCGATGTCGATCGACAGAACCGTCTCAAGACCAACGCGGTCGCGTTCGGAAAACGGCGGACATTTGTGGCGGGTCTCGCCGTTTTCACTCTCGCATATGTTTGGCTGTTAATTCTGGCCAGAAGCGAGTTCGTGCCGCGCCCGCTGGCGCTTCTGCCGATTCTCCTTTATCCGCTCCACATTTTTTGGTCAGTCCGCGCGCTGCGAGATGGGCTCGACCCGGATAGCCTCAGTCGATTCCAGATTCGATATCGATTGCTCTACGCCATCATCGGACTCGGAATGTTGTTTGCTCTGTTTGGCGTGCAGTTCTAGAACGCCGACAGGATTAAACATGGCCACAACATCAATCGTTGAGACGCGCTGCGTCATTATTGGTGGTGGACCGGCCGGAATGCTGCTCGGGTTCCTGCTCGCCCGCGCCGGTGTCCGCGTCATCGTTCTCGAGAAGCACGCGGATTTTCTTCGCGACTTTCGCGGCGACACCATCCATCCATCCACTTTCGAATTGATGCATGAACTCGATTTGCTCGATCAGTTCCTCCGGCTACCGCATCAAGAGGCGACGCGAATGAGATATATCTTCGACGGTCATGTCGTGGGCATGGCCGATTTCTCCCGCCTGCCGACAAAGTGCAAATTCATGGGGTTCATGCCGCAATGGGAGTTTCTTAATTTTCTGGCGAAGCAGGCGAAGCAGTTCCCGGCCTTCGAGTTGCGGATGGAGTCCAGGGTTGTCGACCTCGTGCACGACGGAGATCGGATCGCAGGAGTGCGCGCCAAGACGCCGCTGGGGGACCTGGAAGTGCGCGCCGATCTGGTCGTTGGTTGTGATGGCCGCAATTCCATTGTCCGCCAGCTGGCGAAGCTTGAGACTAAGGAGATCGGAGTTCCCATCGATGTCCTTTGGATGCATATTTCCAAACGCGATCGCGACCCGGAGCAATTATTCGGCTTCTTCGCGCGCGGCAAAGGACTCGGATTGATCGACCGTGGCGACTATTTTCAGGCCGCCTTCGTCATTCCAAAGGGAGGGATCGACAAAATCAAAGAGCGCGGACTACCTGCTTTGCATGCCGACATTGTCTCGCTTGCGCCATTTCTTGAAGATCGCATCGCTGAACTGGACGACTGGTCGAAAATCAAACTGCTGACGGTGCAGATCAATCGTTTGCACAAGTGGTGCCGGGAAGGCTTGCTTTGCATCGGCGATGCCGCCCACGCGATGTCCCCGGCTGCCGGTGTCGGAATCAATCTCGCGATCCAGGATGCGGTTGCAGCCGGAAACTTGCTCGCGGCAAAGTTGAAAACCGGGCCCGTCTCGATTGCTGACCTGGCCGCAGTGCAAAAGCGCCGGGAATGGCCCACGCGCCTGACTCAGGCCATGCAAGGCTCGGTTCACCGCCACAACATCACAAGAATCATGATCGTTAAGGCTCTCCAGTGGCTTCCGGCATTACAATTTCTCACAGCGCGCTTGGTCGGCCTTGGTCTGAGGCCGGAGCATGTGCGCAGTCCAACCGCCTGATTTCAGCGATTGAGTGTTAAGCCTTATGGGACACAGCCAAGGCAGAGATAGACCAAAATGTTGAGTGGTTGAGGCCTGAAAACTGAAACGCGGACAGCTGACAGCTGACAGGGGAAGTTGAGTGGTTGAGAAGTTGAGAGGGAAAGCTGAGAGCAACTGCTCAACGCCTCCACTTCTCAACCGCTCAACGTCCCATGTCCTCCTTCGTATTGTATCTCGGTTGCTCCCACGCTCGACCGCTACCTCGCGGCTTTACCGGCCATGTCGCTCATCCCATTCGCTCCATTGCTACGGCGTGACAGGTGGTGGAGTGTTGAGCCTTATGGGAAACAGCCAAGGCAGAGATAATGTTAGGAAACGCGCGTCCCGCCGCAAAAAGACGGAGCGCCTCGCTCTCGCGAAGAAAAACAAAAAGGCGCCGGCGAAATAGCCTTCGTGTTGAAAAGGTGAGCGGTTGAGGAGTTGAGAGGGACTGAAAGCGGACAACGGAAAGCGGAAATGCTGACAAGAAGGCGTTATCTAAGACGATTCCACCATGGGAGCGAATCCTTCTAACGGTGTTCCGCATGTAATTGTCCGCGGCGACGCGGCGGGGTTTGCCCAGCAAATTGAAATCGGTCCGCACCGTCTCAAAGGCGATGAACCGGTCGCTGTCGGCGGGACGGATACCGGGCCGTCTCCGTACGATTTTCTTCTGGCCGCGCTCGGCACTTGCACGTCGATGACCATCGCCTTCTATGCCCGGCGCAAGAGTTGGCCACTGGAAAGGGTCACGGTTTCGCTGCATCACGGGAAAATTCACGCGACCGATTGCGCCGAGTGCGAGACCAAAGTGGGAAAGATCGACCGGATCGAGCGCGAGATTGAACTCACGGGCGCGCTCACGACGGAACAGCGCGCCAAGTTAATGGAAATTGCCGACCGTTGCCCGGTCCATCAGACTCTCACCTCGGAGATCAATATCCGGACACGCGCGGTCTAGCTTTTCAAGGGGAAGTTGAGGCTTGAAAACTGAAACGCGGACAGCGGACCGAAGAAAGAACGGCAACTGCGAAATTTCGCCGCGGTTATTTTCTAATGCCGTTCCAGTTCGGCTCCCATCGCCGACAGGCTAATCTCGGCCGGCATCATGCCGGTGTCGGTGTAGCTGATGGTGAGGCTCTGCTTTTCTTTTGAGAAGGAAAGTCCGCCGGCCATGGCATCGAGCGTGGCGAGGTCTTCTTTCCAGCCTGCTTCACGAAACTGGCTTCGCAACGTCTCGACGACCGCGTTGGCTTTCCCGTTGGCGACGGTGAACTTGATCTCGTCCTTCGTTTGCTCCACGACTTTCGCATCGGAGGGCAAGGTGACGGCGAGTTTCGGCAGCGGCTTGTTTGCTTCGGCCACCTGGGCGGCCTCCTGCGCGGCTTCTTCTGCTTTCTTAGCTTCGAAGGCGGCTTTGCGGGCCGGAGCTTCCTCTTTTACTTTTCGATCCAGCTCGGCGATTTCCGCTGCGTTTTGAAAAAGAAGCGAGACGGGAAGCTTGCCATCGGACGCCGAGGACAACGTTAGCGTAAGCATGTCCTTCGTGGGATTCCGGAAGATCATTTCGTCTTTGTTATCGATCTGGACGGTATGATCGAGGGTGGATTCCCATCCAGTCGTGGCCAGGGTTTTCCGGTAGTAGGCGATAGCGGCGTTCTTGTCCGCCGCGGTCTCGAAGTTTAGTTCCTGGGTCTGGTCGGTGTAACGCAACTCCGCGGCGTCCGGCGGCGCGGGAAGATCGGCTGACAACAGCTCGCTCGAGTAGGAGATCATGGTCTTCCCGCCCTGAGCGGGTGCGACCGAGACAGTGGCGCTAACGCGGATGGCGTTCTGTTTGAACCAAGTGGAATCACCGGCCGCGCCGTAAGGCACCCAGCCTTGCGAGAGCAGGAGCTTGCGAATGGCGTCGACGGTCGCGGTAACGTTGGCCTCGGTCACATACATGGCGGTCGCGTCGCCGACATAGACGGACTTGACACCCGGAGGGACGGGTAACTGGCCAGGCTTGACGTTGCCATGGTTCTGAAGGGCGACCATCAAACCACCCGGCTCGCCATTGGGATAGGCCGAAACGGAAACGACGAACCCGTTGCGAGAGAACATGCCGCTGGCGGCCTGAGCGGTGACGGAGCTATTCGGCAATTCCTTCCACCCTTGCGCGGCGAGTTTCTTGCGGTGGAATTCGAAGGCCGTTTTGACGTCGCCCGGGGCGGCGTAGGAGAGGCTGGCGACGCCGCGCGGCCATGGAGGTTTCGCTCCGTCGATCAGCGGGAAGGTTGAGAGATCGAGTATGCGCGCCGCTTGCTCGACAGTGGCCGGCCCTTTGATCGATTCGCCGGTGTTTTTCGGTCCGCACCCGGAAATGCAAACGAGCACGCATCCCAACAAACAGGTCCGCATGGTCGCAAGAGTTAGGAGGCAAGCACCGGGGGGCAGCGTGGTTTCAGGTTTCATAATTGTGTTGAGCGGTTGAGGAGCGGAGAGGTTGAAAGCGGACAGCTTCGCGGAGACGCTGGCTTCTCTCAACCCTCAACTATCAACTCTCAACTTTCTCGGTTCCGGATTCCTGTTGCCGGACGCTTTCCGAGTGCGCTACACTTTCCGCCGTTGTGAACTCACGATCGTTTTTTGTTTGTTATGCGTTGCTATTACTGCTGTTTGCCAATGGTGCGTTTGCTGGTGGTGCCTATCAGAAGGCGAAAGATAGAAAAACACGGGTCTGGAACAATTACCCGCAGCCCGGCGATGCGGCGACGTGGTCGGGCGACCGAGACGCAGACGGATATGCCACCGGATCCGGCACGCTAACTTGGTACATAACGGAGCGAAAATACGCGACCGGGTCCTATCTTCCAACAGTCAAGCACACCACCGTCATCCGTTATTCCGGGAACATGGTCCGAGGCAAATTAGATGGACCGGTGGTGAATGTGGACGAGAACGGAGCAACATTTCACGGCAAGTTTGCTAATGGACGGAGAGTCGGCGACTGGGTTGCCGGGCCGGCTTCAAGTCCGAGCCGGACCGGCGTAACTGATCAGCGACACAAGGAAGCTGATCAACGAAATGTGGTCTCAAAGGAAGCGGGAAACGCCGAACGCCCAACGCCCAACGCCCAACGCTCAATGGCGGAGGCGCCGCCAGAGGGTTCGAGGCCGACTCCCGTGCCTGCTCAACCGGCCAATCAGCAGCCTTCCGTACGCGCAGTCAAAGGAACGCCGACTCAGGATGTCGACGATTCTCTAAAAGCACTCATTGGTCCCCCGCACCTGTTGCGGACGGAAGCTGCTCATCCAGGCCTGACCGCAGCGGAGGTCATCGAGTTGGCTGACGCAGAAGCACGTAAGCAAGGCTATGATTTGGGCACATATCAACGTCCGCAGGCGCAGTACGCTGCCACAGACAACACCTGGTCAGTTTCCTACGATCAAAAGAACGACGCGGGCGAAGCCGGCAAGCCAATCAGCGTCAAAGTCGAGGACAAGACGAAGAAAACGTCCATCGTCGCGGGAAAGTAACCGCGCCGGAAGGCGACCGAAGTTGTAGCGGTGTTTGTATCAAGCACCGAATCTCTAAATGCAGGCGCTCGCCGCGGCGAGCGCCTCTACAACGCCGCCGAAATGAGTAGCCACGCCGCGTGCGGACCTAGTCTATTATAGATCTAACGATGCGAAAGAAAACTCACGACGGATCACATTGTTCCAGAGTGTTGGTGCTGGTGGATGAATCGAACGTTGGCAGTTCGGTGCGAACCGCGGGGCGCGGTCTCGATTGGCTGAAGCTTCGCGACTTTCTCGCCGGCGAGAGCACGGGCCGCGAGCTGATCGAGATGGTGGTTTATGCCGGGTTGCCGCCACCGATTCCAATCTGGCAGGAGGAACGGGACAAGAAGAACAAGTTCATGCATTGGCTGCACTCCAATGGATTCCTCGTCGTAACCAAAGATGGATCGCCCGCCGAAGAAGGCCATTACAAGGCGAACGTGGACGTGATGATGGCGATCGATGCGGTCGAGCTTTCGGTCGAGATGCGGCCCGATGTTGTCATTCTGGTAACGGGCGACGCCGATTTTTCTTATCTGGCTTTGCAGTTGAGGCGGCGCGGGATTCGCGTCGAAGTCGCTTCAGTCGAAGCCAATCTCGGCGGCACATTGAAATCAGCGGCCAACGCAGTGATCGATCTGGCCCCACTCTTTCGGACGTTCGAGATGATGAAGATTCAGGATCCGCCAAAAGAAAAGCGGAGACACTGACAGCGGACAACGGTTGAGATGTTGAGAGACGTGACTACATCTGCGCATTGGGCACCGGTTCGGTGTGGTGGATGCGGTCGTAATCGACACTCAGTCTGCCGTCGTCGAGCTCGTGGTAGATTTCGACAAAACGTTCGCCAAAACGAATCTCGTCCCAGGTATAATCTTTTTGGATCTGGACCGCGGCCGGGATGACCGTTTCCACGCAGACGACGGAAGCGAGAAAAAATGCATCGCATGCTTCCAGCGATTCGGGCGTTGCGCCATAAAGCGGACTTTGTTCATCGATGAAGTGGCGCAGGGTCAACGCGACGGGAAAAATAATTAACCGATCGAAGTCGAGCTTGAGCGGATAAAAACGTCGAAAAATGTCACCCTCCAGCGTCGGTTCGTCCCGCGTGAAGATGATACGAAATTCGGCTTCGACCATGCTGTGGTGCCGGAGATTGGCCACTCGCAACATCAGCGTCGGCTGGCCATTGAACGGCGCGATCACCATTGATTCGCTAAACAAGATTCGCGCGGTCGGTCGCGAGAACCGGACGAAAATGAGACCGGTGATCACGGCGAGCCAGAACATGCCGGAGATGATTTCAATGATGGTGACGACGTGACCATAGAGCGTCTGCGGATACATGTGGCCGTAGCCGACGGTGGCCAGCGTTTGCACGCTGAAAAAGAAAGCGTCGAGAAATGAACCTCGGGTCATCCCGGCGATGCAATCGCCGCCAACGCGGTAGAGCGCAGCGAAGAGAAGGTTGATGGTGATGTAAACGCCGAGAATAAGCGCGATAAACCGTGGCCAGTTTAGGGCCAGGACCCAGTGATACGCGTCGCGCCATTCCCACTTCCCAGTGTTGACCTTGAGGAACTCGATCCGACCGGCACGAACTGATACTGGCTTGGCCATGAAATCAGTGCAGCCTGCTCCGACTGGGCGATTCTCGTCAACCTGGATTCTGCGCAGCGTTGACGATCGATTCGGCGACGCCTGTAAAGACGCACGCTTGCAAATTCCGGGCGGCAAAATTCCGTATCGCAATCTGGTTGCTTATGTCACCGTCGGGCGGACAGGATAAAGAAAGAAGTTGAGCCATGAAGCGGTTGAAAGATTGAGCAAGACAGAGCACATCTAAAAGCAGATGAAAGATTTGACCCAAGGATCGGTAGCGAAACACTTGCTGAGCATGACGGCGTTCATGGCCGTGGGCATGTTCGTGCAGACGCTCTATCTCCTGATTGATCTTTATTGGGTGGGGTCGCTCGGCAAGGAAGCAATCGCCGCGCTTGGTATAGCCGGGAGCCTCACGATGATCGTCCTGGCCCTGACCCAGATGCTCGGGGTGGGAACGACGACGCTAATTTCACACGCGGCGGGACAAAAAGATCAGAAACGCGCCGAGCTCGTCTTCAATCAATCATTCGTGATGTCGATTCTAGTGGCGCTAGTCCTGGCCGTGATCGGATTCGAGTTGCGCGACGTCTATTGCAATTCGTTAAGCGCGGATATCAAGACGGCGGCATTGGCCAAGAGTTACTTTAACTGGTTTCTCCCCGCGCTCTTGTTGCAGTTTCCCATGGGAGCGCTCGGATCAGCCTTGCGGGCGAATGGAATCATGAAGCCGACCATGGTTTTGCAAGTGCTCAGCATTGCACTCAACATCGTCCTCGCGCCTGTGCTCATTTTTGGGACCCAACCCTGGCCGATATTCGATGGGATCCGCAGGATTCTTGCGATCTTTGTTTCTATTCCACGCCTGGGCGTGCCTGGGGCGGCCCTCGCCAGCTTTATCGCCATCCTCGTCGCCAACGTGCTGATGTTAATGTATTTCGAAAAGAAATATCATTATCTCCGTTTTCGTTTTTCGCTCATGCGTCCACAGATCGAAACCTGGGGAAAAATGCTGCGCATCGGTGTGCCGGCGGGCACGGAATTCATTCTGCTCTTTTTCTACATCCTGATCGTTTACGGCATTATCCGGAACTTTGGACCAGCCGCCCAAGCCGGATTCGGAGTGGGCGCGCGCGTGATGCAGGCACTCTTTCTGCCGGTGATTGCGCTCAGTTTCGCCGTGAGTCCGATAGTCGGCCAAAATTTTGGCGGTCGTCGCGCCGATCGCGTCCGGCAAACCGTTTATTCCGCGCTCAAGATCGCGGCGGCAATGATGTTTGTTCTGGCGCTCATTACCTACTTGGCGCCGGCCGTATTGATCTGGCCATTCTCCAGCGATCCGCAGGTTATTGCTTTCGGTAGCGAATATCTCAGAATCGTCGCGCTCAACTTTGTGGCGGCGGGAATTGTCTTCACGAGCTCGAGCATTTTCCAGGGAATCGGCAATACCTGGCCGCCACTTTTCAGTTCGATGACGCGCCTGGGCCTTTTCGCCCTTCCCGCCATTCTGCTTGCTCGTACCCCCGGATTCCAACTAAAGCAGCTCTGGTATTTGTCGGTCGTATCGCAGTTGATTCAGATGTGCGTCAATCTCTGGCTCCTGCGCCACGAGTTGCGCAAGAAACTAAACTTTGATGAAACTGAAAGTTTTGTCCAAGGGAGCGCGACCGCCATTTAGGAAAAGCTGAAAACTGACAGCGGACAACTGAGAGCAGGTTGAGACGACAACGGATTTCCGTTTTCAGCTTTCCGATTTCGTCTCAGGTCGCGATAAGCTCGCAGAATTTCTTCAGATCAAGGTTGCCGCCGGAAACGACGCACACGATCGGACCTTGGCCGGCTTTACCGGTCAAGGCGGCGGCAAGCGGCAACGCGCCCGCGCCTTCGGAAATGATTCGCGTTTTTTCCGCCATCAAACGCATCGCTTTTTTCGTCTCGTCCAAACTGACGACGATGTAGCCATCCACGATTGGTTTCATTCGCTCCCACATGCGCGGGAAAACGCTGCGGCCACCGGCGCCATCAACGAATGATGCTTTCCAATCCTTGAACTCTTGCGGTGATCCTTTGGCAAACGAGAGCGCGGCGGGCGCGGCCGTTTCCGGTTCGGCGCCCCAAATCTTGATCTCCGGCCTAAGCGCTTTGATTGCGCTGCCAACGCCGGCGATGAGTCCGCCGCCGCCAATGCTCGCGATGACCGCAACCGTGTCGGGCGCATCTTCCAGAATCTCAAGACCCATGGTGGCATGACCGGCGATGAAATTATGATCATCAAATGGATGCACAAATGTGCCATCAACATCCGGAAACGAACGATCCTGAAGTGCCTTCCATGCAACTTCGTACGGCACCAGGATGAGTTTCGCTCCAAGCGCGCGCATCCGCTCGATCTTCGACGCCGGCGCGGTCTCGATCACTACAACACTGCACGGAATGCCGGCTTGTCTTGCCGCGTAGGCGACGCCCTGTCCCGCATTTCCCGCGCTGATCGTCCATACCCCGCGCTTGCGCTCGGACTCGGACAACATCGCCACTGCATTGGCGGCGCCGCGCAGTTTGTAAGCGTTGATCGGCTGCAGGTTCTCGAGTTTGAGGCGGATGTCGGGAAAGTCCGGTCCTAGTTCAAGACGGACCAGCGGCGTTCGCAAGATGGTTTGTGCGATTCTCTTCCGCGCTTGTTGTATATCGGCCAGTTCGATCGGACGAACGGCCTCGAGCGTTGTAGGCATATTGGTTTCTCTTAAGGCGCAAATGCGCTTCGGCTATGTTCCAGAATACGGACACTGATGCAATCTGCATCAGAGCGCGTTGTTTAGAATAACATCGCCCCAAAAGCGGACGATCCACCTGCGTTGTGCAAGATTTCAGTGTGCACAATGAAGCGAAGTCCCGCGCCATCATCCATCTCGATATGGATTGCTTTTACGCGGCGATCGAGGTGCGCGACCGCCCGTCGTTACGCGGTAAACCGGTGGGCGTGGGCGGCGCGCGCGATCGGCGCGGCGTCCTGACCACGTGCAACTACGAAGCGCGCAAGTTCGGGGTGCGCTCGGCTATGCCCACTTTCATGGCGCTGCAACGCTGCCCGGACCTGATCGTGTTGCCGACGCGGTTCGACGTTTACCGGCGCGAAGCCGCAGTCATTCGCGAAATGCTGCACCGTTTCACGTCATTGGTTGAACCGCTCTCGCTCGACGAAGCGTATCTCGATGTGAGCGAACACCCCGGCGCGCCGGCGCCCCTCGCACAGGTGATACGCGGAATGATCTTTCGCAAAACGAAACTCACTTCGTCCGCGGGGATCGGTCCGAACAAACTGATCGCGAAGATCGCAAGCGAGATGAACAAACCCAACGGCCAACTCGAAGTCACGCCGGAACAAGTGCCGGAGTTCATGGAGAAATTGCCGGTGCGAAAGATTTGGGGCATCGGAGAAAAAACCGAACGGAAGCTGGAAGAGCTCGGCGTCAAAACATGCGGTGAGCTGCAACGTTTCTCGCGTCCGGAACTTGTCGATCTTTTCGGAAAATTCGGGATCGAGCTCTACGATCTCTGCCGCGGGATCGATCAACGTCCGGTTGAACCGGATCGCCCGCGTAAGTCGCTCAGCACAGAGGAAACGTTCACGATCGATCTGACGACGCTCGAACAATGCGAAGAAAAACTGGAGGAGCTATTTCAAGAAATGATGGCCGACCTCGCCCAGAAAGAAGCGACGCGATCCGTGACAAAGATTTTCGTGAAACTGAAGTTCAACGATTTCACGCGCACCACCGCCGAGCGCGCGGGACTCACGCCGAATCTACCGGATTTCCGCGGACTCCTTGCCGAAGCGTTTGCCCGCACCGGCAAACCCGTCCGGCTCATCGGCGTTGGTGTCCGTTTCGCCGAGGATAGCCCGGCAGATGCACAGATGCCTTTATTATAGCCGCGGATTACGCAGATTGGCGCGGATAAGATGACTTCGGCTGAGAAGAAAACAATCGCCGCCACCGCTTGCGACGTTCGGTTCGATGAGCTGACGCGCAATCTTTACGCGACCGACGCGTCGATCTATCAGATCAAGCCGGACGGGGTGGCGTTTCCACGCAACGCAAAAGAAGCGAGCGCCGTGATTCGTGCGGCCGCTGATGCGAGCGTTTCGGTCACGCCTCGCGGCGCGGGGACGAGTCTTGTCGGAAACGCGATCGGCGAAGGATTGATCGTCGATTTTTCGCGCTACAACCGCCAGATCACCGATCTCAACATCGACAATCGCACCGTGAGCGTCGGCGCCGGTGTCGTGCTCGATCAGTTGAATGCGTTTCTCAAACCGCACGGATTTTGCTTTGGGCCGGATGTCGCGACGAGTTCACGCGCGACACTCGGCGGAATGATCGCAAACAATTCTTCCGGCGCGCACGTTCCAGTTTACGGGACGACTGCCGATCATGTTGTCTCTCTGGAAATCGTGATGGCGGACGGTCGCACCGCAAACATTGGACCGGCTCATGAATCATTGCGGGCCGAACGCGACACGATCGAGAATCTCGTTCGCGGGCACGCTGCCGAAATGGCGGAGCGTTGGCCGCCGGGATTGTTGAAACGCTGGCCCGGTTACGGCGTCGAACGGTTTCTTCGTGCGCCGAACACTCTCACCGACATTCTCGCCGGCAGCGAAGGAACACTCGCCGCGATTCTCTCGGCGGAACTAAAGATTTCTCCCCTGCCGCTTGAAAAAGGACTCGGGCTCATCTTCTTCGCGTCGATCGATGAGGCGATGCAAGCCACGGTTGCGCTGCTTGATCTTAAACCGTCCGCGATCGAACACATCGATCGCCCATTGCTTGAACAAACGAAGGGCCAGCTTCTTTTCCAGGCCGCGCGGGACTTGATGGAACTCGACGCCAAGCCGTGTAAAGCGATATTGATTGTCGAATTCTACGAAGATGTCGCCGAGCGATTAGCGATCTTGCAATCGCGAAATCTCGGATTGCGCACAGTACTCTTCCGCGACGTACGCGAAATGAATTTGGTTTGGTCGGTGCGCAAAGCCGGCCTTTCTCTTTTGACCGGATGCGTCGGGCCAGCCAAACCCGTCGCATTTATTGAAGACGCTGCAGTGCGTCCGGCGCAATTACCCGATTACGTCAGAGGTTTGGAATCGATCATGCGGCCGCTCGGACTCGAAGCTTCCTACTATGGACATGCCGCCGCTGGTTTGCTGCACGTTCGACCGGTGATCGATCTGCACAGCGCCGCCGATCTGAAAAAATTCCGACAAGTTGCGGATCAAACTTCGGCTCTTGTTAAGCAATTCAAAGGTTCGTTGTCGGCCGAACACGGCGTCGGCATCGCGCGCACGGAATACATGCGCGAACAACTCGGTGACGAATTGCTCGGCGCGATGCGTGAGATCAAACGCATATTCGACCCGAAAAACATTTTTAATCCCGGAAAAATTCTTAGCGATGGTCGACATAAGATCGACAATCATTTGCGGGACAATTTCGAGCGGCCGATCAATTTGCCGTTCGAGCCGGTCCTTGCGTTCGCGTTCAAAGACCGCTCGTTCATCGGCAATCTTGAGCAATGCAACGGCTGCGGCGGCTGCCGCAAGGACGCACCGATGATGTGCCCAACGTTTTTCGCGACCGGCGAAGAGATCATGTCCACGCGCGGACGCGCAAACATTATTCGCGCCGCGCTAGAGTTGCGCGCGAACGGACACGATCCGTTGCGCTCTGATGAACTCGATGCGGCGTTGAGCAATTGTCTCTCCTGCAAAGGTTGCACGCCGGAATGTCCGTCGAACGTAAACCTGGCTTTGCTCAAGACGGAACTGCTTTACGCCCGCCATCGGCGCGACGGTCTGCCTTTGCGCGAGCGAGTCTTGAGCAATGTCGATCTACTCGGGCAACTCGGCTGCGCGATGCCGGTGCTGACAAATGCGATTATCGATTTTGTGCCGTTGCGCGCCATCATGGAGAAAGCGCTCGGGCTCTCGGCGAAACGCACCCTTCCGCATTACACGAGCGAGCGATTCGATCGCTGGTTTGCAAGACGAAAGGTAGGGTCGGCGCAGCGCGGCGTCCCTACCAGAGGCAGAGTCATTTTGTGGGACGATACGTTTGTGCGTTACAACGAGCCGCACATTGGGATCGCGGCGGTGAAAGTTCTCGAAGCACTCGGCTTCGAAGTTACGCTCGCGCACGATCGACAATGCTGCGGCCGGCCGGCGTTTAGTCAGGGAAATCTCGAAGCCGCCGTGGAGCTTGGAAAACACAACGTCAATCTTCTGCACTCTTTGTCCCCACAACTCTCGGCTCTCAACTCTCAACCATCAGCAACGCCCATCCTTTTTCTCGAGCCGTCGTGCTACTCGATGTTCGTCGAAGATTATCGCGAGTTAAAAATCGCGAACGCGGAGGACGTGGCGAAGCACTGTTTTTTGTTCGAAAAATTTATCGACGATCTGCTCGCGCGCGAACCGGATGCGCTTCGTTTTCAGAATCGACCGGAGCACATCACGATTCATGCGCATTGTCACGCGAAGTCTTTGCTGAATACCGGATTCATGGCGCGATTGGTCGAGCGATTGCCGGGACGCACAGCGACTCTGCTCGACACTGGCTGCTGCGGCATGGCCGGCGCGTTCGGAATGTTCGCGGAAAAGTACGAACTCTCGGTTCAGGTGGCCGCAGATCTACTGCGGAAGATCGACAATCAACCGTCCGGGACGTTGGTTGCATCGGGCACGAGTTGCCGGCATCAGATCGGAGATCTCTCGGCCACGCATCCGAAACACATGGCCGAGTTGATTGCGGATGCGCTCGCGTAATTCTCGCTTGCCCACAGCGAGAGTTGCGTAATCAAAAGAGCGTTAGTGAGGTCCCTCGCTCGGCTCGGGATGACCCGATTATTTCTTGGGCGGCGCACCGGGTTTCGCTTGCTCGCCCGGTTTTGGCGGTGCGGTGCCTTGTTCGCCGCCCGGAAGTTCCGCGTCCGGCGGAACCGCTTGGATATCAGGCTCGGTGAAGGAAGCGGGATGGCTGGCAAGTTCCTTTCGCAACGCGGCGATTTGCTCACGCGTGATCGGACCGCCGGTGTTTCCCCACTCGCTGCGGACATAAGTAAGCACATCGGCGACTTTTTGATCGCCGAGAGTTTCCCATGGTTGCATGACCGCGCTGCCGAACTTTTGACCTTTAACCGTAAGCGGGCCTTGCAAGCCTTTCATCACGATCATGGCATTACGACGCGAGCCACCGCTCGTATATTCGGAACCGGCGAGCGGTGGATATCCCTGGCTTTGCGAGCCGAGTCCCGTGGCTTGATGACACACCGCACAGTTCGCGTTAAAAACTTTCTTGCCGCGATCATGCGGCGAAAGCTCCGCTTGTTGTTCGGGACCTTGCGTGCTCGCTCCTTTTTTTGCAGGCGGCGGACCGCCGAGTGGATCAAGTCCATCACCGCTAAAGTTTCCCGAATAGCGTCCCAGATATGCGCCGCCAAAGAAAACGGCGAGCCCGTAAACGACGATCAACCACATCGAGAGCGGCTCGAGCCCGACGCGCGGCTCGAGCTTTTCGCGCTGGATGGCGGCATGAACCTCCTGCACATCTCCGTGCTCGCCGTAATCCATTCCCTGGCGAATGCGCAATGCTGGATCTGGAGTTTGCTCGTTCATTTCGGCGGGGCGGCTGGAGCTGGTGAAGTCGATGCCGCCGGCACGGATGCCGGGGCCGCGGATTTCACTTCTTTCAAAGGATGCGATTGATCAAGCGACATTAAATAGGCGACGAGACACTGCGCGTCGTAAGTCGGAACGATTTCCCAACCTTGACTCGGCGCTTCTTTGCCCGTGAGTTTCAAGGCATCGGCGGAACGTTCGCCACTGATACGGCGTTTTTCGTACAGGAAACGATAGGCCGGCATGTTTGAATCGAGCGTGAGGCTGCGCGGCGAATAAAGATGTTGGTGGTGCCACGCGGCCGAGTATGTCGGCGGCTCGCCATTTGCCGGCGCGGAATCGAGTGAACCGGCTGGATTCGCAGCCGGAGCCGGACTTGCAGATCCCGCCGCGGGGCTCGCGTTTTGAGCAGGTGACGCGTTCGCAGCAGGCGCAGCAGCAGGTTTTGCAGCCGGCGATGATTGCGGCGATCCGGCTGGAGCGGGAGACGCCGCGGTTGCGGGAGATCCTGCCGGACTCGCGCTAGCCGCAGGCGACGCCGCCGGGCTTGCGCCGGCCGGCGGAGCATTCTCTTCTTCGGCGGGTGCACGCTTGCCGATATTGGAAAGATCGGGACCCATGCGAGCCTTGCCGAGCAACACCGGTCGCGCGAAAATGTAATCGCGCGGCGCGCTGCGACGGTCACCCCATTTGCGATCGATATCGGACGCGATGTAATCAGGGCGGACCTGCTGGCTGTGGCAATAGAAGCAGCCGTTCGCGGTATAAACGTGCCGGCCGCGATCGGCCATTCCCGATTTCGGCTCGGGATAAATATCGGTGCCTTCTTCGTCCATTTGCGGATCGAGATGTCCGATTTGCCAATTCGGAATGACGGTCAGTCCTATCCACGAAAAGGCGAACGTCCCGAAAAGTCCGAGAAAGAGCGAGAGAAGTGCTTTCATAAGTGCGCTTCGCTGCCCTCCGATTCAACGGGATTCAAGAATGTTGGAACACTCGCGGTGCGGCCCAATCCGAAGAGCATGAGGCCGAAATGAAATGCGAACACAAAATGCGAGACGGTCATCAACACGCCGGCGAGGCTGCGGCCGCGCAGATAAGGCAGGATCGATTGCGTGCTTTCGGTGAAGGCCATGCTCGCATCATTCAAATTCGTTCCTTCCACGATTGCACCGGAGAGCAACATCAAACTCATCAAGCCAACGCCGTAAACCGATGCCCAAAAGTGCAGCTTGATAAGCGAAGCATAGCGCCATTCGCGACCGACCAGCCGCGGCACGATGTAGTACATCGATCCGAAAATCACCATCGTGTAAAACGCGTAGAGGCCGAGATGCGAATATGCCACGCTCGCCTGTGTGAAGTTAAGATAACGCGCAACGGAGCGAAACGAGATGATCACGCCGACTAAGCTGAAGACGGTGTAGGAAATCGCGCCGAAGACCGTGAAGCGAAGCGTGGGACTGTAACGCATGAGCGGGAAATAACCCTTCATCGTCATATGATGATTCAGCCCAACGGTGGCGACGGGAATAATGGTAAGAATCGTCGCCGCGATGCTGGCGGTGATCATCCACGCGGGAAACGGTCCATCGATCATGCGCTGCATTCCGGTCCAACTGGAGAAAAGCGCGTAGGTCCAGAAGCCGATCGTGGCCAAATGATAACTGTAGACCGGGCGCCCGATCACTTTCGGAATCATGTAATAGGCTGTGCCCAGCCCGATCGCGCCGAACCAGAGAAAGAGCAGATTGTTTGCGTACCACCAATTGACCGCCGCCTGCATCACGCCCTGCACCGGCACGACGAAGAGCATCAGTTGCGCGGCGGCGTAAAGCCACGGGAACCAGAGGAACGCGCCGAGCAAATACCACTGCGTGATGTAAATCCGGTCGCCGCGCCGGAAACGGAACATCAACACCGCCCACGACATGATCATGGTGTAAGCAACGAAAAGAATGACCGCCACGTATGGCGGGAATTCGAGCCACTGATAACCGGTGCTGTCGCCAGTAAGGATCGCGCCAACGCCGAGAAGCACGCCGAGGTTCCAGAAGCCCGCGCCGGTGATAATCAATAGCGGATGCCGCAGAACGGTGCGGCACAAACGCGCCATCAACCAAATTGCCGTGCCCATACCGGCCATCGACGCCCAACCGTAAATCATGATGTTGGTGTGCGCGGGTCGCACGCGGCCCCAAGTGAGGAAACTGACTCCCGAAAACATGTCGGGTGCATGCAACTTGATCGACACAAGCATGGCGAGCAGCGTGCCGAGCAGCAGCCAGACGATCGCGGAGGTGTAAAACATCAACACCGGCACGCGCGTCGATGCATCGATCAAAGCGCGCTCGATCTGCTCGGTGTCGCTCGTCGGCACATCGGTCGGAACCGGTGGCGCTTTCAACGGTATCTCAGCGGCATCCATATTTTGGTCGTAAGATCATTTGCGGCGAATTCAAAGTGGTCATGGCGTTTTCCCGGCGGCGGGAGTTGGAGTTCCGGACGGAGATGGCGCAGGCGTTTGCTGCGCTGATTTTGGTTGCGCGGCCGCGGCTTGCGCCGGGGACGCAGCAGGTGAAGCCGATGCGCCCGGTTGTGTTCCCGGAGGCGCAGGCGGCGGATTAACAGCCGCGGCTGGTTGATTGCGACTCTCCGAGCTTGGTCCCGCAACTGAAGTTGCTTTTGGTGTGCCGGTTGGCGATGGCGACGCTGTTGCCGCAGGTGAAGGAGTAGTTGCGACAGCGGATGCTTGGGGCTCCGGCGTCGCAATCGGACCAGCCGGGGCGGGTTTTTTCTGCGCGAGTTCCGTCACAGCCAGTTCCATTGCGCGCTGAATCGGAATTCGGACGGTGTCTTTTTGCTTGTCGATCCAGCTGTATGTGGTGAGCGCCTTCGCGTCGTCTTCGCGCGCGGCCTTAAGTTTTTCTTCCCGCGCTTTGGCGCGTTTCTTCTCGTAAGTGTCGCCGCGCGGCGACGGCCCGATAATCGCGAGCACCATGACGCCGAAAAGCGCGAAAAGTAAAACGACGCCAAGCCAGGCGGAGAATGGCGTGCGCACGTGCGCGGCTTGGCGAATAGATTCGGCATCGGCCATATCAGTTCTGGTAATTGATTGATTCGATCACACGCGGATCACGCACCGGAAAAACCGATGTCCGGCCAAGGAGGCGCAAATAAACAAAGGCGAGCGTCGCGCCCATGCCGAGAAGCGGAACAAAATCCCAAATGCTCACGTGCACGCCCGTTCCGTGCAATGCGGGCACCACGATGACGTACATATCGAGCAGCTGCATGCAAAGGATCCAGGCCGCGAGCAGACACAAACGGCGCGGCCGTTTCTTGAACCCCTGCATAAGTAGAATCGCGAAGGGACCAAAGAACCGTCCGACCACCAAAAGCATGCTCAGGGCCCACCACGACTCGGTATTTCGAACGAGGAAGTATTGCGTCTCCTCCGGCATGTTCGCATACCAGATGAGCATGTATTGGCTGAAGCCGATATAGGCCCAGAAAACAGTGAAAGTGAGCATCCATTTTCCCATGACGTGGTAATGCTCCACCGTAACTACGTCTTGCAGGTAGCCGGCGTTGCGCAACGCCGTGATGACAAGGACGAGCAGCGACATGGAAGATCCGGCGGTGCCGGCGAAAATATAAACGCCCCACATGGTGGAGAACCAGTGGTAATTGAGGCTCATCAACCAGTCGCAGGCGCCAAAAGTCAGGCAAAGCGCGAACATGGGCAGACTGATAAAAGAAAGTTTGCGCATCCAAAACGTGAATCGCGGATTGCCGTCCTTGTCCTGCCGGACCGAGAACCGCCGGAGCAATTGCGTCGCGATAATGAAGAAGGCGAAAAAGACGATCGCGCGCGTGAGGAAGAAATGCCAGTTGAGGTAAGGACGTTTGACATCGAGCGCCTCCTCGTGCCCGGGCGGAATATTCATCCACCCGTAGAGATGATGACGAAGCAACAACACCGGCACCAGAAAGACAGCCATGACCGCGAGGAGTGAAGCAATGTTTTCGAGTTGGCGTCGTACCACCACGCTCCAGTCCGCGTCGGTGGCGTGATGAACAAGCGTCCAGAAGAAGCAGCCGGCGCAGAGCGTGAAGAAGAAAGCAAAAGCGAAAAGCCAGGAAAAACTAAACTGCGCCGGATCGACCATTGCGCCGACGACGCCCAGCCCCAAGCCGACCAAAGCAAGAAGCGCGAACAAAATCGATAATCCGCCGAAACGCGAAGTTTCCACGAATTCGCCTTCCGGCGCCGGCAATGCCTGGGAACGATCGCTCATTTCTTTTCCATCTCCGCGTGATGTTCTTCCGGCACGTCGTTAATTGATGCGTTCTGGCTCCGCTGCAGCGCGCGCAGATACGCGATGATCGCCCAGCGATCCGCCACCATGATGTTGGGTCCGTAAGCCATCATCGTGTTCTTGCCGTTTGTGAGCGTGTTAAAAATTTCGCCGTCCGCCATTTTGCGAATGCGGTCATCCTGCAAAGTGACGACGGTGGCGAGGCCGTATTGTTTGGTGATGCCGTTGCCTGTCGCGGTGGCGCCGTGACACATCGCGCACGTGATATTGAAGCGCTCGCGACCGCGCTCCATCAATTGGGGCGTGACTTCAATCGGAATACCCGTGCCCCAGCGATCGCCCATTTTTCCGGTGTTGTAATAATCGGTTCCGGCGCTGAACGCGACGCGCTGATGCGAAAGCGATTCTCCCGGCGGCGCGCCGCTGGGCGTGTTTTCCGGGTTCGGCATTTCGTAACCGATCGGAACGGTGCCGGCGACTGGCAGGCGCGGACCGCGTCCATCTGCAAAAAAACCGAGCGGCGCCTGCGCGCGCACCTTGACCTGACGAACCATGTCGGGAAAAAGCTCGAACGGCGGCTGGCTGCCCTTCTGTCCGCGAAATCCAAGAATGGCGACAAGCGCAACGCCGGTCAAAACGAAAAGTAAGAGGAAGCCGCGCAACATAATCAATCCTCGTGCACGATGGTGATGTGCTGGCCGCCCGTGCTTTCGAGCAGCTCGCGCGCTTCGATTTCAGTGAACCGCGGATCGCGCGCTTCGATGGCGAGAAAGAAACCGTCGTTGGTCGCGCGACTGAACCGATCCCAATTGAAGATCGGATGATTCCAGCGCGGCAACCCATTCATGATGAGCACGGCAAAGAACGCGGCGAAAGCGGAGAAGAGCACGGTGAGCTCAAACATGATCGGGAAAAAAGCGGGGACAGTTCGCCAGTCGAAAGGTTTTCCGTGAACGATCACCGGATAGATGAACCACGACGGTCCGAACTCCAAAACCGCTGCGGTTAGCAAACCGGTAATGCCGCCGCAAAGCACCACGGCACTGAGCCACGATTTGCCCAAGCCCATCGCCTGATCCATTCCGTGGATTGGAAATGGCGAATAAACATCCCAGCGTTTGAAACCGGCGTCGCGCACACGCTTAGCCGCTTCGTAGAGCGCGGTCGCGCTCTCATATTCGGCCGCCATCGCGTAAACCGTGTGACCGGACGGCGTCCTCATGTTCGCTCCTTTCCAGTTGCCACAAGCGGGGGATGATCGGCTGTCGGTCCATGATGAGGGTTCGCTTCCGGCAAAACGATTTTCACTTCCGACATCGCAATCATCGGCAAGAAGCGGATGAAGAGCAGGAAGAGCGACGTGAAGATGCCGAGCGTGCCGATGAACGTCCAAATATCAACCCAGGTCGGGTAAAACATTCCCCATGAAGACGGCAGAAAATCGCGGTGTAATCCGCCGACGATGATAATGAAACGCTCGAACCACATGCCGGCGTTCACGCACATGCAGACGAAATAAACGACGTAGATGTTCCGCCGGCACCACTTGAACCAGAACAACTGCGGCGAAAGCATGTTGCAGAAAAGCATGCCGACCCACCAGTACCACCAGTAGGGACCGAAGACGCGATTGAAGAAAGCGAACTTCTCGTACTGGTTACCGCTGTACCAGGCCATGAAAAATTCCATGGTGTAGGCGTAAGTGACGAACGAGCCGGTCAGCAAAATGATCTTCGCCATTTTGTCGATGTGTTGCGGCGTAATGATGTCTTGCAGTTTGAAGATCGCGCGCGCCGGAATCATCAACGTGAGCACCATGGCAAACCCGCCAAAGATCGCGCCGGCGACGAAGTAAGGCGGGAAAATCGTGGTGTGCCACGTGGGCAAGATCGACGTGGCGAAGTCGAACGACACGACGCTGTGCACCGACAATACGAGCGGAGTGGAAATACCGGCCAACAACAAGTACGCCATTTCGTAATGCCGCCAGTTGCGGTTCGATCCGCGCCAGCCGACCGCGAAAATGCCGAATAGCAATTTCTTGATCTTGGAAGTCGCGCGATCGCGCAGCGTCGCCAAATCGGGAATCAAACCGGTGTACCAAAATAAAACGGAAACGGTGAAATAGGTCGAGACCGCGAACACGTCCCACATCAGCGGGCTGCGGAAATTCGGCCAGACGCCCCAGCTGTTTGGGACGGGTGCGAGAAACCACGCCATCCAAACACGGCCGACGTGAATGCCGGGGAAAATCGCGGCGCACATAACCGCGAAGAGCGTCATCGCTTCAGCCGAACGGTTGATCGACGTTCGCCATTTTTGTCGAAGCAAGAACAAGATCGCCGAAATGAGCGTGCCGGCGTGTCCGATACCGATCCAGAAAACGAAGTTGGTGATGTCCCACGCCCAGCCGACCGGATGGTTCAGCCCCCATGTGCCGACGCCCGTGGAAATTTGGTAACCGAGACAGAACAAGCCGAAAGTGGCGATCGTCGCGGTGATGGTAAACGTCACCCACCACCAACGCGGCGCGCGTTGTTCCACCACGCCGGAGATGCGTTCCGTCAGCCAACTGAAATTTCGCTTGTTCAAAACAAGCGGGACACGCGCGAGCGGCTTCTCGTCGCTGATCACTCCTGGTGCTGTGGATGCGCTGTCCATGGTTTATGCAAGATCGACAACCCCGAAATACTTGGGGCTCGCGAAATTGTTCGGAGCTGTTTTCACTCGCCTTCCTCCGTATGCTTCGTCTCGCCGTTCTTCGAGGAATGCCCTTCTTTGAGAATGCTGGCTACACCGATTTTCGCCGCGTCCGGCATTTTCGGATTCGGATTGCGAATGCGCGCGAGATAACTCGTCCGCGTATTCACGTTCAAATAATTGAGCAGCCGATAGTTTCGATCCTGTTGTTTCATCTTCGAGACGCGGCTTTCCGGATCTTTGATGTCGCCAAAGACAATCGCTTCGGTCGGGCAAGCTTGCGCACACGCGGTCGTGAACGAATCGCGCGGAATGCGAGTGTTGTTCGACGCGCCGGCGCGCACGTGCGCCGCGATCTTCGCTTCCTCGATGCGTTGGACGCAGAACGTGCACTTCTCCATCACGCCGCGCATTCGCACGGTGACGTTCGGGTTCTTTTGCAACTTGACTGTGTCCGGCGCGCCTTTGGTCGTAAGCGGCGCGAAGTATTCTTTATAGATGCTGAATTGGCCGGCGATCTTCTTCTTGCCGACCGGCCGCTGGTTGTAATCGAAGAAATTGAAGCGGCGCACTTTGAACGGACAGTTGTTCGCGCAATAACGAGTGCCGACGCAGCGGTTGTAGGCCATGACGTTGAGGCCGTCTTCGCTATGAACGGTGGCGTTGACCGGACAAACGGTTTCGCAGGGTGCGTTCTCGCAATGCTGACACATCATCGGCTCATGCACGATTTCGGGATCTTCCGGCCAATCGCCATTGTCTTGATTGAACTCTTTGTGACTCGCGTAATAGCGGTCGATGCGAATCCAATGCATCGCGCGGCCATGACTGACCTGCAATTTACCGACGATCGGGATATTGTTTTCACTTTGGCAGGCGACGACGCACGCGCTGCAGCCGGTGCACACGTTAAGATCGACCGCCATGCCCCACTGCTGTTCCGCCTCAAGTGGCGGATGGCTGTAGAGCGAAGGCATCGGTCGCGACACTTCTTCGCCTTCGAGTTTCTTCACGAATTCGTTGTCTTCGCGATAACGTTCGAGGGTAGCTTCGCGCACAAGGCCGCGGCCTTCGATGCTCCAATGGTCTTGCGTAATCGAGAGCGGATATTTTTGCCCGACCTTCGTCACCTTCACGCTTGCGACAGCCTGACCGTCTTCGAGGATGTAATGCGGATTTGAAGGCGTGCGCAGCAGATAACCATTGAAGCCCGATTCCTCGCCTACTGGACCGGTATGCGTGCGTCCATAACCGAGCGGAATGGTGATTGAATTATCGGCGTGACCCGGTTGCACAAAAGCAGCGATCACGAGTTCGCGCACGATCGGTTTATTCTGGAATGTTCGCTGATCGGTCACGGCGATGCGGATAAGATCGCCCGTTTCCACTTCGAGATGACGCGCAAACACCGGACTCATTTGCGCGGCGTTGTCCCAAGTGAGCTTGGTGATTGGATCGGGAAGCTCCTGGAGCCAGCCATTATTAATGTAGCGCCCATTGTCCATCGCATAACTTGGAACGAGGACGATTTCTGGTGACTTGAGACTCGGAGCCGCGACGGAAGTCCAAAGATTACGCGCTACACTCGCGGCGGCATTTGGATTGAACGCCGGCGATTTTTCATTTGCCGTGACGTGGGCGGCAAAGCCGTCGCGCAAAAACAGCGACCAGGCCGTGGCAAAGTCACCCGGCGGATTGGTGGAACGAAACGTTTCCTGCACTAACTCGGGACCTTCGGATTTCGGTCCTCCCAAAACGCTGTTCATCACTTCGATGTCCGACAGGCCACCGAAAAGCGGCAGGATCATAGGCTGGATCGCAAGGTAGCCGCTCCGCTCAGTCATCGCGTCGCCCCACGATTCGAGGAAATGCGCCGCCGGGACGTGCCATTTGCTCAACGCCGAGGTCGCGTCTTCGTAGTAACCGACGCGAATGACGTTTGCGACCTTCTTTTGCAAATCGGCCCAATCGAGAAGCTGACTTGTTACGCGGTCCGGCGTCAGCGCGCGCGGAGCGTTGTAAACCGGATCGCCTCCAAGAATGAAGAGGTGTTCGATCCGGCCGGCCGCGATATCCGAAGCGAGTTGAAGAATGCTATTGGTCCGCCGGTCGCTTGGAAATTCGCGGACAACGAGCGTGTGACCAAGATTCTTGAGCGCGACATTCATCGCGTAGACGAGCAATTGCACAACCACAGGCTGATCCGGACCGGCGAGCACGAGACTCGCGCCCGATTTCGCGACCAAATCGTTTACGACTTCCGTTAGCCATTGCTCGTCGAATTTCGTCGCATTCGTCTGCGCCGGAAGTGTGCCGACCACGGATCCGAGCGCGCCGTCTCTTGTTGCCGCCACCATTTTTTCTGCAAGCGCACGAGTAAACGAAGGAATTTGGGATGCCGGAATGCGGAGCCGATGGTCCGCCATCGCCCCAGTCTGACTGAAGCGATTTTCCACGACATACAGACGATTCATCGTGTCCTTCGATGCCTTGACTCTGCGACGCGCACTGAAAGCTCGGACGGATTCCAAGTCTCCCTGCCCGCAATCGAGAAAGTCGCTGTCCAGCGCGAGAATCACGTCGGCTCGTTCGATGTGCGGGATCACGCGCAATTGTTCGCCAAAACCGATTTGCGTGGCGAAACTCTGCGCGCTGCTCAGCAGCGGATCGTATTCACACCAATGGATGCGCGGGAAAGTTTTTTGAAGTTCGTTGCGCAAGCGGTCTCTTGTCGGCGAAAAACCGGGTTCGACCAAAAACGCGACCCCGCCACCCTGGTCGGCCATCCAGTGTGGCCGCACCTTGTCGAGATACTTCTCAAACGCCGCTCGATCGGAAATTTTTCCGTTCTCCCGGAAATCTTTCGATCGCGCCGGATCGTAAAGATCGAGAATGGAAGCCTGGGCGAAGGCATCGGTGGCGCCGCCGCTCGCCGGATGCAGAGGGTTGCCGTCGATCTTGGTTGGCCGGCCGTCATGGGTCGTAACGACGAGCGGAATCGCGCCCGTGCGGCGCGGCATTGCCGTCGCGTAAAAAAGCGGTTTGCCTGGAATGGTCCACTCCGCGCTCTTGGTAAACGGAACGAGATGCATTTCCGGACGGCGGCAGCTGCTCAATCCGAAACCGGCCAGCGCCATCGACGCCCCCATCAATTTCAAAAAGCCGCGGCGCGACCATTCGTCGCCATTTAACTCGGAGGCGCCGGCTGGAAATTCGCGCTCCAGCCAATCGCGAAACTCCGGCGTATCGCTCAGCTCGCCGAGACTGCGCCAGTATTTCTTTCCGGTGAGCGACTCCGGTGGATGTTGGAAAACGCGTTTCATCGGTGGCACCCCTGACAGTTAATCGGCGGCTTAATATTCCAGCGCTCTTTCAAGGTTTGTCCGATCTCGGTTTGGGTAAGCTTTTTCTTTTTCGAAAAATCTTCGCTCACATTTTGCGGTTGCCCGTACTTGGCGACAAACTCGGCCGGCTTCACGTCGTCCGGTTTCCAATCGAGATTGAAAACCTGATCGTCGGGGCGAAGGAAATTCTCCGGATGCCGATGGCATTCCAAGCACCACGCCATGCTGTGCGGCTTGGCGTGATAAACCACCGGCATGTGATTGATTTCGCCGTGGCAACTGAAACAACTGATCCCGCGATTCACATGGGCTGAGTGATTGTAAAACACGTAGTCTGGGGTGCGGTGCACCTGCACCCACTCGATCGGTTTGCCCGTTTTCCAACTCGCCCGCACCGGCTCCAGCTTCGGATTGTCCTTCTGCACCTGCGTATGACAATTCATGCAAGTCTGGGTGTTGGGCAGATTCGAATGCGCCGCCACATCGACAAAACTATGGCAATAACGGCAATCCATCCCGAGTTGCGACACATGGATGTCGTGCGGGAATGGCACCGGCTGAATCGGTTGATAACCGACGCGTGTATATTTCGGCGTCCCATAGTACCAAGTCGCGGCGGTCAATCCGCACACGATAAAGACGCCACAAATAGCGACTTTGAGCGGCAGCCAATTAGTCCAGCGCGGGAAAAAGTTCGCCATAAACGATCAGCGGCGCGCTACGATTCGTAGCCGCCAACTTGAATACCTGAAAGGGTGGATTTTAGGATGTTTTTGGTTCAGAACGTCTCCGGTCGGTTCTTCCCGTCGGCGCTGCAGCGAGAAGTGGCAATTCTATAAATCGAGGTTGGATTGGCAAAAGAAAATTCGTCGTTCAATTTCATGTCGATCCAAAAAACAGGAGGCGCCAATTCTTCATACGGAAAATTGAAGAACTGGCAGAATTGATAACGTCAAAAGTTCACCGGAGCGTCAAGTGAAAGAGCGACATTTTTATATCGGATTCTTTCTTCTTTTTGTTTGCTTTTTCGCCGGGACATCTCGCGCCCGGGATGTCGATCTTATTTTCGTCAACGGAAACGTTTACACGCTCGACGAACGACAACCACACGCGGAAGTGGTTACAGCAAAAAGAGACCGGATTGCTTTCGTCGGAAATCTTGAAAACACGCTGCGTGATGACAGTCATCGGCGGCGCGATCGTTTACGAATCAAAAGTAGACAGGATTAATTGGATTGTCAGGATTCGGATTCAGAGTAAATCCACTCAATCCTGTCTATCCGTATTTTACGAATACAGATATTCGTCGTGATATTGACTTACGCGCGCCCGCTCGCTCGGCCTAAAGACTTTCCCATCTATGTCGCACGGCGCCCGCCGGCTCCATTCACGTTGCGGCGCGACATTATCGAAATAGCAAAACTCGCTATGAATAAAGGTATTCGTCGTGGTATTCCCGTTGAGGGGCGAACTGGACGTTTTCGTTGCCGGTTTCGGGATACTCGAAAATGTTTCCTTCGTAATTGCGGATCACGATCTTCTCGTTGTCGTGATACAAGATGTAACCAGGATTGATCGGGACTTTCCCGCCGCCGCCGGGCGCGTCGATCACGAACTGGGGAATAGCATAACCGGTCGTGTGCCCGCGCAGGCCCTCAATGATCTCGATCCCTTTCGCCACCGAAGTGCGCAGATGCGACGAGCCGTTAATCAAATCGCATTGGTAGATGTAGTAAGGACGGACACGGCACATGAGCAATTTGTGCACGAGATTGCGCATGACGTCGATGTTGTCGTTCACGCCGGCGAGCAGGACGCTCTGGTTGCCGAGCGGTATGCCGGCGTTGGCGAGACGCTCAAGCGCTTCCTTCACTTCAATAGTCAACTCGCGTGGATGATTGACGTGCACGCTCATCCAGAGCGGATGATATTTTTGCAGCATCGCGCACAGCTCCGGCGTAATTCGTTGCGGCAGAAAAATCGGAACGCGCGTGCCGATGCGGAGAAATTCAATGTGCGAGATCGCGCGCAAGCGACTCAGCAATTTTTCCAGTTTGTCGTCGCTGAAGAGAAGCGCGTCGCCGCCGGAAAGGAGCACGTCGCGCACTTCGGTGTGTTGTTCGAGATAACGAAACGCTTCCTCGAAATCGGTGTGCAACTCCTGTTCGCCGACGCCGCTGACCACGCGGCTGCGGGTGCAATATCGACAATAGCTGGCGCAGCGATCGGTTACCAAAAAGAGCACGCGGTCCGGGTAGCGATGCACCAAACCCGGCACCGGCATATGCGAGTCTTCGCCGCACGGATCGGCCATGTCGTAAGGCGATGTCCAAGTCTCTTCTATCCGCGGAATAACCTGTCGTCGGATCGGATCGTCCAGATTTCTTTCCCGGGGAATCAGATTGAAAAAATGCGGGGTGATGGCGAGTGCGAGCTTGTCGCCGGAAAGCAAGACGCCGCTGCGCTCCTCTTCGCTAAGCTCGATATGCTGCTCGAGCTGGGCCAGCGAAGTGACCCGGTTCTTGAGCTGCCATTTCCAATCATTCCAGAGTTCCGCCGGCACATTTGGCCAATATCCCGGCGCATGTGAGACGAACTCTTTCCCGTCCAATTTCCTTACCGCGGTAGCAAGCATTTTAGTTGAGGGCAAAAAAGTTAATGCCATTAACTAACGTGTCAATGCGAGCACTTGGATGTGTTGAAATGAAGCTACTACTGCACGGTCACGAGCGTGCCGACCGGAATTTCCGCGAATAGTTTGCGAGCCGCTTCGGAGGGCAGCCGGATGCAGCCGTGGGATGCGGGATAGTTCGGGACGACGCCTTCGTGCATTCCAAAATCGAGGCAACTGAGACGCATGAAGTAAGGCATCTCCACTTTATAGATAGTGGAACGATGGCTGCGATCTTTGTCAGTAATGACATAGGACCCGGCTCGGGTGGAATAGCCTTGTCTTCCAGTCGAACAGATGGTGTTGAATATCGGTACTCCGTCCTTAACGACCGCGACGTGCTGCGAAGAAAGAGAAATTTCGATGTGCAGCTTGTCTGGTGACGGTCCGCTCCCGAGAAGAAGTTGGGTGCAACGCCATTGATCATTCTGCGCGGAAAGATAAAGGGCGAGCATCTTGTAACGTTTGGTGGCGCGATTCCGGTCCGCGCCGGCATCAAGAAGCGCGCGGACATAGTCGGGCTGACCGATCCCCGCAGCCAGCATGAGAACCGTCACGCCCTTATCTCCAGGAATGTAATTCTGGAGAGACTTCGACGGAAGCGAGGCCAGGAATTCCTTGTCGCACTTGTCCGGCAGAACCGTGTTGGGGTCCGCGCCACAGGAAAGAAGCATATTGAAGAGAGACAGGTCGTTGGATGCGATGGCGTAAGCCAGGAGCGGCACGCTTCGGCCGTCCGGAGTCGGCGGGGAAGCATGCTTGCTCAGCAATAATCGCATCTGATCCTTGTTGCCGCTCGCCAGGGCTGCTTCGAATGCGCGGCGCGCACCGGCCGTCCATTGTTGCTGTGGCGGCATGCGCCGCAAAATGGACTCGACGATTTTCGAATTGCCGGTCTCCAGTGCCATTCCAAAAAGATCGGAGCCGTCGGCACACGGTTTTCCAATGTCTTGCACCAGCGGCAGAAGAATTTCTACTGCGGCCGCCTTTCCAGCCGCCACGGCATAATGAAGTGCGGTGCGTCCCGTTCGATCACTCGCGGAAATGTTTGTCACCAGCGGGATGAATTGGTTGATGATATCGGTATTACCGTACATGGCCGCGGCCATAAGCGGTTTCAATCCCGTTTCGTCCCCAAGATCGACACTCGCGCCGGCCGCGAGAAGTCGTTGGACCGTCTGCCAATCCTGCTCCAGGGCGGCCGCCAAAATTAGCGGACGGTCGTGCGAAGCGCGAGCATTAGGGTCGCGATGCTCGTTGATATAAAGATCGATGACCGACGCGCGATGCGCGTCCATCGCCTGCACAAATTCATCCGCTGAGAAGGAGCTGCGCGCGGACGGATCAGGCGCAATGCCGGTGACCCCGACGACCACCGCCAGGGCGAACAAACTCGCGAAAACAGCTTGTGAATTGAGAGAACGCATATTTCGGGGTGAAACCGACTGATCATACACCATGCGTCAAGTAGTCTAGTCGCTAAAAGCATTAAATGGAACGAGCCTAGAGGCCCGACATGCACGGCAAAGCCCGCCTGGGATGGGGATTACTGACCGTAGCGAAGGAATGAACGTTGCATGGTGAATGCTGTCCAAGTTCCAACTAATGCGCTCATTACCGATCTCAATCTTAATTTCCGCCCTGAGCACGCTGTCGATCTTAGCCGCGTCACCGGCGGGCCAGCCGGAAGCGACGTCAACCGTTCCCGCCGCGGCGGCCGAAGCGGGCAAGGACGTCGTTCACCAGCTTAACAACGCGTTCGCAAAGGTTTTTGAGATCGTGGCCCCCAGCGTCGTCATCATCGAAATTTCCAAGAAAAGCGACGGCGCGGAAGGTTCGGCTTTTGACGATTTATTTTTTCAAGGTCCGCCGGATGAAAACAACCCACACGGAAATTTGCGCCGGCCCCAACCTGTGCAAAGCGAGGGCTCGGGCTTCATCGTTCGGCCCGATGGCTACATTTTTACGAATTTTCACGTCGTGGAGGGGGCCGACAAGATCAGCGTGAAATTGAAGGACGGCCGCGAATTTCAAGCCAAGACCGTCGGGACAGATGAAAAGACCGACATCGCGGTCATCAAGATCGACGCGAAAGATCTCCCGGTCGTGCAACTTGGAGACAGCGACGCGGTGCGCGTGGGACAGTTCGCGTTTGCGATCGGCGCGCCGTTCAAACTCGACTACACGTTCACTTACGGCGTGATCAGCGGCAAAGGCCGCAACAAACTGATTCCGACCAACGGCTATGCCATTTCGGATTACATCCAGACCGACGCATCAATCAATCCGGGAAACAGCGGCGGCCCGCTCTGCGACATCGACGGCAATGTCATCGGCATGAACACACTGATCAACGGATTGAATCGCGGACTCGGTTTTGCCATCCCGAGCAACATGGCAAAGGAGATTGGGGGCGAGCTTATCGCCGGCCACAAGATCATGCGGCCGTGGCTCGGCATTCGCATTGAAACGCTCGGTGACGATCCGTCGATCCGCGATTTGTTCAAAGGGCTCGATAAAGGCGTCGTCGTACGCACGATTGAAGCGGACGCGCCGGCTTACAAAAGCGATCTTCGGCCGTTCGACGTAATCACCCAGGTCGATGGAGCGCAGGTCGCCAGCGACTCCCAACTGCAACACGAAATTCTGAAAAAGAAGATCGGACAAAGCATTGAGCTGACCGTTTGGCGGAAGGGTCAGACGATCAAGATTCCAGTGAAGACGGGCGAATTGCCGAATGAAATCTCGCGCGCCTCCAACGAGCCGGTGCAACCAGGCTCCAAGCCGGAAGATGTCGGCAAGTTCGGATTGCAAGTGCAGGATCTAACCAAGGAAGTGGCCGAACGCCTCCATCTCGACATCAAACAAGGCGTTATCGTCACCGACGTGGCTGAGGACAGCCTCGCCGCGCAACAGGGCATCGAGCGCGAAGACGTAATCACCGAAGTGGACGGCAAATCGGTTCCCAACGTCCAATCGTTCCGCGAAGCGCTCAAAAAAGCCGACCCAAAGCGCGGCGTGCTCCTCTATCTCGACCGCAAAGGCAGCAAGACCTTCGCCGTTCTCAAGTCGGGCGGTTAATCGACTCGTCGGTTAAGTTTTTCTGCCACCCGCCAGCACGAGGACGATTCCGCCGACGAGGCAGATCCCGCCTAGGATCGGCGGTAATGGAATGGTTTTTTCCTTATCGGCGCTGACTTGCAACGGCCCGGCGTCGATGACTTTTTCGCGCTTGGTGTAGGTGATTCCGCCATACGCGAGCGCGATTATGCCGATTGCGATGAGGATGATGCCAACAATTCCAGCAGGCTTCATAATGATTTAAATGCGGTTAAAGCGGACGGCGGCCTGAAATCAACTGCACAATCAACACGATCACGGCGATGACGAGGAGTATATGAATTAGGCCGCCACCGACGTGAATGGTGAAGCCGAGCAGCCACAGAACAACAAGAATAACGAAAATAGTCCAAAGCATAGAATTTCCTTCAGGTTTAGTTTCTTTTTCTTCGTGTCTCGAGGCTCCTTTGCGCCTACAACTTAGCAAGATTCTTTCTTAAGATTGCGAAATCAAATCGATGTTGCTGGTCAATTGGAGCTCGGCGAATCGACAGCGGCGCGTAGCTTCCAATTGTTCGCCTCCAATTTCTTTTGCGCGGTTGCGTAATCGCTACCGGTGATCTCCAAGACGAGACGAACAGCGCGATCACGGAGTTTCGTGCTCATGATTTGTAAATCGATCATCGAATTACCGCGCACTTTTCCCAAAGCGACCATCGCGCCGGTGCTGATAATATTGAGCGCGACTTTTGTCGCTGTTCCCGCTTTTAACCTGGTCGATCCAGTAAGAATTTCCGGCCCGGTCGCGAGATCGATCGCAAGGTCGGCGTGTATGTTTTGCGATCGAGCCGGGTTACACGTCAGCAAAATCGTTCTTGCTCTCAGCGACTTCGCCCGCGCCAGTGCCCCGAGGACAAATGGCGTTCGCCCACTCGCCGTGATCCCGATTACGACATCGCGATCCTTTATTCCCCGCTCATCGGCTGCCAGCGCGCCGTTATTTTCTTCGTCCTCGGCACCTTCGACACTTCGTGAAAGCGCGGTCGCGCCGCCGGCGATGATACCTTGAACAAGCTCGGCTGACGCGCCAAAAGTCGGCGGGATTTCGCTCGCATCGAGAGCGCCGAGCCGTCCACTCGTTCCGGCGCCCACATAAAACAAACGGCCGCCTTTGCGCAAAGAATGCGAAACGATCTCGACCGCTTTGGCAAGATCGCCAATCGCTCCGCGCAATGCTTCTTGCACAAATTTTTCTTCCTCAACAAAAAGCTCGACCAACTTTCGTGCGCTCAGTTTTTCTAAATTTTCCGACCGCGGGTTACGCTGCTCGGTTAACGCGGCAGCGAGATTGTCAATCTTGTCGTCGCTAGTCCCCGCTCGAAAAATCGCATGTTCATCCATCTCCGCCGCAAGCAACGCCGCGCCGAACTCGGGAGATTTGTCGGCAGTCGCGACGCGCGCATCGGGAAGATTCTTCTTAAGCCTCCGCCGAAACGCGTGCGTGTAGATTGAATCGCGATGAAACAATCCGCCCAGCAATATCACTTTCGGCGCGAGCAGATGGAGACGCGTCGCCACTGCCTCGGTGTATTCGGTTAGAACTTGCGCGCCTTCTTCGATGATCTCCATGACGCGCGCGTCGCCATTCGCGGCGGCTTCGAAGACAACGGGCGCCAACGTCGCGACCTCCATTTTGTCCGCGATCTGAGCCCAGCGCACAAGTTCGTCGAGCGTATTTAAAGAGAGCGCGTGCAAAACTCTCGCGGTGAACTGCACTTCGCCCCGATGCAGATCGTATTCGCGCAGAATCAACCGCAGCGCTTGAATGGAAAGAAAGTAACCGCCGCCCGCGTCGCCCAAGATGTGTCCCCATCCTCCGGCGTTCTCGATCTTGTCGCCCCGTCTTCCCGTAACGGAAGAGCCGCTGCCGGCATTCACGGCAATTCCATCCGCATGACCAAGCGCAGCGGCGAGACCGGAATCGCGGTCGCTTCCGGTAATGATTTTCGCCGTCGGCCAAATCTCCGCGCAGAGTCGCGCGAGTGATTGTCTATCTGCGGCCGTGCCGCAGCCGGCCAGAAAAACTCCGGCGCGATCAACCTCCTTCGGGAGTTCGAGAAAAATTGTGCGCAAACGTTCCGGCGTAGCCAAACGGAAATTTGCGGCCGGAAGTCTCCCCTGATCGACGATTTGCAGTTCCTCGCCTTCGCGATCCGCCAAGACCCAGGCGGTCTTGGTTCCACCGCCTTCCACCCCGAGAATTTTCTCGCCGGGTTTCACGATTCGTCATGATAAGCCGCTTTTGCCTAGCTTTGAAAGCTTGGTCGCAATGTTCGTTACGCCAAATTTTCATCGTCATGTCATCCTGAGCGAAGCGAAGGACCTCTCAAAGGGCGGTTGGAACACCCGCGAAAAGTGTGTATCACGAGCTTCGACGGCGAGGTTCCTCGCTTCCGTTCGGAATGACCATATTTGGGATGATTGCCGAGTTTTGGATGGTTTGTATCATGCCTCATGCCAAAGAGCGAAGCGCAGGCCGCCAAACGCGTAGCTCAACTGCGCGAGGAAATCCAAGAGCACAACCGACGCTATTACGAAGAGGCTGCGCCGTCGATCGGCGACCGCGATTACGACCGGCTTTATAAGGAACTGGTCGATCTTGAGACGCAGTTCCCGCAACTCAAGGCGCCCGACTCACCGACTCAGCGCGTGGGTGGCAAGCCGCTGAAGGCGTTCACGCAAATCACGCATCGAGTTCCGATGCTCAGTCTCGACAACACTTATTCGGAAGAAGAGGTCGCTGACTTCTACGCGCGCATCACGAAACTTTTGCCGAATGAAAAAATTCCGGTCGTGATCGAACCGAAGGTGGACGGTGTCGCCGTTTCGTTGCTTTACGAGAATGGAAAATTGAGGCACGCGGCGACGCGCGGCGACGGAACTGTCGGCGACGACATTACGCAGAACATCAAGACCATTGGCTCCGTTCCAGAGCGCCTTCGCGGTGAGGCGCCAAAAATCCTCGAAGTGCGCGGAGAAGTTTTCATGGACAAGAAGGGGTTTGAAAAACTAAACGTCGAGCGCGCGGAAGCGGGCTTGCCGGTCTTTGCCAACCCGCGCAACGCCGCAGCCGGCTCGCTCAAGCAGCTTGATCCGGCGATCGTGGCGAAACGTCCGCTCGGCGTTGTTTTCTACGGCACCGGCGCGGTCGAAGGAGTGGATCTCGATCTTCACTCGAAGATGTTCTCGTTGTTTAAGAAACTCGGTCTGCCTTCGAGCGACCGTTGGTGGTCGGCGAACTCGGTCGAGAAAATCTTGGGCGCGATTCACGAGCTCGATCGCGTCCGTCACGATTTTCCCTATCAAACCGACGGCGCAGTCGTGAAGGTAGACTCGTTCGCACAGCGGGAGCGGCTTGGGTTCACGGCAAAATCACCGCGCTGGGCCGTCGCATACAAATACGAAGCGGTACGCGTGGAAACGCGCTTGATCGACATCGTCGTTCAAGTGGGCCGCACCGGAATCCTAACGCCAGTTGCACAACTGGAGCCGGTTTTTGTGAGCGGAAGCACCGTAGGTCGCGCCACTTTACACAACGAGGATGAGATTAAACGTAAAGACATTCGCATTGGCGACATGGTGGTGATCGAGAAAGCCGGCGAAGTGATTCCGGCGGTGGTCGAAGTAGTAAAAGCGAAGCGGCCACGTAGCGCTAAATCGTTTGATTTTGCCGAATACATTCATAGCCGATGCCCCGTGTGCGGGGAAGCGGTTCGGCGCGATCCAGAATTTGTGGCATGGCGTTGTGAAAATATTCAATGCCCGGCGCAGACGACACGACGCATAGAATTTTTTGCCGCGCGCGGCGCGCTCGATATCGAGAGTATCGGCGGCATCGTAGCAGACAAATTGGTCGAGCACGGTTTGGTGCGCGATCCGCTCGACTTGTTCGAAGTAAAGACGGAGCAACTCGCGACGCTGAATCTCGGCACAGATGAAGCGCCGCGAATTTTCGGTGAAAAAAACGCGAAGAAAGCAATCGACGCGATCGAGCGCGCGAAAACATTTCCGCTTTCGCGCTGGCTTTTTGCGGCAGCCATTCCCGAGGTAGGCAAGACCACGGCGTCGCAGCTTGCCGCGTTTCACCAAACGATGGAAGACGTCGCTGATTCGCCATTGCTTCGTGACGTTTTGGATTATCACGACCAGCGAAAACAAAAGACCAAAGCCAAGGAAATTGCTGATCGGCTGATCCAATCGGGTTTTGCCCAGCGCTCGAAAAGTAAAAACGAAAAAGAGCCGGGAATTGTGACGGAGGTCGGACCGGTGGTGGCGAAAAACGTGCTCGATTTTTTCAGCGCCGCGCCGGGCCGGAAAATTCTGCGGCGGATGAAAGAACTTGGGATTCGTCCAAAGAGTGAAAAATTTTCGGCGAAGAAAGCGGCGCAACTGCCGCTGGCTGGAAAAACATTTGTGCTAACCGGAACGTTGCCCTCAATGACGCGCGAAGAAGCCAGCGCCAAGATCGAAGCGCTCGGCGGTCATGTCAGCGGCAGCGTGAGCAAGAATACGAATTTCGTTCTCGCGGGCGAAGAAGCCGGGAGCAAACTCGACAAAGCAAAGCAGCTTGGTGTACGCGTGATCGACGAAGCGGAATTTCGCCAGATGCTGTAGCGACGGAGCCGCTAGGGCGTTCGGTTTGATCCCGGTTGCAAATTCAAAGGAATCGCGTTCGCGCGGTTGGGCGAGGAGGGAGAAACGATCATCGGTAGCTGGTTAGCTCCCGGATGAAAGTCGGCCTGAATATTGAAGGTAAGTTTTTCTTTGCCCCGCATGACCGTGATTGGGATCGTGTCGCCAGCGGTGATGAAGAAGGAAGCGTCCAAAACATCTTCGGGTTCGCGCACTTTTACTTTACCCACCTGTAAAAGAATATCGCCCGGCCTCATTCCGGAATCGGTCGCGGGGGCAATTCCGAGAAGCTCAGTAATTTCCGCGCTCGAGCCTTCCACTGGTGCTTCCGCAGACCCGACACTCGCGCCGATCCAGCCATGCCGTGCTTCGCCGAAACGGACATAATCACCGCGGATTTTTTCCGCGGCATCAATTGGCAGAGCATAACAAGAGGAATTGTTTTCCAAGCTGCTGACCAGAATACCGACGACTTCGCCTTTCAAATTCAAAAGTGGCGCGCCGGCTTCGCCCCGCTGCGTCGGCAGGTTGACGCGCAGATGTGTCGTCGAAAAATAACGGCCGAGGTATTTGCGATCAAACCCGGCGATCATACCGAAGCTGGGAGTTTCGGGAAGATCGAGAGGAAACCCGATGGTGATGACCGGCGTAGCGACTTCAAGCTGCCCCGATTTTGCGATCGGCAAGGTTGGCGTAGCTAGATCGGCCTTCAACATGGCCAGGCCACTGCGCACATCGGCCAAAATCTGCCGCGCGGGATATTTTTTTCCTTCGTACTCAATCGTGAAATTTCCCTCCTCGCCGCCGACGGTATATGACGTGTAAAGCGTGCCGGTTGGATCGACAAAGAAACCAGTGCCAAAAAATTCACTATGTTCATCAGCACCGTGAATTTTCACGACGGCTTTTGCGGCCCGCTCAAAAACATCTTTGACCTCGCGACTGATTGACGTGGCCGACTGTTCCTGCGCGCGCGAACAACTGACGGCCGCGAAAAGACTCAACGCGAAAGCGAGCCCGGACACCGCAACTGACCGAGGAAATCCCGGGACGGAGCTAAAATCTGAAAGCTGTCTCATAACTCACGGGAACGCTATCGAGCACGTAGCGCGGTGGCGCGGTGGTGGCCCGGTGAGTGCGGGCGATTTCGTTGAATTTACGAATCGGCTGCGCGGTAAAAACTCGCGTCGCCACAGGCGACGCCAGCGTCCATTCTCCCTCGACATTTGCCGGCGCGGTAAACGTCTGCCGGTTCTGCACCGCAACGTTCGTGGTGGTTTCCGGTCCTTGATAAATCTTCAACGAAATAATGGCCGCGCAGACCAACACGGCAGCGGCAGCAACCGGATAAGACGTCAGCGCGGGAACATTCAAACGGAACATGAAATCCTGCGCGCGCTGCAGACAGATTTTCCAGAGCGGCTCGCGCAGCAATTCGTCGCGCTGACGGCGATGAAACTCGTGCAGGAAATTCTCGAAGTAACCCGGCGCCGGCTGTTCGTAGCGTTTCAGCCGAAGAAGCTTCCCGATTTCGTTGTCGTTAGATTCGTCCATTTCAGCGCGGGGGTTAAGCAACGGGGTTTTTTCGGAATTCGTCCAGATAATTCTGCAACTGCCGGTTCGCGTAAAAGAGCCGGGAACGTACCGTACCCTCGGAAACACTCAAGATCTTACTGATCTCGGCGTGAGGCATTCCTTGAATATGAAACATTGTGACCACAGCTCTGTGTTCATCAGACAATTTCATCATGGCCTCGTTCAACCTTTTTTGGAGCTCGGAGAGGTCGGCTTCCCTCACCGGACTGCTGCTGGCGGTCAATTCCAGGAATTCCTTGTCGTTTTGCACGCCGGCATCGACATCGTCCAGGCTAAGATGATAACGGCGGCCGCGTTTCTTGAGGAAATTCAACGTCATGTTGACCGCGATGGAGTGGATCCAAGTGTAAAAGGACGACTTACCGCGAAAACCGCGGATCGCTTTGTAGGCTTTGGAAAAAACGTCCTGCAAAAGGTCGTTCGTATCCTCATGGTTCGAGGTCATGTTATAAACGAGACCGTAAAGACGGGGCGTATATTTCACGACAAGTTGATCGAACGCCGCAGCCTCGCCTGATTGTGTGCGCGCCACCAACTGCTGATCTTCATCGGTTCGTGGCTGATCCATTACCTTGCGGTTAGACTTAACACGCGATTCGAGGGGGGACGACAACAAATCCGTTATTCGGCGAGGAGACGGTAGAGCGATTGACGGATTCATCTTCTTCACCAGGCGACAGTTAACTGCGCCGATCGCGCATCGACATTAACCAGAGCAAGTTGCCCAGCGCCGCAACGAAAGCGGCAACGTAAGTAAGCGCGGCGGCGTTGAGAACGCTATTCACCCCGGCCACTTCTGCTCCCGGCTGCACAATGCCCATTTGTTGGAGAATAATTT
Organism: Spartobacteria bacterium; assembly: GCA_003167365.1. Lineage (GTDB taxonomy): Bacteria > Verrucomicrobiota > Verrucomicrobiia > Chthoniobacterales > UBA10450 > Palsa-1382. The sequence goes on along the minus strand of PMTM01000006.1, from coordinate 612,891 downwards.
TCGCGCGTCGCGAGGCGTCAAATTCCACCGGGAGAGTGATCAACTGGAAAACCGCCAAAATGAGATAGCAATAAATGCCGAGCGTAATCAGGCCGGTCATGTGAAAGAAAAACCCGCCGATGAATACAAAAGGCAGCAGTTGCGATGCGAACATTGTCATCGGCACGATCGCCATGCGCGCCTTGAGTGGCGCGTAGGCCTTGGCATGTTGAATTGCATGCCCAGTTTCGTGTGCGGCGATTCCGAGTGCCGCCACCGACGGTGTGCTGTAGACCTTACTCGAAAGACACAACGTCTTTTTCGTTGGATCGTAATGATCGCCGAGAAAATCGTTCGTTTCCACAACATCGACGTCGTTGATCTGTGCGGCGCGCAAAATCTCCCGGGCGCATTCCGCGCCGGTAATGTTCGAGCTTGCGCGCACCGCGCTCCATTTTCGAAACGCACTGCCGACGCGAAATTGCGCCCACAATCCGATGATTAATGGGATTCCTAGATAAAGCAGCCCGCTAGAGCCAAGAAATCCGTATGGGTAGAACATGCCTGTCTTAAGTGTGTCTGCTGACGTTAGACGCTCGCGTGGATCGTTCGTTCATTTCGCCCATGCGCTTCGCTGAGTGCGCACAGACTTCGATTGAGAGATCCTTCGCTCCGCTCAGGATGACCACACGGGATGTGGTTCAGACTTTATGATCAGATCTCCAACTGCTTCGGGAAACGCGAAAGCTTCCAGCAGCCGTTCTTCGTGATTACCACAACGTCTTCCTGGCGCGCCCCTCCTATTCCGGGATAATAAAGCCCCGGCTCCACCGTCAGTACTTGTCGCTCTTTCAGTGTGACCTTTTGCAATCGCGGATATTCATGAATCTCGAGACCGAGTCCGTGTCCCGTACCATGAAAGAAACCAACCTGCCGGCCTTTGCGCACTTCGGTGCGATAGCCGCGTTTAGCAAAAAATTCCTGAATCCCCTTGTGAATCTCAGCTCCATCCACGCCGGCTTTGATTTTTCTCAGCGCCAGAGCTTGTCCAGCTTTGACCGTTTCCCAAAGTTGTCGCTGCGCATCCCGCGCGCGTCCGCGAATAACCGTGCGCGTTAAATCACCGAAGTATCCCGTCTTCGCGTCGCGCGGAAAAACATCGAGAATGATCAGCGAGTCCGCGTAGAGCGGCCCAAAGCCGCGCTCGTGCGGATCGCACGCCTGGTCGCCGCCGGCCACAATAGTTCCAGCGGGAGTTCCACCGGCGCGCAAAATCGCTGAATCAATTTCCGCTCGGAGAATTTCCGACGTGAGCGTTTTTCCCGACCAAAGCAATCTCTTTCCACGGCGGATTTTCGACGCCTTCAAAACTTCAACACCGCGCGCGAGTCCGGCCTCGGTGATTCGCAACGCCCGGCTCATCATTTGGATTTCCTCGTCCGTTTTCGTTTCGCGTTGCGGCCAAAACGATCCATTCGTCGCGTTCAGCCGGATTTTGTCCGCGGCCAGTTTGCGCGCATAACCGAGCGGAAAATTCGCGGGGACGATTGTCGATTTTACGCCGCGTTGGTGGAGGAAATGCGAAAGAACTTTTTCGTAGGGTGGCGCCTTTTTCGCTTTTCCCTGCACTTCGCGCTCGAGCTTGCTAAAGGAAACGAACTCGTCCGCGTCAGCTTGCTTGCGCGCACGATCGATTTCCAAATCGCTCAAGACCAGCGTGCGTTTGCCGTTTCGCTGGAGAAAAATGAACGGATCGGGCGCCCAGAACTTCGTCGCGTACAACATATCCGCGTCATACTCGCTCGCCGCTACGATCAAGCGATTTTGGATTTTGGATTTTGGATTTTGGATTTTCATTTTGGTATCAGCGTGTCATCCCGAGCGCAGCGAGGGACCTCACTGGCTCGCTGTCGTTTTTTCTCAACAATGCGTGTGGCTCGAAAGAGGAGTTTTCTAATGAGAGATTCCTCGACTTCGCTCGGAATGACAAATGCGAAAGCATTTCGGCGTCGCGCTCAACTCCTCCGTACTTTCAGTTGCCGGCGCAAAATCCAATGGAGCAACCCGAGCAAGCCCACCGCCGACCCAATCAACACAATCGTGTTGAAGACAAACACGTTGATTTTCATCCCGAGATAGCGTTTTTCTGCGCCGAAGAAGACATTCGGTTTCCCTCCGCGACGATAATCGCTTTGCTCCATCTCGGCATTTGAAATCAGATCGGAAACTTTCTGGTTTACATAAACCTGCTCCGCAGTCACGCCGCCGGTCGCGTCTTTGAAAAGGGCGCGCTCGAACGGCCGCTTCCCATTCAAAATCCCATCGATCAGGCCGAGGTAGTGATCGAGCTCTCGCACCGAATGCGCTTCAAGGCCGGAAAGCATCGCCAAAATTTCTTTAAGATTATTCAGTCGCTTAATCCCTTCAGAGGTTTGGTCGTGGCGATCGACGATCCGGCGAATCTCTCGATCGGCGCGCTCTTGCCGGCTAGTCAGCGGATTAAGCTTTGCTTGCGCAACGACGATCTCTTCGTACGACCAGCGCATCGCAATGAACTGGCAGACGAACGGCACCTGCAGCTTGCTGTCCATCTTCTTCCCCAGCTCCCTGGTTGGATGCTCGTGGAACCAATGCGTCAGCGCATAGACGAGCGCGAGATTGCGATTCATGTCCTCGTACTTGATCAACGCTCCACCCATGATGATCTGTGGAATGAGCACAAGCGGAACGATGTTCGCCGCCGTTTTCGGATCGGCCACGAGCGACGAGATCACCAAACCCAGGGCCACGCCGCCCATCGCCGTCATGAAGACGATGCCCAGATCGACCCAGAACATTCCGCGAATCTGCAGGACGTAATTGCCGATCAAGACGAACAGGAAGCATTGGACGAGTGCGAAAATACCGAGGGTGATCGTTTTTGAAAACACGTAGTAATGCAGACGCACGTTAAGATTGCGTTCCCGTTGCAGGACGACGCGATCACGAATGATGTCGTCAGCGCTATTGGTCAGTCCGAGGAACATTGCCACGATCAAACTGAGGAAGAGATACGTGGGAATATGATAAGCCGACGCGAAATCGTACTGCCCGCTATCGGAGTAACGCAGGATTGTCGCGATGAGCAGCGCCAGCACCGGCGCCACACCAATCGTAATGACAAGATTCGCGCGATTGCGCAGTTTGCTGATAAATGAGCGGCGCAGCAGCGTGCGGAATTGCGTCCACTCATCGTGCCAACGAAACGGCTCGCGTTTCTTTTGCGTTGGCGCCGCCGGCAACGGTATCGCCGGTTCTTTACGCAGCGAGACTTGCTTTACGTCCTGAATCAAACGGAACGCCTCGTATTTATCACGCCAGAACTCAGGCGAATAGCGGCGCGCGGCGACGAGTTGGCCGCGACTATTTTCCTCGAAAATAATGTCGCCGCTCAAGTCGCGCAGCGGCGTCTCCAGCACATCGAAAATAAATTCCGGCCGCGTCGTGCCGCAGGAAGGACAAGCGCCTAGCTCGGCGCCGAATTGATGCTGATGTTCCGCTTCGGCAAAATAACGAAGCATGTCCGACGGCGTGCCGAAGAAAACGAGCCGCCCGCTCTTGTCGAGCAGAATCGCTTTGTGAAACATCTGGAACAATTTCGAGCTCGGCTGATGGATCGTGACGATGACGATCTTGTTGTGCGCCATGCCACGAATGATCTCGATCACGTGCTCGGAGTCTTTCGACGAAAGGCCGGAAGTCGGTTCGTCGAAAAGGTAAACGTCCGACATGCCGATCATGTCGAGGCCGATGTTGAGCCGTTTGCGCTCCCCGCCGCTCAACGTCTTCTTCACCGCGCTGCCGACCACAGCGTCGCGACGTTCGCCCAAGCCAAGTTCTACCAGCTTCGCTTCCAGTCGCCGCATTCGGTCGCGCCGCGAAAGATGCGGCGAGCGAATCGCGGCTGCGAACTGCAAGTTTTCGCCAATCGTTAGATGCTCGTCAAACGCGTCCTCCTGCGGAACGTAACTGATATAACGCTTGAGCGTTTCGAGATGCGGATAAAGCGATTGGCCGTTGAGCACGACTTGCCCGCTTTTGGGCTCAAGCTGGCCGGCTAGCACTTTGAGTAGCGTGCTCTTTCCGGACCCGCTCGCGCCCATTACGCAAACGAGTTCCCCGCGATTGACCGTAAATGTAATTCCATCGAGCCCGATCTCGCCGTTGCCGAACCGGTGCGTGATCTCGCTCGCGTCGAGCGTCCGAATGATGTTGCGCTCTTCCTCGATGATTCGTTCGGAAAAATTGCAGCGCAGAAATTGTCCGACGTCGATTCGGATGGTATCGCCGTCCTTCAGCGGCGCACTCGAGCGCACGATCGCGTCGCCCACCATGATCGGCCGATCCGCTTCGATCACTTGAATTTCGCCGACACGTTTGTCGTAATCGCAAAAAATCTTCAGCAGCACGTCGCCGCTCGTGCCCGGCGAAAGCAGAATGTCGTCAGCTTCGAGCAAGCTCGGATTATTGGAAACGAGGTACTCGGATTTCGAGGCTTTGAGTTGGAACCGGCCGCCCATCGCGCGCGCGCGGCGCCGCAAATCTATCAAATCCATCTCGCTGTCGTTGTGAAAAACGATCCGGTCTTCGAGCGCAGCTTCAACTTGCGTCCCAGCGCGCAATTTAACTTTGTTGAGGACCGCATCGACGTCGCGCAACGCTTTTACGCGTACTTTCAAGCCAAACGTGATTTCCAGCGCACTTTCGCGCGAACGCGAACGCTCCAGTCCCACTTCATCCGAGTCCCGGTTTACCCGGATGAAAATTTGCGGCAACGAGACATTCTTCTTCGCGTTGAAATATTGCTCCAGCTCCTGATAAGTCAGCACATGGTCGCCAACCAAAATCCGCTGGCCCGGATAAATCCGGCAAAAGCCCCCGCGCACCAATGGCCGGCCGCGGACCGACACGTTTTGACTGCTGTAATTCTTCAGCAAAATCAATTCGTGATAGCGAAACGCGAGCAGGCGTTCGTTTTCCGAAAGACTCTTCAATTTCACGTCGCCTCTTGCGTTGTTGGCAAAAGAAAGCGCTTCGAGCGGTGAAGCGCCGCGCTGATAAACCGACGGGTCGGAATCTTCGGCCGCATTGAGTTGATAAACGATGTCGATGGCTTGCGCCGCCATGCCGAGCTGCGACATGAACGAGTAAAATTGGACGACCTGCTCTTGTTTCAGGCCCGCTTGCGAGATCAAATCGTAAAGCTGAACTCCGAGCATGATCTTGCGTTCGGTACTCAATTCCGCGCCGAGCTTTTGCGCCATGGCCGAGAGATCCTGTTGCTCGTAAAGCGCCTGACGGAAAAGTTGGCGTAACTCCGAATAAACGGTCTCCGGATAGTCGTAACGCAAAAATCCAAGACTCGAGTCGATTTCTTCCTCCAGCAGCACGCCGTCGGCTTTCGAAAAACTGGCCAACACCTGGATCAACAGCGGCAGCAGGTTCGGCCCTTCCGAAACGCTGCGCGGTTTGCGCAGGGCGCGGCGCATCAAGCGACGTCCTCTTCGCTGTATGCGATATGCGAACGGCGTAACCCTTTGCACGGCGCGATCGATTTTCTCTGCGACTGTTGTGACCAATTCCGTCATCTTGATGTTTCGGCGCAAATTTTACCGTAATCGCGCACTAACGCAAAGTGATGCGAACGAGGATCGCTTGAGATTGAACATGGCGATCGTGTTTAGGTCGATCTTGGCTCGGAGGCGTGGCTCCTGCTCTTTGCATTGCCAAAAAGCTCATGTTAGCCTGCGTTTGCGAGTAGAATCCCTCGTCACCTATGTCTGAGCCAGACCGCAATTCTCAAAAGGAGAACAAACCGCGTGGGAACGAGCCCAATTTCAATTGGCGCGGCGTTATCCTCATCGCGATCGCCTTTGCCTTGATCGGCCTCGCCGTACTCTTTCGCGGCGGCGCCTACCAACAATTTGAGGATGTCCCGTACTATCGATTCCTCGAGTTGCTGGAAAACAAACAGATCATTACAAAATATCCGGTGAAGCTTGTCATCGAGGATGGCCGCCCGACGCAGACCTTGAAAGGTATTTATCAGAAGACACCCGGGCAGGAAGTTCAGTTTCGCACCACCGTTTATCTCACCTTCAACGCGAACCTCCAAGAGAAGCTCGCCGCCGCGGGAATTCAGCCCGCCATCGTCACCGAATCGAACCTCGTCGCGCAAACCGTGGTCGGCTTTCTGCCTATCGCGCTGTTTCTTCTAGTCCTGTATTTTTTGTTTCGCCAGCAGATCCGCATGGCCGGCAAAGGCGCGCTCAACTTCGGGAAATCGAAAGCGCGCATGCTCGCGCGTGATAAAAACAAAATCACTTTCCGTGATGTCGCCGGCGTCGAGGAAGCGAAAGACGAAGTGCAGGAACTGGTCGAGTTTCTCCGCGACCCAAAAAAATTTCAGAAACTTGGCGGCCGCATTCCCAAAGGCGTGTTGCTAGTCGGCCCTCCTGGAACCGGAAAAACTTTGATCGCTCGCGCCATCGCCGGCGAAGCGGACGTTCCTTTTTTCTCAATCAGCGGCTCCGATTTCGTCGAGATGTTTGTCGGCGTCGGTGCGAGCCGCGTGCGCGACATGTTCGAACAGGGCAAGAAATCCGCGCCCTGCATTATTTTCATCGATGAGATCGACGCGGTTGGCCGTCATCGCGGTCACGGTGTCGGCGGCGGACACGATGAACGCGAACAAACACTCAATGCGCTGCTCGTCGAGATGGACGGTTTCGATACCCAGGAAGGCGTTATTATCATCGCGGCGACGAACCGGCCCGATGTTCTCGATCCTGCTTTGCTGCGACCCGGACGTTTCGATCGGCAAATCACGGTCAATCTTCCCGACGTGAAAGGCCGCGAAGAAATTCTGCGCGTGCACTGCAAGAAAGTGAAACTGGCGGAGGGAGTCGATTTGGCCGTGGTCGCGCGCGGCACGCCTGGTTATTCCGGCGCCGAGCTCGCCAACGTGATCAACGAAGCGGCATTACTTGCCGCGCGTCGCGGATTAAAAGGAATCACGCTCGCCGAATTGGAAGAAGCACGCGACAAAGTTCGCTGGGGCAAGGAACGCCGGAGCATGGCGTTGAGCGAAAAGGAAAAGACGAACACGGCTTATCACGAGGCGGGACATGCTTTGCTCCTCGAATTGCTCGAGCACACGGAGCCTCTGCACAAAGTCACCATCATTCCGCGCGGCCCGTCACTCGGCTCGACCATGTGGCTCCCGGAAGAAGACAAATACACCAATCGCAAGAACGAACTGATCGCTGGCCTTGCCGTTGGCATGGGTGGCCGAGTCGCGGAAGAAATTATCTTTGGCGACGTCACAAACGGCGCGCGCGGCGACATCAAAACCGCCACGGCCATCGCCCGAAGGATGGTTTGCGAATGGGGCATGAGCGAAAAAATGGGCATGGTTGAATACGGCGAGCACGAAGATTACGTGTTCCTCGGCCGCGATATTTCTCGGGCTCGTGACTACAGCGAAGCCACCGCCGAGCAGATCGATGGCGAAGTGCGCAAGCTGCTTAATGACGCCTACCAAACTGCGAAAAATGTCCTCCTTGCTCACCGCAGTACGCTTGAGGCGATCGCGAAAGCATTACTCGAATACGAAACACTCGACGGCGTGCAGATCAAAGAAATCGTCAAACACGGCCGCCTGATTAATCCGCCACCGAGCATTCCGCCGCCCAGCAGTCAAAAGATGCCGCCCGAAAAACCTCCCAAACAAGTCATCGCCCCCGACGTCGGCCCACCGCTTCCTGGCGCTTTAGGCGGCGCACCGGCTTAATTGGCATTGAAGTCGTTAGACGACTAGTGATCAATGAAGTGACGCACCAGCTAACTGCGCAGCAAGAGAGATTCTTCAGCGATCATTTGCCACATCGGGTTAACCTTCTCATTGCTTTCCGTCAGCGATATTCGTGTCGTTTTCCCGAAAGGACTCTCGAGCCGGAACAGTTTCGCGATCTCTATCGATGCGCTATGGACATATCGATGCTCATGGCTCGATTCTTTTGCTGGGAGATCGGTTTAAACGTGCCGAAGGGGGGCTATCATATTGTCTCCTGCACTCCGCGCGGTCAGAGTTACGGAGCGGCTCACGCGGACTTATCCATAGTCCGACAAGATTCTCGTTTCGATCAACTTCAGAAAGTGCTTATTGCCGCCAACCGCGCAGTTGCACACATTAATCCCACCGACGTCGATCATTCCGTTGACGCCGATGTCCTCATCTCAGCGATCGATCTTGTAGAGAGTCTTATTCAAACTCACATATACGCCGCAAACGGCCTTAAATTGGTCGACGCGATGGACCGCCCCAACAACCGAATGTGACCAATCAGTATTCCAATATGACAACGATCATCGTAATCGCCGTGATAGGTTGGTTCCTATTTTTGGTCACGTTCCTCTTCTACTGGGAAGGCAACCGACTGAACGTTCAGGAAAGCAATGCTCTCGCAACATACAGTCTCGCCTTGCTCATTTCAGACGAGTTTGGAATAGCAATTCGGTCAGGATTCGACACTGCAATTGAAGAAGCACGATCGAGAGGTTCGGACCCGAAGGCCGTCACATACGGACTGATCGAAGCGACTACCGAAAGTGCAAAAAGCTTTTACAAACCCAATAGCGACATCAACACGATTTCGATTATAACCGACTTCCTAGCGAAGAAGGTCTAACGAAACCACGCTCGCGTCACTTGTTCCTACTTCGGCGAGCGCGATTTGGCGTGCGTTTTTACTTCGTTCCGTTGTTTCTCGACGACGCGGCGCAATTCGCCTTCCATCGTTTTGAACGCGTCGTGGATCACTTTGGTTAGCGGATCATGCGCGCCGTTGTCCGTTTGTTTTTCGTCGGCGACGAGTTCGTGGCCGCGGGAAACGGTCACATCGATCCGGACGCGATAGGGATTCCCCTTGTGATGGGTGTGGTTCGGTTGCTCGATCGCGACGTCGCAACGGTTGATGTGGTCGCAAAATTTTTCCAGCCGCGTCGCGTGCTCCAAAACGAGATTATCGATGTTGTCCGATTTTTCCAGGCCGCGATAGGTAATCTTAATAGGCAGTTGCATACTAATCAGACAGTAATGTCATCCTTGATGTTGAGCGAAGTAAAATGTGCCTGCGCTGCGATGCTGGATACTTGATTGGATCTTCGCGTTTAGCATCTAGGATCGAGCATCCAGCATCTTTCAGATTTGCCGCAACGATCGGAAGTGCGATGGCAGCTTCGCCGCATGTCATCCTGAGCGGAGCGAGGGATCTCGCAATCGAAGCTGTCAATGTTCTCATACCTCGGCGTGGTCCATCACCCTGTGCGAGGTCCCTCTCTTCGTTCGGGATGACAGAATGGCCGGGCGCGCGTCGCCCGATCACATCGGTTGAAGCGATCGAAAATGCGTTGATAACTTCGCGGACTCGATCTTCACCAAATCCGATTTCACATGCTCGACGATGCGGTTGCGGATTTCGTGCGGTAAAAGATCGACAATCGTCGCGTGAAATTCAGCTGGAGCGGCGAACGACCAGCCGTCCTTGGCGTCGCTCTTCACAACCTTCGTGATCTGATCGGCGAGCTGTTTGTAGATGCGCCGATCAGTTTCCGTTTCCAGTTTGCTCTCGCCGCTCGAGGCGCCGTGATGAGAATTGGCGCCGTTGGTGACGGCAAATCGCCCGGCCACATCGGTCAGCTTATCGATCAATTTTCCGTGCGCGTCGGTAATGTCGAACGCCTGCACCAGATGCAGGTTCGGCCCGCGCGTGGGCGTTTCCTCGACCCGATATGCTTTCAAACTTCCGCGATCCGCAACAACGACGAGAGAGGTAGGTGTCATAGCTATGATGGTTTTCCGAAATGCTCGCGCAGAAAGGCGCGTCTCATTCTTCTATAATCGATTCGTGCGTGGTGACAAGATCGCGCGCCAAACAAATCGCGATACGCCTCTCTCTCAGACTTGCTCGCACCACGGACACAAAGCGCATAAAGTCTGCAGAAGAATTACTTATCAGTGCTCCTTTGTGACCTTCGTGCGAGGCTCAGACTTCTTTATTAGCGCGTTCGTCCTCGGCGCTGATGGCCGGGAAATCGAAATGGCGTTTCTTCCACGATTCTTCGCGCGCTTTCGCCTGTTCGCCGCTGGTGAGTCGCAGTAAACACGCGGTGCGGTCGCCAAGATCGACATCGTCGCCCGACGCAAATCCGCGCGGCTCCCGCAAAAATCCTTCCTCGTTCGTGGTGTCGAGAATCAGTTCCCAACCGAGATGTTCCTGCCCCGGGAGCACGAACTGAATCGGTTCGTGATGCGAGTTGATCAGCAACAGGAATGTTCCGTCGCGAACCGGCTGGCCTTCGAAATTCACAATATCAGCCGTGTCACCGCTGAGCAGCATTCCGAGACAACGCGCGAACGGCGAGGCCCATTCCTCTTCACTCATTTCGTTCCCGCCGGGATTGAACCACATCACGTCGCGAATTTCGGAATCGTGGTTCCGCCGTCCGTAAAAAAATTTCGGTCTCCGAAAAACTGGATGATCTTTGCGAAATTGAATTAATCGCTTCGCGAACTCGAAAAACTGGTTTTGGTTTTCGTCGCGATTCCAATTTAACCAACTGATCTCGTTATCCTGACAATAGGCATTGTTGTTGCCTTGCTGCGTCCGGCCGATTTCGTCGCCGCCCAAAAGCATTGGAACACCTTGTGATAGAAAAAGCGTCGTCAGAAAATTTCGGCGCTGTTTCCGGCGCAAGGCGCCGACCTTTGGATCGTCAGTCGGGCCTTCGGCACTGCAGTTCCATGATTGATTATTATTGTCGCCATCCTGGTTATTCTCACCGTTGGCTTCGTTGTGCTTGTCGTTGTAGCTGACGAGATCGTTCAGCGTGAAACCATCGTGCGTGGTCACGAAATTGATACTCGCATACGGCCGGCGATCGTCGTGTTGATACAAATCGGGGCTGGCGGTGAGCCGATACGCCATCTCGCCGATGCGGCTTTCATCACCCTTCCAATAACTGCGCACCGCGTCGCGATATTTCCCGTTCCACTCCGACCAAAGCACCGGAAAATTTCCGACCTGATAGCCGCCTTCCGCTACGTCCCACGGCTCGGCGATTAATTTCACCTGCGAGAGCACGGGGTCTTGGTGAATGACTTGGAAAAAGGCGTGAGACATATTCACGCCGGCATGATCGCGGCCCAGGGAGGAGGCGAGATCAAAACGAAACCCGTCCACGTGCATCTCGAGCACCCAGTAGCGCAGACTGTCCATCACCAGTTGAAGCGTGTGCGAATGCAGCAGGTCGAACGTGTTCCCGGTCCCGGTGAAATCCATGTACAAACGCGGGTTTTCCGGATGCAACCGGTAATACGCGATATTGTCGACGCCACGGAAACAAAGCGTCGGCCCGAGATGATTTCCTTCCGCGGTGTGATTGTAAACAACATCGAGAATCACTTCGATGCCGGCGGCGTGGAGACTGCGCACCATCGTTTTGAACTCGGACACCTCTCTGCCAAATGCGCCGTTGCTTGAATATTCGGCGTGCGGCGCAAAAAAACCGATCGTGTTGTAACCCCAGTAATTGGTGAGGCCACGATCGATCAAAACTTTGTCGTCGATGTGTGCATGTACCGGCAGAAGTTCCACCGCAGTCACTCCAAGATTTTTCAGATAGTCAGTCGCCACTTCGCTGCCGAGCCCCGCATACGTGCCGCGCAATTCTTCGGGAACGTTTTGGCAAAGCTTGGTGAAACCTTTCACATGCACCTCGTAAATCACCGATTGATGCAGAGGCGTGCGAGGATTCTTGTCGCCGCCCCACTCGAAAGCGTTGTCGATCACAACCGACTTCGGCATCCCCCACGCGTCGTCGCGAAAATCGGGCGTCAAATCTTCCAACTCATCGCCAACCACATAACCAAACATCTCATCCGCCCAATTCACATTGCCCGCGATCGCCTTCGCGTACGGATCGATTAGCAACTTGGAACTGTTGAAACGCAGGCTGCGCTCCGGTTCGTACGGACCGGAAACGCGATAACCATAGAGTTGACCCGGTCGCGCATCCGGCAAAAACACGTGCCACACTTGATCGGTCTGCTCTTTCATCGGAATGCGAATGTTTTCCTGGTGCGCGTCGAGATTATCGAACAAGCAGAGGTCGACGCTGGTAGCCAGTTCCGAGAACAAAGCGAAGTTGACTCCGTTGCCCAGCCAGGTCGCGCCGAGCGGATACGGATATCCGAGCCAGCTCTTTAATACCGGAGTCATGAACGAGACTGCCGCACAATTTTCGTGACGGAGCAAGCGCGTAGCTTTATCGATTCAAAACTTGTTGTACGCCAACGCCACCGCAGATCGCGATTCCGCCGCAAATTCCGCGGGGCGCACGAGCGGAAAAGTTTGGGTCGCGGGTTTGTTTGTCGCAATCGCTTTTCAATTCGCTTTTTTCTCGACCGACTTCACCAGCCCGTGGACGCAGGATGATTATTACAATGGCGCCGTCTGGTCGCATGCCGCACACAATCTTCTGCGCGCCGGAATTCGCGCTACCGCGGGCGTGCCGGTGGCTTTCTACTTTGCTCCTCCTCCCTTTCCGCCATCGGCCTATTACGTGCATCATCCCTCGCTGCTTCCAATCACGCTGGCGGGAATTTTTTCGTTGTTTGGTGAAAGCGAGTGGGCGGCGCGGTTGGTGCCGATCCTCTGCTCTATCTGCAGCACGGCGCTCCTTTGGCTGCTTGTGCGCGGTTGCGCGGGCGAACGTGCGGCCACGTTTAGCGCGGTAATCCTTGCCGGAACGCCGATGGAATTGCACTACGGGCAAATGGTGAACTTTGAGCCGTGCGCGTTGATGTGGATGTTGGCCGCGTTGCTCAGCCTCCGATTTTGGATCGTGACAAAGAAGAAACGATGGTGTGCCGCTTTCTTTCTTTCGCTCCTGCTCGCGATGTGGACGGCATGGCTTGGTTATTTTCTCGCGCTCATTCTTGCCGTCGACTTTGCCCGCAGACGAAATGCGAAATTCGCGGCCTCCCTTTTCGCGTTGGCAGTCGTAAGTGGAATTCTGTTTCTTCTCCAAATCCATTCCGTGCGGCCGGACGCGTGGACCAATTTAGCAAACGCGTTTCAGTTGCGCGCCGGCGCCGGCAACGGAAACGGCGCACACTTTAGTTTGATCGAATGGTTGCGTGAGGTCGGTGGCTCTCTCGCGATTCTCATTTTTCCAATCTCATGGCTGCTGGCAGTCATCGGAGCCTTCTATGTCTTTCGGCAGCGACATTTGTCCGAGCCGTTGCGTTGGGTCGGCTGGGCTGCGCTCCTGCTGTTTCTGCTCGATGCGATTTACGTCGTCGCTTTTCCGAACGCTTCGTTCATTCACGACTACGCCTGCTTTTACTTCATCGCGCCGGTGGCGATGATGGGCGGGATCGCGCTCGATGCTTTGGCGAACCGGATGGATCGACGCGGGATTCGGCACGTTGGAACCGCCGTCGCGCTCTGCCTCATCCTTCTCGTTGCATTGTTTGGCCGAGCCCGCGCGCGAAGTCTGCAGTCGCAAACCTACCTGCTCGACGGGCGGACATACGAGTCGGCGCAATTCATCCCAAAAGTTGGAACACTCATCCGGGCGCACTTTTCAGAAAACGTACAAGTGCTTTGCAATTTCGAGCCCTACGGCACCACCCTTCCCTTTTACGCACAGCGCGTGTTGCTTCCTGACATCGTCGATCCGGACGATTGGCAGCGAATTATTTCTGATTCTTCCGCGCCCACTGGTGGAATCATTTGGATGGGTTCGCCTGGCGCGAAGGATCTGCTCGCGCATGTGCCGGCGCCAAACCGCGAGTTCGTTGAAATTGAGGGCGCAGATTTTTGCCTTTGGTTTGCTGCTACCCATCGGGAATAGTTTCTCGCTTGAAATTTGCCATCCCAATTTTGGCGGTCTTTCTTGCAGTCGGAACATTTCTCTACGCACATCATAATTGGAATTCATTGCCCGCCGGCACCACAATCGATCGCATTCTAGTCGAGAAGTCGGCCAGGAAATTGTCCGTCTTTCACGACGGCAAAAAAATCAAGACTTATCCAGTTGCGTTAGGCCGCAATCCAATCGGCGCCAAAGAACAGGAAGGCGATATGAAAACTCCGGAGGGCGTCTACACGATCGACTACCGCAATCCGAAGAGTGATTATCATCTCGCGCTCCATCTCTCCTATCCTTCAGCGGAAGACAGCGCGCGCGCCGCCAGTCGCGGCGTCCCGGCTGGTTTCGACATCATGATTCACGGGCTGCCGAAGGGCCGCGGTTGGATAGGTGCGTTTCATCGCCGCAAAGATTGGACGGCTGGCTGCATTGCGCTCACCGACGCACAGATCGAAGAACTGTGGCGCGTGACACCGGACGGAACGACGATCGAGATTCGTCCGTAAATTCAGACTGTAGCTTTGAGCTTGTCGATCTAACGCGCAAGATCGACAATCGCGGTCATGAAGACATTCTTGCGGGTCCTCTCGATTACACCGTTGATTTGCTTGCTCTGCAGCTACGCCTCGGCCTCAACCTTCATGGAGGGTGAAGCGCGACCGCCGACCGATCCCGATCGCGTCAAGGTTTACATGGAACCGCCGCGTAAGTTCGATCGAATTGCGATCATCCGGAAAGGGAGTAGCGGATCATGGGCCTTCACCGATCAAAGCCAGGTCGATGAAGCGATCGCCAAAATCAAAGTGGAAGCGGCGAAGGTGGGCGCGAACGGCATCCTGCTGCAAGTTATCGAGACCAACTCTAATGGAGGTGTTGGAATTGGCATTGGCGGATTCGGGCTTGGCGGCGGGCGTTGGCACAACGGCCCTGGCGTCGGCGTCGGCGGATCGTTTTACGCGCCGATCTTGCACAAGACCGTGCAGGCCGAGGCCATCTACGTTCGAAAATAGGACCGTTTCCTAAATGACGTTGCCCAGCCCGTTGGTGCTCGGCGCGATTTACGGAATCTCCGAGTTTTGTCTCGCGCTTACGCGCCGCTCGCGTGAACGCGCCGCCTCCCGCGATCGGCACTCGCTTGCGGTTCTTTGGGGCGTGATCTCGGTCAGCGTTTGGCTCAGTATTTCGAGCGTTGCCTGGTTCCCGCACGCCGCGCTTCCGCATCGGCGAGATTTCTATCTCGTTGGTCTGGGCCTCTTTTCGTTCGGCGTGATTTTGCGCTGGTACTCGATCTGGTATCTGGGCCGTTATTTTACGGTCGATGTATCGATCGCGGCGGAACAACGCGTCATCGATTCCGGCCCGTACCGTTTCATCCGGCATCCGTCCTACACCGGCGCGCTGATCGCATTCGTCGGATTCGGATTTTGTCTCAGCAATTGGATATCGATCCTGTGTGTGACGTGCCGATTGTGGGCGCGTTTCTGTGGCGCATCCACGTTGAGGAGCGCGCGCTTGCGGAGGGACTTGGCGACGACTATCGCAAGTATATGCGAACGACAAAACGGCTGATTCCCTGGATTTGTTAGGCGCGTGAAAGATGAAAGGGGTCGAGCCGCGGCACGATTCATCCGGAAGAAATCTCCCCTCTGGCTGATCGCGCGGGTCTGTGATTTCATCAAGCTCTTCACAAATCCGCTTACGGCCGGTCATATGAAGACCGAAGCCCTGCTTCGAATCCTACTCCGGCGGGCAATCGATTTATTTGAATTTGGAACAGAGTTCCTTCCCTGTTTTCTCAAGCGGAGAGCGCTCGTGCAAATGGCCGTCCGGTTTCGAAAACCGGCGAATAGGTAGGTTCCGCGATAAGTTATAAATCGCGCAACGCGCGGCGCGCTTTACCGACATCGCTTGTGACAACCGAACAAAATTGAACGGGCCTCTCGCGTACACTTTCAAAAGGGCAGCGTGAATAAGGCCGCGCACATCCGAGTCGATTAGCTATCGTACCAGTGAATGCCGTGGCCGATCCTACCGTGAACGCGTCCCCGCGCGAAAACCCGCCGCCCCCGCAGGGACCGCGACGGTCGATCGGTTTCTTCACCGCGTGCGCAATTGTCATTGCCAACATCATCGGCACCGGTGTCTTCACCAGCCTCGGTTTTCAGCTCCCGGAGATTCATTCCGGTTTCGCCTTGCTCATGCTGTGGATCGTCGGCGGAATCGCGGCTCTTTGCGGAGCGCTTTCCTACGGCGAGCTAAGCGCCGCGCTGCCGCGTTCGGGTGGCGAATATCATTTTCTTTCGAAGATTTATCATCCGGCGGTCGGTTTCATGGCGGGCATTGTTTCCGCGACGGTCGGCTTTGCCGCGCCGGTGGCGCTCGCCGCCATGGCCTTCGGCAAATATTTCAACGGCGTCTTCGGATTCGGATCACCGGTTGTGCTCTCGTTTGCGATTGTTTGGGTGATCGCTTTCATCCATCTCGGCAACTTGAGACTTGGCAGCACGTTTCAAAATATCTCGACACTCGTGAAATTGCTCCTCATCGGCGGTCTCATCGGCACAGGACTCTTTCTCGATCCAAAGCAGCCGGTTTCGTTTTTACCTGCGGCCGGCGATACGACGTCGATCTTCGGCGCGCCATTCGCGGTCGCGCTAGTTTACGTGATGTATTCGTATTCGGGCTGGAACGCCACCGCCTACATCAGCGGCGAAATCAAACAGCCACAGAAAAATGTCCCGCGCTCGCTCTTGTGCGGCACGCTCGTAGTTATCGTGATCTACAGCGCACTCAACGCTATTTTTCTTGCGACCACGCCGATCCGGGAATTGAGCGGCCAGTTGGAAGTCGGTTTGATCGCAGGCAAACACATCTTCGGCGAAAATGGAGGCCGCGGCGTGGGTGCGATTATTTGCTTCGGCCTCGTTTCCGCCATCAGCTCGATGACCTGGATCGGTCCACGCGTGACGATGTCGATGGGTGAAGATAATCCGCTGATTCGATTTCTCGGACGAAAGAATCGAAACGGCATTCCAGCGAACGCATTGCTGTTGCAACTCTTGTTCGTGAATCTTCTTCTACTCACGCGCAGCTTCGAGCTGGTTGTGGTTTACATTCAATTCACGCTCTTGCTCTGCTCGTTGCTCACCGTTCTCGGCGTCATCGTGTTGAGGCAAACTCGTCCCCAACTTCCGCGCCCCTCCAAGGTATGGGCCTATCCGCTGCCGCCGCTTCTCTTCTCCGCTATCACAATTTGGATGATGATTTATATTTTCCGTTCGCATCCGAAGGAGTCGTTGGCCGGATTGGCGACAATGCTTGCCGGCTTGGTCCTTTACGTCTTAACGGGAAAACGCCTCGGTAAATCGGCATGAACAGGTTTCGCGCGAGAATACTTTTGCCGGTCGCGTTGTCGATCTTCGTGGCAGCGATCGAGCTTCAGGCGCAACAACCTTACCAGCCGGGCCGGCCGCTCGGAGCTCCATCTCCAAGTCCTAGTCCAAGTGGAAAACCAATACAGTTGCTTCGGGTGCCGCCGCCGGCGCCGTCGCGCGAACGCCCACTCACAATTTTGCCTCCAGTGCCGCCGGGCGTGATCGCCTCACCGGACGATGCAGCCCATTTTCTCGCCGGCATGCCGGTTCCACCTAATTCGCCACTCGCGCCGTTTGCTCAGATTCCGGAATGGCAGGAACATGCGGCGACCCTCGAAGACCGCTTCACCAAGCTTATCCCGCGCTTTGAAAAAATTCGAACGTGGCAGGCTGCGTATCTCCCGGAATCCACCGCACCGATGCCGGTTGCGTTCTACATGTTTAGCGGTCCGGATTTTCTTTATGTCGATCAATTTTTCCCGAGCGCTTCGGTTTACGTTCTCTGCGGCACAGAGCCGATCGGCCCGGCGCCCGATCCCCTTCGCCTTCGCGACATGTCGACCGCGCTCGGCAATCTTCAAAACTCGATGAACTCGCTGTTGCGGTTCAGTTTTTTTATCACCAAGGACATGAAGACCGATTTGCAGCAGGAGCTCAAAGGAACGCTACCTATTTTTTATGTCCTGATCGCCCGCGCCAATAAAACGATCACCGACGTCACGTTTGTCTCGCTTAATCGCAACGGCACCTTCCAGCAAACTGCGCCCAGCAAAACTGGCGGCACCATTCCTGGCGTGCGCATTTCCTACATCGACAATCGCACGCGCAATACGCAGACGATGTTTTATTTCACCACTGATATTTCCAATGACGGAATCAAGTCGAATCCCGGCTTTCTCAATTTTTGCCAACACTTCGGCGTGGGCTCGAGTCTGTTGAAATCGTCTTCTTATCTTTTGTTTGAGAATGGCTTCTCAACGATTCGCAACTTTGTGCTCGATCACAGCAACACGATTATGCAAGACGACTCCGGAATTCCTCTTTCCTATTTCAATCGCGACAAATGGAACCTGCGACTCTTCGGCACTTACATTGGCCCGATCGATTCCTTCAAACAACATTACCAGCCGCAGCTTCGGGAACTGTACGAGCAGACGAGTCCCCCGCCGCTGGATTTCGGATTTGGCTATCAGTGGAATTATATCAAGAGCAATCTGATCGTAGCGCAACGGAATTGACGTCCTTCGCGGCTTTATTTTCCGCCGTGCGCGACGAGATTGTCCAGCTTCTTGAAGGCGTTGAAGCGGTTTGATATTCGCCGCTTTAGCTGTTCAACGCGCTAACTATTCCTGAAACCAGCGGTTAGGCCGCGCGTCTCTTGCCTTCTTCGGCCGATTTCGCCTCGCATGCGGGACATATGCCGTGAGAGGTCTTGATGGCGAAACCCCGGGAAAAATAATCCTCTACCGTGGTCCACTCGTCCCCGTAACCAATTTTTCGACACCAGGCGCACACCCGAAGAAAGTCATCCAAATAAAATAGCCGCCGCATGAGCCGCTTCGTGAAAAGAATCACGACGCACCACACCATCACCAAAGCCGAGCTCTCCAGTACAGCCTCGTGCCAATTGGGGCCGCCGTGGGTATCGCCGCCAAAAATTAATTGAGGCAAACTCACAAGCTCATCGAGCCACGAGAGCAGAATCAGGAGCAGGAAGCCCAGAGTCTCAAACCACAGTATCCATTTAATCTTCTTGCGACTTATCATGGCGACGTATGAACGCGGGCTAACGAGAGGAATATCAGTCCAGGATACTTTAGGGGCAAGCTGCGGCGATGGCGCGCTACGAAAACAGCGGCAACGTGCGCGCAGAAATTCTCGACTTGCTCAACACGGGCTGATCTCGACATTCTCGTCAAAGCAAAACGCCGCCGGGTTCATACCCGGCGGCGTTGCTCCAACATTAGCTGACCTGCTTAGAAAATCCCGACCTCGTAAACTTCAACCAGCGCGATACCGGTTGCGCCATTCGCGCCCGTTATGATGGCGGTGTAAGCTCCCGGTTCCAAAGTCGTGAGAAGAGCGCTGTCGCCGTCATTCTTCGGCGCGAGTCCGGTATCTTGGATTTCCTGCGCGTTCGCGTTGTTCTTCCAGCCGGTGTCGGAAGCGAGCAGTGTCGAGTTGTGGAAAAATTGCACTGTTGGCGTTTCCAAAATTGGGCTGACACCGAAATTCGCCAAACCGGGGCCGAGCACGCGGATCAGCACGCGCTTCGGTCCACCGCTAATGATTAAACCGCTGATCAATTGCCCATCGCCGGTATTGACGAAGCCGCGCGTAGAGATGTTACTGAGATGAAACGCGCCCGCTTCATTTTTGGCTCGGAACTTATATGAGCCGTTCGGCTGCTGGAATGTTCCTTCCATGAGGAAGTCGGTATTCACGAAACTTCCCGTGACCGTAAAGCCTTGCACGGTGCTCACACTGAACGTCCCCGAATTGACGGTCTCGGGGTCGCTAGACGCTTCGTCGCTCGAATCGGACATCGTCGTTGTTGACGGACTCACGGTACCGATGCCGCCGTTGAATCCGTTGTTGCCCCGCATCTGCTCGATGAAATATAAATTGTTGCTCGCATCGATAATGAACGTCACACCGAGTTCGCCCGGTGTCGTTTGATCGTAAGCGAATCCGTCAAAGCGGCCGGCCAGCGGATTCACGCCGCCGCCCGGCGTGCGAAAAATCGGATCACGCGGCGCGGCAAATTGCGTCGAGCTGCCGCTGGTATCGAGCGTCGCGGTGATCACCGGCTTTTGGTCGGGCCCGAGTCCCGAGACGGAACCGGCCACCGTTTGGCCGGTCGAAGTCGTTACGCTAAAGCTGTCGTTGCTCAATCGGCCTTTGCCGAAGCCGACCTTTTGCTGCGTCGAATCAAAAATGTGTACACCGATGGTGTCGTTATCGTGCACCCAAATGATGAGTGGAGGATTTGTTTGCGGCGACGGAATATAAAGGCCGCGGAGACTAACTTGCGCGAAAGCGGGCGCGGCAAAAAGACCCAGCAATACGATGACCGTTAGAAGGGATTTGATATTTCTCATTGGATTCAGTGTTTGTGCAGGTAAAACCACCGAATCACTCAAGCAGTTGCGGAAAAAAATTCGCCTAACGAATTTTTCGTTCATCTTGTCGACGTTGCTGTAGGGAAAAATCCTACAAACCGCGCTCGCGGCAGATCATTCCTGGAATCGGCGAAACCATGAATATGGAAATGCGTCGCCCGGACAATCGGTCGCCCATCGCGGCGGATTCACTTCGCGATGCGGGCGGACGATTGCGTAGTGATTGTTATCGATCTTGCCGCAACGCTGTCGCAGATACCGAATTAGCTCTTCGCAGCAGTCCAGTTGCGCGCGCGTCGGCTGGTCGCGATTGAAATCGCCGACCAAACAAATCCCGAGCGCGATATTGTTGAGATAGTCGCTGTGCACGTGGCCGCCGTTGATTTGCCGGCGCCAACGATCGCCTATTTCGACTTCCCCGTTTCGAGTCGAGGTGCCGTTTCCGATGACGAAATGATAGGCCAGACCATTCTGCATGCGCCGGACATGCCGATGATAATAGTCGAACGCTGCGGCATTGCCCTGCCGCGTCCCGCTGTTGTGCACGATAATGTATTGCCAGCGACGCGGCATGACCGGCGCACGATCGATCTCCGCGCGTATGGAGCTGGTCAAATATCGATAATTGCCGCTGCTGCTGCTCCGACCGCCGCCGCCGAAAAGCCGGGCAAAGAAACCCACTGGTTTCTCGTAACCCGATTTCTCAATCGTGACCTGCGCCGGTTCTTCTTCGATGGGCGCGATGGTTGGCGCCGGCGTGGGCGCAACGATGGCGCGCAGAGGTGGCGCAGTCGGCCGCTCAATCGGTGTCGCAATTGGACTTGGCGAGACTGCTCTTACAGCCTTCGGTATTTTCTCTGGCGTCGGAGTCTCTTTTGCCTTGGCTCCGCTTGTTTTTGCGATTCCTTTTTTCTTCGGCGTCGCTTCTTTCTTTGCCACCGATTTTTTCTTGGTCGATTTGGATTTTGCTGTCGAACTCGACGACTTTTTTGGTTTGGGCGAGGCTGACGGTTCCGGCGTCTCGCTCGACTTCGGCTTCGCTTCTTCGGCTTCCGATTCTTTCTTCTTCGCCGATTTCACCTTCGGAGTTGCGCTCGGTTCGGCCGTTTCGCTTGGTTTCGCCTTTTTGGACGTGGACGTAGGAGTTGTTTTGCTCTTCGGTTTCTTCGCCTTTGGCGATGCAGTCGGAGACGCTTCGGCTTCGCGGGTTTTGAGAAATTGCTCCCGCTTGCGGTCTTCTTCGTCGTTCCCCTGAGCGCAAAGGAACGTGCCGATCATCGCGCTGAGCGCGAATGCGATTGTGAGCCAAATACGAAAACGCGCCACGGCAGCGGAGCGTAACAGACCCGGCGTTGTGTTCAAGCGGCCTGCGGCGCGGGAGGAGCCGGAACTGTGGTCGCGCTTTCCCGCTCGCGACGCAGGATCGCGTTTAATTTACCGCCGAGAAGCAGGAGCAAACAGGTCAGATACATCCAGGTGAGCAAGACTATGATCGACGCGAGAGCGAGGTAAGTTGGGTTATAGCGATCGTATTTCGCGACGTAGTACTGGAAGAGTTTTGTGACAATGATCCAACCGACCGCAAAGAAGATCGCGCCCGGCAGCGCTTGTCGAATGGTGAGATAATTTTCCGGCGTGAGCAGATACAATGCGAGCGCGAGCAGGACCAGCGCCAGCGCAGTAAGCGGGAGATTCAGCGCCACGACCCATTCTTGCAGTGGGATAGTTAGTTGAAAATTCACTTCGGCCACGCCGGCGAGCTTTTCGCCGAAGACGACTGCGTTGAAACAAACAAGCAGCGTGATCCCGAACCAAAAAAGCAGCAGAAACGAGATGATATATTTCGACCACCAATGTTGATCTTCGCGCACGCCGTGGGTCTCGCTTAGCGCGCGCGAGATGGTCGAGATAAACATCGTGCCCAGATAAATCCCGAGGATAATTCCCACGTTCGCCAGTATTCCATTTGAACCAGTGACAACAACGCTCGCCATCGCCGCATCCAGAATGTCCTGCACCCTCGGGTCCGGCGGGATAAAACTCTTTAAAATGAGAAACATACGATGCAGTTTCGCGGGGTCGGTGCCGAATAGGCCAAGCAAATGCCAGAGGAAGAGCAACCCCGGCGCGAGAGTGAAAAGCATCTGATACGCCATCTGGGCCGCGAGACCGGTGGTGTTATCGGTCGCGGTTTGCCAAACCAAACGCCGAAAAATTCTCCAAACAAAGGACAGCACTCTCACGCGGGGGAGAGTTTACTTTGCCGCATCGAAATATCCATTAAACTTCCGTTCGTTCTCGCCGGAGATCTCTCTTAACGATTCGTGAAAAAAATTCTGATTCTCACGGCGAGCTTCGGCGAAGGTCATAATGCGGCCGCCCGCGGAATTCGGGATGGCCTCGCGCGAATGGCGCCGGATGCGGAGGTCGAGATGCACGATCTCTTCGCGGAAACCTATGGCGCACTCAACGAACTCGTGCGCAAAGCTTATCTAACGGTCATCAATCGTTGGCCCCGTTCCTGGGGCCGCGTTTATCGGTGGCTCGATCTCAAGACAACCGTAGACCAGGATTTGGGGCGTTTCTTTTCTCCCGTCAAAAATCGACTCGCCCATTTGCTCGCTCGCCTTCAACCCGACGCGGTCGTTTCGGTCTTCCCGCCTTATCCCTACATGCTCAACCAGATTCTTGGGCCGAGTCGATCTTGCCGGAGCGTTGTCGTCGTCACCGATTCGATCACGGTCAATGCGATCTGGTATCGGTGTTCCGCGGATTATTTTCTCGTTCCCAACGAGCAGAGCGCAGCGGTCGTGAGCAAGGGAGGAGTCGCACCCGAACTGATCAAGACATTCGGCTTTCCGGTAAGCCCAAAATTCGCCGATCTCGCACAAGATCGACAACCGCCTTCGGAATCCGCGCGACGCGTTCTCTACATGATTAACGCTGGAACAAAACGCGCGCCGGAATTGGTAAGCAAGCTTCTCGATCTCGGCATCGAACTTACCGTAACCGTCGGACGCGACGACAGACTTCGACGAGCAATTGAAGCAAGCGCGAACAATCGCAAGATCGACATCGTCGGCTGGACCGATGATCTCCCGCGCATGCTTGGCGCCAGCCACTTGCTCATCGGCAAAGCCGGCGGCGCGACCGTTCAGGAAACAATTGCCGCGCGTTGTCCGATGATCATCAATCACGTCGTCTCCGGACAAGAAGAAGGTAATGCTCAGTTGATTGTCCAAACGAATTCCGGCGTGCTGGCGCATTCGCCGGACGAAGTCGTCGCTCAAGTTCGGCGAGCGTTTGCGGACGACGCCAAGCAATGGCGCGAATGGGAAACGAACATCAGTAAATTGAGCCGGCCGCGCGCGTCGCTCGACGTGGCTGAATTTCTATTGTCGATCTAGCGCGAAAACTTCGTCTCCCCCTACAAACGCTTGGACCACCTCGAGATCGCGCGACAAGATTGCGAAATCGGCGTCGGCGCCAATTTCGAGAGACCCTTTCGTTTTTAGTCCGATCGCGCGCGCCGGAGTTTTCGTTGCCATCGTGATCGCTTCGCTCAGCTGCACACCGGCATCTTGGACCAGAGTGCGAACGAGATCGATCATGCGTGCGGCACTGCCCGCCAGCGCCGAACGATCGGCCAGAAGACAAACGCCGTTTTCGACGATGCACTCGCGACCGAAAAGCGAAAAGCGTGATCCCGCCGGCAAACCAGCGCCCGCGGTTGCGTCGGTCACCAGACAAGTCCCGTACGCTCCTTTCGCGCGATACAACATTTTCATCAATGTCGCCGAAACGTGGTGACCATCAGCAATTAGTTCGCAAAGGATCTCCGGTTCGCTTAACGCGAGCTCGAGCAAACCGGCCTTCCGGTAAATTCCATCTCGGCGCGCGCTCGACATGCAGTTGAACGTGTGGGTCACGCTGCGCATCCCATGTTCGAACGCCGCGCGCGCCTGCTCGTCCCAGGCATCGCTATGACCGCCGCTAACATCAACCTCGCGCTTTACCAGTTGATCGATCAGGTCGAGCGCGCCGGGCAACTCCGGCGCGAGGGTCATGCGTTTGATCACATCCGAATATTCGAGCAACGGCGCGAAGCGTTGCGGAGTCGGGTCCTGAATGAATTCCACCCGTTGCGCGCCGGGTTTTGCTTTTGAAATAAACGGACCTTCGACATGAGCGCCGGCGATTTGCTGGATCGAAGATCGACAATCGCGAATCGCTTTCACTACGTCGGCAATCGTGTCGATCGGAGCAGTCGCGGTCGTTAAGAGCAGCGAAGTCGTGCCGCCGCTTGCGTGATAATCACAAATTGCGCGAAATGCATCCATCGAAGCTTCCATCGTATCGCGTCCGACCGCGCCATGGACGTGAAGATCGACAAATCCGGGCGCGAGATAATTTCCGTCAAGATCGACAACCTCTTTTCCGCGGCTATCCGTTCTCTTCCGCAACTCGGCGATTTTGCCATCGCGAACAACCAGCTCGAGACCGTCCCGAATACCGTCGGGAAAAATGAGACGCGCGTTACGAAAGATCATTTCGGCGGATTAACGTCCAACGCTCAACGCTCAACGTCCAACGCTCAATCGTCTCTGATTGCGTTTGCCAGCGGCAAAGTCCATTCTCTTTCCCGGCTAACGCTGGAGATTTCACGCTCAGTTTCACAGCCGGATTCTATGAACGATCTTCGCGGTTGGTGGCAAGGCTTGGCCGTTCGCGGAGTTTTGTGGCGAAGAGGACTCGACTGGGCGATCGCTAACGTCCCTTTTTACTTTCATCCATTCCTGATCTGTTTCTGGACGATTTTCTTTTTCTTCTTCGCCGGTCCGGCGCGAAGAACGGTTGTGTCCAACCTCGGGGTCGTTCTGCCCGATTCGTGGCGCGTGATTAACTATTTCCGGGCTTTTCGCACGTTTTACAATTTCGCGTGGACGATGGCGGAAGGAACAAACTACAAGCTAAATAAGGCACGCTTCTCCTGCGAATTAAGCGGCGCCAATTTCCTGGACAATCTGCTCGCGGCGAAGGGCGCCATCATTCTGACCGCGCATCTGGGAAGCTACGATCTCGGGGCGGCGTTGTTCACCGAAAAATTCCAGCGCGCGATTCGCATGATCCGCGCGCCTGAGCCGGATGAACGCAGCGCGCAGCATATCGATTTGGCGTTGGAGCAAGCCGGCGCCGGCGCAGTAAAAGTGGATTACAACACCGAGGGCGCGTCGCTTTCGTTCGATCTGCTCAACGCGCTGCGCAACGGAGAAATCGTTTCCATTCAAGGCGATCGCATCATGGACAACGTCGCATCTTCGCCGGCAAAACTTTTCGGACGGAAGGTTTCCCTGCCAAGCGGTCCATTCATTCTTTCTCTGGTCGCGCCCGCGCCGATTTATCCGCTCTTTGTCGTTCGCCTAGGCTACCGTCGATATCAGATCATCGTGCGCGAGCCGATTTTTTGCGTGCGCACGAACCGTCCGCGAGAAGAAGATCTCGCCGAGGCGATGACTCTTTGGTCGCGAGTGCTCGAAAGTGTGACGACGAAATATTGGAACCAATGGTATGCGTTCACGCCGATTTTCTAGGATATGAAAACCGCAAACGGGAGTGATTTCTATTTCGCCTTGCCGCGGCTGTTGAATCGAATGCGCGGCGGCTCGGACAAGATTTCGGAAAGCAACGCTGTAGAAGCTTATTTCGGGAGCATCGTGGCTTTCATGGTGAGTTTCCTTTTCGCTCGGCAATTGTTCGCCGGCCGATGCACCGGTTGGCAGGTAATCACCGCTGTCATCTTGCTCGTCTTCGCTGTTTCTATTTTTTGGTTGTTGGTCTTCTACCTCAATTCACTCGTCATCAAAATTCTGCGAATTGGCGGAATCTTTCGCAAAATGGCGAACCGGCATGCTCAGGACATCTTGATCGAAGTTCTCGTCGCCGTTTTTGCTTACGAATTGGCGATCTCCGCTTCGTGGACGCGGTGGATCGGAATTTTCTGCCTATTACTGCTCGGCACTAATCTCGCGGCCGCGCTGCTCCTTGTTCTTTACCGGTCGCGGCGCTTTACGGGCTAAACAATCCCGTGTACCAACGAAGCAACGCGTCGCCGAAAAACATCCATATCAGCGCGCCGAAGGCGAGATAGGGGCCGAACGGCAGTTTCGCCGACCAGACTCGCTTTCCGACGAGCAGCGTGACCAGACCAACCAGCGATCCGACGAGCGACCCACCAAAGAGACTGAACAAGACGGCGCGCCAACCGAGGAATGCGCCAATCGCGGCTAGAAATTTCAGATCGCCGCGGCCCATCGCTTCGCGCGGAATTTGAAGCTCGCGCACAACGCCGGAAATCTCGTGGAGCTGATCGAGCGCGAATTTATCGGCGGCGATTGCTACGCGGTTGTAATGAAAATCCAGCGTGACCTCTTCGTAGGAATGATGGTCGATCTTAACGTGATCGCACTTGAGCAGCATCCGATCGCTTTCTCGCGCAAAATGATCGCTCCACAAGCTGCGCTCGTCACCGACAACGAAATTGGCGTCGTCATTATGCCTGACCCAGGTAAACCGAGTCGGTTCGTCGAGCCGGATTCTCTTCTTGCCGAACGCAATTTTGCCCGCCTCGAGAACAATCCAGAGGATTACATAGCCCAGCGCAGCCGCCAGCAGAGAGCGGACGCCCGCGGCTATTCGCGAGTGCGTATTCATCAATCCGGGAACGAGAACGCTCGCGATAATTCCCGCGATGGCGCCGCCAATTGTTATTCGATCTGGAATAATGAAATGCTCGAAGTCGATAAATGTCGCGACGATGACAAGCGAAACGAAAACCCAATAGGCAATGGCGATCTCCGGCGGGAATGTTTGCCAAAGCGCAAGAAACAAAAGCGCGGTGACCAATTCGACCGCGAAATAGCGGAATGCGATTCTGGTTCCGCAATTTGCGCAACGACCGCGGAGCAACAACCAGCTGAGCAGCGGCAGATTTTGGCGCCACGGGATCGGAGTCTTGCAACTCGGGCAAAATGAACGGCGTGGTTTGTTAATCGAGAGATCGAGAGGCAGCCGATAAATGCAGACGTTCAAGAACGAGCCAACCACCGCTCCGAGCACGAAAGCGAGCGCGTTGAAAAGAAACCGGTAGGCGGATTCGTCCACGCGTTAGATGCTGGTCGATCTCGATCTTCGACGTTGCATGAACCAGGAGATCCAGATGCAGCTTTCGTAAAGCAGGCACATCGGCAGGCCCATGGCGATCAAAGTCAAGATGTCCGGCGTCGGAGTAATGATGGTGGCGAGCACGAAGATAAGGACAATGGCGTACGGCCGAGTGCGGGCCATGAACTGATAGGTGACCAACCCGAACCGGACCAGCACGAGGACGACCACCGGCAATTCAAAAGTGAGACCGAAGCCAATCGTGAACCTGGTGGCGAAGGAATAGTATTCCTGCACCGTCCATGTCGGCGTCCAGCCGAGCGACTCGGTGTCGCGAAAGAAAAACAGAATCGTTCTTGGCAAGAGCCAGAAATAGCAAACCAGAACACCGAGCAGAAAGAGCGCGAAGCTCACGAAGATGGCCGGCAACAAGAAACGCTTCTCCAATCCAGTAAGCGCAGGCAGAACGAACTCCGCGATGAAATAAAGGAGCAGCGGGAATGAAAGAACGATCCCCGCGTAAAACGCCAGATGAAACGAAATCACGAATGAATCGGTGATGCCGAGAGCGCGGAGCCCGCCGACTTTTGGATCGACGGCGTGCAACGGCGCTTGCATTACCTGGACAAGTATTGAGCGGAACGCGAGGCAAACGATCATCGCGGCGACAAGGGTGATCGCCATCTTTACAATGGTCCATCGCAAGTCCTCGAGATGTTCGAGGAACGGTTTCGAAGTTTCGCCCTCGGGAAGCTCTCGAAATTTAAAAATGTCCCGCAACGCCATTGGATCAAGAATCGTTCAGCAGGATTTGAGCGAAAGAAAACCGCGCACCGCCATTCGCGCACAAATACTCAGCGTGTTCGCATCGCGAATTTCGTTTTCGGCAATCATTCGTGAAAGCTCGTCAATGCTGAAAGATCGGCAATCGAGAATCGACTCCGACTCGTCGCGGGCGTGCGCATCAACGCATGGCTCAACTGGGCGTGCCAGAAAGAAGTAACCATGCTCATCCGTAAATCCGGGCGAAGAAAAGTAGTAACCGAGCGAAATCAATTCGCCGTCCGCCGCGAGTTCATGGCTAGTTTCCTCGCGCAGTTCGCGCAAGGCGGCGTTTTCGATTTCGTCTTGTTTCGGCTCGTGGGATTCGTCGATTTGCCCAGCCGGAAATTCCCAAATCGCCGCCCGAATCGGCACGCGCTCCTGTCGAATCAAAAGAATTTTACCGTCGCGAGTCATCGGTGCGATCACCACTGCCGGTTTCCGATGCACAATCGCCCACACGCGCGGATTCGATCGCGAGGGCGTTTGCACTCGATCGGTCACAACTTCGATATGGGAATTCGCGAAGTGCATTTCGCTAGAGATCGTCTTCCAACCCTCTGCGTCTCGCACGAGATTACTGCGTCTCACGCCGGAAATGTAGTGGCCGCTGTCCTCAGCGGCAAACTGCGCGTGAGGACACGCGCTTCTACACCAATTTCCTGCGCCACTCTTCAATTTGCGTGGCAATATTTTCCGGCGACGGCGCCCCGGTGGCACGACGAGCAGCAAGAGAACGTCGCACATCGAACACATTCGTAACATCGACATCGAATAGGAGCGAAACCTTGCGTAAATTTTCGAGCGAAATTCGATTGAGAGTCGTATTGGCTTCGACGGCTTGCCTGACAAGCTGGCCCACAGTTTCGTGCGCTTCGCGAAACGGCATTCCTTTCTTGACGAGATATTCGGCGAGATCGGTGGCGAGAAGATTTGGGTCGGCCGCGGCCGCTTCCATTCGCGCGGTGTTGATTTTCAATTCCGGCATCATGGCCGCAAAAACCTCCAGCGCGGCTCGAACGGTATCGACCGAATCGAAGAGCGCTTCTTTGTCTTCCTGGAGGTCGCGATTGTAAGAGAAGGACAATCCTTTCAACGTCGTCAGGATCGAGACCAGGTTACCGTAAAGCCGCCCCGTTTTGCCGCGCGTCAGCTCCGCCATGTCCGGGTTTTTCTTTTGCGGCATCAAACTGGAGCCGGTGGAGAACGCGTCGCTGAATTCAATAAACCCGAACTCGCTCGTGCTCCAGACGATCAAATCTTCGCTCAAGCGCGACAGATGGAGTCCGATCATCGCCAGGCAAAATAGAAATTCGCAGACGAAGTCGCGATCGCTCACCGCGTCGAGACTGTTTTGGCTAACGCGCGAAAACCCGAGGTGACGCGCAATCAGTTCGCGCTCGAGAACAATCGTCGATCCAGCGAGCGCGCCGGAACCGAGCGGCAAAACGTCTACGCGCGGCGTGCAGTCGCCGAGACGATTCGCATCGCGGTCGAACGCTTCCATCTGCGCGAGAAGGTAGTGCGCGAAAAAAATGGGCTGGGCACGCTGCAAATGCGTATAGCCGGGCATGACAAGATCGACATGGTGATTAGCGAGATCGAGCAGCGCGGTTTGCAACGCGCGCAACCGCGCGATTGTTTCCGAGATCTCGGTCTTTACATAAAGACGCAGATCGAGTGCAACCTGGTCATTGCGACTTCGCGCAGCATGCAGCTTAGCGCCGGCCGAACCGATTCGTTTGGTTAGCGCCATCTCGATGTTCATGTGCAAATCCTCGAGCTGCGGATCCCATTGAAATTTCCCGGCGGCGATCTCTTCTTCGATGGCGTGCAATCCTGCGGCGATCTTCTCGCAGTCATCCGCCGTGATAATTCCCGCTTTGGCGAGAGCGGCCGCGTGGGCAATGGAACCGGCAATGTCGTAACGATACAAACGTCGATCAAAAGAAACGGACTCGCCGTAACGCTGCGCCAAATCCGGGGCCGGGCTAGTGAATCTTCCCTTTCGCACAGCTTTAACCTTCCGCTACAACCCGAGTTAACGTCACCGCGACAAATTTTGCGTCCGGGACAACGAACTTGCGGATCTCGATGGTGATCCTTTGCATGGCGAACCGCTGCAACAAATGCGCGGCCAGGTGATCGGCCAACGTTTCGATGAGCTTATCGGTGCGATTTCGGACAAACTCTCTAGTTTCCGCGCATACCTCCGAATAGTCGATTGTGTTTCGGATGTCGTCGCCAAGATCGACAAGCGGGCGGCGCGGACACGTCGTCAATGAAATGCTCAAACGCTGTGGCTGAGCGCGTTCCGACTCGGTAACACCAACTCGGGCAGAGACTTCAAGTTGCTCGACACAGACTTGATCGGGCGAAAACGTAACTCTCTCCACACCGCTAGCACTTGCACGAGGCGAGGATTTCGCAACTACCAGACCAATCAAGGGGTATTTTACGCTTGAGTAAGGATTAGAATCCTACCATGATCTCCCTTCGTGAAAACGGAGAACGCGGCCACGCCGGCAAGCGCCAACCAATTTGCAACGACCCATTGGAGTGTGGTTCTCGGCGCGAATCCCGCGCGCCGCAAGCAGCAAGGAAGCGTCGCGTTGACCCAGCTCTGCCAGACATATTGGCGGCCGATTTTCGCTTTCATCTGCCGCCGCGGTTATCCAGTAAGTGATGCGCAGGATCTGACTCAAGATTTTTTTGTCATGGTGCTGGAAGGTAATCTACTAAAGCTGGCTGATCCCAACCGCGGGCGCTTTCGCTCGCTCTTGCTCAAGTCGCTAAAGAACTTCCTGCTCGATGCTGCGGAAAAGCGCCATGCGGAAAAGCGCGGTGGCAAAATAAATTTCGTCTCATGGGATGATTGGATGGCGGAGGCGCCTTCACAGCTTTCCATTCCAGTTCGGACTCTCGAGAGTCTTTCGCCGGAGAGTATCTTTGATCTGCGTTGGGCGGCAACGGTCGTGGAGCGAGCGTTGCGCCGATTGCGCGAAGAATGCGAAAGCCGCGGCCGCCGCCGTTTATTCGATCTTATCAACGGTTATCTTATAGCGGACCGGGCGGATGTTTCTTATTCGCACATCGCGCAAAAGTTGGGCGTGACCGAATCGGAAGTGAAGCGACTGCTTCATCGGATGCGGCAGCGCTATCGTGATTTGCTGCGGGATGAGGTTGCGCAAACCGTTGAGCGTTCCGACGATGTTGATGAGGAAATACGATATCTGTGTGTGGTATTAGCCGCGATGGAATAGACCTCCATGAATCTCCCCGGACTTACTGATTCGCTCGCGAACATGGTTCGCGAAGTAGCAAAGTGTAAACGTTGCGACGGCGTTTCCCGTTTGGCCAACGGCCTTTGTTTAGGATGTCTTATGCAGGCTGGGCTCGACGATCAAGACGAAGAGCACGCTGAAAGCCTGCAATCTATCCTTACCAAGATAGACATCCGCGATAGCAATTGGCGAATCGGCCACTATCAAATCTTGGAAGAAATTGGCCGCGGTGGAATGGGTGTGATCTATCGAGCACGGCAGCAGCATTCGGGGCGCATCGTTGCATTGAAGCGCGTGCTCAGTTTTCACTCGGACTCGCCCGAAACATTGGCGCGTTTCCGGCGCGAAGCGGAGGCCGCCTCTTTGCTTGATCATCCAAACATTCTGCCGATTTACGAAGTGGGCGAAAGCGAAGACGGTTTGCCGTTTTTCGCAATGAAATTCGCTCCGGGCGGGAGCTTGAAAGAAGTAGGACCGGCCTTGAATCATGCGCCTCTTCGGATTGTGCCACTGATGGTGAAAGTCGCACGCGCAGTCCAAAGTGCGCACGCACAAGGTCTTCTCCACCGCGACCTGAAGCCCGGCAACATCTTGCTCGACGGACGCGGCGAACCGCTGGTCAGCGATTTTGGTCTGGCCAAGTGGCTCGACGCGTCCAGCGATCTAACACGGACAATGACAATTTTTGGAACGCCGGGCTACATTGCCCCCGAGCTAGCTCGTGGACCAACAGTGCGTTCCGGTCCCGCTTCCGATATTTACAGCCTTGGCGCAATTCTCTTCGACCTGCTCGCCGGTCGCCCGCCCTTTCTCGGCGAACACGCGCTGGCGGTCGTCTCCCAAGCGGTCGAAAAGCCCGCGCCTCCTTTGCGCTCCCTGGTGCCCTCGATCGACCGCGACTTGGAAACAATTTGCGCGCGTTGTCTCGATCGCGATCCCGCCGCACGCTATTCTTCGGCCGACGCTTTGGCCGACGATCTGGAGCGTTGGATACAGGGCGAATCCATTTTGGCCCGCCCGATCTCGCCGCTCGCCAAAATTTGGCGTTCGGCTCGCCGCAACCGGGTGCTGGCGAGTGCCCTTTGTGGATGTCTTGTGCTCGGCGGAATCGGCGTCGCTCACCAACTTCATAGCCAGCGTCTGCAAGCAGCCCTCAACTTGGAGCAACTGGCGGCACATTCTATCGCCATCCTGCCGCTCCTTGATTTGGACGAAGGGGGACCAGACCTTCAGGGCACGCATGTGGCTGCGAATATTCTGCAACAGCAAATGTCGAGTGTAGGGATATCGGCGGTCCGCGACATGGAACTACCGCCGCGGTGGACTGGCGCTGGAACTCAAGAGGAAGTGGAAGAGGTCGCGAAAAAATCTGGCTGCCGGTCGATCTTGACGGGAACGCGCCGCAAGGTCCCGGCCGGCACGCGTTACTCGCTCCACCTGATAAATCCGGCGGGCCATGAGTTACTAGACACGTGGATCTTTGAAGGAAGCGACGACCTCGCCGCCCTTCTCCGCGTGCACGACGTCGGCGCATCCGCCTACGAGCTTCTCAACAAACACTCTCCGCGTGCGACGACACCTGTCGACCCTGCGATGAAAAACGATGGTGCCCGCCCGTTTATGATCGCAGGGCGCGACCTACTCGCGCGGCGCAACATTGCGGACATGGACCGCGCGATTAGCTGCTTCGAAGGCGCAGTTCGGGCGGAACCGCTGTCCATTAATGCCCGGTCGTTTCTAGCCATGGCTTATATGGGGCGCAATATACTTTCATCTGATGCGGGAGCTTTGGCGCGGGCGCTCCAGAGTGCGCGAGACGCCATCCAACTGTCTCCGGAAAATCCCACCGCGCATTGCGCCTACGCGATGGTTTGTGTGGCCGACGGTCGCTATCTTGAAGGAGAAGAACATGCTTTCCAAGCGCTCGAATATGGCGACCAAAGTGAGCGCTCGTTCGGGGAAATTGGCTACTCATTGCGAATGCGTGGCCGCGCGGACCGCGCAATCGGTTGGTACTTGAAGGCGAAAGTGAGCCAGCGCCAACCGGCGGATTACGACGCGCTGCTCGGCGATTGCTACGCCGATCTGGGCCTCGAAGACTTGGCGCGCCGAGAGTTCGAATCGGCGGCGTTGCACCAGCCGGACCAGCCGGAAGGCTGGATTGGCCTGTGCCAACTGAAATTGTTGTCCGGAGACATCGAAGCAGCACGAGCGATTTACCGCGCCGAGCTGCCGAAGTATTCTACTTCTCCGACCGCCTCACAGATGGCGGCGTTGGTTGAGTTCTTTGGCCGGAATTACACGCAAGCAGAAAAACTCTACAGCACTCTCTCCTCCACCAACCCCGCAGGGGGGGGCAGAGCTGCGTCCACCGGGGCCGTGGATTATGGTTCGGCCCTAGCGCGGCTGAGCAAGGAACGAGGAGACGCGGGTCGAGCAGTTGCGCTGGCCGAAGTCCGGATCAATTCGGAGAAGGCTCATCTTGCGACTACTCCGGATGATGCAGAATCGCTCTATCGGCTGGCGGCAGGGGAAGCGGTGATCGGGCGCACTGAAGAAGCGCTGCGCGATCTGCAGCTCGCAGCCACGGCTGGTTGGCTCGACTATCGCTCGCCCAAACTTGACCCGCGATTTGATAGTGTTTCGGAGACGCCCGGGTTCAGGGAGATTCTCTCAGGCATCACTGCGCGTCAGACCCAGTTGAGACAAGAGCTCACATCCATTCAATCCGCGGAAGCAAATCAGAGGAACAAACCACATGGATGAGACACAATGGCAGGATGACAAGCAGGCAAAACGTGACGCAGCCGACAAGTTTCTGCTCGCCACGATTAACGATCCCGAACTGCGGAAGAACGTCCTCGCGAATCCGAGTTACGCGAGGGAAGCCT
This sequence comes from Spartobacteria bacterium, assembly GCA_003167365.1. Classification (GTDB taxonomy): domain Bacteria; phylum Verrucomicrobiota; class Verrucomicrobiia; order Chthoniobacterales; family UBA10450; genus Palsa-1382. The sequence continues at coordinate 578,281 of PMTM01000006.1, read as the reverse complement.
TCCAAGAGCTGGGCGGCATCACGATTCCACCTTCGGTAGAGGTAATCTGCGTCGATACCCCGACGGAGGCGCGCAACAGGCTCGTTGTCTTCGTTCTTCCGGACGACAAAGCAACGCCCCCAGCGGAGCCGTGGCGCGACTCTTGGGTCGCCACTTGGCCGCCTTATTAACGCCGCGCCTAGTTTAGTTGCGATGCGATCGCGAAGAGCGCGCTGAGCGATTTGCCGGCAACCCGGCCGTCGGGTAGCTCCAATTGGGGCCATGCTTCCCGTGCCTCGCGACGATTAACGTAGGAGTCGGGATCGTAGCGTAGCGCAGCGTGGAAGACTTCGGCCACGATGTGGCTGCCGGTGCGACCGAGATGGTTGCCAGCCGCGCGTACTTCCGATTCCTTCAGGATGTAAAAGAACAGCGGCGTCTCGCGCAGCAGCCCCTGCGCGTGCAGGACTTCGCCCTGCGCAGTGGGCGCGCCAGCGCAATCGCACGTCAGTTCGTGCTCGCTGAGTTCCGGTTCGCCGAAGGCCCGAGCTGCGGCCTGCCCGCTCGGCAACGCCAGCGCGGCACCCCGGAGCAAGGTGAGCAGCGGTAGGTTGATGGTTCCGTCGGACGAGGTAGGCGCGCCAAGGTTGAACACATGCAAGGCGGGGAGCGGAAGGCGGTGCAGGGGCGCGGTGATCTTTGCATTCATCGGCCGGACAGTGATCGCTTGCGAATCAGCACTGGCACTCTGGAAAAATTGTCCCCACTCGATCGCCCATTCCGGCTCCAGTGATCGCGGATCGCGCGATCGATTAGCCAACTCCAGCAGTTTCAAGTCGCGGCTCGTGCGCGAGAGAAAATATTCCGAGCGCACCATGCTATGTCCAAAACGCATCGCCGCGGCGGAAAATTCCACCGGGATGGAGAACGTCTGCCACTGCACTCGAGGCGAGTTCTCGAGGAAAACCGTTCGGTAAACATCGGGATCAAGCACCCGCGGCAGATAGTCCTCGTAGATCAGCCGCTGAAATTGCCAACTCATTTGCCGACGCGCGCGCGCAAATAGTTTCTGCGGATCGCCACCCGCTTCCGGCCGGAACTGCTCGACCGCCATATTATGCAGACGCGCGAAGAATGCGGTCATTTGCCGCAGGATGACGTTTTCGCTCGCACGCCGGTCGGCACTCAGTAGCAATCCATTGCTCGTTGCGAGATCGAAAGAATGCCTGGTGCCGTTCGCCAACAGATTTTTCGGACCAACTCTCAACCGCGCGTCCCCGGGCTCGTATAGATCCGTGTGCCGCCCCGCAAACGGACCGTCTCCGTAAAGATTGCTCAAATCGAACCGCGGCAGCTGATCGTTCCGAATTTCCTCCGGCGCCAGCCGCAGCGCCTCGTCCAGCGACGATGAATCATCCGTCAGGTCGTGATGCAAAAACTGCCCAAAGTAGGTGTAGCCGGCAGTTATCAACTTTTCCGGCCAATGCGGCGGAAAATGCTGACAAACGCGTCGCTTGTCATCCACCATCGTCGCGACAAGCGCTTCCAACGCTTTCGTATGCCGGCGAAACGCGTCGGTGCCAGCTGCCGGCCTCTGCTGCCACGGTGGTAAGAGCCTGCAATACCTATCTGGGGCGGAAGTCGAGAAAGGTTTCATCGGCCGCACTGGGCCCAATCAGCCGACACGAAAGCGAATATCGCGAATCGTTTTCGCTCCAAAGCGCTGCTTCAATTTTCGGAGGATGTCGATCTTGGAAACTTGATCGAGCTCGTAATGCAACGCCGGCTGCAAAACGCGGACGTACAAAATGCCTTCCCGCAAAGCGACCGGCGCTGAATGCGCCGCGATAAAATCGCCCACGATCTTTGCCCAAGCCTCGATCACTTCGGTCTCGTGCAGCCGCTCCCGCAGTCCGAGCCGCTGCATGATCTTCGGCACCACGTCGGTTGTGGATTGGAGGCGATCCGCGCGTGGCTTGCGTTCGGAGAGACCGCGCCACTCAGCGATAACGGTGGCGCGCAGGGAGGAGTTCACCATTTCTTTTTAGTCCATAATTTGGACAGATGGAACACAGATTTTGGACAAACACTCTTGTTAAGTCGCCGCCTCTACACCATCGACTCGAAGATCGATAGCGAGGAAATGAAATCCGGTGCCTCAATCCTTCAATTTCCCAACAAATCAACTATGCCCAAGCATCAATATTTCCGCCGCATGTTGCTGGGCAGAATATTTAATTCGGTGCGGTATTTCGCCACTGTGCGGCGCGCAATTGGGATTCCTCGCTCGCTCAGAATTTCGACGATTTCTTTGTCGCTCAAGGGCGAGTTACCATCCTCGTCTTTCACGAGATCCATGATGGCCTCTTTCACGCTGGTGTTGCTCATCGATTCGCCGGTCGCGGTTTGATAACCGGGCGTGAAGAAATATTTCATCTCGAACACGCCTTGCGGCGTCGACATATATTTGCCGGAAATAGCGCGGCTCACGGTGGTTTCATGGACGCCGACCGCATCCGCGATTTGCACCATTGTCATTGGTTTCAAGTGCGCGGAGCCGCGCTCGAAAAACTCGCGCTGCCGGCTCACGATCTGGTGCGCGATGTTAGAAATGGTTTGCTGACGCTGGTGGATCGATTTGATCAGGAATTTTCCGCTGCGGATCTTGTCCCGAATGTAATCCTTTACCTCGCTGCCGTTTCCGTCCTGCGACATGATGTCTTTGTAGGTATTGCTAATGCGTAGATGCGGAATCTGTTCCCCGTTTAGAATCACCTGATAATCGCCATTTATTTTTTCAACGGTAACATCTGGCAAAACGTAGTTTTGCGGCGCAGCAGCGAATATTTGTCCGGGCCGCGGATCGAGCTGCGCAATATTGTTCGCGCACTTCTGCACCTGTTCGACGCTGATTCCCATCCGCCGCGCAATTTCCGGGAAACGCCGTTTTCCAAGGTCTTGCATATGTTCAGAAATAATTTTGTATTCCAAACTGCTCTGCTTGCCCTCGCGCTTTAGTTGAATGAGCAAACATTCACGCAAATCGCGCGCGCCCACTCCCGGCGGGTAAAAGCTCTGGATGAGGGTAAGGATGTTCTCAAAATCTCCCTGCGGAATGCCGGTGTTGAGCGCCATTTCCTCCGGGGTTGTTTGCAGGAATCCGTTGTCGTCGATGTTGCCGATGATCAATTCGGCGGTCTTGCGATCGCCGCCGTTAAGAACCGTCTGGTTCAATTGCCCCATCAAATGTTGCTGCAGAGTTTCCTGCGTCGGGATCGAATCGAAAAAGAATTGGCGTTTTTCCTCCGCCTCCTGCGAGCGGCCGGAATACGTACTCGATTGCGCCATGTAATCGCGCCATTCTTCATCGAGCTTGGCTAGTTGATCGAACTCCTCCTTGAACTCCGCATCGGCCACGGTTTTCGCCTCTTCACCCTCGATAATCGGCTCGGTCGCCAGTTCCTCCAGGACCGGATTGGTTTCCATTTCCTGCTGAACGAGATTGCGTAACTCGAGAAGTGGCGCCTGAAGAATGAGCAGGCTTTGCTGCAGTTGCGGCGCCAGGACCTGCTGCATCGAAAGGTTCTGCGTCTGATGCATTCCTGGGCCGGCCATGTCCCGGGAGTTTACCGAAGCGAGCGCCGACAGGCAAGCAGTTTGCGGGCCGCGCGCGGCGACGCGTTTTCGCAACCTCTCTAAAACTCGGATACGGAATGCGACTTGCTACCCAATCAGCGAAGTCAAACTCTTTCCCATGAAACGATTCGTCGCTGCCATTCTCTTCGCCGGCACGCTTGCCATCATCTCGTCAACGAGCGCGCAAGCGCCCGCACAGAAGGATGACCAAGCACTCTTGGCGCTCGTCAAAGAAGTGCAAGCCCAGCAACTGGAAATCGCCGCCAATCAAGTCAAGATCGAAACGAAACTCGCCGATGTCGCCGAAGCCATTCGCATCGCGCGAATCTACGCCGGTCGGGGCCGATAAATGAACCGCAAGCTCGCTCTGCTCTGTTTGATCATCCCGCTCGCTTTCGGCATTATCCGCGCGCAAAGTCCGACGGTTGTAGTCCAAGCCGCCTCCCCTGCACCCATCGCATCGACAACTGCGACGCCGCCGTCGGTTTCGGATTCGAAATCGCTTCCAACGTTGATCAAGTTGCTTCAGGAAATGGAAGCAACTAATGAGGAGACTTTGAAGAAGCAGGAAGCCGCGTTGCAGCAGCTCGATGATTTACAAAAGGCTGCGGATCAAGTGAAGGCCTTCAGTCAACGCGGTTAGAGATCGACAATTCATCGTCGAGCCGACGACTAAGCCGCTATTTCTTCTTCGGCTCGACCTTTCGGTAAAGCGTCGCCATGCTGATGCCGAGCATGCTGGCCGCCTTCTCGCGCGAGCCCTCGCAATGCGCCAGGGTCGCTTCAATGTAACCGCGCTCTTGTTGCTGAACGAAATCATCCAGTGGCTGCCCGACCGGCATCGCCGCTTTCGCTTCCTCAACCGCCTCGCCTTGGGCATGGCTAACGAGATGCGGCGGCAGATCGCTCGGCAGAATCATATCTTCCTCGCATAATGCACACGCGCGCTCGATTGCGTTTTCGAGCTCGCGCACGTTACCGGGGTAATCGTAGTGACACAAAATATCGACCGCCTTCGGATCGATCTTCTTCGGCTCCCCACCCGCCGCGCCCGCTTGCTTTTGCAAAAAGTGGTTCACCAGCAGCGGCACATCCTCTAAGCGCTCGCGCAACGGCGGAATTTCGACCGGTATCACCGCCAATCGATAATAGAGATCTTCGCGAAAGGTTCCGTCCTTCAGCTTCGGCATCAACGGCTCGTTCGTTGCGCCCACCACGCGCACGTTGACCGGTGAGCTCTTGTTGTCGCCCACGCGCCGTATTTCGCGCTCCTGCAACACACGCAGAAGTTTTGTCTGCAACGGCGGCGCCATCGAGTTGACTTCGTCGAGAAAAATGGTGCCGAGGTTCGCTTCTTCAAACAATCCTCGCTTGTCCGCAACGGCGCCGGTAAACGCACCTTTCTTGTGCCCGAACAACTCCGACTCCAGTAAATTCTCCGGCAACGCGCTGCAATTGATCGCTACAAACGGGTGATGTTGCCGATTGCTGTTGAAATGAAGACCACGCGCCACCAGCTCCTTGCCCGTGCCGCTTTCGCCTTGAATCAAGACCGTGCTGTCGGTGTCCGCCACCTTGTTAATGAGATTGTAAACATTCTGCATCTTTCGGCTCGTCCCGATGATGTTCTCGAAGCGGTAGCGGTTCTTGAGTTCCTTACGGAGGTAAACGTTCTCCCGGAGCGCCGCCTGATAATCGAGCGCGCGTTGCACCGTCAGTTGCAGTTCATCGATCTTGAACGGCTTAGTCACGTAATCGTATGCGCCCATTTTCATCGCCTCGACTGCCGTCTCCACCGTGCCGTAAGCCGTAATCAAAATCACCGCCGTCTGCCGGTGATGCTCCCGCACGTGCCGCAGCACGTCGAACCCGGTCATCGTCTCCATCTTAATGTCGGCGATCACCACCTGAGGGCTGATGCTGTCGAGTTGTTCAATCGCTTTCGAGGCAGAATTGAACGGGAAAACCTGATGCCCTTTTTCGCGACAAAGAGTCACGATGACTTCCACCATTGCCGGTTCGTCATCGATGATAATGATCTTTGCCATAAAATCTCAGCGCAGAGAATATTTCAAGTTTGAGAAAAAAGAAAGCGGAAATGAGAATCGAGGTCACGTCTCAGAGCGCGCATGGCCATCGATCATGACCCATGGCATCGTTTTATCGAACGCGATGATTTCCTCGAGGACCTCGCCTTTCCCTTCAAACCGCAGCGCTATCATATCTGCGCGAAAGCCCTGTTTGATTCGCCCAAGTAACGTTTGTCGATCTAACGCGCGCGCCGCGTTGACCGTCACCATTTCTACGACAGTCTCCGGAGAGAGCGCCGGGTAATTCTGCCGCAACTCGCGCATCTCGGCGAACAGACTCAAGTGGTCATTGCTGGCGAGACTGTCCGTGCCGAGGCAAATGTTAAAACCAAACGCGCGCAATCTCTCGAGCGAAAATGGCGAATGTCCGAAATACTTATGACTGCACGGCGAATGGACGATGTGAAACTTCGTTGTCGATCTTGCCAGCAAATCGAAGTCGCTTTCCGTAAGCTCATTCAAGTGCGCGACGATCCACTCTGGTGGTAGGGCGCGACCGCCGGGCGCGCCGACGCTTTTTAAGAACGCAGCCAGCGGCGTGACACCGCCGCAATCGTTCATGTCGCGTCCGATCTCTTTGAGAAAATCGTAAAGAGGACCCGAACCATCTCGAAACATCGACATTTCCTCGCGCGATTCCGCCAAATGCGTGCTCAAAACGAAGTTCCCGCGTCTTGCGACCTCTGCACAGCGTCGATACAAGTCGGGCGAAGCCGTAAACGGCGCGTGCGGCGCTAATCCCCCATTCTCGATTGCATTTAGCGAATTCATCGCAAGATCGACAACTTCACCGGCGCGATTTGCATTGCGCACATCGATCAACTCAGCCAGCCACCAAGTCCGGATTGGCGCGGGCGTTCGTGCAATCAACTCCGGAAACGCTTCGTAATTAACGATCGATGTCGTGCCGAATCTCTGCGCCTCCGCGAAACCGGCAGCGATAGATTTCACGTAATCGCTCGGCGAGAGTGTCGCTTTTGCGGCGTTAATCGCGCGAATCCAATCAGTGAAAGATTCTTGCTGCTGAATCTTCCCACGCAAACAGGTGTAATCCAGGTGGCAATGCGCGTTGATCAATCCGGGCAAAAGCGCCTGCTCGCCAAGATCGACAATTTCATTTGAATTGTGCGCTTTGACTTCGGCCAACGTTCCAACATTGACAATTCGATTTCCTTCGACAACGACCGCGCCGTTCTCGATCGGCGGGCCGTCCATCGTGACGACAATACGCGCCCGGACGATCATTCGCCTTTGACCACTTTGCGCGCCGCTGCCACGAGCAAATTGCAAGCTTCCTGGCAAAGCAGCGGAATTACAGCTATAGCCGCGGTCGTCGGCCCCGGCCCGAGCGCTTGATCGTGCGCCGGCTCGAACTTTTCCGGCGGCAACTTTGTCGACGGAATTATTCCACTCTCATTGCGTTTCCACAGAATCGCCCGCAAACATCCACCATCAGATCGACAGAAATCTCCGACGAGACTGTTAATCTGCGCATCAGAAATCTTCGCGGCGATGCGATACATCCCTGATTGCCGATCCAATGTTTGACGCAACGGCGTCGTCTTAAGGCGATTCTCTTTCCAAGCAACCAACGCCGCCAGTCTTCCTGGATAAAAATAATCGAGAGCGCGCCGCAAATCGGAAAGATCGACAACCGCCAATTGCCATCCACGGCTCAAATTGGGTGCGGTTTTCAGCGGGCGGTAATTTTCGATGTCGTCGAACTTCGAGATTTCAATCGCGTCTTCCGGATTTTGAAATAGTCGCAGTCCGTCGAAGCCTTGATCGTCACGATGGCAAAGAACAAAACCATTCTCGCCTGCCTTTCGAATCAAGATCTGTCCGAAGTAACAAGCGTCGGTCAGCGCGGCTGCAAGAGCTCGCTCAATCGAATCGGGCATCGCGCCGTTTGATTTCGCTAACTTAGACAGTGCGCGATCAGACCGGCCGCACGCTCAAGGAATTGTCCATCTACATCGCGAAAGGCGTTCGTCTTTTCGCTTTCGGCGTCGAGCATGCCCACAACCTGCTTATGCTCATTCACAATCGGGATGATGATTTCCGAGCGCGTCGTGTGAAACGTTGGCAGGTAGCGCGTGTCCTTTCGCACATCGCCCACCACGATCGCCTTCTTCGTCTCCAGGACCGCGCCACATAAGCCCTGGGTAAGCGGGAACCGCGGATAGGCCGGCGGTTCATCATCGCTTGCCGCCATGATCACAAATTCCTTTTGCGTGACTTTGTAAATGCCCACCCACCGGTAATCGCGCGCCGCCCGGATCATTTCCGCGACGCTCTTCATCTGTTTCGGTTTACAACCGCTCGCAAGCACGAACGCCCCGAGATCTTGCAACTTCTTGATTGTGGCGGCGTCCATTTCGAAAATTAGGAGGTTGGGAGGGAACCTTCGCTGCCGCAATCGAAACGCGCAACTTGCTTGATAATGATATCCGCGAGCTGCGGTTCGGTGCCGATGGCGCTGGCGTAATACAACGAGCGATTGCCGATCTTGTATGGATTTTGTCGAAAGATTTCGTCGCGCGCGGCAGCGCTCAAGTTCAATGCGGACCTTTTCTTGGCGATCCCGAGCATGACGGGAATATCCTCGTAACTATGCAGTCCGTCCGAAATGAAAAAGGGAACAACGACGACGTTCTTTGTGTCTGTCAATTTCATCCAATGGGTAATCAACGGCGGTTCTTCCATGTAAAGGTTCAGGACTGCGGCGTAGCGATCAAGTTTGCGAATCTTCTCGGCTTCGCGTTTCGCTGCCCCCGCGGAGTTCTCATTCAAATCGGTGCCGTGCGCCGCAATAATGAGAGTCGTCGATCCTGCTGGCGCTTCAGGCGCGATTTCTTTCGCGCGCTTGAGCAGCAGCTCGGTCATCTCCGAATCGTTTCCAACCGGCTCGCAATACTTCCATGTTTGCCCATTCCCGCGGTTCGTAATTCGCCCGCCCAATTCGAGCTCACGCGGAATGACCGTCTGCGTGAAATAACCTTCGCTGATGAAATTCGGCACGACGTAGACCTCTTTGATCGCAGAATCATCGAAGAAAAAACGCGCGTCACGGAGACTTGGTTCTTCTTTCCAAAATGCGCAGGCAACATCGACAAAAAAATGTCGTCGCCGAATCTCGGCCGCGTACGCCAGCGTTGGCGCACTTGAATCCGGATTCACGGTCGAGCCGTGACCGACGATGAGTAACGCACTGGTGGTTTGTCGGTTTTCCATTCGCGATCCAGTTTAAGCCGAATCGCGTCAGACGGCGAGGGACCTCCCAATCCAAGAGCGTGCTTTCCACCAGCTTGTGTGATCAATCCGCGTTTGCGAGATCCTTCGCTCCGCTCAAGATGACATGGCAGTACGATCTTGGATGTTGAGCATGGAACGCTGGCCGTTTACCTTCGATATCAATGCGCTTTCGCACTTACAAAAACACTGACCTCAAAGTGAGCGAAGTTGGGTTCGGTCTTTGGACGATTTCCACCGGTTGGTGGGGAACTTTCACCGAAGGCGAAGCCATCGCTCTCATGCACAAGGCGTTTGACCTTGGCGTCACGCTTTTCGATGCCGCCGATACCTACGGAAATGGATTGAGCGAGGAACTCATTGCCAAAGCTTTTCCGACACAGCGCGATCAGCTCGTGATCGCGACCAAGATCGGGTACGATTTCATCACGCACGGTGAAACCCGCGGGCGCGGACAGCGCGAGATACCGCAGGATTTTTCGCCGGAGGCGATCATGCGCGCGACCGAGGCGGCGCTGAAACGACTCAAGACCGATCATGTCGATCTCTTGCAGCTCCATAATATTCGCATGGAACAAGTTTATGACGATGCTCTCTGGACAACGCTGGAGCGGTTGAAAGTCTCGGGCAAGATTCGCTATTACGGCATCGCTCTCGGTCCGGCAGTCGGCTGGCTCTACGAAGGCATCAACTGCATCCGCGAACGGGAGATCACGAGTGTGCAGCATATCTACAACATGCTCGAGCAACATCCCGGTCGCGCCATGCAAGATGCGGCGACCGAGGCGGGCAAGGACACAATGTTTCTCATTCGCGTGACGCATTCATCGGGAATGCTCGAAGGCAAATACACGGCCGACACAATTTTCCCGCCGACCGATCATCGTAGTCATCGGCCGCGCAGTTGGCTGCTCAATGGGATCAAGAAGATCGACAAGTTGCGGTTTCTTGAAACTTCCGAGCGCACCCTTGGCCAGGCCGCGCTGCAATGGTTGCTCGCCGACGATCGTGTCGCCTCGACGCTGCCCAACATTTACAACGAAGAGCAGTTGATCGAATTCGCGAAAGTACCGGATTGTCCGTCCCTGACTGCGGATGGTCTTGCCAAGATCGACGATCTCTATTCCGAGAATTTCGGTCTCGAACCGGAAGAACCGAAGTTTAAAGGCACGATGGAATTGCCGGCCGAAGCGAGCGCTGCGTGACTCTAGCGGCGCTCTGTGAGCGCCGAATCTAATTTGTTTTCGGCGATCATAGACGGCCGCTACAGCTAATTAGATTCGTCTTCTTCCACTGGTTCGGCTCGCCGAACTTCTCCGCGCTGTGGTTCTCGTTTGCGACGTCCGTTGGCCTTCTGGCCCTTGTAAATTTCTTTGAAAATGTCGGCTATCATCGGGCCAGCCGTCGAGCCGCCGTGAACTTTACTGCCGACATCGCCTTCGTAAAGTGCGGCGAAGGCGTATTGCGGTTTGTCCGCCGGCAAAAACCCGGAGAACCACGCGGCCGTGCGCTCTTTGTTCTTGGGACCCCACTGCGCGGTACCAGTTTTCCCGGCGACTTCCACATTGTCGAGACTCGCCTGATGCGCGGTACCGCCGGCACCGTTGACCACCTCGATCAGACCGGTGCGGACTTGGTCCATGGTTGAAAGCGAACAATCGAGCGTTTTCTTCGCGCGCACTTGATACGCGGTGACGATCTCGTTGTTCAACGTCTGCACCTGTTGCACGAGGCGCGTCTGATAAAACGTGCCGCCGTTCGCGACGATGGCCATGGCTTGCGCCATTTGCAGCGGCGTGACCAGCATGTCTCCCTGGCCGATCGACAAATTCGCGATGTCGCCGTTGAGCAATTTGCGACCGTGAGTCGCTTTCATGTATTGGTCGTTTGGCACACGCCCTTCGACTTCGCCACGCAACGGAATCCCGCATTTTTCGCCAAAGCCCAACTTCAACGCCCAGTCGATAATCGGCTCCGCGCCGGTCTTGATCCCGACTTGGTAAAACCAGGTGTCGCACGATTCGGTCAGCGCCTCGACAAAATTAAGAGCGCCGCGATTGTCCTTTTTCCAATTGTGAAAAGTCAGGTTGCCGATATCGATTGACGGAACGCACTCATAGGTGTCTTCGGCCCGGACGGTGCCGCTTTCCAAAGCCGCGATGCCAACTGCGACTTTGAATGTCGATCCCGGCGGATACGACGAACGAAACGCCCGCGGCAGGAGCGGAATGTCCGGATTGTCCTGCAATGCTTTAAATTTTTCTGCCGAGATTGAGGGAATGAAAACGTTCGGGTCGTAAGTCGGCCACGAAGCCATGGCCAGAATGTCGCCGTTGTTTGGATCGACAATTACGATCGCGCCGCGTTTCGCTTTTGCTTCGAGCGCTTTTTCCGCCAGCTCCTGCAAATGAAGGTCGAGAGTCGTGACGACGTTATTACCCGGCACCGGCGGCGCGATTAATTTCTCGGAAGTCTTGCGGCCATCTTTATCAAACGTGAGCTTGTACTCGCCGTGCTTTCCAGCGAGCATTTCGTTGAATGTCTGCTCGAGCCCTTCGCGGCCTTCCGTCTCCGGCCAAAGCGTTTCGTGATTGTCGATGACACCGTCCAGATTGCGGCCGGTCTTGCCTGTGTAACCGACAATTTGTCCGCCAACTTTCCCATTCGGATAAGTGCGAACATAGATCGGTCGCACCACCATCGGCGCCTTCATGTCTTTGACCTCTTCGTATTCCGGCTTGCTCAGGTTCGGCGTGATCTCGAACGGAAGAATCCCGCGGTTGCGATAATGCCGGAGAATGGCGTCGTCAGGAATTTTGATCGGGCGGCCGATTAACTTTTCCGCCTGGTCGATTTTCTCCCGAACAAAACTGATCGCCTGGGCATCCGAAAAATCGAGCGGGGTCGGAAAATTGATCGCGAGATTGTAACTGAGTTTGTTTTGCGCAAGCGGAACGCCATTGCGATCCGTGATCTGGCCGCGCGGCGCGGGAACATCGAGAATGTAAGTGCGCGCCAGTTTTTGTGTTTCGAAAGTTGGAATAATCGTTTCTTCTTCTTGTGCCGGCGTCGCACTTGGCGAAGGCGTTGATTGTAAACTCCGCGCCGTTTCGGGCTGCAATGTTTGCGCGCGTCCTCCGTGAGTGGTCGCGACAAAAGCAAACAGCAGCAAAGTTCGGTAAAGACGAGGGCGGGCTAACATGACAAGATCGACATCTTCCTTTGGCGAGATTGCCGAACGCGTCAATGCCGCTGCAAAAAGCGATACACTTCGTCCGCCAGCTTCGGCCCGATTCCTTCGGTCGAGGTAATTTCTTCTATGCTCGCTTTGCGCAGGCGATTGACCGAGCCAAACTTTCGCAGCAACAAGCTTTTCCGGTTCTGACTTACGCCCGGGCAATCATCGAGGATACTTTCGCCGATGCGCTTCTTCATCAGCAATTGATGATAAGTGTTGGCAAACCGGTGCGCCTCATCGCGGATCCGCTGGAGTAAACGTAACGCGCCGGAATCGACCGGCAGTTGCAACGGCAGCGCGCGACCCGGCCGATAAATCTCCTCGTGCTCCTTGGCCAGGCCGATGATCGGGAGATCGTGCAAACCGAGTCGCTGCAATTCCCGACAAGCCGAGGAAAGCTGCCCTTTCCCTCCATCGACAATAATGAAATCGGGTAAACGCACCGGAACCATCTTGGCTTCTCGATCGCCTTCGGCGTTGAGCGTTTGCTTTTCTAAACGCTGCAAACCCTCAACCGTATCCTCCTGCGAAAACTCCGCCGCATCCGGATTCTTTTCACGCGCTTCGAGCAGTACGCGCGAATAACGCCGTCGCACCACCTCCGCCATGCTCGCGAAATCATCCTGGCCCTGCACCGTCCGCACTCGATATCGCCGATAAAAATCCTTGTCCGGCACGCCGTTGCGAAAACAAACCATCGAAGCAACCACGTGCGTCGTGGAAATGTTCGAAATGTCGAAACATTCCATGACTATCGGCACGCGCGGGAGCTGAAGCGCATCGGCCAATGCTTGCACATCGGCCGTCGGATCGATTGTGCTCGGCAAACTTCCGCGAGTGAATCGGCGCATTGGCCTGGTCGTGTTCCGCAAGTCGTCGATCATGTTGCGAAGTTCGGCCGCTTTTTCGAAATCTGTTTTGTCGGCTGCTTTCCGCATCTCGCCTTCGAGCGCTTCGATCATCTCGCGCGAATGGCCTTCCAAAAATTCGCACGCTTGCGCCGCGCGCTCTCGATATTGCTCGGCGGTAATTTCACTTAACCGCACCGGCACCTGATACGTCGCCGATTTCAATTCGCGCTCAGTCGGCGAACCGCGTCCAAACGTGAGGACGCCGAATTTTTTGCGCATAAAATTGAGTGTCTGCCGAAGCGCGCCGGAGTGCGCATACGGTCCGAAATAGCGTGCGTTGTCGTCCTTCTTGAATCGCGCCAAGCGAAAACGCGGCCACTCTTCCGACAGGTCGATCTTGACCAGAAGGAATCGTTTGTCGTCGCGAAATGAGATGTTGTAACGCGGCCGGTATTCCTTGATCAGCTTGCCTTCGAGCAAGAGTGACTCCGCGTCGTTCCGCACCGTGTGCGTCTCGAAATCCCAAACCGCGTCGAGCATCGCTCGCGTCTTCAAATCGGCCTGCGCGATTTTCGAAGGAAGAAAATAGGAACTGACACGTTTGCGCAGATCACGGGCTTTTCCGACATAAATCACGCGGTTGAAACGGTCACGCATAAGATAAATGCCGGGCTTGTGCGGCACTTCATGCACCTTCTGACGCAAATCTGGTTTCTCTTTTTTCGATGCCCCCATAACCGCGAAGAGTTTACCCGAGAATCCGCGAGTGGAAAATGCCCTCGCCTTCGAGCAAGATCGAGTAACGATGTTCGATGTTGTCATTGTTGGCGCAGGTCCCGCCGGATCGACCTGCGCTGCATTTTGCGCCAGGGCCGGTTTGCGCACTCTCCTGATTGAGCGCGAAAAGTTCCCGCGTGAAAAAGTTTGCGGGGACTGTCTAAATCCATTGTGCTGGCCGGTGCTGCGGCAGCTCGGAATTTTCGAGCGAGTCCGCGCGCTGCCTCACGGAATTCTCGATGCCGTCGAATTCATTGCCATCGACGGCCAAAAAACTCAGGTCGATCTGCCGCGCGGCAACGAGGCGAGATCGCCATCAAACGCAGTTTGTTTGATGAGCTGCTTATGGCGCACGCGCAAGAACTCGGCGCGGGAGTGCGCGATGTGACTACGGTCAGCGGCATTGAAAAGACCAAGTCATCTCATTGGATGATCGAAATTGGCCAGGAGAGAATTGAAGCGCGCATTCTCGTCGGCGCCGACGGACGCAACTCGACGGTCGCGCGTCTTCGCAATTTGCTGCCGCGGCCGGCGCGCGAGCGAGTGGCTCTGCAAACCCACATCCCGTTGCCGCACAATTTCGGCAACCGCGTGGTTTTGCAATTCTTGTCTGAAGGCTATTCGGGGCAGGCTCCGGTGAACGATCGCGAATTGAACCTTTGTTTGGTCGGCGTGCCAGCGAGTATCTCCTCCTTACGCCGGTGGGCCGAACAAAATTTCGGCATCACTGCCGATCATCCATGGCGCACGATCACACCGCTCACTCGCGCCGCACTGCCGCCCGCGCATGAAAATCTTTTTCTGATCGGCGATGCGTCGCGCGTGGTCGAACCATTCACAGGCGAAGGAATCTATTACGCACTGCGCAGTGGCGAACTGGCCGCGCACGCAATTGCCAAAATCGTTCGCGGCGAAGATCGACAATCAGCTTTGCGCGAATTCTCGTGTGCACATGCCGCGATGTATCGCGGAAGATTGTGGATCAATCAGATCGCGCGCGCCGCCGTTCTGTCGCCACGCTTTGCGTCTTTAGTTTTACAAACCGCGCGATTTCAGCCATCGATCCTGCGATTACTCACAGGGAAAATCGTCCCGGGATCGAAGATGTAGTGGCGCGTGTCCCCACCCGCACCTAGGACATTTGCGGCTAGGGACAGCCGCCACTACACAATCCGCGGCACGCCTTCACCGTGTTGGACATCAACATCGCGATTGTCATCGGGCCGACGCCGCCGGGCACCGGAGTAATCGATGAGGCCTTCTCCGCGACCTCGTCAAAGGCTACATCACCAACGAGCCGATAACCACGCTCGTTCGTCGCGTCTTCCACCCGGTTAATTCCCACATCGACAATCACCACGCCCTCCCGCACGTGCGCCGCTTTGACGAAGTTCGGTTGGCCGATCGCAGCAATCAGAATGTCGGCGGAACGCGTGATCGCAGAGAGATCACGGGTGCGCGAATGGACGATGGTGACGGTCGCGTCCGTTCCTTTTTGCATGAGCAAAAGGGCAAGCGGCTTACCCACGATCATGCTGCGGCCGAGCACGACGGCATGCGCGCCGGAGATGTCGATCTCGCTTTCTCTGAGTAAACGCAAAACGCCGAGCGGGGTGCACGGAACGAATCCGGTCGGGTCCTCGAGCGCGAGCTTCGCAACGTTGAGTGGGTGAAAACCGTCGACGTCCTTGCGCGGATCGAGCGCACGCACAATCGCGGCTTCATCGATCTGCTTGGGCGGCGGCGACTGGACAAGAATTCCGTGAATCGCCGGATCGCGATTCAGCTCTTCCACGCGCGCGAGCAACTCCGATTGCGAGGTCGAAGCGGGAAGTTCCAGCTTCACGGAATGCAAACCGAGCTCGCGACTTATCTTGTCTTTCGAACGGACATAAGCGCGCGACGCTGGATTGTCGCCGACAAGAACGACGGCTAGACCCGGCGTAAGACCGCGCGATTTCAGTTCCGCGATTTCATGCCGAAGATCGACATAAACCTTTTCGCCAATGGCGCGGCCGTCGATCAGCTTGGACATAATCGAACTTAGAAGAGTCAGCGCCGTTCAACCAGCGTCATCATTGCCTCTTGCAAGCGAACTCGCTCCGCCTCGAATTCTTCCGGAGTCGTCGTTGGTTTTATCCGGTGCAACGGACCAAAAATAACCCGGACTGTGGAAAAGGGACGCGGCAGGATGAATCGGTCCCAACTGTTGACGCGCCAGCAGCTGGAGAATTCCAAGTTAATTGGCTGGATCGGAGCACCCGATTTTTGCGCGAGGAAGATGATTCCGGGTCCAAGCGCGTAAATGGGCCCGCGTGGACCGTCCGGCGTCATGAGGACATCGCGACCTGAAGCCAAAACGCCCGCCAGTTCCAACGTGGCGCTCGCTCCCATTCGCGAACTGGAACCGCGCACGACCTGAAAACCGAACCGCTCGGTCAAAGGCGCGATTAAATCTCCGTCGCGACTTGCACTTATCAAACCGGCACCAGGCCGGTGAGGAGCGAACTTGTTTAACACAAACGGGATCAGTAGAAGCCGATTATGCCACAACGAACCAATGTAGTTCTCGGCCAAGGGAGTACTGAGCAGAGCGGAGCGATCGTCGATTTCGAAACGCAAGGTGCCGGACCAAAGCTTGATCAGGCGAAATCCGATGGCGATCAACCAACGCGCGCGCCAACCCTCGATCTTCAACGTTTGCGAGCAGCTTTTTCGGTCTTATCCGGCCAGCGATAGGTACGCGGACTGGGAAGATCGAGTTGATCAAGGATTCGCCAAACCACGGTATCGACAAGATCGGCAAGCGATTTTGGCCGGCTGTAAAAGGATGGAATCGCCGGCAGCACCACTGCGCCGGCCTCGAGCAGGGTCACAATATTGCGGGCGTGGATCAAATTCCACGGCGTTTCGCGCGGAACGAGAATGAGCTTGCGACGCTCCTTGAGAAAAACATCGGCCCCGCGCAATAAAGCGCTGTCGCTCGCGCCGGCCGCGATTCGGCCAAGCGTCGCCATCGAGCAGGGAACAATCACCATGGCATCGAAACGGGCCGAGCCGCTTACGTAAGGCACGTTCAGATCGTTCTCCGCGTGTTGCTTGACCGCGCCCGGGATTTTGAAGTCGTCAAGCTCCTGCGCGGCCACTTGTTTGGCGTGGGAACTCATCACCAGATGGACCTCGTGCGCAGAGCAATCAATTTGCTCGAGCAAGCGTTGCAAGTAAATCGTTCCGCTCGCGCCGGTCGCGGCGATGACAAGTTTCATCATAAGAAATTACCCCGAGTTTGAATTTAGTCACTAATCGGGGCAAATAAGATACGTCATGGTCAAAAAGTTGTTACACACTCGTTACCGCGTGAAGGACTTGGAAAAGACGGTTTCCTTCTACAAAGACGTGCTCGGTCTTAAGGAAATTCGCCGGCACACCTCCGGCCGCGGCTCGCAACTCGTTTTCTTCAAAGCGCCCGGAAGCGAGGAGGAAATCGAAATCTGCAAGTTCGACGAGAGTGGGCCGGTGATTGTCGGCCCCGATCTGACCCATCTGGCTTTCGAGGTAGACGATCTAGAAGCGTTTGCCCGCGAAGCGGACGCGAAAGGTTATCCGCTGTCGGACGGACCCCACGCAAGCGGCAGTGGAAAGATCGCGTTCATCGATGCGCCGGAAGGCTACGAAATCGAGTTGATCGAACGCGGGCGGGTCGGATAAGCAAATTCGCGGGCAATTGCTTGCGCGAAACAAAACTTTATCGCTAACTTCCGGACTCCATGAAACTACCACGCCGCTCAATCACGTTTTTGTTCGCGGTCACATTTGCGTTGCGTGCGTTCGCCGTCGATCCCGAGACGGAGCCGGACGTGGTGCGGCCGACCGGCATTGAGAAGTCGCCGGCCAAGGAACATTCGTCAAAACCCAAACGCGCAAGATCGGCGATTAGATCATCAGAAGACGACGTGCCTATCGTCTCGACCGTTCCCGGCGGCAGCGTTCCGGCAACGGGCGCCAAATCCGTGATGATCGTTGATGCGCACAGCGGCCAAATTCTGTATGAAAAAAATGCCGACGAATTGCGACCGGCAGCGAGCACGCAAAAATTGCTGACGGCGTTGATTGTCGCCGAGCATGGTTTGCTCGATCAGCCAGTGCAGGTCGAAGTAATCGATACCATGGCTGAGCCAGTGAAACTGAACATCAAACCTGGCGACACCTATCAGCGCATCGATTTGCTGCGCGCGCTGCTCGTCAAAAGTCCAAACGACGTGGCGCGTTGTCTGGCGCGCGATAACGCCGAGAGCATCGAAGCATTTGCCGAAGTAATGAATCGACGCGCGATAGCGCTGGGCGCGACTCATTCGCATTTTATAAACCCAAACGGATTGCCGATGCCCGGGCAATATTCGAGCGCGCGCGACCTCTCTCTCATTGCGCGGGCTGCTTACGCCAATCCCACCATCCGCTCGATTGTTTGTCTTCCTCGACTTGTCTTTCGCTACGCGAACGGCCGGACGCGCGAGCTTGAAAATACGAACCAAGTTTTGAAACGACTTCCTTACTGCAATGGAATGAAGACCGGTTACACCGAAGCAGCGGGACATTGCCTGATCGCGAGCGGCTCCCGGCCTGGCCGCGACATCATTGTGGTGGTGCTGGGCGACAGCAAATCCGGTGTGTGGCGGGACGCATCGGCCCTGCTTTCCTGGGGCCTCTGGATGTAGCGGCCCGTTCGCTGCACACAATGAGCGACCTTTTCGCGGAGCAACTACAAGCGCTTCGCGCCCGTTCGTTGCATCGCAAGATGCGCGAGATCGGCAGTGCTCAGGGAGCGATTGTCGATCTTGTCGGCAAACGGCTGATTAATTTTTCTTCGAACGACTATCTCGGCTTGGCGAACGATCAACGGCTGCGCGATGCGGCTACGGCGGCGATTGCAGAATTTGGCGTCGGCGCCGGATCCTCACGCTTGATCAGCGGGACGCAATCGCCGCACTTGAAGCTCGAAAACGCGCTCGCGAAATGGAAGGAAACGCAAGCCGCGCTTTGCTTTAGCAGCGGTTACGCTGCCGCCGTCGGGACGTTGCCCGCCCTGGCCGGCAAAAGCGACGTTCTCTTGCTCGATAAGTTGTGCCACGCCTCGCTTATCGACGGCGCGAAATTGAGCGGCGCAATCCTGCGCGTGTTTCCGCACAATCACTTGGGAAAGCTCGAAAGCCACTTGGAATGGGCGAAACGCGAGCATCCCAATTCTCGTATTGTCATTGTAACCGAATCCGTTTTCTCAATGGACGGCGATCGCGTGCCGCTGCGCGAATTGATCGAATTGAAGAAACGCTTCGGCGCGCTCTTGCTGCTCGATGAGGCACACGCGATCGGCGTGATCGGGCCAAACGGGCGCGGCCTCGCTGCGGAAGAGGGTTTGAATGAAGATGTCGATGTCCAGATGGGGACGTTGAGCAAAGCGCTCGGTGGAAGCGGCGGTTACATCTGTGGAAGCCGCAGCTTGATCGAATGGCTGATCAATCGCGCGCGGTCTTTTATCTATTCCACCGCGTCGCCGCCCCCAATCGCGGCGGCTGCCCGAGCCGCAGTCGAGTTTCTCGCGTCGTCCGAGGGAGAACATCGCCGGCTGCTACTTTGGAAGCGAATCGAACGGATGCGCGAGAGCCTGCCGGCAGATGCGGCAAGACCCGCGAATGCCGCCGGCAGCGCGATTTTTCCCTGGATAGTGGGCGATGAGCAGGCAGCGATCGACTTGTCGAGTGGACTCCAGATCGAAGGTTTTTTCGTCCCTGCAATCCGTTACCCGACTGTAACCAAAGGATCGGCGAGGCTACGGATTACCCTAACTGCATCACACGACGAAGCGCAGATCAAAGGGCTAGGTGACACGCTACGCCGGCTTTCCGCGACGAAATAGACTTGATCCTTACGGCGTGCGCGAAGATGCCCAGTAACGGAGCAGCGGCGTCGGAACCATCTTCGGGTTATGATCCGGATCGCTCGGACCTTCCGCTGGAACATCTTCCGGTCCTTCTGCTGGCGGAGCAGGTTCTCCCGCCGTGGTGGTGTCCGCGTTGGCGTATTTGTTCTTTAAACGTTGCTCAAGGGTCTCGTGTTGAGCAGTAGACTGAGTGGTGGAACAGGCGGGAAGCAAGGCGAGACCGAGCAAGCAAATGGCGATTTTGATTTTCATGACTCCGTATGTAACAAACGCCGGCTTATGCCGACGGTCTTTATAATTACTATATTCGCAGGTCGGAAGGCAAGTACCTTTTTCCCTTTTTATAAAAATCGTCCCAAGATTGGGTTCAGACGCTCTAGCGTCGCTGGAGGCCAGAGCCTTCGTTCGGTAATCAAAGCTGAGTCCAAGGACGTGTGTTCCGGCCAATTAGGCTCGCTCGGCATTCGCGGGATGACATCGGCAAGAACACGCTTTGCCATCTCGGCGTTCGCAGTCAAATGGCCAAAAACAGTCTGCGCCGAGACGGGTTCTTCGTCCACCTTCCAGCAGTCGTAGTCCGTGATCATCGCCATCGTGGCCAGCGCGATCTCCGCTTCGCGGGCCAGCTTCGCTTCCGGCAAGTTCGTCATGCCGATCACGTCGAAACCGTGCCGGCGGTTTAGTTCCGATTCCGCGCGCGTCGAAAACGCGGGTCCATCCATGTTCACATAAGTGCCGCCGTTGTGAGCTGTGATGCCGACCGTCCGCGCCGATTCGGCCAGCATTGTCCGCAGTTTTGTGCTGATTGGTTCGGCAAACGACACATGGGCGGCGATCCCGTCACCAAAGAAGGTGTGAGTCGACCGCGAGCTGGTGCGATCGTAAAACTGCGACGGCAAAACAATATCCCGTGGCGCATATTTCTCCTGCAAACTGCCCACGGCCGTGACCGCGATAATCCAGCGTACGTTCAGTGAACGCAACGCGTAAATGTTTGCCCGATGATTCAATTCATGAGGTAGCAGGCGATGGCCGCGTCCGTGCCGTGGCAAAAAATAAATCTGACGGCCGCTTAACTGGCCGCCAACCAGCACATCGGACGGGGGACCAAATGGTGTGTCGATCTTGAGTTCGGTCGTGCCCCGCAGCTCTTCCATTTGGTACAAGCCGCTGCCGCCGATGACGCCAATCGCGGGACTATCGTTCTTCATGCGAGCGGACGATTAGAGCGGAAAGATCGGCAAGTTGGAAGGTGGATAATCGCGCGGCGCCTGATGTCTTCCCTTTTTCCCATGAAGAACGTGGCGAACGCCGGTCGCCCGTGTATTATTTCGCCCGTCCATGCCGAAATTCTTCATCAAGACCTATGGGTGCCAGATGAACGAGCGCGACTCGGAACAAGTTGCGCACTCGCTCATTACGCGCGGTTACGAGCGCGCGACAAGCGAAACGGAAGCGGACGTTGTGCTCTTAAATACCTGTAGCGTGCGCGACATGGCGGATCAAAAGGCGCTCGGAAAAATGGGCATGCTCGGCCGCGTAGCTAAAGATCGGCCGCACGTTGTCTTCGGTTTTCTCGGGTGCATGGCGCAGGCGCGCGGCGAGTCGCTACTCAAGAATCTGCCGCATGTCGATCTTGTCGTCGGCACGCAGAAATTCCATCGCGTTGCCGATTACGTCGAAGACTTGATCGAGAGAAAACGGGACCGACGGATGGATGATCCGCGACTGTCGATTGTCGATATCGCAGAGGAATCCGGCTCCCAGGAAGCAATCCGCGAACAGGAACTGAAACCGAAACAGGCGACCGCGTTCGTTTCCATCATGCAGGGCTGCAATATGCATTGCGCTTTTTGCATCGTCCCGCAAACCCGCGGCTCCGAACGCAGCCGATCCATCGCCGAGATCGTCCACGAAGTCGGTGCGCTCGTCGCGCATGGAGTGAAAGAGGTCACTTTGCTCGGGCAAATTGTGAACCTGTACGGACGCCACGAGTTTCCGAAGGTCGACGACAAGAACCCGTTTGTGCAGTTGCTCGAAGCCGTGCACGCGATTGACGGTCTGGAACGGCTGCGTTTCACTTCGCCGCATCCGATCGGGTTTCGCGACGATCTGATCGAGGCGTTTTCACGACTGCCAAAGCTTGCTGAGCACATTCATTTGCCGTTGCAATCCGGTTCCAACAGAATGTTGAAAGCGATGCACCGCGCTTACACCATGGAGAAATATGTCGATCTTGTCCGGCGACTCCGCAGAGTGCGTGATGGCATTGCGCTTACGACCGACATCATTGTTGGTTTCCCCGGCGAGACTGAAGACGATTACAAACAGACGCGCGATCTCGTCGAGGAACTCCAATTCGACAATGCCTTTGTCTTTCGCTACTCGCCTCGCCGCGACACGCCAGCTGCGAAAATGAGCGAACAAGTCGATGAACAAGTAAAGGAACAGCGAAACCAGGATCTGCTCGCCGTGATCGATAAATCCGCATTCCGCGCTAATGAACGCCTTGTCGGCCATAAGCTCGAAATTTTGTGCGAAGGCCCGAGCAAGACGAACCCGGCGCGTTTGATGGGTCGCACACGCACAAACAAGATAGTTGTCTTCGAAGGCGACGACGAACTCGCAGGAGAACTTGTCGATCTTAGAATAGAGCGCGCCAACGGATTCAGCCTGTATGGAACACCAATGCACGAAGCCGGCGCATTCTTAGCAACGACCGCATCATGATTTACCACTTGCCTCTGCAAACCGTCGGCCTCATCGCGGGGATTTTTTTGGTCCTCCTCAGCTTGCCCGGAATATTGAAACCAGGTCTGGCGCAAAGTTGGGCAAAACGCCTTCCCCGCTCCCGCATAGCTGGAATCGTTCTGCTTACTGTCGATCTTGCCTGGAGTTTTTGGCTGCTCGCCACCATGGAGATGGGTGAATTTTCCTCATTCCGCCGGCCGCTCCTCATCGCGTTGCCGATCGGCTACTTGCTCGCCTTGCGCTTCGTCGATGAGTTTTTGGCTGTGCGCGCGCTCGGGATACTTTGCTTGTTGGCTGCGGAACCGCTACTGGACGCAGCGTTTTTCCGTTACGAAACTTCTCGTCTGATCGTGACCGTTTTTGCTTACCTGCTCATTATCGCCGGGCTCCTGTGGGTGACGATGCCTTACCTTTTGCGCGATCAAATCTCTTGGAGTAGCCGCAGTAACTTACGCTGGCGATTTATGCATGGTGCAGCGTTGCTTTACGGCGCCGCCATTTTGGCATTGGCGATAACGCGATACTAAAGCCTGTCGCCACAAACAGTCGACGCTCAGAGAGCCCCGCTACAGCAAAGAAGATTTAGGAGCTGATGCGCATCGGCATCAGGACGTAAAGGAACGGCGTTTGAATCTTGAGGACGCCGGGGCTCATCTCATCGATGAGATCGAGAAACACCTCGTCCTCGGTTAGATTGCGTAACGGCGCCATGAGGAATTCGGGATTGAAGGCGATGGAAAACTCGCGTCCTTTGTAAACGACCGGAAGCGATTCCTTCGCTTCGCCGACCTCGGGAGTATTGGCGCTAATTTCGATGTTGTTCTTGCTGAAACTGAGCTTGATCGAATTCGATTTGTCACTCGCGAGGAGCGAAACACGACGAAGGGAATTCAGAAACGTTTCGCGCTCGAGCGTGACTCGTTCCTTTGTTTCTCCGGGAATGACTTGCCGATAGTTCGGATAATTGCCTTCGATCAGCTTCGAAACGAGGAGCGTCTTGTTTAGATCAAACGCAATCTGCCCACTGCCGACGCTGACCTTGAGCTCGCCGTCATCCGTCAACAGGCGTTGCAACTCGGTCACCGCTTTTGTCGGAACGATAATATCGGCTTCGTGGCTGCGCGGGAACTCCAGTTCCAGATCGACCATGGCAAGCCGGCGGCCATCCGTCGCCACCAGCGTAAGTTTGTTTTCCTTGAAACTGAAGAGCACGCCGTTGAGCACGTAACGCGTCTCATCGGTCGAGATCGCATAGGAAGTCTTGCGAAGGCCGTCCCGCAAATCTTTTTGGCGAATGGTAACGACCTTGGCGTTTTCGAATTTCGGCAGTGGCGGAAATTCCTCCTCGGGCAAACCCAGGATTTTGAAAAAGCTTTGTCCGCTCCGGATGGAGGCCGCGTTCTTCCCATCGACATCGACCTGGATTTCGCTGGAAGGCAACTCGCGCACGATGGTGAAAAGACGGCGCGCTGGAAGCGTGGTGGCGCCTTCCTTTTCTACCTGTGCCTCAAAACTCCCGCGCACACCAACGTCCAGATCGGTCGTGGTGAGGTGAACTTCGTTGCCGTTTGCCTGAAGCAAAACGTTCGAAAGAATCGGCAGCGTCGTTCGCGTGCTGACTACATTTTGAACCTGTTGCAGGCCTTCGAGCAGTTTCTCTTTCGTGACACTGAATTTCATGAACAAGTAGAGCGATTAAGATGTAAAGCTTCCGATTTTATTCGGCAACCGCAAAGTCGCGTGCGTTGGCCTGCGTTCTACTACCACGCAACACTTAATATTGATAAGAGATTCTCGGGCTTCGCTCAGGGGACAATGGCAGTCAACGTTTGAGTGAGCTGTCGATGAAAGAAATCGTCTGCCGAAGGCTGTCCTGCTCTGTCATGCGCCTCTTCACCAGCTTGCACGCGTGCAAGACCGTGCCGTGATCGCGTCCGCCGAACGCATCGCCAATTTCATTCAAGGACGCCTTGGTCAGCTCGCGCGCGAGATACATCGCCACCTGCCGCGGAAACGCGATGTTGGCCGGCCGGCGCTTACTCGTCATATCGGCGATGCGCACGTCGAAATGTTCGGCCACGCGCCGTTGAATCTGCTCGATCGTGACCGAATGCCGTGCTTCCTCTTGCAGAATATCCTTAAGCAGGTGCTCGACCACCTCATTGGTAAGCTCCTTGCCGCTGAGCGACGCGAATGAAGCAACGCGCATCAGAGCACCCTCCAGACGCCGCACGTTACTACGAATCCGATTCGCCAAAAACTCAAGAACCTCGTCGCGCAACTTGATCTGCATCGTGCGCGCCTTCTTGCGTAGGATGGCCATGCGCGTTTCGACGTCGGGTGGTTGCAACTCGGCGGTCAGGCCCCATTCGAAGCGCGAAACCAGACGGTGCTCGAGGTTCGCGATCTCCGAAGCCGGTCGATCGCTGGAAAGCACGATCTGTTTATGTCCGTCGAACAGGGTATTGAAGGTGTGAAAGAATTCCTCCTGCGAACGTTCTTTGCCCCCCAGAAACTGGATGTCGTCGATCAAAAGCAGATCGGCCTGGCGGTAACGTTTCCGGAACTTGACCAGATTGCTGTGCTGAATCGCGTCGATGAACTCGTTGATGAAAAGCTCGCTCGAGAGATACATCACCTTGGTATTTCTCTTTTTCGCGACAACGTATTGGCCGATCGCCTGCATCAGGTGCGTCTTGCCAAGCCCAACTCCGCCGTAGACAAAGAGCGGATTGTAAGTTTTTGCGGGCGATTGCGCGACGGCGAGGCTGGCGGCATGCGCGATCTCGTTGTTTGGGCCAACCACGAACGACTCGAAAGTATTTCGAGGATTAAGCCCGAGCGCGCTGCCGATCGACTTTGTTTCGCGAACAGAATCGGATTTGCTCTCATTCTCGGCGCTTGGTCCGTCGATGTCCGATTCCATCGACGGTTCCGAGGGTGAGAGGAAGTTGACCTCCCGTGGTGCGCCGAAGGCGGTGACAATGGCCGCTTGCAGCGCCGACATGTGGTTACTCTCGATCCAGAATTGATAGATATTATTTGGAACGCGAAACGTGAGCACTCCGTCGGTCGCGTTGACGAGCTCGACCGCAGAAAACCAGCGCTTGAAGGTATCGGCGCTAACCTGCGGCTTTAGCGCAGCCGAAAGTTCTTTCCAGAGTTGAGTACACTTCTCGTCCATGTCGACTTGTTAACAGCGTTACACAATTGCCACAAAGGCAGATATCGAAGGAAATTGCTGGGTGAGACGCAGTTTGCGTCTTGTCATCGCGAGAGTCATTACGCTGGTAGAATCGTGCGATGAGCTTGTAAAACGTGTGAAATACGAGGGGAAACTCTCGTCACCAAGGCGACCTGCTGGAGTTCTGTGGCTAAGATCGACATGTTCTTTCGAGCGAGATCTCCGCGAGCGATGTTTGGGTTCATTCTAGGCGTGCAAATTTTTTCAAAGCTGTTCACATCTTATTAACAATCGCTGCCTTCCGCCCTGCCAGCGGCTTGAGATTAGAAATCGGCATCAACATCGACAAGAAAAAATCTGAATTTTATTTTCTGATGCCGATTAAAAACATCTTGACTGAAAAAGCGAACCGATATCGTCCCAGCACCGAAATTTTGCGCCAACAAGCGAAGTTGACCGCAACCGTGCCTGCGCGCATTTTCCCCCTCTTCGCCCGTGAAACGCCCCTTCCTTTGTAAACTCGGAGTCACCTAGAAATGCGACGCGTCCTGTTTTCGCTCTGTGCTTTTCTTCTCGCGGCCTCTTCAGTCAGCGCCGCCGAGGAACTGCTGCCGCCTTTCGGGTTTCGATGGAACGATCCGATGTCGCGAGTGGAAGCGGTACTCAATGGGGCCAAGGCGAAAATCGTTTCGCGCGACAAAAAAGAAAATCGCGAGGTCTGGACCGTGGAAGGTCTGGTTCATCCTGGACTACAGCGAACATTGTTTACCTTCAAACAAGGATCGCTTTTCGGCGTCGAGCTGCAATACGAGTATCCGGATTGGACGATTGAGCGTTACAACGAGCGGATGGGAGAGGTTCGCCGGTACTTTGATTCTAAATTCGGCACCGGAACGCTCGTCTCGCGCACTCGTGATAATGATTCCGACGTCATCCAAACTTTGGTCGGATATAAGTGGGACGTCGGCACGACTACGCTCGAGCTTTTTTACTTCTCAGCCCAACGCGGCCACGATCTCTACCGGACAATCAGCGTCAATTACAAAGCACTCTGATCGACGACCACTCGCCGGTCTTTCGCGCGGCCGCGTTTCGTTTCCTTTTGCAATCGCTTCAGCCGGCTGGCCAAACTCACTTTCGTCGCGGAATTCATCCGATCGACGAAGAGAATTCCGTTAAGATGATCGATCTCGTGTTGGATGGCGCGCGCCAGCAACCCGGTCGCTTCGATCTCAATCTTTTCGTTTTCGAGAGTTTCGGCGTGTACGATCACGGACTCCGCCCGCTCTATATCGCCCGTAATATCAGGAAAGCTTAGACAACCCTCGCTTCCGACTTCGGTCTCCGCGCCCAAGGTGATCCGTGGATTGATTAGTACGAGCGGCATCTTCGCCTTTGGATCGACATG
Source organism: Spartobacteria bacterium (assembly GCA_003167365.1). Classification (GTDB taxonomy): domain Bacteria; phylum Verrucomicrobiota; class Verrucomicrobiia; order Chthoniobacterales; family UBA10450; genus Palsa-1382. The sequence goes on along the minus strand of PMTM01000006.1, from coordinate 551,177 downwards.
TTCGCCGTTGAAAGTCATCGTGCTCGGCCGGTCCTCCACTGGCGAAACGTCCAGCACCGTGAGCTGAATCGCTTCGCCTACTTGCTGCGCGGCCAATCCGACTCCGTTGACCGCCTGCATCGTCTCAAGCATGTTGCTGGCAAGCTTGCGAATGCGATCGTCAACCTTGTCGATGCGTTTGCCTTTGGCCCGCAAGATCGGCTCGCCGTACTCGAAGATCGACAATCTCATTTTCCCTCGTGCGTAAAGGCCGGCAGGTTTTTCACGCCCGCCAGTTTCAACGCGTCCATCACTTTAATGATCATCCCAAAGGACGCCTTCTTGTCAGCCTGCAAAGCAAGGGAAGATTTCTGCGTGGGCGACAGGTTTCGCACGGCGCCTTCCAGTTCCTCCACGGCAATAGTATTTCCATCCAGCTTGACCTCGTCGTCCTGGTTCACGCTCACGAGCGCATGGTCGAGTTCAGCGGGCGCGCTGGTCGCGGTCTTGGATTCCGGAAGATTGATCTGAACTTCCGGTTGATCTTTCTTGAACGTGGTCGAGACCACAAAAAAAATGAGAAGGATCGTCAAAATATCGACCAGCGAAACAATGATGATCGACGGTGCCCGCCGTTTGCGGACTGCGAATTTCATGGCGCGACGTTACTTCACGTCATCGGCACCGGAGCTGGCGGTGACGCCGGAATGACTTGTCGCGGCGGTGGCGTTTCGCCCGCGAGACGGCCGTAGTAGCATTTTGAGAGAAGATCGGTGACGAGCGATTCCATTTCCACCGACATCACTTCTACTTTCTTCGAGAAGTAAACGAACGCGACCAAACTCGGGACCGCAATTCCCAAACCGAAAATCGTGCAGCTAAGCGCCTCGGAAATTCCAAGCGCGATCTGTTTTGCGTCCGCGGAGCCGGCGCTCAAGCCGAGGCTCGCGAAGACGTGAATCAAACCCGAGACCGTGCCGATCAATCCGATGAGCGGCGCGATACCGGTGATTACTTCCAGCAAGACGAGGCCCTTCTCGAGCCGCACCATTTCGTGGCGCGCGCGTGTCTGGACGGTATCGACATTTTCCGAACGCGGCCAGCGCAAGTGCGCCAACGCCACCCGTACGATGCGTGCGAGCGAGGATGGATCGTAATGCACGATGCGCGCGAGCCGCTCCGCGCTCGCCCCAGGCACCAAACGCTCCATTTCACTTTCAACCACCAGCGGCAGCACGTTTTTTTCCCGCAAAGCGAAGGTGCGCAAAATGATTGTCGTCAGCGCAACGATCGAACACAACAGCAGCGGCCACATAAACAGCCCGCCCTTGGTGAAGAATCCTGTTACGGTCTGCAACGATTCCGGGAGTTGAGCGATTATCTGAACGGCTATCATCGGTTGGCGAAAATAGTGAATGGAATATCCATTTCCATACCCTCGGGCGGAAGCGTGGTCGCGAGATCATCAGACATAGGAGGTATTTGCGCTTCCTGAACGGATTGAATGCAGATATTTGCGAATGCTTCGTTTGCGGTGTTTTCGACGACCTTGAGATTCTTCACCTGTCCGCTTCGGTCAACATCAAAGACAAGGCGCGCCGTGCCAATACTAACCAAATCTCCCTGTCTCTCAACGTATGAGTACCAGCGCGACCCAATCGCATCTAAGAGGAATTTTAGGTAACGACCGCGCGGTGTTCCCAGCGCGTTGACAGAAGAAATGCCGCGGTTCGTGATTCGCCCCGAAAGACGAGTCTGTTCTTTATACGCTTGATAGGAAGACGCCCGTTGCTGTGGCGTAGCGCTCGGCCTCGATTCCGGGGTTGGAGTCGGTGTCGGCCGCAGCATGGCAAGTTGGTCCTGCGGCGTGCTCGTCGGCTGAGGCGTAGGCGCTTCACTCGGTTTGGGGGTTTCCTGCGGAGGCGCGCTCGGCTGCGGCTGTGCTCCTTGGTTCGCCAACGTATATTGGTGCGTGTCCAAATCCACTGCGGGACGGTCTTTTCCTTGTTGCGACGGCAGCGGGATATCGCCCGTCGCAGGCTGCTGACTGGCCGCGACCGAATTCGCGTTCGATTCAAATGTTTGTTCCTTAGGCGGTTCGACCGTTTTTTTCGATTCGTCCGTCTCCATGAACATCGGATTCTTCTTCGTTACGGGCGCAGGCGTGGACAAATCGACAAAGGACAATTCTATCGGCTTCTCTTCCTCCGCCACGGCGTGCGACGAAAATAATCCTCCGGAAACGGCAATCAAATAACCAATCACTAGATGAAGGAGAAGCGCCGCCAAGAGCGCAATTAGGATCTTGCGCGGTTCGCCCTTCTTCTCGGCTGCATCGTCCGCCGAATGGCCAATTATGAACTCCGAAGTCACCATGAATTTAAGGAGCGAACATTATCTCAGCGTGGGGGCGCTGACAAATTAGCCCGCGCCGCCATCCGCGCATGATGAAACAAATACTGCTGCGCGTATCCGCCGTGTTCGCCAAAATGTGTTTCCGCAAACGCGCGCAAACGGCCCGCCGTCATATTTCTCTTTCGCGGGAAATATTGCTCCCTCAGAACGCGCTCGATCCAGACGTCGATCGGGAAAGCACGCAAACGTTCGTAAGCAAATAGCATCACACAATTAGCAACCTTCGCGCCCACACCCGGCAGTTCGCACAGGTTTGCGCGAAGGTCGACATCGGAAAGCGCGGACCATTTCTCCAGATTAACCGCGCCCGACTCGACCAGTTGCGCCGTGGCCAGCAAATTCTTCGCCCGATAACCGAGCGCGCATTCGCGCAACGCCCTCTCCGAACTTCCCGCCAACCGTGCCGGCGCCGGAAACGTAAATAACTCGGAGTTCCCGATCTCGCGTCGTTCACCGAAGCGTTCCCGCAATTTTCTCGAGATCTGGCGGATGTGCGCGACCTGCTTCATCGACGATGTAATGAACGTCGCCAGACATTCCCATCTCGGCTGGCGGATAATCCGCAGCCCGCGGCAATAACTCCGCGCGGCATTCATGATCGGATCGTCCGGAAACGAACGGCAAATTTCCGCCAGCGGATGATCGAACGCGAAATAATTCACCACCATTCCGGATAGGGTGGGCGAATCGCCACTCTGGCTCGGAGCGCCGTGACCCACCAGCGCCACATCTCCACGCTGCTCCACCCAAACCGCGCGATCTCCAATCGTTCCATAAAATCGGTTTCCGATTTTTTCCCAATGAAAGACCTGACCGGAGTCGAGCGTCATCGCGAGATCGAAATTTGGCGCATCAATTTCAGTCAGCTTCATCAAAGATTTCTTGGCCACAGATTAACACGGATCAAACACAGATGATCTGACTCGGAATTCTTTTCTGAATCGGTGCAAATCTGTGTTCATCTGTGGCTGAAGAAAATCCTCTTTGCGGGTTGGCAAAATTCTGTCACCTAAGATCGACATGGATAGCCGACTCGCGATCGATACCGGAGTTCTGCTCCTTTATTTCTTCATCATCATCTTCATCGGCCTGCGCATGGGCCGAAAGGAAGACAACCTCGAAGATTTCGCCCTTGGCGGTCGGCGCATTCCGTGGTGGGCCGTGCTCGCCTCGCTGGTGGCGGCGGAAACAAGTGCCGGCACATTTTTTGGCACGCCCGGGGAAGGCTTCAGTCAACGCAACTACACCTACTTGCAGCTCGCCTTCGGCACGATCATCGGACGCGTTCTCGTCAGCTACATTTTCATCAAACCCTATTACGACTACAAAGTCTTCTCGATCTACGAATACCTGACCGCGCGCTTCGGCGTCGCGAGTAAGAATGCGGCGTCCGCTGTTTTCATGATCACGCGTCTGCTCGCGTCCGGAGCGCGGTTGTATGTGGCAGCTATCGCACTCGCCCTTGCCTACGAAATGATCAGCGGCACTCGACCAAACCAAACTCAGACTCTCTGGATTTACGTCGGTGCCACGATTGTCATCGTTATTCTCACCGCGATTTACACCACGCTCGGCGGCATCAAGGCCGTCATCTGGACCGATTTGATTCAAGCCTCGATCATGATTGGGAGCGCATTGATCGCGCTTGGTTTGCTTTACTCGGCGATTCCGGGCGGCTGGCACGAAATTGTGCAACGCCACGGCGCATTCCAAGTTTCGGATCTTATCGCAACCGGTCTCGATCCCGCCAAACATGGCTGGAACCAAGTGAAAGGCATGTTTGAGACGGAGTATACGATTTTTGCCGGTCTGATCGGGTCCGTGTTCATCACCATGGGCACGCACGGCACCGACCAGGACATGGTGCAACGAATGTTAACCGCCCGCGATATTCGCCGCAGCCGCCGCTCCCTCATTTTCTCCGGACTCGCTGATATCCCGATCGCGTTCACGTTTCTCAGCATCGGACTACTGCTGTGGGTTTATTATCAAGCCCATCCCGATCCGACGCTGTCGAAAACGCCTAACGAAACATTCTGCCACTTCATCCTCTATCAAATGCCAGTGGGTCTTCGCGGATTGCTCCTCGCCGGAATTTTCGCCACCGCAATGGGCTCTCTGAGCACAGCGCTCAACGCGCTCGCCACCAGTTTTACCCGCGATTGGTACGAGCCCTACATCAACCCCGGCGCAACCGGTCAGCAAAGCTTGCGCGCAGTCCGCTGGGCCACCGTCTGGTTCTCCGTCCTGATGATCGTCGTCGCCTCGACCACCTCTTATCTGGTGATCGTGCATCCCAATGTCCGGATCATTCCGATCGTGCTCGGGATTTTTGGTTACACCTACGGTTCGCTCCTCGGCGTCTTCTTCGCCGGCATGCTGACGAAACGGCGCGGCAACGATTTTGGAAATATCCTCGCCATGATTCTTGGCTTCATCGTCGTCGCCATCCTTAGCGGCCTGCCCAACAACATCGCCAAGATGTTCGGAACCCAGTTCTATGCACAACCAAGCTGGTTGCCGGTCATGGAATTCCCCTGGTGGATCTGCTTCGGCACGATTGTCACGTTTTCAGTGGCGATTCTGTTCCGGACTGGCCGAGAGCATCACCCGCCGGCAGTTACGTGAGATAGGGCCGTAACGCGCCTTATTTTCGAGGCAATAAAATTGCGGAAAGGTAATTCGCAATGCATCCAATAACTATAGCGCCGATAACGCCTCCGAATACCCATCGCCGTACTCGTTCGCGTTTTTCAAATTCACGCTTTTGACGCCCAATCAGGAACCAAAGCTTGGGAAACATCCAACTCCAAACTTTGTCAAAAAACAGAACTCCGACAACGAATACGAGCACGATTGGCAGTAGGATGCTGATGGTCTCCCCAAAGTCGGGGCTGGGATGTTCAATACTCGCAAACCGACCGGTCGTAATCAGGTGATGCCACGTCGTCACAACCCCAAGAAGCATCAAAAGTGCGGGAAGTAAGTATGCGAGACGGGTTCGACTGATCCAAGAATACCACGGGCGAGTTGCTCGAATACGCTGACTTAGCTCCATAGCAATTTGCTGGGCAAGACCATCGTCATTACTCCATACCGTCCAACGACAAACCCGAAATACTTGATCACTAAACTCAACGTCTCCCCGTTCTTCTAAGTCATTCTGGCGAAACTCCAATTTAAGTTCGTCAATTCGGCGATCGTTTCGGTTTTCGAAATCCAATAGCTCATTCGCAATTGCAGTCGTAAGGGTCGAACCGTCGGTACAATGCGCGCTGAATTTAAGATGTTGATAACGCTGACTAAGGAAGTTTGCCAAACCTTCAATATCTTCACGGCTGACCAAAAGCGCATGTTTTGCCGAGCGGTAGATTCGCGTTTCCATTACTACTCTAGTGGAATCGTTTTTATTCGCAGTTCACGCAGCTGCTTCGAGTCGACCTCTGCGGGCGACTGCGACATCAAATCCATGCCGCGATTGTTTTTTGGGAAAGCCATGACGTCGCGGATTGATTCTTCGCCACAGATGAGCATGACCAGGCGGTCGAGGCCGAGTGCGATGCCGCCATGCGGTGGCGCACCGAGTTTAAATGCTTTGAGCAAGTGGCCAAACATCGATTGCTGATCTTCCGCGCTGACGCCGAGCGCTTCGAACATTTTCTCCTGCAAATCCGGTTCGTGGATTCGCATGCTGCCGCCGCCGATCTCGACGCCGTTGAGGACGACGTCATAAGCTTCGGCGCGGATTTGGCCAAACTTCTTCGCTTCGAGTAGCGATATGTCCTCCTCTTTCGGCCGCGTGAACGGATGGTGAACGGCGTTCCACTTATTTTCCTCCGCACTGAACTGGAGCAACGGAAAATCTGTCACCCAAAGAAAGTCTAATTGTTCAGAGCCCTCAGTTAGTTTTTGAATCTCGGCAACGCGCAGGCGAATACGGCCGAGGACTTCACAAGCGATCTCCCATTTATCGGCGGCAAACAGGACTAAATCCCCTTCTTCGATTTTTAGTTTCGATTTCAGCGCTTTCTTTTCCGCATCGCTGAAAAATTTCACGATCGGCGATTTCCATTCGCCGTTCTCCACCTTGATGAAGGCGAGCCCCTTCGCGCCGAAATTCTTGGCGATCTCCGCCAGCTCATCCGATTGCCCGACGGTCAGCCCGGCAAAACCTTTAGCGTTGATCGCCTTGGCCACTCCACCAGTCGTCAGCGCATTCTGGAAAACTTTTAAAAGGGTGCCTTCAAATACGTCTCCGAGATCGACAAGTTCGATTCCGAAACGGCGATCGGGTTTGTCGCTGCCGTAGCGGCCGATCGCGTCGCGATAGGTCATTCGCTCAAACGGTGTTTTGATTTCGATGTCGCGCGCGGCTTTGAAAACGGCGGCAAGCATTCCTTCGGTGAGCGCGTAAATGTCGTTTGGTTCGACGAAGGATGCTTCGATATCAATCTGGGTGAATTCCGGCTGCCGATCGGCGCGCAAATCTTCGTCACGAAAACATTTGGCGATCTGGAAATATTTTTCGACACCCGCGACCATAAGCAGTTGTTTGTATTGCTGCGGCGCTTGCGGCAAAGCGTAAAACTTTCCCGGAGTCAGCCGGCTCGGAACCAAAAAATCGCGCGCACCTTCGGGCGTGCTCTTCGATAGAATCGGCGTCTCAATTTCGAGGAAACCCTGACGGTCGAGATAATCGCGCGTCGCTTTCGCCACGCGATGACGAATCTGCAGATTGCGCGTAAGTCGCGGACGGCGCAGGTCGAAATAGCGATAAGTCAGCCGCAAATCTTCGTTTGAGATCTCGGTATCGAGTGGAAAGGGTAGATCGTCCGCTCGATTCAGAATTTTCAGTTCTGTCGGCACGACTTCGATGTCGCCGGTATCGAGTTTCGGGTTTTCCGTTCCCGGAACGCGCGCTGCGACTTTTCCCGTCACCTGAATCACGTCTTCGCTCCGCAAACCGTGCGCTTGCTTGGCAAGCTCCGCGTTTTCTTCGGGACGAAAGACAACTTGGGTGAGCCCTTCGCGATCGCGCAAATCGATGAAAATCACGCCGCCATGATCGCGCGAAACATGCACCCAACCGGCAAGCGTGACTTGCTGGCCGATATCGGTTTTGCGCAGCGAATTGCAGTGATGCGTGCGAAACATGCGCTCTCACTCTGGGCGAACCGAAGAATCTGGCAAGCGATTAGGTAGGGACGGAATCTCCGAGCCGTCCGACTTGTTGACCAGAGGATTTCGACGGACGCCCCGGAGGTGCATCCCTACCTGAGCAATGAATCGATACGCGCGAAAAGATCGCTGTTTGGCACTAGTTTTTCCTCGCGTGTGGCCAGTGTCTTCACTTTCACCTGCGGCCATTCATCGCCGTAGAGAACCGCGATGGTCGCACCTAAATCTTCAGCGAGCTGGAATTGCTTGCCGACCTTCTCCGGTACGAGCGGGTAATCGACGCGATAGCCGCCATCGCGTAATTGCTGAACCTGGGCGAGCGCATCCGCGCGACGTTCTTCTTTCGCGACGACAACGTAAATATCAATCTTGCTCTCATCGCGCAGGGTCGTTTCCATCTTTTGGCTCGCGGTTGGGCGATCTTTGATTAGCTCGCCCAGCACCACGTCGCCCATGGCAAAACCGACCGCCGGCAATTTTGTTGCGCCGTCGCTGAGCTGCTCGATCAAGTTGTCGTAGCGGCCGCCGCCAGCAACCGCACGCAGCTTTCCGACACGGTCAAAAACCTCGAACACAATTCCAGTGTAATAAGCGAGCCCGCGAACGATCCGGACATCGACGTCGACAAAATCAGCGAGGCCGCGAGCGCGCAAGCCGTCGACCAGTTTCTCCAGTTTTTCGCTGCGGCCGCCTTTTTCCAGGATGGCCAGCACCGGATCAGAGAGCGCGCCGAGTTTTTCGATCGTCTTTTCACGCGGCTCGCGCTCGGACTTGTCGATGGTTTGCAGAATCTCCTGCCAGCTCGCTTCGGGAACATTCTGCGACTTCAGGAAGTCGATCCAAAATTCACGGTCGCTAATGCGGACAACGAAATCTTTTTCGTTGAAACCGAATACGCGCAGGATGTCGATGGAAAGAGCGACCAACTCGATGTCCGCGGCCAGGCCGGGCTCGCCAATAACGTCGCAGTTGAGTTGGATATGTTCGCGCAATCGTCCGCGCTGCTGCTTTTCGTAGCGAAAGCATGAACCGATCGAAAACCATTTCAGTGGCTTCTTAAACTCGCGTTCGTGCGCCGCGATAATGCGCGCGAGCGTGGGCGTCAGTTCCGGCCGCAACGCGACTTCGCGTTCGCCTTTGTCGGTGAAATTGAAAAGCTGACCGATGATTTCGTCCCCGCTTTTTTTTCGGTAAAGCTCGGTCGGCTCGAGCACCGGGCCATCCCACTCGACAAAGCCGTAGCGCCGGGCGACTTCGCGCCAGTGCGCAAAGATGTAATTGCGCGCGGCGCAGTCGGTCGGAAGAAAATCACGAAAACCTGGTAGAGCTTGCATTCAATGTGTGCCGGGCAATTGCGCCGGATTATCGATGCAACCAAACGGCAAGCAATTTACGAAACTAAGATGCGGTCGAATAAAGGCCGGCCGCGATGAGTCAAAGCTATTCACGACGGAGAGCATCCGTTTAACCAAAGCAAAGAACAAATATGAAACAAACGAGATTAATGAAAATATTGGCGACGGGCATGGCTTGCGTAGTGGCGGCCACAGCTTTCGCGCAGACTAGCAGCACAACCACTACGACCAACGCCGGCGGAACCGCGGTCAGCACCAGCACGACGGACTTGAACGGCGCCGGCACCATCACCGCTTATACGCCCGGATCGGACAACATCAGCTTCCGCTCGGAAACGACCACGGCGCCGGTGAAATATTATTACACCAAGAAAACCGTTTTGGTCGACCCGGATGGCAAAGTGGTCGAATGGACGACTCTTCGCCCGGACATGCCGGTGACCTACACCTATGTGAAAGAGGGAGATCGCATGGTTGTCACCAGGGTGACCTTGACGAAACCAGTGGAGGTTTACAAAAAGGAAGAGACCACCACGACAACTACAACCAAGCCGTAAGACGGATCCAGTTTCAAGAATTCAGAGCGCCCGCGGAAGAAACTCCGTGGGCGCTTTTTGTTTTTAAGGTGGAAGTCGCCCTTGGTGCGGCGATGATCGGGACACTAAGGTCCCTCCCACATTCAATCGCCGTAGCCGGTCGGAAATTTTTGGTGCCATTTCCAGGCGCTTTCGATGATGGCGTCGAGCGATTGGAATTGCGGTTTCCAACCAAGCTCGCGCTGGATCTTTTCCGAGGAAGCGATGAGACGCGGTGGGTCGCCCGGACGGCGCGGCTTTTCGACGACGTTGATCTTGCGGCCGGTTATTTTTCCGGCCGTGTCGATCACTTCACGGACACTGGAACCCCCACCCGTCCCCAGATTATAGAAATCACTTTTCTTGGACCCGAGCGCGAGAATATGGGCACGGGCCAGATCAAGAATGTGAATGTAATCTCGGATGCATGTCCCATCCGGCGTTTCATAATCGGTCCCGAAAATCGCCACTTCCGGTTTTTGCCCGAGCGCGACCTGCAAAACATTCGGGATGAGATGTGTTTCCACACGATGATCTTCACCAAATTTTTCAGACGCTCCCGCGGCATTGAAATAACGGAGCGCAATAAATTTTAGTCCGTGAATTTGGTCGTACCATCTGAGAATCTTTTCGAAGGCTAGCTTCGATTCGCCGTACGGGTTGATCGGTTGCGCCGGCAACGTTTCATCTATTGGCAAGCGATCGGGCGGGCCGAAGATTGCGCAGGTCGAGGAAAACACGAGACGCGCAACGCGCGATTCCACTATGGCGTCCAGAAGGTTCAGTCCGTTGCCGACATTGTTGCGGAAATATTTGGACGGATTCTCCATCGACTCACCGACGAGAGCGTTCGCGGCGAAATGCATCACGGCATCGGGCCGAACCGTTGAAATCGCAGCGCCGATCGATTGCCGATCCGACAGGTCGCCCTCGCTAAACGTGGCGCGAGGATCGACCGCGGCGCGATGCCCCTCGGTTAGGTTATCGAAGATGGCGACATCGTGGCCTTCGTTGAGGAGCAGCTCGGCGCAAACGCTACCGATATAGCCGGCGCCGCCGACAACCAGAATCTTCATTTCGACGAAAATGATCCAGCTGCGCAGTTAATCAATCGACCCGCACGCCTAAAGAACGCGCCATCGATTTTTTCTGCAGCGCCACAATCATCTGCCGAACCTGACGGTGTTTTGCGCGCGGCGTGAGCACTCGCAAGCTTTCCGCCTCGGAGCCCCACGCCAAAATGTCGATGTCGACATGGCGCACACCCCAGCGACGCATTTCCAGGCGACTCGTTTTGTAAAGATCGATGGTGTTGGTTCCGACCAGCGCCGTCCCGTAATCGTCGATCTGATACACTTCGTTGGTATCGATAATGCGGAACCGTGTGCCGAGCGGATAGCGCGACCAATCGGAAGCAGCACTCCTCACGGTGCGGCTGGCCAGATAAGTGCCAACAGCATTACGCTTTCCTCCTTTTTCGGTGTGCGTGTACGCGGTGGTGCGCACCTTTTGCAGGCGATGACCGCTGGTGCTGGCCGTGGCGGCCGGTTTTGTGGTTGGCGGTTCTGCGCAACTGGCCACGAGAAATGCCAGCAGCGCCCCAAGGGCAAACTTCAGGAAGTTCGACATTTGTAAATCACGCGGGGTCAATACCATCGAAGCGTGGTCGCGCAAGAAATAATTTCCCGCCATCGTCGATCTTTCGGGCACGCGCACTATCATCGAGTGCAGGCTTTTGGAGCAGGAAACGTTCTTCGCGACGGACAGTCCCGCGTTTTTTTTGAGCCAGATAATGACCGGTCCGCTGCAGCTTAACGCGTCGCGTTTTCCGTCAGGTGACTACTAAAGTCGAGATTGCCGATGATTTTACCCAGCGGCGGCATTAGAAGATCTTCGACCACCGAGGTGATGATTCTCCCGAAGGCCGCTCCGATAATCACACCGACGGCGAGATCAATTGCATTTCTTTTGGCGGCGAATTCTTTGAATTCCTTCAACATGATACGTGGTGGCCTAATTAATTGACGACAATGTTTACAAGTTTTTTGGGAACAACGACGACCTTGGCCACAGTGTGGCCGGCGGTGAGTTGTTGAATCTTGGGGCTCGCGAGAACTGCAGCCTTTACTTCGTCTTCCGTCGCAGAGATCGACAATCGCACTCGGTCTCGGACCTTGCCATTCACCTGCACGGCGATTTCGACTTCATCTTCAACGAGCACCCGCTCGTCGTAATCAGGCCAGCTCTGCTCCGTGATATCGCCATCCGATTTGCCAAATTGTTTATTTAGTTTTTCCCACAACTCCGAGCTGAGATGCGGCGCGAACGGATTGAGCAAGACTAGGAATGTCCGCATCGCGGATAGCGGGATCGTTTCCACGTTGGTAAACGCGTTCACAAAAATCATCATCTGCGCGATGGCGGTGTTGAACGAAAGCGCCTCGATGTCTCCGGTGACTTTTTTGATCGTCGCGTGCATGATTTTTTGTTGCGGTTTGTCCGGCTCGATATCCTTTACCTTGGAAGAAAGCTCCCACTCGCCCGCCTGATTCTCGCTCATCATCAAACGCCAAACCCGCGCCAGAAAGCGCGCCACGCCTTCGACGCCGCGCATGCTCCACGGTTTCATTTGTTCGAGCGGCCCCATAAACATCTCGTAACAACGAAATGCATCCGCGCCGTAACTCTCGATCACGTCGTCGGGACTGATCACGTTCCCGCGGCTCTTCGACATCTTTTGATTGTCTTCGCCCAGAATAATTCCCTGATTCACTAAACGCTGGAACGGCTCCGGCTTAGACAAATAACCAAGATCGAAGAGCACCTTGTGCCAGAAGCGCGCATAAAGCAGGTGCAACACTGCGTGCTCCGTTCCGCCCACGTAAAGATCGACCCCGCCTGGTTGATTGCGGATTGAGCCGGCGGCAACGCTCTTTCTTTCCGCATTCTGCAGTCCGATTCCCGCAGTCGAATCGCCCATCCAATAGCGCTCCGCTTCTTCGCCGACGAAGCGCTGGTCGTTTTGCGGATCGCAATACCTTAAATAATACCAACAGGAGCCGGCCCATTGCGGCATCGTGTTGGTTTCGCGCGACGCTTTCTCGGAATAACGAACCCAATCTTTCGCTTTCGCGAGCGGCGGTTCGCCGGTGCCAGTCGGTTTGTAATCGTCGAGTGGCGGCGGAACAATCGGCAGCTCCGATTCATCGAGCGCGCGATGGTGTCCATCTTGCCAGACAACCGGGAACGGCTCGCCCCAATAACGCTGCCGTGAGAACAACCAGTCGCGCAATTTGTAATTGACCGCCCCTTTGGCCTGACCACGCTGCTCCAGCCATGCGATGATTTTCCTTTTGGCTTCCCGCGTGCTCAGGCCGTTGATGATCGGCGAATTGATGGCAATGCCTTCGCCGGTAAAGCCCATCGCGGGTTCGCCGCCGGACGGCTGGACGACTTCGACGAACGGCAGATCGAATTTTTTCGCGAACTCGAAATCGCGTTCGTCATGCGCCGGCACGCCGCCGATCGCGCCGGTCCCGTAGCCGATCAGCACATAGTCAGCGATCCAGATTGGAATTTTTTGGTTGGTCGCTGGATTGATCGCGAACGCTCCGGAAAACACGCCGGTTTTTTCTTTCGAGAGTTCGGTCCGTTCCAAATCGCTTTTGCGGGCGGTCTTTTCTCGATATTCGCGCATCGCTGGCCATTGCTCTTTCTTCACGATTAGATCGACCAGCGAATGCTCCGGCGCGAGCACGAGATAAGTCCCGCCGTAAAGCGTGTCCGGCCGGGTGGTGAAAACCCGGATCTTGTGGCCGCGATCGGTGACCGCGGCGCCGGAGTCAGCGACTCCCGCTACTGCAAAATCAATTTCCGCGCCTTCACTGCGACCGATCCAATTGCGCTGCAACAATTTGATCGACTGCGGCCAGTCGAGGCCGTCGAGTTCGTCAATCAATCGCTCGGCAAAGGCGGTAATACGCAACATCCATTGCCGCATCGGACGCCGCACCACTGGAAAGCCGCCGACTTCGCTTTTTCCATCAATAACTTCTTCGTTCGCCAAGACGGTCCCGAGCTCCGGGCACCAATTCACCGGAACCTCGGCGATATAGGCAAGCCTCACACTATCGGGATCATCGCCTCTGTAAGTCGAGATCGGTTCGGCCTTGTTTGTTTCCGGATTGAACCACGAGTTGTAAATCTTGAGGAAGATCCACTGCGTCCATTTGAAATAGCGCGGATCGGTGGTGTTGACCTCGCGCTGCCAATCGTAAGAGAAACCGATGCGTTCTAGCTGCGATTTGAATTTCGCAACGTTGTCACGCGTGGTGATCGATGGATGTTGCCCTGTCTTAATCGCGTATTGTTCCGCCGGCAGGCCGAACGCATCCCAGCCCATCGGATGAAGAACATTGAAGCCGCGCATCCGCTTATAACGCGCCACGATGTCGGTGGCGGTGTAACCTTCCGGATGACCGACGTGCAAGCCGGCGCCGCTCGGATAGGGAAACATGTCGAGCACGTAGAACTTCGGTTTGGCCGGATCGAAATTTCCCTCGCCTGGGTTGAGCGCGTGGAAAAGTTGGCGTTCGTCCCAAATCGCCTGCCACTTCGGCTCGATCTGATCGAATGGATAGGGTTTGCGTCGCTCGCTCATGAAGAAGAGTTAGACAGGATTAACAAGATTCGCAGGATTAAAACTAAGTTCCTGTAAATTTAATCGAGTTAATTCTGTAAATCCTGTCAAACATGCTTCGCTTGCTCCTCGCAACACGCAACGCGCACAAGACGCGCGAGTTCGCCGAGATTCTCGGGAAGGAATTTGAGGTGTGCGATTTTTCGAGCGTGCCGGACGCACGGGAAATCGAGGAAACGGGGGCCACATTCGAAGAAAATGCGGTCTTGAAAGCCCTCGCTGCTTCGCAAGATCGACATCTGCTCGTGGCCGCGGACGATTCCGGACTTGAAGTCGATGCACTCGACGGCGCTCCGGGAGTTTATTCGGCTCGTTATGCAGGCCAGGAAGCGACCGATGAGCAGAATGTCGACAAGTTATTAAGCGAGCTCGCACGCAGGAATGTCTCGAGGCCGAAACTGACGGCGCGATTCCGCTGTGTGATCGCGCTCGCCCGCGAAGGCAAATTGCTGAACACGTTCGAAGGAGTTGCGGAAGGCGTCATCATCGATCTGCCGCACGGCGAACACGGATTTGGCTACGACCCGATTTTCGTGCCCAAAGGTTTCGATCGGACGTTTGCGGAATTGCCCGCGGAAATGAAAAACGAAATCAGCCACCGTGCGCAAGCTGCGCGCAAACTAGCTCACCATCTTAGTACTCTGCGCTGATCGGCGTTTGCAGATTCGCGCTTTGCGAGATGTTACCGCGATGCGAAGGCTCGCGTGTGGGGCCGCGATTAATGCGGGGCCGACGGCGCCGCTTTTATCTGATAGCCAATCTTGGAAATACCGGTCGAACGCACGCGGTCCAGAAGCGTGATCACGTCGCCATGCAGCGCTTCCTTATCAGCGCTGATCGAGACTTTCACGCCCGGATTGCTCTGGTGCAGTTGATAAAGCGTCGGGAGAACCTGGTCGTCGGCAACGAATTGTCGATTGATGTAAGTGGCATCGCCGGCGAGCACTTGAATGTTAACAACGGTCGGATCCGGCGTCGTCTTCACGGCGGTAGGCGACGGAAGAGCAACGCGAATGCCTTTCATGTGCGTCTGGCTCAGGCTCACCATCATGAAGCTGGCGAGCAGAAAGAACATGATATCGATCAACGGAATGATCTCGATACGCGCTCGTTTTTTCGGGATCGGTGAAGAGACTTTCATAGCAAAATATCAGTACGACGCGCCGGACATGGTGAATGTGATCGGAATTTTCACTCTCGAAACCGTTCCCGGCTTAAATTTCCATCGTCGGAACGCGCTAACCGCAGAATTATCGAGGATCGGGTTGCCGATGCTTACCGCCATGGTCGCATCGTTCACGCTCCCGCTGCCAGCGTCAACTGTCACGACGCAAACCCCGCTGCCGGTAATGTGACGACTCCGCGCTTCGTACGGGTATTCCGGTCGCGGCGCACTGATGGCCAGTGCTTTCGCATTCGAAATGGACACCGGGCCAGCCGCAGCAACCTGAGGTCGCGCGATGGGCTGAAACTTCTGTGTGGTCTTTTTGGGGGGCGGAGTCGGTTGTTCTTCCACGAACTCCGGTACCGATGTCGGAGGCGGAGGCGGAGGCGGCGCGTCCGGCTCCTCGGGCGGCGGAGTCGGTTCGGGGTCAGGTGGTGCCTGGTCGAGACCAATCACTACCGCGTCTGGAATTGCAGACAGGTCCATCGGCGGAGGTTCGCGCTTCATCGCCGCGACAACGGCGGTCAAATGGAGCAATACTGCGCCACCAAGCGCCGCCCAAACGTGCCATCTCGGGGGAGGCCGATAAAGCAATGGCTTTGGCATATTCGGCATAATTATGGGATCGCTCCCGGCGCCGGAATCGCCTTTCCCGCTTCACTCTTAATCTCGAACGCGATCCTATTGTATCCGGACGAACGGACTCGATCGAGCAAGATAATCACATTGCCGTGAAGCGCATCGCGATCGCCGCGAATAAATATCTTCGCGTCGGGACTTGTTTGATAGATCGCTTGTAGTTTCGGCAAAACTTCTTCTAAAGCGATCTGCGTCTTGTCGAAATAAAAGTAACCATCCTTATCGACCGATAAACTGACATATTCGCGCTTGTTTTGGGTTTCACCGGAAACACCAGTGGGCAGCGTGACCTTGATGCCCTTCATGTGGACCTGGCTCAAGCTCACCATCATGAAGCTGGCGAGGAGAAAAAACATGATGTCGATCAACGGAATGATCTCGATCCGGGCTTTCTTGTGAGGAATTGGTGTAACAATTCTCATTTTCTTGCCTCGCGAATCGCTGGCGACATCATGTCCGGTTCCTTTGCCTGAACTGGCGGCTTTCTATCTCGATGCCATTTCGGCTTCGCGTTTTTCCTTTGAGTTCGCTTCAAGCATCACCTCCAAGTTCGTCGCAGCGGTCTGCAGTTCGAACTCCAAGTTAGACACTCGAGACGTGAAAAAGTTAAACGGAATCAATGCGAAAATGGCGATGCCAAGACCGCAGGCAGTGGCGATGAGCGCTTCCGCGATACCACCGGTGACGGCTTGCACGGCCAGCTCTTCGTTGCCGAGAAAGCTGAACGACCGAATCAAACCGGTGATCGTGCCCAACAAACCGAGCAACGGGGCGAGAGTCACCAATGTATCCATTACCACGAGGAAACGGCCGGCGCGTTTGATCTCGATGCCGGCGGCGACTTGTAGCGCGCCTTGCAGTGAGGCGTGCTGATGGTTGAGACCGTTCCACATCATGCGCAGAACCGGATCGCGCGAATCACGAGAAAGGCGTGACGCTTCGGCCACATCGCCGACTTCAATCGCGGTGAATACTTTCTCGATGCGTTTCGGATCGCGCCGGTACCAGCGGCCAGCCCACCAGAACGCTCGCTCGATCACAACCGTTAGCCCAACGAGCGAAACGATCAGGATCGGCCACATGATCGGGCCGCCCTTACGGAAATTATCGATCAGGAAATTCTCGCTCCCTTTTTCCGCGGCAGGCGAAGCACTGGGCGATGCGCTAATCGAAGCGGCTGGCGACGCGCTCAGTGTTGCCGCCACCGTCGATCCTGGAGCTGGCGACATTCCTGGCGCGGTTGCGGGCGCCATTCCCGGGGCAGTTACGGGCGACATCCCCGGCGCGGTTGCGGGCGCCATTGCAGGCGACATCCCGGCCGCTGGCGGCGGCATTTGCGTAGCAGGGTTAGCAGGAACGGCCGGGTTCGCGGGCGCTGCCGTGGCGGCAGGAGCACCGGATGGCGGCACGGGGGGAGTTTGGCCAAACGCAATTAATGTGAGCGTGATGTAACAGAAGCAGACAGTAAGCAATGTTTTCATAGTTGCGGCAGATGTTCCGTTACCAGCTCGGTTTCCGGTGACGGTCTTCCTCTCTTATCCCAAAGCTCCTTGGGCTGAGTCCAGCAAAACTTTTCACCTTATTTTTCAAGGCTCCCACCGAAGGTCGCGCCTTTATTTCGGATTATCTGCGCCCAAGGGATGTAGGACAAGCAAATCAAATCGAACAAACGCGAATTTTTCGGCACTGCCGTTGAATCAATCAATCAGCGACGCACATCCCGGACGCGATTGCGCAGTAACGGCCAGTCGCCGATCCGAGCTTCGATCTGGTCGCCATCGCGAATCGGTCCCACGCCCGAGGGCGTGCCGGTTAAGATCAAATCGCCCGGCAACAACGTTATGCCATGGCTGGCAAAAGAGACGATTTGCGCCGGCGAATAAATCATCTGACTCGTGCGCGCCTTCTGCCTGACCTCACCGTTTTGCTTTAGCTCGATGGGCAAATCGACGACATCGACATCGGAACAGACGAATGGTCCGGCCGGCGTGTAAGTGTCGAACGACTTACAACGGGCGAATTGCTTTTCGGTCTTTTGCAAATCGCGGTCGCTAATGTCGAGGCCTACGGTGTAGCCAAATACAAAATCGAGCGCGCGATCCTCGCTGACATTTTTTGCTTCCGCGCCGATGACGATCGCGAGTTCCACTTCGAAATCTGTCTGATGTTCGGGAAAGGCGATCTCGATCGTGCCGTTGTGCGAAAGAAGCGAGCTTGGCGCTTTGAACCAAATCAGCGGAGTGCCGAGCGGCGTCCGTTTCATCTCCGCGATGTGATCGGCGTAGTTGAGTCCGACCGCGATCAACTTCGACGGCGCGACTGGAAGATCGACATCTACATCTGCGAGCTTTGCGACTTCGCCTGTCGGGGCGATGTCGATCCAAAATGGTTTGGCGAGCACGTGCACTTCGTCGCCACGCACTTCGCCGTAAAAAAAATTGCTGCCCACTCTAAATCCACCAAACATTCTCATCGCGAGTCATCCTGAGCGAAGCGAAGATCTCGCACAGGCTGGAAAATATTCTCTCGAAATTTGTGTACTCCAAACTCCGAACGTGCGGTCCCTCGCTTCGCTCGGGATGACATCGCGTTTTATTTCGGGACCACGACAACGAAATCGCGCACAGTTTTCTGCTCGGAAATTGAAATAGCGGCCCCATCTTTTCGCTTAAGCCAAAAAGCGCTCGATGAACCGCCGTCAAAATTCAAGGCGCGCCAGATTTTGAAGTCGCCGGCCGGCGCCGCGGTTGACAAAATTCTTCCGAGCTCGGCCAAGGAAACGTCCGTGCAAAATCCGAGCGCCGCGCGATCGTGCCGATCGATTGCGGCGAAGGTGCGGCGAGCGGAGCGAGTACCGTCGAGACCACGAACGGGCAGTGCAAGATCGACAAGGCATGGTCCACACTCAATCGCAGCGTCTAGTCTTTGCCCCCGTGAAAATTCGCCAACCCGCACAATCTGGATTCCGCGCGAAGATGAAGTCAAAATTCCGGTCAACAGGCGCGCACGGATCAGAGGCACAAGCACTTTACCACTTAGAATCCGCAAACCGATCGGCGCGAAATTGGTATCGAAATAGCCGCCATTTACACCGGCAACGCATTTTTCCCGCAGCATCGTTTCGGCCAGATTGCTCGCGCCATCAGCGTTGTCGATGACGCGCAAAGCACAGGACTTTGCCGAAAACAGCGCGAGATCGATCGTGGCGCGATTGCCGTCTTCAGAATTTTCCAGAACCACCTGTCGATGTTCGAGACCTGGCGCGGCTGATGGTTCGCTTTGGGCGGAAACGATCTTCCACTCCCCGCGCGCTGCCGTCGCGAGGAATAGAAAAAGCAGCGCCGCGCTAAATTTTCGCACTGTACTTTTCAATCAAAGCTTGAAAGCGCGGATCTTTGCGAATCGGGTCCCAAGCCGGATCGAGCTTGAGATCTGGCGCTGTGATTCCGTCCGGGTTGGAAAGCGAATGCTCGAGCAACCGCAGCGCCTCCTCGTTTTCGCCCGTCCAGGCATAGATTTGGGCAAGCGCGAGTGTCATCATCGGGCCCTCCAACGCATCTTTGGATTCGGGCAACAGCTCGACCGCGCGCTTGCCTTCACGAATCGCTTCTTCCTTCCGTCCCAGCGCCGCCAGGATTGCGCCGAACTCGGCGTGGCGTGCGGCACTGTCTGGAGCTTCGCGCACGGATTGCTCCAAAACTGGACGCGCGCGTTCGAGCGCTGGGCGCGCCTTGGCTTGATCGTTCATGTAAAAATAAATACTGCCTTCCACTGCTGATTTCGGCATTGGCACCGCACTTTCTCCGTGAAATGCGTCCAGATTCGTCTGTTCCAGGATCGCGAGAGCATCTGAAAATTTTCGCTGCAAGATCGCGAAGTTAATACGAGCGAGGGTAACGAGGCCTTCGGGATCCACTCCCGCCGGGACATGCTCGAGCTCGCGCTCGGTCACGCTTAGATCGCCTTTCCAATCGATCGCAAGCTTCGCCCGTATCGCGCGCAAGCTGAATGAATGTGGATCGATTTCAATTCCGCGATCCACCGTTTTTGCCGCGACCTCATAATTTTTCGTCGCTATATAGTTGATCGCGAGATTTTGCAGCAAAAACGGGTCTTTCGGATTGAGCGATACTGCTTTCTCGAAATTCTTGGTCGATTGCTCCCATTTGCCCTGACGGCGCTCGATCGCAGCGATCGACACATAAACATCGGCGGCATTGGGCAATCCGCGTTGAGCGATGGCAAACTCGGCCAGCGCACGTTCATAATCGAGTTCGCCATAATAATAACAATAGCCGAGCGCGAGATGCGCTTCCGGAAGGTTAGGTTGCAATTTCAATGCTTTGTCCGCCAGTGTGCGCGCCTGGTCGCGGCGCGCTGGTGAAGGATCGTAGCCGTGATAAATCCAGCTCTCGACGATACTCTGCATCGCGTAGGCCAGGACAAAATCCGGATCGAGTTGGGTAGCTTTTTCATAAAGCTCCGCGGCCTTTGTCGAATCTTCCCGAAACCTGTCCGGGCGCGTGAACAGATCGTGCGCTTGCACAAAAAGAAGGTACGCATCGGGATTCCGAGTTGGCTTTCGCTCGATCTGCGCTTTTTCCGCAGGAGAGAGTTTTGCCTGGAGCGCATTGGCGATTTCGTGCGCGAGATCAGTTTGAATGGCAAAAACATCCGTGAGATCGCGATCGTAATCATTCGCCCAAATGTGTCGGTCGGTGGTCGCGTCGATCAACTGTACATTCACGCGGACGCGGTTACCCGAACGCTGGACGCTGCCCTCGAGAATGGTGGAGACGCCCAACGCCTTACCGATGTCGCGCACATTCGGCGTCTTCCCTCGATAGGACATGACTGAGGTGCGAGAGATCACCTTGAGGTCGCTGATTTTCGAGAGATTCGTCAGAATATCGTCCTGGATACCGTCAGCAAAGTAGGCGTTCTCCTTTTCGTCGCTTCGATTCTCAAACGGAAGCACCGCGATCGACTTGTCGATCTTGTGGGCCGAGGCGCGTGGCAGAAGGAAAAAACCGACCGCCGCCAGGATCACCAGAGCCGACGCGCCAAGTAGAATGGCATTTCTGCGGCGCCCGAAGGCAACGTTCCTTAAAGTACCGGCTCGGTTTTGCCTGGCCTGATTAATTTTCTGAGGCGGCGCCGCATTGCCCAGATCGCTCGTGTAAAGGTTAACAACGGAAATGATCTCGCCGTGCTTTACTGCACACTCACCGAGATCATGGAGGTAGGGTCGCCATTCAGAATAGTGCTGCAGATCTTCGGCGACATGTTTTGACATCAGGATGTGGCCCGCATCGCCGCAATCCATCACCCGCTGCGCAATGTTAATTCCTGCCCCCGCCATGTTCGCCCGTTCATTGACATCAGGTACTTCGTTGACCGGTCCGCTGTGAATGCCCATCCGGACCTGCAGTGCCGGATGAGCTTTGAGGGCCTTGCTAATCTCCAAAGCGCAACGCGTAGGCTCTTCCGGGCTGTTGCGGAAAACCAGCGCCATCCCATCGCCAGTGGGCAACCGCACCAATTTGCTTTCCGCCTCCGCCGAAAGGAATTGGGCCGTCCCACGCACGATGTCGTTTAACTCCCGGAGTAACTCGCTCTGCTGATTGATCAACAACTTGGAGTAACCCACGATGTCGATGAACAGCACATGTGCTATTTCAAGCCGAAGATTGACTTTGGATTCAGCGGACATTGGGTATCTCGCAAGAATTATGCGAACTATATCTCAATTCATCGAAGAAGCCGCTCATCGTCAGTAATTTGAACGCCTTGCCAGCACAGAACGCAAGTTCGTTATCAATCAGACAACTGCAAAATCGACCTGTTCGGGCAAACTATTTCAGGCCGGTCGCGAAGAGCGTTTGAAAATTCTCGGATCGCTAAAAATTAAGCAAAGATTCGATCTGGGTCCGCAAAGATTCGGGACATCCGCATCGTTGGTAAAAAATGGCCCGTCCGCGCGATGTGCGGGGCGGAAACTTTCCCGTGACAAATTGAAAAGCAGTCACACCCAGCGCGTAATCGTCCTCCAGCGTTCCGGCATACCGCGGAAATTTCTTGGGATAAACTTCGGGCACGTAATTGGGAGATCCCCAAGGCAACGCTGAGGTATCGCCGATTGGGCACGCGCCTTCAAAATCAATCAGCCGGAGTTGACCACGATGAACAAAAATGTGCGACGGTTTGCAATCACGCCAGACCCAGCCCGCCCCATGTATTTTCGAAAGAAGCGGTTCGATCCGCTTCAGAATTTTCGCCGCTCGGCGCCAGGAAATGTTCACAGGCTGCATTCGATTTGACGGGATTAAGGACCGCCCTGGAATTTTTTCGAGCACGAGATAACGTTTCCCATTCTGCACGAATTCACGAAAAATTTCCGGCACCGGCAGGCCAACCTTGCGCAATAAGCGAAGAACGCGAGCTTCGTTCATTACCCGCGCGTATCCGTCCTTCCCGTTCCAGTCCGTCTCTCCGTGCCGGCGGCCTTCTTTGATGATCACTACTCGCGCAGGCGAAACCGATAAATCGACCGCTTCGTAAACGCCTCCCTTGCCGCGTTGCATTTTCGCTTTGAAGGCCAGGAAATCTTTGCCGATCGGGCCCTTTGATTTTGAAAGTTTTTCGTGCAGTTTTTTGAAAGGATCGACCACCCAGCGCGGGATGGCTTTCCCCGGTGCGCGCCGATCCAGATAGCGCCTTCCGGTCGGACCGCGAACTACGCCATAATCATTCTTCGACGATGCGCGAAATGTACCATAGCGATAATAGACCAGGCTATTCCGGCGGTACTGCTCATCAAATGGGATTCGCGGTGCAGCCAACCCGTGCGTGACGCGGTGCAGCTCACGGGCCAGAGCAACGGCCTCGTCAGTAGAGCGCGGGTAAACGGTCAGGAATTTTCCGATCTGCGCAAAATCGGAAATGCCCGAGTTCATGGACATCAAAAGTTCGAGCCGGCATGGAACCTTAAAAAGCGCGTCACGCCTGCGCAAAATCGGATATACCCGGGCCAAGATTTCCCCGGCGGAAACAACCGTTGCCGAAACGTGGATTTTCCAGCCTTGGGCCGGATCCTCCGGACGCGCGCGTCGGGAATAGCACCAACTGCCGTCAGAGCGATGGAGCTTTTTTACCAGCGCGAGCCAATGTCGCGACGGCCGCCGCACAATTATTTGTAAATTGGAAAACCCTTCTAACGTTCTCAGGAATGGCCGTACACGGCAACGGCATTGATGAGCAGGCCATGCTCTGTGCACTTCATTAGGAGGCTTCTTATACTCGGGTTGTTAATGCAAAGCTCATCCAGTTCGGCATTGCTGGGTCCACCAAAGTAAGACTCGACACACTTAGTGGCATCTTTGTCGCCATGATAAGCGGCGCACAACTGCTTGCGGATGAAACTAGCAAATGCAGGGTCGTTTAGAATTTTGTGAATGATCGCCTTTAAACCGAGTGATTTACCGGGGTTTGGACAAGCGTATCCGGGTCGTTTCGCCTTTCGCGAAGTCTTTGCTTTTCTACGGGTTGTTTTCTTTGCAGCCATATTGGGAACCTCCGATGCAATTAGATGGGTCGGTTCTCAAGAAGACAAGCTTTATCTCGATTTTACGTGGACTCAGCGGCGCGGGACCATGCGAGCTAAAATTTCGCGAAAGCGCTGGTCAGATTGGACGTTATGAAGTCTCGGATCGACCCTGATCCAAATAACATCCACCGAGCGTTGCTCGACAGCTTTTTCCAGCCAGGCCAGCGCGCCGGCATTGTCGTGCCAGGCGGCGCGGATGGTCGCCATATCATAGGGCGAGAATTGCCCGGGACGTTTGGTCACTTCCTCGACGATCCTGTCTGACTCCTGCTTATTCCCGGCGACGGCGTAGGCGTAAGCTAATTCCAACTTCGCCCAACCGGTGCCTGCAGAGAGTTCGACATACTTTTTCACTGCTTCGATCCCATTGGGATAATCGCCAAGGTGGACATAAGACTGTCCAAGTTGGGAAAATGCCGACGAGAAGTTTGGTTCTAACTCGAGCGCCGTGAGGCATGGATGAATCGCTTGATCGTAGCGTCGCGATACGAAAAGAATTTTTGCTTTTGTCACCTGAATCGCCGGTGAGAGCGGATCGTGTTTTTCGGCCGCGGCAACCTCCCGGAGCGCTTCCTCGAAGCGGCCGATTTGCGCGAGATGCCGGGCGTACCAATTGTGCGCCGCGGCACTGTTCGGATCCAACGCGAGCGCCTTGCGGTAGTCCTCCTCGGCGGCTGACCAATTCCACTCGAAATCGGTCAGCAAAATTCCACGCGAAACATAGCCTTCGGCCAACTGATCGTCGATGGCGAGCGCTGATGACGCTTCGGGCCAAGCCAGCGCCGCTGCTTCTTGACCCGTAATTGCGCCGATCTTGCCAAGCAAGAGATACGAATCGGCGATTCCAGCGTGTCCCAATGCAAAGCCGGCGTCTTTCGCCACTGCCTGTTCGAAAAGTGCGCGTCCTTTTTGAATCGAATCAGTCGTCCGCTTGTTCAGGAAATAGCGTCCGCGCAGATACAAGTCGTAGATCTCCGGATCTCGCGTAACCGGTTTCTCAATTTGTTTCGCGTCCGCCAAATGCAGCTCTACTTGGAGCGCTCCCGCCACTTTTTGCGCGACGTCACTTTGTAAGGACAAGGCATCCTGGTCGTTTGAGTCGTACGTCTCCGACCAAAGCTGATAACCGTTGGTGACATCAACCAGACGGATGTCGACCCGCACCTTACCGGTGCCGCGGTTTACGCTTCCTTCCAGCACATGACTTACATGAAGCTGTCGGCCAACCTCGCGGATGTCCTCATTTTTATTTTTGAAAGCAAATGCTGAGGTCCGCGCGACGACAAACAATCCACGAATTTTGGAGATGGAATTGATAATCTGTTCGGTAATTCCATCGCTGAAATATTCCTGATCCTTGCTCTGGCTGAGATCGACAAATGGCAGCACGGCGATTGAACGCTCGGCCGCTCTAGTGGACGCACGTGGCAGAAAGAAAAATGCAGCCGTCGCCACACAAATCAGAAGACCGGATGAGGCGATCGCCATCTTCAACTTGCGGCGACGAGAAGCATCGCGGGCGGCAGCCGCTACGGCTTGTTCCTGCGTAAATTGCTTGAGATGCTTCGGGATTTCGCGATTCCCCAGTTCCTCGTTCCAGAGATTTACCAGGTTGAGCTTTATTCCATGCTTCACTTCATACTCACCGAGCTCATGCAAATACGGCTGCCAATGCCGGTAGTGAACCAGGTCCTCGGCCGCTCGTTTCGACAAAAGAATGTGCCCGCCGTCGCCACAGTTCATTACCCGTTGCGCGATGTTGATCCCTGCTCCAGCAATGTTTGTCCTATCGTTCACGTCCACCACACGGCTAACTGGGCCAGTGTGAATGCCCATCCGGACCGGTAATTGCGGATAACCCAGAAGCGCTTTGCTGATCTCCAATGCACATTTAAGCGGAGCTTCGATATTGTCCGAGAACACGAGCGCCATGCCGTCTCCCGTGGGTAACCGAATTAATTTCCCCGCTGCTTCAGCGCTGCGAAAGCACTCCGTGTTTCGCACGATCTGATTCAGCAGGTCCAGCAGCTCGCGCTGCTCGTTCATTAGCAGTTTGGAATAGCCCACCGTGTCGATGAACAGGATGTGGGCAATTTCTAACTCGAGTTCTGATTTTTCCTCAGCGGACATGGCATGGGAACGCTCGCCCGACTGAAGGAACTATAGCTCACGCTTTTTCCGGGAGTCGATGACAAAGAACTCACCCAGTTAGCCTGGAATCGAAACACCTCTTAGTTCGGCAAAGCAGGAACGGATTACTTCACTCCGGTCGCGAAGACCGTCTGAAACTGCGGACTTTGCTTCTCCCGAGAAACAACCCGGACGTCGATCTCCTTAAATCCCGCCTTCTCGAGAAACTCGTGCAATTGCACTTCGCTGAAACCCATCCAGTGATCGGCGTAAAGCTCGCGCGCTTTGTCGAAACTGTGGCTAAGTAAATCGAGCACGACGAGCCGCCCGCCTTTTTTTAAAATGCGATGCGCGCTGGCGATCGCGCGCTCCGGGCGAATGGCGTGATGTAAGGCCTGGCTGAGCACAGCAAGATCGACATGGTTCTTGGCAATCGGCGGATCTTCGATATCGCCCAGCCGGTATTCGAGATTTTTGAAACCGTGCCGCTTGGCCAATTGCGAACCGAACTCGACCATCTTGGGCGAGTTATCGATCGCGATGACTTTCCGCGCCTTCTTTGCGAGTAGCTGTGAGAGTGTCCCTTCGCCCGCACCGAGATCGGCCACGCTCAGCGCGGGCAAGAGCGAGATGAGCGTGTGCGCCAGCGCTTCCCACGAGCGACCGGGACAATGACTGCGTCCGAATTTTCCGGCGAGCTCGTCGAAATATTCGCGCGCTTTGTCCTGACGCTTCCGCAAAGTCAATTTCAGCGCCGTCCGATCTCGCGCTGTGTCCGGCAGTTCGCGGGCAAGCGTCCGCACCATTTCATTCACTCGCGTCAGCGCACCGCTTCGATCGCCGCGCTTGGCCGGCCCGTAGTAAACATTCTTTCCCGCACGGCGATCGTCCACAACTCCAGCCCGCTTCAATTGCGCGAGATGACTCGAAATGCGGGATTGGCCCATGCTCAGAATCTCCTGCAATTCCGCGACGGAGAGCTCCTCCTGTTCGAGCAAGAGAAGCAAACGAAGCCGCGTCGGGTCCGCGAGGATGCGCAGCAAATTTATGGTTGACGTCATTCGGATGGGAAACGATATATCTACGTATCATGATTGGTCAATATGATCCAGGCCTGAACTTCTGGGATTCGGGTTTCCGGACTCAGCTTTAGGCTTCGGTTCAACTTTTTAACGTTTCAATATTTCACCATGTCTCGTCGTTTTATTTTTTCCTCCGAATCGGTAACCGAAGGTCATCCCGATAAGGTTTGCGACACCATCAGCGATTACATTCTCGATGCTTGTCTCGAGCAGGACCCGCTCAGCCGCGTCGCGTGCGAAACACTGGCCAAGGGCAATCTCGTCGTGCTGGCCGGCGAGATCACGAGTAACGCGCGCTTCGATTTCACCGACCAAGTTCGCGACGCAGTCCGCAGCATTGGTTATGTGAACAATGATTGCATTTTTCACGCCGATACCTGTCGGGTCGTATGCGAAATCACGGAGCAATCGCGCGACATTAAACAAGGTGTCGATCAAGCAGCGGCGGAAGGCAAAGGCACCGCCGAACAAGGCGCGGGTGATCAGGGGCTCATGTTTGGTTTTGCCTGCAACGAAACGCCGGAGCTGATGCCAGCGCCGATTTCGTTTGCGCATAAACTTGGGCGTGAACTGGCGCGGCTCCGCAAATCGGGCGAGATTCCGTGGCTGCGACCGGACGCGAAGACGCAAGTCTCAATTGAATACGACGGACACAAACCGGTGCGCGCTTCCGCAGTGGTCGTTTCCACTCAGCACGCGGCCGACGTTAAACAAAAAGAAATTCACGAAACGTTGACCGAATTGCTCATCAAAAAGGTAATGCCGGCCGAATGGCTCGATAAAAAGACGACTTACTTGATTAACCCGACCGGACGCTTCGTCGTCGGCGGTCCTGAAGGCGACGCCGGTATCACCGGCCGCAAAATCATTGTCGATACTTACGGTGGAATGGGACGCCATGGCGGTGGCGCTTTTTCGGGGAAAGATCCGAGCAAGGTCGATCGCTCGGCTGCATACATGGGACGCTGGGTCGCGAAAAACGTGGTCGCATCCGGTCTGGCCGATCGGTGCGAAGTGCAGTTCGCCTACGCCATCGGTCATCCGGAACCGGTCAGCGTCAGCATCGATACCTTTGGCACCGGCAAAGTAAGCGATGATAAGCTCGAACGCGCTGTGTGCGAGGTTTTTAGTTTCAAACCAGCTAACATCATCAAGCAATTGAATTTGCTGCGACCGATTTATCGCAAGACCACCAACTACGGTCATTTCGGACGGGTTGATGATCTTGACGTCATCACGTGGGAAAAAACCGACAAAGCCGACGCGCTTAGGGCCGCGGCGAAATAAATTTTATGATCAGCACAACAAAAACGAACACAAAACAGGATTACAAAGTCGCCGACATCAGTTTGGCGGACTGGGGCCGGAAAGAGATTTCCATCGCGGAAAAGGAAATGCCGGGATTGATGTCGATCCGCGGAAAATACGCGAAGACCAAGCCGCTGGCCGGGGTGCGGGTGACCGGTTCGTTGCACATGACGATCCAGACCGCGGTGTTGATCGAAACGCTCGTCGATCTTGGCGCGAGTATTCGCTGGGCGAGCTGCAATATTTTTTCGACGCAAGATCATGCTGCCGCCGCCATCGCGAAAACGGGCGTTTCCGTATTCGCATGGAAAGGCGAAAGCCTGGAGGAATACTGGTGGTGCACTTATCAGGCGCTCTCGCATCCTGACGGCAAAGGCCCGCAGCTGATCGTAGATGATGGTGGCGACGCGACACTTCTCATTCACAAAGGTTACGAGCTTGAGGAGGGCAGTGACTGGGCGAAATCGAAATCCGCAAATAAGGAAGAACAGGTCATCAAGGATTTGTTGATCGAAGTGCAACGCGAGAATCCGTATCGCTGGCATGAAATCGTCAAAGATTGGCGCGGCGTTTCCGAGGAAACGACGACCGGCGTGCATCGTCTCTACAAGATGCACCAGGAAAAGAAGCTGCTCGTTCCGGCGATCAACGTGAACGATTCGGTCACGAAGTCGAAGTTCGACAATCTCTACGGCTGCCGGCATTCGCTGGTCGATGGATTGAATCGCGCGCTCGATGTCATGATCGCCGGTAAAATCGCGGTCGTGTGCGGCTATGGCGACGTCGGCAAAGGTTGCGCGCAATCATTGCGCGGCCAGGGCGCGCGCGTTGTCATTACTGAGATCGATCCGATCAACGCGTTGCAAGCGGCGATGGAAGGCTACGAAGTTACCGCCATCGAAGACACGCTCGGCCGCGGCGACATTTACGTCGCTGCCACGGGTAATGTCGACATCATCAAGCTCACGCATATGGAGCGGATGAAAGACCAGGCAATCGTTTGCAACATCGGGCACTTCGATAATGAGATTCAGGTCGATGCGCTTAACGACGCGAAAGGTGTGAAGCACACCAACATCAAGCCGCAGGTAGATAAATATACATTCCCGGATGGCCACGAGATTTTCATGCTCGCGGAAGGCCGCCTGGTGAATCTCGGCTGCGCCACCGGTCACCCGAGCTTCGTCATGTCGAATTCATTTTCCAATCAAGTGCTCGCGCAACTCGATCTCTGGAAGAACAAAGACACCTACAAAGTCGGCGTTTACGTTTTATCTAAGAAACTCGACGAAGAAGTCGCGCGCCTGCACCTGGAAAAGATCGGCGTTAAGCTCACAAAGTTGACCAAGGAGCAAGCCGATTACCTCGGCGTCCCCGTCGACGGCCCGTTTAAGTCAGAGCATTACCGGTACTAACTTCGTCGGATAGTCGCTTCATGTTCAGTCGGTGTGACTGCGTATGAATTCGGCCAAATCCCGGCTGCCCGAATCCGTCGATTGCTGCAAGGCGCTCAACATACTTTCCTGATCTTCTTTAGAGCGATTTTGACCAAACTTAAACTTCGCTTCCACCCGCGTGATTTCGATGGTGAAGCCAACGATGGCTTTCAGCATCGCGTCCATCTCCCGTTCGGACAGCGGGATCGTCCATGGCTTCGGCATCGACGATTCGTACTTGTTCGTCGTCTCGATCACAATTTGCTTGAGCACGATCTCGTCCGCGAGCCGGGGAATGCCGTAAACATGCACCGCGGCGTAGTTCCAAGTCGGCACG
Source organism: Spartobacteria bacterium (assembly GCA_003167365.1). Classification (GTDB taxonomy): domain Bacteria; phylum Verrucomicrobiota; class Verrucomicrobiia; order Chthoniobacterales; family UBA10450; genus Palsa-1382. The sequence continues at coordinate 521,273 of PMTM01000006.1, read as the reverse complement.
GTGTGCTGCATCACGTACCAGGACGGCGAAATATAGGCGTGCGGCCCATGAAAAATGCAGAGCACCTCTTGTTCTGATTCCAATTCGCGCCACTGCTCGTTAGCGCGGGCCATATGACTGCGCAACGTTCCCCATCCATTCGCGTTTTCCTCTAACAAGACCGGCAAATGACTCGCCCACGGTTGGCCACCGTTGTCGGTAATGAGCGTCGCGAAGCCGTGCGCATGAATGAACCCGTTGATCGCCTGTCGATCTTCCACGCGGTTGAACGGAGGAATGTACATGAGCCGCGACGCGGAATGGTCGTCGCTAAACTACCAGCCGCTCAAATTTTCAAACTTGTACGGAATCTGATCGGTATCGAGGGGCAAACGGTATTTGTCCGGATCGTCGTGTTGGTACGGTTGGGTAGGAAAATTCACACAGATTACATCCTTCTCTCCCAGGTTGCGGTTAGCATGCCAGATGCCGGCCGGAATGTTAAGGAGCCCGCGATTATATTCGGAAAGAACGAAATTGGAGACTTGATTCACGGTGGGCGAGCCCGGGCGCGTGTCAAAGAAGACGATCTCCATTTCTCCAGCGAGAACGAAGTAACGGTCCTCATGTTTTTTGTGAAGGCCCCAGCCCTTCACCATGCCGGGCCTAAGCGTAAACATATAGACAAAAACAAGCGGATCGGGATGCCATTGCCAGCGAGGATCAAGCATTTCGCAAACACTCCCCCGCGCATCCAGATGCGTGATTGCTGGACGAAAGTTGATGCCCGCGGGCAAAGGAACTAGCGGCTCACCTTTGGCAGTGACTAGTGGTGGATCCTTCGACGGCTGTGACGTCATGTTTCGATAAGAAAGAACGTCGCTTCAAACAAGCAAGCGCAAAGCGTATCCGCCGACAACGGTGCTCATTCCGCGCCGACCTTCACAACAGGAAATTCTCCGCGCGCGACTCCATCAAACCAACGCACGTTCTCCTGCACGAGAGCGGGTTGCAGACGGTAAAACCCCGATTCAGCTGGTGCCAGCACCGTGATGAAGTAATGGAGCGTGGTGTGTGGCTCCAAGGGAGGCATGAATCGCGACCGCAGACCGTCGAACACTGCGTGCGAGGAATCGGCATTTAGCCAGTGGTAACTTAGGTGCAACGGAAATGGAGCTTCACTGCTAAGGAAGAAGTCGCTGTCGTTGCGGACGCGCACCTCCAGTTCGAGGCGTTGGCCGGGGTCGACTTCTTTTGGCATCGGTTGCGCTAGCTCAATCCCGAAAGGCGCCCCTTCCGGAAAGAGCGGCAGCCGCTCCGTCGGCTCGATTTTTTCCAGTCCGCGGATCTGCCGAAGGTGGTGAACATAGGCTCCTGGCGGCGCATCGCGACCCGGCCGTTGCATACGGAGCGGTTCCAACCCGTAAATCATCGCTGAACGAGCGACAGCAATGAGCTCCTTCTCTGCTAGCGCCGGATCGTCGCGTAGCAGTTCGAAATAATGCGCTTGCTCGTCCCATCGCTTCTCCTGATAACACCCTGGCCGGCTGCTCGCGTTAAATTTCCAGACGGTAAGTCTCGGAACCGGCACAAGTCGCTTACCTGCTGCAGCGGCGCGATCGAAGAAGACATAATCCGGCGGAAGCTGCGTTGTTCTGTAGTCGGGCCATGCGCCCAAGTCGTCGATCAAGCTCTTGCGATGCACTACAGTTGAATGAATAAGGCAATTGCCTGGAGAAAAGACCTCTTCGGGAAAAACTCCCGATAAGCGGCGCTCCAATTCTCCCGGCGGAGGCACGTACAGAGCAACGCTATAGGCCAGGTCGCCATCGTCGCTATTGATCGCGTCGACGATTATCTGGAGATGCTCCGGATGCCATAGATCATCGTGTGCAATGTAAGCGATCAATTCACCGCGGGCGATCTCGAGGCCCGCATTTAGCGGCAGCCCTTTACTGCCAGAGTTCTCCTTCAGGTTTGACCAGCGGACACGCGGATCTCCGAATGAGCGTACCACCTCTTCCGAGTCATCGGTGCAGCAATCGCCGACGACGATGAGTTCGAAGTCTTGAAATGTCTGCCACAACACCGTGGCGATCGCGTAGCGCAAAACCGAACTATAATTATAAGTTGCAATGATAACCGATACTTTCGGCGTCTGGTGCGAAGGTTTCACTGCGCGATTTTCTCCGCCAGATACGCCGAGAAATATCCTGCGTAACGCTTTTGCAATTCCGGACGCTGCCAATCTTTGCCGGTCAGTGTGCCGCGGCAGTTTCGTGAGCCACAGCTGCACTTCGTTGATGAATCGTCGTCATCGGTCATCGCCCAATCGTGAGTAAGTTCTTCGCTCCCGCGAATGTCGCGCATGGCTACGAACGTAATCTCGCCCCGGAGGCCGAGGTTCGGATCGCACGAATGATTGCTGTACAACATCGACGGCTCTCGTTCTTCATCCCTCACCGGCGCGATGAACAAATCGTCGCCAATCTGAATCTCCACTGGTCCGAGCCGCGCGTTAACGTCGCGCACTTCTTCGCGGGTGATGATGTGCCCACCCTTGACGGCAACGACCTCGCCTTTCGCAATATTCGCAGTGGCAAACAATCCGCGTCCGTGAATCGGGCTCTCGCGCACTTGAGTCTTGGGCGAGAGGTATGAGAGTCGCGTGATCAAATTTGTATCCACAGCCTAACGCAAATCTTCACAGATTAAAAAAAGAGAAACAACCCGCAGATGATGCTGAAACCACGTAAAGCCGCCGTCATCTTTATTTTCGTCACCGTCACGCTCGACATGCTTGCGCTCGGATTGATTGCGCCGGTGTTGCCCAAGCTGGTTTTGAATTTTCTCGGGGGCGACGCTACGAGCGCGGCGAAGTGGTTCGGTATTTTCGGCACCGTCTTCGCATTGATGCAGTTTTTTTTCTCGCCGGTGCTCGGCGTACTCTCCGATCGATTTGGGCGACGACCGGTCGTGCTCCTCTCGAATCTCGGACTCGGTCTTGATTATCTCGTCATGGCGATGGCGCCGACCATCGGCTGGCTTTTTCTCGGCCGCGTCATTTCTGGAATTACTGCCGCGAGCATCTCCACGGGCATGGCTTACATCTCCGACGTCGTAGAACCGGAAAAACGAGCGGGCGCCTTCGGTCTCATTGGCGCAGCCTTCGGAGTGGGATTTATTCTTGGTCCCGCGCTCGGCGGATTGCTCGGCAATTCCGATCCCCGACTCCCATTCTGGGTCGCGGGTGGCCTGAGTCTCGCGAACGCGCTCTACGGTTTCTTTGTCCTGCCGGAATCGCTGCCGAAAGATCGTCGCCAAGACTTTACCTTGCGCCGCGCTAATCCGGTCGGCTCGCTCGTCCTGCTTCGCTCGCACCCGGAATTGTTCCAGCTCGCGACCATCCAATTCATCGGCTACGTCGCACACGAAGTTTTTAACGTTTGGGCGCTCTATGCGATTTTTCGTTACGCCTGGAAAGAAGGAACAATTGGTTTGTCGCTCGCCGTCGTTGGCGCCTGTTCGGTGGTAATCTCCGCTGCGCTCGTCCGACCGATCGTGGCGCGTCTGGGCGAACGCCGGACACTTTATGTCGGCCAATTTTTCGGCGGCCTCGGCATGGCCATCGCCGGTCTCGCCCGCACTGGATTGGGTTATTTCATTTCCATTCCGGTCATGATGATCTGGTCCATTTCCGGCCCGGCCGCCCAGGGAATGATGACGCGGCGCGTGAGCGAACGTGAGCAAGGCGAATTGCAGGGTGCGATCAGCAGCCTGCGCGCGATCGCGGTCATCATCGGTCCCGCACTATTTACTTTCACGTTTGCCTATTTCATCGATGCGAAACATGGCTGGAACGTTCCAGGCGCGCCCTGGTATTTGGCCGCGCTGCTTCTGTTTTTCGCGATGATCATGTCTACACGTATCCCGCGCGTGAGCGCCGACGCCGAATCCACGTCCCCGGCGCCGGCAGTTTCCGGGAATATGATTCCGCCGTCAGGAATCGCGCCGGATGTGGTGCCGATCGTCGAGCCGGAAGAAAACGTTTGAGACTTGGCGGCAGGTCGACGATTGAAGCCAGCGTGAAGGCAATCACGAGATGCGTGACCGTCGCAATTGCGATCAGTTCCTGGATCGCAATTTCCAATCACTGCGCGCTCGGCGCTGTCGCCACCAAAACGGATACAAGCGAGAGCGAATGCCCGTTTCATTCCAAGCCAGCAAAGCAACCAGGGAATTCTTCGAATCTGCTGTGCTGCAAAATTTTGCGCGCCGTCTTTGCCGCCGTCGCGAAAGATTGGGCGCGCGATGATGCTAATTTTTCCGATGTCGATCTTAGCGTCGTATTGCGAATTGTTCTGACGGAGTCGCATAATGCTGCGCCGTTGTTGCTCGATACCGGTCCCCCCGGGAAAACTTTATTCGTTGAATTGATTGGGAGCATTCTCGCGAACGCTCCGCCTTCTCGCGTTTAGGTGTAGGGGCGCGCCCTCACGCGCAAAGAAGAACCGCGACTGAGACAGTCGCCTCTACACCCACATGTCCAAGCGACCACTCCGGTCGCTTTCTCCCGACCTTTCAATTCAACCCAATTTCAACTTGATAACCAAAATTTTAACGTTGTCGATCTTAGCAATGCTCTGCGTAACTAACGCAGTTCGCGCGCAAACCGCGCAGTCATCAACTGTTTCGCCGTCGGCCACGGCTGCGAAACAAAAATACACCTGCCCGATGCACCCCGAAGTGGTGACGGATCATCCCGGTAAATGTCCGAAATGCGGGATGACGCTTGTCCCCAAGAAAGAAGAAAGGAAACGTTCAACGCCCAACGCTCAACGCTCAACGCTCAACATCCAATGAAGAACCTGTGACTCATGACGCAAACGGAATGGCAATGCCGCGCGCCAATCACGAGAATGAGCCTGAGATGCACATGTCGATGCCATCGTCGATCAACATTGCCGATCCGATGAGCCGCGAGAGCTCTGGCACAGCCTGGGTCCCAGATTCAACGCCGATGTACGGGCACATGATGATGTTTGGCGATGACATGCTCATGTTGCACGGCGCGATTTTTCCGCGTTACACCAACGTGAGCACGCGACGCGGCGACGATCGCATCGACGCGCCCAACTGGATCATGGGCATGTATTCGCATCCGCTCGGCGATTCCGCACAGCTCGGTTTGCGGGCGATGATGAGTCTCGATCTGCTCACCGAAGGCGGGCGCGGTTATCCGCTTCTCTTTCAAACCGGCGAGTCGTGGAACGGTCAATCGCTGCACGATCGGCAACATCCGCACGATTTGTTTAGCGAACTGTCGCTCAGTTACTCGCAAAAGTTCGACGTCGATCTTAGCGCGTTTCTCTACTTTGGTTATCCCGGCGAGCCGGCGCTCGGTCCGCCGACCTTCATGCATCGCTTATCGGCGATGGACAATCCGGACGCGCCCATCGGACATCACTGGCAGGATTCAACGCACATCACCTTCGGCGTCGCCACGGCCGGCTTGCAATGGCGCAATGTCAAAGTGGAAGGCAGCGTTTTCACCGGTCGAGAACCAGACGAAACGCGCTACGATTTTGATCGTCCACGCTTCGATTCGTTCAGCGGCCGCGTTTCCTGGAATCCGATCGCGAATCTCGCGCTGCAAATTTCACACGGTTATATCAAAAGCCCGGAAGCGCTCGATCCCGACACTAAAGTGCACCGCACCACTGCCTCGGCGATTTACAATCAACCGCTTGGGCGCGACACGAATTGGTCAACGTCATTTGTCTGGGGACAAAACAACGCGACGCAAGAAGGTAAAACGCAATCATTCCTGATCGAAACCAATTACCAGCGCGAACGCGACACGGTTTATGCGCGCTGGGAACGCGTGGAAAAATCCGCGCACGAATTGGTGATAGATCTGGCCGATGAATCGCAAATCTTTCCGGTGTCCGGTTATACTATTGGTTATATCCGCGATCTTACTCACGGCCAAGGCCTCGATGTCGGTCTCGGCGGCCAATTCACCCTCTACGACTATCCAGATTCGCTCGATCCATTTTACGGAGGCAATCTCGGTTACGGATTCGAATTTTTTCTGCGCATCCGACCGTCATTATGAGATGCATTCGGTAAAAAAATGTAATAACTGGTAGCAATGCTATTGGACGCCCACGTTCTTTATCTCCTGTCGCTTTGGACGGTGGTGTTCGGCTGGCTCGGCTTTGGTGCGATCTTTTTTCTACAGCGCAAGCGCTCCGAGGATCAGGCCAAAAACATTGTTCGCGCATCGATTTGGGGAATTGCCATTCAATTTATCGCCTTCGCGGCCGCATGGTTCATTGGTCGGCGACCCGACACGCCAATCTTGCCGCTCGGCTATTGGTTTCATTGCCTGACCGCTCTCCTTGTTATCGTTCTGGTGGTTGGATCAACGGGAATGATGTCAGCCGCTGTGCACGTTCTCGGGAAACAGTGGAGCGTCCAGGCGCGCGTGCTCGAGAGTCATGCGCTCATCCGCAACGGCCCGTATCGGATTGTGCGGCACCCGATATATGCCGGCATGTTCGGAATGCTTCTGGCCGCCGGCCTGGCTTACAGCCATTGGATCGGATTCGTCATCGCCGCCACGCTGTTCACCATCGGGACCGCGATTCGCGTGCGCATCGAAGAAAAATTGCTGCGCGAGCAATTCGGAGCCGCGTTCGAAGATTACGTGCGTAAAGTGCCGGCTGTCGTCCCTCTGCTTCGTCGGCCTTGAGCCAGAGCGTGCCGGACGCTGCCGCGCGTTTGGAATGGCGTTTTGACTTTACCGAATGCTAGACTCGGCGGCGTGTCGCGGTCGTTTATCTTGATAATTGGTGGATCAATTGCGCTCTCTTCGCTGGCAATCGCCAAGGAAATAATACAAACGCGCGAGAACGCCGACAAATTTGTCGGCGCGACCGGGTGCAAGTCTTCCAGTTGTCACGGCGGCGCGGGCGAGAAGCGCAGTCAATACATCACCTGGTCGCGGCAGGATTTTCATAACAAAGCGTTCGCGATCTTGACCGATGCGCGCTCGGCCCGAATCGCAGAAGCGGTCGGTATCGCCGATGCCGGTTCAAACGCGCGCTGTACGGTTTGTCATTCGCCATTTCAATCGGTTGCGCAAACGCGGCTCGCTTCCACGGCGCATCCCGATGAAGGCGTTTCCTGCGAAACTTGTCACGCCGCAGCCGGCCCGTGGTTGCGTGGACACACCCGGCCGGATTGGACCTATGCAACGCGAGTCAGCGCCGGGATGCGCGACCTGCGAAATCTTTACGTGCGCGCCAATACCTGCGTGGCCTGCCATCAAAATATCGATGCCGATCTTTTGAAAGCCGGCCATCCCGCGCTCGTCTTCGAACTCGACAGCCAATCGTTCAACGAACCGAAACATTGGCAGGACGATGATTCGTGGAGCGGCGCACGCGCGTGGTTAACCGGTCAGGCGGTCGCGTTACGGGAAGCGTCGTGGCGATCGCGCACCGATAACGAGCCGGCGCCTGACATGCAGGAAACTTCACTCGCACTCGCGTGGCTTTTGGCGCGGGCAACTTTGGCGGAGCCGGCCTTGCCCAAAGTTGTCGAACCTACTTCATCCGATCTCGAGCCGATCCAACAACAGGCCGATACCTTGGCGCGTTCCGCATGGAATCCGAATATCTATTCCGCGATGTCCATCCTCCGCGCGCTCGCTGAAACGGATTCGGAATTTGTAGGTAAACAAACGTCAGTGCAGTTTTTTTATCGTGCAAAACGGCTTGGGCTCGCGCTCGATTCGCTAGTGAAAGCGTTAAACACAAATCACGGCGTGCCACTGAAGATCGACAATGAACTAAATGCTTTGCGCGAAGACGTGCGGACCCACGACCACTTCGACGCGGCGCGCTTCGCGGAGCATCTGCGCGCGGTTAGAAGCAAGATGTAGGTGGATCGAGCAATCCCTTGCTCGCCGCTAAAATTTGGCGGCGAAGCCGCGTCTTTCCTGGCATCGCCCGCAGAGCGGCCGATTCACCTTCACGTTTGAACCCGCGCCCACTCTCGCGGAAGATGTCGATCTTCGAATGGCCGACACGACGACAACAACATCCCGACCCGCCTGGCTGCGCAATCCTGTCTTCAAGTTTTTTGCGTCGGTCAAGCTCGCGGTCGTGCTGCTCGCCGTGCTTATCATCGGCGCGATCTTCGGCACGATTTACGAGTCGAGTTTCGACGCGAAAGTGGCGCGTGCTTACGTTTATGGCGCGCCGTGGTTTAACCTTTGGTTGATTCTGCTCGGCACGAATCTCGCCATCTCGGCGTTGTCGCGCTGGCCGTGGCGCAAACATCACGTCGCGTTTCTCATCACGCATCTCGGCATCATTACGTTGCTGACCGGATCGCTCATCGGACGCATTTGGGGAACTGAAGGCACAATCACACTTTTCAAAGGCGAGCCCGCGACGAACCGATTGCTAGTCGATGAACATCAACTGCGCGTGCACGACACCGATGGGATCATCAAAGGTTATCCCGCGGAATTTCTGCATCATCCGCCGACGCCGGAGCGCCCGACAATTCTCGGCAGGCTCGCGAGCGGCGCGCGGCTAAGCATCATCGATTACGCGCCAGCGATCGAAGGAAAATTGAATCCGAAGCCGCTCAACACGGGCGGCGCACCCGCGCTTCATTTCACGATCAAGACGGCGTTGATGGGTCAGAATTTGGAAAGCTGGTTGCTAGCCGACGATCCACAACACGGGACTTTCGGAATGGGATTGGCGAACATCGAGTTGAAGCGCGGCTCGGCGGCTGGAGGTAAGGGCGATTCACCAAATCGCCCGGAGTCGAGCAAGAGTAAGAGCGAGAGCGAAAATCAGAATGTCGATCTTGAGGAATCGATTTTTGCGTTTAGCAAAGCGCCGGACGAACAAATCGGTCGCGTAGCGAAAGGCGGGAGCACGGGCGCGAAAGTCCGGCTGGAACAACCGCAAGGCGGAAACAAAGGGCGCGTGACTGTCTCAATCGGTGGAAAAGATTCGACCTTCGATGTCGCGGAAAATTTTGCCCGTGAAGTGAAAATGGAGGGCACGCCATTCTCGCTCAAGATCGACAATTACTGGCCGGACTTTCGGATTCAGGATGGCAAACCCGCTTCGCTCGGCGACGAGCCAAACAATCCAGCGGTACTCGTCACGATTCGCGGAAAAGGTGTTCCCACCGCCGCGCCCGCGAGCAACAATCCGCACGGTGGCACCGAATTGAGCACGAACGGGGGTCCGCCGACGATGCCGCCGGCCGGCGCGGAAGCGCCGAATCATCTCACCTTTTTTATCGCGGATAACGGCGCGATCACTTACGAACTCGTTTCGCGCAAAGCCGGAAATTCCTCTGGCAAGATCGAGATCGACAAACCGCTGACGACCGGCTGGGCCGATTGGCAATTGGTCGTCGACAAAGCGATGCCGCACGCCGAGCAGTGGACGGATTTCTTGCCGGTGAAATCCGCGGCAACATCGACAACGACAACTAACGATTTGCCGGACGGCGTTCAGGTTCGGGTCGAACAAATGGGAGAGAAATTCGAGCAATGGGTGCCAGCCGGCTGGCAAATCACCGTTCCAACTTCACCGAATGAAACGATGATCGCGTACGGCTGGAAAACGATTCCGCTTCCGATCGGACTGGAATTGACCGGGTTCGAAGTGCAACGCAACGAAGGCAACGACAGCCCGGCCGGATTCAAAAGCACATTGCGCGCCTCGACCGCGGAAGGCGACAGCGCAATCGGTCAATGCTGGATGAATAATCCATTCAGTTTCCCGGGCGCATGGTGGCGCACCTGGACAGGACTGACCTACAAGATTTCGCAGGCTTCCTGGAATCCGGAAAACTTGAATGAAAGCACTGTGCAAATTTTGCGCGATCCCGGCTGGCTACTAAAATGGATCGGCTCGCTGCTCGTCGTGACCGGCGTGTTCATGATGTTTTATCTGCGGCCATATCGAAAACAAACCGTTGGTCAGCCGATTTTGCCTTCACCTCCTGCACCCAAAAAACAAAAGCGCGAAACATCGTTAACCGCGGCGACAATTGAACATTGAAGACCGGCACTTGGTCTTCAAGATCGACAATGAAAGTAAGACTCAAAAGCGTTATCGCACTATCCGTTGTTCTCCTCGCTGGATGCTCGTCTCAAGGGCCAAACTGGATTGTGGGCGCAGAGCAGTCGCACCAGTGGGGTTATTACAGCGGCGAACCAGTAGCGCGTTGGGACAGCGATGGCCGCACCATGACGCTGTTGAGCGAGCTGCGTTACACCGATCCCAAAGGCGAGACCTGGATCGCGCCCGTCGGAGCGAAAGTAGATGGCGCGTCTATTCCTCGCTATCTCTGGTCTTTAATGGGCGGACCGTTCGAAGGAAAATACCGAAACGGATCCGTGCTTCATGATGTCTCGTACGATCAGCACAATCGGCCATGGCAGGATTGCGACCGCATGTTTTACAACGCCATGCGCTGCAGCGGCGTCAGCGCGGCCGAGGCAAAAACGATGTACTACGCGCTCTACAAATTTGGGCGGCATTGGAAATTCCCCATCAAACGAGCAAAACCGCTCACCCCTTCCGAGCTACTGGCCGAAGGAGAACTTCCACGCGCGATTCCGGTCGACACCAACGAGGTAAACACCGCGCGCGATTGGATCCGCAACGCCGATCCGAGCTTGGAAGAAATCGAGCAACGAGCGAATGCGCGCTGAGGGAAGAAACGTTAGCGTAAGAATCCTCGGACGTGAGTTGGCTCTCACCAACATGAACCGACGAACCATCCTGAAGCGTACCACCTGCCTCACTCTTCCCGCATGAGTTTGGATGGATCGACGGCGAGCGCTCGCAGGGCTGGAATGGCGGACGCTGCAATGCCCAGCAGCACCATCGTTAGCACCGCGCCGACCACGACCACGGGATCCCGCGGATTCGCCTGATACACAATCTGCCCCAGTAACCGGCTGGCGAAGACGCCCAACAGCAGCCCCGCCAACGATCCGATCCCGAGCAGCACGATTGGCCGCCCCACTGCGGCGCTCATCACGTGCTTCGTGCGCGCGCCCAAGGCCACGCGGATGCCTAGCTCCTTCATCCGGCGGCTCACGTTGTAGGCCGCCATGCCGAAGATGCCCGTCACCGCCAGCATCGCCGCGAGCAGGCCCATGAAGCCCAGTGATACAGTCGCCGCACGGGCCGGAAGGAGCGCACCTCCCATCGCATCGGGCCAGCTCTGCACCCTGATGGGCGCATCCGGATCGAGGCGGCTCAGGGTGCGTTCGAGCGCCGCCGCCATCTCGTTCTGCGCCAGGGACGACCGCGCCACGAAAACCGGTGCGCCCTGCTCGCTTTGGGCGAATGGCAGAAACACCACAGGCTGGGGCGGCTCTTGCATCTGGTGGTACTTGCCGTCCTCCGCCACGCCCACCACTTCCCTCAAGTGGTCCAGGAAAATAAAGCGTTGTCCAATCGCCGGGGTGTCGCCCCACATCTTTCGAGAAAAAGTCTCGTTCACGATCGCGACATATGGCGTCTCAGTGTTGTCACGCCATGAGACATCCCGGCCACGCAGGAGCCGGGTGCCGGCAGTCTCGAGGTAGCCGGGCGATATCGTAAATCGGTACGGCGCCAGCACAGAATTGTTCAGCGTAAACTCTGTCGTTCCTGGCGGGAAAACCGGAATACCCCGCAGCCCGCCGTTAAAGGGAATGCGGTTCACCGCACCTGCCGCCGTCACACCGGGGATGCTCCGCACCGCCTCGATCATCGCTTTCTCTCGCGCAACGTCGTCTTCCGGTTTCAGCTTGCTCAGGTCCATCTCGGCCAACACTGCGCCCTGCGGCTGGAAGCCCAGCGGGGCGTGCAGCATGCGTACCATGCCGCGCACTGCGACGAGCGAAGCCGTGACCATCAGCATGCAGATGGCAATCTGTGCGCCTAACAAAAGGTCCCGCAGGGCAAACCGGTGCAGGGGAATTGGCTCCGCCGCTCCGCCTTTCATCGCCTGCAACGGACTGCTCTGCCATACCTGCCGCGTCGGAATCATCCCAAAGAGCAGCGCGCTCACCAGGGTGAAGGTTAGAGCTGCCAGATAAACGCGCGCATCGACACTGACTGCCACGTGGCCATAGGGCGACTGCCATCGGTTCAGCGCACCCAGCAGCAGGCTCGCGGTCACCAGCCCCGCGACTCCGCCCACTATCGACAACACCATCGCCTCGGTCATCAATTGCCGCACCAGCCGCCACCGGCTCGCTCCGAGGGCAACCCGGAGCGCCAGTTCCCGGCTGTGATCGGCGGCGCGCGCGGCAAAGAGGCTAGCCAGATTGGCGCACGCCGCGACCAGCACGAGTAGAGCCAGCCCGGTCACGCTGTAAAGAAATCCGCGAATGACGTCACCGTCGTCCGCGTAGAGTCCCGGACGGACCAGCCGCAGCGGCACTCCGGCGTCTGTCTTTGGATACTCCTTCGCCAACTGGGCCGCGATTGCACTCAGGTTTTCCGCAGCCTGCTCGGGCGTCACGCCTGGCTTGAGCCGGCCCAGCACCGTCAAAGGTGTGCGCGTCCGATTCTGCAGGGAATCGGGATCAAGGAAGTTCACAATGGGTATCCAGTAGTCAAACCACTCAAATTGCTCCGTGCCGTGGAACCGCGCCGGTGCCACGCCCACCACCGTAAAGGAATCCTTGTCGAGCCGCACGGTAGTCCCGACTACGCCCGGGTCGGCGTTAAATGCGCTTCGCCATAGATCATTACTTAAAACCATATAGGGCGCTGAATTCGGACCATGTTCGTCCGTCGCCTGGAAGAACCGTCCCACTTCCGGTTGCACCCCGAGCAGCTCGAAATAATTGCCTGTGACTGCATGGCCGGAAACAGTCCTCACCGCATTACCCCAGCTCAGTCTCCCCCCAGAATATCCATTAAAGCCGGTCAGGCCGCTGAAGGTGGTGTTTCGCTGTCGGTAGTCTTCAAACGGCGGGATAAGACGTAGTCAGTAGTTTAAAGCTTGTCCACGGTTTGAGGCGAAGCTCGTAGAGGTTCTGTGGCTCGCTCACGTCCAGCGGGCGCAACAGCACCGCATTCACTACTCCGAAGACGAGGACGTTCGCCCCAATTCCCAGCATCAGAGTGACTAAGGCCACGAGCGTGAACGCGGGCGATTTCCAAAGTACGCGCAGCGCATAACGAATATCCAGCAGCAGGTCGTTCATGATGCGCGGGTTGTAGGCCTAACGAGACAAAGCTCAGCCACCCAGCACTTTGAAAGAGAAGCTGTGCATTCTCGAGAAAGTTGCAACAAAGTGCTGGGTTGGCTGCAGCGCTTGGTTAGGTCTGCGGGTTGTCTGGAATGACACGATACTTCCGTCCGATCAAATCGTAGTAATGGCACAGCTTCTTGAAAATCTCGCGACGCTGTGCTTCGGGTAAGGTCTCCCTCTCAAATGGGGGTTCCCAATGTTTCCCCACGCGTTACCAGGAGATTTCGCGACCGTCGCACAGCTCGGTGAAAATGCGAACGTGCCTCGGTGCAGAAACGGAGACGGTGTGATCCCGGCCCGCCCCTTTAAAGTATTCAGACCGACCCGCTCGATAGCCCCGGCGACGAGAAAAAGACCGCACAAGATTATCCAGAGACAGCGGTGCAGAAAAACGCGAAACGAAGGCGCCAGGTGCAAACGCCGTTGATTACAGCGGCAGCAGATGCACGTCAATCATAACGCGAAAAGGAAAGCGCGCGTTCAAAAGTGGCAAACGATGATCGGCATCTGCGAGAGATACGCCTTCACCTCGATCCGATCCGCGCACAGCTCGCGTTCGACTTCCGCCTGCCAGCGATTACGGCCCCGGGACGGGTCGGCCGAAAAAATCGCGAAACGCGCCGGACCCATCGTTCGCGCCTGTTCGCTGATTTGATGTGCGGCGGCTGGATCCGAAAAAGTCGGCAAAACCGGAACGATCCGCAGATTCGGAAAACGATCGTGCCGGTAAATCTCGAGTGCGATGCACGGATTGCCCCACGCGGCGTCGGTTAAAATAATCCCCGGTCGCTTTTCCTGCTCGAGCATGGCGACGACTTCCTTTACCCCAAAACCGGTCGGCCAACCCTGGAGATAATTGGTCACCGCCCACGGTGTGCTTTGCTCGAAATATTTCCCCGGGGAAATTCCCATCAGAGCGATTTGATAACTCCAATACCCGAGCATGAGCGCGGCGAACGCGAGCAGGCCGCACCGCACCATCAGGGCCGGCCGCGTTGCCGTTAGGCTCCAGATCAGAGTAAATGTGCGCGCCAGAAGTGGAAGCAGAGGGACGATTACCGCCGTGTTGAAAAGATATTCGTTGAAACGGCGCAAAAGAAAGATGAGCGCCGCCGCGCCCGCGAGGCTCATGAAAGGGAGAGCCAGCTCGGCCAGGTTCTTCCGGCGAAACGCGCACAACAGAAACGCACCGAAAAAAACGGGCACGAACCACGAGTAATACGAACCGATATAATCGCTCACCACCGACAGGTTCTCGCGCCACACGTGGATCGGAAGTTGAAGCAGCTCTTGCGGCGACAGGACCCAAACCCTTTTGAAACTCTCCCTGGTAGCGTCAAATGTCGTGGGCAAGAGCGCGCGAACGGAGAGTTGCGCGGCGATGATCACCACCACGACCATCACGAGATTCCCGGCAAACTCCTTCCACCCGCTCACCGACCAGCCATTCGTTTCGTTAGGCGAACGCCGCAATCGAGTGAAGGGCAGAAAAAGCGAAACCGCGAGCATGGGAAACCCCGATTGCTTGAAGAGAAGCAGGACCGTCGCGATGAGCGCGGCCAGGATCATCCAGAACCAGCGCTGACGCCCGGGCCGCATCGCCGCTAGGAGCGCCCAATAAACGAAAGGCGCGGTCGAAAAAAGAAATGTCTCGGTGATGAACTGGTTGTTATGAAAAAGTACCGGCGGGCATAAAACGTAGAGCCACGCGCAGATCACCCCTTCGGCCACGCCAAAGAGTTCCTTCGCGAAAAAATAAAAACCGCAAAAACCGAGCAGCGAAACGAAAAACGCCACGAGCCGCCCGGCGATCAGGGGATCATGACCCAACCGGACGAAAGGCGCGGCCAGCCAATACTGAAGGGGCGGTTTCCATTCCTCCCCTTCCGGTTTGGCCATCGAGATGTATTTATTCTTCGCCCAGTCGTCATGGATCCGCTGGGAATACTGAAGATAAATCGCTTCGTCGTTGAAGATGGGAAATGCCCGCAGGGTAAGGCCGCGGCTAACAAGGAAAAATGCCAGCGCCAGCAGGAGAAATTTCTGCCATGGCTTCGCCGCGAGAAGAAAATGCATGCGCCCTTGTCAGGTCTGTTTCGCCTCAAGCGAGAAAGAAACCAGAATCAATTGACGGAACCACGGATTCATAACCTAACGAGAAATAGACGGAATTATTCCGTCTATTTCGGCTGCGGTCACGCAGATTAATCGGATTGATTTATCGGTCATTTTTCGAGTCCTTGAGAAGTTTTACCAATTCATCTTTCCACAGCGCGGCGATGGTATGACTGCCGTGACCGCGCGTTTTGTCGCTGAATGGAATTACCAACGCGCGACCGTGCGGAACGCGTTTGATCTCTCGTTCGAGAAGGCCGAGCTCAGGCGGATTGATCAGGTCGTCAGCGGAATTGATCGCGAGTAACGGTGCGCGAATTTTTTCGAGGTTCGGACCAGGATCGTAATCACGCGATGCTTCCAACGCGTAGAGGACATCGTTCGCGTCATCCGCTTTCGCGATTTGGTCGACGAATTTGTCCAGCACCTCATCCGTCTTGGCCAAGGACGGTGCTTCTTTTTGTCGCAGGACCGGGTTACTGCTCATGAACCAGAGCATTTCCGCGGCGGTACGCAGACTCGGTGGTTGGGTTTTGTATTCGCCGCCGCTCCAGGCTGGATCATTGCGAATGGCGTCGATCACCATGCGGCGCCAGGCCCGGTTGCGTCCGGAAATCTGCGTGGGCAAACTCGCCAATGGCATGAGCGCGTCCATAAAATCGGGATGTAATTCGCCCCACAACCACGTGTGCATACCGCCCATCGACGTGCCCATGATCAATCGCGCGTGATTCACGCCCAGCCCATCAGTCAGCAATCGATATTGCGCTTCCACCATGTCGAGGTAGCCGTAACGTGGAAACTTCGCGTGCAAGCCGTCGCTCGGCTTGCTCGATTTGCCGTGACCGATCCCATCCGGCAGCACGATGAAAAACTTCGCGGCGTCGAGCGGCTGATCTTTCCCGAAAAGTTCGCCGGCGAATTCCGGTCGTGTAAATTGCGCGCCGCTGCCGGTCGTCCCATGGGTAATGAGAACCGCGTTAGTTGTTCTGCCCTGCGCGTCCTTCTCCGGTTTTCCGAGCGTCCGGTAATGAATCTTTAGCTCGGGTAGCGTTTCGCCGGAGGCGAATTTGAAATTCTTGAGAACGTAATCGCCCTCGGTCGGCGCTGGATAATCAGCACCGCGAAGCGGAAGGATGGAAAACAGCAAGCCGGCGACGATTCCTTGAATGACGCATTTCATGACCGAATGATATGCTCGCTTACTTTCGAAACCAAAATGAAGATTCTTCTCGCGCCTCTTTTCTTTCTTACCACCCTCGCGGTCAGCGCCGAGAACACCACGCCCAGCTTTGATGCGGCCGCGGCAGAACGATTCGCGCGATTGGCGCTCGCGTGCGTGGACAAGGAATTTCCCAATCACATCAACCACGTTTTGAACAGTGATGCGGACGTAGCCCCGCCTCGTCAATTGACCCCGGCGTTTTGCGGTTGCTACGATTGGCATTCGTCGGTGCACGGGCATTGGCTACTCGTCCGTCTGGTTCGAAAATTTCCCGACGCCTCGTTTGTCGGTCCGGCCCGCGCCGCTTTACGCAAAAGTCTGACCGCAGAAAACCTGAAACAGGAGGCAGTGTATCTGCGCGGAGAAGGTCGCGCCAGTTTCGAGCGTCCATATGGATTGGCCTGGCTGCTGCAACTCAGTGCCGAACTGCGCGAGTGGGATGATCCGCAAGCGCGCGAGATGTTGGCAAATCTACATCCGCTGGAAGAGACTGCGCTCGAACGCTTGAAAACGTGGTTGCCGAAACTCTCGCATCCGGTGCGAATCGGCGAACACGCACAAACCGCCTTCTCCCTCGGACTGATGCTGGATTACGCGCGGATTATTGACGACAAAGATTTAGTAAAGCTGCTGACCGACAGCGCACGGAAGTTTTATCTCGCGGACAAGAATGGCCCGCTCGCCTACGAACCTTCCGGCGAAGATTTTCTCTCGCCCTGCCTCGGGGAAGCAGACGTGATGCGCCGGGTATTGTCTTCAAACGAGTTTGCTGACTGGTTGAAAAAGTTCATGCCGCAATTGCCGACAAAAGCGACGGCGGATTGGCTCCCAATTGTGGTCTCACCCGATCCGAGCGACCCCAAGCTCGCGCACCTCGATGGATTGAATCTGAGCCGCGCGTGGATGCTTGAAGGAATTCTTTCCGCGCTCCCACCGAAGGACCCGCGCCGGCCAGCGCTCGCCGCCGCCGCTGAAGCGCATCGTCGCGCCGGATTGGCCGCGGTGACGGGCGAACATTACGAAGGCGGCCATTGGCTCGGTAGTTTCGCCGTTTATCTTGTCACCCAGCGCGGGATTCAATTCGATCAGCGAAAGTAAGAACGTCCCCGATTTAGTGCTGACGATATTTCAGACGCTTCAAATCTGGCGGCTTTTGCAGATTGGCTCTTGGTTTAGCGGCACGATTCAACATCGGATTCGTCATTCGAAAAATCGCGGCCATCATCGCCTCAGCGCGTTCGTTCCAGAGATCGCCGTGATTTTTGATGATACTGGGATCAACTTTTACGTCCCAATATGGAACGTCCACGTCGCCCACCTGTTTAATTTTCCAAAGCTCGAGTGTGTGATTCGGACCGTCCAAGGTGAACACATCAGCGCTCAGGTTGTGCGACAAATTCATCTCCAGCGCGGGCAATCCCTTTGAGGCAATCGTTTGAGGAAGCTTTTCCGTCGCATGATTGATCAGCAGTTCGTTGTGACCGGGTGTCGAAGTGTAAAAGCGCCGCTCGCTCTCCACCCGGTTGCTCGGACCCGGCGCGGTTACGTTGTTGAACACTTTGGTAGTCGCGGCCAACGATGTTCCTACTTCAAAGGCCAGCCCGGTCGCCTCATCGCTGCTGGAGGTGATCGAGACAAGAAATGGCCGGCTGTTTTCGGTTCGGCGGCTGTACAAAGCGGCGATCATTTGCCGGGTGAGAATCGAGTCGGACGCGGGATTCACCGTCAAAATTAAATCGGCGGGCAAACTGCGACTTGGATCGGCCTGTCCGTGCATCTCGGCGTTGATGGCGTGGGCAACGGCTCGTTCGACAATCAATCCGCCAAAGGAATGGCCTAACAAGATCGTGTATTGACTGCCGGCTTCATGATACTTGCGCGCCGTTTCCGAAATCGCCGCGATGGCATCGAAACAATCGAGATTGCTCGCGATCCGTTCGGCCGCTGCCTTGCGATTATAAAAACTAAGATCCTTGATGACTGGCACCGTGCTCATTCGGCCGCGCCATCCGAGATAAACTCCGATTATATTTATATCGTGATCGCGAATCAGCGGTGCGCCACCCAGTCGTGTCAGCAAACTGGAAAAGCGATCGACATCAGCCGACCCGGCGTCGTTTTGCCACCCGTGCACATACGTAATCACGAGCGGATTTGAAGTTCGCTTGATCAGATCGAGCGCGTTCTGCAGCTGTGAAGTGTCCTGATACGATCCCTGTTCGCCAAACTCGATAAACGCCAATTGGTAACCCGATCCTGGCCGGACCGAGTTCTGCGGATTCACGTCGGTGTTTTGGTGCAGCGGCGACAACGAGGTGCAGCCAGCGAGGAAGAGAAAAGCGAAAAAGTGTGCGAGCCGGGGGGCGTTCATGACCGCCTATATCAAATGAAAGCGGCAACTGAGACAAGTCCAATTCCAGTTACTTGATCGCTTCGCTTTCATTTCGAGTGCTGCCAGAGTGATGGATGCTCATTCCTTACTTTGAAGTGCTCGCCTTTACCAATCGGCAATTCGCTGGGAATCCGGCGGGAGTTTGTCTATTGACGGACGAATGGTTGCCGGAGGCGCTCATGCAACAGATTGCGGCGGAAAATAATTTGGCGGAGACCGCGTTCGTGATTGAGCGCCAAGATCATTTCGATCTTCGTTGGTTTACGCCGACGGTAGAAGTCGATCTGTGCGGACATGCGACGCTCGCGTCCACCCACGTCCTTTTCCACCATCTCGGACGGAAAGGCGACTTGGTCAGGTTTCAATCGCGGAGCGGAGAACTGCGCGTCAACAAGATCGACGCCCGATTGGTGCTCGATTTTCCGACGCAACCGCTGAGCAAGTGTGAGCCGCCTGCGAAACTGATGGAGGGATTGCGGACCAAGCCACGCGAAGTCTTAAAGGGGCGGGATTATTTCGCGGTATTCGAGCGCGAAGAAGATGTCAGAGCGATTAATCCGGACTTTCAAGTCATTGCCGAGCTTGATGCGCAGGGTGTAATCGTGACCGCGCCGGGCAACGATTGCGATTTTGTTTCGCGTTACTTCGTGCCGGGCGCCGGGATTCCAGAAGATCCGGTGACGGGATCGACCCATTGCGCGCTCGTTCCGTATTGGTCGAAGCGATTAGGGAAACGCGAACTATATGCGCGGCAGATTTCGAAACGCGGCGGCGAATTGTTTTGCGAAGATCGAGTCGAACGCGTCGGCATCGGCGGAAATGCGATGACTTATGTGGAAGGCAAACTGTACGCGGGGTGACCCGGCAGAATCCAACATCTAACTGAGACCCCGCTATCGCGAACGTTGTCTAACGGGCGAGAACAACGTCTTTCTTTGTCCAGAGATGGACTTGCGAACAATGCGGGCAGCGCAACTTCGGCTTCTTGATTTTCATGTCGGCCCACAATGCTTCTTCGACCGTATCACCGGTCGGCGTCAGTTTGCCGGTGGAGGGACATCTGACCAGGATCCGTTTGATGATCGGACCTTTCGGTTCTTTCAGCGCTCGTGTTAACATAAATTTATTCATCCTAGGCGGTAAACGATGCGCGCTTTGGCGACATCGTAGGGCGACATCTCCATTTTGACGCGGTCACCAATGGTAAGCCGGATAAAGCGTTTGCGCATCTTTCCAGAAATATGGGCGAGAACCATGTGTTCGTTCGCGAGCGCGACCCGAAACATGGTGCCGGGGAGAACGGAGGTGATGGTCCCTTCGACTTCGATGGCTTTTTCTGAATTCATCATGATCGACCGGGCAAGCCGGCTCCGAAAATTTCCCGGAGCCGGCTGTGCGCGATCAAATTATTTACCAGCGCTTCTCCGCGAAACGCTTGCCGCCGCCGCCGCCGCCGCCCGATGGGCGCGGCCGCTCTTCGCGAGCGCGGGCTTCGTTGACGGTGAGCGCGCGCCCGCCGACTTCTTTGCCGTTAAGCGCGGTCATGGCCGCACCGGCTTCTGCGTTATCGTTCATGGTGACGAAGGCGAAACCGCGCGACTTGCCAGTCATGCGATCCATCATCAGCGCCACTTCGCCGACTTTGCCGTGTTGCTCGAAAAGATCCTGAAGATCGTTCTCGGTGGTCTCAAAGGAGAGATTACCAACGTATAGTTTCATGTGATTTGATTTTGGAAAAAAACTGCCAGCCACAAAGCCGTTCCCGGGAATCGGGTTTCAAATCACCACTGAGGAAATCTCAGCCGACGATCTACCAAGCAACGAACAGAACAGAACAATCCAATAATAGGCCGATAGTATCACCTGCTTTTCGGCGAAACACAACTGGTGTTTGTCGAGGGCTGACTTGCATCCCAGATTGTTTCACCGGGTGGCGCCAATCACAACTTTCCTCGACTAAGATCGCCGATTCGTTTATGGTGGCGCCAATCGCGCGAGAGCGGGAGGTGATATATGACAGACGATTTTCTTTCGCGTGACCAGAAGAGACGGGCTCAGATTGTGTCTTGGAAGGCGATCGTCGCCCATTATCAGAAGCCTTCACCGTGGCGCGCTCTCTGGCAGATTATCGACTCCATCGTTCCGTACGTGTTGCTGTGGTATCTGATGTATCGCAGCCTCTCGGTCTCATGGTGGATTACGTTGCCGTTGGCGGTCTTGGCGAGTGGATTTCTCATTAGGATCTTCATCATTTTCCACGACTGCGGGCACGGTTCATTTTTTAAGTCCCAACTGGCCAACGACACCGTGGGATTTATTGCCGGCGTTATAACCTTTACCCCTTATTATCATTGGCGCTGGGAACACGCTGTTCACCATGCCGGTTCCGGCGACTTGGATAAACGCGGCACTGGCGATATCTGGACGATGACCGTGCAGGAATATCTGGAGTCCTCGCGCTGGAAAAGGTTCGCTTACCGGCTGGCGCGCAATCCAATTGTCCTGTTCGTGATCGCACCGATCTTCTTGTTTCTTATCCGCCAACGGTTTCCATCTCCGGGAGCGAGCAAGCGCGAACGTGAGTCGGTGCAATGGATGAATCTGGCCATCCTGGGAATGGTGACCGGGCTTATCTGGATCTTCGGCTTTAAATCGTATCTGTTGATCCAGTTGACCATTACCGGCGTGGGCGGCGCGATCGGGATCTGGATGTTTTACGTGCAGCACCAATTCGAAGGAGTTTACTGGGAACGGGGCGAGGATTGGGATTATACCGCCGCGGCGCTGCAAGGCAGCTCGTTCTATAAATTACCGAAAATCCTGCAATGGTTTTCCGGCAATATCGGCTTCCACCACATTCACCATCTCAGTCCGCGAATTCCTAATTACAATCTCGAACGCTGTCACAAGGCCGATCCACTCTTTCAAAATGTGCCGTCGGTGACGCTACTGAGCAGTCTCAAAGCCCTTACCTTCCGCCTCTGGGACGAACCACTGAGGCAACTTGTCGGCTATGGCCGTCTTCGGGATATCCGGAACGAACAGAAACAGAACGCCGATCGATAAGGCGTCACCAGTCGACCGTGGCGTCGCCGGCGGAATCGAGAGTCGCCTTGAGGCCCATCAACTGAACGAAGAGAAAATTTGCTTCGGAATCGCGCAACGCTTTCCCGTAACCGACCAGAGGCGCGGTCGAAGTGGAGTCGGTCGTGATCGATTTAAAGGCGGGTAAATCTTTTTTCGAAATCATCACTCGCACATTGACGAACTTTCCGCTTTTGGTCGGATCAGGACTCCAGATCGAGCTTTCGTACCAGTTCGGCTTCAGATGATGAATGTCTTTCCCACGAAACTGAAACCGCACACTGACGAGTTGCCGCACGTGGGTTGCCAAATCCTTGCTTAGAGCAGGAAGATCAAATTCCTGGACCGTTTTCCACGCCTTGGCCTCGAAACGCTGTCCGGCCAGAGCCTGACTTGCGACGAAGAAACTGAGGATGACTACAAAAATACTTTTCATGACCATAAGGTTATCACCTTCGTCCACTGTTTTCCGCCGAAAGACAATCGAGAATTGTGGAAACGGCGGCAGCGCGATAGAGTTGCTGTCTTGAAAAAATTCCTTCCTCTCTTCTTCATTCTACTTTTCGCGGGCGAACTTTGCCGGGCCCAAGCGCCGGTCGCCGCCGACACTACTGCACTTGATTATAAGCAGTTTGGGTTGCTCGCAATTCAGGATAACGGACGACGGAAGCCGATTGATACTTTTGCGCGTGAAACATTGATTCGGGTCACGGGACGATCGACGTATACCGACAAAGCGGGACGGAACTGGACGCCAAACGATTTTGTTTTGTCGGCGTTGCTTGAGACACACGACTGGAAGAATGAACCGATGGTGCTGGTCTCGTTCGGCAAATTAAAAGAACAACTCGGGCTGGTCCGGACGGAGCGACGTTTTACGTTCGCGCAATTGACCGCGTTGCCAGAGTTAAATCGGCTGGCCGGCGAGGCGCATGCCTTGCGTAAAGCGGAGAAGCCACTCGATCGCTTACAACAGGAAGTGATGAGCGTGAGCGAGCGACTGACGCTGTTTGCGAACGTGATGGATGGAAGCGCATTGCTAATTGTGCCGGCGTCGAAGAACGAGACCGATCCATGGGTGGTGCCGCCGGCGTTCTCGCAATATTACAGCGAGGAACAGTTCGCGCCGCTCCAGATCCAACTGCAAACGCTCGCAACCGCTTACACGAACGGCGACAGTTTCAATTTCAGCCGTGCGTCGAATCAGCTCCGGGAAAATTTGCGCGCGCTTAGTCCGCAGATTTATCCGCAAGACCGGCAACTGCGTCTCGAATATTTCTGTAATCATTTCGAAGGTTTTTATCGCGCCATCTGGTTTTACGGCGCGGCCTTTTTCGTTTTGCTCATCGCGCACCTGCGCAAGAGCGGCGGCGCATTGCGAAGCATCGGTGTGGCGATCGCGATCGCCGGTCTCGCCTTTCACGCGACCGGAATTGTGCTGCGTTGCATGATTGCGGGCCGGCCCCCGGTGACGAACATGTACGAGTCGATCATTTGGGTCTCTTTCGCGGTCTCGTTCTTCGGAATGATCTTTTTCGCGCGATACCGTACGCTGGTGTATTTGCTTGCGGCTCTGCCGGCTTCTTTTCTTGTTTTGATTTTAGTGCACCAAATGCCGATCGCGATGCCAGCGAGTATCGATCCGCTCGTGCCGGTTTTGCGCGATAATTTCTGGCTGACGATTCACGTGCTCACTATCACTTTGAGCTACGCCGCGTTCTTGCTCGCGTGTGCCTTCGGTCACGTTTTGCTTTTACTGTATGTCCTCAGACCTGCAGCGACACGGACGGATTCGACAATGCATTTCTGGCTTTACCGAATTATCCAACTCGGCGTGCTCTTGCTCGCCGCCGGCACCATTCTCGGCGGTGTATGGGCGAATTATTCCTGGGGACGGTTCTGGGGTTGGGACCCGAAAGAAACGTGGGCGCTGATCGCGTTGCTCTGTTACATCACCACACTCCACGGACGGCTTGCCGGTTGGTGGACGCAATTCGGGCTGGTGGTGGCAAGCGTGGTTTGTTTTTTGGCGGTGCTGATGGCGTGGTACGGAGTGAACTTTGTGCTCGGCAAAGGATTGCACAGTTACGGGTTCGGGATCGGCGGCGAGACCTATGTGGCGACGTTTGTGATTTTGGATCTTTTGTTCGTGGTGTTTGCGATTTGGCGATATCGCGCAGCAAGACCGCCAGGACCGCCGCCAGCTATTCCGGTGAACGCGTAGCGGTGTAGAGGCAGCCGTGGCGGCTGCAACTTTCTGCGGGCAACACGCCGCCGTTATTGCGATTTCGACAAACGTTCTTCCACGATCTCGCAAAGAACGTGCAGGAGAAACTTGTGCGCTTCCTGGATGCGAGCGGTGGATTCGCCGGGCACGACAAGATCGACATCGGCCATTCCGGCGGTCGATCCGCCGTCGCGTCCGAGAAACGCGATCGTCTTTAGTTTGCGCGCCTTCGCTTCTTCCAGCGCTCGCTTCACATTCTTTGATTTGCCGGACGTTGTGAGGCAAATGAGCAGATCGTTTTCAATACCGAAGGCGGCAACCTGGCGCGCGAAAATCTCGTCGAAACCGTAATCGTTGCCGGCGGCGGTGAGCAATCCGGCGTCGCCCGCAAGCGCGATCACCGGATAAGCGCGGCGATCTTTGGCGAAACGCACGACGAATTCGGTGGCGAAATGCGCGGCATCCGCGGCGCTGCCGCCGTTGCCGCAAACGAGCAGCTTGTTTCCGGCGCACAGGCATTGCTCGATCATATCGGCGGTATGCGCGACTTCGTCCTCGAGATTGGCAATGGATTGCAGCGACTCGGTCGCGGCCTTGATGGCTCGCGGCAAAAACTCGGAAACGTCCCCCATCGAGATGCGTGATACAGCTTTTCGCTATGAAGCGCAAAATGAATGAGCGTGAAACCAAGCCGGCAGCGCAATGGCAATTGACATTTCATGCCGAGTGTGTGCGTAATAGGCGCTTTCATCGTGAAGATTCCGCGCCGTTATTCCCTTGTATTTGCCTTGCTGTTGAGCGGCCTCGCTACCGCAGGCGCGCAGTCTTATACGGTGCTGGATCTAGGCACGTTGGGCGGCACGACGAGTCAGGCTTTCGCCATCAGTTCAACCGGCAGTATTGCCGGAACTTCCCTAATCGCAAACGACGCCGCGCAAAACGCCTTTTATTCCATCAATGGGACGTCGCTGGTTGATCTGGGCACGCTCGGCGGTTTGGCTAGCGTCGGCAGCGCGATCAACGCTTCCGGACAGGTGGCCGGGTCGAGCAATTTCGACAGCAGTAGTTTTAATCACGCGTTCTTAAGTAATCCCAATGGCGGTGCACTGAACGATCTAGGCACACTGGGCGGATCCAACAGCTTCGGCAACGGCGTGAACGCAAGCGGACAGGTGGCCGGTTATTCGAGCATCACTGGCAATAGCACATCGCACGCGTTTCTGAGCGATCCAAACGGCGGGCACTTAAATGATTTGGGGACTTTATCTGGTGGAACCAGCAGTTTCGGTAATGCCGTGAACTCGAGCGGTCAAGTGGCGGGCTATTCCGGCACTGCCTCCGGATTCAATCACGCGTTCTTGAGCGATCCGAACGGCGGAACCTTGCACGATCTCGGCACGCTCGGCGGCCGGTTCAGTTTCGGTTTGGCCGTGAACGACATCGGACAAGTCGCGGGCCGTTCCGAGTTGGCTAGCTTTGTCCAACACGCGTTTCTAAGTGCCCCGAATGGGGGCACATTACAAGATCTGGGCACGCTTGGTGGCTCCTCCAGTTTCGGAGAAAGCGTCAATGACAGCGGAAATGTGACCGGCTATTCGTTCCTGAGCGACAACAGCACGCAACACGCTTTTCTCTATACTTCTAACGGCGGCCTGGTCGACCTAAACAATTTGATTGGAAACGGCACCGGCTGGGTGCTTCTCAATGCCGAGGCGATTAACGACTCAGGCATGATTGTCGGCTTCGGAACTTTCGGCGGACAAATGCACGCGTTTCTCCTCGACCCACTCTTGATTCCCGAACCGGGCGTAGCGTCGCTACTTGTTGCCGGCATCGGAATTCTTGGGGTTTGCCGGCTGGCGCGAACTTACGCGTCAAGATCGAGATGGTGCGCGATACAGGGTTCGAACCTGTGACCCCTACCGTGTCAAGGTAGTGCTCTACCACTGAGCTAACCGCGCTTCCTATGGAGGATTGATCTGTATAGTCCGCTAAAGTCTCGATTTTCGCTTGATTTACTACAGTCGTTTACTACAGTGGAGGAAGTAACACCTGCTTCCAATCCACATGAGCAAAACACTGAGCGAAAAAAACGTAAACCGGACTTCTTCACGAGCGGCGAAAATAAAGGGCATTTATCAGCGCGGCAACATCTTTTGGTATGCGCGCATGGAGAGCGGACGCCGGACGCAAGTAAGTCTCGGCACATCGGATTACGGCGATGCAG
Organism: Spartobacteria bacterium; assembly: GCA_003167365.1. Classification (GTDB taxonomy): domain Bacteria; phylum Verrucomicrobiota; class Verrucomicrobiia; order Chthoniobacterales; family UBA10450; genus Palsa-1382. Next base: position 494,715 of record PMTM01000006.1, on the reverse strand, counting down.
TCTTTAAGGCGACCGAAGTTTTACAGAACCCGTTCCTCAACGAGTCCGCGCCTCTGGATTTGGAAGTCGACGCGTTCCTCGACTACAAGGAACGGCAGAATGAATACTCGCCCGCGAGCCGCGAATCGAAACAGTATGCGCTCTCCGAGTTCGCTGAGTTCGTAAACAAACGCGACGTGGCGGCGATCACAGCGGCGGACATCGAACGCTACTATCGGCACTTGCAAGAGCGGGTGAGTGAATCAACGGCGCAAGGTTACATCACAACCGTTCGCAGTTTCTTCAATCGTCAGGTGGAACTGAAACGCATCCGGTCCAATCCGGTCAAAGACGTGAAGCTGGCGCGGCTCGATCAAAAAAGCCGATTGCTGTTTTGTTCACCGGAAGAGCGCGACAAACTGATTGCCGACGCGCCGAACGACGAAATGAAATTCATTCTTTATTGCGGCTTCCATGCGGGACTTCGCAAGAATGAAATCATCGAAGCGCGTCCTGATTGGTTCGACCTGGAGCGCGGTGCGCTGCACGTCCGCGCCACTCAATCATTCCGGCCGAAAGATCGGGAAGCGCGGACGGTTCCGCTCACGGCCGAGTTTCAAAAGTTTCTGCGGCGCTACGGAATGCGCTCGCCGTTCATGCTGCGACCTGACGTTGTGAAAGGGGCTGCACTTTATCGATATGATTTTCGGCGACCGTTTCGCCAATACATGAAGAGCCTCGGTTGCGAATGGGTAACGCCGCACGTGATGCGCCACACGTTTGCGTCTCTGCTCGTGAGCAAAGGCGTGTCGATCTACAAAGTCGCGGTCTGGATGGGTGATGATGTGCGGGTCGTGCAGAAACACTACGCGAAACTCAGTCCAAAAGACGATGACATCGAAAAGGCGTTCGCCTCTATCGGCTGAAAACGTGTTTATCCGATGCGAAAAGCCACCGTCAAAACTGTCAGCGGCGACCAGTTTGGAACTGAAGTTACGCCAGTAGCTTTTGCCGTCATCAATGACATCGGCGGACTGATGTCGAAGACGACGGCAAAAGCCAAAAAACTCTACAAGAAAAATTCGGATTTGTGGGATGGATCATCAAATGTGCTCTCGCATCCAACGCACAACAAAATTTACTGCAAATCAGGTGGGGAACTGACTGACGTGGCTGCTCAGCAGCTTTACGATGCAGGTCTCTTGCGCGAGCCGGACGTGGATACGCTCTGGCGGGCGTTAGCGAGTGAAAGCAAGACCACGCGCACCATTCTGCGCGCAGGGCGCAGCATTGTGCCTAGACCTGTTAAAAGGCGACCAGGAAGCGAATGGGCGCTTTTTCGCCGCCTATTCGCCAGATAAACACTGACCAGGTTAATGCCCGAAACGCTCTTTGCAGCGCGCTGCAAAGTATTTTCGCGACCGCTTACGAGGGGAAGCATCCCTTTTTAAGGGTTCCTTGGTTGACACGGCGCACGAAGGAAATGAGAAAAAATTCCTTCGAGGTTGTAAAATTCGGGTTTCGGCCGGACGAAGCCGCGCACAGTTTAGGTAGCGAAAAATTGCTACAAGAATTTGAACGCGCGGGTTGGATAAAACCGCGCCTTCACAGGCATAAACTGAAACTGTTCGACAAGGGCGATCTGGCCCGTTGCTGGCAACGGATTCTGAATGGCGAAGAGCCGTTTCCTGTCTCGCCGGACAAACCGGCGGGCGGTGTTCAGCGCGCCAACAACAACACAGCAGTTGTCGCAGTGGGCTGAAAAGAAAAGCCGCGCTACTTGGCAAAGGTGCGCGGCCTCTCATTCATGACAACTCTACTTGATCCAGCGATGTCAATCGTGGACGCGAGAGCGCGTCTTTCTATCACGGCGCTTTGGCAAAGGCTCAGTCTTCCAGGCGAACCGTCCAAAAAGTGCAGGAGTCCTTTCCGAGAAGACCGGAAGCCGAGTTTTGAAGTATCGGTTGACCCCTCGGACGGATTTGAAAAGTGGAAGGATTGGAGCACGGGCGAACACGGCGACGCGATTGATTTTCTCGCCAAGGCACGCAGCCTAACGAATTCCCAAGCGATTGCCGAATTTTGCGCGCTTGCCAGAGGCGCAACGGTTGAGGGCGGCGGCTACAATGGCGCGACCTTTCGAAAAGCAGAGACCAAAAAACACCGGAAAATTCATCCTGAGAATTTCCGGATCGGCACGAAAGCGGAATTCGCGGTGCTCAGCCGGTTGCGCAGCATCAGCGTCGAAGGCCTGAAGTTGGCATCCGACGCCGGTCTGCTCAGATTCGGTGATTGTTGCGGTTATCCGAGCTGGACACTCCTGGACCAGAGTTTCCGGCTCGCTCAAAGTCGTCGCCTGGACGGACAGGAGTTTCCGGCCGCTGGCGAACAGGAAGAGCGCAAGGCGCACACATGGCGCGGCAGCGATCAAAGTTGGCCGCTCAATTGCGAGTCGCTAAGACGATGCGACAAGGCCGCGCTCGTGGAAGGCGCACCGGACATGCTGGCAGCTTTCGGGTATGCGTTCGCCGAAAAAAAAGAAGTGAGCGTTGTGATCACCGCAATGCTCGGCGCGTCTTGCCGCATTTCCGCTGCCGCGCTGCCGCTCTTTGCCGGAAAACAGGTTCGCATTTTTGCGCACGCGGATGATGCCGGACTGCAAGCTGCATTGCGATGGTGGGAACAATTAGAAACTGTGGGCGCAAACTTATCCTGGTTCGACTTCAGTTCACTGACTCAGGAAAACGGCGATCCGGTAAAAGATTTTAACGATCTGACTTCGATTTCCTACGACGATTTCGAGTCAAAGCGCGTGCTCTGGGAGGTGTTGCCATCATGAGCATAAAAACTTCTGCTCCTGGTGGTCTCAGTTTTCGTTCCCCTAACGAAATATTAGGAATGGAGTTCGATGACTCCGACATGATCCTGGGCGACCGTATCGTGGCCGAAACTCAATCGGCAGCACTCTGCGGCGTTGGCGGGGTCGGTAAGTCGCGGTTGATTCAGCAAATCGCGGTCTGTCAGATTCTCAATCGCCCATTCTGCGACACACTGGCGACTCACGGGCGACCGCGAAAGTGGATGTTTTTTCAGACTGAGAATTCCATGAGACGGCAGCAATGGGATTTGCGGCACCTGAAAAAATGGGTCGAACACCTTTACCCCGGCGACCCCGGCAAATGGGAATTGGTCGAACAGCACATGATTCAGCACACTTTGGAAAAAGACGAGGATGAGCTGTTACAGGTCGAGGTCGCCGCGCCCCTCATCGCTGCGGGCATTGCGGACCACAAACCGGATGCGGCGGTTTTCGACCCGTTAAAGGACTTCACCTTTGGCGACTTGAATCAAGACCGCGACATGCTCGCGGTCGTGCAAGAGTTAAAGCGGCTGGCAAAAGCAGGCGACCCCAAACGCGTCCCGTTTTTTCTGCATCATGCCATTACGGGCAAAATGGGAGCACTAAGGGCGGTTGGACACGACCGCGCTTCGTTCGGTCGCAACAGCAAGGTGTTGCTGGCGACGATGCGCGCACAGATCAACGTCGCGCCAATCGACGGGGAGAATAACGACCGACTGATTATCGGGTGCGGGAAAAATAACAACGGGCGCGAGTTCAAGCCGTTCGCGGTCGAGCTGAATACCTTACCAGGAACGGCGGGCTACATGATTTACGAGTTAATACCTGGCTTCGACCTTGAGGAGTGGAAAGAGGAGATGACCAATGGGAAAGAAAAAGAACCACTCTGCTCAATCGAAGAAATTGCTGCCAAGTGTCCTGCTGACGGAGCTACGCGGGCAACGCTAGCGAAGTTTGCCCAGAACAGAGGAGTTCCAAGAGCAAGCGCATTCAGGCTTGTCGAAAAGACGCTCACGAAGGGGCTGCTGCACCTCAGCAAGATTGATGAATTGTGCTACCCGCAGACGGCAAAAAATGGAACCAAACCTTAATATTGTCTCAAAGTTGTCTCACGCGAGTCTCAGTGAGACTGCCATGAGACAAGGTGCCTTAGGTCTCAGTCCAACCGCGCCCGCGCGGGCGGCGACTGAGCCCCGCAGTCTCTACTCTGTCTCAAGTCTCAGTCTCAAATATTTTCCTATAGGGAGTGAGACTGAGACAACCCGTAGTCTAAACCGGAAAATGTCCCCAACGTCCACACAGAAAATGGACGTTCGACCCTTCCGTCGCGAAAGATTTTCTCTGCGACCGCCGTGGTTAAAGGAATCTTTTAATGGCAAAAATCCCCTTCGGGTCGGCCCTTCTGACTCGGGTCAGAGTTTGAATTCCGAAAATTGGGGTCACAATGCCACATTTCAAATAACACATCAGCCAAAGGCGCTGTACTCCAGAACTCAGAAACGAAAAAACCAGCGCAGGGCAGGCGCGGGTTGGGTGCATAGACGTGTGCTCAACGTATCATGCATAGTAAAAAATAAATAAAGAGAGAGCCCAGCCGGATCACAACTGGGCTCCCCCTTGCTGCATTTTGCCGCGGAGTGCTGAGTCTCTGAACAGGCTTTAGCGTGATGCGACTACTGCCGATTCAACCCGTTTTGAGCGTTTGCCCGGAGGCGGCACTGCGCGTGTGTCACTGTTCGTATCTCGCCGACATTCGACCGTGTGTTCTGTGGCGAGCGCCTTTTCCATGATCCGATTTGCGAGGACGGTCATGGGTATCTGCTCAAACTTGGCTCTGTGGTAGAGCCGGCGCACAATCTCACGCGACAGCTGCGGAGTGTACCATTTGGCGCTCATTTTAAGTGCCACTGGTCTGCTCCATCCGAATCAGCCGTGTGTTGTGACACACGTTGTGTCCGGATTTCCTCGATCACAAACTTAACGGCCTTATAGACCGCCATTAGGATCAAGATGGCCGTTTCAATTGCCTTTATTATCGGCAATATTTTACAGCCCTGTCGTTTTTTGCCTTTTGTCATTCGTGTTGCCTTCTATTTCTTTCACGCGAGTCCGATTGAGTTGAACACGTCCTTGCGTTCGCGTGGCCACGAGTCCGTGATGGGCCGCTTCTCGTGGCCCAAAAACGGCAAAAGCCCCCGGCGGGGGTCCGCACGGAGGCTTAGGAATTAGTGGAAAAGTATGACGGGAAGGCTTCTGGGTTCAGGTCACGAGGACCGTGGCGGCCAGGAATCGAAAACGATAGAGAAGATGATTAAGGACGCGGCTGTGTGAATTTGAAAAAATCTGCTTCGATTACCTCGCGGCCATGCGACGCTGAATCAAAGCAACGCGCCGCCGTTTGCACCCGCTGCTAGCTTGCTGAGAATTGAGCCTCGATCCCAGCCAGAGTCATATTCTCTGCGATGGCATCATGCGGGATCAAAAGATACTTCCACGGCTTGCCGCTGTTCTTCACCGAATGCTCAGACGCGTGCTGGCACCAACGAACAGCTGAATCCTTTTTTGCAATTACTTCGGGATCTTCCATGTCTTTTCGCATCTTTGGTTCGAGCATGTAGATGCACTTGCTCGTTTCAGCGACAAAATCCGGCTGGTATTCGCGCTGATCGGTACCCCACTTATAAAAGATTTGGAACTGGCCGCGCGCCGGCTTGAACCATTTCTCGGCTTCGCGATCAAGAATCACCGAAAGAACGCGCTCCGAGTCGGAGTCAAACTTCTGAACCGGATAAAGGCAGCGCTTGAAGCCGCCGAATATCATCTGCGTAATTTTCGATTTGTCTTTCACCGGATGGCGAAAGTCGTGAATTGGATCTTCCGCCCGCGCCGTGAAGGCAGAAGGCTTCAGTGATGTGAAGCCTTTGTTCACCACGACGTCATATCCACTCGCTTTCTCCCAATGATGACCCTCCATCTGGGCGTGAATAAATTCGGCAAGCTGGCGCGGGTAGTATTGCAGCACGTTCACGAGGTCGTTTTCATCTCCCAAGTAGCTTCGAAGGTGCGTGAGCATCTGGCCAGCAAGGTTGTAGAGGAGATCCGCATCCTGGTCGTAGGAGATATCGTCGAAGTCGATTAACGCGCGGACGATGTAATCCTCTAACCGGAGTTCCTTTTGTGCATTCCCCACCGCTGTCAACGTTTCAACCTGATGCGTTCGCAAATGCTGGATGAGTATATCGCGTTCGACCGGCTGATAGTGGATTGATGTTGCATCTATTTTGAATGCGTCGAAGCCGCTGGTGACTTCACCTCGCGGCACCACAAGTATTCTCGGAATGTCGATCGTCTGCTGGACGATTAACTCAGAAGTCTTAGCTACGACGGCTGCGATGTCTGGCTTATCGACGACTCCCGCAAACTCCGCCTGCGTCGGCGTCAGAACTTCTTGTACTCTGGCGACAATTTCCGCCTGCACGCCCTTCTTGAGAATCGAACTAGAGTTTGGCAGTTTTTCAAAGTCGGCGACTACATCGTAAGTGATCTTGGCGACCGCCTGCTCCGCCTCAGTCTTGAAAAGAGGCTCTCCGGCAGGGGACATCGATTGTGTGATAGCACTGGAACTAGACTCCAAAGGCTGGACCCCAAGTCGCCCAAGCACACCTGCCTGTGAAACGACTGTGGCCATCTTTTCGAATCCGGCTGAAGGATCGAGGATCACCTGCTGCATACGAATCACGGAGTCGGGCTTGTTCGCTTCGTCTACGATCTCCTGAAACTTGTCGTGCGCGACAATGTTCAGGCGGTCGACTGCGGTCACGCCTGTTCGCTTTCCGTACGGAAGACGCAGACCTCGTCCGATCGACTGCTCAATAAGCGTGCGAGCGTTGGCCGCGCGAAGCGGAACGATCGTGTAAAGATTGGTCACGTCCCATCCTTCTTTGAGCATGTTCACGTGAATCACGATCTCGGTTGGTTCATCGGTGTGTTCCACCTTCAGCAAGCGCTCGATCATTTCTTCCTCTTCCGCGCCAGTCTTGCTCGAGTCGACCTGAATAACTTTGTCCTTGTAACGGCCTTCGAAAAATTTGTCTGACTGGATCAGCTTCAGGAGATTGCCGGCATGTGTAGTATCGCGCGCGATAACGAGAACGAATGGCTTCACGATCGGTTGACTGGTCTGTCGCGCGAACGTCTCAAGCTCTACCTTTATGTTTTCGTGAAGACGAATGCCGTCCTCGAGTTTGATCTTCTCGATCTCGGCTGTGGAAAAGCGACTCGGATCGAAATTTTTCTGTGTGACGACGGCCGGCTCCTTGACGAAACCGTCCGCCATCGCTTTGGCGAGTGGGTAATCGTAAATGACATTCTTGAATGCCACTGGTCCTTTGCTTGTTTCGACGAATGGCGTTGCCGTCAGTTCTAATCCCAGAACGGGCTTCAATTCGTTAATTGCGCGCACGCCTGCGCTCGCCCGATAGCGGTGCGATTCATCCATGATCAGCACAAGGTCGGGCAAAGCCGCTAGATACTCGAAATAGCTTTCCCCGATGTATTCGGAAAGACGTTTGATTTTCGGCGATCGACCGCCGCGTACTTCAGAGTTGATCTTGGAGATGTTAAATATGTTCACCTTGCAGCGAAGCATCTGATCGAACAGTGTGCCCGCCTTTGCTTCGTAATCATCGCCGGTAATGATCTCTGGAGCGTTCGTCGCAAATTCCGCAACGCCTTTGAAGACATACTTCGGCGTGTTCGGCGTGAAATCTGTGATGAGCTTATTGTATATCGTCAGGTTTGGCGCCATGACGAAGAAGTTATTGATGCCGTGAGCGAGATGCAGATAGCTGATAAATGCGCCCATCAGCCGTGTTTTTCCCACGCCAGTGGCCAGCGCGAAGCAGAGCGAAGGGAACTCGCGTTCGAAGTCCGTAACCGTGGGATACTCACCGCGGATGACTTCCAGTGCTGCAGCCAAATCTGCTCCCTTGCATGGCGGCACGATCTCCGTGACGCGGTCAAGGATTTCCAATGAATGACGCTGTGGCGGGCGTAGGCTCAGACGTCCGGAAATAGCGTTGACGTGACGGTTCACTGCGCTACCTCTTCTCCAAAGAGCGATTGCTGCCCCGGCTTAGGCGGCGCTTTGGGCAGGTTCTCCACCTGCAAGGAGTAATCGTCGTGGCCCCATTCACATCGGGACAGCACGGCTTTTGGAATCTTCTTTACTGTCAGGTTCGGATAACCGTCTTTGCGACCCCGAAAGGCAGAGCACACTATTAAGAGGCTGCGTCCTGCACCTACTTCATCGCTTAACGCCTGAAGCTGGTTATGATTCAAATTGGCCGTCGTTACGTAGATGAAATCGCGTTCGGTGGAAAGGCCATGCTGCCAGTAAACCGCGTCGCTCGGTGCATAATTAAAACCTTCCAGCTTGCAGACCGCCTCGGCCAACATCGCAGCGTTGAATTCCTTGCTGATCACCCAATTGTTCCATTTGTCCTTTTCTAGTAGTGAAGGTGCGAGCCGGTAATAGCGGAAACCGCCGCCGCCTTTCCAACCCACGGCTTCCGTGATGCCGCCCGAGTCTGCCCCATCAATCACCTTCTTGAGCCGGGGAATGATGTGCGTGTGACAATGCTCCCCCAACTCCACCATGATCCAGCGCCGTCGCATTTTGTGCGCCACCGCGCCTGTGGTGCCTGAACCGGCGAACGAGTCGATGATGATATCTCCAGGCTTTGTGCATGCTTCAATGATTGTGTTTATTAGACCTTCAGGTTTCGGAAAGGCGAATTTGTTTGCTTCGCCAAAGAGAGCGATACTCTCTTTTGTTCCGTCTTGTGTGTAAGGTCCATCAATGATCGATGTTGGTTTTCGGAGGCGTTCATTACCTTCAGGATCCTTCAGGTATTGCTTGTATTGGATCGACCACGATCCGTCCTTTGCTTTGCTGAAATACAAGTCATCGTTTCGAAGCGCAGCGTAGGCTCGCTCTTTTGCCCACCACCACTGTCTCTTGGGCCAAACTTCGGTGCCGTCAGGAGCGGGAATTGAATAGACCAAGTTCTCTCGCCGATCCATGCTTTTGGTCGCTTCAAGCGGCTTAACTCGAAATGGTCCGCGTGTTTCCAACTTACTATCTTGCAATTTGTAATACCGGGACTCTGCATTCGGATCCGGTGACAAGAACATATCCGGGAATACTTCGCGGTTTTTGACGAAGCAATGAATGTATTCATGCATCCCCACAAACCACCGAGACTTCGCGCCCCCGCCATAAGCTTTCTTCCATACAAAAGTGTTAAGGAAGTTTATCCTTCCAAAGATTTCATCGAGCAAAACCTTTAGATACGCAGCTTCATTGTCGTCGACGCTAATCCAAATACTGCCGTCCTCACTGAGAAGGTTCCTCAGTATTTCCAATCGATCGCGTATCAGAGAAAGCCAAAGCGAGTGTTCAATTCCATCATCGTAGTGCTCGAATGCGCTGCCGGTGTTGTAAGGTGGATCAATATAGATGCACTTGATCTTGCCGGTAAACTCCTGTTCGAGCGCTTTGAGAGCGAGGAGATTGTCGCCAAAGATGAGGCGGTTATCGAATAGGTCGTGATCCGTCACCCGGTGCGTCGCGTGATGCGACTTCTCCGGGTCTTCCAGCAAGATGCGCGGCTCCAGCCGAGGCCGGTTCTCCTTTCCAATCCACGTCAGTTCGAGTTTTTGCTTCTTGGTCACGGTTGTTGGGCCAATGCAATCCCGAGATTTCTCAACCAACCTATGATTTCCCCAACGGCGTCAGACTGATTTAGGAGTGCTGTTGTCATGTTATCCACACACGCTTGATTCAGCCGCCGCTTTGCGCGGGATGCCTTCTCCTTCCTTTTCTCGGGCGTCACCGTTAGCCAGTTCGGAGCGGCTGGATCAGCAGTATGTAGAGTTTCTGCAAGCATCATCGGGACGTCGTCAAAGTCTTGAATTGCGGCGGCAAACGTCGGCGCGATGACTCGTATTGCGTCAGGATGCAGATAGTTCTCCAGTTCGCGCTTTGAGGTGCAATATGCGGTGCAATTAGGACGCGCATTCCAAATAGCGTGTTGGGCTTGATATTTCGCCGGTTCCGGAGGCGGATTATCACGATCGGTAATGTAGTATTCGGGACGATCGATCCCGGCGAGCCGAGCTGACCAGAGATCCATGCTGCCGCCTCCGAGTGGAATGAAGACCAATGCGCCGCTTGCCTCAGCCGCCGTCAGGTCTGGTACGGTTTCGTCATTGGCATGAAGTATTTTGGAGAGACGTTTCAGGAACTCAATATCCCATTTCCCCTCGACGCCGAGGAAGACTCTCACATCGTGATCCGCCAGAACGCCAAGTGTGCTCTTGATTGCTGCGAGCGTTCCATCGTCGCTCCCGTATTGAATAACTGGGTGCCTGTCGACTTGGCTGACAAGTCGAAGGAGATTGCGGTCAACCCTTCTGGCAAGTGTCGGAGTGTGTGTGGTGAGAATGACCTGGCACGTTCCATGGCTGGTTAACTCCTGAAAGGCATCCAGGAGCATCAACTGATGGTTAGGATGCTGACTTGTTTCTGGCTCCTCGATTGCGTAAATGGTTCCCGTCCCCTTGTCGGAAGCCGCATCTTCCGCCCTTGCTCGAAAGAAGTTGAGCAGAACGAGCCGCCGCGTTCCGCTTCCGCGCTTGTTGATCGAAATTCCATCGGCGCCTGTGAGAGACACGGAAAAGAGTGATTCCCAATTCTTATTTTTGACCTGCGGGCTCAGAGTGCTGGCAAGGTCTGGGCTCATTTCTTGAATCTTCTCGACCGTCTTAAGCGCAACCCTTTCCAACTCTGTTTTGACCTGCGCGATCAGCCCATTGAGTTGAGCCTCATGTTCTCTCACGGCTTCCTTGATCGCTGCTTTCATCGGATTTTGAGCCTCCTCGTCTTGATCCGTGCTCGTGCGGTCCGACTTGAATACGGCGAAGACCGGCAGATGGGTTTGGATTTGATCCCAGACAGCTTTGCCAGTCTCCGCACCAAGGTCGATTTCCGTGGCTGCAAGCGCAAGGTTCCCCGCATGATTCCAAATAGCCTCTCTCAATTCGGTTTTAACGGTCTGATTTATTCCGCCGAGCTCAGCCCCTTGTTGGACTGCGCGGGCCTTCAGATCATTGATCTTGAGTCCCATGAGGTCACCGCATCCCGCCGCTGTTGGATGAAGCGCCCTGGCGAAAATTCTTGTTTGCTTTGGTTTTGCCAAGCTGCAGTTGAACACGCGACAGACATCCAACCTCCCATCCTGTCGGACCAGGTGCTCCGCTTGAAGTGTGGTGGGATGCTGATCATCCAGCACGATTGAATCAGGAAGCTCTGAAAAGACGCAGGAAATGCGAACATCCGTTGCATCCCCTTGGGCGGATGCGTCATCTTGTTCTATTGAAGCGTCGTTGAAGAAGATATTCAACGCGTCGAGGATTGTTGATTTCCCTGAATCGTTGCGGCCGATCAGAACCGTAAGATTGTCGAAGATGACGAGTGTCTCGTTCCTGTAGCTGCGGAAGTTCTGGAGTTTTAATTCGGTGAGTTTCATTGGACCTCGCCTTCCCCTAGCGCCTTCATTTCCAATCCATCAATCTCCTGAATTGTCTTACCGGCAATTCCTTGGAGGTCGCCATACATGCCAACGGTAGATTGCATGACTCGCTCGATTTCTCCTTCGCGTTTGGCCCATTGCTTCGTCATGACTTTTTTCTCTTTGTCCAAGTCTTCTTTCATTGCACTAAATGCTTCAACGATGGCTTGAACTCGTTGACGGAATCGTGGGCCGGTCAAATACTGGTAAACCAATTCCGTTTTGGTTTGCTGGCCTTCACTCGCCCGACGGGCGGAATTGACTTCTATGAGGGTCTGACGCAATGAAAGAGCCACCGGCAAAATCGCGCGTGGATGCGTAATCCAAACTCCGTCAATATGGTCAAAGGTGTCCACGCCTTTAGGCAACGCGCCGCTTACCACCACGGCAATTTCAGCCTTCGCCGTGCGTTGGTCTTCTCGAAGTTTTGCAAGCCAGCCATCGCTCCAGTTTTTCGTTCGCTTGGATTCCCAAAGAATAGTCCCGCAGACAACGCCGCTTGGCAGCACGACGCGATGCAAGATGTCGCCGCCGTGTTCTCCTTTTGGCACGGGCTCGATAAGATCATGTGGAAATTTCGCCTGCAGCATTGCTTCAAGTTGTAGCTCCAGCACTTCTCCTTGCAATTGTTGTGAGCCTTGTTCAGCTTTTCGCCTTAACTCCTCGATTTGTTTCTGCATCGAAACAATGGTTTGCTCTTTTTCGGAAACCTTCAGCGTTAGTTCGTCTTCTACTTCTTTGCGCGCTTTCTGCCGTGCGTCGGCCAGGTTTTCCTGAACACGCTTTTCAATCGTGAGGTCTAACTCACGCTTGGCATCGTCAAGCTCGCGTTGTTTCTTGAGTAAATCCGCTTGAGCTCTTTGCGCTTCAGCAAGCTTTCCTTCGCGCTGTTTTAGAATTTCCTGTAAGTCGGCAACCTCTTTTGTCTTTTGATTTAGATCGTTGGTGACAGCAAGTTTTGCCTTCTTTGCTTCTTCGGCGACAATCTTCGCCCGTTCCTGCTGCAGCTTTTCCGCGACCTGTGCGTCAAGCGTCTCTTTGGCTTTCGCCAAAGCGTCCTGCTGTTCGCCAACTGCCCTTTCGCGGCTCGCCAGGTCGAGGTCTTTTTGACTTAAACGCTCTTCGTATTCGCGGCGGGTCGTCTCAATGAGCGGTGCTGCCAGTGACTCAGTGAGTTTGATTTCGTTTTTGCACTTCGGGCAAATGATTATTGGTTCTGTCATGGGTTTCCTTTCAGCGTCTTCGGTAGTGTCGACTCAACCGAGCTGCCATCGCATGGTGAAGAGCTGTTTGATCTCGGCACGTTGGGTCAGTTTGCCTTCGATTTTCGCGATTAATCCTTCGCGCTGTTTGTCCACTTCGTCTTGTGACTCGAAAAGCGAGCGCCGCTTCGCGTTGCGCTGCGATTCCAGCGCCTTGATCTGTTTCTGGCCAACGAGCTTTTCCTCCAACGTGGGCGCGGTCGTAGCGGCGCGGCGTGCTTCCTTGATGTGCCGGTCAATCTCCTTGATCTCGCGTTCGAGGCCCAACTTCAGGTCGTCTGCCCAGCCTTCAAGTTTTTCAGCTTCGGCCTCGAAAAACCAAGCGTTGCGTTCGGCGATCGTGCGTTGGATGACTGCCTGGTCTTGCTGAGAGGCGTTTGCCAACGAAGTCGGAACGGTGCTCGAACACGGACCGCCGGTTACCTCTCCTGGAAGTGTGAACATGCGCGGTATCGCTTCGTTATCCAGCGGAGTGCCGTCATCGGTGACTGCGGCAAAGATCAAATGGTCCTCAGCCTGATCGAGTGACTCGACGGAAAAGCTTGAGAGTGACAGCCAACCCGATTCGCCGACGAGAGGTTCGAGGCTGCTGATCTTTCCATCGTGATCGCCATAGTCGAAGCGGACTTCTTGCACCGGGAGATTGTGTGCCTTTGCCTGCGCGATTATGGCCTCCGCCAAGGGATGGTTCAGACGGTAAAGGTGTGCGTCTCCCGAGCGGCGCGGAAGTTCATAGAGACCGAGAGGGATGTCGCCGGCGAACGGGCAGGCATTCAGGCGAAAGGAGGAATCATCGCAAAACTCCGCATGGCCATTCAGCTCGTGGCGGGAAAGCTGGATGAGCAGGCGCTCGTAACGGTTGAGATATGATTTTGATGCTTCGTCGCTGACCTTGAGTTTCTCGCGCACCTCATCATCGAAATTCTCCAGCAGCTTGCGCCGCGTGGCGGTCATTGACTCGTTGATTTCCAAACTTAGTTCGAGCTGGAGCTGGTCGAAGGCGACCTTGATTTCCACGTGCTTGCGGCAGCGCTGGTAGATGTCGTTGATGCGTTTCTCGAAGTCCACGCCGCTTTCGATGGCACCGAGCACTTCGTCACTCGCGCCAAAGACACCTTCGAATAACTTGAACTTTTCAGAGAGAAGTTGGTAGACGCGCTGATCCGCCGCGTTTTTCCGATTGAGGAAGTTCACGACAACGACGTCGTGTTTCTGTCCATAGCGATGGCAACGGCCAATCCGTTGTTCGATGCGCTGTGGGTTCCATGGCAGGTCGTAGTTCACAACAAGCGAACAAAACTGGAGGTTGATGCCCTCCGCTCCAGCCTCTGTCGCGATCATGATGCGACCTTCTTCGCGGAAGTAATCAACTAGCGCCGAGCGCATGTCGGCTGTTTTCGAACCGGAGACGCGGTCGGTGCCTTGGTGTTTCTCAAGCCATGCGGAGTAGATGAGCTTGGAGCGGTCGTCGGTATTGGAGCCGTTGAAAAGGACGATCCCCTCAGCGAACTTGCTGTCAGCCAACAGCCGCAGGAGGTAGCTCTGGGTCTTGCGGGATTCGGTAAAAATAATGGCCTTTTCAGCGGCTCCGAGTTCGCGGGCCTTGGCGAAGGCGACGGCCAGTGCTTTCAGAAGCGACTTGCCCTTGGAGTTGTGAGTGATGGAGGTCGCGAGCGTGGCGAATTGATCGAGATCGGCAACTTCGGCTTCAATCGCGGCGCGGTCAGCTTGGGAGAGAGGTTCGTCCGGCGCTTCGTCCTCCCATTCCTCGGCAGTCTCATCGAGGGCTTCGTAATCCTGATCGAGTTCTTCTTCGAGCGACTCAGTGGGCTCCTTTTTTTGGAGCTTCGTCTTAAGGCGGTTGGAGATGGATTCGAGCGCGCCAGCAATGGCGAACGTGGAAGACGCAAGGAGCTTGCGCAGGACGAGTGTCATGAGCGAGCGCTGGCTGGCGGGCAAAGCCTGGAGATTGTCGCGCCGGAGATAATCGGACACGAGATTGTAGAGCCGGTCCTCGCCTTCCTCCGGCGTGAACTCCTCAAGCATAGGTAGGCGCTTGGTAAACGGGATGTAAGAAGTGACCTGTCGGCGGAGCGTGCGATGGCAGAGCGGCTTCAGACGCGCCTTGAGCGTGTCGAACACCTGCTCCTGGTTTAGGTTGGCAAATTGTTCCCGGAAGCTCTTCAAATCGCCGAAGACGTGCTCATCGACGAAGCTGATTAGTCCGAACAGTTCGAGGAGGGAATTTTGGAGAGGAGTCGCTGTGAGCAGGAGCTTATCTTTGCCGGCGAGCGCCAGCTTGAGTGCATTCGCGATGATATTCGAGGGCTTATAAACATTGCGAAGACGGTGCGCCTCGTCGATCACCACCAGATCCCACGGCGTGTTGCTAACGTCCGCGGCTTTATTGCGTGCGAACTGATAGGAGCAGATCACGATGCTATCGGCTTCGAACGGCCGGAAGTTGCCGACTTTGACGGCGGAATTGTACGACTTCGTCTCCAAGATGCTGCAAGGCAGGAAGAACTTCTCGCTGAGTTCCTGATGCCACTGCTTGCGCAGGTTAGACGGGACTATGATCAGGATGCGTCGCTTCCGCTCGGCCCATTTCTGCGATAGGACTAGACCGGCCTCGATCGTCTTGCCTAATCCAACTTCGTCCGCGAGAAGCGCACCCTTAGACAGTGGGGAACGGAACGCGAAGAGCGCCGCATCGACTTGATGTGGATTGAGGTCCACCTGCGCACTGGCAACAGCGCCGGCCAGCTTCTCCATGCTGTCTGACGGACTCCGCTTCGTTAGCTCGTGGGCAAAGTACTTCGCGTGGTAGTCGGTAAGATCCATTGGGGGTCAAGCACTGTAGTAAGAAGCTGCTGCTCCGCGCAAGTCGATCACTCTTATTATTGAAACTCTCGGATTTTTTTCGCGAGTTTGGGACCCAGCCCAGGCACCTCCTTAAGCTGCGTGTCGGATGCTGCTTGAAGAGTAGTAAGGTTTACAAACCCTTGCTGGAAAAGTCGACGCGCTAGAGCTCGACCGATTCCGGGTATCGCCGTGAGTTGCATATAGAAAAAGGAGTCTGGAAAATCAGAGTACCTGCTCTCAAGGCGAGACCAGATCTCCTCAAATTGTGGAGCTTGATGTCGAAGTTGATCCAGTTGTGACAACTTATCCTCTACCAACTTATTAGTCTCCACGATCCGTCGGAACTCTCTTAGAAATGGCAAATATTGGCTTGGGGCTATCGGTCCAATGTCGGACGCATGGAATGACTCCGGCTCTTTCGGTAAGGACAAAGGCCGCTTAGCAAGCTCGCTCCATGACTTTGTCTTATAGGACCAAAAACCATCAGCTAATGACGAATATTTCGGCGCTGCAGATGGGGGCCCCGGGTGAAACTCGCCGTGACGTTCCAAAACCGCCAACGGTGTACGCAGCTGTAAGGTAGCGACGAAGGTCAGGCCAGCGAGTACATCTCTACCCTGTTGGAAGGTTTCATCATCTTGAAACCGGACTACGAACTTTGAAGGCAGTATTGATTCAGGGCTCACTGAGTTCCCCAACCTTAGTGCATGCTTTTCAAAAGATAGGAAGCGAACCTAGATCTTGGTGATCTGCGTTTATTTGTTTTGGCTCGGTTTTTAACGAGGCCAACGAACCATCCTCGACATGTCGCCTGCGCTTCCAACAACAAGTCGAAGCCAGTTACGCACCACAAAGTTATGTCGCATGCCAGGCAACGTCTAGTGTGCTGGGTCGGTGCCGTTTACTACACTGCGTTTGCTACAGTGCTGAGATTTCTCCTCGTGGAAACCGGCGATGCATCAACCGTGTCAAGGTAGTGCTCTACCACTGAGCTAACCGCGCCCGAAAAATTGGAAGGCAATTATGCGACGCGCTCGATGCGTTGGCAAGTTGCAGGCGTGCAGCGACGCCGTCTCGGCCGCGGATGTTAAGCTTCCGGAACGACCCCCGCTTTACGCCGCCAATTTGACCGCGTCTTTGTGACCGAGAATGCGGACGGTCTGCTTGAGTTGATCGACCTTGAGCGGCTTCTTCAGAACAGTGATTGGGCCTTTGGCCAAAATCCGGTCGAGCATTTCGCTGTCGGGATAGCCGGTAATAATGACGATCGGGCATTCGGGCTGGCCTTCTTTCGCCGCGTCATACACATCGTCGGCCGGGCCATCCGGCAATTTCAGATCGAGAAAAATGAGATCGAATTTTTGCTTCTCGAGCGCGACCAGCGCCTCTTTCACCGTGCCGACCACAACGCGGCTAAATCCAATTTTTTTAAGGAAAAGCTTAAAAAGATTTTGCAGGCTCTCGTCGTCATCCACCACCAGCACGGTGGGCTGGCCAGACTTGTCCTCCTTGAGAATATCTTTATCGAGCGAAGATTTTTTGATTCGCCAACGGCCGCCGATCTGGATGGCGGGCAATTGCCCGCGCTGGACCAGATAGTAAACGGTCGGCAAGGGGATGCGGAGGTATTTGGCCGTTTCTTTGACCGTTAACAGGTTATGCATGAAGGAAAATCATCAACTGGGGTGAGACAGAGCAAGACATTTCGCTAGGCAGAGCATTATAAATTTTAGAATCGCTGTCAATGCTTTCTTATTTGCCATAGCCTTCGTCTCAGCCCCGGGACAGATCGTGACTGGACAACACGGGGGGCGCAGTTGACTATTCGAACCTCGATGAGCGTGCTGTTTTTTAAGCGATTCTTGCAACGACCATGGCAAATCGCCTCAATCGTCCCAAGCTCGAAAGCGCTAGTGGAACGTGTAGCGAACAAGATCGACTTCGACCGGGCGCAGGTCATCGCCGAGTACGGCCCAGGCGTAGGAGTGCATTCGCGCGAGATTGCGCGGCGGATGAGACCGGACGCGCAATTGCTTCTGTTTGAACTGGACGCGCACTTGTCGCGGGATTTGGAGAGGCAGTTTGCCGACGATCCGCGCGTGCACACCATCAATCTCGATGCGGCACGTCTTCCGCAAGAGTTGAAGCGCCGCGGCATTCCGCATTGCGATTACATCCTGTCCGGCATTCCGTTCAGCATTCTCCAAATCGACAAGAAACGAGCGCTTCTGCAAAAAACCTACGACGCGCTGGCGCCGGGGGGCAATTTTATCATCTACCAGGTAACCAACGAGCTAAAGCAGCACGCCACCATTTTCGAGCGCGCCGATTCGGAATATGTTTTGCAAAATATTCCGCCGATGTTCATCACCGTTTTTGAAAAAACGGGCTCGCGCAATGGCCGGCATGTTAACGGTTCGACCGTCGGCGTTTCAGCGAATCGTTCTGAATGACCGGCGGTGCGACGCGCGTGGAAAAGGATTCGATGGGCGAAATGTCCATCCCCGAATCCGCACTTTATGGAGCGTCGACGCAACGTGCGGTCCTCAATTTTCCTATTAGCGGTTACCGATTTTCGCGGCCGTTTATCCGCGCGCTCGGTTTGATCAAGTGCGCAGCGGCGCAAGCTAATCACGATCTCGGTTTGCTGGATGACCACCGCGCTGCGCTCATTGTTCAAGCCGCGGAAGAAGTGGTCGATGGAAAGCTGGACGAACATTTCCCGCTCGACATTTTCCAAACCGGTTCCGGCACCAGCACAAATACAAACGCGAACGAAGTGATCGCGAATCGTTGCGCGCAACTGGCCGGCAAGCCAATCGGTTCGCGCGAACTCGTTCATCCGAACGATCACGTCAACATGGGACAATCGAGCAACGATGTGATCCCATCAGCTATTCACATCAGCGCAGCCGAGGAATTGAAAAATCGTCTCGTGCCCGCGCTGGAAAAATTGCACGGCGCGTTCGAGACGAAGGCAAAAGAATTTTGGGACATCATCAAGATCGGCCGCACGCATCTGATGGATGCGACGCCGGTGCGGCTCGGCCAGGAATTTTCCGGTTACGCTCAACAGGTTGCTTACGCGAAGACGCGGGCGGAAAAAGCGATTGAAGTTTTGCGCGAGCTTGCTCTGGGCGGCACCGCCGTGGGCACCGGTTTGAATCGGCACGTCAATCTTCCGAAAAAGATCATGCCTCACCTCGAACAACGGACCGGCATCGCGTTTTACGAAGCGAAAAATCATTTCGAAGCGCAAGGCAGCAAGGACGCTGTCGTGGAAACCAGTGGCCAGCTCAAGACGATTGCGACCAGTTTGTTCAAGATCGCAAACGACATTCGCTGGCTAGGGAGCGGTCCGCGCTGCGGCATCGGCGAGATTCAATTGCCCGCTACGCAACCCGGCAGCTCGATCATGCCAGGCAAAGTAAACCCAGTCATGTGCGAATCGATGATGATGGTTTGTGCGGAGGTTTTCGGCAACGACACCTGTATCACTTGGGCCGGCGCGAACGGCAATTTCGATCTCAACGTGATGATGCCGGTGATGGCGCACGATCTTCTCGAGTCGATCCGGCTGCTAGCGAATGTGGTCGATGCTTTCTGCGAGAAATGCGTGCGCGGCATTGGCGCTAACAAGGAACGTTGCCGGGAATTGGTCGAGCTCTCCATGGCGATGGTGACCAGTCTTGCGCCGATCATTGGCTACGATCGCGCGGCCGAGATCGCAAAAGAGAGCGCGAAAACCGGCAAGACAGTGCGGGAAATTTGCCTCGCGAAAAAAGTGCTGCCGGAAGCCGAACTCAATCGCGCGCTCGATCCGGTCGCGATGACCGAGCCAGGTGGCACCGGCTCAGTTGGTGGATGACATTGTCGATCCCAAAAAAAATCATCGTTGTCGCAGTTGTGCTTGCGCGCATGACGTCCGCAATGCTCGCGGCGGAAAATCACATCGACGTTGCGGCCATTATTAATAAAGCCGATGCCGAATCTGTTCTCGGGGTAAAGGTGAAAGAGCCGATGCCGGGCAACTTCCAGGGGGGCGACGGCTATTATTCGAAGTGCAACTATTACAGCGTCACGCCCGGCAAAACGCTGCTCCTTCGAACGTATCAGGCCGCTGCCGGATACGATGCGCAAAAAGAACTCGAAATGGTGACAAAAAACACGACTTCAGTGAAGCCGGTTTCAGGTCTTGGTGAGAAGGCTTTGGCCACCAGCGGCACGGCCAGCGGTCTCCCGGCGCGCGTCATGATACTTTACGTAGTGAAGGGCAACGCCTTGGTCACAGTCGGCCTGAGCGGCCTGGAAGACGAGGCGGCGGCGCTCGACAAAGCAAAAACTGTCGCGCAAAAACTCCTCGGACATCTTTAGCGCATTCGGCTTCGCGCTGCTAAGATCGACCTATGGTTGCCAACGTTAACGGCCCGCAATTCTCCGGCGGCGCGAACATCGCCATCAAATGTCCCGCGCACACTTACGAGCAGACCA
Organism: Spartobacteria bacterium; assembly: GCA_003167365.1. Classification (GTDB taxonomy): domain Bacteria; phylum Verrucomicrobiota; class Verrucomicrobiia; order Chthoniobacterales; family UBA10450; genus Palsa-1382. Next base: position 474,625 of record PMTM01000006.1, on the reverse strand, counting down.
TCGCCTTTTATCGCGACACGCTCGGCTTGCCGTTGATTGAGGAAGAAAACGACGGTTGCATTTTTCAGTTCGGCCCGAACCGTCTTTGGATCGACAAGGTGCCGAATTTGAGTCAACCCGACATTTGGCTCGAGCTCGAAACTAACGACACCGAAGCGGCCGCATCTTTTCTAAAAGTGAACGGCGTAACGCGCTGCGACGAAGTCGAGCAACTCCGCGAAGATTTCGACGGTTTCTTTGTCTCCGCGCCAAACGGTGTAATTCATCTTGTCATCGGCCACGAAGAAGCGTGATCACTAATGGCACAAGATTACATTCTGCGTTTGATCGAACAGATCGCGCTCATGCTGGCCGAGCTCAGCCGCTTGAAAGCTTCGGAAAGGCCAACACGTATCAGTGCACTTGCTCTACGTGAAACGGGCTTGCCGCTTGATTTTGTCAAACACTCATCTCCAGAAATCATTCTGCAATTACTTGAGACCGGCGGAGGCACGCAACATGCCCGCGCGATTTTGCTGGCGGAATTGCTCTTGCAGGACGCTGACCTAAACTCAGGCCGCGGGGAAAAATCGAGAAGCAACCATTAGCCGGGCTCAAGCGCAGGCGCTGCTGGCGCATAGTATCGATAAACTTTCGCCGGAGGAACAGCTTGTATATCGTCCGAGACTTGAGGCGCTAACTGCCGACCTTACAGGTGTCGCCCGACAATCGTGAGGTCGCGCTCGATACCGTCGAGTTGAGCTACGCGCGGGAGTAAGCCCCAACGTTCGAAACCGAGACGCTTGAACAATTTCAAGCTCGGTTCGTTGTGCGCAAAGATAAGGCCGACCATCGCGATAATCTCGAGTTGGGCTGCGCGTGCGATTGTTTCTTCTAATAATGCGCGGCCGACACCGCGGCGCCGGAATTTTTCGCTCACATAAACACTCAGTTCGACCGTCCCGCTGTAAGCGCAGCGCGGTAGAAAACTCTTGATCGTGAGCCAGCCGGCGATTTGCCCATCAATTTCCGTCACCCAAAACGGACGTCGGTCTGGTGAGTGTTCGCTCAGCCAACGGCGACGGCTTTCCACTGTGACAGGCTCGAGTTGCGCGGTGGACATGCGGGTGGCGATAGCGACGTTATAGATGTCGATAATCGCCGATAGATCCGCTTCGACCGCGTCGCGAATTTTCATTTCTTCTGCAACAAGAGCGCTCATGTCGTTTGGAAAAATGCGTTCTCAAACGTCGGTTGAAACGCTCCACTCTTCGTCTCGCCGATTTGAAAACGCGGACTGAGCTCCGATTGCGTTGCGCAATAAATCTCCATCTCGGTCTTGCCGCATTTCTCGAGAAGCGCGCGGATTGTGCCGGTAGCAAGCGCGGGTGTGTTGCAATCGCGGCTGAGATGTCCGAGCACGACGCGCTCGATTCTTCCAGGCAACAATTGTTCGATCACGTTCGCGGCCGCGGCATTGGAGAGATGACCGTGCCGCGATTGGATCCGTTGCTTCACCGGCCAAGGGCGGTGCGTATCGTCCTGCAAAAGTTTTTCATCGTGATTGGTCTCGATCACGAGCGTATGCACTTCGCGCAGTCGCTCCACCAGCATCTTGGTCGCGTAACCGAGATCGGTGATGAATCCGAGCCCCCGCGCGCCGGCGTGAAACGCAAACCCCACCGGATCGACCGCGTCATGCGGCACCGGAAAGCTTTGCACGACGATATCGCAGATCGAGAAATCCGAACCAGTGCGAAAGACCCGCCAGTTCCGATGTCGATCTAACGAACCGCCGCCGCGAATCGCCTCGGCCGTGAGCGCGTTGCAATAAATCGGCACGGCGAACCTGCGACAAAGAACTTCGAGCCCGCAAACATGATCGCCATGTTCGTGCGTAAGCAGGACGCCATCGAGCTGCTCTGGCGTGACACCGCATTGCTCGAGCCGCAAGACGAGTTGACGCGCACTTAGCCCACCATCGACGAGGATTTTGCAGTGATCGGTTGCGACGAGAGCGCTATTCCCGGCGCTGCCACTGCCGAGCATGGTAAGACTGAACACGCTCCGTATTTAGCGGCCAGGTTCCATTTTGCGCAAATAGAATTCGCAAAAGCGCGATTAAATCGCGCGATCAGCCAAAGCGAGAACACGTTGCTTCTTCGCGTCGTAATCGAGCGAGCGAAATCGGCGGATCTCGTCGAGGCGTCGCAAACCGTTGAGCGTGTCGAGATATTGCGTGTAACTCGAGGCTAGCTCAGTCGTTTCCAGATAACGGCCGCGCAAATTGGAATCGCAAAATGCCTGCGGACATTGCCGTGAGAAAAGATGGAAGCGCAGCCAGCGCCGATCAGTGCGGGAAACGCGTTGCGTCTTCCGGAAGAAAGCGACGAACAAAATGAGCACGAGATAAGTATCGACCTGGGCCTGAAGCTCGAGGTTGCGCGCGAAATCTTCCGAAGTTATTTCGCGCCTCCCGTTCTTAAACTGCAACGCAGCGTGGAGCGCGTGATTGATTTCTTCGACAAACATAATGAGCGACCGGATATTTTGATCGCTCAAGCCGACGCGCGGATCATGACGTTCGAGTTGGTCGATTAACCAACGCGAATAATAAATGCCGACGTAAAGGCGATCGTCGGCGCGACGCAGAAATGTTCGCGCGAGCTCGCTCAATTCACGGGCCGATCTCCCGGCTAAGATCGACAATTGCGCACAGCGCCGCCGGTCGATCAGACAATCTTCCAGATTGATTCCAACCTGCGCATAGGTCCGCTCGAATAACTTCTGGATTTGACTAAAAAGCGTTTCGTTCACAAGAGAAGAGAACCGGCGCCGTCGTCATCGAGATTGATCAATTGCTCGGAAAGTTGGTTGAGGGCGACGCGGACATCGCGGAAACGATCGGCCAATTCCTCAAAGATATCGTCGAGTTCGCAACGTCGCGCGGTGACGTGTTCGGCGAGAAGATGATAATTGGTGCGTCCGACTTGCTCGTAGAATTTCAGATCGGGACCGCCGCGTAAACTGCGCCGCTGCGCGTTTTCATGAAAAATGCCGCTAATGAAGAGCGAATAATTGCCGACGTGCGCGCGCAATAGGAACGCTTGTTCGGGCGTGCAACGAGTGAGCGCAATGAGCATATCGGAAAGATATTGGTTCACCGAATCGCCAGGCGCATGCGGCGCCCGGAGAAGATTGGCCCTCGAAAAGGTTTCGAGAACGGAAGCGATGTAATCGCAAAGCTTTCGATCGACCATCCCAGCCTGCCGCAGAACGTGCCGGGCAAGCACGTAAAAATAAAACTGTGATGAGATCTGCAAATGTCCCGCGTTCGAGAGAATCGCGTTGACCAGCCGTGGATTATCGAGAACCGAGTCGCGTGTTTCCGAATCGGAGAGAAGATCGACAAGCGAAACGTGATCCGTGGCCGATCTTGCCAGAGTGCGCACGACAAAATCAAAGTCCGCCGCGGTAAACCGCGCCCGACAATTCGCCCGGATCATCCCGAGTTCTGTTTATGAGCAAAGGAGATGCCAAAAGCAAGCGCGTTCATTATCTTCGACACGCAATTTCCGCGCGCAATCCTTCTTCGCCGCGGGCCTGTTCGAGCGTCCCGGGGCACGCGCCAGTACGTGAGAAATGCGTATTCGTTACTCGCCATAAGAGCGACCATCAATTTTGGTCGCGCACAATTTTGAGATCGCCGAGCGGGATCGGCTTTGAAAGGAGCGTCGACGTAGAATTGTTCTGACCAGTGGCCTCAGACCATGCGCGCTTGCTGTTATCCACAAAAATGGCTTCCGCAGAATAATCGCCCGCGGCCAGTCCGTCGACCGACGTGATCAGCCAAGTCTCTTCACGAGGTCCATCTCCCGCTTCGGGGGCACATAATCCTTTTGTCATAAAAGCGGCACTTTCGCTGCCGCGGCGCGTCAAGCGTAACAACATCCATGGAAAAACCTCGCGTTCGCCTTGGAACCTCCAATCCAAACGAATCTCAATCGAATCATGATTCGAAAGAACGCCGGCGCTCTTGGTAATGCTGATCAGTTGCGTGTCAGTTGCTATTTCAAAGACAGGTGGGGGACTGGCTGCTTGAGACGCCTCAGTTCGCTCACCCTTTCGGAAGAGAACTAGTTCGTCCGAGGAATTTACGACCCAAGAAGTACGCCTGAGGAAATCGTGCAGAAGCCGATCGCTCGATTGGACGATACGGCCGTCCGCCGTCTTCATGGTCGGGTGATAATATCCAGAAGCGGCGTCGAAAGTTGCCGAATCAAGATAGTCAATCAAGACAAAGTCCGTTGGCGGCGGTTGCTCGTAAACTTGATGACTCAGAGTTTTCAGTCCCTTCAAAATATGATGGAGCGAATAGAGCTTCTCACGCATCGCGAGGTGGGAGAGATACGGGAATGGCGCGACGACACTCGCTTGCGGCGAAATGTTCGCGATAAAAGCGTTCTTGCGCGCGCGATCCGATGCTTTGGCAAACCAATCCGCAGTGGTCGAACCAATTGCGGCAGCAGGTCCCCAAAAAATCTGGGCGACGACGCAGGCGACAATAACTGCTGCGGGCAGGGCACGCGGAATCAATTCAGAAACCCGCTTCCCCAGATTGGAACTCGCGACCGCTTCAGTGAAAGCGATCCAAAACAATGGCAACAATGGCGCGGCATAATGAAAATAAATCGTCCACTCCGATGCCCGCCACGATAGCAAGTGTTGCAAAAGAATTGGCGCGGCGATGATCAGCCAGCGAGGCCGCAAAAGCGGCAAACACAGAAACGGAAGCAGCAGCGCCCAAACCAGATTTCCGTGAGTGAGAGATTGGACGAGCGCGTTCGCTATTAACTGCGGATGCGCAATTGCATTCCGCAAAATGTTGGCGGGCGAGGCGCCGAGGCGATCGTACAAGGCGATGTAATCTACATTTCCAGAGTTCAGCGCCGGCGTGATTATTTTTGCGCAAATGACGAACCAAAGAATCGCCACCGTCATGGGCCAAAGACACCAGGCCCGCAACTCAGCCAGGCCGCGTTTGCGCTCCGCTACGCAGTGAACGGCACAATAGGCGGCGAGAAGCAGCGCCATGTTTTCTTTGCAGGCCAGCACCGCAATAAACCAAAACCAATGCTTCCCAAGTTTCTTCGCGAGCCGGGCATGCAGCATCAGCAAGAGAAAAGGCGCGCTCAGCGCTTCCGGATGAAATTCGTGTAAAGCAACGTAGCCCGCGGCCGGCGCAAGAAGAAGCGCACTAGCCGCTAATGCCGAGCTCTTTCCGTCTAGACCAAGCCGCCTGGCAATGCTGTAGCCGACGGGCCCCATCGTCGCGAGCGCAGCATTTTGGACGACAACAAAAAGCATCGGATGACGAAACACCGCGAAAAGCGGGGCGAAGAGAAAGACAATTGGTTCGACATGATTGCCGAGCAGCGGAACACCGATAACCGATACGGCAAAGCGGCCGTGGAGGAGTTGCCAAATACCTTGCGCGTAATAAGCGAGGTCGAACGTGCGGCACTCAAAGTTCGCCCAGCGGGCGTATGAGGCCCACGTGCAAATCACGAAAAAAATAATCGCGACAGAGGCAACGAACATCTTTCCAGGTTCGGCTGCCGATTGATTTGGAATTTTATTCACGTGGCGGAAGGGGTGGGATTCGAACCCACGGTTGGTTTTTAGCCAACGCTCGATTTCGAGTCGAGTGCCTTAAACCGGACTCAGCCACCCTTCCATCTGTGAGACCGATAGTCGATCGGTCAGCAGCGTCGCTATTATGAGACGTGGCATCAGGTTTGCAAACTTAGCGCTCCCATTTTCGAACCGATTTCCGGATGAAAAAACCATCTAATTCCGGCTTAAGACGCTTTGTTTCGAGCGGGTAGACACTCAAAAAAAATGTTACAAATTTTGTCTTGATTTGGTTTGCGTTTGCACCGCATGTTGTGTGTCCGCAAGGCGGTGTCCCCATTATCTTGTTATTAGCTGCAATTAGCAGCTTTTCACAGGTTATTGGCTGTTCCGCTGCGCCGTAATTTGAAGTTATCCACAAGTCTTAACCGCCCTCGCCGCCATGATTCAACTTAAACCCGGGATTCCACCCTCCTCGCTTCGCAAACCACAAAAGCCCTCGGATCGACACAAAAATCGATCTCCAAAAAAGAAAAATCCCGGCTTGCGGTTCGAGCGCATGTTCAGCGACGCGGCGGTTGCCCCCTTCGATCAAATCGAATGGGAACGCCGGACGGCGGAAATCACCGATGACGGTGGCAAAGTAATTTTCCGCCAGGAGAACATTGAGGTCCCAAAGAATTGGAGTGCGCTGGCGACGAAGATTGCGGTGTCGAAATACTTTTATGGTGATATCGCGAATGGCACCGATCCGTGCAAAGGGGGACGCGAGAGCTCGGTGCGGCAACTCGTGCATCGCGTGACGCGCACGATGGCCGATTGGGGATTGGCCGATGGATATTTCGCGGACGCGGAAGCAGCGGAAGTCTTTTATGACGAGCTAACGTGGCTCTGCGTGAACCAGCATGCCGCGTTTAATTCGCCGGTTTGGTTCAACGTCGGCCTCTATCATGAGTACGGAATCGGCAAAAATGCCGGGGCCGGCAATTATTTTTACGATCGCGCTACCGGCCGAGCCGAACGCGCCGCGTCGCAGTACGAATATCCTCAAGGCAGCGCCTGCTTCATCCAGTCGGTCGACGACACGATGGAAGACATCATGCGCCTGGCCACGAGCGAAGCGATGCTCTTTAAGTATGGCAGCGGGACGGGCACTGATCTCTCCTCGTTAAGATCGACCAGGGAAAAGCTGAGCGGCGGCGGCAAGCCGAGCGGTCCCCTTTCCTTCCTGCGCGTGTACGATCAGGTCGCGAACGTGGTGAAGAGCGGCGGCAAGACGCGGCGCGCGGCGAAGATGAACACGCTCAAGGATTGGCACCCTGACATCGAAGAGTTCATCGACGCCAAGCAGAAGGAAGAGAAGAAAGCGTGGGCGTTGATCGAGCAGGGATTCGACGGCAGTTACAACGGCGATGCTTACGGCTCAGTCATGTATCAGAACGAAAACTTGAGCGTGCGCGTGAGCGACGAGTTCATGGACGCGGCGGTCGAAGGCCGCGAGTGGTGGACGCGCCGAGTCCGTGATGGCGAACCGTGCGAATGCAAAGATGCGCACACCCTTTTGCGCAAGATCGCAGAAGGCACGCATGTCTGCGGCGATCCGGGAATGCAGTTCGATACGACGATCCACAAGTGGCACACGTGTAAGGGCACGGATCGCCAGAATTCCACGAATCCGTGCAGCGAATATCTCTTTCTCGACAACACGGCCTGCAATCTTTCGTCGCTCAACTTAATGAAGTTCAAGACGGCGGACGGCGCGTTCGATGTGGAACGACTTAAGGCCGCCGTGCGTATCTTGATTACCGCTCAGGAAATCATCGTCGATAACGCCAGTTATCCGATCAAGGAGATCGCGGAGAATTCGCACATCTTCCGCACGCTCGGGCTCGGTTACGCGAATCTGGGCTCGCTCATCATGAGCTACGGTCATGGCTATGACAGCGTGGAAGGCCGGGCGCTGTGCGGTGCCATCACCTCGATCATGACTGGCGAAGCCTACGAGCAAAGTGCGCGTATGGCTAAAGCCATGGGACCGTTCCCTGGATACCGCGACTCGCGGGCGAGCGGCGTGGCGAAACCGGTAGCGAAGGACAATGTCTCATCCATGCTCGACGTGATCGAGCTCCATCGTGGTGCGGTCAGCGAGATCGCCGATGCCAAGGAGTTTGCATATTTAAAAGAAGAAGCTGCGAAAGTTTGGGAAAGCGCGGCCGCACTCGGTAAACGTCATGGTTATCGGAACGCGCAGGTCACGGTGTTGGCGCCAACTGGCACGATCAGCTTTTTGATGGATTGCGACACTACCGGCATCGAGCCGGACATCGCGCTGGTGAAATACAAACTGCTGGCTGGCGGCGGCATGTTGAAAATCGTCAACCAAACGGTGAAGCCGGCGCTGGAAAAACTCGGCTACAATTCCGAAGAGATCGATCGGATCGTCGCGCACATCGACGCGTTTGATACGATTGAAGACGTTCCCGATGCCGACGGATCGGCCATCACTTCCGGATTGAAACCGGAGCACATATCCATCTTTGATTGCGCGTTCAAACCGTTCAAGGGCGAGCGCAGCCTGAATTACATGGCGCATCTTCGAATGATGGCCGCGGCCCAACCGTTCCTGAGCGGCGCGATTTCAAAAACGGTGAACATGCCGGATTCGGCGACCGTAGAGGAGATCATGAGCACCTACGTGGAAGGATGGCGGCTCGGTTTGAAATCAATCGCCATTTATCGCGAAGGCTCGAAGCGTTCCGCACCGCTGAATACGCGCAAGACCAAAGACATGGGAACAATGGAGAAGGCCGATCTGGCACTCGATGTCACACTTGAGCGCGAAGATTTCCAGAGACGGATCCTCGAATTAGAAGAGGAACTGACCATGGTGCGCAGCCGCCTTGATCGGCCGGTTCGTCATCGCATGCCGGACACCCGAATGTCGCTCACGCACAGATTCGAGATCGCTGGACACGAAGGCTACATCACCGTGGGCCTCTACGAGGACGGCCAACCGGGCGAGTTGTTCATCACCATGTCGAAAGAAGGAAGCACCATCGGCGGTTTAATGGACACCGTCGGCACGCTCACTTCGATCGCGCTCCAATACGGCGTGCCGCTCGAAAGCCTCGCGAAAAAGTTCGCTTATCAACGATTCGAGCCGAGCGGGTTTACCAAGAATCCGGACATTCGCAACGCGACCAGCATTACCGATTACGTTTTTCGCTGGCTCGCCTGCCAATTCATCAAAGGCTACAAGGAAGCGACTTCGCCGACGCGCGGGCAGACGGAATTGCCGATGAAAGAAATTCCGGAAATGGAAAAAAAGGCGCTCAATCGTCCGGTTCAGGATCTGGCGCGAACCGGCGAAAAGGAACTGATCGATGTGATCACGAACAATTCGCCCAACGAAGGCCAGCCGCAGATGGCGACGAACGGCAGCAGTCACGCCGATCGCGTGCAAGAAGCGCTTGGCAACATGTTCATGGACATCGTCTGCTCGCATTGCGGTAGCGACAAGGTGATCCGGGCCGGCGCCTGCGGCGTATGCACTGAATGCGGAACGAGCCAGGGATGCAGCTAGCATTCCGCTCGATTTCGACTTTAGTGCAGCGATGAACGACGTCGAAGCGCAGCGGCAAAAGGAGATCCAGCAAGCCGAGGAGCTGCTTTTTGCAGGGCCCCAGGCGATTGGTTTCGCGAAGGGTCTTTTTCTTGGGAACTTCGTCGCCGACTGGGTGATGCCGTATCCGCGCATGGCCGCGGCGCAACAAACCGAGCTCGACAAATCGTTGGCGGAACTTCGGCAATTTCTCGATACCGGACTCGATGCCGTCGAAATAGATCGGCAAGCCGACATTCCGCAAAGCGTGATCGACGGGCTGGGACGCGTCGGCGTTCTGGGCATGACCGCGCCGATGGAATTCGGCGGGCATGGTTTTTCGCAGATGGCGAACTGCCAGATCCTGGAAGAAATCGGACGACGTTGCGCATCGACATCGGTTTTTGTAAACGCGCACCATTCCATCGGCATTCGCGCTCTGCTCCTTTTCGGAACACACGAGCAAAAACAGAAATGGCTCCCGAAGCTGGTGATTGGTGAACAACTGGGCGCCTTTGCCCTGACCGAACCCGAAGCTGGTTCGGACGCGGCGAACGTTCAAATGCAAGCGCAACCGAGTGAGGATGGCTCGCATTACATTCTGAACGGCGAGAAACGCTACATCACAAACGCAGCGATCGCGCACGTGCTTACGGTGATGGCGCGAACTCCCGTGCCCGGGTCGGACAAGACAGCGATTACGGCGTTTTTGGTAACGCCCGACATGCCCGGATTCGAAATCCTCGAAGCGCGTATGCCCAAGCTCGGCATTCGCGGAACGGCGACCGGGCGTTTCGCTTTGCGTGATGTGCGCGTTCCGAAAGAAAATATTCTTGGGCCGCTCGGCAAAGGATTGCGCGTTGCGTTGACTGTTCTCGATTTTGGCCGGACGACTTTCGGCGCTTGCTGCACCGGGGCAGCAAAAACTGCGTTACAGCTCGCGATCGACCACGCGAATACGCGCAAGCAATTCAATAAGACGCTGGGCGATTTCGATCTCGTGAAAAAGAAAATCGCGCGTATGGCGGCGGATGCTTATGCCATGGAAGCGATGACCACAATCACGGCGTCGCTGATCGATCGCGGCCTCGAGGATTACATGATGGAAACAGCCATGCTGAAAATCTTCACCACCGAACGACTCTGGGAAGGAATCAATGACGCATTCCAGATTCATGGAGGTTCGGCTTACTTTGTCGATCTTCCGCTGGAGCGGATGTTGCGCGACGCGCGCATCAACCAGATCGGTGAAGGCAGTAACGAAGTGCTCACGTCGTTTGTCGCGCTCGTTGGCATGCGTGGGCCAGGGATGGAGTTCAAGGAAATTTACGACACGATGATGAAACCATCTCGCGGCTTGGGTAAAGCGTGGACGGCGGGCATGAGCCGGCTGGGCGCGACGATTCGCGTGCCGGACGTGCCGGTGCAAAGCGATCGGGCACGCGAGCATGCCCGTCAGCTCGGCCGGTTAATCTGGAAATTCAATTTCGCAGTTAACCGCGCGCTCATCGCTTACCGCGAACCAATCCTCGACATGCAGCTCATTCAGGAACGAATCGCCGGAGCCGCCATGGAATTGTTCGCATCGACGTGCGTGCTCAGTCGTTGGGATTCAGAGCTTCAAAGCGCGGGGCGGAACGGCGATTCCACATCGCCGAAAAGCGACGCGGCCGACCTTTTTCTGCGCCGATCATTCCGGAAGATTCGCCGCTTCCTCGCCGGGTTAACCGATAACGAAGACACGGCGATATTGGCGACCGCGAACTCGGTTTTGGGAAAGCCAGGCTCACAAAGCCCTTAATTCGCCGTCGCAACTGCGCCGGCTGGCCCAGTTCTAGCTGGAAAAAGAGGCATGCGCCCCACAGCGCGCCATGTCGATCTTGGCGGTAAACGGCTCCTCATTTTCATCGTCGCGTACAACGCGGAGACGACGATTGAAAAAGTGCTCAGCCGCATTCCGGCGTCGCTGCACTGCGACGGCGTTGAAGTCCTGATCATCGATGACTCATCAAAGGACGGGACGTTCGCCGAGGGTCTGCGCTATCAACAACGCAACTCCGATTTCAAGACCACTGTGCTGCGCACGCCGGAAAACCAAGGTTACGGCGGCAACCAGAAACTTGGTTATCGTTACGCGATCGACAATGGCTTCGATTTCGTCGCACTAGTTCACGGCGACGGGCAATACGCCCCGGAAAGACTGCCCGGCTTGCTTGAGCCCCTACTACGTAACGAAACAGACATGGTCATGGGCTCGCGCATGATCGACAAGCGTGCGGCCCGCAAAGGCGGAATGCCTTTGTACAAATGGATCGGCAACCAGATTCTAACCGCGTTTCAAAACTGGATGCTCGGCACCCGGCTATCCGAATTCCACTCGGGCTACCGGCTTTATTCCACGAATGCGCTCGTCCAAGTTCCATTCGAGAAAAACACGAATGATTTCCATTTCGACACCGAGATCATCATTCAGTTCGTGTTGAAAAGATTATGTATCGCGGAGCTTCCAATTCCCACTTATTACGGCGAGGAAATTTGCCACGTAAACGGGATGAAGTATGCGTGGAATGTATTTAGATCGACAATCAAAGCGCGTCTTTGCCGCCTGCACCTTTTCTACGACAGCAAATTCGACGTCCAGCAGGTCGAAGAAACCTACGATCTCAAACTCGGCTTTTCATCGTCGCATACCGCGGCGATCGCAGCAGCGAAACCCGGTCGGCGAATTCTCGACGTCGGTTGCGGTCAGGGACGGGTAGCCGCCGAGTTGACCAAGAAAGGCTGCCAGGTCACGGGCATGGATCGCCATATTCCTTCTCCAAATAATGCGCCGGGCGACGTCAGTTTTATCCGTTGGGACCTCGACCGCAGCGAATTCCCAGTAAACGTGTCCCAGTTCGACCAAATTTTCCTTCTCGACATCATCGAACACCTGAAAGATCCAGCTCATTTCATGGACGAATTGCGTTTTGCCGCGGCTTGCTCGCGACCGGAAATTGTCCTTACCACCGCAAACATCGGTTTTTTCGCGACGCGCCTGATGCTGCTGCTCGGCCAGTTCAATTACGGCAAGAAAGGCATTCTCGATGTGACGCATACGCGACTTTTCACCTTTCGATCGATCCGAGAACTGCTAAAACAATCGGGCTATAAGATCCTCGAAGTACGTGGAATTCCCGCGCCGTTTCCGGTGGCCCTCGGAAAAAATTTCATCGCCCGGGCGTTGGTTCGACTCAACTCGGCGTTGATTCGATTGAGCAAAGGACTTTTCTCCTATCAAATTTTCGTGCGCGCCGAAGCGATGCCGACCGTAAACAATCTGTTGCACGAAACCGTCGCCGGCAGCGATGCGTTGAAAGCCGAGATTCTCGGCCACGCGGCTTGATCCGGCGGCCTACTTCAATATGTGCAGCGCGCGAAGCAGGTCGTGGGTGATCAATTCGTAGAGCGGATATTGCACCGCCAGAATGTAGTACTGGCGCAGCTCAAACACGGCCACGAGCCCGACCAAGATCGCAGTCAGCGACGTACGATAACGCGGCACGAGCGCAGCCAGGACACCGATCTGGGCAAAGGCGAGGAAACGCAGCGGCATGTCCCACATGTTGGCGTAGCGCAGATTCATGCCGTATTTGACGTTACACATGATGAGGTAAGTGGCGGCGATAAAGATCGCCATGAACAACTCCGGCTTTTTCGTACGATCCAAGCGAAAAACAGCGCCGAGCGCTAGGAGCAGTACCAGTGGGCTGACGAGCAAAAGATCGACAAGGTACCGATGCCAGGGTCCGTCACCCGTCATGATAGCGTAGGGAGTGATGGACGCCTTGGTGACTAACACTCGATAGGTAGCAATCAAATTGTCCAACCCGCCGGCAAGAAAAACCAGGATGACAACGCCAAGAAGCGGACCTGCGATTGTCGCCAGAAGAAGTTCGCGCCGGACGGTTCCCAGTTGCAACCAACGGTTGGCGACAATTACGGCGACGAGGCCGCACCAGACAAAGAACGAATTCTCTTTGGTAATTACGAGTAACGCTAGCGCGACTGTATAAGCAAAAATCCATCGCCAATTTGTCCCAGACTGCAGGTTTTCCCATAGCATCCACAAACAGAGCAGCGCCCAAAAGGCGAAGAACCCATCGATGAGCGCGTGTTGCGACATGTGAATTTGAGTCGGCGCGCAACTCATTAAGGCGGTGATAGCGAGCGCGGTTGCACGACCGCGGAGTCGCCATGCGAAAATCCCCGACAAAATCAATGTAAGAATGCTAAAGAACGATGCCACCTGTCGGAGGGATGCGAGCGCATCCGATCCAAAGCACAAATGCCAAATATAGCCGGCAAAGATGTAAAGGAAGCGAACTGGCGGCAGGATTGCCTGGTCCATCTTGCCTTGCACTTCAACGTATTCCTGAACCATCTCCGGATACACCCCGAGGCCATGGTCGATGATTCCGTTGAGATAACCGCGATACAGGCCTTCATCGAACCCAATCCCATTCATCTTGGGCTTGGGATGAAGAAATTCGAGCGAATGAATCGGATTGTCGCCGCCAAGAAAGATGGAGTGAGGTAAGCGAAGAGATATCCCAAGCGCTAGGAGCAGCGTCAGAATGACGATTTCGATTCTGCCTGAGCGCAGATGAGTTTCGGTTATCATCCGCGCGCTTCGGCACGCAACGTTTGGAAGCTGAAAAATCGAAGCGAAGGGTCAGCGGCGACAGCAATTTTCCAAAAGTAAAACAGGGCGACAATCAATACGGCCCATGGCCACAACGACCACGGGGTCCAGAGCAAGTTCAGGTTGTTAGTCGAGACCGCCGAATACCAGGGGAGACCGTGCGCGGTCACATTGTAAAAGAAAAAGAGAAAAGCGGAGCTGGCAATCGTCAACCAGCCGTAAACCGTGGGCGCCAATATTAGAACAAACGGCGCGAGCCAAACCATGTACTGCGCCGAGATTCCTGGAGAAAAGACGAAGAAAATCATCCACGCGTAGGCGATTGAGCCGATAAGCCCGGCTCCGCCCAGATTACGCCGTCGCCACGCGATGAAAATCACCGCGGCGATAATAATTAGTTTCAGTGCGCCTACGACTAGATTTTGCGGCAAGCTCAAATCGTAAAATGAGACACGGCTGAATTCCGGCAAACCGGTAAGCCGCAGCCAATAGGTTACACCCCAAATTCCCCAATAACTCCCGTAGGACAAAACGCTTTTCACGAATAGCCCCGGAAATCTTGTAAAAGGTTCCGCCCAAAGGATCATCGAGAAAATCCCGCTCGAAATCAGAAACGGAAATGCTTTCCGGTGAGCGAACCAAAAGCAAAAAAAGATCGGGAAAAACAAAACGGGGACGACCTTGACTTGGCAGCTCAATGCGAAAAACAGGCCGCACAGAACTGGACGCTCTTTCAAACACATCAAAGCCGCGGCTAGAATGAACACGACCATTATCGGGTCGGTGTTGCCGTGAAAACCAGTCACCATAAGTGAAACTGGACTAATTGCGAAGAACGCCATGGCCCAGGTAGGAATACGCACCCCGGGACTTCTTGAAATCCGCATTACCAGCAGGACGCTGATGAAGTCGGCGATGATTCCGGGCAGCCGGAGGAGAAACGGAAAGAGGAAACCATGATCCCGAAACCAGACTTGGTGATCGAGATAATAAATCGCCTGCAAGAAGTATGCGGTTAACGGCGGATGATTGAAATAAATGCTGTGGCGATAGGTCCATTCCAGGCCGTGTTGAGTCAGGATCCGGCCGAATTCATAAAACAAAGTGACATCGTTGGTGCCGAAGGTGTTTAGTGCGATCATGACCTTGACCAGCATTGCCAGGAGAGCGAGCGCCGTGACCAAAAGAATCGGCACGATACTTTTTGGAGAAGACGTTGCCGCGGAAACAGGGTCCATGTTTGGTGTCAAAGCATCCACCGTTGGAGAGGAAATCAACTTCGTGAAGTGAAAATCGCTGGTGTCCAGCGGCGGCGATTTCATTTCCAAGAATTCAGCAGCTTTGGTGCCTCTACCAACAATCGCAGTGCTTCAATCACGGTTGCGGCTCTGAGCTCTGTATCTCATTCCGAAGAGAAACAAACTCAGGCTGGGCCGGCATGAGCTGGAGAGCACGATCAATTTCCACCCGAGCGGCGCTGGGGTTGCCGCCGGCCAGAAGTGTCTTCGCGAGCAGAAAATGTGTTTTGCCATTCCGCGGATCGACGTCTATCGCGCGCCGGAACCACGTCTCTGCTGCGCCCAATCTTTGCTCGTCGAACGCGATGACGCCAAGATTGTTGAGAGCACCTTTGTGTCCCGGCTCGAGTTGTAACGTGCTTTGATAGAATCGCTCTGCCTCGGCGGAGTCGCGTTGAGCCAAACGCAGATTCCCCAAGGCAAAATTTGTCTCGGAATTTTCTGGCACGTAGG
Source organism: Spartobacteria bacterium (assembly GCA_003167365.1). Lineage (GTDB taxonomy): Bacteria > Verrucomicrobiota > Verrucomicrobiia > Chthoniobacterales > UBA10450 > Palsa-1382. The sequence continues at coordinate 458,976 of PMTM01000006.1, read as the reverse complement.
CGTAGGCGAGCACGAGCTTCTTTTCCGCGAGCACGAGGTTGTTCGACTCAAGCGCCTGCCAACCCGAATTATAGGCATCAAGGGCCCAGAGTGAGGGATCACGCTGCGGCCAAGAAACAAAAATCGTCGATCCAACAAGCAGTGTAAGGTAGATGACGAGACGTCGATAATCGCCAGCCACGCAACTTTCCCATAAGATCGATAATCCAAACACAGCAAAGAGCAGGAGGCCCGGAACGACCGCGAGCCGGTAACGTTCGGTGACGAAAACGGCGAGCAACGAAAACATGTGCAATAAAATTGCGGCCGTGATCCACCTCGACTGCGGCGCGAATCGCCACGCCAACAACATTCCAGGAAGACCCAATGCCACAACGATTCCGAAATAAATGCCGGGGAGAACAACGCCTTGCTCGCGCAAATTGGTGATGATGCTGAGGTCGTCGTATTGAAACGCGTTCCAAAAATTGCGCAGCTTGAGCGCGATGAGCTTCAGCCAGGCACCGAAGTTATTGCTGATGTACGATCTCGCCTTGGCGGACCAATAGTTTGAGACTTCTGAACGCTTTAGTGGGTGGCCGGCCGCAGTCTCGGCCGCAGCGATAGAGTCCTCAAGCATCGCGGCTTGTCCCGCGCGCAGACCAGGCGGGAATCTTGGATAGCCATTGGCGATCGGATTGTTACCGATCCAAAAATTGATGCCGCTATGCGCGGAAAGAATAACTGGATCGCGGGCGACGAAATAATTGTGGATCCAGCAAGGCGATGTGCCTGCGGCAACTCCGGCGAAACAAAGCGCCGCACCTAGCCCGAAGACTTGCCACCGCTTGCGCCTGCCGATCTTCGGTTTGATCAACAAAGCCGCCAGGATAAGAGGAAGAAGAACGAGAATCGTCGCTATCCCCATGGCCGTTATGCCGATGAGCAGACCGAGAAATAAGCATTCCTTCGCTACCGGTGCGTTCTTGTTTTTCGCAATTCGCCAAACCACAAGCCAAAAGGCAAAGACAAACCACGCCGTTGGCATAAGGATGACTGTGTAAGTCTGCGCTGGAACAAAGAAAGCCCAAGCGCATGCGGCAATGACACCCAGAAGCTTAGCTTGATTTGGGCTCGCGAGATCGCATTGCTTGCCGACTGACGCGGTAACTACGTTATGAGCGCTGCGCTGAAAAATATCCAGCGCAAGCACGTAGATGACTACCGCTGTGCCAGCATCAAGACATGCCTGCAAGAAAGCAGGGACAAAGGGGTTGTAGGTAAAAACTCGATAGAGAAGCGCGAGCAAATATGGGTAAAGCGGCAACCCGTAAAATGCCAAATGGTCGGTCAGTTGCCCTCGGAGGATTCGTTGTGCCCAATCGTTGTAGAAGTGCATGTCGCCGCGCGAAGGCAGCAGAAATGGCGACGACGAGAGGCGGGCAATGGCGAGAAGGTGAATGAGAAGAACGCCCGCGAAGACGTAGTAGCGAATCGCGCGGGAGCTTTTGAAACTCGAGAGAGGTTTCACGCTACAAATTCGAGAAAGGTCTTGTTTTGTCGGCTGAAGAAAGCAAGGGCTGTGCGGGGGTTAGATCGATCGTTCCCCTGGTTGATTGCCGGATATGCTCTAAAAACCATAATAGCACCCGCTTGGCATTAACACTGCTGTTTTAAGCCTCCAAATCCGTGATCGGTATCGCGGATCGCAATCAAACAAACAAGAGAGAACAGAAAGCAATAACATGTTAAACAAGATCAACAAACGCCGCGGGGGCTTTACCCTCGTGGAAATCATGATCGTGGTCGCGATTATCGCCTTGCTGGCGGCAATTGCCGTGCCCGGATTCCTCCGTGCCCGCAAACGCTCGCAAGCGAGCAGAATTCTGAACGATCTGCGCTTGATCGACGCCGCCGTCGATCAATATGCGATCGAGACGAACCGAGCGAGCGCCGCGGTAGTGAACACAGCCGATTGGACCAACTACCTGAAGAAGGGCTCGATCCTCTACAACACCGGAGCGGATATCTTTGGTGCGGGCTATGGTGCCCAGGCCGTCGATTCGCTGCCAAAGGCCTCTAACACTGCCTGGACAACGCTGTCGGACGTCGCCGACGCTACCTTCTGGTCGCCGTACGGCCATAACTAAAGCCTGCACGATTCATTTACCTGTCATTCCCGCCGAGCGGGAGTGGCCGGAAATGAATCGTGAAAATCTCAGGCCAGCTCGGATTCTCGAGCCAGAGTGAATTTCCTCTACGCATCCGAAGAGATTTGTAGCGAAGAACGCGGGGTTCACTCTAAATGAAATCATGATTGTGGCGGCGAATCACCGCCTTGCGGGCCGCGATCGATCGTTCCCCTGGTTGATTGCCGGATATGCTCTAAAAACCATAATAGCCACCCGCTTGGCATTAACACTGCTGTTTTAAGCCTCCAAATCCGTGATCGGTATCGCGGATCGCAATCAAACAAACAAGAGAGAACAGAAAGCAATAACATGTTAAACAAAATCAACAAACGCCGCGGGGGCTTTACCCTCGTGGAAATCATGATCGTGGTCGCGATTATCGCCTTGCTGGCGGCAATTGCCGTGCCCGGATTCCTCCGTGCCCGCAAACGCTCGCAAGCGAGCAGAATTCTGAACGATCTGCGCTTGATCGACGCCGCCGTCGATCAATATGCGATCGAGACGAACCGAGCGAGCGCCGCGGTAGTGAACACAGCCGATTGGACCAACTACCTGAAGAAGGGCTCGATCCTCTACAACACCGGAGCGGATATCTTTGGTGCGGGCTATGGTGCCCAGGCCGTCGATTCGCTGCCAAAGGCCTCTAACACTGCCTGGACATCCCTGTCGGACGTCGCGGATGCCAACTTCTGGTCGCCGTACGGCCATAACTAAAGGCTGCACGATTCATTTACCTGTCATTCCCGCCGAGCGGGAGTGGCAGGAAATGAATCGTGAAAATCTCAGGCCAGCCCGGATTCTCGAGCCAAAGTGAATTTCCTCTATGTCCCGCCAATTGCGTTCGCTGGGTTATCCGACGTCGCTGATGCCTCTTTTTGGTCTCCTTTTGGTCCTTAAGACCGCTACCTTTTGGGACGTGAAACAATGCACATTGCAATGCAAAGATCGACATGAAGGAGGTCAACAACTTTCAGCGGTTAATCGAAAGTATTCATGCGTGGTTGGTACTGCCCAAATGGGCCGCATATTTTCGTAAGACCTGGCTGCACGTAGTTGTGCTAATTGTCGGGGGATTCGTCGTTCATTTCCCCGCCCTCCAGGGCGAACAAATCTGGGACGATGATTTCCTCATTCACACGAATCCGTTTGTCAAAAGTCCGCTGCTCATTCTTGAAACATTTCGCCATTCGCTCTTCCCAGAATCGTACGCCTCTCACTACCGGCCAGTTCAAAACATCACTTACATGGCCGACTATTTTCTATGGAACAACAATTTTTATGGCTTCCATCTCTCGAGCGTTTTGTTCCATGTTGGCAGCGCAGTTTTCTTGTACTTTCTTCTTCGCAAGCTGCTCCCGCCTTTGTTGACTTGGCGCGGTCAACAACCCGCCATTTCCGCGAACCGCGATGCCCTCGCCCTTTCACTGATCGCATTCTTGGTAGCGCTTCTTTGGGTTGTGCATCCGGTTCATAGCGCAGCCGTCGATTATGTTTCTGGTCGTGCGGATAGTCTCGCCTTATTCTTCGCTTTCGGCGGCTGGCTGTTGTTTCTTAAGGCTAGGGAAATTTCTCGATCGTTCGTTCGCGGTGCCGTCTATACGTTGGCTTGGTCCGTTGGGGCGCTCAGCCTTTGCTCGCGCGAGAGTGCTTGCGTTCTCATAGTCCTCTTTCTTTTTTATCTTTTTGTTTTTGAAAAATCGACCGCGCTTCGTCGCAAATGCATCGTGCTCGTTGCCTGCTTGTCGATGTTCGGACTCTACGCCGGGCTGCGTCATTTACCCGGCGGGCAGATTCAAACCCCGCTCTTCTCTGGCCGGAGTGCTCCGGAACGCGCGGTTCTGATGTGCAGGGCCCTTGGCGATTACGGCCGGCTTATGTTTTTCCCGGCCAATCTTCACATGGAACGCACCGTCGAGGATCCTCGCGCGCTCCACAGCGAAAAGATGCGAAGGGATTTGATCGTGCTCGAGTACCTTTCCATCGCAGGCGCGCTCATGATCGCAATGTTTGCTTTTGGTGCTCTTCGTTCAGACTGTGGACAGCGCCTTCGCATCTTTGGCGCCGCGTGGTTTCTCCTGGCATATCTCCCGACTTCAAATTTGATCGAACTTAACGCGACTGTTGCAGAACACTGGCTTTACGTGCCCAGCATCGGCCTGCTGATTTTCCTTGCTGGAATTGCACTGGCTTTCCCGTCGTCTTGGCGCAGGGCCAGTATCGTGTTTGCCTCGTGCGCGGTGATTGCTCTCGGAGTTCGCAGCACGGTTCGAAGCGGAGATTGGCTATCGAACGAATTATTTGCTCGGCATACGATGGCCGCAGGAGGTGAGAGCATTCGCATCGCCCTTCTACTTGGTCAAACTTATGTCCAACACGGCGAGTATGCTGCCGCAGAGCGTATTTATCGAAGGGCCCTGCAGCTTTGTCCTGACTATCCGATCGCGCGCAACAATTTAGCCGATGCACTCGTGCATCAAGGGAAGGAGGATGAGGCGAAAGCCGTTTTCATCGCCGCGACTGAGGCAGCGCCTGAAACCCGCAAGGAGTATCCGCGCACCTGGATAGCGGCGCTCAATCTTGCTCGCCTGTATCACACCCAACATAACAATACCGACGCGATCAACGTGCTGGAGGCGGCGCACCGCAATTATCCGGAAACTTGGGAGCTAATTAGCTCTGAGAGTGAGATGCTGCGCGAAGATAATAAGCTCGACCGTGCCATCGCGCTCGTTCGTCCATTCACCGAAAATAATTGGTGGCATTTCGGTTCCGCTATGGCTTTAGGTCGCTTATACACTGAGAAAGGCGATGTCGATCTTGCCGAGGCTGCGCTTCGCCGCGCCAGCTTGCTCGATATTCACGACACACAGGCTTTGGACCTCATTGCGTTAACGCGCGTAAATCAGAACCGCCTCGAAGAGGCTTGCGTCGCGCAGCGTCGCGCGATCTCCCGTCAGCCAGATGAACCGCGGCAATATGTCATGCTTTCGAATATTCTCGAGAAAATGGGACGCACGGACGAAGCACGCGCGGCAATTGCGCAGGTAGATCGTTTGCAAGCCTTCGCTAAGTCCCAATCCGTCGTAAATTGAGCGCGCGCGAATCGCGCACTGGTCGGTCCCCATCGTTTGACTTCGCCCGGTGATTGTTTAGCATCGGCGGCTTCCTTCGGCGTTCCATGGCCGCGCGCATTTACACTGATAAAGATGCTGATCTTCGCTGGCTGAAGGGGAAAACGTGCGCCGTAATCGGTTTTGGCGCGCAGGGCCAGGCCCACTCGCTCAATTTGAAGGACAGTGGATTTACCGTCATGGTCGGGTTGCGCCCTCCCAGTAAGTCACGCGCGGCTGCGCGCGGCCGCGGACTCAAAGTTTTCGATACAGCGGAAGCAGTGTGCCGCGCAGATGTCATTTTCCTTGCGCTGCCCGATACCGAGATGCCGGCGATCTACAAAAAGGAGATCGCTCCGCATCTTCGGCCAGGGAAAACGCTTCTCTTTGCCCACGGCTTTGCCATTCAATATCGAACGATCATTCCGCGAAAGGATGTCGATGTTGTCATGGTCGCGCCGAAAGGGTTGGGACCAATGGTGCGCCGGGAATTTGTTGCTGGCCGTGGCGCTCCCGGCTTGATCGCGGTTCATCAAGACTTCACCGGTTTCGCGAAAAAGACGGCACTGGCTTGGGCGAAAGGCATTGGTTGCACGCGCGCGGGCGTGATCGAGACAACTTTCAAAGAGGAGACGGAAACGGATCTCTTTGGCGAACAAGCCGTGCTCTGCGGTGGAACGAGCCAACTCATTCGGGCTGGATTCGAAACGCTCGTGCGCGCCGGCTATCCAGCGGAGCTGGCGTACTTTGAGTGCCTCCACGAACTGAAGTTCATCGTCGATCTCATTCATGAAGCCGGAATTTCCGGAATGCATGCGTTGATCTCCGATGCGGCAAGCTGGGGAGCTCTGACGGTTGGGCGGCAAGTTATCGATCGGTCTGTGCAACAACGGATGGAGATGATCTTGCGCCAGATTCGCTCAGGCAAGTTCGCACGCGAATTTATTCGCGAAATAAAAAGCGGCCGGCGCCGTTACAAGAAGCTGCTAAAAGAGAGCGAGGGACATCTCATCGAGAAAACGGGACGCAAACTTCGCGACCGGATGCGCTGGAAAAGGAGCGCCTAGATCAATCTTCCCAAAGGAAACGTTCCAATCGCAGCCGGTTAAGGCGCGCCTTAGCTTCTTCGCTTCGTAATCCGCCAGCTGCAACTAATCTTTCGTAAATGGCGGCCGCCGATTGCCATTTGGAATCACCTTCCAAGAGACGAGCGGCGTTGAATCCCGCTTTGTAGAACCAAAACAGCTCGTTCGGCCGATTCGGTCGTTTTTCGCTATCGAGGACTTCGTAGAATGCCGTCAGTGCCTCTCCTTCGTTGCCCTCTTTCTCCAGACATAATCCCTTCTTGAACAGCGCTTGATTCCGCCACTGAATCTGCTCCGCTGCGTCTGCCGTCAGCTTGTCGTAAACTTCTATCGCGCGCCCGTAATTCTTCGGATCGTTCCCCGCCATTTCGAAAAGAACATCACCCTTGCCACACAGCGCCTCCATTTTCTCGGCCGGTCGCGCATCGTTCTTCAGGACCTCTTCATATAATGTGAGCGCGTCCTGGAGTTTGCCAAGCTTTCGCTCGATCGCGGCCTGTTCGTTGCGCGCCGTCCATTTCAACTCGCCATTTGAGCGCATGACTCGCTCGAAAAGATCCATCGCGCGATCGAGCGCCTGCGGCACCATGCTCGACATTGCCGATTCGCCGGCGAAGAAAAGCGCTTTCTCCGCGAGTGGCCCCGACGGATTCTGCTCCGCCAAAATCTCAAATTGTGTTTGCGCGTTCGCGAAATCCTGACGCCGGTAATAAGCCTCAGCCAATTTCAATCTAACGTCGGCCACTACTGGAGAGGCAGGATGTCGCTCGAGAAACTCTTTCGCCAATTCAAGCACTCTTGCGTCATTCCCGTTTGCTGCATCTTCAATCCAAATCATGAGAGAGTCTGCGCGCTCAGTCGCCGCGGAGGTCGGCTTCAATTCTGCCGCGCGAGCGAGATCCTTTCGCGCTTCATCCACACGCGGCGGCGCCGCTTGAAAGGCCAATTCAGCCAGTGCCACCCAGGCCTCCGATGCCCGTTTGTCGTTCGGGAAATCGCGCAGAAAAGTTCGTAACGAATCGGAGGCGTTCTTGTCTCCTTTGGCAGCCTGCACCAGCCCCTCTTCCAAGCGCAACTCCGCGCGCGTTTCATCGCCGTTCGATTTTTCCAGATCGTCATTATCAGCCAGAAAACGCGCGTTGTTGCCCACCTGTAACCACGCCAGTGACGCGTTGAACATCGACAATTTCGCCCACGGCGATGAGGAATGCGCAATCTGCTCGAACTTGGACGCCGCGGCCTCGAATCGCTTTGCCCGATACTCCGCTTGCGCGGCTAGTAAATCGATTCGATCGAGCAATGTTCTTTCCGGCCGAAGCAAGCGCGCCTCAACCAGGATCGAGATGGCCTCGTCGAAATGTCGATCTTGCATCTCGATCTCCGCGAATTCAAGAAACGCGCCGGCCAGGCCCACCGCTTTCGTCTTGCTTTCCCGTAAGGCCGAGAATAACTGCAACGCTCTGTCGCGATGCCCAGCGCGGAGTTCCATCCGAGCGAGATACCATTGTGCAAACGCCCGCCTCGGTTGATCGCCCTCCCGAATCCATCTTTCGAGCTCGTTACGCGCCGGTCTGCGTTCGGCACGATAAAGCTCATCCAGCTTTGCAAAAACCCGGGCAAGATCGAAATCTTGTGGATGATGTTCGATAAAATCCTCCAGCACATCGTCCCCGACTTCCGGCGTCTTCATTTGCAAATGCGCGTCGCCAAATCCGAATAAAGAGGCCAGCAGGACAGTGTGGCTTGCACCACGCGACCTTTGCAAAAGCGATTGAAAGACATGAGCCGCTCGTTCCGGCCGCTGGGAAACCATTTCCACGCGGCCCCGCAGGAACTCTCGCTCTTTTTTGTCGGCCGCCGATTTCGGTTGGGCCGCATCAAGAATGCGGCGCGCGTTCGGAGCGTCCGCTTTGTCGAGAAACAATTCTGCCGAACGAAGCCGCGCCTGAACGCTCCAAACCGGATCGCGGAAAAGAATTGCAAACTTCTGTAACGCTTCGTCTGGCCGATTTAGCGCGCGCAACATTTCCGCAGCGCCGAACGTTGCGTTTGTGCGAAATGGCGACTTTTCATCGGTCGCGATCTGCTCATAGATCGGCAGCGCTTCTGACGGCCGGTGCAAACTGACCAACGCTTGCGCCCGCCAAAACTTCGATGATGAAATTTCGCGCAACCGGGCGTCGTCCAACAATTGCAGCGCCTCCGCCGGTTGCTTTGTCGCGAGTAACGCCTCTGCCAATTTCTCCCCGGTGGCGCGCCACTCCGCCTCAGAAAGATTTCGATTGAGCAATCCGCGCAACCGCACCACCGCAACTTCCGGCACGCCGTCTATTAACGGCTCCGTCGCGTCCGAAAGGTCCGCCGAAAATTCAGCGCGGCCTGTGTGCCAAATGAAGATCGATAGCGCCAGGACGATCATTTTTTCCCACTGGGCGTTGCGCGTTTTCATTTTCTCTCCAACACTGGTCGCAGATAATCCCCGGTATAACTTCCCGCAACATCGACAATTTCTTCCGGCGATCCGGCGGCCACAATCTCGCCGCCGCGCTCACCGCCTTCCGGACCAAGATCGACAATCCAGTCCGCGCATTTGATCATCTCGAGGTTGTGCTCGATCACGACAAGCGTGTTCCCGGCATCGCGCAATTTCATGAGCACTTGCAGCAATTTTTCGATGTCCGCGAAGTGTAATCCGGTTGTCGGTTCATCGAGAATGTACATTGTGCGACCGGTTGCCTTTTTCGCCAGTTCAGTCGCGAGTTTCACGCGTTGCGCTTCGCCTCCGGAAAGCGTCGTCCCAGCCTGCCCGAGCCGCAAATAGCCAAGCCCGACGTCGAGTAATGTATTCAGTTTATCCGAAATGGTCGGCACGCTGCGAAAAAACCGGGCTGCTTCGTCCACCGTCATCTCGAGAACGTCGGCAATGTTTTTTCCTTTGTATGTAATCTCCAGCGTTTCGCGATTGTAACGTTGACCATGGCAAACCTCGCACCCGACATAAACGTCCGGCAGAAAATGCATCTCGATCTTAATTAGGCCGCCGCCTTCGCAATTTTCGCAGCGCCCGCCTTTGACATTGAAACTGAAACGGCCCGCATCGTAACCGCGCACCCGCGCAGCCGGCAGTTGCGCGAACAATTCACGGATCGGTGTGAACGCCCCGGTGTAAGTGACCGGATTCGAACGCGGCGTGCGCCCGATGGCGCTTTGATCGATTACGATCGCTTTGTCGATCTGATCGATTCCTCGAATGGCGCGATGCGCACCCGGTTTTTCTTTCGAATTATAAAAATAACGGAAGAGCGCGCGCCGCAGAATATCATCCACCAAAGTGGACTTGCCGCTGCCGGAAACGCCAGTCACGCAAGTCAGCGCGCCGAGTGGAAAGGGAACGGTGATCTTCTTCAAATTATTCTCTGCCGCGTCAACGACCGTCAGCCAACCATCGGAATCGCTGATGGATCGTGGTTTCACGCGTTGTTTTGGAATCGGGATACGCGCGCGACCGGATAAGTAATCCGCCGTCAAAGAATTCTTCGCGCGAAGAATTTCTCCCAGCATCCCTTGCGCAACAATTTCCCCGCCGCGGGGACCCGCGCCCGGACCAAGATCGATAATGTGATCGGCCGATCGGATTGTTTCTTCGTCGTGCTCAACCACGATGACGGAATTGCCCAGATCGCGGAGACATCGCAACGTCTCGAGCAAGCGCGCGTTGTCGCGCTGGTGGAGCCCAATACTAGGTTCGTCGAGAACATAAAGGACGCCGGCGAGACCAGAACCGATTTGTGTGGCCAGTCGAATTCGTTGCGCTTCGCCGCCGGAGAGCGTCCCGCTCTCGCGATTCAGCGTCAGATATCCCAGTCCGACCTCGACCAGAAATTGCAGACGCGATTGAATTTCGCGGACGACTTCCGACGCGATTGCTCGCTGTTGCGCAGTAAGATCAAGACTTTTGGTATAACGAGCCGCCGCTTCGATCGTTTGTTCGCTGAATTGATGAATGTTTAGCTCGCGCCCTTGTCGATTTTTGATCGTGACGGCAAGGATTTCCGGCTTAAGGCGCGCGCCGTTACAAACTTTACAGGGCACACTCGTCATGAACGCGCGGATGCGGTTACGCGTAAACTGACTTTGCGTTTCCTCGTAAAGCCGTTGCATTTGCGGCACCAGTCCTTCGAATGGCTTTGCGACCTTACTTTTGCCATTGCTTCCGAAGCTCATTTCGATCGCCTCATCGCCAGTGCCGAAGTAGAGCGCCTCTTTAAACGGCTCGGGTAACTCTGCGAACGGCATGTCTTGATCGACATGAAAATGTTTGATGAGCGCATTCTGCAAATGCCGGTAATACGCCTGCATCCGCTTCGTCCCGCGACGCCATGGTGTGATTGCGCCTTCAGCCAGCGTCTTCGCCGGATCAGAGATCATCAAATCTGGATCACAGAGCGATTGTGTTCCCAATCCGTGACAAGCCGGGCAAGCGCCGAGATAACTGTTGAACGAAAAATGTTTCGGCGTCAGTTCGTCCAACGTGAAACCTGACTCCGCGTTTCCGTAGTCAGTCGAATAGCGGAGCTCGTCCCATTGCGCGCCCGCTACTCCATTACTCCGCTCGCGCAGCACAACGATACGGTTGCCGCCCCATCGCAGCGCTGTTTCGACCGAATCCGCTAATCGGACGCGAATCCCGTCACGCAGGACCAATCGATCGACGACCGCCTCAATTGTGTGGCGTTGATTCTTTTTTGGCCGAATCGGTTCCGGCTGGCTTAGCTCGACGATGTCGCCGTCAATCCGGACACGGACAAAACCTTCGCGTTTCGCCTTTTCGATTACATCGCGAAATTCGCCGACCTGATTTTGCACGAGCGGCGCGAGCAAGATTATTTTTGTTCCCGAATCGTAAGCGAGGATTTGATCGACAATTTGCTGCGGCGTTTGGCGGAAAATTGGCTTTGCGGTGAGCGGATCGTGGGGTTGGCCAATCGCCGAGAAAAGGACGCGCAGGTAATCGTAGATTTCGGTTGTGGTGGCGATGGTCGATCGTGGATTAGCGCCGGCGCTACGCTGCTCGATCGCGATCGCCGGGGAAAGTCCTTCGATAAAATCGACGTCCGGTTTCTCCATTTGATCGAGGAATTGCCGCGCGTAGGCGGAGAGGCTTTCCACGTAGCGCCGCTGCCCTTCGGCATAGAGCGTATCGAAGGCGAGGGAGGATTTTCCCGAGCCGCTTAGGCCCGTGATAACGACTAATTTCTCACGTGGAATTTCCACGTGGAGATTTTTTAGATTGTGCTGGCGCGCACCACTTATCTTGATAACTTCCGCAGGCATTCTGACGATGAATGTCGAACCTTTAAGTCAAGCACAGCCGCCTTTTTTCTCCAGCGAAATCGCCCGACCATGAGTGAGTCTGCCCGCAACGTTACGCCTGAAGAATTGGCCCATTTGCAGAAGAAATTCAGCGAGATCAAGCACTCAATCAATAACGCGTTAGCGGTAATGATGGCGCTTTCCGAAATGTCGCAACGTCGTCCCGATTACTCGGAAAAGCTGGCCAGCACCGTCTTGACCAAAGCGCCGCAGATCGTCTCGAGCTTGCAAGAATTCACGCAGGCGCTGAACGAGAAGGCCGGCGGGAAGTAGCGCCGCGAAGGTTGCTGCGGATGGACACACCGTCCAGCAAGCCGGTTCTGATCGTCGAAGACGAACGAGACGTTATAGATCTTCTCACGCTGAACTTGCGAAAAGCGGGCGGGTTCATCATTTCGACCGCGAGCGATGGCGTTTCAGGCTTGAATAAGGCACGCACGGAAAAACCGGCCCTTATCATTCTCGATTTGATGCTGCCGAAAATGACGGGTCTCGAAGTTTGCAAAGTTTTGAAAACCGATCCCACAACCCGGCACATTCCGATCATGATGCTGACGGCGAAGGCGGAGGAAATCGATCGCATCGTTGGCCTGGAATTTGGGGCGGACGATTACGTCACCAAACCGTTCAGTCCACGCGAAGTCATCTTGCGCATTCAAGCGATTTTGCGGCGTGGCGAGGCCAAGGAAGGCGAACACCTCAGCGCCGGAGCGATTACGATCGATCCCGCGCGCCACCAGGTTTCGGTGGGCGGCAAACGAATCAGTCTCACGAGCATCGAATTTAAACTTCTGCGAACGCTCGTTCAACGCCGCGGGCGCGTGCAGGAGCGCGACCGTTTGCTGAACGAGGTGTGGGGTTACGAAAGCATCATCGACACCCGCACGGTGGACACGCATGTGCGGCGTTTGCGCGAAAAACTGGGAAAGGCGGGGGACGTTATCGAGACTGTGCGCGGTTTTGGTTATCGCCTGCGGGAAGATTGACCACGGATGTCTTGGTTTTTGCTTTGCCTTTTTGTTGGATCGACAATCGTTGCCGGCTATTTCGCGTGGCGCAAATGGATCGCGCCCTGGCGAAAAATTGCTGATCTCGTTGGGGGAATCGCCGAAACGAAAAAACCGAGGACGTTTCTGGTCGGCGGCGGAGCGCTGCCGCGCCGCGTCGGATTGATCCTCGAAGAAATTTTCACTCGCCAACAGCAGCTCACCCAACAAGTCACGGAGGGCGCTTCGGGCACAGAGACGATTCTCGCCGCCATGCAGGACGGCTTGCTCGTGGTTGACGCGGCCCGCCACATCACCCTGGCCAACGAAACTTTTGAAGAATTCTTTGAACTTCGAGAAACTTCACTGGGTGCACCGTTGCTCGACACCGTTCGCGACACGACCCTCGATCAAATCATCACCGAAACCTTGAACACCGGAGAGCCGGCACGGTGTGAAATTATCATTCTTGATCGGGCATTGGAAGTTAGCGCCGTACCGCTGAAGGACGAAGGCGATGCTACAACCGGCGTGGTCGTTCTTTTTCACGACATCACGCAACTCAAGCAACTCGATGAAGTGCGAAAGGATTTTGTCGCAAACGTATCGCACGAGTTGCGCACGCCGTTGTCGATCCTGCGCGGCTATATCGAGACACTGCTCGACCATCCCAAGATTTCGACGGAAGAACTGACGCGGATCCTCGAAGTGATGGAGCGACACTCGAAGCGGCTCGGCCTTCTAGTGGACGATTTGCTTACTCTCGCGCAGTTGGAATCCGGCGATCCGAATCTACAACTGAGCAATGTGGCCCTCGATGAACTGTTCGGCAACGTCGTTCGCGATTGGGATAAGAAATTCGCCGAGAAGCACCTGAAAGTGAGTGTCGATCTTCCGGAGGATTTGCCGCAAGTTTGCGCCGACGAAACGCGCTTGCAGGAAATTCTCTACAACCTGCTCGATAACGCGGTGAAATATTCGCGCGAAGGCGGCGACCTTCGTCTCGCAGCCCAGCAACGCAACGGCGAGATCACGCTAAGCGTGAGCGACACCGGCATTGGTATTGCCAAGAACGATTTGCCGCGGATTTTCGAACGATTCTATCGCGTGGATAAAGCGCGCAGCCGCGAGCTCGGCGGCACCGGCCTGGGGCTGTCGATCGTCAAACATATCGTGCAATTGCATGGCGGCCGTGTCGAAGCGGAGAGCGAACCTGGCTGCGGAACCACCATTCGCGTCGTGCTGCCGTTGATCGTTTCGTCCGTGCCGGCCGCTGTCACACAAACGTAACATTTATTGGTTTGCCGGGTTCGAGACGGCTTCGCATCGTTGGTATTATGGAAACTGTCGCCCCGCGATTGCCGGTCATCGTTACGCACAACATGCCGCAGCCCGGGCGTGTCTCCGATCATACGGCCTTCTTTTACCTAGGCCGTTTAGTAAAGTTTGGGGTCGACCAAAAAGATTTTCTCAAATCCAAGCGAAAGGCGAACGGAGGATTATATTACCAGACGCTTCGGTTGATCGGGGAGGGCTAATGATTGCACCAAAACATATTCTCGGGACTTTCGACGAAGCACTTGCCTCACTGCGCGACAATGTGCTCATGATGGCGAGCTTGACCGAGCGCAGTCTCGATCGCGCGAACAAGGGATTGATGGAGCGCGATGACGATCTTTGCGCAAACGCAATTGCCGACGACGAGGAAATCGACCAACTGGAAAAGCAGATCGACAAGGACGGTGTGGATATTCTGCTTCGGTTTCAACCGGTGGCGTCCGATCTGCGCCGGGTCGTTTCGGCGATGAAACTCTCTTCCAATCTCGAACGCATGGCCGACCAGGCAACAACCATCGCGCGACGCGCGCGCAAGCTAAATCAACATCCGCCCTTGCCGGAGGTTAAACTAATCGCCCCGATGTACGAGCACGCCATGTCGATGTTCAAAGACAGTGTGGATGCCTATGTTCGGGAAGATGTGCAGTTGGCGCGTGCCGTCGTGCCACGCGATGACAAACTGGATGAATTGAATCGTCAAGCCGGTCGCAAATTGATCGAACGCATGGCGCATGATCCGGATCAACTGCGCGGTTATCTCAATCTGATTTTTATTTCGCGCTGTCTCGAACGCGTCGGCGATCACGCCACCAACATCGCCGAGGACGCTGTCTACGCCGCCGCGGCCGAAGACATCCGACATCAACCTTTTGTAGCCCCAGCGTAAGCAATGGCGGTCGCGGCGGATTGAATCTCGCGCGTTATCGTTCTTGCGGCCCGGAGCCTTAACTGCGACCCAGATGGAGCCAACGACCGCCCAAGTGACAAGCGAAGAATCCTCGGGCCAAGTTTTGCCAAGCCCGATTGATTCGGTTCCAACGCCGCAATCGTCCACCCACGAAAACTTCATCAACCGCGAGCTGAGCTGGCTTGAGTTCAATCGCCGCGTTTTGGAAGAAGCGCAGGATCCGACGCAGCCGTTGCTCGAACGCGTAAAGTTTCTCACCATCTTCAGCTCGAACCTGGATGAATTTTTCGAGATTCGCGTAGCTGGCATCAAACAACAGATCGAGAGCGAGACGAGCGACGTTGGGCCAGACGGACTAAGTCCAACTGAAACCTTCAACAGCATTCAACGCGTCGTCCGTGAACTGGTGACCGCGGAGTACGCGCTCTGGAAAAATGAGCTGCTCCCGGAGCTGGCCAAGAATGGAATCCGGATTCGCGATGTTGCGCAGCTCAGTGCGAAACGCGCAGCCTGGGCCCGCCGCTATTTCCAGGAGGAAGTGTTTCCGATGCTGACGCCGCTCGCGGTCGACGCAAGTCATCCATTCCCGCAGCTCTCCAACAAAAGCCACAACTTGCTCGTGCGCGCGAAGGCGCAGCGTGGCAGCGAACCCCTTCACGCCATCGTGCAAGTGCCGCGCGTTGTTCCGCGGCTCATCGCCATGCCGCGCGGCAAAGGCGAAGATGAGCCGTGGGATTACATTTACCTCGCGTCGCTCGTCAAGCATCACATTGGCGAACTGTTTCCCGGTTTGATTCTCGATGGCGTGCACGCTTTCCGGGTGACGCGGAATAGCGACCTCTACATTGATGATGAAGAGGCGGAAAATTTATTGCGCACGATCGAACAGGAACTGCGGCGCACCAGTCGCGGCGACGCCGTGCGTCTGGAAGTCGAAACTGATTGCCCGAGAGATTTTCGCGAGCTGCTCCTGGAGTTTTTCGACCTAACCGACGCGGACGTCTACAAACTCGATGGCCCGTTATCCATGACGCACCTCGCGCCGCTTCTGGCCAACGACGCGTTTGCGAAATTGAAAGACCGGCCATTTCAACCTGCCCGCGATCCGGCCCTGCCTCCGCACGTGAATATTTTTGAGGTGCTGCGCCGCCAGGACGTGTTGCTTCACCATCCCTACGACAGTTTCGATCCAATCGTCGAAATGATTGAGGAAGCGGCTCAAGATCCGCAGGTGCTCGCCATCAAGATCACGCTTTATCGAACGAGCGGCGATTCACCGATTGTCGAAGCTCTTATCGAAGCGGCGAATGCGGGAAAACAGGTGACGGCGATCGTCGAGCTGCGAGCGCGCTTTGATGAAGCCGTAAACATTCAGTGGGCGCGGCGCCTCGAGGAAGCCGGAGCGCACGTCATCTATGGCGTCGTTGGATTGAAAACACATTGCAAGGCGCTGCTAATCGTCCGGCGCGATACCGATCGGCTTCGTCACTATGTGCACCTCGGTACGGGCAACTATCATCCGCGCACCGCCCGCACTTACACCGATTTTAGTCTTTTCACGTCCGAGCCACAATTGACCGATGAAGTCGCAAGCGTTTTTAATACGCTGACCGGCCTGGCCGGTTATCCCGGGTTGAAAAAATTGATGGTCGCGCCCTTCGATCTCAAAACACGCTTGATCGGTTTGATCGAACGCGAGCGCGATCACGCGCTTGCCGGAAAACCGGGCCGCATTATCGCGAAACTGAACTCACTGGTCGATCAAGAGATCATCGAGAAACTTTACGAAGCTTCCTGCGCAGAGGTCACAATCGACCTCATCGTGCGGGGTATCTGCTGCTTGCGCCCGAAGATCCCGAACTTAAGCGAGAACATCCGCGTCTTTAGTATTGTCGGTCGCTTTCTCGAGCACAGCCGAATCTATTATTTTGCGAACGATGGCCAGCCCGACCTGTACCTCTCGAGCGCGGACTGGATGCCGCGCAATTTTTTGCGACGCGTGGAAGTCGCTTTTCCAATCGAGAACCCGGCCTTGCGCGATGAGATTGTTAACGGCGTGTTGCCAAAGTTTTTACACGACCGCGTGAAAGCGCGTGAACTGCAGCCGGACGGAAGTTATCGGCGATTGAAGCCGGAAGGAACCGAGCCGCGCGAGCAAGCTCAGCTTCAGTTCCGGGAACGTTCCCGTCGTCAGACGAAAAAACTTTCTCGATCCAAGAAAGAGCGAGCCGCAAAATTAATTCCGATTACCAAACTACCGCAGTCATGAACAAAAAGGTCCTGGTCGTCGACATCGGCGGTTCGCACGTCAAGTTGATGATCTCTCGCGCAGAGAAACGGAAATTTAAATCGGGCCCGAAAATGACGCCGCGAGAAATAGTCTCGCAAATGAAACCGCTTTTGCAGGATTGGAACTTCGACGCGGTCGCGATTGGATTCCCGTCACCCGTCCGCGATGGACGCATCGTCGACGAGCCCAAGCATCTCGGCAAAGGATGGGTCGGATTCAATTTCGAGAAAGCGCTCGGTAAACGGGTGCGCGTGATCAACGACGCGGCCATGCAAGCGCTTGGGAGTTATCGCGGAGGCCGAATGCTTTTTCTTGGACTTGGCACCGGACTCGGCTCCACTTTTGTCTGGGCGAAAACCGTGCTCCCCCTCGAATTGGGAGATCTCCCCTATTGCGACCACAGGATCATTGAAAATTCCTTGGGCAAGCCGGGCTTGGTTTTGCTCGGCGAAAAAGAGTGGAAGCGCGAAGTCGAGCACGCGGTCGCGCAATTGAAAAAATCTCTCATTGCCGATTATGTGGTGCTGGGCGGTGGAAATGTGAAACGCTTCAGCCGGCTCCCGGAGGGAGTGGAACGCGGGCAAAACCGGAATGCATTTCTGGGCGGAACCCGCCTTTGGCAATTGGATCCCCGAACCCGCCGCCCAAAATGGCGTATCTTATAGATCGAGATGGAACTTTATTTTCTCCGGCACGGCGAGGCCGATTGGCCGAACTGGAAAAAATCCGATGATGAGCGCCCGTTAACTAAGCGCGGGAAAAAGGAAATGCGCGAGGTCGCGGCGTTTCTCAAACGCGCCAAAGCACGTCCCGCTCTTATCGTGACCAGCCCGTTGCCGCGCGCCGCGCAAACCGCGGAGATTACAGCGGAGCACCTCAAAGTGAAATACTGCGCAGACAAATTGCTCGCGCCCGGCTTCCGCCGCGCCGGACTGGAGCGATTGCTAAATAAATATCCGGAAGAAAGTTTGATGCTGGTCGGTCACGAACCGGACTTCACCGAAACGATCACTTCATTGACCGGCGGAGCGCTCAAGCTTTCGAAAGCCGGAGTCGCCCTAATCGAGCTCGATCGCTCTTGGAAAAATGGCCGGCTTCTTTGGTTGATTACCCCAAAGCTTACCAAGAAGTAAGCCGCTTATTTGATCGAGGTCGCGACTGCATTGGCCAATGAGAGCAAAGGCCAAGCGCTGACTGCAGTGAGCACACCAAAAAGGAGAAGCTCAGTGACAAAATGCCATTGGCTTTCCGAGTGCAGGAATTTTCGGCTTAGTTCGAGAAAGGAAGAACGGGTTCGTGGTGATATTGTTTTCATGCGGGTAAAAAGGGCTGATGCGGTTGCTCGTTTAGCTGGCAACTCTTCGCCGCTTCGATACGCCGGTAGAAAGCCGAAGTCATGTTACGAATAGTGAAGATCGGGTGACGATCCGGTGACAGCCGCATCTCGGCGGGTTAATTTTCGGCAGGCCGCGCGAAGAATAAACGGGTTAGGCTTCGACGCGTGGCGTTGATTGTGCTAAGAAGCAGCGTCATGCGCAGCAAGATTAGCTTGGCGGTGATGGTCGCAATTGCGCTCATTATCGCGCCGATGAAGCTCCCAGCGGCCGCGTGCACAATGTCAAGTGTCGCAAGTGAAAAAGCGTGCGAATCAGGATGCTGCGCAAATAAAGCTTGCTGCGCGACGTCACAGAAAAAGACCCCGCCGCCGGTGCCACCACTGACCAAGCCCGGGTCCGATCAGCAGAACATTGTGTTCTTGCCGTCGACGATTGTGGTAGCAACGCTGCCGCGAGCCGCGACGAAACAGTCGGGTGTATTTTCTAACGCAAAGAACGCCGCACATTTACCGGCGCCGTTCGCGCTCATCTGCATTCGCCTCACCTGATCCGAAGAGCCTGACACCCGAGGTGTGCCCATTTACCGGCACGTCACGCGTTCAAACCCTCTTCCGGACAGATGAAAACACTTTACCGATTACTTTTATATTTAGCTTTAACGTCAATCATTCGCGCTGAGAAGCCCGACGACATCGGACTCGAAGCGCCCAATGGTTTCATTTCGCTACGCGATGTAACAACCGTCGCGCTGGCGAACAATCCCGCGATCCAGCAGGCGCTGAGAAAATGGAACGCCGCGAAAGAGCGCGTCAAGCAAGCAACCGCCTGGGACGATCTCAGAGTCGGCGGCAACTCGCGCGCCGCGCGCTTTGTCGATGTCGCGCCGAACGCGTTCACCGATCAGACACTCTCCGTCGAGCAAGTCATTCCGATCACAGGAAAAAATTTAGCGCGGGCACGAATTGCCGCGGCGGACGCACTCGCAACTTTTGAACAGGCGCGTCGTGAACAATTGGACGTGCTGGCGAAAACCCGTGCGTCCTACTTTCGGTTGGCCAACGCGTACGCCCAACTGGCATTAAATCGAAAAAATCTCGTGTCGTTGCGCCAGATCGCTGAAGTCAGTCGCTCTCGCTACGAAGTCGGCCAAGCAAACGCGGCAGACGCACTCGCGGGCGAGGTCGAAGCCAGCAAGCTGCTCGAATCCGAGCAAGATATTTTACGGAACACTTCGGCTGAAGAATCGCAGCTCAATGTTCTGATGAATCGCGACGCTTTCGCTGCGGTTGGTCAACCGGAAGAAACAAGAATCAACTCACTCGACGTTTCGATGGACCAAGCGCGCGCACTTGCACTCGCAAACCGTCCGGAGCTGAAAATCGCGCGAGCGAAGCTCGACATGGAAGAGTCGCGACTGGAATTGGCTCGCCGAAACTGGATTCCTGATCCAGCCGTCACAGTTCAGGCGCTGCGTTACAACGATTCCGCGCAAACAACGAGCGAAGTCGACGCCGGAATCTCCTTTACTGTGCCGTGGGTAAATCCCGGCAAATACTCGGCGGCTGTTCGTGAAGCGAAAGAAAACCTCGCCGCCGCTAACCACGGGCTTGAACTCACAAACGCGGAATCGCTCGGTTTATTGCGGGATGCGTTGGAAAAGGTCCACACCGCCCGACATCACGTCGATCTTTTCCGCGACAAACTAGTGCCGCAAGCGCGTCAAGCATTCGAGGCCAATCAGCTCTCCTACGAAACGGGAAAGGCCAGTTTTCTCGAATGGATCACCGCACAACGGAATTTGCGTGATCTCGAAGCGATGGGGCAACAGCACATCGCCGATTACCACGCGGCCTTGGCCGAACTGGAAGCCGTTATCGGCGCTGATCTCGATGTTTTCCCTTCAACCAAAATAAAGGTACCAAAATGAAATCGATACCACTCAAATTGTTCGTCCTCGCGGTGCTTCTCATCAGTCCCGCTTGCTCGAAATCCAATAAACCAACAAAACCACCGGACGTGGATTATTACACGTGCACGATGCACCCTTCGGTGCACGCGGAAGCGCCAGGCAAATGTCCAATCTGCGGAATGGATCTCGTGCCGGTCATGAAAAAAACCGCTTCACCATCGACATCCGAGCCGTCGAGCGGCGGCGGCATGCAAGGCATGGCCGGAATGCCGGGGATGCAAAGTGGCAAGCAGACGAGCGGCGCACCGTCACACGAATTTGTCGTCCCGGTCGAGCGGCAGCAGCAAATCGGTGTCAGCTACGCAACGGTGAAGCGTGGACCATTGCATCACACGATTCGCGCCGTCGGAACCGTCGAGCCCGATTTGCAAAAGCATTGGGCGTTCGTTGCTCGCGTGGATGGATACGTGAAAGAATTGTTCGTCCCGTCCGCCGGTCAACTCGTCGAGAAGGACGCGCCCCTTATGTCGATCTACAGCCCGGACCTGCTTACGACTGAGCGCGAGCTAGTCATGCTTCTGCGCATGCGCGACGAAGCAAAATCTAAAGACGCGCGCGTAACACCCGAACGATTGATCGCGTCGGCAGAATCGCGTCTGCGTCAGTGGAATGTCACTGACGAACAAATCGCTGAGATCGAACGGAAGCGTGAGCCGGGCGAGTCGCTGACACTTCGCTCGCCCTTTCGCGGCGTCGTCCAGGAAGTACCCGCGCATCAAGGGGTCAACGTGAAGGTGGGCGATCACTTGATTGACATTGCTGATCTCTCGGTCGTTTGGGTTTCGGCTGAATTTTACGAAGGCGAATTATCGATGTTGAAAACCGGCCAGGCCGTAACCGTCACGACCAGTTCGTACCCCAACGAACGCTTCGAAGGACAAATTGCGGTCATCAATCCATTTCTCGATCAAGCAAAACGCACCGCGAAGGTGCGCATCGATATTCCGAATCCCGATTTCAAACTGCGGCCCGGGATGTACGCGAACGTCGAACTGGGGATGGACATGGGCGAAGGCCTCACTGTGCCGGCCAGCGCGGTGATGCCTACCGGCTCGCGCGAGATCGCGTTTGTCGATAAAGGCGGAGGAAAGCTCGAACCGCGTGTTGTCGAGTTGGGCGAGCAAATCGGCGATCATTACGAAGTGAAGAGCGGCTTGGCGGAAGGCGAACGTGTTGTCGCGAGCGCAAATTTCCTCATCGACGCCGAGTCGAAAGTGCAAGGCGCGTTGAACGATTTCGAACCGGCGACACCGCGTCGCTAGGAAACAGAAATGATCGAACGCATCATCGCAGCAAGCGTGAGGAATCGCTTCCTCGTGTTTGTCTTCACGCTTTTTGCGATCGGTGCCGGAGTGTATGCGCTTAGACAAACGCCTCTCGATGCGATTCCCGATCTGAGCGACGCGCAGGTGATCGTCTACACCGATTGGGAAGGACGGTCGCCCGATCTGGTCGAAGATCAGATCACTTATCCAATTTCGACGACTTTCATCGCTGCACCAAAAGTGAAATTTGTCCGCGGCGAATCGATGTTTGGCAAATCGTTCGTTTACGTCATTTTTGAAGACGGAACGGACATTTATTGGGCGCGTTCGCGCGTCATCGAATATCTCAACTCGATTCGGGGCACACTTCCCGAAGGGGTGAATCCGACGATCGGCCCGGACGCGACCGGCGTGGGTTGGGTTTTCGAGTACGCGCTGGTGGATGATTCGGGGAAGCTTGATCTTGCGCAGCTACGTTCAATTCAAGATTGGAATCTACGTTATGCGCTCGAATCGGTGAAAGGCGTCGCCGAGGTCGCGCCCGTCGGCGGCTTTGTGAAGGAATATCAGATCGATATCGATCCCAATGCGTTACTCGCGCACAGCATTCCGTTGAGTGACGTCGTCAAGCAAGTGAAGTCCAGCAACGGCGATGTCGGCGGAAAAACTTTCGAGGTTGCGACCACGGAATATTTCGTCCGCGGCCGCGGTTATTTCAAAAACATCGCGGACATTGAGAACGTCGTACTCAAAGTCGAGAACGGAACGCCAGTGTATGTGAAGAACATTGGCAAAGTTCATCTCGGCGGAGCGCTCAGACGTGGCGTGGCCGAATTGGACGGCAAAGGCGAAGTCGTTGGTGGAATCGTCGTAATGCGCTACGGCGAAAACGCGCTGAACGTTATCGAAGGCGTTAAACGTAAGATCGAGAGTATCAAATCGTCGTTGCCGGCGGGCGTGCGCATCGTGCCGACGTACGATCGCAGCGAATTGATTTACCGCGCCATCGGAACGCTGCGCGAGAAATTGATCGAGGAATGCATCATCGTCGCGCTCGTCTGTCTCATCTTTCTTTGGCACGTCCGCTCGGCTTTGGTCGCGATCATCACGCTACCCATCGCGATCCTCGCGTCGTTCATCCCGATGTTTTACTCGCATCTGACCAGCAACATTATGTCGCTTGGTGGAATCGCGATCGCGATCGGCGCGATGATCGATGCGGCCATCATCATGGTCGAGAACGCACACAAAGCGCTGGAGCATTTCCGAGAGCAGAACGGCCGCGAACCAAACAACAGCGAACGAATCGAAGTGATCGTCGCCGCCGCGAAAACAGTTGGGCGTCCATTGTTCTTCTCACTACTTGTCATCACCGTCAGTTTCCTGCCGGTCTTTTCGCTCACCGCGCAGGAAGGGCGCCTATTCAAGCCGCTCGCGTTTACAAAAACGTTCTCGATGTTTTTCGCCGCAATGCTGGCGATCACGGTCGCGCCAGTTCTGATGACTTTGTTGATCCGAGGAAAAATCGCTCCCGAAGCGAAGAATCCACTGAATCGATTTCTGATTTCCGTTTACGAACCGGTCTTGAATTTTGTTCTGCGTTTCCGCCGGTTCGTTTTGCTCGGTGCCCTGTTGCTTCTGGTCTTAACAATTTTCCCTTTCGCAAAACTCGGGAAAGAATTCATGCCGCCACTGAATGAAGGGACGTTGCTCTACATGCCCACCGCGGTGCCGGGAATGTCCATCACCGAAGCAACCAAGATTCTTCAGATTCAAGATCGACAACTGAAAACATTTCCCGAGGTCACGACCGTTTTCGGTAAAGCTGGACAAGCCGACACCTCAACCGATCCCGCGCCGCTTTCCATGTTTGAAACGATCGTGTCGCTCAAACCGTTCGATCAATGGCCGCGCGGCATGACGTGGGAAAAATTCCTTGCCGAACTGAACATGAACCTGCGCATTCCGGGTATGGCGAACATCTTCTGGATGCCAATCCAGACGCGCACGGAAATGTTGACCACCGGCTTCCGCAGCGCACTAGGGATAAAAGTTTTCGGACCGGATTTGCAAGGCATCGAGAACCTGGCCGTGCAAATCGAGAAAGCGATGGCCGATCTTCCCGACACGCGCAGTGTCTTTGCCGAACGTACCGTCGGTGGATATTTCCTCGACTTCGATGTGAACCGCGAAGCCGCTGCGCGCTACGGTTTGACCGTCGGCGACGTGAATGACGTTGTTGAAACAGCGATTGGCGGTAAGACCATCACGACGACGGTGGAAGCCCGCGAACGTTATCCGGTCCGCGCGCGCTATGCGCCTGATTTTCGGCAGGACCTCGATTCACTCAAACGCGTATTGGTTCCAACACCGACCGGAGCGCAGATTCCAATTTCGCTCGTCGCCGACATTCGCTACCGCACCGGTCCCCCGAGCATTCGCAATGAGAACGGTCAGCTTGTTGGCTTTGTCTTGGTCGATCCGGTAACGAGCGACATCGACGGTTACGTGCGCCACGCGTCGAAACGCATCTCTGAGCGCATCAAATTTCCAGCCGGCTATTACATCGAATGGGCCGGTCAGTTCCAATACATCAAGCAAGCCGAGGAGCGTCTGAAAATCGTAGTGCCGCTCACACTGCTGATCATTTTCGTGCTGCTTTATTTCAACACCCGCTCAGTTGTGAAAACCTGCATCGTTCTGCTGGCCGTACCGTTCTCCCTCATCGGCGCATTCTGGTTGCTTTATCTGCTCGGTTATCACATGAGCGTCGCAGTTTGGGTCGGTTTGCTCGCCCTCGCCGGCCTCGATGCGGAAACCGGTGTGGTCATGTTGCTTTACCTCGATCACGCCTGGGAAAAATTTCGCGCCGAAGGCCGAATGAAATCAATGGTCGATCTTCATGCCGCAATTCACGAAGGCGCCGTGCAGCGTCTGCGTCCAAAAATTATGACAGCCTGCGCAATTTTGTTCGGACTACTGCCCATCATGTGGTCGCCGATTACGCAGACCGGCGCTGATCTTATGAAGCGCATCGCGACGCCGATGGTTGGCGGAGTTGTGACGAGCGCCCTTCTCGAATTGCTAGTTTATCCAGTGATCTTCTTGATCTGGAAAAAACGCGGCTTGCAAGAGAAAGAGGAAGAATCGTCGCGCGGATGACGATTACGTGTTCCTTTTACTTACAGTCGCAACTCTTCCCGCAATTGCACTCCTTGTTGTCGTTCATGGGACAATTTTTGCCGCTCTTTTTGCAACTCGGCTTGTCCGCCGCAAGAGCTGCTGTGCAAACCACTGCCGCCAGAATCGAAAACAGGATCTTCGTATAATTTTTCATAAGATTAATTTGTTTCGCAACGTTATCCGGCGCTAGAGGAAAATGACAGGATTTTCCAGTAGGGTGTCCCCGAACACTTGCGCGGAGATCCGTTTTACTCGGTGGCCAGTCTTACGTTGCTGTAGCGCTTGTTTCCCGTGATCTCCGGCCCAAACCATCCCGGCGGCTTAAATTTTCGACGAGCGGCCTGAGTCGGAAATTCCACCTCGGCCACGATCAAGTTCTTGTTGCTGCCGCGATAGATGTCGATCTCGATGATTAAATTTTTCCACGGAATGTAGTAGCGGAGCTTGCGCAATCTTCTCCCGGCTGTGGCCGGCCAAAGCGCGGCAAATTGTCTAGGACTAAGCTTGATCTCGCGTTCCTCGCGATTGGTTGCGCGGCCAACCTTGAAAGTGAGCGACGCGCTCTTCCCTCGTTTTCGCAAGCGGACGTGCCGGCCGCCGGTTTCGTTCGCCAGGTAGCCCTGCGCAATCGGAGAACTTTGAAAACGTTTCAGCTCCGCGGGCAGCCGTTTGATTAAGAACTTGCGTTCGATCTCGCGGGCAGACCCATTCTTCGACAAACTCATCCTAGCGACTCAATCTTCTTCGGAACAAATTCCAAGAACTTTCGGTTGAAATCACGACTGTAGCGATGCGACGCACTGCTCGTCGCAGAATTGTTGCAGCTCGTTCTCGATCTCTTTCAAGATTTCCCGCGTTCCCTCCAACTTCTCTTCCCACGTACCGGTCAACTGGGAAGGATCGGGAAACGGCCAATGCAAACGCGTCGTCACTCCGGGAAAGATCGGGCAACCTTTCGCCTCTGTTTCGCTGCAAACCGTGATCACGAATGGAAATAGCTGGCCCGAAACGAAAACGTCGAACACGGCTTGCGTCTTGTTCTGTGAGATGTCGATCCCGATTTCCTGGAGCACCTCCACTGCCAGCGGATTGAGCACGCCGGGCTGAAGCCCCGCGCTATGGGCTTCAAAAACATCTCCGCACATTTTGTTGAGCAACGCCGCGGCCATCTGGCTGCGCGCGCTGTTATGAACGCAGATAAATAAGACTCTTCTTTTTTTCATAAACTAATTTCCTAATTCTTACATACAGCAAGATTCAGCGTTTCCGCTCTCGACGCGGTCCCGCGCCTTGCAAGTTGTTCCCGGCGGCTCCAGGACGAAACGGAGCGCGTCGTCGTTGTCGCTCCAGCGTCGCCAAAATTCCATCCGGTTCGCAGCACGTCGAACGGAGCTTCGACAGAGCTTTGAGATCGCGTTTGAAGATCGGATCGCTCTGCACGCAATCTTGCAGGCATTTCAAGTTCGCCTCGAGTTCCGAAGCGCGTTTCCTCGGCAGCGAATAAATCATCCAATTTTGCTGCCTCTCGGCCACGACCATTTCTCGCTCTCTCAAATAGGCGAGGTGCTTGGAAATCTTCACCTGCGGCTCGCAGAGAATCTCCTGAAAATGGCAAACGCAGAGCGGAGTTTGCGCTAGCAAATGTAAAATGCGCAACCGGGTCTGATCGCAGAAGCATTCGTAGATTTGAATCAGGTCCATCTGAACAAGTGGTTCAACTTCTATCGCTCGACCCGCCGCGCGGCTGAAAATAGCCGGTGCGAAATTGCAGAGATACTTTGACTAGTGCGATCATGACCGGCACCTCGACCAGCGGGCCTATCACTGCGGCGAAGGCCGCACCCGAGTTCAGCCCGAACACCGCAATGGCAACTGCAATCGCCAACTCGAAGTTGTTGCTGCCTGCGGTGAAAGCCAGGGTGGCCGAGCGCTCATAGTCATTTCCCAGCCGTCTGCTCATGAAGAAACTCAGGAAAAACATCACCACAAAATAGATGAGCAGCGGGATCGCGATGCGCAGCACGTCCAGCGGTATGCGCACAATCTCCATTCCTTTGAGGCTGAACATCGCCACGATGGTGAAAAGCAGCGCCGCCAGAGTCAGAGGACTGATGCGGGGAATAAACTCGCGCTCGTACCACGCCCGGCCCTTGAGGCGCAGCAGCGACACTCGCGTCGCAAGCCCGGCGAAAAATGGAATACCAAGATAGATCAAGACACTGGTCGCCACACTCGCCATGGTGATCTTCGAGAGATCAATTGAGCCCAGTGGAATTCCCAGCAGTGGAGGCAGGACCTTGATGAAAAGGTAAGCAAAGGGGGCATAGAAGAGCACTTGGAAGATGCTATTCAAGGCCACCAGCCCAGCGCAGTATTCAGCGCTACCCTTGGCGAGATCATTCCAAACGATCACCATGGCAATGCAACGCGCCAGGCCAATCAGGATCAGGCCCACCATGTAGTCGGGGTGACCCCGCAGAAAGACTATCGCCAGGACGAACATGAGGAGCGGACCGATCAGCCAGTTCTGCACCAGCGAGAGGGTCAGCACCTTGCCGTCGCGAAACACGTCCCCCAGCTCTTCGTATCTCACCTTCGCCAGCGGCGGATACATCATCAAAATCAACCCGACCGCAATCGGAACGGACGTGGTCCCAACGCTCAGCCGATTCAAGGTGGCCGGCACACCGGGAACGAAAACCCCGAGAATAACCCCCACCAAAATGGCGAGGAAAATCCAGAGCGTGAGAAACCGGTCGAGGAACGAGAGCTTCTCGAGCGGTGTTCTGGAAACTCCCATCAGCCGACCTTTCCTAGCAACACGCTGCCGCGGCCGGCTGCGGCGCACAGGAATTGTCGCCGACGCCACACTTCTCTTTCGCGAGACAATCGGTGTGCTTTGTCGTCAACGTAAAATCGAGATGATCTCCCGAGGTTTCGAAACCGGTGATCGGGAATTGTGAGATGGCGTAGTTGTCGTATTCGACTTCCACTTCAAGATCGTACTGAGGCAGGACACGTTCACCGAGCGCCAGGATCGTGGCCATCTTGCCGGCGTTCAACCGGTGGTCCGCGTCGCCGTCATTCACCCATAGTTGCAGAACGCTGCTCTCCGTCTTGCGGATCGTGCCTCCGCAGTCGATGAAGTTCTTCGCGACGTGCCCGACTTCCGTCAGGTGGAAATTGGCAGGAACTTGGTCGCCGTCAGGCAGGATAAATCGGGGGAATTTGTCTGGTTGCGATTCCAGAATCGACTTCAGCTCGCTTAGTTTCACTCCAATCAATATTCCTGTACGGGAATATAGTCAAGGCGATGGCAAATGTTTGCATCCTCCTGTTATCTCGGAAATTAACAGAGGTGAAACGAACGCGGCAAAAGAAGTATTGTAACGTTCGTGTGACAGCCTCGACGCCGTTCCCGAAATCCGGTTTGATTTACGCATGACGCGTTTGGATGTCGCTGTGCGGGAAACGGGTTGTTGCTAAAATAGAACCCGACGTGATGACGCCTAGTTCACATCGCGACACCAATCGCGAATTCTGGTAGGCGATCTTGCGGCTGTTGTTCGGCGTCGCGCAAATCGCAGGCGCGACTGCGTCCGTGCTTCTTCTTCTCTCTTCTGGAGTCAACAAGGTGACGGTAATAACGGTCGCCGTCACCGGCGTCATTACAGTTCTTAGCCGCATTCTCTTCTCGCCTCGCAAGACCCAACCGGGCAAATAGAAGTGCGCGATGTTCTTCCTGCTGCTGGTCATCTTTGCTGTTTTTGTTTTCGAGTACATCAATGGCTTCCATGATGCGGCCAACGCCATTGCCACCGTAGTATCGACAAGAGTCCTTACGCCACGCGCCGCAGTTTTGCTCGCGGCTGCCTTTAATCTACTTGGTGCGCTCTCCGGCGAGGCCGTCGCCAAAACGGTCGGAGCCGGACTGGTCGATACCGCCTACGTCACGATGCTTACAATTCTCGCGGCCATGTTCGGCGGAATCTGCTGGAACCTTCTCACGTGGTGGCTCGGCTTGCCCACCAGCTCTAGTCACGCGCTCATCGGCGGTCTATGCGGTGCGGCACTGGCCTCAGCCAGTGGACATTGGAGCGTCATCAAATGGTCGTTGCACAAGATCGACAGTCACGGTCATGCAGTTTGGGATGGACTTCTCCCTAAGGTAATTCTGCCGATGATTTGTTCCCCAATTGCCGGTTTGCTTGGCGGATTCCTGATCATGAACCTGCTCTTCTTTCTCGTTCATAAGTGGCGACCGGTGGTTGTGAATCGCGTCTTCGGCAAGCTTCAACTCTTTAGCGCCGGATACATGGCGTGGGGACACGGTTTTGCCGACGCACAAAAGACGATGGGCATTATCGCGCTCGCCACTTTTACTGCGACCAAAGCGGGCAAACTCGAAAATCTCCCCCCCCTGTTGAGCTTCCTGCACACGCCCAACTTTGAGATTCATCTCTGGATCAAGGTGAGCTGCGCCCTGGTCATGGCAGCTGGCACATGGGCGGGTGGCTGGCGCATCATCCGGACGTTGGGACACAAGCTTGTCACCATGAAACCCATTCACGGTTTCGCCGCCGAATCGACTGCCGCGACCATCCTGCTCGTCGCCGGAAATCTCGGGATGCCCGTCTCAACCACTCATGCCATTACCACTTCTATTATGGGGGTCGGAATCGCCAAACGCTGGAAGGCACTGGATTTGATCGTAGCTGAAAGGATCATCTGGGCTTGGATTTTCACGATCCCCGCGACCGGCCTGCTCGCCTACGGCTTCTTCCGTTTGTTACAGCCGATAATCGGCTCTTAGGACCGCTTTGTTTCCGATCGCGACCTCTCGTAATAAATGCGACTGCGATGGAAGCGGCGGCTAAGATTAGCGCGGAGATTAGAGGAATGAACTCGCTGATATGTGTGCACATGCACACTGGCCGATGTCAAACGGATCCGGCAGAGATCAGGCCGTTACAGCGTCTGAACAAAAGCATTATGCCTGCACTTTGTTGTGACGGACATCCTCGGCGGACGCGGCGTAAATCGCATCCTCAGCAATGTTTTCCGCATGATCGCCCACACGTTCGAGATGCCGCGCAATAAACAGCAAATTCAGATAATCAGTTATGCGCTCGGGCACTAGTCCCATCGTCGTGGTAAGTGTGGTCGCCAGGTCATGGTTCATCTGATCGAGCATCTTGTCCCGCTCTAAGACCGATCGAGCGAGATTTACGTCGGACATCCGATAAGCGCTCATACTATCTTGAACCATGCCGATCGCTTGAGCGAACATCGCGTTTATCTGCTCGGTATCGCTGGGGTTCGGGTCGCGATTCAGTTTGCGACAGCGCTTCGCGATATTCACTGCCTGGTCGGCAATACGCTCAAGATTGCTGCAAATCTTGATTATCGAAACGATCTGTCGCAGATCCGACGCAACCGGCTGAAAACCACGAAGAAGCTCGACCCCGTCGGCATCGATGCTCTTCTCCAATTCATCGATTTCGCCTTCGTCGGCAATAGTGGCGCTGCAAAGATTACTTCCTCGATCGACCAGGCATCTCATCGCGTTGCGCAAATTTTTCTCGGTTAGGCTGGCCATCATTAGGACATCCCCGCGCAACGCCTCCAGGGCTTCGTCGAAACGGCTAAGAATGTGTTTGTCCGCCGGCACTCAAAATTAGCCGAAGCGGCCGGTGATATAATCTTCGGTCTTTTTCTCTTTGGGGGCCGCGAAGATCTCGGTGGTTTCACCGAACTCTATCAATTTGCCGACATAAAAGAAGGCTGTGCGATCCGACACTCGGCTCGCCTGTTGCATGTTATGGGTGACGATGACGATGGTGTACTTGGCACTCAATTCGTGAATCAGCTCCTCGACTTTCATTGTCGCGATCGGATCAAGGGCGGAGGCCGGTTCGTCCATGAGTAGCACTTCGGGTTCGACCGCAATGGCGCGTGCGATGCAAAGCCGTTGTTGTTGTCCGCCGGAAAGGCTCATACCGGGCTTGCGCAAGTCATCCTTCACCTCATCCCAGAGCGCGGCCATGCGCAGCGAGTTTTCCAGACGTTCGTCAAGCAATGTGCGATTGCGCACGCCATTTAGTTTCAGGCCGATGACGACGTTTTCCGCGATCGACATCGTAGGGAAAGGGTTTGATTTTTGGAAAACCATGCCGATGCGCCGGCGCACGACGGTCGGATCGGAACCAGGAGAGTAAAGGTCCTGACCTTGAAACAAAACTTTCCCTTCAATGCGAGTACGCGGGATCAGTTCGTGCATTCGATTGAGGCAGCGAAGAAATGTAGATTTGCCGCAACCGCTCGGACCAATGATCGCCGTGATGGTCTTGGAAGGAATGTTGATGGTGACATCCTGAATAGCCGGTTTTTCCCCGTACCAAATGGAAAGATTCGACACTTCAAAAGTCGGCAGCGGTGTCGTATTTGATTCGCTTGAGGGCATGATGGATTTGGCGCGCTCGTGCGCGACAGAAGGTCGAAGTGCTGCTGGGGTTTCAATCATAGAGGATTACGTCGGATTTGCCATCCGGTCGCGGGTGAGAAATCGCACCAGGACGTTAATGAAAAAGATCATGATTACGAGCACGAGCGCCCCAGCCCACGCCTGCCGATGCCAGTCTTCGTAGGGAGAAATCGCGTAGCTGAAAATTTGTAATGGTAGCGCGGCGATGGGTTCGCTCAGGCTGTGATTCCAAAAGCGATTGCCGAACGCCGTGAAAAGAAGCGGCGCCGTTTCGCCTGCCACGCGCGCGAGCGCGAGCAAGATGCCGGTAACGATTCCTTTCGACGCCGTCTTCATGACAATGTGCACGATTGTTTTCCAGCGGCTCACACCAAGCGCGAGCGCCGCTTCGCGGTAGCCATTAGGGACGAGGAGAAGCACTTCTTCCGTCGTGCGCATGATCAAGGGCACCATCATGAACCCCAGGGCGAGGCCGCCGGCGTAGGCGGAAAAGCCTTTGAAGCGCAAAACAACGAGGCCATAAACGACCACTCCCCATGTGATGGATGGCACACCGTTCAGCACGTCCGCGATAAAACGCAGGAGCGAGTTCGTCCGCGTCGAGCCGTATTCCGCAAGATAAACCCCACCGAGCACGCCGATCGGCACACCAATCATCGCGGCCAGGCCGAGTAATTCGAACGAGCCGGCGATCGCGTTCGCCATGCCGCCACCGACCACGCCAACCGGTTTCGGCAGCTGCGTGAAAAAATCCCAGTTCACCGAACTCGCGCCGCTCTTCACCAAATAGAAAAAGACCAGACCGAGTGGCGCGATTACCAAAATCGCGGAGACGAACGCTAGCGCGGAAACGAGCGCGCTCTTGATTTTGCGCCAGGCATGGTTTGCGGCGGTTGCTTGCATGCTATTGCGCGACGCGACTCGTCATCTTTGTGGTCATCGTTTTCAGAAGTAATTGCGCGACGAGATTGGCCAGAATCGTAATCCCGAAAAGAACGAGCCCGATTTCGAAAAGCGCCTGCAGGTACATATCGGTGGTAGCTTCGGTGAACTCATTCGCAATCACGCTCGCGAGCGTGTACCCGGGCGCAAAAAGCGACGCTGCGATCTGGGGCGTGTTGCCGATGACCATTGTGACCGCCATTGTTTCACCTAGCGCGCGGCCAAGCCCCAGAATCACCGCGCCGAACAATCCTTTCTTTGCATAACTCAGGACCGCGATTCGTGTCACTTCCCACCGCGTCGCGCCGAGAGCGTAAGCTGCTTCACGCTGCAAATTCGGCACGCTGCGCAAAATCTCGCGCGAAACCGAAGTAACGATGGGTAAAATCATAATCGCGATAATGATTCCGCCCGCCAGCATGCTTACACCATAGATCGGACCGCTAAAAAACGGTGTCCAACCAAACAGCTTCTTCAGAAACGGAAACGGATGATCTCGCAACCACGGAATCATTACAAAAATCCCCCAGAGGCCGAGAATCACGCTTGGGATTGCGGCCAGCATTTCGATGAGAGAAACGAGTGGTTGCCGAATCCACACTGGTGCGAGTTCCGTAAGATAAACTGCGGTCGCAATGCTCAATGGCACGGCGATGATCAATGCAAGCAATGATGAAACCACCGTGCCGTAAATAAACGGCAACGCCCCGAACTGTTCTGCCACCGGGTCCCATGTCGATGTTGTAAGAAAATGAAAACCGAAGCGCTGAATCGCCAATGAGGAACCTCGCGCTAGTTGCCAACCCACTAGAAAAACGAGCCCTACGACCGCGAGCGCCATCGCGAGCGTGAGCCACTCGAACGCTTTGTCGCCAAAGCGCGACGGCGGCTTCATTTTCGCCGCGATGGAACCTGCCAGCGACGGAGCCGCTGGAGTGATCATCATCGACATCCGGATCCTTCAGTCCCTACGGTTACATCTTGATCTCGTCGACGCGCTTCAGAACGCGTTCCCGGAGGTTGTCAGACAACGGCGCATACTGGAGATCTTTCGCCATCTTCTCGCCGTCTTTTGCGGCCCACTTCAAAAATTCCACAAGCTTCTTGCCTTTCACAGCATCCTTTTGCTGTTCGTAAACGAGCAGCCACGTTGCGCCGCAAACCGGATACGCATCTTTTCCCGGCGAGTTCGTAATCGAGAACCGGAAGTCGTCTGGGATCTGCGCGGTGGCCATCGCGGCGGTCGTGGACTCGAGCGAGGCCTTTACAAATTCGCCGGACGAATTTTTTACGTCCGCGTAAGGCATCTTATTTTGTATCGCATAAATCAGCTCGATGTAGCCGAGCGCGCCCGGTGTTTGCTTGATCTGGCCGGCGACGCCTTCGTTGCCTTTGCCGCCCAGGCCCACGGGCCAATTGACAGATGTGTTCGTGCCCACCTTTTGCTTCCATTCTGGGCTGATTTTGCTCAGGTAGTCGGTCCAAATATATGTCGTGCCGCTGCCATCGGAGCGATGCACCACAACGATTTCCTGATCGGGTAATTTTACGCCGGGATTCAAGGCGGTCAGCTTGGGATCATTCCACTTTTTGATCTGACCAAGAAAGATGGCAGCGATTGCATCCGCATCCAGTTTTAAGGTTGGGCTTCCTTGTAAATTATAAGTGACGACATCCGCGCCGGCCACAGTCGGAATGTGAAGCAGTTTTCCCGGCGCTTTGGCCAGATTGTCATCACTCATCGGGCCGTCGGAGGCGCCGAAATCGACTGTCTGCGCGAGGATCTGTTTCTGTCCTCCGCCAGACCCGATGGATTGATAATTAAAGCGAACTGATGGATCGACTTTCGCGTATTCGTCAAACCACTTTGAGTAGATTGGATAGGGAAATGTGGCGCCCGCGCCGTTAATGGTCATTTGTGCTTGCGCGCCGATCGCGAAGGCTACAAATCCCAGGGAAAACAGCAGTCTGGAAACAAAGTTCGTTGCATTCATAGGCCTCAGCCTGCTGCAACCACGCTTCACCAGTCAAAAGCTTTACTGTTACGTTTGTGTGACATCGCGGCCATGTCTTGCCGATACCTGGTCAGAAAATACAGATGGTCAGCGAACTGCTGCATCGTCGGTCGCGAGCGCCGACATCAAACGTGCTGCGCCCGGTGCCCCATAGGTCACGATTTCAATGACGCCGTCTTCGCGTTCGATCATCGCGGAACAAGTTTCGACCCAGTCGCCGCAGTTATAATAAGTGACGGCGCCAAACTTACGGATGGCAGCGCTATGGATGTGTCCGCAGAGCACTGCATCGACCGAATACTTTTCGGCATATTTGACCACGGCCTCCTCAAATTTCCCGATGAAACTGACCGCGTCCTTGACCCGCTGCTTCACGTAAGCGCTGAGCGACCAGTAACCGCGTCCGAAGCGACGACGCACAAAATTAATGAGCGGATTGAGCGAGAGCAGAAACTGGTAACCAGCGTCGCCCACGTAAGCCAGCCACTTCACGTTTTGCACCACGGTATCGAGCTCGTGTCCGTGAATGATCAGGATGCGGCGTCCGTCCGCCGTCTGATGAATGGCGCGCTGCTGGATCGCGATGTTGCCGTAGATACCGTAGAAATCGCCGAGCAACTCGTCGTGATTTCCCGGGATATAAATGACCCGCGTCCCCTTGCGCGACTTGCGCAGAATCTTTTGGATCACGTCGTTGTGCTGCTGCGGCCAGTAACGGCCCCGGCGCATTTGCCAGATATCGATCAGATCGCCCACCACGTAGAGCGTCTGCACTTCGTACTCGCGCAGAAAATCCAACAACAATGCCGCATTACTTCCGCGCGTCCCGAGATGCACATCCGAAATCCACGCCGCCCGGACGCGCCGAGGTGAAAGCGTCGCCGGAATCAGCGGCGGCTGCGGAAAAGTAAACCTGGGAGCATCAAGTGTTGGCATCCTCCGCTCCAAAAATAACAGCGTCAGCCTGATGCCGGCAAAAGGAGTGTTGTTACGTTTGCGTGTCGAATGTGACAGCCGCGTTACAGAACATTTACTTCTCCGACAAAAATCGATAATCTTCGGACATATCCTGCTTCCTTCCTCGTTCGCCTATAACCGAATTCGGCAAATTTATTTCGTCTAATCCTCGTTAGGCAAAAAACAATGAGTAGATCTGAGAGTATCACGATTAGGGAAGTCGAGTCTTCCGATCTCGAAACTTTCTATGAGCATCAACTCGACCCGGAAGCGATTAGGATGGCAGCATTCGTCAGTAAAGACCCAAAGGACAAGGTAGCTTTCGACGCCCATTGGGATAAAATTTTGAATTCGTCACAAAACACCAACAGGACGATCGTGGCCGAGGGACAAGTCGCTGGTCACATAGCGTGCTATCCGGATGGAGAAAACCTGGAAGTCACCTATTGGCTGGGAAGGGAATTCTGGGGAAAAGGATTAGCGACTCAAGCGCTCAATAGGATGCTCCACCTTGTGGTAGATCGGCCGATTTTCGCCAGGGCCGCAACGGACAACATCGGGTCGATAAGAGTGCTGCAGAAATGCGGTTTTAAAATCACCGGAACAAACAAAGATTTCGCCAATGGCAGAGGCGAAGACACGGAAGAATACATTCTTCGCCTGGATCTCGACCGCTAATGGAAGAGCAGAACATTCGGATGGCCATTGAGCTTCGATGACAAGACCTGATTTCCTCTATTTGGCGCTTATAGCGATCCTATTGTTGCTTGATTATTTCGTGCTGTGGCCCGTGTTCCTTCGGCGGTCACAAACTAATCCAGGTCGGGCGCGGATATGGATTTGGTCGGCTTGGATGACCATGTTGTGGACGCTTGTTGCCGCCGGAATTGCGGTGTGGTTGATCGAGGCACGAGCTTGGGGAGCGCTCAGACTCATTATCCCTCACGGGTGGCGACTATGGGGCGCAATCGGTCTCGTGTTGGCGCTGGCAATGACTTACGGCCGAACCGTCCTTAAGATCACACGAAGCAAGCGTTCAAAGCGGATCAAACTGGGAAACCCAGATGCCGAAAAATATTCACCACATACGCGATCCGAACTGGGTTTGTGGATGGCGCTATCGCTGACGGCTGGGTTTTGTGAAGAGTTCCTCTTTCGCGGGTACCTCATCTGGGCATTTCAGCCGATGTTCGGGCTGTGGGGCGCAGCTGCATTTTCGGTGGTGGTATTCGCGTTCGCGCACGCATACCAGGGAGTAAAAGGTATAGTAGGGACTGGTATCGTCGGCAGTCTGCTTACGCTAGTGGTGCTGATTTCCGAATCGCTCTGGCCGGCCATGGCATTGCATGCACTCATTGACATCGGACAAGGGTTGGTAGCGTGGCTCGTGTTGCGCCAAGTTCAGAGCGAAGGCGATGTAGCCAACTAGAGAGCATCTCGAATCAGGACAGCGAACTGCTACAGAACATTTACTTCGCCGACAAGAATTGATAATCTTCGAACATGCCCTGTTTCCTCCCGCGTTCTTCTATAACCGAATTAGGCCAATTTATTTCGTCTAATCCTAGTTAGACCCATGAAGTGTCCCTTCGGAAATGTTGACACTGCTTCTTCTAGTTTCACTGGAGTTTTGCGCGTACCTTAGCTGAATGAAATACCCCATCATTTTAATGGGCATCGCCGCCGTGATGATTCTTGTGGGTCTTGGCATCCGTATGCATGGCGACTCGAAATACACCAACAAGATGTATTATCATACTCCGTTGTCACGGTTGTACACGTTCGACGATGTGTTCGCCGAACTGAAAACTGGCGACAATGTCATATTCTTGTCGACTATTGTCGGTTCCGCAGGAGGGCTTTGGTTCACCCTCGTGGCTATCAGTCGAGACAGACGCAGGAGGTCTAACCATGCGATGGAGCGAACCGCTGACCGGAAATAAGATTACGGAGGTGAAATTAGAAAGTAGAAGAAAATGAGAAAGCTCGCCCTCGTCAGCGGTTGCTCATCTTATTCTCGTTAGGCCTCCTTTACACCGTGATGGCACAGTTAAAACCTAGCCAATCGCTCGATTAAACACGTAAACGCTAAAGGAGACCGCTAATGGAAGAGCAGAACATTCGGATGGCCATTGATCGGCATTGGGCCGCGTCTGCTGCGGGTGATCAAGTTGCCGAACATCAAATCTACCACGACGACGTCGTGTGTGAGTATCCACAATCAGGCGAGGTCATTCGCGGCCGGAGTAACCTGCAGGCGCTTCGCAGTCATCATCCGGGCAGGCCATCGGGGTTTTCGGTCCGCCGAATCGTAGGCCAGGGCAATCTCTGGATCACCGAGTACGTGATTATCTACGAAGGCAAGCGCGTCTATACCGTGAGCATGATGGAGTTCCGGGATGGAAAAGTGTCGCATGAAACCCAATACTTTGCCGACCCATTCAACGCCCCTGCTTGGCGCGCACAGTGGGTCGAAACGGTGGCGGTCGACGATGCCTAGAATCCTTTAACGCGGCGTTGCTCGTCCAGAATTAAAGGCCAACAGCTTGTCCCAATCAATTGAGCCGCCCTTATCGCAGAAGTCGGTTATGAACTGTTCTGTAAAGCGATTGAGTACCTTCGCGTATTCGGCGGCGAATTCTTCGTTCCGTTCCTTTGCGCGATACCCGATCGGTCGTAAAATTTGCTTATATCCGATTCTTATTGACCGACGTGTTTGTGAATCGCGCTCTCGATAGCATGAAACCAGTCGATGAAATCGCCGACTGATTCGTGAACCAAAGCAATCTCGTTATCCGTCAGCGCGCGCTTGAGAGTCCGAGCGGATACCGCTTGAACATCGCTTATATTTATAGAGTAAATAACTCTGTTACCGTGATACTTCATACATAATTCCTCCTAAGAACCGTAATGAAAAACGTTTTGGCGGTGCCAACCAATCGCATTCCGGTGCGGGTAGATCGCATGTTTGTCGGGCAAGGATATCTTAGTACGTTTCGCTGCTAGCGCTCCGAACAGTTCGTAGTCACCAATCTTCCCGACTCCTGCCGGCAAGCTGTGAATTTTTGGTGAGACTTGAAGTTTGTAGTCATCCATTAGGGTAAACCAGCCGACATCAAACGCCCAATGATGGAGGTGACACAACGCGACCCCGTTGCAAACATCGTCTCGGCCAAGCAAACCGTTGGGAACGATATGCGCGGCTTGCACCTCCCACGTTATCAAATCCGGCGATTTGACCTTCAGTCCACACACAGCACATCTATGGCTGTAAGCTTCGATAACTGCTTGGCGAAAGCCACGAGTTCGCAAAACAGATTCCCTGGTTATGCTTTTGGACGTTTTCTTCCTATCAAAGGGGTCATAATTGTTTGGTGTCGAGGCCTCCAAAAGTTTCTTTACGATCTTCTGAACCTCATAAGACTTGGTAGATAAGTCATCCTTTTCCGCAGCTGGTATGTTGCAGAGTGCCAACGCTTGATCGAGGCCCTTTTCGGTTAACATCCATTCTCTTTTGTTAGTGAGTCGAACGGTCTGCGTTGGGCGCGTAACTAGGTTTTCTTTCGCAAGAGAATCTGCCGCTCGAAAGAGCAAGCGATGCCAAAGGTTTGATTTTTTTAAGCGATTCTCCTTTCGATATATTGTTTCTAGGAAGGCTGAACGCTGCAGGTCATTCAGTTCGCATTCGTCAGCTAATTCAATAACGATTTCTTGACCGGCACCAAACTCCTTAACGACTCCACCATGTTTTAGTAACGCTCGGAGCAGCGCTTCCCCGACTTGTTGGCGCGTTGGCATGGCCAATTGTTTGAGCATCGCAGCTTCGTAGCTCATTGATTGTATTCGTTTGTCTGGATCCGGCTTCACACCGCCATACGCGTACACGCGCAGGCATAGGGCGGGGACGTGACGATCAAATCGAATGACTCGTCGTCAAAGTCGGCCAGGACATCGAGGCAATCACCTTGGCGAATTTCGCTTCGAATCGGTTGCATAAATAATAGATAACGGACAGCGAGCGAATTGTCGATTGGTGTGAAATGTTTTCGCGAGCTTGGCGATCGTGGCGCTGCTTAGCGCAAGGACGCTTCCAACAAGCCAAAGCCGCGGTCGCCAGCCAGTTCGGCCGCCGCAGCGACGAATACAAATCCATTTCGGGGATTAAGTATTAAACAATTCGAGGAAGAGAAAGCCGAGCGGGCGAGGTGGAAGCACCTCGCCCGTTTCGTTGAGCTTTAGTCATCTATCTATAATAGAATTAGACCGCAAAATGCGGCATAATCCTCGTTAGGCTCTCAGCAATCGCCTACTGCGATAGCACCACATGAATACTTACCGCGTCGAATTCCTGGACGGTAGCTCCGCTAGTGTCGAGGCGGAATCCTTTCGCTATGTGGAGATACGCGGGGCGTTGTGGAACGTCAGATTCTTTGTCGACGCAGTTCCAGTCGCAGAATTTAGCCGAGAGTTGGTGAAGGGCGTCTATCAGGTTAGTGACGCGAACGAAGGGGATGGCGGCGCTGCCTAAGAAATACTTTGGACGCAACGGATGCGGGATGCTTCGTTTCGCAAAGCACCGAGTCGGTTGCACGCGCACTGCGCGGCTCGAATTAGTGGTTCCTCGTTATCTGCCGCTCGCCCACGCCCGCCTCGACTTGTCTGCGGATCGCGTTGTTTGTCTTCGCGATTTGTCTGCAGATCTCGTCGTTTGCCGGCGCGACTTGTCGGCTGATTTAGATTTTCTGCTCATAAAAGTTATCGTAGACTTTCGTAGCGCGTACGCAACCCGAATGTCTGAGCGATTGCTTTCAGAGTCGCCCAAAAGGCCTAACCATGTGATGCAGCGAACCGCGGACTGTCCTTATGCCTAGTGTTAAGAGCATGCGAACGTCATTTCTCGCTGCTGTAGTCGCTGATCTCTTGGTATCGTCAGACTACATATGAAACGCTCTTACAAAGATCACGCAAGAGACAACGAAGGAAACATATCAACAATAACCGTTTATTCTACTTCGCCTGCGGGATCGTTGTTCAATCATGTGCGCAATTGCGTAAAATGCGAAGCAACTTTTCCTCTGGAAGCCTGCACAAATTGTGGAGGAATCGAATTTGGATTTTGCAAGATCAGCGGACGCGGCGACGGTATTTATTGTACACGGTGTGACCTAGGAATTTCGCGATGGACGTGTCCGAAGTGCGAATGCAGTAACTCTTACGCAAAGAGCATCGTTACCTTCTACACGGAAGACGACAGCGAGTTATCAACCCCGCCTAGCAGCCAAGGTTGCATGTTATGTATTCTCGTTCCGATTACCGCGTTTTTTGTTTTTCACCTTTATCGTTGCTACTACTAATGGCGCCTAACTAATTGCTGGAGCCAACCGCTGGCCGCTCTGCGGAAAAGCTGAAGGATGAATTAGGAATTATGAAACGGGCGGCAGGGCGAAACGATGACAAACACTGATTCTCAGGTAACGATCCACATGGCGGCGAGCCTCGACGGATTCATCGCTCGAAAGGACGGGAGCGTCGACTGGATGGAGACGTCCGACGAATTCGCAGGCGGGGACACGATGGACCCCGAATTCGTCGAGGCGTTCCTCAAGACGATCGACTGTTACGTCATGGGATCGCGAACATATGAGACCGCGTTGAGTTTTGAGGCCAAAGGGTTGGGGTGGTCGTACGGCGACAAACCCACCTTCGTCCTCACTCGTCGCGAGCTGCCGCGGACCCGGGATACCGTCGAGTTCTACTCCGGCGATCTCGCGCAGCTCGTGAATGGGCGCCTGCGGCCGACGTTCCGTAGCATCTGGTTTGTGGGAGGCGGTGTAGTCTCCGGGGAATGCCTTCGTCTCGGGCTAGCCGACGAAGTCCGTTATTCGATCCTACCGATCTTGATTGGTGATGGGATCCCCTTCTTCGACAAGCTCGACCGAGACATCGCCCTGCATCTGGCGGAGGTCAAAGCCTACAAAAGCGGTACGGTGGGGCTTCGTTACGAGGTGCGATAGGCGGCGTTCTAAGAATGTTGATAGTTGAGTGTTGAGAGAAAAAGGCCGAAGGAATCAGCCCGCGAAATGCGGTATAATTTTCGTTAGGCCTGCAACGATAAATCTATCCTCCATGAAAGTGTGCATTGCAGAAACGGACGAGGAAATTGCCGCGTGTTATCCAATCATGTCAGAACTAAGGTCACATCTATCGCAAGATAGCTTTGTGCCGTTGGTTCGTCGTCTCGGCAAGACAACCGGCCTCGGACTTGCCTATCTAAGCGAAGGCGCGGAAATCAGGGCGGTGGCCGGTTACAGAATTTCGGAGTGGTTGGCGGGCGGAAAGTATCTTGAAATCGAAGACTTGGTCTCGAAAGCTTCCGACCGTTCCAAAGGCTACGGCGGCGCGTTGTTCGATTGGCTGATCAGCCTGGCCGCCCAACATCGCTGCCGGCAAGTGCGTCTGGTGTCCAATGTCCGTCGGACGGATGCTCACCGTTTTTATCTGCGCAAGGGCATGTCGATGGAAGCGCATTACTTTTCGATCAACGTCGACACGGCCTAACCAAGCGATGCAGCAACGATGAAAAGGCTGAAGGATAAATTAAGAATCATGAAACGCGTAGTCAGCGGATCATAATAGAATCAGGCCGCGAAATGCGGCATAATCCGCGTTAGGCCACTGGAACAACTGCATTTCGGTTCACATCAAACCAACCATATAAAATACCTATGAAATACATGCTCACCTGGTCCGAACGTCCGCAAGGTTCACCCATCGAATACGAGAATGCCCAGAAGCGTATTCTGGAGGTTTTTACGCAATGGAAGGCGCCCGCCAATTTCAAGATCGAGTTGTTCGTGATCCGGGTGGGTGACTGGGGCGGGTATATGATGTTGGATTGCGACGATCCGTTGGCGGTGCACAAGTTCTGCTCGATGTTGCCTGCGTTTGTGTTCGAGGCTCGCCCCGTGGTTCCCGTCATGGACGCGGTCCGCGTGGAACAGGAAGCGATTGCATTTCGCGATGAGCTCAAAGCCCAATGATGTTGTGAGATGGCGTGGCCTAACCACGCGATGCAGCGAAGATGGAAAGGTTGAAGGAATTAGGCCGCGAAATGCGGCATAATCTTTGTTAGACCGACGGGAGAAATGTCATGAAACGCATCTGGACGGTCATCGGCGTAAGCGATGTGCCGAGTAGCTTCAAATGGTACCAGTCACTCTTCGGCCAGCCCGAGACACGACCGGGCCATTCCTACTTTGGTCAGATCCTCGATTCGGATGGAACTGTCCTGCTCTGCCTCCACCAGTGGGGCGCGCACGAGCATCCGACGTTGATGAGCAGGGACAATGCGACACCTGGCAACGGACTCCTCTTGTTCTTCCGCGTCGACGATTTCGATGCGTCGCTGAAAAGGGCACGCGCGCTCGTCGCCCCGCTCGAAGAGGAGCCGCACGCGAACCCGAATACTCTAACAGAGGAATTCTCGCTCCGGGATCCGGACGGATACTACGTCACGATTAGTGCGTTAGACCTATGAGCGTGCCCCACCGAGTCATCGCAGTTGATGGATATTTAAGAAAAGCCAAAAAGTGGCAGGAAGAAATGGAGAAATTGAGAATGATCCTTCTTGGCTGTGGGCTGACCGAAGAATTGAAGTGGGGTAAACCTTGTTACACGTTTCAGAAAAGTAACATCGTTATCATCCAAGGATTTAAAGAATTCTGTGCGCTTTTGTTTTGCAAAGGCGCTCTGCTAAAGGACGCCAAAGGAATTCTCATCCAACAAACCGAGAATGTGCAGGCTGCGCGCCAAATTCGGTTCACCAATGTTCGACAAATAGCTGCGATGGCGCCGGTTTTGAAGGCTTATGTTCGCGAAGCCATTGCCGCGGAGAAAGCCGGTTTGAAAGTGAATTACAAAAAGACTTCAGAATTCAAAATTCCTGAAGAACTACAAAATCGATTCGATGAAGACCTCGCCTTCAAAAAGGCTTTTGTTGCGCTGACGCCGGGACGGCAAAGAGGATACATCCTCTATTTTTCTGCAGCCAAACAATCCAAAACTCGGGAGTCAAGGGTTGAAAAATGCATGCAGCAAATTCTCAATGGAAAGGGATTAAATGATCAGTAACGCCACCGAACGTTCGATAACTTCACTGGATTCACATTATCTTTGGCATTCCAAATCGCAGCGAATGCGATTGAGCTACGAAGAAGCCGAAGATACTCCGCGATTCTTTTTCACGAGGAGAAAGATCGGCAAGGAAATGAGCTGCAACGCGACGGAAAATATGACGACCGCGGCGATTGATTTGCCGTAGAGAATGCCCATGAGCCAACTGCCCGCGAACCAAGCGATGCCAAAGCCGGCGTCGAAGAGACCGAATGCCGTGCCTCGTTTGTTTGCCGGGATTAGATCTGAGAGAATCGCGTTAAGCAGTGATCCCTGAGCGCCCATGCCGATTCCCCAAAGGATCATGCCGATTAACGCAATCCAGTTGTTTCCAAAAAAGAGAAGCGGCGCCGAAATTGAAGACAAAAAGAACCCCGCGAGAAGTACCGGAAGTCCGACCGCATCGAAAAGTTTTCCGAGAATCAACGCACCGATTGCGCCCATGGCCATCGCTACCGCGTAATAGATGGGGATTAGATTCGCCGCGACTGAAGCGGTTTTTTGAAAGTGATAAGCGATCAGGGCAAAGTCTGCGAATCCGGCGGCGAAACATGCGGCCGCAATCATGTAGAGCCAGTACGGCCTCGGTAATCCCGTGGTTTGAATCTCAGGACTTGCTTCCAGGTGATGCGGATTGGGAAAGAAATAGCGGGCGGCGAAAAGAATCGCGATCGTTAACACCGCCGGAATGAGAAGGAGCGCGAAGCCGTTCTGATAGCTTCCGTGCCGGAACAACGTCAGAGAAATCACGAGAGGTCCAATCGTTGCGCCAGCTTGATCGAGCGCTTCGTTCAAACCGAAGACCCAGCCGCGCCCGATCTGTTTCCCAGCAAAGGAAAGCATCGCTTCCGTGGCCGGTTTTCTGATCGCGCGCCCGGTTCGTTCCGCCACGACGAGTCCCGCGGCGAGCGGCCAGTTCCCGGCGAGCGCGAGCGCCGGCACCGCCAGCATGTTGATGATGTAACCGACGATGGTGACGATCCAATACTTCCCCGTCTTGTCAGCAACGATTCCTGTAATCGAACGCAGCGCGTAGCCGATCAGTTCTCCAAGCCCGGCGGTGAATCCGATAACGGCCGCGCTGGCGCCGAGCGTTCCGAGGAAAGGGCCGGTGACGCTGCGCGCGCCTTCATACGTCATATCCGCGAAGAAGTTCCCGATGCCGAGAACGAGAACGAACCGGAAAGCAGTCGCGCTGAGAGAAAGTGGTT
Organism: Spartobacteria bacterium; assembly: GCA_003167365.1. Lineage (GTDB taxonomy): Bacteria > Verrucomicrobiota > Verrucomicrobiia > Chthoniobacterales > UBA10450 > Palsa-1382. The sequence goes on along the minus strand of PMTM01000006.1, from coordinate 414,181 downwards.
TTCGGTTAACCTCTTTCACGACATTTAATGCGGACTAGGGCGCTAGCGTGACGTAATCGTGCTCGATACCGGTTGTGAAAACAATTGTGACATTTCATTCATCTCTTCGGCAAGTTGTTTTCCGATCGGATCGAGGTAGCGCGCCAGTTCTTCGGGAACGTTGCCATAACCTTGCAAGGAACGGCTCTCAAGATCGGCCAGCATTTCCCAAAGCACCGTCGCTTGGCCCACGATTAATTGCGAAGTCGCCGGCCTGCTCGGTTTGAGCTGGAGATCGTCGCGCAAGCGCACAATCAGTTGGCGCACCCCTGCAATCTTGCCACGCAGTTCGCGCTTCTGTGCCAGCGAAAGCGTGTCCTGCTGCTGATACATCGCAGCGGACGGCACATCTCCTTTCTCCCAGCGTTCCCATTCGCAGAGCGCCTTATCCACAAGGTACAATGTCGTGGAAATGCTGCGGCGATGGTTCTCGCTCAGTGCGGCAGGCGGAAGGATTGATTCTTTCATGTGTCTTCAACCGACTGCACGCCGAGCCTTCGCCGGTAAAGGCGGCCCCAGGCGTGCATCGCATCCTTTGTTGGCTGGAAAAATTTTTGAGCGAAGAGTGTCGGCACAAAAGCGCTCAGAATCACAACCGTCACCAGGATCGTGTACTGCCGTTGATCGATGATCTTGTTTTGAAATCCGAAGAGCGCGGAAATCGTGCCGAAGGTTAGACCGGTGGCCATGAGCAACGTCGTGTATGCGGCTTCGCGTCGGTTCATGAAATGCATTCGCGCCAGTGGCCAGACGCCGACAACCTTGGTCAGCATCTTCAGCAGAAGGAGAACGGCGACAATCGTGATGGCCGGCCAGAGCGCCGGCAGTGAAACGTAAAGACCGGCTTTAATGAAATAGAACGGCGTGAACATCGCGAACGCGATGCTGCGCATTCGATGAACCAGCGTCTTATCGCGCAGAAAAACGCCTGCCACAACGAGGCCGACCAGGTAGGCCGGCAAGACCGCTTCGCTCTTCGCAGCGGTCGCGAGACCGCCCAGAAGAAACAAAACGAAAAAGATGAACTTCACTTCAGGCTCGCTCACCCGCGTCGTGCCAAACCGGTCGAGGATCCCCTTCGTCCACGCCGGCATGAACCAGAGCACGACGCACATGACGACCACGAAGACCAGCAGCCAGACGTTGAAGTTCGCGAAGAATCCGCCGAGTGCGAGCACGGTGCCGAAATCGGTAATGAAACACGCCGCGAGAATCATTTTGCCCATCGCGGTGTCGCTGAATCCGCCTTCAATCATGACCGCGTAAACCACCGCCACCGATGTCGTGGAAAGCGCGATGCCTGCGATCTGTGCCTGATGGAGCGACCAACCGAGAACGAATTGGGCGAACAACCAGACGACCGCAAATGGCACAGCGAATGAGATAACGCCGATCAGCGCACTCGCGCGCAGATTTGCCTTCAGCGAGCGCGGATCGATTTCCGCTCCGGCGAGAAATGTGAGCACGCCGCTGCCGAGCAGGGCGAGAAAGTTGATCCATTCGTTGCTCGCCTGAAGGTGCAGAAAATTTCCGGCAAGCACGCCGACCAGAATCTCTATCAGCGCGACGGAGATGCCGGTCCAGATCGAAACGAGACTCGCCGCGAGCGCCAGTCCCATCCACATCGCCGCGACAAACCAGATGTTTTGCAACATCACTCTTTCTCCGCTGGCGGCTTCTCGGGCCGGTAATGAATGACTTTGATCTTCTCCAGGGTGACGAGCCCGCCGCCGATCATTTGTTCCAGATCGGGAAGAAACGCGTTCACCTTTTCTTCGCTGTCGACGATCTCGATCACCATCGGAAGGTCCATCGAGAGCCGCAGAATTTTCGCGGTATGAATCCGGCTGGCTGCGCCGAATCCCATCGGTCCGCGCAAAACGGTTGCCCCGGCCAGATGCCGTTCGCGCGCTTTCATGACGATCGCTTCGTAAAGCGGCTGGTGTTTCCATCGATCGCTTTCGCCAATGAAGATGCGCAGCAGCATGGCGTCTTTCGGGATTTGCATGGTTCCTCCTATACTTTGCTGATCAACGCGACGGAAACGTGGCCGAGCCACACCGCGAGAAGACACAAGGCAAACGAAGCAATTGAGTTTGCGCCCGCGCGAAACCACTCGCCGTCCTGCGCGAGCGTGAGTGTTTGCAGACTGAACGACGAAAAAGTGGTGTAACCGCCACAGATCCCGATCATGAAAAATTGGCGAAATGACGGGCTCACCAGCCAGCGGCCATCGGGCTCAGTCAACGCGGCGAACATCCCAATGATAAGTGAGCCGGTGACGTTAACGGCGAGCGTGCCGTAGGGAAATGTTTGGCCGTAGCGTTGCGCTACGACGCCGGAAAGCCAAAAGCGCGCCGCGGTTCCGATCGCCCCTCCCAAACTGATCCAAACATAATTGAGCATAAAAAAACTCCAACCGTTGTCTCTCGACATTGGTAGGAGTCATTAGCTCAAGCGGTTCTCCTCTCGGGAAGGCAAACTCCATTGCCGCTCCAATCCTAATTGCGAATCTGGCGATAATCAACAAGCTGCGCCGGTCGAAAAACGGCAACTATCGTTACGGCTTCGGTTTTTTCGCCGGCGATTGCGAAGGCACTGCTGAAGCGGCCGGTAGCGATGTTACTGCCGGCGTCGCGCTGCCCGCGGGCACAACGCCCGCGCCAGAGTCGGGTGCGGGCGAAGAAACCGGTGAAGGTTGAGCTGCGCCGGCTTGTTGTTTCATAAGCTCACGTCGCAGACCGCTGTCTCCGGCGCTCTGGTGCGCGTACAAGATCGACAATACAAAGGTGATCGCGAAAAAAATACCGGCGAGCCAGCTGGTAAATTTCACCAGGACGTTAGTCGTTTGGGCGCCAAAGATATTTTCCGTTACGCCGCCGCCAAATGCAGCACCCAATCCCTCGCTCTTCGGGCGTTGCATCAAGATCACTAGAGTCATGAGCAACGCCACCACGACGTAAACTGACAGCAGAAGATTGAGGAGAATCGTCATTGGGACGGGGAATATGGCCGATGCGGAAGCAGAAGCAAACGCCCAACGTCGCGTATCGAATGCAGAAAATCGAAACGTTAAGCGTTGAATGTCTTCTTAATCCGATCCCAAATCGCGTCCAGCTCGGCCAGATCGACATCGCCAAGTTTTTTGCCTTGAGAGCGCAATTCGTCCTCCAGCCGGTTGAAACGCGCGACGAATTTGTCCGTCGCTTTTTGCAGCGCGCTTTCGGCGTCGAGCTTGGACTTGCGAGCGAAGTTAACGGCCGCAAAAAGCAGGTCGCCGATTTCGTCTTCGATCGCTTGCCGATCTTGTTTCGCAGTGGCCGACTTCGCTTCGTCGAGCTCCTCTTCGACTTTCGCGATCACGTCGCGCAGTTCGCTCCAATCGAAATTGACCCGGGCCGCTTTGCTTTGCGCTTTTTGCGCCCGCATCAACGCTGGGAGCGCCGCGGGCAAACCGGCCAGATAATGCGAGTCGTCTTTTTTTTCTTCGCGTTTGATCCGCTCCCACTGTTTTAAGACCGCGCCGCTATCGTGCGCGTCGCTTTCGCCGAAAACATGCGGGTGCCGCCGCACCAGTTTTTCGCTCACCTCGCTGATTACATCGCCGATGTTGAAGTGGCCGGCTTCGCGCGCGATTTCGGAGTTCATTACCACAAGCAAGAGCAAATCGCCCAGTTCCTCTCGAAGATTCACGTCGTCATTCGCGCGAACCGCGCCGGCCACTTCGTAAGCCTCTTCGATTAAGGCCGGCAGCAGCGACTCATGGGTTTGCTCGCGATCCCATGGACAACCGCCCGGCGCGCGGAGTTGCGCAACGATGTCGCAAAGACGGTTGAAAGTTGAGAGTTGAAAGTTGGGAGACTCAGAAGATTCCGCCATCGCGGTTCTCTCAACCATCAATCCTCAACTCTCAACTTCTTTAAATCTGCCAGAGCGAGCGATGCGTGCCGAACTCGGAGATTTCTCCTGAAGATTTCTTACTGACGTAAATTGTGATGCCGATGACGCTGATGAAAGTTCCGACAAAGATTGCCGCCACCAGCCAGGATGGAATATGGCCGACACGCAGCGCACGATAGAAATCGGGAATGCTGTCCATCGCGTGATCGGCGTGGAGAAAGATCTTTGTTATCCACGCGACCATAATGAGAATGAAGATGAAAACGTAGTTACGTTTCAAGCGGCGCCCGATCGCCTCGAGCTTGGTGATTTTGAAACAGGGAAGAATCAGATCTTCGCAGACGAGCTTTTTCCATTCGCCCTGGAGCATGTCGCGATTCTCCATCACCATCGGCACGAGAAAGTGCGCCTCGAGCATGCGCACGCGCGCGCGAAAGGCGTCGTAAAAGCGATAGCGGCGTGCCTCGATCCAGAGCATTCCCCAGACGATCGCGAGATTGAAAAAGAAAATGATGTGAGGAACTCCAGCGTTGGCAAACGAGATCGTGATAATGGCGGTGCTGCTGGTAATGGCCCAGTTCGTAGTGATATCGAGCCGTTGCCGCCAAACCATGATGCGGCTGAGTTCGCCGCGATAAAAATGCGACATCGCGTTGACGTAGCCGGGATCGTACAGGCTCCGTTGCAGCGAGATGGTCGCTTCATCGGTCGGTGCGCCAGGAATGTTTTCAGTTGCCACAGCTGATCGATTAACTGGATAACTGCGTTTGCCGGGATAATCCAACAAATCCTGCACCCGCTTATGGCCCTCGCTCTCTCCGATTTGCTCAAAAAAGAACATATCGATCTTGCCCTGAAGGCCGCGACGCAGGCCGAGGCGCTACGCGAGCTTGCCGGCCTCCTCGTCGCCAACAACGAAATCAGCGACTCCGAAAATTTTCTCAAGGAAGTGAGAGAGCGCGAACGGACCAGCTCAACTTTGACCGAGTACGGCGTCGCGTTCCCGCATGCGCGCACGGAACTTGTCGATCAGATCGTTCTCGGAATCGGACGAAGCGAAGCCGGAATTCCGTGGAATGAAAGCGGAGATCTCGCCCATCTCATTTTCTTGATCGGCGTGCCGCAAAAGATGCTGAACGATTATCTCATCGTTATCGGTGCGATCGCGCGAGCAACGAAAGACGATCCGTTGCGGACATTGCTGCTCCACGCCGAGAGCGTCGCCGAGTTTATTGAGACAATGCTGGCCGCACCGTCACTCTGATTTTTTGAGGAGGCGGTTCCGCGCTCGGTCGAGAGCCTGTCGTTCGCTCTCGGTCAAGCTGCCGATCCCGGATTTCGCGATCTTGTCGAGAATCGGATCGACCGAGGCGTAAACATCTTCCGAGTCGGCCACGCGACGCGTGCTCGATTTCTGGACAACGTGAAACTTCGGCTTCGGTTGCATCCGCGCTCTAAAATTCTCCAGCCAAACCATCTCGGGTCCAGCGCCGCGCAGTTCCACAAACAGGAACGCAGCACCGATGCTTATCCAGACCACGGCGAGATCGGCCCACGCGTGATAAGCCAGCAACTGCAACGTGTAGATGGCGGCAAGGATCAGGGCGGCCCATTTGGCCATAATCCGGAGAAATAATTCAACGCGCGGATAAATTGTCGCGAACGCCACGAAAATCCCAAAGTGCAACGCGGGGGAGCCAGCGAGCCCTACAGGTTGCCAAAGGCCCCAAATCGTCAGCACGAGCGTCGGCGCTACCAGCAAGATGCAGTACAAAAGAATGTAAGCGCGTTGACCAAGGAAGCGTTCTACTTCGCGGCCAAAAACAAACAGCATATACATCTCAACCGCGAACCAAAGAAGTCCCGATGGAGAATGAACAAAAGCATATGTGACGACACGCCAGAGTTGTCCGCGATACAACACTTCGGCGCTGTCGAATTGGAGGCCGTTTAGGAAGAACCCAGCGCCGGCCGCAACGAGAATACAAGCGATAACCGCCAGCGCGATGTGCGCTCCGACGAGCATCGTCGTCACATCGACGGGGTAACGCCCCATCCATGCGACTGGGCGGTAATCATCGGAGGTAGTGACTCCGAACATGACTAATTAATCGCACTCGCCTCCGTTGACGCAAGGCGAACCCTCTGCCGCCTAACGCGAGATTTTTCTTGGAGATGCGGCTGAAGCAGCGGAAATTATCCCTTCACATTCTTGGACCGATCGCAAGATCGACAACCCCGAATTGATCGGGGCTCGCGAAAACTTTCGGAGTCGTATTCATGAAGAACCTCTCACCTGCTATCTCGCCGCCGAAAGGAATTGGCGATTCGAAACCGACGAACCAAGCCGTGCTCGATTGGGTTCAGGACGTGGCCAGACTCACGCAGCCTGAGAACATTTTTTGGTGCGACGGTTCCGAAGAGGAAAACGCGTTCCTGATCGAGCAAGCCCTCGGACAAAAAATCCTGATCAAACTCAACGACGAAAAAGTTCCCCGTTCCTATCTGCATCGCTCGAATCCAAATGATGTCGCCCGCGTCGAACAGTTCACTTTTATCTGCACGCCGACCAAAGAAGAAGCCGGCCCGACCAATAACTGGTCAGATCCGGCCGAGACTTATTCGAAGTTGCAGGGACTGTTGAAGGGAGCGATGCGCGGGCGCACGCTGTTCGTCGTCCCTTACATCATGGGCCCGCCGGACTCGCCGCTCGCCAAGGTTGGCTTCGAAATCACCGATTCTAAATACGTCGTACTCAGCATGCGAATCATGACCCGCATGGGCGCGGTCGCCGTGAAACGGCTCGGCCATGACGTGAAAGCGGAGTGGAACCGCGGGGTCCATTCCTTGTTGGATCTCGATCCGGCGCGCCGGTTCATCTGCCACTTCCCACAGGATAACGCGATTATCTCGGTCGGTTCCGGCTACGGCGGCAATGTCTTGCTCAGCAAGAAATGTCTCGCGCTGCGCATTGGCTCATATCTCGCGCGCAAACAGGGCTGGCTCGCGGAGCACATGCTTATCCTCGGCGTCGAATCCCCGGAAGGCCGCAAACATTACGTGGCGGCGGCGTTCCCGAGCGCGTGCGGGAAAACCAATTTCGCCATGCTCATTCCGCCCGCGCATTTCAAAGGCTGGAAAGTCACGACCGTCGGCGACGACATCGCGTGGATGCAGATTCGTGATGGGAAACTTTACGCGGTCAATCCGGAAAACGGTTACTTCGGTGTCGTGCCAGGGACGAGTTACAAATCGAATTCAAACGCGATGAAATCGATCGAGCACGACACGCTTTACACCAACGTCGCGCTGACCGACGACGGTGACGTTTGGTGGGAAGGCAAGGATGGTCCGCCGCCCAAGCACGCGCTCGATTGGAGAGGCAACGATTGGACGCCGGACTCGAAAGAAAAAGCGGCCCATCCAAATAGCCGTTTCGCGACGCCAATGATGAACAATCCCGTCCTCGACCCCGAGGTCGAACACGGCGAAGGCGTACCGATTAGCGCGATCATTTTTGGCGGACGCCGCAGTAACACGATGCCGCTGGTTTTCCAGGCGTTCGATTGGGAACACGGTGTTTACATCGGCGCGACCATGGCTTCGGAAACGACCGCGGCCGCGACCGGCGCAGTCGGACAAGTGCGCCGCGATCCCATGGCCATGCTCCCATTCTGTGGCTACAACATCGGCGAATATTTTCGCCACTGGCTCGAGATCGGAAAACGTCTCACCAATCCACCGCTTATCTTCAACGTTAACTGGTTCCGCAAGAGTTCCGACGGAAAATTTCTTTGGCCAGGCTTCGGTAACAACATGCGCGTACTCAAGTGGATCATCGACCGCTGTGAAAACTCCGGTGGCGCGAGTGAGTCGTCTATTGGTCAGATTCCGCGAAATGAAGATGTCGATATTGCCGAGATGGAAACTTTTTCGCGCAAAAATCTGAACGAGCTCCTCGCCGTCAAACCGGACGAATGGAAAAAGGAAGTCGCAGACCACGCGAGGTTTTTCGAATCGCTCGGCGGCGTTGTGCCCGATCGGTTGTTGAAGTTGCGTGAAAAACTCGCGGCGCGTCTTGGTCGATAATCGTCATCGCGCCCAAGTTTTGTCATCCCGAGCGGAGCGAGGGACCTCTCACAGGGTGATGGAATACTCTTCGATCTCTTGTGAGCAGTAGCTTCGACTGCGAGATCCCTCACATCCGTTCGGGATGACACGCTTTTCGCTGCGGAAATTTGCCAACGTTGGCGCAATCCTGGATAGTCGTTAGTGGGTTCAAAGGTTGCCGAAAAGAGACGCGTCGCCGCGCCGGTTGACCCGCCTGAGGCGGGCTGGGTTGAGATTCGCGGTGCGCGCCAGAACAATCTCAAGGGTGTAGATGTCGATCTTGCCCTCGGGAAAATGACGGTCATTACCGGTCCCAGTGGCAGCGGCAAATCGAGTCTCGCCTTCGAAACAATCTATGCCGAAGGCCAGCGTCGCTACGTCGAAACCTTCAGCCCGTACATGCGGCAGTTCCTCGATCGGATGGACAAACCACGCGTGGACGACATTCGCGGCATTCCGCCCGCCATCGCGATCGAGCAATCAAACCCGGTCAAAAGTTCCCGCTCTACCGTGGGGACGATGACGGAGATCAACGATTACTTGAAGTTGCTTTGGCCGCGCGTCGCCCGCGCGTTTTGTCCGAGTTGCGATCGTGAGATTCGCCCGGAAACCGCGAAGTCGATTGCCGATCATGTTCTGCATGAACTGTCGGGCAAAAATGTCCTGATCAATTTCTGGGTCGCCATTCCCGCCAAAACGGAACCGCACAAGTTCTTCGAGTTTATTCAACAACAAGGTTATCTGCGCGTTTGGATCGACAACGAAATCGTCCGCGTCGATTCGGACAAGAAAATCAAGCGACTCGGCGCGCGCGTCCAAGTCATCCAAGACCGAATCGAAATCTCACCGGTAAATACCGCGCGACTTACTGAAGCGCTCGAGACCGCGCTGCGATTCGGCAAAGGCCGAGTCAACGTCGTGCCGATTTCGGAAGCAGAAAACGCCCAACGCCCAACGCCGAAATACAGAGAGATCCGGCAATCCGCAATCCGCAATCGGAACTTCCATTCTCGACCGGAACTTCCATTCTCGACCGGCTGGCATTGCGCGCACTGCGATCTCGACATCCGGCCGCCGACTCCGGGTTTGTTCAGTTTCAATAGTCCGCTCGGCGCCTGTCCGGAGTGCCGCGGTTTTGGGCGCACGATCGCGATCGACCTGAACAAAGCGATTCCGGATCGCAGTCTTAATATTAAAGAAGGAGTCGTCCGTGTTTTTCGCGGCGAAGAATTCGGCGAATCGCAAAAGGATTTACTGCGGGCCTGCGCGCGCGAGGAGATCGACATTCGCATTCCGTTCGAAGAACTCCCGAAAGCCGACCAGGACTTCGTGATCAATGGCGAGAAACGCACGGATGGTGTCGATGACGATTACGAAAACGATCGCTGGTACGGCGTGCGCGGATTCTTCCGCTGGCTCGAAAGCAAGACCTACAAAATGCATGTGCGCGTTTTGCTCAGTCGCTATCGCGCTTACACGACTTGTCCGAGTTGCAACGGCGGACGCTTTCAACCCGAAGCGCTCAATTTCAAAATTTCTTCTGTGGCGGCGGTATATGACCGCCGTACTAATCAAAACGGCGGTCATAGACCGCCGCTACAGCCGACCCTTCCGGAATTCGACGCGCTCTCGATCTCCGATGCGCGCGATTTCCTGACCAAGATCGACATCTCGCCGCGCGACTCGACCGCGCAGATGTTGCGCAACGAAATCTGTGCACGCCTGAGTTATCTCTGCGAAGTCGGCGTCGGTTATCTCACTCTCGATCGATCGACCCGCACGCTCAGTGGTGGCGAAGTCCAGCGCGTAAATCTAACAACGTGTCTCGGCGCGTCGCTCGTCAATACGCTGTTCGTCATGGATGAGCCGACTGTCGGTCTGCATCCGCGCGACGTGGGGCGCCTCGTCCGTGTCATGCACAACTTGCGCGACAAAGGGAACACGCTGCTCGTGGTCGAACACGAGGAGCAGATTATTCGCGCTGCCGATAATCTAATCGACATCGGTCCCGGACGCGGCGAGCGCGGCGGCGAACTAGTCTATAGCGGCGCGCTCGAAGATTTTCTGAGGAACGCGCGCGGGCCTCAATCACTCACGCGAGATTATCTCGCCGGTCGAAAGAACATTCCGGTGCCAAAGTCGCGGCGAAAATCGAAATCGTCAATCAAGATCACCGGCGCACGTGAGCACAATTTGAAAAATATCGATGTCGATCTTCCGCTCGGCATTTTCACCTGCGTGACTGGCGTTTCCGGCTCCGGAAAATCAACGCTGATCCATGACGTTCTGTATCGCCATCTCGCGCGTGCAAAGGAACAATCGTCCGATCAGGAGCCCGGCGCATGCAAATCGGTCACGGGTGCGCATCGGATCGGCGATGTCGTGATGGTGGACCAATCGGCGCTCGCGCGCACGCCGCGATCGACGCCGGTTCTTTATCTTGGTCTCTACGATCGCGTACGCGAACTTTTTGCCGCGCAACCGGAAGCGATGTCGCAGGGCCTCACCGCGAGCGCGTTCTCGTTTAATTCCGGGAGCGGACGTTGCGAGCGCTGCTCCGGCACCGGTTTCGAAAAGATCGAGATGCAATTCTTGAGCGATCTTTACGTCCGCTGCGCTGAATGCGAAGGCCGTCGTTTTCAGTCGCACGTGCTGAAGATCAAGATGCAGGATAAATCGATTCACGACGTGCTCGATATGACCGTCGGAGAGGCGATCCAGTTTTTCGCGGAGATCGGCGAGCAAAAAAGTTTGTCGGAACCGCTTGGTATTCTGGAAGAAGTTGGGCTCGCCTATTTGCGGCTCGGGCAGCCGTTGAACACGCTGTCCGGAGGCGAATCACAGCGATTGAAGTTGGTTCGGCATCTCACCGAAACAGAAAATGCTCAACGTTCAACGAACGGAGACTCAATCCGCAGTCCGCAATCCGCAATCCGCAATCTGTTCATCTTCGACGAGCCGACGACCGGTTTGCATTTCGATGACGTGGCCATCCTGTTGCAATTATTTCAGCGTCTCGTTGATCATGGTCATTCGATCGTCGTGATCGAGCACAACTTGGAGGTGATCAAATGCGCGGATTGGATTATCGATCTTGGGCCGGAAGCTGGCAATGAAGGTGGCGAAGTTGTGGCGACCGGGACGCCGGAGCAAATCGCCAAGATCGACAAATCGCACACCGGAAGATTCTTGAGAAAAGCGCTTTCGAAATCGCCGGGACGATTACGTATCATCCCGAGTCGCGAAGACGACGATGGACCCCGCAATGGCTCGAGCGGGTCGGGGAGGTCCTTCGCTTACGCTCAGGATGACAGCGTTGAATTGGCGCGCGCTGCCGAGAGTGTTCCGCGATTTCATTTCAATGGGAACAACGGCATGATCGGGATCCATGGCGCGCGCGAACACAATCTCAAGAATATCGACGTCAACATTCCGCGCGACCAAATGGTCGTTGTCACTGGATTGAGCGGATCGGGAAAATCGACGCTGGCCTTCGACATTCTTTTCGCGGAGGGGCAACGCCGATTCCTCGACAGTATGTCGCCTTACGCCCGGCAATTTGTCGAGCAGCTCGAAAAACCCGATGTCGATCTTGTCACCGGATTGCCGCCGAGTGTCGCAATTGAGCAGCGCGTGACGCGCGGGGGTGGCAAATCGACCGTAGCAACGGTCACGGAGGTTTACCATTTCTTGCGATTACTCTTCGCAAAGACCGGAACGCAATTTTGTCCGGACTGCGATTTGTCGGTCGAAAAACAAAGTGTCGGGGCGATCGTGAAGCAGGTTGAGACGGCCGTTAAACGCGGTGTCTTGAAAGTGCTCGCGCCGCTGGTGAAAGCGCGGAAAGGATTTCATACTGACGTGGCACGCTGGGCGGAGCGACAAGGTTTCGACACGCTTTATGTCGACGGCATCCTTGTTCCGATTTCGCATTTCCGAAAACTGGAGCGATTCAAAGAGCACACTATCGACGTTGTTGTCGGTGTGATCGACGCCAGGCGAATCTTGAAAGCGCGCAATCTCGTTCAGCGCGCACTGCAAATCGGACGCGGCACTGCGCATCTGCTCGACGCCAGGAACAGGCTGACCGTCATGAGCACGGAGATGAGTTGCCCGGGTTGCGGACGCGCCTTTGAAGAACTCGATCCGCGGCTCTTCTCGTTCAACTCGCCCCACGGCGCCTGCAAAGAATGCGGCGGGTTCGGCGAAATCTTTAATCGCCAATTACAAACCGGCACAGAAGACAATGGCGAATCGGTTTTGGAGAATGAACTCGCGGCCGAACGCGAATCCGAATGGACTGATGAAAGCGAAGCGCACGAATGCCCATCGTGCCACGGCTCGCGCTTGAACACGGTCGCCCGCTACGTGCGCATGCAAGGTCAGACAATCGATCGTTTTACGGCACTGTCCGCCGCGGAGGCGGCGCGTCAGATCGATAAATTGCGATTTCGTGGGACGCAACAAACGATCGCGGCGGATTTGATTCCCGAAATTCGGCAGCGTTTGCATTTCATGGAAAACGTCGGGCTCGGTTATCTGGCGCTTGGGCGCTCGGCCAAGACGTTAAGCGGCGGCGAATCGCAACGCATCCGGCTTGCCGCACAGCTCGGCTCGAATTTGCGCGGCGTGCTTTACGTTCTGGACGAGCCGACCATCGGTTTGCATTCGCGCGATAACCTGCGCCTTCTCGAAACGCTGACCGCGCTTCGCGAAAAGGGAAACTCGCTCGTCATCGTCGAACACGATGAAGAAACGATGCGGCGCGCGGATCACATTGTCGATCTTGGCCCGCGCGCGGGAATTCACGGCGGAGAAGTCGTGGCCCAGGGAACTTTGCGGGACATCAAGCGAGCCAAGCAGTCCGAGACCGGACGTTGTTTAACAACTCCCCTCTGTCACCCAATTCGCAAATCGCGCCGATCGTTGAGCGACGTTGAAAACTGGATCGAAATTCGTGGAGCGCGCGCGAACAACCTAAAGAACGTCGATGTCCGTTTTCCGCTCGGCCGACTCTCGGTCATCAGCGGTATTTCCGGCTCCGGAAAATCGACACTGATGCACGATGTTCTATGGCCGGCGGTGCGGGACGAATTGAATGAAAAGAAAAACGCGGGAGATGACGAATTGTTGAAGCTCGTGAGCGGAGTTGAGAAGCTGGAAGCGGTTTACGAAGTCGATCAATCGCCTATCGGCAAGACGTCGCGTTCCACGCCGGCGACCTACATCAAAGTCTTCGACGAGATCCGGAATCTTTACGCGCAACTTCCCGTCTCGCGCGTGCGCGGTTATTCGGCCAGCCGGTTTTCGTTCAACTCGGAAGGCGGACGTTGTGAAACCTGCAAAGGCCAGGGCGTGATCAAGCTCGAGATGAATTTTTTGCCGAGCGGCTATGTGCCATGCGAAGATTGCGACGGGCGCCGTTACAATTCGCAGACGCTCGAAGTTCTCTATGACGGAAAGAGCATCGGTGACGTGATGGAGATGACGATCGAAGAAGCGGCCGAGTTTTTTAGCGCGCATCAAAAAATCGCGCGCTCACTCTCGTTGCTCGTGGATACCGGCCTTGGCTATCTCAAGCTTGGTCAGCCGAGTCCGACATTGAGTGGCGGCGAAGCACAACGATTGAAACTTGTTACCGAGCTGACGCGTGGGATCGGTCGGGCGCAGAACGAACGCATTCGCAAAATGCGAAAACCAAGATCGACATTGTATTTGCTCGAAGAGCCGACCATCGGTTTGCACATGGCCGACGTGGAATTGCTGCTGAATGTGCTGCATCGATTAGTGGACGAAGGCAACACCGTGCTTGTGATTGAGCATAACCTTAGCGTGATCGCAGAGGCCGATTACCTCGTCGATCTTGGACCGGAAGCCGGCGCAGACGGCGGCGAGATCGTTGCGTTCGGAACGCCGGAGGAAGTCGCGAAGAATCGGGTGAGCCGCACCGCGCCTTTCTTGCGCGATGTGTTGAACCCAGCCGCGAGAAAAAAAGCGCTGTCGCCCTGAGCGAAGCGAAGGACCTCGCACAGGGTGAACGATCTTCTCGGGACACTGATATCGTTAACTGCGAATGCGAGGTCCCTCAGTCGCCGCGGCGACTTCGGGATGACACACGCGCGTTTTGATTGCCGGTTTCACAAACATCGCTGACAATCGCCGCACCAATGCTCGCTTATTATCTAAACGATTTCGATCCCTTCATCATCCGGTTGTGGGGTGATATCGGGCCGCGCTGGTATGGATTGGCTTATGTCCTCGCATTCGGCGCTGCTTATTGGATTTACCGTTGGCTGGCGAAACGCGGTTATGCGGACCTGCCGCTGGCGCAGGTGGGCGACTTCGTTTTAGGTGCCGCTATCTTCGGCGTGCTGCTCGGCGGTCGGCTCGGCTACGTTTTTTTCTACAAGCCGGAAATGTTGCGCGAGCCGTTGTCGATCTTGCGCGTGTGGGAAGGCGGCATGGCCAGTCACGGCGGCATGCTCGGCATTCTGGGGTTCACATTCTACTATGCGTGGCGCCATAAACTTTCCTGGACGAACCTCGGTGATAATTTGGTCGTGGCCGCTCCGATCGGTTTGTTTTTTGGACGCTGCGCCAATTTTATCAACGGCGAGCTTTATGGACGCGCGACTCATGTTTCATGGGCAATGCAGTTCCCGAAGGAATTATTCGACAACACCGATGAAATGGATCGCGCGATTGCAACCTGCTCGCGGATCGATCCGTCACTGACCACACCGGAAGCGATCGTCGCCGCGGTGCATCGACAACCGCAAGTGAAAGAGATTCTGCGAACAATTCTGACGCCACGTCATCCTTCGCAGCTTTACGAAGCGTTTTTCGAAGGGATCGTTTTGTTCGCGATCCTGTGGTTCGTCCGCACCCGAATGCGGCAGCCGAACGGTGTTTTGACGGGACTCTTCTTTATTTGTTATGCGATCGTGCGAATCGTCGTCGAAAACTTTCGCGAACCGGATGCCACGTTGATTGCCGGTTTTACGCGCGGCCAATTCTTCTCCTTCTTTTTAATCGCGATCGGCGTCGCAGTTGTCGCCGTGGCAAAAATCCGGCCGGCATTTCCAAAGAAGATGTCGATCTAACACAATCTGAGAAGCGGGCGTATCTGACTATGTTTGAAGCTTGGACGAAGTAATTACGTTATTAGATTTGAACTAAAGATGAACGCATCTGCATTCCTCCCGCGCAGTGAGTCCAAAGTTGTTTTCGTGGTGGTGATGGTTTGCTACGCGACGTTCGCGAGCCGTTTCCTGCAAGCGATTGAGATAGCGTTTGGGTTGCCGGTGCCGCCGATTGGCACGTTTCTCGGACATCGCTCGCCAGCGTTTGAGTTTGTCGCGCTTGTGCTTGCACCACTTATCGAGTCATTCTTTTTGATTGGCATCATCGAGCTGCTGCGATGGTTACGATTACCAGCATGGTTATTGGTTGCGTGTTCCGCAGTCATTTTTGCTTTTCTTGATGGGTCCCTCTCAATTCAACGGGCGTTTGTGATAGCGCCGGGATGGGTGATTATGTCAATCGCCTATGTGATGTGGCGGCGCGTTTCTTGGAAGATTGGCTTCGTAATCGTCGCCTCGATTCACGCATTCCTCAATTCGTTGGCCGCTATAGTAACCATCGGGTACGTTTTTCGGCACAACTGACGCGATTCAAACCGTACTATTACCAAAGTAGTCACCCAAGCGCTCGGGTGCCACGCTAAGACAACTGTTTTGACCATCTCCCGCTTTCGCTTCGTCGAAAGTGCGTTATTACTTAGTCAGGTGAAGCGGAAATGCTGATTGCGAAGTTGATTGCGGCCGGCGGTCTTCTCTTCGCGTTCAATCACGCCACGATCGCGGGCAGGCTTGTCCTTCTCCTGCTCGCCATCGGCTCGATCTTCAGCTGGTCGATCATGATCACGAAATTGCGCGTGATCCAGTTCGCGCGAAAACAGAACGGGCGGTTTCTCGATTCTTTCCGGCAAGATCGGCAACCGCTTCGGTTGTTCGAGAAGAATGCGCGTTTTTCGGGATCGCCTCTCTTCAGTGTTTATTGCGCGGGTTGCAAAGAGATGACGTTTCAAATGCTCGGCTCGGCCGAAGTGGACGAAACGTTTCGCGCGCGACTTGATATCGCCGACAAAATTTCGCCGGCGCAAATGGGCGCAGTCAACGCCGCGATGGAACGCGCCGTCGGTGAGACCGCACTCGGTCTCGAGTCGCAAATGATTTTGCTCGCCACCGCAGTGAGCGGCTCGCCCTTTCTCGGATTGCTCGGCACGGTTTGGGGCGTGATGGATGCGTTTACCGGCGTGGCCGTGGCGGGCTCCGCGAGCTTGGCGTCGATGGCGCCCGGCGTGTCCGGCGCGCTCATCACCACCGTGACCGCGCTCTGCGTCGCGATCCCGGCGATGTTTGGTTACAATTATCTGGTGACAAATATTCGCGCCGCCATCGTCGAGATGGACAATTTCGCGGCCGAGCTCGCGTCGGAATTCGAGCACAAATATGTCGATCACGGAACGCGCGAAGGGGCCTTTCGAAGATAAAGTGATGCCTCAACGTCCAATGCAGAAGCGATGAGACGTTATTCCCAACGCAACAGCCTGAGCACACTGAGCGAGATCAACATCACGCCGTTGCTCGATCTCGCATTCGTGTTGCTGATTATTTTTATGATCACGACGCCGTTGCTCGAGAACAGCATGAGTCTCGTTATCCCATCGAGCGGCGCAGCCAGCACCCCCGTCAATGCGTCGCAAGTGCAAACGATCTCGATAGATCGAAACGAGGCGATCACGCTCAACAATCATGTGGTCGATCTTGACTCGCTTTCCACGCAACTGATTCAGCTTAAACAAGCGAATCCCGACGTCGCGGTGGTGATTCGGCCGGATCGCGAATTGCCGGTGCAAAAACTGGTTGCATTGATGGACGCATTACAACGCGCCGAAATCACCAAGGTTGGGATCGCGACGAAAGTCGAATCGAAATAGCGATGTCGAAAGGCGCACGCTTCTGGCGCAACGTCACGCTCATTGGATTGGTGCACGTCGCGCTTTTCATTGGGTTCGTTCGCTGGAGCCACGAATCCACCGCTTCAAACCCGCAAAGCGTTGTTTGGATGAACGGCGGCGCGGGCGACGGAGCCGCATCCCAATCACAACCGAAAGCCACGACGCGACCAAAGACAGCAAAGATTTCCATGCCTCGGCCCGAACCGGAATCACCAAAGAAGGAAGAACGCGAAGAGGAACAACCCGTTCTCACTTCAGCGAAGAGCGAGATTCAATTATCTACGCCGAAGCCGACGCCAAGCGCGACAGCTACTCCCAAACCCACACCGAAGCCGACTCCCAAAGCAACGCCGAAACCAACCCAAAAACCCACTCCCAAGCCGTCGCCGAAAAAAATAATCCTAGCGAAGGCGTCACCCAAGCCGTCGCCGAAAGCAAAACCAACGCCGGCTGAATCGGATGAGAACGAGGAGAAGGTCGATCCTGATGCGGAAAAGAAGAAGCTGGCGAAGGCTGCGCTGGGAAAAACAGACATCGGTGAAACCGATTCATCGCAAAAACCGCCGAAAGCGATTGCCGCCAACAGCGGGAACGGCAAAGGAACGTCGCCGGGTTCGAGCGGACACACCGGCGGGGCCGGCGGCGAATCGCAGTTTGGCTGGTACGGAAGTATGTTGCACGATCGCTTTTACAGCGAATGGGTTCAGCCGACGACGGCCGTCCCCTCGGACGCCAAGCTGGCCGTACTGGTGAAACTGCGAATTGAAAAAGACGGGCGCGTTTCCAATTTCGAAATTATCAAGCCGTCTAACAATGTGATCGTCGATGAATCGGTCACGGCGGTTGCGAAACGGGTCACACAAGTTGATCCTCTGCCGGCCGGACTCGTCAAAGGCGAGCATTACGATGTCCGAATCAACTTCGAATTAAATTCCGAACAATGACAAAGAATTTCAGATCTCAGATTTCAGATTTCAGATTTTGCCGGCAGACCTCGGCCTTAGTGCTCATTTCGATATTGATCTTATCATCGTCGATCTTCGCCGAAGAAGAGCCACCGACTATTACGGTAAGCAAAGGCGATAAGATCAATCTGACGGTTTCAGCACTTGGCGGCGGCGAAGGTACGCTGGCGACAAAGACTTTGCAGAACGATCTGGCGCTTTCGGGTTACTTCATCTTGAGCGGCAATGCCAGTTACACCGCGAAAGGCACGGCGAGCGGCGGAAGTTTGCAAGGGCAGGTGGCCGATCGCAGCGGCGGCACTGTGCTTTCAAAAAGTTATAGTGGAAGCGCGCGGGAGAATGCACATCGATTTGCTAACGATATTATTGAGACGCTAACCGGCAACAAAGGTGTCGCTAACAGCAAGATAACGTTCATCGCCACGCGTAGCGGCAAGAAGGAAGTTTATGTCGCGGACTACGATGGTTCGAACGCGCGCCAGCTCACGCACGACGGCGTGATCAGCGTCCATCCGTCCATCAGCCCTGACGCCCGCCACATTGCTTACACCGGTTACCAAAGCGGTTATCCGGATGTTTACGCGATCGATCTCGCCAGTGGCGCGCGCAATCGCATCGTTAATTTCCCGGGCACGAACAGCGGCGCGTCCTTTTCGCCGGATGGCGGGCGGATTGCGCTCAGCGTGAGCAAAGATGGAAACCCGGAACTCTACACCGTCAGCGCGGGCGGTGGTGGCGCGCGGCGCCTGACGCATACTCGCGGCGTGGAATCGGGACCGACCTGGTCGCCGAGCGGCGACGAAATTATTTACTCGTCGGACAACAGCGGCTCGCCGCAGCTTTATCGCATCTCTGCTTCCGGCGGATCCGGTCAGTTAATCTCGACCGGCCATGGTTATTGCACGGAGCCGAACTGGTCGCCGGACGGAAAGAAAATTGCGTTCAACGTGCGCGGTGGCGGCGAATTCCAAGTGGCGATTTGCGACCTTGGCGGCGGCACACGCATTGTTTCATCCGGAGAGAATCCGGCCTGGGGCGCCGATTCGCGTCACATTATATTCACGCAAGGCGGCGCGCTTTACATGCTCGACACTGTTAATAGTCACAAGAGCAAGATTCTGGACGGGTTGGGAAAGATTACCGAGCCGAGCTGGTCGCGGTAATGCTGTCATCCTGAGGTCGCCGCGGCGACCGAGGGACCTCACATTTTGTCGAGAGCTTTCTCCTATCGAGCGCAACGCAACACCAGGGATGCAATGAGAGATGTCTTGACTTCGCTCGACATGACAAGAGCTCGTGGTCGCGGTAATTTTATAGACCGCTGGTCAAGCGCGCTTCGGCCAGATCGAGATCGCGCTGAATGCGGCGCAAGGCTTCATCGTTGATCACGCGTTGATTGCGCAGGCGGATGATGGTTTGGCGCTCAATGCCGAGCGCTTCGTGTTGCAACTGCTGATAGTGCGGCGTCACTATTTCACCGCGGCGATCGTCATCACAGTCGGCGCACTGTTGCAGTTGTTGCACGCGCTCGTCATATTCCGCGCGTAAACGCGAAATGATTTCCACGGGCCTGCCGTCGCTGGCTGCGACCTCTTCGAGGTAGGCCAGGGCGGCGTTGTTTGCTTCGAGTCTGGCGACACGCTCTTCTTCGTCGGTCAGTCCATCATCTTTAATGCCGAGTTTCCGGATAAGGATCGGCAGAGTCAGACCTTGGAGGACGAGCGTGACCAGAATGACGAAGAACGTGAAAAACAAAACGTAACTGCGGCCCGGAAACGGAGTGCCGTCATTCAACGCAAATGGCAACGCGAAGGCCGCCGCCAAAGAAACCACGCCGCGCATTCCGGCCCAAGCCACCAGAGTTACGTCCTGCCAGCGTGGACTCGGATCTCTTTCGCGCAGTTTTTTGCTGAGCCAGCGCGGGAGATAAGCCGCTAGAAAGACCCACACCATCCGCACCAGCACCGCGGCGCCGCTGATAAGCAATCCGTTGCGAATCAGCGTGGTGAGCGATTCGCCCGGCAAGGCGCGCAGGATTCCGGGAAGTTGCAGGCCGATTACGACAAAGACGACGCCGTTCAACAGAAAAACGACCATCTCCCAAAACGCAAAGGCTTGCAGGCGGTAACGCGCGCTAACAATCAGTGGTGAATACCAGCCGAGATAAATTCCAGCCGTCGCCGTGGCTAGGACGCCGGAGACGTGCATTCGTTCCGCCAGCAAATAAGCCAGGAACGGTGTAATCAGCGAGAACGTGATCTGCACCGGTGGATCGTCGAGATGACGGTGGACCCAGCGCATCACGAATCCGACCACAAAACCAAAACCAATTCCGCCGAGCGCCACCAAAACAAAACGAACGGCGGCGTGCCCGATTGAAAAACTCCCGGTCAGAAGTGCGGCCACGGCGAATTGCAAAGCAACCAATGCGGTCGCGTCGTTGACCAGACTTTCGCCTTCCAGAATTGTCTCGATCCGGCGCGGCACCGAAAGCCGGCGGACCACGGCCGTGGCCGCAATCGCATCCGGCGGCGAAACAATGGCGCCGAGCGCGAACGCCACCGCCCAGGGAAGCATCGGCACAATCGTGTGCGCAACCCACGCGACGGTGACGGTGGTGATGAGGACCAAGCCGATCGCGAGCAAGAGAATCGGACGCAAGTTGCTCCGGAAATCGCGCCAGGAAGTAAACAGCGCCGCCGGATAGATAAGCGGCGGCAGAAAGAAAAAGAAAACGATCTCCGGATTCAATTTCACCTCCGGCAGATGCGGAATAAAACTCAGGGCGAGTCCACTGATGACGAGAAGGACTGGATACGGCACCGCCAGTTTTCGCGCGAGGACGACGAGCGTCGCCACCAGCAGGAGCAAGAGGACGATGGTTTCGGTTTGATGCATCGCAGGAAATGGCGACCGCGGCCTAGCGCGGTTGACGCTGAGTTACTGAGGTCGATCTTATTTGCAATGAAAAACTCGGTTGAGAGGGATGGGAGAATGGTCGCCGAACGCCTATTGAATGAGGGACAGCCGGATGGCCAGCCAAATGTGCAGCGCGAAAATTCGGCGCAACGTGACGAGCAGTTGCTCGATGAATATTCGCGCACGGTCGTCAGTGCGGTGCAGCGGGTTGCTTCCGCCGTGGTGAATATCGAAGTTCACCAGCGTAGCAATCGCGATCGCGCCACCGAGGTCGCCGGAAACGGCTCCGGTTTTATCATCGCGCCCGATGGATTTATTTTAACCAACAGTCACGTGGTCCATAACGCGTCGCGCATTATCGTGAATCTTCCGCAGGACCGCGATTATCCAGCGCAGTTGATTGGCGATGATCCTGACACCGATCTCGCTGTTATCCGAATCGATGCGCCGCGACTTGGACATGTGCGTCTGGCCGATTCCGAGACGTTGCGCGTCGGTCAATTGGCCATCGCCATCGGCAATCCGCTCGGTTTTCAAGCCAGCGTCACGGCGGGAGTGATTAGCGCGTTGGGACGCTCGATGCATTCGCAATCCGGCCGTTTGATCGATAACATCATTCAAACCGATGCCGCGTTGAATCCCGGCAACTCCGGCGGACCGCTGGTGAATTCGGCCGGTGAAGTGATCGGCGTGAACACGGCGATGATTCGGCCGGCCCAGGGTATTTGTTTCGCGATCGCGAGCAATACCGCGAAGTTCGTGGCCGCGTGGCTTATTCGCGATGGAAAAATTCGGCGCAGCTACATCGGCGTCGCGGGTCAAAACGTGCCGCTGCACCGCCGCGTTATCCGCTATTACAATCTTCCTCTGGAAACAGGCGTGCTCGTTGTCTCCACCGAAAAGGACAGCCCAGCCGAACGCGCAGGTGTTCGCGACGGCGATCTGATCGTCGGTTTTAATGAGCAGCCGATCGGAAGCGTTTACGATCTGCACAAGGTGCTCGTGGGCGAACAAATCGGCGTGACCGCGAAGCTGCTCGTAATACGGCATACCGAGAAACTGGAATTGCCGATCTTGCCCGCCGAGTCGCCGTCAAGGTAGCGCAAGCCTCTGGCTTGCGAATTGCGTAAACGCAACCGAGACGGTTACGCTACTCTACGCGATGAAAATTCTGGTGATCGGCAGCGGCGGACGCGAACACGCGCTCGTTTGGAAATTGACGCAATCGCCCGGCGTCGATCGCATTTTTTGCGCGCCGGGAAATGCCGGCACTGGGCAATTGTCGGAGAACGTTGCGATTCCCGCGACCGATTTCTCCACGTTGATTCGATTCGTGAAGGAGAATCGTGTCGATCTAACCGTGGTCGGCCCGGACGATCCGCTCGCCGCGGGGATCGTCGATCTCTTCCAAACCGAAAAACTGCGCGTGTTTGGTCCGACAAAATCCGCGGCGCGACTCGAATCTTCGAAAATCTTTGCGAAAGAACTGATGCGCGATCAGAAAATTCCGACCGCGCTGGCGAACACGTTCTCTAACAGCAACGAAGCGCTGCGTTACTGTGAAGAGGTAAAGTTTCCGGTTGTAATCAAGGCCGACGGTCTTGCGCTCGGCAAAGGCGTGATCATCGCGCCCGACATCGCCGCGGCAAGATCGACCATCGACGAAATGATGACGCACGGCCGCTTCGGAGAAGCAGGACGTCGAATTGTGATCGAAGAATTTTTACGCGGCTCGGAATGTTCGTTGCATGCACTGGTGGACGGAAAAAATTATCGCCTGCTCGAAACCGCACGCGATCACAAGTGCGTTTTCGATGGCGACAAAGGGCCGAACACCGGCGGCATGGGCGCGTTCAGTCCGGCGAACAATTGGAACCGCGAACTTGAGACGCAGTTCGACCAGAAAATCATGCAGCCGCTGTTGCGCGGGTTACACGAAAAGGGAGTCGAGTTCCGCGGTTTGCTATTCCCCGGCCTCATGATCGGCGCGGATGGCGCGCGCGTCCTCGAATTCAATTGCCGCTTCGGCGACCCGGAGACGCAAGCAATCTTACCGCGAATGAAATCCGATTTGCTCCCGCTGTTGGAAGCGACCATCGACGGCAAGATCGACAATCACACCATCGCGTGGGACGAACGGGCGTCCGTTACCGTTGTGCTCACTTCCGGCGGTTATCCCGACAAATACGAAACCGGGAAACCGATTTCAGGCCTCGATGAGGTAGCGAAGCTGGATGATGTTCAGATTTTTCATGCCGGAACGAAGCGTGTGAATGGTAAAATTGTCACTGCCGGCGGACGCGTTCTGGCGGTGACTGCTTTGGGACCGACAATTGATGCAGCGCGAACCAGCGCGTATGAAGCTGTTTCGCGCATCCATTTCGAAGGTTGTCATTACCGGCGCGATATTGCTCTCGCGCGTAGTTCCGGATAAGGTCGCGCTCCACCAATGAGTTTCCGGTTTATCTCCGCGGCGGGAATCGCCGTTTTGGCTGTGGCGAATGCGTTTGCGCAATCTCCCGCTCCCTCGCCATCCGCGACCAAACCCGCCGCGAAAGCGTCGCCGACACCGACGCCAACAACGGAAGACCTGGTCAATTCGTTAAACGCCGCCGATCTGCAGGCCGCGATCACGCTCTTAAAAAGTAACTTCACGAATCCGGATGCGATTACGGAAGCCGAATTGAACCGCGCAACGCTCGAGGGATTGCTCGTGCGATTGAATCATGGGTTGGCTCTCTTGCCCGATCGCGCGGGGGCGCCGGCGGAAAGCCCGTTTTACAGCGAGCTACTCGAGGGGCACATCGGTTACCTGCGGCTCGGTTCGCTCACCAGCGGAAACCTTCAGGCCATGGACAAGAAGCTTGCTGAGTTCACCGGGAAAAAAGTAGACGCGTTGATCGTCGATCTTCGCAATAGCTCGCTGACCAACGATTTTGCGGCCGGAGCCGAGTTCGCGAAACGATTTTCTCCGAAAGGAAAACTACTGTTCACCTTGCGCAAGAAAGGCGCGCGCCAGGATCTCTCTTTTACTTCGGACCGCGATCCGGCGTACCAGGGCACGATGATGATTCTCGCTGATGGTGATACTGCTGGCCCGGCGGAAGCGCTCGCCGGCGTGATCCGTTTTTATGAAAAGGCGTTGATTATTGGACAACCGACCGCCGGGCGCGCGGTCGAATATTCGGATCTGCCGCTTCCCAGCGGGAAAATTTTGCGCGTGGCGGTAGCGGAAGCGGTCCTCCCTGAAAATCGGCCGTTGTTTCCGGAGGGCGTGAAACCAGATTTGCCGGTCGAAATGTCGATCGTGGACAAGTGGCAAATTTTCCAGTTGAGCGCTGAAAAAGGAGTGGGGCCGTTCGTTTACGAAACGGAGCGGCCGCACATGAATGAGGCTGCGCTGCTCGCGGGAACAAACCCGGAACTGGAAAGTTTGGAACAACGCCGCAGCCGAGCGTCGGAAAAAACTCCGCGCGATTCTGTTTTGCAGCGCGCAATCGATCTGGTCACGTCGCTCGCGATTTATCAGAAGCGCTAACGTGAACCCGCTCGAAAAACGCATTGATTACAAATTCCGCAATCCGCTTCTGCTGGCCGAGGCGCTGACTCATCCTAGCGTGCGCCACGAGGCGCAGCGGCAAGAGTTCGATAATCAACGCCTGGAATTTCTCGGCGACGCCATTCTTCAACTCGTCATTACCGAACATCTTTACGGGCATTTTCATACCGAACCTGAAGGACAATTGACGAAACTCCGTTCGCGCCTGGTTTCGCGCGACACCTTGAAGAAACACGCGCTGGCGCTGGATCTCGGGAGCTATCTAATGATGGGGCGCGGCGAAGAAGCCAGCGGTGGCCGCGCGCGCGCATCGACATTGGCCGACGCGTTCGAAGCGCTCATCGGTGCAATTTATCTCGACAGCGATTTGAAGATGGCGCGGAAGTTCATTCTCGCACAGGCGCGGCCCGATCTCGATCTATTGGAGGAGGAGCCGACCGACATCAACCCAAAAGGTCATTTGCAGGAATTGCTGCAAAGCATTTCACCGCGCAGTCCGGTGTACAAACTGATCTCGCAAAGCGGACCCGAGCACGCCAAGACGTTTGTCGTCGAAGTGATATGGGAAGAACTGAACCTCGGACAGGGCAAAGGGAGCAGCAAGAAACAGGCGGAAACAGCGGCCGCGGAAGTGGCAATGGAAAACAAACTTTGGGAGAAACGCGATCGTCTCGACCGCTCCGAAGCATCTCAAAAGAAAAATCCGAGAGGCGCTATGCGTTCGCGCCCCGCGGCGAATGATTGAGCGCGTAAATTGCGCGGCCGGCTCCGGTCTGCCAGCAGAAGTGCTGACGAATGGCTGCCGTCACAAATTTCTTTGCGCGTTTGATCGACGCTTCCAGCGACAAACCGTTTGCTAAACCGGCGGTGATCGCGGCCGAATAAGTGCAACCGGTTCCGTGCGTGGCAACGCCGCGAAGAAAAGGCGCGGTAAATTTCGTGATCTTTCCGCGATGAAAAAGCACGTCGGTCGCTTTGCCTCCCGAGAGATGCCCGCCCTTCAGCAAGATCGACATGCCATATTTCCGGGCCAGCGTCTTCGCCGCCTTCTCCATTGATTGCTGATCTTTGATTTTTTTACCGAGCAATCGCGCGGCTTCGTCGAGGTTCGGAGTGATCAAAGTGGCGAGAGGAAATAATTGCGTCTCGTACAGTTCGACCGCGCCGGCGCCAAGAAGCTGATCGCCACTCGTCGCGACCATCACCGGATCGACCACGAGCGGAATCTTTCTTCCGGTATTGCGCGCCATACCGGCCATCGCGCGCGCGACCGTGAGAATGATTTCTCCGGAGCAAAGCAGTCCGGTTTTCATCGCCGCGATCGGAAAGCTTTTGAAAAGCACTTCGATTTGATCGCGCACGAGTGCCGCGCTGACCGGCTCGATCCGTGAAACTTTGCCGGGAGTTTCCGCGACAACACAGGTCACGGCCGTCAATCCATAGACACCAAGCGCACAGAAGGTTTTGAGATCGGCTTGCACCCCAGCCCCCGCGCTACTGTCCGAACCGGCGATAGTCAGGGCGACAGCCGATTGAGTTGGGCGTTGGGCGTTGAGCGTTGGGCGTTGAGCGTTAGGCTTCAAGGTCGCCCATTCACGGCGCGCCCGGCGGTCGCGCCCTACCATTTACGTGCCGTTGTCCCCGATGGCTTCGACCGGGCAACCTTCCATCGCTTCCTTGCAAAGCGCTTCTTCCTCAGGCGTTTCCGACTGCTTGTAAACGTAGGAATGGCCGCCGTCGTCGTTGCGTTTGAAATTGGCCGGCGCGGTTTCCCGGCACAAATCGCAGTCGATGCACTGGTCATCGACATAAAATTTCCCCGATACGTTCTCGGCGTATTTGTTTGCAGCGTCAGCCATAATTCTCCCTATTAAAAGAGAGGTGGAATGTTAAAAGGAAACGCCAGTCGCGCAATGGATATTTGCTTTTACGTTCTGGCGCACAACTGGCAAACAGGCGAGTGGCGATGAATAGTTGACCGGTCACCGCTGATAAAATGAAAGCCGACACCGCCAAAACCCTGCGCGCATTTGCGGTCGAGCTGGTGGTCTATGCCGCGCTCGTCGTCGGGTATTTTTTTCTCGTGCTTCATTTCCTGGGGGACTGGCTGCTCCAGCTTGAACTCCATCACCGGACCACTTACGCGGGCACAGCGATTCTTCTCATCATCGGCCAGGCCGTTGTTCTCGAAAGCCTGACCACACTTTTGCTGCGCATGATTCGCGGACGCTCCGAGTAAGCCATGTTTTTCCCGATCTCCGGCGCGCACATCAGTCCGATTTATCTGGCCATCGTCGGATTCTTAATTGGCATCATGGGCGGATTTTTCGGAGTGGGCGGCAGCTTTATTGCCGGTCCGGCGCTGCGCTTGGCCGGCCTGGATTGGAACTTTGCGGTCGGCACCGATCTCGCCCACATCGTCGGCAAATCGGTGGTGGCGGCGAAACGCCACCGCGCGCTCGGAAATATCGATCTTCGCCTCGGTTTGATCATGGCCATCGGCACGATCGGCGGCGCGGAAGTCGGCGCGCAATTGATTCAAATGCTGAAGCGTGCCGGCAACGTCAACACGGTCGTCAGCATCGTTTCCATCGCCGTTTACTTGGGCATCTCTTCATTCATGATTTGGGAGAGCTGGAAAACTTTTCAGATGCAAAAGAACAAGGCGCCGCGCGCTAACCTGAAAGGCCCCGAGAGGAAACGAGATGAATCGGCCTTCAAACCGGCTACTCGCGCCATCCAGCGCATGAAAATTTGGCCGATGGTTTCGTTGCCAGTTTCCGGCGTAAAATCAATTTCGCTTTGGGTGATTATTATCGTTTCCTTCGTCGGCGGTGTGTTCAGCGGTTTTCTCGGCGGCGGCGCCGGTTACATTCGGATGCCGTCGATGGTTTATCTCCTCGGGATTCCCACCCATCTCGCGGTCGGGACGGATTTATTTGAGATTATTATCTCGGCCAGTTATGGAACGTTCTCCCACGCGATCAAAGGCAACGTCGATATTCTGATCGCGCTCGTCATGAACACGGGCGCTGCCATCGGCGCGCAAATCGGCGCCATTTGCACCCAATATTTTACCGGCCCGAAAATTCGGCTCGCCTTTGTGCCGCTGCCGCTGATCGGCGTCGTCATCGTCATCTACACGCTCTGGAGCGGCCATAAATTGTAACCCGCGATGAAGATTCTAATTTGCAGCGACGGCATGCCTTCTTCCGATAACGCGGCGCGTCTGACTAGTTTGTTGATCGGGCAATGCCAGGCCGCGATCACATTATTTGGCATCGCCGAGCAATCGCGCGACGAACAGCCATTGCGCGCCGCGCTGGACAAAGAAGCGGAATCATTGCGCGCCCATGGATTGAACGTCGAGATCGTCTTGCGCGCCGGCGATCCGATTCAGCAGATTGTCCAATTTACCGCCACTGACAAATTCGATCTCACCGTGATCGGGACTCGCGGCAAAGGTCCGTCCGGTCTTTATCTGCGCTCGGCAAAGACTTACGAAGCGGTCAAAGCGGCGCACTCGCCGGTCTTGGTCGTCACCGGCGAATGCGAACAGCTCAAGCGTTTCCTCGTTTGCACCGGTGGAAAACAATTCATCGACGATGCCGTTCGGCTCACCGGCCAGCTCGCGGCTTGCGCCGGTGCGTCCGTTACTCTCTTGCACGTCATGGCGGAGCCGCCGGCGATGTATGCCGATCTCGTGCAACTCGAAGAAGACGTCGATCGCTTGCTCGCTTCCGGCTCGGAGCTGGGCGAAAATTTGCGCGCGCAAAAGGAGACGCTCGAAAAACTCGACGTGCCGGCGGAGATCCGTGTCCGGCACGGCCTCGTCCTGGACGAAGTTTTCAAGGAAGCGCGCGACGGGCAGCACGATTTGATCGTCACCGGCTCTTCGCAGGCCACCGGTCCGTTCCGTCATTACATCATGGGCGATCTCACCCGCGGCATTTTGAATCGCGCGAAATGTACCGTCTTGGTCGCGCGCCGTGGAGACTCAACCCGGCCGAAAGGCTTTTGGGCTACTCTTCGCCGCGCCTTTGGTGGAACGGCGTAGCGACGGCTTGCGCGCAGTTGCTCACCCGCTATTTTGCCGAAACCTATGACGACATCGCCGCGGTCAGATCGACACCCACTCAATCTTCTCTCGTCGATTGCATTTCTCGCTCTTCTTTTCGGCAGCACCGGCTGCGGACAAAAAGGAACCAGCAACCGCGGCGGCTCCGATGTCGGCACCACTGGCGATTACGTCAACGGCACGCCGTTGCCCGAACGGCGCGAAGGCACTTCCTTTTTCGGAGGCAACGTTCAACGTGGTCAATTCCATCCGATCTACTTTGACTTTGATAGTCAGTCGATTCGCTCCGCCGAGAGCGGCAAAATTCAGGAGATCGCCAACTTCATGAAAAACGGTTCGCCCGAAATTATTATTGCCGGCTTCACCGATGACCGTGGCACCGCCGAATACAATCGCGGCCTGGGCGATCGACGCGCTGGCGCGGTCCGCGAAGCCCTAATTTCCCAAGGCGTCGATGCCAGCCGTATTCAAACCGTCAGCTTCGGCATGGAAATGCCCGCCGATTCCGGCCAAAACGAATCGGCCTGGGCCAAGAACCGCCGCGCCGAAGTCGGCGTCATCAAATAGTTGTAGGCCGTCTGTGTCAGACGGCGGATCAGGAACACAGGAATCTGAGCGCCAAGTTCTTCTTTTCCTGCTTTCCTAAATTCCTAATTGATCTGCCGGTGTAGAGGCGGCTGTCTCAGTCGCTTTGTAGTTGTAGAAATAGCGAATCAGGAAAGCAGGAACACAGGATCTAAGCGGAAGATTGTCCTTTTCCTGCTTTCCTAAATTCCTGATTGATCGATGTAGCGGCGGCTGTCTCAGCCGCTCTGCTTTCTCCACCTGTATCGGATCCTCGAATAGAGGCCTTGCCACAGATCAACACGGATGAAACACAGATTGGTTCTTATCCGTGTTCATCCGTGGCCAAACAAATTTGCCGGGCGCGCTTGCCCCTCTCTCTGCCGGATGTAATCTTTGCCGCCCGCGCCGACGTAGCTCAGCTGGTAGAGCAACGGTTTCGTAAACCGTAGGTCACGAGTTCGAATCTCGTCGTCGGCTCTCTCAATTTCGGATTGCGGATCTCGGATTTCGGAAAGTTCGCTCCTCGTTATTTACCTTTCGCAAGATGGAGCGGACGTGCAAAGACGTTGTAATTCCGCTGAGGAAAGGCTAACGGAAATAATTACGAAAGTCTTCGCCACTCACATTAAATTCGCGGAGGAATGCGCGTGACCCGTGCTCGTATCGGGAAGGTCGCACTAGCCGTTGCCGCATCAAGTTCCTGCGCGATGGGTGCCTATCATTTTTTCTTGCCCTCCATGTTTCATTGGGACGCCTTCGTGAAGAAAATTCCCGGCGTGATTCAATGGGCACTTTTCTCGATCAACTTCTTTTTCAGTTTCCTTCTCCTGGCCGGGGGCATTCTGACGTTCGTTGCGCTCCGCAGATTGTATAGATCCTTGCCGCCTGACCGCGGCGTGCTGCTCGCGATGACTGGATTCTGGATCGCGAATACGTTCTATCAGTTGCTTATCCCGATGCCGCTTCCACCAAAACTGTGGTTGCTGCACCTCGTCCTCCTCGGGTACGGAGTCGTAGCCACACTCGCTTATGTAGTAAGTCTCGCCGCAACAAGGTAGTGGTACAGTTTGAATCAGTGATTTGTTTTCTTCCGGCGCAATAGCTCCGCGTCGATGGCCTGCTTCTCTTTTATTATATTACTTTTTTCGCTCGCATGGCTCACCCAGCGAGTTACACCCCATGCGACTCCCATATCATCCTCAGCGAGTTTGCGATTTATTTCCGTTCTTCGCCTCTCAAGCTCTGCGGTAGACGTTGAACGCACGTCCATTTGCGCTGCGCAGCCGATAAGGATGAACGCGATTAGGACTAGGAGGTTTTTCATGCCCGTTTTTATCGGGGTCGTTATAGCAAAGCGATAACTTCTTCTAAATACCAGACGTGATCGGAAACGCCCGCTTTCCGCAACAAGCCGAACTTGATCGCGGATTTCGAAAAGTTCGCTCCTCGTTATTTTAACTTCCGCGAGATGCGCGGGCGTGCATGACCGAGGCAAACGCGCTACAAGAGTCGGACATGTCTGCGATTGCCGAATCGGTTTCGATTATTGTTCCGACTCTGAACGAGGCGGAAAATGTCGGGCCGCTTGTTTCCCAGATTGTTGCCACCGGCGTTTCATTTCAGGAAATCGTGTTTGTCGATGATCGATCGACCGATGGGACTCAGGAGATCATTCGTGCACTCGGGCGCGATCAACCGGTTCGTTTGATCGAACGCGAGTCGGCAGAACTGGGATTGGCCGGGGCGATCATGGCGGGTGCGCGCGCGGCCCAGGGAGAATTGCTGCTGGTGATGGACGCGGACCTGAGTCATCCGCCCGATAGAATCAGAGATTTGCTCGCGCCGTTGCTCGAGGGCACGGCCGACATGGTGATTGGCAGCCGCTACGTCGCGGGAGGATCGACACCCGGATGGCCGCTC
Organism: Spartobacteria bacterium; assembly: GCA_003167365.1. GTDB lineage: Bacteria > Verrucomicrobiota > Verrucomicrobiia > Chthoniobacterales > UBA10450 > Palsa-1382. Next base: position 383,102 of record PMTM01000006.1, on the reverse strand, counting down.
TGGCGGCGAATGCTATCGCGAACCGGCGGCGCCTTCGCTTATCCGCTCACCGGCGCACACGATTCGATGAGCGGATTCTTCGCTATTCCCCGTTCCCGGCTGCTGGAGCTCGAACCATCGGCGGCGGGATTCAAAATCGCTTTCGAAACCATTGTCCGGAGCGGGCCGAAGTTGCGCGTGCGCGAAATTCCGATCGCGTTCCGCGATCGCACGCGCGGCCATTCGAAAATGTCTTTCTCCATCGCGCTGAAGTTTCTGCGCGTTTGGCTGCAGGCGATTTTTCGGCGCAGCTTTTTTCGAAACTGAATTTGAACTACGACACGCGTTTCATTTGCATGTCATTCCTCACACAAAGATGAGGGGCGTCTGCGTTCGAAGATGATCTAAACTTCGTGGACGAGATCCTTCGCTCCACTCAGGATGACAGCGCGGAGGAGACGGCGTTATTGATCGCGCGACGAGCGTGTTTGTCTCGCCAAAGCTCGGTGGCCAATCCGGCAAACAAGATCAACGCGCCGAAGAAGAAATTTCCGTAAGCTTGCGCGCCGCGAGGAAACGGCGCGGCCAAAAGAAAAACCGCGAAGGCGGCGATTGTCCACCACGGAATCGCTTTCCGGGTGAAAGAGCGTTGCGCGACAACGGCAAAGGGAAACATGAGCCACGAGAAAAGATAAGAATAGGAAAGCGGCGTCAGCATTAGCATCATTAATAAAAGCAACGCGAATTCGGCCGCGTCGGTTTCCGAAGTTCGGAGTTGGCGCGGCGGCATAGCCACGAGAAAAACGATCCCGAGCGCAAGTGCGACGCCGACGATGATTGCGTTCACGGTTGAAAACTTCATCTCGGTGATGTTCACGTAAACGGGCGGGTCGGGCGGTCGCGTATCATCGATATCGATATGCCGGAGCAGGCGATTGGCTACGCCGACGATCGACTGGTTCTTCCAGGTCTGGCTGCGCCCGGGCCGCTGACCAACCCCGCGGGCATTGTATTTCAACATCCCGGTGCTCCACTTCTCCAGATCGCGCCACGCGCGATCAAATCCGCCCCGAAACGGCGCGGGCAAAATCAGGAGCAAAAAGATCAGGGTCAAAACAAGGCTCGCGGCCGTTTTCCAATATTTCCGATAAACCAGGTAAACGATCGCAACGACCGGGAACGCTTTAATTGCAGCCGCCAGCGCGATCAGCGTGCCGGCAAACAATTCGCGCTTCGTGCGCAAAGAAGCGAACGCGCCCAGCATGAGCGCAAGCAATACGAGACTCGGCTGGCCGAGATGATAGTTCGACCAGATGCTCACCATCACCAGAAAACTCGGAATCAAATACAGCCACGCATTGGGCTGGCCTCGCTCCCCGTTCGCGAGCCTGGCCGAGAGTCGCGCACTGACGAACCACGCAATCGTGTTGATCGCGACGAGCACGAGAATAAATCCGCATTGGCCGAGCACGCTGGCGACGGCGAGAAAAAGCGCGCAGGCCGGCGGATAGATGAAATCGTATTCGCTGCTACCACGCAGAAAATAGATCTCGTTGCCGGCGAGAACGTTCCGGCCGGCTTCGTACCAGGCCCGGTAATCGATCATGTTTTGGCCGCGGAGACAGCGAAGCAGCGGCAAGACCGAAAAGACGAATGCGATTCCGATAAAGATCGAGGTCAACAGGCGGATGCCGGCCGGCGAGTTCACCCGGCGATCGATCGTTGCCCACCACGTTTTGGCCGTGGAATTGGTCACGCGGCTTGCGGGATTTCCGTGAGCGAAGGCCGCGCTTTGTGCCAATCGGTGCTCTGCTCGTAAGCATGCGCGATCTGAAAAATGCGCGCCTCATCGAGCGCCTTCCCTAATAATTGCAAACCGATAGGCAAACGGGCTCCGTCGATTTCAGCGAATCCGCACGGCAAGCTGATGCCGCAAATGCCGGCGAGATTCGCGGGGCTGGTGAAGATGTCCGCGAGATACATTTGCAACGGATCAGCGGTGCGCTCGCCCAATTTGAACGCCGGGACCGGTGAAGTCGGCGAGACGAGCGCGTCTATTTTTTCAAATGCTTTCGCGAAATCCTGCCGGATGAGCTCGCGCACCTTTTGCGCGCGCAGGTAGTAAGCGTCGTAATAGCCCGAGCTCAAAACGTAAGTGCCGAGAATAATTCGGCGCTTCACTTCCGCGCCGAAACCTTCCTCGCGGGTGCGGCCGTAATGATCGAGCAAATCTTTCGGATTTTCCGCGCGATGCCCGTAACGCACGCCGTCGAACCGCGCCAGGTTGGCGGAGGCCTCCGCGGTCGCGAGAATGTAATAAACCGAAATTGCGTACTCGGTGTGCGGCAAACTAACTTCGACAATTTCCGCACCGAGCGATTGCAAATGTTTTACCGCCGCATCGACCGCGGCCTTCACCTGCGGATCGGTTCCATCGATCATGTATTCCTTGGCCAAACCGAGACGAACACCGCGCAAATCCTTTCCCAGCGCCGCGGTGTAATCGGGCACCGGCTCATTCAAAGAGGTTGATTCGGACGGATCGTGGCCGGCGATGGCGTTCATGATGAGCGCGGCATCGAGCACCGTTTTCGTCACCGGCCCCACTTGATCGAGCGACGAAGCGAACGCGACGACACCAAATCGCGAAATGCGCCCATAGGTCGGCTTCACTCCGACCACGCCTGAGACTGCAGCCGGTTGTCGAATCGAACCGCCTGTCTCAGTGCCGAGCGCGCCGAACGCTTCATCGGCCGCGACCGCGGCGGCAGAACCTCCACTCGATCCGCCAGGGACGCGCGATACATCCCACGGATTTCGCGTCAACTTCATCCCAGAATTTTCGGTCGAAGAACCCATGGCAAACTCGTCCATGTTAGTTTTGCCGAACGGAATGGCGCCCGCGGCGCGCAATTTTTGAATCACGGTGGCGTCGTACATGGCGCGATAGTTCGCCAGGATCTTTGACGCGCACGTGCACGGTTGCCCGGCCACGCTGATGATGTCTTTGATCGCGATGGGCACGCCGCCGAGAGGAAGATCGACATCGACCTTTTCCGCTTCCTTGAGCGCGGTTTCGAAATCACGGGAAAGATAAGCATCGATCTTTCCATCGATATCTTCGATGCGGGTCTGCAGTGTCTCGAGCACTTCGCGCGGCGAAATTTCGCGGCGGCGAAGCAAAACTTGCAGGTCGGCAATATTGAACGCCGGCAAATCGCGCCGGCTCATTCGATCACTTTCGTGACGATGAACAGATTGTTCGCCTGGCGCGGCGCGTTGCTCAAAGCTTCCTTCGCCGTAAACCAATCGCGCGGTTCGTCTTCGCGAAAAACGTCGAACATCGGGACCGCGTGCGCGGATGCTTCGACCTGGCTGACATCGACTCCCCGTAATTTTTCTACGTATTCCAAAACGCTCCCGAGCTGTTTTTGGAAAAGCTGCGTCTCCGCCTCGGTCAAATTGATCCGCGCGAGTTTCGCGACGTAGGCCACATCGAGATCAGCGGTCTTGGCCATGGTCCGGCTTAAAAGTGCAGATGACTGAGGAGCCAAATCAGCGTGACTGCGAGCGCGACCACCAGAACGAGAAACACGATCCGGCCTTCCTGGCGCTCTTTGCGGAGTGAGACGCGACGCCGCGTGCCGCCGTTGTCATCGCCATAACGTTTGTCCTGCAACGCGACGGAAACATCGAGCCGATTGCGCCCTTCGCTTGCGCGCGTGAGCAATTCTTCGCGCTGCCGGCGCGCGGTTTCCTCCGCTACTTGCGGCGCGTCCGCGATCATGCGCTCGAGTTTCTGAACCTGGTTGCGAAGCTCCGACTCCTGCTTGGCCAATTGCTGATGTTTTTGATCGATCGGCGTGGTCGATCTAGCGGAACGGCGAAGCATGGAAAATTAGCGGTTCGTCGCCGAAGCCATCCAGAAAAACAAAAAGAGCGCGATGAAACCGAAGATGATGAGGGGCAGGCTGAGGGCGAAGCCGATTTGGACCCATTGAAAAAGCGAGCGGCCACCATTCAGTTCCGGCGCTGCTTCCGGCAATTGAGCATCGACCGCATTTTCTCCCGTTGCTTGAAGCCGGCTGCGCTGCTGGCTGAATTCCGTGCGCGCATCGTCCACCGTGCTCAGAGCGCGGCTTAGTTCCTTGTGCAGCTCGGTCGAATTCCAGCTCTTGGGATCGATCGCTTCGATCAACTCAAGATGTTGCCCGAAGCTTTCCCGCATCGCGCGCAACTGTTCGAGTTTCTTTTGCGCGTCGTAGGCCTCGCGCTCGAGAACGACGAGCGATCGCGTGAGCTTGTCGGTCATATCGCCGCGGCCGCGTTCCAGTTCCTCCTGGCGGCGGCTCAGCTCTTCCAGCTCGCGCTTTTGCTTTTCGATTTGCTCCTGCTGGCGCTTGAGCTGGACCAATTGCTCCTGCGCCTTCTGCACTTGCGAATCGAGATGCTCGGGAGAAAGCGATTCCTCCTCGTTGAGTTCCAGCATCTGCTCGATCGGTCGAATCTTTTCTGCCATGACAATCAGCGGCCACGTTCCATCCACCTCGCCGCTGCCGCCACATTAGTGAGCGTCCTTCAAAATTCCAGATTTTTCCCAAACGAAATTTCGACCGGCTTTCGCATTCGCGCCAGTTGCGTCCAGCCGCTAACATTTCAGAACAAAGCAATCAATCGAACGAAATGCGCAAGATCGACCATCAATTGGAATGCCCGCGCGTGAACGAAAACGTTTACGATCAATGCATCTCCATCGCCGGGACAATTGTCGTGCCCGAAAACGGTGCGTCTCCTCTGCTCGTTCGCGCTTGGATCGATGATATCTGTATCGGCGAAACCAGAATACTCAGACAAGTAAGCTCGGAAGAACAACGGCTTGGATACAAAATTCTGGCGAAATTTCCCGAACCGATCACCGCGCCGCGCCCGGTCATTATCGCGATTACGTTTTCCGCCCAAGACGGCAAGGGCGCGGAAAAATTAGGCGAGGTTTCCGTGCAACTCGTGCCCGCTCGGTTGCACCAGCGCCATTATGGCGAGGTCGTTCCGCCGGATCAGGCGAAGATGCTGCATCGCAAAGATATTTACGGTTCCGGACCGCCGGCCGAACAACCTTCGCCCGAAGCGCTCCGGCTGGTTCTCGAATACCTGCCGCCGCGAAGTTCGATTGTCGATGTTGGATGCGGCGCGGGTGCTTACGGTCCAGGACTGATCGAGGCGGGACACAAATGGCTGGGTTTGGAAGTGAACGACTACTGCATTGAAATACTCGAACGCCGGAAGTTGCCTTATCGAAAATTGAAAGGGGCTATTCCGCGGCTTCTTTCCGTCGATCGCGAGTTCGACCACGCGATTTGCATCGAAGTGCTCGAGCACATCGAAGACCCGGACTCTTTTCTCGGCGAAATCGCGCGCGTTATTCGCGGTCGCGCATTGTTCTCCGTGCCGAACCTGGAAGTGCTTCCCTATTTCAAGGATTGGGAGGCCGTTCCCTGGCATTTGCTCGAAGCCAGTCACAAGAATTTTTTCACGCGCACAAGCTTACGCACTTTGCTCGAGCAACATTTTCGACAGGTAGAGGTTTTCTCCTATGCGGAACATCCGCTGCACACACGAGATAAAGTTGCTTTGCACTCTCATCTTTTCGCCGTCGCCGAATCCTAGCACCGCCTCCCTCACGGCCCGGCACCATTTCTAGCAAGAACCCTTTAAAATACTCGGTCTCCGGGAGCGTCGGTAGAACCGGATGATCAGACGCTTGTTCGAAACGGCGCAATTTTCTCGCCGAGCGCCGGGCGTCGACCAGAGCGGCGTCATTGCGTTCAACAATCGTGACGCTGCCGAAAAGATCGGCAATCGCGTCGGCGATCAAATCCTTCCGCACGTCCATTGCCAGCGGTCGCCGAATCATCGGCGTCGGAGGAAGCTCATCGTTGGCCGCGGAGTTTTTCGTAAAGTTGTCGATCTTCCACAAAGGTCCCGTCCCGATAACGCCATACTGTTTGATAACTCGCGGCTTGCTCTGGCGAAAGCGGTCCGGCTTCTCGGGACGTGATATAGTGCCGCGGCACGATCTCATAGAGCGTTTGCATACCACCCAAATACCAGTAGGCAGCCAGCTCGGAATAGATGAGCCGGTCATTATGTTGAAGATAATATCGACCCTCGCGTTTATAACGAACCATCTCATCGTGCCAATGTCGCTCCGTGACATAGCCTCCCTCAATCAGAATTACACCGCTCAAAACCAATGCCGCCACGCGCGCGGAGCGCGTTTGCGTTTTCTCTAGCCAATAACCGCCGCCTAACAAAAAGATGGTGTTCACGAAAAACATTACCCGGTACCAAGTGCCGTGAATGAGCCAGTCGCGGCTGATGGCAAAAGTCGTTGGATAAATCGTGGCAAGAGCAGTGCACAGCAGGAGTAGCGCACAGCCCGCGATCCGGAGATTGATATTCCGGAAGCGCCACAAGCAAAGCAGCCCCAGCGCAATAATGATCAGATAGCCGCCGGCGTTGCCCGCGAAAATATAAGGGAATCGGCCTAGGAACTTGAGGTAGGCGCGCGTTTCCACCAACGGCATGAACAAGGGCAATCTCGATCCGAAGGCCCAAACTCGATAAAGGCCATAAAGCGGTATCACCAGAAGAGCGATTCCGGCCGCCATGTATCGCCGGCACGAATAAAGATAGAAAAACACGAACAACGGCACGGTGACCACATAGAGCTCCTTGAAAAGCGCTCCGATCGCGAGCATTACAAACAGAAGCGCAATTGTGGGTGCCGTTTCTCGCCAGCGTCTCTGGCCTATCTTTTGCGCGACAAGAACAGCACCGAGGCTCCAACCAAACCCTTCCAAATAATGTCTGGCGGAAAGAAATTCGTTGACCGATACCGTGGCGGGCAAACAAAGCCAAAGCAGCACGAGCGCAAAAGCGGCCCGGCTCCTTAGCCCAAAGTCGCGCAAAACGATGTATAGCAAAATCAATGTTACCTGCAGGCTGAAAAGATGATGGATTTGCGCAAAGCGAACGCTCCGATATGCGATCGCACTATCGATCCACATTGAGACCGACTGCATCGGCACCAAAGAGGCGCTGAAACTTTGGATGGCGCTGCGGTCAAAAAAGAACCTTAGCGGATTTGCGATTGTGCGAACGAAAGCGAAAAGGACCGGATCATCTTCAAACCACCAGTGCGAGAACGTTCGCAGAAACAGAACATGATAAGCCCCGCCGATACAGAAGAGGAAAAAGCAAGCTATGAAGGTTCGCCGCCAGGCACTCACAGAATCTTCGTGCGTTTTCATCTCTCTATCTGCCCGGCATCATTTCGAGCAAGAACCCTTTGAAATACTCCGTCTCCGGGAGCGTCGGTAGAACCGGATGATCGGGCGCTTGTTCGAAACGGCGCAACTTTCTCGCCGATCGACGGGCATCGACCAGCGCGTCAGCAATTGTTTGCACAAACACGTTTTCACCCACGTGATGGGAGCACGAAAACGTTGCCAGTAAACCATCCTTGGAAAGCAGCTTGAAAGCGCGCACGTGCAACTCGCGATAACCACGCAGCGCATCGCGCAATCCACCCTTCGTCTTGGTAAACGAAGGCGGATCGAGAACGATCAGATCGTATTGCGCCTCTGCCTTCTCCGCCGCGCGCAGGAATTGAAAAACATCTTGCTTGATCCATTGCACGCTTAACTGATTTCGCTCCGCGTTTCTCTTTGCCGCCTCGATGTTCTCCGAATTTTCCTCCACGCCGATGACTTCCGCCGCTCCGGCCCGCGCGCACGCCAGAGCAAAGGCGCCTTGGTTGGTAAAACAATCCAGGACGCGACGACCGCGAGCGAGCTGTGCAACCGCTTCGTAATTGCGCGCTTGATCGAGATAAAAACCGGTCTTCTGCGCGCCTAAAAGATCGACGTCGAATTTCAAGCCGCCGATGTCGATCTTGATTTCGGCCGGCATTTCGCCGCGCAACACTCCGATCCGCAAATCCATTCCTTCCGCGCGCCGGACCGGCGCGTCATTGCGTTCAACGATCGTGACGCCCCCGAAAAGATCGACAATCGCATCGGCGATCAAATCTTTCCGCATGTCCATCGCGAGCGTAAGTGTTTGCAGAACAAAATGCTCGCCGTATCGATCGACAATCACGCCCGGCAACCCGTCGCTCTCGCTCCAGACCACGCGACAAAGTTTGGGATCGACCTGTCGGCGCTCGCGATATTCCGCCGCCTGCGCGATCCGGCGTTTGAAGAAATCAAGGTCGAGGTCCTGCTTCCGTCGCGAGAACCGCCGCGCCACGATTTGCGACTTCGAATTGTAAATCGCGCTGCCGATCAAATGATCTTTGCCGTCTTTCAGCGAAATCACGTCGCCATCCTCCGGATTACCGAAGACCTTCAGTACTTCGCCGGAAAAGACCCAGTCGTGTCCGTGAAAAATTCGAGCGCGTGGTTTGACGACGATTCCAGCCATAAGCAGAAGCAAACGTTGAATGTCCAGCCACACTCGTCCAACATTCAATTCCTTCGGAGAATTATATGAGCATGTCGCCGCATGAATCGTCTTCATCACGTCCGGTTTTCTACTGGATGTGCTGGAGCGCGATTCTTCTCCTGGCTGTCCTGTTGCGAATTGTCCCGATTCGATCCGGGTTACCCTACAGCGATTATATCGACGAAGGCCACGTGCTGCATCAGACGATCGACTCGTTCAACCACAGAAGTCTCGATGTTTACTGGTATGGTTTGCCAGCACTTCCCGCATATTCAGCGGGCGCGGCGCTTTTTCTTTATGGCCCACTCTATCGCTATTTCCATGGTCATCACTTTCAAAAAGATTTGCCGAACGAGCGCAATTTTCCGAGCTCGAAGATGAATTATGACTTCATCGCGCCGGTGGAATTGCTCCTCGCTGGACGGACCGTGACCGCTTGTTTGAGTATCGCCACCGTGATTCTTGCCGGAATTATCGCGGCGCGGCTGGCCAGCGACCACGCCGGCCTTCTCGCCATGCTTCTTATAGCGGTGTGTCCCGCCCTCGTAACCCGCGGCTCGATCGTCATCGTCGATACGTTCGCCACCTTTTTTGCTCTCGTGGCGATTTATTTCTGTGAACGAATCCAATCGGCGAGCGAACCAATTTGGCGAAACGCCGGATTTGCAGGGCTCGCGACCGGACTTGCTTTCGCCTCGAAGTACCAGACCGCGGCGGTGGGCGCAGCTGTTATGACAAGCATCCTTCTCCTCGGCGTCGATTGGCGAAGTCGTCTTCGGCTACTTTTCTTGGCCGGCGGCGGATTTTTTTTGGGAATCCTAGTAGGCGCGCCAATGACCTTTTTCCGACCGGCCACGGTCTGGCGCGACGTTGTAGCAAACATTCGATCCTACGAACAGATTCGTTCCGGGCAGAGCTACTTCGCTCAGGCGATCTCGATTTTCGAGCTGGGATGGCCCTTGCTGCTGGCTAGTTGCGCCGGGGTCGTCTTGATGTTGCGACAAGAAAAAACGCGGATCGTTGCGATTGGTTGGATTCTCTTTGGCTCAATGCTTGTTGCGCCCTACCTGGGCAAGCCTTTTCAACCGTTTCGGAGTTTGTTGCCACTTGTTCCGCTTGTTTGCATTGCCGCAGCCATAACATTCGTCGAATTCATTCGCTGGGCGCGTCGTGGCGCACATCTCTGGCTCCGCTACGGCGTGACTACTATTTTGATCGGTGGCTGCGTTGGTTCGCTCGGCTTTGCCTCATTTCAACAGGTGCATCGGAGAATGGCGCATCAGGATAGTCGTAGGCAAGCCGTCGACTGGCTGCGCCAAAACATGGCCAATCAGCAACGCGTCCTGGCCATCAAGGAACTGAGCGTCCTGCCATCAGAGTGGGCGCGAATTGACGCGAAAATCACCGTTGTTCCATGGTTAGAGGCCGCTGCTTTGCTTCACAGCGGAGCTTTCGATTACCTTGTCGGCGGTGACTTCGATGTCCGATCGGACCCGTGGCAATCCTACCGTCCGGCATGGTCTCATGAAATCTCTTCGCTCAAAGTTCTGGCGGAGTTCGGAACAGTCGCAACGCCCACGACCCTTAACTTTTGGCGGACGAATGACGAGCGGCTCTTCATTTACAAGGTCGAACCATGAACGCATATCTGGCGTCGTGAACGCTCGTGATTTGGAGCGCTTGCCCTACCGCGGCAAATCGGCATGGTGAAGGCGATGCAGGATTCGCCACTATCCATTGTCGATCTTCCCGGAATAAAAAAGCTGCGTAGCGGCAAGGTGCGAGAGGTTTTCGATCTCGGCGACACGCTTCTCTTCGTCGTGACCGATCGCATTTCCGCCTTCGACGTCATCCTGCCCGACCCGATTCCAAAAAAGGGCGCAGTGCTAAATCAGCTTTCCGCGTTTTGGTTCAAACGTTTCGACCAGATCGATAGTCATTTTGTCACCGCGGACTTCGACAAGTTTCCGAAGGAACTGCAGTCGTTTCGCGCACAACTCGCCGGTCGCTCCATGATCGTCCGAAAAACAAAGCCACTGACGGTGGAATGCGTTGTGCGCGGTTATCTGGCCGGTTCCGGCTGGAAGGAATATCAAAAATCGCAGAGCGTCTGTGGCATCAAATTGCCGGCCGGTTTGAAACTCGCTTCACCATTGCCCGAGCCAATTTTCACGCCTTCGACCAAGGCGGATGAAGGTCACGACGAAAACATCGACATGAATGAATGTCGCAAAATGCTGGGCGACGAAGTGGCCGGGAAAGTTGAGAAGCTTAGTCTGGAAATTTATTCCGCCGGTCGCGATCACGCCGCACAACGCGGAATTATCGTCGCGGATACAAAATTCGAGTTCGGACAAGGCGATGGGAAACTGTTTTTGATCGATGAGTGTCTCACGCCCGACTCATCGCGTTTCTGGCCGGCCGACCAATACGTGGTCGGCCAAAGTCCGCCGAGCTTCGACAAGCAATTCGTGCGCGATTACCTCGAGACGCTCGACTGGAACAAAACTCCGCCCGGACCGAAATTGCCGAGCGAGGTGATTGAAAAGACCTCAGCGAAATACGTCGAAGCGTTCGAGCAAATGAGTGGTGAGAAACTCGCCTAATGCGATTGTCATTCCGAGCGAAGCGAGGAACCTCTTATTGGGTGATTGATCACGCCTTGTTCTTTGCGTGACGTAAGCTGCGTGGGCGAGATCCTTCATCCGCCTCAGGCGGATTCAGGATGACCGTGCTGTTTGTTTAGCTATTTACCGAGCAACTCGCTCACGAGCGATTTCTCCTCCTTCAGCTCCGCGACCGACTTGTCGATCTTGTCGCGGCTGAATTCGTTGATCGGAACTTTTTGCACGATCTCCCACTTGCCACTGCGCACCCGGATCGGAAACGAGGAGATCAATCCTTTCTCGACGTTGTAACTTCCGTCCGAGCAGACCGCGACGCTGTGCCAATCGTTGGCCGCCGTGTCGTTCGTTAGTGAGCGCACAGTACCGACGACGGCATTTGCCGCCGAAGCAGCCGAAGAAAGGCCCCGCGCCTTAATAATGGCCGCGCCGCGCTGTTGCACGGTCGCGATGAATTCTTCCTTCAACCATTTTTCGTCACCGATCACTTCGTTCGCCGGGCGATTGTCGATCCTGGCGTTGTAGAAATCGGGATACTGCGTGGCCGAATGATTTCCCCAAATTGTCATGTTGGTGACTTTCGTGATGTCGACGCCAGCCTTGTGCGCCAGCTGCGCCTTTGCCCGATTTTCATCCAACCGCGTCATGGCAAACCAGCGCTCGCTCGGAATCTTCTTCGCGTTATTCATCGCGATGAGGCAATTGGTGTTGCACGGATTGCCGATCACGAGCACGCGCACGTCCGCCGCGGCGTTCTTCTCGATCGCCTGGCCTTGTCCGATAAAAATTTTACCGTTGATGCCAAGCAAATCACCTCGTTCCATGCCGGCTTTGCGCGGAATGCTGCCGACGAGCAACGCCCAGTTCACATCGCGAAATCCTTCGTCCAGATCGGCGGTCGGCACGATCGATTTCAAAAGTGGAAAGGCGCAGTCGTGCAATTCCTTGACCACGCCCTCGAGCGCGCCAAGCACATTCGGGATTTCGATCAAATGCAACGCAATCGGCTGATCCGGGCCGAACATTTCGCCGGAGGCGATGCGAAAGAGAAGTGAGTAGCCGATTTGTCCGGCCGCGCCGGTAACCGCGATCTTAATCGGAGAAGTCATGTATTTGTTTAGCCGCAGTCCGTTCGTTTGTCATCCCGAACTGAGTGAGTGACCTCGCAACACATCGAGGATAACGCGAGCGTCCTTCACGCACGAGGCGAAGCCCACGGTCTCAAATATTCGAAAGCATGACTGTCTTTGTGAGATCCCTCGCTCCCCGCTCGGAATGACAGATCAGCAACGTCCCGTTTTCTCGAGTAACCCGCGGATCAATCGCATTTGTCCGCGCACCGTTCGACTGGAACTGAGCTGCGCGATTGTTCGCTGCACCCGCCGCGTCCAATTGAAATTTGCGGCCGTCCCGGGAACATTGAAGCGATATTTTCTCCGTAGCAGATCCGTGAGCATGACAACCGCAATCCAGGAATCGGACGCAAAAAGCGCTTCCATGATGGCGGGATAAAAATCTTTCGCGAAGCTGACCAGCTCGTTACCGGGATGAAACTGCGCGAACTCAGCAATCTTGTTTAACTCGTTTCGCGCCTGGTCCGAGGTCGATGTTGCCCGCTCGACCGCTTCCTCCCATAATTTCCGAATCGGTTTGTGATCGTGCGTCGCGTAAGTGGCGACGGACAGCCGATGATATTCCCGGCCCGGCGTCACGCGGCCGTGATAAACTTCCCATTGCGGAATTCTGAAACCGGCGACGCCGAGCGATTGCAGGTTCGGTCGCACGTAGTCCGGAACGGTCCCGAGATCTTCACCCACCACGCGCGTGCTGCCCGACTCTTGAAGGACAATGCGGAGATATTCTTCGCCTTCGCGGCGATTCGCTTCGCAACTCTCCGGTGTGGAATCATCGCGGGGCGTGAACTGCGGCGCACGGCCGCCGGTCCGTCCGAGCATCTCTTTCCAATCAAAATGAAGAAACCGCTTGTTTCGCCTCGGCCGCCACGGAAATGCGTAAACGCGATAAAAACCAAGAATATGATCGATGCGGAAAAGATGAAATATCTGTTTCACGCCGCGCACCCGTTGCCGCCACCATTCGAAATTTCCGCTGCGCATCTTGTCCCAGCGATAAAGTGGAATGCCCCAGTTCTGCCCCCACTTCTGGGTAAACTTGTCCTCCTTGAAATAGGGTTCCGGCGGTGCGCCTCCGCACCAATCAAGTGCAAATTCTGCGCGCCGTGAAAAAACGTCGGCGCTGTAATAACTGACGCCGAATGGAATGTCGCCCATCAGCGCCACGTCACGTTCGTCGGCGAACGATTTGATTTCGCGCCATTGCTCGTGCGCAATCCATTGCACGTAACGAAAGAACTTCTGCCGGCCTGTAAAAACCGATTGTCGATCTAACGGCAGCTCGCGAAACCAATTCCGCGCAGTTTCGATCGACTGATGTTCGGGCGGCCACTCGTCCCAATTTTCCTTCTCACCATTTTCTTCCATGAGCGCACGGAAGAAAACGTAATCGTCGAGCCAGGCGCGCTCCTCCTCGCAGAACTTTCGGAAGTTCAGTCGTCGGTCTTCGCTCGCGCGATCGCTAAATCGGCTAAAAGCCTTTTCCAGCAAATGCCGATTCAGTGTCTTGACGCGCGGATATTTGACCGGCCCTCGACGAAGATCGGGAAGATCGACCTCGGCAAGCGCGGAATCAAAATCTTCCAACGTTAAATCTTCCGGACTGCCGGGCGCGAGGTGCAGCGTCGTCGGCTCGATCGCCATCGCGCTGATCGTGTTGTACGGACTGTTGTCGCCGCCGATCTCATTGATCGGCAGGAGCTGCACCAGTTTGAACCCGCTCTTCGCCACCCAGTCGATAAACTCACGCAGCGCCGCGATATCGCCGATTCCGAGATCGTTCTCTCTGCGCAAGGCAAACAACGGCACGAGTACGCCCGCAATCTTTTTTTCCGGCGAAAGATTCATTAAGCCACGGATTTACACGGATGAAACACGGATTCAGAAAATCAGCCGCTTGTACTCTTCAGGCCGGTGGCTTTGAGTTCGTTTAATAATTGAGCTTCATCGCGTTTGCCATATTGAGGGGCGACCTTGATGTCAACGGCGACGCAGCCATCTACAATTAAATCAGCATCGTAATCGCCAACAACGACACCTTTGTATTGAACCTGGATTCTCTTTTCGATCTCAGCCGTAGCGCCGCGCCGAAGCAATTCTACCTGCAACGCGCGTTGATAGACTCGCTCTAAAAATCCATATCCAAGTTGTTGATGCACCTCGAATGCCGCACCGATGATCCTGCTGGTTGTGCTCTCGTGCAGAAGCTTGCCCTCTCCTGATTCATCAACTTCCAGCATCTTATCCGTGTTCCATCCGTGTAAATCCGTGGCCAAATCCGTTTCACCCTTTTCGAACCTGCCAGTCTTCGACGAGCGCGTTTGGAATTTCTTTTAAGAAACGCGACGGCCGTTGCAACATTTCGCCGTAACCGGCGTTCAGACGCATGTGCGGATAGGTCAAATAAAGTTCGTCTCGTGCGCGCGTGACAGCGACGTAGAAGAGGCGCCGCTCCTCTTCGAGAGCGTCACGCGTGTCGAGCGAGCGGGCGCTCGGAAACATTCCGTCGCTGAGCCAGATTACGAACACGGTGTGAAACTCGAGTCCCTTCGCTTGATGAACCGACGACAGATTGACCGCCTCTTTTTCGCCGGCTTGGTTCGGGGCCGCTTCCGCATCGACGTTGCTAATGAGTGCCAGCTGCGAAAGGAATTCGTGGATGTCTTTGAATTGGCGTGCAAAAACGGCGAGTTGATTCAAATCTTCACGACGCAGCTCGTAGTTCGTGAAATTCACCTTTGCGTAATCGTCATAGATTGCTTCGACGATCGATGTGATCATCTCCGACGGCGGATTCGGCTGCCCGCCCGGCGCAATCTCATCGAGGGTGTGCGCGAGCTGGCTCCACGACTTTTTCGATCTCGCGCCAACATTCATAGCCAGGATGCGCTCGCCAAACTTGTAGCCGGGATCGCCGATCCCGGTGGGTGTTGTTACATCTTCGGAACCGCGATCAGCGCTCGCGGCTACAGTACCGAGCGATTTGTCCCAGGCATTCCATAAATTTTCCGCGCTGCGATTGCCGATGCCGGGAAGCAGTTTCACCATCCGCTTGAACGCGACTTCGTCGCGCGGGTTCGCGACGACGCGGACGAATGACGTCACATCCTTGATGTGCGCCTGTTCGAAGAAGCGGATGCCGCTCGTGATTTGATATGGAATGCCACGGCGCGACAATTCGAGTTGCAGTTCGACGGCGTGATAATGCGCGCGATAGAGCACCGCGATGTCGCTAAGATCGACATCTTCATCCCGCAGCTCGAGAATGCGTTGCGCGACAAATTGCGCTTGCTCGCTGCCGTCATTCAGCGCGACGACCGCCGGTTTCACCGCGTTCGATTCGCGCGTCGGGCTCAGACTCTTGCGGAATTGCTGGACGTTTGCCGAGATGGCGGCGTTGGCGACTTCGAGAATCTCCGGCACGCTTCGATAATTCATTTCGATCTTAAAAACCTGCGCGCCGGGATAACGTTTCGGAAATTCGAGAATGTTTTGGAAGTTCGCGCCGCGCCACGAGTAAATCGATTGCGCGTCGTCGCCCACGACCATGACGTTTTTGTGATCGAGGGCCAGCGTGTCGATGAAATCGGCCTGGATCTTGTTCGTGTCCTGATACTCGTCCACCAGGATGAATTGAAATTGCCGGCGATAAAACGAGCAAATCCCTTCGTGTTGCTGCAACATCGACAATGTCTTTTCGAGCAGATCGTCGAAGTCGACCGAGTTGGTTGATTTCTTTTTTTTCTCGTAACGTTGCTGCACGTCCTTAATTCGTTCGAGCAGCGGCAGGAAATACGGGAACTTTTCCGCAAGCAGTTCCTCGATCGGTTTCTCGGTGTTCACGACAAAGCTAAAAATATCCGCGAGCACGTCGCCTTTCGGGAAACGAATTTCCTTCGGATCGATTCCCGCGCTCGCCACCACCGCGTTGATCAAATCTTTTTGATCTTCACGGTCCATGATGGTGAAACCACTTGGATAACCGATCGCACTGCCGTGCCGCCGCAGCATGCGGTTCCCGATCGAGTGAAACGTTCCACCCCAGATTCCGCTCGCGTCCATCGGCAAAAGATTGGCCACGCGATCGAGCATTTGCCGCGCGGCTTTGTTCGTAAACGTGAGTAGCAAAATATTTCGCGGATCAATTCCGTTTTCGAGGAGATAAGCGACGCGATAGGTCAGTGTGCGCGTTTTCCCGCTCCCCGCGCCCGCGATCACCAGCAGCGGACCGGGCGCCGCCGTCACGGCCGCAAACTGCTGTTCATTCAGCTCCGCCGCATAATCGATGTGAATCGATGACGAGGTTGGCGCGCGCTGCAGTGTGTATTGACGAGACATAGTGCCTGTCCGGCTCGGACCCGGTTACGCTGCTGTGTGGCCCCCCGCTCTTCAACCGCGAAATTTCGACTTCTACCCGAAACCTTGTCGATTCGGTCTTGAATGGCAGATCGCCGATCTTAAGCTGTTGCCATGGAAGAAGCCGAAGTCCCACTCGAAGGTTTAAACGAGCACGTGCAGCACAGCGCCGAACATAGCGGAGAAGTTTGGATCTCCTGGGTCGCGCTAAGCACTGCGATCTTGGCCGTTCTCGCCGCAATCGCCGGGCTCCTCTCCGGCAAACACGCGAACGAAGCGATGATGAGCCAGATCGAGGCCTCCGATCAATGGAGCTATTATCAAGCGAAGAGCATCAAGGCGTCGGTGCTCGATGCGAAGATATCGCTAGCAACCGTAGCGGACGAAAAAGACCGGACGAAAGCCGCGAGATACGAAGAGGAACAATCGGAAATTAAGAAGGATGCCGAACAAAAGGAGTCGGAAGCGAAAAGCAATTTCCATCGGCATGAGGTTTACGCGCGCAGTGTGACCATGTTCCAAATCGCGATCGCCATCGCTGCGATTTCAGCGCTAACCAAGAAGAAAAAATTTTGGATGGTGAGCCTGCTTTTCGGCGGCGTCGGCTGCGCGTTCTTGGTACTGGCCGCGATCGCTCACTAGGCATGCGCGTTCTTGCCATCGACGCTTCGTTGCGGAACACCGGCGTCGCAATTGTCGATGCCAACAACGGCAAGATGCGCGCGCTTTATTTTGGCACCATTCACAACAAGACCTCGCTTCGATCCTCTTCGTGTTTGGTGGCAATCCGCGATCAGCTGGCCACGCTGATTCGCGAGCATGAACCGGATTGCTGCGCACTCGAAGCGGTCATCTACGTTCAGAGTCACAAAACCGCCATCCTGCTCGGCGCCGCGCGCGGTGCTGCGATTCTCGCCGCCGCCGAAAACGGACTGCCGGTTTTCGAATATGCGCCGACCCGAATCAAGCAGGCGACCGTCGGCCGTGGCGGCGCGGGAAAAACCCAGGTCGCGTTTATGGTGCGCGCACTCCTTGGCTTAACGGAAACCCCGGGTGCAGACGCAGCGGACGCGCTGGCCATTGGGCTCACGCACGTGCGCGCGCAAGAAACCGCGCGCCTCGGAGTTCCGGGCGCAAAACAGATATGAATCTCGATCTTCGAGTTCGATGGCTCGGCCGGATGAATTTCGCCGATGCGCTCGCGTTGCAGGAGGAAATTGTCGCTCAAAAACGCGCTGATGCTTCATCGCCAGATGAATTGCTTTTGCTCGAGCACGAACCGGTCTACACGATCGGGCGCACGCCCGACCAGTCGAGCTTGCTCGGCGCGTCACATCTTCCGTATCCGCTTTTCCCGATCAACCGCGGCGGTCAGGCGACTTATCACGGGCCCGGGCAACTGATGGGCTATCCGATTGTCGATCTTCGCCGGTACGGCCAGGATTTGCATCGCTATTTGCGCTGGCTCGAACAATTGCTCATCGATCTTCTCGCCGAATACGACATTGCCGCTGCGCGACGAGAAGGTCTCACGGGAGTTTGGATCGAAAATCGCAAGATCGCTTCCATCGGCGTCGGTGTGCGGCATTGGATCACCATGCACGGATTCGCGCTTAATGTTTGCGGCGACCTCACCCCTTTCGATAAGATCATTCCGTGCGGCATCAGCAACGTGACAATGACTTCAATGGAACGTGAGTTAAAAAAAGAATTTTCTGTCGTCGATGTTGCAAGATCGGCTGAAACGCTCGCATTTCAGCGCATTTCCAATTTGCGCATTGATCAGACAGTGCAAACGACAGCGTAACGAGAATTACAATGATTCCACTAGAAGACAATTTCGGCGACATTATTGGCAAAGCGCAGCGCGGTCTGCGCATTTCCGACACGGAGCTAGCTGAAAAAGCGCGCGTCAACTCCGCGAACATCCGCAAACTTCGCGAAGGCGATTTCGATGAGTTGGCGGTCGAGCGCATTGCACCCGTTCTTGGATTGGCCGGACGCGCTCTCTGCGAGATGGCCGCCGGCACTTGGCAGCCGGAAACGATTGAACTCGATGGACTCGCCCAGTTCACCACGCCTTACCACGACATAACCGTCAACGCCTACCTGATTTGGGATACGCAAGGCCGAGAGGCAGTTGTTTTTGATACGGGAGCCAATTGCCAGGAAATGCTGCGCAAGATCGAGACGGAAGAGTTGAGCGTGAAATTAATTCTGCTCACGCACGCGCATCTCGATCACATCGCCGATCTTTCGCGATTGGTGAAACAAACGGGCGCGCCAGTCTATCTTTCGAAACGCGAATCAGCGCCGCTCGCTCAACCAATCGCTGAGGGAAAGAAGTTCCGTGCCGGCAAGATCGAGATCGAATCGCGGCTAACCTGGGGCCATTCGGAAGGCGGCATGACTTATGTTGTCGCCAGTCTCGCACGGCCGATTGCGGTGGTCGGCGATTCCCTTTTCGCCGGATCGATGGGCGGCGGAAACGTTTCCTACGAAGAGGCACTGAAGAATAATCTCGAGAAAATCCTCACCTTGCCCGATGAAACAATCCTTTGTCCCGGCCACGGCCCGATGACGACGGTTGGCGAAGAAAAAATGCACAACCCGTTCTTTGCCGGGCGAGTTTGAAGAATGTTTCAAGTAGGGACACACCTCCGGGGCGTCCGACAAATTTAGAAAAACATCACGGACGGCTCGGAGATCCGTCCCTACCAAATATTATGAACATCGGCTTTGTTGGAGTCGGGCGAATGGGCGCGAATATGGCGCGCCGACTGAAAGATCGGCATTTTCATGTCACGGCCGTTTTCGACACGAATCGCGCGGTCGCGACGACGCTGGCGGCGGAACTCGGCGCCGCCGCATGCCAAGACTTGTCGCAAGTCACAGCGGAATCGGATGTCATCATCACCGTCGTTTCGGATGACAATGCGATGCGAGAAATTTTCGGTGGCAGTGGAGATAATTTGCTGGTGAATGCGCGCGGAAAACTCTTCATCAACTGCGCGACGATTTCGCCGCAGGTGCATGTCGATGTTGAGAAGCTGGCGATGAAAGCCGGCGCGCAAACTTTGGAAGCCTGCATGGCTTCAAGCATCACGCAGGCGCGCGAGGGTTCGCTTTATTTGATGTGCGGCGGGAGCGAGGAAGCGTTTCGCAAAGCAGAACCGGTATTGAAAGAACTTGGATCGACCATCCGTTTCGTCGGCAAAGCGGGCGAAGCGGCGAAAGTGAAGGCGCTGGTGAACATGGTGATGAACATCAACACCGCCGGGCTGGCCGAAGGACTCGGCTTGGGCGCAGCGCTTGGTCTCGATTTAACAATGCTGCGCGAAGTGTTTTCGCAAACCGGCGCAAACTCGCGCGTGCTCGAAACTGACGGCGAAGATATGCAAAACCGCGAGCACAGTTGTTTTTTCTCGGCTGCGCACGCCGCCAAAGACAGCGGTATCGCGCTCGAGGTTGCGCGCAACCTTGGTCTCGATCTTCCGCTCGCACGCGCGACGAAAGAACAGTACGACCGGATGGTCGCGGAAGGATTAGGTGAACTAGACAAGTCAGGAATCGCCGAGCTCACCTTCAAAGATCGACACGAACATTCCGGTGATCACGTTTGAACATTGTGCGGCTAGCTCAACTCAGCGATTAGCTGAACCGATTGGCTGAATAGCACGCGCGGCAGCACGCTGAACAGAGCCTAACTCCTTCTTCGTTCCTGCGAGAAGCCTCGCTTTCGGTTTTGGCAACTTTAGCGCAGTGGCTTGCCTGCATCTCCTCAGGTTCCAGGTAATTTCGGCCCCGTCTTCGAGTGGATCATGTATCAGACCGAGCGAAGCGACTCCCATAAACTTGCAAACCGCTGGCTTGCCGTCGAGCCGCAGCGAGCTACGCGTATCGCTTGCATCTAAGCGACCGATCTTCTCGGCTTTGCGCAACGCTTCACCGGGAGTGAAAGCATGAAGGATTACGAGGTTCTGCCAGACCTCACAGGGAGCAGTTGGATCGTTCTTACGATGCTTGTGCACCGTGCCGAGAACTGTCCATGCCCAGAACCAATGTTTCTTGCGCGGCTTCACCATCAACGAGAATTAGGTCACTTAGACTCGTCTTCAAAGACGAATTTAGTGATCCGCCTTAAGTGGCGCGATAGTAAGGACCGCGTTTCGACCTCGTCAACTTGCATGGACCGCGCGGTCGCGGATGGTGAATTGCGAAAATGAAAACGGTCTGGCGCGTCTTTTCTTATCTCAAGCGTTATCCGTGGCTGGCCGCGGGAACGCTCGGGTGCGCCATCGCCGGCACGCTGATGGTGATTGTGTTCCCAGCCGTGACCAAACGCATCATCGACGATGTGGTGCGTTTGCATCATCCCGAGAAACTGCTGCCATTGATCGCGCTGGCAGCGGTGGCGTTTGTTATTCAGCACGCTTTCAACGTGCTGCGGATTATGTTGAACAACACGTTCGAGCAACGCGTCATCTTCGATTTGCGCAGCGATCTTTATTCGCACATTCAATTGCTGCCGCTGAAGTGGTTCGATAATCGCGCCACTGGCGATCTGATGACGCGCGTGATCGAAGACGTGAACTCGGTCGAACGCGTGCTGATCGACGGAATCGAGCAAGGCGTGGTCGCGATCTTGCAAATTTTCATCGTGGTCAGCGTGATGTTTTATTTGAATGCCAAGCTTGCGCTTCTCGCGTTAACACCATTCCCTTTCCTCATCGCCGGCGCGCTGACCTACACGCTGACGGCGCACCGGCGATATCGGCTACAGCGCCGCGCGGCGTCAGCTATGAACGCGCTCTTGCACGACAATCTTTCCGGGATTCGCCAGATCAAAAGCTTTGTTCGGGAAAAGGAAGAGCACGGCCGGTTCAATTGGGGGAGCGATCAACTGCGGCAGGCGACGCTGGTAGTGATGCGAGTGTGGGCCGTCTATAGCCCGTCGATGTCGATGTTCGAAGCGTGCGGCGCGATCGTGGTGCTGGGGTACGGAAGCCACGCGGTGCTGACCGGTGCGATGCAGATCGGCGATCTGGTCGCGTCCTTGATGCTGATGGCGTTTCTTTACGATCCAATCAGCCGGTTGCATCAACTTAACCAGCTGGTGCAAGCCGGGCGCGCCGCCGGCGAACGAGTCTTTGAAATTCTCGACGAACCGATCGAGCCCGGCTGGACGGACAATAAGCCCCCGGCTCGTGTCGCCGGCGATATTCGTTATGTCGATGTGAGTTTCAGTTACGCCGAAAATCTTCTGGCCCTTCGGCATGTTTCGCTTCATGCGCAGCCAGGCGAAACGATCGCGCTCGTCGGAGCGACCGGCGCCGGAAAATCGACGCTGGTCAGTTTGCTCGCGCGCTTTTACGAATTCACCGAAGGCGAAATCCTGATCGATGGAAAACCGATTCGGGATTACGGCATTCGGACGCTGCGGGAAAACATCGGGGTGGTGACACAGGAAAGTTTTCTATTCAATGGATCGATTCGCGAAAATTTGTTGATGGGAAAACCGGACGCGACCGATGCGCAACTGATGCAAGCAGTGGACGCGGCGAACGCGCGCGGTTTTATCGAACGATTGCCCACCGGTTTGGAAAGTATCGTGGGTGAGCGCGGAGTGAAGCTGAGCGTGGGCGAAAAACAAAGGCTGTCGATTGCGCGCGCGCTCTTGAAGGATCCGCCGATCCTGATTCTCGATGAAGCTACCGCGAGCGTCGATACGGCAACCGAGCGGCTAATTCAGGAAGCACTGGAGCATTTGATGGCCAATCGGACGTCGATTGTGATTGCGCATCGGCTCTCGACCATCGTTCGCGCCGATCAAATTCTGGTGCTGGACCACGGCCAAATTATTGAGCGCGGCAAACACGACGAGCTTCTCGCACTCGGCGGCAAGTATGCGCGGCTTTGCGAACAAAGTTTGCTCGAAATACCACGCCCGCCGGAAATCCAAACGATCGAAGAAGAAATGATCGATCCGGTTGCAGAAACGCCAGATTTAATGAGATAAGCGTTTCACCGGCGCCATCATTCACCCGGAGATGATGAAGCAGCAGGCGCGGACGCAGTCGGGATCAGAATGGTCTGGCCAATCTGCAGTTTCCGATCGTTCTCGATGTGATTGAATTTCTGCAGCTCGCTCACGCTCACGCCGTGCATCTTGGCAATAGAAGTAAGCGTTTCACCGCGCGCAACGGTGTGGGTGTTGTCACCATTGGCAGATTGCGGTGACGCCGCTACTGCCGCGCTGACTGTCGGTGACGGAGTGCTTTCGCCGATCATGACGCCGGGCCGCGTGTTGGCGATCTGCTGTTCGAGCTTAAGGATTTGTTGAGAAAGGGCGTCGATCTTCGTGTTCTGCTCGTCGATTTTCTTGGTCAAGGCCTCGAGTTGCGCGGCGTTTGAGGGCGGAGCAGGCGTTCGAGCCAGTGTCTGAGCGCAAAGATGCGAACTTACGAATATGCCGAGCAACAGCGCGGCCACGTTGAAAGGAAGGAGCTTCATCGCCTGATGATTTTGGCATTTAGCGCTTTTCCTGGCAAGCACGGCCCGCGTTGGCTTGCCTTCTCCCAGTTTTCCCTTAGTTTTTTGCATGCCGGAGCGCATTCAAAGGCCACCCGATCCTGTGCCGTGGGGTCCGAAACAGGGCGATGGCGACGGGCCGCGCTCGCCGGACATTTCGCGGCCGGACACGAAGGACCTGCTTAAGAAAATGCGCAAGGTTGACCCCAACCAGTCGAAGCGCTATCGCCAGCGCACGGGGCAATAATGGAGCCACCCTTCGTGGCGCTTGACCAGAATTTTTCTGGAGCGAGCGAAGACTTCCCCGCGCTGCTGCGCCGAAAAGGACTCTTCAACGCGCCGGCGATTGTCGATTCTGCGGCGCGCGCAACAAGTCCGCGCGGACAAGAGTGGCAACCGACCGAAGCAACCACCATCCTCGCATTCAAATTTGGCGGCGGCGTGCTCGTGGCCGGAGATCGGCGTGCCACGTCCGGCAATACCGTGGTTTACGATCGCGCCGACAAGGTCCTGGAGATAGACCGGCATTCGATCATGGCGATCGCGGGTGTTCCGGCCACGGCTTGGGAAATGGCGCGCGTGCTCGAGCATTCCTTCCAATATTTTCGCCGCACGCAATTGCAGGAAATGAGCGTTGACGGAAAAGTGCGCGCATTGTCGAAATTGTTGCGCGACAATTTTGGCTTCGCCATGCAAGGCATCGGCATGGTCGTGCCGATTTTCGCGACTTACGATACCCATTCGAAACCGGAGGGGGCGCGATTATATTTTTACGATGCGATGGGCGCGCAATTTGAAGTGACAGACTACGCCGCTACCGGCTCGGGCTCACCGGCAGTTCGCGGCATACTTTATTACGAAAACAATTGGGGCGAAAAACCGCTGCTAAAACGAAGCGAAGAGGAAGCGGTGACGGTGGCGTTGCGCGCGCTCGACACCGCGGCTGAAACGGACACCGCGACCGGCGGCGTAGATCGAGGCGGGAAAATCTATCCGCTCATCAAAATCGTCTCGCAGGATGGGATTACCACTTTGCCGGAAGCAAAGATTGCGGCCGTCTTCAAGAAATCAGTGGCATGATCGAAGAACCGTACCGCTGGGTCGAAGCGATCGCGAATCGTCGCGAGTATGTCGAAACGCAACTGGCTTCGGGCAATCCGATCGCCGCAGTTGGCTTTCGGGACGGGATCCTGTTTCTGACTGTGGGCCGAACCGGCCAAAAGATTTTCGAAATTTATAACCGCATCGCCATGGGGGCGATCGGACATCCGGGCGACATTGAGCGGCTGCGCATGGCTGCGATTGAAGTCGCCAGCACAGAAGGTTTCACGCGTTCGGCCGCGGATGTCTCGTTGCGACGACTGGCGCATTATTCACTCAGCCCGGTCATGAAGGCCGCGTTCGAACAAATTTACGGTCCGCCCTATCTGGCTCGGCTGCTTTTTGCCGAAGCAGGCGAGAAGCCGGAAGAGGATTTGTTTCTACGGGTTGAATACGACGGCGCAATCGCGGCAGACGGCGGAACGCTTTCGCAACCACGCCAGGATTTTGCCGTGCTTAGCGGAACGCGGCAATCGACGGAGCTAATGGAATCGTTTCTCAAATCGGAACACGCGTCGGAAAGCAATCTTGAGGACACGCTCACGACCGCCCTGGATGCGTGGAGCGTGGGTCATATGGCGCTCGGCGCCGACGGTGTAAAAGAGCTTCCAGAAAAGGCCGCGATCGTGAAACATCGACAAGAACAACTGGGCATGGCCGGAGTGGAAGCGGCAATTCTTGAACGGGAAAGCAAGACGGCGATTCGATACCGAGCTTTGTTAGATAAAGAAGTGCGCTCTTCTATCCGGGCTTGAGGATAAACGACGATGTTTGGAAAACGAATCGGGATCCACGGGGCGATGCAGAACGTCGTCGCCTGGCTCGGTTTGTTACTCATGGCCGCGTCGCTCGTTTGGTGGGAGTGGATTCCGAGGCCGGCGCAGATCGGTGCGCTAAGCCAGTCAACACGGCAAGAACCATTCTCTTTGGTCGTGCTCGACCCCGGTCATGGGGGGCAGGATTCCGGCGCGATGTGCGGAAACGTTCTCGAGAAAGATCTGACGCTGGACGTGGCGCAACGGGTTGACCGGCTGCTGCAGGCGCAAGGCCTGGCCACCACCATGACGCGAGTGGGTGATAGTTATGTGTCGCTGGCGGACCGCGCCGCGCTGACGAATCGCGCGCGCGATTGCGTTTTTGTCAGCATTCATTTCAACGAAGGTAACAAGCCCGTTTCCAGCGGAGTGGAAACCTATTACGCGGCGCACCAGACTGCCACGGGGACGCCGATTGTTTCCTGGCTCCCTTTTCTGCAGCGCGTGTCTTCCGAATCGCCGAACACTGAAAGTCAAGACCTGGCTGGATTGATTCAGGATTCGCTGATCGCGCGAACACAAGCGGTAAATCGTGGAACAAAAGCGGAGCAATTTTTTGTTCTCGCCAATGTGCGTCACCCGGCGGTGCTGATAGAAGGCGGATTTCTTACGAACAAGGAGGACATTGCCAGAATCGGAAGCGTTGATTACCGCGAACAACTCGCGGCGGCCATCAGCGAAGGAATTCTAAGTTATCGGGACCACTTGAAACAGCGCCCGGCCACCCTGGCGGTGACCGCGCCGGATGGCGCCGAATAAGGAGAAGAGTTGCGGCATCGAAGGAGGACTGGGATGAAAATCAAAGCCGTTCTTTTTGTTCTTCTCGGAACGATCGCGTTGGTTCGCGCGGATCAAACGATCGAGAGCGCGCAACAGATGCTAAAGGATCAGGGCTTCTATTACGGCGAAATAACGGGAGAGAAAAACTCCGACACCACCGCTGCGATTCGCCGATACCAAATTCGAAACGGCTTGCAGATTACTGGCGAGCTCGACGATGCAACGTTGCGTTCGCTCCATAGCAGCGCGGCAACTTCTCCTCAGCCGGCAGCGGCCAATACACCGTCCGCGACGCCGGATGCGGCCGATTTGCGCGACGCGGAGCGCGAATCTACAGACGCCAGTCCGGCGCCCGCACAGCCATTCATAACCCCGCCGCAAGACCGACAATCCTATACGCGCGATCATAATGCGCTGTCGTCTCCTTCCGGTGCTTTGTTCGCCGGAACGCCTTACGAAACTTCTGCGCCGGACGCGCAGAGAAATGTTGTCGCTTCCGCCCAACGAGCGCTGGCGCAACGCGGCATTTACCGGCATGAAATCGACGGCGTGTATGGACCGATCTTGGAATTCTCTCTTCGCGCTTATCAAGCGCGGGTTGGTTTGGCAGTCACCGGACGCCTCGACTTGGAGACTCTTGCCGCGCTTGAGCTTTTGCCCGGGGCGAACACGCCCGTTTACATTCCCCGAAAATCTTCGCGCGTGCGTGCCGGCTTGGAGCCGCCGGTGCGCGGTGAATGGATTCACCAGTAAGCGATCTGCCCGAAGCATCGAACGCCGGCTACGATTTCGGGTCTTCGTAACGGATCGACTGCAACTCGACGAAGACCGTGCCGACAAAGATCTGCGCCTCGATGCGGAGCAATATCCGATCGGCGTCGTCTGAAATCCAGATCGTGCCGTGACGAAACTTTCGGTGCGGTTCCAATTCGAGATCCTTTCCGATCTTGTTGAGCTTCAAGTCGAGTTTGATCGCCTTGTAGTTGCCCGCACGAATTGAAACCTTTTCACGGCCGGTCACCGTAATGGTGGCGAGATAAGCCGACGACGCAGGATAAACGACGATGCGGTAGATGCCTCGTTCCTTTAGAGGCTGACTCCGCAAGAAAAGCATGGCTGAATGGAGATCAAGCAAACCCGGAAAATCAAAATCACGGCTCTTGGTTGTGGCCCCTTCGGTTCTTTCGCTCTTTACGCCGCTGCTCTTGAAAGTGACATGAGTGATCAGTTTTTTCCAACGGTAGGTCTCGACCTGTCTTGTTTCGATCGGACGCAGCGTCTCCGCATCAGCCAGCGCGTAATGGGTTGCGTCGAGTTTCCACAAGGCGCGCGCTAAGCCAATCGTTCTGCCGGTTGCATCCAGTTGGAAATGATCTTCGGATGGTTTTGTAAAATGGACTTCACCGGTGGCGGCGGAGAAGCCGCTCCATCCAAATGCATAGGTGGCTTGCAACGGCCGGAGCGGCGCGAATGTGCCTGGATCTTTGGTGATAGTCGATTGCCAATCTGCGGCGACGCCAGTCGATGCCACGACCAAAGCGCAACAGATTGCGGAGCGGACAACGCTCAGAAATGGATGTCGATATGCGCTCGAGGATTGCTGTTTAAGTGCCTGGTAAGAATGGGCGCGGTCGTTTTTCACCTGTACGAAAAAAACACACGCGAGTTTCCAGCTCGCGTGTGTTCCTCGAGTTATCGAACTTGAAAATTAAGGCCTCTTAGCCGGATTCGGAGTAGCAGAAGTAGCCGGGATTGCTAGCGAGGCAGCGCGTCCCGGCTTGTTCAGAACTGCGACCACATCGTTAGTGAAATCGACATTGTCTGGCGCATACATAAGCAGCGGAACGCCGTTCAAGCTCATGCCCGATTTGTCGAACACCAGATCCATGTGGTTCGTCTTGACCTTGTCCGTGACCACGTCGCTAATCTCTTTGACGATCCCCTCACGCATACGCAGTGCTTGCTCTTGAAGTTGACGTTCGCGGGTCTGACGGAACTCGTTGATTTCCCGCTCCATGTTCTTGATGTTTGTGATCTTGTCGTCGCGGTCCTTCGCCATTTTTGCTTTGGCGTCCGCGCTCAACGCCGAAGACTCGAGTTGCTTGTTGAGATTGTTGATGTCGTCGAGCGCTTTTTTGTAAGCCTCGGCTCGCTCATCATATTCTTTTTTGGCCTGATTCTTAGCGTCGTTGATTTTCGCCTCGGCGTCCTTTGTTTTGCTGTATTCCTTGAAGGCGCGATTCATATCGACGGTGCCAACTTTTAGGGTGCCTTGGGCCAAGGCAGCCATTGGAAGCACGAGCCCGAGAGTGAGAAAGAAGAGTTTTTTCATAAACAGGGATAAATAGGTCGTCGGAAATGCGTTAGACTGCAAGGAGCAATATTTGTTTAAAATTGGTAGCCTACGTTAAAGTTGAATTTGCCCCCTCCCCCGCGCCCATCTTTTTGAATTGGGATGCCGTAATCAATTCGCAACGGGCCAATCGGAAGAACCATCCGAAGGCCGAAACCGACATCAGACGCCAGATTAGTCGTGCCAAAATCGAACGGATCGGGATTGACGAAACCGGCATCGTAAAAGAACGCGCCCCGCGCCTTGTCTTCGATAATCGGGAAAGTGAATTCGACCGTGCTCCGCGACATTGCCCGTCCGCCGAGCGGCTCCCCCGAGCTATCTCGGGGGCCAACGTCGCGAAATTCGAACCCGCGCAAGTTGTTCGAGCCTCCCAGAAAAAGCAGATCGAATATAGAAACATCGTTCCCTTTGCCCCAACTATTTACCGACGCTACTTCGTGATTGATGAGCAGAATCGTGTCCCAAGGAAGGTGTAAATACTGTGACACTTCCGCGTCAAATCCGTAAACCGGCGTGTTCCCCCCCAGGTAATCTCCCGCAATGAACGGTGAAATGGAGATGCGCTGACCGTGGCGAGTTATATTAGGATTATCGCGCCGGTCGAACACGATGCTGCTATTAACCTGACTCCGGTCACGCGCTATTGCAGCTTCATCCAAGAGCGCCTGAGAGGCGTCGATAGTAACGTTATAAATTTGGAGCTCTTCCCGCCGATACCCAAGGGTCACATACATGAATGCGTTCAAGGGTTTGCGAATTTCCTCGGAAAAACCGTAGTCGCGCTGATCGTAAACAGAGCTGAGATAATCGGCCTCGCTGAAAAATAGCTGTCCGTTTAGCGACAGCCGTCGATCAAGAAACCACGGCTCGGTCAGCGCGAGCAGAAAGTCTTTTCGCTCGTTGCCACCTTGCAGTCGGAGCCGGAACTTTTGGCCGGCCCCAGTAAAGCCTGGCCAATCCGCGATATCGAAATTGCCTTGTGTGAGTTCGACAAAGGCAACCAATGAATCGACCGTGCTGAAGCCGCCGCCGAAACTGAGCGAACCGGTTCGTTTCTCCTCTACCTGGATGGTCAGATCCTTGCGACCAGCGATACCGGTATCATCCGGAAAGGTGTCGACTTTCGAAAAGTAACCGAGGTTCTCGAGACGCTTCTTGGTGAGGTCCACCCGCACCGTGTTATAAACGTCCCCGGGTGCAACGAGCACTTCGCGTCGGAGCACTTTATCCTTTGTGCGCGTATTGCCGACAATGTTGATTCTCTGCACAAACGAGCGGCTACCTTCTTCAATTTTGTAATGAACGTCGATTCTTCCCGTACCCTCCGGCTTTCCCTCGGGCGTTAGCTCAAGGTCGACATATCCGGCGGCGCCATAGGCATCCGCGATTCTCTTCGAGTCGTCGTGCAAATCCTTTGGCGAATAGATGTTGCCCTCCTTCATCTTAAGCAAGAAACGAATCTTTTCGACCGTAGTTATCTTCTCACCAGTAATTGTGACCTTTCCCACGTGATATTTAATGCCTTCCGCGATCACGACCGTGATGATCATGGGGCCCTTCTCGCCCTCTTTGCGCTCTTTGCGCACGTCTTTTACTTCCACGTCGATATAGCCGTGGTCCTGGTACCATTCGCGAACGCTGTCCAAGTCCTGCTGCAACTGCGTCTCATCCAGCCGTCCGGACTTATCGAACATCGCAAAAATCGTCTTGCCGTGCGTCTTCATTTGCTTGCGTAGAACTCCATCTTTGAAAGCGGTGTTGCCTTCGAACCGAATGGCGCGGATCGCGCCTTTCACACCTTCGCTTATCGTGAAGACGACGCGCGAAGTGCCCCGCTTCTCATCGATAACGTCGACGCGCGTTTTTACGTCGATATCATTGAACCCGCTCCCCTGATACATCTCGATCACGTCCTGGCGGCTCTTCTCCAACTCCTCCTCGTTTACCGCTGAGTTGATCTTAATTTTAAGTTTCTTGCGGATTTTTTTTGCGCTGATCCGGTTCGCCCCTTGGATCTCGATCTCACGTATAATCGATCGGGTTTGAATCGCGACGATGACGTTGACCCCGCCAGCCTCCGGCTCGGCAAAGATGCGGACATTGAGAACTGCGCCGGTCTGATAAAGACTTCGAATATCTTGTTCGACCACCGAATTGGAATAGGGCTGCCCGATCTTCGTCTGCATTTGAGCAAGAATCTTTTCCTTGCTTACCTTGGCCGGCCCACTGTACCGCACATCGATCGACAGCACTGTGGGCGGGCCTTGTTGCTCCTGCTGGCTTTGCCCGTGGGCTGACATTGCCGTCACCAGCGTCGCAACAAGCGCGAGCAAGGGACGGCAGATCGATTCGGAAATTTGTCTCATAAATGAAGATGCCAAGTCCCGCGCAGCGAACCGACGCGGGACAGGCGGCTATTAGATGGCAAAGACGGCTGAGGTCAAGGCGGGATTTTTCGAGGATTAGTGGGTGGTTTTTCCATAGACAACGCGACCGGCCAATTAGTTCAGAAGCTCATACCAGTTATTTCTTCGGCGCGGCTCGTACCCGGCGTCGCGAATCAGCGATTCAATCTCTCCGGCATTCAAGCGAAACGCTGTGCCGGCGCTGCTCACCACATTTTCTTCCATCATCACCGATCCGAAATCATTCGCCCCGTACCTGAGCGCGACCTGGCCGATGTCCGGACCTTGCGTCACCCACGAGCTTTGCACGTTCTCGATATTGTCCAGGAAAATCCGGGAGAGAGCCTGTGTTCGCAAGTATTCCGCTACCCCGGTCGGATTTTTCACTCTCAGAACCGTATGCTTTGGCTGAAACGTCCAGCAAATAAACGCCGTAAATCCGCCACTTCGATCCTGCTGATCGCGAATACGCTGCAAATGTTCAATACGTTCTTCAATCGTTTCCACGTGACCAAACATCATCGTCGCGCTCGATTTCAAACCGAGTTCGTGCGCGATCTGCATCACTTCCAGCCACTGATCCGAATCGCACTTGAGCGGCGAGATCTTCTTTCGCACGCGGTC
Organism: Spartobacteria bacterium; assembly: GCA_003167365.1. Lineage (GTDB taxonomy): Bacteria > Verrucomicrobiota > Verrucomicrobiia > Chthoniobacterales > UBA10450 > Palsa-1382. The sequence goes on along the minus strand of PMTM01000006.1, from coordinate 351,893 downwards.
GACCAGAATCTCGCCGCCTCCGCCCGGAATCGAGCCAAGGCCGGCCTCTTTGAATTTCGAAATCACTTCGCGCAATGGCATTTTAAAGGTTTCCGAGAAGTGCTGAAACTCCGGCGGACTGAATCCGTGAATGTTGATGTGCTGATATTTTTCTCGGATGTGGTGCAAAAGATCGACATACCATTCGAACCCTAATTTCGGATGATGTCCCCCCTGCATCAGTATTTGAACACCGCCCGCAGCGGAAAGTTCGTCGAGTTTTTCATCAATCTGTTCGAACGAAAGCACGTAGTGATCTTCGTCTTTCTCCGTTCGATAAAACGCGCAGAACTTGCAGTAAACGTTGCAGACGTTCGTGTAGTTGATGTTCCGGTCGACAATGTAGGTGACGATCTCGCGCCCGCTCCCGCCGTACGACTTCGCTTTTGCCAAATCCCGTCGTGCGTTGGCCAGCACGCCGAGCTCTTCCAGCGGCCATCGATAAAGCTCGATTGCGTCATCGGACGAAATCCGTTCGCCATTGAAAACTTTCTCGGTCAGCGCATCTCGATTCAACGAAACCATCTCCGACCATTTTATATGATTCCGTCGTGCGTTGCACGTAGATCATTTCCAGCTCGCGTTGGACAATAGCCACTCGCGTTCGATACCCGAGCCAGCAGACAAACTAATCGTTTAGGCAATTCAGACCTTTAACGTGCTTCCCGTCCGTCCCTTCTTTCGGGCTGATTACTGCTTGGAGCAGATGGAACCGAGCGCCGCATACTATTACTTCGCGGCGTATTCGGTCAGAGACGCTGGCTGGAAATTGGTCGGAAGCGGCTTAGCCGACCATGACAACGACGTCATTCCGGCCGGAAGCGCGATTGTGATTCGCAAAGCGAAGAGCGCCACAGGCCAAACCACATTCTGGACGAACGCCCCGACCTATTGATCGCCGCAACGCGGTCCGTTTATCGCGAAGTCGCGTTTACGTTAGCGCGATCGCTTGGAACGAGCTGACGACGTCGTCGGGCCCTTTCGAGGTAAAAAAGCTTTCGTAATAGCCGGGCCCGAGGTCCCAGTGATCGCCTTTGTAGTATTCGTCGCGATAAAATCGCCAAACGCCGCTCACCACGATGAGCGAGCTGATGCGATCGTTCCAAAAATCACCGATGTAATTAAAACTGAGATTAGTGCGAGCGTAAGCGCCCCCGAAACCGATATGATCGTAGATGACCAGCTCAGGCAGCCGGATGATGTCTCGCGAGGGTTCCGCCTGCACTTTGCCGGCGGCCGAAGCGTGGTAGCTGAGAGGGCCGAGTTTCCATTTCGTATCGATGACGCAGCCATTCTGGGGCGACAGTTCGGTTTTCGGTAGTTGTCTCATAAGTAGCGAATTTTCCTGATTTGAACAAACGGGGATTATTCTGTCGAGCAAAGAGATTTGTCGTGGCGCAGGCTTCTTCCAGCCTGGGAATCACAGCCGAGGACGGTCATGTTACATCAAATCCTGTGCTCGCGATTGTCGGAGCGAAGCCGGATCGTCTTTGTCGTCAGGTCGTGCGTCGCACGGATGAAACGCACGGTCTTGCTTTTCGCGCGCATCAATACGGAATACGTGGTCGCGCTCGTGCCTTGCGATTTCACCCCGCGCAAAAGCGCGCTGTCGCTGATGCCGGTCGCGCAAAAGACGATGTTCTTGCCGTCGGCCAGGTCGTCGGCGAAGAAAATGCGATCGAGTTCCTTTTCACAACTTTCGTCTATCAATTTCTTCCGTTCCTTCGCGTCGCGCGGCCACATTTTGCACTGCATGTCGCCGCCGAGACATTTGATTCCAGCCGCCGCCAGCACCGCCTCGGGCGAACCGCCGATGCCCATGTAAAGATCGACATTGCTCTCCGGAATCGCCGGCGCCATCGCCGCCGCGATATCGCCGTCGCTGATCATGCGCAACGACGCACCGGCGGTGCGGATTTCATCGACAATCTCTTTGTGCCGCGGACGATCGAGCATCATGACCACAACGTCCTGAACGCGTTTTTCGAGAGCGCGCGCCACAATCGCCAACGTCTCGGAGATCGGTGCTTCCAATTGCAATGAGTCGCCGCGCTTATGCATGTATTGAATCACGCGTGGTCCGTAAGCAAGTTTCGTCATGTAGAACGAGGGAACATCGCGCAACGCGACTTTCACCCCTGCTTCGGGGCTGGCCGCCGCCATACAGCTAATCGAGTTCGGCGCGCCTTTGGAAATGTTAGTCGTCCCATCAATCGGATCGATCGCGATGTCGAACTGCGGCGTGCCCGGCAGCCAGGTGCCGAGTTGTTCGCCTTTGAAAATTCCGGGCGCGTCGTCCTTGATTCCTTCGCCGATCACGACCTCGCCGCAGATGTTCATTAGATCGAACATTCCGCGCATCGCATCGCACGCGGCCCCATCCGCTTTTTCCTTGTCGCCGCGCCCGAGCCATTTCAGCGAATTGAGCGCAGCCGCTTCCGTCGCGCGCACAAAATCGAACTCAATGATGCGCTCGATGTCGTGATAATTCTGGCGGTGTAATCGCGGCATGGAGCGTTAAGATTCACGCACTCGCCCGGAAATGACAAGACGACGATGAGGGGCGTTCTCAAAAGCTGGGCTTTCCACTTCCGAGCGAGTAGATCTCGATCCTAGCTATGAAATCAATTCGTCCAATTGCTATCCCGGCGGCGGTGATCGTTTTGATCCTCTTCACTTACGCCTTCCTGCTCGGCAACAAAGTGTTCGAGAGCAAGTTCGAGAACGAACCGATCTTCTGGTACGTGCTCGCCAAAGGCGTCTTCTGTTTTGTTTCGCTCATCGCAACGGCGCGCATTCTCGATGTCTTGATCGACCGACTCGACCGACCGCGAGGTTAATTCGCCAGTGAAAATCGCTTGGTCGGTGCGCCTTGCCTGCGATGCCGATGTTCCCGGTCTAGAAAAACTGATTCCGCTTTCAGTTCGCGCACTGCAAGCGCCTTACTACTCCACCGCGCAAATGGACGGCGCCCTTGGCTTCGTCTTCGGCGTGGATCGGCAATTGATCCGCGACGGAACTTACTTTGTCGTCGAACACGAATGTGAACTCATTGGCTGCGGCGGTTGGAGCAAACGCAAAACACTTTTTGGCAGCGATCACGAAACCGGCCGCGACGATACGGAGCTAAATCCCACATGCGCCGCCGCGCGCATCCGCGCGTTCTTTATTCACCCAAACTGGGCGCGCCGCGGCCTGGGGCATGCGATTCTCGACGCTTGTGAGAAAGCAATTCTTGATGCGGGCTTTCGCTCAGCCGAACTGGTCGCAACATTGGCGGGCGAACCGTTTTATGCCGCCTTCAATTATTCGGCGATCGAATGCTACGATATTCCGCTCGCAAATGGCTTGGGATTGCCAGTCGTGCGAATGATCAAGAACTTCGTCCCTAACCAGTTTCCACAATCGACAGCTGGCCGTCGCTAATGAGTCCAGGTCTTCCAGCGTTTGCGGATCGGTTTGGCATAACGATCAATGTCGATCTTACGCAGCCGGCCCACGCCGTCTTTGAGGGCATCGGTAGATTCTTCGTACTTTTCGCGGGCCGATTTGAACAGCGGCCACAAAAACGGGAGAGAAAGAAAACCCCAATTCAAGCTGCCGAGCGGCGATTTGGTTTCAATTTCCTCTTCCTTTGAGTTGGCCGCGTAACGAATAGCCAACCCAACGGCGAGTCCGATCGCCAGCGCGCCAAGAATAGTTGGCACCGGATTCTCGCGCAGGAAAACTTCCGTGCGTTCGCGCGCCGCGCTCGCTCTCTCTTTCGTTTGTTCCCAAGTGTCGCCAGCCGCCTCGGAAACTTTTTGAGCCGCCTGTTGCAAACGCCGTTGTGCTCCAGTCACATTTTCTCCGGGACGCTGCATCGGCGCCGCCAGCGGATCGTCTTCGATAAACTCATCCCCATTCGGATTGATCATATAAATGATTCGCACATCCGCGCTCTTTTGCGCCTTTTTAGTTATCGATCATCCACATCCACGCGACGGCCCAATCACGAAATAGTTAACGAAGAGCGAAAGGATTCCAAATGACCGACGAACACACAAAGGCAGAAGCATACTGGCGCGAACATCACGCAAAGCAGCCGTATGCGGACAAGAATCTTTCATTTGAACATTACGCTCCGGCGTATCGCACTGGTCATGAAGGCGCGGCGAAATATACCGGCAAGAAGTTCGAAGAAATCGAGGATGACTTGGCACTCGATTACGAAAAGCATTGCGCCGGTTCGGATTTGCCGTGGGACCAGGCACTTCCGGCGGTGAAAGCCGCGTGGGACCGCCTCGGCGGCGTAATAAGTCCGCGCGACCCTGATCGCGGGATTCGCAGCGGATTCTAATTCATTGACGAGGTCGGGCCCTCGCCATTAAGGGGAGAGCCGGTCGATGCACCAACTGCTATCGGCGCGTCGCGTATAGCGAAACCGATCGTGCAAACGATTTAGACGTCCCTGCCAGAATTCAATCGTCGCCGGTTTTAAGCGGTATCCGCCCCATTGCGGCGGCAATGGGATGGGGCCGTCGCCGTAGCGTTCGGTCATTTCGGCCAACTGCGCGTCCAAGACACGGCGTGCGTCGATCACCTCGCTTTGTCGCGATGCCCACGCCCCGAGCTGGCTGCCCAGCGGACGCAAGTGGAAATAGCGTTCGGATTTCTCGCGCGACGTCCTTTCAACTTTTCCGTTAATGCGAATCTGTCGATCTAGTTCGATCCAATAAAATCCGAGCGCGGCGTTTGGATTCGCATCCAACTGTCGCCCTTTTTCGCTCGCGTAATTTGTAAAAAAGACAAAGCCGTCCTGATCGAAACCCTTCAGCAGAACGATGCGCACCGACGGTTTCCCATCCGGGCTGGCGGTGGCGAGGCTCATCGCGTTTACATCGCGAATACCGGCCTCTGCTGCCGCGGTGAACCAGTTGATGAATTGCTTGATCGGGTCGGGATCGAGATCACGCCGGCGCAATCCATGGGCAGCATGTTCGTAAAGCGGCGAAGAGGGATCGAGAGGCTTATCCATCATAGAAGTGGTAAGTCCTCACGATATTTCGGATTCGTGAAGATGTCGATTCAGCCGAGCTGGATAATTTTCGCGAGCTGGCGCTGCAACGCTTCTTCCGCATCGCGGTCGTCTTCGTAGCCCCACACCACGATTTCCAACATCTGCGCTCCCACATCGCGCCGGCCTTCCCACGCCGCACGCAAACGGCCGCTCGCCGTCCAATCTTCCCGTTCGGCGGCGGCCGCGTTCTCATAGGAAGAGCGACCGTCCGAGTAACAATAAAAAACATGGAGCGGCGTTCCCCGATCATAAAATCGATACGAGCGAATCGGCAGGCTCGCGCCATTGACGGTGATCAATCGTAATCCAGCATCGTGACTCAAGGTCATCCCGCTGGCCGGCAGACAAACATCGGGCCGATGAATCTTCACAAAAAGCGCGGCTGTGCGCCCAGGAAACCAACGAAAGAAATACATCATCCAGGGACGGCCGTCGCTTCCCTGCCATGTGCCTGCGCCGCCTTCGTTGTAACGCAGCAGATTTTCGGCTTCGGTGGGCACGGTTACCGATTTGTATTCGCTTTCCGACGTTGGCCAGTTCACTGCCCAACGCGTGTCCGTAGCCGAAGGTCGATGAAACCTGTACCAACTCTGCACGCTGGCTTCCGCAACAAGTATCCAAAGCGTGAGGCCAATCAGCAAAGGTTGTGAGAAGCGCACAGGGGCCGTCGCTCCCCCGTTTGGGGCTTGTTCACTTACAAAAACGGAACGGCGTTGCATTATTAAGCTGAGCATCCAAAGACCGGCCAGGCAGACCAACAGAATCGTCATCCCAGCCGGATCATGCCATTTTTCGATCGCCTCGGTTCCCTGGTGTGCGCCGATCCAAACCAAAATTGCCGTGCGAACGAGATTGCAAGAGAAAGCGAGCAACGCTCCGGCCACGACCAGGATTACGCGAGCAAGGGCGTTGAACGAATAAAGTTCGCCGAGAAAAAGCGACACCATCAAAGTCGCTTGCAACGACCGCACGCCGCTGCACGCCTCTTCGATTCCGATGAGCGCGGAGCCGACTTCGATGACGTTGCCCTGTTGGACGGCGGGAATTCCAACGAGGTTTAGCATCGATACGTTGATCGCTGCCTCCGCGTGCATGAGATGCTGCACGACGAATTGCTCGATGTGCGTTGGCCATGGAACCGCGACGAGAAAGAAAACAATTGGAAACGTGAAATGATGAAGCCACCGCCGGCCACCCGCCAAAAAAATGCAACTTGTCGTGATCACGACGGCCACGACAGAAAACATCCAACTGAGCAAACGCCAATCAGGATTTGCTTCGGAAAGAAAGCGAATCGGAAAGAAAATTAGCGCGCAAAAAATGACGAGTGCGATCGGCAGGAGCCGTTGTCCTGGCGGCGCCGGCGCGGGCCGCGTGGACCAGCGTCGCCAAAACAAATAAAGGGCAAGGAACGGAACACCCCATCCATACGCGTATTGCGGATTGAACGACCATTCGCCTTTCAAATGATTGATCGTCTCAAGCCAGAGCAAACCGAAACAACCAATCGCAATGATTAAGGGCCACGCGCTCTTTTTCTCCTCCGGCCAAGTCGCAGCGGAGGATTGAGCAGTGGAAACTTTCATGTCGATCTCAGCCTAGGCAAAGGCGAGCAAGTTGCGAGCCTTCGCGATCAGCGTGTCGACGCCTTCGCGGGTTGCGCGCTCGCCACCGGCGAATTCAATCGGCGCAATTTTTCGATCACTTGTGGGACGATCTCGAGCGCTTTGTCCACATCGGCCTCGGAATTGAAGCGTCCGAAAGAAAAACGGAGGCTGCTTTGCGCGCGCTCAGCGTTTCCATGCATCGCTCGCAAAACGTGAGAGCTTTCTCCCGAGCCGGTTCGGCAAGCCGAGCCGGCCGAACAACAAATATTGTGGCGATCCAGGAGCATCAACGCTGCTCCCGATTCTATTCCGTCAAAGGAGAAATTGGATGTATTCGGAAGCCGCTCCGCGCCCGCGCCGTTAACCGATGCGCCGCTCACTGTTCCGAGAATCCCGTTCTCGAATCGACCGCGCATTGTCCGCACTCGCGTCGCCTCGTCGGATAGACATTCGGCCGCGCGTTCCGCTGCTTTTCCAAGCGCGACAATCGACGCCACGTTTTCCGTTCCAGCGCGCCGCGCGTTCTCTTGGCTTCCCCCGATGATGGAAGAACTGAAACGCGAGCGCTTATTTACATAAAGAACACCGACGCCTTTTGGTCCGTGGAATTTGTGCGCCGAGAGTGAGAGAAAATTAATGGCCGAATCGCGGAGGCGAATCGGGACCTTACCGGCGATTTGCACGGCGTCGGTGTGAAAGAGAACGCGTTTCTCACGACAAATTGCCGCGATCTTCTCAACCGGGAATAACACGCCGGTCTCATTGTTCGCCCACATCATCGAGACGATCGTTGTGTTGGGACGAATCGCTTTCTCCGCTTCGGCAAGATCGACATCGCCATTTTGGTCGACTCCGAGAAATGTCATTTCAGCTCCGCGTCTCTCGAGTTCCTGGCAATGCCGCAAGACCGCGCTGTGTTCTACCGCACTGGTCACAACATGTTTGCTGCGCGGCTCGAATTGCACTGCGGAATTGATCGCGGCGTTGTTCGACTCGGTCCCGCAACTCGTGAAAACAATTTCGCCGGGTTCGCACCCGAGCAGTGCGGCCGTGCGCTCGCGCGCCAGATCGATCGCCTTCCGTACTTGCATGCCGAATCGATAACCGCTCGATGGATTGCCGTAGCAATTCGTCAGGAATGGCAGCATCTCCTCCACCACCGCCGGATCGAGCTGCGTCGTGGCGTTGTTGTCGAGGTAGATAATTTGATTGCTAGCGATCACCGTCCGTCTCGCTTACACCAATTTTAGATTCGCGCTCACCTTTGCGAATCAACATTAGATTACGAATGTAAATAATTGTCGGAAACAAAAAGCCCAGGATGAGCGGCACTTTTCCGATGTAGATTGCGTAGATCAGCATCATCACGCTTCCGACGATACTTAAGTACCAAAACTGCACCGGAATAACGCTGCGCTTGAGCTTCTCCGAAACGTACCACTGGATAGCGAAGCGGCTCGCGAATAGGAGGTTGGCCGTCAACCCGAAGAATGTCCAAAAATTAGCTCCCCCGGTTACATTTTCCCAAAAATTCTGAAAGTAATGCGCCAAGGCACCTTCATCGCATTTCGCCACGTCAATCGCAAGCCTCTCCCGCGGTTAGACCAGGACAGGAATTCTGCTTAAGTTCGCGGCCAATGCAGTCGCTTTGGGACATCGCTAATCCGCAGTTGCGCGAGCTTTCCGTTTATGAACCGGGCAAGCCGATCGAGGAAACCGCGCGCGAGCTCAATATCGATCCTCGTGAAATCATCAAACTCGCTTCTAACGAGAATCCGCTTGGGTCATCGCCGAAAGCGATCGAAGCGATGCGCGTTGCATTGAATGATGCGCAACTCTATCCGGATGGCGGCGGTTTTTATCTGCGAAATGCGCTCGCCTCGAAACTCGGTGTTAAGTGCGAAAACATCATTCTCGGAAATGGCTCGAACGAAGTAATCGAATTTCTCGGTCACGCCTTTCTAAAACCCGGCGACGAAGCGATCGCTTCCGAGCATGCTTTCGTTGCCTACAAATTGATCGCAGCACTTTTTGGCGCGCGCACAATCGAAACTCCGAGCCCGAATTACGAACACGATCTCAACGCTATGCTGGATGCGATTACACCGAAGGCGCGCATTGTCTTCATCGCCAACCCGAACAACCCAACCGGCACATTGATCTCCCAGGACAAAATCGATAAGTACATGTCGCGCGTTCCGGAAAATGTCGTCACGGTTTTCGATGAAGCGTATTACGAGTTCATCGACAATCCGCCCGACACCCTCAAGTACGTTCGGGATCGCCGGAATGTTGTCGTGTTGCGCACGTTTTCGAAAATCCACGGACTCGCGGGCACGCGCGTCGGTTACGGAATCGCGCATCCCGAAATGATTGCGGTGCTTCAGAAAACGCGGCAGCCGTTCAACGTAAACAGCATCGCGCAGATCGGCGCGCTTGCCGCGCTCGAAGACAAGGCGCATGAGCGCGAAACCAAGCGCCTGGTCGATGACGGCCGCTCCTATTTACAGGAAGAATTCGCCGAACTGAAATTGGCGTTTATCCCGAGCGCCGGAAATTTCATCATGGTGAACGTCGGCGATGGTCCCGCGATATTTGGGAAACTATTAACCAGGAAAATCATTGTTCGTCCGCTCAAGGGTTACAACTTGCCGGAGTGGGTCCGCATTTCCATCGGAACGATGACCCAAAATCGAAAATGCATCGCCGCGCTGAAGGAAGTCCTGTCGCAGGATCGACCAAGTTGACTGCGCAGCACGAGCACGTGATCGCGGGCGATACCATCGCTGCAATCTCCACGCCCGCGGGCGAAGGCGCGATTGCGCTCGTCCGAATCTCCGGCGTGGACGCGATCGCAGTTGCGGACAAAATGTTTCGCGCCAAACAAAAGCCGTCTGAGTTTCCACCCCATGTTCAGCACTTCGGAGAGATTGTCGATGAGGCCGGACGATTGATCGATCAGGGGATGATGTCGATCCATCGTGCGCCGGCCAGTTACACCGGCGAAGATCTGGTCGAGATCAGTTGTCATGGCGGCACGCTGGTAAGCGCGCGTGTGCTCGAATCATGTCTACGCGCGGGCGCGCGCGGCGCGCGTCCCGGCGAATTCACCGAGCGCGCATTTTTGAATGGCAAGATGGATTTAACGCAAGCCGAAGCGGTCATCGATCTGATTCGCGCCAAGACCGATCTCGCTTTGCGATCTGCGACCGAGCAGCTTGAGGGTCGACTCGGCCAACAGATAAAGAAAATCCGCGATGAACTTGTCGCTCTTGTCGCGAACATCGAAGCGTCGATCGATTTTCCAGAAGAAGGAATCGCGCCGGACGACCGCCTGCAACTACGTGCGCGCCTGGATTCGATTCGCAAAGAAATGGACGCCTTGTTGGCAACCGCCGATCAGGGGCGAATTTTGCGCGAAGGCGTCCGGGTCGTGATTTACGGCGCAACCAACGCCGGCAAATCGAGCTTGCTCAATCGCTTGCTCGGCTACGAGCGAGTGATCGTGAGCGACACGCACGGAACAACGCGCGACACTATCGAAGAATTGATCAACCTCCGCGGCCTGCCGATCCGGTTGCTCGACACCGCCGGGTTACGTGCATCGACCAACGACCTCGAGCGAAAGGGAATGGCGCGTACGGAAAAATCGCTGGAAACCGCCGACTTGTGTCTGCGCATCGCCGATCGGAACGCCCCGAAACCCGCAGATTTTGAAACGCGCTCGGGAAATGGCGCCGAGATCATGCTTCTCAACAAAAGCGATCTGCCCGAACATGGCGATTGGAAAAATGTCGATGGGCTCCGCATTTCCTGCGCGACGGGAGAAGGTCTATCCTGTCTCGAGCAGGAAATCCTCAACCGCATTACGAAAGAAAATTTGCGACCGGAAAGCGCGGTCGCGATTAATATGCGCCACCGCGATTGTTTGCGGCGCGCGCATCAAGCGTGCGGTCGCGCGCTTGATGCGATGAGCAATGGCCTCGCGCCTGAATACGTCGCTGTCGATCTTAGCGACGCACTACACGCCGTGGGCGAAGTGCTCGGAGCGGTCGACGTCGAACAGATTCTCGATTCCGTGTTCAGCCAGTTTTGCATCGGCAAATGAAAAATGCCTACGAGCGATTCGTCAGGCCGTTGCTCTTTTCGCTCCATCCGGAAACCGCACATCATTTTGCCATCGGGACGTTGCGCCACGCGTCGCATGTCGATCTTGCGCTAAGAACGTTGAGGATTTTCCAGCCGCCACCGAAGCCAAAAACGGTTTTCGGATTGACCTTTCCGAATCCAATTGGTCTGGCTGCGGGCTTCGACAAGAGCGGGGTCGCCCTTCCTGCGTGGGAAGCACTCGGCTTCGGTTTCATCGAGATCGGAACGGTAACGGCCAAGGCGCAGCCGGGAAATCCGCGACCACGCATCTTTCGCTATCCCGAACAACAAGCGCTGATTAACCGGCTCGGATTTAATAACGATGGCGCGGACGTTGTCGCGGAACGGCTGCGGAAATTGCGCGAAAGCGGACGCTGGCCGCGCGTGCCGGTCGGGATCAACATCGGCAAGTCGAAAGTGACGCCGGTGGAAGAAGCCACGTCCGACTATCGTTACTCGTTTCAGCGATTGCATCCGTTTGCCGATTACATCGCGCTCAACATCAGCTCGCCGAATACGCCGGGACTTCGCTCGCTGCAGACGCGAGAACCATTGTCTATTCTGTTGCGCGCAATCCGTGAAGAAAACCAAACCGCACGAAAGCCGATCGTTATCAAAATTGCTCCCGACCTTTCGCCGGCTGAGCTCGAAGAGATGATTGCGGTCTGCGAAGAAAACCAGGTGGACGGGATCATCGCGACCAACACAACGCTTGATCATTCGGCAATTTCGCCGCGGCAGAATCAAGAGGGTGGATTAAGCGGCGAGCCGCTGAGGGAAAGATCGACGGCGTTCGTGCGCTCGATCACGACAAGGTCGACAATCCCCGTGATTGCGTCGGGCGGAATCTTCAATGTGGAATCAGCGAGAGAGAAACTCGGAGCTGGCGCGCGGCTTCTCCAAGTTTACACCGGTTACATTTACCGCGGGCCGGGGCTATTGCGCGAAATCGTGGAACAATTGTAGGGCCGGCGCGACGCTCGCAATTTCAGACATCGTATGCCTATTGCGAGTTAGGCTCCTCGTGGTCGGACGGAGACATGCGCGGCTGGTGAAAACCGCGATGATGCTGATGGCGCGCTTCGATCTTCTGCAATTTGGCGCGTTGTTCGTCCGTAAGACTCGCCGCCATTTCCTGGTGCGCCTGCTCCACAATTTCGCGGACGCGCCCGCCGGTTTCCGTGCGGATGGATTCCAGTTGTGCCGAAGCTTTGTCGATGATCGGCGAAATTTTCGCGACCTGGTCCGGTGTCAAATCGAGCTCGTGCCGAATCCAATGTCGCATGCGCTCACCGGGCATTCCGCGGTGCGGACCGAAAACCTGACTGCGCGCGTGCAACGCGCCGACAAAGGCGCCAGTTATTCCGCCGGCCACGAAGACCAGGATGAATCCGGCCACGAGTTTCCACTGCAACGCGCGGTTCATTGTGGAAACTCGCTTTGAATCGCGCTGTCCGCGATCGCGAATTCGTTGGCAAATGGTTCGCCCGCTTCGCGCTCTTCCTTGATTTCATAAAGCGCAGCCGCGGAAGAAATCACGATGACACTCGCGGCCGTGAACGCGACGCGGCGAAGCAATCGCGCCAGGCCGTTGGAATTTCCCGGCCTTTCCGCGCGCCAGAGCGCGACAACTCGCGTATCGAATCCGAACGGCGCGGTCGAAGAAACATCCTCGTTCCCCTGCGCAGCTGATCGCAGCAGGCGATCGATTTTTAGATCGACATGGTTCATCGCTTTTCCTCCATCGAAATTCTTTCCAATTGCTGTTTCATTTTTTGCCGCGCCCGAAACGCTCGCACTTTCACCAGCGCCACGCTCCATCCGGTGATTTTTCTTATCTCGGCCACCGTTCGCCCCTGCAGATAAAGTAGATCGATCACAAGACGCTCGACTGGTTTCAGTGCACTGAGAAGGTGCTCGACCAGTTGGCGCGAGGCAAATTGCTTGTCCGGGGTCAGTTCCTCGGAGGAGGTCGCCAGGTTTTCAACCACCGCAGCTTCTTCCTCACTCAAATCCGCCTGTCGGATCTCCGGCCGCACTCTTTCTGACTGGATTTGGTTGATACAGGTATTGATCGCGATGCGAGAAACCCAGTGTTCCAGCGGGACTTTGCCCGAGAACTGTGGCAAACCTTGAAACATCTTAATGAAAATCATTTGGCAAAGATCCTCTTCAGGAGCGCGGCGCGGTCGATGCGCGCGCACCATTTTTGCGACAAGCGGATAAAGACGGCGAACCAATTCGCGAGCCGCTTCGTCATCGTGCTGAAGCGCAGCTGTAACCAGAGCGCCTGCATCAAGATCATCCATGTAGTCGTGAGCGTATCCACACCGCTGATAATGACAGGGAGTGGACGGTTCCGGTTACACCTTTGTATGTAGAGGCGCTTGTGCCAAGCGTCTATCTTCTAGCCGGACTGCATGAAATGCTCGCCGCGCCAAGCAGTTCGATACTTAGCCGTAAAAAAATGTAACCAGCTTCATCCGCGCCCGGTCATCACCATTGAACGGGCGCCTCGGCGCTCAAACAGAACAGACAAAAAGAAAAAAATGAAAAGAAACTTACTTACACTTGCAGCCGCCGGCGCGATTGCGCTCAGCGGCTTCGCTATCGCGCAGGCCGGACCCGGCTGGCACGGCCAGGGAAATCGTCTGGACAAGATAGGCCAGATGCTGAACCTGACGCCGGATCAGACGGCAAAGGTTCAACCGATTCTCGACCAAGCCAAACCGCAGTTGAAGGCAATTCACCAGGATGCGATGCAGAAATCCAAAGCCGTGATGGAATCCACCATGGCGCAAATCCGGCCTCTGCTCACCGCCGAACAGCTGCAAAAACTTGATGACATGAAGGCAGCGCACGCACAAATGCGCGACGCCGCGACGAAGCTTCACGCCGCACAGAAAGAATAACCTCGGTTGGTTGGCAGACCGATGCGGCGGCGATCGGGAACGGTTGCCGCCGCGTTCGCGTTGATTCAGCTCCGCTTTCCTTTAAAGGAGAGCAAAAGCATGATCACCCCCAGCGCCGCGAAGGCGCCGGCGGCATAAAATCCCGCGGTCGATATTTCGAGGCGGGAATGAAAATCGGATTTCATCCGGCCGGCGAAGCCGATTAGGAAAAACAGCAGGCCGGTGTAAATCGAAATCAGGCCAAGCGCTTTCCGGGTATCCGAGGACATCTTCCTCCAGCGATACGGGTCGCACGATAAAAACTCAAGCGCGTTTATTTCTTCCGCCCAAATTCGCCACCGTCGGATTGGCCTCCTTGGTGGAGCGCGATACTTGAGCCGACCCAGGTTCTGTCTTTGTTAAAATCGACGCCCATCATTTCCCCCTGGCTCATCCGGACGAGATTGTTCACCAGAGTCGGCCCGATGTCGTCGTCCGGCCACACAAACATCATCCGGATTTCTGCTTTTGATTTTCGACCATCGACTGTCGGCACAAACTCGGCGTAGGTGACTTTCTTTTGCAAAATCCATTCCCGCGGTTTTTCGAGCGCCACGAGTTTTTCGGATGTCGGCTTCATGTCCACCCCGAGTCCGGCGAATGAGTAAAGCGGCTTCAGAACGTAATCGCCGATCTTCTCTCCGGCCGGAAACTCGTCCGCGAAAAACGCCAGCGACGTGTGCTCTGTTTTTAGAAATGGCAGCGAATGTTTGCTAATCCGGAAATACCAATTGGGATGGCCAACCCAAGTGACATCGAGATCGTCTTGAAATCGGAAACCGGGATCGACATCGGAGCGCCGCAGCAATTCGTCAAAGATGACGCGATTATAAATCCGTTCGATGCGCATTTCCCGCCCATCGCGTTCGTAAAATAGTTGGCGGCCGCGTTTCCTGATTTTCGTCAGACAGACAGACCGGATCCCAAGCAATGTTTCCGTGGCTGCGAAATCGATTCGCGTTTTTTGTTTCTCCGGCTCGATCTCGAGCAGGATGACGTTTTCCGGATCGACATCGGCGATAATCGTGCGGCGCAACAGCTCGATGTATTCATCGTCTTTTATCCCCCCGAACGATGAGGTCCAGTCGCGCGGAATCGCTGGGAAAGCTTTCCGCATGCAATGCAAAAGCATTAACTGAAAGCCGAATAAGCTTGGGAACGCCTGGAGCTCGATCAATCGCGGGATGAGCCGATTTCCTTCACCACAAATTCCGAAATCGACGACCAGAAAATTCGGATGCGTCGATTCATCCGGCACTTCCAAGCCTTTTGGAATCGCCGACTTCGCATGTCGCGCGAACTCCGGTGTCCGGACAAGATCGACGATCGCACTGGCGGCGCCTATTACTTCATTCGTGAACTCATTCGTTAAGAAAATCGGCGTCTCTGAGACGCGAAAATCCGTCGGCCATTTTTCCGTCTCATTCACGCAACGCACCAGCGTCGCATATTTTTCCGCAGTGAAGTCAGCGTTGAACCGCCAACGACTCGCCGGTTCCATCGATTAGGCCAAGAACTTCCCGCGCTCCATCACTTGCTCGCCGTCGAACCAGATGTCGAAGTCGCGCCCGACGCAATCGATGTGCGTCTTCGATTTCCAATCGGCGCCGGTGTGTTCGGCGTAGGGATGACCGAAGGCGATGTGAACGCCGGGGATTTTTTCGTCCTGCAAAATGTTGCCGATGACGCGTGTGCAGGCGGTGTTGGTGCCAATGGCAAATTCGCCGACGCGATTACTGTTTTCATCCGTGCTCGTGTATTCGCGGAATTCCTCCAACAGTTCCTTGTGATCGCAACGAAGATCGACAATGCGATTGTTCTTCACCTCGATGGTGAGCGGCGCGTCGTGCAGATCGCCATATTTTTGGCAAAGATAGTCGCCGACCACGCCATCGACGACGAACGTGCCATTCGTGTTTGCCGGCGAAGTGAAAATTTCGCCGCCGGGCAGATTGCCCCATTTCTCCGGCGTGATGATGCCGCTCGTTTTTAACCATTTCAGCTTTGGCGAAAACTCACCTTGGAAATCGGTGCCGTGCGGCGTGCGACACGTAATGCGCTCGGCATGACGCACACGCTCGATCAATCGCTGGCTGAGCGCGTCAATGGCGCGGAAATCTGCGCGCATTCCTTCGAGCATGATCTGGCGCGTAATATTCACCATGTGACCGTGGCGAATGTGTTTCTTGTTCACGACATCGCTCATTTGCATCCGCGCAGGGAGCTCGCCGCGCTGCGACTGGGCGCAAAAGATCGAGACCTGCGATTGGGCCAGATCGTCGAGGATGATTTGCGGCATGGCAACGAGCGGGCGCGATGAATAATTTTCCAAGATAAAAACGGCGTGCTCGGCGCCAATTTCATCTACTTCGACCTGCAAGGCCGCCGCGATATCGCAGGTCGCTTCGTCGGTGATAATCGTGATCCGCTCTTCCGGTTTTAACTGAAGACAAATGCGCACGGCATTACGCGCACCGGGAATCAGCTCCGGATCGACGTCTATTTTATCGGCAACAATTCGATCTGGCATTGGCAAGGCGGACAGTTTTACGCGGAAATTCGCTGGGAGTAAACCGGCTTTGTCATGTCTAGCCAACGCTCAATCCCTGGTAAGTCTCGTCCACGATTTGATGGACGACCGCCTTCATGTCGTGCGTCCGTTCCCAGGTGGCTAATTGTCGATCCGCGCCGGTCCCTTCGCGCATGATGCGTTCGATGTGCGCCATCTCGTTGGCGCTGCCAAGTTCTCCAACTTCGGTCGAGACGAATTCGAGCAGCTCGTTCAAGAGACTGCGTGTTTCAACTTCGGCTTCCCGGCCGAAATCGATGAGCTTGCCGTCGATTCCGTAACGTGACGCGCGCCAGCGGTTTTCATCGAGTAGCCGGCGGCGATAAACGCGGAAGGTAGTGTTTTGACGAAGCAGCTTGAACAACTTCGCGATCACGGCCTGGATTAGCGCCGCAATCGCGAGCGTGTCGTCCACGCGCGTTTGCGCATCGCAAACACGCACTTCGAGCGTGTCGAAAAACGGGTGCAACCGGATGTCCCACCAAATTTTCTTGGCGTTATCAACGCAGCCGGTCTTGACCAGCAGCTTGCAGTAATCCTCGTACTCGGAAAGGCTTTCGAAGGCATCCGGAATTCCCGTTCTCGGAAAACGCTCGAACACTTTCAACCGGTAACCTTTTAGGCCGGTGTTGCGGCCGACCCAGAACGGCGAGTTGACCGAGAGCGCGTAGATATGCGGAAGGAAGTAGCGGGCCTGATTCATGACGTGGATGGCCGATTCGCGATCGGGAATACCGACGTGCACATGCAATCCGAAAATGAGGTTCGCGCGCGCGAGCAATTGCATGTCTTTAACGATTTCCTGGTAACGCTCGCCTTCGGTGATGAGTTGATCGTGCCAATGCGAAAACGGATGCGTGCCGACCGACGCGATTTTCAATCCGCCGCGCCCCGCAAGAGTGGCGAGCTTGCTACGCAGATCAACGACGTGCGATCGCGCCTCGACAATCGACTGGCAAATTTCCGTGCCGAGCTCGACGACCGATTGGTGCATCTCGGGTTTGATCTGCTCTTTGAGCGTGACCTTGCTGCCTTCGAGGATTTCCTGGATGTGCGAGCGCAACTCGCCCGTCTCCGGATCGACAATCGCGAATTCCTCTTCGATGCCGAGGGTGAAAGTATGCTTCTTCTTGCTCATGGCGGGAGACAATCCTCTCTCAAAAATAGCGCATTGTCATCCCGAGTCGCGAAGACGACGAGGGACCTCACAACAGCTATTGGATCGCACAAGCCCCCATTGCGTAACGCATCATACTTTGTGAGATCCTTCGCTCCGCTCAGGATGACACGCGAAGTTGATTGTCGATCTTAGGCAAGATCTTCCAGCCGCCGCATGTTGACGGCCGCGTGAACGAACTTGCCCCAGCTTAAATTATTTCGGCCGGGAATGTGTTCGCGCGCTTTGCGGATCGCCATCTCGGACACCGCTTCGACGACCCATTCGAAATTCGCCTGACCAACGTTCGCCGCTTCCGCATCGGGCGCCGGATTGCAAAAATCAATCGCCACGGGCACACCGTCGCGGATCGCGAACTCCACTGTGTTTAGATCGTAGCCGAGATATTGATTCAAAGTGAGCACGCCCTGTTCGACCTTCTGCAAGACTTCCGGCGGCGTCTGCCACTCGGTCTGATAACGCAAATGATACGGATGCCGCGGTTCGTACGGCATGATACGGACGTTGCGTTGATCGATGCAATAGCAGCGGAAGTACATGTCGAACTTCACTTCTTCCTGCAACATCATGACGAGCTGGCCGGTTTCGTGGTAGGCGCTGAAGAATTCGTCGGCATTGTTTAGCCGATAAACGT
The DNA here is from genome assembly GCA_003167365.1 of Spartobacteria bacterium. Lineage (GTDB taxonomy): Bacteria > Verrucomicrobiota > Verrucomicrobiia > Chthoniobacterales > UBA10450 > Palsa-1382. Next base: position 333,708 of record PMTM01000006.1, on the reverse strand, counting down.
TCTTCCATCCGCCCCCCGCGAATGGTTTGAAGAACGCGGGCCAGCCGACGTAGCTGAAAATCGCTTCCCAGTTCATCGGATATGCGAGGTTGCGGAACGACTGGTCGTTCGTGTCCGGCGGTGGCTGGTTCGATGGCAAGAGCACGGTGCGCGGAACAGCCACGCCGATCTTGGTCGCGAGCGCGTTATTAAAAAACTTTTCGTCCGCGCTCCACCAAAATGGATTGTTCACCACCGCCGTGCCGGTAAGTGCGGCGTTCTTGAGCCAGGCGCGATAAAACGGAACGTCCTGCGAAATCCGGTCGATCACCACGTCGTAACCGCATGGCTCGCCCTGCACTACCTTGTCGATCTTGACGAACTCCGCGACGATGTCGTTGCCGCCGGTTTTCTGATTCACCCGCTCGACAAACGCCGGCGGGAAACTGCTTTCCTGGCCAAAGAGAATTCCGATTTTCTTCATAAAGATGTTAACCGCGGATTACGCGGATTTAGACAGATATGATACAGCGGCATGTCGATTCTTGTCATTTCGAGCGAAGTCGAGAAATCTCTTACCGACGAAATGTGAGCAAGAACGGTATGAACATAAATATCAGCCCGATCCATAACAAAATCCGCTCGTTCAGAGAAAGCCGGCGCGAAACAAGAAACCGACCAAAGCTTTCAGTGAGTTGTCGCTTCCACCCAGAACGCCTAGCGTCTCTGTAGAAGACAATCGCGGTGAGAAGAAGCCCGAATAGAAATGCCAACCAGCTTATTCGGCTCATATCAGCGATAAATAATACGGCAGCATGTCGCGCCAGTAGTTCCAATCGTGGCCGCACCATTTCCGGTCGTCGAGGAAATGCTTGATGCCTTTTGAGTTCAGAATTTCGGAGAGGCGATAGGATTCGTGGCGGGTGTTGTCCCATTCGCCAGTGCCGAGGATGATGCCCATGTGTCCGTATTTCCATGGGTCAGTCGTGTTTGGCAGATATTCGTAAGGGCTATTGAAGTAAATGTTGTCGTCGTGGTAGCCGTCGAAGAATGAGCTGATGTCGAACGAGCCGCTCAAGCTGATAAAGTGGCTCACCAAATCTGGATGGCGGAACGCAATATTGCCGGCATGATACGCGCCTAGACTCGCGCCGGTCACCGCCACGCGCTGGCAATTGCATTCGCGCCGCGCCAGGTCGAATACGTCGCGCACAATCACATTTTCGTAGGCGTTGTGCGTGCGCATGCGGTCGGCCGGATGGATCGCCTTGTTGTAAAAGCTCTCAAGATCGATCGCGTCCGGACAATAGACCGTGACCTTGCCCGCATCGACATAGCCGCTCACGGCACCGACCAGACCGAAATCCCTGTTTTGATAATAACTGCCGAACGAAGTTGGAAATAGAATGAGCGGAACGCCCCCGCCTTCACCGAAAACGAGCATTTCAAACTCGCGGTTCAAATAAGGCGTGTGCCACTTAATGTAACGTTCGTTCATCGTCGGAAGGATCGACAATACAGAGAGCGGGTGATTGAGGTCAATCGCCCCTACCTGAATTCGTTCCTGCTCTTGGCCACGCGTTGGACAAGATCGACATCTTCAGCGATGCGTTTCGACTTGTATGCCCAAACACACGCTTACTGGAAACATTAAGCAGCACCGCGCGTTTCCTTCGAAGATTCTTGGCAATCGACGCGACGTTCTTATTTACCTGCCGCGCGGTTACCGCCGCTTCGTGCCACGACGCTACCCTGTCTTGTATTTGCACGACGGACAGAATGTTTTTGATGCGGCCACTTCATTCGCCGGCGTGGAATGGGGCGTCGATGAGACTGCCCAACGATTGATCGGCAAGGGGTTGATCGAGCCGCTCATCATCGTGGCAGTCTTCAACATGGGCGAAGATCGCATTCACGAATACGCGCCGACGCGCGGCATCTACGACCACACATCGGAACGCAAAAAACGCAGCCGCGGATTGGCGCGCCAATACGGCGACTTCTTGATCAATGAACTCAAGCCGTACATCGACAAGAAATATCGAACAAAGCGCGGTGCCGAGTTCACCGGCCTGGGCGGATCATCGCTTGGCGCGCTCGTAACGCTCGCGATTGGAATTTTGTATCCGCAAGCTTTCACGCGCCTTATCGTCATGTCGCCCTCGATTTGGTGGGACGATTTCTCGATTTATCGGCTGGTCGATTCTATTGGTGACAAACCGCCGCTGAAAATCTGGCTGGATACGGGAACAAATGAGCCTGGGTGGGAACGCGCCCGCACGTTGCGCGATATCCTGATCGAGAAGGGTTGGAAGTTGTTCGACGATCTCCAATATCTGGAAGCCGAAGGCGCAGATCATAGCGAGGGCGCGTGGGCGACGCGTGTTGATCCAGCGTTGCGCTTCTTATTTCCGTCGCCCGGGCCGGCGCAAGATCGACATTAACAACTAACAACTGCCTAAGTGGTCCGGTATCTTAGACGAGATCATTGCAATGGCCTGCCGTAAACTTGAAAGACGCGCGTAAAACCTCCGACAAATTCTTTGTCCTTTTGGAAATCGAAGGCGCGTTTGGCGGGCGACCATTTCAACTCGCGCGGCCCGTCGGGATGATTCGGATCATAAACCAGGTAGTGAGCGCTTCCATCCTTCAAGCGCATCGGTTTGTGCGAGTAAACGAGGACCGAGTGATTAATATGTAGGATCGGAAAATCGGAAAGATACGCCACGAAAAACTCACCGCGCGCAAGTGTCGCTTCGAGATTGGCTTGAGTTTGTTCCTGATATTTTGGGCTGTGCAAATAGAACATCCGGGAATTGCCCACTCGTAAGTAAGTTGGCCAACCCAGTCCGATATTCTTTTGTAATACGCGTCCGCGCGATTCGCTCAAGGCCCGCAGATCCGCGTAGCCGGAAAAACTTACGCGCTTCGCCGCCGGCAACGCATCGTGCCAGGGCGGCCGATGCGTTACGTCACGAATACGCGCGGCGAGTGTTTTGTCATCCAATAGCGGAGCCTTCGGATCGAAGCGCGCGAACTTCTTAAATTGCATCACCGTCCGGCTCATGACGAAACAACGACGTGTATAGCGTTGCGTCTTGTCCTTCGCGGCCGCGTTTCGAACACGGGCATGCCCGGCGCTGTATTCAAAGACAGTCGAGTTCACGAACGAGAGCGTGTCCCGATGAAACCGAAAATCGGACGCCGGCCCGCCGCGGGCGAGAGCGGCGACGAAGAAAATCGCCACAACGTAACCGCAAGATCGACAACAGCGACGAATCACGGTCAGGAACGCGATGAAGAGGCTGTGGTTGTTTTGCCTTCGGCAAAATTTCCGAGCGCACGGAATTTTTTATAGCGCTTCTTGAGCAACTGCTCGATCGGGTGCTCGAGAAGTTTTTCTAAATTTTGGCGGAGCGCCGTGCCAAGATTCGCGGCGGCGAAATCGTAATCGCGATGCGCGCCACCTTCCGGCTCCGGCACGATTTCATCGATCACTCCAAGCTTAAGCAAATCTTGCGCAGTTAGTTTAAGGGCCTCGGCTGCTTCCGCGGCATGGCGCCGATCCCGCCACAAGATGGCCGAGCAAGCTTCGGGACTGATGACGGAATAGTACGCGTTCTCGAGAATTAACACGCGATCGGCCACGCCGATTCCCAGGGCGCCGCCCGAGCCGCCTTCGCCGATGACCGCGGCGATCGTCGGCACACGCAGTTTCATCATCTCGCGCAGATTGACCGCGATCGCCTCGGAAATGTGCCGTTCTTCGGAACCGATTCCCGGATACGCGCCGGGCGTGTCGATCAACGAAATCACCGGCATGCCAAATTTCTCGGCTAGTCGCATCAAACGCAGCGCCTTGCGATAACCTTCCGGATGAGCGCAACCGAAATTGCGTTTCACATTCTCCTTCGTGTCGCGCCCTTTCTGGTGCGTAATGACAGCGCAACGGTATGGCCCAAGCTTGGCCAGCCCGCTCGGCATCGCTTTGTCGTCCGAGAACAAACGGTCGCCATGCAGCTCGACCCAATCGGTGAAGCAGCGCTCGATATAATCGAGCGCGAAAGGCCGTTGCGTGTGCCGCGCGATTTGTACGCGCTGCCAGGCCGTGAGGTTGTCGTAAATCTCGCGTCGCGTGGCGTCGATCTTTGTCTCAATGGCCCGGACTTCCGAATCGAAGTCGAGTTCGTGCTCGTCGGAATGGTCCTTCAAATCCTGCAAACGCCGTTGCAGCTCGAGGATTGGTTTCTCGAAATCGAGTGGATGCGATTCCATTTTGTCAGTCGGTAACGGTGACAGCGGTCTGCTTGTTTACAAGGCTGCTCAGTTCTTCGACATCGGAGGCGGCGAGGCCGAGGCCTTGCGGCGGAGATGGCACGGAAATATTCGGATGCGTTGGATCCGGAACCGCAAAAAGCGTGTATCCCGGCGCGGTCAGTCGAATCCAACGCGTGCTACCGATGTACTCACGAGTGCCGAAGCCCACGCGTTTCCCATTCCGCCAGGCCATCACTTCGGCGACTTTGGCCGTGACTTTAGGCGGCTGGTTTCCCGGTAATTTCTCTTCGCGCACGTGATATTGCTTGAAAAACGCGCCGTGATCGAGCACCACCACCAGCTTCGCTTTACGCTGAATGACGATCGAAAATTGCGGATGAGAAACGAAGAGACGATCGCCGATGTGCAGCATCGTCCCACTCAGATTGTTCATCCGCATGATCAGCTCGGGAGTCGATTTGACCTTGTTCGCGATCTTCTGCAGCACGTCGCCCGGCCTCACGGTGTATTCCTGTTTTTCCGGCGACGGATAGCGCGAGAGCAAAATATCGGTGTTCACTTCGCCGAGCAAATCCTTCGCCTCTTCAACGTGCACACCACTGGGATATTTTTGGATGAAGGCCATGAGCGCACTGCGCGTTTCGGTAAGTTTCCCCTCTTGCCGCAGTTTGGCCGCGGCTTGGAATTCCGGTCCGCCGAAATCTGGCTTCGGCTCTGGCGGAATCTCGCCACGTTGCTCCTGGCGAACGGCGATCTCCTGTTTAAAGAACAGGAAATAGCTGGCCAGGGCGGCGCCGCCGAAAACGATCAGCGCAAGCAACAAAACGAAAAGCCATTTCATGGAAGGAACAAAACGTCTGTCATTCTTTTATCCAAACCGGAAGTTAGAACAGGCGGACCGGCCGGCCGTTGAATCTAAACGGCGGCCAAGAGCTTCGCCTATGCACTTTCTTTGCCCGGGAAAAAACGATGCCAGAGACGAAAAAGTCCGCCCTGGCCTTCGTTGCTCCAGGTGAAGTGGCAATTCTCGCAATAAAATTCCTTCGGAAAAATCTTCAGGGCGAAAAGCACGCTCGCCAGCGCCGGCGTCAAAAACTTGCGTGTCATTTGCGGATACTCGATTTGCGAAGAGTTGCATTGCGGGCAGCGAATCATGGCGGAGGCGACCTCGGGATCGGTCGACTCCCACTCGACCATGAGCCCTCGCGCTTTTTCAAAATCGTTGTCGTCCACCTTCACTTTCACGTTCGCCTGTGGCTTCGACATGAAGGCGACTTGTTGGATGTGGCCTTCGTTAATCATGTCGGCCCGCAATCCTGCTTGTTGCAAGCGCTCTTTCAGGCGTTTCGCCTTAGCGGCATCGTTAAACGTGGCGACTGTGACCATAATCTTAATTTTGCCGGCGCATCCTCTGCGCCATCCAGGATCAAACAACAACTACCGCCCGAGTGCAAGATTCAGCGGCGGAAACCATTTGTAGAGCATTAGGTAAACGATTACCCCCGTCACCGACACATAAAGCCAGATCGGCATCGTCCAGCGCGCGATCCGCCGATGCCGATCCCATCGGCGGCGAAACACCGGAATGAGCGTCAAGATCACAAGTGGCAGGGTGACAAACGCCAACAGGATATGTGACACCAGCATCGGGAAATAGATCGCCGCCACAAAACCACCGGCAGAAAAGTGCGTCGATCTTTCGCCCATATGGACGTGATAGACCACGTAACCCACGAGAAATAGCGACGACGATATTACCGCCGTAATCATGCACGCGACGTGTCGCCGCCACGCGCCGCGCCGGATAAAATACCAGCCCGTCGAAATGAAAACGGTGCTGACAAGATTGAGCGATGCGTTGATCGCGGGCAAATCAGTGATGTTCATTTTTTGTCAGGTCGAGCGAAGTCGAGACATCTCTTACTGTTGGCAATAATGAGAGATTCCTCGACTTCGCTCGGAATGACAAACACATGAAAGCGCCGCCTGCTTGAAATCACAGTCGCCTCTCGTAGGAATGAACTAGTGCCACCCATTCTCGAACCAGCGGAAGCGTCCGAGCCCGTGCCAGGTCAACAATCGGCCTTTGCGCGCCGATTTGCCAGGAGCGCGCTTCGCCTCGCCGTCGTCATCGTTATAGCCGCGCTCCTCGTCGGCGGATGGTACCTCGCGCGAAAAGGTTTCGGCCGGCATTGGCGCGGGCGCATCACCGAAGAACTGCGCAAGCGCGGCGTGGAAGCCACCATCAGGCGATTGACGCTCGACCCGTTCCGCGGCCTGGTTGCGCAAGACGTAAGAATTTTCGATTACAAGAAGCGCGAGAACACGCTTGCGCTCATCAGCGAGATCTCGCTCGACATCAATTATGCGGCGTTGCTCCATCATCAGCCGTTTCTCAACGCGCTCGACGTGCGCAACGCACAGGTAAGCCTGCCGCTTAAGGGCGCTGAGGGAAAGATCGACAACGCGCAGCTCAAAGACTTTCGCGCGCACGTTTATTTTCCGCCCGAGCAAATTTATGTCAGCCAGGCGGAAGGAATCTTCTGCGGCGTGCGCATTTCCGCGACCGGCCAATTGATCAAACGCGACAATTATCAACCTTCGCCACCGCTCTCGGACGAGGACTGGCAGAAGCGATTGTCGATCTTGCAAAATGTGGTGACCGAGCTGCAAAAGTTTTCATTTCCACACAGCCATCCGTCGCTGCAAGTGAACTTCAGTGGCGACATCGCGCGGCTCGAGAATGCGCGGGTTGACGCCACTCTTCGCGGCGAATCGCTCCGGCGCGACAAATACGAGATGCACGATTTGTTCGCGAGCGTTGAATGGGCGGATCAGAGGTTAAATATCGCGCAGTGTGAATGGAAGGATGGCTCGGGAACCTTTTCGGGGCAAGCCAGTTGGAGCCGCCAAACCGATGAAGCGACTTTTCAAGCGCGCAGCAGCATCGAGCTAAAATCGTTTCTCGAAACTCTCGGTTTTGGCGAGCTGGTCAGCGATCTGACGTTTAATACGCCGCCCGCGATCGAATTCTCCGGCTCCGCCAATTTGGGTGAAGAAAATCCGTGGTTAAAAATCATCGGACACATCGCAATTGGAAGCTTCGCTTACCGCACGGTCCCGCTCACGGACCTGAGCGCGAATTTTTCCTGGGATGGCGCGCGGACTTTGCTCCACGACGTTCGTGTGCGCAGTCAGGGCGGCCAGCTCAACGCGAATCTCTTCGACGGGCCGAACGATTTTCGTCTTAACATCGACAGCACTATCAATCCGAGCGTGCTCGGCGCATTGGGGTCCGTCGAGATGCGTCAATTTTTGGGCGAATGGGAATGGCAACGTCCACCCACAGTCCACCTCGCGATTCGTGGACAGAATCGGCATCCGGCCACCTGGCAAGGCGATGGGACTGTCGAGCTCAACCGCACCCGCTTCCGCGGCATCTGGATGAACAATGCGCGCGCCGATGTCCACTTCGGCGACGGCGCGGTCACGTACAACAATCTCCGGGTGACACGGGATGAAGGTGTCGGCACGGGTTCTTTCACCTACGATTTCGCGAAACACGAAGTGCGTGTCTCAAATCTCAAAAGCTCGGTTCGACCAAGCGATGCGATTTTTTGGATCGAGCCGGACCAATACAAAAACGTCGTTCCCTACAAATTTCGGCAATCGCCAAACATTACCGCAAATGGCGTTTACCAATTTCGCGGCGGCAAAAACACACGTCTCGACATTAACGTCGATGCGCCTGGCGGAATGGATTACGTCTTTCTCGGCAAGACGCTTCCTTTCAATCGCGTTACCGGAAAATTGATTTTCACCAATGACCGATTGCAGCTTGTCGATCTTACCGGGGCGCTGTTTTCCGGAACGGCGCGTGGCAGCGCCGATATTTCCCTTGCCCATGGCGATCCCCATTATCGCGCCAAGATTTCCGTGAACGACATCGATTTCCCGCGTCTGACCGACTTGTATTACCAATACAAAACAGTGCAGGGCCAATTGAGCGGGACCTACGATTTCAAGGGCCTGGGTGATAACGCCCGCCTAATGAGTGGCAACGGCAAAGTCGAAGTGACTAACGGCGACGTCTTCGCCATTCCGGTCTTCGGACCAATCTCCGAAATTCTGGGCACAATCCTGCCTGGCAGCGGATACAGCATCGCCCGCAAAGCGACCGCGAGTTTTGCGATCAAGGACGGAGTCATTCACACCGAAGATTTCAATGCGGCCGGTAAACTCTTCGCCATGGTCGGCCACGGCGATCTCCGTTTCCTCGACGACAAACTTGATTTCGATTTGCGCATCGATCCCCGCGGCCCCGGAATGCTGCTCACCCCCGTCTACAAACTTTTCGAATACAAAGGCGAAGGCAGCCTGAAGAAGCCGGATTGGCATCCGAAGAGATTTTAGGGAATTGGGGATTGCGGAATGAAGAAGGCAAAGAATCAACGGCGAAACTCGTCGCGCACTCTATCCGCAATCCGCACTCCGAAATCCGAAATCCTCTTGGGCGCCCACATGTCGATCGGCGGCGGCGTGCACATGGCGATTGAGCGCGCCCGCTCGATCAACTGCACGGCCATGCAGATTTTCGTAAAGAACAACATGCAATGGTTCGCGCGACCGCTAACAAAGGAAGAAATCCGCAGCTTCCTCAATCACGCGCAGCACGGCGAATTATTGTCGATCTTTGCACACGCCAATTATCTGATCAATCTGGCCGCCACGAACCCGCAGTTTCACGCAAACTCATTGCGCGCTTTATCCGAAGAATTGACGCGCGCCGCTCAACTCGAGCTGCCGTTCCTCGTTTTGCATCCGGGCGCGCATCTTGGGGCCGGCGAAGAGGCTGGGCTCGAAAAGATTACCAAATCGATCAACCGCGTGTTCGCGAGAATTCCAAAAGTGAAAACAAAGATCGCGCTTGAAACCACGGCTGGGCAAGGTTCATGTCTTGGGGAAAAGTTCGAGCACCTCGCCTGCATCATCGACAACGCGCGCGAACCTGATCGGCTTTGTGTTTGTCTCGATACCGCGCACATCTTTGCCGCGGGCTACGATCTCGGGAGCGAGAAAGCGGTGCGCAAAACGTTTCGTGAATTCGATCGCGTCATCGGCCTCGACCGTCTGGCCGCCATTCATGTGAATGATTCGAAAACAGCGCGCGGCTCCCGCGTAGATCGACATGAACACATCGGCAAGGGCCAGATCGGCCTCGACGCTTTCCGCTTCATCATGCGCGAACGTCGCTTCCGCAGGATTCCAAAAGTTCTCGAGACGCCGAAAGGCAAAGACCTCGCCGAAGACGTCGTGAATATGAAGACGTTGCGCGATCTTCTGTAACGAACGCGCGCGCAAAGCTTCGTCATTCCGAGCGGAGCGAGGAACCTCTCGTTGGGTGATAAGTCACGCCATTTTCGCGCGTTAATGCGGCACGCGATGTGAGATCCCTCATCCGCCTCAGGCGGATTCGGGATGACAGCGCAGTCAGTTTAGAAACCGGATCGTTATGGGATAGCGATATAGTTGGCCTTCGCTCGCCTTAATCGAGGCAACGATGACAAAGATAATGTTAAGAAGGTAGAGCAGGATCAGAATCGGAATTCCGATGAGGATAATGCATAGGATGCCTGCAATCACGTTGTAGATAAGCATCGACAATTGGAAGTTGAGCGATTCCTTGCCGTGTGCGTCGATTTCCGGCGAATCAGCGCGCTTCATCAACCAAACAATCAGCGGTCCTAAAATATGCCCAACCACGTGAAGAAAAATGCCGCTCAACGCGGCCGCGTGACAGAGCACGCACCAAGTTCGCGTGCTTGAAGGGGTTGCTGTTTCCATAATCAATTTTTCACTCGCTCGATGTGCGCCCCGAGCTCGCTCAATTTTTCATCGAGATGTTCGTAGCCACGATCGATGTGATAAACGCGGCCCACTTCTGTGGTTCCCTTCGCCTTCAAACCGGCGAGCACGAGCGCGGCCGACGCGCGTAGATCGCTCGCCATCACCGGCGCGCCCAAAAGATGATCGACGCCCTGGATGATCGCGGTCGCGCCTTCAAGCTGCACTTGTGCGCCCATTCGCTTCAACTCGGCTACGTGCATGTAACGCTGCGGGAAAACATTTTCCGTGATCACGCTGATTCCCGGCGTCGTCGAAAGCAACGCGCACATTTGCGCCTGCATGTCGGTGGGAAACCCAGGGTAAGGCTCGGTCGCGAGTTCCAGCGGCTTCGCGGCTCCGTTTGGCGAAACCGTGATTGTGTCAGGCGTTGATTCAATCCGAAACCCGCAGCTGCTCAGTGCGCTTGTGACCGCTTTCACGTGCTCCGGCACCACGCGCTTGATCGTGATTCCGTTGCCGCAAATCGCGCCCGCGACCAAAAATGTTCCCGCTTCGATCCGGTCGGGAATAATGTCGTGTTCGGCGCCGTGCAACTCGGCAACGCCCTCGATAATCAGGCGACGCGTGCCGGCGCCTTCGATCTTCGCGCCCATCTTGTTCAGAAAATTCGCAAGATCGACCACCTCCGGTTCCTGCGCCGCGCCTTCGATCACGGTCGTTCCCTCGGCCAGCACCGCCGCCATCATCACATTGTCGGTGCCGAGAACCGTCGGTCCGAATTTTCCACGCAAATTAATTACCGCGCCGACCAACTTCGGTGCAAAAACTTTCACGTTGCCGCCCTCGACCCGCACCGCCGCGCCGAGTGCTTCGAAACCTTTTAAGTGCAAATCGATCGGGCGATCCCCGATGATGCAACCGCCCGGCATCGACACTGTCGCCTCCTTGCAACGGCCGAGCAGCGGACCGAGCACGCAAACCGATGCGCGCATCTTGCGCACGACTTCGTAGGGTGCAATCGATTCCACTTTCTCCGCAGTCACACTCACCGTCCCGCTGGCGCGTTCCACTTGCGCGCCGAGATGCATCAGAATCTGAAGCATGTAATGCGTGTCGCTCAGATCCGGCACGCGCCGGAGAATGCACGGCTCTCGCGTCAGCAGCGTCGCCGCCAGAATGGGTAGCGCTGAGTTCTTCGAGCCGCTGATCTTGATCGAGCCGGAAAGCGGATGGCCGCCGTGGATGAGAATCTTATCCATACCTGGCAAATAGAAAACGCGGGATACCTGAATAATCCGTTTTCGATTCGATGTCGTGATAATTTTTTCCACTTAAGAACGCTGAAAGCGCGGCGCTTTGGCCGAGTCCAATTTCGAGAGCGAGCAAACCGTTCGTCCGCAAGCGCGCCCGCGCTTGCTCGATCAATTGACGAATAATTTCGTCGCCGCGTTCGCCGGCGAATAGCGCCGTTTCAGGATCGTGCAGAACTTCGCGCGAAAGAGATTGTCGATCTTGCGTGGAAACATAAGGGAGATTCGCGACGATGAGATCGAAGTCGCCCTCGATTGCATCGAGTAGATCGCTTTCCGCGAACCGAACTTGCTCGCTTAGTCCGAGGCGTGCCGCGTTTTCACGCGCGAGAGCGAGCGCGTCGTCGGAAACATCGACTGCGTGAACTTCCGCGTCGGGAAATTTCGCCGCCAGACTGAGCGCAATCACGCCATTGCCTGTTCCGACATCGAGAATCCTGAAATCTGAAATCTGAAATCTGAAATCTGAAATTATCTTCTCCACCAGTTCCTCGGTTTCCGGCCGTGGCACCAGGGCACGTTTGTCGCAAAGAAATGTGTGGCCGCTAAACTCCACGGTGCCGAGCAAATGCTGGAGAGGCTCGCCTTCTCCGCGGCGTCGAACCAGGTCGCGCAACGGTGCCAATTCCGCTTCGTCCAATTCGCGCTCAAATTCCAAATACAACTCGAGTCGCTTGCGTCCAAGAACGTGCGCAAGCAAGTGCTCTGCGTTCAAACGGGGATTGTCGATCTTGCGTTTGGCGAAGTAGTCCGCACTCGATCGCAGCACCTCGAGAACAGTCATTCTTTTTTAATTGATGGAGGGACGCGTTCTGTCGCGTCCCAAATTACGGTACCGCGCCCTCCACCGCGAGTCGCTCAGCGACATCCGCCGCCTGGAGCGCTTGGATCATTTCGCCGAGATCGCCCTCCACTACACGGTCGAGATTATAAAGCGTGAGGCCGATCCGATGATCCGTGATGCGGTTTTGTGGAAAATTATAAGTCCTAATTTTTTCTTCTCGGCCCCCGGAGCCGATCTGACTTTTGCGCGTGGCCGAATATTTCGCTTCTTCTTCGCGTTGCTTTTTCTCGAGCAAACGCGCGCGCAGGATCGACAACGCCTTTTCCTTATTCTTTTGCTGACTTCGGCCATCCTGGCACCGAACAATCGTTCCGGTCGGGATATGCATGACCTGCACCGCGGAATCAGTCGTGTTCACGCCCTGACCGCCCGGCCCGCCAGCGCGACAAACTTCGATCCGCAAATCCTCCGGCTTCAACTCAAGCTCGACGTCTTCCGCCTCCGGCAACACCGCCACCGTCGCAGTGGAAGTATGAATGCGGCCCTGCGCTTCGGTCGCGGGCACGCGTTGCACACGATGGACTCCACTTTCGTAGCGGAGTTTCCGAAAAACCGATTCGCCGGAAACGCGGAAGATCACATCCTTCAATCCGCCTAATTCTGATGGGCTCGATTCGAGATCTTCCGTCTTCAATCCGGCCGTTTCAGCGTAGCGCGTGTACATCCGATAAAGGTCAGCCGCGAAAATCGCGGCTTCGCTTCCGCCCGTGCCGGCACGAATTTCCACGATGGCATCGCGATTTTCGTTTTCATCGGGCGGCAACAATCCGATTTGAATTTCGCGCTCAAGATCGATAACTCGCTTTTCCAAATCCGGAATTTCATCATCGGCCATGGCCGCGATTTCGACGTCGCGTGATGTTGCCAGCTCGCGAGTATCATCCAATTGCTTTCGCGCGGCTTCCACTTCTTCCCAACGCGCAAGCAGCTGCTTGGTGTTCGCGTGCTCGCGCATGAGATCGCTCGCGCGCTTGCGATTTTCGAAAAGCTTCGGGTCGGCAATTTCGCGCTCGAGTTGTTCGAAGCGCTCACGCTTGCGTTCAATAAGAAGATTAAAATCCATAACTGTGGCCGCGCGGTCGCTGACCGCGGCTGGGCCGGGGTCAGCGACCCCAGCGACAGAAATCAGCTAAGCTTTCTTCGGAGTCCGCACGGCTGTGGTGCTGCCGTAGCGGCGCGCGAATTTTTCCACGCGTCCAGCGGTATCGACAAATTTCTGTTCGCCGGTGAAAAACGGATGGCAAGCGGCGCAGATGCCGATTTTAATGTCGCGGCGCGTGGAGCGGGTATGATAAACCGCGCCGCACGCACAGGCGATATCGGTCTCGTAATATTCAGGATGAATGTCCGCTTTCATGTTTGGAAACGAGCGCGGAACTTAGCCGCGCTCAGTTACTCGCGCAAGCGATGAAATCCCTCGATCCATTGCTCGCCGAGTGGGATAAAATTCTCGCACGAAAAGGCAACGCGGCCGCCATTCTGGCGACGACCGGCGAAGTCTTGCGCACGTTCCGCGACGTTGAAGAAAACGCCCGCCGTTTTGCAGACAAGATCGACCTGTTCCGTGCCGGCGAAGTCGTCGCGATCCAAATCGGTAATCACGAAGATTGGCCGTCCATTATGCTCGCATGTTTGCGCAAGCAGCTGGTCGTTCTTCCGCTCGAGCGATCGACCAGCGAACGCGAGCGCGATGCGGCTCTGGAGATTTGTAAAGCCACTGGCGTTATAGAGGCCGATTCCCCTAGCGGCAAATCTCCGGATGTTTTGCGGCTGGGGACAGCCACCTCTACACCAGAATGCAATTGGGGCGAACAGGTGCCATCACTATTGAAGCTAACTTCCGGCACGACAGCCGCGCCACGCACGATTCGTTTTCGCAGCGAACAGTTGCTGGCCGATTGCGATCAGATTTGCCGGACGATGGGAATTTCCGACATCGACCTTAACTTCGGCGTCATTCCCGTTTCGCATTCATACGGCTTCAGCAATTTGCTCACGCCGCTGATTGCGCGCGGCGTGCCGATGGTGTTGAGCCGCGATCGATTGCCGCGTGCCGTGCTTGTCGATCTTGCGCGCACGAACGCGACCGTCTTTCCGGGTATGCCTCTCTTTTATCAGGCGTTTGGCGATATGGAGGAAATTCCCGCGTTGCCCAAGCTCCGATTGTGCATCTCTGCCGGCGCTCCGCTTTCGGCTGCCGTGGCGCGGAAGTTTCATGAGAAATTCAAACAACCGATCCATTCGTTCTATGGATCGTCGGAATGCGGCGGGATTTGCTACGACCGCGATGGAACGATTTTCGAAGACGGCTTCGTCGGTACGGCGATGGAGGACGTCGATCTTGAGATTGTCGATCAAACGGCGGCGGCGAGTCAGGTCCGCGTCCGGAGCGCGGCGGTAGGCGACGGTTATTTTCCGGAGCCGGATGCAGAGAGATTGGGCGCCGGCCTTTTTGTTCCGGACGATTTGCTGGCGCGTCGCGGCTCCGGATTCAAAATCGCCGGTCGCATCTCCGATGTGATTAATGTCGCGGGCAAAAAGGTAAATCCGGCCGAAGTGGAGGCTCATCTCTTGCGCTTCGCGGGCGTGCGCCAAGCGGTCGTGTTCGGTTTCCCGTCGTTGCTGCGCAATGAGGAAGTGGCGGCCTGCGTGGTTGCGGATGTCGATTTTACCGAGGCGAGCCTTCTCGAATTTTGCCGGGCGGAATTGAGCGCTTGGCAGGTGCCAAAGCGTATTTTTCTTGTCCATGAAATTCCGGTGAACGAACGCGGGAAGACGAGCCGGAGAGAATTGGCCCGGCGGTTTGGAGCAGAAAACGCTCAGCGCTCAACGTTCAACGCTCGACGTTCGACCACGGATGGTTGAGTTCGCTGCATGCGAGGGGGTGGAATCGTGGGAACTAGGCCAAGAAAATGCTTTGCATTTGGTGAGAAGCAGGCATTGCTAAGAAGCAGCGTGTCGCGGGGCACACGGGTTGCGTCAACGTTGTCGAATTGCTAACAACACAACGCGAAAACCTTCTGAAAATTCTTCAAAAATGAACGGGCGCATCCTGATTCTGGAACCGGACGACCATTTGACGTCCGCAATTTTGAAAGCGCTAAAGGAAGCAGCGCCCGGCGCCCACGTTGATGTCACTCACAGCCTGGAAGAAGCGCAACGGCTCGTGCCCGGAATCAAACCCGATCTCTTCGTTCTCGACGTCGACGCGACTTACGATCTCGGGCAGGAATTTCTTTACGACCTGCGCACGAGTCATCCGGATGCGCGCGCGATTATTCTGACCGCGATTCATTTGGCCGCGCAACGCGAACAGGCGGCGGGGCTCGGCGCGATTCATTTTCTCGAGAAACCATTCCCGCACAGTGACTTTGTCGATCTGGTTCAGGCTTTGCTCCGACCGTCGAGCGGCGCGGAGGATGAAAAATTTCAGGGCACCTTAAGCGACCTGCACATCGCCGACATCATTCAGTTGAAGTGCATGAGCGGCTCGACCTCCGTCCTGGAGTTCACCGGGCCACGTGGTGAGAAAGCGCGCGTGTTTTTTGAGAACGGACAAGTGCGGCACGCAACCGCGCCGGGGAAGGAAGGCATGGCGGCGTTTAACGAAATCGTGTCGTGGAAAGGCGGGAAAATTTCCGAAGTTTTTCAAGCTGGGAAAAGTCCGCACTCGATCGATCTCGACTGGCAGGTGCTGCTCATGGAAGCAGTGCGAAATTTTGATGAGGTCGGTGCGGCGCGTCTCGCGAATCTCAGCCAGCCGAGAACCGCGTCGAAACGAAGGGTGCTTGTGATCGACGACAGCTTGATGCTGCTGAGCTTCGTCGAGGAAATGTTGCGCGAAGCGAATTATCAGGTCACGACCGCGCCGACTGGGGCAGAAGGCCTGCGTGCGGTCAAATCAGCTCGGCCGGAGCTGATCCTTCTCGATTACGTCCTTCCCGACATGAAGGGTGACGCAGTCAGTCGTAAATTGCTGGAAAATCCGGCGACGGCCAAGATCCCGGTTGTTTACGTTTCCGGATTCGGGGGCGACCTGCAACCGGACCGAAGCGCCACTCCGAATGTGATTGGATTCTTGAATAAACCCTTCACATCGGATTTGCTTATTAAAACCGTGGAGACGCATATGCCGAAATCATCGGAAGAGCCGGAGCAAAACCAAACTGAGATGCCAAAGAGTGGAGATACGCCCGATGCCGCGGCGAACGCTCCTTCGCAACCAGAACCCATTTTTCAGGAGCCGGCACCATCCAGTGAAGCATCGTGGTGGAGCGAACCGGGCACGACGGTTCCCGAACCTCAAACTGCCACGCCAAATCCAACGGCGAATGCCGATGCTTACGGCTCTTCTTTTGCGACAACGCCGGAGAGCGTTGCTCCCGAAGTCTCCGAGAATCTGCCGGATGAATCCGTGACCGGCGGCGCCTATTTCTGCGGCGATACGAATTTCTTTTCATTGAATTGGGCGCTGCAAACAATTGCCAAACAAAAACTGACCGGCGCACTTCGCTCCTTTTGGCACAAAGACTCTGTCGACCTTCTGACGCAGAACGGAGAAGTCGTGCTCGCCACCACGCGCGATCCCGAACTCTATTGCTCGGAAGCGCCCATCACGCTGGTCAACCTCGATCCCGACAGAGTCGCCGCGGCACGCGCGCTGCAGATCGAGAATGGCTGTCCACTTTTTACCACGCTCGCGCAAGAGGGTCTCATCCTCCAGGAGCCCGCGACGCAGTTAGTCGAACATTACGGCCAAAAACTCTTCGCCTATCTTTGGACTGCGCCACGCGTCCGTTTTGTTTTTCACCAAGGCGAACTTCCCAGCTACGCGAGCGGGGTTCCGACTGACGGGGACATGGACAATTGGGCGCTCGCGACTTTGCGCTTTATTCAATTTCAAGAGCTTGGCCAGCGCGCGAACTACGATCAGGCCTCCATTCCAGCTTACACACGTGACGGTTTTGAACGGGTGCAAGATCTTCGCCTTACCGTGGCCGAAGCGCAGTTCGCGTCCCAATTCAACGGCGCTCGATCGATCCAGCAAATCGCCAAGAATCTGCGGATGGATTTGAAGTTTGCGCGCCTGACGCTTTTTCGATTTCTCGCCCTCGAGATCGTCGAATGCTGGCCGCCGAGCACGGCGGTAAAACCGGAACGCAAAGGCATGTTCCAGCGTTTCGCGCGTTCCATTGGCGCTGGCGAATAACTTCGTCGCCGACGAGCGAAGCTCAATTATGAAGAAAAGAGTTCTCGTCGTCGATATCGGCGGCACGCACGTGAAGCTGCTTATGTCGATGCGAGATGAGCGCAAATTCGATTCGGGACCGGCGCTCAAACCGCGCGAGATGGTCGCGAAGATTAAGAAAATTGTGACCGGATGGAAATTCCATGCGATTTCGATCGGATTTCCGGCCCCAGTGCGCCAGGGCCGAATAGTCCGGGATCCGAAACATCTCGGCAAAGGCTGGGTCGGATTCGATTTTTCGCGCGCGCTCGGTAAACCCGTCCGCGTGATCAACGATGCAGCCATGCAAGCGCTCGGCAGCTATCGTGGCGGGCGAATGCTCTTTCTCGGACTTGGCACCGGGCTCGGATCGGCCCTGGCATGGAAAAATAATTTGCTGCCGCTCGAGCTGGGAGATTTGCCGTATGGCGACCACGATATCATCGAAGAATGGCTCGGCATTCCCGGACTGAAACGGCTTGGCGAGAAAGAATGGAAACGCGAGGTCCTTTACGCGGTACAGCAATTGAAGAAGTCCCTCATCGCCGACTATGTCGTGCTGGGCGGAGGCAACGCCAAGCGTTTCAAACGATTGCCGGAAGGGATCGAGCCGGGGCAAAACGAGAACGCGTTTCGCGGCGGCGTTCGGTTATGGGAAACCGAACCGCGTTCGAGCAAACCAAAATGGCGGATCCTCTAAGGCCCACGCGGTCGCGCTAGGATCGACAATCGCGTCGCGCACGTGGCGATGCCGTAGCCGATTGCGAGCAAGACATCATGCGCATCGATCTCTATGGCCCGTGCTGGAATGAAGAAAGCATGATTCCGTTCTTTCTCCGGCATTATGAGCCGATCGCGGACCGCATCGTGATTTTCGATGACGGGTCCTCCGATCGGTCGCGCGAGTTATGGCAGCAGTCCGCAAAAGTCGAATTGCGGCAGCTCGATCAAGGCGAGTCTTCTAACATCACGGTGATGACGGAGATGAATCGCTGCTGGAAAGAAAGCCGCGGTCGTGCCGATTGGGTGATCATCGCCGATATCGATGAGTTCTTTTATCACCCGCGTTTGCGCGACTATCTGGCGGAATGTACCGCGAACGGCTTTACCATACTGCAACCGATCGGAATGGACATGGTTAGCACCGATTTTCCGGACTCAGAGTCCGACCTGACGAAGACAATTCGCCGCGGCGTGCCGCTTCATTGGATGGACAAGCCAGCTGTTTTCAATCCGGACGCGATCGAGGAAATGAATTACGAGATCGGCCGGCACGAAGCGGCTCCGACAGGTCGCGTTGTCTTCTCGCCGACGCGCGAGGTCAAGCTGCTTCATTATAAACATCTGGGCGCTGAGTATCTCGTCTCTCGAACCAAAGAATTGCGCGACCGAAGGACACAGCTGGATCGAGAAAGGGGCTGGAGTGTTCATCTCGATAGACCGCCGGAGCAACTTCAGAGGTCGATCGAGCGAATGCTGGCGAAGGCGCGAGAAGTTATCTGATCCGACATTCCGATCCACCGGTCCACTAAGATCGACAACTGCCATGAAGGGGACTCGAGCCCCTAAGGATTTCTCCACCAGATCCTAAGTCTGGCGCGTCTGCCAATTTCGCCGCCCTGGCATCGTTGATTTTAATCTCATTTACGCCACGCCGAAACCCTAAATGACTCATCGGCCGTAGAACTAAATCCGAATGGCGTGGCGAAGCGGTCCATGGAGCAAACCTCCTTGGTGTGCTAATTCACGCCGCACGATCGGATTTCGTCGACGAAGGCGCTTCCACCCTCCCGGACGCGAGCGCTTTTCGCACGAGAGGACGTTTGGCCAATGTGGACATGTCGAAATTATTTCTTCGCCACTGCAAGAGCTCGTGAAGGAGCGGGCGTCGCGGCGACACGAACAACGTCGCCGGTCACAAGTGAGTCAGCTGGATTGAGGATGACTTTATCCGAGGGAGTAACGCCCTGCACGATTTCGATCGTGGTCCCGAAGTCGCGGCCCACTTTGATGTCGCGAAGTTCGACACTGTTGTCCGGCTTCACCACTCCAACTTGCAATCCCTGGGCGCGAAACAACAAGGTGTTGTTCGGCAAAGTAACGATTTGCCCTAATGAACCGGAAGTCAGGCGCGCCTGCGCATAGCTGCCCGGTGGAATCTGATTGTCCGGATTGTCGAGGTGAAGTTCGACCAGCAGCGTCCGGGAATTCGCCGCGATTGATTCCGAAGTTGTCGCCACTGTCGCCTGCAACGTCTTGCCCCCTTGATCGGGGAAGACGACATCGATCGGTTGGTTGACGCGAATGTCGGTGGCGTTCGCTTGCGGGACGCGAAAATAAATACGCAGCGGATTCATTTGCTGGATATGAAACATTTCCATGCCCGTGTTATTCGCTACGATCAGGTCACCGACGTTCAAGTTGCGCGCCGTGATTGTCCCGGCGAATGGCGCAGTCACACGTTTGAATGCGACCTGCTGTTCGAGAACCCGAAGATTGGCGGCAAACGCATCCGCGTTGGCCCTACTAGTCTCTTGGGCGGTGGCGGTGTTCTGGGCGTCGAGATCGGAGACGACACCCTCCTTGAATAATTGCTGCCATTTATCGTTCGTGAGTTTCGCCAGGTCGAAACTTTTTTGT
Organism: Spartobacteria bacterium; assembly: GCA_003167365.1. Taxonomy (GTDB): domain Bacteria; phylum Verrucomicrobiota; class Verrucomicrobiia; order Chthoniobacterales; family UBA10450; genus Palsa-1382. Next base: position 313,583 of record PMTM01000006.1, on the reverse strand, counting down.
GCCAGCGCAGCCTGGGAACGGGCTTGCTCGAGTTGATGATCAAGATCCGGCGTGTCGACCTCAGCGAGCAACTGGTCTTGATCGACATGTGCGCCGATGTCTACCACCCAGCTTTTGAGATATCCATTGACTCGCGAAAAGATACTCGCTTCCTGCCACGGTTTGATTTCAGCCGGCAGCATCAGTCCATCGGGCGGCGCAGCAGCGCTCGGCGAGACGACGGATACGGTGGCGACCGCTAGTTGCTTGGTGTCGATTGTTGCTTGCTTACGTTGCGATAATCGCGGCAACACGCCGGCAATGACGGCGAGCAGCAACAGCGTTATCCCTATAATGAGGAGCAGGCGCCAGCCGCGTTTGCCGAGCGCGGGCTTCCTCGTTCCGATGAACTGCGGCGCCGGTTTGGCTAATGGAATATTACTAATGGTGGTTCCGTTCATAAATATCTGACTTGTTAGGTTGCAGGAAGGGCTGCGCCCAATCCTTGCGCCGGATTTGTTTCCTCAGGTTTGGAATTGCGTTGCGCAGCGGACGACCGGTGCAGAAGACTAAACACCACCGGCACGAAAAATAATGTGGCGACCGTGGCGATCATCAAACCGCCGATGACACCACGGCCGAGCGGGGCATTTTGTTCGCCGCCTTCGCCCAGACCAAGCGCCATCGGCAACATGCCGATGATCATGGCCAAGGCGGTCATCAACACCGGCCGCAAGCGTGTCGTGCCCGCCTCCCATGCGGCGTGCAATGGATCCAATCCTTCATCGAGTTGCTGCCGCGCGAAGGTAACAACCAGCACCGAGTTGGCAGTCGCGACGCCCATGCACATGATCGCACCCATCATTGCGGGCACGCTCAGCGTTGTCCCCGTGACGAACAGTCCCCAGATCACGCCGGCGAGCGCGCCGGTCAATGCCGTTAAAATGATGAAAGGATCGAGCCAGCTTTGGAAGTTCACCACGAGCAGCAGGTAAATAAGCGCGACCGCCATGATCAGACCAACACTCAGTCCGATGAAACTGGAGTTCATCGTTAACGCCTGACCACGCAGCATGATTGAAGTGCCGCGCGGCAAAGTTTTTTGTGCTTCGGCAATGATCGGCTTGATGTCGCTCAAGACGCCGCCGAGATCGCGATTAGAAATTCCGCCGTAAACATCGACCACGGGCAGAATGTTGTAGTGCGAGTAAATCGGTTGGCTGTTCGTCCGGGTAAATGAAGCCAGGTTCGTCAAGAGCTGTCCGTTAGCGGCGCCCGGCGTCGTCGGAGCGCTCACCGGCAGCGATTGGAGTGCGTCGAGCGATGTCAGCCGGTACTCCGGTGTGCGGACATTAACGAGATAATTAACTCCCGTGGTTGGATCGACCCAATAGCTCGGCGCCGTTTGGCCACTACCGCTGAGGCTTAATAGGACCGAACTAGCAATGTTGCTTTCGGTGAGCCCGACGCCAGCAGCCTTGGTTCGGTCGATGTCAAATCGGAGTCGTTGCAAATGCGCAGGCTGTTGCACACGAACATCGACCGCGCCGGTTACGCGCCGGAGCTTCTGCGCCAGCTCTCCGGCGATCTTGTGGTCCGTCGCCAGATCGCGGCCTAAAATCTGAATGTCGAACGGCGCCGGTAGTCCAAAGTTAATTGTTTGGGTAACGATGTCGGCCGGCAGGAAATAGAACTCGGCGCCGGGAAATTTCTGGTGCAGATCGAGCCGCAATTGCCGCACGTAATTTGCGGTCGGCTGATGGTTTGGTTTCAGTGCGACGAGAACGTCAGCGTCGGCCGATCCAGCTACGCCACTGTTGTTGTAACTCAAATTAATCCCGGAGGTTGGAAGGCCAATATTGTCGACAATTCCCTGGAGTTCCTGCGCCGGGACCCGCGCTCTGATCGCGGCTTCTACTTGATCGACGAGGTTGGCTGTTTCTTCGACGCGCGTTCCGGCCAGCGCGCGCACGTGCAATTGAAATGATCCCGCATCCACCGCCGGGAAGAAGTCTTGACCGAGAAAGGGCACGAGGATCCATGAACCTGTGCAAAGCGCGAGAAAGACGACGGCAAAGACAAGACGGTGCGTCAGGATCGTGCCTAACAAGTCGTGATAACTGGTGCGCATGCGATCGAACCCGCGCTCAAACAGTTGTTGGAGAGCAGCAAACGGCCGGATCCAGAGTGCAACTTGCTGCTTGTCGCTATCTCCTCTACGTGACGAAGTCGCTTCGCCCTGTCCGCCATCGGACGGAGTCGCCGTGACGACTTTGTGATGGTTGCGCTCGAACCACATGATCAGTGTCGGCACCAAAGTGCGGGACAGGAGATAGGAGGCGGCGACTGCGAACATGACGGCCTCGGCCAGCGGGACGAAAAGGTAACGCGCCACCCCCGAAAGAAGGAACATCGGGACAAACACAATGCAGATGCAGAGTGTTGAGACGAACGCCGGCAGCGCGATTTCCCCGGCGCCCTTGAGAATTGCGTCCTCCAGCTTCTCTCCCAGACTCATGTGACGCTCGACATTTTCAATCGTTACGGTGGCGTCATCCACGAGAATACCGACGGCCAGAGCAAGGCCGCCGAGTGTCATCAGATTAATTGTTTCGCCGATTACGCTAAGGATCGCGATCGATGACAGCACCGCGAGCGGGATCGATATGGCAATGATAATTGTGCTGCGCCACGAACCTAGAAACAAGAGTATCATTAGCGCGGTCAAGGCGGCGGCGATGATACCCTCTCTCGCAACGCCGCTAATCGCCGCGCGGACAAAGAGCGATTGATCGGCGAACTCTTTTACCTGAACGGCGGTCGTAACCGTTTTCAGAACGTTCGCCATCGCCTGCTTCGCTCCGGAGACGACACTGAGAGTGGAAGCGCTGCCGCTCTTGAAAACACTAAGCAGGGTGCTGCGAACGCCATCCTGCCTAACAATGTTTTGTTGCGGGTCGTAACCGTCACGCACCTGGGCGACGTCGCCGACTAGAATCTGCGTGCCATCGACTACTTTGATCGGCAGATCGTTCAGGCTGTCGATACGCCCCGGAAAAGTATTGATGTCGATCGGGTATTGGATCGCGCCAAACTTGGTTGTGCCGCTGGGAAAGACCAGCGCCTGATTGTTAATCGCGTTCGTGACATCGGTTTGTGTCAGGTTCTTTTCCTGCAGCTTTCTCGGATCGAGATCGACCGAGACCAGTCGTTGCTTGCCGCCGAAAGGATAAGGAATGGCGATGCCCGGCACGCTGACCAGACCGACGCGAATCTGATTGAGCGTGATGTCGAAAGTCTGTTGTTCGGAAAGCGTGTTGCTGCCAATGCCGTATTGCAGAACGGGAACGGTGGCGGCGTCGTACTGGATGATGAGCGGTGGTGTCGAGCCAGGTGGGAGCTGCCTTAGGATCGTCTGTGAGATGGCGGTGACTTGAGCGACGGCGGTGGAGATCGTAACGCCCGGCTGAAAGTAAAGTTTGATAATGCCGATCCCATCGTACGAGGTGGACTCGATATGCTCGATGTTATTGACCGTGGTGGTCAGCGCGCGTTCCTGCGTGTAAATGATGCGCTGCTCAATGTCGCGCGCGCTCAGCCCGGTGTAGCCCCAAATGATACTGACCACCGGAATGTTAATCGACGGAAAGATATCCGTCGGTGTGCGAATCAGGACAAACGGCGTTACTAAGAGTAGAAGCAGCGCTGCTACTACAAACGTGTAAGGCCGATTAAGAGCTAGACGAATGATCCACATAACGTCCCTCCGATCTGGCTAAGGCTAGAGCAGTCTGTTTTCATCCACTGAATTTCGCTGCGCGATTAACAAGCGCTATTGCGCAAGGGTGGGATTTTCTATTCCCGCCGCCGAGGTGATCAGTAATCCCTCATTCGAGGGAGAGTTTCGAGATTAGCTACTCAGGGCCAAGCTCACGTGACTGGCCTTAAACAAATATTATTTCTGTTCCTCGTTCACCAAACTTGGATCAATCAGCGATAATCCAGTTTCTGGATCGAGGCGCTTGCGCATGGCCTTCGGTTCGACCGTGACCATCACCTCGAGCGTAGGCCAAACGTGTGCTTCGAGAACATGTCCTGCCCTGGCGCTTCCGTCAGGAAGGCCGATTACCATATGGGTATGAACAACGGGCTTTCCATTGAATAGCGCGATGTCGCCGATCATTGAAGCAACCTCGAGCTGGCCTTCTACGGGGATCCTCTTGTACATTTTCCGCTCGGGGGAGAACCAAGCGAGCGTCGCTCCACGCAAAGCTCCAATTGCCGTGAAATGAGCGCTCGTCACCCGATATTTCTCGGCAAACTCATTCAAGCCTGAGAATGCTTCGTCTCCTTTGCTGAAAATCACCGCATATTCCTTGCGCCCGTGATTTTCACTCAAAAGCTGAACTCGCATCCCAGGAGCTTTGCCTTTCTCGACCTTTTGAGAAGCCACATAGGCCCCGCTGTCTTCCTCCGCCGCGACAATTGGTGTTTGAACTCCAGCCATAGAGATGAGTCCTCCTGCAATGAATAGGTAAGTTTTTATCTTCGCTCGTTGTTTTTTCATGATTGCTTCCGACTTATTTGCAAGTTCTGTCGAGTGGGAACGCCTTTCACTTCGACACCGGCTTCTTTTTCGAGCGCCTTGATTAAGGCAGAGGCATTTTCATTTCCGAAGCCAAGGGCAACGGCCGTTGCGAGGTTTTTTTCGACAACGCGCAGTGCGGGAATGGGTGACTTCAGACTGTCACCAAATTTTTCAATAAGGCCCGCATCCTTGAGCATGAGCTTGAGGGCGAAGCTGGCCGAAAAATCGCGTTTCAAAATATTCTGACCATTGCTGACGAGCAACGGTGAGCGGAAGTCGGCGACTTTTACGACTTCCATCACGGTATTCAGATCAAGGCCGGCCTTTTGCGCGAGGACCAGGCCTTCCGCGAGCGCTTCCATTTCCAACGCGACGATGAGGTTTCCCACCAGCTTCATGGCTGCGGCGTTTCCGTTCTTGCCAAAGTAGTGAACGGTTTGCCCCAAATGCTCCAAGATGGGTTTCACTTTTTCAAAGATGGCCTGGTTGCCCGCGGCCATAATCCATAGCTTGGCGTCCGCGGATTCTCGTTTGCTACCAAAGACAGGCGCGTCGAGAAAATCGACACCGTCTTTTGCATAAGCTTCCTCTTCTCGCAAACTCGTCGCGGGAAGGACCGTGCTCATATCGATCGCGATCTGGCCTTCGTTGATTCCACTTAGAATTCCTTTCGCGCCAAAGACAACTTCCTCGACCGCTTGGTCGTTACTCAAGCTATACATGATAAGATCCACATCGCGGACGGCGTCGGCTGGAGTATCGGCGGCGCGCGCGCCTTTCCTGGCGAACGGCTCGCATTTTTCAGCGCTCCGGTTCCAGACGGTAAGTTCGTAGCCGGCTTTGAGAAGGTTCGAGGCCATGCCGCTGCCCATGGTCCCGAGACCGAGATAGGAGATTGTCTTTATCATGGTTGAGTTCCCCGCTCCTTTCCGTCGTCGCCCATTGCGAATTCGTAGATGGCCGAAAAATCCTTACTCTCGTGTCCGCCGCGCATTGCCAGCCGATAGATTTCTTTGGTTACGTTCGCTACGGGCAAGGCCACGCCGGCTTCGTAGGCACTAACCGAAGCGAGATGCATATCCTTCTGCATCCAGCGCAACGGAAATTCAGCTTCGTAATTTCCGCTCTCGATTTTCTCCCGCTTGGACGCAAGAAACGGCGCGACCGTCGGCGTACTGAGCAATGAATCAAACAGCATCTTCTGCGAAAGCCCCAGCCCCTGGCCAAGCTCCATTGCTTCGGCGAACGCGGCCATTCCTGTGCCTAACAAAAGATTGACCACCATTTTCATGGAAGTGCCCATCCCATGTCCGCCGACATGAACAATTTTGTTTCCCATGCACAGCAACAACGGGCGAATTGCTTCCACGTCCGCGGCATCACCGCCTACCCAAAAAATGAGTTTCCCATCGGCGGCCACCGGCGCGGAACCGGTCACGGGCGCGTCGACAAAACGGATCCGGCCGGCCGCGGCCGCCGCCGCCATCTTCTTCGAGAACGAAGGATTAACCGAGCTGCAATCCACCCAAAGCGCATTCGACTTGAGATGACTCAAAAATCCATTCGTGCCCAACGCTGCTTGTTCGACTGCATCGGGATGAGCCAGCATTGTGAACAACACGTCCACCTGCTCCGCCAGTTTTGGCGGCGAATCAGCGAATGTCGCACCTTGATCGAGCAACGGCTGCGCTTTGCCGCGCGTTCGATTGAATACGACCAGGGAGTAGCCGCGCTTTTGCAGGTTCGCCGCCATGCGGCTACCCATGATGCCTAAACCAATGAATCCAATTTTCATTCTAATTATATGCGCCCTGAGTCCATAACTGGTCTCAACTGAGAAAGAATTGCGTCCTTGCTGGTGGTTCCAAAAATCCCAATGCGCACTTCGCCGTCGCTGAAATACAATATCGCCGGAAGGCATCGAATCCCGTACCACAACCCGAGGTTCGGGCTGCGATCGAGTTTAACGCGGGCGACCTTCAGACAATCGACAAACTCGGCGGCAATTTCGTCCATCGCTCCGTTCATCATCATCGAAGGAAGGCTCCATCCCGTGGCAAACTCGACCAGCACCGGTTGACTGGATTTCAAAACTTCGGTTTCGAAGTTCGCTTCATTGATCTCAATGGTCGTTTTCATGTTTCAGCCTCGTGTTTGATATTCACTATTATCAAGCCGCTGCGGCCTGGCTCATCGCGGATGATGATTCGAACGTTGGTATGGCGTTCGAGGACCGACTGAGTCCGATCAGTTCGGCTAAACGCAACTCGTAGGAGTCGCAGGTGGGACAGTTGCCGTTGGGCTCAACCCAGTCCGGATGTTGGCGGCGCAGGTCTTGGTGGATCTGCTGCTGAAGCTCGCTGTAAGAATGAATTTGTTGAGACATGGTAATTTCCTCCGGGAAGGGTTCGAAGCAGTTCGTTTTCACACGTCAAGGTATCGCGTGCAATCAGGCTGCAGCCATTGCGCATGAGTGGGATTTTCAGTCGCCTCCGCCGGGGTGATGCGAGCTCCCCCATTCGAGGTAGAGTTCGCCGTCGTTCGAGCCATCAGGCGTTCGCCTTCGATCCCGCCGGTCCCTCGATTAACCGTTTGAAATTGTCCAGATACCCGTCGACTCGACGCGAGACGGCGCCGCCGAAGCTTGAGGTCAGCTTCAGGGTCACGCACGTGTTCTGGTCGGAAAGCGACGTGAACGAAACGACTCCAGCCGCGAGGTGATCGGGCGCATGACCGTTGGAAATAGTTCGCCACGCCAGCCTTCGCTCAAAGACCCGCAGCATAATTTCAAGCATCGCGTCATATTGCTTTCCGTTGAAAGCGAGCGATGCGACAAAATGGTTTGCATCCAATTTCCGCACCCGTTTGATCGCGGTGATGAACTTTGGATAATCTTCAAATGCCAGCCAGCGTTCGTAGACGTCGGCCACGGGCGCCTTGACCACGATTGATCCTTTCGCAGCGTTCATTGCCAGCGGTCCCCTTATTTAACCTCGGTTCGTCAGGCTTAGGACCGCGCGTATTCCCGTTTTGAAAACGTGCGGCTCCATCCGTCGGTGAAATTAAAGGTCGACATGTTGAGCACGAGCATGGGGTCGTGCCTGCGTGCGTGTCGTCGAAAGATCTTGCGAAGTGAGCTGCTGAAATTGTTTTCACGTTGTTTGGTTTTCATTGTGATTTCGTATGTCTCCAATGTTAGCGGCCATGCCGACCGTCACCACCAAGCAGTGGTAAGATTTGTCAGTGCCTCTTTCGAGGGAGGAAAGAAGAGTGGCGTGTCGAGCGTTGGTTCGTTAAACTTTCAGGGGCTTGATCGCCTCACGTAGACTTTTTGAGTCAAGAGAATGTCGAAGTCAGATCTTGGTTTGGGACGAGTTGCGCCGGCCGTTTGGCGGTACGGTCTGTCCGGTCTATCAGTCGCGATCTCCACTGCCATTACGTTCCCGCTGGAAAGTTTTGGCGTACGAACCTCCCTCTTTTTCCCGGCCGTTCTGCTGAGCACGTGGTTTGGCGGCACGGGACCTGGGCTGCTGGCAGTCTTGCTATCGACTTTGTCGATCAACTTTTTCTTCACCGAACCGTTCTTCGCATTTCAATTTAGTGTTCAGGATATCCCTACCACGGTCGCATTTCTTCTCTCAGCGTTGGTTATTAGCTCATGGAGCACCAGCCGCAAACGCGCCGAGGATCGCCTGCGCGACAGTGAGCAACGCTGGCGCGGATTGACCGAAGCGCTGCCACAACTCGTCTGGGGAGCCACGTCGGATGGCGCGTGCGACTACTTCAGCACGCAGTGGACAGACTACACCGGTGTGCCCGAAATCGATCTGCTTGGCTGGCAGTGGATGAAGTTGCTGCATCCCGACGACCACGAGCCAACCCGAAGATTCTGGACGGATTCGGTCTCGGGGCACGCGCCTTACGATGTGGAGTACCGAGTCCGACGGAAGGATGGTGTTTACGGTTGGTTCAAGACGCGTGGCGTGCCGATCCGGGACGAGGAAGGTAAGATCGAGAAATGGTTTGGGACCTGCACTGATATCACCGACCACAAACAAGCCGAGGCCTCTCTGCGCCAGAGCGAATACGAGCTGCGGGAAGCGCGAGATGGGCTGGAAGGCAAAGTCAAAGAACGAACGGCCGACCTCAGCCGAAGCAATGAAGCACTGCGCGCGTCCGAACAAGTGGCGCGCGGACAGGTGGAGGCGATGACCCAGAGTCTGGATGTGCTGGCCACCGCGCCTGATCCAGAAAAATTTATTGGACAGATGCTCAGCACAATTGCTCGTTTGTTGAACGCGCAAAGCGTCGTTTTGTGGCTATGGGATAAATCCACTGACTCGCTTCTTTTACGCTCAGCATGGGAAGACGGAAACTTGCCCGGGCCGGACCCGGAGCATCCGTTCATCAAGGACCCATTGATGTGGAAACAGAACCCGGTCATGCAGGAACTGATTTTCACAGGAGCTCCCGTGGTTTGCGATGACATCGAGACTGATCCCCGAGTCAGTGGCGATTGGGCCGATTACTTGAAGCGAAGAGGGACAAAAAGGTTTCTCGCGGTTCCGATGTTCATAGGTGGAGAGGTCAGAGGTTTTGTTGGCATTCGCCATTTCTATGGCGGTTCGTATCGGCCTGAAGAAATCGAATTGACTCAGGCGCTCGCGCATCAAGTCATGCTTGCGCTTCAACTCAATGAGTTTGCCGAGCAAGGGCAGCGAGCTGCAGTCTTCGAAGAACGAAATCGAATGGCGCGGGACATTCACGACACGCTGGCGCAAGGTTTTACCGGCGTAATTGTCCAGTTGGAAGCAGCCGAAGATGCAATTTCCCTGGGTTCCCGTAAGGAAGCGGACAATCATTTGCACCGCGCCGGCGAGCTAGCTCGGCGCAGTCTGAGCGAAGCGCGCCGCTCCGTGCACGCGTTGCGTCCCCAAGCCTTGCAAGAACACAATTTCTGGGAGGCGCTCAAAGGTACTATTAAGAACACGACCGTTGGAACAGCGCTTCACGCAACGTTTGAAGCGAAAGGCAAAATTCCGGAGCTTCCTCAGCCCTGGCAGGTAAATCTTCTCCGCATCGGCCAGGAGGCTCTGACCAACACGCTCAAGTACGCGCACGCGCGCAACTTTGAAACGCGGCTAACCTACAAGGCGAAAGAACTTCGTCTGGAATTGCGTGACGACGGCGACGGATTCAAAGTCAAAGATCGACATGACGGCGTGGGTCTAACTGGAATGCGCGAGCGGGTCGAGCAAATGGGCGGCGAATTGGAAATCACCAGCACACGTGGTAAGGGCACGAAGATCACCGTGCTACTGCAGTGCAACGGAGAATCGATGTCATGACATCCAAAAAGAAAACAGCGGTGAATTCCAAGAAGTCTGCAAAGAAACCAAAATCTGCGAAGAAAGCGCCGAAAGGTGGAGAGGCAAAAAAATCTCGGATAACGGTGCTGATCGCCGACGATCACAGCGTTGTCCGCGAAGGCCTGGTTTCACTCATCACTCGGAAAGCGGACATGACCGTTATCGGCGAAGCGGGCAATGGACGCGAAGCCGTCGATCTTTGGAAGCAACATCGCCCCGATGTAACGCTGCTGGATTTGCGCATGCCCGAGCTGGACGGCGTCGGTGCGCTTAAAGAAATTCGTGGCAACGACCAGAAAGCGCGGATCATCGTGTTAACGACGTTCGACGGAGATGAAGATATTTACCGCGCCATTCAAGCCGGCGCCAAAGGTTACCTGCTCAAGGACGCACCGCGCGAAGCATTGATGGATTGCATTCGCCGGGTGCACGCGGGCGAAACCTGCGTGCCGATGCACCTCGCCGCCAAACTCGCGCGACGCGTCAGCGGCGAAACGTTGAGCGAACGCGAGATCGACGTACTCAAGCTGATGGCTCAAGGCAAAAGCAACAAAGAGATCGGGTCGGCCCTCTTTATTAGTGAAGGCACTGTGAAGTCGCATGTGAAAAGCATCTTCGCCAAGATGAATGTCATCAGCCGGACCGAAGCGGTGGCGAATGCTACGCGCCGCGGCTTGATTCAGTTGTAACACCGGAGCTTTAGTCGAAATTGTCAACAATGGGTAAGGACGCCGCGCTGCGGCGTCCGCGGACATCGCAGCGCGATGTCCCTACCAAGTCTACCCCCAAAGAGGGAACGAGCATCCCCTCGGCGGTGGCATTTCAAAACCCCACGCTTGCGCCGTCGCGGCAGCACTCTGCGATCGATAGCTTTGCGGAATATGCCAGAGCGATCCCGGTTTACAGCGGTTCAGACAAAACAAAATCAAACTCAAACAAAGGAAAAAGTATATGCGTAGAAATGGTTCGACAAAAATTTCAGAGCTTCGGCAGAGACGCGAGGCTCCACTGGCAACACCGACCGATCTCACGCGTTCGGCCACCAAAGACATTGCTGGCGCCATGAACGCTATTCTGGCGGATGTGTTCGCGCTCTACCTGAAAGCCAAAAATTTCCACTGGCACATGAGCGGTCCGCACTTCCGTGATTACCACTTACTTCTCGACGAACACGGCGACCAGCTTTTCGCCATGACAGATCCAATCGCGGAGCGAATTCGAAAGATTGGAGGACTTACGATCAAGTCGATCGGCCATATCTCGCGTCTTCAGCGCGTGCTCGATAACGACGCCGATTATGTCGATCCACCGGACATGATCGCCGAGTTGGCCGACGACAATAAAACGCTAGCCGCGCGTCTTCGTGAGACGCACAACGTCTGTGACGAGCATCGTGACGTTGCCACAGCGAGTCTGATCGAAGTTTGGATCGATGAGACCGAGCGTCGCACCTGGTTCTTATCGGAAACAAGGCGCAACTCTTAGTCGAGGAAATCGCACTTACATATATGAGTACGACCTCTACCACGACGAACGCCCGGCCCGCGGAAGCGAGCGGAACATTTTTAATCGGCGGCGACATTCCCGTTCGCCGGCTCGGTTATGGCACGATGCAACTCACTGGCGCCGGCGTGTGGGGAGAACCGGCTAACCATTCCGAGGCGATTGCCGTCCTGCGAAGAGCAGTGGAGTTGGGAATCAATCTCATCGACACCGCCGACTCTTACGGGCCTATGGTTGCCGAGTGTCTCATCGCCGAGGCGCTGCATCCATATCCGGCCGATCTTCTGATCGCGACCAAGGCCGGCTTTCAACGGCCCGGGCCTAACAAATGGGTTGAGGATGGCCGCCCCGAACATCTGCGCGCCGCGGTCGAGGGCAGTCTCAAGCGGCTCCATCTTTCGCGGATCGATCTCTTACAACTGCACCGGATCGACCCGAAAGTTGCGATGGAAGATCAGATCGGCGCGCTGGTCGATCTTCAGCGCGAGGGCAAGATCCGTCACATCGGGTTATCTGAAGTCAACGTAAAGCAGATCGAGGCGGTCCGGCGTATCACCCCGATCGTTTCGGTCCAGAATCGATATAACCTGGTCGATAGAAATTCCGAGGACGTGCTCGAGTATTGTACCCGGGAAAACATTGGCTTCATTCCATGGTTTCCGCTTGCCACAGGCGAACTCGCGAAACACGACGGTCCGCTGACGCGCGCAGCGAAGCGCCTTCAGGCACAACCGGCCCAAGTTGCGCTCGCCTGGCTGCTTCGGAAATCTCCGGTAATACTCCCGATTCCCGGGACTTCGGCGGTCAAACACCTCGATGAGAATACTGCCGCCGCCCTGATCGATCTCGATGATTCAATAACGGAAGGATTGGAGAGCCTGGCGAGGGTGGATTGAACGGAAAGAATCGGCGAGCCGCGAATCATTTGCGCTTTACCATCAGGCATGAAAAAGATAACAACGAACACGACTGCTTAAGCGATTGAACAATATGGTGTCGCTCACTGGTTTGCTCTTAAAATGGCCGCTCATTCGGCAACTTCGTGAGCGGGCGGATGGCACCGGGCTTGAAGCGATGTCGGCCAAGACGCGGGCCATGCATGCGCGTACCGATGACGCGCAGGTTGCGCGCTCGATTTGCCCGTACTGCGGCGTTGGATGTGGGCAGCTCATCTACCACAAGAAAGGCAAACTGGTTTCGATCGAAGGCGATCCGGAGAGTCCGATCAGCCAGGGGAATCTTTGCCCGAAAGGCGCGGCTTCGTATCAATTGCTCACGCACGACCGCCGCGAGACGAAAATGAAATATCGCGCGCCGCGCGCCAAAGAGTGGACGGAAATTCCACTCGATCGCGCGATGGATATGGTGGCCGACCGCGTCTGGGAGTCGCGCCAGCGCACGTTCGTTCATAAAAAAGACGGCGCGACGATTAATCACACGACGGCGATCTGTCATCTCGGCGGCGCCACGCTCGATAACGAAGAAAATTATCTCATCCGAAAACTATTCACTCTTGGCCTGGGGATGGTATGCATATCCAACCAGGCGCGGATATGACACAGCAGCACGGTGCCCGGTCTGGGCACCAGCTTTGGCCGGGGCGGAGCTACGACCGCGCAACAAGATCTCGCTAACGCCGATTGCATTTTAATCGAGGGCTCGTCCATGGCCGAAGCGCACCCGGTCGGCTTCCGCTGGGTCATGAAAGCAAAAGAGCGCGGCGCGACTATTATTCATGTCGATCCTAGATTTTCGCGCACGAGCGCGCTGGCCGATATCTGGGTGCCGATGCGCGCCGGCGGTGACATCGCGTTTCTCGGCGGCATTATCAGGCACATTATCGAAAACAATCTTTTCTTCCGCGATTACGTGGTGCACTTCACCAATGCATCCTGCATTCTGCGCGAAGATTTTCGCGACACGGAAGAAGGGGCGGCCGGCTTTTTCTCGGGCTGGAACGAAGGGCAACGCGCCTACGACAAGAAGAGCTGGGCTTACAACGGCGATGGCGGCCTCAGTTTTCCGGAACGCGATCTGACCTTGCAACATCCGCGCTGCGTCTTGCAAACGTTGCGCCGCCACTTCGCGCGCTACACCCCCGAAATGGTGGAGAAAATTTGTGGAATTTCGCCGGCGCTCTTTTACAAAGTGGCGGACGCGCTCGTCGCTGCTTCCGGTCCCGAGAAAACGGCAGCGATTTGTTACGCGCTCGGTTGGACGCAACATTCAAAGGGCGTTCAGATCATTCGCACGGCGGCGATCCTGCAACTCTTGCTCGGCAACATCGGTCGTCCGGGCGGCGGAATTATGGCGCTGCGCGGTCATGCCTCGATTCAAGGATCAACCGACATTCCAACGCTCTACGATATTTTGCCCGGCTACCTTTCGATGCCGCGCGGCGATGGCAGCGAGGAAACATTGCGCGATTACCTTGCGCATCAAACCAAGCCGACCGGTCTCTGGAATAATTATCCGAACTACTTCATCAGCTTGATGAAGGCCTATTACGGCAAGAACGCGACAGCCGAAAACGACTTCGGCTACAGTTGGGTCCCCAAGCTCACCGGCAATCATTCGTTCTTCGAATATCTCTACGACATGGCCGACGGAAAAATGGAAGGCATGTTCATGATGGGCCAGAATCCGGCGGTGGCTGCGGCTAACTCCAGGTTCCAGCGAACGTCGCTCTCGAAACTAAAATGGCTGGTCGTCCGTGATATGGTCGAAATTGAAGCGGCCACATTTTGGTACGACTCGCCCGAGATCGAGCGCGGCGAATTGAAGACGGAAGAAATCGAAACGGAAGTTTTCTTTTTTCCGGCGGCCGGGCACGCGGAGAAGGAAGGCGCCTTCACCAACACGCAACGCCTTCTGCAGTGGCGCGAGAAAGCGGTGAACCCGCCGGGTGACGCGCGATCGGAAGGTTGGTTCATGCATCAACTCGCTTTGCGACTCATTGCCAAGGCGAAGCAATCGAACGATCCGCTCGACGAGCCGTTGCGTTCACTCGACTGGTGGTATCCGGAAGATGAGCACGGGGAACCTCACATGGAGTCCGTGCTAGCAGAGATCAACGGTTGGTACACGCTCGGTCGCGGCACTGAGGCCCCTCCCACATTGGCAGACGGAGTGGTCTTCGGTGTCGATCGCGACGGCAAGCCGCATCACGGTCCGCAGGTTGACGGTTTTCCACGACTGAAGGCCGACGGTTCGACCGCAAGCGGGGGCTGGATTTACTCCGGCGTCCTTGGTCCCGACAAGATTAACAAAGCGAACACGCGTAATTCGAAAGACTATCTCGGGCACGGCTGGGGCTTCGCCTGGCCAGGCGATCGGCGCATCATATATAATAGAGCGAGCGCCAGTCCGACCGGCGAGCCATGGAGCGAGCGCAAGAAATTGATCTGGTGGGACCAGGCGCAGCGCAAATGGACCGGCGTCGACGTCCCCGATTTTCCGCCCGAAAAGCCGCCGGAGTTTCGACCAACCGGAAACGAGAGCGGGCTTGATGCGATCCCGGGTGACGCGCCGTTCATGTTGCACGAAGACGGGCTCGGCCGGCTTCATGTTCCGCAAGGTTTGCAGGACGGACCGATGCCGACGCATTACGAACCGCTCGAGTCGCCGGTGCACAACGCGCTTTACTCGCGCGATACGAACCCGGCGGTCAATTGGTTTACCCGCCAGGAAAATCGGTTTGCACCGCCGGGCGACCCGCGATTTCCGTTTGTCTTAACGACATACCGGCTGACCGAGCACCACACGGCCGGCGGCATGTCGCGCTTCCTTAGTCACCTCGCGGAATTGCAGCCGGAATTGTTTACGGAAATGTCCCCCGAGCTCGCTGCCGAGCTAAAGATCGACAACGGCGACTACATTTCGATTGTGAGCTTACGCGGAGCAATCGAATCGCGGGCGCTCGTTAGCCGCCGCATGCGACCGGTGCATCTCAACGGGAAGACCGTGCATCAAATCGCGATGCCTTTTCATTTCGGTTCGGCCGGCCCGGTGAAGGGCGGCGCCACTAATGATTTGGTTCCGATTTCAGGCGAGCCAAATGTCACAATCATGGAGGCCAAGGCGCTCGCTTGCAACATTGTCCCGGGCCGGTTGCCGCGCGGACCGGCGTTCGAGGAGTGGATCAAAAAATATGTGCCGCAAGGTGGTCCGCCGAATTTGCACCCGGAACAACCGCCGCCGGGTGCCTCTCCCGGCCCAGAAGCTGGTGGTCATGGCCTCCAGGGAAAGATCGACTCACGATGATCGGCGAAGGAATCCAGAGCACGAATCAGCGGAAGCATTCCTACGTGCAAGATCGCGTCGAGGTTGGTTTCTTTACTGACCCGAGTGTTTGCATTGGCTGCAAAGCTTGCGAGGTCGCGTGCAAAGAATGGAACCAGGTACCGGATGACGGCTTTACGTGGTCGGGAAATTCTTACGACAACACCGGCCATCTCGGCGCATCGACCTGGCGCCACGTCATGTTCCTCGAGCAAGACCGACAAAAGGGAAATCAGATTACGGGCCCAATGGGCCTAACGGAGGCGGAAGATCCGTTCCGCTGGGTTTTCTTGTCCGATGTCTGCAAGCACTGTGAAGAGGCCGGCTGTCTTGAGGCGTGTCCGACCGGATCGATCGTACGCACTGAAGTTGGCTCGGTACTGGTGCAGAACGACGTTTGTAACGGCTGCGGCTATTGTGTTGTGTCCTGTCCGTTCGGCGTGATCGATCGCCGGCCGGAGCCGCTTCCCGACGCAGGCGGCGCGTTCAAGTGCACATTTTGTTACGATCGACAGAAGAGCGGACTCGTTCCGGCCTGCGCCAAAGTTTGTCCGACCGAATCGATTGTGTTTGGTCGGCTCGATGATTTGCGCGCGCGCGGAGCCGAACGGGTGCAGCAGTTGCAACAAAGTGGTTACAACGACGCGCAGCTTTACGATCCGACGGAAACATCCGTCCGGGGCATTCACGCGTTCTTTTTGATTCTCGGCGAACCCGAGGCATACGGACTTCCGCCAAAGCCCCAGATCCCAACCATCTATCTTAAATCGGCATGGACCTCTGCGTTCGCCACGGCAATTGCGTCCCTCATCGCGGCGTTGGCAGCGTTCGCCTTTTTTTCATGACGAGCAATTCACCATCCGAGAAGCGACTCGAAGAGTTGCGCGAGCAGGCGTGGAAAGACGGTGTCGTTCCGGGCAAGGGCGTCGATGTCGCCGGCGGACCGATTCCGCGCCAGCCGGGTTACTACGGTCAGCCCGTGGTGAAACCGCCGGTTTGGACGTGGGAAATCCCGTTCTATTTTTTCATCGGCGGCGCCGGCGGAATGTCGGCGGTGATCGCGAGCGCAGCGTTCACATTTCACCATGTCGATCTTGCGCGCGCCGCCATGTGGCTGGCCGCGGCCGGCTCAATCCTCTCACCGATTTTGCTGATTATGGACCTCGGCCGCCCGCGCCTTTTCATCAACATGCTGCGAGTTTTCAAACCTCAATCGGCCATGTCGATGGGCGTTTGGATCCTGGTGATGTTTATTACGTGCGTCGTTCCCGGTTTGATCGCGCTCGAACTTCATGCCCTTCAAGTTTTCACCGGGCCGATGGATCAGTTGCTTCGCATTGCCGCCAGCTTTCTCATCTTCGGGTCGGCAATTTTCGGAATGTTGCTCGCCACCTACACCGGCGTGTTGATCGGCGCGACTGCAATCCCGGCGTGGTTTTTGCATCGCGTGCTTTTGCCGATTCATTTTGGCACGGCCGGATTAGGATCTGCGGCCGCATTGTTGGAATTGCTCGGCCATCGCATCGCGGCGCTCAACGCACTCGGGTACTACGCCGCCGCAGTCGAGTCGGCGCTTTTGATCTGGCTTAGCGTCGACAAACATGGAGCCGCCGATCGTGCGATCCACGAACACGCTTCGGGTTGGCTAATTCGCATCGGCGAGATCCTGACCGGTCCGCTTGCTCTTGTTCTGCGGTTGTTCTCCCTCGTTCCATTCGCGGCGATTTCATTCTTGATCGGCGCGCTGGTTAGTCGCTTCGGCTGGATTGCGGTGGGCAAAGTTTCCGGCTCCGATCCGGAATCTGTCTTCGCTGCGGAACACTACTAGCGACGACACCAAGATCGCGAGGCTCTCGATCTCTGTGTTTACCCCTAAAGAGGGAGTCGCAATCCCTCCTTCAGAGCCAACGGAAAATCCTACGAACGCGTCGTAGCAACCGATTGAAAGCATCTGTACTCGTTTTCGCATGCAAACGAACGGTTCCCTTGTGATAGCGGTGATTGAACAGGCTGGCGTTCCGGCGCTGCGCGCCGCATTCACCATCGCGGTGATCATCTTTTTGTTTGCCGGAGTTTTCATCTGGCGCAGGCGACACCAATTTTTCGATCGAGATCCGAACGTCCGGAACGATGTCCCGGAGGTTCGACACAATCGTGAGGAAGAGATCTTACTTGTTTGGGGCGGATTGACGACGGTGCTGGTCTTCATCCTCATCCAAGTTTGGCGCGCCTGACATGAACGACTTCAAACCCGAAACCCAAACTCAAAACCTTCAGGAGATATTATGAGCACATTCACTCGTCGAAGTTTCATCGGAAAGATCCAAGGTCTCAATCCCGACGGCTGCGAATTCATGCTCGTGTTCGACGACGGTGGGTTTTCCGAGTCAGAGACGGTGTTGTTGAGCGACGCGGTGGCGCATCTACCGCCCGGGGTGTTGTCAAAAAATTTCGGGGTTGGCGAACAAGCGTTTAAGAATGTGCCCAAAGAAGAGCTATTCATTCTCCAAGCGGATGTTCCAGGAGGACTAGAGGCCGATCAGAAAGCAGCGGCCGGAGCGCTTGGAAAATCACCAAAGGATTTTGCTTTTCGCACGATGGAAATGCCGCCGACGAAGCAGACGAAAGGGGGCGAGGTGCGCATCGTCGATTCGAGCAATTTCAAAGTCTCAACCACAGCGATGGCGATGGTCACCGTTCATCCGGACGGAATGCGGGAACTGCACTGGCACCCGAACGCGGACGAGTGGCAGTATTTTATCGCCGGCAAGGGACGAATGACTGTGGTGGCGACCGGCAACAAAGCTCGGACAATGGACTTTCAGGAGGGAGAGTCGGATACGTGCAGAAGAGCTTGCTGCACTACGTCGAGAACACGGGCGACACCGTTTTGGTGTTCCTCGAGATATTCAAGGCCGATCGCTTTCAGGACCTTTCATTCTCGGAGTGGCTGGCTCACACCCCGCCGGAACTTGTCATGGCGCACTTACACATCGACAAAGCCACCTTCGATACGATACCAAAGAATGGCGTTTCCATAACGCCGCTATCGTAGGAGGACTTTATGCGAACAAATAATCGCTGGGTAATCGCCATCGCGGGAGTGTTCTTCCAGATCGCGCTCGGCGCGGTCTACGCCTGGAGCGTTTTCCGCGCGCCCCTCGCAAAGCAATTCGGCTGGAGCATTTCAGAAATAACGCTGACTTTTACGATCAGCATTTTTGTCCTGGGGGTTGCCGCGTTCTTCGGTGGTCTGTGGCTGAACCGCAAAGGACCGCGCATTGTCGCGCTGACCGGCGGCGTGCTCTATGGGCTGGGAGTTTTCCTCGCCAGCTTCTCGCATAGCCTGTCGTGGTTATATCTTAGTTACGGCTTGATCGGCGGAATCGGCCTCGGTTTTGGATATATCGTGCCGGTGGCCGTGCTGGTGAAGTGGTTTCCGGATCGACGGGGACTCATCACCGGCATCGCGGTGGGCGGGTTTGGAGCGGGCGCGCTCATCACCGCGCCGGTGGCGACCCGGCTCATTCAGAGCGTTGGCGTCTTGAGCACATTCGCATACTTGGGCATCGCGTATCTCGTCGTGACAATAATTTCCGGCGCCTTTATGCAGAACCCGCCCGAGGGTTGGAAGCTTGAGGGTTGGGTGCCGACGGCAACCGAAACTTCGCACCGCGCGAGCCACGATTTCACGCTGACTGAGGCGCTCAAGACCTGGCAATGGTACGCCCTTTGGCTGCTGCTGTTTCTAAATACTTGCGCAGGCATTTCCATCATCTCGCAGGAGGCTCCGATTTTTCAGGAATTAACCGGAGCCAGTGCAATCGTCGCGGCGGGCATGGTGGGACTGGCCAGCATCGGCAATGCAGTTGGTCGAGTATTCTGGGCATGGGTTTCCGACGTGATTACAAGGCGAGCAACTTTCGCCGTCATGTTCATTTTTCAGGTTCTGCTTTTTTGGTTTCTTCCGAGCATCGCAACCGTCTCGTTGATGACGATCATTACGTTCATCGTGTTGATGTGCTATGGCGGCGGGTTTGGCACCATGCCCGCGTTTGCGGCTGATTATTTTGGTCCAAAGAACGTCGGTCCCATCTACGGTTTAATGCTGACCGCGTGGGGATTT
Organism: Spartobacteria bacterium; assembly: GCA_003167365.1. Classification (GTDB taxonomy): domain Bacteria; phylum Verrucomicrobiota; class Verrucomicrobiia; order Chthoniobacterales; family UBA10450; genus Palsa-1382. The sequence continues at coordinate 293,737 of PMTM01000006.1, read as the reverse complement.
GCCAGCGCGTTCGGTCCCCTGTTCATCGCACATATGCGCGAGACGGCTGGTACATATCGCGGCGCCCTTCACGTCATCGCTGGAGTCATGGCGGTTTCAATTCTGCTGCCGATCCTGGTGCGACCTCCGCGCGTTGCCGCGAAAGCAACCATTTAGCGAACGGCGCTCTCCCAAAAGAGGTGGTTGTGATCGCCTCTCGCGTAAGATCATAAAATCCCACGCATGCGCCGTCGCGGCGATGTGCTGCTCTGTCATAGCGTGAGCTTATAAAAAGGAAAGACTCTCGCTATCGGGCCCTGCCGTCCTTGGCGCGCTTCGTTAGGCCAATCACCGATCTTCAGGATCTGGCTCGCCTAGCTTCTACAAACGGACAGCCCGGCGTCCGCTCGAGGAGGATTTTCGTGGTCAAGCAGGTAAAACGCTTGGGGTCAACAACTGGCACACGCAAGAAAATACGGCGCATTCTGATCTTTGATAACCATCCCGACAGTCTCGGCCTGGTGTTTGGGCACCGCACAAATCAACCTGTCCATCTTTCCGCGCCACCGCGTGCGAGTTCACGGGACGCAGTCCTCGTCTCGCTGCTGGCCTTAGGCCTGTTGATCCTAATGTTCTGGCCGCTCTTTTGAAGTTCACGTCGTGAACGCGAAAACAACTTGGTGTTATCGATTGATTGCTGCAGCGCCCCGGGACTCTCACTCGAAGGAGGGAGCGAGCGGCAACTCTTACGTGAGACCGCAAAATCCCGCAGACGCGCAATAGCAGTGAACCGAAGAGTAACGATCTTTGGGTATGAAAAAATTAACATTATTGAGTCTAGTCGGCATCACATCGATAGCCCTCGCTCACGCCGCAGCTGGCCGCGGCGGCGGTGGAGGCGGCGGCGGCGGCTTCCATGGTGGGGGCGGCTTCGGTGGCGGTGGTTTTGGCGGTGGAGGAGGTTTCCGTGGTGGTGGTTTTGGCGGCGCGGCGCACATGAGCCCCGGAGCGCGCTTCTCTTTTGGGGCGCGTCCAGTCTATGGGCGTCCTGTCTACGCCAGATCAGGCAGCTGGTCGATAGCTCGGTCTGCGCGCGCAACAACAGCACTTAATCGGCAGCAAGATCGTCGTATCGCAACTGGCAATCGCACCGGACAAACATCGCGCCCGCCGGTTGCAAAGCCAACGGATCAACGGCCCATAAGCGCAAGCGGTCACATCTTTGCCCGCCATGACAATAATTGGCAGCGTGGTTGGGATCGCCGCAGCGCCCATTACCGGAACGGCCACTGGTGGTGTTACGACGGGGATGCCTGGATCGGCTTGGATGCGGGGTACTATCCTTGGGATTACTACCCTTACTATGCATACGACTATTACCCGTACGACTACTACCCAGGTTATTACGCGGACGTTGAACCAGAGTATTACAACGCCGGCGTGTCCAGTTCTGGCGATCAAAGCCCGGACCCTAACGTCACTGCCGTTCAGACCGATCTAGCAAGGTTGAGTTATTACCACGGCGCAATCGATGGGCTCTTCGGGCGGGATACACGTGATGCACTCGCGCGCTATCAAACCGACCAGCACCTCGCCGTAACCGGAACTCTGACTACCGCGACACTGCAGTCACTGGGAATCCAGCAAGTAGCGACGAGCTAAGGAACGAGGAGTTGTTTCAACATACGAAAGCCAAAGGAACTCAGAACATGAAAACGAAACCTAAAAAGATTGATATGAGCACGAGGCAGCTCGGCAACTCAGACTTGTTTATCACGCCCCTGGGCTTTGGGGCATGGGCCATCGGGGGATCGGGCTGGGAATTTGGTTGGGGCGAGCAGGACGACAAAGCGTCTATCGCCGCGATTCATCGCGCGCTCGAGCTTGGCATTAACTGGATCGACGCGGCGGCCGTTTACGGAATGGGCCACTCCGAGGAAGTCGTCGCGTTAGCGTTGCGCACCTGGTCGGGCCCTCGGCCTTACGTTTTCACCAAATGTGGCCTGCGCTGGGACGAACAGGGATACGTTCATCGCTCTTTGAACGCAGACTCCATCCGTCGCGAGTGCGAGGACAGTCTCCGCCGGCTGAATGTCGATGTCATCGACCTTTATCAAATCCACTGGTCGACCGAGGACTTGGAAGAAGGCTGGGGCGCAATGGCTCAGCTCCAGAAAGAGGGAAAGGTTCGCTGGATCGGCGTCTCTAACTTCAACCTTGAAGAGATACATCGAGCGCAAGCGATCGCGCCGATCACTTCACTGCAGCCTCCGTATTCGTTAGTTCGTCGCGAAGTCGAACAAGAGATTCTGCCTTATTGTCGATCTAACGGACTGGGCGTTATCGTCTATTCGCCGATGGCATCCGGCTTGTTGACCGGCGCGATGACGCGCGAACGCGCGGCAGGTCTTCCGGACAGCGATTGGCGGAGCCGCGATGTCGAGTTTCAGGAGCCGAAGCTTTCGAAAAATCTCGCGCTCGTTGAACGCCTGCGAGAAGTCGGTAAACGGCAGGGACGTCCTCCGGGTCAAGTCGCGATCGCCTGGGCGCTGCGAAATCCTGCCGTTACCGGAGCCATCGTCGGCGCACGCAACGCGAAGCAGGTCGAAGGCAATGTTGGCGCTGTCGATCTTCGTCTCGCCGACGAGGAAATTGCAGAAATCGAAGGAAGAAACACCCACGAACCGGAGTTGGTCACCGCAGCCTGAAAGGAAGCGGAAATGAAAATTGGATTCATTGGCTTAGGCATAATGGGGAGCCGTATGGCGGCGAACCTGCAAAAGCACGGCTACGACTTGGTCGTATTCAATCGAACGCGCGCGAAAGCGAAGCCGTTGATCGACAACGGCGCAACATTCACGGAATCGCCAGCAAAAGTTGCCGAGCAGGTGGAGTCTTGTTCACAATGCTGGCGCATCCGGATGCAGTGGAGCAGGCGGCGCTGGGTCGCAACGGCTTTCTAAATCATCTCAAGCCGAGGGCGCTTTGGGTCGATTGCAGTTCGGTCAATCCATCTTTCTCCAAGAAAATGGCGACGGCAGCCGCAGCACGGCAGATTCGTTTTGTCGATGCGCCTGTGACCGGCTCGGCTCCCGTGGCCGCCGTGGTGAAGCTCATCTTTTGGGTGGGCGCCGATACGGAAGACTTGGAAAGGATTCGCCCGCTCCTGCTGTACTTGGGCAGTAAAATTGTTCATACCGGCGGACATGGCAGCGGGACTTCCATGAAAATGGTGATCAATCTTTTGTTAGGCACCGGAATGGCCGCGTTCGCCGAAGCGATGGCTTTGGGCAAAGGGCTCGGGCTCTCGTCAAAGCTGTTGTTCGATTCATTGCTTGGCACGCCTGCGGTTGCGCCGTTTCTCGCTTCGAAGCGGGAGAAGATCGAGAGTGGCAACTACGAAGCCGAATTTCCATTGCGCTGGATGCAGAAAGACATGCATCTCACCGCGGTGAGCGCGTACGAAGCCGGCGTGGCCATGCCCCTAACGAACGTAACCAAAGAAGTCTATCGGCTGGCGATGCGCGGAGGACACGACACCGAGGATTTTTCGGCCATCTACGAATTCACGATGGGAGATACTGGTCAAGAGCCAGTCCGGCAGCCCCCCTTCCCTCTATCTCAAAAGAGGGAGCACCCATCAGTTCTTAAGTGGCATGGCAAAATCCTACAATCGTCCAATGGCGGTAAATAGGAGAGCGCGGATAGGTTTGAGCGTTTAACAACCACTTCATTAAAGCTATATGATTGCCGAAAATAACGATACTGGAATAAGGCTTTATCTGCGTGAGATCGGGCGAATCCCGCTCTTGACGCTGCAACAGGAGATCGAACTCGCCGCCAAAATTAAGAAAGGCGATCGCAAGGCGCGCGCGCTCATGATCAGTTCGAATTTGCGGCTCGTGGTGACGATCGCACGCGGCTACGTGAATCTCGGTTTGCCCCTTCTCGACATTATTTCCGAAGGAAACATCGGATTGATCAAAGCCGTCGAGCGGTTCGATCCATCCAAACGCGCAAAGCTCAGCACTTATGCGGCATGGTGGATCAGGCAATCCATTAAGCGCGCCCTCTCCAATCAGGCCAAGACAATCCGATTGCCCGTTCATCTCGGCGATAAAGTGTCGAAGATGCGCCGCGTTGCGCTGCAGATGAGCGAGGAGCTCGGGCGCGAACCAACTGATGACGAGCTCGGCGAAGAGATCGGCATCGTCAGTGAAAAGGTTTCGCAATTGAAAACCGTTGCGATTCAGCCTGCTTCGCTCGACGCCCCCATCAGTGACGATGATTTGACGGAGTTTGGAGAAAGTGTCGGGGACGAAGGGGCGCGAACGCCGTTTGAATCATTGCGCGACAAAGACCTGAACAACGAAGTTGGCGGGTTGCTCGACGTGCTCAACGACCGAGAGAAGAAGATTATTTCCCAGCGTTTCGGGTTCGACGGCGGAGCGCGGAAGACGATCGAGGAAGTCGGCGCGGCATTGGGCGTCACGCGCGAACGTATCCGCCAATTGCAGAACATCGCGCTCTCGAAACTGCGCCACGCGCTCAACCAAAGGGAGGATCCCATCGGGCTTTCGGTTGCAATCTAAAAGATATTATGAGCAGAACCATTGAAGTAGACTTTTTCCCGCAAGACTCTGAAGCGATCGAGAATAAGCCGCGCATCTTGATTGTTGATAACAACCACGACCTTACTCGCTCTGCCAAACTTGCACTGGAGAAGACGGGCCGCTACTTCGTCTTTGAAGAGAATGACGCGAACAAGGCTCATGAAACGGCGCAGAATCTTAAGCCGGATCTTATCCTGCTGGATGTGGCGATGCCGGAAACGGACGGCGGGGAAGTCGCCGCGCGGATTCAATCCGATCCGGCATTGCACCGAACGCCAATTGTCTTCCTTACGGCTCTTGTGACAAAGGACAAAACAAGATCGGGCTTGAATATCCAGGGACTTCCATTTCTGGCCAAGCCGATCAGTTTTTCGGACTTGATCGAAGGCATCGAAGAAAACCTGCCTGCACGCACAGCGTCCTGAGCACAGAAAGGAACAACACTGTGAATCTGCAATTGGATGGAAAGAAAGCGTTGGTCACAGGCTCGACGGCCGGAATTGGGTTCGCAATTGCCCGCGCCCTCGCGAGAGAGGGAGCGTCGGTCACCATCACCGGCCGCACGCAGCATCGCGTGGATAACGCAATCGAGAACATCCAGAAAGAGATTCACGGCGCGAAAGTCAGCGGAATCGCCGCCGATCTTGCTGCGCGCGATGGGATTTCGAAAACCATCCAGGCCGTGTCGGCCGTCGATGTTCTAGTCAACAATCTCGGCGTGTACGAGCCGAAACCGTTCGAGCAAATCGCCGATGACGACTGGCACGCGATTATCGAGACGAACTTTATGAGTGGGGTCCGCCTGTCGCGTCATTATCTGCCGCAAATGAAAGCCGCGAATTGAGGACGCATCATTTTCATTTCCAGTGAATCGGCCGCGAACATCCCTGCCGAGATGATTCACTACGGCGTCACGAAGACGATGCAGGTAGCTCTCGCGCGAGGTTTGGCGGAGACCACGGCGGGCACTGCTGTCACGGTAAATTCGGTGCTGGCCGGCCCGACACGCTCGGAAGGCGTTGAGAAATTCATCGCGGACATGGCGGGAACGAAAAACGTGACGCCCGGCGACATAGAAAAGGAATTCTTTCGTACAGCCCGGCCCGGCTCGCTCTTGCAACGTTTCGCCACCACAGATGAAGTTGCCGCGTTGGTGACGTTCGTCGCCAGCCCTCTCTCGTCGGCAACCAATGGCGCAGCGTTGCGCGTCGAAGGCGGCATCGTGCACTCGATTTTTTAACCGCTTTCGCATTGAAACGGCGAGCGACGTTTTGAAATCGATGATTTCGCAATCCTAAGTCTGACGCGTCTGCCAATTTCGCCACTTGGCCTCGCTATTTTGGATCTTAGATTTGCGATTGCCGATTTCAAATGCGGCGCCGGGACTATGCGGTGCGATCAAGAGCGCGCAACTCCGCCAGTCCAAAGGGGGCTTAACTCAGGTCTACCTTCCAGACGCAACCGCGCGCGGCAGTGTCTCGGAGACAAGAGTCGCGCTGACGGCGCGGTACGCGAACACGCCTTCATACGCGTACAAAGGTAGGTATTTTCTCGAACGTTGCTGCTCCGCTTTAACGGCGCGCCAGTTGAATGTCGGATCGAGAACGTAGTTGCCATCGGCCGTTTCCCATTCCAGCCAGGCGTGTGTGAACCAGTCGCCGGCACGATGTTTGCCGATAACCAAACGGACATCCTTCGCGCCGATTGCTTGCATGACTTCATAAAGAGTTATCGCCTTGCCTTTGCAATCCGCGGTTTTTGTCGTGCTGACCTCAAATGGTGTCATCCATTGCTTGGAATATCGGTATGGAACTCGGCGCAGTTTGTTTATCCATCGATTAACAATGGCCAGCGAAACCTCCTCCGCCGGCGCGCTGCCGCTTGAAGCCAGGACCGGTTGGACACGCGCCATCTGATTATCGTACGGCGTGGACTCGACCGGGTAGAATATCGATTGTGCAAAACAGTACGTTGCTGTGATACCGGCGCACGCGACGAGCGACGAAAGGCATCTCCGTAAACGTAAAGGCGATAGCGATACTAGAATCATACTTGGCGGAAGTCTTAAAGCAGCGCTCGTGCCGCCGGATTGCCTTGCGATTTCATTGCGCTCCAGGTTGCCCGGTCGAAGGAATCGGCAACGCCGGTGCCTAAGATCGACAATCGACGTCGCGCGGTTCGTTGATGTTCTTGTAAAACTCGCGAGCCGGACCCGAGACCGGCAATACGCGAAGCACATTAGCAGCGATCAACTTCCGGATGATCGGTTGCAGCGAGGAATCCTTGCTTTGCAATGCCTCCAGAAAAATGGATCGCGCTTCCTTGGGATAAATTGCGCTGAGCGGTTCGGCGTTTCCATCAATCATCGGAATCACTCCGGTTCCGTCCGCAGCGAGACCGCACAGATGGCGCAGATGTTCGGTCCTCATCAATGGCATGTCGATCGCCAGTGCGAGCAGATGGTCCGTTTCAACCGCAGCGAGCGTCGCCGCCAAACCGCTCAGCGGTCCGCGCGAAGCAGGGACATCGAGGATTAATCCGACATCGGCGGGACGCCAGGAAACGTCCGACCGTGCCGAAAGCAAAATCTTCTCCGGACGCAGGGCGCGTAATTTTTCAATCTGCCATTCCCACAATGGCCGGCCGCGCCACTCAAGGGTCGCTTTGTCGCGGCCCATTCGTCGCGATTCGCCGCCGGCCAGAAGCACGGCGGTGATGCTCATCCAACCGTTTCAGATATGCGCGCCGTCGAACGCAATGTGCCGTCCGTGAGAATGCGCGCACGCAAACCGCCGCGGCCCTTGAGAAATTTCTCCGCGCCGGGAGCAATGGCGCGATCCATCCAATAGCACGGGCTGCATTCTTGCGTGCCATAAAAACGAACTCCCTGGACTTCGAAATCCTGGTCGATCAGTTCGTTAAGATCGACATCGCGCGTGATCACGTTGCGGCGCACTAAAGCAGGCGAGCAATCCCGGACTTCGAGCGCGCCGCAAAGCTCATCGAAAACTTCGAGCGAAAAAAATGTGATTTGTCCTTTGTAATCATCCTTAAAATCGAAATAGCGATCGCCGAGTAAACCGCGACCGGCCACGCACTCGATCATCGGAACTTCAATCGCCGGATGGTTGCCCGGTTCGCGATCGTGGTGTCCGACAAAATTGTGACCCGGCGAAATGTAAAGATGACAAATTTCCACCGGCGCCATGATAACATCGCGCAGCCCTGAGTGAAAGTTGTAGCCGCGATCGTTGATCGCGGCCTTCGCAAACCCGGCAGATATCTTAGACTGACCGAGATCGGCGATCTCGGCTACAATGGTGTGACCAAGACGTGAAAAAGAAGTCTAACGGCATTGGTTCTGGTCAAATTATTCGGCGAAAGCAGGATGGTTCGCTCGAGTATCATCACGACGATCTCACCGTCGAGGAGCCGCTCGAAATTCGAATCGGCCGCAAGACTCTCGCGACCACCATGCGTACCCCCGGCCACGACGAAGAGCTGGCGGCCGGTTTTCTGGTTTCGGAAGGAATTGTGAGAACCCACGACGAGATCGGTCAGTTCTCACGCCCGACGGAGGCGCGCAATCGCGAGAACATCATCACAGTTCAACTTGCGGAAGGTGTGAAAGTAAAACTCGGTACCGCAAAACGGTTCGGAACGATCTCGAGCAGCTGCGGTATCTGCGGCAAAGAGAGCATTGACGCGATTCGACAAAATTTTCCGCCGATTGTTTCGGTGAAAGATGTTCGGATCGAAATCGAAACTCTGCTTTCGTTGCCGCCGCTTTTGCGAGAACAACAAGGCGAGTTCGCCCGGACCGGCGGAATCCATGCCGCCGGCATTTTCAATCTCGACGGTAAAACGAAGGTTGTCCGCGAAGACATTGGACGCCATAACGCGGTCGATAAAGTGATTGGCCGCGCGTTCCTGGACGGACAACTTCCGTTAGATCGACAAGTTCTTCTCGTCAGCGGCCGCGCCTCGTTCGAGATCATGCAAAAGGCGCTGTCGGCCGGAATTCCGATTGTGGCGTCGGTCTCCGCGCCTTCAACCCTTGCGATGGAGTTCGCGCGCGAAAGTAACCAGACCTTGATCGGTTTCCTGCGTCCGCCCTCGTTCAATATCTATTCCCACATTGAACGCGTCGATCTTTCCTAGATTGCTGCGCGCGGAGATTTCCCGAATGAAGCTAGGGAGTGGTCGGTGGCGCTGGGGCCACAGGCACCGTGCCAGGTGCCGATGTCGATCCCGCAGCGGTGGCTGCCGCGGCCGCGGCCTTTTTCTTCGCGGCGGCGGCTGCTGCTTCCGCCAATTTGGCATCGACCTCAGCGGCTTCAATCGGATGAATGCTGTGATAATACTCGTTCGATTTGGCCAGCTCGTTTTTGCGTTGCAACAAGGCATCGAACCGTTCGCGCTTACTTAGTTCGAAGACCTTGTCCATCTTGATCGCTTCGAACGGACAGACTTCGACGCAGATCTGGCAGCTCATGCAGACGGAGATGTCGATATCGAAAACGGCAGCATAAAACTGCGGTTTGCCCATATAATCGGGCTTCTTGTCTTCGCTCTTAATAATATAGATGCACTGTGGCGGGCACTCCTTCTCACAGATCTTGCAGGCCACACAGCGCAGTCCCGCCTCGGGATCGTCGGTGTCGTAAATGAGGAACGGAAAGTTGCGATAGTTCTCGGGAAGCGGGCTGCGCTCCTCCGGATATTGCACCGTGATCAGGCGGTCCTTCTCGAAATAACTTCCGACGAAGTTCCGCGCCGTCACCGCCATGCCCTTCAATATTCCGGTACCGATCATCGATCTACTTCTCCCAGCACAATATCCACGCTGCCGAGAATGACCATGACGTCCGCAACCGTATGTCCGAGACAGAGATCTTCCAGCACCGTCAGGTTAATAAAACTCGGCGGCCGCACTCGGTATCGATACGGATTCGTTCCGCCGTCGCTGATTAAATAGAAACCGAGTTCGCCCTTCGGTCCTTCGATCCGTCCGTAAGCTTCGCCCACCGGTGGACGAAAGGCGCGGATCTTCACCTTCGGATTCATTACGGGTCCGGCCGGTATTTGCTCCATGGCCTGTTTCAAGATTCCGACGCTCTCGTGCATTTCGAGCGCGCGCATCATCAAGCGGTCGTAGCAATCGCCGTGTTCGCCGAGCGGCACGCGGAATTTGAAGCGCGGATAAAAACCGTAACCATCCACCTTCCGGATGTCATAGTTCACTCCGCATGCGCGTAACATTGGGCCAGTCATGCCGGCGTTGATCGCCAACTCGGCGGAAAGTTTGCCAACTTCCTGCGTCCGCATGATGACGATCTCATTCGAAAGGATCAGTTTCTCGAACTCATCGAGAAACTTCGGGAAAAGATCGACAATCTTCTTTGCGCGCTCCATCCAATCCGGTCCGGCATCGACCCGGCATCCGCCGAAGCGCATGTAATCGCACATCATACGCGAGCCGGAGAGCGACTCGAACAGGTCGAGAATTTTCTCGCGCTCGCGGAACGCATACATGAGCGGAGTGCCCCACGCGCCCATGTCGCTGAGCAGAAATCCGAGCAGCGAGGCGTGATTCTGAAGTCGCGTTAGTTCGGCCAGGATCACGCGCAGATATTCGGCGCGCTCGGGAACTTCGATGCCGGCCAGCTTTTCGACGCTGAGCGCGTAGGCCCAGTTGTTGGTCATCGAACAAAAATAATCGAGCCGGTCGGTGTATGGCATCGAGCCGAGATAGCTCGTGTTCTCGCCGATCTTTTCGTGATTGCGGTGTAGATAACCGAAGACCGGCTTGAGCTTGACCACCATCTCGCCGTCGAGCGCGACGTTCATGCGAAAGACGCCGTGGGTCGAGGGATGCTGCGGTCCCATCGACACTTCCATTAACTCGCCGTCGAGTCTCGAAGTCATCGCCGGTGGCGGCTGGAGCATTTCTGTCGTGTTCATGATTGCGCGGTGATGTTCTCCGCGCCATCCAATTGCGGCCGCGCGCTGTAATGCATTTTCGCTTTTTCCAACACGTCGTCGTGCGGCGTCGGTTCGTATTCGTAATCGTCCGGCTCCCGATAATCTTTCCGCATCGGGTAATCGACAAATTCGTCCCACATCAGAATGCGCCGCAGATCGGGGTGGCCGTCGAAGCGAACGCCATAAAGATCAAAAATCTCCCGCTCCTGGAATTCAGCGCTCCGATAAACCGGAGTGAGCGACGGTAAACGCGCGTTCTCGGCGCGATCCGCCGTGCGCATCCGAATGATCACCGGCCCATGCTTATGCGTCATCGAGTAAAGGTGATAGACCGCTTCGAGGTAGCCGGGAAAGAACTCCTCGGTCGTTTCGTCGATTTCCTTTTCTTCGCCATCGACAATCTTCTTCACCTTCACGGTTTTCTTTACCGTGCGATCGAGCCAATCCACGCCAGTCGCATTCGAGCAAAAATCGAGTCGCAGCGCGGAATCATCGCGCAGAAACTTCGCAACCGCAGCCGCATGTTCGTTGTCGATCAACAGCGACGATTGCTGCGCCGGACCTGGATTGGGAATGATGTCGATCTTGGCGCCGGGAACAGCGGCCTCAACGCGCGTTTTGATCTGTTCGAGCGACTCCATCGTCATGACCGCTCGATTTTTGGCGGCTGGAACAGACGCGGATTCGCTGCCGGCTCCAAATCGTGCGCACCAAAGGCCGGCACGGGAAATTCGCTCGGTTGCATCGGATCGAGATGCTCGGCCTTGGCGTTGCCGGTCAGTTTCTGACTGTCGATCTTGCGCTGGAGCTCCATGAAAGCATGCAGCAGCGCTTCGGGTCGAGGCGGACAACCAGGAATGTAAACATCGACCGGAATGTAACGATCAATTCCCTTCAACACGTTGTAGCCTTGTTTGAACGGTCCACCGGAAATTGCGCACGCGCCCATCGAGATGACGTATTTTGGATCGGGCATCTGGTTGTAGAGCCGCACAATTTGCGGCGCCATTTTCTTTGTCACCGTGCCGGCCACAATCATCAGGTCCGCCTGACGCGGGGATGGCCGGAAAACTTCGCCGCCGAACCGTGCGATGTCGTAACGCGACGCGGCGGTTGCGATCATCTCGATCGCGCAACAGGCCAGCCCGAACTGCAGCGGCCAGATCGAATTCTTGCGCCCCCAATTGTAAAGCTCCTCCATCGAGGTCACCCAGATGCCCTGTCTTTGCAGCTCACTGCGAAGTCCTCCGTCGATTTGGTCGCTCATCTCGCGCTCAGCCTTTTACTTCCCCAATCTAAACAACCTTTGCTCCATGCCCAAACCAGTCCTTCAATCAGCAGCAGGAGGAAAACCAGGATGGAGATGAATGCGCCGACCGGCAAACCGGTGAAGGCCACGGCAAATGGCACGAGAAAAATCGCCTCCACGTCGAAGATCAAAAAAATGACGCAGTAGAGATAATACTGCGATTGAAACTGCACATGCGCCTCCCCGACCGATTCGACCCCGCACTCATACGTCGCATTTTTTCCCGCCCCCGGCCTGGGCGGCTGGAAAAATCGTCTCCAAAGCCAGGCCAGCGCCAGCGGCATTAACGGAAACACCACCGCCACTCCGCAAAAAATGACGATAAAAAAATAAGGATTGGGCGTCATGGCGATAAGGATTACATCATCCACCAAGTTTGTTAACCGAGGGAGCTTGCTCCTGCCAGTGCATTCTGCCTTGATTAAAGAATTGGGCATCGCTTTCCTTCATGACAATGAGCGGCGACTTTCTTGACCAGATCTTCATCAGCGCGAAGCAGTGGCTGCTCTCGCTTCTCACCGGCGCACCCGACTGGCTGATGCAGGTCGCATCCAGCCTCATCAACATCGCCGCGCTGCTCGGTGTATTTCTCACGCTCTTCGCGCTCATTTCCGTGCTGGAGCGAAAAATTCTTGGGCGCATCCAAAATCGTTACGGACCGAATCGCGTCGGGCCGTTCGGACTTTTTCAACCGGTGGCTGACGGCATCAAGATGCTCATCAAGGAAGACATCGTGCCGGCACGCGCCGATAAGCTCCTTCATTTTCTTGCACCTATCATGATTGCCGCAACGGCAATCCTAACCCTCGGCGTAATCCCTTATGGCCGAAACATGACGCCGTTCGCGATCGACGGCGGCATTCTATTTTTCTTTGCCGTTGGATCGACAACGGAGCTTGCGGTCTTCATCGCCGGCTGGGGGAGTAACAACAAATTCTCGATGCTCGGCGCCATGCGCGCGATCGCGCAGATGGTCAGCTACGAGCTGCCGCTTATTATCACTACGCTTCCGGTGGTGATGGTCGTCGGCGCGCTTTCGCCCGACGCGATTGTCGCCGCACAAAACGGCTACACGTTCGGCATCGTGCCGCATTGGTTTGTCACGACGCCGTGGGGCGCGACCGCGTTTCTTTTGTTTTTTGTCTCCAGCCTGGTGGAATCCAACCGCACACCGTTCGATGTGCCGGAAGGCGAATCGGAAATCGTCGCCGGACACATGACCGAATATTCCGGATTCAAGTACGCCTTATTCTTCATGGCGGAATACTTTGGAATGTTCGCTGTTAGCGGTCTGGCGGTGACGTTGTTTCTCGGCGGCTGGCAGGCGCCAATCGCAGGGCTCCAGTTCATTCCATCCTATCTGTGGTTTTTCGCGAAGCTTGGTGTGCTGTTGTTCACCTTTATCTGGATTCGCGGAACGCTGCCACGCAGCCGCATCGATCAAGTCATGGCTTTCGCTTGGAAATTCATGCTGCCGATGGCGTTCACATGCGTGGTCGCCGCCGCGGTCTGGCATTATCAGGGACGCGGCGTGGCCGGGTGGCTTTGGTCGCTGGCCGTTGTCGCGATTGTTTACCTCGGGCTGTCGTGGTTTCTCGATACGGGGAAAAAATTTGCCACTCGCACTTATCGCTTTGCCGAATGAACAACGCCGCTTTTCTTGTCATCGCTATTGTGACGCTGGCCGGCGCCCTTGCCGCCGCCACCCTACCGAAACTCATTCATGCCGCGCTTTGCCTGATCGTGGCGTTTGTTGGTCTGGCCGCTTTCTTTTTCTTCCTCGGCGCCGAGTTCGTCGGGTTGGTACAACTGTTCGTGTATGTCGGCGCAGTCGCGGTCTTGATCGTCTTCACGATTTTGTTGACGCGCCGTGACGTGGGCAAGCCGGACAAGTTCAACTGGGGCGGCATTGTCGTAGCCGTCGCGGTGTTCGGCGGTTTGCTCTGGGCGATTCTCAAAACGCCGTCCGTCGCCATCGCCGCAGCGCAAATCCCACCGCTGACCGTGAAGCGGATCGGCGAAGTGTTGCTGACGAATTACGTTTGGCCGCTGCAATGCGTCGGGCTCTTGCTCACCGCCGCTTTGATCGGCGCGCTGGTTCTGGTGATGGAGGAAAAGCGTCGATGACCACATTGTCGATCTTGCTCGTCATATCCGCAGCGTTGTTCTGCATTGGCCTGCTCGCCGCGTTGAGCCGGCGTCACGCCATCTTCATTTTGATCGGCATCGAGCTGATGCTCGCCGCGGCGAACCTGAATTTCGTCGCGTTCTGGCGCTTCGGTCCGGAGCCGCAAACACCCACCGGCGTAATGGTCGCCATTTTTTCAATCGCCATCGCCGCCGCGGAAGTGGCCGTCGGGCTGGCGCTGGTCATCTCAGTTTACCGCCACTATCGAACGACCAACGTCGATCGACTTAACCAGCTCAAAGGATGACGACTTTCCCTTCTGAATTCGACGTTGGGCGTTGGGCGTTCGGCGTTTTCTTCGGGTTAGTTCCGCGATCAGCGATCGCGGCTACAACAAATGAATCACTGGATCGTCGCTAACCTCTGGCTGATTCCCGCGATACCACTCGCGGCCGCATTGTCGATCTTGTGCCTCAATAGTTCGCGGGGTAAGGGAGCGGCGGCGCTCGCAGTTCTCGGCCAGATCGTCGCGCTCGTAATGGCGGTCATCGCATTCGTGCCCACGCTGCAAGCACCCGGCTGGCGCGCTTTCCATAATTTCACCTGGTTCACTTTCGGCGAACAAGCGCTGCGCATCGGCTGGGTCCTCGATCCGCTCGCCGCCGCCATGCTGGTGATGATCACGCTCGTCGGGCTCTGCATTTTTGTCTTCAGCGTCGGCTACATGGCGGACGACAAAAACTTTACGCGCTTCTTCGCGTATCTCTCGTTCTTCTCCGCCGCGATGCTCGGCGTGGTCATCGCGAACAGTTTGCTTCTCCTATTCGTCTGTTGGGAATTGGTCGGGCTCGCGTCCTACCTCCTCATTGGATTCTGGATAGACAAACCGAGCGCCGCCGCCGCCGCAAAAAAAGCGTTCATCACCACGCGCATCGGCGATATCGGATTTTTCCTCGGCATTCTCTGGCTCTACAGCGGCAGCGGCACGCTGCTCTTTTACGACAATGGCCATGGTTGCCTCGAAAACGCCGGGCTCCTTTTGCTCGGCGCCAGCGCCACGTTCGTCGCGCTGCTGATTTTCTGCGGCGCAGTCGGCAAGTCGGGACAATTCCCGCTCCATGTCTGGTTGCCGGACGCGATGGAAGGCCCGACGCCGGTGAGCGCGCTTATCCACGCCGCCACCATGGTCGCGGCCGGCGTGTTTCTGGTGGCGCGCGTCTATCCGCTCTTTTCTGCCGGCGCGATCGACGGCGTGACTCCGTCGCTGACCGTGGTCGTATCGATCGGTGTCATCACCGCAGTGATGGCGGCGCTCATCGCGCTCGCGCAATTCGATATCAAACGCATCCTCGCCTACTCAACTGTGTCGCAGTTGGGCTTGATGATGGTCTCGCTCGGCGTCGGTGGTGTTGCGGCCGGCATTATGCACTTGATCGCGCATGGGTTTTTCAAAGCGCTTTTGTTTCTCGGCGCCGGCTCGGTCATTCACGGCTGTGACCACGAGCAAGACATTCGCAAAATGGGCGGACTGCGCTGGCTCATGCCGGTCACGTTTCTTACCTACGCCATCGGCATGATGAATCTCAGCGGTGTGCCGTTCTTTTTTTCTGGAGGTTGGACGAAAGAGGAAATCCTGCAGGCCACCACGCATTGGCATGTGTCGCACTTGCCGCATTACCTCATGCTCGTCGGGGTCGTGCTGACCGCGCTCTACATGACGCGGCAGATGATCTACGTGTTTTTCGGCAACAAGCGCGCGGCTTCGACACATGCGCATGAAAGCCCGCGCGTGATGACCATGCCGCTGATGATGCTCGCGGGGTGCTCAATTGTTCTCAGTATTGCGCTCACTCCCGCATGGCCGTGGCTCCACAGCTATCTCAATGGAGAGCCGGCACACTTTCACATCGCGCGTTTGATTCAGCCGATGCTCTTCGTTTCGCTCGCGCTCGTCGCCGCCGGCATCGGGCTCGGCTGGTTGATCTATCGCAACGTCGCCGAGACAGATCCGGTAGAGCAAGCACAGCCCGCGTTGTTTCACTTCCTCGAAAGCAAGATGTGGCTGGACGAACTCTACGACTGGACGGTCATCGGCTTGAGCAAAATGGCTGCGCGTTTGTCCGACTGGATGGATCGCAATGTTTGGGACGGCCTCGTGCGCGCGTTCGCTGGACTCGGCCAGTTTTTTGGAATTTTCAGCGCAGACTTCGACGAGCGCGGCATCAACGCCGGAGTCGATGAAGCCACCGGTGGCACGCGCGGTCTCGGTCGTTTGATGTCCGCGCTGCACTCCGGCCAAATCCAAACTTATCTGCGCGCCGCCGCCGTCAGCGTGCTGGCGTTGCTCATTCTCTACGCGTGGCTCACATGATCACGGTGCTGATTCTTATGCCGCTCGTCGGCGCTTTTTTCGTCAGCGCGGCGCAACCCAACTATGCCCGCCGGATGGCTCTCGAGTTCAATGCCATCACCGCGATTCTGGTTTTCATGTTGTGGAAAAACTTCGACTCCACAGCCGCCGGCCTCCAGCTGGTCGAACGCCACGCCTGGATTCCCGCAATCGGCGCTGAATATCTCGTCGGCATCGACGGCTTGAGTCTGCTGCTTGTCATACTGACATCGCTCATCTTTCCGTTCGCATTTCTCGCGCAACGCATGGGCCGCGGCTCCTGCGTCTTGATGCTGATCATGCAATCCGCGCTCTACGGCACGTTCACCGCGCAGAATTTTATTCTCTGGTTCTTGTTCTACGAGATGAGCCTCATCCCCGCCTTCCTGCTCATCAAAATCTGGGGCGGCGAAAATCGGGACCGCGCCGCGACAAAATTTTTCGTTTACACCTTTCTTGGCAGTGTCGCGATGTTGCTTTCGTTTCTCGGCATCTATTTCGCGAAAGGAACGTTCGACTTCGCCACGCTGGCCGATCTCGGAAAACACGGATTGCTCACCGGCAACATGGCGTGGTTTGCCTTTGCCGGAATCTTTCTTGGACTCGCGGTCAAAGTGCCGCTCTTTCCGTTTCACACCTGGTTGCCCGACGCTTACGAAACCGCACCGACCGGCGTGGCGATGGTCTTGACCGGTGTCCTCTCAAAGATGGGCGTTTACGGTTTCGTGCGCCTGCTCCTTCCGCTCTTCCCGCACGAAATCCAGGTCCTCGCTCCGTGGCTGCTCGGGCTGGCGGTTTGCACGATCGTCTTCGCTTCGCTGGCGGCGTGGGCACAGTCCGATTTGAAACGCATGGTCGCGTATCTTTCGATCAACCATCTCGGCTACTGCATGCTCGGCCTCTTCGCGGTAACGGCAAGATCGTCGTCTTTGATCGACATGCACGCGGCGTTGAGCGGCGTGTTCATGCAAATTTTCAACCACGGCATCACTGCGGCCGCGTTGTTCTACTACGTCGGATTGCTCGAGCAACGCCGCGGACTGCGTGGGATCGACGATTTTGGCGGACTGATGCAACGAACCCCGTTGCTCTGCGGCTGGATGAGCGTTGCCATGTTTTCATCGCTCGGCTTGCCCGGGCTCAACGGATTCATCGGCGAATTTCTCATCTTCAAAGGCTCATTCGCGGTCGCAGCTTCGTTCACGGCCGTGGCGGTGATTGGTCTTCTGGTTACGGCCATCGTCTTCATGCGCATGATGCAAGCGCTCTTCAGCGGTCCGCTCGCGAAGAGCTGCAACGCCTTTCCCGATCTCGGCCGAAACGAAAAATGGGTCGTCGTCCCCGTGACCCTCATCATGTTCGCCATCGGCATCGCCCCGCAATTTATGTTCAATATTTTCAACACCACCGTCATTCAAATGGCGCGCTTGTTTGCCTGAGCTGCCGGAATGAGCAAAGAGATCATTCCAATCGACCGGATCGCGCAGTCGATTTATTTACTACGCGAGCAGAAGGTAATGTTGGGCCAGGACTTGGCCTTGCTCTATGGCGTAACTCTGGGCGCTCTAACGCAGGCGGTGAAACGAAACGCGAATCGTTTCCCGAAAGACTTCGTGTTTCAGCTTACGGTTGAGGAGTTTACGAATTTGAAATCACAATTTGTGATTTCAAACAAAAAGACTGGATCGCATTTAATATTCCAATTTGGAAGATCAAAAGGCAGGGGAGGAAGGCGACATTTGCCCTACGCTTTCACCGAACAAGGCGTGGCGATGTTGTCCAGCGTGCTAAACAGCAAGCGCGCGGTGAAAGTGAACATCGCGATCATGCGCGCCTTTGTGAAACTACGCGAAACGCTCGAAACCAATCGAGAGCTGGCGCGGAAATTTACTGAACTCGAAAAACACGTCGGCAAACACGGCGAAAAGATCGATGCAATCCTCGAAGCAATTCGCCAACTAATGGCTCCGTCGAGCAAACCTCGGCGCGAGATCGGATTTCATGTTCGAGAAAGGACGCCGCGCTATCGGGCGCGCAAAAAACGATGATCGCCTGGACCATTTACGTCACGTTTGCGGGCGCGATTCTCCTGCTTTTTCTGCCGCGCACTTCAGCGCGCTGGATTGCCCTCGCCACCACCGTTGCCGGATTCGCGATTAGTCTGCTCGCCTTATCTCGAATGCCGATTGTCGATCTTGCCACATTCAAAACGATCGTGCGCATCCCCTGGGTGCCGATGCTCGGGATGGAATATCATCTCGCGGTCGACGGCATCAGCTTGACGCTCGCGCTCGTCACCGGCCTGACCGCGGTCAGCGCCGTGCTTTTCTCGTGGGACGTCGATCATCGGCAGAACGAATTCTTCTTCTGGCTGTTGCTCGTGGTCGGAGGCTCGTATGGCGTTTTTTTCAGCGCTGATCTCTTTCTCCTCTTCGTTTTCTACGAACTGGTCATCGTGCCGAAATATTTCCTGATCGCGATCTGGGGATCGACCAACAAGGAATACGGCGCGATGAAGCTAACGCTTTATTCCTTCTTCGGGGGCGCGCTAGTTTTCATTGGCATCATCGCCGCCTACGCGGCCACCGGCTCACTTAATCTTTACGATCTCGCGCAATTCCAATTTAGTACGCAGCTTCAATCGTGGGCCTTCCCGGTGTTGTTCCTCGGATTCGCTGTGCTCGCTGGTATCTGGCCGTTGCACACTTGGGCGCCGACCGGTCACGTCGCCGCGCCGACCGCCGGTTCGATGCTGCTCGCCGGCATCGTCATGAAACTCGGTGCCTACGGCGCGCTCCGCGTTGCGATGAATATTTTTCCACAAGGTTTCCACATGTGGAGCCGCTACATCGCCGTTTTCGCAGTCATCGGGATCCTTTATGCCGCGGCGGTGGCGTTGCGCCAGCGCGACCTGAAATTCGTTATCGGTTATTCAAGCGTGAGCCACATGGGTTTCGTGCTGCTCGGCCTGGCCACGGCCAACGCGCTCGGTGTTTCGGGAGCGGTGCTGCAAATGTTTTCGCACGGCGTCATCGGAGCGCTCCTCTTCGCCATTGCCGGCACGATCTATCGCCGCACTCACACACGCGACCTCGATACGCTATCGACCATGGGACTGAGTCGCGCGCTGCCATTTGCCGCGTTCGCGTTCGTCATCGCATCAGCCGCATCCATGGGCATTCCCGGGTTCAGCGGGTTCGCCGCCGAAATCACCATCCTCATCGGCACCTGGAAAAGTTATCCGATGGCAGTGTGGATTACCGGTGCCGGCATGGTCCTCGTCGCTGCGTTCACCCTGCGCGCGCTCAAGAAATCTTTCTTCGACACTGCCGTTTCAACGAATGGAGGCACGACCTCCGTGTCGTCCAACGCATCTGCGAACGCGTTGCCTCCGATCACGATCGCAGAAAAATGGGGAGCCGGACTACTCATGTTCGCCACTCTCGCGATCGGACTTTATCCCAGGCTGCTGCTCGATCGCATCATGCCGGCGGTTGAAGCGATGCGGTTTTTGAAACAATGACCGTATCGCCGGCGTTGTCGCCGCGTGATTCTTAATCGCGTTTCACCCGTATATATTTGCGGACGGTACCGTCGGCGGCCTCAATAATATATTGGTCGCGACCGATACGGAGAAGCTTGTCCCTGTCCTTGGTGCCCACCGGTATTCGCCTCATCTCGTCAGCGGTATACTCGTAAAGAATCGCGCCATCGCGCACCAACCATTTGCCGGTAAATTTCGAGACCAGCGCGCCTCCGCCGGTGACTGAACCGTTGAAAGTGCCATTTTCGAAAAAGGCATACTCGGCGGTGTGTTGCCGATCGGTCGATCGCCATCGACCGACCAATTTGTTCTCCTCCCTCTCGCCAACCGTTGCGCACGACGCCAGAATGAGAGCGCCTAGGGCCAGAACCAATTTGAGATCAGTCAGCAAAGCGCGAGAGAATTACATGCCGCCATCAGCCTTGCAATCGAATCGCCCGTCTCTGACCGCTTAAACAATAAGGCCGGCTTCAAAAGCCGGCCTCTGTTCGAGATTTAGAACGACTGCGTCTTTTAGTTTTGAGCGACGAAGGTCGTGCTAGCACGGAATTTTTTGCTACCCGCAAAGGCGTAGAGGGGGACGTAAGAACTTCGGCCGATCTTTTCAACGCGAGTCGCGGTATAATTGAAAGTTGGGTCCAAAACGTAACTGCCTGAATCCGTCTGCCACTCGAGCCAGGCGTGTGTCTGCCGGCTGGTCGGAGCGCGTTTTCCGATCACGAGGCGAACATTGGTCGCACCATGAGCTTTCATTCTCTTATAGAGCGTAACCGCTTTGCCCTTGCAATCAGCCGGTTGGCGGGATTCTACTTCGGAAGGTGTCTTCCACGTTGGTTGAAAGCCATAGGGGATATTCCGAAGATCACCCATCCATCCGTTGACGAGACCGAGTGAAACGTCATTGGCCCGGGCACTGGTCGAGGTCAACACGTCGTGGATTGGGGTCATTTGCCGATCGTAAGGGGTGTGGCTTACGGTCAGAAGCAAGGCATCGGCGAAGCAACTTGCGTTAGAAAGGCCTAGGAAGGCGATTAGGAGAAGAAGAGCTTTTTTCATATTGAGTGTCTTATAGAAGTGATACTTACTATAATTACTAGAAGCACTGCCCGTGCCACGCCTTTGCCTGGGTAGCTAGAGGGGAAACCTCGAGTTAAGGCCTGTTTTGAGGTCGAAACCCGGACATAGGGCAATTCAGGCTAAAAACGGGGGAATCGCCTTGGAACCGCCGCTAATTCCAGTCTCGCCTTTTGCGAGGGTTACCTCTTCATTGGTGAAAGCGCCGGATGTATATCGAACTTCTCAAGCTTGCGTCGCCTGAAACCGTCGTTGTTGTCACGGCGCTGGTTGTCCTCGCCCTCGGACTCGCGAACGAACGAACGGCCGGACTTTGTTCCGGAGTAGCGGCTGCCGGACTCCTGTTCGCCGTGGCCGCAGTCCTCATGTTGCCGCAACAAGCAACGTTATTTCACGGGATGCTCGTCATCACACCGCTGACGTCTCTGTTCAAGATCATCTGCCTTGTGCTCGCCTTTTTCACCGTCATCCTCGCGCGGGCCGACCTTTCTTCACGCAACCGTGGCGAATATCTCGCGCTCGTTCTGCTCGCGACTATCGGACTAATGCTGCTCGTCGGCAGCGAAGAGTTGCTCATGATTTTTATCGGCCTCGAACTGACCGGCCTCTCGCTTTATGTCATGGCCGGATTCGATAAAACCGATGTGCGCTCCGCGGAAGCGGGCTTGAAGTATTTCTTGTTCGGCAGCACCGCCAGCGCGTTCACGCTTTTCGGCATCAGCTTCATCTACGGCATGACTGGGACGACCGCGCTCGCGGCCATCGGCCAGAAATTGACGACTGCACCCGTCCAACCGCTGCTCTTTGTCGGCATCGTCATGACGCTCATCGGATTCGCTTTCAAAATCGCGGCCGCGCCGTTTCATCTTTGGGCGCCGGACACTTACCAGGGCGCGCCGGTCCCGAGCGCGGCCTTCATCGCGTCGGGCTCGAAAGTGGCGTCGTTCGTTGTGCTGGGAAAAATCGTGCTCGTTGGATTTGGTCCGGCGCAGGGGAGCGCGGCCTGGCATGCCATGGTCGCCGGTTGGGCGCCGGTGCTCGCCGCGCTGGCCGCATTATCGATCTTGATTGGTAATCTCGTCGCGCTCGCGCAAACCAACGTCCGCCGGCTGCTCGCCTACTCCGCGGTCGCTCACGCCGGTTACACCCTGCTCGGTCTCGTCGCCGGCGGACGCGAAGGATTCAGCGCGACGCTGTTCTACACCACCGTCTACGCCTTCACCCTCGTCGGCGCGTTCGGCGTCGTCGCGCTGGTACGACGCGAAACCGGCGGCGACGACCTAAAGAATTTTTCCGGATTATCGTCGCGTTCACCGTTACTGGCCGGGTGCATGTCGATCTTCATGCTCTCGCTGGCCGGCTTGCCGCCGCTCGCCGGATTTTTCGGAAAATTTTATTTGTTCAGTGCCGCGCTGCGCGCTGTGGACAACAATGGCCTGCTCTGGCTCGTGGCGATCGCGCTCTTCGGCAGTCTCATCTCGCTCTATTATTACCTGATGGTGCTGAAGGTGATCTTCGTTGACGAAAAGTCTTCCTCAACAACTCAACCCCTCAACCCCTCAACCTCCGCCGATTTCTTGCAAGAAATCTCGCTGACCGTACTCGCGGCCGTAGTCCTCTTTCTCGGGGTGATGCCGGGGACATTGGTCGCCAGGATCATTGCTGCGGTGCAGTAACGGTCCGCACCAATGTCGCGAAATCTCCAACGCGCCGGTCCTCCGACTCAAATGTCGGCTGCCGGATAGGTCGAGAGCGCCCGCATGTACTGCGCGCGTTCGAATGCACTCGGGTCGGGACAATTCTTCTGGCTCATGCTGCCTTTAAGTTGCTCGACCGATTCGTATTCATGTTCCTCCATCCATTCCCGCATCTCACGCTCCAGCACGCGGATATGGTCGATGCCGCGCCGCAGCAACACCGAACAAAGCATGGTCACGTCGGCGCCGGCCATGAGCAGCTTGAGCGCATCGGTCGCACGATGAATTCCGCTCGTCGCCGCCAGGTTTGCGCCGATGCGGCCGTGCAGAATTGCGATCCAGCGCATGGGCAACCGCATGGCCATGGGCGTGCTCAGAAGCACGTTGGGCGTAATCTCCAAAGTCTCCAATTCGATATCGGGCTGGTAAAATCGATTGAAGAGCACGAGCGCGTTGGCGCCATGACGGTCAAGCCGGCGGGCGAAGCGCGCGAAGTTGGTGAAAAACGGACTGAGCTTCACCGCGACTGGGATTTTTAACTGACCTTTCACCGAGGCCAGGATGGTGAGGTAGCTATCTTCGATGTCCTCCGCCGAGCGATCCGGATCGGTAGGCAAAGAGTAAATGTTCAGCTCCACGGCGTCCGCCCCCGCTTGTTCGATTTGACGCGCGTAGGTCTGCCAACCTCCGAAGGTTGACCCGTTCAGACTGGCGATAATCGGAATCCCGACGGCCGCTTTCGCTTTCGCGATGTGCTCGACATACGCCTCGGGACCAACCTTGAACTCGGAAGGCTCAGGAAAATAGCTCAACGCCTCCGGATAACTTTCGGTCCCCTGATCGAGATAATACTGCAGCTCATGGCGATCGTGTCGAAGCTGCTCCTCGAAAAGCGAATGAAACACAATGGCCGAAGCGCCCGCGTCTTCCATTCGTTTGATGTTGTCGAGATTTTCCGAAAGCGGCGATGCTGAGGGCACAAATGGTGTCCGCAGTTTAAAACCGAGGTAACTGGTTGTTAGGTTCATCGGGTTGATGTTGGCGGGTTAAATTTTCTGGCGGCGAGATACTCATATAATCCCCGGCGGACGCTCACGTCCTCCTGCGCCCGGCCCAGCAATTCTTTCGCGGCTTCGGGATCGATCTTGTCCAGCATCTTGAAGCGGTTCTCGAGTTTGAAATAATCCGTCACCTTTATCCGCGGCGCGGCCGAATCGAGTTGCAGCGGATTTTCTCCGAATGCCGCACGATCCGGGTTGTAGCGATAGAGAAGCCATTGCGCCGAGTTCACCGCCGCCTTTTGATTTTGCATCGCCGTAGTCATGTTGATGCCGTGCGCAATGCAATGGCTGTAAGCGATGATGATCGCGGGTCCATCGTACGCTTCAGCTTCGAGGAAGGCTTTCAAGGTGTGCTCGTCTTTTGCTCCCATCGCCACCGACGCGACGTAAATGGTGCCGTAACTCATCGCCATTAAGCCGAGGTCTTTCTTCGGGCCGCGTTTGCCGCCGGACGCGAATTTCGCGATCGCACCGCGCGGCGTCGATTTCGAACATTGACCGCCTGTGTTCGAATAAACCTCCGTGTCCAGCAACAGCACCTTCACGTTGCGTCCGCTCGCCAGCACGTGATCGAGTCCGCCGTAACCAATGTCGTAACCCCAGCCATCGCCACCGACGATCCAGACACTCTTGCGCACAAGCGTATCGGCGAGCGCGAGTAGCCGCTTCGCTTCGGCACCGCCTAACGATTCAAGTCTGCGCTTTAGCTCGGCGACGCGCACGCGCTGATCGAAGATGTCCGCTTCGTCGCGCTGCCGCGCATTCAAGATTTCCGTGGCGAGCCTTCGGCCGATCTGCGGGGAGAGGTGCTGCACCAGTTCGCCGGCGAACTCTTGCTGCTTGTCGATGGAAACGCGAAACCCCAGTCCGAATTCAGCATTATCTTCAAAGAGCGAATTCGCCCAGGCCGGCCCACGGCCATCGAGATTTTTCGTGTAAGGCGTGGTCGGCAGATTCCCGCCGTAAATGGACGAGCAGCCGGTGGCGTTCGCGATGATCAGCCGGTCGCCGAAGAGCTGGGTCAGCAACTTGATGTAAGGCGTCTCACCGCAACCGGCGCATGCGCCCGAGAACTCGAAGAGCGGCTGTTGCGTTTGCATTTCGCGCACGCTGCCGAGCGGCACCTGCCGCCGGTCCATCTCCGGGATGGAGAGGAAAAAATTCCAGTTCTCGCGCTCGGTTTCGCGGAGCGACGCTTGCGTTTGCATGTTGATCGCTTTCAAACGCGCCTCGGATTTGTTCCGGGCTGGGCAAACGTCCACGCAGATCCCGCAGCCCGTGCAGTCTTCCACCGCTATTTGCAGAGTGTAGTTCAGCCCTTTCCATTCCGGCAGTCGCGCCTCACGCGATTTGAACGACGTGGGAGCGCCCTCGAGGACAGCCGTCTCGTAAACTTTGCTGCGAATGACCGCGTGCGGGCAGACCATCACGCACTTGCCGCATTGAATGCAGACTTCCGCGTCCCACACCGGCACTTCCGCAGCAAGGTTGCGTTTTTCCCATTGCGTTGTGCCCGTGGGAAAAGTGCCGTCGTTGGGCAACGCGCTCACCGGCACGCGGTCGCCGCGTCCGGCCATGATCTCGCTCAGCACATTGCGCACGAACGCGGGCGCACGATCAAGCTGGCCGTTGCCATTGGATGCGCGGGTTGTAATCGCGTCCGGAACTTTCACCTCATACAAATGCGCGATCGTTTCATCCACCGCGCGAACGTTCTTCTCGACGATCTCTTCGCCTTTTTTGCCATAGGTTTTCTGGATCGAATTCTTGATCGCAGCGATCGCTTCCTCCGGCGGCAACACGCCGGATATCGCAAAGAAGCAGGTCTGCATGACCGTATTGATCCGGCCACCCATCCCGGAATCGCGCGCCACCTTGTTTGCGTCGATCGTAAAAATGCGCACGCGTTGCTCAATAATCCGGCGCTGTGCATTTTCCGGCAGGTGCTCCCAGACCCGTTCCGGTCCGAACGGCGAATTCAGCAAAACGGTCCCGCCGCGGGCGAGGTCCTTGAACACGTCGTTGGTCTCGAGCAGGAACGGCTGATGGCAGCCGATGAAATTCGCGCTCGTGACGAGATAGGTTGATCGAATCGGACGGGGCCCGAATCGCAGATGCGAGATCGTCATGGCGCCCGCTTTCTTCGAGTCGTAAACGAAATATCCCTGGGCAAAATAATCGGTGTTCTCGCCGATGATCTTGATCGACTCCTTGTTTGCGCCCACCGTGCCATCCGCGCCCAGCCCGAAGAACTGCGCCCGCACCACATCATCGGGTTCGATCGAGAAGTTTGGATCGAAGTCGAGACTCGTGTGCGAGAGATCGTCATCGATGCCAATGGTGAAATGATTTTTCGGCGAACCCTGCGCGAGATTGTCGAAAACGGCTTTGACCATCGCGGGCGTGAATTCTTTCGAAGACAATCCATAGCGGCCGCCGACCACGCGCACGTTATCGCGGCCCTGTTCGTAAAGCGCGTTTACACAATCCAAGTAGAGCGGTTCGCCTCCGGCCCCCGGTTCTTTCGTGCGATCGAGCACGGCCATCGCCCGGACCGTTTTGGGAAGTGCTTCGACAAACCGCCGCGCGTCGAACGGCCGATAAAGTCGCACCTTAAGCAGACCTATCTTTTCCTTCGCTTGGAAAAAATCGACCGTCTCGTGCGCCGCTTCACAACCCGAACCCATCAGCACGATGACGCGCTCGGCATCCGGCGCACCGTGATACTCGAACAGGTTGTAACGACGGCCGGTCAGTTCCGCAAAATCATCCATCGTCTTCTGCACGATGTCGGGACAAACGGCATAAATTGGATTCACCGTCTCGCGCGCTTGAAAATAGACGTCGGGATTTTGCGCGGTGCCGCGGATCACTGGATGATCGGGCGAAAGAGCCCGCGCGCGATGCTCGAGCACGCGCGTCTCGTCGATCATTTCGCGCAACACCTCGTCCGCCAGCACATCGATCTTCGAAATTTCGTGCGAAGTGCGGAACCCATCGAAGAAATGCAAAAACGGAATACGCGTTTCGAGCGTGGCCGCGTGTGCGATCAAAGCGAGGTCCTGCGCTTCCTGCACCGAAGCCGAGCAGAGCATGGCCCAGCCGGTGGCACGCGCCGCCATGACATCGCTGTGATCGCCGAAAATGGAAAGCGCCTGTGCCGCAAGCGATCGGGCCGCGACATGAAAGACCGCCGGCGTGAGTTCACCGGCGATCTTGTACATGTTCGGGATCATCAAGAGCAGCCCCTGGGAAGAGGTGAACGTCGTGCTCAGCGCGCCGGTTTGCAGCGCGCCATGGATGGCTCCGGCGGCGCCGCCTTCGCTCTGCATCTCGAACACGGCGGGCACTGTGCCCCACAGATTCTTCACACCGCTGGTGGCCCAGGCATCCGCCCATTCGCCCATGGGCGATGCCGGCGTGATCGGATAAACGGCAATGACTTCGTTCAGCGCATAGGCCACGCGAGCGACCGCCTCATTGGCATCGACGGTTTTATAGTTGGTTTTACTGTCGCCGTTTTTCACAACTCGTCGCCGCTCGTGCCGGAAATCAGGTTCGAAAGTCCCAGGCGCTTCCTGCCCGTCCGTTGAAGGGACGGCTGGTTTTTTAGTTTTACTGGGGTCTGTGCGCTTTGCGGCCTTCTTGAGCGGTGGTTGCATCTGACTGCCAACCTAATTGGCCACTCTTTTCCCAGCTAAACACTCGTTGCGTTTTGCTGTGCAGTAATTGCTCGACTACCCGGCGACTTCGCCGTTGCCTTGCGCCGCTCGCTGGGTTTTTCGGAAAAGACCCGGGCAAAGACTGGAGTTTGGTCGCGATTTTGCTATGATGATTGTGGCACTGAGAATCGGATAGCCGTTCAGGTGCGCCCTTGCACCCATGTTTACCGAAACGGCACCGCCAGCACCGCACACCAGCGTTTTCTCCAGGAAGAATCCGTTTCCCGCAAGATTGTTGACCCGACGAAGTCTGGCCGGCCCCGGATCTGAAAAGGAAACGTTCCACTACGAATTTTCTCTCGAAAAGTCCGGCCTGGTATTTGTGGTGGGAGATTCCTTAGGCGTGTTCCCGGCTAATGCACCCGAGTTGGTGGAAGAGATTCTCACTCTCCTCGGATTCACCGGCGAAGAAGCCGTCACCGGAACATCCCCCGAGAGCATTTCATTGCGCACCGCGTTGCTGCGCGACCGCACCATCACCACGCCGTCGAGGCAATTCGTCCAAGGGGTCGCGGAACGAATCGCGAGTGCGCGGTTCCTCCTGGAGTACTGCGATCCGAACCAGCGCGCGAAATTGGATTCCTATCTTTGGGGACGCCACGTGGTGGATTTCCTGATCGAGTATCCCGATCTGCGAAACAAGTTTTCGCCGTCGGAGTTCATCGGTGCTCTGTCGAAACTCCAGCCGCGGCTTTATTCCATCGCCTCCAGTCTGAAACGTTACCCGGAGGCCGCTCATCTGCTGGTCACGAATGTTCAATTCTCGAGTAACGGGCGAGTGCGCAAAGGAGTTTGCACCAGTTTCCTGGCCGAGCGCGTGGAAGAAGCCACCCGGGTCCCGGTCTTCGTGCATACTGCGAAGCATTTTCGTCTCCCGGACGATCCGAGTGCTTCCATCATTATGATTGGAGTTGGCACCGGCCTCGCGCCTTACCGCGCCTACCTGCAAGAGCGACAGGCCACGGGCGCGACCGGCCGGAACTGGCTATTTTTTGGTGACCAACGTAAAGCCGCGAATTTCTATTATCAGCAGGAATTGGAGGCATACATCTCTTCTGGCTTGCTTACGCGATTGGATACGGCTTTCTCGCGCGACCAGTCCCATAAAATCTATGTCCAGCATCGAATGCGCGAAGCGGGTCAGGAGATTTGGTCGTGGCTCGAAGCGGGCGCGTATCTCTACCTCTGCGGTGATGCCGAGCGAATGGCGCCGGATGTGGACACGGCCCTCTGCGCAATCGCCGAGGAACACGGCGCGATGAGCAAGGAAGCCGCGGTGGAATACATCGCAAATCTCAGAACGCAGAAGCGCTACCGACGCGACGTTTACTAGGCCGCTCAACACGAAACCTGGGCGGGTTTCGGGTCGGCGGTAACGCAGCTACGGGTAGCTGGCACGAGATCGGGAGAACGAGTGACCAACTATTAGGATTCAAACTTCAAAGCGTTAACGTGTAACTCCAATTGCGATGCGAAGCCCCTCAACTTCTCAAAGCCTCAACTTGCGTTGTGCCGTCGATCAGGCGATGCGGTCCCGACGTGGATAATCTTTCGGTTTTCTTTCTCGCTCAAGGCGAACAATCCGCCGATGCCGTCATGGCGCGGCTGACTACGTTCATCCACGCCGCAAAACAAACTCTCGATCTCGCCATTTACGATATGCGGTTCAGTGATCCGCTCCGAACCCAGTTAGCGTCGGCTTTGCGCGAACGAGCAGATGCAGGTGTGCAAATTCGTTTTTGCTACGACGGAGACAAACCGGTTCGGCCAAACGTTGCCTCCGGTCAGGACCCCGCTCCCGCCGGCACGAGCGCCTTTGTCCAATCGTTAGGCTATCCCTGGCGTCGCATCGCCGGCATGAAACTGATGCACAGCAAATTTATCCTGCGCGATCGACAATCGCTCTGGACCGGCTCGACCAACATGACGGACGACGCTTTTACCTTGATGGAAAACAATATTCTCGAGATCGATTCTTCCGCGTTGGCCAATTATTACGCGGACGATTTCGAACAGATCTGGGAAAAAGAAAACTTCGATAACACCGGCGAGATTCACACCGTGCCGGTGCCGCTCACCTTCTCAGGTCAATCGGCCGAGGCGCGCGTCATGTTCTCTCCGGGTTGCGGATTGGAGATCGATTCCGAAATCGCGCGGCGCGTGCGCGCGGCGCAGCGTCGCGTCCGCATCTGCAGTCTATTAATCAACTCCGGCACTCTCATCTCCGAGCTTGGCAATTTGTTGCGTGGCGGCCGCGTCGCCGTCGATGGAATTTACGATCGCACGCAAATGGCAGAGGTTTACGTGCAGTGGCAGGAAGTGCCGTCAAATCGGTGGAAGATCAGCGCGCTTAAAGACATCATCGCGCGCGCCGGCCTGGTCGGAAAAAACTCAACGCCCTACACCCCAACCGGGCGCCACGATTTCATGCACAACAAAGTCCTCGTCATCGACGACACCGTCATTACCGGCTCCTATAACTTCTCGCGCAGCGCCCAATTCAACGCCGAGAACATTCTCTTTATCGAAAGCGCGCCCCTCGCCGAGGCTTACAGCGTTTACATCGATCACCTGAAACGGAAATATGGGTCGTGATCTGGTTCGGCGTTCCTCGGATATCGCAGATAGTTCGGACCAGCCTTATTTTGATCCGTGTAAATCAGCGTAATCCGCGGTTAACGTTTGGAAATTTATGAAAACAATAGGTAACACTATTCTAATCACCGGCGGCGGCTCGGGCATCGGACGCGGGTTAGCGGAAGCTTTCCATCGCTTGGGCAATCAAGTCATCATCGCCGGCCGCGGACAAAAAACGCTCGACGAAACCACGGCGGCCAATCCCGGGATGAAATCTCTCACGCTCGACATATCCGATCCGAAAAGCATCCAGTCGTTCGCCGAGAAAATCATGAAGGATTACCCATCACTAAACGTCCTCATTAATATGGCCGGCATCATGCAGCCGGAAAACTTGCTCGAGAAACCGGGCGATCTGTCTGCGGCGGAGAAGACCATCACAACCAACCTGCTCGGTCCGATCCGTCTCACGGCCGCTTTGTTACCGTTGCTCCGAAAACAACCGCGCGCCACGATCATGAACGTTTCTTCCGGCCTGGCCTTTGTCCCGTTAGCCATGACGCCTACTTACTGCGCGACCAAATCCGCCATCCATTCCTACACGCAATCGCTCCGTTACCAGCTCAAGGCGACAAACGTCGAAGTGATCGAACTGATCCCGCCGTACGTTCAGACCACGCTCATGGGCGACCAGCAAGCCAACGATCCCAACGCGATGCCGCTAAAGGAGTTCATCACCGAAGTGATGGACCTCCTTCAATCCCAACCTACTGCGAAGGAAATTTGCGTTAAGTACGTCTATCCCTTGCGTTACGCCGGTGAGCCTGACCAGAAAAAATACGATGCCTTCTTTCAACAATTTAATGATGCGATGCATAAATAGCTCAACGTCGATGAATGGAGCGAATGGGATGAGCGACATGGCCGGTACAGCCGCGAGGTAGCGGTGGAGCGCAGCGGGAGCTGCCGACATACAAGTCATGTCGATCTTAAAAAGCCAGCCCGACGTCCAAGAAGTCTGCGTCAAAAAAGTGTATCCGTTACGCTTCTCTGCTGAGCACGGCCAACAGAAATACGAAGAGTTTTTCGAGCAGTTTAATGATTCGATGCACAAATAATTCCTTGGCTGCGCCGCAGCCTTGGCGAAGGCGGCAATGCCACCATGCACAAGTAGCTAACGATGGACGATGAGTGGCGTCCGATAGTTATTTTTGCACCAAGGGACGGAAGTAGCCCTTGATGCTTTTCGCGGGATTCCTTATGCAGATTTGGACGTGTGTTTTGGATTGAATCTTGGCACCCGGATATAATTCACCTCCTTCGGTGAAAACCCCTCTTACCGTATCAAACGCGCGTAGCTTAGATTGATGGCGAAGGGCATGAACGAAATTCACAACTGCACAATCCAAATGCCTTTTGACCAAATCTGTGTCTGCGTCGTGAGCGCGTTCATTAACCGGTAACTGAGCGCCCGCCGATATGGTAGTCGCCTTGAATTCCTCATAACCTTTTCGAATGATGGTTAGCGATCCGGCGTCGCTCAGATCGAGACAATTACCCAGATCGATGATGGCCCCGATGACGAATGGCGTCTTGATCCTGTGGTCCGCGACCTGAGGATATTTTTGTAGAAACTTGGCCCAAGCAAGCGCGCGCTTCGGACTATTTTCCCAAAAGTATGCTCCCGCGCCGAGCCAATCGTAAGCATTTCTGCTCGGAGAGACATGATCGCCACTGCTTAGAATTTTTTCGCCGATCTTCTTGTCACAGCCGTGGTAGCCAAGAACAAACGAAGTGGCAAACATTCCGGGGGGAGAAGCTGCTACCGATAGTGCGCGCTCACCTTGTTTTCCTTGGTGGTAAAGCCATTCTTGTGCAGGAATTTTCGAGCTGTTGCCGCGGACTTATTGATCTGCTTTGCGGCTTTGTTCATCTCTCGAACTTCATGCCGGACTTCGCGCGCGGTGCGCTTGGGGATGACGGCGACCATGCCGTTAAGTAAGCCCGCGACATGCCTCGTGCGCAAGATTAATCAGCGCCGATCCCGCTCTTCGATTGGACGACCGGCGTTGCGCGTTCGACCTTCCGGGTTCCTATGGCAGAGACGTCAGCCGCAGTCATCGCGAGCGCTAAGAGTCTTTCCGTCAAATACGGCACCCAGGTCGTCCTCGACGGCGCGACCATTGCCTTCACCGAGGGCGAACACATTGGGCTCGTCGGCCGCAACGGCTCGGGCAAATCGACCTTCCTCCAGATCGCGGCCGGCGTGGCGCAGGCCGATTCCGGTGAGTTCTCATGCCGGCGCGATCTCGTCACCGGCTACATGCCGCAAATTTCCGGTCTTAACGATGCGGCTACGGTCCACGCCAACATTCTCAGCGGCGCGCAGCGGATTCTCGACCTCATCGCCGAATACGAACGTGTCCCAGGCGACAGCCCGCTCAGCGCCATCCTCCTCGACCAGATCGGCGAGGCCGACGGTTGGAATTTGGAACATCGAATCAAATCGCTCATCACGAATCTGCACGCGCCGGAATCCGATCGCGTTGTCGGCACGCTTTCCGGCGGGGAAAAACGCCGCGTCGCGCTTTGCCGGGCGTTGCTCGCGCGTCCCGATTTTCTGATTCTCGACGAACCGACCAACCATCTCGATACCGGCTCGATCGAATGGCTGGAGGATTTTCTCGCGCGTTATGCCGGTACCTGTTTGTTCGTCACCCACGATCGCTATTTTCTCGATCGCGTGGCGACGCGGATCGTCGAGCTGTCGCGCGGCCAGTTCATCAGCTACGACGGCAACTACACCGATTACCTGCTCGCGCGCGCGCAGCGAGAAGCGGTCGAGGAGGCGCAGGAACATCAACGGCAGAAGTTTTTGAAACGCGAACTGCAATGGGTGAGAAGAGCGCCCCGTGCGCGCCGGACGAAATCGGTCGACCGGGTGGAACGTTATTTCGAGATGGCCGCGCAGGAAGCGCCGGAGGCGGAGATCGACGTCGACTTAATTATCCCTACGCCGCCGAAGCTCGCGAATCGCATCATCGAATTGCGCGACGTCAGCGTGGCGCTGGGCGGCCGCACCCTCTTTCAGCACGTGAATCTCAATCTCGCGGCCGGTGAACGCGTCGGTGTCGTCGGCCGCAACGGGCTCGGCAAATCCTCGCTCCTCAAAGTCATTCTGCAGGAACTGCCCGCCGCCAGCGGTGCGGTGGAGATCGGCGCGCGGACCCAGATCAATTACGTCGATCAAAACCGGCTCCTGCTCGACGATGCGAAAACGGTTTGGGAAGAAGTCGGGAGCGGCGGCGAACATGTCACCCTCGGCGAGCAAAGCATCACCTTGCGCGGGTATCTGCGGCGATTTCTTTTCAGCGAAGACCGGATCAACACCAAGATCTCGCAGCTCAGCGGCGGCGAACGCAGCCGGGTGCTGCTCGCCAAAATCCTGAAGCGCGGCGGCAACGTCTTGATGCTCGACGAACCGACCAACGATCTCGATCTCGGAACGTTGCGCTTGCTCGAGGAAGCGCTCGTCGCCTTCGGCGGCTGCGTCATCGTGGTCAGCCACGATCGCTATTTCTTGAATCGCGTTTGCACTTCGATCCTCGCTTTCGAAGGCGAAGGCCGCGTCGCCTATAGCGTCGGGAACTACGACTACTATCTGGAACGACGCAGCGCACTCGTCTCGGCTCCCGCTTCAACTCCCGCGCCGGCCGCCCCGCCTAGGCGGGACAAAACCCGACCGGGGAAACTCAAATATAAAGAAGAACGCGAATGGGAATCGATGGAAGCAAACATTCTCGCCGCAGAAAACGAAGTATCGGATTTGGAAGCCATCTTCGCCGCTCCGAATTTTTACGCGAAACCACGCACCGAGATTTTCGATCTAGAAACGCAATTGAAAACGGCGCGCGACAAAGTCGCGCACCTTTACGCGCGTTGGCACGAACTCGAGCTCCTGCAAAACGTTCCGTCCCCAAATATTACCGTGCACAACTAACCCCCGCTAAGTGCAGTTCACCAGCTGCGGCGGGCCGCAGAAGGCGGCCAATGTAGAATTACGAAAAATTTTTCGAGCGGTTTAACGATTTGATACACAATAACGAACTAATACGTCATTAAACGTTACGACATGGAAGCGATGCGCGATCACCTCGCGCGAGTATGGATCGGTCGCTTGTTCCGCAGTGCAGACAATTCATCGTATCTGCGCAATCGGCGCTGCGCCATGTGCGACTCAACGCGTCATGCATGCGATATCCGATTTTCGCTTCTTGTGTATCGAATAATCCGAGATATCCCATCATAAAATCGTTCGCGGCCTGCGCACTTCCGAGCGCATTGAGCGTGATTACGCTCGGCGCGTGAACTCCCGGATCGTTAACGTAACGTTGTTGCCTGCGTTCTTCTGGACTCAACGCCTCCTCTTGTAGCTTCGCTGAATCAATTAGTTGATTACAAAGAAGACATCCACCCGTCTGATAAGGAAGTACCAGTCTCGCAACGCTGAATACGTCAGTGACGTCGCCTATATCAACATCGCTGGTCACCTTTGCTCCAATTTGAACACCGGGAATCAGGTATTGATGCACAAGCGCGTTGAAAACGAGCCGGCTTTGCATCGTATCAGCGCATAGAAATAAGTAATCAATATCGCGGAGAGATTTGGCCACCTTTTCGTCCACGACGTTTCCAACAATAGGAAAGAAATCAATATTAGGATTCGCACGTCGCGCGACTCGTTCCGCTATGTGGACCTTGTAGCGGGCGAGTCTTCTACCGACTCCCTGCAGTAATGGGATTTTCGACTCAAGTAGCCAATCTCGACAATCGGACCGCAGCGAATCAACAACGCGCGAGCGGTTGCTCGGTTCGATCCTATCGAAATCGACAGCGACGATTGCTCCAACTCCAAGTCGCGCAAGCCACTCGTTGATCAAAGAGCCCACGCCACCCAGGCCGATAATTCCGATTTTCGCTTTCCGTAGCTCCTCTTGGCCGACAGCTCCGAAGAGTAGAGATTGCCGATGGTAAACATCGGCAAAACCGCGGGTCGGCTGAACTGGTTCTGGATATAATCGGCGATGATTCACGCCAATAACTGTTAACTTGGTAAGTTTCGAAACTTTACGAGGTCTCCAAATTTCGCCAGCGACAGCGTTGTGCGCGAAGACTAGGGCGCCGATCGGCCCCCCATCCGTGATATCGAGCAGGGCGGGATACCCTCGCTGATGCGACTCAAGGTCGACATCCGAGAATCTCACGAAATCATCACCGCCGTGGCAGTGTACGGCGAAATAGCAAAGACCTTGACGCGCGCAGTGGTTTGAAACCCTGGCTACGAATTCCGGCGTTAGCGCGCGATAACCATATTGTCCGGGCACATAATCGACGCCATCCCGTGCGAGGACAATCTCACGCGCAAAGAGGCGGAGTCCGCGATCGGTTTCACTCATTCCAGCACAGATGACAGCCCCGTGTTCGTCGCCGTCGCCAGGGAACAAGTGAAGCTGAAGTTTTTCGAACAATGGTGCCGATATGCGTAACTCATTCATCACCGTGAACGGATCCATGCGAGGACCTTCTCCAGTTTGATGGCTGCTGTTTCAGTCGCAGGATCGCGACGATTGGATCGTCGCGACACCATCGTTGTCGTAATTGTACCGCTCGGCGGTTGCCATCCTTGATTGTTGAGCTGAAAACTCTCGCCCAACGGCTTGCCATCTTTACGCCTTAATCCATCGACAACGAAATGAGGGTAAACATCGGTCATTGGATATTGGAACGTGATCCGAAAACGCACCCACGAAGTGTTCGGTTCGTACTGCTCCCCCAAAGGTAGATCGGCAACTTCAACAAATGCACCGCCTTCACCGTCTTCTTTGAACGAAACGGCATGCCCCGGGTAAGCGGCACGAATTTCCTCTATCGCACGCGCTATATCTGATTTTAGCGCCATGACGTGTCGTCTGCGGCAACGCACCGGAAAGCGTCACCCTGTTTGAGCTTCACGACCTGATCGTCTGGAATCGCAGGGCTGATGTTCCCGTCAGGTTTGATTCGAAAGAGGACAAACCCAATTTGGATGTTCACATGTTGGGCGATAGCCGCCTCCTTGATCTGCAAGGCGGTGACCGAACGACGGCTGAATTGTACTTCTTTATTGTTAACGGTGATCGTGAGAGTGACGCTGCGTAAAGTAAACACAGGGCCATCAGCGAAGAGCACAGTGTCTTCGTTGCGAATGAGTTTGTCGGTCGGCGATTCGAAGTCGCGCATTACCTCAGCCTCGTTTGGGAGGCCGAAAAGGTGCTTGAGAGTGTGTCCTGTTTGCCGTGGACTCAGTGTCAGCTCCCAATGATCATCGAGTACAAAAGCAAGCTTCGCAGGCTCATCTGGTTGCTGCTGACCGGTGGCTTCGCAACGGGGCGTTGTGCGAAAAACATTTCCTTGCGCCAGATCGACCTCTTTGTCATCAGCAAAAACCACGTCATGCGTACCACCGTGATCTCGCTGCAAGCTGAAATCTTGCGCTACGCCACATTGGTCCAGAATGTCACGCGCGAGAAGCTTTCTGCGCGGCATGGGGAAGAGCTCGTCGTTTAACAGTATTGCCCATTTTACAGCAGGGTCACCGTGTTTTGTGTTGGGGGTATCAGCGCTGCCGCTTGATTGAGTAGTAGTTGTCATGATATGCAATTGTAAGCGGATGTAGGCTTACAGTCAAGTGAAAAATTTTGGGATTTAATGGCGTTTCGTTCGTTTTAATGCGTCCGCAAGCTGGGCGGCTGTGATCTTTCCTACTTTGATGTCATCAACGGCTGTTCGAAATGCCAAACCCAAACTTGGATTTGCTGTGATCAATTTTTTCAAATCCGAAACTGCCTCGCGATGGTCAAGCTCTTTGAATCGTTCGATGGGTACCCTTAACGTCTTGGCGACTCTGCCGAGGACCTCGTCCGACGGATACCGACGA
This sequence comes from Spartobacteria bacterium, assembly GCA_003167365.1. GTDB lineage: Bacteria > Verrucomicrobiota > Verrucomicrobiia > Chthoniobacterales > UBA10450 > Palsa-1382. The sequence continues at coordinate 256,683 of PMTM01000006.1, read as the reverse complement.
CCGAGCTCTACGTCTGATAAAAACGGCGCGGACACGTCGACAAATTTTGCTAATTCGCGAAGCGATAGATTTGCAGCTTGTCGCAAATCGCGAAGCAAGTCCCCCAGATTCTTATTCGACATAGGACTGTAAGCTTACAATGCTTATGGCGGCTGACGCAAGCGTTTTTTCTAGAAAATGCCGCTTGCTTGCTAAGCAACGCCTAACTAGGCTCCTCAGCAGACGACTTGGCCACGCGAGAATACTATTGAATTCCGAACTAAATCAGGGAGGTATTTCTAGGGCGATATTCTTGGAGACCAGTTAGGCATGAAAACTGTACTCGCTTCTTCGGACATTTTTGAGGCAAGCAGCAAATTGCAGGCAGCCGCAACGAGTTTAGCAAAACTGTCGCAGGGTGACGCGCTTCGTGATGAGGATCATGAGAATCTTCGATGGTGTGGCGTGTTTTTGGAAGAGGTTGACTGGAAAGCTCGAACTGATGCTGGTACAGAAGGTGCCGGCCACTTGTCGGTGCGGGCTACGGAGGTACGACCGTCCTTTTATGCGACGCTGCGAAACACAAAGCAGCTTTTTACTGAGGCTGGAATTGCCGACCCGGAACAGATTCGCGAATTTCTATCTTCGACATATCACTTTTTGCAGTCATCCGGTGAAATGAATAAAGATCAATCATTCGATCACATGGATCTTGCGGCTGCATTCCTTCATCGACTCTCCACAGAACTATTGTTGCGCCTAACTGGTAATGGTGTCCCCTTGGAAAAAGATCGTCCAATATCTACTTCGGCGTAAGCTGCGATGTACACCGCGGCGGATTTTGAATTTACCAGTCGACATTCAGTTGGCAGAATTGAGACGACATGCGGAGTCACTCGCAAAACTGGCGGCTACATTAGAGCAGGCTGAAGATTTTCCGAACGAAACTGCTCGCGAATTTTGCGGGATAATCCGGGCATCCGCTCGACTGATCTATCAGCGAATTGCCATTGCCCCTCCGGATCGGTTCTCCCATATCCATTTCATCCTCGCGGCACTTGGCGAGGATCTTAGATATGCGGATCGCTCTCGTGTCGAGCACACGCCCTGGAGTTTAGTACAAGCCATGGAGAGGTTCCTCCAAGCGACACTCGGCTCAGAATACCAATTCATTATTCGGCCACAATGGAGCTATAATTACGCGATCGTAGGCGATCGGGTTGCTTATTACAGAAGGTTATTCTCGAGTTTCCCAGATTGGATTCCTATTAGTGAATGGCACGCCACCATAAAAGAATCGGCGAGCCACCGGATATTCATCATTTCATTCCCGCGAGTGGAAAGAATGAATGTGCTTACTCATGCAAACTGGGGACACGAGATCGGGCACATCTTGATATCAGAATGGATGGCGGAACATTTCGACGAGCTCTGGCAGAGGGAAGCTCCCGCAATCGAGGCCGCGATTCGCGATTACGTCCAGAATGAACTCGGACCACCAGTTCTCGCGGATGAGATTGTTGCAGACTACATGAAACGCACACTTTCTCTCACGCGGAAGTCGCTCAAAGAGCTTATCAGTGACGCTATCGGCGCACACATATTAGGTCCCGCCGCTCTTGCCTCACTCTGTGAATTTTCGAGTAGGTTCGAGTTAGATGCGAATCCCCTCGAATGCGGAGATTATCCTCCTTGGCGATTTCGATTAACAAAGATAATCGAGATTCTTCTGCCCGAATTGCAAGCGGCGATGACTGAACAATGGCACCCAGCTCTTCGTAGCTTCGTTAAGTGGCTCGAAGACTGGCGACAAGTATTGACCAGCTCTAACGCGGATCGCGTCGCGATCAACAGTGACGTGCGTAGTAAGAAGGCATACGAATTGTTAGAGACTAACTATGAAAGAATTCGAACGGAAGTCCTTGGGAGTCTTCGGTCACATTTACAATCACCGTACTCCCTCGCAGTGATGTCAAGTTCGACGAATACCTTGATATGTTGTTCCAACTGACTTTGAAGGCGATCGAAGCAAGTTATGTCCAAACGAGATTCGGACCTCTGGTGAATCCTTGAATGATTTATGGCAACATTGACTAGTGGAGAAATAAGAAAGCGGCTCACATCGCGCGACGGTAAGCGTTTGATTGTTTCACCTCTTCTTAGACGAGATCAAGTCCGCGACATGTCGATTGATTTACGAATTGGAAATCAGTTCATCATTTTTCGGCGACACACTCAAGGCGAAATAAATCCATTCACGATTTCTAAAGAAGGGCTTCATCGGTTTCAAGAACGACGGATCGTTCCATTTTGCTCTCAAAGCTTTGTTCTTCATCCTGGGGTTCTCGCTTTAGCGGCGACCTTCGAATATGTTCGGCTTCCGAATGATTTGGAGGGGCAGGTCGAAGGTAGATCTTCATGGGCACGGCTCGGTCTTCAAATCGCGACTGCGACCTGTGTTGAACCGGGATTTTCCGGTGTAATAACGTTTGAGTTATCGAACATTGGCAACATGCCGTTGCCGATTTATCCGGGCGTTCGGGTTGCGCAGATGATTTTGCGGGAGACACTCTCCGCAGTTGAAAAGCCGCATTCTGAAAGCGGCAAATATCAGTTCGCTATTGGCCCCCAATTCAGCCGACTTAACATGGACGCAGATGCTTTGCCGTTTATCCCCGAGGATGTCCGGCAAAGAGGCAACAGCTAATCGAATTCAACGCAGCAACTACATCAAGCTTTGAAAAGAAGGATCAAAGTTAAAAATGTCACGCGACTCATTTCATCCGATCAAACGTCTTCACCAAGAAAGTAGGAATTAGGACTCCGAAAGCTTTCGCGAGCGGAGAGGCTAAAGTAGAAAGATCAGACGACGGTTTTTCGTTCCTAGCATCAGTGCGGAAAAGGTGAAAGCTGAAGGAGGCGAACGGGTCGAGCGAAATAGAGGTAAAATGACGAGGGTAGGAGAAGCAGAGGCTCGGTTTTCACCAAAACCAAGTCACCGGCTTCCCTAGACCGGCTCGCAAAACGGCTCGCGGCCTCCCGCCGTAAAGTTCGCGCCCTGCGAACCGCTTGACATTGCCGGGCGCGGCGAGCGAAATGGCGGCCGATGAAATCGCCTAAAGCTCCAGAAGGAACAGCGGTCTTATTCTTTATTCAGATCTTTGCGACCCTCGGCTTCGCCGTCCTTTACTCGACGCTGGTCCTCTACGCGACGAAGCATCTGCAGCTCCCGGTGAAAGTGGCGACGACGTTGATGGGCGTGTTCGGCGCCTTCAACTACGGCCTGCACCTCTTCGGCGGTTATCTGGGCGGCCGCTTTCTCTCGAACCGGAATCTTTTCGTCGGGGGCATGGCGCTACAGGTCATCGGTTGCGGATGCATTGCAGTCGGCACGGCCGCGATGTTCTACATCGGCCTCGCCTTTTTTCTTACCGGCAGCGGCCTCAACGTCACCTGTATCAACATGATGCTGACGCAGCGTTTTACCCCGGAAGATCCGCGTCGCGAAGGAGCTTTCCTCTGGAACTACGCGGGCATGAATGTCGGATTCTTCGTCGGGTTCGCCGTCGCCGGCTACTTCCAGGGGACCCAGAGCTATGCGAGCCTCTTCATCTTCGCGACGCTCGGCAACTTCGTCGCCATCGTCCTCGCCGCGCTGTCGTGGAAGACGCTGGCCGATCGCAACACACCGCTGCTCGAGGCGAAGTCGAAACAATTTCGGCTGCGCCTGCTCGCCGGCATCGGCATTCTCCTCGGCCTCATACCCGTCGTGTGGTTGATGCTGCAGCGGCCCGGCATGACCGAGACGCTGATCAAGGGCATCTGCGCCGTGGTCGCGCTGACGCTGATCTACCTAACGATTCGTCACCCGGATCGCCGCGAGCGGCGGAACATGACGGCCTACCTGATTTTGACGATTGGCTCGCTGGCCTTTTGGTCGCTGTATCAGATGGCACCGAGCGGCCTGCAGCTGTTCGCGGTCAACAACGTCAACCTGATGATCGGCAAGATGGAGATTCAGCCGCAGTGGATTCAGAACATTAACACCGTCTGCATCGTGGTCGGCGGACCGCTGCTCGCGTCGTTCTTTACTCGCATGCGCGCGCGCGGATGGAGGATCGACATCCCGAAGCAGTTTGCGACGTCGCTGATTTTGATGGCGCTGGGCTTTCTCATTCTCCCGCTGGGCATCAAGCTGGCCGGCGTTGACGGCAAGAGTGCGTTCGCGTGGCTGTTTATGAGTTATGTGCTGCAGAGCGTCGGTGAGTTGCTCATCTCTCCGATCGGATACGCGATGATCGGCAAGCTCGCGCCGAGGCAATATCAAGGTGTGATGATGGGCAGCTGGATGCTCGTGACCGGCCTCGCGTCACTCTTCTCGGGCGACTTCTCGGGCATGATCCCTGAGCCGAGCGGTACCACGGCGGTCGCGACCAATCCCGAGTATGTGAAGCTCTTCGGCGCGCTCGGCGCGGGCAGTCTCGTGGTCGGCATCGCGCTCGTTCTGCTCATTCCGTTCCTGCGCAAGCTGATTACTGACAAGGCCGAGGTACCGTCTGAGGCAATGGCGGAGGCTACTGTCGTTCCCGTCCACTGATCATCGCGGCTTCAGCCGCTGCAGCAACTCGGAAGACGGTTGAGTCGTTGAACAGTTGAGAGGGCTTACGTGCCAACGCCTTCCAGTTCGACGTGTCGCATGGTTTCTGTTCCGCCAAAGCGTTTTTGTGCGTCGAGAATTTCTAATCCGGCAAGGCGGCCTTCGCTGTCGTAATCAGCAGCAATGCCCTCCGCCAAGTGTTTGGTCGTCACCGTGGTTTCGCGAAACGTGGATGCTCAACGCATCCACTTTCGGATCGTAGCTGATTTTCATGCGCTGGAAGACAGATAGCGTTACTTGCCCACAGTGGTCAATGCTCCTGCCGTGGCGCGCTCGATTGTCTTCAACAGTTCGGGAACGAGCGGCCGAATATCTTGCAGTCGATTGGTGGTCGCGCGAAGCAAGATCACCGAGATCTTGAACTTTCTCAGGTCCTGCTCGTCGGAGATCTTTCGATCGACAGTGATAAATACTTCGAATTCCTTCTCAGCCAGCGCGAGCAGGGCGCCATTTTTAATTCCGGCCCAGCCCATTTTCGGAACAGTCGAGACCGAATGTCCGACGAGATCGCGTGCGAGTCTTCGGTCGACGCATTCGTCGAGCAAGACCTTCACTCGGTCGCAGCCGCGAACATACGATCCTTGGCTTCTTCAAGAAAAGCAATGACCTGCTCGCGCGAGACGCTTGGGAAGCCGTCTAAAAAATCTTCGATCGAATCACCTGCCTCGAGATGGTCTATCAGAGTCTGAATCGTGACGCGCGTGCCACTAAAACACGGCGCGCCGCTCATGATTTCGGGATCGATTTTGACGACGGAACTCATTTCATTGTATCTCGGTTGCTTCCCGCATCCTGGACCGCTGCCCACGCGGCGTTACCGGCCATGTCGCTCGCCCCAGTCGCTCCATTCAGTCGAATGTCTCGGAGCGATCTCATTTCATTCGATCAAACGTTTTCTGGAGAAGCTCGAGGTCAGACGCGTTGCCCGTCTTCTCGCGACTACTCTCGATCCATTTTTTTTCCAACGCGTTCTTGGTTGGACGATCGCTCTGGTAGAAGACGCCGAAGACGCCGGGGAAAGGTAGTTGCGCGAGTTTGTAGGCGGCCAGCTCGTCGGTGACGTCGTGGCGCATTTCGTCCTCGGGGGTGTTGTCCCATTTCCTTTCCTGGATCACTTCGAAGCTGCCGCCTTTGCGCGGGTCGGCTGGGTCGAAGACGTCCGGAAAAAATTCGACGCACTCAGACAAGCATTCGATGACGGAGAAGCCCGGATGATCCATGGCGCGCTCGATCATCTGGATCATGTGATTGACCTGGGTAGCGTGGGTGCGCGCGACGAAGCTGGCCCCGGCGCTGATGAGTTTTTTCATCGGATTGACCGGCATGTCGATCGCGCCGGTCGGGTCGGTCTTGGATTTGAAACCGATGGGCGACGTGGGCGAGGTCTGCTTTTTGGTCAGGCCATAGACGAAGTTGTCCATGATGAAATAGACCAGGTTGATGTTCTTGCGCGCGCCGTGCTCGAGATGGTTGCCGCCGATGGAGAAGCCGTCGCCGTCGCCGCCAAAGAGGAAAACGTTCAGGTCGGGCCGGGCCAGGCTGATGCCGGAAGCGAGCGGGACGGCGCGGCCGTGAATGAAGTGCGCGCCGAAGCCATTGACGAAGTAGGGGAAGCGCGATGAACAACCGATCCCGGCGAGGGTGACAATCTTCTCGTGATCGAGCTGCCGCTTCTCGATCACCTTATAATAAGAGGCGAGCACGGCGAAGTCGCCGCAACCGGGGCACCACGTCGGATGATCGGCGGTGATGGCTTTCTTGGTGAGTTTCTCGCGCGGAATTTCGGCGGGAGGTGTTGCTGTTGTTGTTTCAGACATAAAATTTAATCAAGAAGCCAGGACTCGAGGAAAAAAGAGGAGCTCTTGGATTCATGGTTTCCAGATTCAGATCTAGTTCCTGTTTTCTTGCTTTCCTTATTCATCAGCCGATTCCCTGGGGAATAACTTCGGCACGGGCGAGATCGACATCCTGGCCAGTGCCGTTGCCGGAGAGCGGGCGCTTCGGTGAATCGCGCCTGCCTTTTTTGTCGGCGAACGAACGTTTGAAAACGCCTTCCAAGATTTCTTTGACGCGGAAGGTAAGACCGTCGGTCTTGGTCACGCTCTCGATTTTCGGTTCGCAATAGCGCGCGCGCAGAATGGTGGCGAGCTGACCGAACCCATAAACGCCCTGATCGTTCATCTCGACGACGACAATGCGTTTGAACTTCGCGAAGATTTTTTCCAGCCCGTTCGGCAATGGATGGATGTGACGCAAATGCAGCGAGCCAATTTTTTCGCCTTGCTCGCGCGCCAGTTTCGCGGCGTCATGGATCGGGCCGTAGGTCGATCCCCAGCCGACGAGCAGCGTGTCGCCTTTCTGATCGCCGTAAACTTCCGGCACCGGAATTTCTTCGGCCAGCTTTTGCAATTTCTTGCGGCGTTTTGCCGTCATGGCCATGTGCAACTTCGGGCTGCCGGTGGGATGTCCCATTTCATCGTGCTCGAGGCCGGAGACGAGCGGATATTTTCCATCGATCATGCGCGCGCCGGGCGGAACGTGTTGGGTGATACGCTCGATATCGTAGGGCTTGAAGCCGGAGGCACGCGGGGTGAGATCGGGTTTCGGGTCGATCATTAACTTGGAAAGATCGGGTTCATCGAAAGCCTCGATGCGCGTCGCGAGCGAAGTGTCGCTCAAAATGAAAACCGGCGTGCTGTACTTTCGCGCGATGCGGGCGGCTTCGATCGCAATGTAGAAACAATCTTCCACGGTCGATGCAGCGAGGACGACGCGCGGACTATCGCCGTGACCGCCGAAAATCGCCTGATGCAGATCGCTCTGCTCGACGTTGGTGGGGAGACCCGTGCTCGGGCCCCCGCGTTGAATATTACAAATGATGAGCGGCATTTCGGCCATGGAAGCCCAACCGATCGCTTCGGTTTTGAGCGATATGCCCGGCCCGGCGCTGCCGGTGACGGCGAGATATCCGGAAAAAGAAAAACCGAGCGCGAGCGACACTGCACCGAGCTCGTCTTCGGCCTGCACAAAGAGCCCGCCGTATTTCGGCAGCTCGCTCCGGAGGATTTCCATGATCGACGACCACGGCGTGATCGGATAGCCGGCGCCGTAACGCACACCGGCGGCGATCAATCCGTAAGCGATGGCCTGATTGCCATCCATCGTGATCTGTGCGCGCGCCCCGGGTTTTCTGGCGACCTTCTCAAATTGATAATGATGCGAAAGGATTTTGCCGACTGGATAAGCGTAGCCGGCCTGGAACGCCATCATCGCGGTGTTAACGATGCTTTCGTCTTTGCCGGCGAATTTTTCGCTGATCAGTCTTTTTAGCTTCTCGACGTCGAGAGAAAAGATTTTCGCGATGAGGCCGAGGATAAAAATGTTTTTGCCTTTGTCCTTGGCCGTTCCGCCGAGCGCCTCAACCGTCAGTCCGGTGATGGGCACGCCGACGTAAACAAAACGTTTGTCGTCGAGGTTGGGCTCAACGTTGTCGGAATCGTAGAGCAACACGCCGCCCTCTTTCAGAAAGTCGATGTTGTCCTGGTAACTGTGCTGATAAAATGCGACAAGGAAGTCGGCCTCATCGCCCGACGATAGCACTTCTCCGGTGCCGATCCGGACTTGGAAGAGTGATGGTCCACCGGAGATCGTGGAAGGGATCGTCATGTAAGTCATGACGTCCTGATCGCTGCGACCGGCGAGCCGCGCGAGAAAGGCGCCGGCGGATTGAATGCCGTCCTGCGAATTTCCCGCCAGGCGGATTACGGCGTCATTGATGTTTTCAGGCCGCAGATCAGCACGACCCGAAGCCGGGTTGGCGGTTGGCGCGCCGGTGGGCGCGTCGGATTCTGGGACAACGGGAGTTTCGTTCACGAGAATAGAACAGTATCAAAATCGCGGCCTTTATCCACCGGCAATATTCCCGTTTTTAGGAAGCAAATCTACCAGGGAGGGGACTCGAACCCCTAAGGATTGCTCCACCAGATCCTAAGTCTGGCGCGTCTGCCAATTTCGCCACCCTGGCTTACTCATTTTAAGAGGGAAAACGGTTCCCATCCACAAAATGTCGTCGCGTGTCGCCTTGAAAAAGCGGGCCTTTGCTTACTGCGACGATTTCTGTTCGGTAATCAATTTGCTCCGTGCCGCCTGGAGACGCCGCACCATCACTTCGCTCGTTCGTTTATACAGTTCGTGGCTGAGAGTAAGATCTTCGTCGCGATGTTGCCGAAGCATTATGCCAGAAAGACAAATGGCGTTGCATGGCTCAGTTGCTCGCGCATCAAATTGCCAGAGGTAGGGCGAGAAAAGCCAGGACCACCCTAGCGGTTCACCAGCCGAGACCGTATCGATAACGACCGGTTCCCCATCGTTCAATTTTCCCTCGAGCACAACGGTTCCAGTCTCAATCAAATAAAAACCGTTTGCTGGATCACCTGCTCGAAAGATGATCTGGCCCGCGTCGAATTCCGTCGGCATTGCGGAAAGAGCCAAAAGCTCAATGTGATGTGGACTCATCCGCTGTAGAAAGGGATGAGCAGCCAATCGCCGTTCAATCTCTGGGTCTGGCCGGCTCATCTCGAGATGATGCAAGACTTTCCAATGCAATGAAAGGAAAAGTCCCGTCCCTCCCATTCCGCAACTGGTTCCTGGAGTGACTCATTTTTGGCGGGACTGATATGCGTGCGCGTGCGAAACTTACTCCGGAGAGTGCAAGAAGATGATCTTGAAGTTTTTTAAAGCGGCCAATTAGGCTCACCATGGATCTGTCAACGACATACCTCGGAATGAAGTTGCGCACGCCACTAGTGCCGTCCGCTTCACCGCTTTCCGAGGAGACCGACAAGATCAAACAGATGGAAGAAGCCGGCGCGGCTGCGGTCGTCCTCCATTCGCTGTTCGAAGAGCAAACCGAAGCCGATTCCGCTGCGTCCAAGCCGGAATTCCGGGTCGATCCGGCCACTTACTTGAAGCATATCGCGGAGGCCAAAAGCGCCGTCAAAATCCCAATTATCGCGAGTCTGAACTGCACGACACTTGGGGGATGGATTCGTTATGCGCGACAAATCACGGAAGCCGGCGCCGATGCGCTGGAGTTGAACATCTATAAAATACCGACGCGACCCAAAGTCACTGGATCGACCATAGAAAAGGGATATATCGACGCTGTGAGGACGGTGCGGTCCACGATCACGATCCCACTCGCCGTGAAAGTCAGTCCGTATTTCAGCAATTTCGCAAACATGGCAGCGGCTTTTGACACACTCGGCGCGGACGCGCTCGTGCTCTTTAATCGGTTTTATCAGCCCGACATTGATCTTGAAAAAATGGAGGTCGCGCCAAACCTTACGCTCAGTACACCGGCGGACATGAGATTGCCGTTGCACTGGATTGGAATCCTTTTCGGAAAAATCCGCGCCAACCTCGCCGCCACCAGCGGTATTTATCAGGCTAACGACGTGATCAAGATGGTGATGGCGGGCGCCGATGTAACGATGCTCTGCAGCGCTCTAATGCGTCATGGGATCCAGCATATTCAACGAATCGAGATGGAGGTCGTCGCCTGGCTGGAGCAGCACAAATATAAATCGTTGAGCGAAATCAAAGGCATTATGAGTCAGAAGAATTGCCCGGACCCAAGTGCCTTCGAGCGCGCTCAATACGTCCGTGGCCTTTCGACTTACACGTCGTTGTTCCCGATGCGACGTTGAAATTACGAGTCGTTCCCTGCATCCCTTGCGGATTCATTGACCCCCCAGGCCTTCGTATGTTTCGGCGACGATCTGATCGACCACGGCTTTCATGTCTTGCGTGCGTTCCCAGACGGCCAATTGTCGATCCGCCCCAGTGCCTTCACGCAGGATTCGCTCGATGTGCGCCATCTCGCGCTGGCTGCCGAGCTCGTCCACTTCCGGTGAGATGAATTCCAAGATCTCGTGGATCAAACTGCGGGTATCGACTTCGCGCCCACGACCGAAATCAATCAGCTTTCCGTCGAGGCCGTAGCGTGACGCGCGCCAGCGATTTTCGTCGATCTCGCGGCGACGATAAATCCGAAATGAGATATTTTGCCGCAGCAGTTTGTGCAATTTGAAAACGATAGCCTGGATCATCGCCGCCAGCGCGATCGTGTCGTCCACGCCCGACTGTGCATCGCAAATTCGGAATTCGAGCGTGTCAAAAAATGGATGGAGCCGAATATCCCACCAAATCTTTTTCGCATCATCGATGCAATTTGTGGAGATGAGTAGCTTCAGATAATCCTCGTACTCGGAGAGACTTTCAAAAATGTCGGGAATGCCGGTGCGCGGGAAGCGCTCAAAAATATTATGCCGATATGACTTAAAGCCGGTATTCTGCCCCAGCCAAAAAGGCGAATTGACCGACAGTGCGTAAATGTGCGGCAGAAAGTAACGCGCTTGGTTCATGAGCTGGATTGCCTCCTCCCGATCCGGGATTCCAACGTGGACATGCAACCCGAAAATGAGGTTCGCTCGCGCAATCTGCTGCATATCCTTGACGATCGTTGCGTAACGCTCGTCCGCCGTAATCAACTGATCCATCCAATGCGAAAAAGGATGCGTGCCAGCTGAAGCGATCTTCAGCCCGTCGCGTGCAGCGAGCATCGCCAGTTCACTGCGAAGCCGCACAACTTGCTGGCGCGCACCTGCTGTATCATGGCAGACCTCGCTGCGCAGTTCTACGACCGACTGATGCATCTCAGATTTGACGCGCTCTTCCAAGATCATCTTGCCGTCCGCAAGAATCTCCTGAATGTGCGAACGCAGCTCGCGCGTTTCTGGATCGACGATCTGGAATTCCTCCTCGACGCCGACAGTGAACACATGATCTTTCGCGCTCATCGCTTTCCTAAATTAAGCTTGAGAGGCAAAACTGTCGCAAACTATGCGACGGCTCCTGTTTCGCGCCGTCAATGTCTGGCTGCTCATCCGAAGAGGGCCTCATAGATCAGAAATAACCTTGGGAGGAAACGCCGCCCGCAACGCATTCAGCACCGCGAGAACGTCGATGATCTCCTGGCTAATTGCGCCGTTGACGGGAGTTAGATGACCGCTCGCTGCGAGCAGCATCCCGGCGATACTGAGGAGCATTCCGCCCACTGCGCTCTGAAGAGCGATCGAACGCATCCGCCGGCTGATGTGCATGAACTCGTCCACCTTCTCCAGGGAATTATCCATGACGACAACTCCCGCGGCTTCCGTGGTCACGTCGCTGTTCTGGCCGATCGCCATGCCGACGGTGGCGGCCATCATCGCGGGCGCATCATTGATGCCATCGCCCACGTAGAGCGTCTTGCCCGCAGCTGTTTCCTTGCGGACAATTGCGAGTTTTTCCTCGGGACTTTGCTGGGCGTGGATTTCGCTGATGCCCACTTGCTCAGCCAGATAAAGCACCTCCGCCTCGCGATCTCCCGACACGATCATCACGTGCTGGAAGCGGTGCTTCGGTCTCAAATGCTTCACGAAGGAGCGACTCTCCGCGCGCGGCGCATCGCGAAAGCGCAACGCCGCCGCATAGCGATTGTCGATCACCACCACGCATTCGAGCCCACCGGCGACCGTTGGAAGCTGATCGGTGCCCGTCACGTTTTGCGCTCTGAGTTTGTTGCGGCTCGTGATCTGCAACTGACGACCGAGGACAGTGCCGCGCAGTCCACGGCCTGGCTGCTCGCCAACTTCGGTAGCCTCCGGAAGCTGGATTCTTTCCTGCTTTGCCGCGGCGAGAATGGCTCGCGCCAGCGGATGCTTTGAGTACCGCTCCAAGCTTGCGACGAGGGTCAGCACTTCCTTCTGCTCGAAGCCAGGGGCGATGACCTGCTCGGTCAGCTTTGGCTCGCCATATGTGAGCGTCCCGGTCTTGTCGAAGATTGCCGTCCGACATTCGGTGATTTGCTCCAGCACGACGGGACTCTTCACGATGATCGCCCGGCGAGCGCAGAGGGAAATCGATCCGATAATCGCTACAGGTATCCCGATCAGCAAAGGGCAAGGCGTCGCGATCACCAACACTGCGAGGAAGCGAATAGCTTCACCGCTAATTATCCACGCGATGATGGCGACCCCGACAGCGACTGGGGTGTAGATGGCACCCAATTGGTCGCCTAGCCGCCGAAGCCGCGGGCGCTTTTCCTCGGACTCGCGCATGACTTCCATGATTTTCGCGTAGCGCGAATCGCCGGCACGCTTGATCGTTTGGATGGTCAACGCTGATTCGCCATTGATCGCACCCGAAATTACGGTCGAGCCGGAAGTTTTCGTAATCTGAAACGGCTCGCCGGTGAGGTAGGATTCATCCATCACGCCGTGGCCCTCAACGACCACGCCATCCACCGGACAGATTTCGTGCGGATAAACTACGAGCGCGTCGCCAACGGCAATCTCCTCCAGCACCACATCGAGAATTTCGGAGCCGCATTTCCGGTGGGCAAGCAAAGGCATTCGTTTGGCCAGCGCGCCTAGCACCGAAGAGGCACTCTTCAACGCGTAATTCTCCAGCGCCTCCCCTCCTGCGAGCATCAAGACGATAATCGATCCGGCGAGATATTCGCCCAGGATGACCGACGTAATAATAGAAATACCTCCCAGCAGATCGGAACCAAACTCCCGCTTCAAAAGCTTCCTCAGCAGTTCATAGACAAGAGGAATTCCTCCGAAAACCAGCACAGCCAGCAACGGGATTTGAAAAGCGCCCGGGCTCGTGCGGAAGCCGAAGCGAAGGATAAGATGCAGGATGATGGCCGCGATGGAAAAGACCGCGATGACGCTGGTCTTGCGGCGCCAGACCGCGCCCATCGATTCCCAGAACCGACCGCGCGGCGGCTGATGCCTCATCGATTTACGAAGAGTGCGCCTGATTTCTCCAATGCGCATCATTGGGATCAATGCGGCGCTGTCGCAAGTGATGAAACAATGCAACGCACAGGAGGGATGCGGCAAATAACAGGATCGCGTAGAGCACGTCCGAGTGCTGACCGATCCAGTCGCCCCGGCCCGATGCAACTTTCAAGGCAGCATCTATCTCGCGACCGGAGTAATTGATTCCATAGATCCATTTGGCGACTCGCAAGTTCGAATCGAGGAACACCAAAAGATTCGGATGCATAAAGCCGGTTCCAGCCTTGCCCACTTGAAATCCTATCGACTCGAGGAGCGCATCAATGCTCGATTGATCGGCCGTGCCCATGAGCCAACCGAGCGGCACGGATTCGCGCTGACGATACTCCGCCAGCATCGATGACGTGTCGGTGGGGTCGAAAGAGAACAATAATACGCGAAATTCCCTTGGATCGCCCTTGGAGTCGGCCAACGCTTTCTTCAATTGCGCGACGTTTTGGATGCAGGCTCCCGGACAGCGCGTGTAAATGGGGAGGAGAATAAGTGGATAGCCGCTGAAGTCGGATAACTTGCGCACGCGACCGGCTTCGTCCGTCCAAGTAATCGGGGCCGCGTAGCGTCCGCGCTGCGGGGCGACGTTTTCAAGCGCGCCCGCGCGGAGAAAAGACTTACTCAGCAACGCCAACGCTAGGACGGCAAACAGGCGCTTCGTCGACATCAGGAGGGTGGTCCAAGATTAAGTGGCACCGGACTGTCGGGCGAATAGGGCGGCGCGCCGGGGAAATGACTGCGCAGAGTCTGGATCAGCGGCGGGGCGTAGGCGATAACGATCAGTAACAGGGCGCCCGCCAACCAGGGAGTGAAGCTTTGCACCGCCGGAATTTGTTCGTCGTGATAGGGCTCGGAGACAATTAACTCGAGCGCGCCCTGTTTGACCGGCTTCCCGAAAAGGGTGGCGAAAAATACGATAAAATAAATGAGCGCTGCGATTGTCATGATCGTTCCGCCGAGGCTGCCGAGAGTCTTCGCCGCGGTCCAATCCACATGATAGAGCGGCGATTGCGGGTTGGTGTAACTCAACCCCATGTTGGTGCGCCGCGGTTCGCCGCCCACTCCGCCAATAAACAGGCCGGTCGAGAAGATCATGATCCCGAGCGTCCAGATATATGGCACCCAGACGTTCCAACCTTTGCCTTTGATCTCTTTCCCGGTCAGTTTCGTGATCAGGAACAAGCTCATTCCGATATAGGAAAGAAAGACCGGGCCGGCGACCGTTTGATGGAAATGCGCCGGCAGCCAGGAAGTGTTGTGAACGACGTTGTTCATATTATAAGAGGCGTTCACGATTCCGGTGACTCCGCCGAAGATGAAAATGAACAGTCCCGCGAAAAAATAGGAAAACAGCCAGCGGTCTCGATCGAGATAGGGAAGTTTCCGCCACCAACCGAACAGCCCGCTGCCGCCGCGCGCGCGCGCGCCATGTTCCATCGATGCCGCCATCGTAAACGCCGTGGCAAAACTTGGGATCGCGACCAGCATGGTGAAAAACGCCTGCACGAATTTCCAGGTGCTGCTGATGCCCGGCTCGGTGAACTGATGATGTATGCCCACCGGCACCGAAAAAAGAAGCAGCCAGAGAAAAGTAAGTCGGCCCGCGAAGTCGGAATAAAGTTTTCCGCCGGCGAGCTTCGGTAGCATTGTGTAATACATGACGTAAGTCGGCAGGAGCCAGAAATAGACAAGCGGATGTCCGAAGAACCAGAAGAGCATCCGCGCCAGCGGAACATTCACCGTCGGAACCCAACCGATCGACCACGGGATAAGTAAGAAGATAGTTTCAATTGCGAGCGGGATGGTCGCAATCAACCAAACTATGAATGTCACGAAAATGCCGACGACGGCGAGCGGCACCTTGCGGCCAGGATTCTCGCGTTTCCAGGCGAGGTAAGGGGGAATCCAGTTAAAGAATGCAATCCAGGAACCAATCACGACCAGCGTGAGTCCGATGTAGAAGGCTGGGTGCGCGCGCAGCGGCGGATAAAACGTGTAGAGCACGGTGGCTTTTCCTGTGAGGATCACGGCTGCGGCCATCAGTGTGCCCCCGACCATCAAGGCGAAGGAGAGCCACGCCACCGTCATGTTCAACGGCCGCCCCAGGTAAAAGCGGACCACGGCATAACCAAACGCAACCGCAAAAAAAGTCGTGAAGACGAGTGCATTCACCACACCGTGCAGAGTCAGGCCCTGGTAATATTCCAGACCGAGAAATTGCGAACGGTGAATCATGCCGGACCGATAAAGGACCTGCATCAGTCCGTGATAAATTCCGAGAGTCAGCAGAGCGACCGGAAAAATGATCTCGATCAGGATCATTCTCTTAAGACCTGGATCAATTTCGACCGCGCGTTCGTCCGAGAATTCCATCGCCTGGTTATTTCAGCGTCTTCAGATACTCGATTATTTCATCGACCTCTTTTTTGGTGAGCTCGGGCTTGGGCATAACCCCATCAAACCCGTTTACGATCTTCGCGTCCGGATCAACAATGGCCTCACGGAGATAAGCGTCATCAGCAGTGATCGTTGATCCATCGGCCATTTTTTCCTTTCGCCCATAAATTCCCTTAAGAGTTGGGCCGATACTTTCCTGGCCGTCAATCGAATGGCAAGTAAGACAATCCTTGGCGTCGAGCAGCTGGGACACCGAGTCGACCGGCTTCGGTGCAGTCTTCGGTGCAGTCGGCTCAGACGGCTGCGCCCGAAAAGCCGCCGGCGCCACCACGCGGAGATTGGCGGCCATGCGGTCATGACCCGTGCCGCAAAATTCATGGCAGAGGAGCTGATAAACGCGCGGTTGATCGAATTTCACTCGCGCATAGTTCACCGCCCCGGGCACGGCCATTAGATTCAGATCCGTCCCTAACAAAATCAGCCCGTGTGTGACATCCCGCGTGCTCAGGTAGATATCCACGGTCGAACCGGCCGGCACGGTCACATCCTCCGGCTCGAACTTCCACATGCGCGCAACGTAATGCAGCTCGTAATGCGTGGGCGAATGAGCGATCAGTTCGCCTTTCTGGAACGGTTTGATATCGGTTAGACACGTGGGCAAGCCCACGTGATAAAGATTCACCGCCAATGCCGCCAGGCCGAAGAGCGTCATCGCGAACACCACCGAAATGATGATGATTCGTCTTTCCAGTTGGCCGACGCTCATCATCGTTTAACTCCGCACAATCATGATCCAGTAAAGGGTGAACCAAATCAGCGCGTAGAGGAGGAGCAGGAGAATAAAGAAGGCGATGGCCCCGCTCGGAAAGAACGTTTTCCCGCTTTTTGACTCGTTAGACTCCATCACTTGGCGGACTAGCCGCCCCGCCAAATTAATACGGCAGTGCGCTTACGGCGACAAAATTCCGACGAACGGCGGGTTGGTGCCGCGTCTAATAGGGGCTACGTTATCGTATTCGGATTTGCAGGCGCGCGCCATACTTACACTTGTCCAAGTCCGTTTCTGAAAAAGCCGCGTTCTCCGAGCCACGGCAGGTGTCGGCGAATCCGCGTCCTGAGTTTCAATCCGAAAGGTTCGATCGCGTTGCTGCGAATGTGCGCGATCGCATCTTCGATTGAGTCCGTCGCATAAACCAAACTTACGTCTGTCCGGCTGATCATTCCGACCTCCGCCATTTTATTGATGAAATCGATCAGTTCTTTCCAATACGAGGTTCCCATAATAACAATCGGAAAATTTTTAATTTTGCCGGTCTGAATTAACGTGAGTGCTTCGAATAGTTCGTCCAGCGTGCCGGCGCCGCCCGGCATCACGACAAAAGCGTAGGAATACTTAACGAGCAGCGCTTTGCGCACGAAAAAATGATGCAGCGTGACGCAGAGATCGAGATAAGCGTTCGGCTGTTGTTCGACCGGGAGCTCAATGCTGCAGCCGACTGAACGGCCCCCGATTTCCTTTGCTCCACGATTTGCCGCTTCCATGAGCCCCGGTCCACCGCCGGTCATGACGGTGAACCCAAGCTGCGCAATGGCGGCGCCCATCTTTCGGGCGAGTTCATAATAGGGATTGTCGACCTTAACTCGCGCGGAACCGAATATGGTTACGCAGGGTCCGACGAAATGCAGAACACGAAAACCACGCAAGAAATCGCGCATAACGCGCAGGAGCGTGATGAATTCGTCAAAACGCGAACGCGGTCCTTCGAGAAAAATCTCGTCAGCGCGCTCCGCCGGCGCGGTCAAGGTCGAGCTCGAAGAGGTGGAGGCTTCGAGGACTGGAGGCCCAGATTCAGAATCTTGCTTCAACTCTTGCGTGTGCCGATCGGCGTGAAACTGAAGACAAGGATTTGAGCATGGCGCGGCTTCCAGCGATGGAAATCGACACGGAAGCGTCCCACTTTTTCGCCGCGTACCTCGCGCTCCGAATTGATAAGGCTAAAGAGGTTTTGAGTCTCGGATTGGGCGAAGAACGGTGCATCGAGAAATTCAGTCACCCAATTCAACTCATGAGCATCGGTGAGGTAAAAGGTGACTTGAACGTCTTCGTCGGAGTTTTCGACGATGATGAGGCCGTAATTATAGACGTCCGCACTTTTCCATTCGCCCTCGAAAAAGATGGTGCAGCGTTTCTGGACCTCGGTGGTGCGCAGCTGGGCCGCCTTGAAATGCGAAACGACATTCGCGTAGGTAAGCGGCTGGACATTCGTCGTTTCTGATTTGGTTCTCGGTTTCGCAGGTTGGGCAGCAAAGGCGGGACTGACCAATACAATAGTGGCGAGAGCAATGGTGATCCGATGTTTCATATTTGTGTTTGGGTTGAAGTGATCACAGGACGTTCGTGACTCGGCACGACCAGCACGGGGCAATGGGCATGGCGGACAACGTACTCGGCGGTACTGCCAAGCAGCATATGTTTGAGGCCGGTAGTTCCATGCGTGGAAGTCACAATCAGGTCCGCGCCGCGACCTCTAGCGCGATCGCAGATCTCCTGTCCGGGGTGACCAACTTCGAGCATTGTTTCCACCTTCAGTCCTTTCCAATCTGTTTCCCGGATCAAATCCCTCATCTGCTTCTGAGCCGTTTTTTCGGCCTGTCGCATAAGCAACGGGAAATCGTATCGCGCATATTCGTCGCTCGCGACGTAATACTCGAGACGGATTGAATGGAGCAGCAACAGGGTTGAGCCAAATTGCTGCGCTAAGGCCTTCGCGTAAGCCAAACCTCTGATCGAGCATTCGGAAAAGTCGATCGGCACAAGAATTTTGCGGAAAGCCAAAGCCGGGCGCGAGAATTTTCCAGCGCTGCTTCCTTTCTTCTTTTGATCACGTCCTCTCACGACGAGGACAGGGCAAGGCGAATACCGCACGACCCGTTCGGCCGTGCTTCCAAGTGCGAGGTGTTTCAAACCGGTATTCCCGCGGGTCGAGATGACGATCAGGTCGATGTCGTTCTCGCGGGCGAGGTCGCAAACTTCCTGAAAAGGCCGGCCTTTGAGCGCGTGAATGTTTTCCCGGCCCAACTCGATCTGGTACTTCTTTGCCACCTCCTTTAAATGGCGCCGCACGCTCCGGCCGACTTCCAGTTCGGGTACAATCAGCGGCATTGCAGCCATAGCTGCGAGCGGATAATCGGGAGCAAAAACGTGAGCGAGATGCAACTCGGCATCGAATTTTTTCAGCAACGGGAGCGCGAATTCAATCGCTTCCAGTGAAGAAGGCGAGAAATCAATTGGCACAAGTACATTGTGAATCTGCACGCGCGTTGAAATTCGCGAAATGCGCCTCTTGCCGGAAACTGTTCCCGCTTTCATATCGCAAAAATGGCGATTTTATGACTGCGCGGCTCTTCGTCCCTTGTTAAAGATCAGCTATTTCTTGCCAGCATCGATAAGTGCCGTGGAAGCTCAGCGGTCTAATCTTCGTTATGGGCGTGATAACGCTCGGCAGATTCGTTCAGCAATTCATGCGATAGGCGGCTTGCCGGTCACAAGGTTGATTGGAGTTCCGGCCGCAAAAGCGATGATGTTTTGCACCGTAACCTCGTCGATGCGGTGGACTGCTTCCGCACTGTTGAAAGCGATGTGCGGCGTGAAGATTACATTCGGTCGCGACAGTAGCGATTCATTTTCAGTCAACTGCTGGATCTCAGCCAAACGTTCGGGATGTTGGAGATGCATTTCTTCGGGTGAAGAAATCTGTTGCAGGTCCTTAACGATACGGTCCGTCACTAGCCGTGACGCCTCACTGCGAAACAAACGTTCATCTTCCAGCACGTCCAGGCCAGCGCCCATTACCACGCCGGATTCCATAGCATCCAGCAAAGCTTCTGTTTTGATAAGAGCGCCGCGGGCGGTGTTAATAATGACGACGCCCCGCCTGCATTTCGCGAAAGTTTCGTGATTAAATAAGTGGAGGGTCGCTGGCGTAAGCGGCGCGTGCAGCGAAATGATGTGACTGCGCTGCAATAGTTCGTCGAAGGAAACGTATTCGAAGCCGAGCACTTCAGACAGCAGGACTGATTGGTTGAGATCGGTTGCGATGACCTGCATGCCGAAAGCCTTGGCAATTCGAATGACGTGCAAACCGATCCGGCCCGCGCCGACGATGCCGATAGTCTTATCTTTCAAATCGAACCCGCGGAGCGCTTCGAATGAAAATTGCCCGCCGCGTTTCATCGTCAGTGCCTGTCGAATGCGTCGCGAGATAGCCAGCAGCAATGCGAAGGTATGCTCCGCAACAGTGTTCTCGCCATAGGTCGGAACGAAACTGACGGCGATGCCGCGTTCGTTGCAGGCCTCTAAATCGATATGATCTACTCCGGTCGAGCGCGTCGCGATAAGGCGAAACTGGGAATGCTTTTCGAGAAACTCCGTCGTGATTCGCAAGTTGATGAAAATCGAAAGGCATTCTGCTTCGGCCGGAATGTCTTCGAGTTCAGAGAAGAAACCGATTCTATGACTTTGAAGATGCTCCTCAAAGAATCGTTCGGACTCGCTCTCCGTTTCGGTAAAGCAGATGATCATTTAATTCGAGGATGTTTCAAAGATTCATCTCGGCGCGCCAATCGTTGTTCGAATCACGTCGCATGTCGAACCCAACGTCTTCGCTGACTTGTTTCATGAGCGTGTTTTCCCCGGCAATGTATCCAATAATTCGTCGCAGATGCTCTTTGCGTCCGATTTGGACAAGCAATTTCAAAAGCTCCGTGCCAAGACCTTTTTCCTGCCATGGATCGCCGACCAAGATTGCGAATTCTGCCTCGTCGATTCCGTGTTCCTTGATTAAACGCCCCACTCCTAAAAGCCGCGCATGTCCGTCCCGATCTTTCTGCTCGGCAACAAGCGCGATTTCTCGCTCGTAATCAATAAAACAAACGCGCCGGAGCCGCTCATGCATCGTTCTCTGCTTCAGACTAAGCACGCCGAAATACCGAAACTGAACACTACGCTCGGAAAGCGTCTTGTGGAATTCGATCATTAAAGGCTCGTCCTCCGGCCGGATCGGCCGAATTATTACCGGCACATTGTCGAGCTTCCATTTGCGGATGTACTCGGCCGGGTACGGTCTGATTGCGGCGCGCGGCAGATCTTTTTCTTCGATTTGTGGATCGTGCAGTACCATTCGCGCGTCCAACGCGATGGTTCGCTCCGCGGAAACGAGCAAAGGATTGATGTCGATCTCTTTAATCCGGCGCTGCTCGATCACGAGTTGACTAAATCGGACCAAAATATCCCCCAGGGCAGCGAGATCGATCGCCGCCCGACCACGAAATCCTTTCAGTGCGGTGAAGATGCGCGTCTGTTCCATAAACCGCTGCGCCAGCGTTCGATTGAGCGGCGGTAGCCCAAGCGCGCGATCATTGAATACTTCAACAAAATATCCACCGGCCCCGAAGAGCAGGACTGGCCCAAATTGCGCATCAATACTACTGCCGAGGATCAGCTCATAGCCATCGCTGGCAATCATCGGTTGCACCGTCACACCAAGAAACGCTTTTTGTAGCGGCGCTCTATGAGCGCCGTTGTAGCCGCGGTCGGTGAGCGCGGTGCCGGGGTCAACGCCCCCGGTTACAGCAGCTTTGATCTCGCGGTACGCACGCCGCACTGCGTTCGCTCCGTGCAAATTCAACTTCACGCCATCAACGTCGCTTTTATGCGTGATGGTTTCGGAATGAATTTTGAGCACGACTGCTCCGCCTATTTTCTTGGCAAGATCGACAGCTTCCTTTTCACTTTTCGCGATTCGCGTCTGCACCACGGGGATCCCGTAGGCCGCCAAAATTTCTTTTGCCTCCACTTCCGTCAGCAAGGTGCGGCCAGCGTTCCGAGCGCGGTGAATGATCTTCTCCGCGCTCGCTTTCTTGATGCCAACGCTCTCACTGAGCGCGGGCGTTTCGTAGAGAGCGTCGAGATTCCGAGAGTAACGCCACATCGCACAGAACGCGCGCGCGGCTGCATCGGGATATTCGAATGTCGGAATGTTCGCGCCATTTAGAATGGCCGCGCCCGGGGCAACGCCCGTCCCACCGATCCAGCTGGCCAGAAATGGTTTTGTTTTCAATTTACCAAACGAACGCAACTTTTCCGCGGTCGCGCTCGATTCGGTCACGGCTTGAGGAGTGAGAATGGCAAGCAGGCCATCGTTGTTTTGATCGCGCGCGACGATATCGACCGCTTTCTGGTAACGGTCGGCATCAGCGTCGCCTAAAATGTCGACTGGATTGCCGCGGCTCCAGTGCGGGGGCAACAGTTTGTCTAGCGCATCATAACTTTGTGACGACAGCTCGGCCAGCTTCCCGTCGCATTCGATCAGCGCATCCGTGGCGAGTACTCCGGGACCGCCGCCATTCGTAACGATAGCGAGACGCGGACCCGCTGGTCGCGGCTGTTTGCCCAGGAGTTCGGCGATATCGAACAGCTCGGCGATTGTGTCCACGCGCAAAACACCGACACGCCGAAACGCCGCATCGAGCACTTGGTCGCTGCCGGTGAGTGCGCCGGTGTGGGAGGCGGCGGCTTTCGCTGCAGCTTTAGTGCGGCCGACTTTGATGACAATGATCGGTTTGGCCAGCGCGACTTCGCGCGCCGCGGACAGGAACGAACGCGCGTCGCCCACCGATTCCATATAAAGCAAGATGCTGCGCGTGTGTGGATCGTCGCCGAGGTGGTAGATCAAGTCGCCCCAGTTCACATCCAGCATCGACCCGATGGAAATAAACGCGCTGAATCCCAATTGATTTGACAAACTCCAGTCCAGAATGGCGGTGCACAATGCGCCACTTTGACTGATGAAACCGATGTTGCCTGGCAACGCCAGGGGCTTTGCAAATGTCGCGTTCAAACCGATGTGTGGCAGCATCACACCGATGCAATTCGGCCCGATGACTCGCATTCGGCCACGTTGTGCGAGAATTTGTTTTTCCAATTCCACGCCAGCCGGTCCGCACTCCTTGAAGCCGGCCGAGATGATCACCGCGCCTTTCACATTGGCCGCGGCGCACTCGCCGACAATTTTTGGAACGGTCGCTGCCGGCGTGGCAATGACGGCGAGATCGACATCTGCCGGCACGTCACCGATTTTTGAAAACGCCTTCTGACCAAGGACAGTCGTTCGTTTGGAATTAACCAGAAACACGCGGTCGCCAAACGATTGCAGATTTTCCACTAACGCGCGTCCGACACTCCCGGGCGATTCGCTCGAGCCAATCACGGCAATTGCGCGTGGCGCCAGCATCGCGCTCAACTGCGGTCGCCGCTCCGCGAAAGTAGCCCGAGATTCTTCGCGAACCTTCGCCGGGTTGCTCATCGCTCCGTTAAAGGAGCCATCGCTAAATCGCGCTCGAGAAAATTTTGGATTTCCTCGGGATTTTCGATTAACGAAAGCAGCCTGTGATATCCCACGGGACGTTTATCTTTCTTCTGGTCGGAATTCTCGGCCATTATTCCTTTTCCAGAATTGCGAGCGCCGTTTTCAACACCGTGTCAGGGTTGAGCGAGATGCTGTCGATCTTTTGCTCGACCAGAAACTGTGCAAAGTCAGGGTAGTCGCTCGGCGCCTGACCACAAATTCCGATCTTGCGACCTTTCCTCCGGCACACCGCAATCACCTCCGCGATCATTTTCTTCACCGCGGGGTTTCGCTCATCAAAAATTTCAGCGACGATTTC
Organism: Spartobacteria bacterium; assembly: GCA_003167365.1. GTDB lineage: Bacteria > Verrucomicrobiota > Verrucomicrobiia > Chthoniobacterales > UBA10450 > Palsa-1382. Next base: position 233,022 of record PMTM01000006.1, on the reverse strand, counting down.
AGAATCGCGATCCACCCCGAGAATCAATTGAGTGAGATCGTTCGAACCGATCGAGAATCCATCGAAAATCGTGGCGAATTCCTCCGCGAGAATCACGTTGCTCGGAATCTCGCACATAACATAAATCTCCAAGTCATCTTGGCCGCGCTTCAGTCCGTGTTTGGCCATCTCGGCGATTACCTTGCGGCCCTCATCGACCGTGCGACAGAACGGCACCATCAGCTTCACATTCTTCAGGCCCATTTCCTCACGCACCTTTTTCATCGCGCGGCATTCGAGCGCGAACCCAGCCTGATAGCGCGGATTGTAGTAACGTGACGCGCCGCGAAATCCGAGCATCGGATTTTCTTCCGTCGGCTCGTAGGCGCGGCCGCCAATCAAGTTTGCGTATTCGTTGGTTTTGAAGTCGCTCAATCGAACGATCACATCCTTGGGATAAAAAGCCGCCGCGATCATCGCCACGCCTTGCGCGAGTTTATCAACGAAGAACTGTGGCTTGTCAGCGTATCCGACTGTCAATTTGTCGATTTCGATTCGGACTTCTTGATCGTCAATCTTCGCGTAATCGACCAACGCCAGCGGATGAATCTTGATGTAACTGGTGATGATAAATTCCTCGCGCGCTAGACCAACTCCATCATTCGGAATGAACGAGAGACCAAGTGCCGCTTCCGGGTTGGCGACGTTCATCATGATCTTTGTGCGTGGCCGCGCCAGAGTCTTGAGATCGGTGCGCTCGACCTCAAAAGGCAACTCGCCTTCGTAAACAAAGCCGACATCGCCTTCGGCGCAGGACACGGTCACGATTTGTCCGGTCTTCAGTGTTTTGGTTGCGTCCTCAGTCCCGACAATCGCCGGGACGCCGAGTTCACGACTGACAATCGCCGCGTGGCACGTGCGGCCACCGCGGTTGGTAATAATGGCAGCCGCTTTTTTCATGATCGGCTCCCAGTCGGGGTCGGTTTTCTCCGCGACGAGAACTTCGCCGTCCCGAAACTCATCGAGATGCTGTGCAGTTTTGATTACACGCGCTTTCCCATGCGCGATCTTTGTTCCGACGCTGCGCCCTGTCATCAACACCCGTCCGCGAGACTTAAGACGATAAAGCTCGATTAAGTTTGCATCCTTGCGTGACTCGACGGTTTCCGGCCGCGCTTGAACGATAAATAGCTCACCGGTCTGCCCATCTTTAGCCCACTCAATATCCATTGGGGTAGGGCGACCGCGCTTTGCGCTGTAATGCTCCTCGATAATGCAAGCCCACCGCGCGAGTTGAATAATTTCGTCATCCGAAATCGAAAACCGCTGCCGATCTTCGATTGGAACAGGCACGTTCTTCACCGATTCTACGCCGGTGTCATAAACAAGTTTGAATTCTTTGCTGCCGAGAATTTTTTGCAGGATCGGCCGGAAGCCTGCTTTCAGCGTTGGCTTGAAAACGTAAATCTCGTCCGGATTGATCGAGCCTTTGACGATGTTTTCACCCAGGCCATAAGCGGCGTTGATCAAAACGACGTCGCGAAATCCGCTCTCAGTGTCGATCGTGAACATGACGCCAGAGCTGGCGAGATCAGAGTGGACCATTCGCTCCACCCCAATTGAGAGTCCAACTTTTTCGTGCGCGAACCCTTTGTCAGCGCGATATGAGATCGCGCGGTCAGTAAAGAGCGAAGCAAAACAGCGCAGACATGCGCGCAATAACGCGTCATGCCCTCGAATATTCAGAAATGTCTCCTGCGCTCCAGCAAAACTCGCTTCCGGCAAATCCTCCGCCGTGGCACTGCTTCTCACCGCCACACTCGCCGATTCACTGGATCTCTTACCCAGATCGTCGTATGCCGCGACAATTTCCAGCTGCAGATCATCCGGCAGTGTCGCGGAAACAACTGCATCGCGAATTTTCGCGCCGCGCTTCTGAAGCTCCGCCAAATTTTTCGCATCAAGATCGACAAGCTGCTTGTTAATTTCCTTATCCAGTCCCGTTTCCAGCAGAAAATGCCAGTATCCTGCGGCCGTGATCGCAAAACCATCCGGCACTTTCACTCCTTTGGTCGATAGCTCGCGAAACATTTCGCCAAGCGATGCGTTCTTTCCGCCGACCTGCGGAATATCGTCGATTCCGATCTCGCTAAACTTCTTGATCCACAACCAAGCCCGCTCAACCTGCGAAGATTTCGCAGAGGATCTGGTCTTCGTGTCGATTCCGGTTTTCATGGCCGGATCGCAACCTTTAAGACGCCGTCTCGACGCGAACCGAAGAGATCGTAAGCCTCGACGATTTGGTCGAGCTTGAAGCTGTGCGTGAGCAATGGCGTCGGGTCGAAACGTTTTGATTGCACCATCGACATCAATCGCCGCATGCGTTCCTTGCCTCCGGGACAAAGCGTCGTCACGATTTTGTAATCTCCGATCCCGGCGGCGAATGCGTCGTATGGGACCTGAAGTTTGCCGGAGTAAACGCCAAGGCTGCTCAGCGTGCCACCGGGACGCAAGCAGCGCAGCCCATTTTCAAACGTCTCTTGGAGACCGAGCGCTTCTATCGCCACGTCTGCGCCGCCGCCGGTCAGTTTTTTAATTTCCGCGACGAGATCGACACCGTGTGGATCGAGGACGACGTCGGCACCCATCCGTTTCGACATTTTCGTTCGCACCGGGTCGCTTTCAACGCCGATGATGAATGAGGCGCCCATCAATTTTGCGCCCGCGGTCGCACAAAGCCCAATCGGACCTTGCGCAAAAACGACGACTGTGTCGCCAAGGCGAATATTAGCAGACTCGGCCCCGCTGAATCCGGTCGAAGCAATATCGGCCAGCAACACGACCTGCTCGTCGGTCAATTCGTCCGGAATTTTTGCGAGATTCGCTTGCGCATTCGGCACGAGCAGATATTCCGCCTGCGCGCCGTTGATGGTGTTGCCAAAGCGCCAACCGCCGATCGCTTCCACGCCTTCGCCGTGTCCGCATTGCGACCATTGCGCGGACAAACACGCGCGACATTGCCCGCAGGGTGTAATTGCGCCGACCAACACGCGATCGCCAATCTTATATCCGGTGACACCTTCGCCCAGTTCTTCAATCACTCCGACCGGTTCGTGTCCGATGACGAGACCTGGCTTCACCGCATATTCGCCCCGCACAATGTGCAGATCGGTCCCGCAAATTGTCGTGAGCGTGATCCGAATCACCGCCTCATCGACGCCAGCGCGAGGACGCGGAACTTCTTCGACCTGGATCTCGTTGGGCGAATGAAAAACGGTGGCTTTCATCTTTTGCATATTGATTTAGCTGGTCAGGCAGTTGCGAGTTGTCATAACGTTAATTCTTGCAGATGGGGCGGCAGTTCTCCGCGCCGATTGCGAATCACCGGCATTTCTTGCTGAACGATGCTCATGGCGTTTTCACCGATGACCGCAGAAGTTCAGAGACCGTGACGAGGTGAAATCCGCGACCTTGTAAGTTTGCGATGATTGTTGGCAGCGCGTCGGCTGTGCTGCGGACGCCGACGTGCATCAAAATAATCGCGCCATCCAGCTCTTCATCGCTCTTGAGTGTGACGCGGTTGATCAAAAACAACGGAGTCTTGATGGGTTCGACTCCATCCAGGCTGTCGAGCGTCCAATAAATTGAGCGATATCCGAGACTCGTCGCGATTCGCAGGACGCGCTCGTCTCGCTCACCATACGGCGCTCGCCACCGCGGCTTGGGATCCTGTCCGCAAGAATCGTTAAGAATTATTTCCGCGCGGCTGATCTCCTCCCGCACAATGTTATCGGGTTGTTGAGTTAAATTAAGGTGGTTCCAAGTGTGATTTCCGACCTCGTGCGCTCGCTTGGTAATCTCCGCCGCGCAATCTCGATGTTGCTGTGCAAATTTGCCCGTCACAAAAAAAGTGCTGTGGACGTGCGCATTCGCCAGCGCCACGATCAAATCGTCAAAACAATCAGCGTCTGCGCCGGCATCAAAGGTCAGAGCGATTTCTGATTTGCCGCGCGGGCCGCGCACGATTTCACCGAACGGGCCGGCGGTGGTGGCATTTTTCGAAATTGCCGGGTGACTGGACGTATCGAGCCTGGGATGACTGGCGCGCAGAAGAGAGCATCCCAAAAACAATATGAGAAACGCCACGAATGCTGTCGAAATGGCAAATGTCGATTTTAGGAATGGGACGGCACGATTGCGCGCGCCACCACCAGATCGACGATCATGCGTGGCCCTCTTTAGTTCGGTCGGGTTCACGGATATCGGTGAAACAATCTGAAGTCGTGCAGGTATTCGTGAACCCTTTGTGCGGTCCATTCCACGGCCACAACCAGCACAATGCCGAGTGCAACTACAAAGAAAAACTCGTGCACGGCAATTCCCAAACCGATTGCCAACCCAATCAGCAGCGCCACCGTTCGTGCTTCCATCATCGGAAGTTTTTGAATCGTTTTCATTATGCCTCCTTCTCCGATTCAAAATTAGGCTGACGGTATTTTTCTTGATAACCACCGCTTGGCTTTGACTACGCAAAAATTGTGCGGCTTTTCAGCCTTTGAATGCGGCAAACTTCCGTGTAGGCGAATAAGTCGTGCGCGCGATAATCATGGAATCATCCGGTCGGCCACTTCGAGTATGCGACATTCCAATTCCGAGTCCGGGTGTCGGAGAGCTGCTAGTGCAGGTGACTGCCTGCGCGGTTTGCCGCACCGATCTGCATGTTGTCGATGGCGAGCTACCAAACCCAAAGCTTCCCTTGGTCCCCGGTCATGAAATTGTGGGACGAATTGAAGAATTGGGTGAAGGCATCGGCAATTTTCAGATTGGTGAACGGGTCGGAATCCCCTGGCTCGGCTGGACCTGTGGCGAATGCAAATTCTGCCGATCGAGCCAGGAAAACTTGTGCGAGAGAGCGCGGTTCACCGGCTACACGATTGATGGCGGCTACGCTGAATTCACGGTGGCGGACGCGCGATTCTGTTTTCGAATTCCAGATGCGTATGACGATGTCGCAGCCGCGCCGTTGTTGTGCGCTGGTTTGATCGGTTATCGCTCCCTTCGTAAAACAGGTAACGCGCAGCGGATCGGGATTTACGGATTCGGTGCAGCTGCACATATCGTCACGCAAGTTGCGCGGCATCAAGGCCGCAAGGTATTTGCGTTCACGCGTCCCGGAGATGCCAACGCCCAGAGTTTTGCTTTACGGATGGGCGCGGAATGGGCCGGTGGTTCTGATACACCGCCTCCGGAAAGACTGGACGCGGCAATTATTTTCGCACCCGCGGGCGATCTTGTGCCGGCTGCGCTCCGCGCCTTGGAACGCGGCGGCGTAGTGGTCTGCGGGGGCATCCACATGAGTGATATTCCCTCTTTTCCGTACGCCGATCTCTGGCACGAACGCCATATTTGCTCAGTTGCGAATCTAACACGGCGCGATGCGGTAGAATTTCTGGAAATGGCGCCGCGTATTCCGGTGCAGACTGAGACTCATGTTTACCCACTAGCCCAGGCGAATGAAGCTCTCGAGGCATTACGTTCAGGCAAGCTGAGTGGAGCCGCGGTGCTGGATTGCCAATTTAGTTGATCGCAACGCGGCCGTAGCGAAGACAAGAAATCACTTCGATCGGTTAGAGAAAAACCTTGGCGGCATGATTCAATAAAGACAAGAGCTGGTCGGTTCGAGCATTGCGCTGCACAACGCGGGATTAGAGTAGCGCACGACGTTTCGCGAAGCAGATTAGGATGTGCACCAGGTCGCCAGTGAAAGGACCGATTGGAATGCGATCCGCGAGGAGTTCCCAATTCTCCGCGAGCATGCGCATGGCCATCCGCTTATATATTTTGATAACGCCGCGACGACGCAGAAGCCGCGCGCGGTGATCGATGCGCTTCGGCATTACTACGAGCACGACAACGCCAATGTGCATCGTGGTCTGCATGAACTGAGCGCGCGGGCGACGGAAGCTTACGAACGGTCCCGCCAGCGCGTGGCGCAGTATCTGGGTGCCGCGAGTGCCGACGAACTTGTTTTCACACGCGGGACGACGGAAAGCATCAATCTTGTCGCGTACGCCTGGGGCGGAAAATTTGTCCATGCCGGCGACGTGATCCTGCTTACCGAGATGGAACATCACAGCAACCTGGTGCCGTGGCAGTTGCTGGCGGCTCGCACCGGCGCGCGTTTGCGCTTCGTGCCAGTGAACGAAGATGGCACGCTCGCTCTCGAGCAACTGGATTCATTGCTGACGAGCGAAGTAAAATTGTTTGCGTTCACTCACGTTTCAAACTCTCTCGGAACGATCAATCCAGTCGCCGATCTTTGCCAAAGAGCGCGCGCGGTCGGTGCGAGAACGTTAGTAGACGCGGCGCAAAGCGTCGGACATCTGCCGGTCAATGTTCAGGAATTGGGCTGCGATTTTCTGGCCTTCTCGGGACATAAAATGTGTGGACCGACTGGCATCGGTGCGCTCTACGGGCGCGCCGCGATTCTCGATTCGATGCCGCCGTGGCATGGCGGCGGAGAGATGATCGTCAGCGTTACGCTGGAAAAAAGCACGTTCAAGAAACCTCCGTACCGATTTGAAGCCGGCACGCCGAACATTGCCGGTGCCATCGGACTCGCGGCAGCCATTGATTACATCGAGCGAATCGGACGCCCGGCCATTTTCGAGCACGATGCGCGACTTGCTGCCTATGCGATGGAACATCTCGCCGAGTTGCCCGGCATGCGGATACTCGGACCATCCGGAAGGCGCGGCGCGATCGTCGGCTTTGTCATGGATGCTGCGCATCCACACGACCTGACGACGTTCGCCGACCAGCGCGGTTTAGCTCTGCGGGGCGGGCACCATTGCAACCAACCGTTGATGCGAAAATTCGGTTTGCCCGGAACGACGCGCGCCAGTTTTTACTTTTACAATACGACCGCGGAGATCGATCGCATGATCGACATTCTCCGCGACGCTGCGCGTTTCTTCTCATGAGCGTGGAACTCGAAGAGCTTTATCAGGAAGTCATTCTCGATCATGCGCGGCGACCGCGAAATTTTGGCGAACTCGCTAACGCGGCTGTGCTGGTGCATGGCGATAATCCAGCCTGCGGCGACGAGATTCATCTCGGCGTGCGATTCGGCCCGGACGGCTCGTTGCAAGACATCAAATTCAGCGGCCACGGTTGCGCGATCAGCCAGGCTTCGGCGTCGATGATGACGACGAAGTTGAAGGGGAAGACTCGCGCCGAGGCGACGGAACTGTTGCGTGCGTTTCAAGATCTGGTGACGGGCGAAACGACAAAACAATCTCAGAACCTGGGCGACCTTCTCCTGATGCAAGGCGTGCAGAAATTTCCGCAACGGGTCAAGTGCGCGATGCTGGCGTGGCGTGCGTTTGAGCAAGCGCTGCAGCAGACCGCCGGCGAATCGACGGTTTCGACGGAAACGGATTTCTCAAATTCGGGTTTTCGCACGGCCTCTCCCTTAGGCTGACGGCAAAAAACGCCTCTCTTTTCACAATACCGGTGTGGTGCGTTTTCGCCGGACACCTTACTCGTAATTAAAGAGTTTTATAGCGAAGAGGGCAAACACCATGTTAAACGACGTAATATCCAGGCTAACCACGTCGACTCGTGCTGACGACACCGTCATGTCGTTCGGCCCGCGCCGCGGCGTGTTCATCAACGCGGCCGATCGCGTGGCGGAGGATGGCGAACCGCTCGACGAAGCGGCCCTCGATCATTGCGAGACGTTTGATCTCATTTACCGCACGCTTTGCGCGGTGATGTTTAACTACGCGCCGCTTTCCGGCCATCCCGGCGGTTCGATTTCGTCCGGTCGTTTTGTCGCGCGGCTGCTGTTCGACGTGCTGGATTATGATCTCGCGCATCCCGGGCGACAGGATGCCGACATCATTTCGTACGCGGCCGGGCACAAAGCGCTCGGACTTTACGCGATGTGGGCGCTGCGCAACGAAGTGGCGCGGATCGCCGCTCCTGATCTTCTACCTGAGGACGAGAAATTTCAGCTTCGGCTGGAAGATTTGCTCGGCTTCCGCCGCAACCCTGCGTCCACTACGCCGCTATTTAAACAGTTTCGCGCGAAAGCTCTCGATGGACATCCCACGCCCGCAACGCCTTTTGTGCGGCTTTCCACCGGCGCCTCAGGTGTCGGCATTCCCGCCTCGTGCGGTCTGGCCTGGGGCGCCGCCGATCTCTATGGAGAGGATGCACCGCGCGTACATATAATAGAAGGCGAAGGAGGAATGACACCGGGTCGGGTGGCCGAAGCTCTCGCCGCGGCCGGCACCGCTTCGCTCGACAACATCGTGCTGCATGTTGATTGGAATCAGGCTTCGATTGACTCGAATCGGGTTTGTCGCGACGGCGAAACGCCGGGCGATTATGTCCAGTGGACACCGGCTGAGCTTGCTTATCTCCACGATTGGAACGTGATCTTGGTGCCAAATGGTTTCGATTGGCAGCAGATCACAACAGCGCAACGCCTCGCCCTCGAACTCCACAACGGTCAACCTACCGCGATCATTTATCGCACGGTCAAAGGCTGGCAATACGGCATCGAAGGACGCGCTTCGCATGGCGCCGGACACACACTTTGCTCCAGCGGATTTTTCGCGGCGGTCGCGCCGCTGTTGCCGAAGGACGTAGTGCACATGCCCTGCTGTGACGGTGCGACGCAGCGTTGCAACGGTGGAGCGGACGCGACGATTGTCGAGCAATGTTACTGGGAAACGCTGGGCCTCATGCGTCGTGCGCTCGAGGCGCGGCAGCCAACAATTGATGCGTTGGCAGCGCAACTGCGCACGGCGCAAGCGCGGCTAAACAAACGCAATCGCAAACCGCGCCAAGACAGACCGCTCATCGACGTCGCTTATGTCATCGCGGAAGGCGCCGATGGCACGACTCCGCCCGAACTCGCGCTCAAACCCGGAACAAAAGCGACACTACGCGACCAATTGGGCCGCGTCTTGAACTACTACAATGTCGCGACCGACGGTGGGTTCGTTGTCGCGGCGGCCGATCTGCTTGGATCGACAAGTATCAATAAAACGAATGAAAAATTTCCCTCCGGCTTCTACAACCGCCACACGAATCCCGGTGCGCGACAACTCGCGATCGGCGGAATTTGTGAAGATGCCATGATGTCGATGTTGTCCGGTATAGCGGCGTTTGGTGGCCATATCGGCGCTGGTGCATCATACGGCGCGTTCAGTGCACCGCTCGGTCACATCTCCGCGCGACTGCACGCGATCGGTAACCAGGCACGCGTCGCGCTGGAAGGCGGCGCGTTCCACCCGTTCTTTCTCGTTTGCGCACACGCGGGACTCAAAACCGGCGAAGACGGTCCTACGCATGCTGACCCGCAGTCACTGCAACTGCTTCAGGACAATTTCCCACTCGGCACCATGATCACGCTGACGCCGTGGGACCCGCAAGAGGTGTGGTTCCTTGTCTCGGCCGCACTCGCGAGTCGGCCAGCAGTCATTGCACCGTTTGTCACGCGTCCACCGGAAGTCGTAGTTGATCGTGACGCGCTCGGTTTACCGCCGGCAGCGCACGCAGCGCAGGGCGTTTGTTGTTTGCGAAAGGCGAAGGGCCGGGCGCAAGGCACCGTAGTCCTCCAAGGCGCTGGCGTTACGAATGCCTTCGTCACCCAAGCGCTGCCGCTGATTGAGCGTGAGAAACTAAATCTCAACGTCTATGCAGTCACTTCGTGCGAGCTGTTCGATCTGCTGCCGGAAGCCGAACGGGAGCGAATTTTTCCAGAAGCACATCAGCACGAATCGATGGGCATCACCGACTTCACCCTGGCAACGATGACGCGCTGGGTGCGCTCGGATTACGGTCGCGCGCATTCGCTTCATCCGTTCCGGCATGGTCATTTCCTCGGCAGCGGGTCGGGCGCAATGGTGATGACGGAAGCGGGCCTCGACGGAATCAGTCAGTTCGAAGCGATCCGTGCCTACGTTCGCGATCGCTAAATCGAGGCGCGAGCTTCATCCCCGACGATCTGCACAAGAGATGGCCAGCTTTGAGCAAAAGTGGTAAATTGAAAAGTTTCGGGGCATCTATACGGGCTCCAGAATATTCATGTCTTCAATACGAACCGAACGGGCGCCAGGCCCGAGCTCAGTCACGAATGAAAGCGCCGACCTTCGGAAGAGCGGTGTCGCCCCGGCCCCTTTGACCAACCGCCAGCGTTTCCTGAACGCCTGCCTTGGCCGCGCGGTGGATCATCCGCCGGTCTGGTTAATGCGCCAAGCGGGACGCGTCCTGCCGGAATACCGCGCGCTGAAGGAAAAATTCTCCTTCCTCGAACTTGTGAAAACGCCGGACCTGGCCGCCGAAGTCACGTTACAGCCTATTCGGCGTTTCGATTTCGATGCGGCCATTTTGTTTAGCGATATTCTCGTCGTGCCCGAGGCATTAGGTCAGAGCTACCAGTTTCGCGACGGCGGTGGCATCCAAATGGAATTCAATCTGGGCGGAGCCGCGGACGTCGATCGACTCGCGACCGATGCTGTGCCCGAACGGTTGCATTATGTGGCCGAAGCTCTGTCGCTGATCAAAAACGCTTTGGGAGACCGAACGGCGCTCCTCGGTTTCGCGGGTTCACCTTGGACCCTGGCTAATTTCATGTTGGAGGGCGGCAGCGCGCAGCAACACACGAAAGGCTACGAGCTGTTTCAGACCGATCGGCCTTTGTTCGACTCGCTTTGCGAAAAACTCACCCAGGCAGTGATCATTTACCTCAATATGCAAATCGATGCCGGCGTCGACGCGGTGCAAATCTTCGACAGCCACGGCGAGTTCGCGCCCGCCAGGGATTTTGATGCGCTCTCCGGTTCCTGGATCAGGCGCATCATCGCCGGTCTCGGAGGCCGCGTGCCTGTCATCGTCTTTTCCAAAGGCGCGAATTCCAGTTGGACCGAATTGGTTGCAACCGGTGCGGACGTGCTAGGCTTCGATTGGAACGTCCGCCTGGCGGAATGGCGCCAGCGGCTGCCGGCCCGGGTCGGGATTCAAGGCAACCTGAATCCATCTTTGCTGGTCGATTCCACACCGGAAGCAATTGCCCTCGAAACGACGCATTTACTCACCCAGATGCGCGGACGCGACGGTTACATCTTCAATCTCGGACACGGCGTTCCGCCGGCGGCAAAATTGGAATGCATCGAAAGACTCGTTGCCACGGTCCGGAGCTTCGTATGAAAACGCTGCACGTCGATCTCGAGCTCGTCAAAAAATACAATGTGCCCGGCCCGCGCTACACGTCGTATCCGCCGGCCACGCACTTTACCGAGCAATGCTCGGAAAAAGAGTTACTGCCGAAAATCCGCGCCAACAATGAGACGGAACGGGATCTTTCGCTCTATTTTCACCTGCCCTTCTGTCAATCGCTGTGCTGGTTTTGCGGCTGCACGACCGTCATCACAACCCGGCAAGGTCAGAGTGCGACGTATCTTGAATACCTGAGAAAAGAGCTGGCGCTGCTGAAACCGCTGCTCAATCCCAAACGCCAGGTCGTGCAGCTTCATTTCGGGGGCGGCACGCCCACCTTTCTGACTCCGGATGAAATTCGCGCCCTCGGGAAAATGATTCACTCGCAATTCGTCGTTGCGCGAGACGCCGAATGTGGAGTCGAAATCGATCCGCGGCGTTTGACGCGCGACCATTTGACCGCGCTGCGTGAGATCGGCTTTAACCGCGCCTCCATCGGCGTGCAGGACAACTCCCCTGACGTGCAGAAAGCCGTTCATCGCATCCAGCCGTATGAGCTCACCAAAGAAGTCGTGGACTGGATTCGCGCCGCCGGGTTCTCTTCGCTCAACATCGATCTAATTTACGGTCTGCCCCATCAGACGCCCGCTTCCTTCGAGAAAACTTTGGACGAAATACTGGATCTCAAGCCGGATCGCTTCGCCGTTTTTAATTACGCTCATGTGCCCTGGATCAAACCGGCGCAAAAAATCCTGGAAGGCGGAGCGCTTCCTTCGCCGGAGATCAAACTCGAATTGCTCAAGCTGACGATCGAAAAGCTGACCTCGGAGGGGTACCTCTACATCGGCATGGACCATTTCGCCCGGGCCGATGACGAGCTCGCCGTGGCCCAGCAGCAGAAAAGTTTGCAGCGCAATTTCCAGGGCTACAGCACGCGCGGAGGAGCCGACATTTATGCGGTCGGCATGTCTTCCATCTCACAGGCAGATGGTTTCTACTGGCAGAACATCAAGGAACTGCCGCGTTATTACGCGTCTCTGGATGAAGGAAAACTTCCGTTGGCCAAGGGCTACATCCTGACGGCGGATGATCAAATCCGGCAACAAACAATCATGCGGCTGATGTGTGATCTGGAACTGGATTATGCGGTCATGTCCAAGCTGCTCGAACTGGATTTCGCTCATTACTTCGCCTCCGAATTGGATTCTCTCGACTCCATGGAAGCGGATGGACTGGTCTTGAAGACTCCTGCGGCGTTAATCGTGACTGACCTGGGTCGATTGTTCATTCGAAACATCGCCATGTGTTTTGACTTTTACGCATCGAGCCGGAAGGAAACCCGCTTTTCTAAGACAATATGAAATCCGTTGCCATCATAGGCGGCGGAATCACCGGGCTCACCGCGGCCTTCCGGCTTCAACAGAAAAACATTCCGGTAACGCTCTACGAGGCAAGCGAGCGAGTTGGCGGCGTCATTCAATCGTTTTGCCACGACGGCTACCTGGCGGAGTTTGGCCCGAACACACTGCTGGAGACGTCGCCCAAGGTGTCGGCGTTGATTGACGATTTGGGCCTAAACAACCGCCGGCTTTACTCCGACCCGATGGCGAAGAACCGTTACGTGGTTCGCGACCGGCGTCTGATCAAAATGCCCGAGTCACCTCTCGGTTTTATTGCCACTCCGCTTTTCTCGCCCGCGGCCAAACTCCGTTTGCTGCTCGAGCCCTTCGTCCGGCGCGGTGAAGAGTCGCGCGAAGAGAGTGTGGCCGAATTCGTGCGGCGGCGATTGGGACCCGAATTTCTCGATCATGCGGTCGATGCGCTCGTGGGCGGCATTTACGCGGGTGATCCGGAGAAACTGTCGGTTCCGCAAGCCTTTCCCAAGTTGTACGCGCTCGAGCGGGATTACGGCTCGCTCATCAGGGGCCAGATCTTCGGCGCGCGGCAGCGGAGAGAGAGCGGCGAAGTCTCTAAGGCGCACGCGAAAAAGTTTTCGTTTGATGAAGGTTTGCAGGTATTGCCGGAAGCGCTTTGCGCTGAATTGAAGGACAATGTCCAATTACATTCCCCAGTGAGCGCGCTCACTCAGAGCGATAAGGGCTGGAACGTGAGATGGCGGTCGAACGGAAGTGAAGTGCAGAGGGAGCATTCCGCAGTTGTCTATGCGGGCACGGCTTTCGGACTCTCGAAAATGGAGATCCAGGCGCACAGACTCGTGAACGTTGCTCCCTTCGCCAATATATATTATCCACCCGTGGCCAGCGTGGTTCTTGGTTTTCGACGCCAAGACGTCGCGCATCCGCTCGACGGTTTTGGCATGTTGATCCCCCGACTGGAGGGATTCCGAATTCTCGGTTCGATTTTTTCCTCTTCTTTATTTCCCAATCGCGCGCCCGCGGGACATGTCACGCTGACCAGCTACATTGGCGGCGCGCGCTCGCCCGAATTGGCGCGGAAAAGTCCGGAGAAATTGTTCGACATGACTCTGGAAGATTTGCGCGTCCTCCTGGGCATCAGCGGAGAGCCGACCTTCAAACATCACGTTTTGTATCCGCAAGCGATTCCGCAGTACAATCTCGGCTACGAACGGTTCAGGAATCTGATGGCCGAGATGGAGCCCGCGGCCCCCGGGTTGTTCGTTGCCGGCCATTATCGCGACGGCATCTCGGTGTCGGATTGCATCGTCTCCGGTGAAAAGGTGGCAGGGCGGATTGTAAACTATCTCGCCGAAGCGCCGATGGAGCGCGACTCATCTCCGGCGGAAAATCCCGCCTGGGTGACAGCATGAGTCAGAGCGCCGTTTTGCTCGTTAATCTCGGCTCGCCGAACTCACCGGCCACGGGTGATGTCCGGACATATTTGCGCGAATTTCTCATGGACGGCCGCGTGCTCGACGCGCCTTACCCGGTCCGTTTCGGTGTTGTCCATTTTATGATCCTGCCGTTCCGTCCGAAAAAATCCGCCGAGGCCTATGAGAAAATCTGGACCGCGGAAGGTTCACCCCTGGTTGTGACGAGCGACAAAGTGCGAGCCAGGTTACAGGAGCGTCTGGACATGCCAGTCGAACTGGCGATGCGTTATCAAAACCCGTCGATCGGCCATGCGCTCGAAAAACTCCATGTCGCGGGCGTGAAGAAGTTGCTCTTGATTCCCATGTTCCCGCACTACGCCATGTCGAGCTTCGAAACCGCCGTGGAGCGCGTCACGTCGCTGTTGAAGAAAATCGCGCCGGAAATATCACTGAGCGTGATGGCGCCGTATTACGAGCATCCCGATTACATCAAGGCTTTGGTGGCGAGCGCGGCCGATTATCTGAAACAACCGTACGATCATTTGCTCTTCAGTTTTCATGGGATTCCAGAGAGACATTTGCGCAAATCCGACCCGACAAGCTGCCACTGCTTGGCGACACAAGAGTGTTGCGCCGGGATCAGTCCGGTCCACGACACATGTTACCGGGCACAATGCCTGAAGACGGTGCGGGCTTTTGCCCAATCAGCCGGGTTGCCGGACGATAAGTTTTCCATCGCTTTTCAATCGCGACTTGGGCGCGACCCGTGGCTTAAGCCTTACACCGATCACGTCCTCGAAAATTTGGCCAGAACCGGAACAAAGAAGCTGTTGGTAATATGTCCCGCTTTTGTCGCGGACTGCCTTGAAACGCTGGAGGAGATTGGCATCCGTGGCCGGCAAAGTTTCCGCGACGCGGGCGGCGAGGAATTGACTCTCATTCCTTGTCTCAATGAGCATCCACTCTGGATCGTGGCCCTGGAAAAAATGGTAAGAGAGTGGTGGGCGCCCGGCCGTGCTGCGACACCATCTGCCGCGTCTGAGATTAGCGGTTTCGCGAGCAGCCGCCAAAGCCAGGCCACAGAAAACGAACGCCAGCATGGAGAACGCTTAATGAGTTTTACTAAAACGATTTTACTCGGCGCTATCGCCGGATTCACCATCTACCTCGGTCTGCCGATTGGCCGCATCGAGAAGATCTCGGACCGGGTTCGCACGTTCTTAACGATGACCTCGGTCGGTATTCTCATCTTTCTTTTGTTCGACATTTTTTCACATATCAAGGAACCGATTGAAGGAACGCTCAAGCAGACGCTCGAGGGGAAGGCGGGCGTAAGCGAGTTTGTTTTATTCCTCATCATCCTTGTCATCGGATTCGGGGTTGGGCTGCTTGGGCTGCTCGCTTTTGAACTGCGCTTCACGCGCGCGAGCAGGGAATCCGGGCAATCGCTCTCGCCCGCGGCTGGCCGTGATGATCGCGACCGGACTTGGTCTGCATAATTTTTCGGAGGGCCTGGCCATCGGCCAGTCCGCCGTGCAAGGACAGATTGCCCTGGCCTCGCTCTTGATCATCGGTTTCGGATTGCACAATGCCACCGAAGGTTTCGGCATCGTCGGTCCCTTAGCCGGCACTCGCCCGTCGTGGGGTTTCCTGGGTTTGATGGGTCTGGTTGGAGGCGGTCCGACGTTTCTGGGAACCATCCTCGGTTACAGTTTTGTGTCGCAGCGAATCTCAATCCTGTTCCTGGCGCTGGCCGCTGGCGCCATTCTCTTTGTCATCGGCGAACTTTATCATGTCGCGCGCCGCGCCGGCCTGAAACAGGCAGCAACATGGGGTTTGTTGGTTGGATTCTTCTTGGCCTATGGCACTGAGTTGGTGCTGGAGATGTCCGGCGCGTAGGAACTATTGCGTTTTACCGAGTGCTCAACCAACTGCTGATGATAAGCGCCTTTCCCTGTCCCCAACCAAAGCGCCGCCTCCGTCAACCGCCGATCCTCAACAGAGGCCGCCACCACGGAATCCCGGCGAGCATGAGCAAGAGCGAAAGCGAATAACAAATTGCCGCCGCCCGATACTTCGCCAAATCCGTCTTTCCTTTCCTCGACAGCGCTCCCCCCACATGGGCGAGGATGACAGCGACGAACATGTAGAAGGTATGCTCCACCGCGAAGAAGCGCATCTCGTGGTCTTTCATCGCTGCCGCCATATTTTGGAACGCCATTTTGGTGATTGGACTTGCCCCAAAATACAAAATCAGTCCGACCAAGAATTCGAGATCCATGGCCGCGACAAAGATAATGCCGAACCGGAGAAGAGCTGCGCTTACAGGTTTCCTGCCGCTCCAACCCGAAGCTGCGACAACAATCGCAGCAACGGCAGCAGCGAGAACAACCCAGCGCAGGATTCCGTGCAGTCCGAGTAGATGAGGGTAAAGGTTTTGCAGCATTCGAGAACTATCTCCAGTCGGGGTTTTGAAGTCCAGCACGTGCTTTGTGCGCGCGGCTCGCGTTAGCTCCAATCAGTAGCGATACTCGCTCTATGGCGACCGAACCGATCGCACTTTTCCAAAAGTGGCTGCAGGAGGCCGTCGATTCCGGGATCGAAGAACCGACCGCGATGACGGTCGCGACGGTCGATGCCGACGGCCATCCGGATGCGCGAATGCTCTTGCTGAAAAGCGCCGACGAGCGCGGGTTTGTTTTTTACACGAACATGGAAAGCCCGAAAGGGCAGGCCCTGCGGCGCGATCCGCGCGTCGCCCTCTGCTTTTATTGGATGCCGCTGGACCGGCAGGTGCGCATACGAGGCCGCGCCGAGGTTGTGAGCGACGAGGAGGCCGACGTGTACTTTGCGACGCGCGCGCGTCTCAGCCAGATCAGCGCATGGGCTTCGAAACAATCGCGCCCGATGCAGGGTTATTTTGAGCTGGAGGCGGAAGTGGCCAAGGCCGCGCTGCGCTTCGGACTCGCTAAAATATCACGTCCGCCCTTCTGGTCCGGCTTCCGCGTTGTCCCGGAGCAGATTGAATTTTGGACCCAACAACCCTACCGCCGTCACCATCGCATTTTGTACACTCTCACAAATGACGGTTGGCAGACGCAGTGGCTCTATCCGTAACTAGACGGAGCCTTTTTTCCAACCGCGAATTTTTGCTACTTCGCGGCCAATTCTTGCCAACTGCACACTGACGTTATTGCGCGGGATTTTGATTTCGATGACGTGAACCTCGCGCGCATTCCGAGCGCGGGAAAGAGCGTTATCGAGCTCGCCTTTGGTAGACACTGTAGCGGTTTTGCCGCCGCCCACTAATTCGCAAATTTTGCCATAATTCCATCGCGTGATGACGTTAAAGGAACCGTTGCTAATTTTTCGCATTGTCCCATAGCCGTCGTTGTTCAGAATGAGAATGATAGGATTGAGGCCGAGGCGAACGATGGTGGAGATTTCAACGCCGGTCATTTGAAAAGCGCCATCACCCACCAACACGTAAGGGCGGAGCTTTTTCGCGGCCATGGCAACGCCAATGCTCGCGGGCACAGCAAAGCCCATCGACATGTAATACGCGGGAGCGATGAATTGCGCCTGCCTCGCGCTGCGAATCCCGACTGCGCCAAAGATAGCGTCGCCAACGTCGGCCACGACGCAACAGCGCTCGTCGAGATGCAGAGAAACGATGCGAAACACATCCGCGATCATGAGGCGATCGCGGCGCTCGCTTTTTCTCAGCG
Source organism: Spartobacteria bacterium (assembly GCA_003167365.1). Taxonomy (GTDB): domain Bacteria; phylum Verrucomicrobiota; class Verrucomicrobiia; order Chthoniobacterales; family UBA10450; genus Palsa-1382. Next base: position 215,292 of record PMTM01000006.1, on the reverse strand, counting down.
GTATGGGAACAGCGTGCGGGTTGGGATGTTTGAACGGTTTGGGAGGAATTTTTGCGCTCGCGAGCGCAAAGAGGAAATCGCGGAACAGAATCGACTCGTAACGGTGATATTGCACACTAACGCGCTCGGTCGTGGCGAGGACGGTTCGTCTTCGATCGAGCTTCGCGGTGTAGAAGCCCATGCTCATGTCGGTAATGAAAGTCCCAAGCATAAGCACGAGGTCGGCGGATTCGACGTACTTGCGGACGTACTCGTCGCTGCTCATGGCGCCACCGTACACGCCGATGTAGAGACGATGATTTTCCGGGATGGCGCTTTTGCTTAAGAGGTCGGCCGCGATCGGAATGTTCATTCGCTCGGCCATCCGGACGACCAAGCCTGCGGTGCGATAACGAGCCAGTTCCACGCCCGCGAGAATGACCGGTTTCCGGGCGGCACGGATAAGCGCGAGAGTTTCATCGAGCGCGGCCTTGAACGTGTGCGGGTCCGACTCTTCAGCGACGCCGGTAGCGACGATCGTCGTCGGAATTTCGCGGTCGACCATATCGTGCGGCACCTCGATATAAACAGGACGTTTGTGTCGCACGCAGGCCTCCACGCAGCGGACAATCTCCGAAGCAGCGCGCTGCTCATCGAGCAGAACAGTGGTCGCCACTGTGACTTCATCGTAGACGCGCCGCTGTGTCTCGAAGGTCTTTACCTTGTGATGAAGGAGCGGATCTTTCTCACGATCTTTTCGGCCGGGCGCCCCACTGACGACAACGACGGGAGATTTCTCAGCGTAGGCGCCAGCGATGGCGTTGAGGACATTTAAACCTCCGACACAGTAGGTGACACAGACCAGACCGATTCCATTAATACGAGAATAAGCGTCGGCGGCGAATCCGGCGCCAGGCTCGTGTGTCATCGTCACACTTTGGATTTTCGATTTTTCGAGCCACGCAAAAGTGGGAAGAACGAAATCGCCAGGCACGCCGAAACTATGCCGAACACCACACCGGTAAAGATATTCAAACAGAAATTGCCCCAACGGCATGGTTGGCGGAAAAGCGTCGAAAGATGCGTGAGTGCGCCGCGATTGGCCGTGCCTGCTGATGTTTGTTTCAAAAGCTCGTGCCGCGCGCGGCCGTCGTTTAGTACGGTGTGCTCCTAGGTTATCAATGGATTGCTTGGCGCTGATAATTGTTCACCCTCCATAACTCGCTCTACACAAGATTGTTCGCATGACTGCGTCTCTCTGCTCACCACTGGTTGGCAAACATGCGTCGCATTTTGCTGTCAGTCTGCCCGGCAATCTGGAAAATAATAGAGGTAGATTTCAATTAAGATGAAACCTGGTCGGCTAGAGCATCATTCTCTGCCTGCGGTAGCCAACTTCCCTGTCTGGTCGCGCAAAATTAGGCGAGCAATTGCCAAGAGACGGAGAGTTAATCGGCCCGGGCTGCGGCTGAATTAGTTATGGATATGTTGAATGCGACTCAGACCACGCAGCGCTTCGGCCGAGAACGCAATCGGGCGGAACCGGTGGAAATTTGGAGGGCGCGAAATTTCATCGATGAACATTTCGAGGAAGAGCTTTCGCTGCCAAGAGTTGCAAAGGCAGTCAGCATCAGTGGGAATCATCTGAGCGAGAAGTTCAAGCAGGTGACCGGGGTTAACTTCGTCGAATACATTGCTCGCACACGATTCGAGAAAGCGCGTGGCCTCTTGCACGATTCGAATCTTCGCGTGAGCGAAATCGCGTTCGCGGTCGGTTTTCAATCGTTGTCGCAGTTCAATCGCGTATTCAAAAAAATTTCCGGCAAATCGCCAACCGAGTACCGCGCCGCACCGGCAAAGCGCCGCGACATCGATAAATTATTCGACCGAAGCCGAAATCGGCGTTCGAATATTTCCCGTAAAAATGCGTAGCCGCCCAACTTTGTTTTGGCAACACTCCGGGCAAGTGTTGATTTCTCGGCTAACTAGATGGGTTCGTGGCGGACGTGAGAAACTGCCTTGGATTTGTGGCGGCGGAGCCGCTCTCACCGTGATTCTGCTTTCCTGCAGCACGACAACTCGCACCATCGTTGCGCCGCCAGGTATCCCGGGCGCCGAGTTCGTCGGCTCGGAAGAATGCGCAACGTGTCATGAGGTAATCGTGCGTGATTTTCGCACCGCAACGCATGCGCGCTTAAAGGCACAGGGAGAAAACGCGAAGAATATTGGCTGCGAGTCGTGTCATGGACCGGGAAGTCTTCACGTCAAGAGTGGCGGCGAGCACGGCACAATTATTAATCCACGAAAATCGCCGCAAACTTGTTTCCAATGCCATATGGAAGTGCGCGCGAAATTCGAATTGCCTCATCACCATCCGGTGCTCGAGGGCAAAATCAGTTGTGCCGATTGCCATAACGTGCACAAAGGAGACGCGATTAAAGGGGGCGGAACGAACCTTCCACAGTCGCTCAAGGGTGGCGGCATGGCCTTGCTGAGCCAAAACGAAACCTGCTTTCAATGTCACACGGCGCAAAGAGGTCCCTTTGTGTTCGAGCACGAGGCGCTGCGCGAAGGATGCGTGAGTTGCCATTCCCCGCATGGGTCGATTAATCAGCGGATGTTAACGGAACGGAATCAGACCTTATGTCTAAAGTGCCACTTCCAACAGCAAACCGTAGCCGGCAGGATTTATATTGGCGATTCGGATCACACCACCCGCATGCCTCAGGGAACATGCTGGTCGGCGGGGTGCCACGAAGCCGTTCATGGTTCTCAAGTAAACGCTCATCTCAGGTTCTAGAGCGGTCCTTATGAACATCACTGCCCCTCTGCGAATCGATGAACGACGATTTACCGCAGCATTTATCTTTTTGGTCTGCGCCACGCTTTTGGGGACTTATTCGCTCCGTGCCGGAGAAACCTCCGATGCAAAATCGACAACGAGTGCTTCCACGGAAGATGACTCAGCCGAAGGCAAAAACTGGATCGAGCTGGGGATTGGGGGCCTCGTCATCAATGGCAACGCCGCTCAATTTAAACAAGAGCACGGGATGTCGGGTGACGTCTATGGCGGGATTCAGGATCTGCATTACGAGCAAGCGGTCGGCAAGAACGGGACCTTTTCAGTCGACGGTCACGCCATCTTCGATAACCACGATTATGACGTGAAGATGGAGTTATCCCAGCCAGGCTTGGGTTATATCCGCGGCGGTTACACCGAGTTTCGCAGTTGGTATGATGGCAACGGCGGATTTTTCCCAGTGAACGGCCAAATTTTCTCTCCGGCGCATCCGGAAATGTACATCGATCGCGGTGAGGCGTGGGTGGAACTGGGGCTGCGAATGCCGAACCTGCCCGAAATTACGTTGCACTACTCGCATCAGTTTCGCGATGGGGAGAAGGATTCATTAATCTGGGGCGACACCACTCTGACTGGCCTCGCCACCGCCCGAAAAATCGCACCCGCTTTCCGCGATATTGATGAAACGCGTGACCTTTTCGCGGCGGATATTATTCAGACCTTTGGAAACACTGATGTGGGCGTGGGCATGCGCTACGAGCACAGCGATACCGACGACCAGCTGCAGCTTGAACGCGCTGCGGGTCAGCTTCCGCCCATCGTGGCAGCGCCCGGCGCGCAACGCTTTTTTACTCAGGACGACAAGAACAGTCTGGATTCGTTCAGCGGACATGTGAGCACCGAAACACGATTCAGTGATTCGCTCTGGCTCACGTCAGCGTATTCATACACCACATTGGGAAGCGATATTGCCGGCACACGAATCGTCGGGACGGATTACGATTCGCTCTACGGCGCTCCCATTCTCACCCTCCAGGCGCGTGATGAGGGCTTTCTCAACCTCGCCGGTACATCGCAGGTGGATGAGCATGTCTTCAATCTCAGCCTCATGTGGTTGCCGGCAAAACAACTGACTCTTCTTTCGGCTTTCCGTTATACGCACCAAGACAAGGACAGCTGGTCAACTTTCCTCGACACGAATACGGCGGCGAACGTTGCACCATTTAATGCCGGCAATCCCAAAGGTGGCTATCATCTCATTGCTCCGGTCATGGACGCTGCCGACTCGGCTGACACATTTAATAATTTCGCAGAAACATTGGAGTTGCGTTACGACGGCATTACCAACTGGGTCTTCTATGTGCGGGGCGACTGGGAAGAAGAATTCGGCACCGTCCACGAACACGAGATCATTGGCCTTACAGATCAAGGCGCGTTGAACAAGGACACCGGCCTGCTTTCGCAAAAATACACTGCCGGCGCCAATTGGTATCCGATGATGACGCTCAACTTGTCGTGGCAGTATTATCATAAAATCACGGATTACGATAACCACTTCGACTCCGAACTAGCCTCGCCACCGACGCTAGGTGCGGAAAGGAACGAACGATTGCTCAACCAGGAATTAGATACCGATGACCTGAATTTCCGCGTGACCTGGCGTCCGAAAATCCCAGCAAAACTTGGCACGCTTGCTTTGGTTACGCGCTACGATTTTGTGCGCGGTACGATCGACGGCCAGTGGGCAATCTCTCCCACCGCGGTAGGCGCGCCTCCCACCAATACAATTCTCGCGTCTCAGCAGACTGCCGTGCTCACCAACCATGTGATCACCGAGAGCATTACCTGGAACCCATGCGCGCGGCTTTATCTGCAAGGAGATATCTCCTATGTCCTAAACACAACGGACACGCCGGCCGATTATAATCTCATTCCAAATACCAGCGTCACGATTCTTGATTTCAAAAATGATTACTGGACCGTGAGCGGAGCGGCTGGGTACGTCCTGGATCAAAAAACCGATCTCCGCGCCGAGTATACGTACTATCGTGCCGACGACTATCAGAACAACGCGCTCGTCGCCCTGCCTTACGGCGCGGGAGCAAAGGAGCATACTGTTTCGGCAAGCATCAGCCGCCAAATCGCGAAGAACATTCGTTTGAAGGTGCAGTACAGTTACTTTAACTATACCGATCAAACGTCTGGCGGGTTCAACAACTACGAAGCGCATTCGATCTATTCCAGTCTGCAATTTCGTTTCTAGTTTTCTGGGGAGTTTGATGCGAGTGGTCGGATCAAGGGCAGCATCGGTATCGTTCGTCGCGATCGTTGTGCTAATGTCCGGTTGCGATAAAGCCGACGACCAGATCAAAGTTTACCGCATCGCCAAAGCACCGCTCGATTCAACGTCTCCTGCAGACGCAGATGCCGCCATGCCCACAAATGCGGCCTCTCCAGCATTCCCGGCCGGTGTCGCCCCAACCGGCGCAACGGGCGCGAAAACGCCACCGAACTGGGAACTGCAACCACCTTCCCAAATGCGACAAGCAAGTTTTCTAGTGAAGGGTGAAAACGGCTCGGCCGCAGATATTTCACTCGTCGTTCTCGGAACGGCTGCCGGTAACGTTCTCGAAAATGTCAATCGCTGGCTTTCACAGCTAGGCCAGCCCGCGGTTAATGCCGAAAAGCTTGCTGACACCGTCCAACATCTCTCAACTCCTCGCGGCGACGTTGTCGTTGTCGATCTTGCGGGAGTTCCCGAAAACGGTGACGCGACCAAGGATGGCCGCATCATCGCTGCGATGGCGCCCGAAGAAGGCAAAACAGCTTTTTTCAAAATGCGTGGAAATCCTGCCCTTGTCGGCGCGCAAAAAGAAGTTTTTTTGAAGTGGGTCAGCTCTCTCAGAAGAGCACCGGACACTTCGAATGCGGTAGATTCTTCCGCGTCGCGTCCCGATTCGGGACACGCGCAGATCGAATTTGATGTGCCCGAGGGCTGGGCCTCGGCTCCGCCTTCAGCGATGCGCTACGCAAGTTTTACGGCGGTCGGTGGCAGCGGCGAAAAGGCTGATGTCTCGATTGTCACTTTTCCCGGAGATGGTGGTAGCGATGCCGACAATATCAATCGTTGGCGCCAGCAGATCGGCTTGCCGGCGGCGGATGCTGCTGCGCTCAATTCAATGGTTGTGCCAATCAAAAGCCGTGACACCGGCTTTTTCGTCGTCGACATGACCGGGGCAAATTCGCGAGTGCTCGCCGCCTGGGCGCGGCGCGATGGACGAACTTGGTTTTTTAAACTCACCGGCCCGAGCTCCGTCGTCGAAAAAGAAAAGCCGAAGTTCGTGAAATTTCTCCAATCCGTCCGATTCTAACAAAGATGCTGCGGAAATTTGTCGATCTTATTACGTCGTTAAAGCTGACGATCGTTTGTCTCGCCGCGGCAATGGCGCTCATCTTTGCCGGCACGATTGCCCAGGTCCATCTTGGCATTCACGAAGCCCAACAGCGCTACTTTCAAAGCTTGTTTGTTTGGTGGCCCCCCGACGGACGCGGCTTCAAGATTCCAATTTTTCCGGGAGGCCATCTCATCGGCGCGGTGTTGTTGATTAATCTGATCGCCGCGCACGCGAAACGTTTCCATTGGGCCTGGCGCAAGCTCGGCATTCATCTTACGCATGCGGGCCTCATCATCATGCTCGCCGGCGGTCTCTTTACCGATCTCTTCGCGGTCGAAAGTCACATGCGCCTGTCGCAAGGCGACACGAAAAATTATACCGAGGATCCGCGCTTGATGGAACTCGCGGTTATCGACACGACCGGTCCGGAGTTCGATCAGGTAACCGCAATTCCCGAAGCGTTGCTGCGGCGCAAGCGAACGATCAAGCTTGGCAGTTTGCCATTCCAAATTGTGGTGAGGAATTTTTTCCAGAATTCGCGGTTACGGATGCTCAGCGAAGCGACCAACGGAGCCCAACCAATCGCAAATCAAGGGCCGGGCGCGCAAATCGCGGTCGAATCCGTTCCGCGCGCGACCGGTGTGGATGATCGCGATGTAATCGCAGCCGCGATCGAGATTGTGCCGATCGATTTCGCGACGGGCGCGACGGCGCCATCGCTCGGCATCTGGCTGGTCTCGGATGCTCTCGGCGCGCCGCAGACATTTTCCTGCGCCGGTCGGACCTGGCAACTCGTGATGCAGTCAGCGCGCTATTACAAGCCGTTCAGTGTGACATTGCAGAAGTTTGCCCATGATCGATACGCCGGCACCGAGATTCCAAAAAACTTTTCCAGCCGCATCACTTTGATCGATCCCGAGCGCGCGGTGAATCGCGATGTACTGATCTACATGAATCATCCACTGCGTTATCGCGGCGAGACGTTTTATCAGGCTGGATTTCAGAAGGACGACCAAGCGTCGATCCTGCAAGTCGTGCATAACCCGAGCTTCATCGCACCTTATGTCGCGTGCGTGATCGTGGCCGCCGGACTGCTCGTTCAGTTCGGCTACCATCTCGTCGGCTTTTCACGGCGGAGAAGAACTGCACTCGCATGAAACGTTTCTTCCCTGCGCTTGTCTTCGTCGTCGCGCTACTCTGGGTAGCATCGAGTTGGCTTCCGCCAAAGACCGCGACCGACGATGTCGATTTTGCGAAGTTCGGAAAAATTCCGGTGCTCGTCGGCGGTCGCGTCAAACCGCTCGACACCGTTGCGCGCAATTCGCTCCTCATTATTCACGGCAAACAAACGGTCGGGCTGGCGAATGGAAAACAACTCACCGCGATGCGCTGGCTTACCGACACGCTCTTCAACGCGCCGGTCGCCGATCAACATCCGATCTTCGTGATTCAAAATGCCGAGGTGCTCGGCCTCTTCGGTTGGGAACAAAGCGACCGAAAGTATTTCAGTTTCGTCGAACTATCGCCGTTTCTGAAACAAATCGACGATCAGGGCGAACAATCGGACAAGCTCCAATCGGTCGAACGTTCGGCGTATCAGAACGCGATCCTAAATCTGCGCAACGCGCTCGTGCTTTACCAGCGACTGAAGAACAGTGCGCAGCCGGAAGACGCAGAAAATTTCGCGAGCGAAGTGGAAGCCTTCGAGAGCGCCTTGCCGGCTGCGGGAAACGCGGCGCAGCGGCGCGAGACCGGAGAGAGTTTCGACAAAGCCAAACTCGACGACACGGCCGGATCGATCCAGCGCTATCAAAAATTGGCCGACCTGGCTTACATCCTTGCCGTCCCGCCCCTCGCCTCCGCGGAACAAGGCGAGTGGCACTCAATTGGTGAAAGTCTCGTCCAATCAATTGCAAAAGAGAAAATCGATCCGGTCGCAAAAATGTATGCGCAGATCGGCGACGCTTATCGCGCGGACAATCGGCCGCTCTTTAATCAGCGTGTCGATCTTCTCGGCGGTTGGCTCGCCAAAGAGCAACCGACTGCGGCCAAACGCACGTCGTTCGAATTCCTGTTCAACTCCGTGGATCCATTTACACACAGCATGGTTCTTTATGTCTTGGCATTCGTTTTAGCGTGCGGTTCGTGGCTGGGTTGGAGCCGGACGCTTAACCGTTCCGCTTTTTATCTTTTGCTGCTCGCGCTCGCCATTCACACATTCGGTCTCGTTTCTCGGATGTATCTGCAGGAACGTCCGCCCGTAACGAATCTTTACTCGTCCGCCATTTTTATTGGATGGGGCGCGGTCATCGTGTCGCTCATTCTCGAACGAATTTTCCGCGACGGTATTGGCGCGGCCTGCGCCGGCGCGATCGGGTTCATCACCTTGATCATCGCGCATCATCTCGCGGGAAGCGGCGACACGCTGGAAATGTTGCAAGCCGTCCTCGACACCAACATCTGGCTGGCCACGCATGTTGTCGCGATCACCACCGGATACTCCGCCATGTTTTTGGCGGGTATGCTGGCGATCATCTATATCGTTCGCGGCGTATTTACTCGCTCACTAAAACCGGCCACGGCCGATTCGCTGGCGCGCATGACCTACGGCGTGGTCTGTTTCGCCACGCTCTTCAGTTTTGTCGGGACAGTGCTGGGCGGCATTTGGGCTGACCAATCGTGGGGGCGTTTCTGGGGTTGGGACCCGAAAGAAAACGGCGCGGTGCTGATCGTCCTTTGGTGCGCAATTATCCTGCACGCGCGTTGGGGCGGGTTCATTCGCCAACGCGGCCTGATGATAATGGCCATTTTCGGCAATGTGATCACGAGTTTCTCGTGGTTCGGCGTGAACATGCTCGGCGTCGGCCTCCATTCCTACGGTTTCATGCAAAAAGCGTTTCCCTGGCTGATGGGATTCATTATCAGCCAGGTCGCCTTAATGGCTTTCGCCGCTATGCCGCTCGAGCGCTGGCGAAGTTTTCGAACATCCGCTGGCGTGCTGCGTCGAAAAGATCAGCCGCGCGACTTGAAGTTCGTGCCCCCGGGACTACCAGTAGAGACAACACCAAAGTAATTCCAGAAAGGAATCTAGTTATGAAAGCAATTGTTTCCATCATCCTCAGTCTGTTTGTCGCCTCAGCCATGTCCGTGCGTGCGGCAGACGCGAAAGCAAATTGGGACGCCAACTGCGTGCAGTGTCACGGAAAAGACGGCCACGCCGACACAAAAATGGGAAAGACATTGAACGCAAAGGATCTAACCGATCCGAAGATTCAGGCTGCTTTCACTGATGCCAAAGCCACGCAATCGATCAAGGAAGGCGTGAAGGAAAACGGCAAGACGACAATGAAATCGTTCGGCAGTAAACTAAGCGACGACGAAGTCAAAGCGCTTGTCGCCTATGTGCGCACGTTGAAGAAATAGGCAGACTGGCGCCTGGTCCATTCTTTGCGCGCGAGTACGGCATTGCTCACGGTGCATGTAATTGTCGGTCTTGCGACGGGCCGGCGTTCTTACCTGTAATTGTATCAGCTTGTTGTGGCCCCGCGAAGAGTTCACCTTACCCGGCGCAGCAGAAGTTTCCGGATCGAGCGCTCTCGACATCTCCAGAGACCAATATTACCAAGCTCTCTGCGCAATGACCGATGAATTGGCGGGTCCGGAAAAACCGGTTGCGATTGACATCGACCGACTTCAATTTGGCAGTGAAGCGACTGCAGCACTGTGTTAACCAAGGAAGAACTGACCCAATGAAAATCAAAACGAAAACAGCATTGTTAATCGCACCAATCATCCTCTGCGCGGGCGCCGCTTTAGCAGCGGACGCCGCCGCGAACTGGAGCCAGCATTGTGCCTCGTGTCACGGCAAAGATGGAAGTGGAATTACGACAATGGGCAAAAAGTTGGGCGTAAAAGACTACCGGGATGCCAAAGTCCAGGCAGAGTTCACTGACGCCAAAGCCGCTCAGTTGATCAAGGACGGCGTGGCCGAGGGCGGCAAGGACAAGATGAAACCTTTCAAAGACAAGCTTTCCGACGAAGAGATCAAGGCTCTGGTCGCGTACGTTCGATCATTAAAGAAATAACCTTGATCTCCGGCAGAAACGGACACGCTCCGTGCGGAAAACATTGACGCGATCTCGCGGCTTGCGGTCTCCAACCTGAGCCGGAAATTTTTTCCGGCTCGGTGCCGGCCCGGCGAAGCCGAGTTGGCTTGTGTCCGCGAACATCTCTCTGTAATCAAGATGATGTCTAAACCTCGCGCGGACATTTAACTAATGAGTGATAACTTGGCGAAGCCACGCTCCTTTAAGCGCCTCTTTCGTAACTGGCTTAGCTGGGCTGGGATCGTGCTTGGCACCAGCGCGCTATTCGCCTTTCTCCTCCTTGTCGCAATCGATCAGTTCGCTGGTCATCGCAACCCATACGTCGGCATTCTCGCCTACGTCGTGGCGCCCGGGTTCTTCATTCTCGGCGTCGCTCTTATCGCAATCGGTGTGTTGCTTCAACGGCGTGCGGAAGGCCGGGCTTTGCGCGGCGCGGCCCCGCGCGTGCTCAGGATCGACTTATCGCGGCCCCGTGACCGGAAGATCCTGGCTGTTTTTGCCGCTTGTAGTGTCGGCTTCCTGTTTCTAACTGCTCTGGGTAGTTACCAGACGTACCAGTACACCGAGTCCGTGCAATTCTGTGGCCAGACCTGTCATTTACCAATGGAGCCGGAGTTTGTTGCATCGCAGCATGCGGCCCATGCGAAAGTAGAATGCGTCGCGTGCCATGTCGGCCCCGGCGCGGCCGCTTATTTCAAGACCAAGATCAACGGCGTGAAACAGCTCTATCACACGGTGGCAAACGATTTTGAGCGTCCGATCTACGTCACAGCAGTCAACCCGCGACCGGCGCAGGCAATTTGCGAGCAATGCCATTGGCCAAACAAATATGCCGGTAGCGTCGAGCGAACCTACCGCCATTTTCTTTCTGACGAGAAGAACACGCCTTTCACTGTGCGTCTTTTGCTCAACGTTGGGGGCGGCGACCCGTCGAATGGCCCCGAGGGCGGCATTCATTGGCACATGAATATCGCGAACAAGATCGAATACATCGCGACAGACGATCGGCTCCTCTCCATTCCGTGGGTGCGAATGACAAACGACAAGGGCGTCATCACCGAGTACCGAACCCCAGACTTTAAGGGGGATCCTTCCCAATACCGTATTCGCCGGATGGACTGCATGGATTGTCACAGCCGCCCCGCGCACAAAACGCATACGCCTAACGACGCGGTTGAGCTCGCCATGGCCACCGGCAGGATCGATCCAGGCATCCCTTGGGCTAAGTCGAAAGTGGTGGCGGCGCTTGTTCAGCCATACACGACCAAGACTGAAGCTCTCCAAAAAATCGCTTCGTCTTTGCACGAAGCTTATCCGGACCCCGTGCAAGCGGATCGTCTTATCAATGAAACGCAAGCGATCTATCGCGCCAATTTTTTCCCGGAAGTGAAACTTGATTGGCGCACCCATCCGGATTTTGTCGGCCACAAAAACTGGGACGGCTGCTTCCGCTGCCACGACGGCAAACACACGGCAGCCGATGGCAAGATGTCGATCAAGGCAAGTGATTGCAGGTCATGTCATCTTATTCTCGCGCAGGGCAGCGGCCAACAGCTCGAGCAAGTGAATGCGAAAGGTCACGATTTCGTGCATATCGATGCGGAGTATGCCGAGTTCTCCTGCACCGAGTGCCACACCGGCGGGATTCAGAAATGACGTTGAACGATAGGTTCCGAAAAAATGCGCAGCTTTTTTGCTCGCCCAGACAGGATATTGTTAGTGTGCTGTCAGAGGTAGTTTCCAGACGAGAAAAACAGTCTTCTAACGCGATGAGAGTTTTTGCCCGCGGCTGAGTTGTCGGCATCAGGATATCCGAAATGGAGGAACAGACCCGTATAGCTTCCGATTCGAAAACGTCGCGCCGTGACTTTCTGGATCTTCTGTTGGGCGCGACCATCCTCGGCTGGCTGGCCAGTATCGCTTATCCGGTGATTCGTTATCTCAAGCCGTTGCCGCAATCCGGGACCACGGGACCAACGCGTTTGACCCGCGAAGAGACTGCCAAGCTCGAGCAAAATAAATTTGTCATCGTCCCGGTGAGCGGGCAACGCGTAATCGTTTTGCAATCTCAAGATCAAAAACTGTTGGCCTTCAGCGCCAAGTGCACGCACGAAGGTTGCACGGTTAGTTACTTGCCAGGCCAATCGATCATCTGGTGTCCTTGCCATGATGGCCGCTACGATCTCAACGGTCGCGTGTTGTCTGGGCCGCCGCCTCAGCCGCTGCCCGAATATGCAGTCCAACGGCAACCGGATGGGGGAATTGTAATTTCTGAAGGAAGAGCCTGACATAAACGGCGCCGGCAAGGTTGGAGGGCTGCGCGGCTGGCTGGATCGGCGTTATCAACTGACGCCGCTGCTGGAATTCCTGCGTCACAAGCAGGTACCGCTGGGGTCACACTGGATGGGCTGGTATTACCTCGGCGGGATCACCATGTTCTTTTTCATTGTCCAGGTTGTCACCGGGGTGCTGCTGCTCATGTACTTCCAGCCTGGCGAAGCGACCGCCTACGAGAGCATTCGTTTTCTCACAACCAAGGTCCCCTTCGGCTGGCTAATACGTTCGGTGCACAGTTGGAGCGCGCATTTGATGATCATTTCGCTGGTGCTCCACATGTTCAGCACCATGATGCTGAAGGCCTATCGCCCGCCGCGCGAACTGACGTGGGTTTCCGGTTACATCTTGTTTCTGCTGACGCTCGGTTTCGGTTTCTCCGGCTATCTGTTGCCGTGGAACAAGCTGGCTTTCTTCGCAACGACGGTCGGCACCAATATCGTGCGCTCGGTGCCGTTGATAGGCGACTGGCTGTTACAAGTGTTGCGCGGCGGGCAGGATGTCACCATCAATACGTTGTATCGCTTCTTCGCCGCCCACGTGGTGATCCTGCCATTGGCGTTCGTCGGCGTAATCAGTCTGCACCTGCTGTTCATTCAACGGCAAGGCATGGCTCTGCCTATCAGCGCCAAAGTAGCGCCCCGTGGCATGAAATTCTTTCCCAGTTTTGCCCTGCGCGACGTGTTGTTGTGGCTGGCTTGTTTGATGTTGCTGGTAACGTTGGCGGTGTTCCTCCCCTACGGACCGGGTATTCCGGGGATGGATTGGGAACTGGGTTCGAAGGCGGACGCAATGGCGCCGGCCTATGCCGGCATAAAACCGGAATGGTATTTCCTCTGGGAGTATCAATTGCTGAAAGAATTTCCACCGCACTTTTTCGGTCTCGAGGGACCGCAAGTCTGCTTGTTGTTGATCACTGTTTTGCTGGCCATCTGGGCCATCATTCCCTGGCTCGACCAGCGTGCCCGTCGAGACAAGCCTTCACCGGCTTTCAGCGATTTCGGCTGGGCGGCGATCCTGTTCCTGACCTACCTGACCCTGATGGGTTGGGACATCGGAGCAAGCGGACCAGGCAATGACTTGGCTTTGGTGCACAGATCGGCGCGGGTCTGCGCATCGTGGACTTTGGTTGCGGGCGCAGTGGTCATTGCTATTCGATACTGGCGGTTCGAACATCGCTGGTTTGTGCTCACCGGCGCGGCGCTGTTGCAGATGGCACTGCATGGTTTTGTGGGTGTTTCTTATCTGCTGGCCGGCGTCATCTCGGTCGTCATCGCGGCGATCGCCATTACCGCTTCATATTTCATGCGTTCGCGCGCTGATGAGAAAGGTGGAATTTGAGGACTATTCCGATCATCGTTGGCATTCTTCTGATTCTGGCCGCCACTTTTGCCGCAGAGCAAAGTTCCGCCGGCACAAGTCCGGAGCTGGCCGCGATGCTCGATGCAAAAGATAAGGACGGCAAACCGATTATCACCCAAGAGCAGCGGACCTATTTCAACGGCCTCAACGACAATCTGAAAGAGCTGCTCAACCAAGTGGTGCAAAAGAAGGTCGTCACACGGCCGGAGCATTTGGGACTGCTGCTAGCGCTGCAACTGCGCCCACAAAAAATGGAACTGGTCCTGCAAAACAATTGCATCTTGTGCCACAGCGACTCGGAAACTCAATCATCCGAAGATCTCTTTACTCTCGGATCTGATTCGCACCATTCGCCGCCGTCGCACATGAACCTAAAAGAGATCGTCGAGGACACTCATTTTCGTCGAGGACTCTCGTGTGCCGGTTGCCACGGCGGCGATCCCACCGCTGCGTTCGGTCACGCTTTCGTCAAGGAATGGCCGGAGAGCGGCCGCCAAGCCAATCGTGAGTGGATCGTTCAGTTCTGCGCGCGCTGCCATTCCGATCCAACCTTCATGCATCAGTTCAATCCCGCGCTGCCCACCGATCAGTTGGCAAAATTCAAGAGCAGTCCGCACGGCCTAACTCTGCTGGAGAAGCATGACAGTCGCGCGCCGCAATGCATCAGTTGCCATGGCGTCCATGGCATTCGTCCGGCGAAAGATCCGCAGTCAAAAGTCTACGCCCAACGCGTGCCGGAAACGTGCGGCGCGTGCCACGCCAATGCCACCACCATGGCCGGGTTCACGCGTGCGGATGGCTCGCCGCTGCCTACGACTCAGCTTGCAGAATATCGCACCAGCGTGCATGGCCGGGCGCTGCTCGAACGCGGCGATCTGGGCGCGCCCGCATGCAACACTTGCCACGGCAACCACGCCGCCAGCCCGCCCGGTGTCGCGGGGGTGAGCAGGAGTTGCAGTCTGTGCCATTCGGCCAACGCGAGCCTGTTCGACGGCAGCAAACACAAGCAGGCGTTCGATAGCCATAACTGGCCGGAATGCGGCAAGTGTCATGGCGACCATGCTATCGCCAAGACGCACGATTCGATGCTGTCGTCGGCGCCGGGAGCCTTGTGCGGTGATTGCCATCGCCAGTATGCCAAGGACGATCCCAAATGCATCCCCACGGCAGATTATTTTCACCAAACGATCACACGAATGGACGAGGCGCAGACTAGGTTTGGTGCAATCTCCGAGAAGCTCGCTGCCAAAGGTCTGGATGTGGAGCCGATCAACAACCAGTTAACCGATCTTACAGATAATCTGAAGAAGTCGCGAACGTACGTGCATTCGTTCAGCCGGGATACTTTCCAGCAGGTGGCGCTGCCGGGAGAAGAGGCCATTCAGCGCACGGACACTCTGGTCGACAAAGCGCACGAAGAATACAAGTATCGGCAGGTCGGTTTGGCTGCGAGCATAGCCCTGATCGGATTCCTGATACTGGCGATTTATTTGAAACTCCGCCAACTCGAAAAGTAAAAAACGCGCCTCAGGCGTTTGCTACGGCCCAAGGGTGTAGACTTGCGATAAGGGCCGCTCTGGGAAGTCTGAGATGAATAGGATGTCAGCTGTGCCCGGCATTTGCAGCCCGATCGGGTCGACGCTCATCGGAACCAAGACCTTCAGCATCGATCCGCCTGGAACCGGGCCGACCGGAACTCTTGTTCTTGCTAAATCTCGATCACGATCAACCTAAAAAAAGCGCTTGGGCGATGCCAAGATTAGGTGAATGAATGCCAAGCAACAGTTAGCGATCCCATCGAGGCGCTTTAGAATCCTGCGTTAACTCGAACGACTAATGGGATTCATCGCTCTAAAAATGCTGCTCGGGGATCGAGCGAAATACATCGGCATCGTCATCGGGCTGACCTTCGCCTCGCTGCTCATCACGCAGCAGTCGGCCATTTTTGCGGGGATAATGACGCGCACTTTCAGTTTCCTTTCGGACGTGGGATTGCCGGACATCTGGGTCGTCGATCCTCAGGTGAAATACATCGACGACATCCGCCCGATGCAGGACACAATGGTTCTGCGCGTGCGCGGCGTGGAAGGAGTTCAGTGGGCGGTGCCGCTCTATAAAGGATCGCTGGCCGCGCGTCGAACCGATGGCACCTACCAATCATGCACTATCATCGGTTTGGACGATGAAACTCTCATGGGCGGACCGCCGAGCATGGTGACAGGAAATCTGTGGAACCTCCGGAAGAGCGGCGGCGTGATCGTGGATGCAGATGGCGCGGCAGGGAAACTGGCGCATATACTGCCCGGCGGAAAGAGAGTCCCTCTCCAAGTGGGGGATGAAATGGAGCTCAACGACAACTGGTCGGTCGTCGTCGGCATCTGCAGGGTCACGCAAACTTTCCAAACCAATCCGGTTATTTATACGACCTATTCCTCGGCCACATCATTCGCCCCCTCCCAGCGTTTGCTGCTCTCGTTTGTCACGGTCAAAGCAAAGCCAGGTCAGGATTTGCATGCTTTGTGTCAGCGCATCGAGCGCGCCACGGCGATGCGGGCCTACACGCGCGACGAGTTCAAAATGGTGACGTTTCTCTACTACCTCAAATACACCGGAATGCCGATCAATTTCCTGACTGCGGTGGCATTGGGCTTTCTGGTGGGGGTGGCCATTTCGGGCCAGACCTTCTACAACTTCACCCTCGATAACCTGCGTTACTTCGGAACGCTGAAGGCCATGGGAGCTAAGAACGGAATGCTTTTGCGGATGATCCTCCTTCAAGCATTGGTGGTCGGCGGTGTCGGTTACGGCCTGGGAGTTGGCGCGGCATCCGCTTGGGGCATGCTTATCGGTGCGCGCACGCAACTGGCCTTCCGCCTGCCCTGGCAATTGTTGGTAGTTAGCGCGATGGCGGTGCTGGTCATCTGTTTGAGTTCCGCGGCCTTAAGTATTCGGAAGGTAATGAAGCTGGAGCCCGCCGTTGTGTTTCGAAGCTAGGTTATGACCGCGAGTAATAACGGAACACCAAAGCAAGTCGAGGTTGCCGTCCGTTGTGACGGACTAACCAAGACGTTCGGCACCGGTAACGCCGCGGTAAAAGCTCTGCGCGGCGTGGATTTGGAGGTTCGTAATGGGGAATTGCTCATGCTCGTCGGTCCCTCCGGTTGCGGAAAGACGACGCTCATCTCGGTCATCGCCGGTGTCCTTCGCCGCGATGGCGGAGACTGCACCGTTTTCGCGCAGGACTACAACCGGATGAGCGAAGACGAGACGACCTCCTTCCGCGGCGTCAACATTGGCTTCGTCTTTCAAGCCTTTAACCTGATTCCCTCATTAACTACGGCGGAGAACGTGGCGACGCCGTTGATTATTAACGGCATGAAGCCAACCGCCGCCGTGTCCCAGGCGAGTAAGATTCTGGTGGAGGTAGGGTTTGACGACCGCATGGTGCGCTCTTTCCCGCAGGACCTATCGGGCGGCCAGCAGCAGCGAGTGGCGATCGCCCGTTCACTGGTTCATCAACCGCGCTTGATCGTTTGCGACGAACCAACCAGCGCGCTGGACGGCGAGACCGGTCACAAGGTCATGGAATTGATGCGGCGGCTGGGGCGGGCTGAGAACCGCGCGCTGGTCGTGGTGACGCACGACTCGCGCATTTTCGAATTCGCCGATCGCATCGCGGAGATGGAAGACGGCCGCATCACTCAAGTGGTTGATTCACCCAGCAAACTAAAGGCGATGTCAAACCAGGTTGTTTAGGAGAAAATTATGATTCGCAAATATGTACTGTCAGCTCTCGCGCTCGTCGGAGTGGCTCTTGGGATTCTCGCTGCCGTCCGCAGTGCCCATACCCTGGTCCCTACGCCGATGGTTTCGGAACCGCCGGCGCCGTCGTATCAAACTTTCGTGGCTGGCGCGGGCCTGGTCGAAGCCAACACGGAAAACATCGCCATCGGCACGCAGATCGCGGGGATTGTTTCGAAAATCTACGTGCAGATCGGAAGCCAGGTGAAGGCAGGCGACCCACTCTTCACCATCGATGACCGCGCCCAGCGCGCCCTTATTGCGACCGACACGGCCGCGGTGGCCGCAGCCAAAGCCCAAATGGAACAAGCAAAGTATGAGCTCAAACTCGGCGATGAACTCGTGCAAAAAAAAGTGATCAGCCTGGAAGATCTCCAGACCCGGCAAAACGCGGCGCGTACGGCGGAAGCGCAGTTCGTGCAGGCCCAGGCAAATTTGGACGCGGCCAAGACCGACCTTGAAAGGCTGACGGTGCGGGCGCCACTGGATGGCCAGGTCTTGCAGCTGAAAATTCATCTCGGCGAATTTGCGCCCACCGGTGTGCTGGCGCAGCCGCTGATTTTGTTCGGCGGCACCGAGCCGATGAATGTGCGCGTAGATGTGGACGAAAACGACGCCTGGCGAGTTCAGCAGACGGCCACCGCAGTCGGTTATCTGCGCGGCAACAAGGCGATCAACACACCTCTTACATTCGTCCGATTCGAACCCTATGTGATTCCGAAGGTCTCACTCACCGGCGAGAGTACCGAGCGGGTGGACACAAGAGTCTTGCAAGCCATCTATAGTTTTGAGCGCGGGAATCTGCCCATCTACGTTGGCCAACAGATGGATGTTTACATCGACGCGCTGGCGCGTCCGAACAAGAGTCGAGATTGAACGAGAGCGCGCTGCGCGAAACTGGCAGCAAGATATGGAGACATGTGTCGCCGCGCGCAAACATCTTTCATCTATAGCGGACTAGTTCTCTCCGGCTTCCATCAAGCATGGATCATTCACATCCGTTTCCCGTCTAAAAGCTCGGGCAAAACGCGCGTCTCATTTTGAAACTGCTGCTGAGGATGATGAACTGGGGGGATTGGAAATATTCGAGAGCGACATGTTTATTGCGTCTGTAATTTTGGCTTGGACGTCCTGCCTTAATTCATGCTCATCCGTAACATAATTGAATCTGGCTACGGCGACTGAAGCGGACTCTTGCCCTCCATCTTTGAGGTCGACCGTGAGCACCAGGTACCACCATTTCTTACCGAAGATGGGATCGTGGAGATACCATTTTAAATGGTACGATTCGATATCTTTAAGCGGAACAACAATTTTCTCCTCGTAAAATGAGATCATGAGCTTTGTCAATGTGATCTCCAGGTTCTGAAATTTGAACAAGATGTCTTCAGTCATAAAAAATCAATGATGGCCGGAAGCTGGCCTCCGCAATTCAACCGGCGCATGACTTAATTTTTCGTAGATATGCCCGACCCGCCGAAGCGGCCACCAGTCATAGAGAAAAATTTGCAGCGGTCGCCACATCGCGACCCAGCCGCCAATGGTCAGGCTTTCACGGACTAGAGTCAGGAGCGTTCCATGCTCTTTGCGCGAAAGCAGCTCGCTCAGTAAAAGACAGGCACTGAGAAAAAGTATGCCGATGACGAGACTGGCTCGTCCCTGTTTCAAGAGTCGCTTGAACTCGAGCCGGTTCAGTTTTCGTCGATAAGAAAAATAATTGTGAATCGCGGTTTGAATCAGGCGCGGCGCATCGGCATTAGTGGGATATTGATTTACGTGAACTCGCAGAACCAGCGGGTCGTGCCGGTGATATTCCTGCGCCCAACTGACAATGAATTCTTCAGCGTCATGATCGAGATCTTTTTCATGAAACGGTGATGGGTCCATCGAATTAAAGAGCTGCTCGATTCGATCGACGAAAATCTCGATGCTTTGTCGAGTCGCGTGCTTCGCGGTCTTGAAGCGATGAATCATTTGCCTCGTATCCTCGGTTTATCTGGTCTTGCCCACATCAACAGTTCCAGCGGCTTTGTCAGGACTAGCCAGATTATTTCGCGTAAGAGGCCCGCTTGCGCGGTAAAACAGGTGCTTCGTTACTTCCGCCGCAGCCATGTATGCGATCACAATCAGCTTACCTCGGCATGCAAGGAGACATTTGGGATGCGCAAAAAGATATGGGCGCCGCCTTTGTTGGCGCACTTATCACTGCGCTCGGCATCGCATTTCTCCGACGGCGTCAATCCGCCGGCGAGAGCATGTGATATTTGCTTCGCTCCAGAATGGGACCTTCGGTGCTGCCATTGAGAAATTGAACAACCACGGGATTGTTCGATTGGTGCATGTGCTCGGGTGTTCCTTCTTCGATGATTTTGCCGCGATAGAGCATAGCCATGCGCGTGGCGACGCGGAACGCGCTATCCATCAAGTGCGTAACGATAACCGACGTGACCTTCGAGCGCTCGGTCAGATCGACAATCAGCTTGTCGATCACCGCGCTCACGACCGGATCCAAACCCTGCGTTGGTTCGTCGAAGAGAATCAGCTCCGGCTCCATCACCAGAGCGCGCGCGAGGCCGACACGCTTGCGCATCCCGCCGCTCAATTCAAACGGCATCAATTTTCCCGTTCCCGCCATTTCCACCAGTTCAAGTTTTTCATCGACGATGCGATCGATTTCGCCCGGTGTTTTATCCGTCAGTTCTTGCAACGACAAGGCGAGATTTTCTCGCACAGTGCTTGAGCTAAGCAGCGCCGCGTCCTGATAAACCATGCCGATGCGCATGCGGGCACGTTGGAGATCGCGCGGCGTAAGTCGCGGGATCTCGAGCCGGTTGAAAAAGATCGAACCAACTGTCGGCTCCAAAATTCCGAGGATCAATCGCAGGATCGTTGTTTTGCCCGCGCCGCTTTGCCCGATGATCACGAGCCGTTCCTGTGGATCGACAGTAAGAGAAACGGCGTCCAAAACCGTTTTCTCTCCGAAGCGCAGGGTCACGTTGCGCAACTCGACCATATAAGAATTTGACCCCATCGCCGACCGGTCGCGCATATGGTCGGCCTTTTTAAGAGCTGCGTTTGGATGACTCATGATGAGATGCGCGTCCGCGAGCTGATCGACCGCGACGCGGGACGGTTGGGCTCAGTTTTGCGGCGATCCCACTAAAGCAGGTCTTAACGTTCAGTTTCTTACTAGCCGTCGATGGCATCAAAGATCCCCACCGATCCGAGGTTAACGACCGCTTTGAAGCATCTTTGAGCGAGGAGATAAGTTTTTGAATCGTGATTGGTTTTCCGAGACACGCCGAAGCTCCGTGTTCCACGGAGATCGGCTTCATATAAGTCTCTTCCAACGCTGTGATCACGACAATTGGCGGTCTATCCGCGCAGCCGCTGATTGCTTCCAGCAGCACCAGCCCATGTGCGCCGGGATCGACATCAACGATCACCAGGTCAAGGCGTCGCATTTGCTCCCGTAAGATCCTAAACGCCTCCCGGCTCGTCTTCGCCAGTAGCACGGCGCAGCCATTGCCAGCCGCTGCTTCCGATACCATCCCTTCAGAATCGCCATCGGCGTCAACTAAAAGGACAAGGTTGCTTTTCATATCACGAGCGCCCCCCGGCTTGGAACGATGATTACAGGACATTCGGCATACCGCACCACATGTTCGGCTACGCTTCCGAGCAAGGCGCGCTTGAATCCGCTGCGCCCATGAGTGGAGGTCACAACCAGATCGATTTCGGGCTGCTCCGTTTCGCCACAGATTTCGTCGATCGTAGAACCGGTCCGGATTTCTGTTTCGCACGGAACACCCCGCAAAAATTCCATTCGCGCGAGCTTGCTCATATCTTCCCGAACGGCCGTCTTTGCTGCTTCGATCAGCGGCGTAACGTCGGCGCCAACCCGATCCAAAGCTAAGACCTGGGTATAAGGGAAAACGACATGAAAAAGACGGAGGCTTGCGCCAGTGCTTTTTGCCAAACGCGCAGCATACTTTACTCCAGTGAGAGCACAGTCAGAAAAATCCACCGGGACAAGAAGTTTGCGCGGTCTGAGGCCGGCCGTGCCGACCGCGTCATCCAAAACCATCGATTGATACTTCGCGCCGCGGAGGACTAGGACTGGGCAAGGGGCGTAGCGAACGACGCGTTCCGCCGTGCTTCCCAGAACAACATGTTTCAGTCCGCTGTGGCCGCGCGTCGGCAGAACGATCAGATCAGCTTCGATTTCGCGGGCCAGTTTACAAATTTCTTGGAAGGGCCGTCCTGAAACCACATGGCAATTGTCCGGCCAGAACCGAACATCATGTTTGTGTTGCACTTCTGCCAGCCGGTCTTGCATCAATGCAATCGCATCGGCGCAATTGAGCATCAAATGTCCCGCGCGTGAAAGTGCAGTCATCTCATCCGCAGGCTGAACATGAACCAGGTGAATGGCAGCTTTGAATTCTTCCGCGAGCGGGATCGCATATTTAAGCGCTTGCATGGAAGCGCGCGAAAAATCCAATGGCACAAGAATCGTTTTGATCCGCAACGATTGTTCGCGAGCGGCCGTCTTCACTGCCGAGGTTGTTGATGATTCGCTTTCGTCACTAATCGTCTTCATGGCCAAACCTTAGTTCAGATACGGGCGAGCCTTCTTAGCGCGTTTTGCTAAAAACCAGGCGTTTCTTGGCTCGTACGTCATCGGAACGAATGCGATTCGCGGAACTTGTTTGTCTTACGCCGCTCGGGGAATGGATGTGCGACCAATTTCCGATTTATTTTTGTCAATCTCTTGGTTGGAACCGACAACGCTTTGCTCTTTGCAGCCCGAGTGGCCGGCTTCCGCGTGCGTTGAGTCTGGCGTATTATGTGCGCCGTTCTCACTTCGGGATGTGATGGCACTACCAGGACCGGACGCTTTGCGCAGCGCACCACCTGTTCGGCGGTGCTTCCAATTAAGACATGTTTCAAGCCGGTATATCCGTGTGTGGACGTAATGATAAGATCGACATTGCGATTCTCCGCAAACGCACAAATCTCGTCCACCGGTGGTCCGACCTGGACGACTGTTTCAAACTTAACTCCGCGGAATTTCGCGAGTCGCACAAATGTTTCCATCTGACGTTCGGCGTCCTTACGCGCGGCTTTTGTTAAGGTGGAAAGATCGTACATGGCGTAGCCATCGGCCGTGAAGGCGTAACCAATATGGACCGCATGAAAAACGATCAACGAGGCCGCGACCTGCTCGGCAAATTTAATCGCGTATTCGAGCGCCTGGAATGAGCATTGCGAAAAATCTACCGGAACCAAAATGCTATTAATGTTGCCGCTCGTCTTTCCGTTTAAGGCAGATCGGCTCGACTTTTTCCCTCGCTCTCGTGCGACCAATACGGGACAGGGTGAATGCTGCACGAGGCGTTCCGCGGTGCTCCCCTCAAAAAAATGCGCCACACCGGTGTAGCCATGAGTGGGAGTAACTATTAAATCCGCATCGACCTGGCGAGCCACTTTGCAAATTTCGTTGAATACCGGAGTCTCATTTTGGACGTAGCAGTTAACCGCTGATATTCCGTATTTCCTGGCCAACGCTCTCAACTGGCCAGCAACTCGCTGCGCGGCCTCTTCGGAAAAGGTGGGTACGGACACCGGAATAAACGCTCCCGGCGCCATGAAGCCCACCGGATAATAATATTCATGGATGTGCACTAGATGGATCGTGGCGCCGAACCGATTGGCCAGCCGTCGTGCTGTTTCAATGGTTGGAGCGGACATCCCGGAGAAATCCACTGGAACGAGAATGTTTCTAATATCGGGCTTTTTCATGTCTTCAAATAGAGACTAACCGCCTTGTTTGGCTCAGCATCGCTTGGCAAAATTGCGTCATTTCTTGTGCGCAGATTCGCGACCAGTGGTCGCGAATCCACGGGCACCTTCATCTTTGTCGATGCAGCTTGTTCCAGAGAACCGCGCCGACGCAGCCGAACACACCGCTGATGTGTGCGCTAAGCCGGTGATCCGAAGCGATGGTGCGCTTCGATCGTGTCGATCCCGAGAGAGGCGCAGATGTGTCTCGTCGCCAGCATCCCGGCGGCGGTCTTAATCATGCGGTCGCTTTCGTTTTTCGGCAGCGGCACCCCTTCGTGCGAGACGCCGTCGATCTGAAAACCACGCTCGAGCAATTCGGAAAGGAATTGCTCGGCTGCGACCGGATCGTCGGTGAGATGGTGGTGCTTCTGCGTGTGTCCGTGGAATTTGATTCCGTATTCGATTTTGTATTTTGCCAGCATAGTTGAACCTCGATTCTTTAAATTTCTCCGTAGTTCGCTTTGGCGGGAAGTTCAACCGCGCCGGCCTTTGGGACCGAGACCTTTGAGGAGGTCTTCGGAAATGGCGGCGATCTCCTTTACCTTTTTTTGTGAGATTTGCGTATCTTCGGACGCGAGAAGCAGCCGGATTTTTTGTAAACCCTCGCACATTCTGACTAGAATTGGCTTGGTTCGCATGTCGCCACTCATTCCCGTTAATTGCTTTTCGACATAATCGAGCAGCGCAGGTTGCCGCAGAAGCGCGGCGTCTTCGGGCGTATAGTTCTGCAACACCAGTACCGAGAGAGCTTCCGTGCCGCGCAACCAGCCGCCAAGGCTTACGAGTTGCGCGAGCTGCTCGCTCTTGAGTTCGTTCATGTCCTGATCAACGTCGGGAAGCACGCTGTCCCATTCCTTGCGCACCGCGGGCCAGTCACCTCTTTCAGCGTGCTCGATGATACTGCGACTGCGCCTGAGCACCGCCTTTTCCACTCCCAGCCCTCGCGCCAATGTGAGCACGGCGCGGCCAACATTTTTCGTCTCGGCTGTGTCTTCCGCTTCGACCGCGATGAAACCCTCGGCAATGACAGCGCCCAGCAGGAGCGCGATCTCCGCCTGATCACCGTGTGGCCTCCACTGAGCGAGTTCCGGACGCTGCACCGCGCGCCAGTTCGAATGAGCAAACTTATCGAGGGTATTGAATATCTCGCTCGGTACCGGCACCAGGACGTCGTCGATCGCTCTGGCTTGGGGAGGGAATTGCTTCACGCTGGCGTCCGGCAGTGTCTGAGCGACCAAGGGCGGCGTTAGAATCGTGAAAGCGAGAAGGTAGATCGAAATTTTATGCATGGTTGTTCTGATCGGCAGCGGACTGCGCTGCGTTCGCATAGATGGGTTTAATCGCAGCGACAAATTTTATCGGTGGAGCCTGTTCCACAGGATCGCACTGGCGTATCCAAGGATGTATCCCGACATGGAGGTGACGGCGAGAAGGGTGACCGCGGCTTCGGCATTAAACGGTTTGATGCTGTAGATCGGCTGAATCATGTGCGCCCAGAAAAGCAAAGTTGATCAACGGCTGGGCCCAGCCCGCGGCAACCAGAGCGACCCAGATGACATGCCATCCGCCAATCAACGCTGCGATTACGAGACCGACTTTTTTTGGATTAGCCATAAACGGCGTCCATCGTGTTTTTCATTTGTCTCCGGAATCGAGTTAAGCGGCTTTGGATGCTCGTTTTCCGGTTGTCAGATGTGCACGAAATTGCGTGGGTGATTGCCCAAAGATACGCTTAAACATGCGATTAAACTGGGTGAGCGATTGGAAGCCCACGTCATAGGCAATCTCGCTGATACGCCGATTTGGATTCAACAGTTCCGTCCTTGCATCTTCCAGGCGCATGCGCGCCACGTAGTCGGTGAATTTCAAGCCGGTCGATTTCTTAAAGACCTTGCAGAAGTGAAAGACGCTCGCCCCAGAGGCCTTTGCCACGTCTGCCAATGAGAGCGACTCCGTTTTGTTCTTCGCGATGTATTCGCGCGCTTTCTGGACAAACAACGGCTCGGCGTTTTGTTTCTCGAGCACGATCTGATTGATCAAAGCGGAGAGCTGTTTGGCAAAAAAGGTTAGCAGTCGAACGATTGCGCCATACCTGTCTTGAGGAATGAGCGGATTATGCTCCCAAGCCTTGCGCACGTCGTTCGTAAATCGAAATCCATATTCAGCGAGCGTGCGCTTCACTTTTTCGGTATCAGCTCTTTGGGGCGAACGACGCATCACCTGACCGATACGCAGATATCCAATCGTCTTGTCGCCAAGCTTTAACGGTACTGCAGTCTCGGTTAGTCCAAATGGACAGGTCACGGTGTGCGGAAGCTCGTTAGTATGCTGAATCATCTGCTCATGCGCTTGCAAACAAACCGCTAGAGTCGCGCGATTCTCCGCGAGCATGGCGCAAAACGCATTTTCGTTTTTTTTCCCATGATGTGCGAGTTGCCAGTAATCCAGAGGCTGGAGGGTTAAAGGCAGACCAGTCGCCTTGGTAAACACGCTTTCGTAGTCGCGAAACAAGCGGGAGCGTATCAACGTATCGATCAGTTGCTTGTTAAGATTGCCATCGGCACCTGGCACCGCGACGTGGTTCATAACAGGGATTATTATTATCCACTATCGTTTCCCAGGCCGAATTTAGCAATTCGAATACGATTAGAGTTCGACTGTTAACCTGACAGCAAGGCGTTCTAGTCCGCCCGCGAAACTATTGGCCGTTGTCGTCGCCTGGTGTGTCGAATTCCTGATCCATAAATGGTGATTCCAGCACCACCGGCTCTAACGAGACCTTACCTGAGTGAACCCCTAACATTTTTCGACGCGCATTCTGCATTCTCCGGGTCATCACTGCATTCATTCGCTTTAACAAATCATAACCTAATGAATGATCGCGCTCGCAGTATTCGCGGAGAACCGAGCCGGCAAAGCATATCGCGCGAGTCGGCGCGACCGCCCGAGCGGTAAATTGCCAGGTGTAAGGCGGAAACATCCACGACCACCCCAGTAAGTCGCCCGCTCCGATCGTGTCTACCACAACCGGTTCCCTGTGATTCTTCCCGGATTCCAATACTGCTTTACCGGTTTCGATTAGAAAGAAGCGATCGGCCCGATCGCCCTCGCATAAAACAATATCGCCGGGCTGGAAACGAATTGAGATCGCGCAGTCGGTTAACAACACAAGTTGTGTTCGATTCAGTCCGGCAAGAAACGGATGAAGCGCCACGCGAGTCGCCATCGTTTCGCCATAAGTTTCAGTTTGTATCAGTTTTTTTCCTTCTTTCAACGACTGCGGGACTTTGACCGGACCATTAGCCCCTCCTCTCTCTCTCATCCAACGATTCCTCGATTAGAAGTGCGCGCGAATCGTCGATGCCGCAGGAAAATTCAGACGTGCTTCGTCGCTGCAGGCAAACCGGTTGAGATAGAACCTTAGGCTCAGCTGTTCTAATCTTTTGTGACAACCGCTTTCCGTTCTTCTTTTTAATGGGTGCTTTCGTTTTCATTTTTTCGATCTCTTCAGATGAATTCATGCTCCTTCTCGCGAACTACCAAGACCGGGCACGGCGCCGAACGCGCCACCCGCTCGGCTGTGCTACCGATGCAGAAGTGTTTCCAACCTGAGAATCCGTGTGTTGCGATCACGATAAGATCGACATCCAACTCTTTGGCCGCCTCCAGAATTTCATGCGAGGCCAGGCCCGTGCGGATCGCCGATTTGGTCTCGACCACACCGGCGACGCGGGCCGATGCTACCCATGCGCGTAGATTCTTTTCCGCGGTCGCTAGTTCTTGTTCGGAAATAACCGGCGCTGGAATTCCCATAAAACTCGGCGGCACGGGTTCAAGCACATGAAGCAGCGTCAGTTCTGCCCCAAATTGTTTGGCAAAGCGCAGCGCGTACTTGAAAGCCTTGCTTGAAGCGGGCGAGAAATCCGACGGCACCAGGATCTTCTTGAGGTTAAGAAGGGTTGAATCCGTACGATCTGGCATCACTTCGGTTTTCATCGATGCATATTTTGCTCGCGCGGCAGTCGTTGCGCTCTTCTGTGTTTGCTAAACTCTGTGCGTTTCTTGCGCTGATTTAGATCGGATTAAGCGTCGCAATTTCGCCCAATTAAAGCCAAGACGCGCCGAGCGGCTTCTCCGTGGCAGCTCAAACTTGCCGCATAAGAAAGGAGTTTATGGACTACGTTATCGCATTCATCACCGTCGCGATGGTCGCGCTCTATGCGCTAATCATCGGCCGTTGTCTGCCAAAGAGTTAGTTTTGGAGATTCAACACTTTGCAGAGCCCGAACAGCATTGAATCGCGCGTCGCGTGTCTTTTTGGACGGGAAACTCGATATCAAATAACTGCGAGTTGTTAAGCATGCGCAACATCGATGCACCTACCTTTCACCGAACAGCGCGTCAGCAAGTTAAGGCGACAAGAAGCATTCGCCTCAGCTACTCTTCATCCGCTCGTCGGAATATTCGATCGGATCTTGGAGAAAATACCGCCGCAGTTCGGTGTACATTTTCGGATGATGACCGCGGAGCGCATATGGCCGCTCAAAGAAAGCCTCGGTTAAAACAGCAAAAAACTCCGCGGGATTAGTGGCTCCGTAGGTATCGAGCAACGTGGGTATTCCGGTTTCATCGGCCGCGCGCAGCGACGCAAATTCGATTCTCATCACCTCGCGCCATGACAATCGCTGGTCGCGGGTCGCTAATGCCGGCGCGCCATCCGCCGCATCATTTTCGTAATCGAGCTGGTGGGCAAACTCATGCAGGACAAGGTTCTTGCCATCCGAAGAATCCGCTGCGCCGGATTTGACCGCATCCCATGCGAGTACCATCGCTCCCAGTGTGCGCCCGGTCTCACCTTGGCGAAGGCTCGCTCCCTCTTCCCATACTGGGCCTTCAATCGGCCGCTCCTCTTCTGCCACGTAGATCGAAGGGTAAACGAGAATTGTGAGAAGGCGTGGAAAGTAATCGGTCTTGCGATGCAGGAGGAGAAGGCAAGCCTGCGCCGCGATAGTGAGACGAATCTCGTCCGTGATTTCCAATCCATTGCAGCCTTCAAAACGTTTTTCCGCGAGAAACACCTGGATGTGGCCCATCAGTTCAACCTGGTCGTTGGCAGAAAGCCGATGGAAAAATGGAACGTCGCGTTCGATCAATCTCAGCCAATCTTTCGGAAAGAGCTGAGCCCGAAGCTGGCGCCGCCGCCGCTCCTTCAATCGAAAAATCATCCCGAAATGTAGACGCCCCACCGCGAAACCGCCTCTCGAAAATAACTCGGACATCGTCTTGAGAGGTACGATTCAGTCTCGCATTCAACTGCGACTCGGTTTATCACGATTGGAATGAACACTGTCTCCATTTCTCGACGCAGATTTGCGCAACTATTGGGCGCCGGCGCGGCCGCGGCTGTTGCTAAGCCCGCATTTTCTTTCGCGGCCGAGCCGATTGCCCAACCGGCAACTACGAGTGTCGTGCGCTTGAGTTCGAACGAGAATCCTTATGGGCCTTCCTCGAAGGCGCTCAAAGCAATGAGCGATGCTTTCGACCTTTCATGCCGCTACCCGGACGAACATGTCGATGAGCTGATTCAGGCGTTGGCGAAACTCAACGGTGTCAATCGCGATCAGATCTTACTCGGCGACGGCTCGGGCGAGATTCTCAAGTTGTGTGCGGAAACTTTTACCGGATCGACCCGCGGCAAACTAGTTGCCGCCGATCCGACTTTCGAAGCGATCCTCAATCACGCGCGCGTCAACGGCGCTGAGGTCGTGAAAGTTCCGCTCAATCGCAGCTTTGGTCATGATCTTCCAAAAATGATGGCAGCTGCGAAGGAAGGGCTCATTTACATCTGCAACCCGAACAACCCCACCGCCAGTATCACGCCCAGGAATGAAGTGGGCGAGTTCATCGCCAAAGCTCCGAGCCAAACGATGGTTCTGGTGGACGAGGCTTACTACCATTACGCCGACAGTCCCGACTACGAGAGCGTGATCCCGCTGATCAAGGATCATCCGAACCTGATCGTCGCGCGCACGTTCTCGAAGATTTACGGCATGGCCGGATTGCGCTGTGGCTACTGCGTGGCGCAACGTGAAATGATTGAGCGAATGCGTCCGCATCAACCGTGGGACAGCGTCAACATCATGGCTCTGGCCGCGGCGATCGCGAGTCTGAACGA
Source organism: Spartobacteria bacterium (assembly GCA_003167365.1). GTDB lineage: Bacteria > Verrucomicrobiota > Verrucomicrobiia > Chthoniobacterales > UBA10450 > Palsa-1382. The sequence continues at coordinate 185,493 of PMTM01000006.1, read as the reverse complement.
CCCGGATCAAGTCGCAAACGGCAAACGTCTCAATACTGAGGCCAAAACATTCGTGACCAGCGAGCTCGACGCGATGGGCTATAAACAAATCCCTTCGCAAGCCAACTTCATCATGGTCGATGTGAAGCGTCCGGTCGCGCCGCTGATCCAGGCGTTGAAACAGCGCAACGTGCAAGTCGGCCGGTTATTCCCGGCCTTGCCGAACCACATGCGCGTCACCATCGGCAAGAAAACCGAGATGGAGAGTTTTCTCTCAGCGTTCCGTCAAATAGCAGCCTGATCTTCAAACTGAAAACCGCCGCGGACGGCAAGCTACAATTATTGTTGGAGCCGCCAGGCGTTCGCCTGCCAGAAAGCAATCAATCCGGCGTTGGTTCCGCTGAAAATATTGCGTTCGGCTTTGCGAATATTGGCCACGCTTCTGGGATGGGTCGCGCGCGGGAGATCGCACTTACCGTCACCGGTATATTGCCAAAGGTTCCAGCGAGTCCATGGCGCCGTGTTACGCGGCGCAAAATGGTAATTCGCGATCCACAGCCAGCAATTGGCGAGCACGCGCCGCTGCGCTGGCGTGACCTTTCGATCGTACAAAACCTGGCGAATGCGGTATTCGCTGCAGTAGATGCCGGGATAATTGCCGGTGCGTTCGCGAATGCGTTCGACGAAAGCAACCGCTTGATCGACCCGCATCGTGCCGCCGGGATAGTGGCCGTTCTTTTCAAAATCGAGAACCAGGAGGACGCCGTTTTGGCCCGAATACGACAGTGACGAGCCAACGACGCGCAAAAAATGATCGGCCTGGCGAACCGGATCTGTGCTGTCGCCATAATGATACGCGCCCCAAAGCAACCCCGCTCGCGCGGCGGCCGCGTGTCGGTCGTGGTAATAGCCATCGCGCTCGAGCCGTGGATAGCTCGCCTCATGAATCACGCCCAGGATGCCTTCACTCTTCATGGCCGCGAAGTCCGGCCGCATCAGATCGTAATGCGACAAATTCACCACGTTGTTCGCCGCGAACCCACCGACCGGCAACGTTAGGAGCAGAAAGAAAATGCGAATGACGGAAAATTTCATCGGGCCGAAGATAACTGGCCTACGCAATTGAGCAACGAAGACGGTGGTTATTACACTGAAACCGGCGTTTCAGCCTGACGCTCGGCGCAAGCCGGCGTTAATCGTCTAGCGCTCTCGCTGGAATGAATCCTCTGATATGTGGTGCGATTCGAGCGCGAAAGCTTCGTTCGATCTCAACGCGGCGTCGCTGATACTGAAATCCAACGTAAATGATGGCGAGGCCTACAAAACTCAATACTACGGGAAATAAAATTGAATCTTGGAATACGCGGTAGGCCAGATGACTAAGATAACCAAAAAGGCCCAATGCCCCGAAAATGATGAAGACTCTGCGGCGAAGTACCAGCGAGTAGAAGATGAGTGCAATATTGATTAGGCAGTAGACCAATTTGCCGAGCTCGGAATTGCTATCCATGGCCGAAAGCCCGCCCCAGAAACTCATCAAACCGAATACATAACCCCAAAACGCGAAGTCATCCGACTTACCTTGAAGATCCACGAGGTACGCTACGGCGATCATGACCGCGCCGAAGACAGTAGAAATCATTGCTTTCTCATTCCACGTCATTTGATGTCCGCCGATCCAATCCGCCAAATCCATCGACATAAACCAAAGGGCATAAGCGATCGGAGCGGTCACAAATGGGAAACGCCAAAATCGCAATGCGATCACTCCGGCAACAATCGTGGCTGCTTCCATTATTAACCAGCTGCCGTTAATTAACGGGTGGAAATTCGTGTATGAGCCCGGATCGCTGGCCGGCCAGAAACCAAGCCAACGTTCAATCCCGTAGGTTGCGAGCGGCACCATGCAGACCGCCATGGTGAAAAGTAGTCCGCCGGGAATTCGCAAAGCATGTTTATCCCAGAGAGTTCGGCCAGCCCAAATGAAACCTGCGGCATACCCAGTGGCCACTGCAAATAACCCTAAGCCGCCTAATTGCTCCCACGCTTTGTTCATGAACCAGCCCATCGCGCCAATCACAATTAGTGCGCCTAAGTAATAAGCGACATTGGCCGCATCGAACTTGGGTTTTCCCTCGTTGGTCGAATTCGATCGTAAAGTTTCCCAGAGCAAATCTGCCTGATGTGAGGATAAACCTGAGGTTGCGGCAGCTCTACGCAATTCGTCCTGGGAAAGGTTCATAGGCCTGGGAGATTCAGAAATTAGAAGCTACTCACAAATATTGGCCCCGTTTTGCCGCTAATCCATTACTTCTTCGTCATAGATCGCACTTTGGTTTGAACTCGATGTTGGTGGCTTAGTAATAGCTCAAATGTCAACTGCGGCACGTGGATTGCGCGCGAATTTAAAACCTGCTAGCGGACAGGTGGGATCGACATCCTTATTCAACGCCATTACCTGAAAAGCGCGGCCCAGCATTTCCGGGTGGAGCAGCATTTGCAGCGCGCGTTTCCCTTTCTCACCTTCGATCAACGCCGGGAATTCGGAAATGATTCCAGTCAGGAAATGATGTTGATCGGTAAATCCGTTTACCGATAAGCCGTGGGCTTCCGCTCTTTCCGCTACGCTGGTCCAATTAATATGGGCGGTGATATCGGCCTCACCGATTTGTTCGAAGGGAGAATCAAGTGTTCGATGTTGCTCGCGCACTTGCAGCACTTCGCGAAACTCGCTGCGGGCAAACCCGTAATCCACCGCGACCACAAACCCGCGTTCTAACTTGGCCGCGAGATGGTCGATCCATTCCAGTGCGGCGCGATTGGTTACCGCTTCTGAGTCAGGCCAGTCGACCAAGACAAAATTATCGTTCTCAAGATCGACGCGTTTTCCGCGCAGATCGATCGGCATCGCGTCGAGCAGCTCGTTCGAGAAATGAACGCCAGCGAACGGCTCCAATTCATCGAGCGACCGTCCCCACTGCACGCGATCTCCGAATTCCTGCAGTGCTTGCGCTTGCCGACCTTGTAAAACGGGAAACGGCTCAATGATGGAATAGCGGAGAGTCGAAAATAATTTCGGCGACTTCCCGCGAAGTGCGCTCAAAACATCGCGCGCAAATTCACCGTCATGCGCGCCTTGCTCGACGATGGTGAAGTTGTCGATCTTCCCGAGTCGTTCCCAAATCTCGGCGAATTGCGCAGCCAATAATTGTCCAAACAACGGACCCACGCTGACATTTGTGAAATAATCGCCCTTCCGCCCAATCGACGCCCGCCCGCTGGAGTAGTACCCGTGTTCCGGATGATAGAGAGCCTGCTCCATGAACCAGGCGAAAGACTGCGGACCACGCGTTCTTATTTCTGCGCGAATAATTTTAATCAAAGCGAGGTTGCCGGTTTTCAGAGAAAGAAAACGTCCACCGTCCTGCTCTGCCTGTCATCCTGAGTCGCGCAGACGACGAGGGAACCCTCACAGGGTGAATGATCACGCTCTATCCCCGTGAGCGCGCCGGCTTATGTGAGGTCCCTCAGTCGCCGCGGCGATTTCGGGGTGACAACGTTGTTTTCGTTTCACCTGTAAATGTTGGGCGTTGAGCGTTCGACGTTTGCCTTCTAAGTTGCGCACCCACTCCTAAGTCGACCACTTGAGAAAGCCCAACACATATCTGGCACCGCCACCCGGTTATCGCTTTCGACGGCGGTGGTACGCCGAGGCCCGCGTCTATGTTCCAGCGGCGATTGTGGCAGCGTTCGTTGTCGCGCTCGCGATTTATTTTTCCATTCTCGCTTCCGGTCTCAAAAACGAGGCTGCCGCTCTCGATTTAAGCAGACTCCAGCAGATGGAATCGGCCAGTGTCATTCTCGATCGGAACGACAAAATATTCGGCCAAATCTACGTCGAGAACCGCGAGACCATTCCGTACGACCAATTGCCGCGCGATCTTGTGAACGCGGTGGTGGCGGCGGAGGACGCGAAATTTTACCGGCACGGCGGCTACGATTTGTTCGGAATCGCTCGCGCCACTTTGAAAAACTTGACGGCCGGCCATGTGCGGCAAGGCGCGAGCACGATTACGCAGCAGCTCGCGCGCAACAGTTTCGCGCTCAAAGAGAAAACTTTTCGGCGCAAGCTGCTCGAAATTTTTGTGGCGCGCCGGATCGAAGAAATCTTCGGCAAACAGAAAATCATGGAGCTCTATTTGAATCGCATTTATTTCGGCGGCGGCCTTTACGGAGCGGAGGCGGCGGCGCGGGGATACTTCGGCAAGCCGGCGCGCGAAATGTCGCTGACGGAATGCGCCACGCTCGCGGGCTTGATCAAGAGCCCGAATCGATTGTCGCCGTGGAGCGATCGGGCCGCGTCGCGTGAAGCGCGGAATTACGTGCTCACCCGGATGCGCGATCTCGGCTTAATCGGTGGTGATCGATGCGCCAGTGCGCAAGCCGAAGAGATGGCGACCGGCAGCCGCCAAAATGCGCAGGGCCAAACCTACGCAGTCGATTACATCCGCCAGCAAGTCATCGCCGCGGTCGGGTGGGATCGCGCTATGAACGAAGGTTTCCGCATTCATACGACAATCGACGCGAATCTTCAGAAAACAGCGGAGGATTCGGTGCGCAAGCATCTCGATGAGGCCGAACAACATCCCGGCTACAATCATCAAACTTACGCCGAGTACGCGGCGAATTTTCGTAAAGCGAAATCGAGCGGAACGATGTCGGGCCAACCGGCGCCCGAATATCTCCAGGGCGCGGTCATCGGCCTCGACAATGAGACCGGCGGCATTCTCGTGCTAGTCGGTGGACGCGACTTCGAGCACAATCAATACGATCGCGCGCTTCAAGCGAAGCGTCCCGCCGGCACCGCGATGCAGCCATTCGTTTACGCGGCCGCGTTCGAAGATGGAATGTATCCGGGTTCGGTGGTGGAAGATTCCGCGCTCGATAATCGCGCGGTCATGATTGGCGGCACGACCGGAATTCTTGGCGAATGGGGTCCGGAAACCGAAGAGAACCGTTACGAAGGCGCGATCACCGCCCGGCAGGCGCTCGCCAAATCAAAGAACGGTGCGACCGTCCGCATCGGCATGGACACCGGTCTCGACAACGTCTTGCAACTTTGTCGCTCGGCTGGAATTCGTTCCGCACTTCGGCCTTATCCCGCGACATTTCTTGGCAGCAGCGAAATCACGCTCTCCGAATTAGCGATGGCTTACACGATTTTCCCGAATGGCGGCTGGCGGCCAAACGCGCCGCACATTCTGGAACGGATCGACGAAAAGGACGGCAATATCGTTTGGGACGCACAACACGATCGCGGCCGACAAACCGTGATAAAACCGGAGACCGCCTACGAAGTTCATTCCTGTTTGGTCGACGCGCTTGAATCTGGAACCGGAAAAGATGCACACACGAAATTCGGACTGAAGAAAATTCCTGCAGCCGGAAAAACCGGGACGGCGTACGATTTCACCGACGCGCTGTTTGCCGGTTACGACAGCAATTTTACCTGTGCGGTCTGGGCCGGTTTCGACAAGCCGCAAAAGATTTATCGAGCCGCGTTCGGTCGTGAAATTGCGTTGCCGATATGGGTCGACATCATGAATGTCGCGGCCGAGCAATATCCCCCACGAGAATTCAAGCAACCGGCCGGCCTCGAGAATATCGAGATTTGTTCGAGATCGGGTCTGCTGGCCACGGACAAATGCTACGACGCCGTGAAAAGCGCCACTGGCGAGATCGTGCAGCGGCGCACCACCTACGAAGAAATTGCCACCGCCGCGCAGGCGCCGACCGAGCCGTGCAACATTCACGGCGAACCTCGCGCCCGCCTTGCCCGCGAGCTGCCGGCGGCAGAATTTCCGCGCGCGTCGCTTGCCGTCGATCTCAACGACGTCACGCCAGTGATCATGAAAACGCCCACACTCCTGGCGGACAAGGACCCCTACAATTCGGCAAGGCCAAATATTAAGACGCAACCCGAACCTGAAAAAGATACAGCGGAGAAGGCCGCGGTTGAAAAAACTGTGGAAATAAAAAAAGCGGAGCCGGTGACGCCGGATTCGGAGTCGATCCCAAAAGCGATTCCAGTCGCGCCGGGTGATGAAAAGCCGGAAGAACCGGTCGAGATTCGCAAGGCCGTGCCGGTTGGACCGCTCGACGAAATAAAGGACGGAACGCTTTTGGAATCGACCACTCCACCACCAAACAACGACGACCAGCGATGACGTCGAGTGGCGAAGCACAATTTCGGTTGACCGTCCTCAACCCGGGTGGACGAGACGTGGCGCAGAGTTTTCGCGAAGCCGGCGAAGCAATCGGGCACGCGCCCGTAAATTTCCATGCCTACGCGGCTTGCACGAACGGATCGTTCCATCGCGACACAAAGCAGGCCGTCGCCGAAAACAGCGCTGTCCTTCTGTTGTTGCGCGGCGATTTCAAGGCCAGTGAGCGGGCCTTGGAGGAACTCAAGAAAAACAAATGCAGAGTCGTTGTCTCATTAAAAGAGACTGGCCTTCATCAAATCGCGCAACAACTGAGCGATCGCGCAAGACTTTCCCGGTTTTTGCGAATCATAGCGAAGGCGGATGGTTGCATCGCGAGCACCCCGGAAGCGGCGGAGATTTATCAGCAAGCGCGATCGAAGAGCAATCCATCCACCGTCGCTTTTATTCCGACTCCCTATCCGCTGGAAGATCGACAATGGAATTTCACAGTTCCGCCAAATCAACATGCCGGGATTCTTGTCGGCACCCGCGAGTGGAAGGTGCCGTCGCGCAATCACGCCACCACGCTGCTGGTCAGCCGCCGGCTTTGCGAGGCTACCGGCGAGCGGGTGACTGTTTTTAATCTTGATGGACGAAAAGGAAGGCAGCTTCTTGCCGAACTAAAATTTCCAAATGGAAAACTGCGCGTGATCGAGAAACGAATGCCGTACGTCGATTACCTGCGCGAAGTCGCCCGGCACAAGATCGTTTTCCAATTGGATCGCAGCCGTGTGCCCGGTCAGGTGGCGGGCGATGCGCTTCTCTGCCGGACAATTTGCGTTGGTGGCGACGGTGCGATTGACCGAATGGCATTCCCACAAACCTGCGGCGAGGGGCGCACGACTAACGAACTGGCCGCGATCGCGTCCGGATTGCTCAACGATACGAACCGGCGCGCCACGCTTGTCCTAGAAACACAATGGCGCGCAATGGAACGGCTTTCGTTTCAAGCTATTCGTCCGCAATTTGCGAACTTCTTCGCGAAATTGTAGCGGCGCGTAGATCCCTTAAAAATTGCGGCTGAGGACAGCCACCACTACATCGTTTTCAAATAAATCTCCTCGAGCCGGCGTACTTGTGCGCGCTGATCGAACTTCTCGCCGACAGCTTGCGAGCCGAGCAGTGCGAGTCGCGCGAGAAGATGTCGATCTTGCACGGCGTCGAGCAATGCCTGAGCGAGCGCGGCATGATCGCACTCGGCCACGAGCACGCCGCTGATGCCGGTCTCGATTGCTTCCGGAATTCCACCGTGATTCGTGGCAAACACCGGCAGGCCGCTCGCCATGGCTTCGAGCATGGAGTTCGGAACGCCTTCCTGATTTCCGTCCCGGCCAGTCTCGCTTGGGTGAAGAAAAATATGCGACGCGTAAAAAATCTCGCGAAGTTGTTCCTGCGACACAAATCCGCGAAACGAAACACGATTGTCGATCTTGAGTTCGCGCGCGAGCGCTTGCAGCTCCTTGAGCAACGGGCCTTCGCCCGCAATTGTGATGGTCGACCCGGGATGGCGCGCGCTGAATTCCGCGAAGGCGCGCAAGGAGGTCGCCACGCCCTTCTTCTCAATCAAGCGGCAGGCTTGCACGAATCGCCATTCATCGTTTTCCGGAAAGACGCGCTCGCGAAAGGGAAATTCGTCGAGCGGAATTCCCGTGCGCAAGATGTCGATCTTGTTTTCGTTACAGCCCAGATCGATAAGGGCACGCCGAAGCGATTCGGAACGCACGAGAACGTGGCGCACAGCATCGAGCATTTCCTTCGTCGCGCGTCGATACGCCGGTTTGTTCATGTCCACCAGAACGTCGGCGCCATGAAATGAAACGATCGTTGATTTCGGCCACGCGCGGATGAGCGGCAGCAAATGAACTCCGATGTGGCCGAAGTAAATGTGAAGCAGCTGTGCCTCCGTTTTCGTTAGGATTCGTAACAACGAATCCAGCTCGAATTTCGAAACCTGCCATGGCGCATCCAAGATCTGCCGGAACCAGAAACGTCGCAGGAAATGCGTGGCCGGTTTGTCGACCGTACAAACTCGATCAAACGGAAATTGATTCGCGTTCTCGCGTTTTTGCGCGATCACAATCGGCCGAACGCGCTCGAGAGAGGTAATCTGCCGGTAGATATGTAACATCTCCGGCTTAAGAAACGTCGCACAATAGGATGCGACGACTGGATGTGATTCAACTGACGCGCTCAACGTTTGAATGAAACATCAAACTCGCCACAGGACGAGTCCGTCCGACTGGCGGACGCCGCACTTCAAACTCCAAACTTCCTAGAACACGATCTCGACCAGCTTAATCTGATCGTATTTCCCCGTGAAAGGATTGTAGGCCACGCTCTGCTCAGCCGTCCCGTACTTGGCCGGCGCTTTCGGGTTGAGCATTTGAAACGGGTTGCCGCCGCGAATCGCACGAGGAATCACTCCCTGCACCTCGCTGCGCGCGATTGGCGCCGGTTTTCCTGTTTTCGTGTGTTTTTTGCCTGCGGGTGCGGTAAGTCCCTGCGGTTCGGCGTTCGCGGCGATCGCGGTCGCGATCAGGATGCTAAAAGTCAGTAATTTGTTCATAATTCCCTCTCTACAAAGCGCGCAAGTTCTTGCCCCTTACTACGCATCAGCCCACAATTATAGACGCATGGACTATTTGGAAAAGGCTAAACGCGTCCTAGATGTCGAAATTTTTGAGCTCAAGCGGCTCCGCGAACGTTTGGGCGAGAGTTTTTCGCAGGCCGTCGACTTGATCAAGGAAGCGGTGGATGGACGTGGAAAGGTCGTCATCCTCGGCGTCGGGAAATCAGGGCACATCGGCAACAAAATCGCATCCACCCTCACCAGCACCGGTTCGCCCGCTGTCGTGCTCGATTCGTTGAATGCGTTACACGGTGACCTCGGCATGGTCGCAGATGGCGACGTGATCCTCGCATTGAGCGCGAGCGGCGAGACCGAAGAATTGTTGCGCATCTTGCCGGCCGTCGCGCGTTTTCAGGTGAAGATCATTGCTGTTTGCGGCGATTCGAACTCGACGCTCGCGAAAAACGCGCACGTCTTCCTGGATGTGAACATCGAACAGGAAGCCTGCCCATTGAATCTTGCGCCGACTTCGAGCACCACGGTGATGCTCGCCCTGGGCGATGCGCTGGCGATGGTGCTGCTCGAAGCGCGCGGCTTCAACAAATCGGATTTTGCGAAATTTCATCCGGCCGGAATGATCGGGCGCAGCCTGCTTCTGCGCGTGCACCAGGTGATGCGCACAAGCGAATCGATGGCTTTGGTTTCGCCCGAGACGCCGATTCGTTCCGTGTTGAAAGCGATGACTGACGTGCGCGCGGGCGCGGCGGTTGTGGCCGGAGAAGATCGGCAATTGCTTGGAATATTTACGCACGGCGATTTCGCGCGCCACTTCCAATCCGACTCGAAGATCGGCGATCGGCTTGTCGCCGATTTGATGACGCTGAATCCGGTCACGGTGCATAAAGACAAGCTCGCGGTTGAAGTTCTCAATCTCCTCGAGCGCCACCGCATCGACGACCTGGTGGTGGTTGATGACGACAACATGCCGGTAGGCATTGTCGATTCACAAGATCTCACGCGCTTGAAGTTGCTTTAAGCCCGTGTAAGAGTCCGCGCTCCCTCAACTCCTCAACTTCTCCAAATGGCTGCAGCAAACGATCTCCGAAAAGGACAAGCGATAAAATACAATGGCAATACCGCCATTGTCCTCGAAGTGCATCACCGCACCCCGGGAAATTTGCGCGCATTCGTCCAGGCGATCATCCGCTACATTAGCACGGGCAAGAGCGCCGACGTCCGTTTCGGTTCCACTGACAAGGTCGAGCTGGTCGATATCGAGCGAAAGCAAGTCGAGTTCAGTTACAAGGACAACAACGGATACCATTTTATCGATCCGGAGACCTACGACACAGTCGATCTTCAGGAAAATTTGCTCGGCGAGGCGAAAGACTACCTCGTCGAGAACCTCTCGGTGCAGGTCCTCTACGCCGAAGGCAAAGCGGTCGAAGTCGAATTGCCGGCGTCGGTCAGTCTTAAAGTAATCGAGTCTGCTGAGGGTTTGCGCGGCGACACCGCCAGCAACGTGACCAAGCCGGCGAAGCTAGAAACCGGCAAGACAATCAACGTCCCGCTCTTCATCAAAGAAGGCGAAAACATCAAGATCGACACGCGGACCGGCGCCTACATGGGCCGCGCGTAACAATCCATTAACCGCGGATTACGCGGATGGCGCGGATCTAGAACCGGGGATGCGCCCGTCCTACAATTCTTCAACCTCCTTTGAATCCGTATTTATTCACGTAATCCGCGGTCGAACTCTCTTTTCCTGCTTTCCTGGTTTCCTGATTTATTCGTAATCTGCGGTCAAATCTTGGCCCCGGAAAATCATAGATCGACAAGACATCGCCGACGCCGATCGTCGCGCGGTGTAAAGATCGCGCCGTACGTCGTGCCGACGACGCGGTCGCGACCTGCCATCGATCCGCTCACCGTCCCGACGCGCTGGGTGAAATCTGTTTTCGCGATTTTTCTCCTGCCGGTCTGCGCAATTCTAAGTCAGACATTCTTTACCGTGTTTGCCCGCGCGACCGTGACCCAGCAGCTTTGGGCCGGCGCGGAATTCTGGTTCTTCTCGTTGGGCGCAGTTCTTTGGTTGATCGCTTTCTTTGGCTTACCGCGACCAATTGTCGTCTACGTGTTCGGCCACGAACTAACCCACGCTTTATGGGTGTTGTTGATGGGCGGACGCATCAGCCGGTTCCGTGTCGGTCGCGACGGCGGCCACGTCGTCACCAACCGCACAAACTTTTGGATCGCCCTCGCGCCTTATTTCTTCCCGCTCTACAGCATTCTCGCGATCGGCATCTACGGCCTGCTCAGTTTGTTTTACAGCGTGCAACCGTACGGACCGCTTCTTTACGCGATCGTCGGCGCGACTTGGGCGTTCCACTTCACGTTTACTTGCTGGATGATCGGAAAGAACCAGACCGATCTCACCGATCACGGAACATTTTTCTCGCTCGTCTTGATCTATCTACTGAATCTGCTTCTGCTTAGCGTGATGCTGGTCCTGGCCTCAAAGCAAATTACCTTCGCGAGCTTCGGGTCGGATTTCGTTGCGAATATCGGCAATTTTTCGCATTGGATTGTCGATCTCTTCGACCGCTTCAGCCGCGGCGCGCATCACTAGAATTTCTTCTGTAGCGGCGCTCTGTGAGAGCCGAAACTAAAAGAACGGCGGTCATAGACCGCCGCTACAGTTCGTCACCGCTGCGAACGGCAAGATCGACAATGCCGCGGCGATCGCTAATCGTCGGCCTTCGAAATGAGCTTCGCGTCCCGTGAGAATGTCGCGCACGTTTTCAAGCGAAAGCGATTCCGGAAGATCGATAACTGTATCTTTCCATTTTTCGCCAAGCGGCGGAAAACCGATTCGCGAGGAGAGCCGCGGCGCGATCACGGCAATCCACTCGCCATTTAGCTCGCGTGCAAAACTGACGCAACAATCGGCAAAAGTTCCGCTCGACGCGATTGGAAAATAATTTCCGCGCTGGAAGAGATCGGCATGTTTGCGCCGGAAATTCAGTAGCCGCTGCGTAAGAAACATTTTGATCCGGCCATCCGGCCAATTTTGCCAAAACTCTTCCGGCTTCGCTTCTTCAAGTGAAGCGAGTTTTTTCCGACTGCATTCGTAGTCAACCGGCCGGCGATTATCGGGATCGACGACCGAAAAATTCCAAACCTCGTTGCCCTGGTAAATATCCGGAACGCCCGGCGACGTCAGTTTGAGCAAAGTCTGCGAGAGCGAATTGATTGTTCCGAGGGGGGCGACCTCGTCGACGACGGGACAAAAAGCCGGAAGAAATTTGTTCTTCGCCGACGGCTCCAAAATTCTGGCGATGAAATCGCGCACGGCCGCGAGCCACTGTTCGTTCGGTTGAATCCAGCTCGTGTTCAGCTTCGCTTCGTTCAGGGCCTTGGCCATATAGGCCTGAATGCGCTCGACGTACTCCGCGTCCACGGTTTGCTCGGCTTCACCGCGCACATTTACCGGCCAGGTGCCGAGCAAAGTTTGGTAGAGCAGATACTCTTCGCTTGCGTCCGGCGCCTGCGATTCGTCGATGCGCTTTTTCCACCGGCGATTGACGAAACGCCAGCGCTGAATCGACCGACGCCAGAGCTGAGGGATTTCGGAAATCGCTACCATGCGCGCGCGCACGTCTTCGCTGCGTTTCGTGTCGTGCGTGGAAGTGGCGAGCAGACTCGCCGGCCAATCACGGTGTCGATCTTGATTGCGTTGATGGAATGTTTCGACACCAATCCCAAATTGCTGCGGCTCGCCGCCGACTTCGTTTAACGCGACCAGTCGATTGAAAATGTAAAACACGGTGTCCTCGAGACCCTTTGCCATAACCGGCCCGGTTGCTTGCTGAAACTTTAGAACAAAGTGCGCGTGCGCCTTGCGCGCTTCCTCATCCAAATTCTCAGGAAAACGAAAGAGCAAAATGTCGCGCAGGAAATTAAAAACTGACTCTTCGATTCCCGGATTGCGCCGTTTCGCCGCATTGATCGCGCGCTCGACCACTTGTTGATCTTCTTCAGTTACGGGACGATCCGGGGCGAGATAGGTCCGATACACCGGAAAGCACGCAATCGTTTCGCGCACGGCGCGAGCGAGCGCCTGCAAAGTGAAATCGCGATACCAGCGGTTCTGTTCCGACAGCCGGTCGACCATGCTGCCGAGAACGTTCACGTCGTTGGCCAGCGCCAGTCGCATCACCTGACGTTTCTTCGCGTAAACCAGATGTCCGAAATGAAGCGTGTGACCAACAAACCACCGAAATGCTTTCGTGATTGCGGCCTCGGCTGACGAATCGACCAGCAGCTGCGTCACTTGATTCGCGAAATCGTAACCGGTCGTTCCATGGACCGGCCATTCCTTCGGCAATGTTTCGTCGTCAGTGAGAATTTTTTCCACGATCATGTAGATCGCGCGGCCATCTTTCGGAAGCGGAATCCCAAGGCCTTTCGCGCAGCGGCGTTGCAGTTTTTCAAAATATTGCTGCGGCAAATAAAGTCCGTCCGGATGATCGATCCGCAGTCCGGTCACGGCGCCGGCTTTGACAAGATCGAGAAGTAGTTTGTGCGTTGCATCGAAAACCTCCGGCAACTCCATGCGTATCGCCGCCAGATCATTGACATCAAAAAACCGCCGGTAGTTGATTTCCTCCGCCGCTACCCGCCAGAAAGCGAGACGGTACGATTGCGCATTTAACATCTCGTCGAGTGTGTCGAAACTGCGCGGATCACCGGCGTGTCCATTGATTTGCCGAAGCGCTTTCTCGATTGCCTGCTGCACGCGCGGTTCTTCTTCGCAACGCCGCTCCAATCGGCGCTTCACGATTTCTTTTTCGCGCGTCCGCTCGGCGATTCGATCGAGATCGGTTTCAGTGCGCCTCGGCAAGTATTCCAGCGCGGTCAGGATACTCTGGAACTCCGCGTAGAATTCTTCGTCCTTGTATTCGGCGAGACTCTCCAGCGCGATCTCGAGAACGTAGCGGTAAGTGCCGGGCGCGATCGGCAGCTTGTGATTGTAATAGCAGAGATAAAAAGCGCCGGCCTCGAAATGCATCTGAAGTTCACCGCGCTCGAGCACGCGTCCGTATTGTTCGCCCAAAATCGGCAGCAACACTTTCTCGTGCAGATCGGATTTGAGCGGATGCCAATCGATGTCGAAGTACGGCGCATACATCGAGCTCGGGCCGTTCTCGAGCACGTCCATCCACCATTCGTTGAGCGGTTCGGCGATGCCCATGTGGTTCGGGACAAAATCGAGAATCTGTCCCATCCCGTGTGCGCGCAGTTCGTCGATCCATGCGTCATACTCCTCACGCGAACCGATCGCGGCGTTGAGTTTGTTGTGATCGGTGATGTCGTAGCCGTGCAAACTTTCCGCGCGCGCCTGGAAATACGGAGAGGCGTAAGCATCGCTGACACCGAGTTCATGCAAGTACGCAGTGATTTCACGCGCGTGCGTGAACCGGAACTGCCGGTTGAATTGCAATCGGTAAGTGCAACTGGGAATGCGCGGATGTTCGATCTTCACGAAAGTGAAGAAAGTTTAGACAGGATTTACAGGATGGACAGGATTACAAAAGAACAAATCCTGAAAATTCAGTTAATCCTGTCTAATTCCTGCGACGTCTTGGTCGCCTAGGCCACTTCTGCCCGCGCCATGCGTTGGCGATCGAGGTACACCTTGCAAACACCTTTGATGCGCGTGAGTACGTAATAAATTGTCTGGCTGCGAATGCGAACGAGCTCCGAGCCGACAATGCGCGTCACGAAATCGCTCGGCAGATCGAGAATCTCCTGCGGGGTGCAGCCATCGAGACTTTTGCAAAGGATCGCCGCCATCGCGCGGGTGAGCGTTTGTACTTCCGGGCCAAGCGTCATGCGGATGTGCGTCTTCCCGTTCTCTTCGACATATAAATAGACGCCGACGGTGTCGGCACATTCTTCATCTTTGCGAACATCCTCGAGATCGAACTTCTCTCCTTCGCGCGGCTCCTGTTTCTTCGCGTTGTCCGCGTACGAAACAAGCGTCTCACGCCGCTCATCTTCCGGGAGCGATTCGAAGAGATTGATGATCTTGTCTAACTTGGGCGGATACATGGGAAACCACTGAGATTCTATCGCGGATTACGCGGATTAAAACGGATGACTTATTCAGAACCAGACAAATCCGCGTAATCCGTGGTTCAAAATCCTACGCGCCCTTCTCGATCGGCGCGCCGACTTTGTTGCCCCATTCCGTCCATGAGCCGTCATAGTTGCGCACGTTATCGAGACCGAGCAGATACGTGAGTACGAACCAGGTGTGACTGGATCGCTCGCCGATTCGGCAATAGACGACCGTCTCGGTTTCCGGCTTGACGCCGCATTGCTCGAAATAAATTTTCGCCAGTTCTGGCGCCGACTTGAACGTGTTGTCGTCGTTCGTCGCCGTTTTCCACGGCATGCTTTTCGCGCCGGGAATGTGACCGCCGCGCAACACGCCTTCCTGCGGATACTCCGGCATGTGAGTGACCTCGCCTTTGAACTCACCCGGCGAACGCACATCGATCAACGGCTTGCCACTCTCGCTTTGCGCGAGCGCTTCATCGGCAAATGCGCGGATCTCTTTGTCGAATCGTTTCTTCGGCACAGAATAATTTGTCTTCGGGTATTTCGGAACGTCGCGCGTCATCGGGCGTTGCTCCGCTTTCCATTTATCGCGGCCGCCATTGAGGATCTTCACCTTGCCGTGTCCGAACAATCGAAACGCCCAAAGCGCGTAACACGCCCACCAGTTCGCCTTGTCGCCGTAAAAAACGCAGGTCGTGTCCGGAGTGATGCCGTTCTTGCTGCAAAGCTCGGCGAATGTTTCCGGCGCGATGTAATCGCGGATCACCGGGTCCTGCAGATCGGCGCGCCAATCGATGTGCACCGCGCCGGGAATATGCCCGGTGCCGTAAAGCAAAACGTCCTCGTTCGATTCGACGATCCGAATCCCATCGTCCTTGAGATGTTTCTCGAGCCAATCGGTTTCCACCAGCGCCTCGGGATGCGCGTATTGCGTCGGGTTCGTTGCCATAGGACGGGAAATTTCAGTCCGCTTCCGTGTAGTCGCAAGAGAGGATTTCCAGCTTGTTATCGTTTCAAAACGAGGAGACAACGGGAGCTGTGCTTTCGCTCATTGCCATCGTCCTATTTCCGTTCGCGATCTGGCACCTGTGGAAAAATATCCAAATGGCGAAGGCTAGCACTTCCTGGCCTGGCGTTGACGGCGTTGTCACCGCGGCGGAACGCAAGCGCATTGCCCTGCGCCTGCAACCGTTCGTGACCTATTCCTACGCAGTGAACGGCATGAACTTCACTTCGAATCGCGTTTCATTCGCCGCTGCCATTCCGAAAAAACAGATCGACTCCGTCCTCGCTCGCTACCCGGCCGGCCAGGCCGTCACCGTCCATTATCAACCCGACAATCCCGCGCAAGCCGTCCTCGAGCTCGGCTCGGGCCCGCTCGTTGTCGCGCCATTTCGCACGCTGATCTTCGTCTTCATTTTTCTCATCCTGGTGAACATCGTCAGCTTTTTGGTGAAATACATCGAGCCGCCCAAGCCGCACATCCGGACCTACGATGACGTCGTGGCGGCCGATCCTAAACTCGGCGATCGCCTCATCCGGCAGGACGCCGAGAAAGGCAATGCGCGGGACCAATTCTATGTCGGCACGTGGTACATTCTCGGACACGACGTCGCCAAAGATCCGGCTGACGCCGCGAAGTGGTTCCGCAAATCGGCCGACCAGGGATACGCCGACGCGCAGGTTTTTTTGGGGCAACTTTACGGCAGCGGTACTGGCGTCGAAAAAAATCTGACGGAGGCGATCGCGCTTTTCCAAAAAAGCGCCGCCCAACAAAATGTTCGTGCGTATGTCTGCCTTGGTTACAGCTACGAAAAAGGTTTGGGTGTTCCGCAGGACAACAAGCAGGCCGCCGAGTGGTATCACAAAGCCAAGGGCGATCCCCGCGCTGAAGCCGGTCTCAAGCGCCTGGCCGACGTAAACAGTAAACTTTAATTTGTCATCCCGAGCCGCAACCGTTCGGCAGGGTTCGCGACTGGGCAGAGCGTTGACCTCTCGCAATCACTTGGCGCCTTCCGCAATCACACGCCTCCGACCACCGAGGACAGGTATAGGGCGCGTGTCCCCACGCGCAATTTCGACCTGAATTTCGACTTCGCCGCCTTGAATGCGAACTTCATCGAGTTGCCAGCGCCGAAGAAACACGCGACCAGTCGGGCGGGTCTAGCATGGGAATCGCTTCCAAGATGAATCGTGCATCAGTGTTTGGCAAAAAACAGCGTCGAATGGGAAATCCCCGCGCGTCCTCGACAGACTAGATCGCTACGCAGATTCTCCCGTCCCATTCTTGGCCGCCTTACCGATTTCTTTGAAAAGGGTCCTCGCTCTCTTGTCGGCGCGGTCTGTATCGTTTTGGTCTGCCTCGTGGGCCTGGCAGATTATCTGACCGGTTACGAACGCTCGATACTCGTCGTCTACTTTTTGCCACTGGCGCTCGGCACCTGGTTTGTAGGAAGAAATTTTGGCTTGTTGCTGTCGGTTATCATCGTCGCTGTCGGGGTCCTGTCCGACTTGGCGGCAGGGATTCCCGAAGTGCTTTGGTGGAACGCGGTAATGGTATTTGCTTGTAATACGGTCATTACCTGGCTGGTCGCGCACCTGCGCTCCGTGCTGCGCGAGCTCGATCAACGTGTCCGGGACCGGACCGCAGCGCTACAACTCGAGATTGGCCACCGCCAAGAACTCGAGAAAGAAGTCGCCGAAGTAACCGAGCGCGAGCGGCGGCGTCTAGGACAAGATTTGCACGATAGTCTTTGCCAGCATCTAACTGGCACGGCGCTTGTAGCCCATGTAGTGAGCGAAAGTTTGGCAGCGAAATCGCAGGAGGAAGCGGCCCAAGCGGGAAAGGTGGTTCGTCTGGTCGAGGAAGCGATCGATATTACACGAAACCTTGCGCGCGGATTCTTTTCACCCGACCTCGAAGCGGAAGGTTTGCAAGTGGCGTTGGAGGGCCTGGCGCAGAACACACAGGAGCGTTGCAATGTGCAGTGCCATTTCTTGTGCAACGAGTCGGTCTGCGTGCGCGATTCAACCACAGCGACGCAATTGTATCGGATCGCACAGGAAGCCGTAAACAACGCGATCAAGCATGGTCGCGCGCGGCAAATTCTGATCGAGCTAAGAGTGGCGACTCCCGCTCTGACTCTCACCATCACGGATGATGGCGAAGGTTTGCCCGATCTTCCGCTTCATCATGAAGGGCTTGGCCTTCGCATCATGAGCCACAGCGCAGGTTTGATTGGCGGCCGATTCACGGCCGAGTGTAATGGCGGAAGCGGCACCGTTGTCACCTGCGCGCTCACGACTAAACCAGAAGACCTTGCCGAGGAACATGAGCCGCTCAACGCCTGACATCTTCGCGCGCAAGAGCCGCGTATTTTTGGTGGACGATCATCCGCTGGTTCGCGATGGCTTGGCCACGCTCATCAATCAACAGGCGGACGTCGTCGTCTGCGGCGATGCGGAAGATGCCGCTAGTGCGTTGATGAAAATCGCGACCACGCGGCCGCATCTCGCTCTGATCGATATTTCATTGAAGCTCACTTCTGGCCTCGAGTTAATCAAAGACCTTCGTATTCAACATCCCGCGGTCGCGGTTGTAGTTCTCTCGATGCACGATGAAATGCTTTACGCCGAGCGCGCACTCCGTGCCGGCGCACGCGGTTATGTAATGAAACGCGAGAGTACACAGAATGTGCTCACCGCTATCCGTCGCGTTTTGGAAGGCGGTGTTTATTTGAGTGATCGTGTGGTCGCGGCGATGGCGTTAAGGTTGGGCGGACGCCGGAGCAGCGACGAAGGTGAAGCCGCGCCCGTTCAACAGTTGAGTGATCGCGAACTTGAAATTTTTCGGTTGCTCGGGCAAGGTCGCACCACGTTAAGAATCGCGGACGACCTGCATCTGAGTCTAAAAACAGTGCAGGCTTATTGCGCGCGAGCGAAAGAGAAACTCGGGATCGACACCGCGCTCGAGTTACGTCGGATGGCGACGAGATGGGAAGACGCTCACGCCGCCGAAATAGCGTAGGCCATCCCTCGACCCACGCAGTGGGAGAAATGTAGGACGGCGTCCTACAAACAGTTTAGGCCAATCCGATCGCCCATCGGTGTGTCGATTGCTGAAAACACAGGTGTGAAAATTATAGATATTAATAAACATGACGGTTTTACACTCGTGGAGATCATGATTGTTGTCGCAATCATCGCACTGCTTGCGACCATTGCCGTGCCCGGCTTCCTCCGCGCGCGCAAACGTTCGCAAGCAACCCGCATCCTGAATGACCTGCGCTTGATCGATGCTGCGGTGGATCAATACGCGATCGAAACGAACAGAGCGACCGGTGCCCCGGTCGGCGTTACCGACTGGACCAATTATCTGAAGAAGGGCTCAATACTTTACAATACGGGCGCTGATATTTTCGGAGACATCTATGGTCCGCAAATCGTAGATTCGCTTCCAGCGGTACCGCCAAGCGCCAAGCAAACCTTGTCCGACGTCGTCGGCGCCTCGTTTTGGTCACCCTATCCGTAGGACTTTATGGGGACTGCGCTACTTGGACGCGGCGCCGGTCAGTCCTATCCACTTCGCATACCAAGCGAGATAGCGTTTGTAGCGGTCGATGATGTAGCTCGGCTTCTTGAGCCGATGGAATTGGCCGGGATAAATTACCAGCTCGGTCGGCACATTGAGGCTGCGCAAGGCTTGATACATCTGCTCGGTGTTGAGCAACGGCACGTTGAAGTCGTCCTGACCGCACAGGAATAGCGTGGGCGTCTTGATCCGGTCGGCGTGCAGGAACGGATAGGAAATGCGCGTCCACGTCTCAATGTTTTTCCACGGGAGGCCGAGCTCGGCTTCGTAATCGATAATGTATTGATCGGTGCCGTAGCCCGCGAGCACGTTCGATATCGACGCGCCGCTGGTGGCCGCTTTGAAACGCGTGGTGCTGGCGATGAGATAGTTGGTCGAAATGCCGCCGTAACTCCAACCGCCCACGCCGAGACGATCGGGATCGGCCAGGCCGCGCGCGACCGCGTCGTCCACCGCGGCGAGATCATCTTCGACATCCACACTTCCCCAGGCGGCAAAAATGCCCATGGCGAATTTTTCGCCGCGCCCGGTCGAGCCGCGCGGGTTCGGCATGATGACCGCGTAACCGTTTGCGGCGAAAAGTTGCGCCTCGAAACTGAACTCGTTCGCATATTGCGATTGCGGACCACCGTGCGGACGCAGCAACGCGGGCGGTTTGGCGCCCGCGGCAGGATCGACAGGGCGAACGACAAAACCGTGAATTTCGGTGCCGTCTTTGCTTTTGAATTTCGTTTCTTCGAAGCGTCCGAGTCTAATCGTGAGGAGCCAAGCGTCGTTTTGCTTCGTCAGATCGCGCAGATTGTTTTTCTCCGTCGCGAAAATTTCATACGGACTGTCCGGCGTGCTCGCGCGCACGATCACTTTCCCGTTCTTGCTCACGTCGTAGCCGGCGACACTGCGCCGGCCGCCGACCACAGTTTCGGGCGCGCCGCCGGCGATGGGAACGCGCACGAGCGTTTTCGCGCCGTCATCTTCCAAAACAACAAAGACCGATTTGCTGTCGGGCGACCAATGCGGCTGCTCGACGTTGCGATCGAGGTTTTGCGTCAGTACTTTGGCTTCGCCACCCGCCGCCGGAATAATTGCGAGTGTATGAACGGCGTATTCGATCTTCTTCGGATCGCCGCCGTGGATGTAAGCGATCGTTTTTCCGTCAGGGCTCCAAGCCGGCGCGCTTTCTAAATCGGGATGCGGATCGGCCTCAGGCGACGTGGTGACCTGACGCTCTTTCGCGCCCGGCTGCGCGCCGATCACGTAAACGTCCCAATTCTCTGTGCGATCCGGGTCGTCGCCGCGCTTGGTCACAAACGCGATCTCGTTTCCATCGGGCGACCAGGCCGGCAGAAATTCATCATGTTTGCCCGAGGTGATGACGTCGATCTTGCGCGTCGCGAGATCGAGCAGTTGCAGGTGCGACCAGCGATCGATCAGATAGCCGTCGATGTCGTGCTTGAAGAAGAAACGATCGATGACGATCGGTGGAACGGTCTTCTTCTCTTTTTCCTTCTTCTCCGGCTCGCGCGGGTCGGGATCGTGCACAACGAGCACAATGCGCTTTGAATCGGGCGACCAAGCGAAGTCATCGACGTTCCCTTTCAGGTCGGTGAACTTTTGCGCTTCGCCGCCGCTGCTCGACATGATCCAGAGCTGATCAACTTCGTTTTCGTCCTCGCGGCCGGAAAGAAACGCGATCCATTTTCCATCCGGACTCCAGCGCGGATGTGACTGGCTTTTGTTCCCGTAAGTCAGAGCGCGATTCTCCGAGCCGTCCCACTTCGCCAACCAAAGGTTGCCGGGAAGTTTGTCTTTCTCCATGTCGGCTTTCTTCACGACATAGACGACGGAGTTGCCGTCGGGCGAAATGTTCGGCTCGTCCACATCGCGGAGCTGCGCGTAATCTTCGGGCTTCAACGTCCGCTGCGGCGGTGGTGTCGGCGGCGGCGTGATGATGGGGGCTGTGACCGCGGGAGCCGGTGACGGACTCGCGGAAAATGCACTGGAAGCGGCGAATAATAAAAGAAGAACGACGAATCGTGCGTGTTTCATAAGAGCAAGTGGCAGAAAGATCTAGCCGAACATCCGATGATTGGGAAGTCAGCGATTGCGTAAAATGGGGCGAGATTTTGAGAGGTTCCTCGCGTCCCGGAATGACAGCAGGTGTAGGGGCAGGCGTGTCGCCTGCGAGTCTCAACTATCGGTCCGCGATCGAGATCATTTTTTGGCGCGCATGTCCAGTTGCGCGAAGAGGAACGAATATTCGTCCGCGAATTGTTTAATCCGTTCGCTTAACGCCGTGCCGATGCCGTGCCCGGCACTTGAGCTGGTACGCAACAAAATTGGATTGCCGGATTTATTCGCTTCGTCGAGGCGCGCGACCATTTTGCGCGAATGATACGGCGCGACGCGTCCGTCGTTCGCACCGGTCATCATCAGAATCGAGGGATATTTGGTGCCATCGACTACGTGATGATACGGCGAATAGGCGTAAAGGGCCTTGAACTGTTCCGGATCTTTCACTGTCCCGAATTCCGTGACGTTGAACGCGCCGTTTGGCGCGAGCTCGACCCGCAACATGTCGTAAATACCGACGAACGAAACGACCGCGTGCATTAGATCGGGATGTTGCGTAATCAGCGCGCCCATGAGGAGCCCACCGTTGCTCCCGCCCAGAATCGCGAGCTTCTCCGGCCGCGTGTACTTCTGCTTGATCAGATATTCTCCGGAGGCCGCGAAATCATCGAACACGTTTTGTTTTTTCGTGAGATTCCCGGCCCTGTGCCATTCCTCACCGAACTCGCCGCCGCCGCGGATATTCGCCACCACAAAAACGCCGCCACGATCGAACCAAAGCCGGCGGGTGAAATCAAAACTCGGCGACACGCTGATGCTGTAACCGCCGTAGCCGTAAAGCAGCGTGGGATTGTTGCCGTCGCGCTTTGTTCCTTTCTTGCAGACGATGTTGACCGGAATTTTCGTGCCGTCTTTCGAGGACGCGAACTCACGCGTCACTTCAATGTCTGCAAATGAAACGGGCGACGTGTTGACCAGCGCCGTCTTCACCGGCGCGGCTTTGCCCGCGACACAATGGAACCACGCCGCCGGCTCGGTGTAACTGACATCACGGAAGAGCAGCGAGTTATCTTCCATCGCAAGCATCTCCGACACGGCGGAGATTTTTGGAATGGGCACGATCGTTTCGCCTTTGCCGTCCAATCCGAAACGTCGAATTTGCGATGGCCCGCCCAGGAGATCGCTGACATAGAGCGCGTCGGCTGTTGGCTCGAGATGTTGAATCACGGCATCGCCTGGCGGCACAATCATCGCCGCCGTCGCCAGCTCCGGGGTCTCGAGCGACAAGCGCAAGACCTTTCCGCGCGGCGCATCCGCGCGCGAAAGCAGATAGAGCGCATTGTCGCGGCCGAGGCGCGCCGATTTCACCTGATCGCTGAACTGTGTCAACTGCTTCCAGTTTCCATCTGGTCCGAGCAGGTAATGCGCGAAATCGCCGCCGTCGCCGTTCGCCACGGTGGCGAGAATATATTTGCCGTCGCGCGAACTCTCGAGCGCCACCTCCGCGATCCGTGGAAATTCTTTGCCGATCGAATAAGCGTCCTCCGTATCGGTTGCGCCGAGTTTATGAAAATAAACCTGCTGATAAAAATTCAGGTCGGCGTCCGGCTTTTCGCCTTTGCGCGGGAAGCGGGTGTAATAAATCCCCGTGCCGTCCGCGTTCCAGGCCGCGCTTCCGCCGGCTGTTGGATATTGGACGTGCGCAATCGAATCCGTCTGCGCCTTGCCCGTCGCCGTTTCATAAATATGCAGCGTCCCATCTTCGCTGCCTCCCTGCGAAATCGAGATCGCCACGTACTTGCCGTCGCGCGACGGCACAAACCAATCGATCGCCGTCGTGCCTTTCGCGTCGAGCACGTTCGGATCGAGCACCATTTTCTCCGACTTCAGATTGTCGGGCGATAACAGCGTCACCAGCATCTGCTGCTGCTTCGGTGGCTGAAATTTTAGCGCGAACAAAATTCCCGGACGCGAGACAAGCTCTGAATAGCTCGGCGAAGTTTTCGCGTACCACTCCGTCAATTGTCTCGCGATTTTCTCCCGGTCCGGCAATTTATCGATGTAAGCGCGCGTCCGCTGGTTCTGCGCATCCGACCACGCCTTCACTTCCGGATCGTCATCCTTCTCCAGCCATTGGTAATCGTCCTGAACCTTGACGCCCTGATACTCATCCGACACCGGCTTCTTCGGCGTCAGCGGATTGGGATCGGCCGCTGACAAATTAAGAAGCGAAAACCCGTACGTCACACTAAGGAGAAAAAAGAGACGATTCATTTTCATGGTCGATGAAGAACGCGCAAGGCTGCAGTTCTTGCAATGAATTTCCAGCCGGGCCCCAGTGCGGATGACGCCCGAGATGTTGGCCGGTGTCAGATCTTCGGCTCTTCAGCAACTTTGAGCACAATCTTACCGCGCGTGTGATGTGTCTCGGCCTGTTCATCCGCCTTCACTGCCTCCGTGAGCGGAAGCACCTGCGAAACGATCGGCTTGATCTTCTTCTCCTCGATTAACGCCGTGATCTGCGCGAGCTCGTTCGCGTCGGGATGGGATGAGAGCGATGCGCCACGGATCCCGCGCTGAGTGAGTTCCGCCTGGTCGATCCTTGCGACCAGCGTGACGACGATCCCGCCCTTTTTTAAGACGCCGTAAGAGCGCGCCAATGTATCCTTCCCGACCGGATCGAGCACCACATCGACATCTTTCGCGACGTCTTCGAATTTTGTCTTGGTGTAGTCGATCGCCGTGTCCGCGCCCAGTTGTTTGAGCAAGTCTTGATTGCCAGTCGAAGCCGTCGCGATCACTTTGGCGCCCCGCGCCTTTGCAATCTGGATAGCAAAACTTCCCACGCCTCCTGAGCCACCGTGAATGAGAACGGTCTGGCCCGCGCTTAACTTCGCGGTATCGATCAACGCCTGCCATGCTGTCAACGCGGCCAGCGGAACCGCTGCTGCTTCCGTGTAACTAAGCGATTTCGGTTTGACCGCGGCCTCTCCCTCCGTCGTGACCGCATACTCGGCCCAGCCTCCGCCCCAAAGCAGATAAGCGTAAACGGGATCGCCGACTTTTAGTTTGGTAACCTTGGCTCCGATTTTCTGGACCATTCCCGCCATATCGTATCCCGGAATCAGAGGCAGATGCGTTCCAAACTCTTTCGCGTATTTGCCCGAGACAATGAGCGGGTCGGCTGGATTAACGCCGCTGGCTATCACGCGCACCAGAACTTCGTTCTCCTTCGGCTCCGGCACGGGGGCATCTTCATACTTCAATACCTCCGGCCCGCCGTACTCATGCACCACGATCGCCTTCATTCTCTTCGCTTGCGATTGCATAGGCGCGGTCGCAAGCGAGCTAGCGGGATAGAGAATGCCGTTCTTGATCACGCTTTCGATGTCGGATGCGTTCGCGACGTCATCGAGCGGATTCGATTTCAGAATGACGAGATCGGCGAAGTTTCCATTGTCGATCTTGCCAATATGTGCGCCAGTCTCTCCGCCGAAAAGTTTAGCGGCATTGACGGTTGCGCACTGAAGAATTTGCATCGGAGTGAGCCCGGCTTCGCGCATCAACTGAAATTCACGGAAAAGCGCCGGGCCGTGAATCGTGCCGATATTTCCCGCGTCGGTCCCGGCCGCGATGGTCACATTAGCATCCTCGAGCGTTTTTAGATTCTTCAGCGCGACGTCGTACGTCTTTTTGATCCGATCGAGGACGGCATCCGGACTGGCCAGCGCGGTCTTGATCCGGTCGGGCAATTGATCTGGCGGCAGTTTCGTGACATCGAGCGTCGCAATCACTTCCGGATTGCCCCACGCCTTCTCTTCTGGCGTGAGATTCAACTTGTTTGCGAACGTGCGTCCGTACCGTTCGAAAACGACAAGCGTCGGCGTTAGGATAATGTGCTTTTCTATCAACAGCTGCACGAAGCGATCGTCGACTTCCTTGTCGGTGACGCTGTGCACGAGCACGTCCGCACCTTCTTCGACGGCGGCGCGCGCGGTTTCCAGCTCAGTCGCGTGCACGGCAACACGCAATTTGTGAGCGTGGCTTTCTTCGACAGTCGCGCGCACGATCGGGCGGAAGCTGTCGACCGGATGATCTTTATCGACAATGTACCAAATCTTTACCAGATCGGGATTTTGCAGCGCGAGCTTGCGAACGAACTCCTGCGCTTCTTCAGGACTGTCGATCTTGACGATGGGTGGATCGCCGAGATCGAGTTGCGGTCGCGCGACACTTGAGATCAATGGACCCGCCACGGCAACGCGCGGCGCTTTAGCCGTCGAGTTCGCGATCTTGCGGACTTCGAAATTCCAAAACGGCCCGCCCACATCGATCACCGACGTAATGCCGCTGCGCAAATAGCGCTCGAACGTGTCGGGCAAATTTTTCTTGATCAATGCGATCTCGTCCGCATATGGCCGGACCTTCGTCAGATCGACAACGTCCGGTCGCGTGAAGAGACCGCCCGATTGGAAGAAGTGAACATGTGTGTCGATATAGCCGGGTAGAATGAATTTGCCTTTGCAATCGATGACGCGCGCACCTTTCGGGACAGGTGTCGTAATTCCATCTCCGAAATCGGTAATGCGATCGCCGTCGATCAAAATCCGCGCGTTCGTGATGACTCGCTCAGTTGCCGGATTGATCAGCGTGCCACCAACAAGTGCGATTTTCTCGGCGCAGACAGTTAGTGTCCCAACAGCGACAAGGATAAAACAAAGCAGCGTTTTCATAAGCAGATTGTTGTAGCGGCGCTTGTATCAAGCGCCGAAACTAATTACAAGGCGTTCGCCGGGGCGAGCGCCTCTACAAGTCACATTCCAATACGCATGAAACTAAGATTTTTCGCCGTCATTTTCATTTTCGCTGCCGCTGCAGTCGCGCAACCCGCGCCGCAAAACTCCTCCGGCAAACGACCGTTCA
The DNA here is from genome assembly GCA_003167365.1 of Spartobacteria bacterium. Lineage (GTDB taxonomy): Bacteria > Verrucomicrobiota > Verrucomicrobiia > Chthoniobacterales > UBA10450 > Palsa-1382. Next base: position 158,969 of record PMTM01000006.1, on the reverse strand, counting down.
CGTTCGAAGACATGATGAAGCTCAAGCGCTTGAGCGAACCGGTGCCGTCGCCCGATGGAAAATGGGTCGTGTTCGCGGCGGTGGATGTCGATCTCGAGGCGAACACGAAGATTTCGCATTTGTGGATCGTGCCGGCTAACGGCGGCGAAGCGCGCCGGCTGAATTTGACGTCGAATCACGAGGAACGACCGCGCTTTTCGCCGGACGGCAAGCGCTTGATCTGGACGTCGAAGGCGACCGATCCGACGCAAATCTGGATGTCGAATTTCACGCCTGAAAGCGGTGGATTGGATGGACAGCCGCATCAAGTCACGAACATCTCGACCGGCGCGGATGGCGCGATCTGGTCGCCGGACGGAAAGAATATTGTGTTTGTGTCGTCAGTTTATCCGGAGGCGAAGGACGATGCCGAGAACAAGCGCCGCGACGAAGAACTCAAGAAGAGCAAAGTGAAAGCGAAAATTTTCACGAAACTCCTCTACCGGCACTGGAACGCCTACACTGAATTCAAACGCAGCCATTTGTTTGCCGTAAGCGCGGATGCGGACGCAAGTGTAGAGGCGGGTGTCTCACCCGCAAATAATCCGGATATGCGGCTGAGACAGCCGCCACTACACCAAGAACCCCGCGATCTCACTCCGGGCGATCACGATGTGCCGCCATTCAATCTCGGCGGTCAAGACATGTACGCGATTTCGCCGGACGGCCAGGAGCTCGCTTACACCAGCAACATCGACGAAGTCGAAGCGACCAGCACGAACAACGAGATTTTCATCGTGCCGATGGCCGGTGGCGTGCCGAAGAAAATTTCGACCAGCCCGGGTAATGACAATACACCGGCTTACTCACCCGACGGAAAGCACATCGCCTGGCGATCGATGGCGCGCGCCGGTTTCGAGGCGGACAAAGAATCGCTCGTCGTGTATCAGCGCGAGCTCCGGCAAAGCCGCACGCTTGCGGCGGATTGGGACCGCTCTGTCGGAAGTTTCGCATGGACGCCGGATTCAAAGATGATTTTTTTTGGCGCCGAAGATAATGGCGAATCACCTGTCTGGGCGCTCCCGCTCGATGCGAAGGAGCCGGCGATCATCGCTCGAACACATGCGGATGATTTCGTTTTTTCGAATGACGGGCGGACGCTTTTTTTTAGCCGCGTGTCGATTCAAGCGCCAAGTGAAATCGCGCGAATCGAGGTGAGCGGGACAGGCAAATCCGTAGTTATCCCAGTCACTCGCATGAACGACGCGTTGCTATCGCGGATCGACATGCAGCCGCTGGAGCCGTTCACGTTCAAAGGTGCGAACAACGAGGACGTGCAGGGATTCATTATCAAGCCGCCGGGATTCGATCCGGCAAAGAAATATCCGCTGAAGTTTTTGATCCATGGCGGACCCCAAGGCGCGTGGGGAAATTCGTGGACGTATCGCTGGAACGCGGAGTTGTTCGCGGCCAACGGCTATGTCGTGGTCATGATCAATTTCCATGGCTCGACCGGTTACGGGCAGAAGTTTATCGATTCGATCAGTGGCGATTGGGGCGGCAAACCGTATGTCGATCTGATGAAAGGGCTCGATTACGTGGAGAAGACTTATCCGTTCATCGACAAGAACCGCGAGGCGGCGCTGGGCGCGAGCTACGGCGGTTACATGGCGAACTGGGTGCTCGGACACACTGACCGCTTCAAGTGCATCGTCTCCCACGACGGGACGTTTAACACCGAAACTTCTTACGGAACGACGGAAGAACTTTGGTTCATGGAATGGGAATTCAAAGGCCCGCCGTGGAAACAGCGCGAGCTCTACCGCAAATTCTCACCGCACTTGTTCGCCGACAAGTTCAAGACGCCGACTTTGGTGGTCCACGGCCAGCTCGATTACCGACTCGACGTGTCGCAAGGGTTCGATCTGTTCACCACCTTGCAACGGTTGAAGGTGCCATCGAAAATGTTGTATTTTCCGGATGAAGGCCACTGGGTGCTCAAGCCGCAGAACAGCCGGCTTTGGTACAAAACAGTGAACGAGTGGGTCGATCAGTGGTGTGCGAAGTGAGCAGGTTGTAGCGGCGTTTGTATCAAGCGCCGAAACCAAAAGATTAGGCACTTGGCACAAGCGCCTCTACAACTGATTGTCGATCTTAACGTGAAGGAACTGGCTGCTTACTTAAACGATCATTTTGCCGGCTCAATCGCGGCGATTGAGTTGCTCGATCATCTTGCGAAAGAATTCGACGGTCAGCGGCTTGGAACATTCTTCCGCGAGGTCCGCGACGATGTTCGGGCAGACCAGGATGTTCTTCGCGGATTGATGGAAAAACTTGGTGTCGAAGAAAGCGGTCTCCGCAAGGCAGGCGCATGGATCCTGGAGAAAGTCGGACAGGCGAAGCTCAACGTTTCCGGCAACGAAGCCGGAGGGTTGGGACTGCTGCAGGCACTGGAAGGTCTCGCACTTGGCATCACCGGCAAACAACTTTTGTGGCGTTCTTTGGCAACTGCAGCGCGCAACTCAGCGAAATTGCAAGGAATGGACTTCACGCGGCTGGAACAACGCGCGAAGGAACAGTTCGAACGGGTCGAGGCAGAGCGTTTGAAAGCCGCGAGCGAAGCGTTTTCGAGATAGTGAATCTCTCCGAGCCGTCCGAAACATCACGGACGCTCGCCGCGACGAGTGTTCCCTACCTTTTTCGCCGCCCGAAGGAATAGCCGCGGTGAGTCCGGCCGCCGCCGATCGCGCGTTTCCCTCCGGAGGTGGATTCCGGCTCAAAAAGCACGGTGTACATGTACGGGAAATTCTCGAGCTTGAGCCGCGGAATTTTTCGCCCGATGAAACGCTCGATCGCCTGGAGAGCGGCGACTTCCTCGCCATTCATGAGGGTGAAGGCATCGCCCACATTTTGTGCGCGACCGGTGCGCCCGATGCGATGGACATAATCTTCCGGATGCTCAGGCACATCGTAATTGATGACGTGACTGACACCCGCGATATCGAGCCCGCGCGCGGCGATATCGGTCGCGACCATGACTTCGTATTTGCCGCTCTTGAATCCATCGAGCGCCTCAATGCGTTCGCGTTGCGTGCGGTTTGAATGCAGAACGGCGACCGAATGATTTCCCTGTTTCAATTTGTGAGCGATGCGATCGGCACCGTGCTTCGTGCGTGAAAAGATCAGAGCGCTGTCGTAATTCGTCCGTTCGAGCAACGCCATGAGTAGATCGAACTTTTGTTCGCCAGCCACCGGATAAACCGCATGCGTAACGGTTTCGGCAGGCGAACGGCGCACGCCAATTTCCACCAGCTCCGGATCGCGCAGAACCCAGGCCGAGAGCCGTTCGATTTCCGGCGGCAACGTCGCGGAAAAAAGCAGAGTTTGTCGATCGGTGGAAATCTGCTTAACGATTCGGCGCACGTCCGGCAAAAATCCCATGTCGAGCATACGGTCGACCTCGTCGAGGACGAGAATATTGACCTGCCGCAGGTTCATGGTGCCTTGCTCGAGGTGATCAAGCAGACGACCCGGCGTGGCGGTGACCACGTCCATGCCGTGCTTGATGTCTTCGCGCTGTTTGCCGTAGCCGACGCCGCCGTGCACGACAGTCACGTGCAGATCGGTGAAGCGGCCATAATCGCGAAACGCCGTTTCAACTTGCGCGGCGAGTTCGCGCGTCGGTTCAATAACAAGACAACGAAACGCGCCGTGCTTAGCAAGCAAAGTGAGGATAGGCAACGCGAACGCGGCCGTCTTGCCCGTGCCAGTTTGCGCGGTACCGATGAGGTCCCTCCCCTCCAAAATAATTGGGAATGCGCGAAGCTGGATCGGCGTCGGTTCGGTGAAACCCATCGCCTGAGTGCCGCGGACGACTTCCGGCGAAAGTCCGAAATTGTTAAATGACACAGGAAGAAACTAGCTTGATTCGTTCATCGCACAACGAACACAAAGGACACAACGGATTCGAGGTAAGACAAACTAAACAAACTTTGTGATCCGTTGCGAACCTTCGTGACCTTTGTGCGAAGATTCCTTCCTAAATGACAAAGCCGCTGCGCATATTTGTTTTGGCTGACACGCACGATCGCTTGCCGGAGAACATCTCGATCCTGGCGGAAGGCGCGGATGAAATTTGGCACCTTGGCGACGTCTGCGCGGAACACATTCTAGATGAAATACGGACCTTCGGCCCGCCGCTCACAATTGTTCGCGGCAATTGTGACAGCAACAATGACTGGCCGCTGGTTGTCGATCTTGCGCGCGACGGCGTTAAATTTCACCTGCAACACATTCCGGCCGAAAGAACGCCGGAGAATGTCGATGTTGTGCTGCATGGTCACACGCACGTTCCGCGAAATGAGAAACGCGCCGGCGTTTTGTTTTTGAATCCTGGTTGCGTTACCCGACCAAATTGTGGCGCCGCACCGAGTGTTGCGTGGCTGGAAATTTCCGGTGACGGAAAATTGAACTGGAAATTGAAATCGCTGTGTTAAGCGACGCCCACGCTTGCACAAAATGGAACCGAGCTGAATTCGAACGGAAGTAATTCCTTCATAAGTGACCAGGCGTCACCTCGGCTTCATTCGATCCGCCGCACAAATTTGCGCACTTCGATCGGACCAAGATTGGAGAATTCTTCTTCGGCAGGTTTGCTCTGCCAATCTTGGGAATTCGTCATTGCATCGATAATGGATGCCGATGCCTCTGAGAATTGTGGAGCGAGGCCCGTGGTGACCAGGTACAACGTGCGTTTCTTCGTTTTGGACGCAACTTCCAGCACGGCTTTCGCAGGCCTTGCGTCCCAGAACGGTTCGGCAAAGGAATCATCGTTCCCGTCGGTCCCGCAATAGATTTGATTCCCCGATCCCCAGTCCGACGAAATGAACACCGCATCTTTCGACTTGGTTGCGGCGAGTTGCACCAGCCGGTTGAAGCCAGGATCGAACCTGACGGAAGCTTTTCCAGAGATGAATGAGCTTTCCACTGCCATAATAGCCGGTATTCGGATTGCAATCAGACACAGAGTAACCGCCAGCAAAAATTTGTAGGACCACGTGCGGCGCCCCAAAGCCGCCAGCCCGAGCGCGATTGCGGCGTATTGAAAGGGAGTACCAATCACCCAATGGTGAATAAACGTTGCGCGTGGAAGCAACAGAATCGCAACGGCCAGCACTACGTAGGCCGCGGCCGCAGCAGCGGCGAGTCGCATTAAATCGCCAGACCGGCGAAGTCGAATCGCTGCGATGAAAATGATCACCAGAACGAGACACATCAACCCCGTTTCACTTTTTGCGACGAACGCGTTCAGAAAATCACCGAAAACGAGATTGCGAACGAATTGTCCCTGACCCAGGGACAAGTAATTGTGCGCATATTCAATCAGGCTGGTAAGACCAATGGGGCGTCTGCCGGGTGTCGTGCCCGAGAGCGAGATGAAGCCCTGACCCAATCGGTACGTTGCAACATTCGCGATGACCAGCGGGAAAGAGCCCGCCATTAATCCCAAGGCGGCGGCAATCCAGTTGCTTTTGCGGCGAGCGGGGACAGTGAGCAGAAGAATGAAAAGCGGCGCTAGCATCACGACCGAACTGAGCTTCTCGAATATGGATATCCCAACGATCAGTCCGGCGAGCGCGAACTTGTAATCCTCCGCTTTCCTCAATGCAATCGACATCCAGACCGCGAGAAATGTCAGTCGAAGCGCAAGCGCAAGCGCGGTCGGTCCCCAATCGTGACGCGTCATCACGATCACGGAAATGTCACTGAGCAAAAGGCAGCCGAACAAAACAGCGCTTTCGATCCGCAAGGATGTGCCGGCAATGATGTAAAAACAAAACACGCCGGCCGCCACAAATGCAATGCCCACCAACCGCCACGTGACAACGCTGAAGTGCGGGTTAACGAATTTCAGGTAGGCGCCATAGACCGCCGATTTGATCGCGCCGCTGTAAGTCATGTTCAGCAGCGGAATCCCGCGATAGGCCCACATGAATTGCTTCGGATGGCTGCCCACATAACGAAATGCGGCAGGGGCCTGATGTAGTTCGTCGTAGTAGACTCCCTGCGAATCGAGATGGATCGCCGTTAGAGAAGTTATTGCGATCACCGCAACCAGAGCGATGCAGATACTGTGAAATCGGCTCACGGCCGATTAATCTAGCACGAGCCTAAAGCATCGGCTCGTGCCCGACAATGTCGCGCATGAGAACGTCGAATTCGAGAATCCACTAACGAAGGCGACGGAAGACTCCTGACCCCTGACCCCCAGAGAACTCACTCAAAACCATGATCCGATTGGCGTTGGGATACGGAAGCGGCCGGAGCAAGACCGCGTTGATTACGCTAAAGATCGCGGTATTCGCTCCGATTCCGAGCGCCAGCGTTAGAACCGCGATGAATGTAAAGGTCGGCTGCTTGGCGAGCATGCGCACTGCATAGCGAAGGTGCGACCAGAACTCGTGCATATCTGGAATACCGGCTTTGTTCCAAGCCGCGCGCGCTAATTCAGCGGCGCGTGGCGAAGTTTCTTTCCGGCGACTAACTGCGCGCGATTGTCGCGTCACACGCGATCGCTGCCGACGTGTTGACCGATTTGAGCGGCAACATTATTGGCTGATGCGCGAACTGCCAGATCGAGAACACAGCGCTGAGGATGAAAATCGCATAGACCAGCGTTTCGAGCAGGCTGCGGTTTTTCTCTTCCGAGCGGACCAGAAGCGCGTAAGTAGATTCGAAGTTGTTCATAAGATTTGTTTGGTTGACGCCAATCCTTATGCAACCGCCGTGCCACAGTTTGGATTGTCGATCTAAACAGCTGGCAATGAATGGATTAAAATCCTATTAAGAAAGAGGACGACGTTGCCGACGTTCCACCAATGGGAACCAGCCGTTCCGCTTTTGGGACAACAAGATTTCGCGATCCTTGCCGTTTAGGTGTCGATCTTTCGACGTTAGCCAGCAAAAATTATTTAGCTGTTTCGCGAGGTTTTCTGCCGAACAATCTGCGCTTGGGTTTCGGCTGTTCGGCTGCTTCTTCCTTCGCAGCCGGAGTTGGCGCGGGCGTTTCTTCAGGCTCTTTCCGCTTCGCTTCTTTTTCTTCCGGAGCCGGCGTCTCCTCCACCACGAGTGCGTCAACCCATTCGATAAAAGCCATCGCCGCGGAATCGCTCTTGCGCCGGCCAAGTTTCACAATGCGGGTATAACCGCCGTTGCGAGTGGTCGATCTTGGCGCCACTTCATTGAACAATTTTTTCACCGCATTCTTCTGCCGCAAAACCGCCAGTGCGGTACGTCGCGCGTGCAGCGATCCTTTCTTGCCGAGCGTCACCATTTTCTCCGCCAGCGGACGCACTGCTTTCGCTTTGGCCAATGTGGTCTTGATGCGCTGGTGTTCGATCAAGCTGCAAACCTGATTGGCCAGCAGCGCCTTTCGATGCTCGGCGGTTCGCCCAAGCTTAACCGTTTTTTTCTGATGTCTCATTGCAAACCTCGCGGCGAAAACTGCCGGTTAGGCCGTAACGCCGACCCCATTTGGACTTGCACCCTCGACGCCGACCACCGGCATCTCCACCATTCCAGCTTCGAATTTCATACCCAAGCCCAGGCCGAGCTGCTGGAGCTTATCCTTAATCTCGTTTAGCGACTTCTTGCCAAAGTTTCGATACTTGAGCATCTCGCCCTCGCTCTTTTGCGCCAACTGGCCAACCGTGGTGATGTTCGCGTTGTTCAAACAATTCGCCGCGCGCACGCTGAGCTCGATTTCGTTCACGCTCATGTTGAGCAGTTTCTTCAGCTTCATGTTCTCTTCGCTTACACCCGCTGGGGTCTCGTCGAACTCGATCACGTCTTCGTTAAAGTTCACGAATACGTCGAGGTGATGGCGAAGGATGGCGGAGGATTGGAGCAGCGCGTCGTCCGGTGTTAACCGTCCATCGGTCCAAACTTCCAAGATGAGCTTGTCGTAATCGGTGCGCTGACCGACACGGGTGTTTTCCACCGCGTATTTCACTCGGGTGACCGGTGAGAAAATGGAATCGATCGGAATGACTCCGATCGACTGATCGGCCCGCTTGTTCTCGTCGCCCGTGGCAAAACCGCGCCCGACGCGAACTTCGAGCTCAGCGTCAAACTTGTGCTTCTTATCGAGCGTGCAGATGACCTGTTTCGGATTAAGGACTTCGTAACCTTGCACGACCTGAATGTCGCCGGCCCTGACTTCGCCCTCCTTGTTAACCGTCAACGAAAGCTTTTTTGGCTCGTGATCCGCCGCCATGAATTTCACCCGCTTCAAGTTGAGCACGATGTCGGTCACGTCCTCGACCACTCCGGGCAGGGTGGCGAATTCGTGCTGCGCGCCCGATATTTTCACCGACGTTATCGCAGCGCCTTCCAACGAGGAAAGCAGCACGCGACGCAGTGAATTTCCAACCGTGTGTCCGTAACCGGCTTCAAACGGTTCGGCCACAAATTTGGCGTAGGTTTCAGTAGCTGTGCTCTCCTCTTTCGAGAGCGTTTTCGGCATTTCAAAACGACCGTAACGAACTGGCATATTTTAAAAAGCGGAAAGCGGAAAACAGAAAACGGAAAGCTAAAATCCGAAATCCAAAGTCCGAAATCCGAAATCTCCTAATCACCGGGTTTCCCCTGACGAGTGCGGCTTCACGTCTAGCGACGGATACCCAGGGACCAACGGCGCAACTTTAAAAACTCGCTGCGGAGCGTGGAATCAACACTAACCAGCCAGCTTTGCAAGCGGCGATTTGTATCCCTAACCCTCGACGATCTGGTCGGGGAGCTCGTTTCCGGCGATTCCCTTCCTGGGAAAATGCGCGGCCAGCACTTTGCCGACTTCCTCAATCGCTTCGACCAGCGCGTCGCTGAATTTTTCATTTCGGAAATGCGCTCGCATCGCCTCGACCACGCGCAGCCAAAATTGTTCGCCGCACTTCTCGTGAATCGTCTTGTCGCCGACAACGGCAAATTTGTGCGCGCGCGGCGCGACAAAGATGAGGACGCCGTTGCGTTCGCCCGTTCGGTGCATCCCCAGTTTGTGAAATTTCTTTTGCGCGGCCGCGAGTGCGTCACCGTTTAGATTGCCGCGCTGGATGTAAACGCGGATCTCGCCGGAGGTTTTCGTCTCGGCTTCCTGGATCGCGCGAATGATGCGGTCGTGCTCGAGCTTGCTGAGAAATTCTTTCGTTCGCATCTTGTCACCAGCTCGACCCGGCCCCGCCTCCGCCAAAACTACCGCCCCCACCGCTAAAGCCACTGAAGCCGCCGCCACCCGACGACCAGCCGCCGCTGGATCCGCCCGACCAACCACCAATGAACGGGCCGCCCAATCCGGAATATCGGTACCCACGTTTACCAGAAAAGCGGGGCGCGACAAAAAAGATGATCGCGACGAAGAGAAAGAACAAAAACGAAAACGGAAACTTTCCGCTCGAAGTCCCCGCTCGTTCGCGCGCAGTTTTCCCGGAACCTTTGTACTCTCCGCGGATCGCTTTGATGATGGAATCGATCCCGGCGGCGAGTCCGCCCTCGTAATCGTTCGCCCGGAAACGCGGTTTGATTTGATACTCGGTGATGTCGAATGCCGTGATATCGGGGAGTGAGCCCTCCAGCCCATAACCAACCTGGATGTACATCTTGTGATCTTGTGCGAATACGAAAAGCACGGCGCCATTCCGGCGATCTTTCTGCCCGACGCCCCACGCTTGCGCGACCCGCTGCGTGTAATCCTCGATCGACGAATCGCTCTGCATTTTCGGAAAGACAGCGACGATAACTTGATTCGAGGTCTCGCGTTCGAATTGCGCGAGTTGTTCGTTAAAACGAAGCGCAGCGGCTTTTGAAACAACGCCGGCGTAATCGTTGAAGTAGCCCGCGGGTTTCGGCGGAACGACTTCCGCCGCTTGGAGAGCGGTTGTCGTTGCCAACGCGATAAACCAGAACGCGATTACAAAGGTAGGGATGCACCTCCGGGGCGTCCGACTTATCTTTTGTTCGCGCACAGGAATATCACGGACATCTCGGAGAGATGTCCCTACCATTTACGGCGAACCAGCCGGCACTGGCGAAGGAACCGGGCTGCCGAAATTGAAGTTCACCGGCGGCGCCTTTTCCGCGCCTTGCTGCGACGCGAAAAATGGACGCACCTGAAAACCAAACATTCCTCCGACGAAGTTTGTCGGGAAACGCTTCAATGTAGTGTTGTAGTCCTGCACGGCTCCGTTGAAATTATTGCGCTCGACCGCAATTCTATTTTCCGTGCCTTCGAGTTGCGCCTGCAATTCTTGAAAATTCTGTGTGGCGCGCAGCTCTGGATAACGCTCACTCACGACGAGTAAGCGCGACAATGCATTGCCCAATTGTCCCTGCGCTTGCTGAAATTGCTGGAGTTGCGCAGCATCGGTCGGCGCCTTGTTCGGATCGAGCTGAACGCGTCCGACGCTCGCTCGCGCATTAGTAACTTCAGTGAGCGTAGATTTTTCGAAATTTGCGGCTCCGGCCACTGTATTAACAAGATTGGGAATCAAATCGGCCCGCCGCTGATAGACCGTTTGCACGTCGCCCCATTTTTTGTTCACCTCTTGATCCAGTGTCACGAGCCGGTTGTAAGTCCCCCAAAAAAACAACCCGATGATCAGTCCAACAAAGAGCAGAACCACAACTAGACCGCCGCAACCAATCGCAAACTTGTTCATAAGATTAGCAATTTACTCCGTCGCTTGATCTTTCGCCACCGGCGTCACCTGTCCCGAGACAGCTTTCCACTCGCCCTTCTGCTTCACGAACACATCGGTAAAGGAATACTGGCCGCTTTCGTCTTCACCCTTCGTTTTAGCGGTAATGGTGGCAAGCCCGATCACGACGGCCGCATCGCCATACGTGCGGATTTTTAGATCGTCGACCTTGAATCCCGTAAAAACCGTATCGCCGGTAATGCTTTTCATGTAGTCGGCCTTATTCACCATGTTGCCATCCGGGCCGACGAATGCGAAATCGTCCGACGCGATGCGTTGCACGAACGATGGGTCGCGCTTGACGTAAGAATCGGCCCAATCGTTTTCGATTTTGGTGAGTTGTTGTTCGTCACTCGCGCGAGCCGGGTCGGCGGCGCAAACGCTGCCGCTCGCCAGCAACAGCGCGCTGAGAATCGGCGCGACCAATAACAGCTTCACTTGTATAGGCCGTAAACCGTTCAAGAAACGGGTGAGCAAGTCAAATCCGCGCTTTTTATCGTTGACGCGAACGGCCGAGGATCATTCGCAAAAATTGCGCGTCCGAAAATCTTGCATTTGAACCTTGGCGAACGATTAGCGCGTTCATTGACGGGATGATGAAGAGACGCTGGTAACCGGAACCCAGCCCGACGGCCATGTCGGGCGGCGCATCCTTGCAAATGCAGGCATCGGCCCAACTTTCCCGCTGCCACGGCAGAGCGAGCATATTTTCCACATCGACCTCGCGCGCACTCGGAGCTCCGCGATTCAACCAAAATGTCAGCCCGTAAGAGGGATTAGCTCGCGAACCGGCAAACGCCTGCCGCAACAAATCCTCCGGGACAATCTGACGTCCGCGATAATTTCCACGACCAAGCACGAGCTCGCCGAGTCGCGACCACTCGCGCGCGGTCAGGCGAAATCCGCTCGCGAGCAACGGATTCCCCCGCGCGTCTTTCTTGTATTCAAGGCCGCTGAGATCAAGCGGATTGAGCACCTGTTCCTCGAGATAGGCCGACGTCCGACGTCCGTTTAGTTTCCGGCGCAGCAGCTCCGAGAAAATCTGAAGATGACTCGGCCCATAAGTAAACGCCGATCCCGGCGCAGCCACGGTCGACAATCGAATCGCCATGGCGTTGCGATCGGGGATCGATTCGCGGTGCAGACGCGACGCTTCTTCGATCCCATCAGTGAAATTCAACAACTGACGAATCGTGATCTGCGACTTGCGGGGATCGCTTTTCCATTCCGTGATCGTGTCGGCCACGCGATCATCGAGTCGAATCAATCCATCGCGGACCGCGACAAGCGCGGCGATTCCCCAAAAACTTTTTGTGCCGCTAAAGATCGGCCAACGGGCATCGGCCGATCCACCGTTTCCATAATGCTCGAAGATGGTTCGGCCACTTTGCATCACGAGCATCGAGATGCCGCGTTTGCTTTCGGAATATTTCGCCGCACGCGCGCAATCAGTCGGCTGCAAATCCGCTGTAGCCGCGATCGCCGATCGCGGTTCGCAAAAAATTATCGATGTGGCGAGAGCGGACGCCAAGATCGACAAGATGCTTCGCCGCGTCATTCAATCGGAATCGTCAGCTTGGCGATGTTTGCGTTGCTGGCTCGCTGGCCGCAGGTGGCACTAGGCGCGGAGCCACCGGCAGATAGCGCTTTCGCAATTCTTCCACGTTCGGCAATTCGTCGAGATTGCGCAGACCAAAATGGTCGAGAAAAAATTGGGTGGTCTCGTAAAGAAGCGGACGGCCCGGAATTTCGGCGCGTCCGCTGATTTTGACCAGGCCGCGCTCCATCAATGTTTGCAGAACTCCGTCGATGGTCACGCCGCGCACCGCTTCGACATCGGCGCGCGTGATTGGCTGGCGATAGGCGATGATAGCGAGCGTTTCGAGCGCGGGCGCGGTCAAGCGCGCAGGCTTGGGCTCGGGATGAAGCTCGCGCACCCATGGCGCGTAAGCGGGATCGGTCGCGAGCTGCCAGCCTTCGGCCTTTTCGATAATTTGAAATGCACGCTGTTCCTGAACGTATTCGAGTTTCAATTGCTCGAGCGCAGCCGCGACTTCGGCCTCGCGAACATTTCCGAAATCGTTTGACGAAAAATCGCCGGCTTCGCTGGCCCGTTTCATGAGATCGGCGATCTCTTTGGTGGAAATCGGCTTTTGCGCGCTGAAGAGAAGCGCTTCGATAACCTGGGGCAACGTCATAGGAACATAAAGCGTGTCATCCTGAGGTCGCGGCCGCGATCGAAGGATCTCGCATTCGAAGCTGTTGATGCCCGTGTTTTATTGCGTGATCCATCACCATTTGTGGGGTCAGCGCTCCGCCCAGTCGCGGGCCCGGTCAGGATGACAGCACGTTTATACATTGCGTTCTAATTTGCTCCAATGGCGCTCTGAATTGCGTCGGCGATTCGGTTGGCTTGCTGGTCGATCTTGTCGAGCTCGCGGCCTTCGATCAAGAGCCGGATCTTCGGTTCCGTCCCGGAGTAACGAAGAAGGACGCGGCCTTTGCCAGCAAGTTCTCGCTCGACTTCGTCGCGCAATTTTACGACCTCACGCAGTTCTTCGATGGGCGGCTTCGCTTTCACTTTCAAATTGCGTTGCGCTTGCGGATATTTCTTGAGGCACCTTTTCAATTCGCTCAGCGGTTTGCCGGTAGCGTGCATGATGCGCAAAATTTGCAGTGCGCTGATGATGCCATCGCCCGTGGTGGTGAAATCGCGGAATATGATATGGCCGCTTTGTTCACCGCCGAGATTCACGTTTCGCTGCACCATTTCTTCGATCACGTAACGGTCGCCAACTTTAGTGCGCACGACTTTGCCACCGTGACTTGCGATGGTTTCATCCAAACCAAAGTTGCTCATGACTGTCGCGACGAGAGTGTTCTCGCGCAGTTGTCCGGCGCGCAAAAGATCGACCGCGGCAATGGCGAGAATCTCGTCACCATCGACAATCTCGCCTTTCTCGTCGCAAAGCAGAACGCGGTCGGCATCGCCATCGTGCGTAATTCCGACATGCGCGCGGCTCTCCTTAACGAGACGTTGAATCTCTTCCGGATAGGTGCTGCCGCATTGCGCATTGATGTTGGTGCCGTTTGGTTCGTTGTGCGCGACGATCACCTCCGCGCCGAGCTCGCGCAAAATGCACGGGGTCGATTTGTACCCGGCGCCGTTGGCCACATCGACCGCGACGCGCATTTCTTCGAGCGACATCTCGCGCGGAAGACTCCTCTTGGCGAATTCGACATAACGTCCGAGCGCGTCATCGATGCGCGCGGCGCGTCCGATCTTTCCCGCGATCGGACGAATGGAATCGATCTCACCGGTGAAAACAAGCTGCTCGATTTTTTGTTCGATCTGATCGTCGAGTTTATAACCGTCGTGGCGGAAAAATTTGATGCCGTTGTCTTCGTAAGGATTGTGCGAAGCGGAAAGAACGATCCCGGCATCGGCACGAAGAGACCTCGTGATATAAGCAACGCCCGGAGTGGGCAGCGGGCCGATGATCAGAACGTCGACACCCAACGAAGTGATGCCGGCGACGAGTGCATTCTCGAGCATGTAGCCGGAAAGACGCGTGTCCTTCCCGAGGACAATTTTCGGGCGCGCTCCCTCCGGGATGGTGCGCGGGTTTAACTGGGTGAAAACATGAGCAGCGGCGCGGCCGAGTTTCAACGCGGTTTCCGCGGTGACCGGCTCGACGTTAGCGATGCCGCGCACGCCGTCGGTTCCAAAAATTTTTTTATCCTGCATCGACCAGCGAATGAAACGCCTGAAGGGCTGCTCGTAAACGGGAATTATGCAGAGGACGCTACGGAGCGCGTCCCTCCAGTCGGCCTCTTGGTGGACGGGCGGGCGAAAAGCGGACTCATGAATTCAGTGCGCGCATCTTTTCAGAGAGTGAAGAAATCACTCCGTTGGAATGTGTTGCCGATCGTGATCGCTCAAGAAGATGCATTCGTTTTCCAAACCGAGGAGAGTCGCCCATTTGAGGGGAAATTTTTCCAGATTCAAAGTCCGCAGGATCACACCAGACCAATCGCGATACTCGCCTTTCAAGATGTCGCCGAGAGTGTTTTGACTGCCGCAGATAGGCGTTAGGTAGAGGCCATTCACGGGACCGCCCAGGATTTTGTAATCATTGAAATCGGTCATGGTTTTCACCGTCTCCGGAACCCACAAGCTGCGGCGATCCGCGTACCAAGCGATCGCCCACGGCATATCGGAGGCAACAATTTCATCGGGCTTCATCCACTCGTTTAGAACGGCAATGTAAGGAGGGACGTAAGGCGGCCAGCGAACCAGCGGACGGTTGGGCGAAAGCAGCATGTCGAACAGCATCGGCACCGCGCAGAGCAGAAAGAGAAGAGTAATGAAACCAATGCGGGCGAAGCGGAAACGGATGCCGAGCCGATTCCATTGCACGAGCAAAAAAGCGAGGCCATAGCAGGTCATGATCGGAATAAAGATCAAATGCAATTGGTTGGCGGCAAAACCTTGTTCTTCATTAATTCCGTAAACCGCCATCCCGACCACCGCGCCGCCCCACATGGCGAGAATCATCCACCGCACGGCTCCGGTTTCCGAGCGTTTGAATGCGTGCAGAAGCGCGGCGAAAAACATCAGCGCCACAACACTCCATCCCAGGTAACCGAAGATGTGTTCCATTTGCGTAAGCAAATTGGCCGTGACTTTGTCGCGGAGCGCCCCGGGGCCAACGCCTTCCAAGTTTATGTCGGAATGGCGCATCCATCCCGCCTCGGTATGGCGCATTCCATCGAGCACGGAGTAAATAGCGACACCGCCTGGATTACGGCAGACGACGTAATTCCGGACCAGCCATGGCGCGTAAATAATGAAAAAGACAGTGAGCGCAATTACCGCGGCCCAACCGCGCGGCCGGAAGAAAAACGCGCAGAAGATCAGCGCGGGAACGAACATCCAAATCGTGAGGGCGTGAGTTAGAGCAAGCAAACCGAAGCCCGCGCCGACCGCTCCAAGCCAGAGGCCGACAAAACCACCGCTATTTCTTGCTTCGACCGCGCGAACAAGCGCGTAGACGGTGAGGTTGAATAGAAGCAACAGCAGCATCTGGGGCAAACCTGAAAGCGAATACTGCCAGATCGCGTCGCAAAGCAGAACCAACCCGCAACCAAGCAGAGCAAGACGCCGGTCGAACAATCGGCGCGCGATGAAGAAAAGCACGGCGACGGACGCGAGAAAAAGCAAGATCGACATCGCGGCAATGGCTTTGTCGCCGACGTAGATCACGTCGGCCGGGGTCATTTTCCAGTGCGATTTTACCGGCCAGAGCGCGATGGCATCGACCAGCGGCGGCAGCGGCGCGTGGTAAGTGTCGAGCGAGATTTTCTGAAGGTCCTTTCCGTGGGCTTGCAATTGCGCCACGGCGCGCGGCCGGATGACGTTGGTGCGCCAGCCGTGACCACTCGCGATAGCGCGCCCGATCTGCGCCTGGTCCATCGCTTGCGAAGTCGCGAGACCGCGGAAGTGACTGGACCATAAATGAAAACCGGCGATTGCGATGATCGTTACCGCGACCAGACCACGCCGCAGCCATGCCGCAAGGCTGCCGGTCTCGAGCGTGTGGACAACGCGTTGAACAAATTCTGCGCTACCCGGCATTTTGCTTTTTCTCGTCGCCGATGGCCGCCAGACCAGGCGATTCGGCCGCGTTTATTTCGTTGATCTTGCGATGCAAGGTTCGACGGCTGATCCCAAGCTTCTTGGCCGCCGCGGTCACGTTACCATTTGTCGTGGTGAGAGCTTGAAGGATCAATTTTTTCTCCGTTTCACGAAGATCCAAAGGACTCGATTTTTCGCTAAAGGCTTTAGCAGACGAGATGCCACGCGGCAGTGCGTGACCGGCCGCTTGTCTCACCGCGCCCGGCAAATCGCGCAAAGTGATCTTCGCTCCGGTGGCCATGACGACGCCGTGCTCGATGGCCGTGCGCAATTCGCGAACGTTGCCGGGCCAGTTGTAAGCAAGGAGAGCGTTCATTGCATCGGGGGCCAGATCGAGAAGCGGTTTATCATTCGCTTTACAGAAATGCCGCAAAAAACCGTGCACGAGAAGAGGAATATCTTCCTTTCGTTCGCGCAAAGGAGGCATGGTGATTCGCACCACGTTCAGGCGAAAGAACAAATCGTCACGGAATTTTCCCTCCTGCACCAGTTTCTCGAGGTTCTTATTTGTCGCCGCCACCACCCGCGCATCCGCGCGCAAAGGTTGATTGCCGCCGACCCGCTCGAAAGCATGGTCTTCGCCCATGACGCGGAGCAATTTCACCTGCGTGTTCGGATCGATCTCGCCGATTTCATCGAGGAAAATCGTGCCGCCGGTGGCTTGCTCGAATCTTCCAATCCGACGCTCACTCGCTCCGGTAAACGCTCCTCTCTCGTGCCCAAACAGTTCACTCTCGAGCAACTGCGGCGAGAGCGCCGCGCAATGCACGACAACAAATCTCGCCTTGTGCCGACGGCTTAGATTATGAATGGCGTGGGCTGCGAGTTCCTTGCCCGTTCCGCTCTCGCCTTCAATTAAGACGCTGGCCGATGACGGCGCGACCTGTCGGATCGTGTCGAGCACTTCACGCAAAGCCGGTGATTCGCCGATTATATTTTCCAGGCCGTAGCGCTCGTCCACTTGTTCCCGCAGCGACCGATTCTCCTGTTCCAGTTTTCGACTCTGCACCGCGCGCCCGATTAGGATTTCAACCTTGTCGAGGTTGAGCGGCTTGGTCACGAAATCGTAGACGCCCCGCTTCATCGCTTCGACCGCGGTATCCACCGAACCGTAGGCTGTCATCATGATGCAAATCGGCGGGTGAGGCATCTTCAGCGCGCGATCGATCAAAGTCATTCCATCTTCGCCGCCCAATCGGAGATCGGTGAGAAGGATGTCGATGTTCTCGCGTTCGAGCACATCCATCGCGCCGGCGATGTCGCCCGCGACATAAACGTCATAATCATTTTCGAGCACACGCCGCAACCCGTCACGCGTGTGCTTCTCATCATCGACAATGAGAATGGTTGGCTGCATCAGTTCCATTCGATGAAATTTCGCGAGAAGGCCGGTTAGCGGCTTCACTCTCCGCCAATCATTGAATCGCTCAATCGCTAAATCGCACGCACTTCATTGAGCCAGCAGATAAACTTCGAGTAACGCGATGCCGGTCGTGTCTCCGGCGCCTCGCACCAGCGCGGTATAGTTGCCCGGAGCCGGCGTGGTGAGAATCGCCGATTCGCGATCATCGGTTGGAGCGAGCCCGGTCGCTTCGATTGCCGTACTGTTCGGTGCATCTCTCCAATTGTCGTTGCTGAGGAGCAGCACACCGTTGGAATCGTGGAGTTCCATCACCGGGTCGCTCAGCACGCCGGCGATGCCGCTATTTGCCAATTCGGGCCCCAACGCGCGCAAGAGCACCTGGTTGAAGGCCGAGCGGACAATCAAGCCGCCAATAAGAATACTGTCCCCTGTCTCAACATCCGCCCGCGCGGAAAGATTGCCCAGATCGGGATCCAAACTGCCATCCAGATCATAGACCTCGATCAATCCGATACCGGTGGTGGCACCTACGCCGCGCAGAATTACGGTGTACTCACCAGGAGGCAGGACCGCGATTAGCGCCGCCTCTTTGTTGTTCGAGGGCGCCAAACCGGTGCTCAGAATTTCGGCTTGCTGGGAGCTGCGCCAATCATCGTTGGCAAGAATCGTCGCGCCCGCGGAATTATGCAGTTCTATCGCCGGATCCATTAACGTTGCGGCAGGCAGCAGGCCATCGGCTTGCAGCGAAGGTCCCATTCCGCGAACGAGGATACGTTTTGTTTTGGTGGCGCTACCTTGAATGATGAATCCCGCGATGCACACTTGATCGCCTGTTCCAATCTGCGCCCTTGCCGAAATGTTGACCAGTCCCGGACCGATGACACTCTGAATCCACGCCAGCTTTGAGGAAATGCGCGAAGCGTAAAATCCGGATGGAACCGGCGCATTACCGGTAACGAGGATGCCGTTAATTCCATAAAGGCTGCGCATGTCGAACAACGCTGCGTAGAAATAATCGCCGCCAGGCGAAGTATAAAAAGGGCCATCGACCGAATAATTGAGACCGGCGAGTTTCCACACTCCGTTGTCGCTGAGAAAGATCCCGCCGCCGGAGTCGCCACTTGAGAGATGCGCTTCCTCGGGAAAGCCGTTCGAATCAAACAGTGCGTAAAGCATGTCGCCGAGCGCACCGAACGAAACAATATCATTCACCTGATTTTCTCCCCAACGCTCAACGGCGTCCGAGGCGCCCCATTCCCAACCGCGCAAAAGGCCGCCCGAAAAAACTTCGCTGCCCCGCTGCGTGCCTCGTCCAAACACTACGAGGTGCTGACCTATTTCGTCCTCTCGCGAGTAAAGCGGCGCATAATCTGGAAACTCCTCCGCGACTTCATAAATGCGCAGATCGCTGTTGGGATCGTCGAACCATTGCAAGATTGTGTAATTCACGCCGCGATAGAAGAACGGGCTCGACTGCACGCCGAAGTGCTGCGCCGTGATAAAAAAATGCGGCGCGATCGCGGTGCCGAGAAAGGCGCCGATAAGTCCTTCGTATTGCCAGCCGCTTCCGGCCAGGGTTCCAGTCGGTTCCGTGGTGTTAGCGGCCGGATCGCCCGTGCGATAAAGAATGATCGCATTCGTCGTCGTGAGAGTGGACAGGAACGCGAAGATGATGGCGACTGCAGCCCGTAGTTGGGATGAGAAAAGACGCCTCGCGATCATTATTAACATCTTTGCAGCAGATCTCCGACCATTAAGCTGTCCTTGGCTTCATCGTAGCAAGCGCAATCAATTTCTCTCCCATTCTGAAACTCACGAGTGCGCCTCTTTGTTCGCTGCTCCAGCTTCCAACATCCGCACGCGCTTGTCGATATACGGCAGACGGATCGCCAGCGTGAGCCCTTTGCCGGCGCTGCTCTCAACCGAAAGTTCGCCTCCGTGCTCGCGCACAATTCGCCGCACGATCAACAATCCCAGTCCGGTGCCGGACGGTTTCGTTGTGAAATAAGGTTCGAAGACGCGGCTCAAGTTCTCCGCCGAAATTCCGCTACCCGTGTCGGTGAAAGTGACGAGAACGTGCGTGTCGTCCCGGTCGGTGCGGATGCGCAGAACACCGTGGCGCTTCATCGCTTCGAAACTGTTTTTGATCACGTTATAAAACGCCTGCTTCATTTGTTCGCGATCCAGCTCGAGCAGAGGAAGATCGGAACGCAATTCCTGTTCGACGACAATATCGCGCGCCTCAATTTCCGGACTTAAGAAGCGGACCGCTTCTTCGACAATCGTGTTGATATTTTCCCGATGCAGTTGCGGCCTTGAAGGCCGAATGGCGCGAAGAAATTGTGTGACGATAGAATCAAGGCGGCTGATCTCGGCCCGCGCGATGTCGATCGATTCCTGGAGTTCTTCGCGCGTCGAGCCTTCCAATTCGCGCACTTTGCGCTCCATCAATTGCAAATGGATGTGCAGCGAGTTGAGCGGATTTCCGATTTCATGCGCCACACCCGCGGCAAGCAAAGTAAGCGCATTCAACCGCTCGCTCTCGATGGTTTGTTGCGCGCTGCGCCGGCTTTCCGTGATGTCGCGCAAAATCATCGCGTGACCGGCGTGCTCCGCTGTAGCCGCGGTCGCTGGCCGCGGTGATCCGGGAACAGCATCCGCGGCTGCCGAATCGCGCCGCTCGATTATCAGCGGCACGATGTAAAAATTGATGAACCGGTTTGCCGGATAAAAAATTTCCATGTCGCGGCTGATCGGTCCGCCGCTTTGCGTCAGCGATTCCCAATCGAGTCCACGCACGCGTTCGTCGAGACGTTTTCCGGTTGAATCCTCGTTCTGCAGTCCAAACAACTCGCACGCCGCATCGTTCAAGTATGTGATGCGGCCGTTCGAATCGGTCACGATGATTCCTTCCTGGATCGTGTTGAAAACCGTCTCGAGAAATCCCTTCTCCTGCGCGAGGCGAAGGAAATAATTCTGCACCTCGTCCGGGCCTATCCGGCCGAGACGGCCAATCAGCTTCTCAAGAAATCCGGATTTCATACAGCGGTCATCCTCAGGTCGCCGCGGCGACCGAAGAATCCCTCAAGACAATGAGAGATTCCTCGACTTCGCTCGGAATGACAAACCCTACGCGACCGGTTGTCCGGTCTCCGCTTCGGCGCGATCTTTCAACGCGGCCTTGCGACTGAGTTTCACACGGCCTTTGTCGTCGATCCCGATGCATTTCACCCAGATCATGTCGCCGATTTTGACCACGTCTTCGGTGCGTTTGACTCGGAAATCGGCCAGCTCGGAAATGTGCACGAGTCCGTCCCTGCCCGGAAATACTTCGACGAATGCGCCGAATTCTTTGATCGAGACAACACGGCCCTGATACGTCTGGTCGATTTCGATCTCCTTCGTCATGCCGCCAATAATTTCTTTCGCTCGCGCCATCGATTCGCCGCTGGTGGCGTAGATGTGCACGGAGCCGTCGTCTTCGATGTTAATTTCGGCGCCGGTTTCCGCGACGATGCCTTTAATGGTCTTGCCGCCCGGCCCGATGAGCGCGCCGATTTTCTCCGGATTAATTTTGATCGTCTCGATGCGCGGCGCATATTTCGATAATTCGGCGCGCGGCTTGTCGATCTTGTCGCGCATGATCCCGAGAATTTTTGTGCGTGCTTCTTTCGCGCGGACAATCGCCTCAGCCATGATTTTATGGCTAACGCCCGGAAGTTTCAGGTCGAGCTGAAAACCGGTGATCCCGTTGTCGGTGCCGCAGAGTTTGAAATCCATGTCGCCGAAATGATCTTCCGAACCGATGATGTCGGTGAGCAATTCGTAGCGTTTCAATTGCCGGTCTTCGCCGGACTCGGTGACTAGGCCGACGGAAATTCCCGCGACCATTCCCTTGACTGGAACGCCGGCATCCATGAGCGCGAGCATGCCACCACAAACGCTGGCCATCGATGTCGAGCCGTTCGATTCCATGACCTCACTGGAAATGCGGATGGCGTAACGAAAATCATTTTCATTCGGCACGATCGGCTCGAGCGAACGCTCGGCCAGCGCGCCGTGACCGATCTCGCGGCGGCTTGCGCCACCGGTGCGACCGGTTTCACCGACGCTGAATGGCGGAAAGTTATAATGCAAAATGAAACGCTTCGAACTGACTCCGCCGCCATAAGCATCAATCTTTTGCGCTTCTTCGATCGGCGCCAAAGTCGCGAGCGCGAGCGCTTGCGTTTCGCCGCGTTGGAAAATCGCGGAGCCATGCGTGCGCGGCAGAACACCGACTTCGCAATCGATCTGACGTAGATCCTGATAGCCGCGGCCGTCCATTCGCTTTTGTTTTTCGAGAATGCTTTTGCGGAACGCCTTTTTCTGCACGTAATCGAACGCCTGGTTGATCGAGAACTTGTCGGCCTCGGGATGTTTTTCCAAGATCGACCCCTTCACTTCTTCGCGCAGCGCTTCGATTGCCTTCGAGCGCGCGACTTTGCCTGGCGTATAAAGCGCGCCTTCAATACGATCGCCCGCAACCTTGTAGGCGATCTCGAGCAAATCTTGACTCACCTGGAGCAGCGGCATCTCGCGCTTCGGTTTGCCAACTTGCGACGCGAGTTCCTTTTGAATCCGAATCATTTCGCGCGCGTGTCCGTGTGCGAATTCGAGCGCTTTGATGAAGTCCGCCTCCGGCACCTCTTTGGCCGCGCCTTCAATCATGATGACGTCGTCCTCCGTGCCGACATAGATAAGATCGAGATCGCTTTGTTCGCGTTCGGCGTGCGTCGGGTTCGCGACAAACTCGCCGTTCACACGACCGACGCGCACGGCGCCGATCGGTCCGGCGAATGGGATGTCGGAAACGCAAAGCGCGGCCGACGCGCCGTTCATCGCGAGAATGTCGGGATCGTTTTCGCCATCGGCGCTAAGAAGCATGCTGATGATCTGAGTGTCGTAATAATAACCTTCCGGGAACAGGGGCCGAAGCGGCCGGTCTGTCATGCGCGAGGTAAGCGTTTCTTTTTCTGACGGACGGCCTTCACGTTTAAAATAGCCGCCGGGAAATTTTCCAACCGCGGCCGCTTTTTCGCGGTAATCGACCGTGAGCGGAAAATAATCCTGACCTTCTTTGATCGCGGTGGCCGAGACCGCGCTCACCATCACTATGGTGTCGCCGCATGAGACGACGACTGCACCATCGGCGAGTTTGGCAATTTTGCCGGTTTCAATACTGATACTGTTTGCGCCAATCTGCGCCGTGACCTTTTGTTGCATATAACTTTCCTGGATGTGCGAGTTCCAGGCCGGTCACCCTGACTGTAGGTTTTAACTCCGAAGTCTTCGGGGCTAAAACCTAAAATCCAAGGTGCCGTAGCGGCCTGTAAACGCGCTATGGTTTAATTCGCTTGGCTTCGGCCAAAAACGCGGACGCGAAGATCGACAACTAACCGGCGGTTATTTCCGCAGGTTCAACTTGTCGATCACCTTCTTGTAGCGATCGGATTCCGACCGGCTCAAGTAGTCGAGCAAGCTCCGGCGTTGCGCGACCATTTTCAAAAGGCCGCGGCGCGAGGAGTGATCTTTCGCATTAGTTTTCAAGTGTTCGGTCAACTGCGCGATTCGGTGCGTGAGTAACGCGACTTGAACGTCGGCGCTCCCCGTGTCCTTTTCATGCAGTTGGAATTCCTTGAGATCCAACGTTTCCGTGCTCTCTGCCATAAACGAAGCGCCTATTGTAGATGAATAACGGCGCTTCGCAAGTGCGTCGCCCAGCTTAGCTTGCTTTATGGCCAGTGATGGCGGCCGGAGGGATTAGTAATGCCCCATTCTAGGGGCCATGGGGGCCTGCGATTGAAGTCGAACTGAATCAGGGTTGTTCGGCTTCTTCACATCCTCCGCTTGCTTCGCCTTTACCTGAGACATCTGGACCACCTTTTCCGTGGTGCGCAGTCGGTCGAGCACGCTACTCGGATTGATCTTAACCTCTTGCGACAAAGCCGCCCATCCCTTCCCCTGTTTTAAGGCAATAATATTAGTTAGCGTCTTGCCGCTTCCTTCGGCCAGCGAATCGGCCACGAGCAGCTCGCCATAATTCAGGCGTGTCGTCGCCATCTGCGACTGCAACGTCTTCTCCGGCACCTGCGTTTGCTGCGAGACGGCGGCGAGAACAAGTTTTTTGTCCGCGTCGGTCTTAGCGCGAGCGTTTAAGTCTTTAATCGCTTGGTTCAAAACCGCCTCGCTCTCGGCATGAATTACCGTTGCCGTGCAAAGCAAACAAACAACAAGAGATGGAATTACGATTTTTATATCTTACTTATTTCAGCTTGCGATCGCTTTGGAAATCAAAATGCAAGCGGCAAGCGATCTGGCGGGATCCATTCTTCGCGTGCGGCCTTTGATGTAATCAGTTCGCGGGAATAATGCGCCTCGACCGGCGCAGCTGTTCCCCAGCGCGCCACGATCAAGTTGATCCGGCGCCACAAAGGCACATCGACATAATGATTTTTGGCCAGATGATCCAGCAACCGCATCCAAAAAGTCGTCAGTGTCTCATGATAAACATCGACATGGTGACGGGCGGTGAAATGCAACAGCTTCTCGCGCATGCGCGCCTTCGCGTCGGCCAGCGATAACTCCGCCAGATAACCTAGCGCCACGGCGATGTGCGCCGCGTGGGTAAATTGCGATGGCGGAATCGTCGCCGCTTCAAACGCTTCGACCAAAGTTGCAACCTCGGCGTTGCTCGCAAACTCCTTTGTTTTCAACTTCGCCTTGCGCGCGTCAACCCGCTCAAGCGGGGGCCAGCTTAGTCCAGATAAAGAGCAGAATCAGTGCGCCAATGATGGACATGATGAATCCCGCCGCGTGAAACGAAGAGCCGGGCGCCGGTTTCGAAAAGAGTCGAGCGATCAAACCGCCGACGATGGAACCGCCGATGCCGAGCAAGCTGGTAAGGATGAAGCCGAGGTGTTCGACACCCGGCATAATTTTCTTGGCAATCCAGCCGACGATGAAACCGACGATAATCGACCAAAGGATGTGTATCATAGGTGTGTTTTGATTAAGTTGTGGAGACTAACACAGTCGTCATCGCCATTGCCAACTTTTTTCCCGACGCAAGATCGACATCTACCGCGCCATTCTTAGACGACTTGCTTCGTCGATGGCGAGATATTCATCACGCGGCGGGCTGAATGTGTCGAGCACGCGCGTCTCTTCGATTGTTTCCACGCCATGCGGCACGTTGCTCGCGAGATAAAAAGAATCGCCAGTCTTCATCTCGTGCGGCGTTCCATCGACAATCAACCGCATCCGGCCATCAAGAATGTGCACGATCTGTTCCTGTGGATGCCGATGTTCCGGCATTTTGCTGCCGGCATCCAGCTTCGCTATCATCTGATACATCGTCTTTCCGCTGGTCACGGTCTGGCGTTTGATTCCGGGACAAATTTCGATCCAGGGATTTTCGTTTTTCATAGGTTCGTCGCTCGTCACTGAATTTTGATTCGAAAATGATAGGAGGAGATGTTCATCCGCTTGAGCAGGTAGAAGCGGTGCGCGTCGAATCGCTGCACGCCCGAATCGAGTTCGAGAGTATCGCAGCCAAGAGAGAGCGCCTGTTCCACTAGCCAATCGAGCAGCGCGCCCCCGAATCCGCGAGAGCGATCGCGGTCGCGCGTAACCAGATCATCGACATAGAGAAACTTTCCGGAGAAAAGTGATTCCAGGAATCGATAGCCGGCCACGGCGCGGACTTCGCCGTCCGCCTCCAAAAAAGCGAGCAGATAACCGTCGCGCTGCTGACGTAAGACTTGTTGCACGAATTTCTCGGCGCTCTTGAAATGCGGCCGGAGCGCTCGCATGACCGGGAAACATCGGCGTAGATCCTCGCGCGTCTTCGCGATTGCGATTCGGTAATCCTTTTTCCGAGTTGGTGTTTTTCTTGAGCTCATGGCATCTGGGTTTCTCGCTTGCCGTCATACCAAAGATCCAGCTTTCTTCGCGAGCGCGCGGCGTTCGGTCCACCGAGCAAAACCGACAATGTCTTCGAGAAAATATGACGGCCAGAATACATGCGGAGTTTCCGGCCTGAGGTAACAACTGGTTCGCGCAAAACTTTGAAACGTCCAAGTCTTCTCAACGCAAAACTAAAATAGATTTCTTCGCCGATAAAAAATTGCTCATCGAATCCACCGATCGCGTCGAAGTTTTTGCGGGATGTAAAAAGGAACGCACCGGCACCGAGATTCACGGCAAAGTAAATCGCGCAGAAAGTCTTCATAAAAATGCGGCCCCATCGCGGAATGTCGCCGTCCGCAATCAAGCGTGCGCTGCCGCCGGCATAACCGGCGTCCAGCGCCGCGATGGCATCGGTAATGTGCCGCGCGTTGATTCGTGTGTCGGCATCGACAAAGAACAAAACGTTTCCGCGCGCCCCGTGCGCTCCCGCGTTCCGGGCGGCGGCAATTTGACGGCGATTGATCGAAACAATCTGCGTGTCGGGACCTCTCGCTACTTCCGCAGTCGCGTCGGTGGAAGCATCATCGACGACAATGATTTCATATTCCTGCCTCGCGCTTGTCGCAGCGGATCGAATCGCAGCTAACGTGGAGGGCAATTCCAGCTCTTCGTTAAAAGCAGGAACAATGAACGAAATCACCCGGTCAACTTAGGCGAAGCGCGCAAGGTCGACAATTACCCTGTCGGATCGAGCCGGGTGTTCGTTCTCCGGATTAGTTTTGCAGCCGATATGCTTCGACCAGTCCGACACCAGTTGTCCCGCCCACTCCGCTCACGATGGCAGTGTAGCCGCCGGGAGCTGGCACAAACAGAATCGCCGCTTCCTTGTCATTGCTTGGAGCAAGACCCGTTGCGTTAATCGCAGCTTCGCGACTTGGGTTCGCTGTTCCATCCGGCTCTTCTTTCCAATTGTCGTTGTGGGCAACGTGGTTTCCTTGCCCGTCATACAGGTCCAGTTCCGGGTCCTGCAACGGGCTGTTCACATTAAAATTGGCTAGGCTCGGACCGATGGCGCGAAAGAGAACTTGTGCGGTGTTACCGTCGCCAATAATTATGCCGCCGATTAAGACGTCGTCGCCGGTGGAAACAAACGCGCGGGTCGAAAGATTAGTGAGATGCGCGGCCCCGTTTTTATCCAGATCGTACACCTCTACCAAACCGACGCCAGTCGTGTTGTTCTTGCCCTGCAGAATCGCGGTGTAAGCCGCGTTAGTATTTAAAGAGACCACCATGGCTGATTCATGATCGTCACTCGGCGCCAGTCCCGTCGCCGTGACATCGGTTTCATTTTGGCTCGGCACCCGCCAATCATCGTTCGAAGCGATAATAGTCCCGTTGTGATCGTACAGTTCCAACACCGGATCTTGTAATGGGTTGGCCACACCAAAAGCCGCCAGCGATGGACCGATGCCACGAATAAGCACTTGCTTGGTCGGCCCTGAAACGCCGTTGGTATGGCTTCCTGCCACACTTGCTGGATCGTCCTGAATGATAAAGCCGTCGATGGCAACGTTATCGCCGGTGCCGACGGACGCGCGCCCGGATATATTCAGTAGTTGCAATTCCGCTGGCGGGGCGTCGCAGGTGAGCAGCCGGATGAGCGGCATTACCCCGTTCGCCGTGTTACCTCCCTCCGTGCCATCGAGAACATCTACCGGGCCGATATTCACGTTGCCTTGATCGAAAATGTAATAGAAATTTTGCTCTGCCACGTTGTCGTACAAAATTTCGATGTGGTAATTGTGGCCCACCTGCAGGACGACGGGCGTATTGAAACCGACGTCATAAAAACCCTGTCCCCCGTCTTGCAGCGTCCGGGTGCCGGTCGCAAGCAATGTATCATCTACATTGCCGGGATACGTTGTCGTCTCCCACAAGTTCACCGTCATAGTGATGTTGCCGGTTGGATTGGTCCATAATCCCGCGCCGGCGATCGACAACGCTTCGTTCGCCTGAAATACCACGCCCCGACCGGTGTTAAAGCCGTCATTAGATCCACTGGCGAGTGAAGTCAGACTTCCGCCGGGTTTAAGCGGAATCTCGCACTTGCATTTGCCCGCGCTGCCGGCATCGGAAATGGCCTGAATTTCTGATTGCGATAGAGCGCGGTTGAAGAGCTCCACTTCGTCGATGATGCCTTGGAAGAAAGCAATCAGCGATGCCCCTTCTTTATAGGTCCCGATCCACACCGGCGTCGTTGTATCATTGATCCCGGGTAGAGAAGAAGATGTCGCTTCCAGTGCGGCGTTCGTATCCTGTCCATTCACGTAAATCTTTATGTCTTGCGTAACGGGATCGAAAGTGGCCGCGACATGCGTGAAGACATTTGCGGTCAGCGGAGTTGAAGTTTTGACCCCGCGAAAGTCCGGATTAGTCCCGTTATAGACCCGGAATACTAGATTCCCATCCGTATCAATGATGAAATTGTAGCTAAACTGACCGGCGCCACTGTCATACTTCGACACGATCGCTCTTCCCTGTCCTGTCACCGCCGTTGGTTGAATCCAAGCATCAATCGTAATCGCGCCCGTAATGCTGATGCTGGGACTGTTCGGAATTTCGATGTAATCACTGGTCCCATTCAGGCTAAAACCTTGTCCCACTTCGCCCGACGCAAACGTCGTTCCCCCCTCCAATGTCCCATCGTTCACACCAATCAAATCGTTCGCGTTCCCATCTCCGGGATACCAAGCGATCATCCCCGTAGGCGGCGTTGTGCAGGATGGCGGTGGCGGTGGCGGCCCTGCTGGATTAACCGTCAGCGTAAAACTCGAGGTGGTGCAATCCACGCTATTGCAGGCTTGGAACGACAGAGGATAATCCGCGTCCGTCCCGCTCTGAGGCGTTCCCGAGATCGTGGCCGTCCCGTCTCCGTTGTCGACGAACTGCACGTCCGCCGGAAAACTGCCGCTGAACACCGATAAACTGATCGGAGTAGTTCCCGTGGTCGTCACCGTAAATGTACCCGACACACCTACCGTGAACGTCGCACTGTCTGAGCTGGTGAAGCTCGGCGCTTCCTGGATGGTCAACGTAAAACTTTGATCGGCACAGTTCACATCATTACAAGCTTCGATCGTGGAAGAATAATCACCGAACGTCCCGGCATCCGGCATCCCGGAGAGTGTTCCCGTGCCATCGCCATTATCCACAAAACTCACCCCGCTCGGGAGCGAGTTTTGCCAATTCAACGTCGGCGGGGGCGACCCGGTAGTAGTGACCTGAAACGAATCGAACTGACCCACCGTGAACGTGATGTTGTCCGCGCTCGTGATTGCCGGCGCTTCCTCGACGGTCAGCGTGAAACTCTGATCCGTACATCCCCCGCTATTACAGGCTTGAATAGTTAAGGAATAAATACCGCCCGAGCCGGAATCGGGATTCCCGGAGAGCGTCCCTGTTCCATCGCCGTTATCGACAAAGTTCACTCCGCTTGGGAGCGAGCCAAACATATCGATTGTCTCGGGTGTATCGGTCGTGGTGGTGACGTCAAATGAGTTGAACTGATTCACGATAAATTTCGTGTTATCGTCGCTGGTAAACTGCGGCGGCGACCCACCCCCTGATGTGATCGGCGCATGCGTCGAACTTAAGTGGTGAGTTTGCCCCGGGCCCGCCCATGCAACTGGCGCATACATCGATCCCAAGAGCAGAACAACGATCGCCAATTTTGTCCGCGCCAAAGACTGAAGACTTGCTGGAAGAGTTCGAAGCATAAGAGATCCTTGTCGGTCGGGTAACCAACACATTATTGGCGCTACCGCTTTCGTGAGGTCAAGGCTATTCGCGCGAGTCAGATTTATTTGACCGCGGATTACGCGGATGTACACGGATCAGAAAAAAAACGGCGAAGAACGAAATTCTAATCTCGAACACGGCGAGCGGGGACGCCGTCGGGTAGATGGTCCCGACCGCTGCAGGTAAGCGGTAAGTGAGCGGGAGCGAACGAATCAAACCAGAAAACCATGAGTTCGCTGGAAATTCTTCTTGGATTCCTGGCTTCCAGATTCTCTTATCTATCCGTGTAAATCCGCGTAATCCGCGGTTAGAATTCAGGCCTCGCAGGGTTGAGACTTCGCGTCGCCGAACGTTGCTACAGAATCAGATTCAAATCGCCGAACTCGTGCCAGAGATATTTTCTCTCAATCGCTTCCTGGTAAGCCGCGCGGATTTTCTCCGCCGGCAAAAACGCACTTAGCAAATCGAGATGACTCGCTTCCGGTTCGTGCAAACCGGTGAGCAAGCCGTCCACCGCTCGCAATTGATGCTGATGGTCAATCTTTAAGCGCGTGTAACCGTGCGCTTCTTCAACCCGGCCATCAGAATCGGCAATTGATTCGAGCGCGCGCACGACTGTTGTTCCAACCGCAATGACGCGTCCGCCGTTCGCGCGCGCTTTCGCAATTTTCTCCGCCGTCGACGCGCTCACAAAATATTCTTCTTCCGACGCGGGATGTTGCGCATCGAGTTCGTCGTCCATGTAAGACGACAGTCCGGTGTGCAAAACAACGTAAGCGGCGTCGATGCCACGACGTTTTAGATCGAGCAACAACTTCCAGGTAAACGCGCGACCGGCCGACGGCATCTCGGCCGATCCCGGCTCAGTCGCGTAAACGGTTTGATAATAATCGAGGTCCCAGGGCGCTGAGACGTACTCGTATCGAATCGGTTTCCCAAGACGATAAATAAGATCGACCAGCTCCGTTCCGGAAATCGAGAACCGAAGTTTCCACAAACGGGGAATGCGCGCGTCGCGCTCCAGCACCGTCGCGCTCAATCCTTCCGCGAATTGGATTTGCATGGCCGGCTGCAACCCGCACCCGAATGGATCGCCCTTCTCGCACAGTAAAAGCGCGAGCCACGAATCGTCTGGCAGCCGTTCCGCCAGTCGCACCTCCATGCATGGCCCGTGTTTTCTGCTGCAATCGCAGCCGCGCATCGACGCGGGCAGAGTGCGGCTCGAATTAAAAACGAGCAGATCATTTGCGCGAAGATAGTTGTCGATCTGGTCGAAACGCGTGTGCTCGATGTTTCCGGTGGCGCGATCGATCGCGAGTAACCGCACTTGATCGCGCAAAATCCCGCGGCGTTCCGGCGGTTCTTTCGCGCTCAACTCCGGCGGCAAAACAAATTTGAATGGCGCGCTCATCCTATCCTGTCATCCTGAGCGGAGTTTCGCAGTGCGAAACGAAGTCGAAGGACCTGACTAATCAAACCAGTCCGCGGCCAAATCTTTCCAGTGCAGGTTTTCTCGCTCGACCAATGCATTTTTCTTCGACCGTCGCCAGCCCTTTAACTGTTTCTCCCACGCGATCGCCTATTCAATCTCGCGAAAGTGAGAACAGTAAACAAGCGCGATGCAATGGTAGTCGCGGGTAAAACCGGGAATCTTGCCACTGCGATGTTGAGCAACTCGAAGGTGGAGATCATTTGTCACGCCGGTGTACAGCACTGTGCGCTTTTTGTTGCTCATCATGTAAACCCAGTAATCGTGATCTCTCGACAATTCGTCAAGTCCTTCGACTCCGCTTCGCTTCGCTCAGGATGACAAAAAGGGGAACGCGCGCGCGTTGTTCACGACGACAACTTCGTTTTCCAATCTTCCTGCGCTTGAAAACGTTTTCCGGTCACGCTTTTCGATTCGTCGGAAGCGAGGAAAACAAAAACGTCGGTCGCGTCCACCGGATCGCTCCACTGCGCCGGATCTTCTTCCGGTTCGGCCGCGCGATGCATCGCGGTGTTCATGTTTCCGGGATCGACCCAATTGACTCGCACGCCGGCCTCTTCCAATTCCGACGCCCAGGTTTGGGACATGCCTTCGAGTCCGAATTTCGAAATGCCGTACGCGCCCCAGCCGGGATAACCAACCTGTCCCGCGTCGCTCGTGACGTTGATGATGGAACCACCGCGCTCGATCATCGCCGGAAGCGCGTTCTTAATAAGAAGGAACGGCCCGATCAAATTTGTGTCGAGCACATTGCGGAAGTCTTCCGCCGGATAATCGAGCAGGCTCGGCATGGGTGATGGGCCGATGGTCGAAGCGTTGTTCACCAGCACGTCGAGCCGGCCTTTGAATTGCGCAAGCGTGGTCGCGACAATCCGCTCGATGTCCCGCGGTTTGCTCACGTCGGCTTCGATTGCGACGATTTCGATCTTGTCAGAACCGCCCGTCCGGCTCGGACCGATCTTGCGAACTTCGTCGCGGACCGCGTTGAGTTTGTCCGCGTGCCGCGCCACGAGCGACAGTCCGGCAGCGCCTTCGCGCGCAAATCGCAACGCCAGCTCGCGCCCAAGTCCCTGCGACGCGCCGGTGATCAAAACGTTTTTGCCCGCGAGCTTGTTCATGATCTACCGCCAGCCGTGAATGATTCCGCCAATCACAATGCCGCCGATCGCGCCAATGATCAGAATTGGCGCGTAAGCTTTGGTGATCAAAGCGGCCGGCAGACTCAAGAGCAAAGCGAACAGAAGTCCAACCGCCCAGCCGGGCCACCCCGGAACAGTCACGCAGCCGATAACGAAACCGATGGCAAATCGATTGATGAACGCAGCCAGCAATGCGGCGCGCTTATCGGGAAACGACATCGGGATCATCATCGCTACTGAGACAGCGCCGAAGATGATTCCACTGATAATGCCTGACATTAGGTTCGACATATGATTTCGATCTAACGCTGACTGTTCTCCCGTCTCAATCTAATTTTGGCGAGGTAGGGACGCACCTCGCGCCGCCGCCGTAGCGGCTACGGCGCGCAGAAGGCCGGGGCGTCCGTCGAATTCTTGATAGAATTAGGCCAAACCCTACATCACAGACCGCAAAATCCGGATGGGAGGGCCGGGTTCCTGCTTGGTTCTTTCCCTTTATGGATCGACAATCACTCGTCGCACAATTTAACACGCTGCTTCCGCTCGCCGCTGAATGGGCCGCGGAACAGGAACAACGGATCTTGCGCGAGGGCGTGCCACTTTCTCAACAGGAACTGGCCGATGCGCGAGCCGCGGAAGTTCGAGAACCGGAACGCGTCCGTTTGCTAAAAGTTGAATCAATTCCATCGCCAGCGCATCCAATGCTAAAGACGGCGTGCGCCTCCGCCAATTTTTTTCCAGCAGATCCGCGAGGACTTACCGTTCGTTATGGGATTTTCCTTCGATCGGATTGCTGGCGTGATCGGACGATTATCGCGCATGAACTTGTTCATACCGCGCAGTACGAGCGGCTCGGAGGAATTCTTCCTTTTCTCAGCAAGTATCTTCTGGAGTGCGCCACGCTTGGCTATTCGCAAGCGCCGATGGAACAAGAAGCGATGGCTGCAGGGCAATAAATCTGCGCATCCTAAGCGATCCTACTTTTTTTGGTGATCGACCATCTCGCCTTTAATCGTGCGAGGATCGACATGGGTCAGTCGTTTTTCCATCGCCGGCGTGAGCAACGAGATGTGCGGGATTTCGAGCAGATGTTCGGCGATAAACCAGATCGGCTTGTCTGAAGTCATCCAGTCGCGACGATCAAAGCGAGCGAGATTCACCGGGCGCGAATAACGACGGAGCGTCCTTTCCCAACGCAGGTTGAAATAGATGTTGAAGTAACTCATGGCCAGCTCGCGTAGCGTGCGGTAAACCGGTTCGCGATAGCGGCATCCAGTGAAATTCGATTTCGCGACCGCCCCCCAATGTCCACGTACTTTAAAAATGGCGATGACGTGATCGGTGTCCCGATCCGCTTCGAGATCGAAGATCAGCGGCGAAAATCCGAGGACGCGCAACGCGGCCGCAGCGAAGATCCCGCCTTCGAGACACGACGCGGTGCGATCGTGCAACACTTTTCCCGGCGACCGCGCGTCGTAACTGAGATTGTACGGTAGCTGGTCGAGAAATCGCTGAACGCCCGCCGGAGTTTTTAGCGCGCGCAGTATGCGCAACTCCGATCGGGTAAAACCAAAACCCGAGACGGTTGTCGATCTTGTCTGGCGGCGTCGGCTGCTCATGCGGGCGCGCGATTCGCGCGACACAGAATTAACATTGTTCGCGGACAACGCGAACGGAGACGTCCCAATTACAATCCGGCAGGATGGCGCGCTTCGAAACCAAACGGCATGCGAACGGTCGGTTGCCAGGCCGGCGCCCAACGTTCCCGTCCGGTGACATAAGGCGTGGTATCGAGCCGGAGGCCGGCGATGACCGCGAAGGTGTGGCCGTTGCGCGCGTAAACTGTGATCCACTTGCCGTGACCGCTCTCGCCGAAACGTCGAAGATCGGAAGAGCTCATCGGTGACTTAATCAAACCCGCGCCGCCCAACGCGTAGGAAACCGTCCCGGAACAATCGTATGCCCGGTCGACAAATGAGGCGTGACCGCCGCCGAAACGATATGGCTTGGAGCGAAGCTGGTTCGCTGCCCAAATTGCGCGTTTGACCGCGGCTGGCGCACCCTCCGGCGCAGCGGCCTGACCGAAGCGCAACCTGGCTTTGTTTCCCGGCACGGTCGGCCCGGAAGAAGGAAAAGGACTGGCGATTGTCGATGATGCGAGCGCGCCAAAAAAAGCGATACCCAATAAGGTCTTTAAAATACGGAGATGCACGGGGTTATAGGAGCGCTTGCTGTGCCAGAGATTTCGCAGATTAGAAGAAAAGTGAAGTATGCACTTAACAAATGCGAACTGGTCAAAAATTCAAATAAAATGAAACTGGTTTCAACGCTCCAGTGCAACTGGTTGCACTAAGGGTCTAGACCTAAACTCGCGTATTGCTGGCGACACTTTTGCCTATTGGCCAAATAAGCCGTATCACGGCGATGGTGAAGGCGATGCCGTTGCGGTTGCCGCAGGTCGGTTCTGTTTGTCCACTTTGTCGAGGTGGCGGAAGTACAAATCCTTAGCAGTATACAGTCCGAACGCAAACAAGACGATCACAAGGGGAATAATGAGAAACCATTTAAACTTATCTTTGTTGTCCTCGCGTTGCCATTTTCGGAACTCAGGAATCCTCACAGTTATTTCGTCTACGTGGCTATAAAGTGTTTCGATTGTTGCGCAGTAACCGTCCAGATCCTGAATCTTGACGCTACGTTGTTCATCTTTGTGTTTTCTATGCTCTGCAATCGTCCCGTCGATCTTGTTAAGAGCGGGCACGACCGTCGTATAGTAGCCTGGATAGACAGCTGAAATTGCCTTACTAGAAATTCCGGACAGTAAATCTCGTAGTCGGAATTTGTAACTAACGCCAGTGCCATCGAGCGTATCATATGCGGCGCGAAACATATGCCCTATGGCGTTGTTAATGTGCCCGCAGAGATTGTCCTCATTGGCTTCGTCGCCTTTGTCGAAAAACTCGCCAAGCGCTCGCATGACATGATCTAAAGCGTCTCTCTGTTCCTTAAAAATTGCCAGATTGCTGCGCGACTCTGGGTCTACCTCCTCTGCGCGAAGGATGTATCCCTTAGTCTTGGAATAGATGACGCCTAATTCTTCGAGCGTCTGACGAAAGCGTTCGTTAGCCACGACGGGGGTTCAGTCTTGCAAAAATAGCGCAGACTACACCCTTTAGATGACCGGCCTGTCCTGGGAGACGTATACGTAAACCATCATCGATGAACTGCCGATGTTCACTTTCAGTTCTGTATAGGTTTCTAATGAAGCGAACACTGCCACGATGAACGATTGGATACCGCTCCGCTTCAGCCCGCGACACTTCACCTGCGGGATAGTCAGTACCGAGGGCTATTCTGTCTTCATCTGTCATTTGTAATTTCACGGCTTCCTTTCGTTCTGGGGTTACATTTTTATTCATAGTTGAGTCAGAAGAATCTGGGCGACACTTATCACGTGATAAACCGACATCCCGAGATGGATGCTGTTCATTCACTGATGCCAAAAGCTACATGCGTGCCATAGGCTGTCGAGCGAATACCGATCGATTTTTTTAGTCAAGATAAAACTTTGTTTTGGCTAAAAACGGGGGGGTAAACCCGCTAATTGCCCCCTTTTCGCTTGTTGTTCTTGATCTTCGCTTTCTTGCCGCTCGGCGGCGGCGCTAACTTAACGAGGCGGCGCATCGCGTCGTCGAATCCTATCGGCTTAGGCATCTTTACTGGTTTCGCGGCTGGTTGCCGATCACAATAAGCAGTTTGCAATCGGGTTGCAAATTTAGGCACTTTAGGGTTTAAGAGAAACTTTAGGTTGACAAACCCCTAAAGTGGTTATGTTAGCTAATCTCGTTTCTCGTGAAAAATCGACTGAAGACACTAACTGACTTGGAAAAGTACCACGTGGACATGCTTGCACATGTTCGGGCGATGATTGCTGCCGAACGAGGACAACCGATTAAGCAGACAAGGCATGTAGGCAATAACGGAGCTAATGAATCGAAAACACCGTTTGCAGACCTCACCAAGGCGGACGCGGTGGCAGAAATTCTGGACGAAAAAGGCGAAATGCATGTTGCGAAGATTTACGCGGCAATGAAACGGCGTGGACATCCGGTGAGGTCGAAGAACGCCTTGTCGAACTTACTGAGTACATCTGGCCGATTTCAAAAGAAAGGAAAAGGGATTTGGGGGTTAGTTGTACATATTTGAAAAACGAAAAGGCCAAGGTTTGCCCTCAGCCTTTCGTAAGCAATTTACCTAGTAGACTAATTGGAGAGGTCGCCGCCGAGGTGCCGCAACACCGTTTGTAGGCGGAAGTGAGGTTCGAGTCCTCCTAGGTACCCATTGCCAGCGTAGTTCATGCGTGTAGAACACGTCCGGTTGGACGAGAACCGGGTCCAAGCCCGGCGCTGGCTTCAGCATAACTGATTAGTTGCCACGTTGCAACTTGGTAGTGGTACACTTTGAACGTGTTAACTGACGCCACGCTTTAGTGGTTTAAGCGTGAGACACTTTCCTTCCGCACATTTTAGGGCTTCGATCGTACGCTCACCATCAATAGGATGCAGTTTCGAAGTAACTGGTCGCTCACGCGGACTTCGTGATATTCTTCCGGCATGAGCCGGTTCGCGCTCTTCGGAATTCTGACGTTGATCGCCACCGTTTTGAACGCGCAGGAGAGCGATGAGTCGTTCGAAATCGAACCGCCATTGCTGCCTCAAAATCTGAAGAATGACTCTGCTCAAGAAAAGTCTGTCGTGCCGACTCCGGTTCTGGACGTAGCAAAACTCGAGAAGGACCTGGAACGCGCGCAGAGAAGCGCGGCCGGCGCGGAGCGCCTCTATAAGATGGGCGCGCTGGCAAAAGTCGAGGCGGAATCTCGCGCGCTAAGAGTCGTCCGGCTGCAATCGGATTTGGAAAGCGCGCGGTTGGCTCGCGCAAAAGAGGAAGCTCTTGCACAACAAACTCAGACGAACACGAACGCTACCATTACGGAAAGCGATCTCGCTCGCGCCATCCAGGTTGCGCACGCGGCCGCGGCCAAACGCGAGCAAGCCGAAGTCGAAGCAGCGGAAATCAATTTACATCGACAAGAGAAACTTCTCGCCTTGGGCAGCGCGCACAAATCCGATGTTGCCCGTGCCGAACAAAAACTCGCCGAGCTAAAGGCGCCGAAAAATTAGCCGACGCTGATCAGAAAACGACAATCGGTTTAAGCACGTTGACTTAGCTCCGTCGAAGTTTTGTCCGCAGCAAATACAAAACTGAAGCGATCGCGAGCACGATTCCCGCAAGGCGCAGACCGGCGCGTGTGTCCGTGCCGACTGAACTTTCCCCTACCGACGCTTGCCCGAGAATCCAGATGATCGCGACAATCGCAAGCGCGGGCACGATGTTCATGCCGGGAAAATTGAAGGGCGGACCGTCTGCGCGAACGTCGCGTTGCACCAAAAACCAACAGGCGGCGCAGCAGAGCAGATACATTAAGAGAACAGCGACGTTGGAAAGCACTGCGAGACCCTCGAACGTGCCGGTGACAGATAGCACAAAGGCGATTACGGCGTAGGTGATAATGGCGACGTCGGGCG
Organism: Spartobacteria bacterium; assembly: GCA_003167365.1. Taxonomy (GTDB): domain Bacteria; phylum Verrucomicrobiota; class Verrucomicrobiia; order Chthoniobacterales; family UBA10450; genus Palsa-1382. The sequence goes on along the minus strand of PMTM01000006.1, from coordinate 121,220 downwards.
AGCGATAGCGCGAGTGGACATGCGCAAACCATGCCGGCAACACGCCGTCGCGGCCGAAGGCGAAGATCATGCGCGGCGAGCTAAGGATGTCACTGGTGACAAATCCGAACGCGGAAATGGTCGCGCCCGCGAGCAAAATGGTGCGGCCAATGTTGCCGAGAAATTTTGCAGCGGCTTCAGCCAGCGGCGCATCCTGGTAATTCGCAAGATCGGCGCCGAGCGTTCCCTGCGCCACCAATTGGATCATGATGTAGATGACCGTGGTGATGACGAGTGCCAGGTAAGCTGAGCGCGGCACGGTCCGCGCGGGACTTTTCACTTCGCCGCTCGGGATCAACGCGACTTCGATTCCAACGAAGGCGAACATCAACAATACGACGCTGTCGCCTAACGCCTTGCTTCCCGGCCACACCGGCCAGCCGATGTTTGCCGGATGAATGAAAAAGATTCCGACGCAAAGAAAAAGCAGGATTGGCAAAAGTTTCGCCAACGTGACAACGGTAACCGCTCCGGCGCCTTCGCGGACACCACGGACATTGATGAAAACGAGAATGCCATAAACGAAGGCGATGACGACAACGCGCATAATTGGATTGCCTAACAAAGGCACGATGCCAGCCACCGAGTTCACGAAAACATTGACGACGCCGGCGACGGCGCAGATCGCAGTGAGGCAGTAAAGAATACCGGCGAGAAATCCGATGTAACGGCCAAAGGCGACTTCGACATATGCGTAAAGTCCGCCGGTCAGTGAAACGCGGCTCCCCGCGATCGCGAAACAGGTCACGAACAAAATCATCGCGAGCGCGCAAGCAATGAACGCAAGCGGCGCCGCCGGACCGAGACCTTTCGCAACCAGCGCCGGCAAAACGAAAATTCCGGCGCCGATGGTGGAGTTAACAATGTTCGCGGTGAGCGCCGGAATGCCGATGGCACGAACGAGCTGTTCGTCGGCGCGTTGTGGTGATTGCGTCAGCACAGGGGGATCGTGCGTCATTCGGGCAACAGAGACAAGATCGACAAACGACCTGCAGGAGTTTGTGGATTAGGCAGAAGCAGCGGTAACGACACCGGCTGGCCGATCGTTCCCGTGCTGCTCAACGTTCAACCCAAGCTCGTGCAGTAATGCGAGATCGACATCCGCCGCCGGATTTTTTGCGGTAAGCAATTTGTCGCCAAAGAAAATCGAATTTGCGCCGGCGAAGAAACAGAGGGCCTGACCCTCGCGCGAAACTCGCGTGCGGCCTGCGGCCAGGCGCACGCGCGCTCTGGGCAATGAGATGCGCGCGACCGCGATCAATCTCACCAATTCAAAAATGTCCACCGGCGGTTGATCTTCGAGCGGCGTGCCCGGCATCGCCATTAAACAATTGATCGGCACACTGTCGGGTTGCGGATCCAGTTCGCTCAAAAGCTCCATCAGGCGCAGTCGATCCTTGATCGATTCGCCCATGCCGATAATTCCGCCGCAGCAAACCGACATCCCACTTTGCTGCACTGCGGCGATTGTGTTTAACCGATCGTCGAACGTGTGGGTGCTTACGATCTCCGGATAAAATTCCGGCGACGTGTCGAGGTTATGGTTATAAGCGGTCACGCCCGCCGCCTTTAGTTTGCGCGCTTCGACCGCTCCGATCTGGCCAAGCGTGACACAAACTTCCATGCCGAGCCGGCTGACTTCCCGAACGGTTTCGAGCACGCGTTCAAACTTCTCCGTACCATCGCGCACCCCGCGCCAAGCCGCGCCCATGCAAAAACGCGTCGCGCCTTGGGAACGCGCGCGTTCCGCAGCAGAGAGAATCTGTTCCGTCGACAACAATTCCTCGCGCTCGAGACCGGTGGAATAATGAGAAGACTGCGCACAATAAGCGCAATCTTCACTGCAGCCGCCGGTTTTAATGCTGAGCAAACTGCAGCGCTGCACCTCTTCGCCGCGCCAATGCTCGAGATGCACAGCCCGGCTTTTCGAAATCAATTCGAAGAGCGGCTGGTGATAGAGCGTTTCAAGTTGGCGAAACTTCATCGCGTGATCGCGATGTTAAGTCGGCAATCTAAGATCGACAATCGGCAATTAATTGACCCACTTGCCATTTTGCGAAGTGAGGATGGGCAATTCGTCATTCATAAATTGCGTTTTGCCAATCGCGCCAACCATGTTTGTCCCGGTCGCGCTCCGCCATTTCTTCGACATCTCCTCGCCGGTGTGACAGCCCCAGCTCTTGATGTAAGCACCGCGGGCGAGAACCCCGCGATGGATCTGGCTGAAATCGTTTTCGTGCAGCCACGACTTCGCGGCGCTGTCGAGGTTGCTGCTGTAATCAAACATGAAACAGGCTTTGTTTGAATGTCCAAAGTATTCGAAACCGCCGACCTTCATGCGATCGCGCGGTTGGCCGTTGTTCAAATAATTGATCACGTCGCTGCCGTTGCGGAAGTAAACGATATTGAGATGGAACTTCTCGCCCACCGAATCAATGAAGCCGATCAAATCTTGCTTTTCCTGCTGCGCGCGATCGACATAACCCTGCTTGTAAACGAGCCAGGTAATCTGAGCGTCCGGGCCAAGTTGCGCGCGCAACTGGTCGGTGCGCAAGCGGGCGGCATGCACAAAGTTGGCCCACCAATGATCGTGCGGCTGCGCTTTATATTTTTCCCATTGCTGTAGCGATGGTCCGCCGACGAGCAGGACATATTCGCTAGTAACAGCAGCGGTCGCTCGGGTGGAGAGTGCCGAAGCGAGCAGGAGAAAAAGTGGAAAAAGGATCAGGTGACGTCGTTTCATCGAGAATAGTGGGAGCACTATTTATGCTGAAGTCGAAGAAAGCGCAAGCGTCCCCGACGCAGCGAAGTCGATCTTGCCACCGGCCATCCTTTGCGAAAGACTGCGAGCTGAATTTGGAAGCTCAAAAACCTCCCCGATGTTTTCTCTTTCTCGCGTACACCGTCGCAAGAGTCCCATTCGGTTTTCATAACTTTCTTCTGGGTTCGCGTTATTTGGTCCCCGCAAATCTGCTGCTCTTCGGCACCTTCGCGGCAATCACGGCAAAAATGGCGCCGCGCCGGCCGCTTCGGAGTATTTCTATTTATTGCGCTAGACTTGACCGCGCTCGTTGCCAGCAAACAATTCGGCGCGACCGAGTATAAGCAGCTTTCTCCCAGCGCCACGATTTCGCATGGGAAGGCTTGGCGCGCAATTGTTTCTCTGAGCCAGGAGTGTCTCGCAGCGAATCTACCCGTGCCAAATGTGCCGATGGGAGCACTTACCCAGGAATTTTACGACTGGGATTTGAAATTATTTGAGCCGCTGCTGCGATATTCGTTACATCTCGCCCCTGAACAAAAGATTGAATTCGAGGCGTGGCAAAAAGTGCGCGGCACCGAGCTGAAGAAATACGAGGCGGTTGCGCCATCACTTACTCGCGTGATTTCCCTTCTCAAACTTTAGGGCTGCTGGTGCGGGATCGGACCGCGGCGCCCCGATACCTTTTTTCGGCCGCGCGCAGATAGCAGAGCTGGTCGTAAAGATTAGCACTGGCATAAATCTCTTCTTCATGAACCAGCCACAGAGAGAACTTGCTATGCCAGCGAAATGAGACACAGCAGAAGTCCGCAGCCTAAATCTGGGCCATGGTTTTTTCTAGTCATTTCAATTAAGCGCGATCAAAATTGCGCCTACCACGGACTTTGGTAGCCAGTAATTAAATTTTAAGAAGGTAGTTGACCAGACCCCCCTGTGAAGATTTCGCTGTGCTTGCTGGTTTGGAATGAGATGGAGGGTTGCCAGCTCGACGTGCCAAACCTGCCGCAAGATGCTTTTGATGAGGTCTTCGCCGTCGATGGCGGCAGTACGGACGGTACCATAGAGTTTCTGCAGTCACATGGCATCCCGGTTCATCGCCAATTGAAGCGCGGTCTCAATGCCGCCTATTGGCATGGTATTGAAATTTCCCGCGCCGATGCAGTCGTCTTTTTCTTTCCTAAAGGCACTTTGCCTCCAGAGGACCTGCGTCAATTCCGGCCCCTGTTGGAAACCGGCTGCGACATCGTAATTGCCAGCCGCAACATCGCCGGAGCAAGCAACGAAGAAGACAGCCGCTTTTTTAGACCACGCAAGTGGCTGGTAATCATGCTCGGCGTTATCGTCGCGCTAATCTGGAAACGCGAAGGCTGGCGCGTTCGAGATGTCCTCCATGGCGTACGGGCCATGACGGTTGATGGGTTTCGAGCAATGAACCCGGCGCGAACCGGACTCTCCATCGACCTTGAGACTGTGGTGCGCTCCTACCGCTTCCGACTTCAACGCGCAGAATTTCCCACCAAGGAGGTATCTCGTTCTCTCGGGCAAACGCACTTCAGGATACTGCCAACCGGACTGAAACTGCTGCGTTACCTCACTTCGGAATTGTTCGGGCACGAGCGATCGCAAGGGGTCCGTTCTTCCTCGCGCCTGAGGTAATGCAACTGCGTTTTCTGGGCGCGCTGCCCGCGATCAATTTATCTTCGGAGCTCCTCAAGCCAGGCTGTGACTACCGGAAGCTCTTCCCGTTTTACGACCGCGCGTACGAGCAGCGCGTCATAAGCATTGAAGAGATTGTCGCTGATGCTGGCGCTGGATCGGACCGCGGCGCCCACAATGTCTGCCACCTTATTCGCCAGGAGATAACATGGGACCTCAGATTCGAAATCGTGCAAATAATCGTGCGGACTTCGCTTCTGTGTCACTGTCGCTGGCGTGAAGCCAAGATGATAGCCAGCCTCCCAAAGAATCGGCTGGGCAACCAGACCTCGCAAAATATCGGTGAAACGGAACGTCACAAACGCCGGAAGGTAAAGAAGCGGGAAGACATCCCGAAAAAAAAGCGTATTCTGTGAGTTAAACGGACAAAGATTTCCACGACCGAGCACGAGCGGTTCCCGTTTGTTGAAAAAGCACTGCTCGTTGTTTGTCAGGCGGTAGATTGCATCGACGTCCGGATCGCCGTCAGCCAGTCCCTGCCAGACGCCGACTTTCACTTTCCTCGGTCGAGCGCGCAACGGCTCAGACTCCGGCCGTAAAATACACTGCAGCGGGAATCCACGAGGCCAGATTGGCCGGTCCGTAAATGCTTTGTAAACATTGACGAATTTTGCACTCTGGTCGGTCGTTTCAAAAAAGCCTTCTGCGTCGGGAAAACCCCAATCAGAATTTGGAATATTGTCGTCGTCGGTATCAACGATGCATTCGCTGTCTAGCCGGACCGCTTCGACATAGCCAACCATCTTTCGGCAATAATGATTCCACGGGAGCGCGGCGCTCAATTTGGGCGCACAGTCGGCTTGCGCGCTCGCGGAAATAAAATGTGCGTTCTCGCAACACCAACCTTCCGGCGTCCTTCGATCGCCTACTACGATCAATCGCCAGTTGCGCTCCGCGGAAAAATCCCGGACCGCCTGCGTCGGTGGAAACACAGTCGTTATTACAATGCTTTTCATGGAAGGTAGCGCGGCTCGCTAGAATGTCGGACCAACTTCCCCTCGAATCAGATCCTCGAAGGTTTGTCGCTGGCGAATCAAGGCAAACTTGTTCCCGTGAACGAACGCTTCAGCCGGCAAGGGGCGTGAATTGTAATTCGACGCCATGACGAATCCGTACGCGCCCGCGCTCATGATCGCGAGCAAATCGCCCTCCTGTAACTCCGGCATTTCGCGATCGAGCGCAAAGAAATCGGCGCTCTCGCACACCGGCCCGACAACATCGATCTTTTCGCGCGCGGAAGATCGCGGCTCATCGACCGGAACGATTTCGTGATAGCTGTGGTAAAGCGCGGGCCGAATCAGGTCGTTCATTCCCGCATCGACAATCGCGAATTTCTTCTGGCCGCTTTGCTTGAGGTAGCGGACGCGCGTGAGCAAGACACCTGCATTGCCGGCCAATAATCGCCCGGGCTCGAGCAGGATTTTCAATTTCAACTCGCGCAGTTCCGGCAAAATTGCATTGATGTATTGCTGGATCGACAGCGCAGTTTTGCTCGCCTGCCACCAATCGCCGCTCCCGCTCGCGAGCGACGATTCGTAAACGATGCCGAGCCCGCCGCCGATGCTGAAAAATTCGATCCCGTACTTCGCTTTCAACTCGGAAACCAGCGGCGAAACTTTCCTGATCGCCTCCGCGAACGGCTCGGTTTCGGTAATCTGCGAACCGATATGCATTTGCACGCCGACGATTCGGATGTTGGACATCGTGGCCGCGCGTTCATAAACAGCGGCGGCGTGTTCGAGGGCGATGCCGAATTTGTTCTCGTGTGAACCGGTCGAGATGTATTCGTGCGTGTGCGGATCGACATCGGGATTCAAGCGCAGCGCAATCGGCGCGCGCAGGTTTTTCGCGCCGGCAATCTGATTGATGTAGTCAAGCTCGGCTTCGCTTTCGACGTTCAAGCTATAAACGCCTTGATCGAGCGCGTATTCGATTTCCTCACGCGATTTGCCCACCCCTGCGAACGTGCAGCGGTCTGGCAGTCCTCCTGCAGCACGCACCCGAAAAAGTTCGCCGGCGGAAACGATGTCGAATCCGGCGCCCGCGTCCGCAAACAATTTTAGGATGGCGCGATTCGAATTCGCTTTGACCGCATAACAGATCAGGTGATCGAGAGAAGCAAGCGCGCTGTCCAGCCGGCGATAATGATCGAGGATAGTGCCCGCACTATATATATAGAGTGGGGTGCCAAATTCCTGGGCGACGCGCCCAAGATCGACATCCTCGCAATGAAGTTTGCTGTCACGATAATGGAACGAATGCATGTTGTAGCGGCGCTTGTATCAAGCGCCGAAGCTAAAATAACAGGCGCTTGGCACAAGCGCCTCTACAACTGCGCGCGGCGTCGCCACAATCCAACAAACGAGATCGCGACGAGCAGAGCACCGAAGGTACAGACGATCGCGGCGCCGGAAGGCAAGTCCCACCAAAAGGAAAGAAATAGGCCTGCGATTCCGCCGAGCCAAGCGATCACCCAGCCGATGAGCAACCGGTGACTGATCCTTTTCGCGAGATTGATTCCGCAAACGGCAGGCACAATGAGGTAACTAAAGACGAGCAGAACTCCGGCAATGCGGACGAAACTGGTCACAACCAAGCCGAACGCGGCGTAAAAGAGAAAATCCCACCAGCGCACGCGGTATCCCTGTTCGTAGGCGCGCTCGCGATTGAAGGAAACGAGCAGGAATGGTTTGCGCAAAACGAAGTGCAAAAGTCCGACCGCAACGAAAAGTGCGAAGCATTTCCAAACTTCCAGCGGAGTAACGAGGAGAATATTCCCCACGAGCATGTTCTTAATTTCTTCGTCGCCTTCGGCCGCGCGGCTCAGCAGCAAGACGGCGGCGGCCGCCGCGACCACGTACGAAATTCCAATGACCGCTTCCTGCGGGATTTGGCTGGCGCGTTTTCCGGTGACCGAGAAAATCGCCGCGCCCACGAGCGTGAAGCCGAGCGCGATGGCGAAGGTCGTCCAACTTTCAAGATCGAGATGTAACAACACGGCGACGCAGATGCCTAACGACGCCATTTGTGCCATGGCGATGTCGATGAAGATGATGCCGCGTTGCACAACGTGCAGGCCGAGATAGACGAGCAGCCACGGCAAAAGAACGCAGGCCACGATCGGCCAAAACATTACTTCGAACATATTATTTGAGCGCTGCGGCCAATCGCGAAACCAGTGTGTCCATTAGCTTCACGTAACTGTCGGTGCCGGCCATGCCGCCGGGAAACTGCGCGAAGTCGACCACCTTCGCGCCGGTCGCGCTTGCAACTTTCTCCGCGATTTTGCGATCGTGAAATGGCTCGATGATTATCGCTTTAATCTTTCGAGCCTTTACCTGCGCGATCACCTCAACCAGATGCGACGGCGACGGCGGAATGCCCGGTTTCGGTTCGAGGAAGACGTCGATGTTCAAACCGAAGCGATGCGCGAAATAAACCCACGAATCGTGGTAGGCGACGACGTTCTGGCCTTTGAACGGCAGCATGGCAGCACCCCATTCCTGCAGCTTGGCGTTGATGGTCGCCTCAAATTTTTTGTTGTTCGCTTCGTAAACCGCCGCATTAGCCGGATCGATTGCCGAGAATGCTTGTGCAATGTGCTGCGCCACCGCTTTGGCAATGATCGGGTCAGTCATGAAATGTGGATTGCCGAGCGCGTGGACGTCGCCGGCCGCGCGCGTCGCGTTTGCCGGGACGTTCATCAACCGCAGGCCTTCCGCCGCGATCACGCGTCCCGGTTTGCCGGCTTCGATTTTCGGGTTGCGCGCATTTTGCAAAAGCGGCGGCAGCCAGCCGATCTCCAATTCGGCGCCGCCTTCGATCAACACATCGGCCGTGCGTAATTGCACGACGAAGCTCGGGCGGGCGTCGACGAAATGCGGATCCTCCGTCGGCTTCGCCAGAACCATGACCTCAACTTTGTCGCCGCCAACCTCTCGCGCGAGCGAACCGAAATCCGGCAGGGTAGCGACGACGTTGAGTTTTGCTTGGCTGCTGAGAGCGCAGCTAAAAATTACAGAGAGGATTAAGAGAAATTTTTTCATGATTTAATTTTTGCGTCGTGCGTTAAAATTTATGTGCGCCATGCGCGCCGAGGATGAATTCGAACTGAAGGAAAACCGAATCGACGTCGCGTCCGGCGAGGAAAAATGAGTCGTCGATAAAGTCATGGTTGTATTGTAGGCGAATTTTCGAGAATTCCGTCGGATACCACGTGAGATCCGCCGAAACGCGTGAGCGCGATTGTCGATCTGGGTCGTCTGTGAACTTCGAATCCTGCATGTCCACGTAATCGCCGCGCACACCCGCGACCCAGCCTTTCTTGAATCCCCAAAGAACTTGCGAATACATTCCCCAATCGTGAAATGTCTCCGCCACCGGAAAACTGTCGTCCATTCCGAGGCCCGCTTCGAAACGACGATACATCACTTCGGTTTGCCATTTCACAAACGGAAAACCACCTTCGGCGTGCGCGCTTTTCCACTTGTAGAGAAAATCGCCGCCGTAAATTTGCGTGCGCGTGTTCGTCCCGGTGTCGTTGGATCCGAACGCGCCCGAGACACCGGCGAGGATGACCTGTGTCGGGCTAAGATCGACCGAATTTTCCCAGCGCGGAATCCAAACGAAATCTTCGAGCCCGCGCATCTCGCGATCGGTCGTTAGGCGGCCTTCGAAAACGCCGCTGTCGCCGGGATTTCGAAATGAATAAGCGGTGCTGCCGCGACCGTTCTGCACGCCGAGGAGCAATTGCGAATACCACGGCGTGGGAAGCGTCCACGATATTTGCCCGCCGACTCCGCGCAGGCCATCGGGACCGAGGAAAAGTCCGTGGACCAGAGGATCGTCGGCAAAATCCCAGGTGTGAGGATGCGTCGGATTGATGCGGCCGAACGCGGCGAAAAACTGGCCGCCTTTGAGTTGCAAGTTGAACGGAAGATTCGTCGTCTGCAAAAACACTTCCTCAACTTCCACTTCCGTTTGATTGTCGTTGTCCAATTTGAACACGATGTTGGCGAAGCCTTCGAAATAAGGATCAACCGCGCCGTCGAACGCGAGTTCGATGTTACGCGCGTTGAATCCGCGCTGTTGCGGATCGTGGTCGCCCACTTCGACGCGGTTGAGATCTCGCGCGCTCGAATATGCCAGCGCAAACATTCCGTCGAACGAGATGTTCATGTAATTCTTCCCGCCGCCAATGGTGATCGGTTGCGTCAACGATGCGCCCGTGCCCGTGTTCGACATCGTTTCTGGCGCAGACGTTACGACAGAAGCATCGGTCGTCGGAAAAGCGCCCGGCAACGCCGCGCCGTTCGCGTCCACTCCCGGCGAGGATGACTGCGTGGAGCTAACGACGGAATTGTCTGCAGTCGGAAACGGCGTTGGCTCAACCGGGGCAGACGGCGGCGAGCCCGCTTTCGTTGCCGTTGCTATTTCCGGACTCGGCAATGGCGCCTCCTCCCCGGTCAGATGTGCTTTTTCGATGATCGTCTGCTGATCCTTCACCTGTTGTTGCAACGCCTTCACCGTCTCAGTGAGCGATTGCACTGCTGTTCGCAACTCTTGCACGTCGGTCGCCGCGGCTGGGGTTGAATTTCCCCGCGTCTGCGATGCTGCCGGCGCTGCGTCCTGCGCCGAAGCAATCGCGATTGGACCCAATACCAACATCAAAAAAAGTTTTTTCATCAAAATTCCTGATCAAAGCTCGTGCAATTTGCCCTAACAAACGGACTCGCGTTTGCGCGCATTGGTTCGAGCGGTCTGAGAAACGCACCAAGACCGCCGTCCGTCGAGGCGGAGACAATCAACGGTCAGGAGTTTATTGGCGGTGCGTGCTCGAAAACATGCGCTCCGAGAAACGGCGATTGGACCCATTGCGGGCTTAACGCCGGAATTTTCGAAAATTGTACCGGTGCGGTGATCAGCGGCGCGTGCGCAGGATGATCGTAGCTGCCCGATGCGATGAATGTGACTGCGCAGGTGTGCTCCGCGCTATTCGCATCGGGGTGCATGCGCTCGTGCAATTGCGGCGAAGCGCTGAGCGCGAGCGTCCAAAGAAAAGCGACAGAGACGAAAGCAGCAATGAAATTACCGGATTGCGCTTTCATGCGGTCTTTCACTTGCGCGTGAGCTTCTATCCGCCCGGAGCGCTCGGCAAGAGAATTTCTGCACGATCGACGTCCGCGTACGAGTTTTAGCGGCGGTTGTGCCAACCGCCGAACCAAAACGAATGCACGGAAGCTCTGTCGTGGCAGCCCTGCCGGCTGCAAATGACTTCCAAAAACGAACGACACGCCAAAGATACCGCAATTTAAATCGTCAGGTCAAAAATCGTACGCGACCGTTCCGTAGAATCCGCGGCGCTGACCGAATTGCGGCGCGCCGACACCGATGCCACTTCCGTCGCGCAACTCGTAAATCTTGTCGAGCAAATTCACGATATCGAAGCGCACGACCAGGGAAGTTTTTTCGGTGATTTTGATACGACGCTGTAAGCTGAGATTGAATGTTTCATATGGCGGCAGTTTTTGCGTGTTGGCGAAGCCTCTGCGCAATCCATTTCCGTAAAGTGCATCGATCGCCGCCTTCCAATCGCCCCACATGTAGGACGCGCCGGCTGAGCCGGTGAAGCGCTGGTCGTGATCGAGAAAGACCCAGTTATTGCGAATGTAGGCGAGCTCGGCGGGATCGAAGAGGAATTGCGCGGAGCTGATGTCCGTGCCGCGCGCCCATTCGTAGCCGGCGTTTATATATGCGGAGAAGCCGCCCTTGTCGTAACTCGCGGTCAATTCGCCGCCATAAATTTCGCCGCGATTGTAATTGAATGACGAAAGGATGAGGGCCTGCCCGAACTGGCCTTCATCGAGGGTAGAATGAGAGCTTTTGTAGTAGCCATCGAGGCCGATATTAAATTCTTTTGTAATTTTCTGAGTGACGCCCGCGTCGAAGTAATGCGCCCGCTCGGCGGTGACGGCGGAATCCTTGGTGATGGCCGATTCGTTCGTGGTGCCAGCGAATTTAGCAATTGTGCTTTGATCGACATTTTCTAACGGCGGCGGGGTGAAGTAACGCGCGTAACCAACGTGAAAGGCTGTGCCAGTCCAAGGTTCGTAAACGATATTGAGGCGCGGACTGAGCTGGTTTTCATTCACAAACGCATTCACGAAATCGAGCCGGCCACCGAAATTGATCGTGAGCTGCTCGAACGGTTTCCATTCATCTTGCAAATAGAAGCCGTAGAAGTAGCCGGTTTTGTCGCTGTCATCGACAATGCGGAGCGGCACATCGCTTGTCTGATTGCCGTTCGCATCGACGGGGAAAACCAGCGTGACCGTCCCGACGGTGGCGTGCTGCTCGCTGAAAAGAAAGCCGCCGCGAAGCGTGTTTTGGTCGTTGAGTTTGTAGCTCGCGTCGAATTCCACGCCGTTCGAAACAATGTCGCGATCCACCCGCGAAGCGACGCCGTTGAAAATCAAATCGCCGACGTTGTCTGGCCGAAACAATACGGAACTGTAACGAGTGAAGATGGACGCCTGCATGTTGAAATCGTCCACCTTCTTTTGATAGGCGAGAATGGCGTAGGAATTTTGCTCCGTCTGGTTCTCGTCGAGCTTCGCGGAGTCGAAGGTCGATCTTCCCATGTCGGTGAACGCCGGCGTTTGACCGGGATTGTTCGGAATCTGAAAATCGCTGTGGTTTCCGCTGATCAACAGCACGAGCCGGCTGGTTTCATCGAAGATGTAGGAAAAATAACCGAAGAGTTTGTATTGATCGGTATCGTCGTGAATCGGGTCGCTGCTCGAAGTCGGATTTTCAATGCCGATGCCATTGTGCATATAACTCACTGAGACGTACGAGCTCAATTTCCCAGTCACCGTGCCGTACTCGAAGCTCGGCATGATGGTGTCGAAACTTCCTCCATAGATCGACGCTTCGCCCTGTTGAAACAACGCGCCGCTTTTCGTGTGAATGTCGATTACGCCGGTCGTGCGAAAACCGAATTGCGCGGGCAGCGCGCCGGTCATGAGCGAGATGTTGTCGGCAAATCGCGTCTCCAATTCCTGGCCGAAACCGGGAATGCTCTCCGGCAGTAGCACGTCATCGATACGGTATTGCAAGTTGGCGTGTTCGCCGCGGACGTGAAGCTGCCCGAAAGAATCCTGCGCTACTCCCGGAAAGCGCAGAATGGTTTGATTGAATGGCGCGTTCTCTCCTTGCGCCTGCGAATCGAGCCGATCAGGCCCAACAGTGTAACGCGTCGCGCCGAGACTCGGCACGATTTGTTCCCGCGAGACGTCGAGGTCCTGGCTGGCCACAACAACCCGCTCGGTTTCAGCAGTGGTTGCGGGACTCGGGCTTGGTGACGCCGAAACAGCGTCCTGCGCGATGACAAGGCCTCGCGCGAGCATCAGTGTGATTGATACGATCAGAAATGTTTTCATTAGGATTTTTGTGAAATGGATTTTCCAAGGTGGTGAATTGGTTACGGCACTCGCGTTATGCGAGACCAAGATGAATGAGGCGCGTCTGCACAGAAGACGTGCCGCGAGAATTTGGGCGCGAAGTTGGACTAGCCGCTCCGCGCGGAAACGCGGCAAGCTTCGGTGCTTAGGCGAACGCGGGCGGGGCGTGCTCGAAAATGCTCGCTCCGAGAAATGGCGATTGGACCCATTGCGGGCTTAAGGCCAGAATCTTCGAAAATTGAACTGCCGGAACCGGCGCAGTGATTAGCGGCACGTGCGCCGAATGATCGTAGCTGCCCGATGCGATGAATGTGACTGCGCAGGTGTGCTCCGGGCTATTCGCATCGGGGTGCACGCGCTCGTGCAATTGCGGCGAGGCGCTGAGCGCGAGCGCCCAAAGAAAAGCGGCAGAGACGAAAGCGGCAATGAAATTACCGGAATGCGCTTTCATGCGGCCTTTCATTTGCTCGTGATCTTCTATCCGCCCGGAGTGCTCGGCAAGAGAATTTCTGCACGATCGACGTCCGCATACTCGTTGTAGCGGCGGTTGTGCCTCCGCCTAACCAAACATCAGGCGCTGGTCGCGGCGAGCGCCTCTACAACCCTGTCGCTGGACAGCACCGGGGTGTTGGAGTACGGATGCCGCGTAAATCATGGGAGCAACGAAAATTTATTTTATCGTCTTCGGCATTTTGACCATTGCCGGCGGCGTCATCGGCTACGTCAAAGCTGGCAGCATGCCATCCATCATCGCCGGATCGATCTCGGGGATTTTGTTGCTCGTCGCGGCGTTCCTTCTCCCCGATCACCGCGTCGCCGGTTTGGCCACCGCCTTAATCATATCGCTGCTTCTTGTCGGCCAATTCATTCCCAAATTTATCCGAACCGGAAAAGTAATGCCTGCAGGCATGATGTCGATCTTGAGCGTGATCGGCATTATCATGGCAATCGTCGCCTGGACGAAAAAGTAACCGCGCGTGGGAACATTTCGTGTCAGGACGTGGCGGCGCCTGGTGTTGTTTTCGTTGGCTGCGATTTTCTTTGCCATCGTCTACCGTTGGATTTCGCTCGAGCGCCTGCAACGTTTTGCGCCGTCGGAATTTCCGGGCAAACCAACGCCTGAACCAACGGCCGCGCGGCCGCCGGTCATCGGCGGGAAACTCGATACCGCGCGATTGTTCAACGGAATTACCGTCCATGCTTCGGTTGATACTTCGCCGGGAGCGGATGCGACAACCGAGCGCGTCGATCCGCAGAGTTACGTCCTCGATCTAAAACTGCAGGCGCGATTGCCCACGCCCAATCGGACAATCGAAGAGCTGGCGAAGGTTTCTCCCGAATTGCCGAAGTTGTTGCCTGGCCTCGCAGCCATGCTCACTCCCGATTCTGTCGCTCCATTTTTCACCGAGCTTTACAACACCAAGATAAAGCTTCTGCGCGACAATCTGGTCCGTCTCGATCAACTGCTTTCGCGGCACAATTTTTACGATTGCCAGACGGTATTGCTGCTGAGTCATCCCGAAACGCACCGCAAAGCGATTCTCTTGCAAGCCGACATGGATGTGGATGCGGACGGTTCCGATTCGGATCGGCTGCCGATCGGAAGCGGTGCGTCGCCGAATTTCAAACCGTTTACAAGTTTTCGCTGGGCGAAAAAAACCAACGCGCCAAATCCTTATCTTGGACCGGCGGAGGAACGATTGAGAAAAGCGGAGGCCGAATCCGCACAGAAAACGATCTCGCCGGAACGCAAAAAAGAACTGCGCACCGCGATCGGCCAGATCCGCGATGAAATCACGACGTTGAAGAAATTTAGCTTCCTTATCGGCGCGACCGACCCGTACATCGTGCTTCCGAGCGGATTCGCGCGCGGCGCGGATGGCGGCAAAGTAGGGGATTACGCGGTGGTCATTTTCGGCGACAACATCTATCCCGCAGTGGTCGGCGACGTCGGCCCGCCCGATAAGGTCGGCGAGGCTTCCTTGCGCATCTCGAAAGAAATCAACACGCTCTCGACACCGATGAATCGGCCCGTTAGCGATCTCAAGGTTACGTATTTAATTTTCCCAGGCACAGCCGACCTGCCCTTCAGCCCGCCCGATTTGGAAAAACTTCAGGCGAAATGCGAGGCGTTCGTGAAAGAAATCGGCGGCGCGACTGTGCCGTTGCATCACTGGGAGAACATCATTCCTCCGCCGCCTACACCGACTCCGATCCCAACTCTGAGTCCCACACCGACATCGACGCCATCCCCTTCTCCTGATACATCGACAACACCATCTGCGTCGCCATCGGCGACATTCGCATTTCCAATTCCAACCACTTCCGTCTCGACGGCCTCAACGCCCGCGCCTTCGCCCTCGATCAGCCGAAGTCCATAATCCATCCGCGGCGATGGACGTTCAGATGGCGACCTCTTAAGGTTGTCCCGGTCCTACACATTCTCATCCGCGTACAGAGGGAGTTGCAACGGGCGCTGCAATTGAATTCGCTACCCCGCATGGATTCGAACCATGAATAACGCCTCCAAAGGGCGCTGTGTTACCGTTACACCACGGGGTATTACGATTTATGATTGTCGATCTTGACCGCAGACGAGATCACAAATTGCAGACCGCAATTGGCAATCGTAGCGCGCTCGTGAAAGCGCGCAATTATTCTTCGGCCGGCGACGGCAGCCGAATATCGACGGTTGTGCCTTTGTTCGGCACGCTCGCGATCGAAATTTTTCCGTGATGCGCTTCGACGATTGCTTTGGCTATCGCCAGGCCAAGACCGGTGCCGACCGACTCGGTAGTCGTCTGGAACGGTTCGAATAATGTCGATACAAGTTGCGGAGGAATTCCAACACCGCTGTCGCTGATTCTCAGCACCACTTCGTTGTGCACGCGGTCTGTGGTGAAACGGAGAACCCCGCCTCCCGGCATTGCTTCGTAGGCATTCCTGATGAGGTGACAGAGCACCCGAACGAAGCGCGCAAGGTCGACGTCCATATTGCCGTCGTAGCGGATGTGTTTGATGAACTCGATGTTCTTTCCAGGCAAGAGCCGGAGCGATTGTTGATTGAGTTCGTCGAGCAAGCGCCAGATTGAAACGTGCTGTTTCTTAAGCGCGATTGGGCCGTGCGCGTAATCGAGCAGATCCTGGGTCGTCGCGACCATGCCGTTGACCGCGCCGCCGAGCAAAGTAGATAGCTCGTGCAACTCGGAGTTGCTGGTTTCGGCGGCGATTAAATCGGAGCAGCAGCGCGCAATTGAGATGGGATTCTTCAAATCGCGCAGAATGGAATTTGCGATCGCTCCAGCAACGCGAAGCCGCTCGCTCCGAAGGACGTCGCTCATGAAACGCGAATTGATGCTGCGCAGACGCTCGGTGACCGCCCGCAGAAAGTTTACGTGTAAGCGGGCTGGCGCCAGCGCTAGCATCTTTTCGAACGCCTTTTTCTTAACTGTGCCAAGAAGGGCGGGTTCCGCCGCCGTCGCCATGGCCGAATGCGGCTTTGTCTCCAGAAGCGCCCTACCGCCAAAAAAGTTTCCCGACTCAACGTAGCCGATTGTTTCCGCGTGACCGAGCCGGTCGAGCTGAGAAATCTTTACCACTCCTTCGCCAACGAGATAAAGGAAATCGCCCCGGTCGCCTTCGCGATAGATGACGTCGTCTTTTCGGACGCGAAGCAAGCTGACTTGCGGACGGATTTCGTTTAGAACGTTGCGCTCGATTCCATCGAAAAGACGATTGGCTGAGAACTTTTCGAACGCGCCTACCTGAGAAGGTGATTTCATTTGATCGATCAAATCGCAGCGGAAATTCCAGACGGAACGCCTGTGCCCATGAACCTCGCGCCTTCTAAAATTGAGCGGACATGACCAACGATCTCGTTGGGTGCGATTGGCTTGCGCAGAAAACCCGAAAGACCCGCGCGCAACATTCGATTCAGGCGTTCTTGATCGATGAAGCCGGTGCAAAGCACGACTGGCACATCCGGACGGATCTCATGCAAGCGAGTGAATGTTTCCTCGCCGTTCATGAAAGGCATGGTGAGATCGAGAAGAACGAGGTCGAAGCTGTGCGGGCGGCGACGAAAAATGTCCAAGCAATCGAAGCCCGACTGGGCGGTGACGACATGGAAGCCCGCCTCGGAGAGAGTTCGCTTCACCAAGGTCAACGCCATTTCTTCGTCGTCGACAACCAAGATGTTTTGACGCGGCGTGCCGGAATCCGGTGCGTTCTTTGTTTTAGCAAATCCTGCCATCCCGGGATTAAAGAGCGTTTTCTTCTCGCAGCCGCCGGCATAGTGAGCGAGTTCGGCGGTGACTTTTTCCGCGCGTTCAATGCTCGCCCGCAACATGGCCAGGTACTTTTCCGAACCGTCAGTTCCTTCCCAAATGTTTTCGATGACCGAGCTCGTGCCGGCGATTATTTGGAGCAGGTTGTTTAGCTCGCTGGTCGCCTTGGAAATGGGCTCCGCGCCAGTGTGGGCGTGTCCATTCGTCTCTGCCTCGGGTTCCATCGCCTCTCTGGGGAGCATCCAGAATGCCGTTCACTTCAAAATGACATCCCAGTCGGGACAATTCGGCGCAGATTCGCTTCGATGGATGAAAACTGGCGCGGCAATCTGCCGCAAATCGCCGCTCGCAAAACCGGCAAATCTCGATATAGTTTTGTTCCCCTTTTTATGAACGAACTCAATATCCAGAACCTGCGGGTCGAGATCGCCGACCGCGAGATCGTGCGCGGGCTTAGCCTCACCGTTCCGTGCGGCGAGGTGCATGCGATCATGGGCCCGAATGGCTCTGGAAAAAGCACGCTCGCAAAAGTGCTGGCCGGTCATCCCGATTATCACGTCACCGGCGGCGCGGTAACGATGGATGGCGAAAATGTCCTCGAACTCGAGCCGGACGAACGCGCGCGGCACGGGCTTTTTCTCGCGTTCCAATATCCAAGCGAAGTTCCGGGCGTAACGATTGCGAATTTTCTGCGCGCGGCCGTGCAGGCGCGGATGCCGGAAGGCGAAGAACTCGAAGCGACCGATTATTACGCGAAGCTTTACGAAAAAATGGAGCTGCTCGGCATGGATCGGTCGTTCACGTCGCGCTCAGTCAACGAAGGTTTTTCAGGCGGCGAAAAAAAACGCACTGAGATTTTGCAGCTCGCCATGCTCGAACCGAAATACGCCGTTCTCGACGAAACCGACAGCGGGCTCGACATTGACGCGCTGAAGACGGTTGCCCATGGCGTAAATTCGTTGCGGGGACCGAATCTCGGAATTCTTTTGATCACGCACTATCAACGGCTTTTGAACTACATCGTGCCCGATCATGTCCATGTTATGGTGGCTGGTCGTATTGTGCGGAGCGGGCGCAAAGAACTCGCGCTCGAGCTCGAGGAGCGCGGTTACGATTGGACCCGCGAAGAAGCTGGTGAAATGGCAGTACGCTAGACAATGAAAACTGAAACCTCCGCCGTCGACATCAACCGCAACATTGGTGATTTTTCTTACGACGTCACCCACGCCTACGACGCCGGCACCGGGTTGTCGGAAAAAACCATTCACTACATCTCGGACGTCAAACAAGATCCCGATTGGGTCCGGGAATTTCGTCTTAAGGCTCTTAAAACATTCTTGGAGAAACCGATGCCCACGCATTGGGCGAGCAAAGATCTTGAGGCAATCGATTTCGACAAGATCCGTTACTATTTAAGCGGAGGCACGCAAGCCAAACGCACCTGGGAAGAAGTGCCCGAGGATGTAAAGCGCACGTTCGAGCGGCTCGGTATTCCGGAACAGGAACGAAAATTTCTCGCTGGCGTTGAGGCGCAGTTCGATAGCGAGGCCGTTTATTCAAACATCAAGAAAGCAGTCGGCGAACAAGGCGTTATCTTCGTTGGATCGGCCGAAGGACTGAAGGAGCACCCGGAGATTTTCCGGAAGTGGTTCGGCAAGGTCATCCCGACCGGCGACAACAAATTCTCCGCGCTCAACTCCGCGGTCTTCAGCGGCGGCTCGTTCATTTACGTCCCGCCGGGCGTGAAAGTGAAGCACCCGCTCCAGGCTTACTTCCGCATCAACGCCGAAAATTTCGGACAATTTGAGCGCACCCTCATCATTGTCGATGAAGGCGCCGAACTTACTTACATGGAAGGCTGCACCGCTCCCAAGTTCAACACCGCGACCTTGCACAGCGCCGTAGTTGAGCTGGTTGCCATGAAAGACGCGAAAATTCAATACATCACCGTGCAAAATTGGAGCGCGAATGTGTTCAATCTCGTGACCAAGCGCGGGCTCGCCCACGAAAACGCCGAGGTCAAATGGATCGATTGCAATATCGGCTCGCGTCTCACCATGAAATATCCGGGTGTAATCATGAAAGGCCGCAAGGCGCGCGGCGAAGTTCTTTCCATCGCGCTGGCCAACGACGGCCAGCACCAGGACACCGGCGCGAAAATGGTCCACGCCGCCGACGAAACAACTTCGAACATCATTTCGAAATCGATCTCGATCGGCACCGGCCGCGCCACTTATCGCGGACTGGTCCATGTTCCGAAGCATCTCAAGAATTGCAAAAACAACACCGAGTGCGACGCCCTTCTCATCAACTCCACCAGCCGCACCGATACTTATCCCGCCATTACCGTGCGCGGAACTGGCAACGCCGTGCAACATGAAGCGAGCGTCAGCCAGGTCAGCGCCGAGCAAATTTTCTACATGCAACAGCGCGGTCTTTCCAAAGCGCAAGCCATGAGCTTGAGCGTGAACGGGTTCGTCAACGATCTCGTTCGCCAGTTCCCGATGGAATACTCGGTCGAGCTCAAACGCCTCATCGAACTTGAGATGGAAGGTTCGGTTGGGTAGGTTCCTGCCTCGGGCAAGATTGACATCGACGGTCGCGCGACCGGCTGCTGTATCTGAAAATGAAGCCAGCCATTCTAGATCAATTAATGACGGAGGCTCAAGCGATCCTCTCCGGCCCGTCGCGCCGTTCCGATTTTCCGAAATGGTTTCGCGATCAACAGCACGGCGCCTGGAGCAAATTTCAAACGATGCCGATGCCGAATCGGAAAGATCAACCGTGGCGATTTTCCAATGTCGATCTTCTCGATCTTTCGCAGTTTAAGCTTGGCGCCCCGATCACTGACAATGACCGCATCGAAATTCTCGAGCGCTCTCGTGCGCTCGAACAAGTCGCTGGGCGATTGGTCTTCGCGGACGACCAACTTCTGCAACGCGATGTATTGTCCGAGGATTTGCAACGCAAGGGCGTCGTTTTCCAACCGCTCGAACGCGCGATGGTCGAGCACACCGATCTCTTCCGAAAATATTTCATGTCGGAACCGGCCACGCTCGGTTCCGCGAAATTTGCCGCATTGCACCACTCGTGGGTCAGTTCCGGCACGTTTGTGTTTGTGCCGCGCGGGGTCGAGATCGAATTTCCGATCGAGATTTTTCATTGGCTGAGCGGCGAAAACTCCGCTGTCTTCCCACACCTGCTTCTCGTCGCCGATGAGCTTGCCAAAGTCACGGTGATCGAGCATTTCCGTTCGCAAGATCGACAACTGCCAGGTTTCGCCTGCGGAGTGAACGATTTGATCTCCGGGCCGGGCGCGAAAATCACTTATGTTTGCGCGCAGAACTGGGGCGAAAATGTTATCGCGCTGCAAATCAATTCCACCAAAGCGGATCATGACGCGGCCGCGAAGAGTTTGAATTTGCACCTCGGTGGAAAATATTCCCGCTTCGAAAGTTTGAGCCGCTTGATTGGCGAAGGGGCACGGAGCGATTTGCTTGCGGTCTCGGTCTCTGATGGCAACCAGGAATTCGATGCCCGCACATTGCAGGACCACGTCTCGCCGCACACGGCCAGCGACCTGCTCTACAAGAACGCGCTCAAAGGTCGGAGCCGAAATACTTTTGGCGGGCTCATTCGTGTCGAGCCGCATGCGCATTTCACCGACGCGTATCAGAAGGTTCGCAATCTTCTGCTCGACGACGATGCCGAAGCCAACTCCATGCCTGGGCTCGAAATTCTCGCCGACAACGTGAAATGCTCGCACGGCGCAACTTCCGGTCAGATCGACGCCGATGAGATGTTTTATCTACGCTCGCGCGGCATTACGCCGGCCATCGCGCAGCAATTGATCGTCAAAGGTTTCCTAAATGAAGTGATCGAGCGCCTCGAACAACCGGCGATTGCGGATTATCTTCGGGGCTTGATCGACGAAAAGTTTTCTCGAGCCAAATAGCGCCTCGCCCGGGCTGTTAGAATTCCTTTGCATCGACATTAGTCGCTGCCTTATTCTCAACCCCTTCAAGGCGCCCGCCGCGGCGGGTGATTGTCGATCTATGGACGTAAGCGGAAACATCGACGCGATTCTCGCCAAGAAAGGCGGCGAAATCTATTCCATTTGGCCGGAAGCGACTGTCTTCGAAGCGATCGAGATGATGGACCAAAAGAATATCGGCGCGCTGCTGGTCATGCAAACGAATCGGCTCGTCGGAATGATTTCCGAGCGCGATTACACGCGCAAAGTTTTCCTGCGCGGCAAACGCTCGCGCGAAACCACCGTGGCCGAGATCATGTCGACCGACCTTACGATCGCGCGCCCACAGGAGGTGGTCGAGAATTGTTTGCGTCTCATGACCGAAAAGCACATCCGGCATTTGCCCGTCATGGACGGTGAAAAAGTTGTCGGCATAATCTCAATCGGCGATTTGGTGAAATACGTCATCGCCAGCCAAAGCGCTGCCATCGCGCATCTCGAAAATTACATTCACGGCGGTTACACCGGTTGAGGTGTAGAGGCGACTGTGTCCTCAGCCGCGATTAACTACTCTGCGCGTGCGGACACGCGCCACTACACCTTCCAGACAGTTTTTCCACCCACAATTGTCCGCACCGCGCGGCCCTTTAGTTTCCATCCATCGAATGGCGAATTGCGCGACCCGGATTGGAATTTCGCCACATCGACCGTCCATTGCATTTCTGGATCGATGAGCGTGATGTCCGCTTCCGCGCCGATCGATAGTGTTCCAGCGCCGAGCTTCAATAACCGCGCCGGCTCGACCGTGTACATCTCAATCAAACGGACGATGTCGATCTTGCGATGTTTGTGCACGAGAAGATCGAGAAACAGTCCGAGTTCAGTTTCCAATCCGACAATGCCGAACGGCGCCGCGTCAAACTCCACTTCCTTCTCGAAACCCGCGTGCGGCGCGTGATCTGACGCCAGGATCGACAATGTGCCGTCACCGATCCCATCGAGCAACGCATCGACATCCTGCTGCGAGCGTAGCGGCGGATTCATTTTATAGTTCGTGTCGAAATTCTGGATCTCTTCGTCGGTCAACGCGATGTGATGCGGGCAAACCTCGCCGCTAATCTTAATTCCGCGCGCACGCGCCTCGCGAATTAGCCGCACGCTTCCGGCCGAGCTGACGTGCTGACAATGAACGTGATGATCGCACAATTCCGCGAGCAGAATGTTGCGCATCACGATCGCTTCCTCGCCCGCCGCCGGCCAGCCAGGCAAACCGAGCAGCGTGCTCCAGTAACCTTCGTGCACGATGCCGTTGCCAACCAAGCTGTAATCCTGGCAATGATCGAGCACCGGCAAGCCAACCATGCGCGCGTACTCGATTGCGCGCCGCATCAACTCGTGATTCTGAATGCAGTGCCCGTCGTCCGTGATCGCGACCACGCCCGCTTGCGCGAGCGATCCGACCGGCGCGAGCTCCTCGCCACCGAGGTTCTTCGAAATCGCGCTTGTCGGCAAAACGTTCACGCAGGCCATTTTTGCGGCGCGATCTTTAATCCAAGCGATTGTGCTCGGCGTGTCAGCCACCGGCGAAGTGTTCGGCATGCACACAATCGTCGTGAAGCCGCCCGCCGCCGCGGCGCGAGCTCCGGATTCAATCGTTTCCTTGTGACTGAATCCCGGCTCGCGCAAATGCACGTGCATGTCGATCAAGCCGGGCGCGACGATGAGATTGCTTGCGTCAATCTCATCGATTGCGGATTGCGGATTGCGGATTGCGGAAAGATCAGCAATTCGTCCATCGACAATCGCAAGATCGATAACTTCATCTCGCTTATTTGCCGGATCGATCACGCGCCCGTTTCGCATGATGGTCGCGCTCATGTCGTGGCGATGCCTCCGCAGAGATAGAGAACGGCCATGCGGACGGCGAGGCCGTTGGTTACTTGATCGAGAATGACGCTTTGCGCACCATCAGCGATTTCGCTGTCAATCTCGACCCCGCGATTGATTGGACCCGGGTGCATGATCAGGCAATCCGGTTTCAAAAATTTCGCGCGTTCTTTGGTGAGACCGAACAGGCGGATGTATTCGTCGATTCCCGGAAAATATTCTTTGCGTTGACGTTCGTGCTGGATGCGCAACAGATTCACCACATCGGCGTCCGGCAGAACGTCGTCGATCTTGTGTGAGACGGTGACGCCGAGTTTTTCGAACTCGCGCGGCACAAGCGTGCTCGGACCGACAAGGGTGACGCGCGCGCCGAGCTTAGTTAAACCGAAAATATTCGAACGCGCGACACGGCTGAACAGGATGTCACCGACGATCACGACGTGCAGTCCTGCTATTTTCCCGCGCTTTTCACGAATAGTGTAAAGATCGAGAAGCGCTTGGGTAGGATGCTCGTGCGCGCCATCGCCGGCATTGATCACGCTCGATTTCAGCCGGCTCGCCAGGAATTGCGGTGCGCCCGCCGAACTGTGGCGCAACACCAGAATATCGGCGTGCAATGCTTCGAGGTTCTTGGCCGTGTCCTTGAGCGTTTCGCCTTTCGTTAGACTTGAGGCAGTCGCCGAAATATTGATCACATCCGCGCTCAAGCGAAGCGCCGCGAGCTCGAACGAGGTGCGAGTTCGCGTACTCGGTTCGACAAAGAAGTTCACCAGGGTCTTGCCGCGCAAAGCCGGCACCTTTTTAATCTCGCGGGTGCCGACCTCCTTGAATGCGTCCGCCGTTTCGAGAATGAAATTGATTTCCTCGGCCGACAGTTCTCGCAGCCCAAGTAAATCTTTTCGGGTCCAGCGCATGTTCGTCATTTCTCTATCCATACTGCGTCCGGCTCGCCGTCGGTCTGTTCAAGGCAAACGCGGATTTTTTCATTTGGCGCGGTTGGTAAGTTTTTGCCGACATAATCGGCGCGAATCGGCAATTCGCGATGACCGCGGTCGATCAAAGCCGCGAGTTGAATGCGCGCAGGCCGACCAAAGGAACTGATCGCGTCCATCGCGGCACGGACCGTGCGGCCGGTGAAGAGAACGTCGTCTACGATAATAAGCGTTCGACCATCGAGCGGCATTGGCAGTTTCGATGCGCGCACGACCGGCAATTCGGTGCGTTTGCCAACATCGTCGCGATACATCGCGACATCGATCACGCCCATGTCGATGTCGATCGTGCCGATTTCACGAATGAACTCCGCGATGCGTCGCGTGATTTCGACGCCGCGGGATTGGACTCCAGCGAGGGCAACCGATTTCAGATCTGGATTGCGCTCGACGATTTCGTGCGCGATCCGCCGCAGCGCGCGGCGAATAGCTTCCGCGTCCATGATCGGGACGGCGGCAGCAGGAGGAGTTTGTTTTGTGTGCTTCATTGCATTCCTTGGCGACCTCACGGGATCGCGTTAAAGGAACAAAAAAATTAGGAGGCTACTTTCGTTTCCGTGCGCGCCTCCTTTATTCGTCTGTCACGCCAGTTGGAGCGATGTTTCACGATCCAATCGAGCAGCGCCTTTTCGAATCCGATATCGGTGCCGGCTTTTTCGCTCTCGATCCATTTGTGTTTCAAAATTTCCTCACGCTCGGCGAGAAACTCTTTGTAGAGCACCGAGTTCTTAACGAAGTGAGATCGATCCTCTCGGACAGAGGGCATTAGGCGACTGTTTTCCATAGAAATGAGAATTGGTCAACAAAAAGTGAATAACTCTCAATAGTATGACGTAGCATCGGCCATACCTATTTAATCGGTCATCCGAGAAATTTCTCCGTCAAGCCAGAGTCGCCCGCAGCTGTTTGGCGATTTTTTTGAACTCAGTCGCCACATCTGATTGCCTATCTTCTCCGACGATCGGCATCCCGCGGTCGCCGGCTTCGCGCGTGGCGATATCGATGGGGATCTGCCCGAGCAAAGGAACGCGCAACCGTTTCGCTTCGCGTTCGCCGCCGCCGCTGCCAAAGATGTCGTAGCGGTTGCCGTCACCGGGGCAAATGAAATAGCTCATATTCTCGATCAACCCGAGGACCGGAACGTTCACCTTCTCAAACATGGTCGCGGCCTTGCGCGCGTCGATCAGCGCTACTTCCTGCGGAGTGGTGACGATGATTGCGCCGGAAAGCGCGACCGTTTGCACGATCGTGAGCTGAATGTCACCCGTGCCCGGCGGAAGATCGAGAATGAGGTAATCGAGCTCGCCCCATTCAACCTGACGCAGAAATTGTTGCGTGTAGCGGGTCACCATCGGCCCGCGCAAAATCGCCGGCGAAGCGTCATCGAGCAGAAATCCCATCGACATTAGTTTCAAACCGTACTGCTCAATCGGAAGGATCCGGTTTTCTTCCGTGGCGAGCGGACGCTCACGCGACCCAAACATGAGCGCGATGCTCGGGCCGTAAATATCGCAATCGCATAAACCGACGCGTGCTTCGGTTTGCGTAAACGCGACGGCGAGATTCGCAGCCACAGTTGATTTGCCCACGCCGCCTTTTCCACTCGCGACCGCAATCACATGTTTGATTCCCGGAATGCGCGCCGTGCCAGCGCCCGCGGCGCCTGCACCGGCCGGGGGCGCGTGGATGTCAATCAAGACCTTTGCGTTCTGCACGCCAATTCCACGCAGAACTTCTTCGGCATCGCTCTTGATGGTCGCCGGAACGTTCGGGTCGTTGGTGGCAAGCGCGAGTTGCACCTTCACTTCGCCGTTGTCGACCTTGATCGATTTGACCAGACCGAATGAAACTATGTCGCGGCTGAATCCGGGATATTTGACGCTGGCAAGCGCGTCACGGACTGCCGCTTCGGAAATTGGCATTGGACGTGAACTCTATCCACGCCGTTGCCTGAGTAAAGAAGGTGGACTACCGATCTATCGCCGTCTCACTCCGCCAACCATTGTGCGAAACACAACAGCGACTCGCCGATGGCTTTGCCAGAAAGCCAAAATCGCGCAAAGCGCAGTCACGATCATTCCATTTGAAAACTCCGGCACGACCGAGAGGTCAATATTGTCGAGCGCAGAATTCGAACTTGTGCCATTGGCCACATAAATGTCCAGGAATGTGAAATTGACCGCACCGGAAGTGGTCGCGGTGAAATTCAAGGTCTGCAAAATCCAACCAGACATGGTGGTTTTGGTGTCGTCGCCTGGCCGAGTCGCAGCGAATTCCGTCGCGAAATTAGTAAAGCCGCCGCCGTTGAGTATTACATCTAACTTCGACGTGACCGGCTGCCCGCGCGCCGCCTCCGCGCTCATGTAGAAGGTGAGCTGGTAGGCAAGGCCGGCGGTCAGGTTAACCGTTTGGCTGACCGAGTTACCAACCGCGTAGAGATCGGTCGTTTGAGAACTGTCGAGCTGGATACAGTAGTTGCCGCTGATTGGATTCGGAATCCAATCAGCCCTCGAGCCCGCTGCGGAAATATAATTTCCTGCACCCACGACGGTATCGACCGAACTGGTCCAGCCCGTAAGAGTGTTTGTGCTAAGCGCCGCATAATCGGTCGTATAGGTAGACGCCGGGCTGCCAGGTGCAGGGCCCACCAATTCAAAGTCGCCATTCACGATCAGATTCGCGGACGCCGAATGTGCCGACGCACAAATGCCGACCCAAATAGCGACCCGCCACAGGGACAAAGCTTTGCTCGCTGTAAACAACACGGGTGAACGCACCCGGCGCTTCAAAGCAACTCCTTTGCCAACAGGAGTTACGCCGGAAAATTCCGGCAACTAGTCGTGTTCGTGGAGAAGATCGATGCGCTGTTTCGTCTGAGTTACTTCCACCACAAGGCTGGAATAATTCCAGAAACCGACCGATTTTGTGGCGACAACATATAAAGTACCTTTTCCCTTCGGACCGGAGATCGGGATGGCAAGATTGGCTTCACCCGATCCGCCATTCACGTTCGTATTTCCGGAAACAAACATCCCATCCTTGATCGGTGAACCCAACGCTTCGATGACCGCAGGCTCAGCCTTCGCTTTCGCGAGCGCATCTTTGTAAACGTCGCTCGACTTCATTGCGCTGAACACAATCATCGCAATCAAAGCGATGAACGCCGCGAAGAGGGCGATCATGGTCAAACAGCCCGTTGGCACAAACCATTTCCAGTTTCTCGTCCACCAATTGCCTCTTGATTGCTGTGGGATCGGCGGCGGCGTTTGTTCCATAAGCCTTTTCTACTTCAAATGCCGTAAGTTTTACAACTTATCTTGCTCGCAATCCGCGCTTGAATCGCGAAATGCTACCGGACAGGATAAAGAACGTGAATCCACCGCGCCTGTTCCGAATCTTTCTGGCGAGCCTACTCGTTGTGTCGCTCGGAGCGTGCGCACTTTATCCGCATCAGGGATCCATGTCGCTTGTCGGCACCTGGAAGAATTCCGTCGGAACGATCTGGACCATCCGGGATGACGGCACATTCGAGGTCGATCTCGACCAAGACGGAAGACGCGATTTGTGGGGAAAATACAGAGTCGACGGCGATACCATCACCCTTGTCAGAAAAGGCGGCTTCGCGCCGAAAAGCTGCAAGGGCAAAGGTGTTTATCGCTTCAATCGCAGCGCCGGAGACACCTTGCAGTTCACGCTCATTAGCGACGACTGCAAATTGCGGATCAAGAACATCACGCTCGGCTGGAAACGAAAGTAAGCGGCGCGATCGCGCTTGATTTGCCAAGTGTAACTCGACAACATGCGCGGCATGAAAACACAACGCCTGCGCCAAATCGTTTTGTCGGGTGCGCTTCTCGTAATGCTGAGCGCCTGCGCCACTTACCCGAAATCGGGAGCATCGGCGCTCGTCGGAACGTGGACTAACTCGCTTGGCACCGTCTGGATGATCAAGGCCGAAGGGACGTTCGAGGTCGATCTGAACCATGACGGCAAACGCGACGCCTGGGGCACGTACACCGTCTCGGGCGACACGGTCACGATTCATGGCACCGGCGGCACGGTCCCGAAAGGCTGTAAAGTTGACGGCGTCTATCACTTCAGCCGCGCTTCCGCCGACTCGCTGCAATTCACGCTCGTCAAAGACAAGTGCAAAATACGCGTCAAGAACGTGACGCTCGGCTGGAAACCAAAGTAAGAGCTGCGAAACGCTAGTCTTTTCTCACCTCGGCAACGGCTGCTCGCTATTTGCCAGCGCGTACGCCGCAACCGCGACCACCGCGGAATTCTCCGCTAGTTCTTTCGGCACGATTTTGTCGAGAGTGTCAGCCGCGGTGTGGTGATAATTGAAATAGAATCGGCTGTCTTGGATCGGACTGAACGCGGGAACACCGGCCTTTTCCATCGGCTCGATGTCGGCGCCACAATGCTCGGCGAGATGGAGCATGCCGGCGCCTGACTCCTGCAAAATTGCGGCGACTGGAGCGAGAATCTTTTTCACTTCCGGGTTTCCCTTGATGTTGAGGCCCAGGGGATGGCCCGCGCCGCCATCCGTTTCCATCGCGGAGAAATGGTTCGACATTTCATTGGCGTGATCTTTCGCGTACTGCTTCGATCCGGCGCTTCCGTTTTCTTCGTTCATCCAGGCAACCACGCGAATCGTGCGCTTCGGTTTCAAATGAAGTTTTTGAATGACGTTTGCAGCTTCCATCGAAACGGCGACGCCCGCTCCGTCATCGATCGCGCCGGTTCCCAAATCCCACGAATCGAGATGTCCGGAAACAACGATCACTTGCTCCGGATGTTCGCTGCCTTTGATGTCGCCGATCACGTTGTAACTCTCGACATCCGGCAAAGTTTGCGGCGTCAAAACCAATTTCATTTTAACCGTACCTTGCCGGACAAGATCGACAATCAAATCTGCATCCTCCGCTGTGACTGCGCCGGCTGGAATCTTCGGCGCATCGGCGGCATATCTTGTTTGTCCGGTGTGCGGAATTCGATAATCCGCACCGCCGACTGAGCGGATCAGACATGCGATCGCACCTTGTCGCGCTGCCGAGCTTGGTCCATCTCCGCGATACACAACTGCTTCGCCGTACGCTTCGCCGCCGTTTCCTTCCGCCGCCATTTGTTTGTCGTACGGATAATTGAAGAGCACAATCTTGCCCGCGACCTTATCGCGTGGCATCGATTTTAATTCGTCGAAAGTTCTGACCGCGACAACATTGGCGGTGATTCCCTCCGGCGGAGTCGCCACGCTTGCACCGAGCGCGCAAAGCACAATTTTCTGCGTCGTGTTCTCCGCCTGACCGGGGAATTGCACCAGTGCGGCCGTCTCTTCGCCGCGCACCCAGTGCGGAACCATCACTTTCTCGAGCTGCACTTCGCAGCCGATCGCCTTCAATTCATTCGTGACGTATTCAACCGCCTTCGCCGCCTGCGCCGATCCCGTCAGTCGCGGTCCAATGTTGTTCGAGAGATGCGCGACCTGCCGATAAGCGTAGTCGCTGGCCAACGCTGCTTGCTGCACCCGTTTTAAATCCGCCAGTGTTTGCGATGAGAAGACGACCGGAGTTGCGGTCGGTAATGGCGAGACCTGAACCGCTACCGGCGCCCCCGTGGGTCCTTGCGCAAAATATCGATCGATACCTAACGACAAACCGATCCCTAGAAAAATGACAATCCGGAGCATATGACGCGTACTGAACTCTTTCAGAAAATCTTGGCGCCCACAATTGCAAAACGTCGTCAATCAATTCGTAGTCAGTCGCGCAACCTCGCTCGGTGTTGCGAATGCGCTCATCTATCTGTTTTTCGGCCTATAGCCGCAGGCTATCAGCGCTCCAAGAATAAGGTATTAGCTGATTCTGAACTAGGGCGTAACGAATGGAGTCAGCGCAGTGCCGTTCGTTATCATGGCGCAGTGTTCAACAAGGATAAGGTTATGTTGCGAAGCATTGGGCAGCTTTACGGAAAAAAACTCGGCGCGTCTGACGGTGGCATCGGCCATGTGAAGGACTTCTATTTTAATGATCAACAATGGGCTGTCCGATATGTTGTCGCGGACACGGGTTCATGGCTATTGGGGCGGTTGGTGCTGATCTCTCCCCATGCTTTCGGGAACCTTTATCAAGACGGCGACTGCCTGCTCGTGAATCTGACTCGGCAACAGATTGAAAACAGTCCTGCAATTGAGTCGCACAAGCCAATCTCGCGACAATATGAAGAGGAGTATTATCGTTACTATGGATGGCCGTCCTACTGGGACGGAGGCGGCATGTGGGGCGCGGGTGCTTTTCCCGTGGTTCCGCCGCCGCATCTTGTGCCGAGTAAGCAAGCAAGCCGGGGTAGCCACGCCCACAATGGCGACGATTCTCATCTGCGAAGCGCACAGGGTCTTAGCGGCTACCACATCCAAACTAGCGGAGGAGCGATCGGCCATGTCACTGACTTCATAATGGACGACAAGAGTTGGGCGATTTGTCACCTGGTCGTCGAGACCGGCCACTGGTTTTCCGGCAAGGAGATCGTGATTTCGCCGAAACATGTTGACCGCATCAGTTACAAGGAATCTAAGGTGTTTGTGAACGTGACCAAGGAAACCATCCTGGAAGCACCGGAATACCATGAGCCTCCGCTCGGCGCGGCATATCACGATACGCGGAATTTCGACTAATAAATTATAACGCGATCAAAGAAACACACCATCTAGCTCTATGAACAAAAATCCTCTAAACAAAGGTATTCTAACTGAAAACGGTAGCGGCATTGGGACGGTGACTCCAGAGATGGTGGAGGCGCGCGCGCGTGAGCTAGCCGCTATCGCGGGTCGTGTTCCTCCGCAACCATCCAAGGTTGATTATGAACAGGCCGAACTGGAACTAACGGGCGAACCGGAGACGGACGTTCAAGAAGCGGCTCTGGAATTGATACCCGAATCAGAACGCTGGGATCCCGTACCAGGCTCGACTGGAAGTCACACGCCGGATTCGCTTGGCGAAGACGAGGATAGCGAAGGACGGAGCGAGAGTGCGCAGCTTGTCGAAGAAGGAATCAAAGAAGCGGAGCACGATCAGATGCTCCAAGCAGCCCGCGCAGCCCAGAAGAAGGACCAAAGCGAATCGTGAGTTCTACCGACGTGTGCTGAACGTCGGAGACGGCCGATCTTCGTAGTTGGAGCTGCCACGCAAGCTTCAAGGTCGCCGTTCCGGCGAAGCCTTAAGAACCAAAGAGAGCGCTGACTGTCTCTATTCGCGCCAGTCGGCGTGCTGCAGGTAGGCTGGCTTGTACGCATGCGTTGCACGATGTTGTGCGATTCGGGTGGCCAGCCATTGGCACCATTCGAGAAATTCATCGTGACCGGTCTGCTGTCGCCTTTGCTGGGACCAGGCTCTGGCCCGCGACCAAAATGCGAGGAGGGCGCCACCAGCCAAGTCGTTCACGGTTTTCACATCAACCAGGCGGCGGAAAACCATGTAACCGATCACTTCCAAACGAAGACCGAACTCAAGCACCACGCGCTTTGTTTCGGAATCCAAATTCTCGATCACCGACGCAGGGGCGTTTTCAGGGATTTCCGAAAGTAAGGCCAGTGCACGGGCTGAGTTTTCGCTCAACGAAGTTTGGATCACGGTCACGGCCGCTTGATCGCGCCGGGCGCGGTTGGCCTCTCGCACTTGCAATCCGGTGAAAATCAAAGCGCCCACAATCGCAACCGTCGAAATCACGTTGAGCGTGGAAGGGAGATCGAGGTTCATCATCCTGTTTCGTTAAGGCCTGGTGTTGGAATCGGCGCCGTACGAGAAAAAGCGGTAGACGATCTTTTGTTTGGCCGTGGCATTGTTTCGATCCAAATCCGCCAGAGCTTTTTTCTCTGCTTCCGCTTGTGATTTCCCGCGACCGACTGCGGTCACGTCGTTGCCTGACTTGTTTTCGCCGCGAGCGACTACCACGAAACCGGTCAAATCCGACACCGCGATAACGTCCACCTTGGCCAAGCCTTCGCCCGCGCGCCGGCGCACATCTAGCGACGCGGCCTCGCGCGCTCTTGCCTCGTCTTTGTAATCGCGACCCCCCTTTGGAGTCGAGGAGGAGTAGTAGGTCACCATCATCCATACGTTCTCGGAATTATATCCGATGGCGACAGCATCTCCCGCATCGGCGAACAGACTCGCGAAACAAAGCGAGCAGCCGATGATAAGGGACGTTTGGGGGGCAGACATCAACTCAAGCGTCCCTCGTCGAAATCTATCATTTCGCCTATCGTTTTTATGTCAGTGCGATCGGAAATGCCCATCTCCTTCTTTCTTCTTTCCAGCACCGGCGTGGCGAAATCGTTCCAGCCGAATTTCGACATGAAGCCGTTCCAAACCACCAGGTCGCCCTCATTCAGTCGCCGGCCTTTCTCGTAACACCACTCGAGGACTTCCTCGTCGTTTCCGCCCGCCAGCACGCGGTCCCGCAGCTCGGCGTAATTCACGCGCAAAAAATTGCAGATCACTCCGTCGGCTGCATTCGTCTTGCCGAGATTCTCATGGTAATCCGCGCCCAGCTCGCCGCGCGCGTGCAGCCGAATCTTGTCCAGCAGCCGCGTGAAATACCTCATCCCGCCCACCATTTCTTTCGGGCTTTTTGGATAGATGGGGGGCATAGAGAAAGCTAGACGGATTACACACGAACTTGCAAGCACCGCGAGACCAAAATGCGTTTGCCTGTAAATTGCCGAGAGCTTTCAAACATTCCCGCGCAATCAGAATCCGTTTCTCGATGTCTCGTTCGTCAGCGATCTCAATGTTTAGCGCGAATGGATAGAACTTTGTTGTCGCGTTCGACCCAGCCGATTTGCGGCATCATCGCGATTAACCATCCAATGAAAACGGCGGTCATAGACCGTCGCTACCAGGGCGTCACCGCTCTTAAGGAATCATGTAGACTTCGACTAGACCAATACCTGTCCCGCCGTTCTTGCCCGCGACAATGGCGGTGTAATTGCCCGGGGCGAGGCTGGTCGAGATGGCCGATTCCAGAGCGTTCGTTGGGGCATGGCCGCTGGCCGTAATCGCCGCGGCTTGATCCGGATCGTCCTGCCAATTGTCATTTGAGCCAATAAGTGTGCCGTTGCCGTCATGTAACGCGAGCGTCGGATCGGCCAACGGATTGCTCACGCCCGCCGCCGCAAGCGACGGTCCGAGTGCGCGCACAATCACTTTCGAAGCCCCGATGTTGTTGCCGACAACGAACCCGCCGATCATCACGTCGTCGCCGGTCTGCACAAATGCGCGTCCGCTGATGTTGGTCAGCTGTGAGGTGGCGGCCGAATCGAGATCGTACACTTCCACCAATCCCACGCCGCTTGTCCCGTTTTTCCCAGTAACGATTGCGGTGTAAGCGCCCGGCTGCAGCGTCGCGACAATCGCGGACTCCAAATCGTTCGTCGGGGCATGTCCACTGTTTTGGATTTCCGTTTGCTGAGCGGTTTTCCAATCGTCGTTGGTCACTACCACATTACCCGGCTCATGCAGATCGAGTACCGGATCGGCCAGCCAACCGGAGATGCCGTCTTGCTGCAACGAGGGACCAATCGCGCGGACAATGACCTTCTTCGCCACGTTGCCCGTAATGATAAAGCCACCAATCAGAACGTTGTCGCCGGTCTCAACCTGCGCACGCGTGGAGATATTCAACGCTTGCGATGGCGTCGCCTGAATCCTCATGACCTGGCCGCTCTGCACTAGATAATAAAGCGCGCCATCGACACCAACCGTTATATCGACCAGCGAACCGCTGATTCCACTGGCAAATAGAGTGGACGAACTATTCGATGGATCGAAATACCGAATCCAACCATTGCACAGGTCGCCGAAGAAATATTTACCGACATAACTGGCTGGAAATTGCAGGGTCGAGGGATTGTAAAACGCGCCGCCAATGATCGCGCACCCGCTCGAAGTCGTGGCCCCGGTGTGGGGGTAGGTGAGCAATGGTTCGGTGAATTGAGGGAAGCTACTTTGGTTGAAAGAACCTTCCGTGCTTGGCCAGCCATAATTGCTTCCAGCTATGCCGTCATTGATTTCTTCCCATGTGCTTTCTCCGACATCGTCGATAAACAAACGACCGGTGCCTGGCTGAAAGGCAAACGTAAATGGATTTCGTAATCCGATCGTCCAGATTTGACGGTTCGCACCGCTGGGAGTGCCAGTGAGACCATTGTAGAGCGTAAACGTCGTCGGATTGTCGTTTGGTGTCGGGTTTAGTGGATCGGCATTGATGCGCAAGATTTTGCCAAGTCGATTTGTGACTGTTTGGGAATTGCTGGTGGCGGGATTCGTGCCACTGGCATTGTCGCCGACTGCGACGTAAAGCTTCCCATCCGGTCCGAAATGAATCGCGCCGCCATTGTGATTTTGCGCCGCGCTCAAATTATCCAAATCAATAATAGGCACTTCGGTGCCGTCGGACACATCGGGATTCCCCGCGCTTGCGGTGAAGCGGCTCACGCGATTGTGCGGAGGTGGAGAGTTGCTCGGACCAGCCGGCACCGTGTAATAAACATAGAGGAAGCGATTACTTGAAAAGCTCGGATCGAATGCAATTCCTAACAATCCACGTTCTGTGCGTGAATCCACGGTTAAACTCACAAAAGGTGTCGTCAGCAAAGTGCCATTCTTGATCACACGCAGTGATCCATTCTGTTGAGAAACGAAAAGCCGGCCATCGGGAGCAAACGTCATCGTCGTGCAAGCGGTCGAAAGGCTGGCGCCAAAAGCCGATTCGGTAAAACCAGCGGGAAGAGTTGCCGCTTTGGAAAAAATCCCGGACAAAAACAGGCATAAAACGAGTCCGACGACAGCTCGACGACGATTCGAAAATGTGTGCGCGATAGTTCTCATAATAGTCCCTCGGTTCCCCTTATTAATTCGTTTGCCAATTAGCAGCAGGACGTAAACCGGATTCCCGCTGAAAATCGAGCTTTAAGACTCTCGGCAATCACCTCTTGATGTCTATTAGGTTTTTCCGACTCCAACTAAAATTCAGGCGCGAGGTGTAGAGGCGGCTGTCCTCAGCCGCAAGGAGATAGATTTCTGCGCGTGAGGACACACGCCTCTACATCTATCCGCGACATCCGCTGCCTGCCCGCCGTGGCGGGTAATCCGCGGTTCAACAACCATGCCGAAAGCAAAACAGCCGGACCCTTTCGAGTCCGGCTGCTGTAATTCTTAGTTAGCGATTGGTCGCGTGGATTAGTAATCCATTCCGCCCATGCCACCCATTCCGCCGCCGCCGGGCATCGGAGGAGTTTTGTCCTTCTCCGGCAGCTCGGTCACGAGCGCTTCAGTGGTGAGCAACAGACCGGAGATCGACGCGGCGTTTTGCAACGCGCTTCGTGTCACTTTGGTCGGATCAACCACGCCGGCTTTGACCAGGTCTTCGTATTCGTCGGTCGCGACGTTGTAACCTTCGTTGCCTTTGCGTTTCTTGATCTCCGCCACGATCAGCGCGCCTTCTTTGCCCGCGTTATCCGCGAGCTGACGCGTTGGCTCTTCGACGGCGCGGCGCACAATTTCCACGCCCACCTTCTCGTCGCCTTCGAGACCCTTGATGTTATCGAGCGCTTTCTGCGCGCGAAGCAACGCCACACCGCCGCCGGGGACGATGCCTTCTTCGACTGCCGCACGCGTGGCGTGCAACGCATCTTCGACGCGAGCTTTCTTCTCTTTCATCTCGGTCTCGGTCGCTGCGCCGACATTAATGACGGCCACACCGCCCGCGAGTTTCGCGAGGCGCTCTTGGAGTTTTTCGCGATCGTAATCACTCGTCGTCTCTTCGATCTGACGGCGAATTTGCGCGACACGACCCTGGATGTCCACGTTCTTGCCCGAACCTTCGACGATGGTGGTGTTTTCCTTGTCGATGGTCACGCGCTTGGCTTTGCCGAGGTCTTCCAGCTTAATGTTCTCGAGCTTGATGCCGAGGTCTTCGCTGATGAGTTTTCCGCCGGTGAGCACGCCGATGTCTTCGAGCATCGCCTTGCGACGATCGCCGAAGCCCGGGGCCTTCACGGCTGCGACTTGCAATGTGCCGCGCAATTTGTTCACGACCAAAGTCGCGAGCGCTTCACCTTCCACGTCTTCCGCGATGATGAGCAACGGCCGTCCGGCTTTCGCCACTTTCTCGAGCAGCGGGAGCATATCCTTCAGGTTCGAGATTTTTTTCTCGTAGATGAGGACGTACGGATTGTCGAGGCTCACTTCCATCGCTTCCGCGTTGGTCACGAAATAAGGCGACAGATAACCTTTGTCGAACTGCATGCCTTCGACCACGTCGAGTGTGGTTTCGATCGACTTCGCTTCTTCGACTGTGATGGTGCCGTCCTTGCCCACTTTGTCCATGGCGTCGGCAATGATCTCGCCGATCGTCTTGTCCCAGTTGGCCGAAACGGTCGCGACCTGCGCGATCTCAGTGCGGTCACTGACTTTCTTCGAGATTTTTGCCAACTCGGCGACGATCGCTTCGACCGCCTTGTTGATGCCGCGCTGAAGCGAGGTCGGGTTCGCACCCGCCGTCACGTTACGCAAACCTTCGCGATAGATGGCTTCCGCCAACACCGTCGCTGTGGTCGTGCCGTCGCCCGCGATGTCGGACGTTTTCGACGCGACTTCGCGCACGAGCTGCGCGCCCATATTTTCATACGGATCTTCGAGCTCGATTTCTTTCGCCACCGTCACACCGTCTTTGGTGATGGTCGGGCTGCCGAATTTCTTATCGAGAATCACGTTGCGACCACTGGGTCCGAGCGTGGCTTTCACCGCCCTCGACAGTTTCTCGACGCCGCGCAACAACGCGTGCCGCGCATTTTCATCAAATTGTAATTGTTTAGCTGCCATAATTTATGTTCTTAGTTCTAAGTTGATTGGTTGAGAAGCGGATTAACCAATGATGCCGAGGATGTCGTCCTCGCGCATGATCAGGAAAGTATCGCCGTCGATTTTGATTTCGGTGCCGCCGTATTTCGAGATCAGCACTTTGTCGCCTTTCTTCACGGTGAAATCGACCTTCTTGCCTTCTTCATTCACCTTGCCCGTGCCGAGAGCGACGACTTTGCCCTCCTGCGGCTTTTCTTTCGCGGTATCGGGAATAATGATCCCGCCCTTTTTCAATTCCGTCTCTTCAATCGGCTGTACCAGCACTCGATCTCCGAGCGGTTTAACGTTAGCTGCTGCCATAAGTTAGTTCTTTCTCTGTTCTTGTTTTTGGGTTGAGCCGGCGAATGTCGATCTTGCGACAATCGTCAGCAAATTGTTTTGCGTTACTTCTTCTTGTCTTCGTCCACCACTTCGAACTCGGCATCGACAACGTCGCCGTTTCCGCCGCGTGAACCCGCGCTTTGTTCGGCGCCGGGACGCGATTGCCCCGCCTCGGCGGGGGTCGGGCCCGAGCCCGGCTGCGGTCCAGCTTGCGCTGACGCCTGCTTATAAAGCTCGGCGCTGATTTCCTGGAACTTGTTCTGCAAGTCGTCGTAAGTCCGCTTCATCGCGTCGGTGTCGTTCTTCTCGATCGCTGCACGAACCGCGGCGATGGCGTCTTCGACCTGTTTCTTTTTGTCGGGCGGAACTTTGTCGCCCAACTCCTTGAGTTGTTTCTCGCTTTGGTAAGCGAGCATGTCGGCGTTGTTCTTGATCTCAATCCCTTCCTTCGCCTTCTTGTCCTCTTCGGCGTGCGACTCAGCTTCGCGCTGCATCTTCTCGATCTCTTCTTTAGAAAGGCCGGAGCTGCCGGTGATGGAAATTTTCTGTTCCTTGCCGGTGCCGAGGTCCTTGGCCGAGACGTGCAGAATGCCGTTCGCGTCGATGTCGAAGGTCACTTCGATTTGCGGAACGCCGCGCGGTGCCGGCGGAATTCCATCGAGATGGAACGTGCCGAGATTTTTGTTGTCGCGTGAGAGCGGCCGTTCGCCTTGCAACACTTTGATCTCCACGCCCGGCTGGTTGTCGCTGTAAGTCGAAAAAATCTGCGACTTCCGAGTCGGGATGGTGGTGTTGCGCGGAATCATCGGTGTGGCCACGCCACCCGCGGTTTCAATCGCGAGGGTCAACGGCGTCACATCGAGCAGCAGCACGTCTTTGACGTCGCCCTTGAGCACGCCGCCCTGAATGCCGGCGCCGATGGCGACGACTTCATCCGGATTCACACCCTTATGCGGCTCTTTGCCAATTAGGGTGCGCGCAGTCTCGACCACTTTCGGCATGCGCGTCATGCCGCCGACGAGCACGAGCTCGTTAATGTCTTTCTCGGCCATCTTCGCGTCGGCCAAGCAATCTTTGACCGGCTTGATCGTGCGCTGGAACAAATCGTCGGTGAGCTGCTCGAGCTTCGCGCGCGTCAATTTCTTCTGAATGTGTTTCGGTCCGCTCGCATCGGCCGTGATGAATGGCAGGTTGATTTCGTATTCCTGCGAGCTGGAGAGCGCGATCTTCGCTTTCTCAGCTTCTTCTTTAATGCGCTGGACCGCATCCGGCTGCTTGGTCAAATCGACGCCCATGTCTTTCTTAAACTCGGTGATGATCCAATCCATCAACTTCGCGTCCCAATCGTCGCCGCCGAGGTGGGTGTCGCCGTTGGTCGCCTTGACCTCGAAGACTCCCTCACCCAGTTCAAGAATTGAAATATCGAACGTGCCGCCGCCGAGATCGAACACGGCGATCTTCTCGTCCTTCNNGTGTCGCCGTTGGTCGCCTTGACTTCAAAAACGCCGTCGCCGATTTCGAGCACGGAGATGTCAAAGGTGCCGCCGCCCAAATCGTAAACCGCGATCTTCTCGTCCTTCTTCTTGTCCAAACCATAAGCGAGCGATGCCGCCGTTGGTTCGTTGATAATTCGCAACACTTCGAGACCCGCGATCTTGCCCGCGTCTTTAGTCGCGTTGCGTTGGGAGTCGTTGAAATACGCTGGAACGGTAATGACCGCCTGGGCGATTTTTTCGCCGAGCTTCGCTTCCGCGTCGGCTTTCATTTTCGATAAAATCATCGCGGAAATTTCCGGCGGCGAGAACGTCTTCTTCTCCCCGTTCACTTCCACTTGCACGTGCGCGTCGCCATTCGCCGCTTTCACGATCTTGTACGGAACGCGATGTTCTTCGGCATGGACCTCGTCGAACTTGCGGCCCATGAAACGCTTGATTGAAAAAATCGTGTTCTGCGGATTGGTCACCGCCTGACGTTTCGCGGCCTGGCCGACCAGTCGCTCGCCATTTTTTGTGAATGCAACCACCGAGGGCGTCGTACGTGCGCCTTCGCTATTCTCCAAAACCACCGGGTCGCCACCTTCCATGACCGCCATACAGGAATTGGTGGTGCCTAAATCGATACCTAAAACTTTAGCCATTAAATAGAATCCTCCTGCGCCCCTTCTAGCAATCCATATTCCTCAAATGCCATATCTCTAAGCGCTTGATTAAAAGCAACTTGCTCAAATCACTATTTTGGCGTTGGAGACTATGTGTCCCACATCGCGGGCGCTATTGCGCCAATGTCGCGCTATTTGGGGTATGTCACCTGCTTGGTTAGCGAACAATGGAAACGGTTCCGGCACTACAAGATATTACTTTTGCGTGTGCGCATTGCGCTTCGCCATTAGTTGTTGATGTCGCGGCGGCCGGCTTAACGCTTCCGTGTCAACAATGCGGCCAGCAGACCATGGTTCCGAATGTTCCTGCGGCCCCGCGAAATACTGAGAAAGCTGAAGGGCATCTCGCCGAATTGCGCCGGCAGCTAAAAGAAAACGAATCCCAGCGAACCGAAGTCACCGGTTACATCAATCAACTCACCATTCAATTGCATCGCTGGCAGTTGCGTTTGCAAACATTGGACGAACGCAAACGCGATCTCGATAAACAAATCGAGGCGCCCGAGAACAATCGCTAAGGGCAATTGGAGGGACGCGCTGCGTCGCGTCCAACGAGAATGGGACGACACAGAGGTCACATCCCTCCACCAACTTTTCCTTTCGCAAAACCTGGCGAAAGCGTTAACGGTCTTGCGTGCGGCAGTATCACGACCTCCTTCGCCTTGTTCTCGAACACGGCAAGCCGCGCGGCGATCGCACCGGCACAGGCACATTGTCGATCTTCGGCGCGCAAGCGCGTTTCGATCTGCGAGAAAACTTCCCGCTGCTCACGACGAAGAAACTTCATCTCAAATCGATCATCTACGAGCTGCTCTGGTTTCTGCGCGGCGATACCAACGTTCGCTATCTCAACGAACATGGCGTGACGATTTGGGACGAATGGGCGAACGAGGACGGAAATCTCGGGCGCGTTTACGGTGCGCAATGGCGAGATTGGCGCGGTGAAAATGGCGTGCGCGTCGATCAGATCGACAAAGTCATCTCGGAAATGAAAAGAAATCCGCAGAGCCGGCGCCTGATCGTGAACGCTTGGAACGCAGCCGAGATCGACAAGATGGCGCTGCCGCCTTGTCATGTGCTCTTTCAGTTTTACGTGCAGAACGGCGAGCTAAGCTGCCAGCTTTATCAGCGCAGCGCCGATCTTTTCCTCGGCGTTCCATTCAATATCGCTTCCTATGCGCTGCTCACGCTGATGGTCGCGCAAGTGGTCGATCTGCGCCCGGGCGATTTCGTTCACACCTTTGGCGATCTGCATCTCTACCAAAACCATCTCGAGCAAGCGCGCGAACAACTCACGCGTGATTGTCGACCTTTGCCGCGAATGGAATTGAATCCTGCGGTGAAGGACATTCGCGACTTCAAGTTCGAGGATTTCACGCTGGTCGATTACGACCCGCATCCCGCCATCAAAGCGCCGATCGCAGTCTAGTGGTGGATCGGGCAGTCGTCGCCGTGGCGACCTCGATGTTAAATATGGCGGCGAAGCCGCATTTTGTATGCATCGCCCGGCGGAGCGGCCGATCCACCGACTTAAGCCAAACCCTTAGGGTCTCGACGTTGTGTCGATATTGACGCTGGCTGTCTTTGGGCCGCGCGAAAGATCAACCAAGTCGCCCAAAATATTGAGACTCTCGTCGCGCTCGGGATCAATGACGGGTTCCTTGGTGTTATCGTCTCCGCTAATCAGCTCGTCGTCATCCGCGTCCGTTGCCGGTGCCGTTTCCGGCGCGACCTTCGGCGAAGTGCCTTTGACTTTTGCCGCCGCCAATTTTCCAGGGAACATGATCAACTGGAGATTTGGTTTATCGACCGAATCCAAAGTGAGCCGGTAAACTCGCGGCTCTTCGTCATGGCGCGCGAGTCGTTCTTTGGAGCGCGAGTCCTTGCGAAGCTTGTCCTCCTGCAGCTCTTTGCGTCGCACATCTATATTCAATGAAATCCGATTGTCGTCGAGCCGGTGACGGAGCAAATCCATGTCTTCCATCACGTAGTGAAATTCAGGATTATTTTGAACTCGTTCCTGCGAGCGGCGTTTCAATTCGTCGATGAAAAGCGAGTGCGGGTCCGCCCACCGCGTGTATTTCGCTTTCGGCACTTCATCGTAAGGCAAACAATTTTTCAACGCGCCTTCGCCGAACTCCGGCAGATCGGTCAGCGTCGGCAGCACAATGTCGGAAGCGACACCATGAAGCTGGGTCGAGCCGCCGGCGACGCGATAGAATTTCTGAATCGTTAGTTTCAACGCGCCATCTTCCTGGGAGCGGCTTCCCAAAAGCGAAGTATAACGGCCGATGTCGAGAATTGTTTGCACAGTGCCTTTGCCGAAAGTGTTCTTGTCACCCACGATGACAGCGCGCCCATAATCCTGGAGGGCGGCGGCAAAAATCTCGCTGGCCGATGCGCTTTGCCGGCTCGTCAGTACTACCATCGGACCCGAATACGCCACGCCCGGATCGGGATCGCTGGAGACGACGACGTTTCCGTTTGAGCTTTTCGTTTGCACGATTGGCCCCGATTTCAAAAACAGCCCGGTGAGCGAAATTGCTTCCTCGAGCGAACCTCCGCCATTGCGGCGAAGATCGACAATTAACCCAGTGATGTTTTCCTTCTTCAGCCGCTTCAGCAGCGCCAGCACATCGCGCGTCGTGCTTTTCTGATGCCGATCCATGTCGGCGTAGAACGAAGGCAGCGTGATCCAGCCGAGCTTCACCGGATTGCCCTCTCCGTCCTTCTTAATAATAATGTCGGCGCGCGCTTCCTGGTCCTTGAGTTTAATTTCATCGCGCACGAGCTCGACGCTCTTGCGTTTCGATGGATCGGGCGCGTCCGCCGGAATAGCGAGGAGCCGCACGTGCGTTCCTTTCTTGCCTCGGATCATCTCCACAACTTTATCCAGCCGCATGTCCCGGACATCGACGTAATCGGCCGATCCTTGCGCGACCGCAGTGATCTTATCGCCCACTTTTAATCTGCCATCCGTCTGTGCCGGACCTCCCGCCACGAGCGTCTCGATTTTCGCGAAGCCATCTTCGCTGCGCAGCATCGCGCCGATGCCGACCAACGAAAGGCCCATGTTGATGCTGAAATTCTTTACATCAGCTTTGCTGAGATATTCCGAATGCGGATCGTAGGTTTGGGCGAGTGCGTCGAGGAAAAGCTTCATCTGCTCGTCCTTGTCTTCCTCGTGCACGTTGCGCGCAAGACGATCGTAGCGCCGCGCGACCAGTTGCGGGCCGGGCTCGATCGGATGCTCGCTCAAATGTTCTTGCAACAACTCGCTGGCGATGCGACCGCGCCAAAGTTGATCGGCTTCCGCGTCATCTTTCGGCCACGGAGCTTTTTGGCGGCTAAGCTCAATCGTCCCGTCAGTCTTAAAATCGGGCGGCTGTTTGAGCAGCTCCTTTAT
Source organism: Spartobacteria bacterium (assembly GCA_003167365.1). GTDB lineage: Bacteria > Verrucomicrobiota > Verrucomicrobiia > Chthoniobacterales > UBA10450 > Palsa-1382. Next base: position 78,296 of record PMTM01000006.1, on the reverse strand, counting down.
CTTCGCGACTCGCGCATCGACGCGTTTTTGGTACAAATCGTAAATCTCGTAAGCCGGTTTCAGGTTGCCGAGCAAAATATCGTCATCGATCGACGTGCCGTATTTCGCGTTGATGGCGTCGACATCCTGTTGCGTAAAAAAGAGATGGCTAAAGTCGAGCAACTCTAAATAAGTGCGCAGAAACTTCCGCGAGATCTCATCGGTGAGCGGCTGGTGCGTGTAATGCCCTTCCTCCAAAAGCCGGCCGACAGAAATGGCAACTTGCTCGGCATCGGTTTTGGCCAGAATGGGTTGCGCGGCAACGGTGATCGTGACCGCGAGAGTGAGAAATAATGAGGAACGCAGCCGGGGTTTCATTCGAGAGAAAAAAGGTTTGCCATTGTCGCAGACATCGGACTTAAACGCAAGGTAAGCGGACGAGAGATCAGCATGTAAGGAGGTGAGACACCCGCGAACGCATAACATTCAAAAATACGGAGAATGCGGATTTTTTAATGCAGCTTCCGTTCCACAAGTGCCTGCAACCGCAGTCGCCGACCCTGACTCCGGTGCGCTGTTCTATCGACGCCTTCACAACCCAGGTTGAGCGATTGTCATCCTGAGCGGAGCGAAGGATCTCACAAAGACTCGCGGATCACCTTCAGAAAGTTGAGTGACACAAGCTCCATAGGCGAGGTCCCTCACTCCGTTCGGGATGACAGGTCGAACAGATCGCGGTTACATTGCGACTCGCGTGCTCGCTTACGAAACTTTCTGTGGCGGAATTTTTGAGACCAACTGCTACCTGGTCCCGGCGCTCGAAGGCTTGATTCTCTTCGACGCACCGGATGGCGCCTGCGCTTGGCTCGAATCGCGCAAGGTCGATTTAAAACTTCTGCTTCTCACTCACGGACACTTCGATCACATCCCGGACGTCGCCAAAATTAAACGCCGGTTCAACTGTCAGATCGGTTGCAGCGTCGAAACCGTGCCGATGATCTCCGATCCCAATTTTTTTCGCGATTTTGGATTCGAGCTGGAAATCGAACCGGTGCAGCCGGATTTCCTGATCGAAGAAACGCCGGCCCGAGATTTTCTCGGAACCGAAATGCAAGTGCTCGAAGTGCCGGGACATTGTCCGGGAAGTCTCTGCTTCTTCTCGCGAAAGGATGAACTGCTCATCGGCGGCGACGTTCTCTTCGCCGGCGGCGTCGGCCGATCGGATTTGCCCGGTGGAGACGGCGATCTTTTGTTCGAGGGAATTAAGAAGAAACTATTTCCGCTCGGCGACAATGTGACGGTGCTGCCCGGCCACGGACCGCCGACCAAAATCGGCACCGAGCGACGAACAAATCCGTTCGTAGCAGAGCTGTAGTGGCAGCTCTTAGGTCAATTGATTCAATGTCGCTGCTAGTGGTTGCAAGCCGTCAATCTCTGCGACGATGCCGCGCAATGATTTCATCGCTGTGGGGACGTGCTTGAGAAAATCTTTGTGGCCTTTGACGAGGCCGAGGAAACCGTAGGCGCCAAGCGCCTGCATCAAACGTTGCATCGCACAAAGTTGCAGCGTGGCATCGAAGTCATCGTCGATCGCGATGACGTTTTTGATTTGCTCTTCGCGATAATATGCAACCAGCTCGGCGCGTTCGGCATTGGCAAGATCGACATATGGATCGTAGAGCAACGATGCGACATCGTACTCGGCGAGTCCCGGGCGCATTCCCTGAAAATCAATCAGGCAAGCCTGGCTGTTGCGCACAATGATGTTCTGCGATTGAAAATCGCGGTGCACGAGAACGCGCGGCAAGCGATCCAGCCGCTCGGCGATTTCGCGCAAGGCCGGCAACGTGGCGAGCGCAGCGAGCTTTGCGTTGTCGATATTGAAATAACGTCCGAGGCAGTTTTCGAAAAAGTAGTTCTGCTCCCAGAGATAAAGCGCGGCGTTGAACTCCGCGGGCAAATCGCTGCGGATCGCGCGCGACGCCGTCTCCGACAAACGATGAAGCTTGCCGATTTCGTCGAGGGCCGATTCGTAAAAGGCGCGGCGCACCAGCCAACTTTCCTCGCGATAACCAAAAAGATCGCGTTCGCCCAAATCCTCGATCCAGATCAAACCTTCGGCCGGATCATGAAAATATATCTTGGGCGCGCGAATGCCGTGCCCGGCCAGAAATTGCGCGATCTCGACATAGTGCCGGTTCTCTTCCCGCTCGAGATTGTACTTAACCAGAATGATCGTCTGGTCGGACGAACAGTTTACCCGATAAAACTTTCGATCGGAGCCGCCTTTCTCGATCGGCGTGATTTCGATTTCATCAACATCGAAACGCGGGAAATGCATCCGCGTTTGGCGAAGCAAGAGTTCGGTTCTCACTGGATTAGATGTCGATGTTGCGATGGACGCCCTCAACTTTTTGGCGGGAGCGGACAATACAACCAACTAATTCGCTCCGGGAAGCAATTTGTGAACCGGGCCATAAGATCGTGTCCTCGATCAACGCGTCCGCCCCCACGGTGCAGCCGACGCCGATAGAATAGAAACCGGAAAGCCGCGCGCTTGGATCGACCGTCGCATCCGGCGCGATCGGCGCCGGCCACTCTGGCGTTTTCAAATAACGCGGTTTCCAATGGTGTTCGAGAATCGCGCGATGAACTTCGAGGTATTGTGTGCGCGAACCGATATTGAACCAGTTGTGGTCGTTTAGTATGACGCCGCCGATCTTTCCATCTTGCCTGATCCATTCCGTCAGCACCGGAATGAAAGAGATTTTCTTGGCCGCAGGAATTCGTTGAAAAATTTCCGGATTCCAAATGGAGATGTTGGCGAAATCGTAATCGCCGGGGTGGCCAAATTTATTTCCGATATCCACGACGCGCCCATTCCGGAGGGCCACGCCGGTGGCGAGACCGGTTTCGCGCACGGCCAGGGTGACGTCGTTGCCGCAGCGGGAATGCTCATCGATTAGCGGGGCGAGATCGACATCGGTTAGAATGTCGCCGCTGTAAACGATGAACGGCTTGGTGCCGAGATGCCGCTCCGCGTTCTTAATGCCGCCGCCGGTCTCGAGCAGGTCCGGTTCGTGAACGAGTCTGATCGGATGACCGGCATAAACGTTTCCCGAGAAAAAATCTTCGAACCGGCCCGGGAGCTGGTGGGTATTGATGACGAAGGATTTCACGCCGAGATCGATCAAATGATCGAGCGCGAAAGTAATGAGCGGTTTTTGAAAAATCGGGATGAGCGGCTTTGGCAAATCGTAGGTTAGCGGACGCAGTCGCGTGCCGAGACCGGCGCCGAGAACGAAAGCTTGTGTGATGCCTGCCATAAGAGTTCGCTCTAACGTGCTGTCATCCTGAGTGGAGCGAAGGATCTCACAATCGACCCTGTGAGAGATTGACTCGTTCGCGCCCGCTCACTCGGCCTCTCGGCCTGCCCGTTCATGTCGCGGCCTCCCGGCTCGCTCCATTCCTCGCCTTCGCTCGGAATGACAATAAGACCGGTTTTGGCAAATCGTAAGTCAGCGGACGCAATCGCGTGCCGAGGACGAATGCTTGTGTGATCAAGGCCATCGCGCTAAAAATTCAACATGGCCGAAGAGATCGTGTGGCGGGGCAGTTCGTCGCAATGGAAAAATCTTGGCGTCTTCATTCTATGCGGGCTCTTCTGCTGGCTCATCGTACCCATCTTTATCGCGCTGGCGCGTTATCTCCAGACGAAATGCAAGATTTACGAACTGACGACCGAGCGGCTCAAAATCACGCAAGGTGTGTTTAGCAAGATAACGGACACACTGGAGTTGTACCGCGTCAAAGATCTCGAGACGCGACAGCCATTCCTCCATCGCTTCGTCGGCATCGAGAACATTCAGATCAATACATCCGATCTTTCAACGCCGTTCGTTTTTGTCGAAGCGATTCCGTCGAGCGTCGGATTCGGCGACAAGCTACGCAATCAGGTGGAAATCATCCGAACGCAAAAGCGCGTGCGCGAGCTCGACATCGAGTAACGAACGCTTCGGTTGTTATATATGCGCTGGGTGGTTTTTCTTCGGGCCGCGAATGTCGGGAAGCATAATAGATTTCAACCGAGCATTCTCGCAAAGGAATTGGCCAAATTCGGCGTGGTCAACGTCGGCGCCGTCGGGACTTTTGTCGTTCGCGAAGACGTAAGCGAAGCAACTTTGCGAGTGGCGATTCTGCAGAAACTGCCGTTCAAATGCGAAGTGATGATTTGTCGCGCAAAAGAGATTGTTGATCTTGCGAGTGGTGCGCCGTTAACAGATGAACCACTCGGCAACGATCTCCGCGCTTTCGTTACCGTGATGGCCAAACGGCCCGCGCGTTTACCAAAGCTTCCGATTTACGCACCGAGTATCGACCAGTGGGAAGTGAAGGTCGTGCGAATCACCGGAGTATGCGCGTTGAGTCTCTGGCGAAGATTGAAGGAGAGCGCGTTGTATCCAAATCAGGTCGTCGAGAAAGAATTCGGGGTAGCCACGACAACGCGCAGTTGGAATACGATCCTAAAGGTGGCCGAGATTCTCGGTGCATAGGTAGGGGCGGTTGAGGCCGGTCGCCCGATCCGTTTCCTTACTTCTTGACCGCTTTTTTCATTTCTTTTTTCGCTCTGCTTTTTCAAGGCCTCGCTCGAGTTCGCTCAATGCGAGCAGAATCCGATGTTGGTACTTGTCGATCCAACGCTCGGTAATCTGATGCAGCGGCACGGGATTAAGGTAATGAAGCTTTTCGCGTCCATGCCAGAGAACGACTACCAGGTTCGCCCCTTCCAACACTCCGAGGTGTTTTGTCACAGCCTGCCGGGACATGTCTAGGTGCTGACATAATTCGCTCAGGGTTTGGCCATTGTTGCCGTGTAATTGATCGAGAAGTTTGCGCCGGCCCGGATCGGCCAAAGCCTTGAAGATTTCATTCACGAACTACAACATGCAACCAAATGGTTGCTTTTCAATCGGCGAGATAATCATAGATGAAATTTGCTGCCTCAGCTCATAACGCATGACGACGATCCGCAGGGCCGCGGCTGCAACGACAATCACCTTTTCAGATATAGCGTGCGAGTGCCGAAATCGATGATGCCGTGATGCTTGCGCAAGGTTTCCGCACCGAGCAATCCGACGACCGGGGGCGAGGCTTGCAGCAAGCCGTTATGAATGAGGCCTTCCAAGTTAATCACGCCCACGTCTTCGCCGACAATGTTGATATTGCCGAGAGAAAGACGCCGGATTTTGGCGACCAGCACGCCACGTTGTTTCAAATTCACCGCCGCGGAGCTGATCTGTGTGGTGCGCGTTGGAATGCGCATTTGGCGAACAAACGCGTGATGCAGAAGGGTCGCGAATGCGCCGGTATCGACCATCAGGCGCGCAGGAGTGCCATTGATCGAGCCATCGACATACAAGTTGAAACTCTCGCTCAAATGCATGGGCAGCCCGTGGAAGCCGCGAAAGTCCACGCCGGGCGCTCTTCCAGTGGCTTCGGGATCCAATTGCAGAATGAGAACCTGCCGCTCGCAATCGAGCACCGCCTTGGTGGGGAACAAGATGTCGGCCCCGAGGATTCCGTCGATTGCCGGCTCATGCATCAAACTGGCGGCGCGACTGGAGCCTTCGAGATCGACGACGACCACTGGTTCATCGACCAGGTTCAATCCGCCAAGCTGCAGACTGCGCGCGATCGCCACATTATCGAAGGCGCCGTTGATGCGAAGACGCGTTGGGAGCTCGGAGCCCGCGGAAATTCCGGTAAGCCGAAAATGAGATCGGCGATGCAAATCGATCGCGCTAATCGGGGCACCAGAGTCAACGCAAAGCCAGGCCGGCTTATCGTTTATGTAGGCCTGGACGAGCAAATGATTCTGCTTCGAACGAACCAATGGTAATTCTTCGAATCGCGGAGCTGATCTTTGAACCCGCTGACCCGGATACGGAACGGCTCCCGCCATTTCGCCAACAACGGCGCTGGCGAGCAAGATCGACAGTAACTTTCGCCACGATAAAGACAGGTTCCTGTTCGACACGCGCCGGAGAATAGCATGCATCCCGAAACGGGAAAGCGGAGGATTGCGCACGGACGGCGAAGAGGGTAAAAGATGAACCACTCATGAAGACATCTCTTCGATTTGCAGTTGTGATTTCCCTTGCGCAGTTTGCGACTGGCCGGCTCTGTCCGCGCGCAGGAAATTGTCGTTACTGTTGCTAATTGACGCTTAGCGAAATCGGATGGTTTAAGATCAGCGCGATGTCACAGCCACCAGCACCCAACGACGAAAAATTTGTTCGGGGACTTGGCTTGCTAGACTCGACGATGCTCGTGGCGGGCTCAATGATCGGCTCGGGCGTTTTCATTGTCTCGGCCGACATCGCGCGGCTGGTTGGATCGGCCGGATGGCTGCTTGTCGTTTGGGCTGTGACCGGTGCTCTCACAGTAATTGCCGCACTCAGCTACGGTGAGCTGGCCGCGATGATGCCGCGGGCCGGCGGCCAATACGTTTATCTTCGCGAAGCTTACGGTCCACTCTGGGGGTTTCTTTACGGCTGGACGCTATTCCTCATCATTCAGACCGGCACGATTGCCGCGGTGGCGGTGGCATTCGCGCGTTTTCTCGGTGTGCTTACGCCGGCGATTTCAGCGACGCAGTGGATTGTCCCGCCGATCATTCTTTCGCGAAACTACGCGATCAGTCTTTCGGCGCAGCAGTTGGTCGCGATTTTGATTATCGTGCTTTTGACAATCGTTAACACGCGCGGGCTTCAGCTCGGCAAGCTCATCCAAAATATTTTCACGTCGGCGAAAACATTATCGCTGCTCGCGTTGATCGCTCTCGGCATTTTCATTGGTCGCAATGCCGATGCGCTCACTGCGAACTTCACACATCTGTGGACCCCCGGCGTAGTTTCTCCGATTAAGTCTGACCTGTCGTTCGTGGCTACTGTCTCCGCGACTGGTGGCGCAATTGGAATGTTAATCGCCGTCTGCGTGGCGCAGGTTGGCTCGCTGTTTTCATCGGACGCGTGGAACAACGTCACGTTCACCGCCGGTGAAGTTAAAGACCCGCGCCGGAATGTGCCGCTGTCGCTCGCCTTCGGCACAGGGCTAGTGATCACACTCTATCTGCTCGCGAATGTCGCTTATCTTTGCGTGCTGCCGTTGGAAAAAATCCAGCACGCGGCGGACGACCGCGTGGGCACGGCAGCAATGGCGGTGATGTTCGGCGGAGCGGGCGCGGCGATCATGGCGGTGGCCATTATGATTTCAACGTTCGGCTGTTGCAATGGACTAATCCTCGCCGGCGCGCGCGTATACTATGCAATGGCGCAGGACGGGCTGTTTTTCAAATCGACCGGCCGGCTCAATACGCGGCACGTCCCGGCGATGGCGCTGGTCTTGCAGGGCATCTGGACTGCACTGCTCGTGCTGCCGCGGACGCGATTGCGCGATCCAGTCACGAACGCACCGATCTTGGACGCATCGGGCGCTGAGCAGTATGGAAATCTTTACGGCATGTTGCTCGATTACGTTGTCTTCGCGGTGCTTATTTTCTACGTGCTGACGATTGCCGGCGTATTTGTGCTCAGGCGCGCGCGGCCGGATGCCGAGCGACCATATCGCGCCTTCGGCTATCCGGTGCTGCCGGCACTCTACATCATCGCGGCCACGGTAATTCTGCTGGTGCTGGCGGTATATCGGACGCAAACCTCGTGGCCAGGTTTGCTCCTCGTGGTGGCAGGCGTGCCGGTATATTTCTTCTGGCGGAAATCACGCCCGGCTTGACTTGTTAAGCGACCCATTACCAAATCGCGAAACCAACTTAACCTATGAATTTATTTCGACGAAAAAGTGTAACCGATCTCCAAGCTGAAGCGCTCACCGATCACAGCCTTAAGCGCGCGCTTGGTGCGCTGAATCTTACCGCGCTCGGCATTGGCGCGATCATCGGCACCGGAATTTTCGTGCTCACCGGCACGGTCGCGGCGCAGAATGCTGGGCCGGCCGTGGTGCTCTCATTCGTGCTAGCCGGTGTGGCATCAGTATTCGCCGCGCTGTGCTACAGCGAATTCGCGTCGCTCGTGCCAATGGCCGGCAGCGCTTACACTTACGGCTACGCCACGCTCGGCGAACTCTTCGCGTGGATCATCGGCTGGGACTTGATCCTCGAATATGCTGTTGGCGCGATCACTGTGGCCATCGGTTGGTCCGGCTATGTCGTGTCGTTCCTGCACGATTTTGGCATCGACATCCCGCCCGCGTTGTCGGCCGCGCGCGGCATGAAGTTAATTGAAATTCCCGCTGCCCTCGCTGCGCTCGTCAAGGCGAAGGCCGGTTGGGTGGTGATGAGCGGCGCTCTGCTAGATCAAATCAAGATCGCGGGAACTGATCCAGCGACGCTCCACCAAGTCACGGCGATCTTCAATCTGCCAGCCGTGCTCATCATCTTTGTGGTCACCACGCTGCTGGTGGTTGGCATTAAGGAATCGGCGAACTTCAACAACCTGATCGTGCTGGTGAAGGTAGCGGTGGTGGTGCTGTTCATCGTCGGCGCGTCTCGCGCCATCATGGTGGCGAACTGGCATCCGTTCATCCCGGCGAACACGGGCCAGTCCGGTCATTTCGGTTGGAGCGGCGTGATGACCGGCGCGGGCATCGTCTTCTTCGCCTATATCGGCTTCGACGCCGTTAGTACCGCGGCACAGGAGGCGAAAAATCCACAACGCGACATGCCCATCGCCATCATCGGCTCGTTGTTGATTTGTACGGTGCTCTACATCCTCGTCTCGGGAATTGCGACGGGCGTTGTGCCTTACGGCCAGCTTGACGTGCCGGACCCGATCGCACTGGTGGCGGACTACGCGGGCCTGGGCTGGATGGGGCGTTTGATCAAGCTCGGCGCCATCGCAGGTTTGTCGTCGGTCATCCTCGTGCTGTTACTGGGCCAATCGCGCGTATTTTATAGCATGGCGCGCGATGGTCTGCTCCCGCCGTTCGTGAGCCGGGTGCATCCAAGATTCCGCACGCCGTGGCTGACGTCCATCGTGACTGGCGTGGGCGTGGCGATTTTTGCGGCCCTGTTTACGGTCCGCGAGGCAGGCAGCCTGTGCTCCATCGGTACGTTGCTGGCGTTTGTCATCGTGTCAGTGGGCATCATCGTGCTGCGTGTGCGCGAGCCGAATCTGCCACGCAAATTCACCACGCCGTGGGTCTGGTTTGTAGCGCCGGCGGGCGCGATCTCTGCCCTCTTGCTCATGTCGGCCCTGCCATGGCCGACATGGCGGCGGTTGCTGGTCTGGTTCGCCATCGGCATCGTGTTTTATTTCTGCTACGGCGTGCACCGAAGCAAACTGGCGCAGCCGCCCACCACCGACTCCAAACCTGCCACGGGCGGTTGAAGCCGGATGATGCACTGATTTTTCTACGAACGCGAGCTTCCGCCAAATCCGCCGGCTGGACTGCTCGCTCCGAAACCGAGAATTGCCTCAAGCCTTTTGCGCACAGTTTCACGATTATCGGAATCGAGATAAGCGCGGCGAGCCGCGGCCAGGTCAGATAAAGACAAATTCATCGCGCGCAAAATTTCTCTCTCTTCAGCAGTCAACGATTCTTGTTCGTCCGACGCGCGCTCCTGCAACTGCGAGATGCTTTCGGTCAGAGTCCCGCCGCTCGAAGTGCGAAACATATCGACGATCAGTTGAAAGCTGAGATGAAATGGAACGGTGGCGACATCAACATCCACTTTTTCCGACGCGCTTTCCGCAGGCATGATCACTTTGTCGGAAGTGGCGATGGAACGCCACATGTCCATCGGTTGGTAGTAACCTATCTCAACCCTATACGTTCCGCGCGGCTGCGCGACGAGCGCGTAATAACTTCCGAGCATCGGCTCGATCAGTGATTCAGATTCCTCAGCGCCATCCTCTTTTTTCACGCGCAAGTAAACTTGTCGATCCACCGGCTCGCCTTTCGCAAATACACTTGGCCAATCGATATTCCAATAGGTGAAAACCGTGCGCGGATCTCGTGCGATGGCGAAAAGGATTGGCTCGCCATAGACGCGCGGCAAGTGCGCCAGCTCCGCAAAATCGGACCCGCCCTCCTGATCCTCGCTCAGGTAGGCGACGGGACCGCCGGAAAGACGAAAACCATCGGTGACCGATGGCTGTCTGCTGGTGTTTGGATCGTTGGTAGGCATCGGAATTTGGTTTTACAATTTGGCGTAAATTGGCGAAACGAAAAGGCTAATCTCGCGGCATAATACCTTGTGAAGACTTTTGTTATCTGCAATCCGGCCTCGGGCGGAAAGGGAGATCGGGAAGCGATTGCGGAGACGTTGAAAGGTCACCTTGGCGCCGTCGTGCGAATGACAAAAAGGAAAGGGGACGCAGCCCGTCTTGCCCGAAGTGCCATCACAAAGGGCTTTGATTACATCATTGCGGCCGGTGGGGATGGTACCCTGAATGAAGTGATTAACGGCATCGCCGCCAACGCCGGCAAGGTCCAGGTGGGACTGCTTCCGTTGGGCACCGGTAATGATTTTGCGCGGACACTTGAGTTGCCTTCAACAGTCAACGACAACATCGACATCCTACTCTCGCAACGAACCACGGCGATCGATCTGGTGCGCATCAAGAGCGATCGCGTCCGCTATCTGGTCAATGTTTCCGCAGCAGGTTTCAGCGGGCTGGTCAATGAAAAGCTCACGCCCGAGGTCAAAGACACCTGGGGTCCGCTTGCTTATGTGCGCAGTGCGGCGGCGGCTCTACCCGAAATGCACGCTTACCGCGCAAATATCGTAATTGATGGCGCGGAGCGATTGTCTATCGATCTTCACAATGTGATTATCGCCAACGGCCGCTTCGTCGCGGGCGGATTGCCGGTCGCGCCCGAAGCAGATCCGCGCGACGGATTGTTCGACGTCATTTTGATTCGTAAATGTTCCAAGCCGGAAATGGTGTTCCTCGCCGCGCAAATACTTGTAGGAAAACATCTCTCGAGCGACGCGATCATTTGGCGGCGCGCCGCCAAAATCTCCATACGTTCGCGCCCAAAAATGTGCTTTAGCGCTGACGGCGAGTTCATCGGCAACGAACCGGCGGTTTTTCAAATCATGCCTCGCGCGCTACATTTTGTCGTCGGGAAAAAATGAACAAGAAAGTTGTCACCGTGGAAGAACTCGCGCAGATCACGAAGGCAATGCGCGCGGCGGGAAAAAGATTGGTCGTTACAAATGGTTGCTTCGATCTGCTGCATCTCGGTCACGTTCGCTATTTGCGAGCGGCCCGGGCGCTAGGAGATGTCCTAGCCGTCGGATTAAATGGCGACCAATCCGTCCGCGAGCTGAAAGGCGCGGACCGTCCGATTAATAATGAGAGAGATCGTGCAGAATTACTCGCGGCGATCGAGGACGTGGACTTTGTCGCAATCTTCCCCGAAGTGCGCGCGACGCAATTTCTCGAGACGGTGGCGCCGGAGATTTACGTGAAGGGCGGTGATTACACCTCCGATATGCTGAATGCCGAGGAACGCGCGGTCATGGAAAAGAGCGGCACCGAGATTCGCTTCATTCCATTCGAACCCGGCTATTCGACTTCCCGGATCATCGAACGGCTGAAAGACGCTAAATGAAACCGCTCGGGCTCGGTATACTCGGTTCAGGAAAGGGAACTAATTGCCGCGCGATTCTCGAACAGATCCGCGCCGGGACCTTGAACGCGGAAGCGCGCGTCGTTGTTTCGGACGTTGTCGATGCACCGATTCTCGACATCGCCCGCGAATTCTCCGTTCCAAATAGTTATCTTCCGCCCGGACATTTCCGAACGAGACTGGAACCGGAAATGGAAGCGAAACTTGTCCAATTACTTCGAGACGCCAGCGTCGAGCTGGTCGTTCTTGCCGGCTTCATGCGTGTGTTGAGAAAGCCGATTTTACAAGCGTTCCCGCGAAAGATTCTGAATATTCATCCCTCACTGCTGCCGAAATTTCCGGGGCTGGAGGCTTGGAAACAAGCGCTCGCCGCTGGTGAAGCGGTGACCGGCTGCACGGTTCATTATGTCGATGAAAAAATCGATCACGGCGACATCATCGCGCGAAGGGAAGTGTTGATCTTGCCGAACGACACCGCAGAAACGCTACACGCGCGCATTCAGATTGCCGAGCGCGAGTTGTATCCGGAAGTGATTGCCGACTTCTGTCACGATTGAAATAATCGCTAATTGCGTTCGGGTTTCTGTTCGCGCCCGAGCAGCTCTTCCATCGCTTGAGCTAGCGGCTTTCCTTCATAAAGCATCGCGTAAATTTGATCGATAATCGGCGTCTCGATCTTCAACTTGCGTGCGCATTCGTAAGCACTCTTCGTCGTCGGAATTCCTTCCGCCACCATTTGCATCGAAGAGGTAACTTGCTGCAACGATTGTCCGCGCCCCAGCTGTTCTCCAACCCGACGATTTCGGCTGTGGCTGCTGTAACAAGTCGCGATCAAGTCGCCGACGCCGCTCAGGCCATAGAAAGTCCTCGCGTTTCCGCCCATCGCTGTGCCGAGCCTGATCATTTCCGCGAGCCCACGAGTCAGCAACGCCGCCTTTGTGTTATCACCTAAACCGAAGCCGTCACTAATGCCGGCCGCGATTGCGAAAATATTTTTTAGGGCGCCACCCAATTCGATTCCCGTCAATTCATCCCCGGTGTAAATCCGAAACCGCGCGCTACCGAGATAACTCTGCAATTCGGTCGCGCGTTCCGCCTCGCTGCAAGCCAGCACCGTCGCCGTGGGCAGATCGCGCGCCACTTCCACGGCGAGGTTGGGTCCGGAAAGTACCGCTACTGGATTTCCAGGAAAGTGCTCTTGCAAAATTTGACTCATCCTCATTCCAGTCCCGTGCTCGATTCCTTTCGTGCAACTCAAGAGGACTGCATTCTTGCTCACTCCGGTTTCGCGCAGTTTATCGGCGATTGTTCGCAACGCCGTCGATGGCATGACGAAAACGATAAGCTCAACATCGGCACAATCTCTTAACTCGGCCGTTATTTTGACGGAGTCCGGAAGCCGAATCCCCGGAAGGTAATCGCGATTTTCACGAGCCGTCTTTAACTGTTCCACGAGCGATTCGTTCCGGCTCCAAAGCCGGAGGTCGCGACCATTCTTGCCCCAGAGCGCGGCCAAGGCAGTGCCCCAACTTCCTGCACCAAGAATCGCCGTCGATTGAATTTTCACTTTCGCTTGAAGCTTTGCTCGGTGCCTTTCATTAAACGAGAAAGATTCGAGCGGTGGCGCCAGATGATGAGCACTGTCAGGCAGATCGAGAAATAAACGAGCGTCATGCCGTTTGTTTTTCGTACATGCACCATCGCGAAAACTGCGGCTGGCAATGCGATCGCCGCGACGATTGAAGCGACCGAAACATATTTCGTTACTAGGAATGTGATCAGCCAAACAAGCACTACGATTAACGCCGCGACGGGCATTAGGCCGAAGAGGACTCCCAAGGAAGTGGCAACGCCCTTTCCTCCCTTGAAGCCGAGCCACACCGGATAAGAGTGTCCGATTACGCAAAGCACTCCCGTGATGATACCCACAAGTTCAGTTTCGTGGAACAACGGGCGAACACGACTGACAATCAAGATCGATAATGTTACCGCGATCGTGCCTTTAACGAAGTCGAAGACAAAAACCGTGTAGCCGCACGGTTTCCCCAACACGCGAAGCACATTGGTCGCGCCGATATTTCCGCTGCCGATTTTTCGAATATCAATGCCGGCTAGACGGCCAACGAGATAGCCGGTTGGAAACGAGCCAATCAGGTAACTAAGAAACGCTACAGCAACAAAAGGGAGCACGAGAAATTTCTTGGTTTTATCGAATGCCCGCTAATCGCGATCATCGATCGGTTTCATCGATGCGTATGATTGTAATATGTTCTTGTGCAACCAGATAGATATAATTGCTACGTCGGATGGAGTGATTCCACTTATTCGTCCAGCATGCCCCAACGAGGTTGGGCGAATTGCTGCTAGCTTCTGCCGAGTTTCCGAGCGGAGTCCCGCAATTCGAGCGAAATCCAGGCCGTCGGGAATCGGTTGATCCTGCTGCCGAATCATTTTGCGATTCTGTTCAGATTGTCGTGCGGCGTATCCTTCGTACTTAAATTCCGTTTCGACCAAGCCCCAGATTTCCGCGGGACCGATCGACTGAATCGCTGGCGGCAAATCCTCAAAGCGAAAGCCGGGACGTTTTAGCAATTGAGAAATCGGAGCGCCGCCAATTTTCGTCTCCGTCGAAACCGTTCTGATTCTATCCAACAGTTTTCGTTTTTCCTGATAGCGATTCCATCGCTCTTTCCCGACAAGCCCGTTTTCGAAGCCGCGCTCGGTCAGCCGCTGGTCCGCATTATCCTGTCGCAAATGCAATCGGTTTTCCGCGCGGCTGGTGAACATTCGGTAGGGCTCTTCCGTTCCTTTTGTGACCAGATCGTCGATCAACACTCCGATGTATGCCTCGTTTCTCTCGATGATCAGTGGCGGCCGCTCATGGATCTTCAATGCTGCGTTTGCCCCCGCTATCAGTCCTTGCGCCGCCGCTTCTTCGTAGCCTGAGGTTCCATTGACTTGCCCGGCAAAAAATAACCCGCGGATCGTTTTCGACTCCAAGGAGTGCAACAATTGTGTTGGAGGGAAATAGTCGTATTCGACGGCATATCCCGGGCGCATCATTTGAGCGTCCGCCAAACCCGGGATCGAATGCAGAAACTCTAGCTGCACATCGTAGGGTAGGCTCGTCGAAATCCCGTTAACATAATACTCCTCAGTGTGGCGGCCTTCCGGCTCGAGGAAAAGTTGATGGGCCGTCTTGTCGGAAAACTTGACCACCTTGTCCTCGATCGAGGGGCAATATCGCGGACCCGTCCCTTTGATTCGACCCGCGTACAGCGGCGACTTGTGCAGGTTCGCCCGGATGATTTCGTGGGTTTGCGGCGTCGTGTGCGTGATCCAGCACGGGAGCTGTTCCACGTGGAACTTTCCATCCCGGGTGTGGTTCAACGTGAAAATCTCCCCGCCGAGACTCGTTTCGGGGTCAAACGAAAAGCGTGGTGGCGGCTCATCACCCAATTGAATCTCGCACTGTGAAAAATCGATCGACCGGCCATTGAGACGGCAAGGAGTGCCGGTCTTGAATCTGCCTGTGTTTAACCCCAGCTCCCGCAGATTCTCGCTTAGCCCCGAGTTCGCATCCGCCATTCGCCCGCCGGGCCTGGTCGTCTCTCCGACATGAAGCAGTCCCCGCAAAAAAGTACCGGAAGTAATCACGACGCTTCGCACTCTAATTGTCATTCCAAGATCGGTTACGACGCCAACCACAATGCCTTGCTCGACCAATATCTTCTGCACCGTAGCCTGCGTAACGTCCAGTTGCGGGGTGCGCTCCAAAATTGCCTTCATCCGGAACTGATATGCTTTCTTGTCGCATTGCGCGCGCGGTCCGCGCACCGATGGTCCTTTAGTCCGATTCAACATTCGAAATTGAATTCCCGTGGCATCCGCGTTCAATCCCATCGCGCCTCCAAGTGCGTCGATCTCCCGAACGATGTGTCCCTTCGCCAATCCTCCGATCGCCGGATTGCAGGACATTTGCCCAATCGTATCCAGATTCTGAGTCACCATCGCGGTCCGGCAGCCCATACGCGCCGCTGCCAGCGCAGCTTCGATTCCAGCGTGACCGCTCCCAATCACTAAAACATCGTATTTTGTCGGGAGCTCAAACATGGGGCGATTCTAAGGTTGCTTTAACGTCCATGGTAAGCTGGGACAAATACTCGCGGTGCCGCATTTTTGCAAACTTTCCTCTAATCAATAGCTTTTATCTATAACTCGTTTATGATTAGAATATTATGATACACAAATTTGCTTCAAGTTCGCGGCTTTTGGTATAAGATTCTTCGCCGGGGACATTTCTTCCGCTCGCTGCATCGCCTGGAAGGCAATGCGGCTCAATACAAACAACAAGAGCGCCGTGAGAACAAATGCGCCGCCCCAGATCCAATATTCCACAACCCGCGGATGGCTCTTTCCGCGCACCAAGTTAACTCCAAATTGTCCGAGAGTTCCCAAGTAAACATACAAGAACAACCCCGGCGCCCGACCAACCGAAGCCCAAAACATGTAACTGAGAAATGAAATCCTGGTCAGGCCGTAAAGATAGTTTAGCAGGCTGGTGGGAAAAAGCGGGTGAAGCTGGCTGAGGAGAATAATTTTCCACCCCTCGCGTTCGACTGCCGGCTCGAGCGCTTGAAAGGTCGCGTTCTGCGAAAATTTTTGCCTAAACCAATGGCCGACCAGCCATCGGCTCAGCGCAAAAGAAATTGCCGCGCCAATCGCGTTTCCGGTGAACACGATGAAGAAGCCCCACCAGAGTCCGAAGAAAAATCCGGCGCCAACACACAAAATTCCGCCCGGAAGAAGCAGCACGTTGCAACCCGCGAACAAAAAAGGGTAACAGACCGCGCCGCCCACGCCCCAGCGGACCACGCGCTGCTGAATCGTCTCGACAAGATCGACAATCGGAAAAAAACGCGACAGCAACAAAAGCAAAACGATCGCCGCGGCAAGACCTCCCATCTGAAAATAAATCGCGCGGCGAGTTTTCACCATCGCGAAACATTCCGCGCATCAGATGCTGCGCGCAAATTTCGCTAACTCAGTCGTCATCTCATAATGCAAAAACGGCGTGATCAAATAGACACCCGGAAAATGCGCAAGGGCCGCGCTCACCATTTGCTCCGCGATTTTCGCTCCCTCCGCGCGCGCCTCTCCTTCACCCACTGACGCGAGCCGCGCGCGGACTTCATCCGGAACAATAATCCCCGGCACTTCATGATGGAGAAACTCCGCCTGGCGCGAACTGAGCAACGGCCACACGCCGGTAAAAATCGGAATGCGCAAATGTTGTGTGCGCCGTTGCGTTTCCTCGATCAGGCGCACATCAAACACCGGTTGGGTCATAGCGAATTGCGCGCCGGCCGCCACCTTGCGCTCGAGACGTTGCACTTGCGCGTACAGATTCTTTGCGTTCGGATTGAACGTGCAGCCGATCACAAAATCCGTTTTCGCTCTCAGCGGTTTGCCCGCTTGGCTAAATCCAGCGTTGAGTTGTTTGATAATCGAGATCAGCTCGATCGACGCCACGTCGTAAACCGATTTCGCACCCGGATGATCACCGACGCGCGCGGGATCGCCCGTCAACGGAAGCACATGCCGCATGCCTAATGCCGCCATCCCGAGCAGCTCGCTCTGCAATCCGAGCACATTTCGATCGCGACAGCTCAGGTGCAGCAGCGGCGTGATATCGAAGCGCTCCTTCAACATCGCGCCGACCGCCAGATTGCTAATGCGCAAAATCGCGAGCGAATTGTCCGCCAGCGTAATCGCATCGCAACCGGCCTTCACCAGCGCCTGCGCGCCGGCGAAATATTTCTCGAGTACCAATGTCTTCGGCGGATCCAATTCGCAAATGACGACCCGTTTCCCGCTTGCGATCTTGTCGAGCAAACTTTCCTCGACCTGGGTCGCGACTTTTTTCTGCGGCAACGGTTCCTGCACAACTCGAATAGTCTTCGATCGCACCGGTGTGAGACCGGCAATCGCTTTCGCTACGGCCGCGATATGGGACGGCGTCGTTCCGCAGCAGCCGCCGATCAATCGCGCGCCTTGCGCCGCCATCTCTCGCGCCGCGTTCGCAAAGTAATCCGGATCTGTCGGGTAAACGTAGCGACCTTCGGTATAACGCGGATATCCGGCGTTCGGGTAAGCCGCGAGCAGATTGTCCACGGGAAGTCTTTGTAGCAATTGCACCATGGCGTGCGGACCATTCAGGCAATTCGCGCCGACGATTGCCGCGCCGAGCTCGCGACAATGCGCGAACGCATCCACCAGCGGCATCCCGGATTGCAAACGCCCTTCCGGCTCGCAGGCAAACAACGACAAAACCGTGCAATTGCTTTGCGGTCTCGCGCGCAACGCGATCTCCATTTCTTCGAAAGTCATGAACGTCTCGAAGAAAATGAGATCGACATCTTCCTCTAGCAGCGCCGCGATCTGCTCACGGAAACAGTCTGCGCGATTGATCCCGCGCTCTTCCGCTTCGTTCGCGCTGATCCCGAGCGGCCCCACGCTTCCCGCCACCCAAACATCTTTGCCATGCGCAGCCTTACGCGCGATTCGCGCCGCCGCCTTGTTTATTTCAACGACACGATTCTCAAAACCAAATCGCGACAAGCGAACCGCGTTCGCGCCAAACGTGTTGGTCTCGATCACCCGCGCGCCAGCCGCAATATATTCCTCGTGAATCGCACGGACCCGATCCGGTTCGCTGACGGAAAGCTCTTCCAGACAATGATCCACCGGCACGCCACGATCGAGCAGCAACGTTCCCATCGCGCCATCACCGCAGACAATTCTGCTTTCTAATTCTTCGAGTAATTCCATCGCGCTTTCGATTAACTTCGCGCGCCGCGCCGGTCAAACAACTTACGGCAGAATCGCAAACACGCGCGCCGGGAAACCGGAGCCGCCTTTCGGTTTTGGGAAACTAATGATGCCGATCGCCCCCGACTCGGGAACCTGATCGAGATTCGCGAGCAGCTCGATCTGATAATGATTTGTACTTAATATATAGGTCTCGAGCGAGTAATCGTCCTTTGTTGTCGCTTCGCCCGGATCGGTGTCGGTAGTTTCGTGGCCGGACGCAGTGATTTTGCGTTCTTCGTAGAGGAATTTCAGCGCGGGCAAGCTCCAGCCTGGATAATGAGCGACCCCTTTCGCGTCTTTGTTTTCCATTTTGACCGCATCGGGCCAGCGTTTCGACCAATCGGTCCTCATCGCCACAAACGCGCCGACCGGAATTTGCCCATGCTCTTTCTCCCATTTCTTTAATCGGTCGACCGGTAATGTGTAGTCAGGATTGTTTTCAACCTCGTTGTGTACATCGACCACCACCAACGGCAGAATCATTTCCTTGAGATCGATCTGGTCCACCGTGCGCAAGCCTTTCGTGAAATGTGCCGGAGAATCGACATGCGTGCCCCATTGGCCGACAAGCGTAAACACCTCCGCGAAAAATCCCGAGCCCATGGTATCCGGGCGTTTGTCGTACCAGTAAATTGTCTTTTGCTTTTCATCTGGGAACCCCGGCCAGTGAGGAATACCGGGAGTAAATTCATGGGTTAGATCGACAAACTTCTTTTCAGCAAGCGTTTGCTGAATTGGCCAAAGCGATAGTGGATCTGCCGCGAAAGCGATCCTTGTCGTAACGAGCAGCCCGAACAAGCAGCCGAACAAATTCGGTTTCATCTTCTTGTTGTTAACGGATGGCTCAGCAAGGAGCCAACAACTTCCAACAACTCATAATAAGCTGGCTCGTTTTGTCCGCCGTCCGCGATCATCGATTTTAAAGCGGTCCTTATTAACAACCAATTTATGAGCTTCTGGCATCGTGACAGCCAGATAGATGTTGGTCTTATTCTCAACATGAAGATGAAGAAAGAGCTTTTAAATTTTAAAGAATATTAATCAGCCACACTAATAACTTTTGTTTCGGAGCTTCCATAAGTCACATATTACATTCGTCTCCGATTCGAAATGAGCCGGCATCATATTCTCGATCCCGAAACAGGATTCCGCGTTACTCCAAAACTTTGCGCTCTCGGCATTATGACCAAAGTGCCGGAAGCGGGGAAAGTGAAGACACGACTAACGCCTCCACTTACCACCGAAGAAGCGGCAGCGTTGAATATTTGTTTTCTGCGCGACTTAGCCGGATCGATTACGGCGGCGACGGAGCAATCGTCATCGCGTGGCGTCGGAATTTACACACCTTATGGCGCTGAAGTGGCGTACGAAAATATTTTGCCAGTTGAGTTCTTTCTCCTGCCTCAACGCGGCCAAATGTTTGGCGAGCGTCTGATTTTTGCTGCCGAAGATTTGTTCGGAGCGGGTTTCGAATCTGTTTGCCTTATTAATTCGGACAGTCCGACTGTTGCGGCTTCAAATTTCGCGGAAGCGGCAAGGGAGCTGGCAAAGCCAGGAGCCAGGATCGTGCTCGGCCCTTCAGATGATGGCGGTTACTATTTGATCGGGTTGAAGCAAATGCGCCGGCGGTTCTTTGAAGAGATAGACTGGAGCACAGAACACGTTTTCAATCAGACCATGCAACGCGCTGCCGAGGTTGGCGTCGACGTTCACAAATTGCCGACAGATTTTGATGTCGATGACCCCGCGACCTTGCGCAGACTTTGTGCCGAACTGCTTAGCAAAACGCAGAGATCGACGCCTGCCAATGCGCCAAATACGCAAAAGTTCTTGAGCGAGATTATTCGGCGCGAAGGCCGTGACCGAATTTGGCCGGTGTAGAGGCACCTTGCGCGTGAGGACACGCGCCTCTACATCAAAACGTGAGCACGAGCGAGAAACGCGCCCTCGTCACTGGCGGCGCAGGTTTGATCGGTTCGCACGTGACTGATCTGCTTCTGTGCGAAGGATGGAAAGTCCGCGTATTGGATAACCTCGAGCCGAACACGCATCGCCGCGGCAAACCGGCATGGATCAATCCCGCCGCGGAGTTTATCAAAGGCGATGTCCGCAATCGCGAGGCAATCACGGCCGCGCTCGACAAGATCGACGTCGTCTTTCATCAAGCGGCTTACGGCGGTTACATGCCGGAAATCGCCAAATATGTGCACGTCAATTCGTTCGGCACAGCGCAAATACTCGAAGTCATTCGCGAGAAAAGCCTGCCGATTCGTAAGGTCATCGTCGCATCATCGCAGGCGGTTTACAGCGAAGGTGCCGGCGAATGTCCGAAGCACGGATTGGTTTTTCCAAATGTGCGGCTAATCGAACAGCTGCGGCTCGGCGATTGGGAAGTTCATTGTCCGATTTGTGCCGCGGTCACGAAGAGCACACCGACACAGGAAAGCGCCCCGATCGGTGGCGAGACGGTTTACGGTCTGACAAAAGTCGATCAAGAAAGGCTCGTGCTGCTTTGGGGAAAACAAATGGGAATTCCGACGGTCGCGTTGCGCTATTCGTGCACCTATGGACCGCGACAATCGATCTTCAATCCGTATACCGGCGTGATCGCAATCTTCTGCACACGTTTACTGAACAATTTGCCACCAGTGCTTTACGAAGATGGCGAGCAGACCCGTGACTTTTCGTTCGTCGAAGACATCGCACGTGCCAACTTGCTCGCTGTGGAAACCGACAAGCTGGATGGATTTCCCGTGAACGTCGGCAGCGGTCGCGGTGTGACGATTCGCGAAATTGCGCGACAAATTTCCGTCGCGCTGAAAATCGACATCCCACCGGAGACGAACGGCGAATTTCGTCCGGGCGAAATGCGGCATCTCACAAGCGACACGACACGGATCCGCGCCGCGGGTTACGAACCGCACGTCGATCTTGCCGAAGGGATCGCGCGCTATCTCGATTGGATCCGCGCGCAATCCGACGTACGCGATTATTTCAGCGAAGCGGCGGCCATTCTGCGCGATAAGGGAATCGTGCACAAAGTGGAAAGCGCGCTGCGATGAAAATTTCAGCCGGGGTTGATTTCAACGCGCCAGCGCTGAATTACGCGCGCGCAGATTTTCCGTTGCTCAAAGCCGACGCCAGCGTTGAGAAAGCGCTTGAAAAGATCCGACAGGAAGGCGTGGGCGAACGCGTTATTTACTTTTACGCGGTGGACGAAGGCAAGCGATTGGTCGGCGTCGTTCCGACGCGGCGTTTGCTGACTGCGACGCTGAACACGTTGCTGCGCGAGATCATGGTGCCGCGCGTGATCGCTTTGCCCGCGGAGGCAACAGTCCTGGAAGCTTGCGAATTTTTTGTGCTCTACAAGCTTCTCGCGTTCCCGATTGTGAACGCGGAGCGTCACGTGATCGGCGTGGTTGATACGGACGTTTTCATGCAAAGCGTCCTCGAAACGGAGGAGACGGAAAGCGAAGCAGTGCGTGACGATTTTTTCGAAGCGCTCGGTTTTCATTTGGACGAGGTACGCGACGCGTCGCCCTGGCGCGTCTTTCGTTATCGCTTCCCTTGGCTGCTCGCGACCGTAGCTAGCGGAACGCTTTGCGCGATCCTGGCCGGTTTGTTTGAAGTAACGCTCGCGCGCAGTCTCGTGATTGCATTTTTTCTAACGATGGTGCTCGGACTGAACGAAAGCGTTAGCACCCAGTCGATGAGTGTGACAATCCAGGCGCTACGTTCCGCGCGGTTCACTTGGCGCTGGTTCGCGGTCGCTTTCCGGCGCGAAGTGGTGACTGCGGCGTTGCTAGGTTTCGCGTGCGGCGCTTTGGTCGCGGCAATCGTGTGGTTTTGGCGGAGTGATGCGCGTGCCGCATTAGTGATCGGTGGCAGTATCGCGCTGTCCCTAGTGACGGCGTGTCTATTCGGGTTGGGCGTGCCATCGCTTTTGCACTGGTTGAAACTCGATCCGAAGATTGCCGCCGGACCGGTTACGCTCGCGCTGGCTGATTTTTTTGCGCTCGTGTTTTACTTCACCAGCGCGTGGTTGGTTTTTCGATGAAGTAGAACCGATCAATCACAAGCGAGACGTTTGCGTTACTATGATCTCCGTCATCATTCCGGCGTTGAACGAAGAAGAACCGATCGGCGACGTCGCGCGCGCCGTTCAAGCGACGAAAATTCCGCGTGAGATTATCGTGGTCGATAACGGCAGCACTGATCGAACTGCGGATCGCGCGCGTGAAGCGGGCGCGAGAGTGGTGAGTGAACCGCGACCGGGCTATGGGCGCGCGTGCATGGCCGGAGTGCGTGCGCTTTCGCCCGAATGCGCGGTTGTCGTGTTTCTAGACGGTGATGGAAGCGATTGCCCGGAATTTATGAATCGACTTGTCGATCCGATCGTCGTCGGGACGCATGATTTTGTGATTGGGTCGCGGACGCGCGGGGAACGCGAATCCGGCAGCATGAATTTCCAGCAGATATTCGCCGGCCGTCTCGCCGGAGCGTTGTTGTCGATCTTGTACGGCGTTCGTTACACGGACATGTGTCCGTTTCGCGCGATTCGGCGCGAAGCGCTCGATCAGTTATCGATGAAAGAAGAAACGTACGGCTGGAATTTGGAGATGCAGATGAAAGCCGCGCGTGCCAGTTTGCGTATTCTCGAAGTTCCGGTGAATCATCGTTGCCGCACCGGTGGAGTTTCCAAAGTTTCCGGCACAATGCGCGGAACTTTTGTCGCCGGCGCGCGAATCATCGTGACATTTCTGCGAGCAGCGTTTGGAAGATGATTACTTGAGATAATCCAAGACTCTTTCTTTTCGATCCATGTTTCATCCGTGGTAATCTGTGGCTAAGAAACCTTGCTGACATGAGTTCACCTGACCAACTCTCCGGCTGGAAAACAACCGCCGCTGGTTTACTCGCCGGACTTGTCGCTGCAATCGCGATGACGGTGGTCATGTTGTTGCTTGCTTGTTTCGGTGTCGCGACGCCGCTGGCAATCATCGGTGATCGACTTTCGATTTTCATTCCACCGGAACCGTTTCTTTCCATCATGGGAAGAGTCGGCGGGTACAATCATTTGAAGCAGCTCGGCGTCGGATCGACGATCGCCGGTCAGCTTCTCGTCGGTGCTCTCGGTGGCGCAGTTTTTGGATTGATGATGCGACGCGATCCAATTCGCCGCGCCCCTGGCACCACGATGAGCATCTTCGTCTTGCTGCCGATCGTCGCGGTTGCGATTGCCCTCTGGCCGGTGCTCGGAACGAGTTATCGCGGATTGCCGATCGAGGCGGCACGCCTAGTAACGCTGGTTGGATTCGCTCTTTCGGTTTTCGTTTTTGAGCGAACACTCGTAGCCGGATTTCAATTTCTCGCCGGCAGAAAAACCGCCGATGAAGTGGGCGAATTCACTCCGGTGATTGGACGACGCGCTTTTGTTTTGAGTGGACTTGGTTTGATCGTCGCCGGCGGTGGTGCAGGTCTGATGCACAAACTTTATCGCGCCGCCTCGTTCAGTTATGACGGGACGCAATACAAAGGCCGCATCGTTCAGGCGATTACACCGAACGATCAATTTTATTGTGTGACGAAGAACGTGATCGATCCGCAGGTAAATGTTGCGCTTTGGCATTTGGAAGTGAACGGACTCGTCGAAAATCCGACCACTTATCGCTTCGACGATTTTAAGGCGATCAATCCGATCGAGCAGGAAACGACATTGATGTGCATCAGTAACGGGCTCGACGCGGGGTTAATGAGTAACGCCGTCTGGAAAGGCGTGCCAATGCACGATCTGCTCGATCCCGCGGCACCGCTTTCCAGTGCGGCGCGAGTTCGGTTGCACGGCGTCGATAATTATACCGACACCATCTCGCTCGAAAAGGCGATGGAGCCGACGACGATCATCGCCTACGAAATGAATGGCGAGCCCCTGGCGCACCGGCACGGCTATCCCGCGCGTGTGGTTGTTCCGGGATATTTCGGCGAGAAGCACGTAAAATGGCTCACCCGCATCGAAGTCACGACCGCGGATGTAAAAGGTTTCTACGAAACACAAGGCTGGGGTCCGGATTTTATCGTCCCGACGCGCTCCCGCATCGATGTGCCAGACCGCAACGCACAATTTTCGCTCAGCAAACTGACTGGCCCGATTGAAATCAAAGGCGTCGCGTTTGGCGGCGATCGCGGCATCTCGCGCGTCGAGCTCAGTTTCGACGATGGAAAAACCTGGCGAGACGCAGATATTTATTATGCCGGCGGCGATCTCGCGTGGTCGCTCTGGAGCGCGCACGGAGGATGGATGCCGGACCAACCCGGTGATTACACGATCGTAGTTCGCGCGACTGACGGCGAAGGCGAAGTGCAAGAATGGGACCAAGATCGTCCATTCAAATCAGGCGTGACCGGGTTTCACAAAATCGTCGTGAACGTCACGGCGTAACAGTCGCGGATACATTCAATGCAAGAGGGAATAGCGGAAGCTAATCATTCCTAGCGCTGACAGCGCGGGCACCACGCGGTCGTGCGACCGCCGATCGTTGCGCGCCGTAATGGTGTGCGATGGCGCGGACAAATTCCGTCCGGCTTCCATTTCTGATGAATCAGCCACGTTCGCGGCGGATCGGAATAGTCTTTGCCGAGTGTGCGCAACGATTCGCGAACAACGAGCTTAGTTTCGCGAAAGAGTTTTTCTCGTTTTCGCGCAGTCATTTCGCCGGCGCGCGTCGCGGGATGAATTCTTGCGCGCCAAAGAATTTCGTCCGCCATCCAATTTCCAATTCCAGAGAAACCGTTTTGCATGAGCACGACGGCTTTGATCGGCGCCTTACGATGCCGATCTAGAAATTGATCGACGAATTTTTGGTCGAACTCTGGCGAAATGATTTCAGGAACATCGCTTGTCCACCAGCCGGGTTGATGGCGACCATAATGGAAGCGCACGCGGCCGAATTGACGCGAGTCGGTGAAGACCAGCGCGCGTTCGCGTTGATACAAAACCAAATGATCGTGTTTGTCCGGACGAAAATTCGCAACAGCGATATGTATTTTGCCGGTCATGCCGAGATGAAGTCCGAGCCAGTTGTCGCCGGAAAATTCAAAGAGCATTCTTTTGCCGCGCGCCGCCGATCTCCGCAGTTTTTCGCCGGCAAGATTTTCTTGAAGTTTTCTCATGTTCGTCCCGCGGAAAACCCGATTTCGCGGGTGCATCCGGACATCGACAATCTTGTTTCCAATGCCGGCGTTCCATTGTTTGCGATACCATTCGACCTCGGCCAGCTCCGGCATGGCGCAGAATACGTGATTGCCGATTCGGCGTAAACAAGGTGGATCGGCGCTCCGCCGGGCGATGTCAAGAATGGCGCCGAAGGCGCGTTCCTTTGGCACCGAGGTCGTCGTGGCGACGACTGCTCGATCCACCTTATCGATCTTTGCGCACTCGCGCGGCGTGCTAAGTTTACTCATGGAGAAGGTGATCATTGTCGGGAGCGGCTGCGCCGGGTTGACCGCGGCGATTTACGCGGCCCGCGCGAACTTGAGTCCGCTGGTGCTGGAAGGCCGTCAGCCGGGCGGACAACTTTCGACCACGACTCTGGTCGAGAATTTCCCGGGTTTTCCCGACGGAATCGACGGGCCGCAACTGATCATGAATATGCACCAGCAGGCGGAGACATTCGGCGCGCGTTTTTCTTATTCGGAGGTCACTGATTTCGAGCCGCGCAACAATCATGTTCGCATCAAGGCGGACGATGAATGGCTTGAGACACAGGCTTTGATTGTTGCCAGCGGCGCGTCGGCAAGGTGGTTGGACCTCGAAGACGAACAGAAACTGGTTGGGCACGGGCTGACTTCGTGCGCGACTTGCGACGGAGCGTTTTACAAGAACGTGCCGGTCTGTGTCGTCGGCGGCGGCGACTCGGCGGCGGAGGAAGCGCTATTCTTGACGCGCTTCGCTTCCAAAGTTTATTTGATTCATCGGCGCGACAAATTGCGCGCGTCGAAGATTATGGGCGATCGTGTTTTTGCGAACAAACAGATCGAGCCAATCTGGAACACCGTTGTGACCAAATATGTCCCGGATGAAAAAGGCGAGATGCGCGCGGTGCGTCTGCGAAACGTAAACACAAACGAGGAACGCGAACTACCGGTGGCCTGCGTATTCGTCGCGATCGGCCACGAGCCAAATACGAAGGCTTACCAGGGAAAACTGGAAACCGATCCGGATGGTTATTTAATCACGAGACATCTGGCCGAAAGCAAACATCCCGGCGTTTTCATTGCCGGTGACGTGGCCGATCGCATCTACAAGCAAGCGGTGACGGCCGCGGGTTCGGGATGCGCAGCGGCTATGGACGCGGAGAAGTACTTGAGCGGCCTCGAGACTTGATTGCCGATTCGGCATTGTCTTGAAGATTTGCGATCTCACTCAGTTCTATTCGCCGCTCAGCGGGGGCGTGAAGCGGTATGTGCATGAGAAGATTGCCTACATCGATAAGTACTCGCCGGAAGATGAGCACGTTCTAATCGTACCGGGCGAGAAAACGGAACTGACGTCGAGCGAGAGATCACGCATTTATTCAATTCATTCGCCGCTGCTCTCGCGTACTTCGCGCTACCGCGCGCTACTGAATCTGCGCGCGATCGAAGAGATTCTGGAACGGGAACGTCCCGACATCATCGAATCGAGCGATCCGTATCAGATCGCGTGGAAAGCAATCGCATCGGGACACGCGCTCGGGATTCCAGTCGTTGGTTTTTATCATTCGCATTTTCCGGAAGCTTATTTACGCAGCGCCGCCAAGTATCTTGGCCGGACAGCGACCGCGGCGGTGATGGATTTGGCCAGCCGCTATGTGTGCAATCTTTACAATCAGTTCCACGCAACGCTGGTTCCATCCGAGAGTCTCGCGCAGCTATTGCGCGATTGGGGCGTGGACAACGTTCGTCCAGTCAGCCTCGGGGTTAACATCGACATTTTCAAACCAACGCCTGACGATGCAATGCAAACACGCGATTCGTTAGGCATTAGGCGAAATCAGAAATTACTTTTGTATGTCGGGCGTTTGGCGAAGGAGAAAAACACCGAGACGCTTTTCCAGAGTTTCGATTTGCTGCAAGCGCGCCGGCCGGGCGACTTTCATCTGCTTGTCGTCGGCGATGGATCGCAACGTAATCATCTCGAGAAATTGCGAGCGCGTCTTGGAAATATTTCGTGGATCCCGTACTGCACTGATTCCGCCGATCTCGCGCGTTACTATCGCGCAGCCGATCTCTTCGTTCATCCTGGCGTGCAGGAAACATTCGGTTTAGTTGCGCTTGAAAGTCAGGCCTGCGGCACGCCGGTTGTCGGCATTCGCGGCAGCTACATGGACCGGATAATTTTTCACGAACAGGAATTGTGGGCGCGCGAAGACACGCCGGAGGCGCTGGCCGACGCCGTCGAGGAACTCAGTGCGAAGAAACTGTCGATCATGGGTGGAAATGCGTCGCAGGCAGCCGAGGAATTGCACAGTTGGCCGCGCGTGTTCGAGCAACTCTTTTGCATTTATCGCGGTATCTGCTCGCCTCACAAGGCTTCATGATTTGGCCCGGCAAATGTCTTTAAAATCGCAAATCTCCTCCGAACGGCTTTGATTTCCGCGCAAGTCTGGCGAAAACTATCGACGCTTAATGAACGACGACCGCACATTCACCATTCGCAGCTATCGCGCCTCCGACCGCGAGGCGGTGCGGCGTTTGTGCTGCGAAACCGGTTTCCTCGGCGAGCCAATCGATCCGGTTTACGAAGATCGGCAATTGTTCGCAGATTTCCTGACGACCTATTACACCGACTGGGAGCCGGAATCTTCGTTCGTGGTCGAAGTCGACGGCGGGATTTGCGGTTATCTGCTCGGTTCGCGCCGGCCGCTGCGTAATCAGCTCTACTCTTTTTGGCAAAATGTTTCGCTATTCTTCAAAGCCATCAGTCGCTATTTCCGCTACAACGAACGTTCCCGTCGCTTCGTTGGCTGGACCCTGATGTACGGCTGGCGCGAAGTGCCGGCCGCGCCTCGGCGCGTTCCGCATTTTCACATCAACCTGCTGCCGGAAGCTCGAAAGATGTCGACCACGCGCGGTCTGATGAGTGCGTATTTGAGTTATCTTTATCGCCGCGGCGAAAAACGTGTTTACGGGCAGATCGTCACCTTCGAGAGCCGGCGCGGCGAAAAATTGTTCGAGCGCTACGGATTCAAAGTCTTGAATCGTGGTGAAATCACGAAGTACAAGGCGTTTTATCCCGAGTCCGTTTACTTGAGCACAGTGATCAAGAATCTGGAAACGGCCGACCCGCTTTCGGCTTACACCCGCACGCGTTCGTAAAATCAACAACGGCGGTGGCCCAACTTGTTTGAGACTCTCGCGTGCGCTAAGCTTCGCGCGTTCTTTTTGCCGGCATAGCTCAGTTGGTAGAGCAGCTGATTTGTAATCAGCAGGTCGTCGGTTCGAATCCGTCTGCCGGCTCTCTTCGCTAATTTCCTGGCGGAAAGAAAACAAACGCGCGTTCGATTTCCGCGCCGCGGCTTTGGAATAGCGTGGCTATTTCCGGCGTATAATATTCGCCCGCGTAGGATGGATTTAGGCCGAAAAAAATCCGGCCGCCTGGTTTCAAGCGGCGGTCTAGGTCGTCGAGAAAAAATTTCCATTCCTCAACGCTCCATTGCCAGGATTGCTCTCCTTTGCCGTGAAATGCAGTGGAGAAGGCCGTAATCCAATCAAACTTTCGTCCCAGATCTGGTAAGGGTTCGAAAGCTTTGATCGTCCAAACTTTTCGGGGAACGCCAAGAAGCTGGGTCAGGTCGGTAAACAGCGGAAACTCGTCGATATCCAAACCCAAACAGCGATGGCCGTAATGCTGTAAAATGAAAAGGAAGAATCCTCCTCCGCAGCCAAGATCGAGAATCTCTTGCGGAGAGGAGCGATGAAGTTTGAGCTGCTGCACGCGCTCGATGTTGAGTTTCAAGTATCGCTCCAGGTCGAGATACTTCGCGTAGTGCTCTGATGACGAAGCGTATCGGGCTTGGATCTCGCGAAGACGATTCAGATCGATCTTCTCCAGCAACGGCCCCATCGGCACTGGATGGAGAAGGCGCTCAATTCGACGCCACATCCGCCGGTAAGTTAAAGGCTCACGGAGCTTTTTGAGTTTGTGGGAGAATTTCAAATTTTGCTGAGCATAAGGAAAAAGCGATTCCTGCCAAACAGAAGCGCGAGATTTGCCGGCGTGCTTCCTTTTGGCTGGACGAAGCTGGCAGCCTGCCGTCAAGTGCACACGGATTTTGGAAATGAGGACAATAACTCCCCAACCGCTTGCCTCATTCGCCAGGAATATCACTTCGCAGAATGGCGAGGACGGGCTGCTCGAGGAGATTTTCCGCCGACTCGGTGACAAGAATCGTTGGTGTCTCGAAGTCGGCGCTTGGGACGGCACCCATCTGAGCAACACTTGCGCGTTCTGGCGCGACCACGGCTGGTCGGCCGTGCTTATCGAATGCAACGACGAATCATTCGCCGGGCTCAAAAATAATACTCGCGATTTTCCGAACGTTCATGTTTTTCACCGGCGGGTCACGACTGCTGGCGGCGATTCGCTCGATGCCATTTTGAAAGAAGCCGGCGCGCCGCAAGATGTCGATCTTGTTTCCATCGACGTGGACGGGAACGATTACTACGTGCTCGAATCACTTCAGACGTTCACGCCGCGCGTGATTATCATCGAGCATAACCCGACCATTCCACCGGAGGTAGAGGTAGTGCAAAAGCCGGACGCGCCGCGCGCGCGCTTCGGGGCTTCCGCGGGCGCTTTGGTGGTATTGGCGCGTAAGAAAGGGTACGGCCTCGCGGCCAACACATGGTGCAATTGCATCTTTGTGCGTGACACAGAGTTCTCCCGCCTGGGCTACACCCCGCTCGACATCACAAAAACGTTTTCGCGCGAGGGCCTCGTCTACCTGATGAATTGCTACAACGGAAAACTGTTTCTCAATCAATCGCCGGTCTACAGCGGAATTAAGCGCTCGTGGTATTCGTGGCTGCGCAACTCCATTTGGCCGGCCAATCGCGCGGCGTGGCCCGAGAAAACTATCCCGGTTATCTGCCAGCGCGCGACGCGCCGATCCTCCGACTGATCAAAGCAGCTGATAAGGATCGACATCCACCGCCACGGCCACGTCTTCCGGGAACGGCAATTTATCGAGCGTTTCGCGCACGAGCCGGCTCAAGCGCACGATCGCTTCGCCCCGGATCAAGATGTGAAAGCGAAATTGTCCCTGTAATTTTTCCAAAGGCGCCGGGGTCGGTTCTCCCAGGATGAATTCGGCGCCAACCGTTTCCTTTAGTCGTCGCGCCAGGGTTTCGGCGGAGAATTTTGCCCGGGCTTCGTGCGCCGAGCGGACGGTGAGCAAGACCGCATGCTTGAATGGCGGAAAATCACAGCGCTCACGAAACTCTAGTTCCTGTTGGAAATAGCCGGCGAAATCATGGTGCCGCGCGAATTGGATGGACGGACTGAACGGCGTGTAAGTTTGCACGAAAACTTCTCCCAGCGTCTCGCCTCGGCCGGCGCGACCAGCAACCTGTGTGAGGAGCTGAAAGGTCCGCTCGCCTGCGCGAAAGTCAGGCATGTGGAGCGCGAGATCAGCGTTGATAATTCCGACCAGCGTCACATTCGGAAAATGCAAGCCCTTCGCGATCATTTGTGTGCCGACGAGGATGTCGATCTTGCCCGCGCGAAAGTTACGCAGCGTTTCGCGATAGGCCTCTTTGCGCGTCATCGAATCGGCATCCATGCGGCGCACGACCGCAGTTGGAAAAATCTGGGAGACAGTCGATTCGACCTTCTCGGTGCCGAATCCGGAATAAATGAGCGCGTCTTTTCCGCAGGCCGGACATTTCTTCGGCACTGCCGCGGTGTGCCCGCACAAATGACAACTCATTCGCGCCATGTGTCGATGGAACGTCAACGCCACGCTGCAGTTCGGGCAATTACGCGCTTCACCGCATTCGCTGCAGAGCAGTGAAGTGGAAAAGCCGCGTCGATTCAAAAAGAGAATTGTTTGTTCGCGTTTTTCCAGACGATTAGAGATCGCGGCCCGCAATTTCTCCGACAGGATTGCGGCCGCTTTCCCCTTCCGGCGCTCCTGGCGAAGATCGACGATGCGCATGAACGGCATCTGCTGCGCATCGACGCGTTGCGTCAGCGTGGTGAGTTTATATTTTCCGGCGACCGCGTTTTGATAACTCTCGAGCGACGGCGTGGCCGTTCCCAAAACAACAACGCACTTCTCGATCTTCGCCCGCACGACCGCGACGTCTCGCGCGTGATAGCGCGGCGCTTCCTCTTGCTTGTAAGTGGTCTCGTGTTCCTCATCGACAATGATCAGTCCAAGATTTTTCAGCGGCGCGAAAACGGCGCTGCGGGCGCCGATGACAATGCGGGCGTGGCCGGAATGGATTTTGTGCCATTCATCGTGGCGTTCGCCTTCGGAGAGATGACTATGCAAGACCGCGACGACATCCTGTGCTTCGGCGAAACGGCCCTTGAAGCGCTCGACTGTTTGTGGCGTGAGGGAAATTTCGGGAACGAGGACGATCGCGCTGCGACCGCGCTCGAGCGCCGATCGGATTCCCTGAAGATAAACTTCAGTTTTCCCGCTGCCGGTTACGCCGTGCAGCAGAATCGGACGCGCGTTTTCCGGCGCCTCGAGCGCTTCCATGACTTCCTTCAGGGCCAGCGCCTGTTCTGCATTCAATTCGAGATTTCCCGTCAGGATGAACTGCTCATCGCCGTGCGGATCGCGCGGCACGGCGCCTTCGCGTAATTCGGCGAAACCCCGCTTCACGAGCGCGCGCAATGTCTGGTTATCCAACGATGTTTTGCGCAAGAGTTCCGCCGCCAGCATCGGCGCTTCCAACTCATTGATCGCCGCGAGCAACTCGGCTTGCCGCGGAGCGCGCCGGCGCAGCTTCTCTAACTCATCGTTGTCGATCTTGCGCGTGGGTTGAACGAACAACTGTTTCTTCCATCCGACCTCGGCGCGCCGAATAACTTGCGGCAACAAACTGCGCATGACGGTTTCGACCGGGCAGCAGTAATAAGCGCTCATCCAGCGCGCGAGTTCGAGCAATTGCTCGCTCAAGATTGGCCCATCGCCGACGACAGCTTCAATCGGCCGAATTCCTTGCGCATCGCTGTGCTCCAAGACAGCCACCACCGTGGCCAGGGCCGATTTATCACGAAAAGGGACGCGGACGCGCGAACCAATCCCGATGCGTTCGGCCAGAGTTTCGGGCACAAGATAATCGAGCTCGCGATGGATCGCGCGGTCGATGATTACCCGAATGAAATTCGCGTTGGGCACGGTGCTGAATATTGTGCGTTGTCTCGCGTTCGAATAGTAATCCACTTTTTCGCACCGCCGACCATGATTCGATTCCTGTTTAAATTGATTTTGTGCGTTCTGTTCGCGCTCGGCGCCGGCTTTGCCTATCTCGCCCTGCGATCGGGCGATCCGGTTTACACATTTTACGAATGGATCAGCCCCGCGCGGTTTAGGCACTACGACGGCTTGATTCGCTCAGTCGCCACGGAACATCGGCTCGATCCGATGTTGATTAAAGCGGTGGCTTGGCGCGAAAGCCGATTTGATCCGCAAAAATATGGCAGCGCGGGCGAGCGTGGTTTTATGCAGGTGAGCGAGAAAGCGGCAAATGAATGGGCGCACGAAAACAAGATCGACAATTTCCAAGCGGAAGAACTTTTCGATCCGAAAACAAATATGGAAGCAGGCGCCTGGTATTTGCAGCGCGCTCTTCAACATTGGGAGCAAGAACCTGATCCGCTTCCTTTTGCGCTGGCCGAATACAACGCCGGCGCCAGCCGCGCCCAACGTTGGGCCGGAGGCGAACAGGCCCCCGCCATGGCCGCGAAGACTTTTCTTAACAACATCGATTTTCCCGGGACTCGGAAATACGTCGACTCCATCATCGCCCGTTACCAATTCTATAAGCGCCGCGGGAAAATGTAATCGCGCAAAAGTGTAGAGACGCGTGTCCTCACGCGCAGATTCAAGCGCATTGCGGCTGGGGACAGCCGCCACTACATCGTCATGTGAAGTTCGACGACGCCTAAATCCTCGGTAACGGTCTAGGTAATGACCAAAGCAGAAATCGCTGCCGTCTTGGAGGAGATAGCCATTCTCCTCGAACTAAAGGACGAAAATCCGTTCAAGATTCGCGCTTATACAAACGCGGCGCGTTCTCTCGAGACCTTTGGCGGCAATGTAAGCGACCTGCAGGATGAAGAAGCACTCAAGAAAATTCCCGGCATCGGCAAGGCCATTGCCGCAAAAGTCCAAGAGCTCGCGGAAACGGGTTCGCTGAAATATCTAGAGGAGCTGCGGGGCGAATTTCCGGCCGCCATTCTGGAATTGTTTTCGATTCCTGGTTTGGGCGCGAAAAAGATCAAAGCGCTTTACGAGAAGCTGCAGATCAGCTCGATCGAGCAACTGCAAAAGGCCTGCGAATCCGGCCGCGTCGCCGAGCTGCCGGGTTTCGGCGAAACGACGCAGACAAAGCTTTGCGAAGCCATCGCCAAACGTGCCAAGCATGCCGGATTGTTCCAGCTTGGACAAATCGCGCCGGAAGCAGAGACATTGCGCAGCGACCTGGCGGCACATCCCGACGCGCTACATGTCGATCTTGCCGGAAGTTACCGCCGTCGAAAAGAAATCGTGCGCGATGTCGATCTTATCGTGGCAACGAAGAAGCCTGATGCGATCACAAAGTTTTTCGCCGCACACCCGCTCGTCGAATCTGTCATCGCGCAAGGATCGACCAAAACGAGTGTGCGACTTCGCTCCGGCATCCAAAGCGATCTCCGCGTGGTCAGCCCCGCGGAATACCCGTTTGCGCTGAGTTATTTTACCGGCAGCAAGGAGCACAATATCGAGATGCGCAATCGCGCGCTGAAACGCGGTTGGACGCTGAACGAATATCGC
The DNA here is from genome assembly GCA_003167365.1 of Spartobacteria bacterium. Classification (GTDB taxonomy): domain Bacteria; phylum Verrucomicrobiota; class Verrucomicrobiia; order Chthoniobacterales; family UBA10450; genus Palsa-1382. The sequence continues at coordinate 43,758 of PMTM01000006.1, read as the reverse complement.
ATCGCGCCCCTTCCACCCGACCCAAAAGCGCGCAAGATTAAACCAACCACGAAAATTCCGCGCGTGCGCGATGAAGCTGAATTATATCGCGCGGTCGATCTCGATTTCATTCCGCCGGAGTTGCGGGAAAATTGCGGTGAATTTGAAGCCGCCGAGAAACATTCTATCCCGAGGTTGATCGAGAAGGAGAATCTGCGCGGCACATTTCATTGCCACACGGGCGCAAGCGATGGTCACAACAGTCTTGAAGAAATGGCGGAAGCCGCGCAGGTGCTCGGTTTGGAATATCTCGGCATTGCCGACCACAGCCGCAGCTCAATTCAGGCGCACGGACTCGACGAAGCAAAACTTCGCGCGCAGATGGCCACAATTCGAAAGTTAAACAAGAAGTTCGACGGCTTTCGTCTGTTTGCCGGAGTCGAGTGCGACATTCTGCGCGATGGTTCGCTTGATTTTCCTGACGAGGTTTTGAGCAACCTTGATTACGCGGTGGCGTCTGTTCACTCTGTTTTCAATTTGAGCGAAGTAGACATGACCAAGCGTATCATCCGGGCAATGGAAAATCCGTTCATTGCCATGCTGGGACATCCGACTGGCCGCCTCCTACTCAAGCGCGAACCGTATCAGATCGATATTCCAGCGATCCTCGACGCCGCTGCGGCAACCGGAACCTGGATCGAGATCAACGCGGCGCCGAAGCGTCTCGATCTCGATTGGCGTTGGTGGCCGCTCGCAAAACAGAAGGGAGTGAAATGCGTGATCAACCCGGACGCACATCGGGTCGAGCGTTTGCAGGATTTGTGGTTCGGTGTCGGCGTCGCGCGGAAAGGCTGGCTGACGAAGGCGGATGTCGTGAACTGTTTGCCGCTCAGCAAGATCGAAGCGGAATTGAAACGTAAACGGGCGGGGACGAAATGAGTCGCCGCGGCGCGACCATTGTCATTCCGATTCCGCCTGAGGCGGATGAGGAACCTCACAGCTTACCGAGTGGATTCTTTTGCTGCTGATTATCCGAGACCACTACTCGTAATCGTTGTGCGCTTTAGAGAGGTACCTCGCTCCGCTCGGGATGACATTGTGTGGTTATTCTCAAGCCTCGCGCTGCGGCATGAACATCGTCAGGCATTTGCAGGCGCCGCCCGCTTTCAAAAACTCGGTCATCGGCAATTCATGGCAGCGATAACCGCGCTCTTTCAACGTCGCGACAAGCGTCGGCGCGCCTTCTGGCAAAACAATGTCGCGATCGAGCACGACCGCGTTACAGGAGAAATGCGCGGCTTCTTCGGGTAAAACATCGATAAGATCGCGGACATGCTCGCGAATCGCGCGCTGCCCGTATTCGTCAAACGCCGCCGGAAACCAGACCGCGCCGCCATCGGGCAGCGGACAGAAGCAGGTGTCCAAATGATAAAAGCGAGGATCGACAAGCTCTACCGAAATGACAAGGCAGCCGAACATCTCTCCGACGGCGCGATGTGATTGAATATCGGAGCGGAATTTGTAGCCGCAAAAAAGCGCGTCACCGCCGAAGAGCGCGTCGCCTTCGCCCTCGAAGAAAAGATTACTCGACAGCCAGTGCACTTCATAGCCGTGTTCTGCCATCCACTTCGCGAAATGCGGCGCTTCCCCGGCGCGCTCTTTGTGACGAAAATTGCTCGGAATAAATTTCTTGCCCACCGTGAGTCCCGCATTCGCGGTGAACACCATGTCGGGAAGCTTTGGCTGTGGCGCGATCAACTCAATTTTACAATCCAATTTCAAAAGCGTCTCGTGCAAACCTTTCCATTGTTGCTGTGCGACCGCGACTTCGGCGCCGCGTTCACGGCTCATCCATGGATTGATTTCGTACTCGATGCCGTAATGATCCGGCGGACAAAGAAGCAACTCGCGCATAAGATCGACAATTTACTCGCGAATCATTTCGGAGTTACTTCTCGCGGCCGGCGTTCTTCGGCTTGGCCAGACAATCGGCGAGCTCGCGCAGAAACGGTTCCACATCTGTCACCAGACCGATCGACTGGAGTGGCTGATGCTCGACCGCTCTCTCTACCGCCGCCGAGTCGATATCGACGCAAACAGTTTTCACTGTCGGTGCAAGCATACTGGCCACGGCCATCGAATGTTGCACCGTCCCGAGCAACAGCACATGCGTCACGTCGGCGAGTTTCTCGCGCATGATCTTTTGCGCTTCGACCACATCTGTCGTTACGCCAGGAATCGGCCCTTCATCGCGGATCGATCCGGTCAGGACAATATCGACCTTGTGTTTAACGCATGCGTGCATGATGCCGCGCGTCAGGATTTTCTTCTGAACCGCCGCGGCAATGCCGCCGCATTCGCGAATGATATTGATGGCGCGCATGTGGTTCTCGTGGCCGCCTCCGGCAAACGCGTGGTCTGGATTTTTGCCCAGCGAAGTCCCGAACAGCGCGCGCTCCACGTCGTAAGCCGCAAATGCATTCCCGGCGAAAAGTCGATTGATATACTGCATCTCGATAAGGCGCTCGAGGTGCTCGCCCGCGCCGGTCCGCACGATGGCCGGTCCGCCCACGATGGCGATTTTACCTTTCGCTTCCCGCGCGCGTCGCAATTCCTGACCCAGTTCGCGAATGACAGCCGATTTTGGCTCGTCCGCGTCGACCGTCGTGTTGATGAATTGAAAAACGTCGGTGCGCGATGTTGATCTTTGCACCGGGACGACGCGAATGCCTTGGTGGCCAACAACAATCTCGTCGCCTTTGCTGACATCAAAAAACTTCACCGCATGAGCGGCACGCTTCTGTCGATCAAGCGCGATTGCGCTGTCCATCATCGCGGGCCGCACCTCGATCTCTTTGCCATCGAATCTGACAAACGTTTGCTGATTGGTCGTGACATAGAAGTCGTGCGGGAAAACGCCATCGTCAGGCGCCTTCGCCAGCTGGACGTTAGCGCGTTCCACAGTCTCGGCGCCGTGTTGCCGCAGGCGGAGGACCAATTCATCGAGTTCTTCGCTGGTTTGCGCGGAGACTTCAATTCGCGCGAAACTCTGGTCGGCGCGCTTTTTCCCGATCTTGATCTCTGTGATCTTAAAATTCGCGCCGCGAGTCAAAATCTGATCTAGCACCTTGGGCAGGATAAGCGAATCAATGATGTGACCGCGCAACTCGATCGTTTCCGAAAACATCCGCAGACTTTACCCTATGAAATTGACTGCGCCAGTCGGTCACGAAGTGTTGTAGCGGCGCTTGTGCCAAGCGCCGAAGTTGGTAATTAGGTGTTTGACACAAACGCCTCTACAACGTCTTAGCTCGAAATGGAAAAACCAAACGCGCGCGGCCCTTCACCTGATCGCAAAGCGCGGATTGCCTTGGGCGAAAAACTGAATCGAAAATCGAAACCGCCGCCACCATTGTTGGAACCGTCGCAGGAACCTGCGAGAAAACCGCGGCCGAACCAGAAGCCCTAATTCAAAATGCGCGAACATCTACCAGCCTTAACCGCCAAAATCTCAGCCGCGCTTGCCGTCAAGCCCGAAGTCTTCATTACCCATCCAGCGGAACTCAGAATCATTTCCTCGATGCCCGACGATGAGCTTCGCAAATTCGCGGCCGAGCACGGCTGGCGTGCCGTGCGCCGAATCGGCGGCCGCCAGATCGAGTTTTACAACGACGCGACGGAAAAATATCTGCCGCTGCCTTAACCTGCAGCGGCGGTCTATGACCACCGACCAGCGACATGTTCAGTTCTATCGCGGAAGGAGCTTTGCCAAGTGTGGCAAAAAAATCAGGCCGCCAATTACCGCCGATGCAACGGCGGTGACTAAGACAGCGCCTGCGGCGACGTCTTTAGCATCACGAACCGTCGGATGAAACTCAGGAGAAGCGACGTCTGCTAAAAATTCGAAGGCCGTATTTAAAGCTTCTGCGGTCCAGACGATCGCGATGGCGAGAATGATCCAGCACCACTCTGCGCGGGATAGCTGGAAAAAGAAACCCGCCGCAACCACGCCAATCGTAGCAGCAGCATGAAGCCAAGCGTTGTGCTGGCAGCGAACCATCCTCAAAACACCCCTTATCGCATGAGGAAAACTGCGGATGCGTCCCGTAAACTCGAACGTACGACTAGTTGAAGTATCTTTCGATTGAATCACTCTTTGGTCTTCAGAAATCCGGTAAGTAGGCTGGTCGCGCTAGCGGTCGACATTCTTTCTGCCAACCCGATCTCCCGCGCTTCGCGACCGGCTTCGATAGCTTTGCGGAATGCTTGGGCCATGCGAACGGGATCGGACGCGATGGCGATGGCGGTGTTGACCAAGACTGCGTCCGCGCCCATCTCCAGCGCTTCCGCGGCTTGGCTGGGTGCACCGAGTCCAGCATCGACAATCACCGGCACGGTTGCTTGTTCGATGATGATCTCGATTTGCGCGCGTGTTTCGATTCCACGATTGCTACCGATCGGCGAGCCGAGGGGCATGACCGTGGCGGTGCCGACGTCCTGCAAGCGCTTGGCCAGCACCGGATCGGCATTGATGTAAGGCAAAACGGTGAATCCTTCCTTCACCAAAATTTCCGCGGCGGCGAGAGTCTCGACCGGATCGGGCAGCAAGTAACGCGGATCAGGGTGAATCTCGAGCTTCAGCCAGGTCGGCAACCCCGCGGTCGCGGCCAGCCGTGCCAGTCGCACGGCTTCCTCCGCGTTGCGCGCGCCGCTTGTGTTCGGCAAGATGAGAAACCGTTTCGGGTCGATGAAATCGAGGATGTTCGCGAACGGGTCGCCTTTGCCGGAAAGATCGGCGCGCCGCAGCGCAACCGTCACGATCTCGGTCCCGCTCGCGACGAGCGCGTCACGCATTACCTCGTTCGAGGAAAATTTTCCTGTGCCGACGAGCAGGCGCGAAGTGAACTCGCGATCAGCGATCTTCAATTTCGAAGGCTTATCTGACATCGTTTCAATTTAACGATTTCTCCGACGACTGCGAATAGGGTTTGTACTTTGCGCTGCGGGAGCGTAATTCAAAGAAAGTGCGGCGCCTTGTCATCCTGAGCGGAGCGAAGGATCTCACATAATCCCACAGCGCCTGTGAGAGGTCCCTTGCTTTGCTCGGGATGACAGCGTGCTCTAATCAAGATGACCAAATTCGATCTTAAGAAGGAGGATTGCGTGAAGGGCATGGCGTGTTTGCCTGATGGACATGTCGACCTTGTCGTCACCTCGCCGCCTTACAATCTAGGCATTCGTTACAGCAAATTCTCCGACCGGCAAAATCGACAATCGTATTTGAAGTGGTGCCGGAAATGGGCAGCGGAAGTTCGGCGCGCGCTCAAACCGGGCGGTTCTTTCTTTCTCAACATTGGCTCGGCACCGTCGAATCCGATGTTGCCACATGAAATCGTAATCGAACTACGGGACTTATTTGTTCTGCAGAATGCGATTCACTGGGTGAAATCGATTACGATCGAAGATCGAGAAGGCGAGACTCGCTCGTATGGACATTTCAAGCCGATCGGTTCGAAGCGATTTCTAAACGATTGCCACGAATACGTCTTTCATTTCACGAAAACTGGCCGCGCCGAGATCGACCGTCTGGCACTTGGAGTTCCGTATCAGGACAAGAGCAACATCGCGCGCTGGTCGCATACGCGCGGGAGCGACTTGCGCTGCCGTGGGAACACCTGGTTCATTCCTTACGAAACAATTCAAAGTCGCTCAAAGGAACGTCCGCACCCTGCGACCTTTCCGGTTCAGCTTGTGGAATGGTGCATCAAGTTGCACGGTGTCTCGCGCGTGCAGGTGATGCTCGATCCGTTTCTCGGGATCGGAAATTCCGCTATCGCCGCGCAACAATGGGGCGTGAAAAAATTCATCGGCTTTGAGATCGACGAGAGCTACCTGGCCGAAGCGAAGCGGCGTGTTCAAGCCGACGACGCACGTAGCGTGTCATCCCGAACGAAGTGAGGGACCTCTCACAGGCTGGTTAAATCACACTTAGCAAACTGCGTGATCAAAGCTGCCAATGAGAGGTTCCTCGCTCCGCTCGGAATGACGGAAGGGCGAGCGCTTTCTATAATAGTCGGCCTTCTTCCGGAGCCGCTTGGGGCGGCGACTCTGAAAATTTCTCGAGTGACTTAACCAGATTCCCTGGCAACGGCCGGACACGATCAAAAATCCTATCGGCGAGCAATTTGGCGGTCGTGTAGCCCGCTGCAAACATTTCCAAGCGCGCATCGAGATTGTCGATGTAATGGAGCGCCATTGCTTCCGGCGTCTTCGGAAAAACCGGTGAGCCAAATTGCATTTCGCCGTGGTGCGATCCGACGAGATGCAAAAGATGCATGCGCACGTCTTCCGATGGCGGCACGAAATTTTTCCATGCCTCCGCGTTTTCCGCGCTCAGTTTGCGCCAAAACGAGTTGACCAGCTCGAGGCCGATGGAGATGTGCCCGATCAATTCGCCGCGTTCGTCGTAACCCATGACGAAACCGTTTTCGGAAAAGCTATTCTCCCAAAGCTTGCCGGAATCATGGAAGAGAATTCCGGCGATCAGAAGATCGACATTCAATTCCGGATAGAGTGGCGCGATGCCGAGCGCGATGCGCATCATCTGCGCGGTGTGCTCGACCAAACCACCGCGCCGCGCATGATGGTAATTGCGCGCCGCAGCCGTGCGGCGAAACCGATCGCCCCATTCTTTCAGAAAAGTTTCGCATAGCGCGCGCAGGCGAGGATCGACGATCGATTTCACCGACTGAGCAATGAATTCCCAATCGGTCGTCTGCTTGGCGCGCAATTCAGCGGGACCTTGCAGCAATTCCGCTTTTTCCGGATCGGTCAGCGGCCGCAATGTCCACTTGCGTGCTTCGAGTCCGTATTGTGGATGCGATTGAAACTCGCCGGTAAGTTCGATGAAACTCTCCGCCGGGAGCGCGCTGCACGCCTTGTAGGCCGGATGATCGCTCCAGACGCGCAACGTCATCCGGTCGCATGCATCCGACAACGCGAGCTCGCAATAAGGCTTGAGTTCCCGGGTCGTTTTCGCTTGCGCGGACTCGACTTGCACGTGCACCCGCGCTTCCACTTCGCCGTTTTGTGCGGCGCGGCGGATTTCGCTGAGCGTCATCAAATCCATGTTTGCGATCAGGCAGGGCGATTGATCCCAATCGTCCACGGGCAGTTCTGTGAACCGCCCCACCTTACAGAGAAGATTTACGGCTTGGCGACGCCGATCACGCCGCAGGCGACTCGCCCGCCGGCGTTGCCCGTCGGCTGCGTTTTCAAGTCGTCGACCTTCTCATGAACGATCACGCCGCGGCCGATAATCGACATCTCGCCGCTCATCGTCATTATCTTGTCGGTCAACTCCAGATGCGCCTTGCCCGAGCTGTCCGCTTCAATATTGCCAAGATCTCCCTCGTGACGCTTTGCGTCGTCATGTCCGGCATGCGGATTTTTCGATGGATTGAAATGACCGCCCGCGGATGTCGCATCAGGCGCCGAGCAATCGCCGAATTCGTGAATGTGAAAGCCATGTTGGCCTGGCGTTAGGCCAGTTATATCGGCGACCACTTGCATTCCGCCGTCAGTTTTCGTGAATGTAACCGTGCCCATGACCTGACTGCCGGACGCGGGATGGAGAACAGCGATCGCCTTCTTCACTTCTTGCGCGGATGCCGAAGTAAGCGAGAGCGCGCAACAAACGGCCGATATTAAAACAATAATCGAGAGGAAGTTTCGTTTCATGCGGTCAATCTATACCCGCGTCCTGTCGCGGTAAACTGCGGGCAGATGGTAGGGACATCGCGCTGCGATGTCCGCGGACGCCGCAGCGCGGCGTCCCTACCGTTAATCGATTAGGCGTTGATTGATTTCGCCGTAGGCATCGACCCGACGGTCGCGCAAGAACGGCCAATGAGTGCGATGTCGATCGACCGCGCTCCAATTGATATCCGCGATCACGATTTCTTCATTATCGATCGAGCCTTTGGCAATGATTTGGCCGTCCGGTCCGCAAATAAAACTCTGACCCCAGAACTCAATGCCTGCTCCACCGGCAGGCGTTTCATGACCGACGCGATTGGCGACCGCAACATAACAACCGTTCGCGATGGCGTGACTGCGCTGGATCGTTTCCCAAGCAGAATGTTGCGCTTCGCCAAACTCCTTTTTCTCGCCGGGATGCCAGCCGATGGCGGTTGGATAGAACAAAATTTCGGCGCCGCGCAACGCGGTCAGTCGTGCAGCTTCGGGGTACCATTGGTCCCAGCAAACGCACACGCCGATTTTTCCGCGCTGCGTTTCCCACGCCTGAAATCCGAGATCGCCGGGCGTGAAATAAAATTTCTCGTGGTAAAGCGGATCGTCGGGAATGTGCATCTTGCGATATTTTCCAAGAAATTTCCCGTCGGCATCGATGATGGCAGCGGTGTTATGATAAACGCCGGCGCTCCGCTTTTCGAAAAGAGACGCGATGACGACGACGCCCAGTTCGCGCCCTAATTCGCCCAGTGTAGTGGTCGATCTTCCTGGAATTTCTTCGGCCAGCGCGAAGTTGTCGTGATCCTCGGTTTGACAGAAATATTGCGAGCGAAAAAGTTCTGGCAGGCAAACAATCTCCGCGCCTTGCTTCGCGGCATCACGAACGAATTGGATTGCGCGGGAGAAGTTTTTGTCCGGCTCCGCGCCGCATCGCATTTGGACGAGCGCGACCTTGGACTTGCGGTCCGACATTCTATTTCACCGAATCTGCCGGGACAATCTTGATGCTTTCGATCACAACGCGCTTGGTCGGCTTGCTCTTTTCGCCATTGGCGGAAACCACTTCCGTGTCCCCGATTTCCCCAAGGACGCTGTCGCCTTTAATCAATTTACCGAAAGTCGTGTATTGGTGATCGAGGCGCCGGACATCTCCCAGGCAGATAAAGAACTGGCTGCCGGCGGAATCGGGATCGCTCGACCGCGCCATCGAAAGGACGCCGCGTTCATGGGAATGATCGTTGAATTCGGCTTTGATTTTGTAGCCGGGATCGCCCATTCCGTAACTGCTTTCCTTGGCTAGATCCTTCGTGTTCGGATCGCCACCCTGAATCATAAAGCCTTTAACGATGCGATGGAAAGTTGTGCCGTCGTAAAACCCGGCGCGCGCGAGTTTTTTGAAATTTTCGATCGTGTTCGGCGCGGCATCGGTCCAGAACTGCACCACCATTTCACCCTCATTTGTTTTAATTACGGCAACGTCTGCTGAGTTCATCGAATTAGAAGTTTCCTTTTTGTTTTCGGCACATTCGGCAGTGGAACAAAGAATAGCGACCGAAACAAAGCAAAGTGCGAATGATTTCATAATCACTGTTGGCACGAACCAGGCGCGCTGTCACGCGGTTGTCGCAGCGTGATATTCCTGCAAGCTGCGCACGCTTACTTTGTTTTTCTGGAGCGAGCGAATTCCGTTCGCGCTGGCCAGCGCTGCGCGCACGGTCGTCATGATCGGAATTTTGCGGCGCAGCGCCGCGTTGCGAATACGCACCTCGTCCTGACGCGGGATTTTTCCGCTGGGCGTATTGATAATAAAGCTAATGTCGCCGTTTTGGACTCGGTCGAGAATGTTGGGGCGACCTTCTAGGATTTTAAAAACCTTGGTCACTGGAATTGCCGCGGCCGCAAGCGCGTCGGCCGTCCCGGATGTTGAGACGATGCCGAAGCCGAGTTTAACGAACTCGCGCGCGACCGGAATGATAGCTTGCTTGTCACTGTCCTTCACGCTCACGAAAACATTCCCGCCGGTGGGGAGAGCAGGCGGCGCGGCCATCTGCGATTTCGCGTAAGCCAGGCCAAGATCGACATCGATGCCCATCACTTCACCGGTCGATTTCATTTCTGGACCAAGCGATATGTCCATGCCCTCGTAGCGCAAAAAGGGAAAGACCGCTTCCTTCACCGAAAAATGTTTCGGCACGATTTCTTTGGTGAAGTTGAGCTCGGTCAAAGTTTGGCCCGCCATCACTTTGGCGGCGAGCTTGGCTAACGGAACTCCGATTGCCTTGCTCACGAACGGGACCGTGCGCGAAGCCCGCGGATTGACCTCGAGGACGTAAACGTCTTCGCCTTTGACTGCGAACTGCACGTTCATCAGACCGCGCACATTCAGTTCACGCGCCATCGCCTTGGTCGCGGAGGAAATTTCGCCGAGAATTTTCTGCGACAGCGAAAAACTGGGGATGACACATGCGCTGTCTCCGCTGTGGATTCCGGCTTGCTCGATGTGTTCCATGATCGCGCCGATGACCGATGTCTCTCCATCGGAAATGCAATCGACGTCGACTTCGATTGCGTCCTCGAGAAAGCGATCGACCAGCGCCGGCCGATCCGGCGTGATCTCGATCGCGCTCGCCATGTAACGGCGCAAGTCTTCCTCGTGATAAATCAGCTCCATCGCGCGGCCACCGAGAACGAACGAAGGGCGAACGAGAACCGGGTAGCCGATCTTATTTGCAATGGCGACCGCTTCATCGGTGTTGACCGCCGAACCGTTCGGCGTTTGCCGCAAACCGAGTTTGTCGAGCATGGCCGCAAACAATTGTCGATTTTCCGCGGTCTCGATACTCTCTGGTTGAGTGCCGAGGATTGGAACGCCGGCGGCTCTCAACCCGTCCGCGAGATTGAGCGGCGTCTGTCCGCCGAACTGCACGATCACGCCTTCCGGTTTTTCCTGATCGTAAATGTTGAGCACGTCCTCAAGTGTGAGCGGCTCGAAATAAAGTTTGTCGCTCGTGTCATAATCAGTCGAAACCGTTTCCGGATTCGAGTTCACCATGATGGTTTCAAATCCGAGCTCGCGCAGCGCAAACGCCGCGTGCACGCAGCAGTAATCGAATTCGATTCCCTGGCCGATACGGTTCGGCCCGCCGCCGAGGATCATCACTTTGCGTTTACCGCTCTCGCGCCGCTCGTTTTCGTCCCCGTAAGTTGAGTAGTAGTACGGCGTGTAGGCTTCAAATTCCGCCGCACAGGTATCGACGAGGCGATAAGTGGGAAGAACGTTTAGCGATTTTCGTCGCGATCGGATTTCTTGCTCGGTGGTGTTAGATGCAACCGCGAGTTGTCGATCGGAAAACCCAAGCTTCTTCGCGCGGAAAAGGGTAGCGCGGTCGCCGGACAAGACGTCCACCCTACCCAAAGAACTGCGTGCGGCGACGATTTCACGGACGTTCTGCAAGAACCACTTGTCGATCTTTGTTAGTTCATAGACCTCGTCGATCGACGCGCCGTCCTGGAATGCCTGTGCGAGATGAAAGATCCGTTCGGCGTTCGGGATCGAGAGCTTTAGGCGCAACGTTTCCAAATCGACATGTTTGTCCGCGCCATCGCCGCACAAGCCGAAGCGTTTGATTTCCAAACTGCGCAACGCCTTTTGCAGCGCTTCCTTGAATGTGCGTCCGATTGCCATCGCTTCGCCCACGCTTTTCATCTGCGTCGTGAGCGTCGGGTCGGCTTGGGGAAATTTTTCGAAGGTGAACCGCGGCACTTTCACGACGCAGTAATCGATTGTCGGCTCAAAAGACGCCGGCGTTTCGCGAGTAATGTCGTTCTTAATTTCGTCGAGCGTGTAACCGACGGCGAGTTTTGCCGCGATCTTCGCAATCGGGAATCCGGTGGCTTTCGAAGCGAGCGCACTCGAGCGCGAGACGCGCGGGTTCATTTCGATCACAACCATCCGTCCGTTGTCAGGGTTAACCGCGAACTGAATGTTCGATCCGCCGGTTTCGACGCCGATTTCGCGGATGACGTCGAAAGCGGCATCGCGCATCATCTGATATTCTTTGTCGGTGAGCGTTTGCACGGGCGCGACCGTGATCGAATCGCCGGTGTGCACGCCCATTGGATCGAAGTTCTCGATCGAACAAACGACGACACAGTTGTCCGCGCGATCGCGCATCACCTCCATTTCGAATTCCTTCCAGCCGACGAGCGACTCCTCGATGAGAACTTCGCTGACTGGTGAGAGATCGAGTCCGAGCGTGACGATCTCGTTCAGTTCGTCGCGATTGTAGGCGATGCCACCGCCCCGTCCGCCGAGCGTGAATGCCGGGCGAACAATAAGGGGAAATGTTCCGATTTCACCAACAACGCGGTTAGCATCTGCGAGCGACCGTGCGATCCCTGATCGCGGCACATCCAGACCGATGCGCAGCATCGCTTCCTTGAACAATTGTCGATCTTCGCCCTTGGCGATGGCTTGCGCGTTGGCGCCGATCAATTTCACGCCGTGCCGCGCGAGCGCGCCATTGCGATAAAGTTCCATCGCGGCGTTAAGCGCCGTTTGGCCGCCCATCGTCGGCAGAAGCGCGTCCGGTTTTTCGCGCTTGATTATCGCCTCGATCACTTCGGCGGTGATCGGCTCGATGTAAGTGCGATCGGCGAACTCCGGATCGGTCATGATTGTGGCCGGGTTCGAGTTGACCAACACGACCTGGTAGCCTTCTTCGCGCAGGGCTTTGCACGCTTGCACGCCGGAATAATCAAATTCGCAACCCTGCCCGATCACGATTGGACCGGAGCCGATAAGCAAAATTCTTTTGATCTGATCGTTTCGCGGCATCTGCGCAGCCGGGACATTAGATGAAATTACGGGAACGTCACGAGCGAAAGACGGCGAGATTAATCTTTCACCGCATGTGCGCTAACGTCTGTCATCCTGAGCGGAGCGAAGGACCTCACACCAGCGAGTGGTGCATCCTCTATTGTTTTGGGTGACCAAAACTGTAATAGCGAGGTCCCTCGTCTGCGCTACTCGGGATGACACCGTTACATCTTTTCCGGTACTTTGATTCCAAGCAGATCGAGGCCGCGTAGCATGACGCGCCCGGTCAGTTCGGAAAGCGCAAGCCGCGAGGCGCGCACCGGCTCCTCCGACTTCAAAACCGGACAGGCTTCGTAAAATGCGTGGAAACTGTTCGCCAGCTCGAACAAATAATTGGCGAGAATGTTCGGCCGAAAATCGTTCAACACTTGAGGTACAACTTCGGCGAACTGGCAAAGACGTTTCGCGAGATTGATTTCCGCAACTTCCCTTAAGATTAACTTGTCGATCTTGCCGGCCGGCGCGCCGGCTTTGCGGAAAATCGAGCGAACGCGGACGTAAGCATTTTGCAAATAGGGCGCGGTGTTTCCCTGGAGTGACAACATTCGGTCCCAGGAAAAGACGTAGTCCGTCATTCGATACTGGGAGAGATCGTAGTATTTCACCGCGCCGATGCCGATCTTCTGCGCGATATCGATCTTCTCCGTCTCGCTCAAATCGGGGTTCTTCTTTTCGATGATCTTGCGCGCCCGCTGCACGGCTTCATCGAGCAAATCGCGCAGCGGCACGTTCTCGCCCGAGCGCGTCTTCATGAGTTTGCGGTCTTCACCCAAAATGCTGCCAAAGGTAATATGGCGAAAATCGGCGGTGTAACCTTCGCGGCGCGCGATCGCGAAAATTTGTTTGAAATGCAAGATTTGCGGCGCACCGACCACCAGCCAAATTGTGTCTGACTTTAGATCATTGATCCGATAATCGACGGTCGCGACATCGGTAGTAGCATAGTTAAAGCCGCCATCGCGCTTGCGAATGATGCATGGCTTGTCCGCCAGTTCGGGAATATCTCGGAAGAAAACACAGACGGCGCCTTCGCTGATTTCTGCAATTCCCGATTTTAGCAATCGCTCAACCACGTTGGGCAAACGATCATTGTAAAAACTTTCGCTGCGCTGGATGTCGTAGTGAATGTCGAGCAGCCCGTAAATGCGCTCGAAGTCCTGCATCGACAACTCGACGCATTGTTTCCAAATCGAAAAATTTTTCGGATCGCCGGATTGCAGTTTAACCAGCTCCTGCCGACAGGCTTCGCGCACGGTAGGATCGCTGGTCGATCTTTCGTTAGTCTCTTTGTAGATACGGACAATCTCGCCGATCGGATCCCGCTCGAGTGCTGGTCGATCGAGCAAATTCTTCCAACCCCAGATCACCATGCCGAACTGCGTCCCCCAATCGCCGATGTGATTGTCGCGGACGATTTCGTGACCGAGAAACTGCGCAATGCGCGCAAGAGCGTCGCCCAGAACGGTGCTGCGAATGTGACCGACGTGCATCGGTTTGGCCACATTGGGTGAGCCGAAATCGATCACGATTTTTTTCGGCGAAGTCGATCTGGCTACGCCAAGACGATCATCCGCCAAAATCTCGAGCGCTTTCTGGGCGATAGACTCAGCGCGCAGAGTGAAATTTATGAAGCCCGCGCCAGCGACAGTCGGCATTTCCGAAACGTCGCTAACCTTGAGATGCGCGATAATTTTCTCCGCGACATCTCTTGGCTTCTCACCGCGCTGTTTGGCGAGAACGAGCGCGGCGTTTGTTTGATAATCGCCAAAGCGGGGATCGGTCGCCGGTGTTACATCGGCCGCTTCGGGCAAACCGGCTTTGGCGAGGGCGTCGGACAGTTTTCGCCCGAGAAGGGACTGGAACGTTTCCATGGCGGTGCGAACTCCGCTTACGCTTGTGCGCGTTCGCGGAAGATCGACAAAATTTCTTCGGCCGAGGGCGCGGTGGCCAGGCGTTCGCGCACCGAACGATCGTTCAGGAATTTCGCAATCGAAGCGAGAGTGCGCAGATGCGTCTGAAATTGATTCTTCGGCACGATGAATAGGACGACAAACTTCACCGGCGCGTTATCCAGCGCGTCGAACTCGATTCCCGTGCTCGATCTTCCGAAAGCCGCGACGACTTCATCGAGCCGATCGGAGGAGCAGTGCGGAATCGCAATCCCGAAGCCGATGCCGGTGCTCATCGTTTCCTCGCGCTGCTTGAGCGAAGCAAGAATGCTGTCGCGATCCTCGGGCTTGATTTTGCCCAGGCTGACGAGCAAATCGATCAGCTCGACGATGGCCGGCCAACGCTCGGTCGCCTTCATCTCGGGGATGATTTGCTCGGCGGATAATAGGCTGGCCAACGACATGCAATTCCCCGTGGGAGCGAAAGCTTATCCTGAGGGTTTCGGATGACAAGCGGGATTTGGCCGGGGAGTTAACCCACTATTCCTCGCGCACTTTGTAGCGCAGATGCCGGTCGAGCAGCCAGCGAACGCCCAGGAGATCTCTCACTGTTTTTAGTCCCCGGCTGCCGAAACCGTATTTGGTTTGGCCAAAACGGCGCGGCCGATGATTGACCGGAATTTCAACGATGCGATATCCGCCACCCTTGACCAGCGAAGCCATGAAACGATGCATTCCTTTGAACGGAATAAATTCATCGCCGCATTCGCGCCGCATCGCTTTCAAAGTGCAACCGGTGTCGCGAATGCCGTCGCCGGTGTAGCGGCTCCGCACAAAATTGGCTACGCGACTGATGATCCGTTTTTGCATCGTGTCCTTGCGTGTCCTGCGGTAACCACAAACCATGTCGGCGCCTTTGGAAATCTCGGCCAGCAATCGCGGGATGTCGGCCGGGTCATTTTGCAAATCGCTGTCGATCATAACAACGGTAGCTCCGCGGGCGGCTTTGCAACCCACATATAAAGCCGCGCTTTGCCCCGTGTTCTTTTCAATACGCAGGACGCGAACATTAGTACCGTGCTCAATTTTCTCCACCGTGCGATCGGTCGATCCATCATCGACGAAGACGATCTCGTGATCAATGCCCGCGAGTGCAACGCGCAATTCCGATTGCAGGATCGAAATGTTCTCTTCCTCGTTGAAGACCGGGATGACGACGGAGACTTGGGGCGAATTCGTTGCTTCACTCATAGCGGCAGCGTTCGATATCCTCGGCAAAGGAAGACCTGCCACAAGCGGAGGCGATCGCCATAACGCCGCACTTCGATCGTGCCCACTGATTCTGTTGATTGAAAAGCCGCGCGAATATTTCGCGGCAGGTCGCCTTTGTCTCCGTCGCGGATGAAAAGCGCGCTGCGGCCGGTGAAAAGATTGACTCCTTTTTCTTCACTATAGACATCTTCGCCGGCCGGAGTGGCCTTGATCGGTGCGTCGACGAATTCATCGTAGCGCGGCCAGAACGAGAATTGATTCACCATGGCTTGCGACTCAATGATGTAAACCGGCGGATGCCCCAGCCCTTCCATCCGCTTGTCGCGCAAGTAAAATGAAATTTCCGATGCGCGATCGCGTTCGTCCGCGATCAGAAAAAGCTTTTCGCCCAACTTTGCTTCGAGATTTTCTCGAATGTTCTCTACCGCCGCGGTGGCCGACTTCCAGCCGCGCATCCGGTTGCTGGGATCGTTTCGTCGCAGATGAAAGCCGAAAGTGCGAAGCAAGTCGGTTTCGAGCGCGATTACGCTCATTATTAACCCGAGCAACAACGCAGCCGCCGCGCAACGGCGCAGCAGTAGACTGCCTTCGAGCCGCTCCTGCCAGAAATAGATCGCGAGCAGTCCCAGGCTGAGGAATGCGAGACCGTCCCAGTTTGGTGACGCGGCTTTGTTGATCGAAAGAAAAAAGTAGAAGGCGAATACCGGCAACCCAAACCACATCAGAAACAAAACTTTGAGCTGATGATTAACGCGCCGCCAACTGCGGATGACGGCCCAGGCCAGGGCCGCAAAAAGAAAGGGTGAATAAACGAGAAAATGTTGGCCAAGAAACGTAAGCAGCTCGGATGGGTGAAATCCGAAACCTTGATCGAGACTTCCACGCGATCGCAAATGCACCAGCGTGATCCAGGCGTGCTGCGAATTCCAAACGATCGGCGGGATCGTGCATGCGGCGAACAGGGCGAGCAACACGTATAAGCCAGGCCGCTTGAATTCTTGCCGTAAGCGCGGAACGAGTGCCAGGACGAGTAAAACAGAAATTAACTGCAACGCGTTCGTATATTTACAGAGGAACCCGAGACCGATCAGCAATCCGGTCGCGGGCCAATACCATGAAAAACTTGGCGACCGTTCGATCGCGATCCAGAACGTGAACATCGCCGCCGTCCAGAGGAAGATCGACAACGGATCGATTGTCATGACGAACGAACCGAGATTGAAGATCGGGGTTACATTCAGGGCGAGTACTGTCCATAGCCCAGCGTTTGCGCTGAACAATTTTCTCGCGAAATAAAAAAGAAGGAGGCTCGTGCCGGCTCCGAGCACCGGGCTCCAAAAGCGCACGCCAAATTCGTTCGCGCCGAAAATTGCCGTGCTCGCGCGAATGGCGAAGGCGACGCCGGGACCTTTGCTGAAATAGGCGGGCGCGAGCCGCTCCGACCACATCCAATAGTGCGCTTCGTCGAAGGCAAGGTCGGTCGTCGCCAGGATCGACAATCGAACTGCCGTCAGTGCTAGAATAAATAGCCAGACTGCGCGCGTGGTACTCATTCGCCAGGATCGATGGCCAAACTTCGATGACGCTCGTAAACTGCCGGCACGAAGCGCGACGCCATCCATCGCCAAAGCAACTCAAGCAAGGCGAGGACGAGCAAAGTTTCTCCCGCGGCCAGAAACGCAGTCGCGAACACGTCGCTCGGCCAATGCGCCCCCAGATAAATACGCGAGTAACCAATGGCCAATGTCATGATCCAATAAAGCGAGCCGCGTCGACGGTAGAAAAGCGTCAAGCACACCGCCACCACCGTGTTGTTCGACATGTGTCCGGACGGGAAAGATGGACCTGAGTTATTGTGATCCGATTGATCGGAATAGCGGATTTTCGGTTTCTTGAACAACGTTAGGAACTCCGGCTGCGCTTTTTGTAACTCAACCATGCGCACGACTTGAACTTGTTTCGGACGGCGCCGATCGAAGGCCGATTTCAAAACACTAGTGCATTGTTCGGCGATGAGTAATGACAGGAGCATGCATAGGATACAAGCACGCGCCTTGAAACCGCCGAAGACGATGGCGAGGAGGACGGTTACAACCACCAGGGGTTTCCAGATTGCCGCGTTGCTGATCGCGGCCATGAACAAATCGAGAGCGGGATTTGTCCACCGTTCATTGATAAGATGAAAAAGAGTCTGGTCCATCCTCGCGTTCACGATAAGTGATTCGTAAGTAACGTTAAAGGTCGAAGCATCAGCATTCGGTGTTGGACGTTGGACGTTGGACGTTGGACGTTCCGCCAACTCGCCGATGATTTCACGTTGCCTCATCCTCGCTCTCGCCCTGGCTCCTCTTGCCTCGGCCGAGCCCGCGCCATCCGCGCAAGAGATTCTCGCTTCCGTCCGGATGCGCCAGGCACAGCAGCAAATCGACCTGCAAGGACAGCTTCGCGAAAATGAAATCGTCGTGCCGTTTAAGTTGATCCAAAGCGGGCCGATCGTGCGTTACATCTTTTCGAATCCGGACGAGGCGCTCCAGTTGCAGCTCGGCGAAAAGGAATCGCGGCTCGACGAAATTACACGCGCCGGAATTGAGAAAATTTCCCCGGCCCAGTTCGACCACAAAATTCGCGGGACAAACGTCGCTTATGAAGATCTTGCGCTCAAATTTCTTTACTGGACGAACGTGGCCGTGATCGGCCAAGAGAATGTTCGCACGCGGAACTGCTGGAAGCTGCAACTGCGTCCGCCATCGCGCGACTCGCAATACGCCAACGTTCTCTTGTGGATCGACAAGGGGAGCGGCGCGTTGATGCGGATGGAGGGCTACGACGCGATGGGCCAGATGGTGAAGCGATTCGAAGTCATCTCCGCGCAGAAGATCGACAACCGCTGGTTTTTAAAACAAATGCGGATTGAAGAAATGCAGCCCGGCACCAACCACGTGCAATCGCGCACGTACCTTGAGATCAAGAAATGATCTAGCGGCGGCTGTCTCAGCCGCAATTCTTTGGATCCTGCGCTCGCCGCGGCGAGCGCCACTATGGCTATTCTTCCTTTTGCGCTGCTTTCACGATCTGCGCGAAACTGCGCGGATCGAGACTCGCGCCGCCGACCAAAGCGCCATCGATATCGGCTTGCGACATGAGCTCGCGCGCGTTGTCCGGTTTGACGCTGCCGCCGTATTGAATGCGGATTTTATCCGCCGTCGTTTCATCGGAGATTTTACTCAGTGTCCCGCGAATAAATGCGTGCGCTTCCTGTGCTTGCGCCGCAGTTGCCACTTTCCCGGTGCCGATGGCCCAGACGGGCTCGTAAGCGATAACCGTTTCCAGCAATTCTTTTTCGCCGAGATCAGCGAGGCTGCCGCGCAATTGAGTCGATAACACTTTCTCAACTTTCCCCTTCTCGCGTTGCTCGAGCGTTTCACCGACGCAAACGATGGGACGCAAAGCCGCCTCATGCGCCGCGCGCACTTTGAGGTTCACCATTTCATCGGTCTCGCCAAAGAGCGAGCGCCGTTCGCTGTGACCGAGCACGACATAACGCACAAACAGATCGCGCAGCAACGCCGAGGAAATCTCGCCGGTAAACGCGCCATTCCGTTCCCAGTGCATATTTTGCGCGCCGACCTTAATGTTCTGCGCTTTGCCCAGCGATTCCGTTACTCTTGCGATGGCGGTGAACGGCGGAATGATGACGACCTCGACATCTAAAATATCGCCAAGATCGACCAGCAACGATTCCACGAACCGGGCCGACTCGGCCTGTGTCATGTTCATCTTCCAATTCGCGGCTACGATTTTTTTGCGCATGGGTGTTTTCGACAGGATTTTGCAGGATTATTCACAAAGACTGCGGCAGAACCAATTTCCTTTATCCTGTTAATCTTGTGAATCCTGTCTAGTTCTTGTCTGTCAGCGCCGCGACGCCGGGAAGCTCTTTGCCTTCGAGTAACTCCAACGACGCGCCGCCGCCGGTCGAAATGAAAGTCATTTTCTCGGCCAATCCCGCTTGTTTCACCGCGGTCACGGAATCGCCACCGCCGATGATCGTCGTCGCGTTCGATTTCGCCAGCGCCTCCGCAATCGCGAAAGTGCCTTCCGCAAAATCCGGAATCTCAAAAATACCGACCGGTCCGTTCCACAGAATTATTTTGGCCTTCGCGATTTCTTCCTGAAAAAGCGCAATCGTGGCGCTGCCGATATCAACCGCCAGCCAGCCATCATCAATTCCACGTTTCGGCGATAGTCGCGGGGTATTTCGAATCGGCGCGCCAGCGCGAATCTCCTGGGTTTCCACAACATCGACTGGCAAAACCAATTTCACGCCGCGCTTCTTGGCCAGATCGACAAGTTCGTTGGCCAGATCGAGCTTGTCGGCCTCGACCCGGCTCTTTCCGATCGGGATTCCCTGCGCCTTAAAAAATGTGTTCGCCATTGCGCCGCCGATCAAAATCGTATCCGCCTTTTCCATAAGCGCCTTGAGCACGCCGATTTTGTCGGAAACTTTGGCGCCGCCCATGATAACGAGGAACGGCTTTGCCGGATCATCGAGTTCTTCATGGAGATATTTCAGCTCCTTCTCCATCAGGAACCCCATGGCTGATTGCTTGATGAACTTTGTGATTCCCACGGTCGATGCATGCGCGCGATGTGCCGTGCCGAACGCGTCGTTCACATAAATGTCGCCGAGCTTGGCCAGCGCTTCGGCGAACTTCGGATCGTTCGCTTCTTCCTCGGGTTGAAAGCGAAGGTTTTCGAGTAATGCCACATCGCCTTCCTGCATGTTCGCGATAATTTCTTCCGGCTCTATCCCGATCGTGTCGCGACTGAAGGCAACCGGGTGATTAATGAGTGTGTGCAGATAATCGGCGATCGGCCGAAGCGAATATTCTTCGACACGCTGACCCTTGGGGCGGCCCATGTGCGACATCAAAATCGCTTTTGCCCCGTTCTCGCGCAGATAATTGATCGTCCGCAAGCTTTCGCGAATGCGCGTGTCGTCGGTGATCTGGATCTTGCCGGCGCGTTCCTCGGTCGGCACATTGAAGTCCACGCGCACAAGCACGCGTTTGCCACGAACATCGATATCGCGAATAGAAAGCTTATTCATTGTGCGCTGTCATCGTTTCACTCGGGATGACATGCTTCGCGATTATTTGGAAAGCATCGCCAGCATCTCGACGCAGCGATTGCTGTAACCCCACTCGTTGTCGTACCATCCGACGACCTTCACGAAACGGTTCCCGAGCGTCAGCGTTATCTTGCTATCGAAAATGCAGGAGTGCGGGTTGCCGATGATGTCCTGTGAAACCAGCGGATCCTCACTGTATTCGAGCACGCCTTTGAAACTCTTGTCGGCGGCCGCCTTCTTGAATGCCTCGTTGATCGAATCAACCGTTGCGTCTTTCTCCAGCACGGCGGTGAAATCGGTGACCGATCCATCCGGTGTCGGCACGCGAAACGCGCCACCATTTAGTTTTCCCTTCAACTCCGGAATCACTTCGCCGATCGCCTTCGCCGCGCCCGTGCTCGATGGAATAATGCTCAACGCTGCCGCGCGCGCCCGCCGCAAATCTTCGTGCGGAAGATCGAGAATGCGCTGGTCGTTTGTGTAGCTGTGGATCGTGCTCATGAATCCGTGCAAAATGCCAAAATTGTCGTGCAGAACCTTGGCCAGCGGCGCGAGGCAATTGGTCGTGCAACTCGCGTTTGAGACGACGGTGTGTTTCGCCGGATCGTAAACCTGGTCGTTGATGCCGATGCAAATGGTTGCGTCGGGATTCTTCGCCGGCGCGCTAATGAGCACACGCTTCGCGCCGCCTTTGTTAATATGCAGCTCGGCTTTGTCGCGACTGGTGAAGAAACCGGTGGATTCCAGTACAACATCGACGCCCAAATCTTTCCACGGCAGGTTGCCCGGGTCGCGTTCCTTCAGGACCTTAATCTTGTGGCCACGCACGATAATGTTCTGATCGTCGTAACCGATCTCGCCGTCGAATTTGCCATGCACCGAGTCCCACTTGAGCAGATGCGCGAGCGTATGCGTGTCGGTGAGATCGTTGATCGCGCCGACTTTTTGAACGTCTTTTTGCGACATGGCCCGCAGAACATTGCGACCGATGCGCCCGAAACCGTTAATGCCGTAATTTGCCATAGGAATGAAGTTTGAAAGGTTAGACCGTTAAACGTGAAACGCTCAACGTTCAACGCGCAACATCCAAGATATGAGGCGACCACGGAGCCATTGGCACACGTAAGATAAGGACAAGCATGGACCCAGCCCGACCAAACGACCCGGATCCGAGCGATCCGCACAATCCCGAACACGCCGATCATCCGATTATGGAAACGATCGAGATCGCAACCGAAGGCGAAGATTGTGACGAATGTGTGCGAAAACTGCGGCCCGTGCTGATGAAAATAAATGGCGTGCAAGACGTGATGGTCGATCCCCCG
The DNA here is from genome assembly GCA_003167365.1 of Spartobacteria bacterium. Classification (GTDB taxonomy): domain Bacteria; phylum Verrucomicrobiota; class Verrucomicrobiia; order Chthoniobacterales; family UBA10450; genus Palsa-1382. The sequence goes on along the minus strand of PMTM01000006.1, from coordinate 21,528 downwards.
CGCGAGCGGGTGATCGTCACCTTCGACGCGCGCAAGACGCATCCGCCCGATTTACACGACGCAATCTTGAAAAGCGGCTACAAGCCCGCGCCGTTCGCCGACGATTAACCGCAGAGTAGAATTTGCTGGGCTCGCCGCCTGCTTTGCATCGGGGCATGCCAGGAGTCGAAACCCCGTTTGCTCTTAAACTTTCCAGCGGTACGGACCGGAATAGCGCTGAGTCGATCACTACGCACCGGTGGTGGTCCAAAGTCTGGCGTAACCACGCCTACATCCTGCCAAGTTTCCTTATCTCTCTGGTGGTTTGCGCCTGGTTCGTGACCTGGGGTGACTGGAATTTTTTTGAACCGGAACAGTTCTGCGGTTTTTACGACGCCCAGGCGTTGTCCATGATTGACGGCCGTCTGAATGTGCCGCCAACCGCGATCGCTTCCGAAGCGTTCGTTTTCGAAGGCAAGACTTACGGATATTTTGGAATCGCTCCCGCGCTGCTGCGCCTCCCATTGATCGTTGCTTTCGATGGGATGGATGGCTTATGGAGCCGCCTCATGATGATGATCGCGTGCGCAATCAACTTGATCTGTGCGTATCGAATCCTACGGCTCATTCGCCGCGACGCAGTCACGACGCGTACTCAGCGCGTCCTGCATTCACTCTTCATCCTTTGCGCCGGCATCGGCTCAACGAACGTTTTCCTGATCGGCCGTTCGTTCACTTACCATGAGGCGATCATGTGGGGCGGGACCTTCGGGCTGTTGTTCGCATGGACGCTCTTGAAATATTTCGCGAAACCGAGCCTTGGTTTGTTGGCGCTGGCGAGCCTCTTCGCCTTCATGTCCTTTCATTCCCGCGCCACGGTTGGCACGGGCACACTGCTTGCCATGTGTTCGCTGATCGGGATTTTGATTTGGCGGGCGATCGCAAACCCGCAAGCCGCGCATTCCTGGCTCGCTTTTGGCGTGACCGCCAAGCCATTCCAGCACGCGCTGATCGCGGCGATCGCAGTTTCCGTTACGGTGGCCACGTACTTCGGCGTGAACTACGCGAAGTTTCGAACGCTCAACGGTGTTCCGTTGCAATATTACAATTTTTACAAGCAGATTCCCGTCCGGATGCAGATCACGAGTGGACGCCAAATTCATATCGAAAATATTCCGACGACACTCGCGACCTACTTCGGCCTGCACGGCGTCTCGTTCGATCGCAATTTCCCGTGGGTTTTTCCTTCGCGAGACCCGATGATCGTCGGCTCGCCCGCGATCGATGTGGTGGAAGGCTTTTCCACTTACCCGACGAGCATGCCGGCGTTGACCTTGCTTGCCGTGGCTGGTTGCGCACTCCTTGTCCGCGGATCGGGTGACATGATTCGACGCGTGCGACTTCCCGCCATCACGCTTTTAGCCGGAGGTGGAATCATCCTAGCGACTGTCGGCATCACCGAGCGCTACCTGCACGATTTGTATCCGGCCTTGATCGTTTGTGCCGCTGTCGGCGTGACTCGGCTTGAGTCGGAGCGACGTGCGGCGGGAAAAACCGCGGTCATCGCCGTACTAAGCCTCATCAGCGTCGCCCTGAACTGCTCATTCTCGCTAATCCATCAACGCACGACCACGGGCTCGCCGCTGGCAAAACAAATAGAGTTCAAGCAGCTGCAACAATCGATCGATCGGTTGCTGCACGGCCAGTCGAGAGGTTAGGTCGTAACACTATTTGAAAGCGGGCTGTTGTTGCGTCAGGCAGTGGAACGTGCCCAGTCCCCAAATCAGTTCACCACAATCAATTCCGATTACTCGCCGATCGGGAAACAGCTTTTGCAAGATCGATAGCGCGACTGCGTCGTTCGGATCGGCAAACGTTGGAAGAAGCACACATGAATTTGCGATGTAGAAATTGGCGTAGCTCGCGGGCAACCGTAGATCTTCCCGCACAATCTTTTTCGGCATCGGCAGAGTGACGATTTCGATCTTGTGATCGTCGATCTTCATCTCGCGCAGGCGCGCGAGATTTTCTTGCAACGATCGGTAGTTTTCATCGTCGCGATTTTCTTCGACGACGGTGACGATGGTTCGCTCGGAAACGAAGCGCGCGAGATCGTCGATATGACCATCGGTATCGTCGCCTTCGATTCCGTCGCCGAGCCAGAGGATTTCACGAGCGCCAAGAAAATCGCGCAAGCGTTGTTCGATCTGCTCCCGGCTCATTTGTGGATTGCGATTTCGGTTCAACAAACACGATTCGCTGGTGAGCAAGACGCCGGCGCCGTTCACATCGATCGAACCACCCTCAAGAATCATGCGCGGATAAAAGACCGGAAGATCTAGAATTTCCGCCACGCGCGTCGGCACAACTTCGTCGAGATCGCACGGCGGATACTTGCCGCCCCAGGCATTGTAATCCCAATCGACGACCGCGAGTTTGGGATCGGCATCGCGTGTTAAAAAAATAGGGCCATGGTCGCGGCACCACGGTTCGTTCGTCGGAATGCGATGAAATGCGATGCGGTCCATCGACAATCCGCGCAACACTTCTCGCACTTCGGCTTCATGCGCGCCGTCACAAACATTGATGCAAACTTGTTCCGATTCGATAAGCGCTTCGACCAGCGCGCGCAAGGTCGGCAGGACGCGATCGAATGAGCCGGGGAAACTGATCCCTTCGCGTCGCGGCCAGGAAAGCCAGGTCGCGGAATGCGCTTCCCATTCCGCGGGCATGCGGTAGCCGAGCTCGGCGGGAGTTTTGGCATTCCGATCCACTAAAGCAATGCTCAACGCTCAACGCCCAATGCTCAACTCGGAAAGGTTTCGCGACCAGACACCGAATCAAGATCGACAATTCCACTAACTGTATGTTGTCGATCTTGATGGAACGCGCGATCAATTCACACGGTATGCTCGCCAGACTTTCATTAATCGTCGTTCCGTTTTTGTTGGCGCAGCCGATCCGCGCCGGCGCGCAAACAGATTACGAAGAGAATCTGGTCATCGCGCCGGGCCGGTTTCCGGTCAACCACGGGTCGTCGATCGTGGAATTGTCCGACCATCACCTGCTTTGTTGTTGGTACGCGGGCAGCGAAGAGTGTGCGCCGGACATTAAGATTTTTTCCAACCGCTACGATCAGAGCGTGAAAACCTGGAGTGCACCGGCGATTGTCGCCGCCCATAACGAACGGGCGGAAGGCCGGTGGATGCGCACCAAGACATTTGGAAACTGCGCGCTTTTCGTCGATGACGAAAACGTTGTTTGGCTTTTCTACGCGGCCATGCCGATGGGCGGCTGGAGTTCGGCACGCGTCGATTACAAAACTTCAAAGGACAACGGGCAGACCTGGTCGCAGGCGAAGACCCTCGTGGGAACATTTTGCAATCTTCCCCGGAACAAGCCGTTGCGATTGGGTCCCGGCAAATTCACCGTCCCGCTCTACAAAAACTTTGGGCATAAGTACAGTTACACCTGCACATTGACGGTTTCCGGCGGCGAAATTCGAAGCAAGACGTTCGAGAGAATCGACGGTCCGGAAAACACGCAGCCGACTCTGGTCCAGCGCAGTGAAAAAGAGCTGGTCGCGTATCTGCGCGACCCGACGTGGGAAAGCCTCATGTTTTCGCATTGCGACCCGGCTCAACTAAAATGGTCGAACGCGGAAAGGTTACAGCTGCCGAATCCGAATGCGGCCATCGATGCGGTACAAACTAATGATGGGCAGACCCTGCTGGTGTACAACGACAGCAAGAAGGGCCGAAATCCGCTCAGTCTGGCTTACTCGGAAAACGGACGCGATTTTAAAAAGATTTGGGACTTTGAATACTCGCCTAGCGGTGGATCGTTTTCTTATCCGGCAATTATTAGGGCCGCTGACGGCAGCTATCATCTGACGTATTCGCACGAGCGGCGCAGCGCGATCAAACACGTCCACTTCTCGCAGGCGTGGCTCAATGAAAAAATCGCGGCAGTGCAAGGTAGGGACGCCGCGCTGCGGCGTCCGACGGTCAGCGCAGCGCGCTGACCCTACCAAACATCATTTGTTTTACGGAAATCGGCGGCGTCTGGCTAAGATCGACGATCGCCGTCTGCGGCGGCGCGTGAAAGGTGTGACAGGTAATGCATTCGGCGACGACCTTGCCTTGCGGACTGTGGCAAGTGACGCAGTTCGCTTTCGTCGGCATTAGCACGTCGGAAGTGTCATGACTTTGCGTGGCGTGATGGCAATCGTCGCATTTCACGCTCGAATGTTTGGCGTGATCGAAATTTGCTCGCACCATCCATCGATCGACCAGAATCGGTTTCGTGATTATTGGCGCGGTGTTCGCCACCGGTTTCACTTCGTGGCAAAAGGCGCAGCCGTAAAACGAACTACGTGTCGGCGAATTATCCTGACGCTGCGGTTTGTAGGGATCGGTGGTGAAGAAAACTTGACGCTCGAAGTCTTCGCCGGAGCGGACGCGCTCGCGCAACTGCGCAATCTGCTTTGCGACGAAAATCTGGATTTCGTTCGACCGGGTAATTCCCTTCTTTACGGCCAGGTCCGCATACTGCGTTGGCAACGAGCGCAAGAACGCGCGCACGGCGGTAGCGTTGCCGTGCGGCAACATTAACTCCGGATTTTTCGGATCGAACTGCAACGAATGACACGCCTGACAATTCGCGGCGAAACTGATTCGCTGCATGAACCGGCCTTCTCCGTCGGGTTTGTGGCAATAATTGCAATCGAGCTTCCGGCCGTTTACGAGCGGGATGTCGTTCGCAAAATGCCGCTGATGGTTGAAGCGGAGAACATCGGGATCGCGCGGCTTTGCGGAATTGATCTGAAACTCCGGGTGTCCATTCCAAAACGACGAAAAAACTTGGGTGTGTCCGCGCGGCGGCCGGGGCACTTCGAAGACAACGCGTTGCGCCGGTTGCGGATGCCGGTGGAACGCCGCCCAATTGAATTGCATCCCCTTCTGCGCGGAAGCTTCCATGGTTTCGCGATTGTTGTGGCAGGACGCGCAGTTCGAGCTCGCGACCAATTTCATCGGGCCCGGCCCTTCATGTTCCTGATGACAGGCCGAACAGGAGCGATTTTGCACGACGTTCGGCTCGTGGAAGGTGTGATGCGTGTGACAGGTCTGGCATTTTTGGTCGATCAGTCCGAAGGCGATGCCGTTTTGAAAACGTTCTTTCACGATCGCGCGAAATTTTTGCGGTGTGAGTGGGCCGCCGGTCATGAGTGCCTTGTCGTGACAACTCGCGCACTTGTCGCCGAACGACGCATGGTCGGCGGAGATCTTCCCTGAATTAAAAAAAGTTTCGCGACTGCGCGTTTGAAAAATCCAAATTGCGATTAATCCGCCGAAGATTGAAACCACGCTGACCAGACGGCGTGCGCGCCGCCACGGATGAACTTTTTTATAATAGCCGAGGTTGCCTTTGTAGCGCTCGGCGATTTGCTTTTGCGTTCGGCTCGGTGTTGCCATGGCCGCTCAATAATAGAAGAGCGTCACGAACGCGTGCCACGCCGTGAGCATCAACAGCAAGAACGAAAACGGCACGTGCACGAAGAGCCAGCCGTGCAGCCAATGTTGCATCTTGGTTTGCAGGTCGAGCAGACGGCGCTCGTCACACCACGCCTGGATTTCGTCCACGCGTGGATGGTAGATTTCCGCGATGCGAAGCCGGACAAAACGAAAAGTGTCTTCGGAAAATCGCGGATTGCCGAGCCGGAATTTCTCGCCGCGCTTGGCCGACAGGTAAGGAATAACTTGTCGATCTAAGAATTCGACGAGCGCGACTTCCGAATCTGAATCAGCGGACGCTGCCGCGGACACAACCGGTTTTGGTGCGACCGGCGCGACTGGTTTCGCGACGGGAGCCGTTGACTGTGGAACTGGCGTCGGCGGTGCGGCGACCACCGCGGATTCCGTTTTGTCAGCCGGCGATTTCAACGGGGCGCTTTCCGTGCCGGCCGGGACCTGCGTGCCTTCAGGTACTCGCGCCGTCGGCGTGCCCATCGTCTCGCCCGGGTTGAGCGGAGGAGGCGGAGTCACGCGAGATTCTGCCGGTGCCGCGGCTTCTGGCGTCGGCGGTTGGGAAATTGTTTCGGGGGCTTTCGCTTGAGTTGTCGCCGCATTCGCAGCGGGCACTGGTTGGGTAATCGGCGCAGCGGTGATTGTCGATCCTACGGCGGTTTTCGCGCGCGCCGTTGGTGTGCTCAAGTCAGCGGCGGTTGAAGCCATCGGCGCGGAGCCGGCCGTCACCGATTTTGCGGGGCTCGGTGCGGGAGCACCGGCGTCGGTTTTGGCCGGCGGCGCGGGCTTGAAGGAGTCGCGCATCTTTACGGCGGCGGCGGCGAGTTGAGCGCAAATGTGCGGAATTTGTTCGAACACGGTTTCGGCCGGCAATCGCTCTTTCATCAGTGCCGGCATTTGGTGCTGCAAAATCAGTCCGTAAATTCCGCTGATCATGACGATGGCGTAGAGCAGCATCAGCAACGTTGTCATCGGGCCGCCGAGCCGAAATCCGCTGTGTAAAATGACGAGTGGAATCGTGAGCAGCGTCAACCAGATGTGCGCGCGCAACCAGCGTTGCACCGTGCCGATGCGCCAAAGCGGGATTTTTTTTCGTAAACTGAGGAGCGCTGCGAAAATGAAAATCGCGAACGAGACCGCACCGAAGATCAAACCGAGCGGCGTCCCGCCGACACTGCGGTGATCGGACGGTTTCTGAATTAAATATGCCGGCAGATGAATTCCCGCCGGCAATTTCTCGGGATCAAAGTTTGCAAGATAAAGAACGATCGCGCCGGCCGTGGCGGCGCAAACGAAAATAAACCAGGGCATGTGAGCGCGATTAAGAATGCGCATGGCAAGAACTCAGTGAGTGTGGTGCGTCTGGTAATGCCGCGGCGACCATTGCTTCTGCATCATTTCATTCTGCGCGACGAGCGCATCGCCGAAGAAACGCTGCGGATCGACTCGTTTAGCGGCGTCGTGCGGACAGGCGTAGACGCAGCTCGGCGTGGAGAGCTGCGTGCAAAGATCGCAGGTGTTCGCTTTATAGGCGGTCGTCTTTTTCTTCTCGATCTTGATCTTGGGCGGAACGCCTTCCTGCGTTGATTTGACCTCGGTCTTCACTTCCTTGATTACCTCGAGCGGATGCATGTTGATGTTTCCGTAAGGACATAACTCCGCGCATTTGCCGCAGCCGATGCACCAATCTTCGATAATGATCTCGAGATTTTCTTTGCGGCGGATCGAACCGACTGGGCATTGCGTCATGCAAAGGGGATCTCGGCAAGATCGGCACGCAGTGGCGACAAGGAAATGGTCGTAGCGCAAACCGTCGCGCAGCAAACGCGACACGCCGTCGTGTGCGGTGGCGCACGCGCGCACGCAGGCATCGCAGCGCGTGCAGTTATCGAGATCGATGAGAAGAAGATTCTGCGCCTCGAACAATCCTTGATTGAGGAAATCATCCAACTGCAAGCCGGCCGGAATCACTTTCTGCCGATCCACGGCCATACGTGCCGTGGCCACGGGCTCGAGTTGTGCCCGCACATCGGGAAACGTTTCGAGCATGAGATTGAAATCGTCCGCCGGAATTTTCACAACATCGACGGCGTCGAGCGCGGAACAGGTGGCCGTGCGTTTGATCGCGCGGAGCAAACCGATCTCGCCGAAGTAATCGCCGCGACTCAAATAAGTGCGCACCATTTCGCCGCCCGGCATCGCTTGCGCCACACGCACCATGCCTGAGCGAATGAGATAAAATGCGTCCGCATCTTCGCCTTCCTTGCAAATGACCTGGCCCTGGTTGTAGGAAACGAGCTCGACGTTCTCTTTCAGGCGCTGAATGAACTCTTCGCTCAACGTGGCGAAGAGCGGCACGCTGCGCAGATGATTGTTGAGCGAGCGTTCGCGATATTTGTTTTCGAGCTCCGCTTTGAATGAAGTGCCTTTGAACGTGGGCATCTTCACCTTCGATGTGGCCTTTGACGCTTCCGACACCTGTCTGTTGCCGACGAGCATGTCCAGAATGACGCGCAGCATTTCGACCATCACGCACGGTTCGCGCGCCTGCACCGTGGCCGAGCGCGGTTGATAAGTGCGACAAGTCATTTCGCCGAAAAGATCGCCGGGCCCAAGCTGCGCCAGCGGCCGGTGCATCGGAAGGTCGACACTTGCGTCGATGCCGATGAATCGCCGCTGGCCCGCTTCCGCGCGACGATCTTCGGTGTCGTCGGTCAGGAAACTTTTCATGCGCGCGAAACGGCGTCCGAAAAAACCGCTCTGTGGCCGGGTGCGCAGATGCGCAAGCGGATTGTTGATGAAAATATCGACCGTGCCCGAGACGATGTAATAAGCGGTGGATCCGAATTCGCCCTCCTCGCAAACAATTTCGCCTTTGCGGAACCGATGCAGAACGGCGGCGCCTTTCGCCCAGTTCTCCAATTGGGCGCGCGCGACCTCTTTGAGCGCGGGCAAATACTCGATGAGCTGATCGATGGTCAGCGGCTCGCCTGTCGTGAGTTTTTCAACTGTGTCCGCCATGTGCGCAGGTGAACGCCAATGATAGAGCAGCGCCTCGTCGCGGTGGAAGCTATTTCACCGGCTTGCTGTGACTCCAAGAAGTCTCCCTAGACCCGGTGTTGTGAAAAGCCGGAGATGCCGATCTTGCGATCGGCTAATCATTAATTGAACTCGCCATCCCCCACCGCTGTCATCCCGACTCGCGCAGACGACGAGGGACCTCACACAGGCTCCGAGGTCGCTCATGTGCCGCTCGTAAACACAATCTTCGAATGCGAGGTTCCTCGCTTCGCTCGGAATGGCCGCTAATATAAGCTGCAGTCATGCATAAGCTGCCTTGCCTCATCGTTTCATTTCTAATTGCTTGTTCCTTTGGGGAGACTTCGCGCGCCCAGATCGATCGCATTACGGGAAAGAATTTTGCGACCCGGTCTGAAGTTGTGGCGCGGCATGGGATGGTTTGCACGAGCGTCCCGGCGGCGACGCAAGCCGGACTCGACATCTTGAAACACGGCGGCAGTGCGGTTGATGCCGCCATCGCCGCGAACGCGACGCTCGGCTTAATGGAACCGGTTTCGAATGGAGTCGGCGGTGATTTATTTGCGATCGTTTACATCGCAAAAGAGAACAAGCTTTACGGGTTGAATGGAAGCGGACGTTCGCCTCTCGCTTTGAGTTATGAACAAATGAAGGCGGAGCTCGCGAAACTGAAGCGCGAAACAATTCCGCCAACCGGCATGCTGCCGATCAGCGTTCCGGGAGCGGTCGATGCCTGGGCCGAGCTGCACAAAAAATTCGGCAAGCTCAAGCTCTCAGACGATCTCGCACCGGCGATTCGTTACGCCGAGGAAGGTTTCCCCGTCACCGAACTGATCGCGTACTACTGGGCGTTCGGTCCGCGCATTTATAAAGGTTTACCCGGTGCCTTCCTTGAAACTTATACGCTCGATGGCAAGGGCAACACGCCGGCCAAAGGCGACATTTTCAAAAATCCGGCGCTGGCGAAAACGTTGCGATTGATCGGCGAGAAAGGGCGCGACGGTTTTTACAAAGGCGAGGTCGCTGACAAGATCGACAATTTCATGCAGGCGAATGGCGGCTTTTTGCGCAAGGCCGACTTTGAAAAGCACACATCGACGTGGGTCGATCCCGTCTCGACCAACTATCGCGGCTACGATGTTTTCGAGCTGCCGCCGAACGGCCAGGGCATCGCTACGCTTCAGATGTTGAACATTCTCGAAGGATTCGATTTGCATGCGATGGGGTGCAACTCACCCGAGACGCTGCACGCGATGGTCGAAGCGAAGAAGATCGTTTGGGCTGATCGCGCGAAATTTTATGCCGATCCTGCATTCGCGAAAATCCCGCTGGCTGGTTTGCTTTCGAAGAATTACGCGGCGGAGCGGCGCAAGTTGATCGATCCAAATCGCGCGGCGAAAAAGGTCGAAGCTGGCAATCCGGCTCTGAATCAGGGCGACACGATTTACCTGTGCACTGCCGATGACGAAGGCAACATGGTCAGCCTGATCCAAAGCAATTATCGCGGCATGGGTAGCGGCATCGTCGTGCCCGGACTGGGCTTCATGTTCCAGGATCGCGGCGAACTTTTCTCAATGGAGCCCGGCCACGCGAATGTTTACGCGCCCGGCAAACGACCGTTTCACACCATCATTCCCGGCTTTGTCATGAAAGATGGCAAACCATGGGAAGCGTTCGGCGTGATGGGCGGAGGCATGCAACCGCAAGGTCACGTGCAAGTAATCACCAACCAGATTGATTTCGGGTTGAACGTGCAGGAAGCCGGCGACGCTTCGCGCTGGCAACACGAAGGCGACAACGAGCCGACCGGCGAAAAAATGACCGAATCCGGTGGCTACGTTGAAGTCGAGAGCGGCATTCCGTACGAGACTGTGCGCGAACTGCGCAAGAAAGGTCACGATGTTCGCTTCGACGTCGGTGGCTACGGCGGTTATCAAGCCATCAAAGTCGAAATGCACGACGGCCAGCGTGTCTACGTTGGCGCGAGCGAATCGCGCAAAGACGGCCAGGCGGCGGGATATTGATGCGATGTAGTGGTGGCGTGTCGCACGCAATCTCTAGTTTCTGGCCGCTGCCTCTACAGATTTTTCAATTCTTCGTTCGTTTCGGCAAAGGCGTTAACGGCGAACTCCAAATCTTTCCGCGAATGCGCGGCGGAAACCTGCGTGCGAACGCGGGCGGTGCCGTGCGGGACGACAGGATAGAAAAAGCCGATGACGTAAACGCCTTTCTCGAGCATGCGCGCCGCGAACTTCTGCGACTTTGCGGCATCGCCAATCATGATCGGAACAATCGGATGCGTGCCGGGCTTGATCGTTAGGCCGCGTTCGGTGAGTGCGGCGCGAAAATACTTCGTGTTTTCTTCGAGCTTGTCGCGCAGTTCGGTTGAGGCGCTCAACAATTCGATCGCTTTCAACGATGCGGCTACCACCGGTGGCGCGATTGTGTTGGAAAACAAATAGGGACGCGAGCGTTGCCGCAGAAGGTCGACAATCACCTTGCGGCCACTTGTGTAACCGCCGTTCGCGCCACCGAGCGCTTTGCCGAGCGTGCCGGTGATGATGTCGATCTTGCCCATTACGCCGCAGTGCTCGTGCGTGCCGCGACCGGTCTGGCCGAGAAATCCAGCGGCATGCGCGTCGTCGATCATGGTGAGCGCATTGTATTTTTCGGCGAGTTCGCAAATCTCGCGTAAATCCGCGATCGTTCCATCCATTGAAAAACAACCATCCGTTGCGATCAATCGGAACCGCTCGCCGCTCGCCTCGCGCAATTTCGCTTCAAGATCGGCCATGTCGTTGTGTTTGTAACGAAAGCGCTGCGCCTTGCAGAGCCGAATGCCGTCGATAATGCTCGCGTGATTCAATTCGTCGCTGATTACGGCGTCGTTTTCACTGAGCAGTGTTTCGAACAAACCGCCGTTTGCGTCGAAGCAAGAGGGATAAAGAATCGTGTCTTCGGTCCCGATGAATTTGGTCAGCGCGGCTTCGAGTTCTTTGTGAATGTCCTGCGTGCCGCAAATGAAACGCACGCTCGCCATGCCGAAACCATGGGTATCGAGCGCTTCCCTCGCCGCGGCGAGCAGTGCCGGATGATCGGCCAAGCCGAGATAATTGTTCGCGCACATATTGAGCACGCGCTCGCCGCCAGCGAGCTCGATCTTGGCATCCTGCGGACTGGTAATGATGCGCTCAGTCTTATAAAGGCCTTGCGATTTTATTTCTTCGAGCGTTTGCGAAAGCTGCTTTTCGAATTCCGCGAGCATAGTTGATACAGATTACACAGATTTCCGTAGATTAGAAAAAAACGAATCCCAGAGAAGGCGAGCCACGGATGAACACGGATTTTTACAGATAAGGGGGAGATCGGCTCAAGCTATCCTTATCCGTGTTTCATCCGTGGCAAAAAATTCTTTCGAAAAAGACCTTGCAGAGGGTTGTGAATAACTGTTAATAACTCCGGCGATCCGAATTGAGACCTTCTGAAATTCGATTTCTTCTTTCTGCCGCGTTCGCGGTGATTGGCGCCCTTGTCTTCTCTTCCTGCGAAACGGGCAAAACCGCGCGATCGCTGCCAGCCTACGAGTCGCCCCTGCACCGGAGCGATTTTCAAAATGTCCGCACCACTGCGTATACGCATACCGAAGCCGATCACACCCAATACACCAATCACAATGCACTGGGCGGCGAATTGCACGCCGCTGGTCCGGCGATCCATCGCGCGGATAATGTAATGCGCGCGCGCGCGATCTCGGATAGCGACGATAACGATTACCAGCGCGTATCGAACTCAGGCTCGTCACTGCAACCATTTTCATTGGAAGAGAGCAGGACCACGACAACGCGCGTCACTAAAACGACGCGCGGCGCGAAGCGTGCCATTGCGGTGACAAGGAAACCAAAGATCGGCAGCGCCGCGGCAGACTGGTCGCGCTGGCCAGTGGGGACGACATTCCGTTTGCTTTCAACGGGGCAGATCTACCGCGTGGACGACTACGGTTGGGCGTTGTCGGGCCGCAACACGATCGATCTCTACATGTCTACGCGAAGCGAGATGAACAGCTGGGGCGCGCGCCAGGAACCGATCCAAATTCTGCAATGGGGTGATCCGCAGGAGAGTTTACGTTTCCTCACGCCGCATCAGAACTACAAACATATCCGCCGGATGGTTCTGGAATTGCAAGGCAACGAGCAGGAAGCGGCAGTGCTCCAATGAGCTTCCATCTTTCACTCAGAAAACCGAGAGAGGGAAAACATTAAGAGTTTGGTCTGGCGATCTCTGCGTTGGTGGCAATCCCACAATCGAATATTCTCTAACGCTGCGATTTGGCGTTTCGCTCAGATCGCCTGCGTTTTGCACATACGACTGTCGAGCGGGCCGCAATAGATTCCTCTATTTCGCTCGGAGTGACAGAAAGGAGTCTGCGGTATCCGCGCAATCCGCTGTTTGAACTAACGCGCGGCCCACTCGAGCACGATTTTGCCGGAGTTACCGGATTTCATGAGCTCGATGCCTTCCTTGAATTCCGTGTATGGAAAGTGGTGGGTGATTACCGGTGAGATATCGAGGCCGGACTGAATCATGGCGGTCATTTTGTACCAGGTTTCGTACATCTCGCGTCCGTAAATTCCTTTGATGGTTAACGCGCTGAAGACAACGAGGTTCCAATCGATCGCGGCGCTGCCGGGCATGATGCCGAGCAGCGCAATTTTGCCGCCGTGAAACATGGCCGGCAGCATGTCGGTAAACGCTTTTGGGTTGCCGGACATTTCGAGCGCGACATCGAAGCCCTCTTTCATGCCGAGTTTGTTCATCGCCTCGGATAATTTTTCGGTACGCACATCGAGCGCGAGGGTCGCGCCCATCTTGCGGGCGAGATCGAGACGGTACGGATTGATGTCGGTGATGACGACGTTGCGCGCGCCGGCGTGTTTCGCGACTGGCACGGCCATGCAACCGATCGGACCGGCGCCGGTGATGAGCACATCTTCCCCAATGAGATCAAACGAGAGCGCGGTGTGAACGGCGTTACCGAGAGGATCGAAACAGGAAAGGACGTCGAGCGGGATCGAGGGATCGGCGTGCCAGACGTTTGATTGTGGGATGGCGACAAATTCCGCCCAAGCACCGTTGCGATTCACGCCGACGCCTTGGGTGTTCGGACAAAGGTGACGGCGTCCAGCGAGACAATTGCGGCAATGTCCACAGGTGATGTGGCCCTCGCCAGTGACGAGATCGCCTTGGGCGAATCCTTTCACGCGATTGCCGACCAGATCGACAATCCCGACGAACTCGTGCCCGATCGTCATCGGCACAGGGATCGTCTTCTGCGACCACGCGTCCCAGTTATATATATGTACGTCGGTCCCGCAGATCGAGGTCTTGAGCACGCGGATGAGCACGTCGTCATCGCCGACTTCGGGAACGGAAACTTCTTCAAGCCAAAGCCCGGGGTCGGCCTTGCTCTTCACCACCGCCTTCATCTTCTTCTGCACGAGAAGAAACTAGGCGAATCATCAAAGCAGGAAAGCAGGAAAAAATTGGTTGGAAGCCTGTGTTCACATTCCATTCGCGCGCGACGTACTAATTGTCGATCTATGCGCGTTCTTCTTGCGCTCGCTGCGTTCCTTCAGGATGATGCCGGCTGCATGCCCGCGACGCTTGAGCAAGCCGCACCGAAAGTGCCTACCTCACGCTCGGTTTTCGTTCTTCGATTTCTGAGCACTGTCGCGCTCTGGTCTGTCGCGCTAGTCATCGCGTTCTCCGGTTACGAATTGGCGTTCCATTTATTGATCTGTCTGTTTGGGCTGGTGGCGCTCTGGGAGTTCTACCGCATGCTCGACCATAAGGGCCTGCCGAATTTCAAGATCGTCGGGATGATCTGCGGCGCGGTCATGTTGGCGGGAAGTTTTTATTACTTCTCGAGGATGGGCCCGGCGCGCTCCTACGATTTTGAACTCGCGGTCCTCCTCTTCTTTTTGCTGACGGTCTTCACGCGGCAAATGTTTGCGCGCCTGCGCGACGACGAGCCGCTGCAAACGATGGCCTACACGTTGTTCGGACTTCTTTACGTGCTCTGGCTTTTCAACTTCATGACCAAAATAGTTTACCTGATTCCGCGCTCGAGCGCCGGCGCGGTGATGGGACAGTTTTACTGCCTGTATTTGATCGTGGTGACAAAATTTAGCGACATGGGAGCATATCTTGTCGGCAGCGTCATCGGGCGGCACCAAATGATTCCGCACATCAGCCCGAAAAAAACATGGGAAGGATTTTGCGGCGCGCTCGGGTTGTCATTGTTCGCGAGTCTCGCGCTCTTTCGACTTATGCCGGGTCACTTGTCGATGTTGAATTGGACACATGCGATTGTGCTCGGCTTGATCCTCGGGTTCGCGGCGGTCGTCGGCGACCTGGCGGAGTCGATCATCAAACGCAGTACCGGCGTAAAAGATTCCGGGAATTTTCTGCCGGGAATCGGCGGCGCGCTTGACTTAATCGACAGTCTGTTGTTTACCGCGCCACTCCTGTTTTTCTACCTCCGGCTTGTAATTCGCGTTCCGTAGAATTTCTGACAGGATTTCCAGGATTAAGAATTTCTTCGATCCCCGTTTAATCCTGTAAATCCTGTCTGTTTATGAAACGTAAACGCGTCGTTATTCTTGGCGCCACCGGTTCGATTGGCGAAAGCTCTTTGAAGGTTGCGCATGATATCCCGGACCGAATGGAGATCGTCGGAGTCGCGGCGAACAAGAATGCGGAGAAACTGGCCGTGGCGGCGAATAAGGTTCGCGCGAAGGCGGTGTGTCTCGTCGACGAAACCAAGATCGATATCTTGCGTAGCGCGTTGGAGTACAAGCCACAGATTTTCGTAGGCGAAAGTGGACTTCTCGAGATCGCGTCGATGGCCGATGCGGACATGGTGCTCATCGCAATTGTCGGAACGGGCGGATTGCGTCCGGCGCTTGCCGCGATTGAAGCGGGGAAAGATTTGGCAGTGGCGAGTAAAGAAATTCTCGTCATGGCCGGCGAGATCGTGATGCGCGAAGCGCGCGCGAAAGGTGTTCACGTTTTGCCGGTTGATTCGGAGCACAACGCGATCTTTCAATGCCTTGATGGTCGTGCCTCGGATGTACGTCGCATCATCTTGACTGCGTCGGGTGGCCCGTTTCGGGAAACGGCAGCGAAGGATTTTGAGTCGATCACAGTGGAGCAGGCGCTGAAGCATCCGACTTGGAATATGGGCCCGAAAATCACGATCGATTCGGCAACTCTATTTAATAAGGGACTGGAGATGATCGAGGCGCACTGGCTCTTCGGTGTAGAGATGAAGCGCGTCGAAGTAGTGATTCATCCGCAAAGCATTGTCCATTCGATGGTGGAATTTGCGGATGGATCGACGCTCGCGCAATTGAGCTATTCAGATATGTGTTTCCCGATTCAATACGCGGTCACGTGGCCGGAGCGCGTGCCGAATTCGTTGCCGCCGCTCGATTTCGGAAAATTATCGAAACTCGAGTTCGCAAAGCCGCGTTACGATGATTTTCCTGCGCTCAATCTCGCCCGCGAGGCCGGCGAGACGGGCGGAACTTTGCCCGCCGTTTTGAATGCGGCCAACGAAATCGCGGTTGCCGCATTCCTGGATCGAAACGTGCGTTTTCCGCGCATCTGGCAGATGGTTGAAGGAGTCATGAACCGGCACTCGACCGTTGCGCATCCGGACCTTGATGAGATATTGCGGGCCGATCAGTGGGCCCGCGAGGAAGCGCGCCGGCTCGTCGGGAAATAGAGTTATGATTCTGCACATCGCGCGCGTCGTCCTCATTCTGATTGAGGTCCTCGTTCTCTTTAATTTGCTCATCGTCGTGCATGAGGTCGGCCACTTTCTGGCGGCGCGCTGGCGCGGTCTTTATATCGAAAAGTTCGGGATTTGGTTCGGCAAACCGCTCTGGAAAAAAACGATTAAAGGGGTGCAATACTCGCTCGGCTCGTTGCCGTTCGGCGGGTTCGTGGCGCTGCCGCAACTGGCGCCAATGGACATCATTGAAGGCAAAGCGGATATGGATCGGCAAGAGCTCCCGCCGATTTCCGCGCTCGATAAAATTATCGTGGCGTTCGCGGGACCACTCTTCAGCTTCGGACTGGCGGTGTTATTCGCGATCATTATCACCGCGGTTGGAAGGCCGGTGAGCGAATCGGAATCGACGACGACGATCGGCTACGTAGTGCCCGATTCACCTGCTGCTCAAGCCGGCTTGAGGCCGGGCGACAAGATTCTGGCGATCGACGGCGAACCGGTTTCGCGCTTCGGCGGAATGGGCGACGACAGTATTTCGTGGCGGATTATTCGAAGCGAAGGCGACACGATTGCAATCACGGTAGTGCGCGATGCGCAAACACTGACGGTCGAAGCCAAGCCGATTGTTCCGGAGACAAAGCCGTGGATGCGCAAGGCGCTCCGGCAAATCGAGATTTATCCCGCCGAGACGCCGGTCGTTGCTAAAGTAGAACCGGACAGTACAGCTGCGCGGTCAGGCTTGAAACCGAATGACTCCATTGTCGCGATCAACGGTCAGCGGTTGTATCACATTCTCGGCATTGCCGATTTCATCCGCGACCACTCTGCAGAGCAACTCACTCTCACGGTTGAGCGCGGCGGCCAGACCGTTCCGTTGCCGTTTAGTCCGGGTAATCCAAAGATCGGCTCCGTTTTCAAAGACAGTCCAGCGGATAGCGCGGGATTGAAGGAGGGTGACGAAGTTGTTGCAGTTGATGAGCAGAAGATGCCGAGCGCGCTCGCCATTTCCGATTACGTCAAACAGCACTCGGGTCAGCCCGTCAGGATGGCCGTGAAACGCGCCGGGAATATGATGACCGTGACGGTCACTCCCGAAATTCCGGTCGGTGATAAAATCGCGCGGATCGGAATCGCCTGGGACGAAGACTACGGAATCGCTTTGGATGCTTACGGAAAACTCACGCGGATGCATCCCGGGCCGATTGAACAAATTCGCGCCGGCATGATGTCGATCGTGAACACGGTCAGCGCAATCGCTTCACCCAAGTCGGACGTGAAGCTGCAGCACATGAGCGGACCGGTCATGATGCTGCGCGTGTATTATGTGATGTTTGAAAACAGCGAAGGCTGGCGCATGGCGCTCTGGTTCAGCGTGGTGCTCAATGTCAATCTCGCCCTGCTCAATTTGCTGCCGATTCCCGTGCTCGATGGCGGTCACATTGTTCTCGCGATTATCGAAGCAATTCGCCGCCGGCCAGTGAACATGCGCGTGCTCGAAGTAATACAAACGACCTGCGCCGTATTGATCATCGGGTTCATGGTCTATATCGCCTTTTTCGATGTGCAGGACTTGTTCGGCGGGAGAAGAGACGGGCCGAAGTTTGTTCCGAAATCGACGCCGTCAAAATCCGCGCCGAAATAGGCGGGATTGCGCGCCTAGTTTCGTTCCCGTAGGTTTGCGGCCGCGTGAAATATTGCGCTGATCTCTTTCGTTACCAAAGACGTGCGACTCGCGAAGTTCGAGTCGGGAAAGTTGGCGTCGGCGGCGGGAATCCAATTCGAGTCCAATCGATGATCACGTGCGACACGATGGATACGGAGGCTTCCATCGCGCAGACGATGGAATTGGCCGCCGCAGGTTGCGAGATCGTGCGAATTACCGCGCCGACGGTGAAAGACTCACGCAACTTGGAAAACATCGTCAAAGGTTTGCGGGAGCGCGGATGCGATGTGCCGATTGTCGCCGACATCCATTTCAAACCGGATGCGGCGATGGAAGCGGCGAAATGGGTGGACAAAGTCCGGATCAACCCGGGCAATTACGCCGATTCGAAAAAATTCCTTATCCGCGAATATAGCGACGAGCAATACACGGCGGAGCTGCAACGTATTCGGGAGCGTTTCGCGCCGCTGGTCGAGCTTTGCCAGCAGCGCGGGATCGCCATGCGCATCGGCACGAATCACGGCTCGCTCAGCGATCGAATCATGAATCGATACGGCGACACGCCGCTCGGCATGGTGGAGAGCGCGTTCGAATTCGCGCGGATCGCGCGCGATCTCGATTATCACGCGTTCGTCTTTTCGATGAAATCGAGCAACCCGAAAGTCATGATCGCGGCTTACCGATTACTGGTTGCGCGATTGGACGAAGAAGGCCCGGATTGGAATTATCCGATTCATCTTGGCGTAACGGAGGCGGGCGAAGGCGAAGACGCGCGGATCAAAAGCGCGATTGGGATTGGATCGCTGCTGGCGGATGGGATTGGCGATACGATCCGGGTTTCATTAACCGAGGATAGCATTCATGAAATTCCGGTGGCGAAGGCGCTGATCCAGAATATTAGGAAAACGCCGAGCCCCGAGCGCCGAGCGCCGAATATCGAAGTTTCGTTTGATCCGTTTTCGTACCAGCGACGAGCGACGGAGACGATTGAGCGAGATGGAGTGCGTGTGGGCGGAGAAGAATTGATGCGCGTAGTGATTCGAGAGGCGAGCTTCGAAAAGATAGCGCACAAGATCGACAAGATGGGCGATTACAAACCCGAGATCGTTTACGAGAACGCGCAGATAGAGGAAATCGATCCGCGCGACGAGAGTTCGATTGCACGGCTAAATGAAAACTCGAGAGCGCTCTTTGTTACTGTGACGGATGATATCGATCTTGCGGTGATCGCGGCGTTTCGTTTGCTGGCGGCGAAGCTGCACGCGCGACATCCGATTCTCTTAAAGGATGTTTTTAATTGCGGATTGCGGAGCGTGGATTGCGGAAAGGATTTTCTGAACACGCTGCTGACGGCGGCGACAAATATTGGCTCGTTGCTGTGCGATGGAATTGGCGACGCGATTCTCGTCCAGGGCGAGGAAGCGCCTGGGCAATCGCTGCGGCTATCTTATAATATATTGCAGGCAGCCGGTTCGCGGATTTTCAAGACCGATTATGTGGCGTGTCCATCCTGCGGACGGACGTTGTTCAATCTGCAAACAACCACGGCGAAGATCAAAGCGGACACGTTGCATCTCAAAGGCGTGAAGATTGCGATCATGGGTTGCATCGTGAATGGACCGGGTGAGATGGCGGACGCGGATTTCGGCTACGTCGGCGGCGCGCCGGGGAAAGTAAATCTGTATGTGGGGAAGACGCCGGTGAAATTCAACATTCCCGAAGCGGAAGCAGTGGATCGGTTGAAGGATTTAATTCGGGAGCATGGCAAATGGGTTGAGCCGGCGTCCGCGGCGCCAGCGCTGGTTTGAATGTCGCGCGAGCCTTGGCTTAGCGTTGACGCTTTTGGCGCTTTTTCCCTAAACTCGTGGCTTCAACGGAATGCTGCGAATAACACTCTGGCATTGGCATATTATTTTCTCTCGCCAATTCTCAAAACACACTTCTTGCAATATATGAGTTATCGATCTTGAATACGAGGCGACCAATTCGCGTTGTAATCCGAGGACAATTAGGAAAAAATATGAAGCACAAACTTGCAGTACTTGTGGCCGCTTTGCTCGGCCTGAGCGGAATGCTGACAACAGTGGAAGCAATCAGTCTTAACATCGACGTCGGCGATCGAGGGTTTTACACTCACGGCGGGGGATACTGGGATCACGGCGTTCATTATTGTTGGGTTCCAGGCCATTGGCGGAACCATCATCAGTTCTGGGTTCACGGCCACTACGTCATTTGCTAGGGCTAAAAGCTATTTAGACTTTTCGTTCTCGCGTTCCCCGATTTCAATAGTCGGGGAACGCCGAGTCGGTGGGCCGTCTTTGCTGCGCGGCTTACCGTTGTTTTGTGCCCATTTCGGTGGCAAATCGCGTGTGGATTTCCCGCAACGAGCAAAATTTTCATAAAGGCTAAAAAAAGGCTTGCACTTGCGCGGGCGATTTCATATCACGGCCAGACTGCTTAGCTTGCAAAGGAAAAAGTTCCAAAGGGAAAAGTTAGTTAGGGGCACGCATCAGTTGTGGTCGCAAAAGGGCGGCCATGCGAGTGAGTGTGAGGCGGGAGTTAGCTAAAAAATTAGAATTAACAAAATGAAGAAACATATCTCTGCGATCGCAATGAGTATCGTTGCTTTGACGGCCCCCCTCTCGCTAAACGCAAGTCAAATGCGGCTGTTGCAATCCGACCCAAACGCCTTGCTACCTGACCCAAACGTTGTTTATACAGAAATTGGGGACGCCGGGCAAACCATCGGCACCGCTCAAAGCACCGGCCCGATAGGCGGCCTGGCGCTCACTCAAATTTTCGGCTCCATTGGTAGCATTGGAGATGCGGACATCTATATAATTTCGATTAGCAATCCGGGAGCATTCTCTGCCACCACGGTCAATTCGCTGACGGGGACCAGCGGTCTGGACACGGCGCTTTTTCTTTTCAATTCGAGCGGCCGTCCAGTCTACTCAAATGACGACGATCCCGGTGGATTGAGTCTGCAATCGACCCTTCCAGCCGGCAACGCGCTTGGACCAGTTAGCGCCGGTACTTATTATCTGGCGATCAGTCTTTCCGGAAGTGAGCCGGTCAACTTTGCTAATCAGCTTCTTTTTGCCACAGGAGCTTCGACAGCTGTGCTCGGACCAAATCCAAGCGCGACCGGTCCAGAAGTGAACTTCGACTCGAGTTTGGTAGATCCGAGCTCTGCTATCGGCGCTTATGAAATCGATCTAACCGGCGCGGCCACCGTACCGGAACCTTCGACCATCGCGTTGTATGTGTTTGGTGCACTCGGGTTCCTTAGGATCGGGCTGCGACGTCGCAAATCCTCCGTCTAGAATAACCCAGCGGCCTGCCGACGGACAAAGCATCCTGACTCGTGCATCGCGCGAAATTTTGCGACGGCGGAAAGTTGGCTGGCCCTTAAAACGAATATTCCAAAAATTCCAAACGGATTGAAGTGATTTATTTTCTAAACATGCTTGTACGTCTCGCAGACAGCGCTTTATAAAGCTTAAAAAAGGATTGACGATTCTTCC